>NZ_AYSO01000020.1 GCF_000816675.1 Clostridium argentinense CDC 2741 | reverse complement strand
TAATAAGTCCTTTTGCATTTTTCTTATTATTACTGTTTATTAATTAATATTTTTTATAAAATTTTAATTAAATTAGATAAAAAAATATTAATTTCTTCTTTATTTGTTTAAACAATTTGTCATAAATTGTTTAAATTTATTGTTATTTGAATGTTTTTGTCTTTTGCCTCTCACTTGAAATAAATCATATACTAAATATTTTATAAAATCAAGATATTTTTAATGCAAAATATTTTTTAAATAAAAACTTTAATATTATTAATTATTTTATTAAATTTATTAATAATATATTAAGAATTAACTTTTAATACATATTTAAACCCCTTATTATAGCGTGGTTTGCGATATACTATAGTTTCTTATATTTTTTATTAATTTTTAAATATTTTTTTGTAAACTTTTACTTTATTTTATATCTCCAAAGATTTATATTGTTTTTTCTGTAAAAACTTGCAAATAAAAAGCAAAATATAAATTTTATATTTTGCAATAATATGCTGAACTTTTTGCAATTTCATTTTTTACAACTTTCCCCACATTTTTTTAACTACTACAAATCACTCTACTGAAGACATCACTAAAAATTAATTATTATAAATATTCTTATCAATGGTTTTACCACAATTTCCAAGAAATGATTATTATATTTTTAGAAATTTCCCCTCTCTTTTCTAGAAATGATTTGTTAAAATACATATTATGGTTTTATAATTAGTAAAATAACTAATGGAGAATTAGGCAATTAAATTAGTTATGTAACAATTATTTTAGTTATTAAATTAAAATAAGACAGCTATTCATGACTAAAATTAATCATAAATAACTGTCTATTTTTTAATATTTAATTATTATCTTCCATCTGTATAAGTATATTTGTAATCAGGTACTGCAAAGATTGGATGTGAGTAATTTTTAATAAAATTACGTACATAAGTATTTTTATATCTCCATACTCCTGGACTAAATACGCCTTCTTCATAAACTAACATTTTTTCTGCTTCAGCAAATAGCTTGCTCTTTTCTACAGGATCTGCAGTTCCAGAAGCTTTCTTTATTAGTTCATCGTATTTTTCACTTTTCCATCCAGTATTATTTACACCTGCATCTGATTTCCACATATCAAAGAAAGTACTAGGATCATTATAATCTCCAGACCAGTTTTTACCTGCAACTTCGTAGTCTCCTGAAGCTGTTCTAGCTTGGAATACTGCCCATTCACAATAATCAGTTTCAATATTTACACCTAATATCTTTTGATAATTTTCTTGTTCAAATTCAGCAAATTCCTTAGTATTTGCATCTGTTCCAGATTGAATTATCTTTATTGTATGCTTAGATGGATCTGGATCTAAACCTAATTCTTTTAACCCTTCTATAAATAGTGCTTTAGGATCTGGATTATCTTTCTTTAAGTCTTCTACTGGTGCATAATTAGCTCTTTCTCTGTAGTCTACCCCATCTATTTTTACTTCAGGAGGACACCATGCTGTTGCCGGTTCTGCTAAATCTTTATATAATGCTTTAACCATTCCCGGTCTATCCATTGCTACCGTAAATGCTTTTCTTATTTTAGCATTTTTAAAGTATTTAGTATTTTGATTAAAGAACATATATGTTGCTCCACCATCATAGCCTTTATCAATATTAAAGTTGCCTGTCTTATCAAATTTTTCTATCCACTCTGGCTTAGTAACAGTTGCTACATCTAAGGAACCATTATAAAGCTCATTCATTCTTGAATTAGCTTCTTTTATAATTTTCATTGTTACTTTTTCTAATTTTACATTTTCTGCATCCCAATATTCTGGATTTTTAACTAGTTCAACTTTATTATTATGAACCCATTCTTTTATCATAAACGGACCAGAGAATACCATAGTTTCTGACTCTGTACCATATTTATCGCCATGTTTCTCAATTATATCCTGTCTTTGAGGTTCCATTACCTTAAAATATGTTAAATCTAGAAAATAAGAGCATGGTCTCTCTAAAGTAAATTCTAAAGTTTTCTCATCAATTGCCTTAACTCCAAGTTCTTCTACATTAAATTTTCCCTCTTTATCTTTATTAAAAGTTTCTGCATTCTTTATTGGATATAATAAGAATCCATACTCAGAAGCTGTTTTAGGATTTAGTGTTCTTCTTATACCATAAACAAATTGTTCCGCTGTAACTGGTTGTCCATCTGACCATTTCATATCTCTCAAATGAAACTTCCAAGTAATCCCATCATCAGATTGCTCCCACTTTTCAGCTGCTCCTGGATTAATAACTCTTTTACCATTTTCATCAATTTCAACTCTTGTAAGAGCTTCCATTACATTTGTTAAAACCTCAGAAGAATATGAATCTGAGCTTTTAGATGGATCTAGTGATTTTGGTTCAGATCTTAACACCACATTTAAATATTGTTCCTTATCCATTTTAACTTCACTAGTATTCTCATTTCCGCCTTCTGCAGGTTTTTCATCTGCTTTTTTTCCACATCCCGCTAACGCTACAGAAGCAGTTAGTGAAACTGTTAATAATGATACTAATAATCTTTTACTTTTCACAATTAATCCCCCTCTTTTATAAAACATTCTTAATAATTTTTAAAAAATATTAAGAATGTCTAACATTTTACTAGATGTATAATCCATTAAATATTTAGTATTTTAATAGCTTGTTTGATATATATACATTAAACCAAACTTTTTAACAAATCAAGAAGTTTTTTTCTGAATAAAGATTTAATAACTTATAGATTATTTATTTTTCTGAAAAATTCCTCTTATATTTTTTAACATTTTTACAAATTTTTTCTCACTTAGTTGAAATATTTATTCCATATATTCCACTTTATTCCTTTAATTATAATTATTTTAAGATTTTTTTAAAATAATTATAAAAATACAATTTCTTACCTCTATCATAATTATGAAATTTTTAATCTTTTCTTCATATTATATTAATAGTTTATTAATAATTTTAAAGAATATTATTTTCTTCATATTAAATCGACAAATTTATTTTTATTATTGCTTTTTTTAAATTTATAAAAAACAAAAGTGATGCAATAAAAATCGCATCACTCATTTTTTCTATTTTTTATATAAATTATTCTCTTCCATCGGTATAAACATTTTTAAGATCAATTACTCCAAAAGTTGGTGAATTGTAGTTCTTAACAAATTTACGTATATAAGTGTTTTTATATCTCCATACACCTGGAGCAAATACTGCATCATCATAAATTAACATTTTCTCAGCTTCAGCAAATAATTTAGCCTTCTCTTCTGGGTCAGCAGAACCATTAGCGTTTTTAATTAATTCATCGTATTTTTCACTCTTCCAGTTAACTTTATTTACTCCTGAAGTTGATAACCAAACATCAAAGAATGTACTAGGATCATTATAATCTCCACCCCAAGCTTGAGATGCAATCTCATAATCACCTTCATTTGTCCTACTTTGGAATACTGCCCATTCACAATATTCTGGATCAATATTTATTCCTAATACTTCCTTAAAGTTTTGTTGTTCAAATTCAGCAAATTCCTTAGTATTAGAATCTGTACCAGATTGAATGAACTTTATGGTATGCTTAGATGGATCCGGATCTAATCCTAATTCTTTTAGTCCTTCAATTAATAATGCCTTAGGATCAGGATTATCTTTCTTCAAATCCTCTACCGGTAAATAATTAGCTCTTTCTCTATAGTCTGTCCCGCCTATCTCTACTTTTGGAGGGCACCAAGCTAATGCTGGTTCTGCTAAATCTTTATATAACGCTTTAACCATGCCTGGTCTATCCATTGCTATTGAAAATGCTTTTCTTATTTTAGCATTTTTAAAGTATTTAGTATCTTGATTAAAGAACATATAAGTAGCTGAGCCGTCATAGCCTTTTTTAACATCAAATTTACCTGTTTTATCAAACTTTTCTATCCATTCTGGCTTAGTAACTGCTGCTAAATCTAATGAACCATTATAAAGCTCATTCATTCTTGAATTAGGTTCTTTTATAATTTTCATTGTTGCTTTTTCTAATTTTACATTTTCAGCATCCCAATATTCTGGGTTTTTAGCTAACTCAACTTTATTATTATGCACCCATTCTTTAATTGTAAATGGACCACAGAATACCATTGTATCCGCCTCTGTACCATACTTATCACCGTGTTTCTCAACTATATCCTGTCTTTGAGGTTCCATTACTTTAAAATATGTTAAATCTAAGAAATAAGAACATGGTCTTTCTAAAGTAAACTCTAAAGTTTTTTCATCAACAGCTTTAACTCCAACATCTTCCGCTTTAGCTTTATCTGAATTGTAAGCTACTGCATTCTTTATTGGATATAGTAAAAACGCATATTCAGAAGCAGTTTTAGGATCCAGTGTTCTCTTTATACCATAAACAAATTGCTCTGCTGTAACCGGTTGTCCATCTGACCACTTTGCATCTCTTAAATGAAAAGTCCAAGTTAAATTATCTTCAGATACTTCCCATTTTTCAGCTATTCCTGGTGTAATAACATCTTTACCTTCCTCATTAGTTTGGATTCTTGTAAGACTTTCCATAACATTGGTTAAAACTTCAGAAGAGTATCTATCTGAACTTTTTGAAGGATCCAATGATTTTGGCTCAGCTTGTAACAATACATTTAAATATTGTTCCTTATCCATTTTAACCTCTGAAGTTTCTTTATTATCACCTTCAGCCGGCTTTTCATCTGTTTTCTTTCCGCATCCAGCTAAAGCTATGGAAGCAGTAAGTGAAACAGTTAGTAATGAAACTAGCAATCTTTTACTTTTCACAATTAATTCCCCCTTTTTTATCACCCAATAATCTTACTTATTGTGTTCAAACTATCTTTACCTCCACATGAAAATTATTAACCATGAAGGTTATATAAAATTAAATTATATCCTTAATATATATTATTAATATTTCTTTGCTTTAAACTATTTTAAAAGATAAATATCATATAAGAAAACATTTTCATTTATATATTTCATATTTTCCATTTTTCATAATTTTTAAATTATTCTATACATTAATATAATGCAATTTAAATATCTTTTTATAAGTCCATTTCATATTTATGATTATATATAACAGCATTTTATAAATCAATAGATATTTCCTTATTTACAGCTATTTTAATAATATTTAAAACTTTATACACATTTTAATAATAATTTGTTAATTTAGTTCAAATTATATATATATCATTCACTTTTAGTTAAAAATTTTACACAACATAAATTTCTAATAATAAAAAAAGTGATGTAATTCTTATTACATCACTCATTTTTCTATTTTTTATACAATTTATTCTCTTCCATCTGTATAAACATTTTTAAGATCAATTACTCCAAAAATTGGTGAATTATAATTTTTCACAAATTTGCGTAGATAAGTATTTTTAAATCTCCATACTCCTGGAGCAAATACTGCATCATCATAAATTAATATTTTTTCAGCTTCAGCAAATAATTTAGCCTTCTCTTCTGGATCTTGAGTTCCATTAGCTTTATTAATCAACTCATCATATTTTTCACTCTTCCATCCAACTCTATTCATTCCTGAAGTGGATAACCAAATATCAAAGAAAGTACTAGGATCGTTATAATCTCCACCCCAAGCTTGAGATGCAACTTCATAATCCCCTTCAGTTGTTCTACTTTGGAATACTGCCCATTCACAATATTCTGGATTAATATTTATTCCTAATACATTTTTAAAGTTTTGTTGTTGGAATTCAGCAAATTCCTTAGCATTAGCATCCGTACCAGATTGAATGAAATTTATAGTATGTTTAGATGGATCTGGATCTAATCCTAACTCTTTTAATCCCTCAGCTAACAGTGCCTTAGGGTCCGAATTATCTTTCTTTAATTCCTCCACAGGTAAAGAATTAGCTCTTTCTCTATAATCCACTCCTGCTATTTCTACCGCTGGAGGGCACCAAGCTAATGCTGGCTCTGCTAAATCTTTATATAACGTCTTAACCATGCCTGGTCTATCCATTGCTATTGAAAATGCTTTTCTTATTTTTAGCATTTTTTAAAGTATTTAGTATCTTGATTAAAGAACATATAGGTAGCTGAGCCATCATAACCTTTTTTAACATCAAATTTTTCTGTTTTATCAAATTTTTCTATCCATTCCGGCTTAGTAACTGCCCCAAGATCTAATGAACCATTGTAAAGTTCATTCATTCTTGAAGTAACTTCTTTTATAATTTTCATTGTTGCTTTTTCTAATTTTACATTTTCAGCATCCCAATATTCTGGATTTTTAACTAATTCAACTTTATTATTATGCACCCATTCCTTTATTGTAAATGGACCAGTGAACACCATTGTGTCTGCCTCAGTACCATATTTATCACCATGTTTTTCAATTATATCTTTTCTTTGTGGCTCCATCACTTTAAAATATGTTAAATCTAAAAAGTAAGAACAAGGTCTTTCCAAAGTAAACTCTAGAGTTTTTTCATCAACGGCCTTAATTCCAACGTCTTCTGCCTTAGCTTTATCTGAGTTATAAGCTACTGCATTCTTTATTGGATATAATAAAAATGCATAGTCAGAAGCAGTCTCAGGATTTAAAGTTCTAGTTATACCATAAACAAATTGCTCAGCTGTAACTGATTGACCATCTGACCACTTTGCATCTCTTAAATGAAATGTCCAAGTTAATCCATCTTCAGATGTTTCCCACTTTTCAGCTATTCCTGGTGTAATAACATCTTTACCTTCTTCATTGGTTTGAACTCTTGTAAGTGATTCCATAACATTTGTTAAAACCTGAGAAGAATACATATCTGTACTTTTTGAAGGATCCAAGGTTTTTGGTTCAGCCTGTAACAGCACATTTAAATATTGTTCCTTATCCATTTTAACTTCTGATGTTTCGTTATTATTGCCTTCAGCTGGTTTCTCATCTTCTTTCTTTCCACATCCAACTAAAGCTATGGACGCAGTCAATGAAACTGTTAATAATGCTGCTAATAATCTTTTACTTTTCACAATTAATCCCCCTTTTTATTGACTTAGCAAAGTACACTTTACTATGTTTAAATTCATTACTACTATGTTTTACTACTTTAAATTTACACAAATTAAGTGCATTTCAATTATCGTAAACTTTACTACTAAATGCCAACATTCTATACATATACGATAATCTAACACATTTATAAAATCAAGTTACCTTTTTATGAACTTTGAAATATTTTCATTACATTCACTTTAATTTTCTAAAATTTATTAGTATTTTACACCTTATTTTCTTACTTTATTCCATAAAATGTATTATTTTTGACATATTATTAAATATTTTATTCAATTGTACATTTTTGAATTTTCGTAGAAATGCTATGGATTTACAACATTAAATATATTACTAGATGTTTAGTTTTATTACATTTTTCGGAGCATTAGTACTAAAATATTAATAAATCATTAAAAATTTAAATAGTTTTAAATAATTATCAAATTTTTATCGAAAACATACTTTTCACTAATAATGATGCTAATAAAAAATATCCTCTTCTCTTCATTATTCCATTATATAGATATACTTATAAATATGACTTCTTTGGCTACCCCTATCCACTTGTATAGGCTTTTAAATATACCTCTAAACTATATAACCTTTTCTCATCCTGTTATCTTCAACCATGCTAGATAATCGCGTAAGAGGTGGTGACTAATCGCCATCCTCTCATACCACCGCGCGTACCGTTCGATACACAATGGTTCAACAAGTTGACAACTAGATTTAACCTTTATATTAAGCCTAGAATTCACTAAGCACTTCTAACCCTTACTTTCGAGTTCCACTCTACCCTCAGTTAGGCAGTTCCTTTGTACTTGCAGCTTTCAAGCATGAATTATCCTCTTAACAACTCTTATTAACTTATTGTCAAGTCTTTTCCTAACCTAAACTTTCGAAAATACTTATACAGTACTATGACTTGAACTGACTTCTAAATGTTCAGCTATACCTCTTGATATAGGTTACTAAGTGAAAAAGTTCATTCTCATATAAAGAATATCATTTAGAACTTTCCATGTAAGGTACAATAACCTTCACCCCATGTAACTGCTGTATTTACTGAATGGAGTTCGGCAGTATCGCACTTCGCTTTGTATAGCAAGCTCATCCGCTCCACATCAACCTTTTATACAGTTTCTATTCGTCAGTTCGATATTTTACCTCCGGCTTCCTTCAAATTTCACCTCATGGTGGACATCCTTATCCTCAGCTAACAGTTCCCATTGCCAAGCCCGTAGTGTACTTTCATCACCAAATTGTTTCGCATGCTGGGCAAACTATAAAAGTGATGCAATAAAAATCGCATCACTCATTTCTTACATTTTTACTCTTTATACGAATTATTCCCTTCCATCTGTATAAGTGTTTTTCAAATCAATTGATCCGAAAGCTGCTTTTGAATAATTTTTAACATAGTTACGAAGATAAGTGTTATAGTATCTATATATACCTGGGTTAATTACCGCCTCTTCATAAATTAATATCTTTTCAGCTTCTTTAAATAATTTAGCTTTTTCTTCTGGATCTTTAGTTCCATTAGCCTTCTTAACTATCTCATCATATTTTTCACTTTTCCATCCAGTATTATTTATACCCGCATTTGATAACCAAATATCAAAGAAAGTACTAGGATCATTGTAATCTCCAACCCAAGTTTGACCTGCTGCTTCATAATCACCTTCGTCTGTTCTACTTTGGAATACTGCCCACTCACAATAATCTGGTTCAATATTTACACCTAATACATTCTTATAGTTTTGCTGTTCAAACTCAGCAAACTCTTTATTGGTAGCACTAGTACCAGATTGAATCATCTTTATTGTATGCTTAGATGGATCCGGATCTAATCCTAATTCCTTTAATCCCTCTATAAATAGCGCCTTAGGATCTGGATTGTCTTTCTTCAAATCATCCACTGGAGAGTAATTAACTCTATCTCTATAGTCTACTCCGTCTATCTTAACTGCTGGAGTACAAAAAGCTGTTGCTGGTTCTCCTATACCTTTATATAGCGTTTTAACAGTTCCTTCTCTATCTCTTGCTATTATAAACGCCTTTCTTATTTTAGCATTCTTAAAATATTTAGTATTTTGATTAAAGAATGTATATGTGGTTCCACCTTCAAAATATCTTTTAACATTAAACTTCTCTGTTTTATCAAGCTTTTCTATCCACTCTGGTTTATTAACCTCTCCAAGATCTAATGAGCCATTATAAAGTTCATTCATTCTTGAATTAGCCTCTTTTATAATTTTCATTGTTGCTTTTTCTAACTTTACATTTTCAGCATCCCAATATTCTGGATTTTTAACCAGTTCAACTTTATTATTATGCACCCATTCTTTTATTGTAAACGGCCCACAGAATACCATTGTATCTGCCTCTGTACCATATTTATCACCATTCTTTTCAATTATATCCTGTCTTTGTGGTTCCATTACCTTAAAATAGGTTAAATCTAAAAAATAAGAACACGGTCTTTCCAAAGTAAACTCTAAAGTTTTTTCATCAACAGCTTTAACCCCAACATCTTCCGCCTTAGCTTTAATTCCATTATAAGCTTCTGCATTTTTTATTGGATACAGTAAGAATGCATATTGAGAAGCTGTTTCAGGGTTCAAAGTTCTTTTTATACTATAAACAAATTGTTCTGCTGTAACCGGCTGTCCATCACTCCATTTCATATCTCTTATATGAAATGTCCAAGTTAACCCATCTTCTGATTGCTCCCATTTCTCAGCAGCTCCTGATACAATAGTACCTTTACCATTTTCATCAGCTTGTAATCTTGTAAGTGATTCCATAACATTAGTTAAAACCTCTGAAGAATACCCATCCGTACTTTTTGAAGGATCTAATGTTCTAGGTTCAGCCTGTAACAATACGTTTAAATATTGTTCTTTATCCATTTTAACCTCTGAAGTTTCTTTATTGTCACTTTCGGTTGGTTTTTCATTCGCCTTCTTTCCACATCCAACAAGTACCACCGAAGTAGTCAATGAAACTGTTAATAGCGCCGCTAATAATCTCCTACTTTTCACAAAATAATCCCCCTTTTATCAACATAGCAAAGTACACTTTACTATGTTTAAATTCATTACCACCATGTTTTACTACTTTTAATTTACAACATTAAATATATTTCATTTGTTGTAAATTTTTCTATTAAATCCCAATATTCTATACATATACGATAATCTAACATATTCATAAAATCAAGTTACCTTTTTATGAATTTCGAAATATTTTCATTACATTTGCTTTAACTTTTTAAATTTTATTGGTATTTTACACATTATTTACTTGTTTCTACTATAAAATATATTCCTTTTAACATATTATTAAATAATTTATTTAATTATACATTTTTAACTTTTTATGTTAATATTATAAGTTTACAACATTAAATATATTATTGAAAACTTAGTTTTATTACATTTTTTCAAAATTAATACTAAAATATTAATAAATCATTAAAGCTTTAAATAGTTTTAAATAGTTATCAAGTTTTCATCGTAAGAATATACTAGACCTCACTTTTTTTGTAATGATGAACCCCAAAATAAGTCTTTTACTTTACTATATCTAAAATAAGACCTCTTTAATTACTCTTATCAACTTATATGTCTTTTTAAATATCCACCTAACCCGTATACACCTTTCTCATCTCCATCATTTTTCAAACATGTTAGACTTATAAAAAAACTAGCAAGTGATTTGCTAGTTTTACATAAAAAATTAATTTTAATTATAATATATTTAATTTTGACTTCATTTTAAGATAATATTGATATAATTATAAAAATGAAGAATGTTAATTAAATTTTTCATACTTATGATTATCTAATCCTATGAAAGATGATTAAATTTACAATTAGGTACATTTAATATATTTACATCTTATATATAATATTGTTTAAACATTTTTAATACATTCTAATGTTTTCTATTTCTAATTCTCCCTCACTTACTATTTAAAATTTAAATTCCAAAAATACTTATCTTTATTATCTAAAAAACACTAGCATATCAATTACTACCTCTTACATTTATTTACAAATGAGATAACTTGATACTGATCCCCTCTGATAAAATTCCCTGCGCTGAATTCAATTTCATCTTTAACTTACTGTATAGAATATTCATCTACTTTTTTATTATTATAATTAATTTTAAGGCGCTTATGTCCGTTAGTAAAGGATACCTCTATAACCCACCAATAACCTTCTGATTGCTTATTTGTCATTCTATAATCATATTAAATTCATAATGATACTATATATTCTATCTACATCACACCCTATACCAATCTTCTTTTTGAAGATTTTTCTCTCCTTTGCTTTTTCATCACGTTTATAAAACCCTCTTGATATAGTAAAATCCTAGTTTTTTCTTATGATTCCCCTTAAAACTAATTATAAAAAAGCTTTTATCAATCTCAGTTCTGCCTTCAATAGGGTTAAAGACTATAAATCTTTTAATAATCTACAGCATTTTATTATATTAAAGAAAGAAGTAATATTAACATCAAAGGCTTTAGTATATTTTTAATACTATAACTCATAATCTAATATTTGACATACTATAATTATTTATCCATAAACTTCATATATTATTTTTTATAAAAATGAAATATATTCCTCTTTTTTTCTTTAGAAGTTACTTAAAATGCAGTATAATATTAAATTTGTTACATTTGCACTTTCACACTCTAGCATAGTTTTGCTATATCTAACTCATTATATAAAAAAAGACAGGGAATTCCCTGTCTTCATATCTATTATAATAAGTGGCATGCAACAAAGTGTTTTGGTTCAATTTCCTTAAATTCTGGTAGTTTTTCGCTACAAATTGGTTTAGCATATCTACATCTTGCAGCAAATCTACAACCTGGTTTTGGATTAATTGGACTAGGAACTTCACCTTCAAGTTGAATTCTCTTTTTACCTCTTTCCACTTCAGGATCCGGAATTGGAATAGCTGATAATAGTGCTTGAGTATATGGATGTAATGGCTTCTCATATAAATCATGGCTTGAAGCAAGTTCAACCATTGTACCAAGATACATAACTCCAACTCTATCTGAAATGTGCTTAACCATTGAAAGGTCATGAGCTATAAAGAGATAAGTTAATCCTAATTCATTTTGTAGTTTTATTAATAAGTTAACAACCTGTGCTTGAATTGACACGTCAAGAGCTGATATAGGCTCGTCACATACTATAAAGTCTGGCTCTATAGCAAGCGCTCTAGCAATACCTATTCTTTGCCTTTGTCCGCCTGAAAACTCATGCGGGAATCTTGAAGCGTGTTCTTTATTCAAACCAACTAATTGTAATAAATTAAATATTCTATCCGTTCTTTCTTGTCCACTATATAATCCGTGTATGTCTATACCTTCTCCAATTATATCTCCAACAGTCATTCTTGGATTTAAAGAAGCATAAGGATCTTGAAATATTATTTGTGCTCTTCTAGTAAAATCTTTTTTTTGCTTTTTATCTAATTTTCCTACATCGTGACCATCAAATAATATTGATCCTTCTGTAGCATCATATAATCCCATAACAGTTCTTCCACAAGTTGTTTTTCCGCAACCTGACTCTCCAACTAAACCTAAAGTTTCCCCTTTGAAGATATCAAAGCTAACGTCGTCAACAGCTTTTAAAGTAGCAGTCTTTCCAACTTGGAAATATTTTTTTAAGTTTTTAACTTCTATTAAAACTTCATTTTTTTCATTAGCCATTATTCTTCACTCCTCTCAAAACTTCAGGAATTTCTACTTTGGGAGCCATTGGATGTTTTAACCAACATGATACTTGATGAGAATCAGTAACAGTTGTAACTTCTGGTAGCTCTTCTTTACAAATTTGCATACAATATTCGCATCTTGCAGCAAAAGGACATCCAACCGGTGGCTTAATTAAATCTGGTGGTGTTCCTTGTAATGAATACAATTTTCCTTTATTCTTAGTATCTAATCTAGGAACTGATTGTAATAGCGCCCAAGTATATGGATGTTGAGCATTATAGAATATCTCATCAACCGTTCCTCTTTCAATTATTTGCCCTGCATACATAACTTGGATTCTGTCTGCAGCATCAGCAACAACACCAAGATCGTGTGTTACAAGAATAACCGCTGTTCCAAGCTTTTCTTGAAGATCTCCTATAAGTTCCATAATTTGCGCTTGTATTGTAACATCAAGAGCTGTTGTTGGCTCATCTGCTATAAGTATTTTTGGATTACAAGCAAGTGCTATAGCTATCATAGCTCTTTGTCGCATACCACCTGAAAATTCATGTGGATATTGATGTGCCCTTTTATCAGCATTAGGTATGTTAACTAACTCAAGCATTTTTATAGCTTCTTTTAAAGCTTCGTCTTTACTCATACCTCTGTGTATAATTAAACTTTCAGCAATTTGTTTACCAATAGTCATAGTTGGATTTAAAGATGTCATAGGATCTTGGAATATCATAGATATATCAGAACCTCTAAGCTCTCTTAACTCTTTTTCATCCATTGATAAAATATCTTTTCCTTCAAATGCAATTTTTGATTCTTTTTTTATTTCTGCAGGCATTGGCTCAGGAAGCAATCTCATTAATGCCTTAGCTGTAACTGTTTTTCCGCATCCAGATTCTCCAACTACTGCCAATGTCTCACCTTTATTTAAATGAAAACTTATTCCTCTTACTGCTTGAACTTCTCCAGCATAAGTATGGAATGAAACTCTTAAATCTTTAACATCTAATATTTTTTCCATCGATTTCCCCTCCTACTGACGTAATTTCGGATCTAGCGCATCTCTTAAACCATCCCCTAGTAATTGGAATGATAGCATTATTAGAGATATTACTAAAGCTGGGAAAAGTAATTGCTCAGGATAGAACATTAAATTCTGTTGTGCTGCTGAAGCTAATGATCCTAAACTTGTCTTTGGAGATTGAATTCCTAAACCTATGTAGCTTAAGAACGCTTCACCAAATATAAAACTTGGTATATCAAATGTTATTGCAACTATCATAACACCTAAGGTATTTGGTAATAAGTGTTTACCAATTATTCTTGAAGGACTTGCACCAAGAGCCTTAGCTGCAAGAACATACTCCTGTTCCTTTATTTGTAATAATTGTCCTCTAACAAGTCTCGCCATACCAGTCCATCCTGTAACTGTCATGGCAACAACTAAAGTTCCAATACCTTTATTATCAAATATCATAGATATTAATATAACTATAACAAGATAAGGAATACTTACTAATATTTCTAGTATTCTCATCATTATATCGTCAGCTATTCCACCGAAGAAACCTGAAATCCCTCCATAAATGGAACCAAGAACTGTATCTATTAATGCACCTATAAGACCGATTATAAGAGATACTCTAGCCCCTTGCCAAACTCTACCAAAGGTATCTCTTCCTAACATATCTGTTCCAAACCAGTTACTTGAATTTGGTCCTTGATTAAGTAAACTATTATTTGTAACTTCATAACTTACCCCAGATATAGCCTTACCAATACTAGGTCCTATAATTGCCATTATTGATATGACTATAAGTATGCAAAGAGATACTATTGCAACTTTGTTTTGCTTTAATCTCCTCCAAGCATCCTGCCAATAAGTCATACTTGGTCTTAAAATCTCATTGGATTTTGTTGTATCACATCCAATAATCTGAAATTTGTCTTTTGATAATTCTGCCATAACTTTCCCTCCTATCTCCTACTATTAGAAACTCTAATTCTTGGGTCAACTAGTCCATAAACTATATCAACTACAAATAATGAAATAATAAATAGTGCTGATACTAAAATAGTTTGTCCCATTATCATAGTATAATCTCTATCTGATATAGCAGAAACAAAATATTGACCTAATCCAGGTATAGCAAATATACTTTCAACAACAAATGATCCTATAAATATATTTGCAATTTGTGGTCCTAATAACGTGATAGCTGGAAGTATAGCATTTCTTATAACGTGTTTAAATACCAAACTTAACTTAGAAACACCTTTAGCTTTTGCTGTTAATATATAATCCTGCCCAATAACATCTAAACAGTTAGCTCTCATATATCTTGCATAAGTTGCTATAGAAGCAAAACTTAAGGCTATAGTTGGCAATATAGTATGTTTAAATTGTCCCCAACCAGTTGATGGTAAAATCATCCAATGAACTGTAAATCCAAATTGCAATAATGACGCAATAACAAAACTTGGTACAGAAATACCTAATATAGCGATAAACATTACTAAATAATCTGGCCATTTACCTCTCTTAAAGGCCGCTAAAATACCTAAAATAACTCCAATAGTAAATCCTAGTGCAATTGCTTGTCCACCTATTCTTGCTGATATAGGTGCATAGCTAGCTATAGTTTTACCTACACTTCTTCCTGCGTAAGCTAAAGATTCTCCCATGTCTCCATGTAGAACTAAATTAGAAATAAATTTTCCATATTGGACTATAACTGGTTCATTTAGTCCATACTTGGCATAATAGTTTGCCCTAATTTGTGGTGGTAAGTTTCTAGCCATTGACGCTAGTGGGTCACCAGGTATAGCATGTATTAGCATGAACGTAATTGTTATTGATATGAACAGCGTTACAAGCATATACCCAAATCTCTTTAGAGTAAATTTTAACATCATCATCCCTCCATTTTAGCATAAAGTTGTTGCAAAAAATTTTCACTTATTGCAACTTATTATATATATCCTTACCTTTTATTAAAAATGTAAGAATATTTATATACCTGTACTCCAAATAATACCTTCAACACAACTTTTATATGTACTCTATGTCTATAAAACTTAAAAAACTATGTACTACTACATATATTCTTATTCATATATAACGAAATAAAATTCTTTTAGCCTCTTCAAAGAATTTCAATTTTGTTTTCGCTTTATAGTTATTTAGTTTTCTTTATTGTTTATCATATTTAGGGTTTATTTATACTAAAGATACAATACTATGAAGAAAATTATTAAATGATTGTATACTCTAGTTAAACTTTACTGTAGGTATGTTTTAGAATGTTGCCCACTAAAATCACTATTTTTCATATTTAACTTTACTGCACTTATTAAGGAAACTTAGTAAAATTTCTTTTCTTACCTTTATACCTTATTTATATCTCATTGTAAATACCTAATTTTATAAAGATATAAATAAAATTATTTTACTTCTTATAATTAGAACTACATATTATAATTTTTTGCATATATTTCCACTCTTTATTTTTTTTAATAACATATTCTTATATACTTATTTTTATTCTTCAAACTCTAAATAATAATTTGTTAATTTAAGTTGAGAACTTATTTATATCTTTGAAATAAATAAAAATCTTTAGTATACAGTTTGTAGTTATTAATTTTCATCTTTAGTATCCTATTTCACAGCTTAGAACAATTAAGTTAAGTAGAAAATAAAAATGCTAGTAGTATTGCTAACATTTCTTTACTTTTTGTCAACTAATTCTTCTTCACATTTATACAATAATGTTTTAATCTTATTTTTATGGATTTTAGCTATATTTTCTGAATGTTTTGATAATTCTATATTTATTAATAATCTGGTCATAAAATTTACAATGATATAACAAAAAGTGCTTGTCTAAACATCAAGCAAAGACTGATTAAATTCAATTATTAACTACAATTAAATTCAATATATCATTAAATTTTTATATTTATATTACAACTTTCAAGCTTCATATAATTGAACAATATGAATTTTGAATAAAAATTCTACAAGAATTTCATTTTTTATAATACTATCATATACTTTATTAATTGTCAAACAATTTAGTTTCATAATTGTTTATTTAAACTTATCAAAGTTAATACAATTTTAAAAATATTTCCATTATATTAACAATTCAGACTTTATAATATTACATAAAATGATATTTTATGTGCAACAATCAATTAATAATATTTTCCTATGGTTTTTTATGTAATTTTTTTCTGATTTATAAAAAGATAATTATTAGTTTAACAATAACAATAAAATTTATTTTTTTAAAACTATATAACTTTTTATTCTAAAACTATATAATATAGTAAAGAACTTTTAAGGAGTGATTTAATTGACTTATAATGTAGCTATTGTTGGAGCCACAGGTATGGTTGGAAGACAATTTATTGAAATTTTAAAAGAGAGAAACTTTCCTATAGAAAATCTTTATCTCTTTGCTTCTAAACGTTCTGCTGGCTCTCGTGTTAACTATAAAGAAAAAGAAATTGTTGTTGAAGAATTAAAAGAAGAAAATATATGTAATAAAAAAATACACTTCGCCCTTTTTTCTGCTGGTGGAAGCACTAGTTTAGAATATGCAAAGATATTCGTTAAATATGGAGCTATAGTTATTGATAACAGCAGTGCTTTTAGAATGGACGAGGATGTTCCTCTAGTAGTACCAGAAGTTAACGGAGAAGATCTTAGAAATCATAATGGTATAATAGCAAATCCTAATTGCTCTACTATACAAGCTATGGTAGCTTTAAAACCGCTATATGATGCCTATGGTATTGAAAGAGTTATTTACTCTACTTATCAAGCAGTATCTGGCGCTGGAATGCATGGATATAGTGATTTAGAGAATGGTATTAAAGGTGAGGCACCTAAAAAATTCACTTCTCCAATTGCTTATAATGTAATCCCTCAAATTGATGTATTCTTAGATAATGGTTACACCAAAGAGGAAATAAAAATGATTGATGAAAGTAAGAAAATACTTCATGATACTAATTTAAGAATCACTGCTACTACAGTTAGAGTACCTGTTTATCATGGGCATAGTGAAAGCATTAACGTTGAACTTAAAAAAGACTTTAATATAGAAGATATTTTTGAACTTTACAAAAAATCCGAAGGTATAGTTGTAATGGATAATACTACGGAAGAAATCTATCCAATGCCAATAAATATTGCTGGAAAAGATGAAGTTTTTATTGGTAGAATAAGAAGAGATTTTAGTGTAGATAGAGGTTTAAATTTATGGGTTGTTGCTGACAACATAAGAAAAGGAGCTGCCCTTAATGCAGTTCAAATTGCAGAAACCTTTATAGAAAAAGATTTAATTTAGAATTGTATAAAGAATTGACAAATAAATTACTAGATAAATATGGTCTTTTATTATATTTTTAGAAAGGAAGATAATATTATGAGTATTTTTAAGGGTTCAGGTGTAGCAATTGTTACTCCTTTTAATGAAACTGGCGTTGACTTTAATAAATTAAAGGAGCTTATAGAATGGCACATTGAAAATAAAACCGATGCTATTATAGTTTGTGGAACTACTGGTGAAGCTTCTACAATGTCAACGAATGAGAAAAAAGAAACTATTAAGTTTGTTATAGATGTAGTAAATAAAAGAATTCCTGTTATTGCTGGTACTGGTACAAATAATACACAAGCTTCAATTGAAATGAGTAAATATGCAGAAGAAGTTGGAGCAGATGGACTACTAGTTATAAATCCTTACTATAACAAAACTAGCTCTAAAGGACTTGTAGCACATTTTAAAGCTATTGCTAATAGTGTAAAAACACCTATAGTAGTTTATAATGTACCTTCTAGAACAGGAATGAATATTCCCCCTTCTGCCCTTGCAGAATTATGTGAACTTGATAATATAGTTGCTGTGAAAGAAGCTAGTGGCGACATGAGTCAAATTATAAAGATAAAATCATTATGCAAAGATAAATTAGACATATATTCTGGAAATGACGATCAGATTGTTCCTATAATGGCAATGGGTGGTATAGGCGTTATTTCTGTACTTGCTAACGTAATTCCTAAAGATGTTCACAATATCTGTGAATACTATTTAAATGGCAATGTAAATGCTGCTTTAGATTTACAGCTTAAAACTTTACCATTAACTAATGCTCTTTTTGTAGAGACAAATCCTATTCCTGTTAAAACTGCACTTAATTTAATGGGGATGGAAGTAGGCTCTTTAAGATTACCTCTTGTAGATATGGAAGAAAAAAATCTTAAAACTTTACAAAGCGAATTAAAAGCTTATAACTTAATTAAATAGGAGGACTAATATGGTTAAAATCCTTTTAGTTGGATGTAGTGGAAAAATGGGAAGAATGATTTCCTCTACCGTTGAAAAATTTAAAGACTTATCTATTGTAGCTGGAGTGGATAAATTTAAAGAAGAATCTCTTAAATATCCAATTTATGATAATATAGATGAATGTAATGAAGAAATAGATGTTATTTTAGACTTCTCAAGACCAGATACATTAAAGCAAATTTCTCAATTTGCAATTAATAAAAATAAACCTGTTGTATTTTGTACTACAGGATATAATGAAGAACAAAAAGCTTATATTCAGGCTTTAAGCAGTAGTATTCCTGTGTTTTTCTCTGCTAATATGTCCATAGGAATAAATATAATAAATAATATATTAAAGAATATAAGTAATATGCTCTATAATGACTTTGACATAGAAATTATAGAAAAACATCATAATCAAAAAGTAGATGCCCCTAGCGGAACTGCTCTTCTATTAGCAAATACTATTAAAGACTCTATAGAAGATGAAACAAAATTTATCTTTGGAAGAGAAGGAATTGCTAAAAGAGATGAACAAGAAATAGGTATTCATGCTATTCGCGGTGGAAGTATAGTTGGAGACCATGAAATAATATTTGCTGGTCAAGGTGAAGTTATAGAAATTAAACATTCTGCAATTTCCAGAGAAGTTTTTGCCGTAGGTGCCTTAAGAGCTTGTGCTTTTGTTTATAACAAAGAAAAAGGCATGTACTCAATGGATGATGTAGTAAAATAAATTAAAATAAAAAGTGGTGATATAAATCACCACTTTTATTTAATTGTGAATTAACAACTAACAATAGACAATCTAATTCAATTAATAATTAAAGAAATTAGTTTGATTAAAACTAATTTCTACAACAATTCTCCATTGTCTAAGTTGTGTACATTTCCCCATTACGAAGTCTTCCAATAAATTTTTCCATTCTATCTAAAGCTTCTTTAAGCTCACTTTCATTGTAGCAATAAGATATTCTTATGTAACCTTCTCCAGCTTCTCCAAAAGCTGAACCAGGTACTATAGCTACTTTTTCTTCATGTAAAAGTCTATGGCAAAATTCTTCACTACTCATATTAAATCTTTTTATAGATGGAAATATATAAAAAGCACCTTTAGGAATATGAACCTGAAGCCCCATATCCTTTAATCTATTATATACATAATCTCTTCTTTTTTTGAATTGTCCCTTCATATATGCAACATCATCTAAAGAACATTTTAATCCTTCTAAGGCACCATATTGACTTATAGAAGTAGCTGAAGAAACATTATACTGATGAACTTTAATTATATTTTTCATTATGTATTCACTTGTGGCAACATAACCTACCCTAAGTCCTGTCATAGAGAACATTTTTGAAAATCCACTTACTAAAATTATCTTATCTTTTATATCTTTACATTGGCATATAGAATAGTAATCATCATAACAAAGAGAAGAATATATCTCATCAGATATAGCAATTATATTGTTTTCTTTTATTATTTTATAAAATTCATCTCTTTCCTCTTTAGAAAGTACCCTACCTGTTGGATTGCTAGGATATGACACTACTAAAGCTTTAGGTTTTTCAGTTATTATTAATTCCCTTAATTTATTAAAATCTATAGAAAAATCTTCTTTTAAAGGATAATTAATAATCTCTCCTCCTAACATCTTCACCAAGCTTTCATAGGCAGGATAAGCTATTTGAGGAACTAGTATTTTATCACCACTATTTATTAGTGTAGCAAATACGCACATTAATCCCTCGCTACCACCCACAGTGATGCAAATTTCATCAGCATTGTAGTGAATTTGGAAGTCTTTTAGAAAATTAGATATTTCTTCTCTAAGTTCTAGTATCCCTGCATTAGGAGTATATACTGTTCTATTCTCATTTATTGCTTTAACAACTCCATCTTTAACTGCCTTAGGCGTATGAAAATCCGGTTGGCCTAATGTTAAGGATATTGCATCAGGTATTTTGGATACCTGATTAAAAAATTTTCTTATTCCAGATATCTCTATACTCTCTACATTTTTTGAGAATATATCATTCATATAATCATTCCTTTTCAATTATAAAATAATAATTTAAATTATAATATTTTAAATATTGTTCAGCACTTAAAATTCTACGCCTTTTCTAGCTGGTACACCTTCATTAAAATAATGTTTTATGTCTTTCATTTCTGTAACAAGGTTAGCTTTTTCCATAATTCTTTCTGGAACATTTCTACCTGTCATAATAAGTTCTATATCTTTTGGTTTCTTATCCATAAGTTCTAATAATTGTTCTTCTGAAACCAATCCATTACCTAATGCTCCCATAATTTCATCCATAATTAATATATCACACTGTTTATCTTCCATAACTTTTAAACAAAATCTATAAGCTTCTTGTATTTCTTCTTTTAATTCAGTCTTTTGATTATCATTTAATGTCCAGAAAAATCCTCGTGGTTTTTCAAATCTATATATATTAAAATAGGGAGAAAGTTTTTTAGCACTTTCTAATTCTCCAGTTGATCCACTCTTTAAAAATTGTACCATAGTAACCTTAAACTCATTTCCTGCTGCTCTTGTTGCAAGACCTACTGCAGCAGTAGTTTTTCCTTTTCCATTGCCTGTGTATATTTGTATGTATCCCTCTTTTAATTTTCCCATGGTATCACTACCCCTTTCCTATAGGTTGATTTTATTATATCATTCTCTATAAATTATACCAAATTATTAAAAGCACTTATACAATTAAAGGTTTATAAAGGACAATGGAGGATTATTTAGTATTTCTCTCTTGATAAAAAATCTAAAATTTATTTGTTCTTTTTACGTTACTTTATAAATTCTTATAAAAAAATAAATTGAATAATAATTAATCTTAATCTTAGTTGTCAATAGGAATCCTTAATTCTCAATTGGTTAAGTATTGCAAATATAACTTTAATATTATATTATTTAGTGTATGAACAAAAGTTATATGTTCATATTCAAACTACACTTAGAAAGGAGATTGAACATGAATTACAATTTAACAGATCCATATGAAATAGCAAGATATATTAAAGAATCTAAGAAAGCTACTCCTGTTAAAGCTTATGTAAATGGTAATATTAAGGATTGCGATTTCAATAACATAGAATGTTATGGTGAAGGAAATTTCTACATATTATTTGGAAATTATGATGAGGTACAAAATTTCCTAGAAAATAATAATGAAAAAGTTAAGAATTACAGAATAGAAAACGATAGAAGAAATTCTGCAATTCCAATGCTGGACATTAAAAATATAGATGCTAGAATTGAACCTGGTGCTATTATAAGAGACATGGTTAGTATCGGTAAAAATGCAGTTATTATGATGGGTGCAGTTATAAATATAGGTGCTGAAATTGGTGATGAAACCATGGTAGATATGAATGCCGTTGTTGGGGCTAGAGGAAAACTTGGAAAAAGAGTTCATCTAGGAGCCGGTGCTGTAGTGGCAGGTGTTTTAGAACCGCCAAGTAAATCACCTTGTGAGATTGGTGACAATGTTTTAATAGGTGCAAATGCAGTTATATTAGAAGGTGTTAAAATAGGTGACAATTCAGTAGTTGCTGCTGGATCAATCGTTACTGAAGATGTGCCTGAGAATGTAGTAGTAGCAGGATGCCCTGCAAAAATAATTAAAACTGTTGATGTTAAGACCAAAGGCAAAACTGAATTATTGGATGATTTAAGAAAATAGAGAAATAAAATGGTGGTCAATGACCACCATTTTTATGATATCAGCAAATAAATGAATAATAAGTATGCTGCCCTATTTTGCGCAATACTAAGCCAGCTAATACATCATATAAGCTAAATCTATAGTTCATCTGACACAAGTCATATTTAACTAGCTGTTTTAATTCAAAAGTTTAAACTGCATCATTTATATCAATATCTGATTCTATATTAACATCGGATTCTGTATTCTCTTCAACTAAAGCAGTTGCTGTATTTTCTGCATCTTCCTCTTCACCTTCATCATTTACTCTTTCCATTTTAGATATTGAAACTTCATATGCTATTTTTTTAATAACTTCAGTTTCAGAGATTCTTTTTTGATATTCTCTACTTTGTACTCTTCCCCAAATCCTTATGTTATCTCCTATTTCTAAACTCCTGCAGAATCTAGAATTTCTTCCCCAAGCAATTGTAGGGATATAGTCGGATTTGTTATATAATCTATTAACCGCTAAAAGCATGTCTGCAATCTCACGTCCAAAAGGAGTTGTTCTATATACTGGTGCTTTACATATATAGCCATCTAAATAAATTTGGTTTGGATTTTTACTTCTTTCTTTTAATTCCTTAATATCTCTTGCGAATACTGTTAATATAAGTCTGTTTGATCCATCAACAAACTTATTATATGATCTTAATTGCCCTTCTACTATAAGTTCACTGCCTATTCCAACATTCATACCTGTTATCAATCTTTCTGAAACAGTTATAGTTAAAACATCAGTAGCATCACTTAATCTTGGTACTTCAAAATCAAAATTATAAAAGCCTTCCCCATACATTTCATGGCTAAATTCTAATTCTGAGATAACTCTTCCCTCCAAGTAAATTTTGTTGTTCAACATAGTATTGTCCATCGTAACCCCTCTTTCCCTTAGTTTTTTGTTCATTTTCATATACCATAATATATTCACTAAACCAGCGAACTATAACCAATATTATGAAAATTCTTATAATTCTTCCGAAACAATTTTAAAGCCTTAACACATGTTTCCATTATAATACAAATTATACATTTATGCAATGGATTATTTCCTTTTTATTTGCTTTCCTTCATTATTTATATCGTAGTTATCCTTATACATAAGTTCAGAAACTGTGACAAATTTATAACCCTGTGAACTCAAGCTTTCTAATATCTTTGGTAATGATTGAGGTGTATATTTTACATCAGTATGAAATAGTATTATAGAACCTGGCTTTGTTTTTTTCATAACTCTTTCATACTCAATATCAGTCCCCTGTGCTTTCCAATCTATGCTATCCACATCCCATTGAATACATTTTCTTCCTGTAGATTCTACTGTTTCAATAGCTAAATCATTATATGCTCCTTCTGGGAACCTAAATAACGTAGTATTTTTTCCTGTAAGATTTAAAATTTTAGCATCTGCAATTTCAGTGTCCTTTAGCATTCTTTCTTTTGAAATTGTAGTCATATTAGGATGCTTATTAGTATGATTTCCAATCTCATGTCCTCTTTTATCTATTTCTTTAAGAATATCTGGAAAATCATCTGCCCATAATCCTATAACAAAAAAAGTTGCTTTTGCATCATACTTGTCAAGTATGTCCAATAACTCCATAGTATTGCTTTCTCCCCAAGTAGTATCAAAAGTTATAGCTACCTTCTTTTCTTCTGTCTCTACACAATATATAGGCATCTTTTTACCTTGTGAAAAGACTGCAAAAGTTCCCTTACTACTTATAGCTGCTATCAATATAGATGCAATAAGTAATAAAGCAACACTTAAAAATACCTTTTTATGTTTTTTTATAAAATCCATATTTCCCCCTAAAATAATATTTCTATTCCATAAATAATATTCACATCTTTATAGTTATATTACATATAAAACTGAATGAAATGAATTCTATTTATCTCATTCGATTAGCTTTTAATAAATAGTAGAAATGAAGTGACTACAATGTTTTATCTACTAAGAAAGATTCTGAAATCATACTCTCTCTTATAGCAAAATATATTTAAAATAAAATTCTAATAAAATTGTTATTTTTTGTGTTATAATAGGTATGAATTTAATTCATTTTAAAATTCAAAGGGGGATGAAATATGTTTGAAGATTCTCTGGATTTAGCAGAAAATAAACTTCTTCTGCTATATATATTTAATAAAATAAAGCTTCCAATTTCAAACATTCAGATTACTGAGATTGTTTTAGAAAATAATTTTATGAACTATTTTACGCTTCAGCAATACATAGTGGAATTAACTTCTTCAAATTTGTTAAGACATACAATTGAACATGAAAAAGATAGATTAGTTATAACAGATGATGGCCAGAAGGTATTGTCACTATTTGGAAATAGAATTTCAGAAAGTAAAATTGAAACAGCAAATAATTATTTAGAAAGCAGCCTATCTAAAATAAAAAAAGAATTAACGGTTACTGCTGATTACACTATTGAAAATAAAAATAGCTACCTAGTTAATTTAATAGCTTCAGAAAATGACACAACACTTATCGATATTAAAATAAGTGTTGCATCAAATAAGCAAGCTCGTGAACTATGTTACAAATGGAAATCCAATTCATCAGAGCTTTATAATAAAATTATAAACATATTAGCTAGTGAATAAATTTACATAAGCTAATCACTAAAAATTAATTAATAATCATTCCCATGGGTTCTCCACTCATCGGAATGACTTTTTTACTTTCATCTATTTTATTTACCCTAATAAGAGAATTATTATATATATCACCTACATATATATACTTTTCATCTGTGGTTATGGCTTTTACCATTCCACCTATACGAATTTTTTTAATCTCTTCATATTTATTTATATCTACTATACTTATACTTCCATCACCATAGTTAGATACATAACAATATCGCCCATCACAATACATATCCATAGGAGCATTTCCTACAGGAATTTTATGAAGAATACTATTATTTCTTAAAGATATAATAGTTACACATCCCTTTCCACAATATCCTAAATTACTTTCACAAACTAGTATATAATTGCCATCTGATGACCATAGTGCCTTTGTAGGATATGCTCCTACGGATATATTTTTGACTTCTCCTCCCTTAGTTATATCTATAATACTTAAATTATCACTATACATATTAGAAATTAATATTCTATTACTCCTTTTACAAATATCCAAACTGTGAGGTGAACTTCCACAAGGTATTATTTCTACCACATCTTTAGCTTTAATATCAAAGCATACCACTGTATTAGAGTCTTCGCAAATTACATAAGCGTATTTATCTAAAACAGAAGCCTCTGTACATCCGCCGCCTAAGTAGAATTTTTCGATAGTTCCCTCTTTATACAAAAAAGAAATAGAGCTATTACTGTAATTCGAAGTTATGAGCATATCTTCGTATAGACATACTCCACGGGGTGATAATTTCTCACCTTCTGAATCCTTAATATATATGGACTCAACTTCTTCAAAATTATCTAACTCTATTTTCTCAATTCTATCTTTAGTGGCATTACACACATAAAGATACCTCACGCGAATCACCTCCTCACAATATACTATGAGGAGGTGATAATTTATGCTACGATTAAAAAGCCATGTTTTTTCAAAAATTCTACAAAAAACTATTATTTTAAATTTCTTATAATCTTTCTCATGTCTCCTATCATATATAATGAACCGGATATTAATAATAAGTCATCATCATTACAGTATGAAAGTGCTTTTTTATATGCCTCTTCATAACTATCTATAGCTTCACATCTAACTCCTAGCTTTTCTATTTCTATCTTTAAGTCTTCTGCAAGCTCAGCCCTATCGCTATGCGGAGTCACTGAAATTATTCTTTCTGCCTTAGGTGCAATAGTCTCAATCATATCCTCAACCTGTTTATCTGCTAATATTCCAAGAATTAATATTAACTTATTATATTTAAAATATAAATCTATACTTTCTGTAAGTTTTTTAATTCCATCAATATTATGTGCCCCATCTATAACAACCAGTGGATTATTTTTCATAATTTCTAATCTTCCTGGCCATTGAACACTTTTTAGACCATTGACAATATTATCCTTACTTATTTTTATTCCTAAATTCATAAGCTCTCTAGCCGCATAAACAACTACTGTTGAATTTAGTATTTGATGCTTACCTAGTAATGATAGTTCATAACTATCAATATATTCATTCTTTAAATTAATTTGTTGAGTTTTAATTTCTTTTCCTTCCAATGTATTAGAAGTTACTGCCACATATTCTGAAATATCTCTAGGAACTTTTATAAGCTTAGAATTTTTTTCCCTGCAAGTCTTTTCTATAACATCTTCAGCCACTTTTTCCTGCGGGAATAATATAACTGGAACATTTTCCTTTATTATTCCTGCTTTTTCATAGGCTATTTTATCTAAAGTATCTCCTAATATTTGAGTATGATCTAAACTTATGGAAGAAATAATACTTAAAATAGGAGTTATAACATTTGTAGAATCTAATCTACCACCTAATCCTACTTCTATTACCGCATAATCTATATTTTTTTTATGAAAATACAAAAATCCTGCACAAGTTATTATTTCAAACTCTGTAGGGTTAATATATCCTAAATCTACAACTTTAGAAACAGCCTTCGATACCTCCGTTACTACTTCTGCTAATTCTTCTTTAGGAATATTATTTCTATTGATTTGTATTCTTTCTTCAAATTCCTCTATGTACGGCGATATATAAGTCCCTACGTTATATCCCGCATCCATCAGTATAGAAGTAAGCATAGCAGTAGTTGATCCTTTTCCATTTGTTCCTGCCACATGCATAGTTTTTATATGTTTATGTGGATTCCCTAAAAATTCCAATATTTTTTCTGTTCTCTCAAGACCATATTTACTACCAAACTTTGCAGTTTCTTTTATATATTTAATCGCCTCATCGTAATTCATGTATTAACCCCCTAATATAAAATATCCTATTATATTTTACATTAGCTTTGCCCTATACTCAACTTTAATAACAAATCAATTAAATAAATTTATAAATTAAATAGCATGCAAAGATACTTATACTAAAATATTATGTATATTTAAAGGACTATGTTACTATAACATTTGTATAAATCTACATTTTTTCGTATACCGTAACCTTATTCCTTCCAGTTTCCTTACTATGGTATAAAGCTTTATCTGCTAGTGAAATTAACTCATCTATAGTTTTCCCACTTCCACTATCTACAGTGCCAAAACTTGCAGTTACACTAACTCCTACAGATTTTTCATTTCCTATCTTATATCTTGAAAGATTATATCTTATATTATTTAATCTCCCATATATTCCACTACTTTCTGTATTGTTAAAATATATTACAAATTCTTCCCCGCCCCATCTGTATATTTCATCATATTCCTTTATACTTTTTTTAATAAACTGACTTACTTCTCTCAAAACAACATCTCCAAAATCATGACCATAGGTATCATTAAACTTCTTAAAAAAATCAATATCAAGCAGCGCCAGTGTAAACTTTTTATTAGAATCAATTTGTTTTTGTAGGTGCATTTTCATGTAATTTCTGTTATATATTTGAGTTAAATTATCTTTCATCGCCATAGATGTTATCTCATCATGGTAAATGCAATTTTGAAGAGCTATAGCTATATTTTTTATAACTAATTTAAAAAATTCTAATTCAAATTGATTTTCTTTATAATCCTCATAGTTTTCTATAAATATGGCTCCTATTTGTTTACTTTGCTGATTTAAAGGAATTAAATAAGAATATTTAATTTTTCTTTTATTAGCAGAGCCATAATTAAGATAGGTTTCTGAACATCTAATTTTAGCAGCTCCATTCATATTTCTTATAGCTTCATTACAATAGTCCTCGATACTTTCTATATACTGACTTTCTACATTTGAAGCTATATTTATTAGTTTATCTCTATTAATTAAAATACTACAGTAATCTAATTTGTAATTGTTCCTAAGTATATTCACTATTGATAATGCTGAGCTTTCTAATGTAAATCTGGTATTGCTATTTATTCCCGAATCTAATATGCTTCGCATTATATTATTTTCTTTTGTAGAAAATAACCTCGTTTTTAGCTCATTTATTTTTTTATTATATTTTCTTACTATAACTATAAAAGAAGAAATATAAATAAGTAAAAACATTGCAATTATTAAACTATAGCTAATCATAGTTCCTCCCTAGCGCTAAAAACTAATACTATTATTAATGGGTTATATTAGTTTTAAAATCATCTAAACTACTTCTTTTGTTATTATAAAGAATAACATCACCTTCTACATATCTGCTTGATTTTGGACCGCCTTCAGCCTTCCATTGATCAGGTATATATACATATATTTGATCCGTGCTCAATGTTTCAATTCCATTTTTATATGCTATAATTTGAAAATTAATAAGTATCTCTCCACCCTCTAAAATATTTTCAGGTCTTGGAGAGTCTCCTTTCTTTACAAATACAGCAGTTTGAGGTATAAAGTATTTACCATACCAATATTGTTCTTTGCCATCCTTATATTGAACATCAGCAGGGTATTCATGTTTCCATCCGCCTATACCTAACCATTCTTTACCTTTGCATATTCGCACTGGCTTTTTAAGAATAAGTTCTGAAAGCTCTCCTATAACAGTTTTCTTTCTATTAACTTTCATATGAAGTTTTATTGTATCTTCTTCACTTCCCATCTTGATGAAAGGATTATTATTAAGCTGATAATACATATCTACAGGAACTTTTTTACCATCCTTTACCCAATACAATGTAGGTATAATTACAATTTTATCTTCTTCCCTATATAGGTACTCACTAGTAACATCAAAGTAAAAGGCATATCCTTTTTTCATGTCAGCATTTATATATATAGGATTACTTGTATTATCAAGTGGTAATTTATCTGCTTTAAAGTTTACTCCTGTAGGTTTATTATCTTTCCAGAATACTTCTTGCCATTTAGGATCTCTCACGTCTGTTACTTGAAAATCTCTTAACTTTATTGGATCTTCATAAGGTCCAAATATTTTGTAAGTATAATTTCCTGCGGTATCCCATAGTTCCACATGGAGAAATAAATTATCCCCTACTGGTTTTTCTATTTCTTTTTTTATTCTTTCCTGGTACATATCAGTATAAGTATATGGACTTGTATAAATTACTTCGTATTCTACATCATTCTTTTTATTTTCAAATGTCCATCCATACTGAATTTTAGCTACTCCTGAAAGGTTATCGGAAGCTGTTAAGTCTCCATAGAATCCGTCATCTATACCTTTCTTACTAGGTTTCCTTACAGCTCCATTTTCTACTGAAAATATTCCTGGCTTAATATTAAATTCTACCTCTGGATCTGTTCCATCAATATAATAAGTACTCTTACTATCAGCATTATCATTTGTAGCTCTATCAACTGCATTTACAGCTATTTTATACATTCCATCATATAGCATTACAGTTTTACTATAGCTCTTTTCTGCATGTGGTAAGCTATCACTATTATCTCTACCATAATGGCTAGAATCAGTAACATCTACACTACCATTTGCAAATCCTGAAAGATTATCATCTACAGTTACCTTTACTGGATAAGGTACTGGGTCCTTAGCCCACTTTGATTGTGGATTATCAATGTGGATTTCAGGTTTAGTCCAGTCTATATTATATAGTCCTGATTGTCCTGCAGGATCAGGCGGTGCATTAGGAACTTCTTTACTTGAAAGGGTATCATTTTCATCAGGTGATGTAGGCTCATTGTATTCAGCTTGTCCCCATCTTCCTGCAGCTTCTAATTTAAGCCCTTCCCCTTCTTTTTCAATATATACAGTTCCTCCGTCGCCCCCAAAGCTTCCATTTCCATCTCCTGTTACTGTGATGTTATTTAGTGGAAACTTAACATCAAATGTATCTGAATGATCCATTTCTATCGGTGGTCCCTGAACTTCTACTTCAACTGGTGGATTTCCTACCCAAATTGTTTCTGTTTTTCCTTCTTCCCAGTGATGCCAGGTAATATTACCTTGTCCAATAGCAGGATTTTCACCATCATATTTGACTAATATAGGATACCTACCAGTACCTTCCCCTGTCTTTCCTAAGTTTGTCCAATCAGTTTCATTTGGGTCAAATACTATTTTCCCACTGTTAGGGTCTATAGATCCACCCCCATCACCTGGATTACTTCCTTTAGGGATATAGTAGAAATGAACGTACCAGTTGGTGGATATTGTTGTTATATCGAATTTAAATGTTTTAGAATTAAACTTTTGTATATGATTATTAATAGCATCATTTGGATTTCCTTGATTATGCTCTATTACTGCATACGCAAAGTCTAATCCCTCTTTTCCACCTGTTGGAGAAGATACAGTTATATTTTCGCTTCCATTTACTTTGAATTTTTTGTCCTCTCTTCCAAAGAAATCCTTACCGTTTTCTTGATTTTTAACAAATTTACCTGAGCTATCAAGTTCATTATCTACTATGGTAAGCATTACTTCAGCTTCTCCATATGACGGTTCAAACCAATAGTAAACTTCTACATCATTATCTTTAACTTCGACTGTAACATTCTTCGAGCTGCTTTTATTACCATCTTTACCAATCGTAGAATATTTAAACTTCCAGTTATGATTAGTTGGTGTAGGTGCAGTAGTTTCTACTTTTACAGGACTCCCACTAACCTCAACAGATTTTTGTTTAGTATCAAAAATCTCACCTGTTCCAATGAGCGCTCCATAATACTTTACAGTTCTTGTTTGAGCATTCTTTCTATAATAAAAAGTTACTTTTGACCTAGAACCTTCTGTTATACGCACAGACACATCATTTGGTGCTTTTTTTATACCATCATTAATTGCATATTCAACATCATATCCTGATACTGATACATAATCTACTTTATGCTCTACATATGGCTTTCCATCTAATTTTACTGGTTGTGTTCTGAATGGTGCTACGTGCTGTCCTGTATTCATGTCAAGATATTCTATGTCTATATAACCGAAGTCATCGGAAGCAAACACTTTAATATGTGAGAAAATATTTATTAAGAAAACTAAAGATAAAACTAAGGATAAAGTTTTTGACCTTTTTCTCACCGTTTAGTCAACCCCTTTTAATTTTTTCTCTGCTCCATCCTTAACTATAGCTTTTCCGCCAACTGGATAAACATTTTTAGTATCCCTATATAATTCTGTTTCTTTTTTTATAATTTCTTTAGCATTTCCTAAGTCTTTATATGTCTCTTTGAATGTATCTCCTGTAAAAACAATTGGTATATTTAGCTTGGCTGCTAAAGCTCCACCTGCTAAGGCATCAGGAAAATTTTCACCTGTAGCTATCATTACATTATTACTGTTTAAAATAGCTTGATTTGCCCAATTTAGTGTAAGATTTGCCATATATTTATTTTTAGTAGAACCTTGCATGGAGCAATTAGGAACATTTTCGAAGAAATTATCATTAAAATAAGGTAAGAACCAATATATTTTTAACTTTTCTATCGGAATTTCTTTATCATTTTCACCTTCTGTAGCTTTGCTTATAAGTTCATTTAAGCCTTTAACATCACTAGGCTTTAAATCTTCGTTCGAAGGTAATAGCACTATAGGTGTATCATTACGTCCTGACATTCCTGCCAGTGTTAAAGCATCGGTATATCTATATCCATCTACTAAAAAAATTGACCTATATTTGTATCCTAAAGAGTTTGTTGGTGCATTTGCTAAACGATAATCTAAAACTTTGTTTGCTATTTTTAAAGACGTTTGGTATCTATTCTCTCCTGCTAATCTCTCTACTGTAATCCCCATTGATTTAAGTTTATTTTCTACATTTTGAGAAACTACACCAACCCCACCTACTATAAATACTTTTTTAATTTTAAGCTTTTTAAGCTGTACTTCTGTTTTACTATTTAATTTATCTTTTTCCGTTAAAAGTAATGGTGCATTATATATCTTAGATAATGGTGCTGAAGCTATTGAGTCTGGATAATCAAATGCGTTTGCAAGGACTACATTTTCTACCTTTTCATTATTTTTGTCCGATAATCTTTTAAATTCATTTGATACCGCTATCGCAGTTTCGAACCTATCACTACCTTCTAATCTTTTCATATTATATCCGTAGGATGACTTAGTAAATCCATCATTTGCCTCTGCCTTTACCTCTGGAGCAAATCGTAATAAAGATACTCCTAAAAGTCCTAATACTATTAATTTAGTAAAATTTTTTTTATTTAACATAACATATACCTCTCTTTTTTTCTATTTTATATATACCAATCTAATTACATAAAGGATGCGGATAATAACCATTTTTACAAGCATCAACAGGGCTATCAAATATTACATCTGAATTAGTTCTATTATTGCATTTGTCGCTATGATAATACTTGACTCCACTTTCTTCATTTCCATAAACATTATTTTTTCTTACTACTCTAGCTACACCAAAACCATAAGTATTGTAAAGCTCAATACCATTGAGCGGTAATCCTTGCAAGAAAGCAATGAAGGTTATATCATTAATTGCTTTTTCATCTATCAGTGGTAGTTTAAGAGTATAACCCCATCCATTTTTTAATGAGATTTGATTATTTAAACTACTATAGTATTCTAAGTCCTTTCTTATAGATTCAACTATTATTTGCCTTCGCACTTGATCAAATTTATCGCTAAAAAGCACATTTTTATATTTATCTTTAAATTCTTTTTGTTTGCCTTGTAATTTTTCATTTGTATTAATATCTGTAATATAAACATAATCATCTAACGTAAGGTTAACTTTTATATTATTTTTATCGTCATAGTACAAAAACTCTTTTTTAGGCTGCCATATTTCTTTAACTTTGTTCTCAGCGTTTTCAATAACTTCCGTCCAAGTATTTATATAGTAACCATCATAGCCTACAGCTAACTTTATAGGTACTTTATCTAAAAAAATCTGTTGCTGCATATAGTCATTTTCTATATTAAGATTTAAAAACATAGTCTGATAAAATCTCCATAGCGCTTTATCAAGGTTTAAATTAGTAGTTTTAAAATTTATATTTTTTCCCTCTGCTAATATTTCTATAGATTCATTATCTATTGGATCTAATAGTGTCTTTGCTGAATCCTTTACTGCATTATCAATTATCTCGTTATATCTTACTTTTAGCTCTTCTGCTTCTATCATTCTTTTTTGTTTAACTCCAATTGGAATTGATACAGCTCCTATAACTATTAAAATAACTACAAATAAATTAGTTAATTTCATTTTCTACCATCCCCCCGTATGTGGAGAATATTAATGTATTATTTTCTTTAGTTCCACCTATCGCATTCCAGAGTACTCTACTGCCTCTAGTACCTTGATCTCTCACTGTTACAGTAAAATCATCGCCAATCCTCATTAAATATATTTTGTCCTTGTTATAAATTTCATTTAATATTTCATATTGGTTATGTTTAAAATATTCAATACTATAAGGCTTTTCAGGTGTATATTCTTTTAAATCTTCACTTAATGGATAATATTTAATACTCCTGTGAAGCATTTCTACATCATAAATCCTCCCAGTATTTGTGAGTTCTTTCATGAAATTATCATACATTTCTCTATCTATATAGCCTCTGGTTCTTACTTCTTTCTGAAATCTATTATTAATTACATTTACCTGGTTATATACCATTCTATCTATAATCCAAAACATATTATAAATAATCATCACCATTAAGATTACAGCAATAATTATACTAACTACCTTGGAAATTGAATTAATCATAAATCCTCCTTATAAATTTCCCTCACTTTTAAAGTGAGGGAAATAAATTATAAAGCTATTGTTGTGTTAATTTAATTTTGTTAACTGTATCATTATCTGTCTTCTCTAATTCAGATTTAAATTTTCCCGTAGGTTCAATATAATCAGATTTACTAATATCAGTTATATTATAAGATGTAGCTGAATTATAGCTTGTTGTGGTTTTTTTTGTGGAAACTGAAACCGTAAAATTATTGGCAGCATAAAGCCTTATGGCATTTATAGCTTGTGTCCCTGAAACTGTTGTTCCATCATATTCAGTATATTTAGAATTACTTATGGTTTGAGTTATATCATTGAGACTTGTATCTGCAGATTTGGTCATATTATTTGCTTTTCCATAGAAGGAAAGCCCCATAGCTATAATTCCTACTGTTATTAAAATTCCTACAGCAAACATAATTGCTTTTTTAATATTATCCATTATATTGTCCCCCTCAAATCTTAAAATTGTTTAATATATTTTCTAATTCTATATAGCTTGTCCATACTAATGGCAAAACAAAGTAAATTACTACAGTGACATACATTGGAATAAATCCTAAAAGTTCTCCCAAACTTACTCTTTCATGAACTATTCTTTTATTAAGTTCTTTTCTTTCTTCTTCAAAAAATTCTCTTTCACTTTCTAATGATTCAAATGCTTCCCATAGCTTTATTTTTTCGCTTATAATTAAATTATCAACAATTTTATTAAATGACTTATATTTTACATCTTCCTTTAGTTGCTCTAAAGCTTCAACAGTTCCATTTTGTAAATTATTTTGGCACTTTCTTATAGGATTTTTAAATACATCTGAAAACCTCTCCATCCATTCAAGTATCATTTCAATAGAAGCTTTTTCATGATGCATTAAAAGTAATATAATTGTGTAAAATTGAAAAACCTCAGTATCCATGTCAGCTTGTCTAAGTTTTTTTTGAAATTTTAATATCCATATAGGTATATCCGTAGTAAAAAATCCTATTACTATTGCTAAAATAATATGATACCATTTAAAATATTGATTATTTAGATAATTCAACTTATTTTCAATTCTTATAATAGCCACCTTTAATATCTCGTCATCATCAATTCCATATTCTCTCATATATTTGATTAAATTTTCTGTTGTAGTTTTATATATTTTATCTTCATTTTTAACTTTAGTTATAATTTCACTATCAAATTTTCCTATATCCACTTGATCTTTGCCAATAACTATTACATTATTAAAAGAAGGAGTTATAAATCTATGTGAAGTGTTATTTAAAACATTGTCTATATGGATTCTTTGCAAAGCTACAACTGATATAATAACAAAAATAAACCCTAAAAGTCCTGAAATTATTCTTCTAAGATATAACCACTCAATAGTTAAATAGCTTCCTGCTTGTTGTAATAGATTTATTGCTTTATGATAGTAGCTTGAATTGGGTTTAGGCATTGATATACGAACTATTCTTTCTATAGACTTAATTTTTAATAAAGCTTTTTCCCAACTTTTTTCTTTTACTGTTAACTTAATTTGTTTATCATTATATTTTTCCAATTGCCTTAGCCCAATAAAACATACTAAAGCAACAATTAATATAATTATTCTAGCTACAATGTCTAAAGAACTATTATAGAAAAAATTAGCCTGTGGAAAATTATTTTTCATCCATTTTTCCATTATATTAGGAAATATTATTGGAATTAAAGATATTCCTGTAAGAGCCTTTAACCAATAACGAAGCTGATCTCTTTTTAAAATTTCTAGCATTACTTCTTTCATGATATAATTCATATTTTTTATGAATACTGACATTCCATTTATTCTTTTATCTCCATATTCATTTGTTAAAAAAATATATCCCGTTACAATTTTTAAGTATTTATTAGAACATTCTTCATAATAATTTTGTAGTGCATCTTCATTTTCAATAGCTTCATACATTTTCTTTCCCTGTACTGCCATAAGTGGTGTTGCCATATTTATAGATTCATACATAGCTTCACTAACTGCACTTTTAATATGAAATTGGTGTTTTAAATCCCTAATAAATTCAATTAAGTCTTTTAAAAGCTTTGTATCATCTCCTATAAGCTTATCTATTGATATAGTTTTTAAATAATAAGATATAAAAAGTAATACACAAGTTATATATAGATTTTTACCATAGATAATATATAATGTTATAAATACACTTAAGGTTATGAACCATCCTATGAAATAATAAACTATAGCTTTGTATCTCAATATATATTCATTACTATCACTATTCGCATATAGTGATTTTTTTATATTCAATATTGAATTACCTATTATAGGAATTATAACTAATACATCATATATTTTAAGGAATAGCTTATATTTCTTAGCATTATTTTTTTTACTTTTATTAGAATTAGATTTTATGATTAAATATATTGATATCCAAACTGTTAATATAGCTAATACCATACATAGTATTATTAAATAACTTTTTAACATGTAATTTATGTTACCTCCTCATTAAAAAATTCTTCAATAAACTTTTTAAAGGATTCTCTATCTTCTTTTAACATATTTTTATACATTTCTCTTATTCTTTCTTCACTGATTCTATTTTTAAATTCATATTTACTTTTATCTATGTTATATTCAACTATATTAACAGCCCTATATTTCTTTTTCATAGTTATCTTTTCAAAAAACTCTACAGTAGTTTTCATAAAAGCGTTTAATTTTTCATTCATGCTACTATAACTTTGAAAATCCATTGAAAAATTCTCTTCTTCAACAGGGATACATTCTGTAATTCTTTCTATATATCTTTCTCCTTCTGCGGTAATTTCTAGGTGAATATCAAAGTCTAAAACACTTATAATTTGTTCTTCTGCAATACTTTCATTGGTAAACATATTAATATTTAACAAGGAATTTCTTAATGATTTAACTAAGTCTGAAAATTTTTTAGCGTGATGAGTAAATAATGTAAATTTACTTGCTACCTGTGCAACTTTAACAATGTATTTTACATCTGAGTCTTCAGCAACTTCTCCAACTATTGTCACTGATCCATTGGTTTTCTTTAATACGTCCAAAGCTCTATCTCCTGATATATCTGGAGTTTCTTGTATAGTTACAATATTTCTATTCGGCATTTTTATTCTTAAATGAGTTTCGAAAAATTTTTCAGCAACTCTTAAGGTATATGTAGACAATATCTCTCGGACAAGACCTATTAAAAGGGTTGTCTTACCACTCCCTTGTTGACCAGTTATTGATATATTATTACAACCTTTTATCATATATTTACTTAGCTCTATTACTTTCTCTGCATTTCTACCTTTTATAATTTCTTTTAAATCACCATCAACATCATATTTACGTATAAAACAAACCCAACTTTCACAAAATGGTGGTCTAAACACAACAACCCTACAATTATCAGCAGTTGTATTAAATATATAACCATCAGATTGAGAAAACTGACCTGGATTATTAAATTTATATGAGTTTTTACACACTCTTTCAAGCTCTTTATAGCTTCCAAAACTCATAAAATTTAGATGTATTTCTTTACCTTCATAATATAACCAGATGCTGTCATAACTTTTTGCTATATATTCGAGCCTACTTCTTAAAGGGCTTAAATCTATTTGTGAATTTGATAAAAAGTCTTCTGGTATTCCTGAAACACCTAAAGATAAGCCATTGACTCTCATATCTCTGATTTCATCAATTACACCTAATCCTTTATAAATTGAATAAACTCTTTGAGTTACAATTTTTAATTTATCTTCAAAATATAATTCTATATTTTCTTTATTGAATATAAATTCTATATCATTACGTGAAATAAAATACATTTGTTCTTCTTCCCAATATCTTAAAGTATCTAAATTATATTCTTTTATTAATACTTTTAAGGCATTGTATCCATGCATTTTTTTATAATGGTACAATATTATTTCAAACTTATCTTGTATTGTAAGGCTTGTAGCTTTATTAAAATTAATTATAAAGTTTATATTTTCTTCATTAATCCCATATACTTTTGTTATTAAATCTTCCATATAACTTTTTACGAATTCTTTAGAACCTAAATCACCTATTCCGCATCTTTTTAAGCATTGGTTTAATTTTTCTTTTCTTACTTTCTTTTTCTCGTATTCTTCTATAGTTAAATTCTTTTCATCAATGGTATTTTTTAATAATTCATCTATTGTATTTCTTATAAAAATCTTTATATTTTCTATTTTGTATTTTTGCATATCCTTATTATTTTTCAGCATATCTTCACCTATGAACTCATTCCTAAAAGTAATTTAAATTGCCTTAATATTCCGTGGTCTTCCATTGGTTTTTCTAAATTTTCAATATCTGTATTAATGTTTTCTAGTATATTATGGCTTAACATTTCTATCTCTTTGAAAAACAAATAATTACTACTATTACTTTTCACTTTCCTATTTGAAAAGAAAAAATTTAATACACTATGATTATTATTAGAATCCATGAATTCTGAACTATACGGTATACAATATATATCATCCTTATAGTTATAAATCTTTTTCACATATTTACTACTACACTTACTATTAAAATCATATCTGCCTAAGGCTATAATGGTCTTTTTACCTTTTAAAACTTCATTCCATTCCTTTTTATTAAAGTACTCTCTTATAACTCTTTCATTTTGAGATAAATTTACAATTATAATATCTGATTGTTTTAGCACTTTATTGGTTATATCATTTTCTATTCCAGAATTTAAGTCTACTAAAACTAAGTCATAAGCTTCATTAGCACAATTTAAAATCTTTATAATACTATTGGACATATCCTCAAATAGTTCTTTTTTGCATTTACTGCTTCCGGTTAGGATATCTAATCTATTATCAATTAATGTTTTAGTATAGCTACTAAATTCATTAGAACTTAATTTACCTGATTTACATAATCTTTCAATAGAATCTATACCTATATCATCAAAATTAATAGAACTTTTATTTTCGCTATCGCTAAAAAATGCACTTTCCATATTAGATTTACTATATTGAGTATGAGTAAGTAAAATTTTAAAATCATAATTCATTGCTATATAAATGGCTGTAGCTATAGTATTTGAAGTTACCCCTGCCTGTCCATGATAATTGCTCCAAAATGCTATTTGCATATCTAAACCCACCTTTCACTGGTTATCTTTTTAAATGTTCTACTATCTACAAAAGTAATTATATTAGTGAGCTCATACATTGCTTTTCTGAAATCTTCTGAATATCCTTTTAGTGATATTTTTCCATCTAATTTATTCTCATAGCTCCATATTAAATCTTCTTCTAGAAATGGAATTTCTACATCTTCATTATCCATGATTGCTATTTTATTATTCAAACTAGAAAATAACTCTTCTAATAAATAACTTTTATCATATCTACTATCAACAATTTGATTAAATATAAAATGAAGCTTGGTAGAATCTATATTTAGCTCATTTAAAATTTTTTTATTTCTTATTAGTTTATCTTTATCACTGTTTTGAACCATAAAAATTCTACTGCTTTCTTTTATTAATCTACTATCCACTACCCCATCAACTTCAATAAATATATAGTTATATCTATTTAGTTCTACATTTTCTAATAGAGTTTTATAATCTATATCCAGCCTATTGCAGTTTAAAGGATTATCAACTAGTATTGATATTTCTTCTCTAATAATTGGATCAAACTCTGTTAAAGCCACCTCACTTTCTACATCAACATTATATTCAAAATAATTAAATATACCCTGACTATTAGTTGTATCTATAACTAATACATCATTACCTAACTTAGCTAATATTTTAGCTAATATAATCATTGTATGACTTCTACCCGTACCATTTGCTCCTATAAATAAACTGATATCCATATTACTGTTCCTCCTACTCTATAAACATAGGTTTAAACTCATCTTTCGATTTATCACTATGATTTTTAGTAATATCTATTTCTTCTTTATTGTTATCATTATTATTTTCTTGATTTATTCTGTTTTTTAACTCTTCCTGCGAACTTCTAATTATGTTAGGATCCTTTTCTATAATTTCTTTTATATTTTTATTTATTTCATAAGTAATTTTAGCTGGTGGCTGGTTTTCTGGATCTACATATATAGTTGTATATAATACTGCTCCCGTTAATGATGCTAATACTGTAGAATTGTTAATATAATTTCTTTCTTTTTCTGTAATATTAGTTATCATTATTCCATCATTTCTATCAAGTATTTTTTTCTTAGAGGCTACTACAAAATCACTACCATCTTTTTTTCTATATCTTATATCTATAAAATTTCCTGGTTGTAAATTTACGTTAAGTAAAATGTGATCAAAATCTTGCTTTCTTAAATCTGAAGTTAGAACATCTTCTCTTTCTAATAACATTGAATTAGTTACTATTGTATTGGCCTTTAAATTCATTCTGGCTACTTTATCTTCTATTTCTTCTCTATCTTTTAAAATATCTGTAGGTAATAATTCTTTATCATAGGTTACTGTCTTAATCATATCTTCTGTTATTAATTCTCCTTGATTAATATCCTTATTTAATGCAATAATATTCATTTGATTTTCTTCTTTTGATAAATCAATTAATATTTTAGACTTTTCTGACTTTTTTACTTGTGGGATTATATAAAATTGATATAGCATAACTACACCAATTACAATTATAAAACTTACTATTATTCCTTTTTTAAAACTTCTTTTAATTTGTTGTTCCTTAGTTAAATAGGTCTTTTTTAACATAATTGCCCCCTTCTTGTACTATTTTCTAAATAGTTTTTGAAATAAAGTTTTCTTTTTTCCCTTAGATTTTAAACTATTCATTAATTCATCCATATCATTTTTAAATTTTTCATCTTTACTAGAGATATAAGGACAAGTATCTGTAAACATCATATCTGTAGCAGCTGCTCCACAATTTTTTATAGTTACTATATCTCTAAAATTCAACTCCATATTCTTAATGAATTTTATTGTATTTTTTAATTCTGATCCTTCATAAAATATGTTGTTTAGTACTACAATAGTTTTTTGAGAGTTAAATACATCATTTATTTTTTTAAGCATTCTTTCATTCAAATTGTAATGCATGTTATCGTTATCAAAAATAAGTAATATAGAAGAACTATATGATATGGCTGATTTTAATAAATCATTTATCTCTGATTTACAATCTATAATTGTAATTTGGCTATCAGCTTGTACTAAGTTTAAAATTTTGAGAAACTCTTCATTATTTAGCTCTTCCCCACTACATAATTCATTTGTAAATATTCTAAGATTTTCATTAACATAATAAGCCTTGTCCAAAATTTTATTAAAATTTTTAATTTTACTTACATGTTTTAAAGCACTTTCTTCTTCCTTATCTATTGAATAGTAGATATTAGCACTATATCCCTTATCTAAATTTATAACTGAAGTATTGTATCCTCTACTGGCAAAACCATGTGCTATATTCCAAGTAATAAATGATTTCCCACTACTACAATTGGACATAACTACTATAGTTGCAGTATCTATTACTTCAATTTCTATTTCTCTTTCTATTTCCTTTTCAATAATGATAGGCTTTTCTACTTCAATTATTTTTTCAACTATTTTCTCAACTTCTTTAATTTCAATCTTAGGTTCATTTTCAGCAGAAGGCCTATCTAAATAGACATATTTAATTTCTGGTTCACTTTTTTTATTTAAGCTTTTATCTTCTTCTAATTTAGATATTTTTCTTTTTACTTCATTTATGGTATCATTCAATTTATTGGCTAAATCTTGAAAATCTCCCTTAAATAAAACTATAAAAATTTCACTTTTTCCTAGTAAATTCAATGCCTCCTCATACCATGCTATTCTAATATCTACAATAGCTATATCATAGTCACATATAACCATCTTTTCTTGAAGATTTTCTAATGATGTTATTTGTTCTTCAAAATCAACAAAATTAAACTCTGATTTTATTCTCTTATAACTGTCTTCCGATTTTATTAAAGGCATAATTTTTAACATAAATTTCTCCTTTAAGTAAATTAGATTATTCCAAATTATAAATAATCTTTTTATATAAGCTTAATCTACTATTCCAAATGTATTTATGCTATTTTTTTTCTATAAATCATATTACTTTTATACTTATACTGTCTCTACACATTTTTACAAAGATTATCCTCTTTAAATTCTTCATTTTCTTCTATAGTTCTCAAATTAAATATTTCCTTACTTTCGCAGAGATTATATTCCCAGTACTTATATTGAACTTTATTGAGTAGTATAGGATTTTTAGCTCTCTGTCTTATTATCATTTTTTTATTATCTAATCTCATGCATTCATCAATCATTAGCAAATTTCTTTGCTGATAATTTTCACTACCAGATTTTTCATTAATACTAAATAAACCACCTTCACTCTTTTGAGATAATCCTTGAACTTTAATAGTTGTATTTCCTAAACTATCGCTGCAATACTTTGCTGTAAATTGATCATTAACCCCCAAGTAAACATGGGTATCACACATGGACATAATATCTTCAAAGCCTTTATCCCCATAACGATCTTTCATTTGGGAAAGAGATTGCCATATCATCATAGGATATATTCGCCTTCCTCTCATAGTTCCAAGCATTTCTTGAATTCCTGGAATTTTTCCTATGTTAGCCATTTCTTCTAATAAAAAGTATACTGGAAATTCGAGCTTATTCTTAGTATTATAGGCTGTTTTATATAGTTGCTTAAATATGGTATTTACTACTGCATTTATAACCGGTGCAAAAGTTCTATCACTATCAGGAATTAAAATAAATAAAGTCATAGGTTTATGTTTTATTATTCCTAATTTGTCTATATCCACAGTAGTTCTACTTGTTATATTTTCTATTCCTTTTATTGAAAATAATTTTAATTTTTCAGATAGTCCTCCTAATATATTGGATCTAGTCCTTTCACTTTCCGCTAACATTAAAAAGTTATTCCAAAGCTGTCTTGCTGCCCCCTTTATATTATTATCTTCAAAAAAATATCTAGCATTATCTATATCACTAACATCTTCACTAGTTAATATTTGAGCAATTTCTGAAAAAGTTTGTTTTTCTTTTGGGTAAGCTTGCTTTACAAAGCCTATAAGAGCTGCTAATAACTGTGCTTCTTGATTATTCCAAAAAGCCATATCACCACTAGCTTTGTCACCATTAGAACTTTCAACAGAATCAATATATCCTTTTGCTATTTCCATTAATGATTTATCATCATTTATAAAATCTAAAGGATTTAGGCAATCACCATATGTTAAGTGTATAAAATCAAGAACTTTGACATCATATCCATTTTTCTCTAAATAATCTGCCGTAAGGGAATATAATTCACTTTTAGGGTCTGTTATTATAATATCTGCTTTTTCGTTTTTATCCTTATATACATTGCATATATGAAATATGTTATTTAATACAAATCCAGTAGTTTTATTTGAACCCGGTGGTCCAATTACCACTTGTTGCATATTTAGTTCACCATTTACAGGATGATAGGCTGCTTTCATACCAATATCATAAGTTTTATTCTTTTCTATAGTTCCTAAAAACCATCCTAAATTATCTTTGCAATAGTTGTCTTTAATCTCTTTATCACTTTGCCATCTACTAGTACCGTGAGATCCATAACTTTCAAGTTGTTCATATTTCTCTTTAACTTTAAATAATCCCAATTCATTGATAATGTAAGAAATTAGGAATATAATAATTATAGCTAACCCTAATCCATTAATTGGATTTCTGAAATTTACAAAACTTCTGTACGTTTCTAAATTGAAAGTTATATCTTTTATATAATTACTTGGAAATAAAGAAAAATCAAATCTGTATAATTCTATAGTTTCTCTAAAAATTCTAGCTAAAATAGGAATGCCAAAACATAATATAAAAAATAAAGTTAAAAATACTATTAACCCCTTTTTTTCTCTCATAATTTCCCCCTTAAAATATAGATTCAGTACTAGTTATTTTTCAATATGACCTTTTACTACATTATAATTTAAAATTATTGAAATTAAGTAATATTATACCATTAATTCCACATTATTTCAATATTTTGTCGATATAATAAAATATAAAGATATGGTAGTCGAATTAAACATATGCTAAAAGAATCTAAAAATAGATATTATAAAAATAAGACTTCTGTGCCTTTTAATCCTTACAAATGAGGTAAAAATCACTTTAAATAATTCAAGATTATTAAAAACAAAAAAGCTAGAGAACTATCAATTTCTCTAGCTTTTTATATGGTATACCTAGCAAGATTCTAACTTGCTTCCTTTGGATTCCAATCTATATACCTTAAAACTTTCTATATTTCTGTAAAACTTTACTATGTAAGGAAAATTGAGTATTAAATATACTTTAACTTTATATATTAATTAATCTAAATCCAAACCTTTTCTCTTGATTAATATATGTTTTTCAATATTATTAGCTACTTCTCTTGGATCATCACCTAGTGCAATTTTACCACCTGTTAAACCCTCTACATCTTCAGTAAGCAGTTTTACAAGCTGCTTTGCACCTGTTAAAAATGGAGTTGGAGATAAATGTGTATAAGCTCCATAAGCTACAGCAAATACACCATCTATGGTAGCTTTTTGTTCCATCCACTCAGGAGCTGTTACAGCAATAGGAAGTTCTGGTATATCAACATCAAGATGGTTAGCTAGTTCTGTAACAAGCATAGATATTCTTCCTGTATCAGTACATGTTCCAAAACTTAAAACTGGAGGAATTTTCAGCATATTACATACTTCTTTTAGTCCTTCACCAGCCATATTTATTGCATCTAAATTACATAGTCCTGCCACTTCAAGTGCATGATTACCACATCCGCCTGCTACAACTAAGATGTCTTTTTTAATCAATTCTTTTACTAAATTAATTGTGTTCCAATCTTGAGGCCCATTTCTTAAAGTAGAACAATTGGCTAAAGCTACTATTCCTTTAATTTTACCTGCTGCAATAACATCCACTAATGGATCTAATCTATTTCCTAGAGCTTTTACAACAGCTTCAGTAGAAAATCCTGCTATTGCCTTCTGGGTCATTTTAGGAACCTTAGGCACAATATTGTCTTTTCTCTTCTTAAAGTTTTCTATTGCTAAATCTATTAGTTTATCTGCCATTTCATCCACTTTTGAAGGGCTATAAGGAATCATATGATTTAGTCCAGGAATACCAATGATAGTACTTACTCCTACTAATGTTACTTGGTATTTTTCAGCATAATGATCTATTGCAGGTGGAGAGCAGTTTTCTTCCATTGCCAGAACATCAACTGTACCAGTAGCTAAAAGCGGCTCTATTGCTAACCAGTTCCCCATAAGACCTACAAATACATCGTCCACTTCAAATCTTTGTAATAACTCTTGACCTGTTTCAATTGAACCAACTATTCTAAGGCCTTTTGCACCAGCTGCTTTTGCTCTTTCCTGTACTTCTTGCATCTTTGCCTTTTGCAGAGTAGCTACTCCAGGCCAAGGTTGATGTCCATTAAATACAATATTTACGTATTCTGGATCCATAATTCCTAAATCAACGTCTACTTCATGTGGAGTAGGAGTTCCAAATAATATATCCTGCACCATTTCAAGACCTATTTGTGCTGTATAAATAGTAGCTAATCCTAAACTTAATGATTTTTTTGCTAGAGATACATAATCTCCGTCAACATTTGTCAGGCAGCTTGCTACTGCATTTTGTTCTTCATGAACTACTCCTGAAGGGTATATTCCGAGATCTTTCCATACTTTTTTTCTCTTTCTTGGGGCAAATACATCTACCATTACGCTAGGCTCTTCAATGTCCTTACCCATTTCAGCCTCTAAAAAATTAGCTAAGTCTATGGCCATTTTATTAATATCTTGATTTGTATCAATTCCAACCTTGTCGCACATCCATTTAAGTTTATCTACATCTTTAATTGTAAACGGAGTTTTTCCTTCTCCAGTTGCTCTTAATGTTCTAAAAGCTTCATAGGCATGATGTCCATATGTACCAGCTCCCATAATATTTCTTAATAGCATATTTCTCATTGCCATAGCATCTGGCCCAATACCGCAAACCCCCTTCCCCTGTTCCCCTTTAAGGTTAATTCTACATGGACCTTGAGAGCACAATTGGCAACTTAACCCTTCTAGGCAAAACTTACATCTAATTTTTTCTTGAGATGCCCATCTATCAAATACATTTGACATGCCATCTTCTCTAATCCTTATTAACATTTCCTCTACAGAATCATGATAACTAACACGTCCTTCAGTTTTTTCTAATATAGTTTCGCTCATTTTAATATACCTCCTATCATTTATTTACATCTTAATAAAATATTTAATACTAAACCTTTCTTTGTTTTTATGCTAAACTTTTAATTTACATACATAATTAGGTTTGTATTAATTTATTATTTATAAAATAAAAGGAGCTCTACAATCTACATAATATCTTAAATAAAGTTTCACTTATAAATTACACCTAAGTTCTTATATTTTTTTCTGTCCCATATAAAGTTATGTAATGGTAATTTTTTAGTGTCACTTACAATAATTGCTCCTATTGTTTTATTATTATTTATAAATGGTTTTTTATACCTTTTTGTATTAATATCTTTGTTTACTAAAATATTTATAAATTTCTACTTATATATGAACATCATTATATCTATAATATTTTCTTCTGCTATAGCCACATTCCATAGTATGATAACTCGATTATCAAATTTAAAAGTAACTTATTATATCTATTCTTTTCTCTATTACCTAAAAAATCTTCATAAATATTGTAATATCGATTTTTGCCATCTTTAATTTCTTTTTTTAAATCTTTTATTTAATTCAGAATATAAATCTTTTTATTATGTTTTTTATGAATATATTATTATTCATTTAGCAACAATATTATCGCGGAGGTGATTAATTATGGAAAATAACTCAAAACTAGCTCCTCATGAAACATTAGAACTTCATGAATTATTATCAACTAGTATTATTGGTGTAAAAAAAGCTACTGCAACTTTAAATATGGTAAATGACCAAGAATTAAAAAATTTTTTAACTTCTTCATTAGATGGTAAAAAAACTAATCTTCGAGAATTACAAGAATTCGTAAAAGAAAATTTATAATATTTTAGGAGGTAACAATATGGGACTATTCGATATGTTAGATACTGATGACAGAACTATGAATCTTATGGATGATAAAGATATAGCTTTAAGTAGTTTAACAGCATCAAAGGCAGATATATCTTTATTAAGTAAAGCTATAGGTGAAGCAACTAATCCTCAACTTAGACAAATGTTAACTAGTCAACTTAATTCTTGCATTAATGATCATTTTAAATTATCTGATATAGTAATAAGCAAAGGATGGTATCCTGCTTATGCTACTCCACAAGAGCAACTTAGAAATGATTTGACTAAAGCTGAGAAAGTTATTAAAGAAGAGTAATAGATACAGTAAATATTACATTTAGAAAATTTATTAAAAGTGCCTTTAATTTGACAGTTTTAATAAAAAGGCCATGAGCTAATCTAAAGTAACTCATGGCTTTAAAATATTTCTTATAATTAAGCAGTAATTGTATTGTCGTAAATCTATAATTTTTAATTAATAAGTATTTCTATGTTTTACAAGCAAATCTTTATTTATATTTAGAAGAGTTCTGTTATGAGCTCTTATATTTTTCTATATTTGTTTTATATAAATTTGATAAATACGTCTCTGGCTCAGGCATAGGATGTGATTTATTTGGTTTTGTAATCTTTTCATATTCATTGTATTTTTTAATTATCCTATCCCATGCTTCTGGAAACATCTCCTTAAACTTATTTTTAAAATTTTCTTCACTAATGTCTTTTCGCATCTCATTAAAGACAGCCTTTAGTTTTTCTTGTTTATTAATGATTACACTACCTCTAGAAACACGTTTTTTTGCCATATCATTACCTCCTTCATATATAACTACTTCTACACTTCAAAAGGTTTTCCTTTACTGAAAATTCGACTATTTCCGCCTTAAATCTCTGCCCAATTTTTTATAGTCCCTTTATGACATATACTCTTTTCAATTTCCGTAGCTAATAATACAAACCAATTTTTATAATTTCTACATCTATATGTACTATAAATATGTAGCCTCTCCTTACCTTATACCTAATTTTTTGCATTAAAAAAGAACCCTATTACAAGACTCTAAATTCCATTTCCTAATAACACCATTTTCACCTTCAGCTAAAAGCAAATCAGAGTTCTCTATTTCAGGAATATCTGCCCCATATGTCTGTTCATATTCATCTACATTATATGATTTCGCATTTTGTTGTTTAAGTAATACATTAATAAATGTAGTTAATATTAAAGCAAAACAAATAAGTAATGTACTAATAACAATAATATTACATTTTCTTCATTTGTTTAAATTTCATTATAAGTGTCCTCCTTTCCTTAATATTTAATTTCAAAATATTCTATATATTTATAATAGCATCTAAATACTATATTTTACTTTTTAAAAGCACCCAATCACCTAGATACTTTTAAGAATTTTCTTAGTTTTTTACAAAAAATAAAATCGTGACTAAATGCCACGATTTTCAATGATTTAAAATTATTTACCTATTATCTTTTATTGTACTTCTTTTATCATTCTAAGATATATTTTCTTTCCTAAGTGTGATTCTTCTACTACTTTATATCCAAGTACAGTATAAAAGTGAATTACCTTATGATCATTAACGTCTACTAAAAGAGAAATTTTATTTAAGCCTTTCTCTTTAGCCATTTTTTCTGCTTCCATCATTAAAGCTCTTCCTATACCTCTACCTTGATATTTTATATGAGTAGCTATATTGGCTATAAATAATTCCCCTGGTTCAGATTCCTTTAGATGGTCAAGCATTATTATACTGGAGATGTATCCTACTTTTTCTTTAAAGCCTTTTTGCCCTCTCATAAGCAGCTTTGAAGTTTTTTTCTCAATGCTTTTCATAGTGTCATGCGGAATTGCGAATAATATTCCTGCCACTTCGTTATTTACTACTGCAACTTTAGCATGTTGATAACTAAATCTATTCCTACTTTCTTTAACTATATAAGCAAGTCTTTCTATTATTTCATTTTTACTTCCTGTTCCCCAAATAACTTCCGGATTAGATTCTGTAATATAAAGTAAACTTGCTATTTTTTTAATGTCCTTTATTTCTGCATCCCTTATGTCTATTGAATTCATGATTCCTCCCAAATAAAAATTCTTAAGTTATTAGTTAATTATAAACCTCAATTGTGTCAATTATAAGTCGCTATTATATTTAATCAATACAGATTTTATAGATAGATAAGTTACTTCTTTCGGCAACAATTCTTTTATAGGTTTTAATTTTTCTGCCCCTACATTTTTAATTGTTTCTATTATTAAATCCTCATATTCCTTTTGTATAAAATCATCTAGGTTTACATCTAACCCCTCTGTCTTGCATTTAAATAAATGCTCCTCGATAGTAACTTCAGTAAGTTCTCTATCCTTAGAAATTTCTTTAATAGTTTTGCCCTCTTTATACATATTATAAGTTATTATATGACTTTTTATCTTTTCAGCAGCGTAAGCCTCTTCATTATCTGTTGCCACTTCTTTAGTTATGTTATTTTCCTTAATATATTTTTTAATTTCTTCTATAAATACTTCACCATATTTATTATATTTGCTTTGACCTACACCTTTAATATTAAGAAAGTCTTCCTTTGTAATAGGCATATATTCTGTCATTTCTTTTAAAGAAGCATCTGCAAATACTAAATAAGGTGGTATTTTTTCATTTAATGCTATATCTTTTCTTAAAAGTCTTAAGGCTTCAAATAAAGTATTATCCACTTTTCCTTTTTTACTTTTTGGCTTTTTATTTACCTTTAGAAATACTTGTTCTTCACTTCTTAATACAGGAACAGCCTTTGGTCTTAATTTAACTACAGGAAATTCATCATCTGTAGTGATCATATAATCATCAGCAATAAGTTTATTAATTATATCTACTAATTCTTTTTTTGTATAATTCTTTACTATTCCATAGGTTGAAAGCTTATCAAGACCTAAATTTAATATTTTTGCATTAGTTGAACCTTTCAAAACTTCTGCAATTACATTAGTTCCATATCTCTCTTTCATTCTATAAACACAAGAAAAAATCTTTTGTGCCTCTATAGTCATATCTATAGTTTCTCTATCATCATTACATACAGAACAATTGTTGCAACTATCCTTTATATTTTCTTCTCCAAAATATTCAAGTATATATTTTCTAAGACACATAGATGTATAAGTATAATCCACCATAGCTCTTAAATTATTATATTCCTGTGCTTTTTTAACAGGATTCAATTCTCTCATATCTATAAAATATTTTTGAGTTTGTATATCCTTAGGACTAAATAATAATATACATTCACTTGCTTCACCATCTCTACCTGCACGTCCTATTTCTTGGTAGTAGGCTTCTATATTTTTAGGCATATTATAATGAATTACATATCTAACGTTAGATTTATCAATACCCATTCCAAAAGCATTAGTAGCTACAATTACATCTACATTATCATAAGAAAAATCTTCCTGTGCTTTTTCCCTATCGCTATCAGAAAGACCTGCATGATAAAGAGCAGCTTTAATATTTCTCTTCTTAAGATTAATATATACTGTTTCCGCTTCTCTTCTAGTAGCAGTATATATTATTCCAGTAGTATTGATTTTTTCGCTAGCATAATTAATTACATAATCTAATTTGTTTTCTCCTCTTAATACTTTTAAATTTAGATTTTCTCTATCAAAACCACTTATAAATATATCAGGCTCTTCTAACCTTAAAATATTTATCATATCTTCTCTAACCTTATCCGTAGCTGTAGCAGTAAAAGCAGCCAAAATAGGTCTTTTTTCTAATTTTCTTAAGAAACTAGGTATTTTTTTATAACTTGGTCTAAAATCATGTCCCCATTGTGAAACACAGTGTGCCTCATCTATAGCAACTAAGGTTATATCTATATGTTTTAAAGCTTCACAAAAACTTTCATTTTCAAGCCTTTCTGGTGCCACATAAATTAATTTGTATTGTCCATTTCTGGCATAAAATATTCTTTCTTCAATCTCTAAAGGATCTAATGAACTATTTATATATGTAGAAGGAATTCCATTACTATTAAGTCCATCTACTTGATCCTTCATTAAGGATATCAATGGAGAAATAACTACTGTAACTCCTTGTAATATAAGTGAAGGAATTTGAAAACATATAGATTTTCCTCCTCCTGTAGGCATAATAGTTAAGGTATCTTGTCCCTTTAATATGCTCTCTATAGGTTTAACTTGCGCACTTCTAAAATCATCATACCCAAAATATTGTTTTAGAAGCATTTTAGCTTTTTCCATAACTTCAATTCCTTTCCCAATTAATGCACTATCATTAATTATAACCAATAATTCTAAAAAGTGTTATAAAAAATATTAAGTTTTTTACTATCAATGCAATGACTAGCTTTTATCATAGGAAGTTACTGTTTAACTTGAAAAAGTCAATTAAAAACTTCTCCCATAGAGGAGAAGTCTCCGCAATTCTTCATTCTTCATTCTTAATCAATAATAGCTTTAATCATAAATTCTCCATTGCATAAAAAACTAGTATAATCACTGGTTATTTGTATAAATATATCTTCTTTTAATATGTTAATTAGTAGTTTTTTTACCATTTTGATAATTTCATTCCATAACTTACATTACCAAATTCTATGATTTTAATTAGACAATAAGACTGTAATGTATATAATAAATATCATAGGCTTAAGCATCTGACACAAAATATTATTACAATCTTATTAGTAGTTATTTTTTGCCAGATGCTTAAATAATACTAATTGTTTCTAAGAAGAAGGGGGAACTATTTTAATGAATAAACTTAAAAAGAATTACATTATAATTCCCATTGTTATTTGCATTTTATCTTTAATAGCAATGACTTTTATTAACTTTAGAAGTTCAAACTTATCATTTAAATCTTATAAAGAATTTTTAAAGGATGCTCATAATGACCAACTCTCAACTGTATATATTGTTCCCTCTTCTAAAATTACTGTTGTAATGAAAGATGGAACAGAATATACTACGGATAACCCTAATAGTATTACTTTAAAGGAAGAGCTTTTAAGTAAAGGTGTAGAAGTAAAAGAAAATAGCAGTACCACATTTATGCAAACAGGTTTTTCTGCTGTTTTAACACTTTCAGTTGTTGCCATTGTCCTTATGTCATTATCAAAGACTAAAGGCGCAAGAGGAGTTACTGCTATAGATGCAGTAGACGCTTCTACTCTAGTAAAAGATAAATTTAACTTTAACAGTTTAGCAGGAAATGAAGAAGCTAAAGAAAGTGTTAAAGATATAGTAGATTATTTAAAAAATCCTGAAAAATATAAAAAATATGGTGCAAGAGTTCCTAAAGGAATTATACTATATGGTTCTCCTGGTACTGGTAAAACATTACTAGCTAAAGCAGTTGCAGGAGAAGCAAATGTACCTTTCTATGCTGTATCTGGTTCTGACTTTATTCAAGTATACGTAGGGGTTGGAGCTGGTAGAGTTAGAAGTCTATTTAAAAAAGCAAAAAGTCATGGAAAGGCAGTTATATTCATAGATGAGATAGATGCTATTGGTAAAAAAAGATCATCTAAGGGTACAGGAGGTTCTGAAGAAAAAGATCAAACTTTAAATGCCCTATTAACAGAGATGTCAGGATTTAGCGAAAGTGAAGGAATAGTAGTTATTGCTGCTACAAATAGATTAGATATACTTGATCCTGCACTTTTAAGACCAGGTAGATTTGATAGACATATTGAAGTTGCATTACCTGATGTAAGTGCTAGAGAAAAAATAATTAAACTTCATTTAAAAAATAAACCTCACAAAGATATAGATATCTTAGATCTCGCTCATAGAACTTCATATTTTTCTGGTGCTAAATTAGAAAACTTAATAAATGAAGCAGCTATATTAGCTTGTAAAGAAGACATTGGATATATCACTAATGAACATATAGATACTGCATTTTCTATAGTTCTTGCAGGTTACGAAAAAATTGATAAATCTGCTATTAAAGAAGAAGATAGAAAAATTACTGCTTATCACGAAGCTGGACATGCTTTAATTTCATTATTAAAGTTGCCAGAAGAGAAAGTATCTAAGGTTACTATAATTCCTACTTCTAAAGGTGCTGGAGGATATACTCTAAGCTTACCTGTAGATAGTGCATATCAAAACCTAGACTATTTAAAGAAAAAAATAATGGTACTTTTAGGTGGACGTGCTGCTGAAGAAATAATTTTTGGAAAAGAAAAGATTACTACAGGTGCTTATAATGATTTAAAACAAACTACTAATATGATTTATAACATGATTGCTGAGTATGGTATGGGTGAATCTTTAGGTCTTCTAAGACTTTCAGAAATGCCTAGTCCACTTCAAGGATCAAGTTCTAAGGATATATTAGAAGAATGTAAATCTACTGTTGATAGCCTTTATGAAGAAGTAAAATATATACTATTAAAAGAAAAATCTAAGCTAGAAGCTTTAACTAATTCATTATTGATTAAAGAAAAGCTTTCTTACGAAGAAATTTTGTCAGCAACTAATTTTATATAAATTCGCAGTTCATCATCTCTCTTAATAAAAGCCTAGAAAATATATTTTCTAGGCTTTTATTTTTGATTATATAAATATAGGTAGGTATTTTCCTCTTCTAATTTTCTATAAAACTATGAATTAATCTCTAACTCTTTAAATAAATCATTCAATCTATTTTTCTCTTTTTCTTCAATTTTGAAACTTGTATTATATAAATAATGCTGGAGTACATCTGCATCTTTGAGGATTTCGTCATAAACACTATCTACATTATGTTTATCACTGTGGTTGGATATAGCTTTACAAATAATATTAATTTCTTTCTCATTAAAATAGTTAGTCTCATTTAAAATTTTTCTCGCTTCTATAGAACCTAACTTTGAGTGATCAACACTGTAACCAATTTTATAACTTGATATATCATGCAACATTCCAGCAATTGCACACAATTCAGCATTTAGTCCACGTTTAAGTGCAAGTAAACTACAAATAGATGATACACCATACAAGTGGACAAAACCACAACGCCTTTCTTCTAAGTTAGATCGCTCCATTAAGATGCTATCAACAATCCTCTGAACTTTTTCCAATCTATTCATAAATTTATCTCCTACGTTTATAGTTTTTTAAGCCTTTTTATATACCAATTACAATATTAATTATAATAACTTGTATACACTTAAATATTATTCCCTTACTTTAAAATCCATTATTTCTTGTATGTGAGTGTACTACATTCATTCAATCACAATTTTTGTGACTTTTACTGCTTCTTTATCATTTTAAAACAATTGTAATCACTTAACTCAGTTCATCTTATTAAAAAATTACCTTAAGAACCTTATGTCTTGAAATAAGTCCAGCTTTAACTAAAGCTTTATTAGAAGCAATGTTATCAAAATCACAGGAACAAATTGCTCTATGCCCTCTTGTAAGACTTTTTTCTAAAAGCTTGTACATGATATAGCTTCCGTATCCTCTATTTCTATAGGATTTATTCACAACTATTCCTAGATTAACAGTTCCGGGAAAGATATTACTTTTACGATATTCTCCAACTCCTAAAATTTCGTTACCATCACAAAGTACAAATAATTCATCATTAGCTACTAATCCTAGCAAATAACTCTCTATGGACTCGTCCTTATCCTCCAAGTTTTTCATATAAAATTCTTTAATTTTCTCAATTTGATCTCCTCTAGCTAATATAAAGTTTAAACTATCATATTTTTTCATAAAACTATTAAGATTAAAGTCATAAAACAAATAAGAATCTATGCTTATCTCTTTAGCAATTCCCATAGTTAAGGATAAGAAAATAGGTTCAATACTACATACAATAGCACCTTCTATAGATTCTTCCTCAATTATCATTGAAAAAATTTTTTCATCTAAATTTCTAAATTCATCAATTATATAAAATTGAGATAATAAATTGTTATTATTACTAATTGAATAATACCCTATTAAACTATCATTTAAATATATTCCAAAATAACTTGCTGTAATGATGTGTACAATATCGTGATAATCTTCCATAGGCTTTAAAAGACTATTATAATATTGCTTTCTTAATGGTAAAACATCTTTTACTGAATCTAATTTTTTAAAATTTATCATTTAACTTCTCCTTAATAAACTTTCAAATGTATTTAAATAAACACTAAATACCCTTAAGTATTTAAATAATTTTTAAGATTATTAATTGCTTCAATTACTTTAGTTAAATTCTCCTCAGAATTTAAATTATCTCGTGCATGTAATAATGCTGGTCTTAGAGATTGAACAGAGTGTCCAAAGTCATACATCCACTTATACCTTGGAACCATCCAAGTATGAAAATGATGAGTAGTATCTTCATTATAGAAGTAATATACATATTCAATATTCAATGCCTTCCTCTGAGCTTCTCTAATTTTTGTTAACAGTGTTATATAGTCGATTTTTTCTTCTTCTGTTAGCTCATCAAAGCATTTAATATGTCTTTTGGAAGCTAATATAACTAATCCTTCTATAGGATATGCCACATCCTGATGTGCATGAAAAAACTCTGTTTCAATAATTGTTCCTCCATCAGGCTCAACCTCTCCACTTGTAATAGCACAACTTAGACATTCCACTTCAATGGTTTTATTATTAGCTAATGTAATTTTTCTCATCAATCCATCTCCCTTGTCTAATTACAATTTTTCCTCTTATCTTTACATTAATATTTATAATCACAATAATATGTTTTTATAATATATATTCCTTTAATAAGTCTAATTCTTCACTTATATATGTACTACCTTCTTTACTTATAATATTAGACACTATATATTTTTTTAATTTCATGTAAAGACCTAGTGGAAATTCATACTCTATCCACTTTGTCCTATAGCCTATAATACCATGATTTTTTAAGAGCAGTTCACATTCTCTTAAAATTTCTCTTATAAAATCTTTAAACTCATAAATAGTATCTATATCTACACTTATAGTTTCTCCATCATAGGTTTCATTGGTTATTTTAATTCTTATATTTTCTTTATCCTCTAGGTGCATTTCCCATTTATGTTGATTAGGATTATCGTGCCAAATAAAATAATATTCTTCTGTTTCTCCATCAGTACTTTCTTCTAATATATTAACAATTGCTTGTAGTAAATCTCCTATGGCATCTGTTATATTGTAAGGTGTAAATTCACTTATATTTCCATTTATATTTATAAACCCTTCACAAACTCCTACCCCTGTAAGCTTATAACTGAACTCTACCATAAAACTCCTCCTACTTTCTATAAATTATATATTAGTGTATCTATAAAGCTTCTTTATATACAAGATTTATGCAAAAATTTTATAGTTATATTATAATACTATTGTATAAATTTAACGATTTGAGAGGAGATTTCTATTATGGAAATAAAATTAGATGCTCTTACATGGCAAGAATTCAATGAGAGAAAAGAAAAGGATGTTGTAATCCTCCCTATAGGCTCTTTAGAGCAACATGGACCTCATCTTCCATTATGTACTGATACAGTAATTTCTTATGAATTATCATTACTTTTAGCTAAGGAGATCAATGGAATAGTAGCTCCATCAATCAATTATGGTTATAAATCATTGCCAGCTAGCGGTGGTGGTCCTCTATTTCCTGGAACTATAGACTTAAATGGAAGCACTGTAGTTGCTCTTGTAAAAGATATATTAGAAGAATTTATTAAAGATGGAGTTAAAAAAATATTAATCTTTAACAGTCATTATGAAAATGAAGCCTTTATACTTGAAGCTGCAGACCTTGTGTCTCGTAATATACCAAAAGGAACTAAGATTATTATCACTAATTGGTGGGATCCATTATCTAATGAAACAATAGATAAAATATTTGATGAAATCCCATTCCCAGGTTGGGCATTAGAGCATGCGGCTATAACCGAAACTTCATTCATGCTAAAATTTACGCCAGAACTTGTACATATGGAAAGATTGGTAGATGAAGCAATGACTCCTCCTGGATATGCAGTATATCCAGTGCCATCTGATTTAGTACCACCTTCTGGATTACTAGCCAGTGCTAGAAGCAGCTCAAAAGAAAAAGCGGATATAATGATAGAAGAGATTATTCCTAAAATTAAAAGTATAGTAGAAAAAACATTTTAAAAACTTCTCTTATTAACCCTCTAATATACCTTAGGATATCTATATATTTATAAAAAATGAACTGAAGTAAGTAGATAAAATAAATCTGCTTACTCCAGTTCACCCTATGATACTACCTTAAAACTTAATGTATATCTCTATGATATTTTAATTCACAATTCACAATGCAAAATGCACAGTTAGGGTGGAAATTATTTTAAATCAAACTAATTTCTTTAATAGATTTTTTAATAAAAGTCACTGTGTCACGTGAAAAAGAAAGCAATTGAAAACTTCTCTTATAAAAGAGAAGTTTTCAATAATTGTCAATCGTCAATTTTCAATTTCATATTAATGTAAATTTAAATAGTTTAATAACATAATTGTATCAATACATAGATTAAATTTTAAAGTAGTAAATTTATATCAATATCTTTTAAATAATATATTATTTTCTAAGTGTATATGCTGAAAAATATCATTTTCAAGATTAACTAGTTTTCTATATGTCATCTCAAAGGTTAAGCATACATCACTTGGAATGCTATAACCATTTGTTACTTTTCTCAATTCTTTAAGAATAATACCAGCACCTTCATGTTCATTTTCAAGTTCGTTAATTTTATTTTTTATTTGCTCTTTTTCTTCACCTTTAAGTATAAGTGGAAAAATTTCTTCTTCTTCTTTAGGTAAATGAGCTAACAATTCTTTAGCTAAAGCTGTAAATAATTCTTGAACTTTATAAAGTTCCTTATGATTGTCACCATGTGCTCTTATAATTTTTTCTATAAATTCTCCTATATTAGGAAGTTCATTGTATAAATAATTATGATGAGTATCTATAATATGCTTTATTAATTCTTCTGAAGATACATCCTTCCATAGTTTAGGTGTTGTTTTCATAATAGATAATTTATAATTTTCATTTATTTTATTCATTATCTCTTTTTCATTTAATCCTTGTTCTTTTATAGCCTCTATTAAAGGTCTATTTCCGCCGCAACAAAAATCTATTTCATAAATTTTAAATATATCTCCTGCTCCTGGATATTCACTAAGTATATCGCCAATAAGCATTGTGCTGTAAAAAACCTTTTCCATAATAATTCCCTCCATTTAGGTATTTGAAAGAAAATAACAATTTAAAGATGTTAGTCTATTTTATATCAGATAAGCCGTTACGATTCACTCATATGGTTAATGAGCAGATTCTAACAACACAGAATGATGTAAATAAACTAATATTCTAACTTGTTACTTCTTAAATATGCTTTATGTCTTTATTATAGATTTTTCCCTTATAAAAATATGTGATTTAAATCAAATTATAATAAGTTATTTAGTGTATAATAAAACATATATTTATAACTTAAAAAATTGGAGGATTCTTTTATGATTAACCTTTATAGTTGTGATAGTTGTTCAGGCAAATATTGTGCTAGTAAAATATCAATATTTAAAGGATTAGATGAAAATCAATTAAAAAAGATTACAGCCTTAATAAAGAGAAAAAGTTTTGAAAAGGGAGATGTTTTATTTAATATAGGCGATACTTCCGACAAACTTTATATTATAAATAGTGGGAAATTAAAGGTTTATACTTATAACAAAGAAGGTAAAGAACAAATTTTATATCTCTTAAACGAGGGAGATTTTATTGGAGACTTGAGCCTTTTAAAAAGTAGTAAATTTAACTTTGCTTCTAAAGCCCTTGAAAAAACTAATATTTGCATGATTTCTAAAGAAGATTTTGATAAAATTATCAAAGAATCTCCTGAAATTACTTTAAAAATATTAGAGTATGCTTATGATAGAATTGAAAGTCTTGAAAATATGATTACTACTTTAACCAATAAAGATATAGACAGTAGAATTGCAGAACTGCTATTAAAACTAGAAAAAAATAATATAATAATTCTTTCTATAAATAGAGAAGATATGGCAAATTATATAGGAGTAACCCGTGAAACCATAAGTAGAAAACTAACTTCATTAAGTGAGGAAAATGTTATAGAACTTGTAGGTAATAAAAAGATTATTATTAAGGATAAAGGATATCTGCAGGATCTATTATAACTAAGAAATAAAAATGCACTTTTTATCTAAATAAACATAAAAAGTGCATTTATCAAACTCTTTATAAACAATTGTAAATAATTACTAAATATATATTAGGTGGCAATAGTCACTTCTTCTTTTCTTTTATTTAATATACCAATAAAAATAGTGGTAGCTAAAGCTAAGGTATCAGAAACTAGTGGTGATAAAAACACTCCTTCAACTCCTAAAAATTTAGGTAATATAAATGATACTGGTACTAAAAATATAAAGGAACGGCCCATAGAAATTATATTTGCATATAAATCTTTTTGTATTGATTGATAATAGCTTCCATAAGTTATTACTATACCTAAAAACGGTAATGACCCTAAGTACATTTTTAATCTTGCAGCTGTACTATTAACGAATTCCAAATTATCATTAAATATATTTACAATTGAAGTTGCAAATATGAAAAGTAGTATTAGTGCTATACATCCATATACTATATCAACGATTAAAGCTATCCTTAAAGCTTTCTTAACTCTATCATATTTTTCAGCACCATAGTTGTATCCTATAATTGGCTGAGTTCCTTGAGCTATTCCTAATAATATTTCTAAAAATATTGTTGCAACATATCCTACTATAGCAAACATAGCTAAATCTGTTGTCGTTCCATAATGAAGTATTAAATTATTTTGGATAAAAGTTAAAATACCTAAAGACATTTGCATACCAAAAGATACAAAGCCAGAAATACATATTTCTTTTAATATATTAAACTTAATTCTAAGATGTTTTAGTCTAATATGAAGTTTAGATTTTCTAGAAAAGAAATAATAAAGGAAATAAAGGCCTGAAAGAGTCATGCCTACTATAGTAGCTGCTGCCGCTCCTGCCATTCCATAACCTAATTTCATTACAAATAACCAGTCTAGAAATGCATTTAACATAGCAGAAATTATTAAAATATTCATTGATAATTTTGGATTTCCTTCTGCTCTTGCAATTGGATTCAATCCTGTAGATAAAATATGCATAATTGTAGCAGAAATAATTATTACACTATATTCCTTACTTAGCTTTAAAACTTCTCCTTCTGCTCCTAGGAAAATCATAATAGGCTCTAAAAATAATAATCCTACTATAGTTATTATTAATCCAATTAATATCATACAAAAAACAGATGTACCTAAAATTTGTTTAGCTTCATCCTTTTCATTTTGTCCAAGCTTTATTGCAATAAGTGCAGAACCTCCTACTCCTAAAAGCATACCTATTGCCATATTACCACACATCACTGGCCACAAAATATTTATAGCTGCTAGCCCTGTTTCTCCTACTCCTCTTCCTATAAATATTCCATCTACAATTATGTACACTGAATTTACTAAAACTCCTATAATTGCTGGAATTACAAACTTCAAAAACAAGCTTCCAATACTTTTTGTAGATAAGCTATTCTCCATTCTTCCCCTCCGTTTAAGTTAGTTAGTTTAACTAACTATTAATTTTATAAAAAAATCTTATAATTAAGACTTTACTATATCTATTTTATTATTTTATCAACTATTATACGAGTTAATTCTTTATATTTTTCTAACTCCTCTTCTGTTAAACTATCTTTTATTTCTTGAGTAAATTCATTTCCAACATTATAATCTTGTTCTAACAGAAACTTACCTTTATCTGTAAAATATAAATATGACTTTCTTCTATCATTTTCACTATAACTATATTCTAATTTTAATATGAATTTCATAATGGTGTATATAGTTAGACAAATATTGGTTCTCTTTTCTTAAGATCTATTACTTTGTATAAGTAAGGACTATATTGTATTGAATGTAGCATAGATGTTTATATACATATTCATGAAGGTACATCAAATTTCAACATTAATTTAAAACATAGCTAAATTTAAAAATATCTAAGCAAAAAATAAAGAAATTAATTCATAAAGAATTAATTTCAATCCTGATTGTACATTTTTCATTGAGAATTATTTTAATTTATGCTACTAAACTATTTTTATTATCCTTATTGTTCTTTAAATTTAAACAAATTATTATTGTAACCACTAGGCCTATATAATCAGCTACTACTGGTGCTAAAAACACTCCATCTACTCCTATAAAATAGGGTAAGATAAATGATATAGGTATTAAAAGTACAAAGGAACGACCTACAGAAATTATATTGGCAAATAGATTTCGCTTCGTTGCTTGAAAATAACTTGCAAAGGTTATCACTATTCCAACAGTGGGCATGGATGCCAAATAAATAACAAGTCTTTTAGCTGCTAACTTAATAACTTCTGGATTGCTATTAAAAATACCTACTAATTTACTGGAAAAAATATATACGAATATAAATGTAGCGCTTCCAAAAATAACATCTGCTATTAAGCTAATTTTTAATATTTCCTTAACTCTACCATGTTCCTTCGCACCATAATTATATCCTATAATAGGTTGTATTCCCTGGGCTATTCCATATAATATTTGAATAAAGACTATGGAAATATATCCTACAATAGCAAATATTGATACATCTAAAGTTGTACCGTAACTTAATAATATTTGATTTTGAATAAATATTATAAATCCTAAAGCTACCTGCATAGCAAAAGACATAAAACCTGAGGTACAAATTTCTTTTAGAATATCTATTTTTATTTTTAAATAAGACAACTTAATTCTAAGATTAGCTTGTTTACTAAAGAAATAGAATAGAAGATATACAGAAGACCCTATTATTCCAATAGCTGTAGCACATCCCGCACCTATAATTCCTAAATTCAATTTAATAACAAATAGCCAATCTAAAATTCCATTTAAAATTGAAGCAGTAATAAGTATATTCATAGATAATTTAGGATTTCCATCTGATCTTGTAATAGGATTTAATCCAGTAGCTAGTACATGAAAAGGTGTTATCAAAAATAATATAGTTCCATATTGCTTACTTAGCTTTAAAACTTCTCCTTCTGCTCCTAGGAATCTCATTATCGGCTCCAAAAACATTAATCCTATTAAAGATATAAAAGTTGAAACTAAAATCATAACTAAAATTGATGTTCCTAATATATTTTTAGCTTCTTCCCTCTTATTCTCACCAAGTCGTATAGATATTAAGGTTGCTGCACCTGTTCCAAATAGAGAACCAATTGCCATATTTATACATGCTGCTGGAAATATAAGATTAATACTAGCAAGTGCAATCTCTCCTACACCACGCCCTATAAATATTCCATCAATTATTAAATAAAGAGAATTTACTAGTATTCCTATTATTGATGGTATAACAAATTTAAAGAAAAGACTTAGTGTATTCTTTTTTATCAAATCATTTCCCATTATATTTTCTCCTTTGGTTACTTATTAATATTAACGATTTTTACATAGATATTTTACTTCTAATACCTTAACTACAAATATTTCAACTATTCTTCTTAAAATAAGTAAAAACACACTATATAAAATGTTAATACAAAGTTAAGTGAATTTCAAATTAAAAAAATCTAATGTTGCTCTAAATTAATTTTAAAAATATAAATGTCTAATTATTTATATTTACAGTATTCATATTATAAGCTATTTATACATTATGTTTTATTAAAATTACGAATTAATATTAATCTCTACAAAACTCTAATATATTTCAATAAAGCATTTTTACGCAATAAAAAAATAGTCATATTTGACTATTTTTTGGAGCGGGTGAAGGGAATCGAACCCTCGTAACTAGCTTGGAAGGCTAGCACTCTACCATTGAGTTACACCCGCATATTGGAGCGGAAGACGAGATTCGAACTCGCGACGTTCACCTTGGCAAGGTGACGCTCTACCACTGAGCCACTCCCGCATATTAAATTTTTACATTTTAAAATTAGTGGTCGGGGTGACAGGGATTGAACCTGCGACCTCATGGTCCCAAACCACGCGCGCTCCCATCTGCGCCACACCCCGAGTTTTTTTATATCATCACATAGAAATTAATGATGATATTTGATTATTTTTTTGGAGCGGGTGAAGGGAATCGAACCCTCGTAACTAGCTTGGAAGGCTAGCACTCTACCATTGAGTTACACCCGCACATTGGAGCGGAAGACGAGATTCGAACTCGCGACGTTCACCTTGGCAAGGTGACGCTCTACCACTGAGCCACTCCCGCATAATAATATTAATTTTTATATTATTATTTATCTAATAGCTTGTACTTTTTTAAATATGGGGTGACCGATGGGATTCGAACCCACGACACCCAGAGCCACAATCTGGTGCTCTACCAACTGAACTACGGCCACCATATATATGGTGCGTTTTAAGGGATTCGAACCCCTGGCCCACGCCTTAGAAGGGCGTTGCTCTATCCAGCTGAGCTAAAAACGCATGTATTTTGTCGACTACTGCCGACGAAGATTATAATACCATAGTTAGAAAAATTGTGCAAGTATTTTTGCAAAGTTTTTATTAAAAATTTAATTTAAACTTAAAAACATATTATATTTTAACAAACTATACTCTACTAATTGCCAGTTCTCCATTGTATAAAATTGTAGATGAAAATGTTAAAAAGTATTTTTTTACTTCCTATATCAATATTATAACCAATATTATATTATTATAGTATTGGTTATAATATTTTTGTATACTAAAATTAATTAAAAAGTAGGTGATACTTTGATAGATGTTTTACTTTTGGGCTGTGGTGGTAATCTCCCTACTCCAGATAGGAGCTTAACCGCTCTTTTACTAAATATTAAAGGCCGCAAAATATTAATAGATTGCGGCGAAGGTACTCAAGTATCAATGAAAATGGTAGGAACAGGTTTTAAATCTATTGATATAATATGTCTTACTCATTTCCATGGAGATCATGTAATAGGACTTCCTGGACTTCTTTTAACCATAGCTAATTCTGGTAGACAAGAACCATTAACTATAATAGGTCCTCTCGGGCTAAAAGAAGTTATATTAGGCCTCTCTGTACTCTTTCCTATTCTTCCTTATGAAATTAATCTTATAGAAACTAATGAAGATGGGGAAATTCTTAATTTTGAAGATTTTACCATATACACTAGTTCTTTAGATCATACCACTTCTTGTAATGGATATTCTTTTTATATAAAACGAAGAAGACGATTCGACCCTATAAAGGCAACCAAAAACAAAGTTCCTAAAATCCTGTGGAGCAAATTGCAAAATGAAAAAGAAGTACTTTTAAATGGAATTTATTATAGTAATGAAACGGTATTAGGAGAAGAAAGAAAAGGAATAAAAATTTGTTATGCCACTGATACTAGGCCCTGTACTAATCTTGAAATGCTTTCTAAAGATTCAGATCTTTTTATTTGTGAAGGTATGTATGGTGATGATAGTTATTTAGAAAAAGCACTTTCTAATAAACATATGTTATTCTCGGAAGCTGCACATTTAGCTAAATCTGCAAATGCAAAAGAATTGTGGTTAACTCATTTTAGTCCTAGCATGATAAATCCAGAAGAATATTTGTATATAGCAAAAGATATATTTCCTAATACAATTCTGGGTGAAGATAGAATAAAAAAAACATTACATTTTGAGAACTAATAAAAAATTATTACAGAGTTATACATTGTCTATATTATGAAGTTATTTAACTTCACTTTATTTTTGTAACAAAATTATTTTTAAAAGTATATAAGATATCTGAAAAATAAAGTGGTAGCATAACTACCACTTTAACAATATCAAAATTAACACTTGAAATAAAATAAATCATCATACTTACTATATTAATTGAATAAATAAAACTTTCATATATACTCTTTCTCATTTATTAATTATATAAAGTATAAGTTGCAAATAAACTTAAAACTACTTTTAATTTAATTAACCTTAGAATATTTCCTTATTAATTAAGATTTCTTAGTCATTTCTTTAGATTTGTTCATACAATCAACAATTGCTTCTATTACTGCTGTTCTTAGACCTTTTGACTCTAAAGTTCTAACTGCTTCTATAGTTGTTCCTCCTGGAGAACAAACCATGTCTTTAAGCTCTCCTGGGTGTTTTCCTGTTTCTAAAACCATCTTCGCTGATCCCAAAACTGCTTGTGCTGCAAACTTGTAAGCTTTATCTCTTGGCATTCCACCTATAACTGCTCCATCAGCCATAGCTTCTATAAACATGAAGACATAAGCTGGTGCTGAACCACTAACACCTATAACTGCATCTATTAAGTATTCTGGAAGTATTTCTGATTCTCCAAAGCTATCAAATATGCTTTTAACTTCTTTTAATTCTTCTTCTGTAGTATTTTTATTGGCACATAATACTGACATTCCCTCATTAACTAGTGCTGGGGTATTTGGCATAGTTCTAACAATTTTAGTATCTTCACCTAAAATTCCCTCTATATCTGCTATAGTTTTACCTGCTGCTATAGTTACTATCAATTTTTCTTTAGTGATGTCCTCTTTTATAGATTTCATCACTATATCATAAATATTTGGCTTAACTGCTAAAACAATTATATCTGCTTTTCTTGCTACTTCCTTAGAATCTGTGGTAGTTAAAACTCCAAATTCATTATGTATAGCATCTAATTTTTTCTGATCTAAATCAGAAATTATAACCTTCATTGGTTCTACAAGCTTTGACTTAATTATTCCACCAATCATAGCTTTTCCCATATTTCCTGAACCAATAAATCCAATTATCTTATTCATAATTAGTCCTCACTTTCATATCTAGATGATTTATAAATTAGGTTTTATAATATAGGGATATAATATGAAAATTTAAGATATACTCTGAAAAATAGATTAGTCACTTAAAAATTAAGGATTAATATTTTAAAATGAAAAATCGAGTATGAAATTCACATTTACATGCTGTATAAGTTAAATTTTGATTGTGAAACCCTATAATATTAAAACCTACCTTTCGGAAATAAATACTACTATCTTATTCCCGAAAGGTACACCTTCATAGTAAAATTATTACCATAAATAAATTTATTTCTAAATAATACTTCTTAATTGTTTTTTATAAATTATTTTAAGTTTTCATTAAAAACTTTGTTCTGTTCTTTCAATAATTTCATCTTGGAGCGCCTTACTTAAATTATGAAAGTGATCACTATAACCAGCAACTCTAACAATAAGATCTTTATACTCCTCAGGATTATTTTGAGCATCTATCAAAGTTTTTCTATCTATAACGTTAAATTGAATATGATGCCCATCCATATTAAAATAAGCTCTAATTAGTGAAGACATATTTTCAAGGCCTTCATTTCCATTGACAACAGATGGAGTAAATTTTTGATTTAATAATGTTCCTCCAGTTTTTAAATGATCCATCTTGGCTGCTGACTTTATAACAGCTGTTGGTCCATTTCTATCAGCACCTTTTTCTGGTGAAATACCCTCTGAAAGAGGTTTAGACTTAAGTCTTCCATTTGAGCTAGCCCCCATTACTTCTCCAAAGTAAACATGGCAGGTTGTAGGAAGCATATTTATTCTATAAACTCCACCTTTAACATTTGGTCTTCCTGTTACCTCTTTATAAAAGGACATAAATATATCTTTCATTATACTATCAGCATATTCATCATCATTGCCATATTTAGGAGTTTTATTTAAAACTATATTATGAATAGCACCATATCCATCAAAATTGTTATCCATAGCTTTAATAAGCTCTTTCATGTCAATTCTTTTTTTATCATATACATTATATTTTATTGAAGTTAAACAATCAGTAACTGTTCCTATTCCAACTCCTTGAATATAACTTGTATTGTACCTAGCTCCACCACCATTGTAATCCATGCCTTTTGATATACAATCATCAACTATTATTGATAAAAATGGTGAAGGCATGTGTTTTGCATATATAGCTTCAATTACATTACTTCCTTGAACTTTTATATCAACAATGTAATGCAATTGCTTTTTAAAAGTTTCAAATAGTTTATCAAAGGTTTTAAAATCTTCAGCATATCCAAGCTCTAATCCAATTTGCTTACCAGATATTTTGTCAAAACCATTATATAATGTTAATTGAAGAATTTTAGGTATATTTAAATATCCAGTTAAATTGTAAGATTCTTTTCCGAAAGCTCCTGTTTCAACACAGCCACTTGATCCACCTTGCCTAGCATCTTCAATTGATTTTCCCATTTCCATAAGTTCTTGAACTATTGCTTCAGTATTATAGAAAGCAGGCTGTCCCCATCCTTTTCTAGATATTTCACAAGCCCTTTTTAGAAACTTGCTAGGAGTCTTTTTGCTAATTTGAACATTTGAGCTTGGTTGTAATAATTTCATCTCATCCATAGTATCTAAAATTAGATAACTTATATCGTTAACTCCATCATATCCTTCTTCGGTAAGTCCACCAGTATTAATATTAACAAAATCTGTATAGGTACTACTTTCTTTTAGTGTTATTCCAACCTTTGGTGGTGCCGGTTGATTATTAAACTTAATCCAAAAACATTCCAATAACTCTTTTGCTCTTTCGGAAGTTATTTTTCCCTCTTCTAATTCTTTTTCATAAAATGGATAGATGTGTTGATCTAATCTTCCTGGAGAAAATGCATCCCAAATATTAAGTTCAGTAGTTACTCCAACATGAACAAACCAATACATTTGCAATGCTTGATGATAACTTTTTGGTGCATGGGCTGGAACTACATCACAATTTTCTGCAATTGTTAATAAATCTAATTTCCTCTTTTCATCAGTTTCTTTATTAGCAAGTTCTCTCGCATATTTAGCATATCTCTTTCCATATATAATTATAGCATCACAACAGATAGTCATAGCTTCAAGCTCTACTTTCTTGTCAAATGCTTTTTTATCATTTTTATAATCTATACTTTCAATAGATTTTCTTATATCTTCTTTAAAATCTAAAAATCCTTTTATATATATCTTTCCGTCAGCAACGGTATGACCCGGTGCCCTCTGCTCCATAAACTCTGTAAATAAACCACCTTCATAACAAGCCTTCCACTCTTCTGTCATATTAGCTAATATTTTTTCTCTTATTGAACGGCTACACCAATATGGAATAATTAATTCTTCTTGTGTCTTTCTAACTTCATCATTAACTTTAAAAGATATTTTGTCTCTTGAATTCATAACTTCTAAATCTTCCATGGTGTGGCAACAAAGTTCTGGAAAAGTTGGTGCACTTTGAGGTCCTTGACCTTTCTCTCCAACTATTAATTCATCTTCATTTATACAAAGCTCTCTGTTTTCCATAAAATATTTAAAAGCTAATGCTCTTAAAATAGGAGCTTCAACTGAACCTTCATATTTTTTATAAGCTTCTGTAAATAACTTAGCCCTTTCAATAGAAATATGTGGAGCTATAGTTGTGCTTTGTTTTCTTAATTTCTTAACCCTTTCATTTATACCTCTTTCCATAATATTTAACCTCCAACTTTAACATGATAATTACACTTTTCAAAAGCCTTTTTAATTTCTTCAACTTTTTTCTCACTAGGTTTTGACATATGTTCCTGTTTGTAAAACATATTAAGCTTTGTATATTTGTGCATGCCAATATCATGGTATGGTAATAAATTTACTTCTTTAATATTTAAGCTTTGGAGGAATCTTATTGTTTCATTAATATTATCCTCATCAGTATTAATTCCTTCAATGAGTGGTATTCTTATATTGATCTTTGCTCCATATTCACAAAGCTTTTGTAAATTCTCTATTATAAGCTCATTTGGCTTTCCAATAAACTCCTCATGGTTTTGTGAATTAATTAATTTCAAGTCATACAAAAATATATCTACATAATCTAATATTCTTTTATAATTCTCAAAATTTGTATAACCGCAAGTATCAACTGCCACAGATATACCTTTATCTTTACACCTCTTAACAAGTGCTTCTACAAAATCAATTTGCATCATCACTTCTCCACCAGATAAAGTAACTCCACCACCGGATTCCTCATAAAAAATCTTATCTTTATCTATCTCTTTAATTAATTCTTCCACTGTATATTCTTTACCTATAATTTCTCTAGCATTATTTACACAAAAGTCCATACATTTTTCACAAAAGTTACACTTTTCTAAATCTGTAGATACGATTTTTTCACTAATTGAAATAGCCTGATTGGGACATCTCTTTTCACATTGCCCACAAAATGAACACTTTTCACTACTATACATAATATCTTTTGTATATCTTTGTGTTTCAGGATTATGGCACCATAAACAATTTAATGGACACCCCTTAAAAAACACGGTAGTCCGTATTCCAGGACCATCGTGTACCGAACACTTTTGTATATTTGTTATTAAGGCACTCTTCAATAACATCACTCCTTGTCTTTAAAATGATTTGGAGTGCTTACTTCCAAAATTCTCACCATCTTATTTGTATAGTTAGCATAATTATGCATAATTGCTGAGCTGTAATGAGCGCTGTCTCCTGGATATAAATCATATTGTTCATTATTTATAAATAAAGTTAATGTTCCTTCCAATACATATACAAACTCTTCCCCTTCATGTTTATATTGATTTAAACTTTCATCTGTATTATTTGGAAGTACTTCTATTAATCTTGGTAAAAGTTCTTTATCATGACCATCAGTAGTTAAGTTGTAATTTATAAACATACTGTTATCAATCTTAAAAACCTCTTTTTCATAACTTCTTAATATCATTCTTGTTTTACGTTTTGGACTTGAAAAAAAGTAATTTAAATCTACATCTAAAGCTTCTGCAATTTTCATTAATGAATCTGTAGCAATACTGGTAAGTCCCCTTTCAAGCTGTGATAAAAAGCCAATAGAAAGACCTGTGCCTTCACTTAATTCCCTTAGTGTCATCTTCTTGTTTGCTCTCAATTCTTTTATTTTGTTTCCAATATCTTTTTTCACCTTCGCACCTCTTTATTATCGCTACAGGAATTGTTTGTTTCTTAACACTATTCTTAATTATCAATATACTCTAACTAAATTAACTTGTCTATAGTTTTATGAAATTTTTCACTATATTTTTTACTATAATGAACAAACCACTTTTTAAAGTCTATTTTTTGAATGTATACTAATAATTTTTATAATATTACCATAATTTAAACAAGGATTATGTAAAAACATAATCCTTGAATTATTATAGTATTTTAAAATATACTATATATTTACTAAAAGTAGCATATTTTTATACTTTAATGCATATAAACTAAATTCTGCAGCTTATATTTTTAACAAATTAAATATATTAACTCAATTTTAAGCATAATTAGATGTTATTTATGTAAATATTATAACACCTATGCGAATAAAAATCTTATATTAAATTTAATTTTAATAATTTTTTAGTAGACTTTTTAGTATATTATAAAAAGTTCAGTATAATTAATAATATTTTAAAATTTTAATTCTATTTAGCATCTTTATCTTCTTTTGAGCGATTCTCTATGATTTTAGTATTTTCATTACCCAGCTTCTCTATCTTTTCATTTTTAATTATATTATAAGGACAAATATATCTATTAACAATTACAGCTACTATAATTCCAATAGCCGTTTCAATAAATCTACTAATACCATATTGAAGTGGTGATGTAGTTTTAAGATTTATCATTATGGCTAAAAATACTACACAAGCAATATTAGCAGATTTATTTTCATGAAGAATATTTGTGATATATATAATTAAGCTCACTCCTATTACTGTTAATATGCTACTGTGGGGTGCAATATAAGAAAAAATAATGCCAATAATAGCTCCAATGGTTGTCCCTATCAATCTATTCTTTCCAGCTTGAAAAGAATTTTCAACGGTAGTTTGCATTGTTATAACTGCTGCAATACAAGCATAAAAAGGTGAATCAAACCTTAATATTCTTAAAAGAATTATACATATTCCTACGGATAATGCTGTCTTAATATTTCTCATGCCTATTCTTTTCATAAATAATTCTCCTTAAAAACCCTCTTAGAAATCTTGAAAAATACCTATCCATGTGCTAGCCTATTTTTTTCACATCCTTTATACTAAACTTAAAAATCATAATTAATTTTATAATACCATATTTTTTTATAATGGGTTATTTAAAATATTTATAACTATAATTGTCGAACAATATTCTTTCTTTTAAGCAAATCTTTAAATGTTAATTTCATTTTAAAAGGCACCTTTTTACAGGTACCCCTTTATCTTCTCATTTTTTGTTGTTCTTTTAATATATCCTCTTCTGATAGTCCAGTGATATCCATAATTTCAGTAATTCCTACACTTTGTTCTAAAAGGTTTCTAGCCTTTTTCATAGCTTTTTCATGCATACCTTTATCCGTATTTTTAGCCATAGAAAAACACTCCAATCTATTTTTATTCTTATTATTTCTGATTTTATAGTAAAATATTCCTAATATTCTCTGTAGACACCGCATTTTATTTTTTCTCATCTTTAAAATCTTTATAATGCCCATACTTTCACGAATTTTCTTTTTAAACATATTATATAACTATTCAAATATTCATCACTACATATTCCTCTTCTTTTCTTCTTATTGTGTTTAGTATTTATAAAATCTTAATTTGCTACTAAAGAGAAAAGTCATACTTAAATTATTCGATAATATCTGACGAAATTTTACTCCATAATTTTTTAACTTTACTTAAAATTTCATAATTTATTAAAATAGTATGAAAAATTGTATCTCTTGTCGATTTAAGTTAAAATAAATTATAAATAAAAGATTAGGGGGACATCATGAAAAACTTATTTATAATTAATCCAGTTGCAGGAAAAGGACGTTCTTTAGAATATATAGATAAAATTAAAAATTACTTCGATGATTTACAGGAAGAATATATTATAGAAATCACTGAGTATAAAGATCATGCTATAGAAATAGCTAAAGAGTACACTTCAAAGGACACCTATAGAGTTTTTGCAGTTGGTGGAGATGGTACCATTAACGAAGTTTTAAATGGTTTAATCGGAAGTGATAGTGTTCTTTGTGTAATCCCTACAGGTACAGGTAATGACTTCGTAAGGACATTATATAAAGATAAAGAAATTGAAGATATTTTAGATTCTCTAATAAGTGGACAAGAACATTATATTGACCTTGCTAAATCAAATGATAGATATTTTATTAATATAGCTTCTGTAGGTTTTGATGCTGAGGTTGTCTATAATGCTAGAATGTTTAAAAATAGAAGATTTATTCCTAGTTCCTTTGCTTATATATTAAGTGTAATTTATACAGCCTTTAACTTTAAATCTATAAATATGACTATTAAAATTGGAGAACAATATATAAAAGAGTCAACATTTTTATTAGCTGCATGCAATGGAAAATGCTATGGTGGAGGAGTTATGATAGCACCTAAAGCTGATATGAAAGATGGTTTATTGGATATTTGTGTTATAAGACGACCAGGATTATTTACTCTACTTAAATCCATTCCCAAAGCTCTAAAAGGCGAACTTGAAGATATAGAAGAAGTAAATTATTATTCTGGTAAAAAAATAATAGTTGAAGGTGATAGAGAGTTTATCCTCAACGCTGATGGTGAACTCTTTAGACAAACCCAAGCAGAGTTTGAATTAATTGAAAATGGCATGAAGGTTGTTATACCGTTTTAAAAGCGTGACTAAAAGTCACGCTTTTAAAATTTCAATAACCTGTTGTAAAAATTTCTTTAGAGGAATTTTATTTAAAATAGTTGAGGTTATAGTAATAATTTTTTTATCCTTCATCATTATATGCAAAATAGAATTACAATCCTTGTCATTATCTATAATACTTATAAAATCTATTTCTTTAAAGCTTATGTAATTAGCTTCATTAAAACTTTCTTTAAAATGAATTCCCTCAGTAGTAAACAAAAAACCTTCTTTTCCAGTACCTAAAATTGTAATATCTAATAATGCTAATATGTTTTCTTTTTTTACATCTTTACCATAAGAACTAATAGCATTATTTAATTTTTTCATAGGGATATTTTCAATATAATATGCATTTATAGTAGAAATATCACCTATATACTTTTTTAAACACTCCATTATCTCACTGTATTTAACTAACATTACTTTTCATTCCTTTATTTTTGTTTTACATATTTTATATTAATAACTATTAACATATATCTATATTTTATTACATATAAACACCTTTATATATTATAAAAATTATTCTAATCTATAATTTCTAATCTGTACAAAATTAGTATTTTACATAAACTATATTATTACTCTAAATCAAAAAAGCACTAGGTTATTCCTAGCACCTTTATTGTTATATATTAGTTTCTTTTTCGTCTTTTTCTACTGCTAGTTGAAGATGTAAGTCACTTTTGTCTTCTATAGGTTTACTCTTAACAATTTTAAATTCTTTTTTTACTCTACCACCTAATAATAAAGTAACTAATACTGTTAAACCATCTGCTAAAGATTGACTGAATCCTATTGCATAAAGACCTAATTCCATTTTATATGGTAATATATGCGTTAAAGATAGAAATAATGAATTTCCACTTTCAAAAGCACTTGGTAATAGAAGTAAGGCTGGAATAAAAAACAAACCTTGACGAGCTACCGATAATAATGCCGCTTCTTTGCTCTTACCTAAAGCTTGGAATAATCCTGTATAAATCATTTGATAACCAAGGAATGGTCTTAATAATCCTAAAGCTATAATTGTGTTAGCACCTATTATTATTACATTTTTATCAGCACTGAACATTGACACAATAGGACTTGCAAATACCCACATTGCCACTGTAGTTATTATACAAAATATAGTAGACCATATTACAGATATCCTAATTGCATCTTTAACTCTTTTATATTTTTTAGCCCCATAATTATATCCAGCTACTGGCTGGAATCCTTGAATATATCCTATAAGAATATAGTTAATCATTGAGTTTATTCTCAAAACAATTCCTACTGCTGCTACAGCTTCATCGCCGTAAGGCATTGCAGTATTATTAATAAGACCAATTACAAAAGAATTTAAAAATTGCATTATAAATGTTGGAATACCTATTTCCAGCATTTCAGAATATATTTTCTTATCAAAGGAAAAATCTTTTCTACTAATTTTTACAAAACTTTTTTTTCTATAAAAATATGATACTAAAAATATTGTAGAAACACCTTGTCCTATGACTGTTGCTACAGCTGCACCTACTACTCCCATCTTAAATGTTAAAATAAATATTGGATCTAATATTATATTTAAAACTGCTCCAAGTATTATTGCAAACATAGAATACTTGGAGTTACCTTCTGCTCTTATAATGTTGTTTAAAGTCATATTTGTAATAGTAAATATTGCACCAGTAGCTAATATTCTAGTATAGCTTATAGCATAAGGCATTATTGTTTCAGAAGCACCTACTAACCTTAAAGCTGGCTTTACAAATATATATAGTAAAATCATTACTGCTAGTCCTGCACCAATAGCAGTAAAAAATGCTACTGTTGCAGTTTTATCAGCTCTATCCTTTTTATTTTCTCCTAAGCACCGTGAGATATAAGATGAGGAACCTACTCCTATTGCTTGACCTACAGCACCAACTATCATAAATAGTGGAAAAGCTACTGATATAGCACCTATAGCTGCAGTATCATTTAACATTCCTACGAAAAATGTATCTGCCATATTATATATAGCATTTATAAGCATAGCAATAATTGCAGGTATAGAAAGTTTAAGTAGAACAGACTTCATTTCTCCTTCACCCATAAGCCTTGCCCGTTCTGCTCTCGCATCTATTTTATTTTCCATGTATTATTGTCCTCCTAAAATATTAATCTGTAACTAGTAGCCCTAAAATTAATTCTTCAATAAATTTAAGATTTTCTTCTTTTTTATCTTTTCTTACAGATAAATTCATTGTAATTTGAAGAAGCAATGTTTGTGCTAACCTTTCATCTGCATCATCTATACCTCTTAGTGACTCTACCTTTTCAAAAGGTTTAAACATCAATTTTAATCTTGATATTATTCTTTGATTAAAATCCCCAAGATCTTCGGTTTTTTCTTGATTAAAAGTATACCGCTGATGCACATAATATCCTAATCCTCGTCTTTGTTCAATTCCTGTATATAGTATTTCAATTTCTTTTTTAATTTTTTCTTTTGCTGGGATATTTAATTCACTTGCTTCACTTAATTCCTGAAAAGTGCATTCCCATGAGTTTTCAAGTATATCCATAAAAAGTTCTTTTTTACTTTTATAATAATTATAAAAAGTACCTACTGCCATACCACACTCCTTTGCAATTAATTTAACGTCAACTTCATCATAGCCATGTTCTGAAAATAATTTTAGAGCGTTTTTTTTGATTTTTTCATCTAAATTTTTAATAATTTTTGGCATAACTTCTCCTTTATGAATTGTGATTCATCTTTAATGAACTCTAATTCATTATATGTTTTTATTTAAATTTAGTCAACTTCTAAAGATATTATTTATTAATCTATTTGTTTAATTTAATGACTATAATAATTTTACCATAGTTAAAATAAAAGCTATATAATAAAAAACTCATAATATTATCCCTATAAAAATAAAACCATGCTAAAATAAGCATGGTTTCTCTTAAATATCATTTATTGTATCTTCTTCATTGCAAGGTTTAATTGCAAAGCATACCTCATAATTGAGGTTACAATAGATTATATATTCATCTTTAAAGTTAAAGGAAGATGGAAAATCTAATATTTGATATTTACAAAATAAAGATTTTTTTATAAATTTTCTAAACTGATTTTCTATATAAGGGTCATTGTCCATTTTTCAACTCTCTTTCAATGCTATTTCAATAATATGTTATTAAAATTATTGACAACATTTGGACAATCTTATACTTAAATAAGATAGCTTATTTAATATCTTTTGTACTCTCCCTTACAATCAATTCTGTATCAAGGCTTATTATCTTTCCTTGTATTTTATTATTTTCAATTAAATCCATTAATATCTCTACAGACACTTTGCCAATATCTTCTGTAGGTTGTTTTATAGTAGTGAGTGGAGGGTCTAAGAATTCAACTAAAGTTATATCATCGAATCCTACTACTGAAATGTCATCTGGTATTTTATAGCTTAATTCCTTTGCTGCTTTATAAACTCCACATGCCATCAAATCGTCATGAGTGAATATAGCTGTTATATTATGATTCTTAATTAAATCTTTTGCAGCTTCATATCCTCCTTCAATAGCATAATCATTAGATTTAATAATAGTTTCATCATATTCTATATGATTATCTATTAGTGCATCTTTATATCCTCTTAATCTTTCAATAGTGGTATTAATGTTTTTAGGACCTGTTATACAGGCTATAGATTTATGTCCTAAATCAATTAGGTGTTTTGTAGCATTATAAGCTCCCTTATAGTTATCTACAAAAACTCCATATTTTACTTCCACCTCAGGTTTTCTATCTATAAAAACCATAGGTACATCATCTTTATAAATGTCATATTTATCTTTAGTTTGCTTAGAACTAAGCAAAATTCCATCTACACATTTTTCTTTTAATACATTTATATAATTAGCTTCCTTTTCCGTGTCATCATAACTATTACATAATATAAGGTTATATCCTAGTTCATTTACCAAATCCTCTACACTCTTAGCTATACTTGGGAAAAATGGATTTGATATATCAGGAAGTATTAACCCTATAGTCTTTGTTCTTTTAGTAACTAAACTTCTTGCTAGCGCATTAGGTTTATAATCTAACTCTTCTATAACCTTTAGTATTCTCTTTTTTGTTTCTTCATTGGTATATCCTTCTATTTTATTTATTACCCTTGAAACTGTAGTAATTGAAACATTAGCTTTCTTCGCTACATCTTTTATAGTCACCTTCATAAAATCACTCCATCATATCTAATATCATTTGTACAGTAACTAGCACACCTTTATACAACTCTTTTTCGTCTATATCAAATTTACAATGATGATGAGGATAAAACTCACCTTCTACTGCTTTTTTGCTTCCTAAGAAGAAATATACTCCTGGAATTCTGTTTAAAAAATAGGAAATATCCTCTCCTATCATTGTTGGTTTTTTAAGTATTACTAATTCTTCATCAAAAATAACTTTTTTACTTGATTCAATTAGTTTATTTACTAAATCCGTATTATTTTCTACCATAGGATATCCAAAATGATAATTATAGTCACAGCTTCCATTCATAGCTAAAGTAACTCCTTTAGCTATTTCTCCTATTCTTCTACTGATATAGTTACGAACTTCTTCACTAGTAGTCCTAACTGTCCCTTCTAACTCTACCTTCTCAGGTATTATGTTATGTGCTGATCCTGCTTGAATTTTACCTATAGATATTACTCCATTCTCATTAGTATCAATTTCCCTACTTACAATACATTGAATACTTTGAATTATTTGAGCTGTCATAGTGATAGGATCTATAGATTTATGAGGCACTCCTCCATGTCCGCCTTTTCCATGAATAACTAAAGAAAATTTATCTAAACAAGACATAATCACTCCATACCCTACTGCTAATTGCCCATTATCAACCTCTTCAAAAATTGAGCCTATATGATGAGAAACTATATATTGGATATTATGTTTTTCAATTATGCCTTCCTGAAGCATTTTTTCTGCTCCACCATGCCCTTCCTCTCCAGGTTGGAAAATTAGTTTTACTGTACCCTTTAATTCTTTCTCATTTTCTTTTAGAACCTCTCCTATCGCCAATAAAATCGACATATGTCCATCATGACCGCAAGCATGCATTGAGCTGTTTGTTGAAGCAAATTCTAAATTAGTTTCTTCTAAAATAGGAAGAGCATCCATATCCGCCCTTATACCTATTACTTTTCCTTCTATTTTTCCACCTATAGTCGCAACAATTCCTGAAACTTCTTTGAGTTCTTCAAATTCTATATTTAATTCCTCTAGCTGATTTTTCAAGTATTCTGTAGTCTTAGGCAACACTAATCCTACTTCAGGTATTGTATGTAAATATCTTCTATGTTTTATTATTCTTTCCTCTATTTTTTCTTTATTTATATTAAAAATCATTAATAATCCCCTCTTCTAATCTAAAATTTTTTAGAGATAAAAAACAAAATCGTGACAAGACCACGATTTTTCAATTGATAATATATGTCTTATTCAATTAATTCAACCCTGTCTGCTGATTATGAATTATATAAAAATTGTAATTGTTTTTACTTATAAGCTCTAAATAAATTTAAATTTAATGTATCCTTTAAGGAAGAAAAAATCTTCTATAAACCATATAGAAGAATTGCTCTTAACTTAAATAATTGGTGATGATTTAAAATATTATTGATTTCAAAATACAACTATGATTAGTTTATAGAATTAATAGATCATATGAAGTTATTAATCCTTTTAAACCTTCATTTTAATTCTCAATTAATTACAACAGCTAGCATAGAGTAATCTAAATTTTCAATGATTTAAAACATAGCCAAATATTAAATATTTTATTAATGAGATTTTATTGTAGGGGCATCTAGATAGAAAGCTACCTAGACACCACCTTCAATAATTTAGTGTAATATTAGGAACTAATTGTCTTTAACTAAGTCTTATTTTCTTGTCATCCAATTTAAAATATTTATCCATAGTTTATTGTAATATTCCCAATTTAGAAACTCTACTGGTCCCCAGTGTGGAGCACAATCTGAAGTAAAGATAGCTGTTCTACCTTTTCCACATTCCATAACAGATATGAATGGATCTCCATCTATTGTTACTAAGTGTTCTCCTTTATCTTCTAGTGCTATTGTTTTATTATATCCTAAGAAATGTGGCCATTCTTTTGGTATTCCATTTAATATTTCATGTTCTTTAACAACTTGTGGATGGAATCCTTGAGGTGCCTCTACTCTATCATCTGTATCTAACATTTTTATTGGCAATATGTCCTTTACAGCAGTTTCACCATATCTAGTTTTTGCATCTATTCCAGTGAAAGACATGTATCCCCCTACCATTAAGAAAGATCCACCTTTTTCAACATATTCTTTTACAAGTTCTAATCTGTTTGGTAATTTCTTTCCTTGTGTAAATACTGATTTAGGTAATAATAAAGTATTTGATCCTATATCAGATAATATAACAGCTTCATATTGATTTAGCTCTTCTAAAGTTGTTGGAAATTTATCTGCTGCTAAATGGTTTGGTAGAAAGTCTACTTCATATCCACCTTCTTCTAACGCTTTTTTTATATACTCAACACCTTCTTCGTAAACTGAAGTTGTAAAGCTGTCAAATCCCTTTACATGTATAGTATGGCTCATCCATGATTCCCCAGCAATTAATATTTTACTCATCTTTAAAGTCCTCCTTAAAAATTATCTATCAAAATTTAATATTAAATTAGCGTATATAAGAATATGATTTAAATACTCTTCTACTTTTACATATTCATTAATAGTATGACATTGCTCTAGTGCTCCTGGGCCTAATATAACTGTAGGTATATTTGCTATATTCTTTAAAAGCCTAGCATCATTACCTGCACAGCTTCCATCTACTATTGATGAAGTATCAGTAGCTTCACTATATGCCTCTTTAACTTTAGATACAAAGCTATGATTTTCATCCATCTCAAAAGCTCCTCCAGCTTGATATATATTATATATCGGTGGATTATCTTTAAGATAACTATCCCCATTAGCACACAAATTTAAGGTATTAATAACGTCATTTTTAACCATTTCATAACTCATTACTTCTGGTAAATAATGAATACACATTTTAAACTTACAATTATCAGGTACTGTAGATCCCGCTGTACCTCCATTAATCACTCCTACATTTATTGTTGGAGCAGGAAGTACTTTATGCTTATATCTCATCAGCCATTGATGCTCTAATTCATTTAGTGCATTTATAAGTTTAATCGCTTTTTCAATGGCATTAACACCTTCCCACTTTTTGCCGCTATGTAGAGCTATTCCACTAACCTCTACTTCAAAGAATATAAATCCCATATGAGCATTTATTATTTTGTTATCTGAAGGTTCACAAATTACTGCCCCATCAGCTTTTACACCTTTTGTAACAGCATGAATAGTTCCATTTCCTCCACCTTCTTCATCTACTACTGAAAGAATCTTCACATTAACAGGGAGCTCTATTCCTGCATCTTTTAATAATTTAACTGCCATTATAGATGCCATAAGTCCACTTTTCATATCAGCAGCCCCTAATCCATAAAGTCTTCCATCAATTATTTCTGGCTTCCAAGGATTAACCTTCCACTTGCTTATATCTCCTGGTGGCATTGTATCTACATGACCATTAAATAAAAGAGTCTTATCCCCTTTTCCTTTAAAATCTCCTATTAAATTAAATCTATCTTCATAGTTATGATTAAGATTTCCTTCATTATAGCTTTTAAGAGCTTGAATAATAGTTTCTTCTTCCATTTGCTCAACTACAACTTGTCCATCAAGTTCCTCTAAAAGTTTTTTAATATATACCTGTCCTTCTTTTTCTTTTCCTCCATCTATACCATGACCTATTACTTGAGTATCTATAGAGATTAAATCCATAAGATGTTTTATATACTGCTCTTTATTATTGATAAGAGTTTCTTTTAACTTATTATTCATTTTTATCACATCCTATAACTTTATATAAATTCTTATTTATTATCCATAGTAATAAGAGAGCTTTTTGCTTTCTTTTCCACTAAATATTTTCTAATCATTGAAATTGAAAGTATAGCAACAGTTGTAATGTATGGAACCATCAGTATAAAATCTGAAGGAAATCCATGAGATTGTAATCTTGCACCTATAGAGTCTGCAAATCCAAAGATTAATGTCCCTATATAAGCAAATATAGGATTTACTCCTCCAAAATACATTGCTGCAACACCCATAAATCCTCTTCCATTAGTCATATTTTCAACGAACATCCTTGAATATCCTAAGGATAAGTGTGCTCCAGCTATTCCTCCCAATATTCCAGATATTATAATTACTTGAAATTTTGATTTATAAATATCTATTCCTGCTGTTTCTGCTGCCTTAGGATTCAAACCAACACTTCTAATTCTAAGTCCCCAAGTAGTTCTGAATAATAAATACCATATGGCAAATACAAAAACTGGCCCTAAAAGTTCAAATAAAGAGTAGTTGTTAAACAATGTGTTCAACACAGGAATATTATCTAAAAAAGGTATATGCACTCTCGGTATTGGTACTATTTTATCAGAGTAAAAACTTCCAGCAACTCCAAATACCTCTCTTAATAAAAATCTTGTCACTGCTAATGCAAACATATTAAGAGATATACCAACAACCATAATTTCTCCTTTAAATTTTATGTGAGCGACTCCTACTATAAGTGCCATTAAAACTCCAGAAACCATAGCTGCTATTACAGCTAAAATCCAGCTTCCAGTTAAAAAACTTACTGATACTGCTACGAAAGCTCCCATTAGCATAATTCCTTCAGTACCAACATTTAATATATCTGCCTGTTGAGTTATTATAACGGCTAAAGCAGCGTATAATATTGGTGTAGATGCTCTAATAGTAGAAGCAATCAAACTTAAATCAAATATAGATGATAACATTTCCAAATTTATTCACTCCTTTGCCACTATGCATTAACTGAACTTTCTTTAGAATCTTCAATCTTTGCTTTTTTCTTTTTTAATTTAATTCCGCTATATAATCCTTCCATTGCCACTAGTATTATAAATACTGAAATAATTATATCTATTAAAGACTTAGGTATTCCCGTAAATCTTTCCATACCCAAAGCTCCAGCTTTAAGACTAGCAACAAAGAAAGCTATAAATGGTACAAGTTTTATATTATTTCTGGCAATTAATGATATAAGCATTCCATCAAAGCCTATTCCTACAGAAAAGTTTCCTAAAAAGTATCCATAAACACCAGCAACTTCGATTCCTCCTGCAAGTCCTCCAATTGCTCCACTTATCATCATTCCAATAACCATTATCTTTTTCTCTTTAATCCCTATGTATTCAGAGAATTTTCTATTAATTCCTACATTTCTAAGTTTATATCCCACTGTAGTGTGAAACATTAGCCAATATACAAATAGTAAAACTCCAATTGCGATAAATAGTCCAGTATTTGCTTTACTCGGTTTTAAAATTGTTGATAACTTTGCACTACCTGCTATGTCTTTTGTTTTAGCAACAACACCTTGAGCAGATAAACTTCCATTTACTAAATAATTGGTGATATAAATAGCAACGTAATTTAGTAATATAGTTGCTGTTATTTCATTTACATTAAAATATGATTTTAAATATCCTGGTATAAAGGCCCATAAAGAACCTACAATAGCAGAAAAACCAAGTGTTAAAGGTATATGTATAATCTTCGGAAGACCTACAAGTGATGCACCTATCCATGCAGCTGCTATTGCACCTAAATATAATTCTCCTTCAACTCCTATATTAAATATTCCAACCTTTGAAGAGACTGCAAAGGCTAATGCTGCTAACATTAGTGGAACAAAAATTTGAAGTGTACCTCCTAAGTTAAAGTTACCTACAAAAGCACCTTTAAATAGTTGTATATATCCTTCAATAGGATTAAATCCCATTGAAATTATAATTATCGCTCCTATAGCAAAGGCAGTTAGTAATGAAAGAAGTAAGCTTATATAATATTTTTTACCCATTTAATTTACCTCCTATCATAAGGATACCTAAATTCTCCTCTGTAGCCTCTTCTGAAGAAAGCACTCCTGTTATCTTACCTTCATACATAACAGCTATCCTATCTGAAAGAGAAAGTATTTCCTCGAGATCTGCAGATACTAAAAGTATAGCTGTATTCTTCTTTTTAGCTTCCTCTAAGTATTTTCTAATCTCTTCAATAGATCCAATATCTACTCCTCTTGTTGGTTGTGCTGCTATTAAAAGTTTTGCACCCATATCAACTTCTCGGGCAACTATTACTTTTTGTGCATTTCCTCCAGATAAATTAGATGTAAGTATTTCTCCATCTTTCGGTCTAATGTCAAATTTATCTATTAATTCCTTAGAATAATTTTCGATTTCTTTTTTATTTAATTTTATAAATTTACTAAAAGGACTTTTATAAAATTTATTTGCAATCAAATTGTCCTTTATACTCCACTCTTTATTTAATCCCCTAACATTTCTATCCTCTGGTATATGTGCTACACCTGATTGTCTAATTTTCAAAGGTGATAAATTAGTTATATTTTTCCCTAATAATTTTATTTCACCTTTCTCAACTTTTCTAAGTCCTGTAATGGCATCAATAAGTTCTGTTTGGCCATTTCCGTCAACTCCAGCAATTCCTAGGACTTCCCCTTCTCTTATCTCTAAATCTAACCCTCTAATTTTTGATAATTCTCTATCTCCTGGAACATAGATATCTTTTAACTCGATAACTACATCTCCAACCTTTCCAGTTTTCGCTTTAGCACTTAAAAATACATCTCTACCAACCATCATTTTTGCTATTTCTGGTATACTAGTATCTTTCTTTAAAAATGTATTTAAATAGCTTCCTTGTCTCATAACAGATATTCTATCACTGATTTCCATAACTTCCTTAAGCTTATGAGATATAAAGATTACAGACTTACCATCTTTCTTAAGTGCATTTAATATTTTAAATAATTGAACTGTTTCCTGAGGAGTAAGTACAGCTGTTGGTTCATCTAGTATTAATATTTCAGCACCTCTATAAAGAGTTTTTATAATTTCAACCCTTTGTGCTTCTCCTACAGATATATTTCTAACCTTTTTATTAAGTTGTATATCCATTCCATATAGATCTATATATTCTTGTATTCTTCTTCTAGCTTCATCTAAGTCTATTCTCATGCCTTTGCTTGGTTCAAAGCCTAAAATTATATTTTCAAGTACTGTTAAGTCCTGAACTAACATAAACTCTTGATGAACCATGCCTATTCCCAATTCTATAGCTTCTTTAGGAGTTAAATATGAATACTCCTTACCTTTTATCACCATTTTGCCTTCATCAAATTTGTACATACCATAAAGTATTTTTAATAGAGTAGATTTCCCTGCTCCATTTTCACCTACTAAAGAATGAATTTCACCTTCATATAAGTCGAAAAAACCATTAGAAATAGCTTGTACAGTTCCAAAGCTCTTTTTTATGTTGGTCATTTGTATAATTTTATTTGACATAGCCTCTCCCCTACCTAACTAAATATATTTAATATACCAAGATTAAGGTTTTAATCTTGGTATATTCTTAATATTTGTTACTTCTTTCCAAATCCTGGATGCGACTTAACTTTTATCTCACCACTTTTAATTTTTTCTTCTATCTCTTTAACTTTAGTTAATATATCCTCTGGGAAGTCTTTTCCTAAAGCTTCTTTCATAACTGTCATATCTGTTAATCCAACACCGCCATTAGTTACATCCATGTAAAGTGTTTCTCCAGCTTTAAAGCTTCCATCGGCTATAGACTTAATTACTGTATATGAAGTAACATCAATACGCTTAAGCATTGAAGTTAATATGTTTCCTGGATATATTCCATCTTGATCTTGGTCAACACCTATTGCATATTTACCTGATTCTTTAGCTGCTTCTAATATACCATTTCCTGTACCTGAAGCAACGTTCATTACTATGTCAGCACCTTGGCTATATTGAGCTAATGTTAATTCTTTTCCTTTTAATGGGTCACTAAATGAACCTGCAAAAGCTTCTAAAACTTTTGTTGATGGATCAATATATGCTGCTCCTTGCTTATAACCTGTTAAGAAGTCTTGTAATACAGGGATATCTACTCCCCCAACCCATCCTATAACTTTGTCTTCGTTTACATTCTTAATGTTTGTTTTTTGAGTAAATAATGCTGCTGCTGCTCCAGCTAAGAATGATCCTTCATTTTGAGCAAATATTGCTGAAGCTACGTTAGGTTCATCAACAACACCATCAATAATTGCAAATTTTTGATCTGGGAATTGAGGAGCTATTGTCTTCATTATATCCTCATATTGAGCTGATACTGCTAAAATTAAATCATATTCACCTGATGAAGCCATAGCCATTGTGTTTGATTCCCAATCTGCTGGTTTATCAGTTTCCATAATTTTAACTTCAAGGTCAAATTCTCCTTGAGCCTTCTTTACTCCCTCATTAGCAGAGTCATTAAATGATTTATCTCCTAAATAACCTGCTAATAATAATGCAACTTTGGTTTTTTTACCGCCTTTAGAACTATCATCTTTACTGCCATTACTACTACCACAACCAACAAGTACTGTTGAAAAAGCAATAATAAGAGTTAGCAAGAATGCAATATGTTTTTTACATTTCATGGTTAAATCCCCCTTTAATATTTTTTTATATGTTTTTAAATAGTTCACTTTTTATTTTTTTCTACTGTTAATAAATTCTTCTACTTCTTCACTATAAGGTAACGAACTTTGAGCTCCCTTTTTACTAACAGTTAATGCTCCTACATATAAAGAGTACTCAATGGCTTTCATAACGTCATTTTCTCTATTTAAATGTGAAACAAATCCTCCTATAAAAGAATCACCTGCTGCAGTAGTATCTACTGCGTTTACCTTTATTGAATTAAAAATTTTAAACTCTTTGCTACTTGCATAAATTGCACCTTTTTCACCAAGAGTAGTTATAACATTTTTAACTCCCATGTTTAAAAGTTTATTTATAGCATTCTTTACATCTTCTTCAGTATTTATATTTTCACCAGTCATCAATTCTAGTTCTGTTTCATTTGGTATTAAATAATCTACTTTGCACAATATTTCCTTTGGTATTTGTTGTGCTGGAGCAGGATTTAATATTATTTTTATACCTTTTTTATGACAAAAATCTACTGCAGTTTTAACGGTATCTAAAGGTATCTCTAGCTGCATTACACAATAAGAAACATTTTCAAAAGCTTCACTATATTTTTCAATATCTTCTACTTTTAAATTGCTATTTGATGCTGGATTTACCACAATGCAGTTATCTCCATTTTTATCTACATATATAAATGCAGTCCCTGATGGATAAGTTTCATCAAACAATACGTATTTAATATCAACATTGCTTTCTTCTAAAGCATGTGCTAGCTCATTGCCGTTACCATCTTGTCCAACTTTACCAAGCATTTTAACACTTCCACCTAGTCTTCCAATGGCTACTGCTTGATTAGCACCTTTTCCACCATGAAACTTTAAAATAGACTTTGATAATATGGTTTCTCCTAATTTAGGTATATGGTCTACATCCACTACAAAATCCATATTAATGCTGCCAATAACCAGTATATCTTTCATTTATAGACACTCCCTTTACATAATGAGATAAAAACGTAACCTTAATTTATGTAATTACTTAGCATAAACTCATTTTAGTTAAAGGTTTAACTAAAACGTTTTACTTCTTTAAAATCATTCTATTATAGCCTTATAAAAAAAACAATATATTTGACATCATATTTCATTATTTTTTTACAATTTTATTTCTTTTAAGTATTTTTTATAATTTAACTATATTTTTATTAAAAAATATACACTTTTTATATATGTGCTTATATATTTTTACATTTAGCCTCTAATTGTATAGCACTATTATTAAAAGTTATTTTTAATTTTTATATATGCTGTACTATATATCACATATTTAAAAATAGTTTAAATAATTAAATTGTTTAAACTATTTCGCCCTTTAATTTTTTTATAAATATGTTATTCATTATGATCATTTTATTTTTTTACATTTAAAGTAATGTTAAATATTCCTAGACCTTTTATTGCTATATCCATTTAAATATATTATTTGCCATTAAAATATTCTTTACATAATTAATGATTGTAGTTTTTATAATAATTTTAAATATTTCTACTATAATTAAAGTAAATTAAAAATTTGTGTAATAAATTATTTTTATAGTGTAAAATATAAATTTTTATAAAAATTCTTAGTACTCTTCGAACTTTTATATTTAAAAAACTAGCAAGAGAGTTATATCCCCTGTGTAACTCTCTTACTAAATTTAATAAATATATCAAAATAATTTAAGTCTATTTATAATCTATAGAATTTTATGTTATATTGCTAAAATATTTTAAAATAATCACTAGCCTATAACATAAGATTATTTTATAAATTCCTTATTAAAAAGAAAAGTAACCTATAGAATTTTTCTATAGGTTACTTTTCTCTTACATAGTACTTAGTTTCCAAGGTTGGATATGTGATTTTATATATCGAATTTAACTATCTAGCATGTTTACAACTTATATTTTTATTATAAGTGAAATCAAATAGCCAAACCATTCATATACCTTACAAAACCAGGAATTAAACTTACATTTTTGTAATTTACTATGCATTTATAATATAACTGTTTCTTTAAATATTTAAATTCACAACTTTAGTTAATAGCTAATAAATAATTACTTTATTTAAATAAAACTTTAGCCATCACTATATAAGTAATGGCTAAAATTTTATTATAAATTTTGTATTAAAGTTTCAGTTTTTGTTAAATACTCTTTACGTGATTCATCATCTACAAAAGGAACCGCACCAAAGAAAGTATGATGAAGTGGTTCAATTCCACAAAATTTAAATATACCATCGTTTACCATCTGCTTCATAGCATCATGCATACCATCTTCTGCATAAGCATCACTAGGAGATCCAGTAGTATTAAATACTAGTGCTTTTTTTCCTTCTAGCAACCCTACTGGTGCATTATTTTCATATTTATATGCAAATCCATTAGCAAATACTCTATCTATATATCCTTTAAGTATAGCCGGCATTGATGCCCACCATATAGGATAAATAAAGGTAATAAGATCTGCCCATTTTACTTCTTCCTGTTCACATTTAATGTCACTTGGAATTTCTCCTCTTCCAAAAGCTTCAAAATCTGATGGTTGTAGCGTTGGATTAAAGTTAATAGCATATAAATCTTTAATCTTCACTTCATGTCCCTTATTTTTACTAACATTTTCTACACTTTGTAATATAGCATGACAAAAGCTATTAGGATTAGGATGAGCATAAATTATTAAATGTTTCATATGTATATCCCCTTTCTCAAAACAAATATAATTTAGTTTTTGCTAGTTTGTAAATATTATTCCATAGAAACACCAATAAATTTTAACTCATAATAATCTATCTATTTTGTACTTAATTTTAGTCTATATTAAATAATAGCAATCATCTAAACTTTTAAAGTTATACATAGTATAATTTAAAATAAGCTTTTATTTTTTAACCTAAAAAAATAATTAACAAGACTACTAAAAATATTTAATTTAATAGTAGTCCTTAAAAATATTAATTTATTTTAATTTAAAGTTTAATATTACTGGATTATGATCGGAATAAGTAAAATCTAAGTTTTTTGCTTTAGTGGATATATCTTCAACATTATCAGAAATCAAAAATCCATCTATTATAGTTGTAAAAGTTTCTCCTTTTTTATAAGGCTTTGCCACCGCTCTAGCTGTTGGATTTTCTTCATCAAAACTCCATCTAAATCCTTCTGGTTGAAAATCCTTTGGGATAGATTGAAGCCATTCCGGCCATTCTTCTGTAGTCTTAAAAATAGAAACTTCGCTCCCTGGAATTTGATGATTAAAATCCCCACCTGCAATTATATAGTTACCTTTTTTATATTCCTCTTGTAAAAATGAGGATAAAAAATCAAGTTGTTGTTTTCTTATTTTACCACCCTTATCATAGGCTGATAAATGAAGATTTATTAAAATTAATTCTTTTCCATTCTCCACCGGTATTCTATTAATTAAAATACAGCGATCAAGATCTGCTAACTGTCTCGGCCATGACTCTTTTCCTGGCAGATCATACCTTACACTTTTATCCACAGCTAGTTTTGAAAAATTCGCCAATCCTGCTAATACGTTTCCATGAGGCTTTTTAATAGGCACTGGCACCCATGGCACTTTATAATTAATTGCAAAACTAGATGAATATCCGTTTAAATTATTTGTGAAATAATCATATTGGTCTATCTTATAACTTCTTGTAGCTTTCTTGTCCACTTCTTGTAAAAAAATAAAAGTTGGATCTTCTTTTTCTATTATTTTAAAACTTTCTTCCAAATTTTCTATAGTCTTTTCCTTATTAAGTGAACGGGACTCCTTTCCTCCATCCATAAAAAAGTCTACATCTTTATCCATTCCACAATATCCTATATTATAAGTCATAACAGTCATTGGAGAATTTAATTTAGCTTGTTCTTCTTTATTGTTTTCTATTTTAATTTCTAAAATTTTCTCTGGCTTATAATCTGTAATTGTCATAAAAACAAAATATCCTATTATTAAAATTCCTACTACAATTGCTGCGCATAAAAGCCATTTTAAAAATTTATTTTCCATTTACTCCTCCTAAATATAAATATTTATAAAATTATAATAATCTTATGCATTTAATATTACCATATAAATAATGGCTTTTAAAACAATAATAAAATCATTATTTTTATATTAAAATTATTTAAAATAAAGGAGTAAATATAAGAACTTAACTTTAATTACAAAAATAAAAAACCACAGCAAGGGGGCGCCGTGGTTTTTCATAGATAACTTTATTATGAATTTATTTAAGAGGTTAATATGATTTATTAGCTTTGAAATAACACTATTCAATTTTGTTTTTTAAATTGATCAATGTTAAATAATAAAGTCGATGTAAAAAGAATAATAGAACCCATAGCTAATGGAAAAACCGCTGGGGACACCATACCAGAAGTGCTACGACTTAAACTTTCTATGATGTAAAGTCCTCCAAAAACAACTGTAGTTCCAGCAGATATTCTATTTAATATCAAACTAATCTTTTCCATCTCATTATCCTCCTAACTTTCAAAGCTTTTACTATAAATCCAACATCTTAAAGGCACTTGATGTTTTCATATTACAGTATTAATTATAATAGTATCTAAGAATTTTAAAAATTTATTTACCTTACAAACCCATATTTACATCTTACATTTTTGTAATCTTAAGACTATAGTTATTTAAGCTATAATCAAAATTATATAATGTGACATTTTATTTTTTTATTAAAACAAACTCAGCTGTTCTATTCCTTTATCTTCTATTATTAATAATTTATCGTCTTCTAATGGATTTAGCATACTTTCTATTATCTCCTCAGGTGTATGGCTATCTAAATATATCTTTTCTTCCTTTTTATCCAAAATAACAGGCATTCTATGATGTATTTCACTCATCTCTCTATTAGCCCCTGCTGTTAAAATTACAAAAGCATAATGTTCCTCCCCATTCTTATCTATAACTTTATTATAAATACCAGCCATTGAAAAAAACTCTTCATTACCTACCTTTATCTTATATTTCATCTTATCTTTCCACTCATAGAAATGACAAGCTGGTATTAAACATCGCTGAGACTTTATTGCCTTTTTAAATAACCTTTTTTCAAATACTGTTTCTCCTCTAGCATTTATAACTAATTTATTGTTTAGAGGAAATCCCCATTTCATATAGGTGGTTTCATCTTCTTTAACCACTATAGCTTTATGAGAAGGAAATTTTTCTTCTCCCCCTTCTTTTTCATCTTTTATGTTGTAATAATTTAAAATCTCTCTATTATTAACATCTAAAAAAAATCTACCACACATAATGTCACCTCATCCGATTAAATTTTATAAAATATCTACATATATTATTTAAAAATCAATATTATTATAACTATACAGCATAGATATATATACAATGAAACTTAAACTTATCTTAATTATATCTTCTATATGAAAACGTAAGGCACTCTACTCAATTAACTATTTTATAATGAAAATCTTTTATTTTTATTATTATATGAAAACAAAACAGTAACTTATAAGAAATAAATTAATTGAAAAATTCTCATGTTCTGCTGAGAATTCACTATAATTGCCCATTTTTCATCGTCAATTATCAATCTTATACTAATGTTAGTTCAAATAATTTAATAACAAAATTATATAAATGCATAGATTGAACTTAAAAGTGCTACATCTATAAGTATTCCTTAAAATTATAAATTTAAGTCATTTATTAATATTAAATATATGTATAGAAAAAAGAGCCAGTTATGCACTGACTCTTTCATTCAATCGTAACATTTTCATAATTTATAGTGTGATAGGGTTATCTAGATTTTTTAATAAAGTTTAATTTTTTATTGTCTTTCAATTACTAATGCAGTACCTTGTCCGCCACCTATACATAATGTAGCTAAACCAGTTTTTGCATCTCTTTTTATCATTTCATGTATTAATGTTGTTAGTATTCTAGCTCCTGAAGCTCCTACTGGATGTCCAATTGCTATCGCTCCACCATTTACGTTTACTTTACTTGTATCTAAGTTTAAGTCTTTAACTACTGCTAAAGATTGAGCTGCGAAAGCTTCATTTGCTTCTACTAAATCTATGTCTTCTACTGATAAATTAGCTTTTGATAATGCTTTTCTTGTAGCTGGAACTGGTCCATATCCCATTATTTGCGGATCTAATCCTGAAGAAGCATATGATTTTATTGTAGCTAATGGTTTTACTCCTAATTCATCAGCTTTTTCTTTAGACATAACTATAAGCATAGCTGCACCATCATTTATTCCTGAAGCATTTCCTGCTGTTACTGTTCCATCTTTTTTGAAAGCAGGTTTTAATTTAGCTAATTTTTCTATTGTCATATTAGCTTTTGGGAATTCATCTGTGTCAAATATAATAGGGTCTCCTTTTCTTTGAGGAATCTCTATTGAAACTATTTCATCTTTAAATTTTCCCATTTTTATTGCTTCTTCTGCTTTTAATTGACTGTTTAATGCAAACTCATCTTGCATTTCTCTTGTTAAGTTCCATCTCTCTGCTATATTTTCTGCTGTAATTCCCATATGGTAATCATTGAAAGCATCCCATAAACCATCATTTATCATAGTATCTACAACGTTTCCATTTCCCATTCTTTGGCCCCATCTATTGTTTGGAAGAACATATGGTGCATTACTCATACTTTCTGTTCCTCCAGCAAGAATTACATCTGCATCTCCAGCTTTTATCATTTGAGCTGCCATGCTTACTGCTCTAAGACCTGAACCACAAACTTTATTAATAGTTATTGCACTTGACTCTTCACATAATCCTGCTTTTAATGCTACTTGACGAGCTGGGTTTTGTCCAAGTCCCGCAGTTAAAACATTACCTATAATAGCTTCTTCTATTATTTCTGGCTTTATACCTGCTCTTTTAATAGCTTCTTTTGCAGCAATTGTTCCTAATTCTACTGCTGAAAATTTAGATAAACTTCCTCCAAATGCTCCTACTGGTGTTCTTACAGCACTTACTATTACTACTTCTCTCATACTTTTCATCCTCCAATAAACTTCACATATTTATGATAAATTTCAATTAATTAATCATTTTCGCATAAATATATACAAGCAAAAATCGTGCCAACTTTTATATTCTCTTTAAACAGGCACAATACCTATATTGCTCCAAATCTTGAAAAAAATCAAATGTAAACTAAGTTTACACCTAAACGACCCGTCAGCAAATTAACAATTTTGTTAATTTACTGACATCTTTGTTAACATTATCACTATAAGTATTTTCAAGGGTTCAACGATTCTTTATTTCATATTTTATCCATTGTTTTTCCTTTTAAAGTTTAAATATTAAAATTAAAGGAAATTTGTAAAAACAAAAGTATATATGCAAACTTAGTTTACATGTACACTTTTGTTAACACTTATAAACTTTCTAAATTATATCTTTTTAATTTTTTATATAATCCTGTTCTACTTAACCCTAACATTTCAGCAGCTTTATTTTTATTTCCGTCAGTTTTATCTAAAGTTTCTATAATAATATCCTTTTCGACTTCTTCTACTATATCTTTTAATGTACCTCCTTGATTCAATACATAATTTTTATTTTTACATTTTAGTATTTTTTCTGGAAGATGTTTAGGAAGTATAAAAAGTTCTGTATCTAATAAATTTATAGCTCTTTCTAAAACATTTTCAAGTTGTCTTACATTACCAGGCCAATTGTAGGCTTTTAAATACTCTAATGCTTCCTTTGACACTCCCTCTGAATAAATTCCATATCTATTACAAAGATCCGTACTTAATTTTTCACATAATGGTTCAATATCCTCAGGTCTCTCTCTTAGTGGTGGAAGATCTATATGCATAACGTTTAATCTATAGTATAAGTCTTCTCTAAATTTACCCTGTTCTATTAATTCTAAAAGAGACTTATTAGTTGAAGCTATAACTCTAACATCTATTTTTTTTACTTCGTTTCCACCTACTCTAACTAACTCTCTCTCTTGAAGTACTCTTAAAAGCTTTACTTGCATATTCAAAGGCATATCCCCTATTTCATCAAGTAAAATAGTACCTCCATTTGCATATTCAAATAAACCTTTTTTCCCACTTTTTCTTGCCCCAGTAAAAGCCCCTTCTTCATATCCAAACATTTCAGATTCAAAAAGCTCTGAAGGAATTGCTGCACAATTAATTTTTATAAAGGGTTTAAAACATCTCTTACTTCCATTATGTATGGCTTGAGCCACCAACTCTTTTCCTGTACCACTTTCTCCTGTAATAAGTACACTAGAATCTCCCTTAGCTACTTTTTTAGCTAAATTAATAGAATTAGTAAACTTAACACTTTTTCCTATTAAGTTATTAAAGGTATGTTTAGCTTTTTTTTCTTCATTAAATTCATTTTTATAGTATTCTAATTCTTTTTCTAAATTAGAAATTTTACTGCTTAATATCTTAAAATTACTTAAGTCTTTGAACATAACCTTTCCTACAGCTCCAATAACTTTTCCTTCATTAATAAGTGGGGCTCTCATGGAAATCATTTTATGTCCATTAACTTCTTGAATTTCTCCAACTTCTTTTTCACCTGTTTCAACTACTATATGTAGTTTAGTATTAGGTATTACATCTGTAACATGTTTTCCTTCAGGGTCATCACATTCTAAAAATTTTTTATATACATTGCTCATCATTATAATTTTGCCATTTAAATCTACAACAACAATACATTCTTCTAAGCTATTAAATATACTATTAAGTATTTTTTCATCTATTTTCATGCTATCACCCCTTATGCAATTGAAAATTGACAATGGACAATTGACAATTGTAGATACTTCTCCTTTATAGGAGAAGTTTTCGTCTGATTTTCCATTCCCTAGTTATATATACTCTAAAATACACTTCTAAGGTTCAGTAACATATTAAACTATTTAATCCCTCTGCGATATCCAAATAAATTATTTATCTCCATTATTTTATTTTAAATAAATAAGTCTTTCTCTAAATTATACTGCACCTCAGGGGAACCCTAAAGGGCTTCACTGCTGTTCCCCTGGGTGAAAAATTAGCAATGCAATTTCTAATAAAAAACAATTAAAGAGATTAGTTTGGCTAAAACTAATTTCATCCATAATCGTCAATTGTCCACTGTCAATTCTCCATTATTCTAAGTTTTATTGTAATCTATCTTTTGTTATAAATCCTAAATTATTTTTATTATTAACCTTATATAGATGATTTAATGCGAAGTTACAGGTTAGTCCTACAAAAATTCCTGTACCTATACCTGCAATTGTCATTATAGGCAAATACAACATAACTCCTAAGGTTTCTACTATATATGATGCTACAAGTAGCTGTCCTACATTATGAAAAATTGCTCCAGTAGCGCTAACTCCAATAATACTAAGTTTATTTTTAAATATTTTAATTGCAATTACCATTGATGCAAAACTAAAAAATGCACCACCTAAACTATATAACAATCTTGATATGCTTCCTCCAAACATTACTGAAAGCAGAATTCTAACTACTAAAACCGTAAAAGCTTCTTTATAACTTAAGGTATATAGTGCTATTACAGTAATAATGTTTGAAAGTCCTAATCTTGCACCTGGAGTAATAAAAGGTATCGGTAACATTCCTTCAATAATATGCAATGCTAAAGCCTGAGCAATAAGCAAAGATATATATACTAATTTAGTAGTTTTCTTCATTTTATTCACCTCTAACCAGATATAAAGTCTGTTTCTTCATCATCAATATTTGCCCTTCCTTTAATTTCTACTACAATTTTATGGGGTAAACAAACTGCTGTTTCTCCTACCTTACTAATATATCCAGGCTTTAAACAAATCTTATCTGGGCAATCCGCCTCAACTATAGCTATCTTATTATCCACAACTTTTATCATATTATATCCTTTACTAGTTTTAATATTAAAGACTTCTTCCCCTTTGTGATTATCCAATCTAATATTCTTATATTCTTTTCCTTCTACAGTAACTTTCGCATATACATAATTGCTGTCTCCTGATGTCATCCAAAAGATGCCATGTGGGATAAAGGATGCTATAAATAATAGAGAAATAACTATTATATCTAATTTCTTAATTATTTTCATATGCTTCTCATCCATCTCTTTCTAGTTTTATTTATTGTAATTTATAATAATTTAGACATATTTCTATTAATTTTTTGAATATTTCTATTCTATAATAATTCATATTATGTTATAATTTTAACATCTTAATAATATTTATAAATATTATTAAGATTCATACTACGATAAGTATAATAATATCATAGCATAAAACTGATATCTTCTCTAAATTTTTTAATGTAATTATTGATAAAATTTAACTTGATTAAATTTTATCAATAGCTTAAATTATATTAAAAATATAAAAAATAAAATATTGTCATAAATTAATTGTAAAAATAATCATAAAATTATTGAAATTTTCCGTAAAATCTGTTGTAATATAAATAGATGCTTAACTTTAATATACATTTTAGTGAAGAATTTCTAATAATTCTATAAAATTATTAGAAAAAATCATAATTTGCTTTACTTTTTGTAAATGTTTTAATAAAATTACCTCATGTAGGGTATTTTTCTAATTATTAACTTAGTTTCCATACTTACTATGTGAAATTACATATGTCCACATAGTAATTAATATAATATTTCTAAAATGAATGTGAATTTCACAGGAGGGATTTTGAAATGAATAAAAAATTAGTAAGTGTTGTTTCTGCAACATTATTAGCTGCAACAGTATTAGTAGGATGTGGATCTTCTTCAGCATCAAAAGAATTAAAAGATGGACAATACAAAGCTGAATATTCCGAAATGGACGAACATGGCTGGAAAGCTTTTGTTGAATTAAAAGTGGCTGACGGAAAGATCTCTGAGTGTAATGCAGACTATGTAAATGAAGAAGGAAAACTTAAATCTCAAGATGCTAAGTATGAAGAATCTATGAAAGGTAGTAGCGAGACTTGGCCATCAAAATTCTCTGCTGACTTTAACAAAGCTTTAGTTGAAAAAGGAAACCCAGCTGATGTTGATAACATAACTGGAGCAACTCACTCAACTGAAGATTTCAAGAATTTATCAAAAGAAGCTTTAAAAGCTGCTGAAAAAGGTAAAACTGACACAGTTGTAGTTAAAGCTGCTAAAAAATAAGTTATAAAATGCAACTAAGAGACTTTAGGAATAATTCCTAAAGTCTTTGATTTTAGAAAATAAACAGTAAAAATTAAACTTTGGAGGATATATATGAAAAAATTTAAATTATATGTCTTATCATTACTAATCTTATCTATTACTATCCTATCTGGATGTTCAACCTCTAATTCTACCATTAAGGAACCTATAAGTCATACTGAAGTAGTTATGGGAACAGTATGTACTATTCAGATTTTTGACTCAAAGGATACTTCCATACTTGATAAAGCCTTTGATAGATTAAAAGATTTGGAGAATAAAGTAAGTATAAATAAAGAGGGCACAGAACTTGATAAGGTTAATGAAATGTCCGGTAAAGAAGCTGTAGTTGTAGAAAAAGATACCTTCAGCATAGTAGAAAGTGGTCTTTATTACAGTAAGATTTCTAATGGTAACTTTGACATAACAATAGGCCCTATAGTTAAACTTTGGGGAATTGGCAGTGAAAGTGCTAGAGTCCCTAGTGAAAAAGAAATTACAGAAAAAAAGTCTCTTATCAATTATAATGATATTGTTTTAAACAATGAAAAAAATAGCATTTTCTTAAAGAAGCCAAATATGATTATTGACCTAGGTGGAATTGCTAAAGGATATGCTGCTGACGAAATGAAAAATCTTTTAGTGGATAATGGTGTTAAAAGTGCAATGATTAATTTAGGAGGAAATCTATATATTTTAGGAAATAAGCCTAACGGTAATCAATGGAAAATAGGTATTCAGAACCCTAATGGAAATGCTAATGATACCGTTGGTAATATATTAGTTAATGATAAATCTATAGTAACCTCTGGTACATATGAAAGATTTTTAGAAGTAGACGGAAAGGTTTATCATCATATATTAGATCCTAAAACTGGATACCCTTATGAAAGTGATCTTTTAAGTGCAACTATCATAAGTGATACTTCTCTAGCTGGAGATGGATTATCTACATCTACCTTTGCTTTAGGAAGAGAAAAAGGATTAGAATTTATAAACTCCCTAGAAAATATTGAAGCTATATTTATCACAAAAGATAATGAAGTATATTTAACTAATGGATTAAAAAATAATTTTAAACTAACTAACGACAATTATAAGCTAGTAGAATAGTTTATTTCTAAAATTAATGTATATATTAAAATAACTACTATTTTTAATATTTCAATTACATATTGTTTATCTCTATTAATATTAGTTAAAAATTTTAAGCATCGCTCCGAATCATATTGCACCTCAGGGGAACCTTTATACAATTGAGAATTGACTATGGACAATAGACATTCTTATTAATTAAGAATTAATAATGAAGAATGAAGAATTGCGGATACTTCTCCTTTATAGGAGAAGCTGTGAATTGATTTATTTTTGAAGTTACGAAGTAACTTCTTATTAAAAACTAACAATTTTACTGCTAGTAAAAAATCAGTTAAAGAAATTAATTTGATAAAAATTAATTTTCACCATAATTCTTCATTCTTCATACTTAATCCTTAATTTTCATAAGTTGTCCATTGATTAAAGTTGTGAATTGAAATAATGGAAATTTAAGGAGGAAATTAATTTAAAATCAATTAATTCCCTCCTTAATTATTTCATTTCTATAGTTTAATAATAAATATAGGTTTTTAAAATGTAGGTTTATTGCTTAAATTATCCTCTTCTGTTCCATTAGGATTACTTTTTAAATATTCTCTTCCATTTTTAGCTTTACTTACATTTACTCCATTTATTAATCCCTCTTTTGTCATCTCAACAGCCTTTTCTATAGGATAGGCTTCTCCATTAGAAAGCATTACGTCAGTAATATCTCCTTCAGAATTTTTTCTAACTTTAGATATTGTTATATTATTTTCTTGAGGTATATCTGAAACTTTCATCATATTACTCATATTACTGATGCTTTGTGGCATATTATCTTCTGGAAAAAATCTCTTCATATTTATCACTCCTTATGAATATTATGATTTATATAGCTAAAAATTATTCTATTTAAATGGGCTTGGCTTATATTATTGACAAAACATGATTACCGACATTATAATCATTATTATATATAAAAAAGGATTATATTATTACGAGGTGGTAAAGTGACTAACGCTGTTAGTGATATTGAGGATTCGATAATTAATTGTGCAAAAGAATTATTTATTCAAAGAGGATATGAAAAGGTAGATATGAAACTTATTTCTAAAAAGTGCAATATATCTACAGGAACAATTTATAATTATTATCCAAACAAAAGTAAGCTTTTTATAAGAATATTAGAAGATAGTTTAGAGAAAACTTTCCTTAAGCTTCAAACTTTAATAGAATCAGAGGATAACTATAAAGTAGACTCTTGTATTAAAATACTTTATGAAGGCATAGAGGAAAAATATGTATTAAACAAAGAGCTTATTAAAGCTGATCTTACTAATAAAAGTCAAAGTGAATCAAATGTTGAAATAGAGAAGAATATTATAAATCTAATAGATAGAATTTTTAATGATTTTTCTAAGGATTATACTTCTTCCATAGAATGTAATTGTAATATTAGATTAGTTGAAACCTTATTAGCTACGATTTACACTATGATTGAAGCTCATCCTGAGGAAAAAGAAAAAAATATAGAATTTTTAAATCAGTTGATTTTAAATTTAGGCTATAAAAAAGAAGTTAGTTAAGATATTAAAAAAGTCGTGATAATTCACGACTTTTTGTTATTAATTATATGGAATATTTATAGGGATACAATGCGAAAATTTAATATATACTCTGGGAAATAAATTTTCTATAAAAATAGCTTAAATCCTTAGAAATTAAGGATTAATAATGAAGAATGAAAAATTTAGGATGAAATTCACTATTAGTGAATTTCTAAAATCAAGTTTATTTTAAAAAACTCCAAAGGCTTTGACGATGGAGTTTCAACCATAATTCTTCATCTTTAATTCTTAATTTTTCATTCATAAAAAATAATTTTTGTTATGAAAATTAAAATTATACATAAATTAAATTTTCATTAAGGAACCCTGTAAATTTCTCTAATATTTCTAGGGTTAATTATTAATTAAATAAACCGCTCCTTCACTATAAATCATATTATTAAATAATTGACGTTTATACTTTTCTACCTCTATATTTATAAATAATATATTAGACTTTATTTCTTCATTTCTAGCATATAATTCTGAATGCTCTAGTTTTTTAAATTCCCATATTTTATTAGATATGATATTGTCATTTTCAACAGATAATATTAAATTATCAAAAGCTTTTTCAATTTCTATATTAAGCTTTAAATTTAATTCCTCTATGTTTTCAAAAATCTTATCACAAATCAAAGATGCTACAATAGGTTTTTGTTTCAGTAAAAGTTCCTTAATATAATTCTTTTTATTGCTAGTCTTTTCCTCTGATTTTACAAAAACAGTTCTTACCCCTTCCTTTAGACTCTTTATAATCCCCTCTTTTGGAAGTATTTTTACATCAAATTGTAAGTTATTTATAAAGTCTTCATAATGAACTTTAAAATTATTTGTTAGCTCTTCTAGGGCTATGAAAGATATTTTAGTAGAATCCTTAGAGAACTCATCACTAACACTTAATATTATTTTCCTATTTTCTTCAATATTGCTTGTAAGCTCTATCTGTTCTTCATGAACTTTTTCATATTTAGCTAGATATACTTCAAACTGCTCATTTAATAGCTTATATATATTTTCACTGCACCAATTATTGATGATTTCTAGCATTCTATATTCAGCTTCTTCTTTAATATTTTTTATATCTTCTATATCATCTATTAATTTCACATTTTCTTCAATTATAGATGGCATATACATATTTAACTTTGTTTCTAAATACTCTCTTAAAAATATAAGATCACTTTCTACCTTTCCTTTAAATTCTTTAATGTTTAATTTAAGCTCATCTTCAAATTCTTTTGTTTTAAAGCTAGTCTCTTCCATCTTACTAACTTCTATTTTTTTATGGTTAAGTTCGCTATCTATTTTTTCATTAATTTTATCTATTTCACTTTTCAATAAATTAGCAAAATCATTAAATCTATATAAAGTCATATTGCTAGGCGTTGTTTTTTCTATTTCCTCTAGCAGCTCTTTATGCTCTTCTCCACTAACTGCTATTCTTATATTTTTATCTATTTCTTCTAAAATATCTTTTAGAACATTTTTTCTATCTTTAAAATCATCATAAGCTAGATTCTCATTATTTGTTATTACAAATAAAAGTCTATCTACACTAATATCTGCACTTAATTTCTTTAAATCTTCTATTTTTTCCTCATCTAAATTCTCCATACAATCTATAGCTATTATTATTAAGTCTGCTACTAGCATTTCATCTTTAGTAGTTACATCAATTATAGTAAAAATACCCCTTTCAAACTTTTCTTTGAAACTCTTATTTTCAAGTAAAAGCTCTAACAATCTTTCTCTACTATTTTCTTCACTACCTAAAAACACTAGTTTTACTGTATTATCACTACTCTTATATTGGTTTTCATAGCTTATATTTGGATTAAATTTACATTTATCCCCTGCTAAATTTACTTTATCTACTAAGCCAATCCATGGATATTTTTCTAAAGACTTCTTAATAGGTTTTATTTCTTTTAAAATTTCATTCAACAAACTATCAACTATATCTTTTTTATCATTTACATTATTTAATTCTAATATAGATAATAACTTAGTTGCCCCTTCAAAACTGTTATAAAAATCATTGTTTTTAAATGAAGCATTTATAAGATAAAATATAAAATCTTGTTCAAAATTTCTTATTTGAGAGTTTATATACTTTTTATCATTTAAATCCATATAAATCTCTCTTAACACTTCAATACATTCTGGAAAATAAGAATAATCATTGTTCTCATAATTAATCTTATCAAAACTTTCTCTAAGATAAAGCAAAAGTTTATTTAAAGCTATATCCCAATCCTTAATAGCTGTATACAAGGATGTAATTAATAAATTCCAATGCTCAAACTTAAATGTAGTTAAAAGCAAATTACAAAATTTTATAATTTTTTCCACGGATTGAATATTAAAAGCCTTGCTATTTTGGCAGCATCCACAAGCAATATCTATAAAAAATTCTTCTTCGCTTCTACTATATTCATCATAGCAAATTTCTAAAGCTTTTAAAAAAGCATTATTATCTTTTAGAAATAATACTACATCTTTATTTATATTACTGTATTCAGGTATAACCTTTATTATATTTCTAGCCGCTTCATAAGCTTTATCAATATTCTTAAGTTGTTTTGAACTGTTATAAATTGCTCTATTTTTTTCTAAAAATAAAAGTTCTCTATCACTAGCTATACTTTCATAAATTTCTAAAGCTTCTTCTACATTTTTATTTATATCTGCTAAATTCTTTCTAGACCACATCATAAGTTCAAATAACGTTATATCATCTCTATCCTCTAGCATATTAAAAAACTTCAAGTTAAGTTTTGTACTTTCCTCTAGAATTTCAATAACTTTATTAAAATTAATTAATGCAAACTCTCTATTATTTTTCTCTATGTAAATTTCCCCCAAAGAATAGTAAGCAACAACTAAATGTTTAAGTTCCTTATACTCTAATTTGGATATGGTTTTATAATCTGTATTTTTTACTACCTCATTTAAAAATTTTATATTTAATTTTTCATCTATGCTTACTTTATAAGTATTTTTCAAACTCCAAAGATAATATTTTTTAAGTGCTAAACAAACTTCACAACTTATATTACTTTCTGCAATACTTAAGTATAAAGTGAATTTATCCATAGATTCATAACACTTATTTAAAAAATCAAACTGCTTTTTTAATAACAAATTCATTCCTCCTAACATATTAGCAATAACTCTTATAGAATATTTTACCACAGCTTTGTATCCATAAAAACAAATAAAATTGCACATTCTTTAAAGATACAAATTATCTTTAAAAAATGTGCATTATTTTATATTATATTTGTAAATTAACTAGTGAAAGCTAGCATATAATATATTGCATATTGATAAGTTATCTTTTTAAAGATAACTTAGTTAATCTAGTAGTATATATCAATTATAATAAAGCTATCTTTAAGCAGATTTTTTGTTTTTTAGTAATTAAATTATTATAATTTTATTATATAATTAGTTTATTTTTACACAGATCTAAAAATCCATAATATTAAATTTTTAAATGTATATAAGAGAATCAAGAAATATTTAACTTGATTCTCTCTATGCTTAAGCTTATTTCTATATAATAATTAAATTTTAAGTTTTTGTATCCTTTTTTCTTATAATATTGTTTAACTATAGTGCTATTTGTTCCTTATTTCTTATATAAAATCTTTCTATTATTTTAATATATTTCAAATCAGCTCTTAAATATTCTATCCAATGCCATAGTATATTAATTATATTTAAAGTTAATGTTCTTATATCTTTTTAACAATATAGTTTTTAATATTGTTATTAAAGCATAGTAATTTTATAACTCCTTCTTTTGGGCTTTTAATTTATATATTAGATATATTATACTATATGCACATTTAATGTATTTGTTGACTTTATTTTCATTATTAAAAGACCTATGGAAATCCATAGGCCAATATATTAACCTGACCACTAAAAATGATCAGGGAGCTTAGGAAGCTTTTTTAGCTTCTAGCATTACTATAAAATTCAATTCACTAAAATATTGCATAATGAATTGATATATAGTTATAAATTTCTTTATTCCTTAATTGCTTAAAACATCTAAAAACATATGTATGTTCAATTAATTATATTTATAGACATAATCAAATATTCCTATAAAGCAAGTAAAATGCTGCTATTGAATAGTTTTTAAAATACTTAAATCTAACTTATAATTTTATTTTAACTATATTATTAGCTAATTTTCAAATAATAATTATTTATGCTTTTTAATACTCACATTTATCTCTCTACTGCATATACATATTTAATATAGAATCTATATATTTATCTATATTAAATTTTATTATATATTTTATCAATTACATATATAATTATATTATGTAATCACAGGTTAAGATTGTGATAATAATTAAACTAATTTTTTTATTAATCTAGTTGACAAATACATTTCTAAGAGTATAATTATATTTATAATTCCTAGTAAAACACTCAAGTTTAATCATTAGCCAGTTTATATCAAACGTGAATAATCTAGTAGAATGCGTTGAAGAAGGAAAGTAGTATAAATTTAGGTTACAGAGAGAAAGCGGTGGTGGAAAGCTTTTACTGATAATTTATTTGAAGTGCCCTTTGGAGCAGAAATCTGAAATTTTAGTATGATTCTCCAGGTTCGCCTGTTATAGCGATAGGGTATTATTTGTACCTGAATGAGTGGGATAATTATATCCAATTAGGGTGGAACCACGGAGCGCATGCTTCGTCTCTAGATTTAGAGACGAAGCTCTTTTTGTTTTTAAGATACATTTTCAATTTTATGGAAGTAATATATACTCTTAAGTTTCAGAATTTCTACATTTAGTAGGATTTCCAACTTGAATAAATTATAGCTTAAGTTTGGAAGACTATATTATATAGATAAACTACTCTAAAATCTAATGTATATATGAATATAGCTTAGCACTTTAATATGTCAGTTCATGCCCTTTTAAAATTGACAATGGAGAATTGACAATTATTGTTGAAATTAGTTTTAATCAAACTAATTTCAACAATAGATTTTTAATAAAAGTGACTTCATCACTTTTAAAAGGAATAAGTTGAAAACTTCTCTTGAGAGAAGCATCCATAATTGTACATTGTCAATCGTCAATTCTCAATTTTATACTAATGCTAGTTCAAATAATTCAATAGCATAATTATATGAATGCATAAGGTTGAATGTAGAAGTAGTACATCTATAAGTATTTTATATAAAAATTAAAATATATTAAGGAGGATTTATTATGATATTTAATAATTTAATAGATATGATAGGACAAACACCAATAATAAAACTTAATAAACTAGTAAATAACGATATGGCAGAGGTATATGTAAAACTTGAGAGATATAATCCTGGTGGAAGCGTTAAGGATAGAGCAGCACTCGGAATGATAGAAAAAGCTGAAAAAATGGGACTTTTAAAAAGTGGTGATGTTATTGTAGAACCTACTAGTGGTAATACAGGAATAGCATTGGCTATGATTGGAAGATCCAAAGGGTATAAAGTTATAATAGTTATGCCTGATACTATGAGTGTAGAAAGAAGAAATATTATAAAAGCTTATGGCGCTGAATTGGTATTAACTGAGGGTACTAAAGGTATGAAAGGTGCAATAGAAATGGCCTTAGACCTTGCAAAAAATAATGATAACTACTTTGTACCTCAGCAATTTGAAAATATTGCTAACTCAGAAAAACATTATGAAAGTACTGCAGAGGAAATATTAAATGACATACCTGATTTAAACACTTTCGTGGCAGGTGTAGGTACTGGAGGAACTATTTCTGGTGTAGGTAAAAAACTTAAAGAAAAAATTTCTAATATAGAAATAATAGCCGTGGAACCTTTTAACTCCCCTGTTTTATCAGGTGGTTCACCTTCTCCTCATAAAATTCAAGGAATAGGTGCGGGCTTTATTCCTAAAATATATGATGGTGAAATAATTGATTCAATAATGACTGTCAAAGATGAGAATGCTTTTAATACTGCAAAGCTTATGGCTAGTGAAGAAGGCTTCTTAGTTGGTATATCTTCTGGTGCTAATATATATGCTGCTTTAGAAGTAGCTAAAAAGTTAGGACCAAATTACAAAGTTTTAACTATTGCCCCAGATGGTGGAGAAAAATATTTCTCAATGGGGCTGTATGATTAATTCTACTTTTTATAATTTGGGTGTGATTTTATGTTTAGATATATAGTAGAAGATTTAAAGACAATTAAAAGTAAAGACCCCGCATCTAAAAGTTTATTGGAAGGTTTTTTATATCCATCTTTTTATGCACTATTGCTTTATAGATGGGCTAATAGATTATATAAAATACGTTTTTATTTCTTAGCTAGATTTATTTCTCAGCTTGGAAGATTTTTAACAGGTATTGAAATTCATCCCGGAGCTACTATAGGAAGAAGACTTTTTATAGACCATGGTATGGGTATTGTAATTGGAGAAACCGCTGAAATCGGCAATGATGTAACTATTTATCATGGTGTTACTTTAGGTGGTACAGGACATGACCAAGGTAAAAGGCATCCTACTTTAGAGGACAATGTATTAGTTGGTGCTGGGGCAAAAATTCTTGGTCCTATAACTTTAGGGAAAAACTCAAAAATTGGTGCTAATGCAGTAGTCTTAAAGTCCATTCCTGAAAACTGTACTGCTACTGGAATCCCAGCAAAAGTAGTAAAACCAAAGATAGAACATTTAAGGCTAATAGAGTATGTTATATAAGAAATTAACACTAGTATGATATTACAATTATTATTATGAATTTTAACTCTACCCCTTGGGAATACTAAAGAATCTACATTATTCCCAAGGGGTACTTTAATGTTCTAATTAAAACTATTGAATTGACAATTTACAATGAAAAATTTATGATATGATAGTACTTTAAGAATTATATATAAGAGGTAAGGTAATGAATGATTTTAAAAATTTTAATATAAGCCATAATATGATAAAATCTATAACTTCAGTAGGTTATGAATCACCATCTGAAGTTCAAGAAAAAGTTATTCCTTTAGCACTTAAAGGAGAAGATTTAATTGTAAAGTCTCAAACTGGCAGTGGTAAAACTGCTTCTTTTGGTATACCACTTTGTGAGAGACTAGAGACAGAGAAAAATGCAGTTCAAGCTTTGATTTTGACTCCCACTAGGGAATTATCTATACAAGTTAAAAATGAAATTTCTAAATTAGGACTTTATAAAAAAATTAAGGCAGTAGCCCTATATGGTAAAGAACCTTTTTCTCTTCAAAGAAAAGAATTATCTCAAAGAGTTCATGTAGTAGTAGGTACTCCTGGAAGAGTTTTGGACCATATTACTAGAAAAACTCTTAATGTTGAGAATATCAAGTATCTTATAATAGATGAAGCGGACGAAATGCTTAATATGGGTTTTATTTCTCAAGTTGAAAGTATTATAAAATCTCTTCCACATAAAAGGCAGACTATGATGTTTTCTGCTACTCTTTCTGAGGAAATTAAAGCTTTAAGTAAAAAATATATGAATTCTTCTCACACTACAATTGAAGTATCTCCTGAAAAGTTAACCTTAGATAATATATCTCAAGGTCTTTATATAGTGGAAGATAATAAAAAATTAAAATTACTTATGGATTTAATCAAAACAGAAAATATAACTCAAGCTATTATTTTTTGTAGAACAAAGGATAGAGTTAGTGAGATATACCAAAAATTAGGTAAGCACAATCTTCCTCTTTGTGAGATTCATGGAAACATGCTTCAAAAAGATAGGTTAAGTACCATAAAAGGTTTTAAAGAAGGTAAATATTTATTTATGGTTGCCACTGATGTTGCTGCAAGAGGTATTGATATTTCCACAGTAAGCCATGTTATAAATTATGATCTTCCATTAGAGGTAGAAGCATATGTACATAGAATAGGAAGAACTGGTCGTGCTGGTGAAAGTGGTACTTCCCTAACCTTTGTAACACCTTATGAAGATAAGTTCTTAAAAGCTATTGAAGAATATATATCTATGAAAATCCCTGTGAAAACACCACCTTCTGAAGAAGAAGTTAAATCTTCTCCCAATAAGGAGTTTAAAGTAAAAATTAAAACTCCATCTAGTAATGATAATGTGGTTAAAATACACATTATCGGTGGTAAAAAGAAAAAGATAAGGCGTGGGGACATAGTAGGTGCTCTAACTAATAGTGGAAATATTCCTGCTGATTCCATAGGAATTATAGACATTTATGATACCTATAGTCACGTAGATATACTAAACGGTTATGGCAAAACTTTACTTAAATCTCAAAATGAAATAAATATTAAAGGAAAACCTACTAAAATTAAAAAAGCAAAAGATTGATTAATTGAGAATTTAAATATAACTTAAAAATCGTGATTTTATCACGATTTTCTTTTTTCCATCACAATTTTTGCATTATTAGAAATTATATATTATAATAACTTTGTTCTAAATATTGAATTTATGTTAATATTTTCATATTTATATTAACTTTAAATATAATGATATTTAGCTAATTATTTTAATATTTTAATGGGGTTAAATTGTTTAAGACGTCTTCAGAAAATGATCAGTTACTATACTAATCGACTTTAGGCGACTAATATAAAATTATAAGGGGGATTTGTAAATGAACAAATCAATAAAAAAAATTATTACTTTTTGTACAGTTATGGTATTATCTTTAACTGTAGTGGGATGCTCTAAAAAAGATCCATCTCAAGAAGGAAATTCATCTAAAAAAGAAACAGTGGAGAAAAAAGAGGCTATGACACCAGAACAAGTTTTAGATGAATATTTTAAAGATGTAAAAAAAGCTGAAAATTTAAAATCATCTAAGGATGTTAATACAATTTTAGCTAAAGCTTTTAATAATGATGATTCTAATACAGATTTTGTTAAAGAAATGGGAAAAGAAAATACTGATAAATTTATCAACGATTTTATGATTCCAATAGCAAATAACATAGAATATAAAATAGGTGAAACTAATATTAATGACAACAAAGCAACAGCAAAAGTAAATATCACTGCTATAGATATTAGTGAAAAAATTCAAGATATATTTGGTGGACTTATAAGCGAAGGTATGAAATTAGCTCTTGATGGAAAAGAACCTACAGATCAAGAGATAGCTGGAATTCTTATAAATGAGTTGGTAAATGCATCTAAAGGAGAAAATGTAAAGAAATCAAGTTCTGATATAGAAATGACTTTGGAGAAAAAAAATAATGAATGGATTGTTAATGAGAATACTCAGCTTGAAAATATATTAGCTGGAAATCTAAACAAGATAGGAGAAAAATTCAAATCCCTTGATATGGGAACTCCAAGCAATTAATAAATTTTATTTTTTAGTATCAATTAAATATTTTAATCTATAATAAGGTACTTCTTTTAAGAGGTACCTTTATTTTATTATTCTTAAAGAAAACCTTTACTTTATAATGAAACATCCCTTATAATTGTTTAGTGCTAATTTTTAAATTAATTAAAAAAATACTAGAAATTTAAGGAGGACTTACACTTGAAAAAATTAATTACACTTTGTACAACTTTAATTCTTTCTATAGCTATGATAGGCCGTTCAAAACTTACTTTGTTGCCAGAAAAGCAGTATCTACATATTAAAAAAAATTAAAAAGTAAGTTTAATACGGATATAGATGATTTACTTACATGGAGGGCAAAATATGAATAAAATAAAAAAATTAATGATGATTTGTATCTTTTTAATATTTTCTTTAACTTTAGTAGGTTGTGGTACAAACCCTGAAACAGTGGTAGAAAATTATTTTAACACTCTAAAATCAAAAGGATTTATTGAAGCCAGCAACTTTACTGATGATAAATTAACTGAAGAGGATTCTAAAGATTTTAATTATACTTTAATGGATAAAAAAATTCAAACAGCTTTATCCTCAAAAATAGAATATAAAATATTAGAGTCTCACACTTCTTTTACTAATGCTAGAGTAAAGGTAAAAATAAATTATATAGACTTATTACCTATTATTGACAGACTTCCTAATGACATAATTCCTATAGCTATTAAAGGCTTGTTAGAAGGAAAGATTGAGAATTTAGAAGATTGTAAAGACATAGAGATGACTTACATATGCGACTCTATAAAAGATAAAAATGCTGAAACAGCTATGCTGGTTCTTGATATAAATTTGAAAAGAAGCTTTAAAAATCATTGGGCTATAGCTACTAATGATGAGTTTTTTAAGGCATCTTTAGGCAACGCTAGAGAAGCTGGTGAAAAACTTGAGAAATTAAATGATAAATATGCTAATATGAGTAAAGAAGATCAACTGAAGCTTATTGAAAATTATTTAGCTTCTCTATCACCCGAAAAAGTAAATAAATTTTTTAAAGAAACTTTAAAAAATGTACCGGCGGAAAATATAGTAAAATTATTAAGACCATATATTGACTTTTTATCTTCAGATGGTTATAAAAACTATTGTAAAATAATATTGGGTGAATCCATAGATGAAGAACAACTAAATATAATTCAACAAAAACTTAAAAATATTTCAGATGAAGATTTAAAAGTTATGATTGAAGAAGTATTATCAAGTCTATAACTATAAAAGATGTAATAATTTTGTTAATACTTATTTTTAAGAGTGTAAACCTTAATTTAATAGCAAATTTTAAATCAAAAACTATGCTAACTTCAATTTAGCATAGTTTTTGATATTCAATTATTTAAATTTTAATAAAAACCATAAGAAAAACATTGACTATTCTCTATTAAATATCTCTATATCTCCCAGTAATGTAATTTGATTATTATCAACAATTATTCCACCAGTATTTTTAATTGCATATATCCTATCCTTCTTTTCATTCAATACTTTATTGATATAATTTTTTTGTATTTCTGTTTCTTCATAATGAACTTCAATACTGAAATCATTAATCAAATTTAACCCTATATTATACGAAAATTTATCATAGTCTTCATCAGGAGTAATATGATACTCTGCTATTTGAATCATTGCTCCAGCACTACTGCCTATAATAATTCCAGTAAAATTTTCAATGTCATTTATTAAGTCGAACTCCTTTAAACGACACATCATTTTATCAGGTAAACCTCCAGTGAAAAATATTATATCGCTCTTTTTTACCTTTTCTTTTGCATTTTCCTTAGTATCTTTAAAATAATTTATCCAGCTTATATTTTCTTCTGCAATTCCATAGCTCAAAAATGGTAGAACAACACTATTGTAATACTTTCCATTGTTTTTACTATAAGCATACTCCCATTCCATATCATTACTTATCTTTTCATTAAAAGAAAATGGTATTATCAAAACCTTATCATTACAACTTATGTATTTTTCTATTGTATCTTTTGCCCATCTTTCATGAAAATTATATTCACTAAATAGCATATTAACCATTGATATCTCCCCCTATTAATTTACCATAACTTATAGATATACTTATATTATAGGATTCCACAATGAAAATTTAACTTATGCATGATTTTAATTTGTATAATAAAATTTTACCATTAATTAAAAACTAAGAATGAATAATGGAGAATTATTGTTAAAACTTCACCGTCAAAGCCTTTGGAGTTTTTTAAGATAAATTTTATTTTAGAAATTCACTAACAGTGAATTTCATCCTAAATTTTTCATTTTTAATTATTAATCCTTAATTTCCAAGAAGTTAATCTATTTTTATAGAAAATTTATTTTCCAGAGTATATATTAAATTTCCGCATTGTATCCCTATATATACTGGTTATCTATAAATACTAATATATTAAAAGTAACTCTAATTTCTCATTGTTCCTTGCAAAATACTATAAGTAATCATTATGATATTTAATTCTATTAGTTTCTATCTGCTCCTGTGTGATTTTATTTATTGCTTCTTTTTTAATATAGATGATGCGATACTATATGCTGAATAGCAGAAAAGAAATATCCCTAGAACAATATATTTGCCATCCTTACTTTTAAGCGCTGAAAGTATTAATAAAATTGATATTATAAAAAGAATTACATTAATAATAACTCTAGCAAACATAAATATACCTCCAAGATTTAACTTAGAGGTATATTCACTGCAAAGCATTTAAAATCCTTTTAACTTTTAATATATTAATAAAATGTTTTTATTAATATATTAAAATAAACGTAATTAATTGAAAACTTCTCATAATACACTAAAAGTTCCCCTTAACCCTTAATTTTTTCTCTTAATTTTTCATTCCCACAGAAAAGCTATTATTATAGAAATTTAACTTATTATAAAACATATATAAGAATTCTTAATGAAAATCTAACTTATACATACTTTAAACAAGAAAATTTCTTTTCTATGAATGAAAAATAAAGAATTATAGTTAAAACTCCACTATCTAATTCTATAGAGTTTTTTATAATAAATTTTATTTTAAGTTTTCATTTATATCTCTATAATATTTACCCTATTTTTACCCTAACGCTGATTAAAATCTTTATAGCTCTCTATCTTCTACTTTGCAATTACTGTTAATAACTTTTTTAGCTATACCTAAAGATACTAACACTACTAAAGCTGTAATTCCCCATTTTTTTATCTTACTATTTTTTTCTATGTTAATATCCTTTGTATCACTAACCTCATTTTCCATGCTTCTTCTAATAATATTCATAAAGTATACATCCTTTCATCATTAAATTTATAATGTAACTAAGAATAATTATTTTTCATCTTAGCTTTCTATAATCATATACTAGGTTATTTAAATTAAAAGAATAGTAATAATAGCTTAAAACAACATTAGATACAAATTAGAAATTCTAATCTTATCATTTAAATCCTACTTTTTCATAATTTTATATTCTCTACCTTTAAGTTAATGGTATAATTTGTATATGAAATTGTAACCTTGATAATTAAAAATTAAAGAGTAATGGAGGAATCTATATATGATGAAGCAGCTTGATTTAAAGGATGAAAAAGTTCTAGAAAAAATATTAGATGTACAAATAGCATCTTATAAGATTGAAGCAGAAATTATTGGATTTGATGAAATACCACCATTAAAAGACACAATTAATACTTTAAAACAATGCAATGAAACTTTTTACGGATACTTTATTGATGATATTCTAGCTGGCATTGTTTCCTATAAAATTGAAAATGATACTTTAGATATTCATAGGGTTGCAGTGCACCCTTCTTTCTTTAAAAGAGGTATTGCAAAGGAGCTTATTAACTTTGTAGAAAAAATTAATAATATAAAAAATATAATAGTATGTACTGGAAAAGAAAATATACCTGCTGTAAATCTATATATGAAAAATGGCTATAAGAAAATTAAAGACATCAAAATTAAGGAAGGTTTTTATTTAACATCCTTCGAAAAAATACTATAATTTAAAACTATAATAAATTATATTCAAAAAAATAACTAGCCAGTATTCTTGTCTAGTTATTTTTTATCATATTGGTGTAAATTATATTGCTCGATTAAGCTTATAAGCGTAACTGCATAATTAGGATCTGTGGCATATCCTGCCCTTTGCAATGCAAAAGCTTGTCCAATATGATCTTTTGCATTAAAAAATCCTGCCTCAGAATAAATGCTATTTTCAACTAAAAACTTCCCATGATCTTCAAGAGAATGTTCCCATGAATCATAAGCTCTAAAAGCTGCTTTAACCTCAACCTTTACCCCTCCATACCATTCATAGGTTAGCATTTCAACGTATTTTCCACTCCAATAAAAGGCCTTTATACCAAATAAATTATTTGCTTTAGCTGTGAGCCCTGAACTCCCCCAACCAGATTCTAATATCGCCTGTGATATACTTATTGAAGGCAATACTCCATATTTTTTGTAAGTACTCTCAGCTCCTGGTATTACTTTATTAATAAATTCTTCTTGCGTTAAGTTAAGAGGTACTCCTTCTCCATCTATTAAAATTCCTCCTCCAAACTGTTCATTTAGCAAATTTAGACCTATATCTCTATAAAGTTTAATATCTCTCTTTTCCTCTTCTGAAAATCCCATCTCACCCATTACTTGATCTAAAGTTTTTCTTCTATAGACTGTTACCTTTTCTACTCTTTCTATTTCTTCCCCTTTACTATTTGTTGTAATAACTTTTCTTTCCTCTATATATTCTTCTATAAAAAGTTCTCCTAAGGATAAAACATCACCAGATTTTACATCTTTAAAATTTTGTTTATATCTAACTGCATCAATTGCCATTAAATCACGCCAATCAACTTTAACATTTTCCTTGCTAGCACTTTGAGCTCCACTTATATACATTCTAATAATCTCTTCATCTGCTGCTGGTACCGTTTTAATTACTACAAATGATGTAGCAAACATAATAGGTATCATAAGTAATGCAATAAAAAAAAGTAATATCTGCTTCCAGTATTTTTTTAATAGTGATGCACCCTTTATGACCACATATGGATTCATATAATCACCAGCCTAACCTAGGTTTAAATATCTTGATTTAACTCCATATATCTCTTCAAATTGAACAGGATCTATAACTTCTAATTCAAATTTTGATGCCCTAGTTTGTATAACTACTCTTTGAGAGCCGACAATAAATATACCTTTACCTTTGCTTCCCTTTTTCTTACCGCCTGTACCTTTTAATATTTTTATCTCACTATCGCTAAATGAATATAGTTTTTTAGCTACAGGAATATCACTTTCTCCTAGTCGCATAAATAATTTAAAGTATGAATTATCTATAATTGCTTGCCCAAATCGAGGGATACTTAAAAAGTCCGGTAAGTTTTGAGTTGCAGTGATAAGTCTTATTCCAAATCCCCTTCCCTGTTTACTTAACTTAGTAGATAAAAACATAAGTGTCTGTGGATTTTGAGGATCTGCAAACTCATGACATTCATCTACATATATATCTTTTCTTGTAGGATTTATAGTTCCATCCTTCTTAGCAAATTGCCATGTATCTTTAAGTAAAATATCATATAACGGTTTTTTAACAGCCTCAGGAATATTAGATATATCAAATACAGTAAACTTGTCAAAATTCCAATTTGTTTGACCATTAAATATTTTAGAGTAAGTACCTTTTGAATATGGTTTAATACAGGCTTTTAAATATTTTCTTCTTTCCAATTCCATCTCTGTATCGGAGTTTTTTATTTTTTCTTCCATTACTTCATCTAAAGTTGACATAGTACAAAATTCTTTAGGTAGTTCTATGCTTTGAAAATTTAGACCACACTTTTTATATGAATCTCTTATGTCTTCTTCTAACAAACTTTCATCATAGGGTGTAAGCTCTGGAATTATCCATTTAAAAAATACTATAAGATCCATTATTTTTTGAGATAAATATATTCCAATATCACTTTTTACTTCTTGTTGTTCTATAGAATTATCTGATACAGTATTTCTAATGTGGAATGGGTTAACTATGGTTCCTGAGGTCGCAGAAAATATATATCTTTTTCCCCAAGGGAAATTTAAATCTCCTTTAATATCGAACATGATTGTATAATCAACATATGGTATATTTCTTATAGCATCAGTTTTTATAAAGAATGTTTTTCCTGAGCCTGAATCTGCTAATATACACATATGAGCATTGTTATATAATTTATTTCTATAGTTTGCTATCACTAGTCCTCTACTTATTTCATTTTCACCAATAAGTGTTCCACTTTGTTCCATGAATTCTGAAGAATCGAAGGGTATTATTGATGCTACATCCTTTGTGCTCAAATTCCAAATATAATTTTCAGTGATTTTATTATCTGCAAGAATGGGCATTATCGTATAAAAAGGTTCAAAACCCTTTCTTTTAATTTCTGTGCTTTGAAGATAAGAGCTTGATATCTTAGATCTTACTATGTTTGAAAGAGTATCAAGTTCTTGAATATCCTTTGCACTTATTCCTATGGTTGTATTGGTATCATAAATACTGACGTTATCATTCCCTAACTCTTCTATCATGTTTTTAGCACTTTCTTCTTGTTTAAAGTATTTTTGTCTTGAGGCCTCATCCTTTGCTGATATTGCCCTGGCATTTAATTCATCAACAGCTTTAGACAATTCTTTTATTATAGTGGCTTTATTTTTAGGATTTAATATTATTGCAATATTTACATCGCCTCTTATGTTTAATAGCTTTTTAAGCCATCTATATTCATCTACATTTTGAGGGTATTTTGATATAGCATAAAATCTATATAATCTATTTTCTATTTCTAAATGCCTGCCATCTTTAAATCTTACAGCATTTTGTGGATATATATTTTCTAGTAACCAATCCTCTTTATAGGGTTCTACCTGACTTTGCTCTGGATTCATCTTTTCATATAATAGCTGCCTTATTTCTTTTTCTTTTAATTGTTCCACATACATTTCCTGTGATTCTAATTCATTTTTCACACTTATATAAGCATCTTCTAAAACTTGTCTTGCAGTGTCACTATTTTTATCTTTAATTTCTAGAACCATGTAAAAATTTAATACGGTTCTGCTTTTATTAGCTATACTTTCTAAATACTTCTTTTGTTCTTCTAAAAGTTCTATTCTAAATTCATCAGATAATTCTTCTTTTTGCTTTTCTATATTTTTAATATTAAGTGATATATCAACCCTTTCACTTTGTATATAAATACCTTGCCTTCCTTCAAAGGAATTTAATGCTCCTTGAATTGCATTAGATACATCTCTTAACATATCTTCTGGTGCTAGTTCTCCATTGATGGGAGTAACCTTAGCAACTAATTTATATTTATTATCATTTCCTATAATAATGTCTTTCACATCTTTTATGGGTAAGTTAAAAGTTTCTTCTTTATTTTTTATATTATTCTTCTTTGGTATCTTGGATTTTGTTCCAAATAACTTTGTGAACATCTTCTAACTCACATCCCCTCTCATAAATTATGTCGCCTTCTAATTCATATTTTATGATATCTTTTAAAATATCTAGTCCTGTTTCTCTATTATTAAATTCAGCAAATAAAATAGTAGTTAGTCCTATTGATAATACCCCGAAAAATAAAGTTATAGGGCTAAAATTACTTAATATTGCGAAAACTTCTATAATAAAAATGGGAAAAAATTTAATAAAATTTCTTGCAGTCATTGGTCCTATTTTAACTCTACCATCCACATGTCGTGGAATACTTCTTTTATTCATAATTACTACTCCTTAATTAAACTAATGGTCCAAAAGGTGATGAAGATTTTACCATACGTTTCATAGCTCTCATTTTTCCATAGCCTCTTGCAGCAGTTCCTGCTGTTTTAACTGAAAGTGAACCTGTACCAGAAGTATATAAAAAGTTCCTTAAAACTTGAGGACCTTTAAGCATTATAGAAATAGATGCTATACTTAATACTGCCATCATAATTCCATCTACAGTAGTCATTATTGTAATTAATATTTGAAGTAAAAACATGTGTATTGATTGAGTGAATACAATACATATGGTCTCTTTAAACCATACCTCAGTGCCTTCTCCATCATTTACAATGGATACAGCTGCAATTGGAGCAAATAAAATACATATAAGTAATTCAATATATCTTATACTTCCTGCAATAGCTAATATAAGAAACCCTATTCCTAGTATTAATAGTACTAAAATCATAAGCTGACCTAAATCGGAAAGATTACCTACTAAAGTTTTTGTCTTACTAAAATGTTCTTCAGTTATTTCAATGCCTATAGCTTGAATAAACTTCATTAACGCATTATTAATTGGTAATAAAACATCTATCACTAAATAAGGTAATACATAAATAGCAGCACCTGACTGCAAAACTTTAATCATAAGTGCTGAAATTGAGCCATTATTTCCTCCTAATACACCGCCGCTTTGATATTTTAAAGCTTCCCAGGCTATTCTAACTAATAGAAATGAAGCAGCAATTATTTGAATATACACTAAGTATTTATTAATATTTATATATCTATTTATGTCAGTTATATTAATAATAGTTTCGGTTATAAATTTAAATGCTTCATTTATTATGTTAGAACATAATTTAGCAAAAAAACCCCAGATTCCTTCTGTAATATTATTAATAATCCAATCCATATTGCACCTCCTTATTTACTAAGAGTGACTTCTAACTGATTGCAAATAAAAAAAGGCTTTAAATCAATTTTTCAGTTAAAAGCTAATAATAGAATTACTAACTTAAATCCTAAATTTTATTAAATTCTATCTACATACTTTTACTATATATACATGCAGCTCTAAAATTAATTTACCTTTGAAGTAACATACTCATTTCTTAATAGTTAAATAATGATATATTATTAATAAAAATTAATTTTAATCATAATTGTGAATTCAAACACCTAAAGATGTAACTATATTAATCTATACTGAACTTTGCAACTAGTATCTTTATATATGTAAAAGCTTGTCCTACTTGCAAAAAGCTTCAGCAATAATCTGAAGCTTATAGTTTATACTTTCATCTTGTCCACTACATAAGTTGCAAACCAAATTAAAAAGAAAACACCTCCACCCATGTAAACAGTCTTTTTAATATTGGATATAGCTTCCGCTTTCTCTGATCCATCCCCTTGAAAATATTTAAATGAGTGAATAAGAATTACTACTACTGTAACCACTGCCACTAAAGCTAAAAACCATCCCTTAATATCATTTAGTATTGCTGTTATTTTAGGTACAAATGGATTACTTGAAGCCATTATTAAAAAATTCATAATTGATATACCCCCTTCCTTTTTCTATTTAATTATACTAAATATTTACTTTAATATAAAGATTTTTACAAATATTTATTTAAAAAGTTATATTATCCACAAATATCCTATATTTTACAATATATATTTTAATAAATTCTACAATAATTTGATCTCTCCTACCATAAATCTACATATTTATATTTAAAATTTATATGCGTACTTAACTTTTATATATTTTTTCAACATATAAAGGAAAAAAATAAACTCTATTGAATTATGTTTTGTAATATAATAAATAGTTATTTTTTAATATCTTATGTATATTGATTTTTCTCAGAAATATTCTAGGAGGTGAAGTCATGAAAAGAATATTAGTCATTATATTTCTTGTAATTTTATCAAGTATTTCATTTATAAGTTGCAGCAATGAAAAGCAGATTAAAAATGAATCAAAATTTGGAATATACCTTGTAAAGGAAGAACATAAAAGTGGCGCCTTAAGTTACGGAAGAAATGAAAAAGGCGAATATATAAAACCTGAGTTAACTCTTGAGGAGTTACTTATAGATGAAATGCCATTAATTACAGATGAAGATATAAAAAAATATCATTGGAATACTCATGAAGTAGAGCTAACTAAAAATTATTTTAAAAGGCATAAGATTAAAGTGAGTTATAATGCAAATTCTGATAATGCAGGAAGTAAGTTATTAGGAACAAAAGAATGGGATGCAGTTGTTATAACAGCAAAAGGTAAAAGAATCTATTGTGCAGGATTTCCCCTTAGCTTAAGAAGATCAAATTTTTTACCTGAAATTTTAATTAGAGATGTAGAAAGTAGCTTTTTTATTGACAAACTTGGAAATAAAAGTTCAGAAGATGTACGAAACAGTAAATATATTTATGAAGCATTAAAAGAAGCTAATATTTTAATAGAAAAATAATTAGGGAAATTAAAAATGTTTTTTACTTACCCTTAATATGTAAAAATAAAGTATGAAATAATTTCTTATGTAATTAATATATAAAACTACAGCTTAGAATAAAAGAAGTTTAATTCCTATTTCTTTAAGCTGTAGTTTAGAATTTTTGTATATTTTATACTGATATCTTAATAGTATATAGATTCTCTATAAAAATAGCTTAATTCCTTAAAATTAAGGATTGATAATTAATAGTACAAATTTAAGAAGAATTTCATCTTTATTTAATTTATGAAGATTTATTTATGAAAAAATTCACTTTTTAAAAGTTCTGTTTTTTCTCCAATATGATATATTTTTAGATTGTGAAGCGGCCTTGTCATAGCTACATATAAAAGCTTCACATCTAGTTGATTTTCTGAGTAATTTTCCTTAGAAGCATTACATATAACTACCATATCAAACTCTAATCCTTTTACAAGATATGAAGGTATTAATACAACTCCTCCAGTAAAATCATTTTCTCCACCTTCAACTAAGTTAACCTTTATATTGTTCTTATCTAATTCTATCTTAAGTCTTTTACATTCTTCTAAGGTTTTACATATCAATGCAAGAGATTTATATCCCTTGTTTTTGTTCTCACTTATATCCTCTTCTAATTGCAATGCAAGGCTATAATAATCTTCTACTAAATTTATAGTTATTTCTTCTCCATGTCTTATAACAGGTTTAGCTACTGGTAATTTTTCATCTTTTAATGCTCTTAATACTTCCGTTGCACCATTCATTATTTCTATGGTTGTTCTATAGCTCTGTTCTAAGCCAAGCATTTGAGCTTCCTCATCAAAAATATAGTTATTAACCATATCCCAATCATTAGTCCCTCTATAACTGTATATTCCTTGACATATATCTCCTAATATGGTCATTGAGCGAGATCCCAGTATTTCTTTTAATACATGAAATTGTAATAAGTTAAAGTCCTGTGCTTCATCAATTACTATATGTTTTAAATTTAAACTTTCTTCAATTCCATATACCTTTAACTTTATATACATAAGTGGAGCTAAATCTTCAATTTCTATTAGATTATTTTCTAAATTTTTTAAGGTCTCTTTTGCCATCTCTCCTATTACGCCATCTGGTTTCCATTTTATTAAAGACATGATAAATTCCTTATAATATTCTGTTGTAGATAGTGGTTTAATATTTTTAAAATAATCCCTTACTAAGCTGCTTAGTTTATTCTTAACTCTTTTAAAAAGTTCATCTCTCTCATCAGCAACCTCAATAATTTTGGCCCTTCTTTCAGGTGAATCTTTGAAAGCCCATCTAATTTCATTGAGTTTATCCTCATAATCATTTTCTATTTTATCTAATATTTTTTGCTTATCAGCTTTTGTTTTATTTATAAAATGCTTTCTTATTTCATTTATCCTCTTTTCAAAAGGCAAATAACTATAATCATTTTTAAACAATTCTATTATTTCCTTATATGAATAAAGAATTGTTTCATTTACTTTAAAGTCTAATTTAGGAATATAAGTTACTTCTACATGTTTAAGAAATCTATCTATTAATTTTTTAAATTCTATGGAAGTTTTAAAGGAAGTGATTTTTGAGAGATTTTTATTTCCTTCTATTATATTTCTAAGTTTTATTGATGGATCAATTATTTTTAGATCTTCCCCTATAAATTCAAGAGCAAAATCCTCAAAGGTATTTTGTTTTACATTATCCACGCCTAATTCAGGTAAAACGTCTGATATATAGCTTAGGAAAAATCTATTAGGAGCTATTATCATAAAATTATCTGGTGATAGAGTCTTTTCATTGTTGTATAATAGGTATGCTATTCTATGAAGCGCTATAGTAGTCTTCCCTCCACCAGCAGCACCTTGAACTATTAGAGGTTTCCACATATTAGCCCTTATAACTCTATTTTGTTCCTCTTGAATAGTTGAAACTATATCTTTTAATCTATTATCTTTTAAAGAGTTAAGACTTGCTTGAAGAAACTCATCATTAGTAGTTATGTCTATATCATAAATGTCCAAAAGCTTAGATTTTTCAATGGCATATTGTCTTTTTAAGCTTATATCACCATTTATGATCCCATCTTCACAATCATACTGAGCAGTTCCTAATCTTCCCTCATAGTAAAGAGTAGCAATTGGTGCTCTCCAGTCTACTATTAAAAGCTCATTACTTTCATCATCAACTAAAGAAGTTTTTCCTACATAAAGCCTTTGAATATTTTCTTTGCCTTCTTCTTTAAAATCAACTCTAGCAAAATAAGGCTTTTCTATACTTTTTTCTAATCCTCTCACCTTAGATTGTAGGCTCTTTTGTAATGCAGTGTTTATAACTAATTCATTAAACTGTTCTGCGTTATCTGAGTTGTAATGGGAATATCCATAATTAACAGCCTCATCAAGTTCTCTTTTTTCTTCAAAAACTTTTTTGTTATAATTAATTAAGTATTCTAAGATGGTATTTAATCTTAATACCTCTTCATCATAATCAGGATGGTTATTTTTAACCATAGAGATCACCTCACAAATTTATATTTGTGCCACATTGTTCATTGAGACAAATTCTATTCTATATTAGATGTGGTAAAATGGAAAGCTCCCCCATGGTTTATGTAATTGTCTATATTTCAATATTTATGACTTAAATATAAATTTAATAAAAATTTCTCTATTTCTCTTGACAGTTTAGAGTTTTTTGATTATAGTATAAGTATAAATTAGGAAATTAATATTAAGGTATTGCATTTATGTCTAAAATAAATTGCCAATAATTGTAAGTTCATGGAATAGTTCCATGTCTTTTATTTTTTGTATATAAAATATCGTTTATTATTGCCAATTGTTAAGCTTAATCCAATACTTATCTTAACAATTGGCATAATAAAAATTTATTTAAGAAATTAATTTAAGTTTTATTCCTTTTGAAATACTTTCTATTTTATAATAAAATCTAAAACCTTATCACAAGTGTCATATCTATCTTTACCAGCTATTACTATTGAATTAGGAATGTTTATTCCACCACCAATTACATATACTTTTTCTCCAATACCAGGTATAAAATCTTTTGCTTCTATAATTTTACAATTTAAATAATCAGCTAAATATAGTGCTGCTCTTCTATCTACTTCATTGTTAATTACAATTATATTTTTGTTTTTTTGTACATTTACCACAGTTCCATGAATGCCTTCTGCTATAGCTTTTCCTATTATATCTGCTCCAAGCTTTTTATATAATTCCACATCAGCTTTACTATCTACAAAAAAACATTCTATAATCATAGAACTATAGTATATTGAATTTAGTTCTGCTAAATTATTTTGCTCTTTAACCCCTCTATTTTTAAAACCTAAGTTTTCTAAATTTTTAAGTATTCTTTCACCAATAGCCCTTGTTTTCTTATCCCCAGGATAAATTAAGACCTCTGCTCCCCTAGCTGCTTCTGTTGGTTCATAACAATTTAAATGAGTGGAGAAAAATATATCTCCTTTAACATTGTTTGCACCATTAATTCCATAGGTAAGTTCCTCATTAACTCCTGATATATTATGAGGAGTACAATCTATAAGAGAATGTTTTGCCATAGATAGATATTTTATTATAGAGTTGTGAATTTTTCTGTTTTCTACTACTTCATCTACATAATATTTACTACCAGAACATGCTTCATTATGACCTGCTCTATGTGTTATTTTCATCCCTTTCTCCCCCTTTTTTATCACCTTTAAGTTGCTCTAAAGCATCAATAATTTGCTTTGGCATAGGTACACCTAACTTTACTGCATTTTCGCAAATACTTATTCCTTCGTTTGATATCATAAAAAAACAAAACAAAGTTCTAAGAGAACCACCAGATCCAATTAGTCTATCTAATAACACTGGTACAATCAAAAGCATTAGCACCAATATTTTCTTAACCACTCCCTGTAATCCTTCCTTAGAACTCAACTTTCCACCAATATAAGCACCTATCACTCCTGTAATATAATCTAAAAACATAAAAACAATAAGCACCTGAAGTATTATATCCCATCCACCAAAGAAATAAGTTATTATACTAATCAATCCTCCAATAAATCCTGTTGTTATTCCCCTTTCTTTTACAGAGCCCATGCTCTTTAAAGCATTTAATAAAATTTCAATATTATATCACCACCTAAAAAAGCTGTGAAAAATCACAGCTTTTAATTCAGAATTCACAATCCACAATTCACAATTAAGGATATTTTTCAGCATGGCTGAGAAATTTATAATTGATTGTTTTGGGGTTGTTTCGTAACTTTTTATTAGTTTATTTTAATATTCTTAATAATATTAAAAAGTTATAAATAAAAAAAGACCTATTGTGGTCTTTGAGTTGTGTCGTAAAAATTATCTATTCTGCATTAATTTTTTCTAGCAATTCTTGATATTGTTCGGTTGTAATTCTGCTAAAAGTAAAAAATACATCTAACTTATTTGTCATGTCCTCTTTTTCGTATTTGTTTGCACTAATTAAATTTGATAGTAAATTATATAACATCTTTCATTCCTCCATTTTCTAATAAATTATTATATTCTTTATTTATAACATAGTTTTGTACTTCTAATAGTTGCTCTTTTAAAGTTTTAATCTCTGCTGTTAATTCTTCCTTTTCTAGTTCTTCTGCTGTGGGTTCGTATTCAGACCATTCATAGGTAACTTCACCATAGTCTCCATAAGTTTCTTTAATGTAATTGTACCATTGTTCTAATTCAGCATCCCTACATTCGTAATAGTGTTCTCGTAATTCTGTGACAGTCTCGACAGTGCCATCCTCGTTTTCAATTATATTAACTACTTCTAAGATAAAATATCTTATTTTATACATAAAATTCCTCCTTTAAGGTATAAGTTTGGCTGTATATGACCCTCCACCAGTTAGGTAGCACAAATAATAATTGTTACCGGAATCGCCTTCTGTGACCCATTTAGTTGTACTATAATTTGTCATGCCACCTGTGAATTTTGTGATATCTTTATTCCTTAAGTTAAGAACAATCATATAACTATTATCAACACTATATTTTGACGAATTACTCCTAATAACGTTAAGGTCGTGTGTAAATATACCAAAGTCATTAAACTTGCATCCAATACCTAAAGTTATTGTGTGATTATCTGTTGGAAATCTATTGTCACTACAGTCTTTACCTATAGAAATGTACTTAGCATTATACATATAATTACAATTACACCCCATATCTATAGAGATATGCGTTGAATTCCTTATGTCGTTAGTGTTGCTATTCTTATCTATATTTACCGTATCTGACGCCGTAATTGTATTATTTGATGAGTTTTTAGAAATATCCACATATGAGCAATTAAAGACATTAGAGTTATAATCATAACTTGTTGTTAGTCCACTCTTATTCTGCCCTCCTGTACATAGATTAGAAGTGCTAGTTGATTGAACGTTCCAAAACGAATATCCAATAGAAACCTTCGAGCAACTATTTAAGTAAATTTTTGAATTGTTCCCGAATAAAGCAACCCAAGACGACTGAGTAATACGTGTAGTAACTGTTTTATCACCTGTAGCCACCCACAGAGAATCAAATATATTTATCCTACTACAATCATTTCCGATACATATATACCTAGAGTCTTTCAATTCTATGTTTGTACAGTTATCGCCAATTCTTATAGTGTGTATATGTTTTTGATATCCTGTGTGTACATATATATCCTTGCAGTTGTTCCCAATTGTAAGCTCAACTCTTGGGGATATGCTTGTAACTAAATATCCGTCTGTAAGCTCATTACCCTTATTGGAATACATGTAAATAGTATTACTCTCTACGTTAAGCACGTCAATAGCTCTATCACAAATTTTGCAAACGTTAGCGTGTCCCTCTAGCGTGTTTACGGTTGTTGTTGCCAAAGCCACAAACAAAGATTGACCGTTGTGATAAAACGATCCCCTAACAACAGTGCCTGCACTAACCCTTTCATTCGTATTAAGAATAGTACCTCCAGTAGTGGCGTAACGTTTAATATCTTGTCTAAACACAAGAACAGTAACAGCTCTAAAATCATAGTTTGTATAGATATTATTTTTAGTGTCGTATCTACTATGTACCTTTCCGGTACGAGGAGTGTTAGGAATTTTATCGTTATTTAAGTCATTCTTTATATCGTCATCAAATATATCAAATACCAATATGTCGTCTGGATAATCTACACTTTTACAGTAGATTGAAAATGTATTTTTAGTGATTGCTTGCAATATAAGCTTCTCAGCTTTAGGGCTTGTTACAACCTCATATTTATCCGCGGAACTACTTCCATCTTTAGACCTTAGATAAGTACATTTATAATCTTCCAAAATATAAAAATGACCGACAGAAAGTTTGCTATCCTCAGCCATCTCCTTTAATTCAGCATAAGTTCTTCTTTGTTGCACCATATGTTGCACCATATCAGCCATTTGCGACTGAACTGTATCTCCACTTTCTGTTTTAATATCTTCAGCTTTTAAGATAACATCTCCAATTTTTCCATTTACACTAGATACTTTTCCACCGTCTTTTATACTGTCTTTTAGCTCTTTATAAGCTTCATCTATTTTTCTATTATCCTCAATAAAATCTGTTCTTTTAGGATATTCATTACCAGTCCATTGATTTAGTTGTAGATTAGGGGTTTTGTTTTCACTTGACATTATCTTCACCTCTATTCTTTATATTTAAGAAAATATCTATTATTTGCTGTAAATAAAAAAACAAAATAATAAGTTCTTTATTAGTGACCTATTATTTTGCTTTTTTAAAATGTTTTATTAAATTGTTATATACTGATTTTATACTAGTTTTTTCATTTCTTTTATTAGATGATATATATTTCTGAACTGCCCTTTTATATTCAATATCAGTTATATCATCTAGCTTATATATTGTTTCAGTTTTAGGATTTATACCTTTATTTAATATTCTTTCTCCTATTATTTTTACTACACTTTCATTTACCATCTATAATAACCCTCTTGTCTTTTCATCTTGTAATAACAATAGTTGATTTTCTAATTCCTTCTTTTCTCTTCTAAGTCTTTCTTCTTCTGTTTCTACTTTTTCAATGAATTTATCAAAAATAACTTCACCTGTTTCTATATTAATGTGATATTTTAATGCTCTTTCAAACTCTTCTTTTTTATATCCATATGGATAATCTTTATAAATTATTTTGTTGTATTTTGCATATTCTTTTGCATCACCTCTCATCTCTCCAAATTCAAATATTACTTCCCCTGTTAATTCATCATAAAATATCCTTTTTCCAATTTGTTCCACGTTTACACCATCCTTTTATTATAGTTCAATTGCTAACCAATAATACGTAGCAGAACCGCCGTAAGGGTCCACAATTTTAAAAGATGTATCAGACAAAATCCTTATTTGTGCCCTATCTGAACCTGAAAAAATAAAATTAAATTCGTTGAGAGGTGAACTATAAACATTTGTTGTAAGAGCATTTTTAAATGTACTATTAGTAACAAACATAGCTATTCCATGACTATAGTTCCAATAATCATCCTTTCTAAATACAGCTATACAACTAGGTTTCCATTTCAAACTTACATTATAACTAACAACATCAACATCTCCTGATTGATAATTTCCTTCAACCCATTTTTTCTGCGGATTAATGCTTTTAATTTTATTAATTAAACTATCTAAACTTTCACTTCCACTACTGCTCTGCTCTTTTGCTATCAAATTACTAGCAAAAGTATTTTTAAGTGTCTGTATTTTACTTTTCATACTATCAAAAGTATCACTACTACTTAATGGGGAGCCGATAACAGAAGCCATATTTTTCTTACCATTATCGGCAAATTGAAAAAGTTCGTTTAATTTGTTCTCAACGGTTATACCGGTTGCTGTTTTAATATCCTCAGCTTTTAAGATAACATCACCAATTTTGTTGTTTACGCTGGATACTTTTCCGCCATTTTTTATGCTATCTTTTAATTCTTTATAGGCTTTATCTATTTTTTTATTATCCTCAATAAAGTCACTTCTTTTGGGATATTCATTACCATTCCATTGATTTAATTCTAAATTTAGAGTTTTATTCTCACTAGACATTATTTCCACCTCTATTCTCTATATTTTTCAAATTCATCCCAGGTTAAATTTAGCTCTTCCCATTGATCCCAGGTTTTATTGTAGGACTCAAGTTCATCCCAGGTCATATAAGTAAATTTATATTTTATAGATAAGTGAGCTGGTTTGATATCTTCTATGGCTTTTTTAAGTCCTTCTAAGTTAGGGGGTATACCTCTGGTACCTACAAATTTTATTTCAAAGGTGTAGGGTTCTATATTTTCAGTAATTTCAACCTCTCCATTGGAAAAGCTTTCACTTACGTTCTTTATGAGCTCTACAGTAACTACACCTTGACCTCTTAGTTTTGCTTTTATGGCACTTCTTCTAAAATCTTCTGGTGAAGAAAGGTTAGCTTTTATATCTAAAAAATTCTCCCATAAGCTAAGCCCCCAAGTGGCTTTTTCGACAAAGCATTGATTTACTAAATCTTCAATTAGGTTGTTGTAATCATCAATTTCACTTTGTTCGATTTCATAGATTTTAGAAAATATTTTAGAATTTCCTATAAAGGAGGGAAGATATTTTTTAAGCTTCACTTTCTATCTCCACCTTTCCCAAAACTCCAACTGCCCCTGTGTTAATCTCTATATTGGAAGTTCCATCATTGATGGTTAATTCACTGTAATCAATAATAGGAGGAATATCTAATAGTAAATTTGCTATTCTTGTATATCTAATAAGTGGATCTTTAAAAGCTAAGGTATTTAAATACTTAGTTGCAGCATTTTCTATTTGAATTTTTACTTCCTCTAAGTTTGCATAGCTAGCTAATTGTAGTTTTACCTTGATATTTATAGGTATTTCCTCTACTCCAACTACATCCACTTCTGCTCCTATAGGCCTTTGAGCTTCAATATATTCTTGTACAGAAGTTATTAAATCTTCATTTGGTTTTTTATTGTTGTTATCCATAACTACTACCTTAACTGTACCTGGCCCATTATGAAGCGGTATTACCACTGCATTTCCTACTCCATTTACTTCAAGAGCCCATAATTTATAATGATGAATATTTCCACTAGTAGCTGGAAGTCTAACTTTAAGTAACAATCTCTTTAAAAGTTCTTCATCACTTTCAATATTGATACCTCCAGCTGCTCCTTCTTCATTTATAACAGCACTTACTCCTGAAATTGAAATAGGAATACTATTTATAATTTTAGCTGGCACATTATATTTGTTTCCAACTTCTTCTGCCATAGCTTCTACGAAGGTCTTATCATTTTTTATAATACTTTCCTCTGTGGTTACAAACCTAAGTCCACCTTCTGTTTGAAAGATGCTTTCTTTAGGTATTAAAGTATCTTTACTTCCTTCAATGGTCAATTTCACTTTAGCTTTTATTCCAGCTTTTCTATAAATCCCAAATTCTTTGGCCTTTAATTCTAACTCTTCACTATACCCATTTTCAGCAGCTTTTATTGCAAACACCTTGTTTAATATTTCATCAAGCTGTAATTTACTTTGCATAAGTTCTAAAGAAATGGGAGAAAGGGCATCATAAATAAATGAACCTTCAGATTTATCTATATCTGAAGGCACTTTTTTCATCATTCTATCAAGTATTAATTTTTCATTTTCACTATACACTTACCTTAACCTCCCCTAAATCTGTTTCTATCTTAAAATTCACTGTTATTTTATCCTTGTAGCTTAGAACATCAATATCACTTATACCTTTGATATGTGGATTAATTTCTAAAGCTTCTTTTAAAAATCTTTTTATTTCCGACTTAGTAAGTTCTTTAGAATAATTTTTCCCTACTAAGCTTTCAATTTCACTACCATAGTCGGTAGTATAGGCTAAATATCTATATCTCTCTGTAATTAATGCTTTTCTTATCCATATGTTAAGAGCTTCTAGCCCTTCCACTACTATAAATTTACCATCCTTTAAGATAAATTCATTTTTTTGAAAGTCCCAAGCATACTCACGAGGAATCTCCTCATTAGTGTTTAATTCATTTTCAACCTCTTCTATAACCTTTATATCTTCATCGGTGAATGTTGGAAAAATACTCACAGTTTCACCACCTTACATAATACTAAAAATTTAGAACTACTAATCTTTATAAGTGCTACACCGTCCCCAGATTTTAAAGCTTTATCAAAGCTAACTTTTTTCTTATCTATGGTTATATTTTTAGCTGAACCTTCAACTCTAACTTCTCCATTAAAACTTATTTCTATATTATCTTTAAGTAGATGTTCACTTATATATAAATTTTCTTTACTAAGGGTAATATCACTTGTTTTAATGGAAATAGGACTTGTAGAAATAATTTCGCCTAATTCTACTGAAGGAGGATTAAAGTACTTACCTTGATCTCTAATTAGTTTTATAAATTCTCCATAACACTCACTCAATTTAGTTTCCCTCCTTTAAATCCATTTTATTTTGTAAACTTACGGTAAGACTCATAGTATGCTGATTTGATGCTAAGTCAAAGGTATGAGTATCAGAATCGATATATAATATACAATCAACTAAAGCACTTACATACCATATTTTAGCTTTTACTGCATAACCAGTAATACATCTAATATCTCCTAATGCCTCTATATTTACATTACTTTCTATATCCTTTAACATTTGTTTTGCCTTATCCATATATCCATCATCATCTTTTGTAACGCTTTCTTGTAGAACTCCATACATGGTTATATTCTTTCGATTTTCTACCTTAGTTAAAAAGTTGCTATTTTCATCAAAGATTTTTACTCTATTAATCATATTTTCCATTGAGTCACCATAATTACAACTTATAATGTTTTTATTAGGTTCAAGAACTAATCCATCAATAAGCTTACCTTTTTCAATTAAATTAAATTGGTCCTTATTCATCATTGGTATATAACATTTGTTAGTTTTATCTCTAGCCTTGGTGTAAGCTCTCATTATGATGTCATAAAAAGAAGTGTTTTGAGGAATATCACTAATTTTAACTCCAGTTTTAGCTATATCCCCTACCTTTACCTCTGCTTCACTACATATTTTTCTTGTTATGTCTTCAGCTGTTATTTGATTAAAATTATAGGACCCTTTAGACTTTGTAAAGTATATTAAAAAATCATAAGCATTAAAGGTAAGTTCTTCGCTGCTATTTAACTGTCGATCAAAAACAATTCCTCTAAAAATTTCTACCCCTCTATCATCTACTACCCAAACTACAGTATTAGGTCTTATTTGAGTTCTATCATGATTTCTATCAAATATAGGATAAGTTATAGTTCCCGTAAGTTTTCTAGCACATTGGCTTATACTTCCAGTTAAAGATATGGATTTAACCATTGGCGTTATTTCTGTGACAATCCATCTATCATATAGTGCATAAACTTTTATCATAATTTTATCACCGTTCCTGGTTTTAAATTAAAGTTGCCTTTAAATCCATTTTTTTCTGCTAACGCTCTCCAATTATCACTATTACCAGTAAATTTTTTTGATATTAGTGGAAATGTATCCCCTACTTTAATTGTATAGGTTTTAGGCTTTGCATCTACTGGTCTTACAGTAGATGCAATATTATTAGCACCTTTCATATTGACCTTATCATGACTATAACCATGCTTTCCTACTATCTTTGATGAAACTTTTATTGGATTGTACTCTTTTAAATCTAATGTAAAATAAACATCTCTAGTTCCATCTTGCTCTAAATAACTAAAGTTTTCTATAGAAAATAAACTATTAATAGGAGTTTCAGTTATTATAAATCTTACTGGTTTCATATTTTCTTTAAAATTATTAATAAGTTCTATTGCCTCATAAGGCTCTGGCGAGTCTTTATATGATGCAAAGCTATATTCTTGACTTGGAAAAAAGCTAGATACTTTTAAAGTTTTAGGAGGAGATTTTGCTAAAAAAGTCACTTCACCTAATTGTTCTACATTTACAGTTTTATTTAAAGTACCAGAGCCTACTTCAAAGGATGGAGGAATTACTGGGAACATTAATTTATTATTATCTTGAATTATCCAAAATTCCATAATATCACCTCTAAATATTAAACGCTGCTTGTTTTATTTCATTAACTATTTGTTTTGCTACTAAATTTGGATCTGAAGATCCACTTATATTAAATGACATATTAAAATTATTGCTGCCTCTGTTTTGAACTTGATTAACTTCCTTTTTAGTTAGGACTACTTCTCCTTCATGAAGTAATGCAGGGTAATTATTATAAGGTACTCTTGGGAGTCCTGTAGCATAGCCTTTTGGTTCTTCCATACCTGATACATTGAATCCTAGAGCTCCTATTACCTTTTTAACAAGGTCAAAAATATATCCAAAGGCGCTTCCTATACCATTTACTATAGGTTTAATAACAACCCATACCTTTTCTAATATATCTTGAACTATAGGCATAGCCCACATAACAGCATCTGCAATACCTTCAAACACTGTTATACCTAAATCTAAAGCTGGATTTATTACATCCCAAGCAATTTGTACTGCATCTGATATCATTGGCATAGAACTAATAAACAATTCCTTAAGCCACTCTATTTTTGGTCCCAACCATTCCAAAACTTCACCTAATTTTCCCATAATAGTAGCTGAAATTTCTGTTACTATTGGACCAAAATTTTGTATTGCTGCTCCAATTATCTCAAAAACACTTCCAAATATGGCCATAACCGGTTGTAAAAGTGTAGCTATTCCATTAAATACATTGCCAACTATAGTTTGGATCATTGGAAGATTAGTTTTAATCCATTCAATAGCAGGAGTTAAAAACATCCCTATACTGTTTGCAATGCCTTGAACAGCATTCGCAGCACTTTGTCCGAACTGCGCGAAGCCTTCTGTATTATTCCCTAATAATTGTGCTAAAGGCCCTAATATTTCACTTATTAAAGGTAAAAAAGCAGTTCCAAAGTTAGTTCCCATGGTTTGAAGGCTTCCTGTTATAAGCCCCCATTGTCCGGTAACAGTTTTACTAAATTCTTCCGTTCCTCCAGCAAACTGTACTGTTGCTTTATCTTTAAGAAGCATATCGAAGGCTTTTGTCATTTCATCCTGTGTTAAATCTTCTTTTGAAGTCTTACCTAATAATGCCTTGTACTCGTTCATTGAATACTCAAAACCAAAATCTTTTGCTGCTGCAAAATCTCCTGTTCTCATTGAAGCTAATGCGTTCATAGCATCATCTGCTGATTTTCCCGGATTAACCGCCGCCATATCCTGTGCTAATTTAACAAGCTCAATTGATTTATCTGTATCTCCATTTACAATACTTAATGCTTTACGGCCTGAGGTTATAATGTCATTTGGATCAAAAGGACTTTTTCCAGCTTCAGCTTTTAAAGCTTCCATATAATTATCTGTAATAGATGAAACTTCTTCTTTGCTTTTGTCCTTATTTTTAATCCCTATAAAATGCTTCATAGCTACTTTCTCTTGCTCTCCCTGCATAGCCGATCCTATAGTAGCATTAAAAGCAGCTTTTGCATCATCACCTAATACAATATCTTTAGCAAATTTTTTGATACCAATAATATTGTTTTTTATTGACCCTAAAACGGCTTTAGTTTTATCTACTGCTTTAAACACTATATTTTTAGGTTTCGGAGCAGGTGATGCAATATTATTGTTATTTCCTAATACATTTTGAGGAGAAGTAGTAGGATTTATAGAACCTCCTGATTGATTTTGTGATGCTAGTACTGGCGTAACATTTATGGTAAGATTTTGTATCTGATCTAGCTGATTTTGTAATTCTGCCTTTAAATCATTTGGAAATTCAGCCTTAATTTTAGCTTTAACCTCTAAATTGCTCAAAGTCTCTATAATTCTATTTTTAGCATTAAGAATATCTTTATCTCTAAGTGAAATAGAAATAGATATTTTTTTTCTCTCTAACTTATTTAACTCTCTTCTTAATTTTGATATTTGCTTTTCAAATTTAGCAGTAGACTTAATGGCTTCTTTTAATGGTGCAGTATAGTTATCTTGTAACACTATATTAATTCTATTTAATTCTGTCAAATTATCACCACCTTCTATTAAAATTATTAAAATAAGAGAAATATAAAAATCACCTTTAGAACTAATACAAGTTACTCTTGTTTCTAAAGGTGATTTTTAATAATAAAATTATAAATATTCTTCTAATTTTTAATTCTCAATTTTAAGATTATAATTGTCTAATATTATTTAATGCTTAAATAAAAAACTGTGAAAATTTCCTATACAATTTTCACAGCCATAATATTTTCATTTTTTAATATTTCCACTTTTTCTTCTAGTTCCTTTTCATAAAAAGCTGCTAAAAGAACTCTAGTACCTAAAGGTTTGTTATAAAACTCATCTGGCCATATACCTTTTGTCTTCCAGTAATAATACATCATTCCTACCATATGGTCAGAGTTTATGAGTTTTTTATTTCTTCTACCTGCCCTTTACCAAAGCCACTAAGGTCATTTATAGTATTATATAAATGAGATACTTCGCCAGGCAATAATAATTTATTTATCAAATCCTTTGGAGTTAAGCATCCATAATATTCTCTAAGTTCTTTAGATTTTAAATTTGGCTCTTTTACTCCTGATAAAAGAACAAATAATTGCATATCGTTATTTTTTATGTCCACTTCCCCATCAGATTTTATAGTAAGAGCATTATTAGTTGCTTCCTCAATTTCACTGGCATTTAAAGCTTGGCATGTGAATACTACCTTCTCCCCTGCAAGCTCTGATAATCTTTTTATTTCTACTTGTTTTTCCGGTCTAAAAAGTTTATTGGTATCTACTTTTAATAATAAATCTATTGTACTCACTTAATTTCCCCCTTATATTTGGTCTAAATATTCATAGTCTGAAAAAGTAAATGGACACTCTAATTCACCTGGTTTTTCTGATTCCCAGTCAATTAATGTTAAATCGTCAAAAGACACATTTTTTATAGCTATACGCTCTGATCCAAAAGCATCTGGATCAGCTAATTTAGATATAATAGTAAATTTAATATCTCTTCCTTCTTTAATAGCTTCACCTATAAGTTTTCCCATACGACTGCTGATTTTGTTAAGTTTAACTGTACCTTTTCCTGCCCAGCCTACAACTTTTGTATCTTCTCCACCATATCCGCAGCGTTTTACTACTTCTTTCTTTACCTCTATTTTTGCCTGAAGTCCAAAAGCTTCTGATACATAATCTCCTTCAAGCCACATTTCTCCAAATGATCCATTAATAACTCTCTTTGTTTCTAACATATATACTTCCCCCTATATAACGAAATTTAAATTTATATCTTCCATAGCATCAGTTATTTTAATTAATCCTTTTAGGAATACTTTATCCTTAGTATTTGCTTCCTTAATTTCTTGTTCATTCATATTATCAACATCGATACCTATAGTCTTAAGATAATTTTTTTGAGTTTCTATATCTATAGAAACCTTATTTTTTCCTAAGTCTAGTAAGTTATCAATTTCTAATGCTTCTAAATAACTTTGAATTGATGACATTAATAGAATCTTATTATCATAGTTATTAGGATATTTCCCGATAAAATTATCCTCAGCGGTTTTCTTTATATCACTAACTATTAAATCCATCATGTCAACTAATTTTATCTTCTTAAAATCTTCACCTTTATCTGCATTTGTAGTTACTAAACTGTTTACTGCTCTTGCTATTTTTACTTTTTCTCCATCATGCAAAAGTAATAATTTACCGCTATCAATTCCTTCATCAAAGCTTTCTTTAGATAAGTGTGGAACATCTTCTACTTCTGGCAATGGCTGATAAGTAGCACTTATATTAAGTGGACATCCTGCTAACATACCTGCTATTCTTGAACAATATTCAGAAGCTGTATATAGATTGTTTCCTACTTTAATATTATCTGTAGCAAAGTTAATAACACCTTCATTGTCTGCAGTACAATGTGGTAAAACTGCTTTCACTTTTACATCTTTATTACTTCTCATATCTTTTATCCAAGTTGCAATCTTAACAGCATCTTCATTAGTTATAAATGGAACAACTAAATAATCAAATTTTGTTGTTTCTAATAATGTTAATGCTTCTGTATAGTTCTCACTTTCCTCAGGAATTATAAGTGCTATAACCTTTTTAGCTGAATTGACACTTCCCATAAAAGCTAGCTCTATTTGCTTTTTATTATTTTCATTAATAGTTTTTGGTATTTCATCTACTCCATTTAATCTTTCAATTTGTATTTTTGAAACTTTGTCCTTTAATATTAATGCAACTATTCCTCTAGTTCCTCTTTTTATCACTGTTGAAGCAGTGCTTTTAAATGCAATATTAATTTGTGGTAATCCCATAACTATATTCCTCCTCTAAAATGAACTTCATTTATTTTTTGATCTTTTATATTTTCCTCTGCAATAATTTGCTCATAGCTTATATCAACTTTAAAACTAGGTATATCATCCTTTACTTCTAAAGTAAGCTTATTAACCATCACATAGCTTTCTTCAACCTTAAGAGTAGTATCAAATAATGAATTAAGCTTATCTACTATTTGAACAAATTCACTATGTGAGTCTTCTTTTGGAAGATATCTTATGTTAAAGGTTGCAGATACTTCCTGTAATGATTTTCTCTTCTTTTTACAAGTTGAGTTTACTAATTCTATAAAAAAAGCAGGACTCTCAGAGCCATCTTTATTTTCTACAACTTGAAAACTTTCCTTCTCTAAGGCTTCAGTGATTGCCATTCTTACATCGTAGAGCACGATCATATTTAATCTCCTTCCAAGATAAACTTTCTCATTTTCACTCAAGTGTAGCCACTTACTTGTGATATATATAGCTTCATAGCTCTCACCTCCTTTCAAAAATAAAAAGCTGGCTATTTACAAAATAACCAGCTTTTTAGGCATGCACCTTATATATAAAAAGGCACTTAGATTTCTCCAAGTGCCTTTTTATACTTTATCACAATATCATTTTACTATTTCTATACTGTACTTACAAGGACATGATTTAGACAAGTTCATCAATTGAGGATTGAAAATTGACAATTGACAATTTTGGATATTTCTCAGTGTGCTGAGAAATTTACAATTGATTTATTTTCTAAGCTCCTCTTTAATCTGTTGTGAATCTTAAAGGCACTTAGTTTTCCCTAAGTGCCTTTAAGATAATTTATCACAATATCATTTTACTATTTCTATACTGTACCTGCAAGGACATGATTCAGACAAATTTATTCAATGCAAGATTCACAATGCACAATTCACAATTATGGATATTTCTCAGGAAGCTGAGAAATTTATAATTGATTTATTTTCTAAGCTCCTCTTTAATCTGTTGTGAATTGAAAAAAGCACTTAGATTTCTCTAAGCGCCTTAATATACTTTATCACAATATCATTTTACTATTTCTATATGGTACTTACAAGGACATGATTTAGACAATTTCATCAATTGAGTATGGAGAATTGACAATTGACAATTTTGGATATTTCTCCTTTACTGGAGAAGTTTTAAATTTATTTCTTAAGTGACACCGTTACTTTTATTAAAGTCTTTTACACTTCTATTAATGGTTATCTCCTATTTTCTAGTTACATTTGTGAATATTTGCTCAGAATTATACTGTACCTCAAAGGAACCCTCCACTGAAGTAAAAAGCTAGTAATCTTATTGCTAGCTAAAATCTATTTAAGAAATCAATTTGACAAAATTAATCTCAACCATAATTCTCCATTGTTTAAACTTCTAGTTTCAATCCATCTATTCCAAACAATAGTACACTTAATTCTTCAATTGCTCTTTTTCTATCTCTAGATATAGTTTTTTCGCTGTATCCTAGTTCTTCTGCTACTTCTTCATAAGTTTTACCTTCCATGTATAAGAGCTCTATTACTTCATATCTTCTTTCAGCACTTTCATCTTTGCTTTTAAATGCTCTATATTTGTAAAAGCCTAATATTGTTTCTATGTGATTTACTATTATTTTTGTTCTAGTATGTGTCCTCTTAATGGAGTTTATATATAAATCTTCTTCAAAACTATCACACTCCATTAATATTTCTATTGGATCTTCATCTTCAATTTGTGAATTAGTATATATTGCATTATTAAAATGTTCTTTTAAATTAATATAATTTCTAAGCAATAAAGCAGTATTTCTTAATCTTCTATCCCTTTTTAATTTAGCACTTTTTTCTTTTTCCTTTTCTAAAACTATTAATGCTTCCCTTACAGTGATTTGCACACTTTCTTTTATTAACTTTTCCATATCTAATATATCTATCATATCACCACAACCCCTTAATTATTTATTTCTTATATTTCTAGTTTTTATTAATTGATCTCCCGTATATCTTTTTATAGAAGTATTGTTCTTAATATATAATATATATCTTTTTATTGAAGTAATCAATAAGTATATATCTTTTTATTGAAGTATTTTTCCAAAATATATTTATTTTACTTAATTTTTCTTCTATTTTCTTGACATATATCCATATTTTAATATATTGTATACTTATATATATCGAAGTATATTTTAGGAGTGAGTTCGGTGTTTAATAAAGAAAGATTAATTGAGATTATGGAAGAAAAGGATATATCTGCATATAAACTCTGGAAGTTATCTGGTGTTGCACAGTCTACTATAAGTGACATTCTTAATAAAGATGATAAAAACCCAACTGCAAAAACTCTTCAAAAGATTGCAGATGCTCTCGGTGTATCTGTTGACGAATTTTTTAAATCAGATAATGATAAAAATAATATTAATAATAAAGTACATAATTCTTCATTGGGATTCTCTACACCAGAAGAAGCTATAAAATTTATATTAGAACAACCAACAATCATGGGCTTTGGTGGCTTTGATATAAACAAAATGAGTGATGCTGAAATAATGGATTTCGCCAATGAATTACTCAGGCAATTGCAACTTATAAGCTACAAATATAAAAAATAATGTTATATTTTGAGGCATCTTAGATAAAATAACTCATCAAACTTTCTTATGATATTTTGTTCATAGAAAAATTAATATTCAACAGATAGGTATATAATAAATATGTGACATACTAAATAGTTATTTTTAAGATGCTTTATTAGGGAATTGGAGGGGATACTGTGTCTTGGCTTGATGAATATGTGCTAGGAATAGTTGATCTATACGACACAAATGATATTTATGAGATTTATGATAATTTAGAAATAACAATAATAAAACTAGATAAAAATAACATATTATTAAAAGGCAATGATGCATTATATAATCGGAATCATTTTAATAAGGAAGTAGTTTTTATAAGAAACGATTTGAATATAAATTATGAAAAGTTTATTTTGGCCCATGAACTTGCTCATGCAATTATTCATGTTCATATTACTACAGCTGCCTATAATAACACCCTTATTAATATAGGAAAATTAGAACGTCAAGCAAACTACTTTGCCTTTAAACTATTAAATATTAACCCAGATCATATTGAACATAATGGCTTCACTATTGAACAAATTGCTAGTAGCTTAAACCTTCCATTAGATTGTTGTAAACAATTATCTGATAAACTATAATAAAAAATCGTGACTTTGTCACGATTTTTTGCTATAAGCAATTTTAAACTTTTCAATTAAGGTGATTTGGATATATGTAACAAACTATTTTATCTCTCGTATATATGTTTCTATAACTTATATATTTAGTAATATAATTTTTACTACCTTATTTCTGGCGCTACTACTTCTTCTGGTTCTTCTACAATTTGATTGAAGGCAAAAGCCACTCCTAAAAAAATTATAAATTCCTCTTCCGTTATTGGTAATGCTAATATATAACTTTCGGAGGATGGTGTAGGAAGATATGAGACACTTACGAAATATACTGAAGGTTTTTTGCTTTGAGCTGTTGTATACTGATTTAAATCATTAATATTGTAATTATTTTTGTACTTTTCTATCCAATATAATAAAATTATAATAAAAAGCTTTGCAGTTATTCCATATTGAATAAATAATGTCACATTATTTATACTAGTAACTATCTCAGTACCTATTATATAAATTATAATATTCTTATCATTTTTTTTATCATTATTGCCATGTTTATTCTTATCTTCTTTTTCCATATAATCACCTTTATCTTTAAATAATCCTTAAGCTTACACTAATAGACTATAGATATTTTAATAATTACAGCTATTTTCATCTCTTTTAAGAATAAAATATGTGATTAATTGCAAATTTATATTCTTAATACTATACTAACTAGTATTTTTAATATTTCTATCTTACTAATATTTTTTTAAAACACTCTCATATTATTTTATTATCTAAAATGTATTTTATGATTAAGAAATACTTAGCTTTAATCTCGTATGGTTCTTATTTTAAATTTGAAATAATAAACCATAATTACGCAAAGTACTATTATAAGGCTTCTAACATATGAATTATTGTTTAATATAAATGCAATTATTAACATTGTAAAAGCTGTACCTAAAATTGATAATTTGTTCTTTAATGTCATAGCCCTTGTTTTTACAAAATCCTCTAAATGATTTTTGTATATTTTAGTTCCTATAAACCAGGTATGAAATTTATTAGACCCCTTTGCAAAACAATAAGAAGCTAAAAGTAAAAATGGAGTTGTAGGCAATATAGGAAGAACAATTCCTACTATCCCAAGTCCTAAAGATAAAAAGCCTAATCCAATTAATACATATTTTTTTACTGTGTTAACATTAATCATAAACTCTTCCCCCTAAATCACTAAAAACATTGAAATTGACTATCATTATAATATCATATTTTTCTATATTTTTATGTGATTCAAGTTACCTTTTTTATTTATGCTAATTCTTAATATTTTATTATACTTTATAAAGCTATAATAAACCTTTTCCATATGTAACAAAGTTATCATAATTTTCATTAAGAAGGCTCCATTAATTGTAATTAAAATTTTAATATTAGTATTGCAAAATAAAAAGGTACTTATATAAATAAGCACCTTTAATTTCTATTATCCTAATATAAATGCACCAATAGCTATTGCTCCTACAGCCCAACAGTAGTAAGCAAAGTAGTGGAACTTTTTATTTAAAACAACTTTTTCAAGTAATTTAATTGAAAGAATACCTACAATAGCTGAAACTACTGTTCCGATACCATATTGAAGAAATACTCCCTCCGTTGCAGCACCAGCTTCTATAATATCTTTACTTTTTAAAAGTAAAGCTCCTAATACTGCTGGTATAGACATTAAAAATGAAAAACGAACAGCCATTTCTCTTTTTAATCCTAAGAATAATCCTGTAACTATTGTTGAACCTGAACGAGATATTCCTGGAGTTATTGCTAATCCTTGAACTATTCCAATAACTGTTGCATTTCTGAAGTTTGTTCTCTTCTCATCTTTCTTTCCTTCTCTAATTTTATCAGAAACATATAGTAATGTTCCCGTTATAAGCAACGCTATACCCACTGGTAAAATTGAGCCAAATAACGATTCAAAAGTATCTTGGAATGCAAATCCCAAAATAGCTGTTGGAATACTTGCAACTATAATTAGTGCAACAAGTTTTCTATAAGGGTTGTCCAAATTAAATTCACCCTTAAATAAGTCTCTTATCATTGCAAAAAATTCAATAATCATCTCTTTTATATCTTTGTGATATACAACAAAAATAGCCACTAATGTACCTAAATGCAGTAACACTTCAAAAGTGTTATTAGGTTCATTTATACCTAATAATTTTCCAAATATAACAAGATGACCAGATGAACTTACTGGTAAGAATTCTGTAGCACCTTGTATTATACCCATAATTATAGCTTTTACAATCGACATTTTTTCACCTCGTTAATCTTTATTTTTAATAAAAACCCTATTAATTATATCATTTTAAAAATATTTTGGTAAGTTTTTTAATTAAAATGTAATCTTTTATTTAAATTATCATAAATTTTACTGAACATTTTCTTTTTGGATTAATGTAAATCCTTTTAGGTTATGTATTATAATTGTTATGTAATGCAATCCATAATTGTATTTTTTTGTTTTGACTGTTAAAATTGTAATATCAATTTAATTTATAATTTTTTTAGTAGGTGATGTATTAATGAAATATATAGATATGGAAAATTGGCCAAGAAAAAATCATTATAATCATTTTAAAGCACTTGATTATCCACACTTTAATATCTGCGGAAATATTGATATTACGCAATTTTATAAATTTATCAAGGAAAATGAAAATCCATTTTTCCCATCTTTTTTATTTTTTTCTGTTAAAACAGCAAACTATATAAAAGAATTTCGTTATAGAATAAGAGAAGATGGAGTCGTAGAACATGATGCTGTAAATCCAGCCTTTACTATAATGACTACGAAAGGTGTATTTAGCTTTTGCACCGTTGAATATGTTGACAATTATAATGAATTTATATTAAATGCAAAAATAAAAATAGAAGCAGCAAAAAATATTGTAAATCTAGAAGATGAACCTGGACGTGATGATTTATTATATATAACTAGTGTTCCTTGGATTTCATTTACAAGTGTAGTCCATCCAGTTCATATGAATCCAGTTGATAGCATTCCAAGAATAGCTTGGGGTAAATTCTTTGAGGAAAATGGGAAAATGAAAATTCCTCTTTCAATCCAAGCTCATCATTCTTTACTAGATGGTGACCATATAGGTAAATATTTTACCTTAATTCAAGGTTTCTTAAATAATCCTGATAAAAATTTATAAATCTAATCTATAAATTAATTAAATCTACAATACAAAATTCACAATTGAGGAAATTTCTCAACAATAGCTGAGAAATTTAGAATTAATTTGTCTTTGGAGTTACGAAGTAGCTTCAAAAGGAAAAAGCTAACAATTGTATTGCTAGTAAAGAAATCAGTTTGACCGAAACTAATTTCTCCCTTAATTGTGAATCTTGAATTGCACACTGTTTAAAGTTGTGAATTATAATTTTAATGTATACAGCTAATGTATACGGCAAAATAATTACTATTCTTATTCTTCTAATTAAAACTATAACTTTTATAATAAATGTCCTAGGAAATAATCTAATGCTATTATTTTATTCAATATAAAATTCCATCATATCATCTAGTCTTAAACATGCCATTCTTCCACATTCATAGCAATTTCCTGTGTCTATACATATCTTGTCTTTATATTTCTCATCAAACCATATCTTATAAGGAATTTCTGAAACTATATCAAAATTCTTATCAATAGATTCTCTAGGGTTATGGCCAAAAATAACTGTGTATTCATCTAGTCCTTTATTTTTATAAAAATCTCCTCTAACCCATACTAGTCTATCCTTCTGATTTAGTAACCCTTCTTCTAAAGACATACTGAGCATATCCGCTATTAGCCTATTTGTTTCAAATCCTGCATGAACAAGAATATATTTATCATCTATTATCTTAAAATACTCTAAGGAGTCCAAATAAGATAATATTTCTTTTTTCTCATCTTCACATAACTTATTAAATCCATTTAAAGTTGTTTCATAACCATTTCTTCTCCAACGGGTTATTTCCTTTTCATCATTATCTCTTAAAGATTTCAACATCATTTCATCATGATTCCCCATTATAGAAATTATATTTTTCTTTTCTTTAATAAACCTAATAACCTCTATAGGTTCTGGTCCTCTATCTACCAAGTCTCCTAATACATATAAAATATCTTCTTCCGAAAAGTTAATTACCTGTAATAGCTTCTTAAGTCTATCCAATCTTCCATGAATATCACTTACAACGTACTTCATAACCTAACCCCCTATTTGTATACTATTTTGTTTTTATTAAATAATTATATCAGTAATAATTAAATTTATCTCACTAAACTAATATTAAAATTTTATGAGTATTTCAGTGAGTTACTTATAAAATTTAAAAAACTTCACTGCTCTTTGCAGTGAAGTTTTAAAAAATAAATATTTTATCTTTATTGGTTATCTTTAATTATTAACCTCCAAGAGTTATATCCTGTGTATTGTACCAGCTTAAAGCTTCTGAAAAATGCTCTGCTTTAAAATCTGGCCAGTAATCTTCTATAATATAAAAATCTGAATAGATAGATTGAACTGGTAAAAAACCGCTTAATCTGCGTCTTCCTCCCCAGCGTATTATTAAATCAACCCTGGATACGTCATAGGATTTAATAGAATTCATAATTTTTTTTCTAGAATTATCACCCATTTTTAAATTTTTCAAATCCCATTCCCAACCATAGTTAACTAGAAAGTTAACTTTTATTCCCCCTTTACCGAAGGTTTGCCTTTTGGTATAAGGAAGTAATTTTTTAGGAAACATAGGAGAATCAGTATTGCCAACAACTAACAATGAGGCATCTTCTTTTGAAATCATTTCAACTGCATTAATACAAGCTTCTGTAAAGGCTTCTCTTTGATTTGCTGGCCTTTTTGTGTTGTCAGTAGTAAATCCATAGTATGTTATCTCCTTAACTCCAGCATCCTTACATAATTCGAAAAGTATTAATCCAGGATCTAGACCTAGCGCATATCCCCGTTCTTTAGTCATTCCTTTGTCTACGGCCCATCTTCTATTACCATCTGGAATAATTCCAATATGGTTTGGTATTCTCATAATATACACCTCAAATCCATACAATTATTGTTAAGTACTACTAATTTATTTATACATCTTATTATTACCAAACTTTTCAAAAGTTAGTCTTATATACATAAAAACATTTTAAATCTTAAGTTTATAATTAACTTCTTTTAATACTCTATATTTTTTGATATACTATTTATAGAAAATTGAAATTGATAATTATTCTCCTTAAATAATTCTTTATATGTATTTAAGATTATAAGGAGAAAATCACATCTTTAATTATTAAAATGATGATTGAAAGGACTAAAACTATTATGAAGAATATAAATATAAAAAAATTAACTGATACTAAGTTAAAATTAACTAATAATAAAAAAGTCGAAGAGCATGTTCATACTGGAGTTTATGAAGGAGAAAGAAAAGATGGAAAAATCCATGGCTATGGTACCTATACTTATACAAACGGAACTAAATATGTAGGATATTGGAAAGAAAATACTATGCATGGTGAAGGTACTTTAACCTGGGCCAATGGTGAAAAATATATTGGCAGCTGGAAAGATGATGAAAAGTACGGCTATGGAATATATACTTGGCCCGATGGCGAAAGTTATGTTGGAAATTGGGAAAATGACTTAAAAACAGGTCATGGTATTTATAGCTGGTCTAATGGAGATACTTATGCTGGAGATTGGCTTGAAGATAATTGTCATGGATATGGAATTGAAACTTTAAGTAATGGTGATAAATATATTGGGGAATGGAAGAATAATATGAAAAATGGAAAAGGTATGCATATATCTTCTAATGGCGAAGTTTTTATTGGTGAGTTTATCAACGATAAAAGATTATAAAAACAAATTTTTATGAAGTGCTCTCTTATAAAATTTATATAAGAGAGCTATTTATACTATATTTTTTATTCCCAATCCTTCCATATTTCCGGTTTATATCCTACTGTAGCCATCTTACCATTTCGTACTATTGGTGTCTTATATAGCTTAGTATTATTTAATAATAATTCCTCTTTTACACTATCAGTTCTTATATTTTGAAGATTTAATTTAGTGTACTCTTTGCTTTTTTCATTTATAAGCTCTCTTAATCCTACTGCTGCCTTAACATTTTGTAGTTCACCTTTACTTAATCCTTTTATATTTAAATCTATAAACTGATATTTTATTTTTCTTTCTTTAAAATATCTTTCTGCCTTTTTTGTATCAAAACATTTACTTATGCCAAAAATTTGTATGTTCATTTATTTTCCTCCTATAAAACTTTGCATTTCTAGCTATTTAATCTATAAAAACATATACTAATTTATATTTTAATATAAATCAATATTATAATTTATTTATATTAACTATTATTCTTCTTATGAAATTTTAAAAGTAATAATTATAATATATCATTTAAATAAAAATAAACAAATACTGTACCTATATCTTATTTATCTAAGGATCAATACTCTATTTTGATTTTACCAATTTATTACTTTCACTTACTAAGAAATCTTAGAAAATATAATTAAAATAAAAAGCAAAACCTACCTTATTCAAGTAAAGTCTTGCTTTAATCTGTTTATACATTCATTATCTATTTTTTCTTATATCATCTAATTTTTTATTAGTTTTCCTAAATAATCTTTCAATGATGACTTCTTTAAATTTATTACTAACATTATTATACTTTCTAAATAATTCATCTGGATTATCAAATATTCCTATATCATCTGTAATAGAAAAACTTTGTATATACGTGCTATTTCCATTCCAACACAAATTTATTTTATCTTTATTTTCTACCGAAATACCATATCCCATATATCCACCATTATATTCACAGAGATTATTTTTTACATTATTTAAATATGCCTTATCTATTATTACACCCTCTAATGCTAACCAATTTCTATTAAAATAAACCTCAGTCCACGCATGCACGATTTTTTTAGGAGCTAACATATATATTATTCCAGTTAATGCTCCCTTTTGCATTCTTTTATCAATTAGAAATCCATGTATTCTACAAGGAATATCTACTGCACGTAATAGTGCCATCAAAAGAATACTTTTTGTATTGCATTGACCATAACCATCTATTAGCACTCCACTTGCAGTCATTTCATCTTTTTTGTTATATCCAAATTTTATTTCATCTTTCACAAAATTATATATTGATCTTATTTTTTCTTTTTCATTTAATGTTCTCCAACCCTTGTTTTTAATTAAATCTTGGATTTCTATTGAATTATAGTTTAATAATCTTGTTTCTTTAAGATATCTATTCATATCCATCCCCCTTTTGCCCTTTCTTAAAATTATAAGGGGATTAATAATTATTTACTTGCAAATATCTGCTGTTTTTCCTAATAGCGCTTGGTATCATGCCTAGTTTTTCCTTGCATACATTAGTTAAATGAGATGAACTATAAAATCCTGCCTCAAGAGCTGATGTAGTAATGCTGTATCCTTCAAAAATTAGTTTAAAAGCTTTTCTGACTTTATAATTTAATATATAACTACTAATAGAAATTCCTATATTTTCTTTAAATAAGTGAGACAATCGGCTTTCAGACAAAAATACACTTTTACTTAAACTCTCTAAGGATATTTCTGTTAAATTATTATTAGCAATATATTTTAAAACTTTATCTACTCTTTCATCTAATAGATGATTAATTGTATAATTTTCTAAAGACAGAATTGAATAAATTTCTGAAATAAATTTATTGTATTTAGCTTTATTATCAATGGCTATATGTTTCTCTTTAACTAATTCTCTAATGGCCTCTGTTGCATCTTCAGGTATAATGTAAAAGTCTTTATTTTTCATATACATTCTCTTTATTTTTTCACCAAATATTGATTCAGGATTAATTAAAAAATATATCTGCCAACCATCTTTACCAAATAATTCGTGAGACACATTGGAGTTAATAATAATACCACTTTCATTGATTATATTGTTTTTTATTTTTACAGAAAACTTTTCTTCTATACTTACTGTAATCTGAATAGAATTATGAATATGCAAACTTGCATCTATTTTATTTGTAATAAAACTTATATGATCATCCGAATAAAAAATATAAATATTTTCTCTCATTTGAACACCTCATAAAATTTTTAATATATAATTACCATTATTATATCATCTTTAACCTTTTAAATTCCTTATAAACAAAAGAATATGTCCCTAAAATTTGTGACTTTGCCACTACATCTAAGGACATATTATATATAAAAACTTAAAATATAATTTAAAATAAAAATTGATCTAAAAGATTCCTCATTATTAATTTTAAAATTCTATAAAAAACTTTTAAAACGAAGTTCACTATACCACTCTATAACTAACTTATATTTACTTTTGAATTGCTTCTTCCATTCTTATAACTTTTCTTTGCCAATGATTTTTTCTATAAATTAAAAATCCATAAACACATACTATTAAATTACTAAAGCTCATAGAAAACCATATTCCTGAAGATCCAACATTGGTAAAGTGTTTAAATATCAATATCATAGGTAATCTTACAAACCATAGACGACCGATTTCCATTGCCATAGAGTATTTAGTGTGTCCTGATCCCTGAAATATTCCTTGTAATACACTAAAAATCCCCATAAGTGGCATTGAAGCTGAAATGTAACGTAAATATACAATTCCTTGAGAAATTACTTCAACATCATCTTTTGACTGCATAAAAAAGTTTATAATTTGTTTATCCGCTAATATCATTAAAATACATCCCACTATAGAAAATGAAATGGTAAGTTTTAAAGATTTTCCAAAGGCTTCTTTCACTCTATCTATTTTATCTGCTCCTAAATTTTGTCCAACAATAGATGTTAAGGCTGCTCCAATCCCCATAGCTGGCTGCATTACTAAAGAAGTAATTCTATTAACCATACCAAAGGCTGCTAGTGTTGCAGTTCCGTAAGATACTATAAATCCATTAAGGACTATAAAGCCTAAAGCTGAGCCTGACTGCCCTATTGAGGAAGGTAATGCAACATTTATAATTTTTCTTATTATCCTCCTATCAAATTTAAAATTCTTAAAACTTGGTCTAATCATTGTAGATGAATTTATTAATATATATATACCTGCTACAGCAAGTAATGCTTTTGATAGTAAGGTTGCAATAGCAGCTCCAGCAATGCCCATTTTAAATGTAAATATGAAAATAGGGTCTAATATTACATTAAGTATGGCACTAATACCGCTAAGTATTGTTGGAGTTAAAGTATTCCCTTGAGAATTCATAATAGAATTAAAGTTGAAAAATAAAAAAGTAAAGGGCATATCTAAAAAGGTAATCCTAAGATAGATATTGCTATAGTTAGCTAAATCACCAGTAGCACCCATTAACTTAATAACAACTGGACTTATAATATATCCTATAATAGCAAAAAAAATAGAACTTATTAAAGATATCACAATAAGCTGACTTGAATATTTATTAGCTTCCTCATATCTTGATGCTCCTATTAATTGAGATAATATAGATGTACCTGCAATTGAAAGCCCCATACCTAAAGATATAAATAAAAAGTTTACTGGCCACACAAAAGAAGTAGCAGCAAACTCAACTGAACCAATCTTACTTACCCAAACTCCATCAGCTAAATTATAAAGTGTTTGAATCAAATTATTTATCATAATTGGTAAAGACAGTGTAATAATTACTCTATACAATTCACCATTAAGTATAAGATTTTTTCTCTTTTCTCCATTCATTAACCCCACCCCAACATTATTTATTCACAATTTGTAATATCTAGATTATATCATCAAATAATACCAGTTTAAACTTAAATTTTTAATGCTCTATATTATATGAATATGAATTATCATGTCAAAATATTTTACTTTAATTCTACTAAGATATACATGAATAAATAACTAGTGAAAAATTAAAAGGATATTTTATATAATGCAGCATCTACAAAACTAATTTATAGCATAACTATAAATCTATTCTAATGCTTTATATGGCATAAAATATCCTACTATACTAATTGTTATTTATTTTTAAATAGTTAAAATCTATTGTGGAAACTTTACAATAACTTTAAAAAGATCTCCATCAATTTCTATATCTAAAGTTCCACCTTGTATATCTACAATGCTTTTAGCAATAGCTAGTCCTAAACCAGAACCCTCTGTATTTCTAGATTTATCACCTCGTTTGAATCTTTCAAATATCTCATTTGGCTCAAAATCTAGTTCATAGTTTGAAATATTCTTTATGATAAAAACTGCCTTATTATCTTTTTCTTCTAAAGAAAGATATACCCTAGTGTTATCCTCAGAATATTTCAGAGCATTATTAATTAAATTATCAAAAACTCTCCAGGTTTTCATCCCATCTAAATATGCATAAATATTTTGTTTTTCTATATTTAGCTTAAAACTGATAGAAGAATTTTTAATTTTCTCATCATATTCTCCCAATGCTTGTTTTAATAACGCTACCAAATCCACTTTTTGTAGTGATAGTTCAACATCCCCACTAGACATTTTAGATGCTTCAAATAAGTCCTCAATTAAAATCTTTAATCTTTGAGACTTTTTCTCTAGTATTTTAACATATTTTCTAATATCATCTTTAGAAAGATTTTCATTTCTTAACAAATCTATATAGTTAACTATAGATGTAAGTGGAGTTTTAAGGTCATGAGATACATTTGTAATAAGTTCTGATTTTAATCGTTCACTCTTCATCTGGTTATCTAAGGCTATTTTAGAACTAGCCTTTATATTATTTATATTATGAGCTAATTTCTCAAGGCCACTTTTTCCTTTGCCTTTTACTTCTATTGTATAGTCAAAATTACCATATAAAATTTCTTCTGTTCCTTTATTAATTCTATTTAAAAGTGATATTTTTTCTAAAATACGTGGAACTATAACAAATAAATATATAATATCATAGATACTACACAAAATAATCTTATTACTATCTGTTGAATCAAATATTACTATGGCACTTATAACGAATCCTATGGTAAGTATATTTATAAATAAAAGTTTAAAAAGAAACCCTTTATAAGTACTAAACTCTTTTATGATAACTTTGAATTTATAAATTAAACTATTACTCCACTGATTTTTAAAATCCTCTTTACTTTCTTTAATTATAATTAATTCTTTTATACTTAAATAGGTATAAAATATATATACAACTATAAAAGTCAGTTTTTTAATATGCTCAATACTCAATAGAAAGTAAAAAAATTCTACATTAGATATGTATCTTAATATAATCCAAGAATAAGCAATAAATATAATCCCTCTTATATCCAATGGTATTTTTTTTAATAAATTTCTTGCTTTTTCAAATAATAAAGGAGTATTTATTCTATTTCTATATAAATAAAATGATGCGATAATAATTAATATCAATATTATTATAAATATGCAAACTTCTATATATACTCTTTCCCCTACTGAAGCATAATACATATAATCTTTGTATAACTGACTATTTTCATTCATAGTTTTAGGAACTATAAAATATCCATCCCAATTAAGTTCATCAATGCTATTATCAATATTGGTTGTAAAATAGTTCTTATTATAATTTGGTAGATTTATACTATATAAAGCTTCTTCTATATATTTTTTAATGTCTATATCCTTTTCTATATTAGTATATATTTCACCAGTATTTTTATTTCTAAAGTAATACTTAATAAAATTTTCTTTATTTAATACTTTCTCCTTTAAAATAAGATATTCTTTGTCCTTTTCTTCTATTGCCTTTTTTCTAATTCTCTCTTCTGCTTTATTTTTATCTTCACTATTATTTTCTATATCACTAATTTTTTTATCTCTTTCTGCTACAAGAGCATTAAGTTTTGGAAGATTTAAATTATAATAATTTTCATTAATTTCTTCACTGTATTCATCTCTAATAGCCTCAATTTTTTTTTGCTTTTCTTCCTCATCTTTTTTTGTTTGAAGTTTTATCTCCTCTTCTGTTACCTTATCTTTATCAGTTCTTTTATCATAATTATTAAAATATAAATAATATCTCTTTAGATTATTAACATTATCATCTATAGCTTCTTTAAAGTTATATGAAACAAAAAATGCATCCTTATTTAAAAATTCTTTTTGATATTTAATATCTACACCTGCCAAAATTGCAAATGCCACCAAATAAATAGCTATTATAAAAGTTATTATATATATAATTTTACTTTTCAATTTTATATCCAATTCTCCACACCACCTTTAAATATTTTGGATCTTTGGGATTTATCTCAATCTTTTCCCTCATCCCCCTTATATGCACTGCTATAGTGTTCTCAGAGTTATAACTACTCTCTCTCCATACCTTTTCATAAATTTCATCAATAGAAAATACTCTCTCTTTATTATCCATAAGCAATTCCAATATTTTATACCTTGCTCTTTAATATCTATACGTGTTAAAATTGCAAATGCAATCAAATAAATAGCTATTATGAAAGTTATTATATATATAATTTTACTTTTCAATTTTATATCCAATTCCCCATACCACCTTTAAATATTTCGGCTCTTTGGGATTTATCTCAATCTTTTCCCTTATCCTCCTTATATGCACTGCTACAGTATTTTCAGAGTTATAACTACTCTCTCTCCATACCTTTTCATAAATTTCATCAATAGAAAATACTCTCCCTTTATTCTCCATAAGCAATTCTAATATTTTATACTCAAGAGGAGTCATGCGAGCTTCTTCACCATCAATGGTTATAGATTTTGTACTTTTATTTAGTATTAGTCCTCTTACTATAATTACATCATCACTCCCTTTAAAATTGCCAAGGCTTGTATATCTTCTTAATTGAGACTTCACTCTTGCAACTAGTTCTAAAGGATTGAAAGGTTTTGTAATATAATCATCTGCTCCAATGTTAAGTCCTAATATTTTATCTGTATCTTCAGATTTTGCTGAAAGCATAATTATAGGAATATTTTTGCTTTCCCTAATTTTAAAAGTTGCCTTTATTCCATCCATTCTTGGCATCATAATATCCATTAATATAAGATGAATTTCTTCTTTTTCCAAAATATTTAGTGCCTCAATTCCATCCATTGCCTTAAAAACATTTATATCTTCATTCTTTAAATAAATTTCAATAGCATCTCTAATTTCTTTATCATCATCAACTGCTAAAACACTATATTTAGTCATGTATCTATCCCTCCATTTATCTTTAATTTATTATATCATCTCCATATTCCTTCATCTCCTCTTTACTAATGCTACAGCACTATTGTACAAAGGATTTTTTACAAAACAGTTAGTATATTTCTTAAGAATTTCTTAAGAAATATACTTTTAACTCTTAAACTATTAATAATCATAAAAAAACAGCTTAAATATAAAAAAGTAACAGAACTTTATCTGCTACCTCGTATTCTAAATATTTTTTATTTGTTCTTTAAGGAATACTTGCAATTTTAAATATTGAATCTATCTATAAAACATTTTACCGTATTTCCTATAAATATATTGGCTTTATAAAATATTATAAAATTTTTTTCTTCTAAGATTAATAGTATAAAAGTAAATTTTTTCTCTAAAAACAAAAAAAACTTCAACTATTTTAAAATATGTACATTTAAAATAGTTGAAATTTTCTTTGTTCTAAGGTTTTAGGCTATAGATTATCATGCTTATAATATAACCTTAAAATTTAATAAATTCTAATGATGCTCTCCATGATGATTGCACATAACAGCTCTATCTTTTAATTCACCTTTTAAATAATTTGATAGGGCATCATCTATTGTTGAATTGACTCCTCTTATAACATCTAGGTTATATTCTTTTAAAGCATTATAAGCTCCAGCGCCTATTCCTCCAGTAATTACCACTGATGCACCTTCATTTAAAATTAACTTAGATAGTCCTCCATGATTATGTTGTAAATCCATAACTGAAACTTCCTTCTTTTCAGATACTTTCCCATTTTCAACTGTAGCTATAATAAAACTTTCACTTTTTCCAAAATGTTGGTTTATCATATCCCCGTTTTTTGGTATTGCTATTTTCATATATACTACACTCCTTTCTATATAGTTCCATTATATACCTATACAGATTAAAAATCCAATTAGTTCCCTTATTGTATATCTCTTTAATATTAATACCTCTAACTTCTATTTTATCTCATAATAAAATTTTACTTTTTGCTATTAACCCTTCTAATTATTTTACTTAATAATCTATTAGGAATTATTCTAGAGCAAATCACTAACAATTTATTATTAATCCCAGGTACAATAACTAGCTTATTTTTCATAAATTTCTTATATCCAATGCAAGCAACTGCTCTTGGATTCATTAAAGTTTTCTTTGCAAAGTCAGCTTTTTTAACCTGTGCTCTTTCTTGAAAATTAGTAGCAGTAGGTCCCGGACACAACACCGAAACTTTTATATTAGTATTTTTTAGTTCCTCTTTTAATCCCTCCGTTAAAGAAAGTATATATGCCTTAGAAGCATAATAATTATTCATAAAAGGCCCAGGTGAAAAAGCAGCAGTAGAAGATACATTTAAAACTCCACCCGAGTTTCTTTCAATCAAATCAGGTAAAAAAAGCTTAGTAAGATGAATAACTGCCTTAATATTAACATCAATTAAATTAAGCTCTCCATTTAAAGAAGTATCACTTAAAGCTCCAAAAGATCCAAGTCCTGCATTATTAATTAAAAACTCTATCTCGTAATTATTTTTCTTTATAGATTCATATATTCTCATAATATCTTCAAAGGAACTTAAATCCCCAGCTAAAATAACTACATCACTAGAATAACACTGAAATTCTGCCTTCAATTCCTCAAGTCTTTTTATATCACGGCCACATAAAATCATATTATGGCCATTCTCTCCAAAAACTTTACTAAGCTCATATCCTATTCCAGAAGTAGCACCTGTAATCAAAGTATATCTCAAAATAATACCTCCATTTTAAATATATATTTATAGAAAATTATATCAGTACATTACTACTTAAGGCATATAAAATTAAATTTTTTCCAAACTAAAAAATCATAACTTTATTAAAAGCTATGATTTTTAAATAATGTAAGTATTAATTTATTACTTACATTTAAGAAGCTTCTAATGGCCTCTCTTCTTGTCCTTTTTCTTTTCCTGCTTCAATTGAAATTTTATTTTTTCTTTTAATTCCTTCTTTTCTTTTTTAAAAGCTTTTCTTTGTAGTTTGTTAGTTTTCAATTCTTCTTTTAATGCTTGTTGAGCCTTGGTGCCAATTCCTTTATTTTTTACTTCTTCTTTAATTTTTCTTTGCAATCTTTTAGGATTTATTTTTTTATCAGAAAATATTTCTTCATCCTTTGCAATACTAAACTTAATATTATAGTATTTACTAAGTATAAATTCATATATTTCTGAATCCCTCGGCTCCGATCCAAAAATCACCTTTGCTACCTTATAATTTTCATCCCATTTTTCTAGTATACCTACCCAAAATGGTTCTTCAAAAAGTATCGTTAGCTTTAATTTTACTGTATTCATTTTACCCTCCTAAAATTAACCTTTAAGAGAATGGACAACCCAGGAGGGCAGGTTACTGCTACTTTATCATTTTTAACTATATATTAAAAACGACATATAGGTTCCGACTACCAACGGAACTGTGTTTTTATCTCTTATTTTTATTATATATCTTTCTAATAATTTTTACATGTATCTATAACAATTTGAACTATTACAATATTTTCCTAAAAAAATACTGATCATAACCATTAATACATTCTTCAAGTAATCCAAATAATTCATATCCCATTTTCTTATAAAATTCAGGTGCCTGAAAACCAAAAGTATTAAGATAAATAAGTTTGCACTTTTTATTTACGGCTATGCTCTCCATATGTTTTATTAGCTTTTCCCCAATTCCTTTTCCACGGTGTGAATTATCTACCCATAAGAAATCTATTGTTAAACATTCATTATCTCTTGAAGCAACAATACCACCAACTACTTTTTCATCTTCATCCTTATAACAAAAACTAAACTCCTCATAATCTGTAATAAATTTAACGTTATGTTCAACTAACTTATTATGAATATATTCTTTTTCCTTCTCACTGCAAGGCTTTAATATAAAATTATAATCTTTATCATTAATTGAACTCATTTAAATCTCCCCCTTAATCAAAATAATTTAACAATATATAGCCCACTGATTATGTTTACAGATATACTATCTTAAAATTAATATATAGGCAATATATATTCTATTAAATATTTTAATTTATAACTTAAGATATTTGCAATTTACAATTATTGAACTAAGCTTACTTAATTGTTATTAGATAACTGTTTTTTATCCACATTAGAATTATACAGCATCCCCAATAATATCAGTAATCCACCAATTATTTTTCCCTTTGATATAGAGCTTAATTGTAAATAATCTATAATAATTCCTGTAAAAATCTGTCCTATAAATATAAGTAAAGTAGTATACATAGTTGGTATTTTAGGAATTACAACATTGGAAGCAGATACAACTATCACTCCAATTAACCCACCTAAAAAAGCATAAAAAGGTATGTTAGAAAAATTATCAATATTAAAATTATATGTACTTTTCGCAAATACCATTATGATTAAAATAACTAGCAATCCCACTATATAATTTATAAGTGTGCCTCTAAGTACACCTATTTCTTTTGCTAAGCCTGCATTTATAATCATTGATATTATTGTAAGTCCTCCACCTATCATTGCTAATATTATATAAACCATATTATAACCTCCTAATATATTGCCATAACAACAATTCCTATAGATATTATTATGAAACCTATAATTTTTTTATTTTGAAACTTATAAGTATTCATTCCAAGCAATCCAAAGTGATCAATAAAGCAAGATACTACTAATTGACCAAAAACTGTTAATGACAAAGTTAAGGAAGCACCAAGATGAGTAAAACATATATTACTTAATAGCACCATTAAAACCCCTATGGCACCTGCACAAAATAAGTAAGCAGGAACTTTCTTATTAAAGATAATTTTTTGCTTTTTTACTATTAAAATAAATATTAATGTAATAAGACCAACTATATGTATTATTAATATTGATAAGTAACTACCTGAGTAACTATGTAATATGGCATTGAATGTTGCCATTATAGCAATAAAAACGCCTATAAATATGGCTCCAATTTCATACATAAAACCCCTCCTCTCTATTCTAATGTTTAGTTTATCAAATAAAATTATTTTTATATACGACATTTGTCATATATAAAAATATTCTTTAATATATAATGTAAAAATATCTATACTATGATGTCATTATGATATAAAACACTATCTAATTATCTGTTTAATCATGGAGAAAATTATAGGGATACAATGTGAAAACTTAATATATACTCTGGAAAATAATTTTTCTATAAAAACAGCTTAAATCCTTAGAAATTAAGGATTAATGATGAAGAATGAAGAATTCAGGAAAAAATTCACTAAAGGTGAATTTCTTAAAATAAAATTTGTTTTAAAAAAACTCCAAAGGCTTTAGCCATGGAGTTTAAACCATAATTCTTCATCTTTCATTCTTAATTTTTCATTCATAGAAAAGAATTTTTGTTATGGAAATTAAAATCATGCATAAATCAAATTTTCATTAAGCTACCCATATCAATAGCGCACAATTATATATCCGTCAATTTAAGTTATACTACTTCTAATACATTATTCTATTTAGCATAAGGTTTTGCATAAAGTCCTTTTTTAGTGATCTTATTTAATTTACCCATCTTTATCCAACCTCTGTTTCCCATAAACTTATACAAAGATTTAGGGAATTTTGGAGATTCAAATATATTATTTTTAGATATTTCTACATTGTTTTTTATATCCTCTTTCATACTTTGAAGTGCTTTATAAATATTCTGTTTTAAATTGCTATTTAGAGGAATATTATTTTGTGTTCCTCGCATAAACTCACCAGCTCCTATACCTATACCAAATCTCCATGTAAAATGTACTTTATCACAAAAATTTTTTATAATTTGAATAGCATATTTATTTTGCTCACCTTCAAAGAATCCACAATTAACTATAGCATACACCCTTGGTAGTCTTCTTCCATCCATAAAGTTTTCTTTACTTTTAATAAAGTTTTCAAACTCAACTAAAAATTCTATCACTGTTGAGGGTAAAGAATCCGCATATAGAGGAAAAGTAAAAATTATATTATCAGAATTAATTGCTTCTGTATATATATCTTCTATATCTATACTTTTTCTAAAATCTATTATACTTCTTTTCTCTATCTCAACTTTCTCTTTATCTAGTAATTTACACACTTCATTGATAAAATACTGTGATGCACTATTTTTACCTCTTGGACTTCCATTGATAAGATATACTTTTTTCATTATTTATCACCACCTATATTTTCAAGGAATTTAATAAAATCATTAATAATTTTATCTATCTCTTCTATATTTCTGCATATATATGTCTTCGCCATATTTTTTTGAAAATTTATTGCATTTGCCCTATTTAAATCTTGAAAGGTTTTTTCTTCTTGGCTCGTTATTTCCTCCCCATAACCTATCATAACTAGCTGTGGATATTTATCATAACGTGGAGCATGATGCATTTCACCATTTATCATCTTAAAAAAAGGGAGAATATTACCTATACTTCTATCTAATACTCTCTTTATAGTTGGACTATAACAGCCAAACTTTACTGGAGTAAGTAATATACATATGTCACTCCATATAATACTATTATTAATTTCTCTGGCTAAGTCATCATATATACATATTCCTGGTGTATTAATCCAACATTTAAAACATCCTATGCAGTGAGTTAAATCAGAATTTTCTATATTATAATTCTTATAGTTATAATTTCTTTCCTGAAGTTTATAAACTAATTTTTTTTGTAATTTAGAACCAATATCTTCTTTATTAGAATCATCACTTATAATCAATATTCTCATAATAGCCCCCTATCAAAATTATTATAAAACTTAAAAAGTTTACACTGTAAACTTCATACCAAAATTATACATTATATAAGTTTACATTGTCAACATACTATGATACAATTTTTATATTAAATTCAATTTGGAAGGGTGCATAAAATTGACTAAAGAAAAATATCATCATGGTACTTTAAAAGAAGATATGATAGATAAAGGACTATTACTTCTAAATAAAGAAGGCTTTGAAGGTTTTTCATTGAGAAAAGTTGCTAGTATGTGTGGAGTAAGCCATACAGCACCTTATAAGCATTTCAAAGACAAAGATACACTTATTAATGAAATTGCTCTTAAAGTTATAGAAAGCTTTAAATCTTCACTTATGACGGCAACTATAAATTGTTCTGATGATCCGAGAGCTCAAATTATTGAAATGGGAAAGTGCTATGTAAAATTTATGGTTGAAAACCCTGAGTACTTGAAATTTCTTTTTCTTACGGAACATACTTCCCCCATTGTTGTTGAAGATAATAAATTTTTATGCCATATAAATAGTCCATTTAATGTTTTTAAGGAAAGTGCTGAATTTTATCTTTCCTCGATGAATTTAGATAAAGACCTGTATACTTTAAATATTTTAACTATGTGGAGTTTAGTTCACGGTATAGCTGTGTTAATTGCTAATAAAGCTCTTGATTATAAAGGAGATTATTTAGAATTAGTTCATAAGATGATTGATGAAAATCTAAAAATGTAAACAGACTAAACCATAAATTATATAAATCTCTAGTAGAATTTATATAATTTATGGTGAATTTTATTGAAATATAATTAATAGAGATTAGAAAGAAGATGAATATGTCATTGGAATATAAATCTAATTTATATTTAAAATTTATTTTAAATATTCTTAAGAGCTGTTGGTCCACCAATTACTTGTCTTTTTACTGATAATATACCACTTTCAAGAGATATTACACTCCATTTAACTAAAGTGAGCTTACCATTTTCTAGTTCTATAGAGCTCATAGAATAAGGATGAACACAACAGCCATCATTAAAATAAATGCTTTTTTTTGCCTCTGGTAATCTTGAACGATGCGTATGTCCTGCTATAATAGGCTGATTATTATTTTTAGCCCATTGTTCCAATTTTTTATCAACTTTTGTTCTTTTAGAATTATTTTTAGCTGGGCTTGTAAGGTTCTTAAATCCAAAGACTTGTTCAAGAAATGACCAAACATATCTAACCAAAAATCCAGTTACAAAGCTTAAATTATAATTCATAAAATCTACTTGATGCCCATGTACTACAAACACCCTCCTGTTAGTTGGCCTATAAAGTAAGGCCAATCCCTCATGCATAGGTGTATTATGAAATAAATTGTATAATGTTCTTTTATCCAAATCAAACTTTAACTTTTCAATATCTTTCTTAAATTTTTTAGTATTTTTTACTGCATCATGATTTCCAAAAATCATATAAAATCTATTATCATTTTTAAACTTTAGTAACATTTCAAAAATATCCCGATGAACTTCATATATATTAACAATTTTAGGCACCTTCCAAAGCTCATCTCCATCACCAATTTCAATTTGAGTAAAACCATTGCTGTAATAGTAACTAAGTGCAGCCATATATATATTTCTATTAGGAAGTAACGCATCTTTCCAAGTGCCATCTCCTCTATGACAATCACTTATAAACACTATTTTTGATTCATCATCAATCTCTATCTCTAGTGCTTTATTTAAAATGTCTTTTAAAATATCTTTTTCAAACATATCTAACCTCAAAACTATTGGTTAGTACATAATATGAAAAAGTATTTTCTCTGTTATTTAATATTTAAAATTCTTTATAATTCCTTTTTTAAAAGAAGAGTCTGGATATAATTTTATGACGAGATTTTCTGTTATAGATGAATTAAAAAATGGTTTACTTATTGAAGTCAAGCTACTTGAAAGTTCTCCTTCTACATTAAACAGTTATATGATTATTAACAGAAAAAGACTAAATTCTATAACTATCACTAACTTGTTAGATTGCAATTTTCTATAGTTATTAAAATGAACTATAAATTATACAATTATTATTAAAATAAAAAGATTCCTATATAAAATAGAAATCTTTTTTCGTCTTTAACATTAAAGTTATTTTTGTAGATATACCTTAAATCTAATTTAAGGAGATGTAAATATCAATAGTTTGATTATTTATGTCTTCGCTATCATTATGATAAACTTCAAAATCACAACTATATTTTCTATCTAAATCCATGTTCCAAATCTTTTCCCAAGCTTCGCCTACTACCTTTTGCATATGACCTTTTACTGTAAACTTTGCATATTTACCTGCTGGTATTACTTTAGTAACAATATCATTCTTTTCATCTATAGCACTACTTACTTCAACAGCACAATAAAATTTATATGGTTTTGTATAGTCACCTTCATATTCTGTATATAATCCTATAGCTTTTTCATTTACCCTCATTGGAATAGAATCTATTATCTTTTCTTCTATAAATTTTCCCCATAGCATACCAATATCTGTCATAGCCTTCATATTTTTATTGGTAGTTTCTACTCCTATGCCAGCTACAATCTTTTCTTGTATATTAACTATTTCATAATTCATCTTCGTTACTCCTAACATTATTAAATTCTTAAAATACTTTAGTTAATCTTATCATTTTAAACTTGACAACTGTCTGTCATATTCAAAAACTTTTATAGGAAATATCTATTTTCTTATTTCATTAACTTATATCTTACTTTCTCAAGCTCATTCTATTTATTCTTACCAAAATACTTTATAATAAGTCCCTCACTAAGATTAATGAATTTACATATCTGTAATCTATTCTTTTCCTTTTTCAAGAGCAATCTCAACTGCCTTTAAAATTACTTTACTGCTTAATGTGGCACCACTAACTTCATCAACTTGTAGTGACTGCGCTTTTTCAATCTCCTCTATTATTTTTTCCGCTTTTTTACCTAATCCACAGTCATGTTTTTCAATTTTTATATCATTAATTTTATTCCCTATTACCTCAACTTTCACAATAGCTTTTACCGGTCCAGCTTCATATTCTCCAATATAAGAACCATCATTAATCTCTTTAATATTAATATTTTTAATTTCAATGTTCGGTACTTCAATAGACTTTATATAGAAAAATCCAGCAGTTGTAACTATAAAGATGACAATTATTATACTAATAAGGATTTTTATAGATTTCTTCATTTTACTTCTCTCCTCAATAATTTTATCTAAATATTATATAGGACATATAAAAATAACTAGTTAGTATGTTTAGAAACTATATTCACTGAACTCCATAATGTTAGTAAAATCAATCTCCTTATATCATGGAAAATATTCTAAACAGCTTTAACCAGTTATTTAATTTAGATGACTACTACAAAAATTTATTTTTATTCAAGATAAACTCTTTTACTAAGGTCTGTAACCCCATACTTTCTTGTAGTTTTTCTTGAATTATAATTTTAAAAATCTACCAATGGCGGATAAAAAAATTTATGAATTTTTACTGTTAGAAGTTTTTGAGGTTCAAAAGATATTGTTTCTCCATGAAAAACATCTTTTAGTGCAAGTTTAAAAGCTATGGTAATTTTCTTTCCCTTCTTCCCTAAGCTAAGCATTATTTATTAACTTTGCAAATTTATTTATATTTTCTTCCGAAATAGTTGATATATCTTTATTAGTTTTAGCTACCTTCTTTACTATGAATCTTTCTAGAACATTCAAATTTTTAAATATAAATTCTCCGCCAAAATATCCTACTGCTGATGCATGAATTAACAATTCTTCTGGAAAAGAACCATTTAATTGCATCTCTTCATTATCTCTGTTCATACAACATATAAAAAATCCAATTTTTTTATTTTTTAAGATATTAATATTTTCAAAGCAAAAATTTCTTATTTCATTTTGAATTTTACCTATATAAATTGAACCACCAATAATAATATTCTGAAAGAACTCTATATTAGGTATATCTTGGTTTCTTATATTTATAGTTGTAACCTCACCTTGAAGCTTTTCCTTTAAAATCATACTGCATTTTTCTGTACATCCATGTTTAGATTCGTAAATAATAAGTGTTTTCATTTTAAAATCTCCCTTTATTTTAATAATCCATTAATAAGAATTTGAAGATGATGATCTATGAGTCTATCTTTTTGATTCTTAGAAATATTTTTTTCTAATATTAATCTAGAAAGAAGCCCATAAGTAGATGTCCATATAATCTGTGCAGTAAGTTCAACATCCATTTCTCTAAATATGCCCTTTTCAATACCTAATGAAACTAACTTACACATAGATTCTATACTCTTTCTCTCCTTTGAAATACCTTCATCTAGTATATTGACTTTATCCTGTACACCTTCAATATCGTTCATCACAATTGCTCTAAACTGTTCTGGTGCTTCAAGCATAAGCTCAATATACGCTTTTAAGGCATTTATTATTGACTTATCTGGATTTTCAATATCTACAGGAATTTTGCTTATTGTCTTTAATATCTTTCCGTACCCTTCCTCCACAATCAAAGTTACTATTTCATCTTTATCCTTAAAATAATGATAAATAATGCCTGGTGAATACTCTATTCTCTTGGCAATTTTCCGTATAGATAAATTTTCATATCCTTCTTTAGCTAATATATCGCTCGCAGCCTCTAATATCTTCTTCTTTATAAGCTCTCTTTCAAGTTGTCTTCTTTCCGTAGTTCCCATTTTTTCCTCCAATAGAATAAATAATATTGAACATCGTAATAATATTGAACACTGTTCAATATTATTTTACTATCTTTTTTTCATAAAGTAAATATAATTTTCTAAATATTTTAGTTTATAGATATACTAATAAAAAAATAAAATCCCAGTTATAAAACAATAATCTTATAACTGGGATTTTAATATTAATAAAAATTTATTATTTATACATTTCCATTAAAATACTCTAATCCGATAGCGTCTCTAACTTCTTTTAGTGTTTTCGTTGTAGTTTCTCTGGCTTTTTGACTTCCTTCGTATAATATTTTATATATGCTAGGAATATCCTTTTGCAATTCTTCTCTTCTTTGTCTTATAGGAGATAGCTCAGCTTGTAGAACCTCATTTAAATATTTCTTTATTTTTACATCTCCAAGTCCACCTCTTCTATAGTGGGCTTTCATCTCTTCTACAGCAGCCTTATCTTTAGCAAAAACATCTAAGTATCTAAATACTGGATTATTCTCTACTTCGCCTGGATCTTCAACTCTTATATGATTAGGATCAGTAAACATTCCCATTACTTTTTCCTTTATAGTATCAGCTCCATCTGATAGATATATTGCATTTCCTAAAGATTTACTCATTTTAGCTTTTCCATCTGTTCCAGGCAATCTAGAAGAACCATTTTCATTTGGTAATAATGCTTTAGGTTCGACTAAAGCTTCACCGTATATAGAGTTAAAGCTTCTTACAATTTCTCTAGTTTGTTCAATCATAGGAAGTTGATCCTCTCCTACGGGAACTATATTGGCTTTAAATGCTGTAATATCAGCTGCTTGGCTTACTGGATAGGTTAAGAAACCTGCTGGTATACTATTTTCAAAATTTCTCAGTTTAATTTCCTCTTTAACTGTTGGATTACGCTGTAGCCTAGACACTGTTACTAAATTTAAGTAGTAAGTTGTTAATTCATGCAGTTCTGCTATCTGTGATTGAACACAAATTGTAGATTTTGTTGGATCTATACCAACAGCTAAATAATCTAAAGTAACTTCTATTAAACTATTTCTTATTTTTTCTGGATTTCTTGCGTTATCAGTAAGGGCCTGTAAATCTGCAATTAATAAAAATGTTTCATAATCTCCTGTATTTTGTAATTGAACCCTATTTTTTAAAGAGCCTACATAATGCCCTAAGTGTAACTTTCCTGTTGGTCTATCACCAGTTAAAATTATATCTTTCTTCATAAAAACACCTCTAACCTAAAATTTTTCTAAAGCAATACTATCTTTTTACTGAATAGGAAGCTCTGATTAAAGATAAGTTCACCACTTTATATAAGAACATCCCAGCTATTAAATTTATCACTGTAGCTGGTAGTACTACTGTTAATAATAATGTTGTAAATGATGCTGGCAGACCTATTATTATTTGCGCTGATAATAAAAATATTATTCCGCTAATTAAGGTTCCTATAGGTAATATTACTAAGGCTATTATATAATTTTGTTTTTCTCCACTTAATTTCTTAAAAGATTTAAACTTACAAAGTACAAAGATTAATATATACACAAAATTTACCGTTATCAACTTATCTAACATATTTGGTATTTGGCCTCCTGGAAACTTTGTGGTCATAGCAGTAAATACTCCTGTTACTATACCAGCTACTAAAGAAGCTTTATAATCATCCTTGTTTAATATGATTATTATAAACAACATTGCCAAAGCAAAATCCGGTTGCATTGGTAATCCTAATGCAGGGGTAATCTGATGTAATAGTGCACCTACAGCTAAAAGTAATGCGTTAATTGTTAATTTTTTTATATTCATATTCCCACTCCTCATGAGGCATATTGAAAAAATAACTAGTTGATATGATAGTGCATTTTTTCATATACCTAAATTCATTTAATTTTTTATTATTTATATACTTTTTTAAAATACACTTTCACACCATGATACTCACCCCCTGAAATTCTTTACTCTCTACCCTCTATTTTTATAAATAAAAAAACTCCGCCCTAAATTAATAGGACGGAGATATTATCCGCGATACCACCTAAATTGCAATATATGTATATCTCGCTTTAATAAGCTTAATTTTCATTTACTTAAGAATCAATAGATTTATAAACTCAAAAATAAATAAACTTTATACAATAAAAAAAGTATAAGTTACAAATCTATAATACCTTAAGTACTAAAAGTTTATACATATACTATACGCCTCTCAACTTCAAGTACTAACATACTCTATCTGCTATAACGTGCAGCCCACGATAACTGGTACTATCTAAAAAGATTTCCCTTTATTCCTCTGAGGCCCATTCATTAAACTCTTTCATGCTAGGATTCCACCATCCCCAGCTCTCTTTAGCGAACCTAAATTTAATTACTATCCCTCTTCACTGGATTCAAATTATAATACTTAATAAAATTATATTCATTATTATTTAGAATGTCAACTTATTTTAAAAACTTTTTCTTTTTAAGCTTTTAAATAAGCATTTAATATAGAAACATCTACATTTTTTCAACAGTTACTGCTGTACCATTTACAATTACAGAAATCATATTCTTATTAAATAGTACATAATCAAAATCAACGCCTAAAATTGCATTAGCTCCTACTTTAATAGCTTTATGAACTAATTTACAAGTTGCACTACTTCTTGCTTCATCTAGCTTAGATGCAAATGCGTCATCTTCCACTCCAAAAAAATCAGAAAGGCCCGCTGAAAGCTCGCTAAAAAATCCAGTTCCCATAACAGTTTCTGCACAAATAACTTTATTATATCTTATAATCTTATATTCTTCAAAATTGTATCCAGTAGTCATAAGGAAATTTTCTATTTGATCTTTTAATTCTTTTTCTTTCAATATCTTCTGCTTTAATTTTTCTTCTTCTAATTTTTTGTTAAATATTTTAATCTCTTCTTGAATACATATGTGTTGTCCACATTGGTAACAAAAACCTGAATTCAACATTTCTCCTGTTAATTCTACTCCGCATTTTTCACATATCACCCATATTCCCCCTCATATTTAAAATCATAGCCAATTATTGCCTGTGCATAAAAACATTTTACTTTTATTACATCAATTATATTTATTTTTCTTAATTTATTCAACAAATTTTACCATTATATAAGTTGATTGTTATGCTATACTTATATAATGGATATTTCATAGTGATAACTGAAAATTTGATTTTAGTACAATTTACCTATATATTTCCAATTTATGTGTTAAAAGGAGGATGAGATTTTGCTATTATCTTATTTAATAATAATTAATCTAATAGGATTTTATATAATGTTTTTAGATAAAAGGAAGGCTAAAAAGCATAAATGGAGAATTTCTGAAAAAAATATATTTTTAATAGCATTATTAGGTGGATCACTAGGATGTTTGTTAGGAATGAATATTTTTAGACACAAAACTAAGCATTGGTATTTTAAATTTGGTTTACCAACAATATTGGTATTACAGGTGGTTGCTATAATTTTCTTTTTAAAAGACATTTCTAATTTCATAAAATTTTAATTTAACAATTCATATTGACTTTTCACAAAATATAGAATATATTTAAAATAGACCAGTTTGGTATAACTTTAATAAAGGAGAAGATTATGGGACTAACGCAAGAAACAGATTATGCTTTAAGAGTAATACTTTATTTATCCAGATTAGAAAAAGGTACTATTGTAAGCGCTAATACCATATCTGAAAAGGAAAATATACCTTTACGATTTCTATTAAAGCTTCTACGAAAACTAAGAGAAGCAAAATTAGTAGAATCCTATATGGGGATAAATGGCGGATATGCTTTAAATAAAAATCCAGAGGAAATATCTCTAAAAGATGTTATAGAAGCCATAGAAGGACCTATATATTTAAACCGTTGTTTATATGAACCAGAGAAATGTAATCTTCGTGGACCAAATAAATGTGCTATTCATAGTGCATTATTTTCTGTTCAAAAAAAATTGGTAGAAGAATTATCTAAAATCAATTTTAAAGAAATTATAAAATGACATAAATTTTAGATATGCAAAAAATAGTTTAGGGGTAATCCCCTAACTTTTATGAAATATATTATACCTTTTTGGTATATGTTTATTCATTTGGTATACATTCATACATATACACTTATAACTTAATAATATAAATTCATAGAAATGTGTCTTTAAATTATTTCAATTTACATTAATTGAAATTGATAGTTAATCGTTAACAATGAACATTTATGGCGATTTCACTGTTCATTGTCAAATTTCTATTAATTTAAGCTATAAATTAAAATACTAGAAAAGAATTATATTGGAATGCACATTAAGTTTTAAGATAATCTATCTATAAATAGGGAGGGTTTAACATGTCTATTAATGTAAAAAAATCTACTTGTAATTCTGCTGATAAAGTACTAGAAAATTTTATTGCAGAACTTAAATTTGATACTGCTCACCATAGGATGGAAAAACAAGGTGTAAAATGTGGCTTTGGACTACAAGGTGTATGTTGTAAACTTTGTGCTAATGGACCTTGCCGTATAACCCCTAATGCTCCAAAAGGTGTATGTGGCGCAACAGCGGATACTATAGTTGCAAGAAATTTCCTAAGAGCAGTAGCATCTGGAAGTGCCTGTTACCTACACATAGTTGAAAATACTGCTCAAAACCTAAAAGAAACAGGTAAAAATAAAGGCGTTATCAAAGGTAAAGCTACGCTAGATCAGCTTTGCCAATTGTTTGAAATAGAAGGAAAAGATGATCATGAAAAAGCTATAGTGCTAGCAGAAAAAGTTCTTAATGACCTTTATAAACCTAGAACAGAAAAAATGGAACTAGTTAAAAAACTAGCTTATGAGCCTAGGTTCAAGAAATGGCAAGACCTATCTATTCTTCCTGGAGGAGCAAAATCTGAAGTCTTTGATGCAATTGTAAAAACATCTACTAATCTAAATAGTGATCCAGTAAATATGCTTTTACATTCTCTTAGCTTAGGTATTTCTACTGGTCTTTATGGTTTAGTTTTAACTAATTTATTAAATGATATAATGCTTGGTGAACCAAAAATAAGATCTGCAAGTGTAGGTTTTAAAGTAGTAGACGCTGATTACATAAATATTATGATTACTGGTCATCAACATTCATTTATAGCAGATTTACAGGATAGACTTTCTGATCCTGAAATTATAGAAAGAGCTCTAGAAGTTGGAGCTAAAGGATTTAAATTAGTAGGCTCAACCTGTGTTGGTCAAGATTTACAATTAAGAGGTGAACACTATAAAGAAGTGTTTGCTGGTCATTCAGGAAATAACTTTACTAGTGAAGCATTAATTTCTACTGGTGCTATTGATTTAATTATATCAGAATTTAACTGTACTTTCCCTGGAATAGAGCCAATTACTGATGAGTTAATGGTAAAAATGATCTGCATTGATGATGTAGCTAAAAAACAAAATGCAGAGTATATTAATTATTCTTATAGAGAAAAAGAAAAGATAACTAATTATATTATTGATGAAGCAATAAATAGTCATAATAAAAGAAGAGGTAATGTTGAAATTAACTTACCAAAGAATCATGGAAATGACAACACTTTAACTGGAATTAGTGAAACATCCCTTAAGGATTTCTTAGGTGGAACTTTTGAACCACTATTAAACTTAATTGCTCAAGGAAAAATAAAAGGTGTAGCAGGAGTTGTTGGATGTTCAAATCTTGTATCTGGCGGCCATGATGTATTTACTGTAGAACTTACGAAAGAATTGATAAAAAGAGATATAATAGTTCTTTCCGCTGGATGCTCAAGTGGTGGACTTGAAAATGTAGGTTTAATGTCTCCAGAAGCTGCAAAATTTGCTGGAGAAAACTTAAGAGAAGTATGTGAAAGCTTAGGAATACCACCAGTATTAAACTTTGGACCATGTCTTGCTATTGGAAGACTTGAAGCGGTAGCTACTGAACTTGCAAAATTACTTAATGTGGATTTACCAGATCTACCATTAGTTTTATCTGCACCACAATGGTTAGAAGAACAAGCCTTAGCAGATGGTGCTTTTGGACTTGCCTTAGGACTTCCTCTTCATTTAGCAAAGCCACCTTTTATTACAGGTAGTAAAACAGTTACAAAGGTTTTAACTGAAATTTTAGTTGGATTAACTGGTGGAAGGCTTATACTAGACGACGATGTATTAAGTACAGCTGATAAACTTGAAGAAATAATACTTAATAAAAGAAGAGCACTTAATATTTAAAAAGGGGGCCATAAAATTGAAAAGGATAATGATAGACAAAGATAAATGTATGGCTTGTCTTGGATGCGTTTTAGGATGTATGGCAGAACATAATGAAAAGGGGAAATCTATTTATGATTTAGATTTAGAAGATACATCTAATGAAAGTAGAAATCATATAGAGCTTAATGAAACTTTAAGTCCTGCACCTATTATATGTCGTCACTGCAGCGAACCTGAATGTGTATTTACATGTATGAGTGGTGCTATGACTAAAGATGAAAATTTAGGCATAGTAAACTACGATGAAAGTAGATGTGCTTCTTGTTTTATGTGTATTATGTCATGTCCATACGGGGTTCTGAAACCTGATAAGAATACTAAAAAAATTATAGTTAAATGTGATATGTGTAAAGATAGAGGAACTCCTCGATGTGTAGAAAGTTGTCCTACTGAGGCAATATATCTAGTGGAGGTGAATAACTAATGAAGTATGTAATATTAGGTGCCAGCGCTGCTGGTATTAATGCTGCAAGAACCTTACGCAGCTTAGATAAAACAGGTGATATTACTATTATTTCTAAGGATGAAAATGTATATTCTAGATGTATGCTTCACCTCTATGTAAGTAAAAAAAGAGATATAGAAAGTCTTTCTTTTATTGAAAAAGATTTTTTTGAAAAGAATAATATCCATTGGATAAAAGGAGTTTCTGTATCTAATATTGATCGTAAAAAATCACAAGTAGTCCTTGATAATAGCTCTTTAATTGAATATGATAAGCTCTTAATATCTACAGGCTCTTCTGCAGTTATTCCTCCTGTAGAAAATCTAAGAGAAGCTAAAAATGTATTTACTTTAAGAAATTTAGAGGATTCCTTGGCTATTGATAAAGCCTCTCACAACTGTCAATCTGCTGTAGTTATAGGCGGCGGACTAATAGGAATTGATATGGCAACTGAATTATTGGAAAGAGGAATTAGAGTGTACATAATTGAAATGGGTAAGAACATCCTACCACTTCAATTAGATGAAAAAACTGCAAAAGCTTACGAGCATGAATTACAAAAAAGAGGTGCAAGAATATTCACTGGTCACCTTGCTAAAAGTGCTTTATTAAATGAAAATGGTAGTTTTAAAGGATTGTTATTAGATGATGGTACTGTGATAGATGCTGATATGGCAATAGTTGCAGCAGGAGTTAAAGCAAATGCAGACTTTATTAGTAACACTAATATTGAATTTGACAGAGGAATTATCGTAAATTCTAAATGTGAAACTAAAGAAGCCCATATTTATGCTGCTGGTGATGTCTGTGCAGGAAAGCCAGGTATATGGCCTTTAGCTGTAAAACAAGGAATAGTTGCAGCATACAATATGACAAATAGAGAAAAAGAAATAGAAAATCTTTTTGGGTTTAAAAACTCTATGAACTTCTTTGGAATTGATACAGTATCTCTAGGCATACCTAATCCACCAGATGATAGCTTTAATGTTCATATATATGATGATGGAAAAGTTTATAAAAAGATAATAGAAAAAGACGGCATTATATATGGTGCTATTTTCCAAGGAGATATCGCATATACAGGAGTATATACAAAGTTAATAAGCGACAAAATTAACATAAAAAATATTAATAAAAACATATTCAATATAGGATATGTAGACTTCTTCAACACCACTCCTAAAGGCGAATTTCAATATAACTAAGCTTTAAAGCTTAGAAGCTTCCCATGTTTTATGGGAAGCTTTTTTAAATATAAACTATTCAGCTACTTCTATAAACTTAAATTTAGTAACATCAAATAAACCTTTATCTGTTATCTTTAGAGCCGGTATTACTGGTAATGATAAGAAAGATAGTGTTAGAAATGGATTAAATTTTATATTCAGTGATATTTCATTTATAGCTTCATGTAGATTGTGTAAGTCTGAAACTACTTTATTTAAACTTCTATCCGTTATAAGACCTGCAATTTCAAGTTGGATTGATGCAAGAACTCTCTTATTTTTAACTACTATTATGCCTCCACCTATTTTTTGAAGCTCATTTACAGCGAAAATCATGTCTTCATCATTGCATCCACTAACAATCATATTATGAGAATCATGTGCTATAGTAGTACCTATAGCCCCTTCTTTAATATTCAAGCCTCTAATAATTCCTAATCCTATATTTCCATTTCCCTTATGTCTTTCTATAACTGCTATTTTAATTAAATCTTTTTCTATATCAGCAATAAATTTTTCTTTATTACTTAATCCATCAACATTTACGCTTAAATGATTACTTTCTAATTTATTTGGTATAAGCTCGATAACATTTAATTTACTTTTATCTATTAAATCAATTTCAAAACTTTTTTCAGTAAGTTTAGGAATATTGATACTATTTTTAATATCATGCGTACATTCATCTTTTTTTATTTCATTTACTAATTTATTATCTTTTACTACTAACTGTCCATTTTTATAAACAGAATTTATTTTAAAGTTCTCTAAATCATCTAATATTATAAAGTCTGCTATAAATCCTGGTGCAATAGCACCCTTATGTCTTAAATTGTAACACTCAGCTGTATTTAAGGTAGACATTTGTATTGCTGTTTCAACTTTTAATCCATATTTAACAGCCATTCTAATTGAATGATCCACACTACCATTTTCTATTAAATCATCTATATGCTTATCATCTGTACAAAAACAAACTCTTCTTGAATTTGCTACACTAGTAACCTTAATTAGCTCTTTAAGATTTTTTGCTACAGTGCCCTCTCTTATAAGTACATACATCCCTCTTCTTAATCTATCTATAACCTCTTTGCCATTATGGCATTCATGATCTGTTATAATATTAGAGGTTGCATATACATTAATCATAGTTTCATCGAATCCTGCACCATGTCCGTCTATAACTAGCCCTCTTTCTTTCGCATCCCATATTTTATTAATCATATTTTCATCACAATTTAATACTGCTGGAGAATTCATAACTTCAGCTAGACCTAGTACTCTGTCATTATCATAAAATGGCTTTAAATCTTCACTTTCTAAATTTGCTCCAGAGCTTTCAAAGCCAGTAGCTGGTACGCAGGATGGAAGCATAAAATAGAAATCTAAAGGAAGGTTATCACTTAATTTCATCATAAGTTCTATTCCTTCACTCCCCAAAACATTTGCTATTTCATGAGGATCTGTAACCATTGAAGTTATTCCATGAATAAGTGCTGCTTTATAATATTCCTTTGGAGTTGTTAAAGAAGACTCTATATGAGCATGTGCATCAATAAGTCCTGGACATACATATTTATTAGTACCATCTACAATAGTTTGGCCATCATAATTTCCTAATCCCACTATATATCCATTTTTTATAGCTACATCACTAATAAATATATCATTTTGAAATACATCTATAATATTTACATTCTTAATAACTAAATCACATGTTTCATGTTTTGCTGCTACTCTAATTTGTTCTTTAAAAATTCTCTTGTTCATTAAAACAATCCACCCTTTAAAAATATTTAACCTTCGTGGATTACTTCTTCATAGTTATACTATTTACGGTAGTATGGTAGAAACACCCAAACCTTATTATCGGGCTTATACAAAGGTTATTGTTACTTATTATATTTAAATCCTGTACCTTTGTCAAAAGATTATTTCCTTTAATAAATTTTCTATAAAAAGCTAGCATATCAATTTAAAACTTCTCTTCAAAAGAGAAGTATCCTCAATTGTCCATTGTCAATTTTTAATTCTCAATTTCTAACCTTTATAGAATTGGTAGCATAATTTGATCTCTATAAGAGGTTACTATATTACTTCAAAAATATATCAATTTAAAACTTCTCTCCAAAAGAGAAGTATCCATAATTGTCCATTGTCAATTTTCAATTCTCAATTGTATAACCTTGTATCATTGACAGATTACTTTGAATAGTATAAAATATGTTAAAAAATATATACTATAATAAAGCAATGATGAGAAGAGTAGATAAATTATTTCTTTTACAGAGAGCCTTGGCAGCTGAAAAAAGGCAAAGAAGGGTTTAGGCATCTTCAAGAAAATAATGAACCAGTATGTTCCCCTATTTTGCATCATACTGCGTCAGCAGAACCCCCACATAGTAACAACTATGAGTGGAACCTGCTTCCTTGCCTGACACAAAATAGATGAACATCTTTAATCCATTATTTTCTTTCAGACGCCCTATCGAAACAAGCCTCTGAGCTTCATACCGATCCTTTAAGTAATGTAAAATTTACTTTAAGGGGGAGGCTATGACGGGAGCTCCTGTTACAGAGCTAAGGTATAAGTAGTTTAATTTTATTTTAACTTAAAATTATTTTAATCACTACCGTACCTGATAAGGTTAGTATGGCAACATATTAATAAATTGGGGTGGCACCACGAAGATAATAGCTCTCGTCCCCAAGACTAATAAGTCTTGGAGGTGAGAGTTTTTTTTATTAGGCACATTCAAAAAATAAACAAGCCAGTATGATAGACTATTTTGCGTTATACTGCGTCAGCAGAACCCGCTGATAGCTCTACTAGCACCGGAACCTGCTTTCTTGTCTGACGCAAAATAGTCGTCTCATCTTTGACTTGTTATTTATTTTCATGTACCTTAACCATTATTTTTTTTATAAAAGGGAGGATTTAAAATGTGTCACTCAACAGATAAAAATGAAAATATAATTATTCAAAATTTTATAGATAAAGTTGTAGAGGAAGATATTAAAAATGAGAGCTTTAGCAGAGATATATGTACCCGTTTTCCACCAGAGCCAAATGGCTACCTTCACATTGGTAATGCATATGCTATTAGCGTTAGTTATGGTATTGCTAATAAATATGGTGGAAAATTCAACTTACGTTTTGACGATACTAATCCGCTAAAAGAAGATATGGAATATGTGCACTCTATTATTGAAGATATGAAATGGATTGGCTTTTATCCTGAAGATAGAATTTATTACGGTTCTGATTATTCAGATATGATATATGAATTTGCTATTAAATTAATAAAATGCGAAAAGGCATATGTCTGTGACTTAACACCAGAAAAAATAAGAGAATATAGGGGTACACTAACTACACCTGGAAAAAACAGTCCCTATAGAAATAGGACTGTAGAAGAAAACCTTGATTTATTTGAAAGGATGAAGAATGGTGAATTTCCTGCTGCTTCAAAGGTCTTAAGAGCTAAAATAGATATGTCTTCACCAAATATAAATCTTAGAGATCCTGTAATATACAGAATAAACTTTGCTCATCATTATAGAACTGGTGATAAATGGTGTATCTACCCTATGTATGATTTTGCCCATCCATTACAAGATACAATAGAAGGCGTTACTCATTCTCTTTGTTCCATTGAATTTAAGAATCATAGACCCTTATATGAATGGTTCTTAAAGGAACTTGACATAAAAGAGCCTCCAAAACAACGAGAGTTTGGAAGACTAAATTTAACTGGAGTTGTAACTAGCAAAAGATATTTAAGAGAACTGGTATTTGGTGGTTATGTAGATGGATGGGATGATCCAAGATTACCTACCCTTAAAGGATTACGCCGCAGAGGAATTACACCTGAAAGTATAAAGGATTTTCTATCACAAATAGGTGTATTTAGAAATGAAAGTACCATTGATATATCTTTGCTAGAACACACTTTACGTCAAGATTTAAAATCTAAAGTGAATTGTGTTATGGGAGTTTTAAATCCGCTAAAAGTTACTATAACTAACTATGATGAAAATAAAGTGGAATATTTAGAAATTGAAAATAATAGTGAAAATCCATCGCTAGGAACTAGATTATTGCCTTTCTCAAAAACTTTATATATTGAAAGAGAGGACTTTATGGAAAATCCAATTAAGGGATTTCACAGATTATCTCCTGGGAAAGAAGTACGATTAAAAGGAGCCTATTTTTTAAAATGTGAAGATATAGTTAAAGACCCATCTACTGGTGAAATAACAGAACTACTTTGCAGCTATGATCCTGAAACTAAAAGCGGTTCTGGATTTACTGGTAGAAAAGTTAAAGGAACAATTCATTGGGTATCAGCTAATCATGGAATTAAGGCAGAAGTACATCTTTATGATAAATTGATTTCCGATGAAGAGTTATTAAAGGACAACTCAAGATCTTGGGAGGAAAGAATAAATCCAACTTCTTTAATAAAACTTAAAAATTGTATATTAGAGCCTTCTTTAAAGAATGCACCTATAGAAAGCAAATATCAATTTATTAGACATGGATACTTTTGCGTAGATAAAAAATATACTTCTGATAAAAACCTAGTATTTAATAGAATAGTACCACTAAAAGATTCTTGGAATAAAAAATAAATTGAACTATTTGACTAATTATTTACTATTATATCTAAATAGAGTGTGGTAAAATCCACACTCTATTATTTAAACCTGCTCTAATACTATTAACTATTTTGTATATAAATACAATGTACCATTTTTAGGTCTTTTTACAGTTTTTCCTTTAAATCCTCTGTTTTTAAGTTTCTTTTGTAATGTATTCATAAGAAATCCATGACAAACAATTAATATATTTTCATTTGAGTCTAAATCTATATTAGATAAAAACTCATCTATCCTCTTTTCCGTATCTTTTCTACTTTCTTTTTGAGATTTATGGTGAAAGAACCACGCACATCTTCTGCTTATGGCCCAAAATCCATATGGTAATTTAATATTACTTTTAAATATTGGTGATATAGGTACTTCCCTTAACAAGTAAGTTTTTACTATTTTTTCTATAAATATGCTTTCAGCAGTTTTAATAGCTCTATACAAATCACTGGCGAAGCATTTATCCCACTTAATATGTCCTATATCTATCTTATTTTTTATAATCTCATCTTCATCATATTTTTTTACCCATGCGTCAAACTCATCTGATGTCATAAATAAAGTTTTATCACAATCTACTTTAAAATGTCTGATCAATCCTATGTTCATAATATCCCTTTTAATTCTCTCCTGTAATATTAAAATATATTTTATGGCATCTCCAAATTTGAATTAACAGCTAAAAAAGTAATGGTAAAAATAGTCCCCTCTTTAACTTTGCTTTTAACCTCGATCATCCCATCATGACTTTCTACTATAGCTTTAGAAAGAGCTAGTCCAATTCCTACTGACTCTGTTTTTTTACTCCTCTTCCCTTTATAAAATCTTTTAAAAATATTGAAGATTTCTTCTCTAGGAATTCCTTCTCCATTATCCTTAATAATAATTCTAATACACACTGGTGTCCTTTCTGTAAAAACTTCTACCTCTCCACCCTCTGATGTGTGCTCTAGTGAGTTTTTAACTATATTTATAATTGCTTCACTAAGCCAGTTTGAATCATGTGTCATCATAATTTTGGAATCTTTTTTATGAAATATAAGGTTTATTTTTTCCTCTTCTGCTTTCCCTTGAAGTGCTTCAACAGCATCCTTCACAGTTTCATTTATATCATAATTATTCTTTTCAAACTTTATTACTCCAGCATCCAATTTAGCAACTTTAAGTAAACTTTTTACAAGCCATTCAATTCTATTTAATTGTTTCCCACTATTTTCTAAAAATTCTTTTCTCTTTTCTTCATTCAAATTCCTATTTAAAAGTATATCATTATATATTATTAAAGATGATATAGGTGTTTTAAGCTGATGTGAAATATCTGAAAGTATATCTACTAAAAAATTTTTCTCTTTTTGTATAGCTAAGAAATTATTCCTTATAATTACCCTCATATTATTGAAAGAATAGGCAAGTTTTGCAAAAGTTCCCTCTGCATTTTCATAAATTCCAACATCAAAATTGTATTCTACTATATTTTCTGCAGCCATTATAAGCCTTTCAAGAATTTTATAAATCCTTATATACTGAATAGAATTTTGTAAAAATATAATAATAAAAAATATTACTAAACAGCTAAGTATACCTTTTAAAGCCATATTATAACTATCATTCATTGTTGGTACAAACTTTATTTCTAGATTTTCATTAAAGCCATATTCACTTAATACTTTTCTACCTGCTTCTATACTTTCTTCATTAGCCCCTTTTGTTATTACAGGAATTATTTCATCACTTAATTCTGGGTGATTTTTAATTATTTCACCTACTAAAGCCATGGTGCTTTCTGTATAATTTATTTTTATCTTATTATAACTTCTATTCATTATAAAAAAAGATGTTATTAACATAATAAAGGCTAATACTAAAATAATTAATGAACTTCTTTTTAGTTCTGGATTAGTAAAATATTTAGTCATGCCTAACTACTCCTTTTCAACTTCCAAATGCCACTCATACCCAAGACCTCTTTTAGTTTTTATATATTCAGGATTTGAGGAATCGTCTTCTATTTTTTCTCTAATCCTTTTTATATATACAGAAAGAGTATTTGTATCAAAATACGCTCCTGAGCCATCTATTAATTTATCTAGTATCTCTTCTCTACTCATCAACTTTTGAGGATTCATCATAAAATTTAAAATAAGTTTGTACTCTTGCGAAGAAAGTATTATTTCTTCTCCCCTTTTTTCAACTTTTGCAGTTTCTGTATCCAAAACTATATCTTTAGATTTAAATATATGTTTTTTATAAACTTCATTTCTAAATCTTCTTTGAATGGCCTTAATTCTTGAAATAAGCTCTTTTACCTTAAATGGTTTTACTATATAATCATCTGCTCCAATGTCTAATCCTAAAACAATATTTACCTCATCATCACAAGCAGTCAAGAATATTATAGGAACTTCACTTTTATTCCTTATATATTTACATACATCATAACCACTTCCATCAGGAAGCATTACATCTAATATAATTACATCAAATTCATTTTCATTAAAAACCTTTAGAGCTTCCTCTACATCTTCAGCTCTCATAACTTGAAAACCTTCATCTCTAAGAGTAAATTCAATGCCTAGAGCTAAACCTTCATCATCTTCTACAAGAAGTATTCTATTCATAAATTTAATCCCTCCTATTTAACTTTATAAAATGATTATATAAAATTATATAAAAAAACAAAGCTCTGTTCCATATCTTTACAGAGCTTCTAAAGTAAACTTTAATTCTTAATCAATAAACTGTTAAATTGTGTATTGAATAAATTTATAAACTTATTTATTGTTCTCCTCTTATTACTTCAACAATATTTTCTTTTTTAATTCTATTTAAAGGCTTTATTACTGCTATCACTCCTATAAATATAGACGCTCCAGCAGCAATACTTATAGTTTTCCAAGGAATGCCCCATTTAAATCCCATTATACCTATCATTGAAGATGACATAAAATATGACAGTATTGTTCCAAGAATAGCTCCCAAAAATGAACCATATACACCGTAAAGAATTCCTTCAGTCAAAATCATTGATCTTATGTTTTTATAAGTCATTCCTAATGCACTTAATGATGCAATTTCTTTTCTTCTTAAGATTAAATTAGTAGTTATAGTATTTATTATATTTACTACTCCAATCAGTGATACTACTGCTACAAATCCATATAATAATATATTTATTTGAAGATTGTTAGCTCTGGTCTCTTCTGCTTCTTTACTAGTATTCATAACCTTTATTCCATTCATATCCCCCAAAGGTTGAATCCACTTTTCAAATTCCTTTTCTTTTTTTTCATCCTTTAATATTATCCCTGCGGATTTATATGGAATTTTTCCTACATCTATATTAGATATATTTTTCATAATATCTTTTGAAGTTATTATTTTTAAGTGATTTGGATTACCATAGATAGGATATGGTGCATAATCTACTATTGCCGATACTTTAACTTTTATTATATCATCTTTATTAAAATTATTTATTTCATTATTTTCTTTTAAATTTTTTGTATTTATAATAGACGCATTCTTATAAATATAGAAGCTATCTCCAACTTTTAAATTGGTAAGAGGAACTTCATAGTATTTATCTTTCCCTCTAAACATCTGATTCTTTACAAGTATAACACCATTTTCTTTAATCATTTTTTCTTTATCTACTTTACCACTAGTTATATAACTTTCAGTATTTTTAAGCTTTATATCATCATATATATCAAAAAGTATATCTAATGAAGTCATTTCTTCTCCATTAAAATTTGTTTTATTATATGTATGTGGTGCAGCTTCAGTTATTACCTTTTCCTTTTTATCATTTGAAATTACTGCCCTTGACACATAATTTTCATAGTCCACATATAACTCTTTAACTTCATTATTATTTTTTATTTTATTTATTATGTCTTCAGTTATAGTACTTTTTCCATCTATTAAAAGCCAATTAGCATCTAATAAGCTTATAATCTCAAAATTATTTTTTTCATCTTCTGATTTATGTGGTGTAAAATTAATAGTCATATTTATAAAAGAGGTGAAAAATATAAATAATGTAACACTTATTATCATCGAGAGTACTGTAATTCTAAATCTCTTTTTATTTCTTTTTATATTTTTAAAAGCCATTAATCCATTTATATTTAGTAATTTCTTTACTAATTTACCTCTATTTTTCTTTATCTTTTCTTTTGTTATAGAAGCCCTACTGCTAATTGCTATTAGAGGAGATATTTTTCCTGCAAATTTTGCTGGTATTAATGCCGATATATATATTGAAATTAATCCAACTACTGCACTTATAGCTAATATCTCATAAGATATAACCATATCTAAGGACCCAAAAACACTGCTAGACATAATTTTAAATATCTGAGCTATAGCCCATATTGCAAATATACCACATAAAATTCCTAGTGGAACTCCTATTAAACTTATTAAAGTAGCTTCTCTTAATACTATTTTTTTTATTTGTTTTGGAGTCGCACCTACTGCTCTTAGAAGTCCAAATTGTTTTATTCTCTCAACTACGCTTATTTGAAAGGAATTATATACAACTGCTATTGTTGCTATTACTACTATAGTAATTATCAGCCCAGCTATATTAACTAAACTATTATTTATAGATTTATTTTCTCCTTCTCCTAAAAGTCTTAATAAATCTTCATTAGTTGATATATTTTTAAATATACCTCTCAATTCTTCTACTGTATCGGAAATATCCGCCTTTTTAGATATAGTTGCAAATATTCGAGATTTCTCTATATCAAATTTATCACAATAAACAACTCCTGTAGATGCTCCACTCAATTGACTATAGGAATTATTTTTAATTAATCCTGTAATTTTGAATTCTTCTGATTTTCCGTTTTCAAGTTGCAATTTTATAGTATCTCCTAGCTTAGGGGTATTATCCATATAATTTAATACCCAACTTTCTAAGGCTATCTCTCCATCTGCTTTTGGAATTTCTCCCTCAACAGCTTTATATGGTAAAAGTTCTAAAGCATTTTTATCAATTTTCACTAACTCTATATACTTTGATGATTTCAAAGGAACTTTATCCCACTGCTCCTTAAGTCCAACTTTTTCTATTTTAGGATTGTTTTTAATTTTATCATAATCCTTATTATTTAAATTAGTAATAGCAATATGAAATGAACCAGCACCATCTATAGCATCTTGAATAAAAGTATTTTGTATACTCTTTATAAATAAGCCTATAGATGTAATAAGTGCTACTGAAAGTATTATTCCGCAAATTGTTAATACAGTTCTTTTTTTATTGTGCTTTAAATATTTATTAGTTATATCTTTATAGCTTTTCACAATACTTCCTCCTTCTATCCAATTCTTTCATCAGATTTCAATTCACCATCTACTATGGTTATCACTCTATCTGCTTGCTCTGCTATACTCATATCGTGAGTTATAACTATTAGTGTTTGATTATAATTTTTAGAAGAAAGTTTTAAAAGCTCTATTACCTCTTTACTATTTTTACTATCTAAATTTCCAGTAGGCTCATCTGCAAGAATTATAGATGGTTTATTTACTAATGCCCTTCCAATAGAAACTCTTTGCTGCTGACCTCCAGATAATTCTGAAGGCAGGTGATTTCTTCTATCGTTTAATCCAAGCATCCATAACAATCCATCCAAATATGTTTCATCTATTTTCTCTTTATCCAGCAAAGCTGGCAGTGATATGTTTTCTTCTACATCTAAAACCGGTATCAAATTAAAAAACTGAAATACAAATCCTATATTTCTTCTTCTAAATATAGCTAATTTCTCTTCATTTAATTTATATATATCTTCTCCATCTAAATGGACCTTACCTGAAGTTGGTCTATCAAGACCGCCTAACATATGAAGTAATGTACTTTTTCCTGAACCAGAAGCCCCTACTATTGCAGTAAATTCTCCTCTATTTATAGAAAAAGATACGTTTTTAAGTGCTTCTACTTTATTATTACCATCGCCATAAACTTTTGATAATTTTTCAACCTTTAGTATTTCCATGTTAAATCCCTCTCTTTTAACTTTATCTTCAATATAAATTTACATCTATAAAAACATTCATTGGTGTGACATACTTCTTCCTAACTGCCCTAACCACAACTATATTATATTTTTATAGCTACTTTATAACAATAACTATTCCCTTACACATATAAGATGAACTCTTACATATCTGTAAGATATGGGGACGGTTCATTACAATTAATAAGTTTAAAATAATTAACATTATTAAGATACTAATTTTAAAATACTAAAATCAAAGCTTCTTATAAAAATAATAAAATTAAATATAAACATATAAAAACCAAAAAATAAAAATCTGCCAAAATAATTTTAAAATATTGGCAGATTAACAAATAATATAATTTTTTAAAATATATATTATATATAAATTATTATTTCTCTATATAATATAATTAGATTTATTTAGAACATATATTTTCTTGGACATCAACTAAAGCTTCTCCAAATCTTTGGAAATGAACAATTTCTCTTTCTCTTAAAAATTTTAATATCTCTTTTATATCATGATCATCTGTTAAATTTATTAACCACTGATAAGTTGCTCTTGCTTTTTGTTCTGCTGCCATATTCTCATGAAGATCAGCAATTACATCACCTTTAGCTTGTATATAAGTTGCTGTCCATGGATTGCCAGTAGCATCTGTGTAAAATATTGCTTTTCCATGATCAGTATAATGACCTCCAAGGCCAGCTTCTCTAATTTCTTCTACAGTTGCATTTTCCATAAGCTGATATGCCATAGTACCAATAATTTCAACATGCGCCATCTCCTCTGTTCCTATGTCGGTGAGTAATGCTTTAGATTTTCCTGTAGGCATTGTATAACGTTGATTCAGATATCTAAGTGCAGCACTTAATTCACCATCCGGTCCACCATATTGGGATATAAGAAATTTCGCCATTTGAAGATCTTTAGATTTAAGATTTACTGGATATTCTAAAGTTTTTACATAATACCACATACTCTACTCTTCCTCCCCTCTATTCTGTTCTCTTTGCCATGGCCATGGGTCTTTTACCCAAGCTGGTGGATTTTCTACAAAAGCGGAGCCGAAATTAGTAAGCGGCCCAAATTTCTCTTCATATTCATTAATTAAACAAGTTAATTTATGAGATGTAATTTTAAAATCCTTTGTTGCCTTTTCATCGTGAGGAAAATTATCGAGGAATAAATTAAGCTCTATAGCATAGAATTGATATTCTCTAATAGTATTTAATAGTTCATTTGCATGCATAGTATTCACCTCTTAACATATAGATTTTTTATTATATGGTTGATAAAGGTCTTTAAAAATTGTACCTCTTTTAAAAGCCTCTCTAACTGAAAATAAATTTTCATAAACTTGAGGTAATACATATGCTCTTGCATATTGTACTTTTACAATTTTACATTTGTCATGATCATGCATTAATTTAACATCCTTTCGTTATTTACTAGCTAATAATCATGTTATGTTATTAATATCCATAATGTTACAAATAATATAATTTTATTTCAAAATATACTTAAAATGTATTTAAAGTGCAAAATTAAATGCACTACTTTTTTAATGATAAATCCTTTTAAGTTTAAATGTAATAGGGAGGGTTCATTACTATTTATACAAAATTAGAATAAAATTTATTAAAGTATTAACTTAAAAAATTGCTAAATTAAAAATTTAATAAAAAATAATGAACCGTCCCTTATTTAATCAGTAGAATCAGTAGAAATTCTGCAATTTCTAATTGACAGTTCTTAATTAAGAATTATAAAATTATAAGGTATATATTTTTATGTAAAATTTTGAAGCTTTTGCTACATATACTTTTTCTAAAAAGTATTATCTATTATTTTCTAAAATAAATATGATTATTGGAGGTTCAATATGGTTATTGAAAATAAAGAAATAATAGGAAAGAGCCTAACATGGATACTTCGCTGCACTACGAAAGGTGATGGAGCAGAATTATCTAAATTAAGAGTTCAATTAGACGGGGAAACAGAAAATTTTGACCGCGAACCAGGAGAGGGATTTCTTACTCCAGAAGATTTTGAAAAAATGATTTATGAAAATTCAATATCGGATAACAGTTTATTTTTAGTAGCAGAAGTTGAAGGAAAAATTGTAGGACTAGCTCTTTGCAAAGGAAATGCCTTAAGTAGATTTAAGCATAATGCATCATTAGGTATAGGTGTTCTAAAGGAATATTGGGGTAATGGAATTGGAAATGTATTATTAGAAAATATATTATCTTGGGCAGATACTACAAAATTAGAAAAAATCTCATTAATCGTAATAGAAACAAATACAAAAGCAATTCAACTGTATAAAAAATATGGATTTATAGAAGAAGGGTTATTAATAAAAGATCGTATTCATAAGGATGGAAATTATTATAATACAGTTATAATGGGAAGAATTTCGGCTCATTATAACTATGTATTATAAATTTTTACTATAGAAAAATCCACAGGATAATTTTCCTGTGGATTTTTTGCACGAAAACTAAATATTTTTAAATTAATATATAAAAATAGCTCTTCACACTCACTCTTTCAATAATAGTATTCCACTAAAGTTCATATTTTGGCGTTAGACATACATGAGCTAGTTTCTTATAATACCTTTAGTTTTTAGTAAATTCTCAACATATCCTTTAAATTCGTCTAATTTGTCATCTGCAAGTATTTCATTTGCATTACCAAGAGTTGAAATTACATATTACACAATTGGCTATGCTATACGTACAACTGTTTTTCAAATTGAATAATTCGCTTTTTATATATGAATTTTATAAAATCATTTTTCAATTTTATTTATTGCTTAATATAAAAATATCTACTTAAAAAACTTAGTAATATTATCATCTATCTCTACACTAGAAAAAGCAACGATAGTCGAAGTTATAGTATATGAAGATATTAAATTTATAAATTCTTCTATTTCATTTAATGAAGATATGGATAGCTTTACTAAAAAGCAGCTATCCCCTGCAACTCTGTAACACCACTCACTTCTTTCATATCCTTTTATAAATGCTTTAAACCGTTCATATTCTCCATTTCTCATTGTTACTTTTATTATGCAATCTATAGGAAACCCTATATTCTTTTTATTTATTTTTATTGTATATCCTTCAATCACCCCATTTTCTTCAAGCCTTTTTACTCTTTCTGTAATTGAAGGTGGAGAAAGATTGATAAGTTTGGATAACTGCCTTATAGATAATCGACTGTTTTTTTGTAATTCTGATAAAATCATTATATCAATCTCGTCTATTTTCATTTGAAATCACTTCCTTAAAATAATTATTTCACTTGATATGTTTATACTAAAATTATATGTCATATAAAATACAAAATAAATAAAATTCACTATATAATATTTATATAAAAAATAAGTCAACAGAATATTAAAGGAGTGATAATATGAAAAGAATAAATTTTTCTACTGAAGGTTCTACTCCCTTTCAGCAGCTATTAGGTCATAACAAAAATATCCTTAAAGAATGGAACAATTTAGAAGATGCTTTATTTAACTCTAATACTTTTAGTAGAGAATTAAAAGAAGAAATAAGATGTACTCTTGCCTTTAATAATGGATGCCTTTACTGCATGGCTAAAGGTAAGCCATCAAATTCTATGAAAACACCTAAAGAATTATTGGCGATTAAACTAGCAGATATATTTTCAAAAAATGTAGAAGTGGATGATGAATTATTTACCCAATTAAAATCATTATTTAGTGACAAAGAAATCTCTGAGCTTTGTGCCTTCATATGCTTTGTAACTGCCTGCCAAAAATATGGAGCATTATTAAATTTACAGCCTAACTGTTCATTGTAGGATTATATATAATAATTATAGAATTTATGAAAAACTAGATACTTAAAGATAGGATTCCAATAAGAATATTTAATATATTCCCATTGGAATCCTATCTTTAAACTGAAAATTAATGTTGTGGATCAGCTACAACTAAAACATCTACATACTTAGCTTTTCTCATTATTTTTCTTACAATAGATCCTTTAATTATCTCATGAAATCTAGTTCTTGCTGATTGTCCTATAACTATTTGTGTTACTGAATTTTCTTTAGCATACTTAATAATTGGTGAAGCAGGATTTTTAGACACTTTCACTATAAATTCTCCTTCTAACCTTTTACATAAATCAACTATTTCTTTATATTTTTTTACTATTTCTCTATCATTGCCATGGTCATGCTTATTTTTTACATACATTACAAATAACTCAGCCTTAAGCATTCTAGCTATCCTATATCCTCTTCTTATTAAATACTCTGCACTAAAATTCAAATTAACACAAACAAGTATTTTTTCTTTTGCACCTACTAATCCATCCACTTCTTTTTCATTTTTATAGCTAGTTAGTTTTTCGTCTTCTTCATTTGCCACTTCTCTTAATGAAAGTTCTCTCAAGGCAGTCAAATTTCCAAGACGAAAGAAATTATTTAAAGAGGAATGAATTTTATCTTCGCTATAAATTTTACCTTTTTTTAATCTTTCTCTGATACCTTCTGGAGAAATATCTATCACCTTTGTTTCATCAGCAATTGTTAGCATTTTATCTGGAATAGTCTCCCTAATTTTAACTCCTGTCATTCTGTTAACATAGTCTTTTAGACTCTCTAGATGTTGTATATTAACAGCAGTCATAACACTTATTCCATTTTCAATAAGTTCTAATATATCCTCATATCTTTTTTTATTTTTTGATTTAGGTGCATTCGTATGCGCTAACTCATCCACAATAACAACTTTTGGTCTTCTTAAAATAATTTTTTCTAAATCTAGCTCTTTTAACATCACAGTTTTATATTTAATTTCCTTAGGCTCAATTATCTCTAAATCACCAATTTGCTCAATGGTTTCTTTTCTTCCATGAGTTTCTATAATGCCAATAACTACATCTATACCACTTTGTCTCATTTCATTGGCATCTCTAAGCATTTGATAGGTCTTACCTACACCTGGTGCTGCACCAACATATATTTTAAGCCGTCCTTTAGTAGAACGCTCATATTCTTTAAGAAAGTAATTCGGTGTCCTTGTATTCATAACTTCACATCCTAAATACTTCTTTAATCAAACAATTTTGCTATGTCATAAAATCTTTTCGCTTGAATACTATTATCTGTATTCTCATTAATTTGTCCAATTAAATAATAGGTTTCTTTTATATATGGGTTAATGGATAATGTAGTTTTAATATTTTCAAAAGCTTCGTCGTATTTTTTTTCATTTATTAGAGATTTTGCTTTTGAAAGATATAGTTCAACATCCTTAAGGTTAGAATTAGTTATGTTTTCACTTGAAGTATTCTCTGTAATTTCATCAAGAATAGTATTTACTCTATCTGGTGAAAAAGGTTTTTGGAGATAAGCTACTGCACCTAGTTTAGTACAATCTACAGCATTTTTTACTGTAGCAAAAGCTGTCATTATTATTACTGGACAAGAGATCCCATAACTTCGTAAGCTCTTTAAAACCTCTGTTCCACTCATTCCTGGCATCCTTATATCTAAAAATATTAAATCTATTTTTTCTTTTTTTTCCTTCAAAATATCAAGTGCTACTCTGCCATTTTCTGCTGTTAGAACCTCATAATCTCTTAACTCTAAACATGTAGTTAAGAGTGTTCTTATATTTTTGGTATCATCTATAATTAAAACTCTCTTCATACAGGCACTCCTTCAGTATTACTCTCAATTTTATTTTTAGAAATACATAGAAATTTAATCTTCTTCAATAGGTAATGTAAAAGTAAATATACTTCCTTCATTGAGCTTACTTTCACACCAAATTTCTCCTCCATGAACCTCTACAATTTCCTTTGCAATAGAAAGTCCAAGTCCATTACTTTCAGGTAATATTTCAAAGCCTTCTACTCTTACAAATTTTTCAAATACTTTATTCAAATATTGTTCTGGTATTCCTCTTCCTGTATCTTTTACATATACATACATCTCTTCATTTTTTGTATATACTCCTATTAATATTTTCCCTTTATTCTCTGTATATCTAATTGCATTTGAAACTAAATTATTTAAAACCCAAATTATTTTTTCTTCATCAACCATTATATTAGGTAAATCTTCACATATTTCATAATGTAAATTAATCTGTTTTTCCTCAGCTTGACTAATATAGTTGTTTACACAATTATTAATTAAGTCTATGATATTGCAAGGCCTTATATCTAATATTGCTCTATCTGATTGTAACTGAGATATTTTTAATAGATTTGAAACTAAATCATTTAATTTATGAACATCTTCTTTAATAGTTTCAATTATTTTACTCTGCTTTTGGTTTAATGTACCTATATTCGCATCTAACATTAAACCTACTCCCATCATAACTGAAGTTAGTGGTGTTTTTAATTCATGAGAAATTGTTCCTATGAAATCTGTCTTTATCATCTCTAACTGCTTTAATTCTGTAACATTCCTAAAAAGCATAATTACTCCATTAACTTTTAAATCTTTATCTTTTATAGGTGTAACAGTAACATTAAAGAAATAGGTTTTATTTTTCATAGATATATCTATTATTTTTCCATCGTCTATTAAATCATTGTTTATAACTTCAAAGGCATAATCATATAGTTCTGAATTCTTTATAACCTGAAGAAAATGTTTATTAAGAACATAATCTTCTTTTAAATTAAAGAATGTCTCACAAGAATTATTTATAAATTTAATCTTAAAGCTTGCATCAAGTACTATCAATGGATCAGAAATACTTTTTACTATAGTCATAGATCTATTTTTTTCAGCCAAAAGTGTTCCTTTAGTACTTTTCTCAAACTCATATAATCTATTAGTCATATTATTAAATTCGGTAGCTAACATTCCAATTTCATCGTTATAAATAATAGGAGCTTGTTTATTAATTTCACCTTCTTTTACAGACTTTACGGTATCAGTTAGCAAATGAATAGGTCTTAAATACTTGTTTGTATATATTATTGATATTACTAAACCTAGAGCTGTTGAAATTGATGATACTATTAAAATTATATTTGTTGAATGCTCTGCATTTATCTTTGCACTATTCTTTTTATCAAACATAGTTACTTCATTTAGCTTTGATAAATCATTCAAATTTCTCTTTATATTTTTTAGTACTGGAGTTATTACCTCTTTATAAAATGATTGTATTTGCTCATAATTATGAGTTTTACTATACTCCTGTAATTCTGGAAATAGCTTCATAAACTCAATATAGTTTACATTAAGTTCTTCAACAATTTCTGCTTCTCTTGCTTCAGTAACATTATTTCTTTCAGTATGAAACCATTTATAAAACATATCATTGCTTTCATAAAATAAATTGACTGCTTCTTTTTTCTGATTTTGCATATACTTCAAAATAGCTTTATCTTGAGCTTCTATATAATTATTCATATTATTAGCTGCATCTATACTTTTATAATTATCAGTTATCAATCCATCAATTGATCGTTCTAACTTATAAACATTAAAAACAGAAATTAATCCTACAATTGTAATTATCATTACAAGTCCAATATAAATTAGTGTTATTTTGCCTCTTAATGATTTAATATTAATCACCTCAAATTCTTAGATTGACTTTATTTCACTGCACAATTAATAGTTAATTTCTTTAATAAATTTTTATAAGGAAAAGTGACTTATACACTTTTCCTTTTTATTAAATACAAGAAATTATAACGCAGTTTAAAAATCAATTATAAAATTCTTAATTCTTAACAAATAAAAACTTATAATTATTTAAGGTATTTTATCTACATAAGTCAATCCTATTTAATAAATATAATACATCTCTAAGATAATCCTAGCCAAAATAAATATTAAATCTTTAAATTATAACTTACCATTATTCTTTAGTATTGTAGCAATCTCTAAATTAACTAGAAGAACATTTACTCTAGGTTCTCCAAATATACCTAATGATCTACCTTCCGTATATTTTTCAATTATTTTTTCTAAATCACTTATAGCTATCCCAGAGGCTTTAGATACTCTATCTAACTGTATCTTAGCAGACTCTGGAGTTATATGAGGATCTAATCCAGATCCAGAACTAGTTAATAAATCTGCAGGAATATCTTCTTTATTTATATTTGGATTATTCTTTAAAAATTCCTCTATATCTTTACTTACTCTCTCCTTTAGTGCTGGATTTGATGGTGCAAGATTGGCAGAACCTGAAGCTACCCCCGAAAATGTTTTTTTCCCATTTTCATCTTCAAGAATATCTTCTTTTGTATAAGTATTATAATTTACTGCTGATACTCTGCCTTGAAAAAATCTTTCATCTTTAAAATCTTGCCCTATAAGTTTAGAGCCAACTATCTTACCCTCAAGCTCAATTAGACTTCCATTTGCTTTTTCATTAAAAAATAACTGACTAACACCTGTGACCAAAAGCGGATATATAAATCCACATATTATAATTAATGTTATTGTCATTAAAAATGAAGTTTTAATTATGCTCTTCATAAAAATTCCCTCCAGTATATAGATAGACTATAAACTAAAAATTTTTAAAACTGGTGATACAAGTAAATCTATAAGTTTGATACCTATAAATGGAACTATCACACCACCTAGTCCATATATTAGAATATTTTTCATTAACATTTTTTCTGCCTTCATTGGCTTATATTTAACGCCTCTCATGGCAATTGGTATTAATAATGGTATTATAACGGCATTAAATGTCAATGCTGACAATACTGCACTTGTTGGAGTATTTAGTCCCATTATATTTATACTATTCATCTGAGGTATAGCTATAGAAAACATTGCAGGTATGATAGCAAAATATTTAGCTACATCATTTGATATACTAAAAGTAGTCAATGCTCCTCTTGTTATTAATAACTGCTTACCAATTTCAACTACCTCTAAAATTTTTGTTGGATCTGAATCTAAATCAACCATATTAGCTGCCTCTTTTGCCGCTTGCGTTCCACTATTCATAGCCAGCCCTACGTCTGCTTGTGCAAGGGCAGGTGCATCATTGGTTCCATCTCCAGTCATTGCTACAATTTTGCCTTCAGCTTGTTCTCTTTTAATTACATCAATTTTATCCTCTGGATTGCATTCAGAAATAAACTCATCGACTCCAGCTTCTTTAGCTATAGTTGCAGCTGTTAGTGGATTGTCTCCTGTACACATAACAGTCTTTATTCCCATCTCCCTAAGTCTTGCAAATCTTTCAACTAATCCTGGTTTTACAGTATCTTTAAGATATATAACACCAAGTATATGCTTATCTACGCATACTACAAGAGGTGTGCCACCTAACTTTGAAACCTGTTCTGTAACCTTATCTAAATCTTCAGGAACTTTACCACCAATACTAATTACAAAATTTTTAATAGAATCAGCAGCGCCTTTTCTTATCTTAATTCCATCCTTTAAATCCATACCACTCATTCTGCTTTGAGCAGTAAATTCAATAAATAAACTATCTTTATACTCATCTTCATTTATAATAACATTGTTTTTTCTAGCTAATTCTATTATAGATCTCCCTTCTGGTGTTTCATCTTTTATAGATGATAAAGCGGCAAACCTTGTAACTTCTTCTTTTATATGCTTGCCTACAGGTATAAACTCTGCTGCCATTCTATTTCCGAAAGTAATAGTACCTGTTTTATCAAGTATCATAGTATCTACATCTCCACAAGCCTCTACAGCTTTACCTGACATAGCAATAACATTGAACTTTGTAACTCTATCCATACCTGCTATTCCTATAGCTGATAACAATCCCCCTATAGTAGTAGGTATAAGACAAACTAACAAAGCTATTAATGTTGAAACTGGAATTTCAACCTGAGAATAGTGTGCCATTGGTAATAAAGTTACTATTACTATTGTAAAAATAATTGTTAAACTAATAAGAACTGTGCTTAATGCTATCTCGTTAGGAGTTTTTTGCCTTGAAGCTCCTTCTACAAGACTAATCATTTTATCAAGAAAGGATTCACCTGGAGACGCTATTATTTCAACTTTAATCCAATCACTAACAACCTTTGTTCCACCAGTGACTGCACTGAAATCCCCACCAGCTTCCTTTAATACCGGAGCAGATTCTCCAGTAATAGCTGATTCATCTACTGAAGCAATTCCTTCAACTATAACTCCATCATTTGGTATTAAATCACCAATTTCAACTAAAACTATATCTCCTTTTTTTAGTTCACTTGCACTTATTATATTTACCGCTCCATTTTTAGAAATAAGCTTTGCCTTTGTATCCTTTCTTGTTTTCTTTAGTGTTTCTGCTTGAGCTTTTCCCCTTCCTTCTGCCACTGCTTCTGCAAAGTTTGCAAAGAGTACTGTGATTAGAAGTATGAAGCTTACTATTCCATTATATATCCGTAAATTTTCTCCTTCATTACCAAAAATATTGGGAAAAATACTTAATATTAAGGTAATAAAAAAACTTATTTCAACTATAAACATAACAGGATTCTTATACATAATTTTAGGATTAAGCTTTATAAATGAATCCTTAATAGCAGTAATAATTATATCTTTATTTAAAATCTTTTTATTCTTTTTCATACTCATAATAATCAACTCCTTTAAGGCATCTGAAAGAAAATAGTAGACCAAAGATGTTAGTATATTTTAAGCATATGAAATAAAATAGCTAGTTAAAGATACAAAATAGATGAGCATACTGACTAGTTATTTTTTTGAATATGCCTCATATCAGACAAGACGTTAGGTTCTACTCATAGTAGCGCTATGGGCAGGTTCTGACGACGTAGTATGATGAAAAACAGGCTAATATACTGGTCCATTATTTTTTTGAAGATGCCTGCTTAAGGACCTATTGTCCTAAGGTTAAATGTTCTGCAATTGGTCCTAGTGCCAAAGCAGGAAGAAAAGTCAACGCTCCTATAATTATCACAACAGCCACTATTATAACTACAAACATTCTGTTATCAGTTCTAAAAAATACATCATTTTCTGGTAATGCTTTCTTTGCTGCAAAAGATCCTGCAACTGCAAGTAATAATATCATTGACATATATCTGCCAACTAGCATTACTATACCTGTTGTGCTATTCCAAAAGATTGTATTATCTACAAGTCCTTCAAATCCTGAACCATTATTAGCGGCTGATGAAGTGTACTGATAAAGTACTTGAGTTAATCCATGAAATCCATGATTTGTTATGCCATTAAGTCCTGATTGTACACTAAGTGCTATAGCTGATGGCATTAGTATTATTAATGGATGAATAATTATTGCCAGGGCAATTAACTTAATCTCTTTTCCTTCGATTTTCTTTCTTAAGAATTCTGGCGTACGTCCTACCATAAGACCACATAAGAATACTGCTAATATTGCATACATAATCATTCCCATAAGTCCAACACCATTTCCACCAAAGATTACATTAAGCATCATATTCCATAGTGCTACCATTCCCCCTAATGGAGTTAAAGAGTCATGCATATTATTTACAGTCCCCGTTGTAAATGCTGTTGTTATGGTGGTAAAAAGTGACGATTGTGCTATACCAAATCTAACTTCTTTTCCTTCCATATTTCCTGCTATTTGTGATAATCCCACATTAGCTAATTCAGGATTTCCTCTCATTTCAGCATAGTAACAAATAGGAATTGCTATTAAAAGTAATATTGCCATAGCTTTAAAAATTGTCCATCCTTCTTTCTTCTTTCCTATCATTAAACCGAAAGTGTAAACTAAGGATCCTGGAATCACCATCATTGATAGTATTTCTATTAAATTTGTTATAGGTGTAGGATTTTCAAAAGGATGTGAAGAATTAGCTCCAAAGAAACCTCCCCCATTCGTTCCAATGTGTTTAATAGATTCTAAAGAGGCTACTGGTCCAAGGGCTATATCTTGAAACTTTCCTTCAATAGTATTAACTGTCACATTTGGAGAAAGGGTTTGTGGAACTCCTTGCCATACAAGAAGTAATGCAACAAGTATTGATAGTGGTAATGATACTCTAGTTATAATTCTTACAAGGTCAATAAAAAAGTTTCCAACAGTCTTTTTATGTCCAGCAAGTCCCCTAATAAAAGCTAAGGCTGCTGAAAGACCTGTTGCTGCAGATGTAAACATAAGAAATTTAATCACGCTCATCTGAGTAAAATACGATACTGCTGACTCTCCACTATAATTTTGAAGATTAGTATTGGTAATAAAACTTATAGCAGTGTTAAAACTAAGGCTTTGCTCCATGCTATCTATACCATTGGGATTTAAAAAACTTATATTTTGAAATCTTAAGATGAAATACACTATTAAAATCATTACTCCATTAAATAATAATAATGATGTAGCATATTTTTTCCAGTTCATTTCCTCTTTTTTAACTTTTGTAATCTTAAATATAAAATTGTCTAGTTTATCAAAGACTGGATCAACAAATGACCTTTCTCCACCTGCCACTTTATAGAGATATGTGCCTACTGGTACTATAAGCAACATAAATAATATCAGTGTTACAACTATTTGTAGAATATCCATATACTAAACCTCCCAAGTTTTTTGATTCTAAGTAATGAATACTATTATTCATCTATCTGTTTGGGGCTAATTTGATAATCACACCATTTTATAAATCTATAGAACAATCCATAACTTACTAATAATATGACTACAAAAATAAAATCCATTAGCATATACACTCCCCCGTTAAATTACTATGATTTTAAAATCTGTAACTAGATTATAAATCTACTTTCTTATAAAATGAAAGTCTCCAAATTGAAGCAAATAGAAATCCTTCCTATCACTATTGTTGATAGCATTAGATTATCTCTTTATTGCGTAGCTTGTTTCATAGTTTTAGCTTGTTTTGCTACTAATTATATTTCTTATATTTTTTTTATTGATAAATCAATAAAAACCATAATTTTCATACATCTAAAAGTCCTTATACAAAATTAGCTTAATATTTTATCGATTTCTTTCTCTTATTTATTCTTTTAATACACTTGTGAAATTCCATTGAAAAAAATAAATTTTTAGGTATTTTTGCAATACTAAATTTACTACTATAAAAAGTGTATTTTCTATTGACTTATCTATTAAAGTTAAGTATCTTTATTTAACTAGTAGGCTAATAAAAAAATATCCGACATGATAACAAAAAGTATCACATCGGATATTATATAAATAAATATAGATATTTTAATTGAACATTTTCATAAATAAAATACTCCTCTAATCTTTTTTCACTACTGGTATATATATATCCATTACAATTCCCTCATATCCATAGCAACGCTCATCATATAGTTCAAAATCTACTCCATCTGGCGCATATTCGTAACCGGACTCTGGAAACCATTCGTTCCAGATATAATTCCATGTGCCTTGAATAGTATTAGTAAATCCATTATCTTTACGGTCTGATGGTGGTGTAGTAAATACAGCATAGGTAGCTTCATTTATTTCTCCTTTGAAAAGTCCTTCTGGTATATTATCAAAGTTTCTTACCTCTACCCCAATTATATAGGAAAAGTTTCCTGTCTTCATATCTGGTTGTAGACAAACACCCAGTTCTGCATGATTAACTGGAGTAATTTTTTCGTGTAAAGTTTTTGCCCAATTTTCTTCAAAGTATCTGTCCCAAAATTTTGGAATTTCCGTATTATTCTTTCCATCATTTGAAGTAGTCTTTAGTTCATAACCTGCTAACTTGAATGCTGGTTTGACAATAAATTTAGGTTGCATAATAATTCCTCCTATTATTTTATATTTTGCTAACTTCATTAAGTCCACTTTCTCTGGAATCCGTTTAGTTGCATGAATTCGATATTGTTCTGGAGATACACCGTAGGATTTACGAAATGCCTTAGTGAAGCCTGCATGGGTATCAAAGCCATAGTCTAGAGCAATATCCAAGATTTTTCGTCCATCAAGCAGCTCTGTGGCAGCATAAGCTATACGTCTCTTCCGTATATATTTCATTACTGGTAGCCCTACATAGAATTGAAATACTCTGTAATAATGATAAGATGAAAATCCAGCTAATGCAGCTAGCTTCTCTACTGTAATATCTTCTTTTAAGTGAATCTCAATATAGTCGATACTTTGTTGAATACAAGCTCTATAATCCATGTTTTCCCTCCCCAATCTATGATTCTATAATATCAGAGCTAATTACCATCCGCTTATCCATTTTTGCTAAATTGATTTTTACTAATAAGGTATCTTCAAAAAATAATAGATTAGTATATCAACCTACTTTCCATTATTCTAAGTTATAAGTTTCTGTTCATAGATCTAAACTCGACACATTGTCTGACATGAGACATATTCAAAAATAGCTAGTTAAAGATGCTCATATATTTCGCATCTTTAACTAGCTATTTTATTTCATAAGTTTAGAATGTAGTAACATCCTCGTTTTTTACTTTCTTTCAAATGCCTAAACTTGATATACCTTTATTAATAACTTGTCCAAAGGTAATTTCTAAATATTTAAGATAAACTTTAAATATTTTTCAACCTTAAAAAATTCCATAGAAACAAGCACTTTACTGAAATTAGAGAATATACCTACTGTAACAAAGTAAGATAACACTACTTTAAATTGTATAAAATTTAATGTTTCTAATTTTAACCTAAAAGCTTGTCCAGAAGAAATGCCTGTATATTTTATTAAAATATTCCCATAAATCCTGCCGCTAAAACTACAACTGCAAATATCATTCTATAAATTGCAAATATCTTCATTGGTTTTTTCTTTAAATAAGAAATAAACTTATTAATTACTGCTAATGCTACTATAAATGAAACTACAAACCCAACCGCAAGAGAAATAATTTCTGGTGATGTAAGAATAGATATGCCGCCAATCTTTAAAATTTTTAGGAAACTCATTCCTACCATAACTGGGATTGCTAAAAAGAATGAGAACTCGGCAGCTGCGACGGTAGAAAGTCCTGCTACCCATCCCCCTATAATAGTTGAAGCTGAACGCGACATCCCTGGAATTATAGCTAAGCATTGAAATAATCCAACTAATATTGCTTGCTTTGGTGTAACATTTAGCTCATGATTTTTTGCATTATTATTTCTAAATTTCTTTTCAGCGTATATCATCCATATACCACCTAAGAATAAAGTTATAGCTACAGATATTGGTGTAAATAAGTACTGCTCTGCTAAGTCATCTAGTAGTATTCCAAAAAAACCTCCAGGAATACAAGCAATAAATATCATAAACCAAAACTTAAATCCTGATTTTTCATACCCAACTTTTTGTGGAAAGAAGTTCACAAGAGTATCTTTTATCTTTTTCCAGTAAAGTATAACAACTGCAAGTATTGCTCCAAGCTGTATTACATATGTATACATCTCAACATAGTTTGTACTAGTTCCTTTAAATCCTATTAAATTTTGAAAAATAACAAGATGCCCCGTTGAGGATACTGGTAAGAATTCTGTTATCCCTTCCACGATTCCTAATATTATAGATTTTATTATAAAAATTATTGTTTCCATTTAATCACCTTTTTCTAATTTATTATTTAGACATAGAGAAAAATAACTAGCTAAAGATTTTAATGTATTTTCTTCGATGATAGCTAATATCATGATTCCTTAAATACACAGTATAATTTCAAATAGATCATTATAATTACTAATTATTTTCCAATATATCTTATTCAAATACATATTTCTATTAATGAATATCTACCTTTTTAAAGTAAATCACTGTTGCTATAAATCCAATAATAGACGTAATAAAAATAGAAATATAAGAATATATTGGAGGGTATTCTGGACGAAAAATATTAGTTGCTATAGCTAGTATTGCTGACCATGGATATAAAGCACTATATTCTGAATTTGAAATTAGCACGTTTACCATAGTTATGGCTATAGTAACTGCAATGGTTGGTACATAATCTTTGAATAAAAGTGTCACAAATATAATTGGAGTTGACAATAGAAAAAGAAGACTACCTCCTATGATATACTCTTTAAATGAAGTTATCAATATTGTAGTGTTTAAACCTTCAAACTGTCCTATTAGTCCAAAAATTAAAGTCATAACCCAAGAAATTATAGTCAATACCATAATCCAAATTAATAGTAGAACTAGCTTGCTCACAATAAGGCTTATTCTTGATACAGGTACAGTTAATAGATTTTTTAATGTGTTTTCAACATACTCTCTATTAAAAAGATAGGCAGTAATCAAACCATATAAAAGTACTCCAATTAGAAAAACAATATATAAATTGGTATCAGAAAAAACCACATTAAATTCAATAGGTATATCAGGTCTTTTGGCCTTTTGCATTATATATGCTATAAAGCACATAAAAGGTGCTACTATCGCCCCCACAATACTTACCCAAAACATATTAGATCGTTTAAGCTTTAGAAGTTCAGTATATAATAAATTAGCCAATAGTGCCACCTCCTATTAATTTAATAAAGTAATCTTCTAAGTTATCCTCACTCATAATAATCTTTAATACCTCAATATCATTTTCTACAAATACTTTGTTAATCTTTCCTTGTTCACCCAAATGAGAATATATACGAATGTTCCCTTTTTCATGAACTTCATAATCTGTAATATTAAAGTGCTTCTCTATAAGCATAACTGCCTTATTCTCGTTAGATACTTGAAATTCAAGATATTTACGATTTCTTTTTCTAAGTTCTTCAACAGATACTTCTTCTAGTAATTTCCCATCATGAATAACTCCAATATTATCTGCCAATTGTTCAATTTCACTAAGAATATGACTTGAAATAACAATGGTTACATGATTTTCTTTACATAATTTAATAAGAAAATTTCGCATTTCTTGTATACCTATAGGATCAAGGCCATTTATAGGTTCATCCAAAATTAATAACTCTGGTTCATGCATAATAGCAGCTGCAATTCCTAAACGCTGTTTCATTCCTAAAGAATATTGAGATACTATTTTCTCTGGTTCTTTGTCAAGCCCTACTGTTGAAAGTGCATATTCTATAGCATCTGAACGGTGAACTCCACGTAACCGAGCTAATATTTTGAGATTTTCGCTACCTGTTAAATTTTGATAAAATCCAGGATTTTCAATAATTGATCCAATACGAGGATAAATTTCTTTTTTATTCTTCATTAAGTTCTTCCCAAATATTTCAATCTCACCTGAGGTAGGTTGAACTAATCCCATAATCATACGCAGTGTTGTAGTTTTACCTGCTCCATTACGACCTAAAAGTCCATAAATTTGACCTTTAGGAACATGAAGATTTATATTATCCACTGCTATTTGTTTATCAAACTTTCTTGTAAGTGCTTTAGTTTCTAAAACCCAATTTTCCATCTATATCGCTCCTTGTCTTAATTGTTTTCTTACTAAAATATAACTGTCTATTTTTTATAAAAAGTAACAAAATCACTTTTAAAAGAATCAATTCTAAATCTATTAGCTATTCCTAAGAAATATCTCAAATTACTAATTATCAGTTGAAATAGCTTATATATTTATTCTATCCGGTAGTTCTGACATGGAGCTTACACATTTCTTACTTTTTCTTACTTTTTGGTAGAGAAACTTGCACAAAGGTTTTTATATGTGGAGTACTTTCCATAAAAATTCTTCCCTGCATCTTTTGAACAAGTTCCTTGGATATAGCTAAACCTAAGCCATGACCTTTAGTTGACCTTGAAGAATCCTCTCTGTAAAGCCGTTCAAAGACCCTAGATATTTCATCTGAAGATAGTCCAGGCCCTTTATCCCAAACTTCAAAATAAACATCAGTTTCATCATCCCATGCAGATACCCCTATAAAATGATTGTTTCTACCATAACGAAAAGCATTTTGAAGTAAATTACTAAAAATGCGAATCAATGCATGTTGATCTCCATTTACAAAAGACTCCTCATCAGGAATTTGAACCTCCAAAGTTATATTTTCTTTCTGTAATGTTGGAATCCAACCAATAAGTTCACTGCGCAGTAATTCAAATAAATCAATTGGTTCAAAGACAAGTTGTATTTCGTTAGCATCTATTTGAGCTATAGTAAATAATTCATCAATATATTCTTTTAATGCATAAGCTTTATTTTTAGCAATATGAAGATATTCTTCACTTTCTTCCCCAGCCATACCATCGCATAATGCATCTAAATATCCTAGAACAGATGTTAATGGAGTTCGTACATCATGAGATAAGTTAGATAACATTTGTTTCCTTGCCTGTTCTGCTCGAAATGCCCTTACTTTATCTTTTTGATACGAGTCTACTAATTGATTAATTTTAAATACTAAAGGGGCGATAGCTTCCTTAGCTCCAACATGAATTTTTCGATTTTCATTACCTTCAATAATATCATCTAAAATATGCAAAGTCTCTTGGATACGGCGGCGATATTTCCATTCACGATAAATAAAAAATATAAGAACTATTACTAAAATAATGATAAACCATATAATTTCCCTACTCATTGCCTGCTTCTCCATTAAACTTATAGCCCATACCCCAAGCTGTTAAAATGTATATTGGATTTTCTGGATCTGGTTCGATTTTTTTTCGTAATCTTCTAATATGTACCATAATATTGTTGTCATCATAAGCATAATCTTCTTGCCATACGTTTTGATATATTTGTTTCTTGGTAAAAATTTGTCCAGGATTAGATGCTAAAAAGTATAATAAATCATATTCTTTTCCAGTAAGTGAAACATTCTCACCATTATAAGTGACACGGATATGCGCAGTATCTATAACAAGAGGTCCAAAAGTCATGCAATGTGGCTTTTCTGCTACAGCGCCAAGCACTACATATCTACGAATTAATGATTGCACTCTAGCTGTTAATTCAGATAAACTAAAAGGCTTAGTTATGTAATCATCCGCACCTAATTTTAGTCCCAAAACCTTATCCATTTCATCACCTTTTGCTGTAAGCATTAGCACTGGTGTATTTTTTATTTTTCTAATATGAGTTAATGTGGATATTCCATCCATCTCTGGCATCATAATATCCAATATAATTAAATGATAGTCCTTGTTATTAACAAGCATCAGGCCTTCTATTCCTGTATGAGCAACATCTGCTTCATATCCTTCAGTTTCCATGCATCTTTTAAGTAATCTACATAGTTCAATATCATCATCTATAATTAAAATACTCTTTTTCATATAAACCACCTCATCTTTCTCAATAACTAAATATTAACTTTTTTACTTACTAAATACCTCATCCTTAAATTGAAATTTATTATATTAAATAATTATTTTTATAACCATTTAATATTATTACACTTATTATAATAAATGTATCTAAAATAATAGTAAATTCAATAACCACTAAAAATAAAAAAATACTAGAATGAAATTATAAAATTCTCTAGTATTTTTATAAAACCTCTTAAAAAATGTATAAATTTAATTTTTATATACGCTTTTAAATGAGTCCTTTATATTTATCTCTTATAAAACTTACTACATATGACTTAGTATCTTTTTTAATTATATACTTTTAAATGTACCTTTTTCTATGTTCAGTTCAAGTTCAATATCTGCTTTTTTATATCCTACTAATTTTATGCGATTAATACCTTTCTTAACTGGTATAGTTAAGGTGGTATTTCCTTCTACACTTGATTTGGCTGTATTCTCAACAAGAGTAACAACTGTATTGTCCGGTGATATTAATACAAGTTTCCCTTGTCCACTTTTTACCGATAATGTATATGGAACTTGTAAATCAAAATCTTCATCGCTTTCATATGTCCAAATAGTTCCACTTCCACTTAATTTTACTTTTCCCTTGTATACTCCTTCCTCTATTGTTTCATCACTTTTATCTAATCCAAAAGTATCAGAGTCATTAGCTATTTTAATATCATCATTATAAACTCTATCCATAAAATTATCTCCACATCCTATTAATAGGGTAATCATAATGATAGTGATAACGACCAATATTTTTCTCTTTTTAAAATTCATTTTAATCCCCTCTCATTTAATTAATAATCTTCTCCATTTATACTGAATTAAACTAGTATTAATGCATTTTTTGGTACTATTTATATAATTATCCAATAAACTACTTATATTATAGCTCATAACTATGTTAATATAAAGGCTATATATTTGCTATGTTATAAATTTTTTTATATCTTACAGTATTAATTTTGTTGTTTTTTTAATTTCATCCAAATAGCTATAAACTATGACTTTTGAAATTCCCATCTTCTTTGTAACTTTTTCAACCATTCTCTTTATTAAAAAAACTCCCTTCTCATTTATAAATTCAATAAGAGATATTTTTTCCTCTCGTTTCATAGATTCTACGTTTTTATTTCTATAACCCTATCTACTAAATCCTCCATAATTTCTTTTAAATTACTTATTGCTTCTTTCGGCCAATCCTTATCTGATATGTATGACCGTATAGTAACCCCAAGCATTTCTGAAATCATACTTAAACTTTGTATACTAGCTGTGCAAGCTTCTAATTATTCTCCTATTGTGAAGCTTTTTATCAAAGTAAATATAGAGTTGAAAAGATTATAATAAGTAAAACACTAGCGGAAGTCCAGCCAGAGGAACTGATATTTTAAATGCAATACGTGATACTGAAGTGATATGATTACAGCAGATGAAGATGCAATTTTAACCGCTCGTCAAAGAATGTAAAAATATGGAGTTTATATTGAAATTATTTCTGCTGTTAACTATGCTGCCTATGAGAAATATTACTGCTTACATCCTAAGTTCTCTGAAAATATCGTTATTATCCCGGCTTGTAGAGCTGACTTAAAAATTAACTAAGGCATTTCGAATAAAATAACTAGCCAAAGATGCTACATCTATTTTGTGTCAGACAAGGAAACAGATTTTAAACTATACAGAGTTTTGTTAACACAGTATGATGGAAAATAGACTAGTATACTAACTAGTCATTTTTTGAAGATGCTTAATTATAAGTTTTGCATAAAAAATCCTCTTAAAGAGTTAAATCATTTAATCTTTAAGAGGTCTATTATTCTAAATTGTATATGAACTACATATTGAGTTTTATTATGATAATTATTATTCTTATAATCCTGAAGCATTATTTAAAGTTTCTTTTAAAGTTTCCGCAGATCTAACTAGACTATCCGCCTCCAATTCACTTAAATCCATATTTAATACTTTTTCAACGCCAGCTCCACCTACTACACATGGTAGCCCCAAATAAACATCTTTAATTCCATAATAATTTTCTACTAAAGTAGAAACTGGCAGTATAGTTTTCTCATCTCCTAATATAGCTTTTACAATACGTGTTACTGCTAAAGCTATAGCATAGAAGGTAGCACCTTTTCTATTGATAACTTCATAAGCTGCATTTTTAACGTTTTCATAAACTTCTTTTCTAAAATTATCATTATATTCAAGATTTTCTTTATTAGCGTATTCATCAATTTTGATATTTTGAATGTTAGTTACATTCCAAGTAGCTATTTCTGAGTCACCATGTTCTCCTATGATATAAGTGTTTACATTCCTTGGATCTATATTATATCTTTTACCTATTTCGTGTTTAAGCCTTGATGTATCTAAAACTGTGCCTGAACCTATAATTCTTTCTTTAGGGAATCCAGAGAGTTTATAGGTTAAATAGCTTAATATATCTACTGGATTTGTAACTACTAATAAGATAGCATCTTCATTATATTTTACTACCTCTGGAATTATTGATTTAAATATACTAATATTTTTATTTACCAATTGAAGCCTTGTTTCACCTGGTTTTTGTGCTGCACCAGCTGTAATTACAACAATATCTGAACCTTTTGTATCTTTATAATCTCCACTTATTATATTTACAGGTTTTACAAAGTCTGCTCCATGAGATAAATCCATAGCTTCACCTTCTGTTTTTTCTTTATTAACATCCACTAATACTAGTTCCGTAGCAACTCCTAATAACATTAATGAATAGGCAGTAGTTGCTCCTACTGCACCTGCCCCTATAATTGATATTTTAGTAGAATTTCTTTTTTTTATCATTTTTAAATTACCCCCTAAAAATTTAAAATTAATATAAATTAATTCTAGCAAACAATCAAAATGTGGTTTAATGGTATGATGGTATTACCAGTAGGTGTATAATTATATTACCATATAATTTCACAAATCTCAATAATAGTTAATTAATTAACATTTCCTTAAAAGCACTTAAACTTTATTTTTACTGTGAATATTGTTATATTTTCCATATACTTGACATAAAATTGGGATTTAGTGTATAATTTTAGTGAAAGTAATTAATATTTAATGATAGTATAATTTCGATTTACATATTATTGACAAGATAATGATTTTGATTAAAAATGTAAAACTTAATATATAAGTTTTACATTTTATATTTATAAAAACCTTATTATGTTTATACTTTCAAGAAGGGATGAATAATTATGTTTAGTCCTATAAAAAATACAAGAGTTTATGAAAAAGTTATAGAACAAATCAAAGAAATGATTGTTAAAGGTACTTTTAAAAAAGGAGATAAACTTCCCTCAGAGAGAGAAATGGCAGAAAGCCTACAAATTAGTAGAACTTCTATACGAGAAGCCCTTAGAGAATTGGAAATTATGGGACTTATAGAATCAAGACAAGGGGAAGGAAACTTTATAAAAAATAGCTTTGAAAATAACTTATTGGAACCTTTATCTACTATATTTTTATTGAAAGAAAGCAATCCAGATGAAATATTAGAGCTTAGAAATATTATTGAAAGAGGATCCGTTGCGTTAGCTGCTGAAAGAATAACTGATGCGGAATTGACAGAAATGGAGCTTCTTCTTGAGGATTCTCTAAAGTCAGATTTTAAAGATAAGTTAGTAGATATGGATATAAATTTTCATTATAAGATAGCTCAAGCTTCTAAAAATTTTCTTATACTAAGCATATTAAATGCTATATCATTTTTAATTGAAGCTTTTATTAAAGACATAAGAAAAAATGTAATAACAAAAGAAGAAAATATCAATATGCTTATTCAACAACATAGAGATATTTTATCAGCATTAAAAGCACATGATCCAATAGCTGCTGAAAAAGCTATGTTAGATCACTTACAATATGTTAACAGTCAAATGAAAAAAGAAATAGAAATTATTCCTTAGTGGCTGTTGCAAACCAGATTTTAATAAATAGAACTATGCATAAAGGGAATTTATTTTCTTGTTTATGCACAGTTTTTTATTTTATATAAGGATCTTATGATTTTACAATAACCTTTTATATTTATAATAAATATAAAGTTTGAAAATTAATAATCATTTCTTCATAGGACTAAGTTTCTATTTTCTAATCTTTCATTATCTAAAATACAGATTCTGCTCATTTTCTACGTAAAATCAAGCTTTATTATTTTAAATTCTATAAAATCATCTGTACTAATATTAAAATAAGTTACAAGTTACGGTAAAAAAATAATATCTAGATACATCTGCCCTATTTCCCATTTAGAAATAGACGCCTTTGAAACCCCAATATATTTTGTAACTCCTCTTGAGTAATGCCCTTTTCTCTTATCTGTAAGTGTTCTTGCAATATTTATTTCTTTCATAGAATCACACCTCTTGTTTATATTTTACTTATTATGGTTAAAACTCTCAATGGATTAATGGTTGATTTTGGTTAACAAAATCAACCACAAAGAAATATGGAGCAATTCTATTTATAGAATTGCTCCATGAAAATACCTATTTTTATTATAAATAATATTTCCTTTATAGATATTTATATTTTAGTAAGCATAATATTTTTTTAATGATTAAATTATATTATCGTTGAATATGTTAGATTATTAAATTAAGCTTTTACATATGCCTTTTTCAAAGTCAAATCATTATTATTTCAAGATATTTATGATACTTTTATATTTGCATCTGTATTAGTTAGATATCTTTATTTCTTTCTGCATACTAATAACCCATGATTGCTCATCCCTAGTAGACTCTTTTCTCTACAGCTACTTATCATATAATTCGTCCATACATTGTATTCTTCATCATTTAGTTCACCTATATGATCTCTTAAGAGTGAACATATTCCATCAGTAGCTGCATGGTCAATAATTTCAACATTGAATTCTGAAATAAAGGTTTCTATTTCTATAGGTGTTGTAAAAAATCCAATTGTAAGGAAACAATTCTCATCTCCTTCTTTATTAATACCTTTATTTAATAGATTGTCTACAAATGTGCGATTAAAAAACTTTCTTTGGTATGCCATTATTACGTGAATTATATAATGCTTGTTTATATATGCAATTGCTAGAACGCCACCAGGTTTTAGCACTCTTAGAGCTTCCTGAATACATTTTACTCTATCACTTTCCTCTGTAAGATGATACATTGGGCCAAGGCAAGTAACCACATCAAAACTCTCAGTTTTATATTGACTTAAATCAATAGCATTTGCGATTTCAGCTGATAACTTTATTTCATCACCTTTTAATTTTGCCTTTTCCTTAATAATATCTACATGTTTTGGTGTTAAATCTGTAGCTAAAACTGAATTCCCCCGTTCAGCATAATAAAAAGAATATGCCCCTGTTCCTGCCCCTAACTCAAGAATATTAAAATCACTCTCTATATATTTATTTAAAATATTTGTTGTCACCATAAATTCTATTTTTCTTGCATTATCTATTTTGAGTCTATTATCTTCATCATACCTTTCATAAAAATCTATGATATTATTCATAACTTTTTTCTCCTTTTCACATTTTTAATTATTATGCAATATAAGACATGTATCATCTAAAGTAGATTAATTTATAGACTAAAATATATAAAGATTTTATAATTGTATTTATTTAAATAACTTTTAGGAACATATATATTTTTCTTTTGTTTTTTAGAACACCTTATATTCTCTTTACATTATCAGATAATTAAAATCAAAATATTCTGAAATATAGGAACCAAAGTCTTAAATAGTTCACAAGTAGCAAATATTGCTTTTTATAAATTTAACTAATGGTAATTATATCATATTTGCATAATAACATATGGTTATTTCTATAATAAATGTAAAATAATTTTACTATCTAATACCGTATTATTAAATTTTAAAATACCATTATTTCTATCTCTACTTTCATTAGTTACGTCATAAAAATTTCAAAATGCACAAAAATACCGTAAAATTCATTCCTAAATAATACAACATTTCAAAAGATTATTTCCTTTATATAGTCTACATATGATTAAATTATTTTTTAAGGTTACCATATTTCATTCAATTTATCAGAATAAAAATCTATTGCTTTTCTATATCTCTTTATATTTTCATCTAAGGATATCTGAGTTAAATTAGTTAATAAAATTTCCATAGCTTTAGAATATTCTTTTAAGTTGTATAAAGTCATCGCATAAAATACTTTCAAGGCCCTATTTTCTCTAAATTTTGCCATACATTTCTCGAAGACTTCTTTTGATTTTTCATATTCTCCCAATGTTCTATATATACTTCCCAATCCTAAAAAAGCCTCTTGTAAATCTTCATCTAACAATCCTAATGAAATAGCTTTTTCATAATATGGTACTGCCTCTTTTTCTAATTCCTGTGCATCGAAACTCCAAGCACACTGATAATGGATTGCTGAACTATCAGGATATTCATTTGCAAGATTTATTAAAATCTCACTGGATTCTTTTACTCTTCCTTCTTTCCTTAATTCAATAGCCCTTTCTAATTCTTTTTCTTTCAAAACTAATCCCCCTTAATATTTCGTATTTTTACACATATTACTTATTTATTAAGAAAATTATATTATATTTTACTAATTATTCATATTGACAATCTTCATAACATTCTAGTTGTCTTTCATCTGTATTATTTATGGTATTTTAGGGATAACTGCTGTTTGTTCCTACAGTCAATATAAGTTTTTTAAATATTTAAATTACCAAATAATAATTTAAAAGAAGGCATTAATCTAGTTCTGCCTTCTTTTAGAGATAACACTTTAAAAACTTATTTTCAATTTAAAGATTTTTTAAAATAATTATTTATTTTGCTTATAACATATTCTTAAATACTTCTAAAGCGTGGGTATGTTCAATTAAAATTTTAATACCTATAAATATTAATATAATTCCGCCTAATATCTCTGCTTTACTTTCTAAAACATTGCCTAAACTTTTACCAGTTATGACCCCCAGAAAACAGGTTGCAAAAGTAATTATAGAAATTAAGGCAACTGCTAACACTATATTCACACTTAGAAAAGCAAAACTAACCCCTATTGCTAAAGCATCTATGCTGGTAGCAATTGCAAGCAAGAGCATTACTTTCACTGTTAAGTCATATTTAAGTCCATCTTCACCATTACCCTTTATGGCTTCATAAATCATTCTACCACCTATTATAGATAATAATGTAAAAGCTATCCAGTGATCAAACTTTATTATATAATCTGAAAAATTAACACCTAATAACCATCCTATAAGTGGCATAAGTCCTTGAAATATGCCAAAATAAGCACCTACTCTTATAGCAGTTTTTATTTTATGTCCTCTCTCTTTCATTCCAATGGTTAAAGATACTGCAAAAGCATCCATCGCTAAAGCTAATGACGTTAAAAAAATTGATATAATGCTCATGTTAACCCATTTCTCCTTCTAAAATCTTAATAATAATTTTCTAATAAAAATAAAAGACTTATGTATAGCACAAAAAATATTTTTTGTGCTATACATAAGTCTCACTATTTAATACAAAGCCAGATGCAAAGCATCAGTATGTTGACCTTGAAACAGATTAATCTGCCAGCTACTCCCTTATGTTCCTTATATTCATCTATTAATTAATTATATAACAAACTAGACATATTGTAAAGCATATATGGTAGTATTTTCCATAAGCTATATTATATTCTTATTTTGTTCTCTTTATCTGAGATAATTCTTCTCTAAAAGTGTCCTTTAATTCTCTAGAAATCTCTACAAATTCTTCACTAGAGGAAGCTATCTCCTGTAATGACTCATTTTGTTCTGTAATAACTTTAGAACTTTCAAGGGATATCTTCTCAATATTCTCAATAGCATGTAGCATTTCATTAGAGGAATTCTCTATATCCTTTATAAGCTCTAAAAGCTCTCCTACTCCATTTACTCCATCTAAAAGATCCTTATCAGTTCTCTCTATAAAATCTACAGTGCTTTGTACTATTTGTATTATAGCATCTATAGTTTCTTTAATTTCTTTAGTAGATTCTTGTGATACCTCTGCTAATTTTCTAATTTCCTCTGCAACTACTGCAAAGCCTTTACCTGATTCGCCAGCTCTAGCTGCTTCTATTGATGCATTTAATGCTAATAGATTTGTTTGAGATGCGATTCCTTGTATTGTAATTAATATATCCATTATAAGCTCTGATTTACCTTTTAAATCATTTATCTTATCTACAGATTTTTTCATAGAATTATTTATAGATTCTATATTCTCCTTAACTTCATTACCAAATTTAGTGCAAGCATCTGTTTTTTTATAAACTTCTTTAGCTTCATTTAAGCTATTTTTAGCCTCATTTAATACTTCATTTGATTGACTTTGTATATTACTTGAAACTTTTGATATTTCTTGCATTGAATTAGCTATTTCAAAAGACACACTATTAATTTTTGATGAATTGCTATCTACAAAATTTATTAAGTCTTCATATTTACTATTATTTTTAATTATTTCAACAGCACCTAATGGATTTCCTTCATCATCGTACATTCCTGAATTTGATGCCAGAGTCGAAAATCTTTTCCCTTTTCTATCAACCATTTCTGCTAATGAGTCTTTAATAAAATTTTTGCTATAGACCGCCTTAGTAGTAGGACAATCTTTGCAAATTTCTGTATTAAAGATCTGTTTACAAGTCATATTTTTGACTTCATTCTCTGTATATCCTGTTAATTGCTCCATAGTTTTTGACCAGTAAATTATATTATAATCCATATCCCTAACATAAAAAGGATCTGGTACTGCATCTCTTATAGCTCTTAACATATATACTTCTTTTTTTAACTCTTCTATTTCACTATTTTTCTCTTCAATTTGCTGTAATAATCTTTTTTTCTTACCAAGCACTTAAATCCCCCCTTAAATTATTGTCATCATTAATTCTAATGTAAATTCACAAAAGTTTATAAAGTGCTATTTATAAACTAGTATGAAGTTCCATATTTTTTGTATTTTCCAATCCCCTATGAAGTTGTGCCCATTGAATTTATTTTAAATTATTAGTAAATTGCTATGTTAAAAATATTACAAATTAAGCTTGCTTACATACTTCATGCTCCAAGATTGACATAACAATTAATGACTCATATTGATTATTACGAAAAAAACATTCTCTTAAAATTCCCTCTTCAGTGAACCCTTCAGAATTATAAAGTTTTTTTGCCTTATAATTCTTATAAAAAACATCTAGCCATAATCGATGTGCTTTTAATTTCTTAAAAGCAATATTTTTAATTAATCTTAGGGTTTCCCTTCCCAGTCCTTTTCCTTTGTCACATATTACAAGTCTTTTAAGCTCAATGCTATGATTAGAACTTTTCAACCCTGCTATAATTATATATCCAACAGCCCTATGTGTATTTTTATCTTCAACTATTAGATGCATAATATCTTCTTGCTGCAAAGCATTAGAATGTTCCTCTCGACTCCATTGAACTACGTAATTAGCATTTTCATCTCCCCTCTCAGAATCAGCCACAAAATTTAAATCACTTTCTTCAGTAGATCTTAAAACTATAATATCAGATTTTTCGATAATTTGTTTCATATCTTTACCTCTCATAAATATACTTGAAAATTAAAAATTAATAATTAAAAATGAAGACTCTAGGATGAAATTTATCCTCAAAAAAGTCCATATGAAAACTAAAATTATGTATAAGCTAGATTTCCATTGTAGAATTCTATATTATACGTACTCAGCATAATAATAGTATATTTTACAATTATTATACTATATTTAATCTAGACTACTAAGCTATATTAAAATATAAAACAAAAATTTATATTAATATTTTTTTATAATATTTTTAAAAAAATTGCAACACATAAGAAAAGCTTTAGAATTTCATAATTCTAAAGCTTTCTTTTTTAATCTGGTTCCACATGAATCATACAATGTTTTACATCTTCTATAGTTTCTTCTATACTATCATGAACTAAATCTGCAATATGATGACCTTCTTCAACTGTTATACGCTTATCCACTTGTATCTCTATATCAACATAAATTTTATTTCCAAATTTTCTCGTTTTTAAATCATGTATTTTTTTTACTCCCTCAATAGAAGTAGCCACTTCTTTAATTTGTTCTATAACTTTATCATCAGCAGATTGATCAACTAATTGATCAGTAGCTTTTAGATAAAATTCTACTCCAACCTTTATAAGTATTAATGATACTATAATTCCAGCTACAGGGTCCAAAAATTTAAACCCCATTCTTGCTCCAGCTATCCCTATAAGGGTACCTACAGAGGAAATAGCATCTGACCTATGGTGCCATGCATCTGCTTCCATTGCAATGCTCTTTACTTTTCTTGCAGTTATAATTGTGTACCAATACATTGCTTCCTTAACAGCTATTGATGTTAAAGCAGCATACAGTGCTATAGGTTTTGGAGTATCTAAATTTCCTGATAATAAAATTTGTATAGCATTATAAGCTAAAAACACTCCTGTTCCTGCTAATAATAAACTAACTATTTTTGAAATTTCAGGTTCAAACTTTTCATGACCATAAGGATGTTTTTCATCAGCATCTTTATTAGAGATTTTCAACCCTATAATTACAACTACTGTAGTTGCTATATCTGAAAAGGTATGAATACCATCTGCTATCATTGCGCTACTTTTTCCTACAATTCCTGCTATTACCTTAAATATTGCTAATACTGTATTAATAATTACTGTAATGATTGATACTTTTGTCGCTTTTTTATAATTATCCATTCCAATACTCCTTTCAATTGAAAATACATTACCCTGCTATTATATGCAACAAGTCCTTTTTTATCAACCCTTTTATTAAATTTTATATTCACGACTTTTATTATCAATTGATAATAACATTTAGTATTATTATCATTAAATACAGCCTTTCAGTTCATAATGAAATCCATCAGCAAAAAGCTCTTCAAATAAGATTTTTATACGACTTTTTAAAATTTCTTTCCTGATGAAAAATATTCAATCCTATTATTTATAAATCTTTTATCGTAAAAAAAGATAAGGCCTTAACCTTATCTTATATAACAGCTGTTGTTAAATCTATAAATCTTTTTATCTTATTATTCTCATCGTAATTATTAAACATTTCCTCTACATTTCCAGACTTCAATATTTTTCCATTTTCCATAAAAATTATTTTATTAGCTATATTTTTTATAAAGTTTATTTGATGTGTAACTATAATCATTGTTTGTCCTTCTTCTGCTAAACCTTTTATAGTATTAAAAACCTCAATAGAAAGTTCTGGATCTAATGCAGAAGTAGGTTCATCAAATAAATATATATCTGGTTCAAGTGCCATAGCTCTGGCAATAGCAACTCTTTGTTTTTGCCCTCCTGACAATTGATATGGATAACTATTTTCCTTACCTTGTAATTTTACCTTTCTTAAAAGTTCTAAAGCTTTCTTATTTGCTTCTCTTTCTGGTACTTTATTCACTATCATTAAAGGCTTACTTATATTCTGCACTACAGTATAATGCGGAAATAAGTTAAAGTTTTGGAATACCATCCCCACTTTGCTACTTAGCTTTTTATTTCCCTGTATTATCTCATCATTAATTTTTATTTTTCCACTATTTATCTTTTCAAGCTGACTTATGCATCTTAAAATCGTACTTTTACCTGAGCCACTAGAGCCTATCATTGCTAGTATTTCTCCTTTATTCACATTAAAAGATACATCTTTCAATACATGATTATTTTCATAAAACTTATTTATTTTTTCTACCGAAAGAATAGTTTTCATAATATCACCCCTTATATGCTATATTTATTAGTTATATTTTTTTCTAGAATTTTAGAAATAGTAGATATTATAAATACCATTGTAAAGTATAACAATCCAACCAAAAGATATATTTCAAATGGTCTAGAAGTTCTTGTATATATAAGTTGGCCACTTCTAGTTAATTCAGTGATAGCCAATACGGAAACTAATGAGCTATCTTTTAATACAGAAGAAAAAGAATTAACTAGTGGTGGAAGTGCTATTCTTATAGCTTGAGGGTATATAATATGAAATAATATTTGGAACTTATTCATACCTAAGGTATATGCTGCTTCATTTTGCCCTATAGGTACTGCCAATATTGATGTTCTAAATATTTCTGATATGTAAGCACCACTATTTAAAGATAATCCTAATATTGCTGCTGTAAAACTACTCATTTTAATACCTATAGAAGGCAGCCCATAATATATAAAAAATAGTAGTATTAACAAAGGAATTCCTCTATTTATTTCTATATATACTGATAAAATGAAATTTACTATTTTAGGTGGCTTTGAACTTTTAATAGTACCTATTATAACCCCTATTAATATAGATAGAATAAAAGATACTAGTGTAATCTTGATAGTTACTGAAGTTGCCTGCAAAATATATTTCAAATTATCAAAGATAATGTCAAACTTCATATATTTATCACTCCATTATAAAATTTTAGAACTTAAGCCACTTATTAAGTATTTCATCGTACTTTCCATTTTCCTTAATCTTAGCTAATGCTTCATTTAGTTTTTTTGTTAGCTCATCATTTCCATGTTTTTGTATCATAACAATTTCTGCAGAATCAATAGGCTTTTCTAAAACCTTAAAACTATTATCTTTTTTAATTTGATTTAAAGCATAAGCATATCCTACTGCTACTGCATCAATTCTATTGTTTTCTAAGTCTATGAAAGCTTCAGGATTATAATTATATCTTTTTATTTCTTTTAATCCTTCCATTTTATCAAGTGCTTGTTCACTTCCTGACCCTAGTTGTACCCCCACAACTTTATCTTTTAAATCATCTATTGATTTTATTGAAGTATTATCCTTATTTACAGCAATTACATCATTTAAATTATAATAGGTATCAGACATGTTTACATTTTCTTTAGATGCTTCCTTTTTAGACATACAAGTTATTAAAGTATCATAGTCTCCATTAGCTACCCCACCTAATAACGCGGACCATTCAGCATCAATTATTTCCACTTTAAGACCTAATTCCTCTCCTAATGCCTTTGCTAAGTCTACATCAAAGCCTTCAATTACACCAGTTTTTTCATTTCTTGATTCAAAAGGAGGGTATGCTGCACATAATCCTACCTTCAAATTTCCATCCTCTACTACCATTGAAGATGTGGTCTTACTTTCATCTTTAGCATTTGAACATCCAATAAAAGTAAAAACCGAAATTACAGTTAATAATCCCACTAATAATTTTTTCTTAAATGCCTCTTTCATAACTTCCTCCCACATATATTTAAGTTTTTATATTCACTATGAGCAAGACTATAGACAAACCTTATCATGTCTTATTCATAGTTCATAATCTAGAGCTTATAAAATACAACTATGTAAATTTATCAACATAACTAATTTATACTTTAAAAATAATTCTTTATAGCTTCAATTGAAGATTCCACATTACTCTCGTTTAAAGTTAAATAAGTGGGATTAACACCTATATCTTCTAAATTTTTTTTAAAAATTTCCATAAAAACTCCTGGAGATTTAATAGTTGAAATATCATTTAATATTTCAGAGAGATTTTCATTTCCACTTAGTTCCCCACCCCACTTTTTAGAAGAACAAGTATAATTAATTCCGCAACTAGGACTTCCATCAATACCTAATACTAAAGCTATTTCATAGCCATTGTTTTTATAATCCTCTATTTGATTAATAATAGGTTTTAATAAGCTTGTACAATTTTCTCTGAAATATGGTGTGTCAAACTGTTCTTTAACATGTCCCCATCTTTTAATTCCATAAAGATTAATTTCAGGACAAGGCAGTTGAATTATACCAAAATCTTTATTTATCAAAAGCTCCACTACTTCTTTTACTGCCCCTTTATAACTGCACAATCCTTCAACCTTAGCATTTCCATTTAATATACAATGAGTAACTAAACAAATTTTCTTTGATCTTTTCATAAGGCACCTCACTATTACATTATCATACCAACAATAATTATACATTTTGAAATAGTATTATTCCAATTCCACTTGCTAATAAATAAATAATTGTTTATTTGAAAATTCTATAGTTTTAAAATAAATTTATTTTTCAATTAGTACTTTATACAACTAACAGTTATTAATTAATAATTTAAAATTCATAAAATTGAAATTCAAAAGTAAAAATTATAGTTTATCATAGAAACTCTTTAATTTTAATTATGTTTTTATAATCTATAGAATATGTCAACAATATTAATAAAAACAAAAGGAGTCAACTATGTTACATAATAACTTTTTAAAAAGATGGAATCCTTCAATCTTTCAAGGAAATTTAAATAGAAGAAATTATTTTGAAGGATGGTATTTTAAGCTAGTGTCAGCAGACGAGAAAAATGTTTTTGCATTTATTCCTGGAATATCTTTTGAAAAAAATAAAAAAGGTCATTGTTTTATTCAATTCTTTAATGTTTCTACTGGAGAAAGTAAATATTTCAATTTTCCTATGTGGGATTTTTCTTATAGCGAAGACAAGTTTGAAGTAAAAATAGCTAATAATATATTTTCTAAAGATTTTATAGATATTAATATAAATGATGATAATTTTAGAATAAAAGGTAAAGTTTATTTTCAAGATACAGTTCCTTTTCCTAGTAAAATACATAAACCCGGAATTATGGGATGGTATTCCTTTATGCCTTTTATGGAATGTTATCATGGAGTAGTATCTATAAATCACAGCTTAAAGGGTACCTTAATTATCAATGAGGAGCTTTATAATTTAAATAGTGGAAAAGGATATATTGAAAAAGATTGGGGAAAATCTTTTCCATCTTCATGGATATGGCTACAATGTAATAATTTCAAAAATAGTAATTCCTCCTTTATGCTTTCTATAGCTAAAATACCTTGGCTAAAAAATCATTTTGTAGGCTTTCTAGGCTTTCTTTATATCGATGGAATACTATTAAACTTTGCAACTTATACAGGTGCAATTATAAAAGATATAACTGTTATAAAAAATAAACTTTTTATAACTATAGAAGATAAAAATTTTAAAATTAAGCTTTGTTCCATAAAAAAAGATGGAGTAGAATTAAAGGCACCTAGCAGTGGTAAGATGGAAAGAACCATAAAAGAAAGTTTAAACTCAAAGATACACATACAAGTATTTAATAAACAGTACAAAAAAATTTTCGACGATATAGGAACTACCGTAGGTCTTGAAATTAGTGGAGACTTAGAGGATTTAAAATAATAAATGTATTTAAACTTACACTGTATTTTAAGAATATACTTCAGTTGACGTTCACTCAAAGTCTTCTCCCATTCCAACAAATATTCGTTACATTTTTAATAATCATTTTATTTCAGATGACTAAAAGAAATTACTTTTTAGTCCTATAATATTCTAAAGTTGTTAAGATATCTAACCACTTTAGAATATTTTTATTTATAATTAATAATCTATATAATTTACTATTGATTATATATCAAAGCCCAATTAAAATTAATATAGAAAATCGATATAAGTATAGGTCTCCACAATGAAAATTTACCTTATATATGATTTCAATTTCCATACCAATTTTTTTCTCTAAATTAAGAATGAAAAATGAAGGATTATGGTTAAAACTCCACCATTAATGCCTTTAGGGTTTTTTAGAATAAATTTTCACACTTAGCGAATTTTATCCTAAATTCTTCACTTTTAATTATTAATTCTTAATTTTTAAGGGGTTAAACTATCTTTATAGAAAATCTATTTTTAAGAATATATTTTAACCTCTATATAAATGGTTGTTAAATATTAATCTTTTATTGACAATATGTAGTTTATTACATAATATGAAAAAGTATGATTAAATTAAAAAGTCATAGTTAATTTAACATAGTTTTTTTAATTCTAATGTTAAAGATTTCTAATTATCTTAAACTTCTATTTTTTTAATTATCTAACTATAAAATGAAACTTATAAATTACTATAATAAAAATAATGGAGGTGTTAAAATTGAGCCAAAAAACAGATTTGGTTAATGGCAATATTCTAAAGTCACTTGTTTCCCTAGCAATACCTATAATGGGAACTTCTTTTATCCAAATGGCATACAACATGACAGATATGATTTGGATTGGAAGAGTAGGCAGTCTCGCTGTAGCCGCAGTAGGTACTGCAGGTTTTTTTATATGGTTTGGCCAGTCTTTTATATTATTATCTAAAGCTGGTGCAGAGATCGGAGTTTCCCAAGCCTTAGGTAGAAATAATAATGATGATGCTAGAAATGTTGCCACAAATTCTATTCAATTAAATATTATTCTAGCGATTTTATATGGATTATTCTTAATACTATTTAAATCTCCTTTGATAGGATTTTTTAAATTAAACAGTCCTGAAGTAGTTTCTATGGCAGAGACCTACTTATTTGTAGTTGCTTTAGGAATGGTATTTAATTTTATAAATCCAGTTTTAACAGGGATTTTCAATGGCAGTGGAAATAGTAAAGTTCCTTTTAAAATAAACACTGTAGGACTTATATTTAACATGGTATTTGATCCATTATTAATTTTTGGATTTGGCCCTATACCAGAAATGGGAGTTTTAGGTGCTGCAATAGCCACCGTATTAGCCCAGTTCGTAGTTACAATGTTATTTTTAAGGGAAATGAAAAAAGAAAACCTTGAGCTATTTAAAATAAACATATTTAAAAAGTTTGATAAAAAATACTTATCTAAAATAGTTAAATTGGGACTTCCTGTTGCATTACAAAATGGATTATTTTCTTCTTTTGCTATGATAATAGGAAGAATTATTGCTGTTCATGGTGATACCGCTGTTGCCGTTCAAAAAGTAGGTTCACAAATTGAAGCTATATCTTGGATGACTGCTGGAGGCTTCTCCACCGCACTAAGTGCCTTTGTAGGACAAAACTATGGTGCAAGAAAACAGGACCGTATATTTAAAGGATACTTTATTGCCATTGGAGTAGTTAGTATAGTAGGAGTATTTGCTACTGCACTATTAATTTTGGGTGCTAGACCAATATTCTCATACTTTATTCCTGAAGAAGAAGCTATTAAAATGGGAATAGTATATTTGAAAATTTTAGGAGTTTCTCAACTATTTATGTGCTTAGAGATTACCACTACTGGTGCTTTTAATGGCTTTGGTAAAACCGCCTTTCCCGCTCTAATAAGTATCATATTTACAGGACTTCGTGTACCTGCCGCTATGATATTATCAAAACCTGAAATGTTAGGTCTAAATGGAGTTTGGTGGAGTATAAGTATTAGCAGCATAATTAAAGGAATCTTATTACCTTCTTTATTTATGTTATTAATTGTAAACAATAAAAAATTCAGAGCCTCTTTAATTGAAGACAGCTTAAACAATGGTAAAAGTGCCTAAGGAATTTAGGCACTTTTATTTATTCATATATAGATGTACCACTCATAAAATTGTGTTAACAAATTGTTTTAGCTTATATTTATGTAATTGATAATTAACGATTGACAATGGACAATTATAGATACTTCTCTCAAGAGAAGTTTTGAACCTATTCCTTTTAAAAGTGACGAAGCCACTTTTATTAAAATCTATTAAAGAAATTAGTTTGATTAAAACTAATTTCCACCATAATTCTCAATTGTCCATTCTCAATTCTCCATTGATTAAAGTTGTAAATTAAAATATTTAAAGGTAGCCACATTTAGCTATAAATTAAATTTTAAGGTAGCTTACTTATATAATGTATCTCTCCAAGCTTTTAAAAAATTCACCAATTCTTCCTTGTTAGGACTTTTGCCTTCTCTTACATAATACCCTGAAACTGCTGTTCCTAACAGTAAAGATAACTGAATGGATAAATCTAATAGTTGTCCAAAACAAAAACCCGCATTAAAGTTGTCTCCTGCCCCTGTAGTTATTTTAGGATTCGCTGTAAATGGCCCCAATGTATGATAGCAATTTCCCCTGCAATATGATAAGGCTTCATCTACAGGATGAACTACTACTGCATAAATATTAATATTTTCACTTATTTCCCTGCAGGTTGCTCTTAAATCCATATTGTTATAATTTTTCCCATCTATAGAAGGTATTTTTAAAACCTTCGCCACATCAAAGCATTCTTTTTTATTAAGGCCTAGTATTGCTTTAAACTTTAAATTAAAATTAGAAATTAAATTTAATACTTTTATTACGTCTTCTTCTGTTCTTTTTTCAATATCTGCTAAATCAAAAAATACAAGCTTATCTGTTGATTTTACATGAGGGATTATTTTAGAAACTATATTTTCAAAAATTTCATTCATATATGGAAGTGTAGTCCAATTTACCATAGCTAAGAGTTTACACTCTTCTATGAGTTCTTTAAAAACTGAAATACCTATCTTCTTATCAATAAGGCTCCAATTTATTTCTTTCATGGAGTTTTGCTTAGAAGTTATTAACTTTCCATCTTCAAATTCATAGGCTTCAGTATAGCTAGGATCACAAATAGATATGGCCCTACAGTTCTTTGCCATATCTTTAAAAACTTCGTGTATATCATCTTCACCTAATGCTCCTATATAAGTTAGATCCAGTCCTAGATTTATAAGTGTATCACACATTATAGGTCCATTTCCTCCTAACTTAATCTTAAGAGGAACTTTTTCTATATTAGTACTTAGCCCTGCTGCTTTTGATATTCTTTCTCCAAATGATTTTAATGTTTTAATTCTTTCATACTCATCTGGGCTTTTTCTAATATCTACAGCATGAACAAGTTCATCTACAAAACCATCAAATCCTACTACAGCTTTACACCTAATATTAGAGTTTTCAATCTTTTCAATAAGCTCTGTTATATTTTTAAATAATTCCTCCAAAGTTCCCCTCCTAAATATATTAAGATTTTGAAACAAATTTATTCCCTTTTATATAAAATCTATATAAATAGTCTTTTGCTTCTTCTGCATAATCAATTCCTATTCTTTTACACTCAACTATTTCAAATTTATCAATATTATTATCTTCAATATATAATTTTTCACCACATAAGTCTTCTCCATTTAATTCTCTATTAATCTTTAATGAATTACAAAGCTTTGCTGGACCATTTGTAAGATTTTTTATTTGTGTTTTTGTTAGTTCATCATAATTTTTATTAAATCTATTTCTACTCATTAACTCTAATCCTTCTACTGGTTCTAGTGCTCTAACAAGTACAGCTTGAGGTGTTTCAACTTCTGCTGCTACTACATTAAAACAATAGTATAGTCCATAAATAAAATAAACGTATGCATAGCCACATTCTCCATACATAACCTCTACTCTTTCTGTTCTTCTTCCTCCATAGACATGTGCAGCCTTATCTATAACCCCCATATAAGCCTCGCACTCTACAATAATTCCTGAAATTCTTTCTCCATGTATTTCATGTACTAATTTTTTCCCTAATAACTTCTTAGCCAAAGTAATTGAATCACATCTATAAAAACTCCTATCCAGTTTCAAATCTAGTCTACCCCTTTCCTAATATATTACATTAATTATTATATCCCTTTACTCTAAATAAACCCATGAAAAATTTTCAATTCACAGTGCATAATCTACAATTATGGATATTTCTCAGTATTAAATTCCACCCCTTCAACAATTGAAAATTGACAACAGGCTATGGACAATTGTGGAAATTTCACAGCTACCGCTGAGAAATTTAAAATTGATTCTATAGCAGCGAATAGTGTTCGACACATAGCTAGCAATTATGTTGCTACTCAAAAAAATCTATTAAATAAATTATTTTGCTGAAAAATAATAACCCTAAAATAATCATTTAATACTTTGACCATGATTACTTTAGGGTTCCATTTTAAATCTTAATTATAATATAGTTTTTAAGGCTCTATCTAAATCTAAAATTATATCTTCAACATCTTCAAGTCCTACAGCTAAACGTACTAAGCTATCTTTAATTCCAGCTTCTAACCTTTCTTCAGGAGCATATGGCGAATGAGTCATTGATGCAGGATGCTGAATTAAAGTTTCTGCATCTCCGAGACTTACAGCTAAACTACAAAGCTTAGTATTATTTATCATTTTTTTGCCTTCTTCTACTCCTCCTTTTATTTCAAAAGCAATTATTGCACCTGGTAATGACATTTGCTTTTGTGCTAAATCATATTGTGGAAAACTTTCAAGTCCTGGATAATATACTCTTTCAACTGCTTTATGATTTTCTAAGAATTCTGCTACCTTCATAGCATTATCACAGTGCTTTTCCATTCTAAGTGGAAGTGTTTTCATCCCTCTTATAACTAAGAAAGCATCAAATGGGCTCATACTAGAGCCTGTCATATCTTTAACTCCAAATAATCTTACTTGTTGTATAAATTCACTTGAACCTATTACAAATCCACATACTACATCTCCATGACCATTTAAAAATTTTGTACCTGAATGTATAACTACATCAGCACCTAATTCCAATGGCCTTTGGATATATGGTGTACAGAAAGTATTATCTACCATGACTAAACAATTTTCATTTTCATGAGCAATTTTACATATAGCTTCTATATCTGATAAATCTAAATTTGGATTTGCTGGACTTTCTAAATAAACCACTCTAGTATTTTCTCTCATAGCATCTTTCACATTTTGTGGATTTTTTGTATCAACGAAAGTAATTTCTACTCCGAATCTAGTTAATCCATGGCTTAGGTATGCAAAGGTACATCCATAAAGAGTCTTTGCTGCTACTATATGATCTCCTGCTTTTAAAGCTGTCCATAATGCTGCAGAAACCGCTCCCATACCAGAACTCATTGACATAGCAGCTTCTCCACCTTCAAGTATTGCTAACTTTTCTTCTAAAACGCTATTAGTAGGGTTACCTAATCTACTATATATATATCCTTCTTCCTCTAAAGCAAATCTATTTCCACCTTGTTCTGCTGAATCAAAAACAAAAGTAGAACTTTGGTATATTGGAGTAGCTAATGCACCATATTCATTTTTTTTAGCCCCAGCATGTATAGCTTTTGTCGAAAACCCCATTTGCTTTAATTGCCCTTTATTCATATGTATACCCCCTTAATATTTTATATGGTATCTTTACAAAATAATATTAAAGCAATTATTATGCCACAGGATAAAAAGTCTGTAAATTGTTAATAATCTAACTATTTCGCCTAGTAATCTTATTATTAAACTATTTTATAATAAGCAAGTGGAACTTTTTCAAACCAATAACGGTAAATAATTTTTACATATGGTTAATTTTATTTCCATTTTATATTATATTTATTTATCTTATTTATAATAGTAGTGTGAGTGACCCCTAATGCTTTTGCAGTTTTTCTAAGACTTTTATGTTTTTGTAATGCTTCAATTATTGATGCCTTTTCTACTTTTTCTATACTTTCTTTTAAAGTTAAACATTTATCATCATCTCCTAACTCTCTATTAAAATTATGTGGATTTATATCTAACATTAGACTATCTATAGCTAAAACGTTAGAAGAGGATAAGTTCATGGCTCTTTCAACAATATTTTTAAGTTCTCTAATATTTCCAGGCCAATGGTATTCTAATAATTTATTCATAAAACCTATATCTACGCCTACTATATTTTTATTCAAAGTTAGATTCAATTCTTCAATAAAATAATTTACAAGACTAGGTATATCCTCACTTCTGTCTCTTAAAGGTAGTATGTATAATGGAATTACATTTAATCTATAATATAAGTCCTCTCTAAAACTTTTTTTCTTAATCATTTCTTCTAAATTTCTATTGGTAGCTCCTATTATCCTTACATCTACTTTTTCTTCTCTACTACTTCCTATTTTTCGTACTACAGAATTTTGCAATACTCTTAAAAGCTTTGCTTGGAGAACCATTGATAGTTCTCCTATTTCATCTAAAAATAATGTTCCTCCATCTGCCTCTTTAATAAGTCCGTCTTTACCACTATTTAAAGCACCAGTAAAGCTTCCCTTTTCATATCCAAAAAGTTCACTTTCAATTAAACTATCTGGTAAAGCTGCACAATTTATTGCTATAAAAGGTTTGTCCATCCTAGGACTTAGGTTATGTATTGCCTTTGCAAAAAGCTCTTTTCCTGTGCCACTTTCTCCTCTAATTAATATAGTCGAACTACCTTTTGCTACTGTATGTGCAATTTTTTTAGTTCTTTCAATAACAATGCTATTTCCAACAATCTCATTAAATGCCCCTTCCTTAGTATAAGACACTACTTTTGCCATTTCTATAGCCTTTTTCATATCTCTTATAGATGACACCCACCCTAATGTGTTTCCGTTATCATCTTTTATATGTCTTCCTGTGGCAATATAATGGCTATTTCCCCTTTCATTTTTGCTAATAAACTCTAAATTAGTATAATCCTTTCTACTTTTAACAAGATTTATTATAGGTGCATCTTCTTTTATTATGGTTCGAACATCTTTGCCTATAACCTCTTCCCTTTTATAATGAAAGATTTTTTCACAATAACGGTTAAATGTTTCTATTTGAAAATTTTTATTTACTGCCATAATACCATCATCTACAGAATCTATAAGTGCTAAAAGTTTTCTTTCATTTGCTTCATAGGTTAGAAGCTCTACTTCATTTATACTCTTAACTTCATCCATAGAAGTTATATCTTCCATTAAAGATATTTTTTTATTTTCACTAATTTTTTCGATTTTGATGTATATCTTCTTTGGAAATACCTCAATAGATATAAGATTTATATTAGAAGTATATAATTTTTCTAATATTTGAAGAGTTATACCTATTTTATCTTCTGTTATAATTTTAAATCTAACATATCTATTCATAACTTTCTCCCTCAAACTACTTTTAAATCAAAGAAATCAATTTAAAACTTCTCTTACAAAAGAAAAGTATCAATAATTCTCCATCGTCAATTATCAATTATATACAATGTTTCTTACCCTATATTATAATATACATTTTCAATCTAAAACCTTGTTCCCCTATAATTTTATAAAAACCTTATAATTTTTCTATGATCAAAATTTATTTTCATGTATTTTTGTAACATCATTAAGTAAATTATTCAATTTTCTCATGAAATTTATAATATTTAACAAATATTTTACAAGAATTTAAAATTTAACAGTTATTTGTTCAAATTTTCTCTATTTACTCCCTTTATCTCAAATGTTATAATAAAGAAAATAATAACTATATAACTTTAGTTAGTTATCAACTTCAACTGCTATAATTAACCAGTAAAATGCAGTAATAGATTTAGCAAGTAATCGATATTTTATTTAGTAGCAAGCATCGCCCTAATCACAACTAATTGTATAACCCAAAATAGTTTAGTATTTTATTTGTTTGAAGGCATAACATTAATTTTAGTAATATAAACTTAGTAATTACATTGCAACAGCCCAATCTATAGCAGTTGAAGTGATTTCTCTAAAAAATATAGCCCTACAAAAATGTAGGGCTTTTTACTTTTTTAATAAATATTTATGAATTTATATTTCTATACTATAATGTAACTACTTATAAGCTATACTTATTATTAATTTCATTTTAGTGTTTTAAATATGCATTTCTTTATTTTTTATCTGAGCCTAAAAAATATGCTAATATAATTCCTACTATCATAGCTACTATAGCTATAATTCCATCCATATTAAGAGTAAAGCCAGGATAAATTGAAAATACAGAACCAATTACAAGTCCTAATATTGCAAAGTATGTAGGCTGAGGAAATCTCCTCAATAACTTATCAATAACCTTAGTTGTAAATATTAACCCTATTATTGCTCCTAATGCTATTGGAATTAAAAGAGGAATATTAAACTCTGCCACTGCAGTTATAGCTGTTGTATATAATCCTATTAAAAGTAATATAAAAGAACCACTTATTCCTGGCACAACCATAGCTGATGCCCCTATTATTCCTGCTAACAATAGCTGAATAAATGAATTAACAGTTAAATTTCTAATAATTGTTGCATTAGTTTCCGGCGGCATTATTACAGCCAAAGCTATTAACACTCCAAAAGTTATTGCAAATGGAATTATACTAGATGCTTTAAATTTAGACTCTAACGCTTTCTTACGTATCATAGGAATGCTTCCTAATATAAGTCCTATAAAGAAAAAGTTTGTAGGTATAGGTTTATTCTCTAATAAAGTTTTTATTAATTTACTAAAAAGTACAATACCTGTACCTGCACCAATACCTATTGGCAATAGAAATATTAAATTTTTCTTCCAATCTCTCAAGATCCCACTTACAGAGGATATAAGCTTATCATATATATTTAATACTACAGCCATTGTGCCTCCACTAACACCTGGAATGATATTGGCAATACCTATAACCATTCCTTTAAAGAAGTTTATTAAATTCTCCATCTTAAATCTCTCCTTATTTTTGAGACTAATCTTTAAAGTCGTATTTATAATGTTAACAGATATATTATAAAATAGCTTGCTTATAAAAGCACTAGTTATTTGGTATTTTAATAGGTTTATAATATTTCTCTCAAAAAAATATGCGAAAATCTATAATAAAACTCTTATCTTGAATTTAAAATAAATCTTTTGTTTATTTGTTGTACTATTAATTGTTTATTGTTTACAAATTATACACAAAAATTATTTTAAATTTTCTCAATATAAACACTTTTTAAAACAAATAAAAAAACATGTATAGGTTATCATAAGATAAAAGTTAATTTATAGGGGGTTAAACTTATGGCAAATGAAAACAATTCTAAAGAAAAAGCACCTAGTTTTGGCGCTACATTATTTGTAATATTCTTTCTTTGCGCCGCTATGGCAGTACAAATTTTTGTATTAAAACAACCGTACGCAACACATATTACATTAATTTTAGCAACAGTAGTTGCTGCAATAGTTGCACTTATATCTGGATTTACTTGGAGTGATGTTGAAAAAGGAATACTTTATGGCTGTGAGATTGCAATGATTCCTATGCTTATACTAATGCTTGTGGGAGTTCTTATAGCATCTTGGATACCTGCTGGTACAATTCCTACATTAATTTATTATGGACTTAAATTAATTTCACCTAAATATTTCTTACTAACTGCTGCATTCATCTGTGCAGTTGCTTCGGTGTCAACTGGAAGTAGTTATACTACAGGTGCTACCTTCGGAGTTGCCTTTATGGGAATTAGTATGGGTCTTAATATTCCACCTGAGTTAACTGCTGGTGCCATTATAACTGGTTCTATATTTGGTGATAAAATGTCTCCACTTTCAGATTCAACTAACCTTTCTGCTGGAGTTGGTGAGGCAAATTTATTTGATCATGTAAAAAGTATGATTTATACTACTGGCCCAGCATTTATACTTTCACTAATACTTTATGGAATATTAGGTTTAAGATTTAAGAGTACATCAATTGATACCAGCCAAATAGATATCATGTTAAATGGACTAAAAGATAATTATTGGATTAGCCCTGCAACTATAATCCCACCTATTGTAGTAGTTATCTTAGCTGTAAAAAAAGTCTCTGGTCTTGCAGTTATGGTTATTGCATCCTTAGTTGGACTATTATTTGCGGTGTTATTTCAAGGATATGGTGTTGGAGAAATGCTTTCCTTTATGAATGATGGATTTGTTTCTAGCACAGGTATTGCAGAAATCGATGCTCTACTTAGTCGTGGTGGACTTCAAAGTATGATGTGGACAATCTCTCTTGGCTTCTTAGCATTAAGTCTTGGTGGAGTTCTAGAGAAAACTAAAGTATTAGAAGTTATATTAGAGAAAATTTCTAAAATTGTAAGTACTCAAAAAGGACTTATAACTACACACGTTTTATCTGGTATAGCAGTTAACATATTCTCAGCTAGTCAATATATGGGCATTATTATTCCTGGTAGAATGTTAGTTCCAGCTTACAAGAAACTAAATTTACTTCCACAAGTTTGTTCAAGAACCTGTGAGGACTCTGCTACAGTAACTTCTCCATTAGTTCCTTGGGGATTATGCGGTGTTTATTTTACAGGAGTATTAGGAGTTCCAACTCTTTCTTATGCACCTTATGTATTTTTAGCATATTTAACACCACTAATAGCTATAATTTATGCTTATACTGATAAGTTCATGTTCAAGGAAGGAGATATTAAATCTTTAAGTAGCTATAAAAATAATAACTTAGAATTAAAATAAGGAGAATACTAATGAATAAAACTAATTACATTAATAAGGAAGCAGTAATAAGTCTATTATCAAAACTTATTGAAATACCTAGTCCTTATTTTCACGAAAAAGAAATTATGAATTTTACTTATGATTGGTTAAAACATAGAAATTTAAATCCTAAATTTCATAATTATGTAGAAAATAACGTAACAAAATTTCAAGGAGTAAATGTTGTAGGAAGTTTAAAGGGTAATTCAAGTGGGCCTTGTATATATTTAAATGCTCATTTAGATACAGTTAATCTTTGTAATGGTTGGACTTACGATGGATTAAAAGCAACTATTGAAGATAATAAGCTTTATGGTTTAGGTGCTTTAGATATGAAATCCGGTGCAGTAGCTATAATGCTTGCATTAGAAGCTTTTAAAAATGTAGTAGATGACTTTAAAGGCGAAATAATATATTCTTTTGTTTCTGATGAAGAAGGTCCTTATGGACTAGGTACTAATGCAGTAATCGAAGATGGAATTGCCAAAAATGCTGATGTGGCAATAGTTACTGAACCTAGTAGTGGCTTTTGTTCTAAACCCTTTCCTTGCCTGTGTTTAGGTGCTAGAGGTGGTTATAACTATACTGTTAATCTTCATGGCAAATCTGCCCATGCAGCTAACCCTGAAAAAGGTATAAATGCTGCTGTAGAAGCAGCTAAAGTTATGCTTGAACTTGAAAAATCAAATTTAATTGAAGATGACAAATTAGGAAAAGGTTCAATATGTGTCATTTCTTCTGAAGGTGGAGGACAAGCATGTAGTGTACCAGACACTTCTTCTTTTACAGTTTTTAGACATATTGTAAGAGGTGAAAATGAAGAAACTATAAAAAATGAATTATTTGAAGCTGTAAAAAAAGCTAACATAAATTCAAAAGTAGAATTTAATTTTAGAAAAGCTCCAAGTGAAGGAACTAGAGGGTTTATGCCTTATACTGTAGACGAAAATAACATCTATGTTCAAAACTTCGTAAGATCCATTGAAAGTTGCTGTGGTAAAAGTCCTCATATCGCGTATTTTTCAAGCATAGGTGACTTTAATTATATAGGTTCAAGATTGAATATTCCTACCCTGATTTTCGGTGCTAATGGAGAAAACTATCATACTGCTAACGAATTTGTATATATTGATTCAGTTATTGATACAGCACTTTCAATTTTTGATTTTTTAATAAATAGTCTTTCTATTTAAGCATGACCTCCTATAGTTTCTATAGGAGGTTTCTCTACTTAAGTATTAATATAATTTTATGATTTCTTAAAGAAAAATCAACAAAAGATTAACTTCATAATTAAGAGTTGTTTATCTTATTGTTAATTCTTTTAAAAGTTCAGATAAAATACTCTAAATATATTAATTATCTAAATATAAATACAAATTAGAACTGTTTTTTATTTCCTCTCAATGATAGAATATTACTAGTTATAAATTTAGAGATTCTCATGATTCATGAGAACTATAAATTTATTTAAGGGGTCTAAAATTTACTACAATAATGAATAGTTATTTTATATAAGACACCTAAGAGAGCAAAATCTCTTAATATATAATTGTTAAGTATGATGAGTTCTTTATAATTAAATTAAAAGAGAGTTGAAGTTTATGATATCAGTAGATTTACTTTTATATAATGGAAAGATTATAAGTTTAGAAAATGATAATGCTATTTACCATTGGATAGCTATAAAAAATAATTTAATATATGACTTTGGAAATGACGAAGGTTTTAAAGTTTATATATCCAATAGCTCAGATGTAATTGATTTAAAAGGAAAAACTATTCTTCCTGGCTTTTATGATAGTCATGTCCATTTAGTTCAAACAGGATTAAATAGCTTAAGTCTTGATCTAAGCAAATGCACAAGCCTTAAACAGATATTTAAATTAATTGAAAATAAAGCTAAAGAAACTGCCAAAGGTCAATTTATACGAGCTACAGGACTTGATGAATATAAGCTAGATGAAAAACGACTTCCTAATAGATATGAGCTAGATAATTGTGCACCTGATCATCCTGTATGGATAAATAGGGTTGAATATCATACTAGTATAGTAAACTCCTTAGCTCTTCATAAGCTTAAAACACCTTTAAATGCAGAAGGAACAGAAACGAAAAACAATATTCCTACAGGAGTTTTAACAGGAAGTGCCAGTGCTCTAGTAAGAAAACAAATACTAGCTAAAATCAGCTCAGAAATGAGATTAGAAGGAGTAAATAAAACTTTAATAGATGCCATAGCTAAAGGAGTAACTTCTATAAATGCCATGGAAGGAGGATTTACCTTTCATGATAAGGATGCTGAATTTATTTATAACAATAAAGATAGCTTTCCAATAGATATTATTTTGTTTTATCAAACAGTAAATATAAATAAAGTTCTTGATAAAAATCTTAAAAGAATTGGCGGAAGTATATTCCTAGATGGATCTTTCGGTTCCAGAACTGCTGCTCTTTCCGAACCTTACTTGGGCTGTGATGATGCTTACGGAAAATTATATTTCACTCAGGAAGAAATGAATTCTTTCATTCTAAAAGCTTATAAAAATAATATACAAGTAAGTACACATGCTGTTGGTGAAAGGGCTATTGAGCAAATCATAACTGCTCATGAATATGCCCAAAGCATCTATCCTAATAAAAATCTCAGGAATAGAGTGGAACATTTTGAACTTCCATCTTTAGATCATATAAAAAGAGCAAATAAACTTGGATTAATTGCATCTATGCAACCTACTTATGAATATCTTTGGGGTGGATATGATAAAATGTACTCTAAAACAATTGGCAAAAAGAAATGTGAAGAAACAAATCCATTTAGAAAAATAATTGATAATGGACTAATAATTTGTGGTGGTTCAGATAGTGATGTAACTCCTATTAACCCTATTTTAGGTATTCATTCTGCTGTCAATCATCCTATAAGTGAACATCGAGTATCCGTTTTGGAAGCTATTAAGATGTTTACTATAAATAGTGCTTATGCAGTTTTTGAGGATAATATTAAGGGATCAATTAAATCTAATAAATATGCTGATTTTGTAATCTTAAATGAAAATCCTTTAGAAATACCTAAAGAAAGTCTTAAGGATATAGAGGTTTTAGCAACTATAAAGGAAGGACATATACTTTATGAAAATAACCTTAGATAATTGAAGATATTATTTAAAACAAAGGGTGATGTCAGTTGAAAAAACTTGAAATATACCTTCTAGGGAATATAGAAATACGATTAGACAATAAATCAATTTTAGAAAAACTAAGTAGTAAGGCTATTGCTTTATTGTGTTTTTTATGCGCTAATAAAGGAAAAAAATTTGGAAGAGATAAATTGGCGACTTACTTTTGGAATGGAGTTAATATTGAATCTGCTAGATACAATTTAAGATACAATTTTTGGAATATAAGAAAAATCATAAATGAAAATAAATTTTCTGAAGATATACTAATTAGTACAAAAGATTCATGTATGATTAATCCTAATTACGATTTTTATATAGATATTTTTCATTTAGATAATATATTAAACTCTATAGAAAAAAATAATAATATAAAGGCTAATCTTAATGATGCTAAAAAACTTTTTAGAGGTGAATTTTTAGAAGAATTTTATATAAAAAATTGTCCTGAATTTAATGACTGGATATTTTACGAAAGAGCAAAGTTTCAAAGAACTTATGAAGATATTTTATGTAAACTTATAGATATACATTATGAAGATAAAGAATATGATAATGCCATTAATCTTCTGGAAGAAATGCTAAATATAAATCCTTTTAAAGAAGAATTATATTTAAAACTTATGAAAATATATATTGACTTAGGAGATAGAAATACTGCTATTAAACAATATGAAAGATGTGAAAATATTCTTAGAGAAGAGCTGAATGTTAGACCCATGGAAGATATTCGTAATCTTTATGATGGTTTAATCAGTGGTTCTTTAAAACCTACCTATAAAGAAAAACACATAGAAAATACGCCTGCTAAGTTAACGCTTTTAAAAATGGATGAAAATGATATAAAAGCATTGCAGATGAATCTATCAAAAACGTCATCGAAAAATATAATCTACGCAAAATGTTATCCTATAAAAACTATAAATTACTGTTGGATTTCAGGCGTTATTGATTGTATTATTTCAGTTTATGATATAGGACAATTAAGAGGGTTTGAAAAATATTATTGGGTAGACCTGCTTAGAGTACACCCTAAAGTTCAATATATAGATGATACCTTAATTGTTCGAGATATACTAACACCTCAAACAGAAAAAAATAGAATATTTATAGCTTTAGAAAATTTGTTAAATTATCTATCTACTATAAATGCTATTGCAATTATAATAGAAAATTTACATATGATGGACAATATATCTTTTGATTTCTTACAATACTATATAATGAAAAATGAGAATATTAATATAGAATTTATTGTAAGTTCTCATGAAAATGATAGCAAATTTGATAAATTAAAGTATATTTAGTATAACTTATATAATTGAGAATTGACCATTAGCAACTGATTATTTTTATTAGAAAACACCTAAAAATCATAGCTTTTTAACTAAATTTTTATTTGCAGCGGCGAACAATGTTCGCCACTTTTACACTTTTTAGAACAGTAGTGAAACCCTTTAGGATTCACCCTGTTAAATGACATCAATCAAAATTTAACGGTTTAATATTTCTATAAATGTTGAAATTAAAACTTACTCCAGAGCAAGAAGTAATTATCTCCCCTCTATTCTCCAATACCCATTTTTTATCCTCATCTATATTAAAAAAATGCCTATCTGATTTATAAGTTTTATTTATTTTAGTAACATATGCAAACTCGCAATAACCTTCAAGTTTTTTATAAATACTCTCTCCACCAATTACATATATATCTTCACTACTATAGCTTTTAAGAACATCAAATAAAGTCTCCAAAAAATTTATGACTATAGCATTTTCTACTTTATAGTTTTTATCTCTAGTTAAAATTATATTAATTCTACTTTTTAACGGAGCTTTATTAGGAAATGATTCTAAGGTGGTTCTTCCCATAACTACAACTTTTCCTATAGTTTTCTTCTTAAAATCTTCTAAATCCTCTGGAATATAGGTTAATAAATTTCCCTCATTACCTATACCAAAATTCTCATCAACAGCAACAATTAAATTCATAATTCATCTCCACTTTTTCTAATATTTTATAATTAACAATATTCTATCATACCCATATCTCTAATGCATAATTCTCTTATTTTAATTTATCCATTATCTTTTTTTAATTCCTTTAAGAAATATCCACTATCAAAATTATTTATTTTTAAAGATAAGTAAATTTATTTCTAAAATTATGATTAACCTTATATATTTATATAGGAAACAAGTAATTTGAGAGGTAAAATTTGAGTGAAATAAATAGACAAATAATAATGATTCCCGGAATTATGGGAAGTACATTATCTCAAAAGCAACTTACAATATGGCCTAAACATATCTCACATATTTTTGATATTAATTTTTACGGTATACTTAAAAATTTAGATGATAATTCAATCTCTGCTTCTAGCATAATTCCTATAGCTTATAATAGCTTAGAAAAATTTTTAAAAACTCAGTGCACAGAATATACAGCTTTTTACTATGATTGGAGGCAAAATAATCTCCTTCAATCCAGTATCCTAAGAGGAAAAATAAATAAAAATGCAGATGAAATAATAATTGTAGCCCATAGCATGGGTGGCATTGTAGCTAAACTATTTTTAGATGAATATAAAGATGATCCTATACTGTCAAAGATAAATAAAATAATAACTCTTGGAACTCCCTACAATGGTTCTCCTGATGCCTATAAAGCTATATTATTTGGTAAATCTGTTCCTAATGAATTGTTTCCTATAATATTATCTAAAGGGGAGTCAAAAAAAGTTATTAAATATTTTCCAAGTATATATCAGCTTTTGCCTAATGAAGATTATTGTAATTACTATAAAAATCTTAAAGACTATTATTTAATTAAAAATAGCAAAGCTTTATCTTGGGAAGAAATTTATAATGATGTATACACTCCTTTATTGAAAGATGTAGATTTAAGTGTAGATCTAACCTTGGATAAATTTTATAAAACTTTAACTTCTTCCCTGCCATCTCATATATCTCACCATGAAGTCATAGGTTTTAACATCCCTACTCTATGTAACTTAATTGAAAATAATGGTGAGTTTAAAGGCAAATTTAATGACGGTGATGGTACAGTGCCTCTTTATAGTGCTATGACTGATACTACAAAAAAATACTTTGTGAAATGTGATCATGGTGAATTAACTAGAAGTTCTGTTGTACACAATATTTTAAAGCTTATTTTTAATAACACTCCAGTGCAGTATGGAGATAAACATAAAGTTTATGCTCTTGATGATGTAAATGCCATGGATTTTAAATATAAGATTGTTAAAATTGCTTGCCCAGTAGTTGTATATTTAAAAGATAAAAAAGGCAATATACTTTATGGTAGTACAGAAAATCTTCAATTGGACAAACTAAATATATATAGCTACAATAACAAAGTTCAAAGTATAGGCGATAGTATTTATTTTATAGTTGAAGATGAAGATGATAGCGAAAGTTTTATTATTGAAGGCTATGATAAAGGTGCTGTAACAATTTCAGTAGATGAATATGAGAATGGAAATTTAAAAAGGACTGCGGTGTTTAAAAGCTTTAATATTGATAAAGGCATTAGAGCAGATTTAATAATTAATTCAATTATTGATAAATTTCAACTATTTATCAATAATGGTATAGAAAAAATTAAGCAACAACTTTATATTCTAGATAACTTTACTAAAAAAAATAATATAGATCTTCCTAAAACAAAATATAGCATAATAGGAGAGAAAATAAATGCTTCTGATGAAGGATACTTATATGGTACTGGAAAAGTTAATTTAAAAATAGATAATTTAGAGGAAGGTTCTTATGGTGTAGTCCAAACTTGGTGCTCAATAAACAAAAATAAACCTATATTAATTGATGATGGTAATTTAACTGATTTAGAGTTAAAACCTGGAATAAACAATATTATAGTATACTCTAAAGATGCTTTAGGAAACAAAGAACCTATAGAAGAAAAAACATTTTATTATTTAGATATAAAAGATATAAAAGTAAAATTAAAGTTTAATAGTTTATCATATTCTATTTCTGTAGAATTAAATAATAAGAGTCTTTACAAAGAGATTGAACTTATTGATTTATCTCTAATTGAAAGTGATATGTTAACTAGAATAAATTATGATTATATTGACAGACCTATGAAAATAAAAGTTAAGGATGCTTTTGATATAGAAAGAAGTTTAAATTTTACTATTGATGAAGATGCTATAGAAAAAATAATAAAATCCCATAAGGACAGTTATAAATATATTGACCTCTTTATGAAAGGTCTACAAACTGATAATTACAAAATATATAAAAAAGATAATGATATGTTAGTAGAATTAAGGCCTTCTAAGGGAGATAATGTTATAAGTAATAACTCTATATTTATAATATCTGATATTTTTGAAGTTGAAATAATGAAAGAAGAACTTTTAAAAGTGATATTTAATAATCTTCATGAGGAAATAGATTTAAATAGTGACAATTCTTATAGCTTTACTTATAAGCTTTTTAATAAATCCTCAAAGGAGTTATTAATATATCCCAATTTAAAATGTTATATAGGTATAAAAGATAAAGATAAAACTTTTCAAGATATTTATCAATTAACTACTGCTTTTAATGAAGATTTTACTTATTCTTCAAAGTTAATTCCTAAAGATTTAAAAGCTTCTCTTTTAAATAAAAATATTTTCTCTGAGGAATTTAACACCTTTTTTCTTATAATTGAAGTAAAAATTAATAGTGTTAAAGTACTTAGAGTTCATAATATAATTTTTAGATATTAGGCATATAAAAATAGATTAGTATAGATAAATTACTTTAAAAATTAATGTATGGCTAGTTTTAATTTAAGGCTTAAAATAATGCACAATTAAGGATGAAATTATTTTTTATCAAAATAATTTCTTTAATAGATTTTTAACTAGCAATACAATTGCTAGTTATTATATGGCGAACACTGTTCGCCGCTACAGTTAATCAATTTTAAAATTCCCAGTTACCACTGAGAAATATCCATAATTATGAATCGTGAATTGTGCATTGTGAATTAAATTTTAGTCCATATACCAATAAGTGCTAATTATTTTTAGAGATAGATTAAGTTTAAAAGTGGTATATCTATATATTAAAATGCCTTAAAGGAGCTATTATGGAAGTAATATTAATTAATATAGTGCTCTTAATAATAATTTTTATCATTTATAGATTTTTATATAAAAGTTGTAGTAAGAAACTTTTAATAGATATTTTTATACTAACTTTATACACAACCCTAGTGGCACCTCTAATTATATTTACTATAAATTTAATTTTAAGACAATATTATAATCTTAGTGAAGTTCATTTAATATTCACTTTTATTCCTTTAGCAATACCTACTATAAGTATTTTTAAGGAAAAAAATAAAGAGGTCTCAAATAAAAAATTTTTAAATAAATATCAGGATAAAATTATATACATCATATTAAATGAACTTGAAAAACAACATATATATGTTGATAAAAATTGTATAAATATATCCTTTAATAATTTAAGAGGAAACTTTTATGCTGATGTAATAGTTACTCTTTCTATTCCAAATGAAGAATATGATTATTTTAAGGATTATTTAGAAAAAAGTTTATCTAAAGAATTTAAAGAGGGACATTTTAATGTGGCTTTTAAAACTTACAGATAAAAAAATTATATATTCAATAAGCAATTTAAATTTTCGGGCGAACACTGTTCGCCCCTACATAAACAACTATATCTTGTAGAATTCCTCTAACTATTGTTAGGCAAGAGAGTATTATTAATGACAAAAGGCTTTTTTATTCATGTAACTCTCCTCATTCCACTATTATACTAATTTATAAACCGCATGATTTAAACTTATATTTCCCCTATAGTATATTAAACATATAGATTAATTAGATTTCATCTTATAATATTAAAATATAATCTTCACTTTCACGATACTTTATTTTTTCGATAGCATCCATTATATGTCTTTTAGGCAGCAAAATACTTCCATAACATACATTCTGTTTACTTAATCTTTCTTCCGCAATAAAGTATTCTTCAAACAACAATGGTAAATCTTTTTTATTCCCCTGTATACCAATTATAGATATAGCCATAATTTTACACACTTCAAAGCTTTCCCAATCTAACAACATTATATCTCTAGCATAATCAATTATTATTTCATTGGTATAGTTCATAAAATAATATAGTGCATAATATCTTTCAACATCATCACCATTCTTCATTATTTCTAATATCTTTTTATCATTTAGTTCACCATTTTCACTTAATAAAATGCCTTTATCATATTTTTGTAGCCAATTAATATTATAATCTTTAATTTCTGTATCTTTAATACGGATTCTACCTATTAATTTTTTTATTTTAAACTTAGAAAAAATAATATCTAAGTAACCATCATCTGTAGATATTCTAAAATGACAATAAAGTTTATTTGTTGATTTTATTATCTTTTGTAATATAGCTGTATTCTTAAATCTTCCATTAATATAGTCATTGGCTATAATTGATTTCTCATAATTAAAATACTTGCAATCACTAAAATATAGTTTATATATGTATTTGGACTTATTTTTCTCAACATAGGTTCCTTTCTCTATATCTGTTCCTTTAAGTTTATCCCATTCCATATCAACATCAATGCAAGATTCAAGAGCTAAAACTACTTGATCAGGACAATAATTATCTTTTCCTTTCGAATTACTAAATTCTACAGTTTTTATCTTACTGTCATGAAAATAATCACTCCACAAATAATATTTTATATACTTGTCCTTTGGACACTCAATCTCATTTTCACCATTATACATATTTATTCTCTCCATTATTCAATTTATGTGAGATTAAATAATTCTTCTTTGTATATTTATAAAACAAATAGATTTCACACTAATTAAAAATTATTCTCGTACAGCTTATTTTACTGCGTAAATAGTAATTTCTCCTGGCAGCTTTTTATCTGTCCAACTTGGTTCTTCATTAAACTCTTTAATTGTAAATCTAATTTAATATTTCAAATTTAATCTATTATCTATAAAATTATTTATATGAATGAAAATCTTATCCATTTCTTCATTTTCTGGTAAAGAATTTATAAGCCTAGGAATATAATCATTGTTCACTATATATTCAATACCATAATCAAAATTAATATCATAAATCCATGCAACATAAGCTAATTTTAAATCATTATAAGTTTTAATATGGTGATCTTCAGGACATTTATTAGATAAGATATCCTGCACAACTTCTGGCGAATATCTTCCTGTGTCCGGAAGAAGTTTTAAAATTTCATTATGATACTCACTTTTCTCTTCAAAATATTTAACGTGAATAAAATAATTATCCATTTTATCTGCCTCTCTTATAAGCTTACTAAAAAATAAAACTCTTTCATCTTCGCCTTCAGACAGTTGATACTTATTATGATATCTAATACTTCTTAAAATAATATTTTTTTCTTCTTCAGATAATAATTTTAAAACTTCATAATTTTCTAACAATAAGATTCCCAGTTCTCCATGATCTTTTACTGAATCTACAAGTGTTCTATGTTTTATATATTGTTCAAATCGTCCAATATCATGAAATAATCCAATAGCTTCTCCTATTTGTAATTCATTATCGCTTAATTGCAAGGATACCCCAATAGATCGTACATTTTCACAAACTCTAAAGGTATGTTGAACTTTTCTTTCTATAGAATGTTTTATATCTAAACTTGGAATAACTAGATTATCTACAATTTCATTAAAGAATTTATAAAATTCTTTTATATTTTTATTCTCCATGGCTTTCCCCCTAATTAAAAACATTTTTATATTTAGAGCGACATCCTTAAAATTTGTATGTATATATAATCTCATCCTTTAATACAGAAGTAATTCCACCAGTTTTTTCATAAAGAGTACAAGCTGAAACATTATGTTTATTTGTTGGCACCCACATTTCTATAGCATTTATGTTATGGCATATTTCTATTAGTGCATTAATTAATGTTTTTCCAACACCTTGTCGCCTAAATTCTTTTAATACACCAATTTCATATAAACACATCATATCTCCTGTCATATCCAAACGATTTTGACAGTAACCTATTGCATACCCCAAAACCTGTTGATTCTCCATTGCAACTAAAAAATAATTATTTTCATTAGTAAGGAATTTATTAATAGCAGTTTCATTTAATATTTCAACACTATCTTCTTCTGATTTTACTTTACTCATTGCTTCAATTACTAGTTCAATATCTAAACTAGTACATCTATATATTTTCATTGTAACTCCTTTTTTAGAATAATATTTATTTCAAGACTAGCTACATTTAGTTAAGATATATTCTTTAAATTTACTCATTATTTCACCTTTGCTCCAATAATCTACCATTTTCTCCTCAGGTATATTTGAAATAGGAACATCAAAACCTTCAGGAATAAAAAGCTGTTCAATTGAAGTACCGCATTTCTTACCAGGTTTAGTTGCTAATTTTCCTCTGTATGTTCCAGTAAAAACAACTGGTTTCTTATCTGGATGACAATATGCCAAACAATCTTGGATGATAATAGTACGATTAGTTTTATCTTTCATTAAATTAATATAATCATCTCCGGAAAGCCATTCATTTACAAACTTAATAAAAGGTCCAGGAAATCCATTTAAAGCTTCAATATAAAAACCAGCATCTGTTACCATAACTGATTGGTTTATCTCCTTACTTGCCCAACTAGCAGAATACATAGCTACTTCCTCAACACTTTTACTCTGAATTTCAGGAGTGCTTAAACTCTTTTGTAATAGAGTAATTCCTGTATTAGTAAATGTTTTTAACGCAACCTCAAATTTAGTATCATTACCTGTAACATAAACTAAAGTGTTATCCATAATTGAACTCCTTTTTATCTTTTAATTAGTTTTTACACATAATTCATACTTATATATTTAATGTTTATCAGATATAATAGCAAATACTTGATGGTCTTCCCATTGACCATTTATTTTTACATTTTTTTGTGCTATTCCTTCTTTATGAAAACCTACTTTTTCTAAGACTCGCATTGACCCAATATTTGTTAGCATAGCCCCTGCTTCGATTCGATGTAAATTTAACTTATTAAATGCAAATCTTACTGCTAAAGAAGCTGCTTCCGTAGCATATCCATTCCCATTCTGTTGTTTGTCTAGTGAATAACCAATTAAACAACTTTGAAGTGGACCACGAAGTATTTGAAATAAATTCACATATCCTATTAGTTCATTGCTATCTTTTATGAATATGCCGAAACAATATTGATTATCATTTTCTCTCTTCTTTGTCATATCACTAATAAATTTACGTTGTGAATCAAGCGTATAAAAATTATCATCGCGAGTCGGTGAGTACTTTTGATAAAATTCTTTGTTCCTTAAATTTAAATCAAATAATGTCTCTGCATCAACATCTTTAAAATATCTAATATATATTTTACTGCCTATAACCTCCAATTAATTTACCTCCCATGTGAAAATCCAGTAGTGTAATAATTTATATGATGCCTAAAATTCGTTTCATTCGTAATATATTCCCTAGAAAATACTGTTTCCCTTCTCCTCATTCTAATAAAAATAATAGTTATTATAGTACTATAATCTATTTATCAAAAAATATTTAAATCGAATAATAAAAAATACCGTAAAATCTATTTCTAAATACTACGATATTTTAATGATTATTTAATTTTTATATTTGCTATATTAAATAATAATATTACGTAATACTATTTACTGCTTCTTTAATTCTTTCAAGAGCTTCATTCAATAAATCTCGGGAACAGGCAATATTAATTCTAGCGAACCCTTCACCATCTTTTCCAAATCCCGCTCCAAATGTTAATGCAACCTTTGCCTTGGTCATAAAGAAATTTTCAAGTTTATCTTTATTCATTTTTAATTCTCTACAATCCAACCAGACCATATATGAACCTTCAGGCTTAATTATTTTAATTTTGGGTATATTTACTTCAAAATAATCAATTAGATAATGCAAATTACTTTGTAAATATGTGATTAATTCATTTAGCCAAGGTCCACCATGCCTGTATGCAGCATCAACAGCTGCTAAACTAAATACATTTGTTGCGAAATCAAAATCATACCCTATTAATGCAGATTCATAAATATCCCATAATTGTTTATTAGGTATAATTAATATGCCATGAGTCAAACCCTGTAAATTAAAAGATTTACTTGCAGCTGTGATAATAATGGAATTCATTGCAAACTCTTCTGAAATAGATCCATAGGGTACATGTTTATGGCCTTTAAATACTACCCCACCATGCACCTCATCGGAAAGTACTAAAACCTTATGCTTATTACAAATTTCACCTATTCGTGTAAGCTCTTCACTTGTAAATACTCTACCACTTGGATTGTGAGGGTTGACTAATATAAATATTTTCACATCATCAGCAATCTTACTTTCGAAATCTTCAAAATCTATGGTGTAATGCCCATCTTTAAGTACCAATGAGTTTGTTACCAAATCACGTCTACTTTTTTTCACTATATCAATGACTGGATGGAATGTTGGTGAATGTGCCATTATCTTATCTCCAGGCTCTGTAAATGAATCAATGCATATTCTAACTCCTGCCCAAATACCTGGCGAATTAGACAACCATTCTTTTTTTATCCTCCAATTGTATCTTTGAGCATACCAGTCAATTATAGCATTATAATATGAATCTGATTTTAATTCATAGGCAAACATCCCTAATTTTGCCCTATTGATTAACGCTTCAGTAACACATTGTGGCGACATAAAATCCATATCTGCCGTCCCCATAGCTATAATTTCTTCATTATTGTATCTGTCCCATTTTATTGAATTTGTTCCTAATCTAAAAATCCTTTCATCAAACATACTATAGCCTCCTTTTTTATTCTATTTTTATATGATAAACTTTATTTATTGTTATTTTTAAAATTTAGTAGACCATTATTAAAATATAAAAAAACCCTTCATCCTAAAAAAATAGGACGAAAGGTATAACTTCCGCGGTACCACCTATGTTAGCTTACATATGCTCACTCAATATCAGTACAGAACTATTTCTAAGTTCGATACTGTCCAACTACTAACGGTTTGGCTCCGTCCAAATGTACACTCTAATATAAATATAGATTTCCATTGGAAACTTCAAGATGTTATTCATTACACTCTTAGCGTAGATATTCCACCATCACCTACTCTCTTTAGCCAGTGTTATGTAACTACTGCTTCTTTTCTTCGCTTTTATTTATTAAATTTATAACGATAATATCATTGCATAAAATACTTGTCAATTATCTTAATAGTATTATACTTTGCTATCTATAATATTATAGATGTGAACACTATTCGCCGCTACAAAAATGAATTTATATGAAATTTATAAAGTCTTGTAATCTTTCAATGAATTTTCCTACATGCACACCGTCTAATAGCATGTGATTTACTTGTATAGAATAAGGTAGCAACACCTTGTCCCCATCCTTAAAATATTTTCCCCAAGATATTTTAGGAATAGAGTCTTCTTTATTCATTATTATTTCATTAGATATATGTGTAAATGATATCCACGGAATACAAGAATAATATATTAAATCATCTCTTACTTCATTTGTTTTTGGAAAATATTCTTTTTGTTCTTCTGATTTTTTCTTTGCATTATTAGAAAAAGTTATAATATCATCCTCTATATCTAATGTCACAATTTTAAATAAGTTATCTTCTGGCGACATATCAGTAAAAGATGGTTTAAGTGCATCATGTAAAATAATCTTGCCATCTCTAATTTTATAACGAAAATCTTCAAACTCATTCATAACAACAGTAGACGCATAAATCATTCCGTAATAAAAAGATATTTTTTTCCCTTTAACAAATGACAAAATATTAGTAATATCAAGATTCATACAAATATTGAATTGTGGATAATCAGCATTACTAAAGAATTGATAATGTTCTTTTCTTTCCCAAGTATCAAAATCGATATATTTCATATTTCCTCCTGCTTGTATAACATATTTTTTAATTATTTAAAAATAATTTGTTTTATACTCAGATAAATTCTAAGAATATTATGATAAAAATTTATTTAAAAAATTAGAGATCAAAACGCATTATTATTTCATTCTCGTCAACTTCTCCAGTATGATAAAATCCTAATCCACTATATAATCTTTTTGCAGTTTCATCTCCATCAATATAACACAGAATAATCTTTGTATATTTTCTTTCACTTTTCATTTGTTCAATTACTAACTCCATTGCCTGTTTTCCATACCCATTTCCTTGATAACGAGCATCAATCATAAATTGATCAATAAGATATGACTGTTCTTCATAGTATCGTAATAATATAAATCCTACCATTAAATCTTCATTATAAACTGCAAGTGGTATTGCATCATCATAATAAACATATGCCTTTGCTAAAGACGCTGAATTTGATGAAACAAATTTCATTTGGCATTCTTCTACTTGCAACCTTAAACATTCTCTATAATTATCTTTTGATATCTTCTCCAATCTAATCATTTTATTCACCTCTTTATATATGATGCATTACAATGTAGAAGCAATTTTCGAAAAGCTATGCTATATTATAGGCATTCATTTATATATTACATATGTTAGCTAATTCATATCATTAAATCACATTATTTAATTTTAAATAATGCAATATTTTTTCATTTAATATATTATCTAAACATTTTAACATACCATGTTTTATAATCATGCTTTTTATAAAAATTTATAATACTGTCAATATCCTTTGTTGATGAATAAATTAAAGACCTCTCAATTCCATTTTTTTTAGCAACCTCTAATATTTTTTCTAACAAAATACTCCCTATACCTAATCCCCTGTTATTTGTTGATGTATAAATATCATCTATTTCTATATAAAGCTGTCCACAATCAATTACACTCATGTTTTCGGCTTTATGAACTGTCCCATAGACAAATCCTACAATCTCATCATTTAACTCAGCAACAAAAAAATATTTACCGAGCTTTTCTTCTATATATTTTTTATCGGCAGGAATAAACCCATAAGTTATATCTGCATTACACCATTGTTGCTGCAGAAAAATAATTCTATCTAAATCTTCATGTGTACATTCTCTAATAATTAAGTCTTTCATACTATCCTCCATTATTTGCGTCTTAATATTTTATTAAATATGCATTATACTTATCTCTAGTATCTTACTATTTTGTTCTCGAAGATTACTATTTTCATATATAATCTGCATATGCTGTACTAGATTTACAAGTAATACTCTACTTTATTATCTATGGTGCCTTAGGACCGAACAGTGCTCATCAGCTTTTGCTTACATATCTAGGTTTCTTTTCGCTCATATATTATAGATAATTATTAAAATTAATATAAAGTCATAAAATATTTGTATTGCGACATAAAAATATCGTAAATTCACTTCTGAATAATGCGATATTTTAATATTATTTTATCTTTTTAAATTCATTAATAAATTAGAATTTGTATTAATTATTTATAAGGGATAAACTTTTTTGCAATTTTCCAATTCATCACAGTCTGATTTAGAAATATATATTTCTGCTGATTTTGATAAATCATTTTCTAAAAACATTTCCTTTTTAAGCATATCAATTATAAATTGATAATTTTGTTCCGCCGATTCAGTTTTCATCCAAATTCCAATTGGATTGTTTTGACCTTCTAAATAATCATAACCGTTATCCATTATTTTCTTATCTGATAATTCCTCAATTCTATCAGGTACCGTATAGCGTAAATCCAAATCAGGGTTTTCTAATAATTCAGGGTTTAATTTAATTACTATTGTCTCCATATATACTTCTCCTCTTCTACAAATTCCTCTTTATCTATATGTCTCATACAAATAATTTTTACTTTATCTTACTATCACGAATAAATTATAGCATATTTTGTAAATACCGCATTATTTAATTTTTAAAGAACATTGTTCGTAGTCTGAAATTAAAACTTACGAGGTCTTTTAGTCAAATTATGAAGCAAAATATAGCATCCTAAATTATTTAATTTTTTTCAACTTTTTAAAATCTATATCAATATAAGATAGTCGATTCTCAATATTATATCTCATATTTTTTAAATACTCTTTCTGTGAATTATTAAGCTCATTATTTCTCCATAATTTTGAAATAAAGTTGTATGAGCAAATCCTTCTATATTCTAAAAATAGTGGTATCCTCTCTATCCATTCTTCTTCAATTCTATTTTCTTCTAAATATCCTTTTAAAAAGCTTTCAATAAACTTAACTCCAAACTCTATACGCTCTTGTGTGTTCACTATAGGAATTATTTGTAATGAGTGATAAAGAGCAATTGCAATATCACAAACATACCAATGATATAAACAATCATCAAAATCAAAAACGATTATACTATCATCATGAATAAAAAAATTATATTGATGGAAATCGTTGTGTATCAATCCATAAGAGTCCTTATCTTTAGGCAAAGTATTCATTTCATTTATTATTTCTGTCCATATATTACAAATAACAAAATCCTCTTTGGTAATTGCATATCCTTCTTTAAAATTAATATCTTCATTCCACTGTTCTCTTGCAACTATTCCTTCCTTTGTTGTATAATCCTTCGTTAAACAATGAATCTTGCCCATTGTCTTTCCCCATTGATAAAATAAGGATTCATTCCATTCATTAATATTATCCACTCTTGGAGAGTGGCCATTAGCTTTTTCAAACACCGAAACAAAATAGCATTCGTCATTATCATATATAACTTCTGCAAATTTATTATTTATAGATGGTATAGTTTTCGATACATTTACTTTCATATGAAATAGATAATTTACATAATCCATTTCAGACTCATAATGTGATAAACTACAGGAATTTTGTTTTGAAATTCTTAAAATATATGCATTATTTTCATTTTGCAACTCATAAATAAGATTAGCTGAATTACCAATTTTATTAATATTAACTTCCAGTATGTTTAATTGAAAAAGTTCAGAAGCTTGCTTTAAAATTAAACTATTATTATCTCCCATTTTTCCTCCCACTTCACAACAATTCATGCAAAATTATTTATTTTCAGATTTTTTAATTAATAAATAATCAAATCAATAAGTTATTTGAATACAATATCTCATTATTAATAACAACTTTCTTAATTTTATTTAAAATATTCTGCTTTTCCAACCTATAATACTATAGATAGCATAATATTCTCTTAGTATCTCTTCTCTCTTTTATCCTGTATTTCAAAATATATTGATTCAATTCCATCTTCAACAAATGTTTCAATTTTTATAAATCCAACTTTCTCTAATAATCCTATTGATCTATAATTATTGGAATATGTAAAGGCTCCAATTTTTTCTATATCAAACTTATCGAATACTTCTTTAACAAAAACCTTTGTACCCTCTGTTGCTATCCCCTCACCCCATAACTCCTTTTCAAAGATGACAACACTGAGCATGGTCATTTTTTCATTACTTTCATCTATACCATAACACCAAATATCTCCAATATATTTTCCTTCAAAATATATTACTTTGCCGTAGCTTAAAGCATCTTCTTTTAGAGACTCCTCAAATAATTCTAATGCTTCCTCTAAAGATTTAATACTAAAGGGAAATAATTTTTTTATTTCTTCATCTTGAGTTTTTTCCCAAAAGGTCACTACATGATCCTTCCTTCTTGTTTTTAGCATTATGTCCATAAGATTCATCCTTCCATAAAAATTCTATTATAATGCAAATTTTATTTTTATTGTGCTAAATTCTACCCGAAGCTTATTTCTATAAATTTAGATCTAATTTCAATATTTAATTGTAATATATTCCTTAGAAAGCACTGTTCTCCTTCTTCCTATCTAAATAAAAATAATTACTCTTCTTATTCTATAAATAACATTATCTGTCATATTATTATCTACTTAATTAAATTCAGTATAAAGCTGTAATATATTTGTTTTACGACGTAAAAACACCGCAAAATTCACTTCTGAATAATGCGGTGTTTAGAATAATTATTCGGTTTTTATTGTTGTGATGCTAAAAAAGAATATTATGTATCACTATAGCTATAATATAAGTTCATTCCTTATATTTTTACCAGTTTATTTCTAAACCTACTCCAACTTCTTTTACAGGTAAAGTTTTATGTATTTCTGCTCTAACAGCAAATGAAGTACAATGGCAAGGATATAACTCCTTTATATTGTTCTGTTTTAGATAATGGATAGTTTTATTAACCTGTTCAGTTGCTTCAAATAAATGGAATCCTCCTATAACTCCTAATACTCGATTATCTTTACATACTTCTTTTGCATATTCGATTATATTGCATATCCCACTATGAGAGCATCCTGTAATAATATAAATGCCCTTTTCATTTTTATATGCAAGAGCTGTATCATCTATTACATAATCATCAACTGAAGTTTGCCCAACAATTTGCTTACCAATAGGTTTTCTATTTTCGAAGTGGTTTATTTGAGGTATTTCCCCTAAAAAAGTTATATGCTCACTAACTTTAATAGGATCTTTTGAAAGAATTAGATTGCATTTTTCTTTTAATTCTTCCTCTAGAATAGGAGAACAAATTTTTAAATTGTCTATGAATTTTTCTTTAAATGCATCTGGATGAGCAACAATAGAAATATTATTTTTATTATTTTGTTCAAAGTAGTATTTTAATCCTCTTGTGTGGTCATCGTGACCATGGGAAATAACAATAGTGCTTACATTTTCTAAATCTATACCTAATGCAGTTGAGTTTCTTAGAAATAAATCCGAATATCCTGCATCCAGTAGTAAACTGGTATCCTCATCTTCAATATAATAGGAAACAGCAGGTTCGCCACAATAATATTGATCAATGTATGTATTATTGTCTACTAAAACTTTTAATTTCACCCTTTTTTCCTCCTTTGCTCATACTTAATATTGTGCAATGTTAAATATAAAAATTTGTACTACTTGCCTTGTAATAATTTATAATATTTTTTCATTTTTCTCCCAGCTTATAAGTGCTCCAATCCCTCCTGATATAAACCCATTAGTTATTACTATGTGCTTTTTCATCATTCTGACTCAATTACTTGTAATTATATCATTCCCCCCCAACTAATTCCATATATTATATAGATAATTGAAAATTTTCATACTACTTTTTCATCGCATTATTCAATTTTCAAAGAACATTATCTGTATCTGCATTTTCAAAAGTTACGTCGTCTTTTAATCAGATTATGAATTAAAACATTCTTTTATTATTTCCACTTCTCTTTTTTCTTTAAACCTAAACTGTTCTGTATCTTTCCCTTTATCAGTTAATCTATATTCCCAAATATTGAGGATAAGGTCCATCATCATATTCATCATGTATAATTTCACATTTAAGTTCTATGATTTTATCTTTGGCCATAATATCTATATGTTTTTTTGTCTGCCACTTACTTGTATTTGATAAATTTGCTATATTAACAATGTTTATCACATCAATAGAGCATATTATATCAAGTGAAACATCTGCTAAAATTCATATACATCATCTTGACTTATCTTTTTATATTTCATGTATAATAAACCAATCTTTCTTCACAATATATTTGAATTACGATGTAAAAATATCGTAAAATTCATTTCTGAATAATATGGTATTTTACTGTATTCTATGTCTATTAAACCAAGGAATAAAATAGTCAATAAGCTTTAAAACCTGTTTCGATGTAGCTTCTTCCTTCCCCTTAAGCATTAAATCTATATCATTAAAACTTGTTTCACTTGGAAAATAATAATTAAGTACAATAATTATATCCTCAATTTTTGTTATCCAACTTTTATCTATTACTGCAACAAGACAATATGCTCCACGAATAATTCTTTTTAAAGCTGAGATTAGCATATTACTATCTACTTCATTTTTAATTATATTATCTTTATAATTTATAAGAGAACTAATAACATCTTGATTTAACAATCGACATATGCTTCTATTAGGTTTCATTTTAGGAAAATTAATAGATAGATCTTCTCCATATATGCAAGTACATATATGCTTAATCCAAAATCCCCAATAGTGCAAATTTTCCTCTTTGAAAACATCATTTAGTGTTCCAATATCAAAATCTATTTTAGGAACCATTTTATTCTCTTCTAAAACCTTATTCTTATGATTATTTAACTTTTCTAACTCTTCACGAGTGAGCTGTAGTTTTAATACTATTGATAAATCAATATCTGATTTTCCCCAAATAGCTTCACCTCTACCAACACTTCCATATACATATATGCTATGCAATTTATCATTCAGATCTTGTTTCAATAATTGTATTAGCTCTTCTAATATTGATAAATAGTTTAAACTTATATTATCTTTTGAAGCATAGTTTATTATATATCCTTCTCTATCTGTCCCTATCTGAGTTGGAAAATTCATATAATCACCTTCATTTCTTATTGGTCTTTAGATTGCCTTATATAATTAATTTTTTTAATATTAATCGTTTTATATAAGCTATTATATATACAAATACCGTACTATTCAATTTTCAAAGAACATTTTTATTAATTAATTCACAATACAATCAATTTACATCATCATATGAAGCAGTAATATCTTTAATAGATGATATTGTATTGACTTCGTGAATAATACGATTGCGATGTATTTTTTATCAAAACTTGAAAACCAACTTGTTTTGTAATATCTTCTCTCATCTGCTTTATTACTTATGGTATTATAGGGATGAGCACTGTTCGCCGTTGCATAAAACATATATCCTGTTCTAAATATATCTGGTTATAAGTTAATATAAATCATAAAATATTTAAATTATGAAATGAAAATACCGCATATTCACGTTGAATAATACGGTATTATAAATAAATTGCTTAATTATATAATTGTTACGTGTTATAAGAATAATTCGAATTAAAGGTTATAAACTGCAACTTACTTAAAACTTTCTGCAAATATTATTTTCAGCAATTTACTCGGAACTTGTTGATTGTGAAAAATTTGCAGCATCCCTTTTGGTGTTATTTTATATCCTGATAACTCATCTTTATAAAAAATAACTGCTTTTGCTTCAACATTAATATGATTTTTAAATGGAATAAGGCGAATAAAGTTGCTATCTACATAAAATGACGGTAATTTAGCCCATAATTTTTCTTCAATACTTCGGGAAGTACTTTCATAAATAAATCCATACAACATAAGAAATCTTTGCTTTGTTTGTTCATCAAAACTTTCTAAATAATTACAAATAACCTCTTTCATTTTTTAATTCTCCATTTCCACAAACTTATTTTTATCTATATTGTAATTAACTATTAGTAATCATAATATATTATTGAAATATGTTTATTACAATACCTATGCTTTCTATAGAAAATATAATTATCTTGCACTCTATTATTCAATTTTGAAACAATATTTCTATCAGCTATTTTATAGCATGTTTGAATTATAATGTAAAAATACCGTAAAATTCGCGTTTGAATAATACGGTATTAGTTATTGCTATTTATTTTATATTAAATAATTATATAAGATTATAGTTTTATATAATTAATACAGAACTAAGCTTTTACTTGAACATAAACCTTTATTTTTTCAATTCTTTTTTCTTTTATTTCTTCTAACTTAAATATTAAATTCTCATATTCAATATTTTCTTCCTCAGTAGTCTCAGGAATACGTCCAAGAAGATCAATAACAAATCCACTTACTGTGTCATAATTGTCATTTTCAATATCTATATGAAAATAATCACTAAAATCATCTAGAGAAAACATACCATCTATTATAAAAGTATTGTTATCAATTTTATTTATAGCTGGCTCATCTTCATCATATTCATCCTCTATATTACCCATAACTTCTTCAATAAGATCCTCTATTGATACTATTCCTGAGAACCCTCCATATTCATCAATTAATACAGCCATATGCTTTCTAGAGGCTTGTAATTCTTTAAATAACTCATCAATATTTTTTGTTTCTGGAACAAAATATGGTTGTTGTAATATACTTCTAATATCTACATTTTCAAAACCATACTTTCTTGCTTCAATGAAAAAATCTTTCATATAAAGAATACCAATAATATTATCAATCTGTCCCTCATACACAGGAATTCTTGAATATCTTTCTTCTAGTAATTCATCTAAGATTTCACTTAAAGGAGTATCTATATTAATTAAGTATACTTCAGTTCTTGGTGTCATTACTTCATCTGCTAATTTATCGTCAAAATCAAATATACTATTTATCATTTCTTTTTCAGTTTCATTTATAACTCCATGTTCTTGCCCAACTTCTACCAAAGACTTAATCTCTTCTTTTGATACCTTTTCATCTAAACCGTCTATTTCAAGACCAAATAATCTAATCAAAATATTAGTTGATGCTGAAAGCAGTTTTACAAATGGCACAGTTATTTTAGATATATATAGTATAGGTATTACAGAAGCCATCGCTATTGTCTCTGATTTTTGTAGTGCTACTCTCTTAGGAAATAATTCACCAAATACTAATGTTATATAAGAAAGTATAATAGTTACTACTATTAAGGCTATTTGTCCACTATAAGGAATATTAAATCCATTTAGATACTGTGCTAAATCACCTGATAATCCAGTAGCGGCAGAAGCACTAGAAAAAAATCCGGCAAGAGTTATTCCTACTTGAATAGTAGATAAGAATTTCGTTGGCTCCTCCATAAGTTTTAATAGTAGTTTTGCTTTCTTGTTTCCCTCTTCTGCAAGAATTTTCATCTTATTCTTATTTAAAGATACTATAGCCATCTCAGCTGATGCAAAAAATGCATTTATCAATGTTAAAATGACTATTAAAATTAATTGTGAAGTTAAATTCGCGGGTTCAGGGTCTGTTTCCATTATTAATTCCTCCAAAAATAAAATATTTTTATAGTAAATAATATCACAAATAATAACAATAGTAAAGCGAGTAGTAAATGATTGTTATGAGTATAATTAGATATTAAATATTACATGTACATATCTTCTACTATTATATTTGCTATTTAATATCCTTATACCTAAGTTTATAATATTCTACTATTATAACTTAATTTATATTCAAATTATAATATGGCTTCTCTATAAAATAAATTATTTCAATACCTTATTATTTGGTTTTCAAAGAAATTAATTTTCATATCTTAAAATTCATCAACTAATTCATCTTTTATTTAAATTACGAAATAAAAACACCGCATACTCACGTTGAATAATGTGGTATTACAAATAAATTATTTAATTATATAATTCGTATTATAAGAAAAGTATAAGCTAACACTTATTTTAATAGATAGAAAGGCCTATACCATATAATTCACATTTCAGCTTTCTCGCCACTGATTGTGATGCATCATTATCCCATGAGGTACTATAAGTCGGTATTCGGCTCATTTCATAAATATCTGCTGCTCAAGCCGCAACAACCTCGACAGCATATCCTTTTCCACGAAAATGAGGTAAAGTTTCAACCCCTGCCTCATGAGATGCATTAGCAATACGTGAACTGAAACATATAGACGCCGCATTTCCATTCACAAATTTTGCAAAATATGGTTCCCAAAATTGTAACTCTGATAACATATAATCAAAACTATTCTTTAAAAGGTGTACATTATCCTTCGTAATTTTTAATACATTGCTGGGAAATGTTATTCCTATTGGCAATTTATATGCAGGGCCTTCAAAAATTTTTTGAATTTCTTGATGATCTTGAAGGATTTCTTTTATTTTCTCTAAAAGAACTGTGTTCCTTTGCAAATTGTAACTTATGGGCTCCGTAGTGACCAAATTTGTTAGTTTTCTTATTTTATCTTGTGGTAAATCGTAACGAAAGCGTAGCACATTACCTTCGGATGTACGACCAAAGAAGAAGTGTGGTGCAAGGTCACCGTCCAAGTCATTTACATTTCTAATAAAATTATTGTTATCATGTGTAAAAAGAGCTTTTATATGCATTTCCATAAGTTCCAACTTATTCAGCATATATATCCTCCCCCTTACTACAAATATGATACACAGCCTTTTGCAATGTAGAATTGATTTAAGGAAATTATAACATATAATACAAGATATTGATGCGTGTATTTAATAATTGGATAATAAACATTTAATACCCTATTATTCAATTTTTAACGAACATTACTCATATCTTCAATTTAAATAGCTGCATCATCTAATGTTTGTATTATAGCATAAAAAATACTGCAAACTCTTTTCTGAATAATACGGTATTTTTATACATTGTTCATTTTTTCGCTTGTTACGTTAAATAAAAAAGCTAGGAATGAACAAATCAATTAAAAATTATTTTTTAAAATTTTTATTGCTTCATCAGCTGGTATTATATCAGCAAAACGCTTATTCCAAATATTATAGTTGTAATATTCATAAGTCCTTTTAGCTGATAAATAATCATTATCAAAAGTTGTATTAGTCTCTTGAGGTATAATTATTTTATAGCCATTATCAAATGCACTTTTACATGTAGCATCAATACAATATTCAGTTTGAAGTCCAACTAAAACTATTGTATCTATATTTTTACTATCTAAATATTTCTTTAAATTAGTTTTATGAAAAGCACTATTATATTGCTTATCAATGATTACTTCATTACTATTTGGCGATATTTCATTATATATCTGCCATTCATATGTATCTTTTTCAAGCCCTGTACCTTTTCCACCATCATGACTTACATACACAACTTCTTTTGTGTTATTTCTTGCAGTTGAAATAAGTTTTTTTATGTTTTCGATTACTTTTTGTTCATTATAAGGATGCTCATTAATTAGCGCATTTTGAACATCTACTACTAATAAAACTATATTACCCATATTTCTCCTCCACCCTTCCATTAAAAAATATAATTAACATTTACTCATAATAAATTACCATTGTGTCTTGCATTTGAAGATACATTCTTAACTATAACATGTTTTAAATATCGAATTATTGGATTTTGTAGTTGTTATACATTATAAAAACATTAAGTAGTAATATAAAATTGCTACAATATTTATATAAAATTCTTTATTTTCAGATAATAGTATCAGTAAGTTTTTATCATATGTAGTCTTTTTATTGTATATAAAAAAGAATCGGCGAACATTGTTCACCCCTGCAAAAATTAAGTTTAGCCATAATTGTGAATTTTGAATTGGAGTTTCAAAAGATATAACTCATTGAGGTATAAATTACCTTTTAAATTAATTTATCTATGCTACTTATATATCAATATATAATATACCTTCACTTCCAATTTCTTTTTTGGCTATAACTTTTTCTAATTTATTTGCTTTTTTCATATCCGTCACACATTAATGCAGCCAAGTCTAACACTAAGTCTTGGTTTATATAAATTGGTATACCATTTACAATAAATTACTCCCTTAAATTACTATAATACATAATATTAAAAGCATAAAGAGAGGGTTAATATTAACTTATCTTTTTAAAAAATGACATACTCGAGCAAGCTATATTCATTGCATTATAGCCTATTTTACAAATCTATTTCATTTAATATATCTTTAAGTTTTTTTAATTCTTCAACTGTTAAAGTAACGCCCTTACCCATCTTTTTATGCTCTAAGTCCCAATCTCTAATATCATATTTAGCTTCTTTTTCATTTCAGCTTATAAGGTTCAATTCCTTTACCCACCCCTTTGATGATTCTGAAATAGCTCCTAAGTTCTCTTTTATTTCATATTTTATATCTGCCATAGCTTCACACTCCTATAGTATAAATTATACCACTTTTATTATTTTAAATTCTCCTATTTCATAGTTACTATATTAAAATTCTCTTGTAATCACTGCTAATTTAAGCGCCTCTTAGCTTCCTTTGCTATCCATAGTTTATTTCCTGATTCTGCTACTTCCTTATATTTATTCTGTGCAGAATCAATATCTCCAGTATTTTCATCTATTTTTGCTAAGCTATACAAAACACTTATTCTCACATGCTTGGTCATCTTTTCATTTAATAATTCTTGGAACTTTTCTCTACTTTCCTCATATCTATTTAAAAACAAAAATCTTTCTGCCACCAGCAATTTCATAGATAAAGTCATCCTTGGATTCATAGGTGGCAATAAAAGAATTTGGGTCTCGAATATTTCCTCCGCATGAGAAATTTCTCCAAGTTCATATAAGCAGCATAATAAATCTATCGTATATATGAGTAGCATTCCATTTTTCGCCGACAAATAAGTTTTATCAATGGACATCAAGAGTTCCTTTGCCTCTTCAAACTCTCCCATGCTAATAAGTCCTACTGCTTTATCAATGTCCAAATAAGTATTATATTTATCTTTTTTGCCTACAATAGCTCTTTGTTTTTCTATAGCTTCTAAAAATGCTTCTGGATCGCACTCTTCTTCTAACAGATTGATTCTTTTTTTATTTCTCATATATGCAATAATTGTATACCCAATCATTACAGTAATAAATGTAATGATTCCTGCTATAATAACATTCTTCGTTAACACTGATAATATAATCATCAATAAAAAAGTACAAGCTATAAATCCTATACGGTTTACTAACATATTGCTATCTCCTTATCTTAGAATGATTTACCAAGTTAATTTTACTATAAATTTACATTAATCACAACAATAAAGGACATGCTTAAATAAGGCGAGTGGTTCGATCCTTGCCATTCTTCCATTGCCATCATTAAATGGATGTATGCATAAAAAGTCTAAAATAAAAGAACTAATTAAAACTAAATCGTCAACTTCTTCATTTATTATCTCTTCCCTATATCTTGCACATAAATCGCTCATATAAATTGGTGTACTAAAGGCGCCCACTGGCTTAAATCTATATTTACTGCCATCAGGCAAAATCTCTTCTATTATATTATCTTGGGTTTTCCATATTCCACTTCTCCCTGAACTGTATTTATATAAATTTCTATGAAGTTGAAGTATAATTCCTTCCGTTAAAGGTATGCGTTATGTCCAAAATTAAATAAACCTATTCATTTCATATGAAAATGAATAGGTTAGCTTTACAAACCAAATAACTTCTTTTACTCTATCTAAACTATTGGTTCTCTATTTTACTTTTTATTTCATCTATTATTGATTTTCTGTCTTCACCTATAATACTAATTAATTTTGATGGCATGAATCCATTTTTATAAATTCTATCCTCATTCTTTTCTATCATTTCAATAATTATTTGTTCAAACTTTTCATAAGAAATTAGTCCATCATTATATGTATCAACTAAATTCTTAATTCTATACCCTAGTTCTTTAGGATTTTTATATACTGTTTTCATAGTATCTCCTTTATAAATCATAAATTTTAATATAATTATAATACATCCTCTGATGGATTATTGCAAAGGAAAAATAACTCTTTGACTTAATTTAATGAATGAAAAAGGCCATGAGTCACCCTCCTCATGCTTTTAAGATATATAATTTTATATGACTTCATATGTACCATCTCCTTACTTAACAATAATATATATACACAAGACATTCTTGTGAAATAATATTTTTTAATCTATGTTTCAAATTCCAATTTGAATAAATAATACGTTGTTTTTATAGATTGTTCTTCTTTTCAATTATTGTATTAAATAAAAATTTTATGTCTTAACTATAATATTACAGATAATGCTGATTTTGCATAAGCTTATTATAGTTGAAAAAATAAATCAGTTCTTTCACCTATTTTATTGAATCCGATTTTTTGATACATTTCCTTTGCAGTATCATCCTCATCAGTGACCAGATAAATAGTATGACAATTCTCTTTTATCGCTATATCAATTAGTGATTTAAGAATGGTTGTTCCATATCCTTTGTGCTGATATATGGGGTTAACAGCAAAATCCTCAATTTTTGCAATCTCCTTATATATAAACAAATCGCAATTTCCAATTATATCTCCGTTATGATAACAAAGGTAAGAATTTACCCCTTTGTTAGAAACATATACTTTGCCACGTCTGTAACATCTCCTTGTACAAAAATTTCTTCCGAGATCTTTCTCATCCTGCTGCAGGTCACAAACTAAAACATCATCTACCATTTCTTGATTGGTAACCTTCTTTATTGTGCAGCCAGATAGAGCATTTAATTTTGAAAAATAAGAAATATCAAAGGAATAATACCCATTTGTTGATATTTTAGCATTGTATTTAATAGTAGACATCAAAGAGCTGTTAACATCAGAACTTAAAAGAATATTACAAAATTTACCTTTTTCAGATAACCTCAGTGAAATTTCATCTTGTATAATGCTTTTCAATTCAACTTCATTCATTGCTTTTTTTATATATGTATAATTGTGATAATACATATCACTCAATTGATTATCACGAAATCTAATTATATCTTCATTTTCATAAAACTCTGAAAGGTTTTTTGTGTATTCAAATTCACATTCTACAATTTTCCCATCTATTAGCATAATGCATCCCCATTCCTTCTTTATATAATATAGATAATCTTTGCTACATATAAAATTGCTATTACTAATAGACAATTAAGCACTCTACCTATAAATAGTAGCAATATTATGAATACTACACTTAATACAATACTGAAAATAAAAGCTGCTTTATTTTTCATAGTAAATCTTCAATCTAAAATTACACAATGCACATGATATTTAATATTCAATGCATTCAACTTAATTTTCTTAACAAGATGTGATTATAAAAAGATATATTTCTATACTCATCTATGTCACACACTTTCATTTCAACTTCAAACATTTTTTCTTGCCACATTGGATCATACTTAATTTCATTATTTTGTTGCAAACCCAAAAACGTTCTAATTCCAAGAACCTTTTCAATGATAAACTTCCTCTATTAATATTAAATTGAATATATCCCTTAGTCCTTTCTTTAGTCCAAACAGTATCATCAGTGTATAAATGAACTTGCTTGTCTAACATTAAGTTATACAGGTCATCAGTATAATCTAATGACCAAGGTTTTATATATAAACGTTCCGTTTCAATTATAATTTCGCCTATATCATTTATCTCCAATACTAATTGAATTTAAATGATTTCTTTCATCAATTCTTCTAATCATTGAATAGCAATATGGAGTAAAATGTTTAAGCCAAAAGCGTCTTCCTTCAATATTAGCAGATTCAAAATCTGTAGAACAACGTTTCAATCCCTTTTCAATAGCCCAATCAGTTGCTACATTTAATAGTTTTGACATTATATGCTACCCTCTATATTGTGGTAATACATAAGCTCCATTTATCGCCATTGTATAACCATCATCTAATTCATCCATATTAATTTCAGTTGTATTTGTTTTTAAATAACCCATAATTTTACTATTAATCTCTGCAATCCATAAGTTATTACCTTCTGTTTTAAGCCAATCTCTATATTCATCTATATAATTTTCACTAATGTGATTATATAAATATATTGGTGATGATGAAAGATGTTTGTCTATTCCTTTAAATAGATGTTCCATATCAATAAGATCTGTTGTATCAGCCTTTCTTATCCATATATTATTATCTATATTGGGTATAGCTATTTCTTCAAGTGGACGTACAGCGTCAATAACTAACATACCAAATCCATTCATCACCCAAGAATCAATTACATTTTTATCATTAACGTACAACATTACAGCATGTGTATAACAACTTGAATTAACCCACAAATCGGAAGCTCTTCTATAGAGTTCACTATATAAATACTTTTTATCATATCCATCAGCTATTCCATGAAGTGAAGGCAATGATAATGCTCCTTTTGCTGTTCCTTTAAACTCATTAATGCTAATTCCATTTATAAACCCAGCAACTTTACCAGATTCTATAGCTACAACAAAATTGCTGTTATCTACATATTTTTTAATTTCATTTATGTGCATTTCAATATTTTCATATTTATCAGATAGACTAGGTAATGCTACCCTCGCATTTTTATAATTAGTTGAAATAATAGTAGCTATATCTTCAACATGAGAATCTTTTAAATAAGTATAGTACATAACAATCTCCTTTTTAGGTGATAAATAATATAAAACTATACTCAATTCACATGGTTAAATGAATAGAGAAATCTATAAAATAATCACCTCATAATTTTTTTCTGTGATTTTGATTATCATAAAAACATCCTCCTTTCTCCGCATTAACCAACACTTAAATATTAACATTAATAGTATTTATAGTAAATAAATACTATTAATATATTTTTTAAACTCTTTACAAGTATTTATTACTTACTAATATCTTTCAGATAATTTTTTATCACTTTAATCAGTCTAAACCATCATACAGAAAACTCCATCTTTAATTGATATTACAATATTAAAGATGATTTTTACCAAATTAAAAAACTACTTTGTTTTACCGCATATTCTTTCTTCTGTTTTATTCTTTATAATTCTGTATGGGCGAACACTGTTCACCAGTTTTCATTCACTTAGATAATATTTAAAAAATATTATTTAAACGCCAACAGTTTGCCTAACACCTAATAATGGAAACCAATTTAGATTTTCTGGAAAACACTGTCCTCACCTACAAAAGTGCATTTTTAATACTCAATACTTTGTTTTTAAATTATGTTAAACATTGCTATAATTGATGCTAAAGTGTTAGCACAACCATGAAGTAACCAGCTTGAAATGATAGATCCCTCTGATTGTTTTTCATTAATTACTCCCATCAGCCAACCTGCCATAGCAGTGATTAAGGTAACTATTACAGCTCCTAATATTCCTGATAATTCTCTAAATATAATTCCATGCATTAGTCCAAATAATAATGCTTGAATAGAATTTCCAATTTTAAATCCAAATCTTTTTACAAATCTTTTTGTTAAAAATCCTCTAAAGAAAAGCTCTTCAGAAAGTCCTGTTTGTAAAAAGGCATAGATTAGAGCGGGAAAAAGAGCAGAAATACCTTTTCCTTTGAACTGTGAAGTTGCCATGTTAGAACTGTCTATAAATAATGGCACAATTATAAATGCTGAAAAAGATAAAATAAATATGGTGAATATAAAAGTTAATATATATCTACTTTTGTCTTTTACAATTGGCTTTTTTATACCTAAATACTTTAAAAAGTTTGACTGTTTTTTATCTCTTGTAAGCCACCAAATAAATGGTAAAATTAAAAATAATATAACTTGAATAATTGCACTAATTAATAAATTAATAAATTTCATATTATAACCTCCTTTTATAATGCACTCTTCACAAAATATAATAATTATGAATTATATTCTTAAAAAATATTATCTCCCTAATCCCTATCTTAAAAGTTGATAGTTATGTTTTAATATAATCAACCTATAATTTAACAACAGCTAATTTAACAATTCAGAAACAGATAAAAATGTAAATACGACGCCTAAAATAATCCAACTTATTCCAGTAATCTTATAATAATTCTTATTTTCTTTTAAATCTGTTCTCTTTGTAATATTAATTCGATCTACTCCATTAATAATATTACTTACACCTAAAAATAGAAAAGCAATATTCTTTTCAACAAAATGTAAAAAATATAAAATAGCTAAAATCACGGTAATAATATTAAATGTCCACTGTATTATTGAAATAACTTTATAATTGTTTTTCAAAATTACCCTCTCCTCTATTTATAATAATTTAATTCATATAATTTAATTCATATAATTTAATATTTATATCCATCTAAACTTATATCTATAAATACATTCTCTTTAATACTTCAAGTTCCTCCATATTCCAGTAAAAAGACATCTAATATACTTTCACAAGTGAATTATCTTGTTTTGTAAATCATTCATACTACAAAATAAAAAACACCGTAAATTCGCTTATGAATAATACAGTGTTTCATTTTATATTTATTTTTTATATTAGTAATAATAAATTCTTATAATAATTTACTGTTCATTAAAGCTACATAGTTAAATATTTTTAGACATATTTATATCAGTAGCAATAAAGCCTGTCTTTTCATATAATGATAAAGCCCTTTTGTTATGTGCGAATACATGTAATGAAATTTTATTAATACCAAGTCCTTTAGCTACGTCATCAAGAGATTTAAGTGCTTGAGTGCCATATCCCTTACTACGAAATTCTTTAAAAACGATGAAGTCATATACAAAGGCTTCTTTTCCAATTAATTTTTTACAACATTGAAACCATAGGTATCCTACCTTCATCTGTTTATCAGCATCTATTATAGAAAAGAGATATTGATTTTCACTATAAATACCCTTTGGAAGTAATCTAGCGAAAGTTTCTCTAGATAGGTTTTCTGCTTCCTCCTCGCCCCAAGTACCTGCTTTAATTTTTTCAGCAGCATAATTCTTAATAGCGTTATTAATGTAGTTGTTAAAATCGGCTTCATTCATATTCTGTAATCTAACCATATTCTCCTCCAATAGCTTATAATCTATTTAATTAAATTAAAATAATAAACTACATCTTTACATAACTGATTTAACTCAATAGAGAAAATAATAATCTTGTAACCTAGAAAACTCATAGCAATTGTAGCAAATGGTTGCAAAGATTTTTTATTGTTTTCTATTTTATATAATTGACTATCTCTTCGTAAATTTATAAAAATTTTTAAAATAAAAATTAAATATAGTAAAAATAAAAATAAAGAAAATCTTTTAAACCTAATCTCAATAACATTATCTCTAAAGCTCCTAAGTGTTTCCTTATTAAAATCATTTTCAATAATATTATTTTTAATGTTATTTTTAGATATTGCCACATCCCATTTTAAAATTCTTATACTGTTTTCATTTAAAATATCCATTTTGTAATAATACTTTCCACTTCTAGACTCCACTCCTTGGGAATCACTAGAAATATAAAGAATAAAAACTACGAATATAATGGTAAATATTACAGAGTCAATTAAAATCTTTTTTTAGTTTTACTACTCATAACCAGTCTCCATTAATGTACTAAATATTATTCTTAGTTTACGTTATCTAACTATTGTTCATTATTGTATGTTTATAATTTAATTAAGATAATTCTTTACCAATAAATTAAAGATGGTATCCTGCCATATTTGTTTTAAAACCTAATTTTCTCACTAAATTAATTATTTTTACATTACTTCTATATGCATTAAAATATATTTCTTTAAAATGTATTTTATCATTTCTTCTATAATTACTCTGATTACTTGTGATATACATTAATATTTTTTACTATTGTGTAGCAATTTAAGAAAAATGTAAATCTAATACTTAATTCGATGATAAACTAATATAACTACTTTCGTAATATTCGTTTTTTAGCATTGAATATATAATCTGATCTAAATAGCCACGTTTAGATTTATAGTTTTGTCTTAGAACTCCATCTCGATGCATTCCAAGTCCTTCATAAAGCCTAATTCCTATCAAATTATCTGGATACACATCTAACCAAAAGCGATTAATATTTCTATCTTCAAATGCATATTTTAATAATGCAATCATAGCTTCTTTTCCATATCCTACTCCTTTATGAGAAATAGCAATTCTTCTTAGTTCAAAAATTTCTGATTTAAAATCTAATCTAATTAGAGCATATCCAATAATTGAATTATCCACTTTCTGTCTAAACACAAAAAGCAAGTGATTTTTATCTTCAATTTCTGCCTTGTGTTCCTCATAAGTACCAATCCAAAGAAAATCTCTGTTATCCTCATGGCTTTCCAATCCGATAATAGTTTCAATATCTTCTTCAATGGCTTCAATTATATAAAAACGTTTTGTTTCTATCATAACTAACCCCCATACTTTTTAGCTATTCCTATTATATAAATGTTTTTTATTTCCTGAATAATCATATTAGATGACATATTCTATTTAACTTTTATGTATTTTCTTACATACTTTGATCTTATTGTAAGTTAAAAAGTTTGCTTTTATATAAATTTTCACCAAACTTCATAGTGCATTATTTCTTCAAGTTTCTTTCGCGGACGAGCTTTTGGAGTTTCATTTGCATAACCAACAGTTATAACACCTACTACATACTTATCAGATGGTATATTTAATATTGGCCTAATCTCTTCTTGAATAAACCACCCAACCCAGCATGTGCCTAATCCTAAACTAGTAGCTTCAAGTAACATATGTTCTATAGAAATTGATGTATCTCTGATTATCTGCTTCAGTTCCATTTGTGGACTATCTTCATTTAGTACTATATCTATATCTCCTCCCATTCTAGAGCGTATATCGGCAACACATACAATAAAAATTGGAGCAGAAAGCATCCATTTTTGATTATGAGATACTTCAGCTAATCTTTTTCTAGTAGATTCAGATTTTACCACAATGAAATGCCATGGCTGCGTGTTGCTACCAGATGGTGCAAGTCTTGCACTATCAAGTATCTGAATTATTTTTTCATCTTCAACAGACTTATCAATGTAATTTCTAATACTTCTACGATTTTCAATTTCTTTAATCATATTTTTAATTTCCTCCATTAAAATATAATATTAAAAATTCCTTCATTTTTAATATATTCCCTAACAAATACTTTTCACCTTCTTTCTATAAAAAAGTTAAGGACTATTCAAAAATCTTCTGAATAGCCCTTAACTTTTAATATAACTTAGCTTCAGCAAACTAATAAGATCTACATGCAAAGCACAGCTTACGCAATAATTTGTCCTTTAAGAAAACTTTATAAATTTAGTTTACTCCATAGCCATCTATAATAGTTTTACTAAGCTTATAATAGTTCATTTTTACAGCATCACTAGAATTTCCTTCAATAGTACGAATTGCTCCTTCAGAAGGTAAGTATTCTACTACAATGCCAGTATGATAATAAGAACCTGATGAATTTTTAAAGAAAATAACATCGCCTGGTTTTGGATTGTATCCTGAAATTCTTGTCTTATATCTTCCTCGAGCTTTATACCAATTTACTCCATCTGAGCAAAGAGCATACCTTGGTACAATACTTCCAAGTATTCCAGCTTTATTAGCGCACCAAGACACAAACATAGCACACCATGGTTGACCATTCATTTCATACCATTCGCCATAAGGATTTATATTATTCCCATTAGTTTCTTTAAATCCTTTTTTAAGTTCTTGTTTTGCTACTTTAATAAATTTACTAACGCCTGATCCACCTACAACTTCACCACCATTCGAATTCGAAGAACTATTTAATGCCTTCCAAGTTGCTGGTCCTACTATTCCATCTGCTGATAATCCGTTGGCTCTTTGGAATTTTATCACCGCATCATGAGTGCCTTGTCCAAATACTCCATCAGCCCCATATTGTCCAACACTATATCCTTTATTTATTAATTTTTGCTGTAGTTCTCTTACCTTATCTCCTCTTGATCCCATTCTTAATAGTTCTCCACCAGAAGAATTATTACCGGAAGAATTATTAAGTGCCTTCCAAGTTGCTGGTCCTACTATTCCATCTGCTGATAATCCGCGGGCTCTTTGAAATTTTATTACCGCATCGTAAGTACCTTGTCCAAATACTCCGTCGGCTCCATATTGGCCTACACTATAACCAAGTGAAATAAGTTTTTGTTGAAGTTTCCTTACTTCCTCTCCTCTACTACCCTTTTGTAATAACATAACATCCTCTCCTTAATTTAAAATTTGTTTTACACTATATAAAGAGAATGTAATAGTACCTTTGTAACCCTATCTTTAAATAAAATTTTAATTTTACATTTAAGATGCTAATCTTTTTATTTCTCTATAATAAAAAAGCACCTATCACGGCGCTATAGGGCTTGTTAAAAATTCTATTAATTTAAATCACAAAAACTCTATAAAGATACAAGCTCAAATTTTAAATTATTCATAAACCTTAAAAATATTTTCATACAAAACAAATAATTGATTTTTAAGTAATTCCTGCTGAATATAAATAATTAAAATATTCCATTATGTCAATTTATCTAAACTATTATAAAAAGGAGAATAATATTCAACTACCCTCCCTTCATCTCTTTAATTTATAATTTAAAAATTACTTTACTATATTTCTTCGAAAATAATTGTTCTTATCTTAGACACTCTCTTAAAAAAATGCTCACTTGGAACATTTGTTATCATAATAATTTGGACATCTTCCTCTGGGAAAACTTCATTTGATGCAAGAAATCCAGGTATTATCCCGTTATGGTCTACCCTTTCTCTGACTTTGCCTCCAAGTTCTTCAAAAATTAAATGTACTCCATATCCATAATAATCATTTTCTTTAACCTTAATATATTTCCCAGTTATTTTCTTTAATAACTCTTCACTAATAATTTTTCCTCCAATTAATGCTTTATTCCAAATATATAGTTCTTCAACAGTTGAGTATAATGCTCCTGCAGCATGAGGTATACTCATATCTATAAATTCACAATTTACCATCCTTTTTTCTTCGCCTTTTAAATCATAACCGCTAGCCCTATTCTTAATTATTTTATAGTAATCATCATATCCAGTATCAACCATTAAAAGTTTATTAAAAACATTCTCCTGTAAGTATTCTTCATAGCTTTTATTAGATACTTTTTTAATTATATATCCTAGTAAAACATATCCAGAATTTGAGTAAGAGTATTTTTCTCCTGGTTCAAAGTCATATGGAGCATACTTAAATTCATTAATGAGCGTCTCTAAACTATGTTTCTTTCTTATGGTATTCTCAATTGGGCCTTCAATATTAGTATAATTAAATATACCTGATGTATGAGTCAATAAATGATGAATGGTTACCTTGTCTCCTTTAGGATAATCTGGAATATATTTATCCAATGTATCATCTAAATTTAACTGCCCTTTTTCAAAAAGTTGCATTATTGCTACTGCTGTAAACTGTTTTGTTACAGAACCAATACGAAATTTTGTTTTAGATGTATTTAAAACATCTAATTCATAATTTGCCATTCCATATCCTTTGCTTATTACCTTCTTACCTTTTATAGAAACTAATATGGCACCACTAAACTTCTCTTTCTCTGAAAGATCATTTAAATAATTATCAATATTTATACTAATCTTATCTAAGACTTGCTTATTTATCATATTTCTTATATTCCCCCCTTTTATTTATAAATCCATAGTTATATAATTTTGTTTTTATAAATCTATAGACTTACCCCATCAATAAAGCTATTTTAGCACTTTTCAGAATTAACTGTCAATTTTGTATAAATAATCTATTTAATATTCTATAAAGTCCTTATGATAAATCTTTTAACTTATCCTTTTCTATATGCTTTAATTAATTCAGTTTTCCATATACAATATAGATAAATCATTTTAAAATTTAATATATGTAAAAAATAATTGATATTACTTAATATCATAGCTGAAACTACTAAGTACACAATTCAAAATTTCTCAGCAATAACTGATAAATTTTGAATTGACTCTATTTTAAGTTTCACGGTAATTTATTATAAAGAAACTATTAACTGTAGTTTCTCCATAGTATTAGTTGAATTTATTGCCCTTGTTCCGAACTATACTGCACCTCAGGGGAACCCTAAAGGGCTTCACTACTGTTCCCCTGAGGTGGAAAAATCAGCAATATAATTACTAGTAAATATCTATTAAAGAAATTAATTTGTAAAACCACAATTTTGCATTGTGAATTAAAATACTCAAGAGATATACATTGAGTTTATCTCTGAATATAAAGGAGAATGTTAAATGGAGAGACTTTATTATGAAAATCAATATATTAAAGATTTTATAGCAGAAATTATAGACGTTAAAGAAATTGATGATAAATTTCATATTGTACTAGATAAAACAGCTTTTTTTCCTGGTGGTGGTGGTCAACCTTGCGATTCAGGTTTAATAGAGAATTTAAATGTTATAGATGTATATGAAGAAAACGGAGTTATATATCATGTCACTGAAAAGAAACCTATAAAAATACATAGAGTTAAATGTTCTGTAGATTGGATAAAAAGATTTGATGGTATGCAGCAGCACCTAGGTCAACACGTACTTTCTGGCTGTTTCTTTAAATTTTTCAATGCCAACACCTGCGGATTTCATTTAGGACAATTCGTTAGTACAGTGGATATAGAAGGTATTTTAGATGAAGAAACCATTAGAAAAGCTGAAGCTATTGCAAATGAAATTATTCATAACAACTTAAAAGTAGAATTTTTACTACCAAATAAAAAGGAACTAAAAAAATTAAATCTAAGAAGGAATCTTCCAAATACAGATGAACAAATAAGAGTAGTTAAAATAGAAGATTTAGACATAAATGCTTGTTGTGGTGTACATCCTTCTTCAACACTGGAACTTCAAGTAATAAAAATAAAAAGATGGGAAAAGCATAAAAAAGCAACTAGAATAGAATTCTTAGCAGGAAGCAGAGCTGTTGAAGATTATATAAAAAAAGATCACTATATGAATCTTATATGTAGATATTTAAATACCAATGAAGAAGAAGCTATAAAGGGTATAAAAAACTTACATGAAGAACTTAAAAATACTATAGAAGAAAATAAAAAAGCTCTAATTGAACTTACTAATTATAAAACCCGTGAAATTATAGATTCTGCTGAAAAAATAGGTGATATTTCTATAATTAAAGAAATCTATGATAACGAGGATATGAAATACGTAAGCAAATTAATTTCAAAAATTACAGATAATCCTAAAACTATTGCCTTAATTGCTGTTAAATCTTCTGAAAAAGCTAATCTAATATTTGCAAAATCAAAAGATGTAAAAAATATAAATATGAACAATCTTCTCAAAGATACCATAACCTTAATTGATGGTAGAGGTGGTGGAAGTGAGTTCCTAGCACAAGGTGGAGGAAAAAACAATGGAAATGTAGATTCTGCCTTAAACAGCGCCTTTATAAAAATAAAAAATAGTTAAATTATTCCTATGCCATCTAAAATGATTATAAAAAAGTGTAAGTAAATTTTGTTCTACTTAATTTACTTACACTTAATTTAACATTTTATAACTGGGAGAATAATTGTTGCTTTAAAGCCTTTTCCTTCTTGGCTTTCTAATAACAATTTGCCATTATGCGCTTTAATAATCCTTGAAACCATAGGTAAACCTAATCCATGTCCATTATGAATAAAGTTCTTTCTTTTAGAAGAATAGGGTAATTCCAATAAATTTTGTATTTCACTTTGCGACATTCCTTTACCATCATCTGATACAATAAAACCACAAGTTTTTTTATCTTCATCTAAGATTGATTGCAATAATATTCTACAACCTTCTTTATTATGAATAATACTATTTTGAACAAGATTGGTTATTGCACGAATTAATAGCTTCTCATCCCCATTTATTTTTATATATTCTTCTGAAACATCTAATTCTATAGTATATTTTTCCTCTAATCCATTATTTAAAAACTCCGATGCTACTTGTCTTGCAAGTGATGACAATTTAAGTATCTTTTTATTTAGTGGCTGCATATCATACTCTAGCATTGATACCATATTTAAATCTGCAACAAGAGAACGTAATTTTTCCCCTTGATGACGAATAATACCCGCCTGCTGGCGCTGTTCCAAAGTTATGATTTCATTTTCCTCAAGGCTACTTGCATAGCCAAGCATTATTGAAAGCGGTGTTCGTATATCATGAGATATACCTGCAATCCAATTGAACCTTGCTTCATCTCTTGCCTTTAATGCAGTATTTTTTTCTTCTAAAAGCTTAGAAGTATAATTAACACTTTCTGCAAGATCACTTAAGACGCCATTAGGCTCAATATCTACAGGCTTTTCTTCCGTTAGTGCATGAATACCACCAATAATAGCTTTTATGGATTTTATTAAACGAGAACCAATCAAAAGTGACAATAATAATGCTAAAAGAATGTTTATTATTATTAAAGATAATATTCTTAAAGGCAAAGAACTTACCCACTCTATAGGAAAATTAAATTGATATTTAGCAAAACTATCTTTTGGGTATCCAACAACAAGAAGTTCATCGCTATGTTCCCATACATAGACAGGATAGTCCATTAAATAATTCCGTGAAAATTGTGCTACATCTGTAATGGAATAAGTATTAGGAACCTCCTTTGGCATTCTCTCATTCCATATCACATTGCCTTCTTTATTTATTAGCATAGCCCAAGCCTTTTTTTCTTCTAATAATTTTTTAACTTCATTATCCAAGTTATAACTTAATCCATTATTACTTAAGCCTTCTGAAACTACTTTAACTGTATTAAGATGCGATTGTCCTTGTGGTTCACTCATTCCTTTAAATATCAGAGTTCCAAGCATAATAAAATTTAAAATTACCAAGGCAATAGATATGAGTATGGTCGCTCTTATGAAATGCCTTAAAATTTTATGAGCACCATTCATATTTCTTTCTCCTCCACTATAAGTTTATATCCAAGCCCTCTAACAGTAATTAGGTATCTAGGCTTAGATGCTTCTGACTCAATTTTTTCTCTTATACGTCTTATATGAACCATTAAAGTGTTTTCATACCCGAAATAATCATCTCCCCATACAGATTGACATAGGGCATCACTCGTAGTAATACGCCCTTTATTTTCATAGAGTTTTAAAATTAAAGCATGTTCTTTCGCAGTCAATGGTTGTTCACCTTTTTCACCGCGTACCATTGCACTTTTCAAATCTACAATACAATCACCAACAGTAAAAATAGGTAAGCTCTCCTTAATTGGTGAATTATAAACCCGTCTTAATATGGCCATAAGCCTAAGTATAAGCTCCCTGGGTAAAAAAGGTTTTACAATGTAATCATCAGCTCCTAAGCCCAGTCCTAACAAACGATCTTCATCCTCTCCTCTTGCTGATAAAAAAAGAACAGGTAAATGTGAAAATTTACGTATGGAGGAAAGCAAAGAAAAACCATCACCATCTGGTAACATCACATCTAAAATAGCAATATCAGGTTTTTCAACTTGACATATTGTTAAAGCTTCCTTACAATCTGCTGCATGATATATCCGAGAAAATCCTTCTTTACGTAGAAAAATTTCTATCATATTTCTTATTTCAGTCTCATCATCAACAATGAGTATCTTTCTATATTTTAAATCTTTCATATTTCATCACCCAACTTTATTATATAATGCAAACTCTGTAATTTCTAATAAACTTCTTCTAATCATATAAATTTAAGGTTGCCGTAAGGTTCTTGTAAGTAGCAAGAAAGGTTATAATGCTACACTATTCCTAATGGAAATTTTAAAAATCAAAGGAGTGAAGAAAATGAACACAATTGTGTCAACACATAATCTTTCAAAACGCTACGATAAAATGTATGGAGTAAACAATGTGAATTTAACAATTTATGAAGGTGATGTCTATGGCTTTGTCGGTCCTAATGGAGCTGGAAAATCAACTACTCTCAAAATGTTATTAGGTCTTGTAAAACCTACTAATGGTAATATTAAAATATTTGGAAAAGAGTTTGCTGAAAATCGTCACTATATTTTGAGTAATACAGGTTCTCTCATTGAGTCACCTTCTTATTACGGGCATCTTACAGGAATGGAAAACATGCGTATTATACAGCATCTCTGTGGTGCGCCAGATAAAAATCTTCATAAATCTTTACAAATTGTTCGATTAGAAAATCAAAAGGATAAAAAAGTAGGTCAATATTCATTAGGTATGAAGCAGCGCCTTGGCATTGCAATGGCATTAATTAATTTTCCTAAGCTGCTTATACTAGACGAACCCACAAATGGGCTTGATCCTGCTGGTATAGGAGAAATTCGTGAACTTATTAAATGCTTACCACAGCAATACGGAATTACTGTCTTGATTTCTAGCCACTTGCTATCAGAAATTGAGCAAGTAGCTACATCTGTTGGCATCATAAACCATGGCGATCTTTTATTTCAAGGCAGCATGGACTTATTAAAGAATATGAGCAAACCTTATATTTCCATTAAAACACAAAATAATGAAATAGCAGCAAATTTACTTCAGCACAAAGGGTTTTCGCCAATTATTGAAAATCATTCTCTGACTTTAGGAGATATAAAAGATAATGAGATAGCACAAATAAATAAACTTCTTATTGAAGCTGGTATGGATGTATTCCGTATTGAAGAGCATAAAAAGAATTTAGAGAGTGTATTTCTCGAATTAACAGGAAGGGAGCAAAGCCTATAATGAGAACAATTATATTAGAATTTTATAAATTACGTCGAAAACGTATATTATCTATGATTACCATATTCATCGGTGCAGAAATATTGTGGGCATTTATGGCTATAAGTATGTCCATGAGTCGTAATCCAGAAAGTGTAAAATGGGAAGCAATTATTGCAGCTATATCTTCTATGAATGGACTATTTTTACCAATTATTTCAGCAATTGTAGCTTCTCGTATTTGTGATATGGAACATAAGGGCAATACATGGAAACTCTTATTATCCACAAATAAGAAAATTAGCCACATCTATGCATCCAAATATTTATGTTCTGCCATACTACTATGTTACGGAGTTATTATTCAAGTTATTGCTATCTTAATCTTTGGTATAGTAAAAAACGTACCAGGCTCTATACCTATTGCATTATTAATAAGATTTATAATATCTACTATGCTTACCAATATGGCTATACTTGCATTGCAGCAATGGATATCTTTCTCCATTAAAAATCAAGCTTTTGCTCTATGTTTAGGAATGATTGGTGGATTTTTAGGAATGTCAGCAGCACTTTTCCCAACATCTTTACGTCGTATCTTTATTTGGTCTTATTACACAGAGTTATCCCCTGTAACCTATATATATAATGGTACGTCAGCAGAATACATAATACGTACTATTAACCCTAAAATTATAGCTATAGTTTTATTAATGGGAATAGTTTTTTATGTTGCTGGAAACGTTCATGTTTCTAAACAAGAAATATAAAGGAGGGATTTTAAATGATTAAAAAATGTATTAAGGTTGAATTACTTAAACTTCGCCATTCTCATATATGGCTTATCCTAATTATACTTCCAATTGTCAGTATATTGATTGGAGGAGCAAATTTCTATTTTAATCAGGGGATTTTGCAAAATGAATGGTATAGTCTTTGGACACAAGTAAGTCTATTTTATGGTGAATTCTTTCTACCTATCCTTATTTCTATTCTTTGTGCTTATGTCTGTAGACTAGAACATATGAATAAAAATTGGAATACAGTAATGACAGCTCCTGTGTCAATCTCAAGTATATTTATATCTAAATTATTAATAGTTGGATTCTTAACTTTTTTAGTGCAAACCTTTTTTATTAGCTTTTATCTTCTTTCTGGAAAACTTTTTGGATTTTCATCACCACTTCCAAAAGAACTTTTTGGTTGGATGTTTCGTGGTTGGTTAGCATCTATATCTATAGGCTCAATACAACTTTGGATATCTATCCGTATCCGCAGTTTTGCAGTGCCTATTGGTATTTGTGTTTGTGCTACTTTTATAGGATTAGGAATATATGTCATGAAGTTTGGTATGTTTTTCCCATATTCATTTTTCACAATTGGTATGGGAGTTTTAAGCCAAGAAAGCTTAACTATTGTGGAAAATGCTACATTTATTTTAATAAACTTAATTTTCATAAGCACATTTTCTTATCTTACAATCACTAAACTTACTAAGACTGACATAATAGCTTAAAAAATAGAAAGGGGGATTTTAATGAAAAAGTTTTTTTCTATTATATGTTTAATAATACTTATGATAGTTTCTTTCTTAATTTTATTTCTTAATCCAGATAAATTAACACCAGAAAACCCAGCAGGCAAAAGTATTTACTATACTGTTATAAATAATAAAAGTACATTTCTAAATGATGATAATAGATATGAATATACTCTAGATTCATATGATAATAAAGGCAATGTGAAAACTCTAACATTTACTGCAAGCAAAGAGCTACGAGAAAATGCTTATTTAGAATTATATGTTGCACCATTCCGTGGTGTTACTTATTGGCAGGAAATACAATACAACGATTTACCTGGTATTGTTCAAAAAATATATGTAAAATAAAGAAATCAGTATTTTATGTTATAATTAGTTATATATGTAAAATAGAGGTCATTTACTAATGTTTCAATTATATATATCATGAATATTTTTAGGAGGTTTCAGATGGTTAAAAAAGTTACCGTTATCATTCTTATTTTGTTATTATCTATAAATACAAATGTTTTTGCAGGAGATATACCAGAATCAATTATGTTAGGTGAACAAGAGGCACTTTTTATAGGTGAAATCACTAATATTGATACTAACTTATATAACATTAAGCCATTAACCATTATGATGGGAAGTATTGAAAAAGCAGAAATTCAAGTAAAAAAATTCGATAAATATTATGGAACAGATGACAATCCTAAAATTGGAGACGTTATTGTAGCAGTTTTATTAGATGATAATAAAATTAATGATACTTGGATATTTAAATGCACATCTGAAGATTATAAAACTTTAGAACTTATAAGCGAACCATATGAAATGGTGATTCGTTACCAACAATACATAAATGAAGGAATGTATTTTGAAGCACAAAAAAAGATTGATGAAGATAAAAAACAATCCGCTGCTGAAACTAATGTTAGCATACAAGATAGAGACACAAATCAAAATAACTATAAAGATAAATCAATAAAGACTTTCCTAATTAATAATATATTTATGTTATTGTCAGCTTTAATAACTATAATAGTATTTGTAATTTTTATTATATATAAAAAGCAGCATGATAACTAAATAAAGCATAACATGGGGCTGTCCTACATGGTAAGCCCCATATTCTAGAAATACATCAATAGTTTTTACCTAGCATAACTCTATAGTTTCTTTAATCTTTATGCTTTTAAATCTATTCACTTTCTAATATTTCAACAAATTTTGTTGAAGAAGGTGATAAAGATATATTTTTTAGAAAACAAATTCCTATGCTTCTTTTTGGAATCTCTTCAGTAAGCTTTACTTCATATAATAATCCATTCTTTAAATATTCTTGTGAAAATTCTTTAATAACACAGGATATACCTAAATTTATTTTTGCAAATTCTAATAATAATTCATGAGAACCAAGTTCAATTTCTGGTTTCATTTCAATTCCCTTTGATAACATATACTTTTCTACATACAATCTTGAATTTGAATTAGTTTCAAGTAATATAAGTGGCAACTCGGCTAACTCTTCAAGACTTATAGGTTCAGATAATTTTTCTTTATATTTTTCTCCACAAACAAAAACATCTCTAATATCTATACATTTTCTTATCTCCAAAGAAGAATCTTTAATAGGTAAGTTACCAAGAGCAATGTCAATTTCCCCTGACTTTAACATCTCGCAAAGTTCTAAAGTTGTACGATTTATTATTTTTAACTTAATATTGGGATATTTACTATGAAACTTTTCTAAAAAAGGTAATAAAAAATATCGTGAAATAGTATCTCCAACACCTATTTGTAAATCTCCAACCATTAAATTTTTAACTTCTTCTAATTTTTTTTCTCCTACGCTAATTAAATTAATAGCAGAACTTGTATACTCATATAACAGTTGGCCTTCTTTAGTAAGATTAACTCCTTTAGGTGTTCTAGTGAAAAGTCTTATATCTAGTTCTTTTTCAAGTTGCATAATTGCTTGACTTACAGCTGGTTGTGTCATATAAAGTATCTTAGAAGCTTTAGAAAAACTTTCACATTCAGCTACTTGACAGAAAATTTTGTATAAATCTAATTTGTTTATCATATAAGCTCTCCTTATACCTAATATAATATCTATTTACTTTACTTATACCATAAAAATAGTATATAGTAAAAGAGTAAAGTACATTTTTAATTAAAATAAATAATACTTAAGGAGAGATTCTAAATGGAAAGAATAGTTGGAACTGTTGTTAGAGGTCTTCGTGCCCCAATTATAAATAAAGGAGACAATATAGCAGATATTGTTGTAGATAGCGTATTAAAGGCTTCAGAAATAGAAGGTTTTTCTATCAATGATAAAGATGTGGTTACTGTAACTGAATCTGTAGTTGCTCGTGCTCAAGGAAACTATGCAAGCATTGATGCAATTGCAAAAGATGTAAATTCAAAATTTGGCGATGATACTGTTGGTGTTATATTCCCAATTTTAAGCCGTAACCGTTTTGCGATTTGCTTACGTGGTATTGCAAAAGGAGCTAAAAAAATTGTATTAATGTTTAGCTATCCATCTGATGAAGTAGGTAACCATTTAGTAGATATAGATATGCTTGATGAAAAAGGTGTGAATCCTTGGACAGATGTTTTAACTGAAAAACAATTCCGTGATCATTTTGGATATAACAAACATCCTTTTACTGGTGTTGACTATATTGATTATTATAAATCTTTAATTGAAGAATATAGTACTGAGTGCGAAATAATATTCTCAAATAATTCAAAAACAATTTTAGATTATACAAAAAATGTTCTTACTTGCGATATTCATACAAGATTTAGAACTAAAAGAATTTTAAAAGCTAATGGTGGAGAAAAAATTTATAGCCTAGATGATATTTTATCAACATCAATAGATGGTAGTGGTTATAATGAAAACTATGGTCTTTTAGGCTCAAATAAGGCTACAGAAGAAAGTGTTAAACTTTTCCCTCGTGACTGCCAACCTGTTGTTGATAGTATACAAGCTGCATTAAAAGAAAAGACTGGAAAAACTGTTGAAGTTATGGTTTATGGAGATGGTGCATTTAAAGATCCAGTGGGAAAAATTTGGGAGCTAGCCGACCCTGTTGTATCACCAGCTTATACTAAAGGACTTGAAGGTACACCTAATGAAGTTAAATTAAAATATCTTGCTGATAATAACTTTGCTGATTTAAAAGGAGAAGAACTTAAAAAAGCTATCTCTGAATATATTAAAAATAAAGAGTCAGATCTTGTAGGCGCTATGGAATCACAAGGTACTACTCCTAGAAGACTTACTGACCTTATCGGCTCTCTTTCTGATTTAACTTCAGGAAGTGGAGATAAAGGTACACCTATTATATACATTCAAGGTTACTTCGATAATTACACTAAATAGTAAATTCCATAAGGCATCTTTAGTTTATTATTTTCTTTTAGATGCCTAATTACCCCGTAAACTCTTCCTTAAGAGATTAATGATTAATTATAATTTAATCATCTCACTAAGGAGGAGTTTTTTTACTATTTTACTTAATTATATTATCAAAATTCACAATTATGGATATTTCTTAGCATTAATTTCCACCCCTGGGATTTATAATAAGATTGTACATTTTAAACAAAATTAAAGTAACCATAAAATTTAAATCTGTAACCATTTTCTGTTTAAACCCCTGGGGTGCAGTATGTTAAGGAGCTATATCTGCGGTATTAAACAATATTTTAATTATATTGCTTATCTCCATAATACTAGTATAAGCTCACTAATTCTTAATCCGAACTATACTGCACCTCAGGGGAACCCTAACGGGCTTCACTACTGTTCCCCAGAGGTGGAATAAAAAAACTAGCAATTACATTGCTAGTCAAAAAAATTTCTACCTTAATTCTGAATTTTGCATTATTTATATACTATTAACATTGATAATTACTCATAAGATTATCCCATAGCTCTTTATTGAAATTCTTTAAATTAATTATTTTGAAAGTTTTCCTGTCTACAAATGCTTGAAGAGTATTTCCTTTAGCTAGTATTTTATTATCCTCTTCTCTTCGAATAACATAGGCAACTTTAACCTTAACTGGTGTTAATTGACTAATAGTAGCTTCTACGACCAAATTATCATCATATTTAGCAGCCTCTATGTATTTACATTGAGTTTCTACAAGTGGCAGCATAACTCCACTTTCTTCTAGTTCCTTATAGGAAATTCCTAATTCCTTAATTAAATCCTCTCTAGCCACTTCAAAATATAAATAATAATTGGCATGATGTACTACCCCCATAGCATCAGTCTCTCCATATCTAACGGTAATCTTAGTAAAACTCATCTACCTCTCTCCTCTCTTATATATCTTTTTCTTATTGTACCATTAAACCATTTATTGTTAAAACCTTTTATAACATTAACAATTTAAAAATAGTATATCTAAATTAAGAATTTGAATAAAGGTTAGAAATTAAAAATAATTTCTAACCTTTATAATTTCTCCATTTTTAATATATACCCTAGGAACCCTATGTTTAATCATACAAATCACTTCATAATTAATAGTTCCCATAAGATCTGCTATATAATCTGCATCAATATTTAAATCTCCATCTTGTCCAATAAGTATAACCTCATCACCTATTTTGACTTCTCCTATACCAGTTACATCTACCATACATTGATCCATACATATTCTTCCTACTACCCTTGCTAACTTCCCATTTATTATAACTTTAGCCTTTCCACTTAAAAGCCTTGAATATCCATCCGCATAACCTATTGGTAAAGTAGCAATTATGCTTTTTCTTTCTGTTTTAAAGGTTCTTCCATAACTTATATACATATCCTTCTCTACTTTTTTAACATGTGCAACTTTAGTTTTTAAAGTAAGAGAAGGTTTAAAAGCTATTTTCTTCACATCTACATCATGAGATGGATAATATCCATATAGTAATATACCGGCTCTAACTCCATCTAAATAAGTCTCTGGTAAATCTACTATAGCTCCACTATTAGCTGCATGTTTCAGTGGTATGTTTATTTCCTTAAGAGAAAGTCTATTAGAAAATTCTTGTAGCTTTCTAAACTGCTCATAAGTATATCCCTTATCCTCTTCATCAGAACTTGCAAAATGAGTGAATATGCCTTCTATTATAAGCCCTTCCAAGGAACATATTTCTAAAACTTCTTTAAAACTTTCTTCATTAGGCAAAAATCCTAACCTGCCCATACCTGTATCAACCGCAATATGAATCTTAGCTTTTTTACCTCTTTTTATTGCTTCCTTTGATAATTCTTTTGCGTAACTTAAACTATATACTGTTTGCTCTATATTATTTTCTATTATTTCCTTTGCAAACTCTATAGGCGTGTATCCTAATATGATTATTGGTGCAACAATTTCTGCATGTCTAAGTTCCATAGCTTCTGTTATAACTGCTACCGCTAATCTTGTAGCTCCATTTTCTAATAATACAGGAGCTACATCAATAGCTCCATGTCCATATGCATCCGCTTTTATTACTGCTATTATTTCTTTATCCTTTAATAAACTTTTAAGTTGCTTCATGTTATATGCAATTGCATCTAAATCTATTTCAGCCCATACTGGTCTAATATTTGAATTCATATTTACACCTCTAATCATAAGTATTTACTTGCAATACTATTATAAAAAAATACTCCATAAACAAGAAGAACCACTATAAGAATAAAATTTTCTTATAGTGGTTTAATTCCTTTTAAGCTGAAATATATTTTTAGTTAATACTTAAAATTAATTTTATTTTTATATTTTCTCCTGCTCTTAAATTTATTTTGCTTTCATTCCAATTGCAAAAACTTCAAAACCCATATTTTTATAATAAGGAAGTAATTTTTCTTCACAAAAAAATTGTATATGTAAATTGCTACTTTTACAATATTCCACTAATCTCTTACTAATCTCAGTTCCAATTCCTTTATTTCTATAATTAGGGTCTACCCCTAGCCCACATAGATATGCATTTACAATACCGTCGGAAACTATTCTACCAGTACCAACTAGTTTTTCTTGGTGATATGCATAAACTGAATACCAACTCTGCTTCATTGCTTTTAGTAATTGTTCTTGGCCTAATTGTAGAAAATCAGTCCACCCAAGACACTTATATAAGGAAAACAGCTCCCTTTCTGTTGGTAAATTTACTGTATATTTTATCACCACAGTGATACCTCCTTTTAACTAATATAAACTTATTGACACATCATTATCTTAACTTTTGAACTGTACGATTCCATCTACTATTTTAATATATTGATGACTATCAAAAACTATCTTATAATAAAATAATATTTATTGAAATGTGAACTGACTGTCCAATATCTGATAATGAAATCAAATTTGAATTTTCGTGAGAACATTGTTCTCCCCTACAGGAAATAATTTTATTGTATTGATTGCAAATCCTCTGACCTGCCTTTATCATAAATGTTAACATTCATCTATATCTTTATCGCGGTCTTTGTAAAAATTATTGATTATTTCATATGGTATATTATTTAATAAAAATTTTAATTACTACATTCTATTATTAAGCATATCGTAAAATAAGTCCTGTCCAATCTATAAATGCATGTAAAACTACACAAGAGATAATGTTTCTTGTTCTTAGCATAATATATCCCAACATCAAACTTATCGGTAAAAGATTCACACAATTCATTAATCCTTGAGCTATAGTAAACTTATTTATTAAAATATGCTGTGATAAATATGTTAATTATTTGAATCACTATAAATACAAATACAATTATAATATTTGTTCCACCACAATCTACTATTCTTGAATTTACATACTTGTCATCAGTCTCATTTTCTTTAATTTTAGTAATTTTTTTTATGGCATGATTATAGTATAGCTTATTCCCATATACACCTCCAAATATGCATATACCTAATGTTATTAATGGTGTCAATGGGTTAGGAATTATAATGCATAAAAGTAAATTGATTAACATAGTTGCAATTACATACATATACATTTTTCTATACCCCATCCACTGAATGGGAAATAAAAAAGCTGCCCAATTCCAACCTGAAGAATTTTTATTTTCACTATACTTATTAATTTTCCATTTTGACATATAATAATCTAAATTTTCTCTCCCAACGAATAATTCTAATTCCTTGGCAGTTACTCCTGGGGAGAATTCATCATCTGGTTTAAAATCTTCATTTAAAATTAGTTTTTGTCCACAGTCGGGACAAAATGACATACTTTGATCAACTTCATTCCCACATTCATTACAATACATGTATGCTTTTCACCCCTTTATATCATATAACTAATATAATTCATCTGATAAGAAAATTATAACATATTTTTTATATTTTTATATAAATTCCCAATTAATAATACTCTATTATTTAATATTATTAAATAACCTCTACTCAATTATCAGTAACAGAATCCATTTTCAACATAATATGGTACGCTGATGAAATATTATATTATGTATCTACATATACTTGAATGAGCAATATTTAGGAGGAATATATTTGAAACTTTATTATCCATATTTAGGGTACAAAAAGGAATGCAAAAAGATTCCAATAACCTTTCCGCCACAGCACCAACCTGTACAGCCAGGCTTAGAAACACTTATGCACCCAAGACCTATCTTTAATAATCCAGGTTATATCGGAAGTGGTAAATTGAAAAATAAAGTTGCTTTAATTACTGGTGGAGATAGTGGTATTGGTAGAGCTGTATCTGTAGCCTTTGCTAAAGAAGGCGCAGACATTGTTATCGTATACTTTAATGAACATAGGGATGCAAGAGAAACAAAAGAATTTGTAGAAGAGCAAGGAAGGAAATGTCTTTTAATTTCTGGTGATTTGAGAGAAGAGGCTTTCTGTAAAAAAATAATTACTGACACAATTTCTACCTTTGGATGCTTAGATGTATTAGTTAACAATGCTGGGGTACAATTTCCACAATGTAGCTTAGAAGATATTACTTCTGAGCAATTAGAAGATACATTTCGTACAAATATTTTTCCACTTTTTTATGTTACTAAGGCTGCACTGCCTCACCTTAAAAGCGGAAGTACAATTATAAATACTGCCTCAGTTACTGCATATAGAGGCAATAAAATTCTTATAGATTATTCAGCTACAAAAGGGGCTATTGTAAGTTTTACTCGTTCATTAGCTCTTTCACTTGTATCAAAAGGAATACGTGTTAATGGAGTTGCTCCAGGACCTACTTGGACTCCACTTCAACCTTCAAGCTATCCAGCAGAATATATTACAACTTTCGGTATAGATACTCCTATGAAGAGACCTGGCCAACCTGTAGAGTTAGCCCCTTGTTATGTATATCTAGCATCCAATGATTCTAGCTACGTTACTGGACAAATTATTCACGTAGATGGTGGTAGTTTCCTAGGTTCTTAGAATTTAAAACATAACTAATTCTTTACGCTAATATTTTTAAATATTAGCGTATCTTTAAATAATTTTAATTGTTACTCCTACTCTAAGATTAGTTATTTATAATTCCATTTGCTATAGGAATTCCTTGTTCAATTCTAGATTTACTTTGTGAAATATAATCGATCATTTTAAATTTAGTTTAGAAATGTCTATATCGAATTACTTTGTGGACTATTCTAAAATTTGTATATTAAATAATTCTTTTACTTCCTTCTCCAATTTCTTCACTTCCTTATTGAAATAATCTCTACAAATTACTCGCTTGCTCTATAGCCCATATTTGATGCTCTAAATACATTCTTTCTTCTAATTCCTTGATAGAAATCCATTCAAGCTTATGATCTGTTTCTATTGGTTCTTGCACTTTACACTTTAAGTCTGCAATATTAAAATATCCAATGGGATGAAAATAACAATTAAGTGAATCTGAATAGTGATATCTATCACTTTTGCATATAAACTCTTTAATTTCTATATCGTATCCCGTTTCTTCAAGACATTCTCGTATAAGACACTCTCTATGCGTTTCTCCCTTTTTTATGCCACCACCAATAAGAAAATAACCTTTTTCAGTTTTTACCGTAGCTACTTTATCACTGTTATTAAGAATTATCACATAAACGCCTATTCTATCTTTATACTTCTCATTTTCTAATCTTATTCCAAAAGTTTTTTCACCCATTTTTGCCTCCTAGTAAGAAAGTCATTTAATTTTCACATACAAACTATTCTCAAAATTAGAGGTAATTTAAATATAGATTATCTTACTAATCTATATTACTCTCCATACATCTTATCAATTTTATGCTTCTATTTGTGTAATCTGAATTATCTATTACTATATCCGCAAATTTCTCAGGTTGATTCTCCTTAAGATACATTGAATAAGCTCTATGATATCGTTGTTCAAATTTTCTTTTTGCTTCATCTAGTCCGCCTAAATCGCAAGCATCTCTTAAAACTCCTCTTTCTTTTGCTTTTTCTATTGGAACTTGTAGATAAATTGTTAAATCCCATCCATCATATAACTTTGGAGTTAATAAAAATGCTCCATCTACAACACATACTGAATTATAGCTTACATAAACAGGATCTAATTTTATTGCTTTATCTTCTTTTAGATCCATAATTGCAGGAATATAATATGGTTTATCTTCTGTCAATGGTTTAAGTACCTTTTCATAAAATGAGTCCAAATTATATGCAAATTTATAATATCCCTCTGCCGAATCCCTACCAAGCTTATATCTAATGTTAGATAGATTATGGAATCTATCAACAGTAACATGAAAAGCTTCAAAACCTTCGCTGTTGAGAAAATCAACAAGTTCAGAAGCAAACATAGTTTTTCCAGAACCTTGAGCTCCATTTATTAATATTCGAAATGGATGAGATTTTTGTTTATTCTCAATGGCATCTCTTATTTTCTTAAAAACATATTCATTCATATAAGTCAACCTTTCTATATGCTTATAAACCTATATTAAATTATGATATAAAAATACATAATAACTATAACGTAAAGGTACACAAAATATATTTTCTATTTTAAATATAGATGATTAAGAAATAGTATTATCTAGAAATAATTATAATTCTAATACCATATGTATGTCATATGGTTCTAATTCATATAACTCTTTATTTATTTCATCTGTTAATTTTGCACCTACAGCAAAATAAAAGTTTATTGTATTTTTAAATGGTGTTGCAGATATGTAAAGACTTTTAGCTCCTAACTCTTTTGCCTTTTTACATAATAAATTTACTAAATTTTTGCCTATACCTTTTTTACGGTAATTACTACTTATATAAAGCATATCAAGTTTAAGTTGGTCATTATTTTTACCAATAAATTTACTTTCTAAAGCTCCTAATCCTACAATTGTATTATTATCAAATGCACCATATATAGTTCCATTTCTATCATATATATCTCCTAATCTATTAATATAATCATGGAGTTCTTCCAAAATCCAACCTTCAATATTATAAAATTCATTTACTATTTCAAGTTTATTATTTCTAAAATAATAAACCTCATTTACTATTTCTTTTCTATCAATTTCACTTAATAGTTTAAGTTCTGACTTCTCAAGTAATCTATAATTCAAAATAACCAACTCACTTTCATATAAAATTATTTTTTAGCTTTAATACATAATATCATATTTAATTTTTTTCATTTCTAATATATTCCCTAGAGAATATTGTTTTCCTTCTCATTTCAATAAAACTATTACCTAACATAGTACTATAATCTACTTATTAGAAATTACTATAAAGTCATAAACTATTTGAATTGCGAAACAAAAATACCACAAAATTCATTTCTGAATAATACCGTATTTAAGTAAATTATTTGTTTTTTTGATTAAGCATACAATTTTAGAGTTCGCAGTTTTGACTGTAAAAATTCGGAATTCTAAATTGCTATCTACAGACGAAGAAATTTATAAATTGTGATTTTGTAATTATCATTTTATTACATAGTTACATTTCATTTCATTAGATAAAATAACTTATAAATAGAAATACTACTTAATAAATGAACTAAAAAGGATGTGATTAAACTGGAGTTATCACCTAAACTCTATCATTATTTTGTTAGACCAAAGTGGTTTACTGAAAAATACATAGAAAATAAACTTAAATTTATACTTGCTGATTATAATTTCACAAACAAAAGTATATTAGACTTTGGATGTGGAATAGGATCTAATAGCATAATGTTTAATCCTAAAGATTACTTAGGAGTAGATTATGATAAAAAAAGGATTAACTACGCTAAAAAGATGTTTTATCCATATAAGTTTAATTCTTTTGATGGAATTAATTTACCTGCTTCCTCTAATTCTATAGATTATATTATAATTATTGCAGTACTACATCATATCAACAAAGATGATATAAAAAATTACTTAAACGAATTTAGAAGAGTCTTAAAACCCACTGGTGAAATTATAATAATTGAGCCATGCTTCTTTAAAGATTCTCAATTAAGTAACTTTGCAATGAAATTTCTTGATAAGGGGAGATTTATCCGCTCAAAAGAAGAATATGTTAAAATATTCAAAGATGATGCTTGGCAAATTAAATCTTTCAAAAGATTTAAGAAATGTATTGTGTATAATGAGATTTTCTTTAACGTGGTTCTAAATTAATAAAGTTCCTTTTAATTATGCATAATATAAGGTTATATATTTAATATTGATAAAAATTTTTATAATTTCAACAAAAGTAAAAGAGGTAGATATTGAGCTACCTTCTTTTTGTCTATTAATTATTTTTCTGTTTAAAATTATTAACTTAAGTGATATTCTAGTAAATAAAGTACACTACAAGTCTCCTTCAAACTTAAGTCTTCCAACAAGAATGTATAAATAAATACCAATGTCTTGCAAATTTATTTAATTTTAACTACAATAATTCATACCCATTACAATCTGAATCATTTAGATAATAACATAATTTATTTCTTATACTTAAACGTAGTGAAGGCTTTAACTTTAAATTATCTGCAAATTAGTTCTCTTGATAATATTCATGATTCTTCTAATACCGTATTATTCAATTTTCAAAGAACATCGTTCGTTGTTCAAATTTAAAAAGTTAAGTCACTTTTTAATCAATTTGCGTAATAATATAAAGTAATAATATCTTTAATGAATAATACTGTATTGATTTTATAAAATTTATGTCATATCTAAATATCTTTTCATTCGTAATATATTTCTTAGGAAATACTTTTCTTTTTATTGCAACAAATATAACATCTATCATGATCTATAACTACTTATTAAACTGAATATAAAGTCGTAAACTATTTTAAATAATAACGCAAAAATACCGTACATTCATTTCTGAATAATACGGTATCTTAAGAAATTATTCGCTTTTCTAGTTATTACGCAGTAGTATCTAACGGAATATTATTTAAATGTATTTTCCGCTACATTAGGTAATATACTATAGATTGATTTACCAATTTTACCTTCAAAATAACGTTGATTTTCAAAAGTTGATTTCCATCTTGGTATTGTATATTCGTTGATTCCACCTCGTAATGCTATATCTACAAGTCTTTTTTCAATTAAACAAAATCCTTCTGGTAATGACAAATAATCGCATAGTTTAATTAATTTATCATAGTCTGTTTCCTCTGTTTTTGATAAATATTCTTTTACAAAATTGTATTCTTCTTTTGTACCATCCCATCTTCCTACAATAACAACTTCATTGTTATATCTAAATGCCGTGTGACTTAAACAAGTTCTTGCTACTAAATCATATCCCTTTTCAATTGCATAGTTATATCCATCCAGTCCATGTCTCATAGCATGTACACCTTCTCTTCTTCCTATGTCATGCAACATTCCTAGAATATATGCTACTTCTGGATCTAGATTATCTGTTTGCTCTGCAATCAATTTTGCACCTTTAGCCACATTCATTGAATGTTTAACCCATGGACCAGGACTTAAGTCTTCTGCTTCTTTCAACATTTTCATTGCTTCTTCTAGTGTTGGTACACTTCGATTATTATATTCCATATCATTATCCCCTTTGTACTTTAAATTACTTCTTATAATCCTACAATGTATAATTACCCCAAGAAAATTGCGCCATTATATTATTTACATTCATTATAAATTTTTAATGCAAAATCTTTAGCCTCTTCAATAACTTCTTCAGTTTGAAAATCAACAATTCCATTAATATCCCTAACTGCTAACATGCCTAAATAATCAAGACGCGAGTGCATTGAAAGTCGTTTTAATGCTTCCTCAAACAAATCTGCACCACTTTCTATCTCATAACCGCAGGTAGCTATAATTGCACACTTTTTATTTTCCCATAATCCATAATGCTTTTTAGTATTTCCATAAAATTTATTCATACAAAAAAGTCTGTCTATAACCACCTTCATTGGTGCTGTACAGGACCAAGAGTAAATTGGAGTAGCAAAAACTATGCAGTTTGCTTCTAAAATTGATTTATAAATTTGTTCCATTTCATCTTTTATAGAGCAACCTGGTTTATCATCAATATCTTGACAAACAAAGCAGCTCTTACAAGGCTCAATATGTTTATCACAAAGCCATATGTATTGAACTTCTACATCTTGTGATTTTAGTTGATCTACAAATGGTCGTATTAACATTTCAGTATTGCCATTCTTTCTCATACTGCCCATTAAAACACATATATTCATTACCACTTCACTCCTAAAAAACAATTGCCATTATAATTTATGTCCTATCAAAACTTCTCATATATCTTAACTTATAATCTCTCTTACCCACTTTAATCCTTCTTCCACAACCTTTTTGCTCGGATTAGTTTCTGGTGTATGCTCAAAAATAAAAGATATATCCTTACATTGTGCCAAAAACTTTATTATATGTTCAACTTTATGACTGTATCCATCATGCTCTTGATCTGGATGAACTGGTATCCAAATATAATCCTCTCCTTCATAATGAATATTGTGTAAATGAACTTCTATTATAAAACCCTTCCACTTTTCTAAATAATCTAAAATTTCATCTCCTGTAGCAATAAGATAATCACCAATGTCTATACATATCTGTATATTGTATTTTCCCCATATTTCTATTGGAAAGTTTTGAAGGTATTTTATGCCTGCTTCAGAACGATTTAATCCAAGCTTTGGCTCACATATTAGCTTAATACCATACTTTTCTTGTATATAACTTAATTTTTTTAATCCCTCTTCAATTAATTGATTAGTATTAAGTGATACCTCATCCTTAAAATATGGAAAGTGAACTAAAAGATATTCTGCATCTAAATCTGCCATTCTTTTCGCTTCAACTTCTAGCATGTCCCATGCATCACTAGGCTCATATTTAACTTTTTCAAGTAAATCATATTTACTCCCATCACGTAATAATGGTGAATGAATCCCAAATGAAAGCCCTTTTACTTTATTCATATCTAAAAATTTATTTAGTGCCTCTTCATTAGGGAACTCTCCAATTTCAATATGGTCAATGTCATCTATAAATAATTCTGAATATAATTCTGGATTTGAAAAAATTATACTTCCTGACACCCCTAATCTATTTCTCATATATTTCTCCCTTATATACCCTATTTTTTATAAATTTAAAATTGATGTTTAATTAATAAGTCTTTTTTAACAAATATATCTTATTCTATAAAATAATTATACTATGCACTTCTAATTATTTCTTAATTTTACAAAATCCATTTTAAATTTTTGTGCTATTAAGTTATTAAAAATATTGTTCATACTTTCAATTTTAATATTACTTTGTATTCTAATTATGTTAGTAAGCAAATCTCATACTTCTAATCCCTATATAGAATTAAATATATTTACTTTACTATCTCTTTAAGTATACAAATAAATTTAGAATTCTTTTTCAATACACTAATCATATATAATTATTTAATATATTCTCGCTTTAGAATTGAATACATTTCTAAATCAACATAATCACCATTTTCAAATTCATATTCTCTTAATAATCCTTCCAATTTGAATCCGTTATTTTCTAAAGTTTTTTTACAACCCATGTTTCTTTTATCAACTAATGCTTCAATTCTATTATAATTTCTATCACTAAAACCAAATTCTAAGGTCTTTTTTATACATTCAGTCATTATTCCTTTATTCCAATACTCCCTTTTAAGCTTAAATCCAATTTCAATTCTATTATGATTTTTATCGAAATTAAAAACACCAATATCTCCAATATATTTATTGGTATCTTTATCTGCTATGACCCATCTTGCCCCTTTTCCTTCTTTTAAAAGGCTTATAAACCAATTAATTTCATCTTCTGCTTCTTTTATGTTTTTATATGGCCCCATTCCATAATATTTTATAACTTCTTCATCATTAGTTACACTTAATAATTCTTTTGCATCTTCTAAATTAGCTTCCCTTAATCTAATAATATTGTTTTCAAATATTGTTTTCATTTTATTTCTCCTCACATATCAGTATTATCATATTCATTCTTTCAGATTATAAATATTATAATGTAAGTATATTAGACTATAAATGGTTATATAATATATCAAGATTCTCAACGTAATCTATTTATTTTCATATTTAAATATCATCTCATCATCATTTACTATTTCTATGTATTATATACAAACCACTTCTCTTAATATATTCCCTTGAAAATAAATTTCTCCTGCTTCGTGCAGCAAGAAAAACAGCGTTATAAGTTAGCTACTTAAGCTTAATATAAAACTATATTTCTATTAAAAAATACCGTAAAAATTCATTACTGAATAATACGGTATTTTAATAAAATATTTGAACTTTTACTCTTATATCTAACCTTTACTACTTAACCAATGTGTAAATCATTATTAGCTTTTATATCATCTACATACTTTTTTGCCTGTATCAAATCAAAACCTAATGTTTCTCTGACTAACTTTACCGCTTTTATATATTTATCTTCATTTAATAAATTTCTGATTTTACCATCTAATTCATTATCTTCTCCCATTTTTAGCAATAAAATTTCATTTTCTAATTGTTCAATTTTTCTTTTTAAGGTAGTCTTAGAATTAGATGTCTTTTCTAATATTAAAATAATTATTAATATTCCACTTAAAACAGTCAAATAAATATTCAATTTCAATACCTCCAATAATTAATATTTATTTTTAAAATAACAGTATAATAACACTAACTATAATAGTTTACATTATAAAGTCTTTAACATTCCCTTATATCTTAGAAATTATTTATATGTATGTTCTGCAAAGCAAGCAATCTCAATAAAATTATTTCTTTCATATACCCTTTTAGCACTAACATTTGATTTTGCAACTCGAAGTCTTATATTTTTAACAAATTTATTTGTCATCATATTTCTAATGCAATGTGCTAACATACAACTTCCATATCCTTTGTTTTGAAAACTTGGCCTAACAACAATATCTGTTATATAATTCTGCTTAAATATATATGCACCTACTAGTTCATTATCCAACCAAAATGAACATACTTGATTCAATTTATCTAATTGATTAAGTTTATTATGAAATTCTTCTGCATATATAGCATGACTATCTATTTCCCAACCATTATCTTTATTCAACTGATAATATGAACTATCAAATAAATCGATAAATTCTTTTAACATACTACTGTTAAATCCTTTATTAATCATTTTGCAATCATTTATCATAGGTGCATCTTTACCAACATATTCAAGATGAAATCCCTCTATATCTACATTAAACCCTAATATTCTTACCAGGTTGATTACTTTTGAGTTTTCCCCATATACATTAAAACAGATTTCCTTTGAATTTATTTTTGAAATATATTCATTAGTTTTATCTTCTATTATTTTCAAAACCTGCTCTATATTAGATTCATTAAGAAAAAAAGCATAAAAGATACAACAATCATCATTATCAACTATTAGAAATACACCTTTATTTTCTTCTGTTAATACAAAGTGAACTACCTCAACTCTTTTATTATCAAATGCTTTACTTACATAATCTTTTGTCTGAGGAGATATATTTTCTATTAATTTTAATATTTCTTTTAAGTTCTCTAAATACATATTTTCCCCTTCTCCTTACCATTTGCTTAATTATCCTATGAAGATAATATTCCAAAATATTATTTGTTGAAATATAAACTGTTAGTCCAATATATGATAATGAAATTGCGTTTAAATTCTCTGGAGAATACTGTTCTCTCCTAGACAAAATATATTTATTTTTTTCTATTAAGTAGCCACAAGCTTTTCTAGTATACTCCCTGTAACATATTCCAATTATAGCACTATCTTCAATAATTCAGCATAATATTATGAAAAATGGAATTTATTCCTTTAGCATATTCTTACAATGAAATTGTTTCATAATTCTGCCTTTTCCATTATAATTAAAAGATGACTAAAATTCACACTTAGGCTTAGAAAAGAAAATGATTAACTAAATTACATGTGGTATTTTATTTCATACACTGACTAGTTATTTTTTAACATGCATTATAGAAAGAAGGGTTTTTAATGGTCATTTTTGATGCGCTTCAAAGCGTTTTTACCATTTTTATAATGATGGGATTGGGATTTTACCTTACTAAAAAGCAATGGTTTAATAATGAAGTGTCAAACTTATTCTCTAAATTAGTAATAAAGATATCTCTACCAGCTTTTATGATTTCTAATGTAGTAACTAACTTTACAAAAGAAACACTTTCTCAATCACTTATAGGTCTATTAGTACCTTTGGCAACAATGCTTATAAACTATCTATTAAGCTTTATATTTATTAAACTTTTAAAAATTGATAAAAACAAACGCGGTACTTTTAGTGTTATGTTTTCTCTTTCTAATACTATATTTTTAGGAGTACCTATATGTACATCATTGTTTGGTGAAAATGTAATAACCTATGTACTTTTATACTATATAATAAATACTTTAACATTTTGGACCATAGGGGTTTATGGCATTAAAAAAGATGGAGGTTTTCTAACAAATTCTTTTATAAACAAAGATAATTTGAAAAATATATTTTCTCCACCACTTGTTGCTTTCATATTTTCTATGTTTTGTGTACTATTAAACATAAAGCTTCCTAAGGCTGTATTAGATAGTTGCAAATATATGGGAAATCTAACCACACCACTTTCTACTTTATTTATGGGTATTACTCTTAGTGAGCTTAAATTAAAGGATTTGAAGTTGGATCTAAGTAGCATTGTGATATTAATTGGGAGATTTATTATATCACCTTTAATAATGATTTCTCTTCTTCAATTTGTGGACTTGCCTTTACTTATAAAGAAGGTATTTATAATTGAAGCTGCCCTTCCTGTGATGACTCAAGTAGGTATTGTTTCCAAAAATTATAATGGAAATTACAAGTATGCTACAGCTATCTCTACGCTCTCTACTGCCTTTAGTTTAATATTTATACCTATATATATGATATTATTTACCTATATGTAGCTTTAAACCAGCAGGATATCTGCTGGTTTTTACATTAAACTATTATTATTTTTACTATGCTCAATTTGTATATCTTATTCAAATTCCACTTTTAAAGAAGCTAAATTGTTCCTGTTTTCTATAATGTTATTTATATGATGCTTATAGACAACTTCATTTAAGTTAACACCAATATTTTCTGATATATAACTTTTCTTATCTTCAGTTGATATTTTAACAGTGGAATTATCCTCAGATAAACTCATTAATATTTTAATATTGTAAAGTATGTTTTTGCTATGTTCTAAAACACTTTCAATATGTTTAACATTTTTCTTTTCTTTTTTTAAAAGTTCATGTTCTGATAAATAAAGCTCTAAATATTTTTCTAAAGTCTTTATTTTATTTTCAATAGAAATTACTTCTATTTCCCCATCATCATATGTATCTTCACTTACTATATTAATAGCCTCATCTATAAGTTCTACACACTGTTTCTTTATCAATTCTATATGCTTAGGAGGGCATATAAAATAGTTCACTAAAGAAGCTATTATTATTCCAATAAAAGTATCTAGCGTTCTATAAAATGCATATATGTACGGACTATCTCCATTTAGATTTAACATTATAGCACAAAACATTAAACATCCTACATAAGAAGAATTCTGCCATTTTAGTACGTTTAGTAAGAATATTACTGTTACTATACCTATAAAAATCATAGCTAAGTTACCTGGTGCAATTAAGGCACCAATAATTCCAATTACTGCACCTACTATTGTTCCTAATAATCTATCTCGCCCTACTTCATAACCTCTGATAAAAGATCCTTGCATTGCAAGAACAGCAGCAATAGCTGTAAAAAATGGATATTCTAAGTGTAAAAGCTCTGAAACAGCCACACTAAAAGTTACTGCTAGTGCTGTTTTAATATTTCTCATTCCTATATATTTTAAAACACTGTCCATATTTTTTATATAACTCCTTTGATTTAATTAGAAAATACTCTTTAATTTAATTCTATACTTTGTAAATTAATTCCTTTAGATAAATTCTTATTAGAAATATAATTGCTATTTTTTCACTTTTATGGAACTTTATCAATTGAAATTGACGATTGTGGTTGAAATTAATTTCTTTAATAGTTTTTATAAGAAGTGACTACGTCACTTCAAAAAAGAAATCAATTAAAAACTTCTCTTATAAAAGAGAAATATCAATAATTCTCCATTGTCAATTCTCAATTTTCAATTACATAATATTTGTCTGTACATAAAAAAAGTGCAACTATAGTCAGTAGTATATTTTAAATTAATATTTAGTAGGTGCTAAATTACTAAATATTAAACAAACATTGCAAAGGAAGAATTAAAATACATACTCTAACTATAGATTGCACATTTTAGGCATCTGAAATAAAATAACCAAAACATTGACTAGTTTTTTTAAGACACCTTAATTTGTAATATTAAATTATTAATAGAAATTTAGAGATTCTATCTCTTTAGATTTTATATGAGCTTCTCTTTCTTCATCTACTAAAGCTATTGCTTTTCTAATATAATAAAATCCAGTTACCGCTGAAATTATATCAGTTATTGGATAAGTAATCCACGCTCCTGTTACTCCTAATGATTTTACTAGAAGTATTACTATAGGTATGAATAATATTAACTGTCTATATATTGAAAGTATAAAACTTGTTTTTGCTTCTTCAATTGATTGATAAAAGTATATTGATACATAGTAAAGTCCTATTGTAGGGAATACTGATATGCATATTCTAAATGCCTTAACAGCCTGTGGTAATAAGTCTTTTTCTTTTAAGAAACTTCCTATTATAGGTTCTGCAAATATCAACATTCCTACCCAAAGTATTATAGAAGTTACCACCACTCCAATAATAGCTTTTTTAACTATTTCTTTTAATCTCTTATAATTCTTAGCTCCATAATTATATGCTGCAATTGGCTGCATAGCAGAACTTATTCCTATTACTGTTATATATAAGAACATTGAAATTCTTGTTACAACTCCTACAATTATAACTGCTGCATCTCCACCTTCTGATGCCAGTATGTTATTTAATAATACAGCAACCACTGCATCCGATATCTCAATCATAAAGGTTGAAAATCCTATTGCCATTATAGATTTACTTATAGCATTGTTTAAGCTAAAACTTAATTTTAATCTTAATGCACTTTTAACTCTCGAAAATTTATAAGCTACAAATATAAATGATATTATTTGTGATGTTACTGTTGCTATTGCAGCTCCCATAACACCCATTGGGAATATTACAACTAATACATAGTCTATAATTACGTTACATATAGCTCCTATTGATGTTGCAATCATTGTTATCTTATTATTTCCCAGAGCCGTCATTATATAGCAAGGTACAAATGTAAATGCTTGAAATATTCCACCAAATAATATGATACTTATATATTGATTTGCATATGGAAAAATAGTATTACTTGCACCTAACTTTGTTATAATAGATGATTTAAATGTAAAAATTATAAGTGGTATTACCGTAAGAGATATTAAAGTTAATATAAAGGCATTATTTATAGTTTTCTTTAAATCATCGTAATTTTCTTCTCCTAAAAATCTCGCTACCGCAGTAGAAGCTCCAACTGCAATTAGTAATGCTATTGATGAAAGTAGTCTTTGAATTGGGAATGCTATTGTTAACGCACCTATAGCATTAGCCCCTACATATCTGCCTACATAAAAAGTATCTACCATATTATAAAGTTCTGCAACGAACATCGATATTACCGTAGGCAATGCAAACTTAAGTAATAACCGACCTACCTTTCCGTCAGAAAAAATTCTATTGTCCAATCCCATGTTATACACCTCGTATTAAATGTTAATTTTATTTCTTTATTTTTCATTTCTTAAATTATCACTCTCTTTCATCAATGCTTTTTGTACTAATTCACTTCTAAAAAACGACTCTACTTCCTATACTACTATTATAATGGTACAAAAAAATATATGCACTCACCTATTTGCTCTATAAAAAGTACATTTTTAAGGACTTTGCGTTAAACTTTATTCCTCAAAAAAGTATAAAAGCACCCTAAAAAGGGTGCTTTTGTACTTTTTTGAGTAAAATTAGTGTTGCACCATAGCCATCTATATTAGGAGCTAAGTGAAATACTGTACTTTTTCTAGCATATTTAAATTTTATACTTGGAAAGGCTGCCTTACTTAAAATCTCAATTTCATCTTCTTCAATAAATTGTGGTTTTCCTAAATTTAACCAATAGTTAAAGGCTGACCCCTTCTTTTCACTAATTTCATACATGATAACTCTATAATCATGATAAAGATTTGTTATATTTAAAAAATATTTCTTCTCTTTAACGTTTTTACTACCTCTTTTTTTCCTAAGTTCTTCAAGTTCAATAAGATTCTCTAAATCTTCACTATGAGTGTATAAAAGAATTTGTAAATCATCTCCCTTAGAAGTTACAATATATCCCTCACCTTTACATACTAAAGTATCACCTAATTGACTTAAAAGATAGTAGGCAAAATAAGATGGTTTTTTAATTCCAAAGCTATTTATAATTCCACTATCACCTATAAAAAGCTGATTGTCTATATTTATATCCTTTTGTATTACATCTACCGCTTTTATAAAATCTTTGGATTCTGTCTCTAAAGTTGCCTTGTTTATTATATATGGAAGCATATAAGAGGTATCATATATGGGATTTACAGTTTTGCTTTCTACATAAGACTCATCTATAAGTTGGAGGCTATATTGTTCTGTAAATAGTTCAATAATTTGTTCCTTTAGCTCACCTTCTATAGATTTGTGAAGCTGAAACTTCCACTTTTTAAATTCATAAGTTCCATACTCTTCTGTAAAAAATTTTATAAAATATTTTAATATATATATTAAATTATCATCTTCAAAGTTTTTATTTTCAATTACAATAAAAGGTCTCAGCTGCATACTTAAAAGAAAGTCTACTATTTGCTTTATATACATAAAATTTATAAACTCACTGTTTTCAAATATTCCTAAGTGCTTTGAAAATAGTTTTGTAATTTTCCCATATTCAAATCCTATATTATCTTGAATATTTTTTATATATTTTCTATGATTTTCTTTTAAAAGATCATAACCATACCCTAGATAAATCACTTCTTTATAATCATGATTAAAATTTCCCTTTGATTCAGCTGCATCTATTTGAAGTCTTATTATTTTTTCTTCATAATTGAATCTTTCGTAATCATCTAGATATTCAGATACATAATCTATAGCTTCTTTTATATCTAAATAATCTATTTTTTTTATTTTTTCAAGATCCTTCTCATCTACTTTATATTTCTTTCTGTACTGTTTTGGGGTGAGTTTATAATGTTTTTTAAAATGCTTATTATAATATCTACTATGAGAAAATCCTACTTCTTCAGATATATCGGAAATTGTCATATCTGTATCTAATAAAAGCTTTATAGATTCCTCAACTCTAGTCAAGTTAACAAACTCTTTAAAACTCAATCCCATAGTATTTTTAATTTCATGTGAAAGATAATGTGTGCTTAAAAATTCCTTCTTTGCAATATCTTGAAGACTTATCTTATTATTATAATTATGATAGATGTATTTAACTATTCTGTGATATCTTTCAAGTTGTTCTTCATTATCCTTAAGCTCTTCTTTTTCATACATTAAATAGTGGAAATTATTTATAAGATGATATAAAAGTTCAATTAATGTTTCTTCTATCATTTCATCATAATCATCCTGCTTTTGTACTACTTCACAAAGCACTATAGATAAATAATTTCGTATCACTTCATATTTTTCTTCATTTTGAACTCCTACATCAGATGAATTAACATAAAAGAACATGTTTTTTATATCTTCATAAAATTGTTCAAAAAATTTTAAGTCTATATGAAACATTAATACTTTATTTTCTTCATCATCACTATAAATCCTATGAGCTTCTTCTGTATTTATAATTTCAATTTCTCTTTCTTCCACTTCATAGGTTTCTGATTCAATAGTTACATTAATAGTTCCTTTCAATACAAAAAGTATCTCAAGGTGTTTATGCCAATGTATAGGATATTCTTTGATATTTACTAGCTCAACTTCTACTGGTAAATTTTCTCTAAAATTTGTATATTCTAACCTCATTTAGCATCTCCTCACAAATTGATTTCCATACCATCATAGGCAAATTTTATATTCTGTTCTCTATACTTTTCTTCTAATTTAATATAATCACTATAAGATTTTCCCCAATCCTCCTCAATATGAGTTATTATTACTTCTTTTATATTGTACTTATTCTTAATTTCTATAACTTCCTCCATAGTAAAAAGAGTTTGTTTTAATATATTATCTTTTGGTATAAAATATCCACCCTTTAGTGGTTCATCCGGTATAACATTCCCTAAAATCATACATTCAGCGTTATAAAAGGTTTCTTCATCTTTTGGAAAAGGTTTTATGTCACAAGGAGCATATATAAGTTTTCTTTCTTCTTCTTCAAAAACAAATATTGTAGATGTATCAGGAGTTTTTACTGGGATAAAACTTATTTTTATATTATCTATAGTTATAGATTCATGTTCATTTAAACTCTTAATTTCAATCAATCCTGTACTTTTATAATACCCTAGATAAGAGCCATATTTATTTCTTATTTGTTTTAAATCTTCAATAACGTCATAAAGTCCATAAAGAGATATTTTATTATCAGCAGATTTATTATCAACTAAAAATTCAAGCCATCTTAACTTTAAATGTTCTATAACTCTCATACCTAATGTGTGATCCGGATCCCAGTGACTATATAATATATTTTTAACCTCACTTATATTTTCTCTATTAATTTGATAAACACTATCCTCTGGAGTGTCTATAATAGTTTTTATATCTTCAATAAATATTGAACACCCGCTTCTTGAAAAGGGTACCCCTTTATTTCTAGCTTCATTACAAACTTCACATTGACAAGTAGGCAGTGGAAGTGCAACACATCCTCCTGATCCTAAGACTTTAATTTTCATAAATTCCCTCCTAAACAACTATTATTAATGGAGAATTGACGATGGACAATTGACAATTTATGAAAAAACTACATCTTCTAGCTTCTTTATAAGAAGCTACTTCGTAACTTTAAAGGGAATCGATTTTAAATTTCTCAGCTTCTGCTGAGAAATATCCATAATTGTGAATTTTGCATTGTGAATTGTGAATTGAATTGTCCATTGTGCATTCTGAATTTTTAATTGCGGTATATTTATATAATACTACTTCAGCAATAATTAATCAAAATACATTAAAATATGTAAAAAACCAAGTTGAACACGATTGCTGTTCAACCTGGCTTTTATGGGGATTAAAGATTAATTTATGTTATTTTATCTTGCTAGCTTAATAATGTTTTTTAAACATACTTTAAATTAATTATGCTTTAAAGTATATTTATCTCTCTTTCTTCAGATTTTATTTCCTTAGTTTTAAAAATATATATGCCTATTAATATAAAAATCAAATTTAAAATTATCCAGTAAACTAAGGAAAACATTATGGTAGGTTTTTCATCTACTGTTGCAAAGTTATGCCATGTAATTGCTGTATTATAATGTACAGCATAACTGTTATATTTAACTAGTCCTTTTATTTCAACTGCTTGGCTTAAAACACTTGGACTATATGCTAATATAGTAGTTATAAAACCTTGATTAAATAATGTACTAACCACAAAAATTATCATTCCTATAAGGTTAAAGTATAAAAATAAAAATAATATATTTAATAATATTGCTGTACTAGGTAAAATCTTTTTCATCATGGTTAATAAATTATTATCATTATAAACATTGAAATAATTCTTAAAAAACTCACTCCACTCATTGTTAAATGGCAATTTCATAACCGAAAAAATAGTACAAATCATTACTATAGCTCCTATAAATATAAGGCTTGATACAAAGATAATTATTATAAAATTTTTATAATAACTTAATCTATTGCTATATTTTAAAATTAAACATCTTTTTAATCGTTCACTTTTTCTTAAGTTAAAAATATAAAATATATATCCAGCTGTAAAAACAAAGGTTATACTAAAATAATCGCTTAATACATATATAAAAAAGTCATACCCTGTTCTAAAGACTCCTATTTCTTCGCCATTAAAAGCATACATTTGATACCCTATAAATAGTATGAATATAAGTGCTATTAAATAATTCTTTTTATTTTCCATGTTTAATTTTAAAATAAATTTTAACCGCTTAATCATTCTTGAAAGTCTCCTTCTCTTTTAATCACCATATAACTTTAAATTATATATATAATAAAAGTAAATTATTAAACGTTATTGTATATAATTGTTATTTTGTATGATTTTCCAATCTTAATATAATATTTTTCTCATGCAAATAATAGAGTCGTTGCCTATTTTGACCTTTAAATGTAATAATTGTACTAATTTTTGATAAAACTCTTAAATTTTACTCATAAATATATATAAATAAAATTAAGAGTGTGAAACTTAATCACACTCTTAATTTTATTTATATATATTTATTATCAGTCTCTTATTCTAATTAATAGAAAATAAATCTTCTATCTCTTCTTTACTCATTTTATTTATTATATTTTCATCTTTAAATTCATCTGATATTACATTATCAATCATTTCTTTTTTCTTTTCTTGAAGGTGAAATATTTTTTCTTCTATAGTCTCCTTAGCAATAAGCTTTATAACCTCTACTGTATTCTTTTGCCCTATTCTATGAGCTCTATCTGTTGCTTGATCTTCTACTGCAGGATTCCACCATGGATCAAAATGTATAACTAAATCTGCTGAAGTTAAGTTAAGCCCTGTTCCTCCTGCTTTTATGGAAATTAAAAATACTTGAGTAGTTCCTTCATTAAATTCATTTACCATTTTAAGTCTGTCTTCTATTTTAGTACTACCATCTAAATACATATAGTTTATTTTATTTTTACTTAGTCTTTTAGCTATATTTTTAAGTACAGAGGTAAATTGAGAAAATATTAGTATTCTATGATTCCCGTTTATTCCTTCCTCAACTAAACTTTCCAATGCCTCAATTTTTCCGCTACTTCCCTTATAATTTTCTATAAATACAGAGGGATCACAACATATTTGTCTTAATCTAGTCAATAGTGAAAATATCTTTATCTTACTTTTATTAAAGCCATTATTATTAATTTCTTCTTCCATTTCATCTTTAAATTGAGCTAAATAAGCTCCATATATCTTTTTTTGTTCTTCTGTCATTTCAACTACTAATCTATGTTCAATTTTTGGTGGTAATTCTTTAATAACATCCTTTTTAAATCTCTTTAAAATAAAAGGCTTAATGCGCTTATTTAAGGATTCCAAAGAATTACTATCATTATATTTTACTATTGGCAGCTCATATTTTTGTGTAAATTTTGAATTGGATAATAAATATCCCGGCATAATAAAGTCAAAAATTGACCATAGTTCCGTTAATGAGTTTTCTATTGGTGTACCACTAAGAGCAAAATACCCCTTTGCTCTTATCTCTTTTACAGAAGAAGCATTTATAGATGATGGATTTTTTATTTGTTGAGCCTCATCCAATATACAATAATTAAACTTAAAATTTTTATATTCTTCTATATCTCTTCTAATTAATGGATAAGAAGTTATTACTACATCATTTTCATTTAAATCCTTAATAAGTTCTTCTCTTGTAGACTTATTTCCTGATACAACCGTTACTTTAACCTCTGGTGCAAATTTTTCAAATTCACTTTTCCAATTATATACTAATGATGAAGGTGCAATTACTAAAGATGGAATTCCGTTCTTTTCTGAAGCTAAAAAAGCAATGGTCTGAAGAGTTTTTCCAAGTCCCATTTCATCTGCTAGTATTCCTCCAAAACCATAAGTTGCAAGAGTCTTTAGCCACTTAAATCCAAAAACTTGATAAGGTCTCATGATATTATGTAAGTTATATGGAAGTTCATAATCTAACTCTTTTATGTCCTTTATATTGTTAATAAGTTCTCTAAAATCTTTATTTCTTTCTATAAATTCTATTTTGCTCTGTTTTATATTTTCATCTAAATAAAGTGCATTATATTTAGATAATATTATATTCTCCTTATTAAGTTGTGAATCTTTTATATCTAAATAATCAATTATACTAGCTACATTTTTTAATTCTTTTTCCTCTAAAGATACAAAATCACCATTTTTAAGTTTGTGATATTTTTTCTTTTCTTTTAAAGATTTAAATATATCTTTAAGTTCGCTTTTATTAACACCATCTATATTAAAGCTAAACTCTAAAAGATCATCATTATTTAATCTTATAGCAGCTTTGTAATTTGATGACGTGTATATTTTCATATTTTTAAAGCTGTCGGAATAATAAACTTCTCCAAAATTTTGAAGTTCATAAACTTTATCTAAAATAAAGTCAATGATTTTGTCTTGATCTTTTAAGATAAAAGTCTCTTTATCTTCTACAAATCCACAATTATTTATATTGTTTATAATTTTTGTCTCCTCTTTTAAATCTCTTATCAGTATTCTATCTGAAATTTTATCTAAATCACTCTTAATGGGATTTATACTTACATCCCCATAATCAAAAGAAACTTTAGCACTTATATTTTCATCAACTTTATCTAAATAAATTTTAGTATTTAGATTTTCTTCATAAAAATTGTCCTGTATATTTTTATCTATTTTTACTCTAGCTCCACTATTTTTTAATGCTGGTATTATATAATTTGCTATATTTTCTCCTTGCTTCATAGAAAAAATTAATTGATTCTCTCTACGTTTTCTCATCTCATCAAAGATAGGTTTACAAAGTTTTATTTGTTCTTCTGTGAGTATGTATATACTATCCTTATAGTAGAATATACCTCCATCTTTAGTTAATACATTAAATTTATTATTGTGTGATAAATAAATTTTATTATCCTTGCTTTCAATATTAAAATTTAAAGGGAACATCTCATCTTCTACTTTTATATTCTTAATAGTTCCAAATTCATTAATTGTATTTATTGTTTTACCTTTAAATATTGTAAAAAACCTTTTAACATGCATATCTGTTAAATAAGCTTTTTTGCCTTTTAACATTTTAAAATTAACTGAAGAATAACTATTAGCTTCAATAATGTTATTTAACTCATGAATCTCAAGTAACAAATTAATAAGTTTCATATCATTATCATTAAAATATTGTTCATCAAGATTTAATGTAAACCCTTTTCCATACTCTAAACATTGCTTTTTATCTATAGCCTCTAAAAAAGATTTCATATTCTTAATCACATATTTTTTATTTACTCCTAATTTAAGCTCTATAGAACTATATTTTTCATATTTATCTATAGGATAATATATAATATCCATAGAAAGCTCTTGCTTTGAGTTTTTATTATCTCCAAAATTATTTTTATAGTTTTCTATTAAATTTTCAATAAAATTTTCTCTTGAGTTTTTTTCTTTTAACTCTATAGCCATTTGGGAATAGTTTAATAATACAGCTACAACGTGTTTACAAGCTTTTTGATGACCATAATCATTAAAAGCAAGACAAGTACAATTACAGGAAAGCCTTTTAAAATTTTCTCTTAAAGCTATTTCTACAACATAACTATTATAATAAGAACTAGACTCTACATTAGCTTTTATATATTGTATTTCTTCATCCAACATACTATTATATCCATTTTTAATATCAAAATTAAAAACTCTTCCTTGTCTATAGCAACTTAACCCTCTATTAAATGTAGCTAAATCTGTCAATTGTTTTATACTTTGTGCATTAATACTCAAAACCTTAACACCTCGTTATGTTTTATTCCTATCTAAATATTATAACCTAATTTTATATTTGCAACATTAGACATATTTTAAAATAACTATTTAACAAATTAATGTGTCTATTATAATAAATGATATTTTTATTATAATTAGGACTGTTCAATTCACAATGCAAAATTCACAATTGTGGACATTTCTCAGCATAGGCTGAGAAATTTAGAATTAATTTATTTTTGAAGTTACGAAATAACTTCTTATAAAAACTAGCAATTGTATTGCTAATAAAAAATTCATTAAAGAAATTAGTTTGATCAAGACTAATTTCCACCGCATTGTGAATTTTGAATTGTGCATTATTTTAACTTATGAATTGAGGTATCTTCCTCTATTTTTAGATTAATAGCTATAATATCTATAATAATTTTATATACTTACCCCCTACAGCCATGCGAACATATGTGCTATAATTGATTTAAATATAAATATATACGCTTTAAAAGTCAATAAACATGTGAAAATATTAAAACAACTTTGCCAATTTACGATATGTTATCTTAATTAATTAAGGGGAAATATTATTATGAATATAATGGATAAACTTAAAATATTATCAGATGCTGCAAAATATGATGTCTCCTGTTCTTCCAGTGGAAGCAATAGAAAAAATACTAAAGATGGTATAGGTAACGCTAGCGTTAGTGGTATATGTCATAGCTTTGCATCAGATGGTAGATGTATTTCTCTTCTAAAAATACTCCTAACTAACTATTGCATTTATGATTGCGTTTATTGTGTGAATAGAATAAGCAACGATGTTCCTAGAGCCTTTTTTACTCCTCAGGAGGTCATTGATTTAACTATAAATTTTTATAAAAGAAATTATATAGAAGGGTTATTTTTAAGTTCTGCAATAATACAAAATGCTAATTATACTATGGAACTATTATTAAAAGTTGTTAAAACTTTAAGACTAGAACATAAGTTTAATGGATATATTCACGTTAAAGCTATTCCTGGTGCTGATGATGCTTTAATTGAAGAAGCTGGGAAATATGTAGATAGAATGAGTATTAACATTGAACTTCCCTCCTCTCAAGGACTAAAATTATTGGCACCTCAGAAATCTAAAGAAAATATACTAAAACCTATGGATTTTATAAAAAATCAAATAATTCATTCAGTAGATAATAAAAAACGCTTTAAATCTGCCCCCTCCTTTGTTCCTGGAGGTCAAAGTACACAACTTATTGTAGGGGCAACCAAAGAAAGTGATTTTGATATATTAAAATTATGTGAAGGGCTTTATAACAAGTACTCTTTAAAAAGAGTATATTATTCTGCTTATGTACCTGTTAATAATAGTCCTAAGCTACCAGATATAAAAAATCCTCCACTACTTAGAGAAAATAGATTATATCAAGCTGACTGGCTTTTAAGATTCTATGGATTTAAAGCCTCCGAGCTTTTAAATGAAACTTATCCTAATTTTCATGAAAAACTAGATCCTAAAATTACTTATGCTCTTAATAACATAGATAAATTTCCTGTGGAAATTAATACTGCACCGTATGAATTATTACTTAGAATCCCAGGTATAGGAGTGAGATCTGCAAAAAGAATTGTATTAACTAGAAAAGTGTCCTTTTTAAGTTTCGATGATATAAAAAAATTAGGTGTAGTATTAAAGAGAGCTCAATATTTTATAACCTGTAGAGGAAAGTACTATGGTGATGTAGGATTTGATAGAGACAAAATAGAAAACAGATTATTAATAAAAGAAGAAAAACTTAAGACAATAAATTCTAATTACGAACAACTTTCTTTCTTCTCTACTGTTCCTACCATATATAAAAAAGAAGATAAAGTTAAAGCCATCATTGGAGAGATTTAAGACAATTGAGAATTGACTATTGACAATGGACAATTATGGATATTTCTCAGCATTAACTTCCACCTCTGGGGTGCAGTATGGCATATAACTGTATCTGCAACATTAAGCAATATTTTAATGATGTTGCATTTCTCCACAATATTGGCGTAAAATCACTAAACTTGTTCCGAACTATACTGCACCCCAGGGGAACCCTAAAGGGCTTCACTACTGTTCCCCAGGGGTGAAAAGCTAGCAATTATGCTGCTAGTCAAAAAATCTATTAAAGAAATTAGTTTGATTAAAACTAATTTCCACCATAATTGTCAATTATCCATTTTCAATTCTCAATTGAATATAAGAGGTGTTCTATGATTGTTTATATCTTTGATGGAAGTTTTGAAGGGTATTTAACTTCCATTTATGAAAGTTATTATAATAATAAAAAGCCTAATTCAATTATTACTAAAGCAAACTATGAGCCAAATTTAATAGATGAATTTATAAATATATATACTAACTATGAAAAAGCTAATAAGGTTTATAAGTCCATGAATGAAAAATTTTCTTATGAAGTAATAAAAAACATAATTTATTGCTTTTTAAGTAGCTATTCTAATACTCACACCTTACTTTATAAATATATTAGATTAGCTTTTAAATTAGGAAATGAAATTGAACTTCATCTTCATAATGAAATTGTAATGGAAGTCGTTAAGATTGTAAGAAGAGTTAATGGTGAAAGTCATAGCATGTTAGGTTTTGTAAGGTTTAAAAAAATAGGAGATAACCATTATTACTCAGCTATTGAACCTGATCACAATATTTTAACATTAATTGCTCCTCACTTTTCTTCAAGATTTTCTAATGAAAATTTTATAATTCATGATCTTAAAAGAAATTCAGCTATTATAAATAAAAATAATACTTGGAGTATAGATGTGTTGACAAAAGAAGATGGAAAAATATTTCTAAATGCAAAAGATGAGGGAGAATATGAAGCTCTATGGAAAAATTATTTTAACTCTACATCCATCAGTAGTCGTGAAAATTTAAAACTTCAACGTCAGCATATGCCTATCAGATATTGGAAACATTTAACTGAAAAATTATAATTAATATATAATCTTATCTGGTATAAATATAATATTTATACCTTTTAATTTTCTCATTATATAACTTTAATTTGAAAATTATCCTCTTAATTCTTATAATAGTTATGGGCTTAATTTTAAAAAATTGAAGAAGGTGATATTTTGAGTAAAGATAGCAATACCCTTAAAGCTTTATCTCATTGGCAAAATTTTAAACAAAAGCTTATTATAAAATCAATTTTAGTAGGAGCTTTTTCTGGACTTATTGCAGTACTTTACAGATTTACTTTAGAAAAAATGGAACATTTAAGCCAAAATATCTATAAGTTTCAAAGAACAAATTATTGGTTTATTCCACTCTGGTTTATTCTTCTTATAGCTCTAGCATTAATAGTAGGTTTTATAGTAAAAAAAGAGCCTATGATTAGTGGTAGTGGTATCCCCCAAGTTGAAGGTACAGTTCTCGGGCCATTAAAAATGAATTGGTTAAAAGTTGCTATATCAAAATTTGTAGGAGGTGCACTTTCTATTTTAGGAGGGCTTTCCTTAGGTAGAGAAGGTCCATCTATACAGATAGGAGCTGCTATAGGTCAAGGTGTTTCAAAAGTATTAAATTCTGATCACAATGAAGAAAGATATCTAATCACTAGTGGTGCTAGTGCTGGACTTGCTGCTGCTTTTAACGCTCCTTTAGCAGGCGTTATATTTTCTTTAGAAGAAGTACACAAAAGCTTCTCTCCCTTAATACTATTAAGTACAATGACAGCAGCTATAACTGCAGATTTTACTTCTAAACTATTTTTTGGCTTTAACACTGCCTTTAAATTTGACAATTTATCTTCATTACCTTTAAATAGTTATGGTTATTTAATTATCCTAGGTGTAATTATTGGTATAGGAGGAGTAATATTTAACTCACTTCTTGTAAAAGCCTTAAATTTATATAATAGTCAGAAATGGCTACCGCCTCAATTTAGAATTATAATTCCTTTTGTGATAGCTGGAATATTAGGGTTAATACTTCCTCAAGTATTAGGTGGAGGTCATAGCCTTGTAATGTCTATAATTGAAAAAAATCCTACATTAAAAATTTTATTCATACTTCTAATAGTTAAATTTTTATTTACTATGATAAGTTTTGGTTCCGGTGCACCAGGTGGAATATTCCTTCCACTCTTAGTAATAGGTGCAATTATAGGATGTATATATGGAAATATTTTAGTAAACTTAGGGTTGATTTCTCCTGATTACATACATAATTTTATGATATTAGCTATGGCAGGATACTTAACTGCAATAGTCCGCGCCCCTATCACTGGTGCAGTATTAATTACTGAAATGACCGGATCTTTAAGCCACTTATTATCCTTATCTATAGTATCTATAATAGGGTATTTAGTTGCAGACTTTTTAGGTTCAAAACCTATTTATGAAACTCTTTTACACAGATTATTAAGTAAAGAAAAAAATAATAATTTTGCAATAAATGAAGTAAAGAAAACAATACTAGAAATTCCTGTTTCTATATGTTCCTACTTAGACAAGAAAAAAATTAAAGATATTCAATGGCCAGAAAATTGTCTTTTAGTTGGAATACAAAGAAGCGGAGTTGAAATTATTCCTAAAGGAGATACTTATATTTTAGGTGGAGATTATCTTGTAATTCTTGCTGATGAAGATAAAAGTAGTAACATTACAGAGTATCTTATGAAAATAGCATATGAATAAAAAAATCCTGATTACTCAGGATTTTTTTATTGAAATTAAATATTTGAAGTTACGTAGTAACTTTTTATAAAAAAACTAGCAATTGTATTGCTAGTAAAGAAACAATTTAAGAAATTAGTTTGGTCAAAACTAATTTCCACCTCATTTTGAATTTTGAATTGTGCATTACTCTAAGTTGCGGATTATAATATCTAAGTGCGTAGCTATACATTAACTTCTTAATAATTTGTTTTTATATGTTTCAATAAACTCCTCCACTGTTAAAAAAGTATGGTTATATCCTAGTTTCTTGCAAAGTTGAGTTATGTGAGGTGTTTCTAAATAAGCCTTATTTATTATCTCTTCTTTTGAAAATACCTCTCTAGTACTTCCATCTAAAAGTACTTGTCCTTTGTTAAAAACTATAGTTCTTTCAAAGCATTCTGCAACAAAGTCCATATCATGAATTATCGTTATTACTAATTTTCTTTGTTCTTTTAACTTCTCTATAATCTGCTTTATCTTTTCTCTTCCTTTATAATCTTGAGCAATAGTAGGCTCATCCAAAATTATAATATCGGTGTTCATTGCTATAATAGAAGCAATGGATATTAATTTTCTATCAGATAATCCCAAGTCATAGGGATTATCACTTAATCTATTTTCTAGTCCTACCATTTCTAATGCACTTATAGAATTCTCCATAGCCTTATCTTTAGGTAATCCTATATTTAAAGGACCAAACATAACTTCATCTATTATTTTATTCTTAAAAATTTGATCATTAGGATTTTGAAAAACTAATCCTATATGCTTTGATAACTCCGCCACTGTAATTTCTTTAGTATTCATATTATGAATAAATATATCTCCACTACAAGGTTTTAATAATCCCTTCAAGAGTTTTACAAAAGTTGTTTTTCCTGCCCCATTTTGTCCCACTATAGCAGTAGAAGTTGAATCAAAATCTAAATTAATATTTTTTAAAATTTCCTCATCTTTTTTATAGGAAAAGTTTAAATTATTAACTATAATTTTTTTCATTACTCTTCACCACCAAATCATAAGCTTCTTCTAAAGTTATTGGATATAGCCCTGTTTTACTACTTTTAATATTTAACTCTCTACAAATTTTAGTAAAGGATGGATAATTTACTCCATAATCTAATAAATCATCTCTTGAAAATATTTTTTCTGGTACATCAAAATCTATAATTTTCCCATCATGAAGAAGTAATATCTTATCAGAATATTTAGCTATTTTCTCTATCTTATGTTCTACCATTATTACAGTCATACCTTCTTTACTTAAATTTTGAACTGCTCTAAACACTTCTTCTGAGCCTTGCGGATCAAGCTGTGAGGTAGGTTCGTCTAGTATAATTATTTCAGGCTTCATTGCTATAATACTGGCAATTGCCATTCTTTGCATTTGTCCTCCTGATAAATCAAAAGGATTTCTATCCTTGTATTTATATATATCTAAAAGCTTTAGAGCATAGTCTATTCTCTCTACCATTTCTTCTCTTTTAATACCCATATTTTCAAGTCCAAATGCTATTTGTTCATAAAGGGTAAGCTTAGAGCCAGTAATTTGAGTAAATGGATTTTGAAATACAATTCCAACCTTTAAAGATATATCACTAATGTTGTTTTCTTTAATCTCCATTCCATCGATTATTACCTTCCCACCATAGGCTCCACGATAAAAATGAGGTACGAGCCCTACTAAAGCTTGGCAAAGCGTAGATTTCCCTGATCCATTTTCCCCCATTACACCTATAAATTCTCCTTTTTCTACTTTAAAGGAAATATCCTTTAAAGCCAGCTCCTTATTTAAAGGGTATCTGTATTTTAAGCTATCTACAACTATCTTCTTCATAATTTAACTCTCCAAATTAATGCTAAAACTATAGATAATATTAAAAACCACTTAATTCCACTATCATAACTTGAACTTTGACTTTCATTTAAGAAACTTTTCTTTATCTTCGAATTAAATCCTCTTACTTCTAAAGCCATGGCTCTTTCTCTAGTAACAACTAAGGAATTCATAACCACAGGTCCTATTAAGGGAAAAAAAGCTTTTATTCTTGTTAGAAGCTTTCCTTCCGTCTCCATCCCCCTAGATCTTTGGGCATCAGTTATAGTTACCATAGTAGAGCTCATTTCAGGAATAATTTGAAGTACAGAACTTAGTACATAGCCTATTTTAGGAGATAATCCTTTTCTAACTAATTCTTCAATTAAATCTGAAGGCTTAGTAGTAAGTATTAATATTGAAAAACTACATAATATATTCAAAACTCTTATACAAATTTTCAATGCATAAAATAACCCTTCTTTATAAAAGATAAAATTCCCTACAGAAAAAATGGGTGTTAGGTTATCAGCTTTAAACAATCCTTGAATTAAAATAATTGAAAATAATAAAATCGAACTAAAGCCTAAAAGAGGAATAACTTTTTTAAAAACTTTGCCAATTAATAATATAAAAATACTAATAGCTAAATATATGAGTCCCACAGTTATTTTAGGAATTATTATTGGTATAAGAATTGACACTACTATATACATAATTTTGTTCATTGGATTTATTTTATGTATTATGGTGTTCTGTTCTGAATATAGCGTTAAACTCTTCATTATATAGCCTCCTTACAGTTTAGAGCAATGCACAATTTACAATTTTAACTTTTCTTAAATATTTTACCAATTAACTTAATTATAAATTGTGCATCCTGTATTAAAAGAAATTATGAATTAAAAAGTTTAAATTAAGTTCTTTCTATATTATAAAGTCTCTATATTATTATCATTTTTATAAAGAATTGTGAGTTTTTTAGGTAAATTTTTAAATATGCCATAAGCAACGATCACTGTAGCAATTTTATCTGGAATATCCACGACTAACTCATCTAAAAAAGATGCTAACAACAATGGGCTTTTATTTGCTGTTAATACTGTAAATACGCTATCTCCCCAAATATTTCCTGTTTGTCCTCCCCAAAAAATTATATTCAATGGAGTAGATATAACTGTTGAAACTAATGCAACTATAAGACCTGTAAATACTGCTTTTGGTAATGTATCTAGCCATCCTTTATGAGCTAAAACTCCTACTGTAATTCCTATTCCTAAACTAGTAAATGCATAAACAAAAGATATTGGATTCATAGTTAGTCCATAAATTACGTTGTTAACTACCCCACAAATTCCTCCTATTATGGGACCTGCAAGCATACTAGCAAGTAATGTTCCTATGGCATCTAACCATAGTGGAAGTTTTAATATCTCTGCAAAACTTTTACCAATATAGTTAATACCTACTGCTGCCGGTATAAGAACTAATGCTGCAGTATTAAATTTAAATGACCAAATACTTTTTTTACTCATATATTTTCCCCCTTAAATAATTTATATTTAGGATAATATTTTAAGTTATTACATATGTATAGATAAACTACCTTAAAAATTAATGTATATCTCCATGACATTTTAATTCACAATTCACAATGCAAAATGCACAATTAAGGTTAAAATTAATTCTTTATGAATTATTTTTTTAATAGCAATGTATTCCTAGTTCTTTATTAATAGGTAATTACATCACTTCAAAAATAAATAATTTTAAATTTCTCAACTTTTGTTGAGAAATCTCCACAATTGTGCATTGTGAATTTATTAATTCTAGCTATAATACTAAGAAACATTAATTATTTTCACATATATATTAATTTTAGAACTGATATATCTATATTTTATTATAACTTTTATATATACCCCTCTCCATTATTATGTAAATTATAACATTGGTTTCTTTATTATACAATTTTTGATAATTGAATAACATATATTTACATATAATTTTTTATTTTTGTAGAAATTTATTTAAGGTATAAATAAAGAATTTCTATGAAAAAAATATAACAAATAGAACCATGATAAAATCATGGTTCTATTTGTTATAATATACCTAAAATTTTTGAACTAATTATATTTTTAATATATTTAAATATTATTTCTATCTAATAAGTTTAGAATTATATAAATCTATAAAAAGGCTAAGTATTAAAAACTAACTTAATTATTTATTCTTTAAAAATTTAACTGTTTCTTCAAATATCATAGGTTTAGCATAATAATATCCCTGTATAATATCACAGTTATTAGCTTTTAAATACTTAATCTGTTCTTCCGTTTCCACCCCTTCAGCTATTACTGAAAGCTTTAAGCTATGTGCAAGTTTTATAAGTCCATCAATAATATGCTCACTTTTTTTATTAATTCCTATATCATCTATAAAGCTTTTATCTATTTTTAAACAATCTAAATTTAAAAGCTTTAAATACTTTAATGGTGATAATCCTGTGCCAAAATCATCTAGTGAAATACTCATTCCATATTTATGAAGCTTATCTAAAACATCTAAATTTTTCTCCAATACGTCAATTATAACACTTTCTGTTATTTCTAATTCTATATATTTAGGATCTAAATTATATTTTTTTAATATATTTATAAAATTATTAGTCAGATTTTTATCTTCAAGTTGTACCTTAGAAAGATTTACGGATATTTTAAAATTATCATATCCCATATTTAAAAGTTCTCTGCATTTTTTACAAGCTTCATCAAAAACAAATCTTCCTATTGGTATTATTGTCTTAGTATATTCAGCAATAGGAATAAACTCCACAGGAGATATAAATCCCTTTTCCAAATGTTTCCACCGAATCAATGCCTCTAGCCCCACCATTTCTTCATTATCAGTACTAATTTTAGGTTGAAATACTAGATACATTTCATTTTTATTTAATGCTTCACTTAAATCTTTTTCTATAGAAAATATTCTATTTACTTTTTCTAAATCATTAAATTCAAATAAATAATACTGATTTTTTCCTAAACTTTTTGCTTTATACATAGCCATATCAGCTTTATAAACCAAATCAGAAAGTATTTCGCCGTGATCAGGATAAAGTGCCATGCCTATACTTACACTTATAAAAACTTCATTGTCAAATATCTTAACAGGAGAATTAAATAACTTTATAATTTGCTTAGCTCTATTCTCTAAATCTATATATCCTTTTATGTGTTCAATGAGAAAGGAAAATTCGTCACCACTAAATCTACAAAGTATATCATCTTCTCCAACTATTAATTTTAATCTTTCAGCAACTTGACGTAGAAGCTCATCACCATAATTATGCCCAAAGGTATCGTTTATATGTTTAAAACCATCTATATCTACAGATATTAATGCAATCTTCTCTTTCATTTTTAAAGAAGCATCTATTTCTTTTTTTATTAATGCTTCTCGTAAAAAAAATCTATTAGGCAACCCTGTAAGATCATCATTATATTGTAATCTTCCATATTTACTTTTTTCAAATTTCTCTTTGGTTATATCTTTGATTGATACATATAAGTAATCTTTATTACCTAATTCATCAAAAGTAGCTTTACTTCTAGTTTCTAACCAAACAATCTCGTTATTTGCATTTAGTATTCTATACTGATCAGCATAATAAACTTCATTACTATTTAAAAATTCTTTAATGCCTTTACAATAGCTTTCCTTATCTTCATCATATATATATTCCATCCAATGCCTATAGTATTTTATCTTTTCATTTGCCTTATCATCTCCAAGTATATTATTTATAGATGAACTAAAATTCATAATTTTTTTCTTTAAATCCACCTCACAAATACTATCTAATGATCCAGCAATGGTTAATCTATTTTTTATTTGATTTTCTATTAAAGCTAATTGTTGTTTTTTTTGTTCTGTTATTTCTATAATAAATCCTGATGCTAAGTTTATATTCTCTTTTTTACTTCTGTATATTTTTCCACTACATCTAACCCATTTAATATTTTCATCTTTCTGTATTATTCTATATTCATGAGAAAATTCTTTATCATTAGAAATTTTTATTTTTTTAAGAAAGCAAATAAAAAGAGGATACAAATCTTCCGGATGCACAAACTTAGACAAAGAGTTTATACTATTTATAGATTGTGAGCTACCTTCTATTCCTAATAACTGATCGCCTTTGCTACTTAAATAAAATTCATCGGTATTTAAATTCCATTCCCAAATAGCCCCATCAAAAGCACTTAAGGCTAAATTACATCTTTTCTCTTCTATAGAAAGAGAATGGTATTCTTCTGAGAAAAAATAATCATAATAATTTTTAGCTTTATCAATCAATTTTCAACACCTCATGCCTAATTAAGATTTCCATTGTCATCAATTCTTTGTAATCCAAAAAATTTGTATTATTTGCATGTATTTTGTAAATAAATATATATATTCATTTATCATATTCCATATTCTACAACTTATTCTAAAATCCTCTTACAATAAAAGGCTATTGATACAACATCAATAGCCTTTTATTTGTTAGCTTTCCAATTTTTATAATTATTTCTCAGTAGTAGAAATTAAGAAGCAGTAACCACTAATCACTGCTTCCCGTTATAATATTATAGTGCTCTTTTATATATTTCTAATATATCTTCTGAAGTTAGCGGAGGATAATTTCCTACTGTTCCACCTCCTGCACATTGCTTAGCCATAATTTCTAATTTTTCCTCTCCTATTCCCACTTCTCTTAAAGTCATAGGGATACCTAAAGATTTTATGAAATCTCTTGTTTTATTTATAGCTTCCTTAGCAGTTTTATATTTATCTTTATCAACTTCTAAATTCCATACATTTATTCCATACTCAGCAATATCATCTACAGTATCATCATTTAAAATATATTCCATCCACACAGGAGTTAATATACCTAATCCTACTCCATGAGTTATATCATAAAACGCACTTAGTTCATGTTCCATGTCGTGTACTGACCAGTTTGTATCCTTTCCATAACTCAATAAACCGTTAATAGCAAGACTTGATGCCCACATTAAATTTGCTCGTGCTTCATAGTTTTCTGGTTCATTAAATGCTATTGGTCCATAATGAAAAACTGTTTTTAATAATGCTTCTGCCATTCTATTTTGAAGAAATGCAGTTTTTGTTGGAGTAAAATAGACTTCAAATATATGGCTCATAATATCTACTGCCCCTGCTGCTGTTTGATTTTTTGGCACAGTGTAAGTATAAGTTGGATCCAAAATTGAAAATTTAGGCGAAAGAGTTGGATGTCCTGTTGCAAGCTTTTGGTTAGTTTCAAGATTACTTATAACTCCTCCCCTATTCATCTCTGAACCAGTTGCTGCTAAAGTAAGTATTGAAGCTAATGGTAATGCTTTTGTGACATTCCCCTTACCAATAAAGAAATCCCATGGATCTCCATTATAATAATATCCACCTGCAATAAATTTAGAGCAATCTATTACACTTCCTCCTCCTATTGCAAGGATGAAATCTACATTATTTTCTCTACAAAGCTTGATACCCTCTCTTACACTGGTAATACGGGGATTGGGTTCTACCCCTGCAAGTTCTACAAAGTCTATATTATTTTCTTTTAATATATTAGTAATTTTATCGTATAGTCCTGTTTTTTTTATGCTTCCACCACCATAAACTAAAAGAACTTTATTTCCATACTTCTTTATTTCTTTACCTAAGACCTTTATCTTTCCTTCACCAAAAAATATTTCAGTCGGTATGCTGTAAACAAAATTTAACATAAATGCACCTCCAAATATAATACATGTTATTGTTTAGATATCTTCGTACCTTAAGGCATCTTATAAAAAATTTTACATCACCCTATGTTATCATAGCCTGTTTATAGTCATCTTATGAATATAAGCTATTTCCTTATCTGACATAGAATATTGATAACATCTCTCACTAGATATTTTACTTTAGACACCTAATTATAAATTTTATTCTCTCAATACATTAATTGTTTAAGATTATTATACACTAAACTATATTAAATATATCTATTTAAATTTATAATTATACCTATATTTTTTTAATTGTATTTATTTATAATTTCAACTGTATTTTCTCTTCCTACTATAACCGTATCAGCAATATCAAGAAATAATCCTGTATCAACAACTCCAGAAATCATTTTTATGGTTTTTTCTAATTTATAAGGATCTTCTATCTTTTGTATAAATAAATCTATTATATAATGTTGTCCATCAGTAACATAATAGCCATTATCATTTTTTCTAGTAACAGGGTTTAGACCTAACTCCTTTAATTTATTAAAAATTTGACGATATGCAAATGGAACTACCTCTATAGGAAGGTGAAATTTACCTAAAAACTTTACCATTTTATTTTTATCAACTACCCATATCACCTTTTTTGACGAGTTAGCAACTAATTTTTCATATAATAATGCGCCTCCCCCTCCTTTTATTCCATTTAACAGATTATCAACCTCATCTGCACCATCTATGGTCAAATCAACATAATCCACTTCATTAAGAGATATTATAGGTATTCCTAATGATTCAGCAAGCTTAGTAGTGGAATTAGAGGTAGAAACTGCCTTAATATTTAGTCCTTCTTTTATTCTTTCAGATAATTTTACAATTGTATAATACACAGTTGATCCGGTTCCAAGTCCTACAATCATGTTATCTTTAATAAATTCAACTGCCTTTTCACCTGCTATTTTTTTACTATTCATCACTACACCTCACTTTTATTAGATATATTCTTTCGTATTCTAAATAATTTATACTTTTAACTTCATAACATCATATGTAAAATTTGAATCTTCAAAGCTGTAATGATATTTACCTGTTTCTCTAAAATCGCATTTTTTATAGTAATTTATAGCCTTTATATTACTTTCAAGCACAGCTAACCAAACTGTAGCAGGAGAAAATTTTTCAAAAAACTTTTTACAAGTTCTCATAAATTCAAGTCCTATACCGAGCCCATGGTATTGCGATAATATATATATTTTCTGTAACTGTAATTGATTTTGGTCATCTATCCCGTCATAGAAAGAATTTTCTTTTATCTTAGCATATCCAACAGGATCATTATCCAAATATACTATAAAAAAATGATTGGTTTCTTTGCTCAAACTTGATTTGATTTTCTCAGAATTAAATGTTGCCTGCAAATATCTATCTAATACTTCTGGCTTAAATAAATAACCAAAAGTTTCATTAAAGGTTTCCTTCCCTAAGAAAGATATTTCATTATAATGGTCCATACTAGCTTTTATGATTTTTATTTCCCTATTTCCTATATAATTTATCATTTTTTCCATTATTATTCTCCCCATTCAATATATAATTTACAATATATATTTTCCTTTAAGAAATCCTTAAAATGTTTTAAAACTGTATTAATTTCAATTATACCTATAACTTAATAGTTTTTCTTCCTAAATTTTGCTATGTAATTTTTATAGTAATAACTTCTTCAATATTTTTTTATATAAATTTTCAACTTATAATCTTATAAATCTATAAATGACAAATTAATGCTTATCTAAATTGGATAAGCATTAATTTGCATATTTACTCTATATTCTAATATATTTTAACTAAATAATATTTCAATTTTAAAATAGAAAAAACTGGTTAAAATTAATTATTTTTTTCTATTTTCTTCTTTTCAATTCTCTTTCTTACTATTAAATAGAGTATTAAATTTGTGGGAGTGTTAAAAGAACATAATAGTCCCCAAAACCAATAATATTTATTTCCTCTTTTTCTTGCATCCCTAAAAACCCATGTTCCTTGTATAATAAGTATTATAAAAAGAAATATAGATATATAAATAATTTTATTATCCATTAAACTCACTTCCTTTTATCTGTTTAATGGATACAATCACCAATACGATAGGTGATACAATTACTGCTAAAATCAAATAAAACTTAATTAGATTTGGAAGAACTACAGAGGTAACTATTCCTATAGCTATAATTGATATACAAGTACACAAAAATATTAATAACTCAAGTTTTTCTTTTCTTCTACTTTTTATCTCCTCACCTTTTAAAATATTTTCTAATATATTTACATTTATTTTTTTATCCCCTTCTATTTTTATAGTTGAGGTTAGTTTTTTTAATTTTTGCTCTAATTCCATTGCTTCTAGTGCGTTGTCTTCTATAATCTTATTATCAAATTCCTCCTCATAATACTTGTCTATAATATTTTCTTCTAATTTTCTTTTAGCCACTAATTATTACCTCCTTCCAATCTTCTCATTAAATATTTAACAGAATAATGAAGTCTGGATCTTACTGTACCTATCGGACACTTCAATATCTCACTTATTTCTTCATATTTATAGTTATAATAATGTTTCAATATAAACACTGCTCTTTTTTCCTTAGGAAGTTCTTTTAATAACATTAATATATTTTCATAATCTAATTTAGTTATGATTTCTTCTTCTACATCTACCTTAGAAATTTCTTCATAACCTTCAAGAGATACAAATCTTTTTTTCTTTTTTAAATTATCCCTATAGATATTAGTTGCAATAGTAATCATCCAAGTAGAAAATTTACCAGTAGGCTTATACTTTTCTACATTTAATACCACCTTTACTATGGTATCATTTATAACATCAGAGGCTTCATCTGCATTTCCTGTTAACTTCAAGACATATCCTGATAAAACATCATAATTATTTAAGATTAAAGTGTTTAACGCACTTTTATTTCCATTTTGTGCTTCTCCTATCAACTTTTCATCACTCAAGACGAAACCTCCTTTCTTTTATTTTTATCCTTATTATATAACTGTTTTCATCATCAAAAAGTTCAAAGTTTTATTTAACTTATTTTATATAGTAAACCTAAATTATTTATTTCTCTCTTTCCATTAACTATACTTGAAATTATTAGCTATACTACACTAATATTTTTTAATAAATATAGCGAATAACTTTAATACTAGCAAAACATATAATATAGATCCTGCTACATCAAAATCTATAATTATTTTATCCAAATCTATAGTGATATGCTGGGCTTTGAAATTTCAGTACTATTTCTTTTACTTTTTTCAAATTTTTATTCATATTTATAGTAATTTTTTAAAAAACACCTTTTTATATGTAAATTCTATTGAACTATCCTACTAAACAAAAAAACTGTATGTCATCTTATTAAACAACATACAATTAAGTAATTTTATATCTATAAGTGATGTTATAAAACTCATCAATCAATAACTAAATATCAATTTGTATAGTTATATTAAAATATCTTTTTATAAATAAAAGCTAAAGTTTTACTATCTATTAAAATGAAGATTCCCAACATTATAAATACTATTGGAACAAAAATATGCCTATATTTTTCAATAAATTTTCGCACAAGTGGATGTTTTGAAAGCTTTAGAGCAACAAAGCACCATATTGCTACCATAAACATAAAGATTACCACTGTTACTATAATACCTACTAAATCCATCCTTGTAAAAAGAGGTATATAAATTCCAATATTATCTCCACCATTAGCAAAAGTTACACTAAACACTTTTATCACAGCTGAATTAATAAATCCTCTACTGTAAGTTTTCAGCTCCCTAATTTCAGTATCAGTTACTTCTTCAAATTTATTATTTCCAATACCTTTACTCTCTTGATGAGCTATATCTTCCTTTACTCTACTTTTTTTCCTATAGTCTACATATGCTTTTACTCCCAGATATATTGGCACAAATCCAAGAATACCTATATATTCATATGGAACTACAGATACTCCTAATGCTCCTATGATACTTATTATAACTAATGCTCCAATACCTAAATACTGTCCAATAATTATGTGATGAGTTTTCATAGCATCACTTATTTCTGAAAAAAATATCATAAGTATAAATATATCATCAATGTTGGTACTAATAAAAGAAATGAAAGCTATTATTATTGTACTAATCAATAAAATCCCCCTCTATATTACAATCTTTAGCTTATATCTTTAATTTATTATAATAAATACTTTAATATACAATATATAAAATTCTTATATGTCTCTTAATAAAATAAAGATATGTATCCTCTAATAACATTATAAAGAATACATATCTTCGCCTTTAAATTTTATTTATCATAATTTCCCTTTAAAATTTTATTATTAAAGTTTAAAATAAATTGTTTATCATAAAAATCAGAACCATTTATCAGATTAAAACTTTCAAGTTTATCTATACCTAAAAGAATTAAAACATTGTTATTTTTATTTTTTGAAGTATTAGAAACTAACATTCCATTTATATTATTATTCTTTATAATAATATCATTAAATTTAATTTCCTCTTTCGAAAAATCTATAGGAAGCTTGTCTATAATAGAGTTAAGTGCTGTATTTTCATTATTATCTCCAATAAATATTAAACTCTTTTCTTTAAGCTCATTCTCTGTCATATCTTTGTCTTCTTTAGTTATAGCATTTAGTCCAAAACCCTCTTCTAGCGTCATTTTTAATGTATTTATCATTGTATTAACCTTATCTATATCTTCTGTAGCTATGTTTGATTTTGAAGGCTTTACTAAATATACATCATAATTATCTAAAGCTTGTACAAAAAATGCTCCAAAATTATCTTTTTCTTCTTTTCTTAAGTAATTAATATATTGTTTAGCCCCCTCTCTTCTTTCTTTGCTTCCTTCTTTCTTCATTTCTCTAAGTTCAGCCAATTCGCTCTCATTCAATTTAAGATTTTCTGGATAAAAATCTCTAGAATTGATATTTGATAACACTTGTTCCTTCGCTTCTTTTCCACCAATTCTTTCAATTACATCTAAAAGTGAATCTAAGGTAGCATTTTTTAATGCATTTTCACTATAATAAGTTCTTATTATTTCTAAAAGTTTCTCTTCTCCTAAATTTTGTCTAAGATTCTCAAACACTAATGCACCCATGATATAAACAGTTTTTCCCCATTCTTTTGGATTTATCTCATCTACAGATGAATTTATTGGGCTTGAAATATCTTTAAAATAATTCATCCTATCTCTTAAACTAAGTGCTATACCATGTTGTGAATATTTACCTTGAGCTTTTTCAAAATAATATGCAGTAGAAAAAGCTGTTAATGATTCATCTAAAAAAGGATTCTTAAATTCATTGTTACCTACAGTTACATACCACCATTGATGCGCTACTTCATGAACCATTGACTCTTCTGTAAACGCAGGGTTAACATTATATTTCCCCATTTGAATTAATTGAGGATACTCCATAGCAAATCCCTGTACATAGGTTTCTACAGTATCAAATTCCTTATATGGATACTTACCAAAGTTTTTACCAAAGAAACTTAATGCATCTATAGTTAAATTTAGTAATTCTTCAGCATTTTTAGTAGTATTTTCATTTCCGTCATAAATATAAAAGCTATTTACTGTTATACCGTCTACTTCTTTAGTAATAACTTTAAATTCTGGACTCATAATAAATACAAAATCTCTAACTTTTTCAGCTATAATATCATAGGTCTTAGTACCATCTTTTTCTTTTTTACTTGAATTAGTTATACCAGTAGAAGCCAATTCCATATTACCTGGAACATTTATAGAAACCTTATAATTTGCTATATCACTATAATTAGATTCTCCTACGGGATGGAAAGGATTTTCATCCCAAGTATCAGTTTCAATATCATAAATAGATATTATTGGATACCAATTTGTAACAGAATAAACGTTATTGTAATATCCTAATCTATTTTGGCTCATAGGTAATTTAAGTGTAAAATTTATTTTTATATCTACAATTTCATTTGCTTTTATATCTGCTGAAGGTATAATTTTTAAGATTTGTTTATCTTGAGTAAACTTTACTTCCTTATTTCCAATAGTAACTTTAGTTATGTTTATATCACCAATCTCTTCTTCTTCAAGCTTTTCCTTTTGTATACCCATACTAGGCATTGTCTCTACACTTCCATAAGAGTCAGCATATAGATGAAATACTAGTGATTTGAGATTTTTTCCATAAGTATTAGTAAATTTAACACTTTCAGTAGCTGTAAATGTCTTATTAGGCTCATTAAATTTAACATTAATATCATATTGAGTTAAATTATCCTCAGCAACAACTACAGAAGCGTTTGATTTATTACTTTGTAATTGTTCTAGCGCATCTGCAAATACTATAGGTGAATTAAAGGACAGTAGCATCACCAATAGGAGAATACTACTTAAGATTTGTTTGCAAAGTTTTCTCTCAAACAATTAAAATCATCTCCATTTACTATTATTTTTTACTTATTATGTATATAATATCATATTATATAAAATTGCGTATATTTTTTCCATATATAGCATTAACATAATAATTAAATAATTTGAATAAAAAATGATGGATACCTTGGCTTTTTACCAATTCATCCATCATTTCTAATATACTAAGATTATTTTTATTTAGTTTTAATAAATCGTAAAATGATTAAAACTTTTGATTTTTTGCAAGCTCTTTTCTATTTATTTATATTAACTCACTGGCTTACATGATTGAATTTTTAGCGCTGGTGATTGAGGTGGAATTGAACTAGTCATTATTTCGCTTAATCTAATAAACACAACATCACCTTTTGCAAAATTGCCTTCTTTAACTTCTTTACCTTCACAATCTAAAATTTTAGTATCTGGTCCAACTATAGCTATTAATTTTTCTTTATATACCTTCTGTCCTTTTATGTATCCTTCTGCCAATACCATAGTATTTCCCTGATTATCTTTATTAACTTCTAAAACTTCCCCCATAAATATTGGTCCTCTATGTTTTTCCCTAGCCATTACAGGAATACCTATAGAAACAATAAAAAGAGCAACTAAAGCTGATATTATTATATTCTTCATCTTCATAATTTTAAATACCTCCTTATATACTTTATACAAAATTATCTTTCACTATTAATAAAATATTATTCTTTATATACTAAAATACTTTTTTAAATAATATTATATTTTTAAATTTATAGTTTCTTCAACACAAAAGTTTTTTAATTATTTGCAAAATGTTATTATTATAATAATTACTAAATCATGGAGGGTGGTATATGTTTAATAATATTAAGGTTATATATTTCGACATGGGAAATACTCTTTTACATTTTCATTACGGTGATTCTGATAAAGAGAAAGATATGGTCGGACTTTACAAATTAACTCAATATTTAAAGAAATTCCATTCTAAAATAAGCTTTGAAGAGGTTAAAATAGGATTTTATAATAAATGGATGAATATTATGAATTTAAGAAAAGAAACTCTTATAGAATATCCTATTGAAGAATTTCTAAATGAATTTCTTAAAAACTATGATGTATACCTTACAATTAATCAATGTATTGAAGCAATACATATATTTTATAGCGAATATAAAAAACAATTATTCTTTGAAAAAGACCTTCATAAAACACTAAATAAAATAAAAGCAAAAGGATATAAAATTGGGGTAATTTCTAATACTTGTTATTATGATGAGGTTATGATTGATTGCTTTAAAGTTTCAGGTTTATATGATTTAATTGATAATTTTACCTTCAGTTATTCTCTAAAGCTATGTAAACCAAGAGAAGAAATATTTAAAAAAGCCTTAGAAAAAATGAATGTATGTGGAAAAGAATGTCTTATGGTAGGTGATAATTTAAAATGTGACATTAAGCCAGCCTTAGATTTAGATATGAAAACTATATGGTTAAATAAAAATCAAGTTAAAAATCCTACAGAAATAAAACCAAATATCATAATTTCTAATTTACATGAAATAAACAATTATATATAATCAATTAATAATTGATTAACTGTAGGGGTGAACATCACTACCCATTTATTGCCAAATAAATATTAAATTAAGGGTACATTAAAAAGAACTGGCGAACGTTGTTCGCCCCTATAATAACTAGCAATTGCATTGCTAGTCAAAAATTCTATTAAAGAAATTATTTTGATTAAAAATAATTTCAACCTTAATTGTCAATTATTTAATATCCATATCTCTCATTTCAATTTCAGTACCTTCTGGTGCTTTAATTTTAAATATATATCCATCTTCAACTTTATAAATTTCTTTTCCATTTTTAATCTTAAAATTGTTATAACCTAATTTTTTTATCCTATCAAATTCTTTTTGAACATCCTCAACTAAAAAACACATATGTACTATTCCTTCATTTAATGAACTCCAGCTATTTAACTTTTCTCCTTTTCTACCAGTTTGCAATTCAATCATAAATGTTCCTAGCCTCAACCAAGTATTAAAATCCCGATTATGAAAATTTGCCGTTTCTGTAACTAATTCAAATCCTAAAATTTTAGTGTAAAATTCAAGTGATTCTTTATATTTTTCTGTTTGAATGCAGACATGATGCATCATCTTTGCGCTCATAGTATATTCTCCTTTATATGTCTAATTTTAAAATAGTATTTTCTATTAAATTATATAGGATATTAATATAATTTTAAATAATTATAATTCCTATATATTGATGAAAAACTTAAATAAATTTAATAAAGAAAAAAACCGTGGTTACCCACGGGAAAAAATTTTTTTATTATATCAGAAGGGAATACTAATTGTGACTTAGTTATCAACATACTAAGTCACAATTAATATCTATGATAATATTAAAGATTATTAGCTTTTAATTAAAATAATTTTATGAGATTATTCCTTGCAATATTTCTTCCATTATAAATCTCATTCCATTAAAACCAACCAGTGGTTTTCTATCATATATAAGTATCTTTTTTACATTTGGACTACTAATTTGTATTTTTGAGGCTGCTTCATTTAAACTATAAATAAATTCTCCATCTCCTAATAGCAGATTGGTATTACTATTTATTAGTTCACTTTTCTTATACTCTGTAGGGTTTACATATAGCTTTCTTTCTATTTTCTCATTAAGCTTCATATATTCACCTTTTAAATTATGATTTATTACTACAGATTCTACTTCAAGGCCTAACTCTTCCTCTACAAATCTACTCATTCCATTTACAACATCGTAATATCCAGTAACTAAACACTTAGTATTATTTATTACCTTTCTTGTATGATGTTTAAATCTTACAAGAGCTTCTCTACATTTAATCTTACTTGTTTCTAAATAATTACTATTACATTTTATTCCTGTTAACTTTTCTATAGAATTAATAAAATCTAAAGTACCACTAGTTCCATAAAGGCATGGAGTTATATATTCCATATTATATTTTTTCTTTAGTATTTTTGAAGCATCTATTCCTTCAGACCTTACAACTATGTTAAAACTTGCTTCAGAAGCTTTTTTTATTTTTTCTATAGAACTTCCATTTGTAAATATTGTGTGTATTTGCATTCCAAAGCCCTGTAACATAATTTCTTCTATTTCTAATAAATCACTATTAAAATTATAGTAATCTGGAGTAAATCCAATTATGTTATAAGTCATATATTTTTTCTCCTTAGGAGGCTCTACAATTTTATCGCAAAGCATTTTTAATGCTTCTCTTACTCCTAAAGAGAAGTCTCCTCTTGTTTTTCCAAAATATAGGGGGATGACTTTTCCTTCTAGTTTACCATCCATCTTAAGAAGAAAATCTTCACCATCAAATCCAATGATTGAACATAAAGTTGATGGAGCTACGAAAATACTCTCGGGTTTTCTATCATCATATATTTCTAAAATTCCTTTTTTAAGCGGTTCTATGTCTCCAGAAATAATTTGAGATTCATCTAATTGGCAGCAATAAACCTCTCCTTCTCTATCAACATTAAATTTTTCATACATGGAATTTAAATAATGAGCTGTACTTATAGCTCCATATTCCACAATTATGCTATTTTTAATGTTTAAAAGTGTCCATAAAAAACCCATTCTAAAGTTAGGTAATGGTAAAAAACTATTATTCATGTCTATCCCCCTTTACAATTTTATGATTCTTTCTATCTTAAGAAAGCTACTGCTAAAGATAAATTTATATTTATTAATTAAATCACAAATATTTTTATAATTTTAAATTTAATAAATGTCATACTTAATAAAACTTTAAATTTGTGATTTTAAAATATAAATAAAAAAACCCCTCAACCACAATGATTAAGAAGTTACATGCCAATGCAAATATACACTAGTTGCGTATATTTAACAATTCCAAAATAACACTCACCATCTCTCGTAGCTTAACTGTGTTTAGATCTAGGCAGGTATTCTGGCTAAAGAATCAATACTTTCCTAACCTTCCCAAACAAAAGTTCAGTGGTATATCTAGGAAAATTCCTCTCTTACAGCGACGGGATCGCGTGGGATTTACACCCAACTTCCCTTTTAATCAATTAAAATATTTTAATTGAACCTAATCTATTCTATTAACTTTTCGACATTTAAAATATTATCATAATTCAAAATATTTTTCAAGTAGTAAATTATAATATTTTTCTTTATTTTAAAAATATATTAAATAACCTATAAAATTTTTATCATGAGAAGTAGGGAAATAGCCTATTAGTAATTTTTTATGGTATAACTTTTTACCAAACTCATTCTATTTTAAGAAATATATCCTATAAATTAAAGATAATAGTATAACCCTTTTTAATACTATTAATAAATATCACATTTAAAAATAAAGTGCTAGATAAATCTAGCACCTTATTTTTCTACTACTTCTGCTTGTTTTAATGTGTAACTTTTTTTAAATTTTTTAAAACATATAAATGATACTATTAAACTTATACTTTCAGCAAAAGGTACTGTTAACCATACACCATTAATCCCCAAAATTTTAGGTAATATCATAAGTCCTATTAAAATAAATATAACACCTCTACTAATAGAAACTATAGTTGATGCCCTAGAACTTTCAATTGATTGAAAGTAGGAAACCATAGAAATATTGCATCCCATAAATACGAAACCTATAAAGTAAAGTGTTATTCCTCTTACAGTCATAGTCATTAATTCAGCATTATCATTATTAAATAAAGAAACTATAAAGTTAGGGAAACTAAAACCTATAGCATAAAATACTATTCCAAATATTGCTGCTGTTGTAATGCCTAACTTTAAAGAATTATAAACTCTTTTTTCTTTTCCTGCACCATGATTTATACTTATTATTGGCTGTATCGCTTGTCCTATACCATTAAATATAGCGGCACAAATCAATGAGATATTAGCTATTATACTATAAGCAGAAACCCCTATAGAACCTACTAATCCCCAAATTACATTATTAAAAGCAAATATTATCATTGCACTTGACATTTCCATTATAAAACTTGGTGTACCATTTTTAAATATTCTAGTTATAGTATTAATATTTAATTTAAATTTACTAATTTTTACTTTTAAAGTATTGTTACCTTTTATAAAGTGAAGACTTAACAAAAGTAAAGTTATTGTAGGAGAGCAAACTGTAGCTGTTATTGCACCTTTCATTCCCCACCCTAATTTCATTATAAATATATAATCTAGCACTACATTTGAAAGATTACCTATTAGCACACTCCACATAGCAAGCTTTGGATTTCTATCATTACGAACAAATACTGCCAGCATTTGAGATAATATAAATGCAAAACTAAACATCATTAATAGTCCTAAATAATCTTTAACTAGTGGAAATATTTCTTCTGTAGCTCCTAAAAAATAACACAATTTATCAATAAATACTACACCAAAAACAGTAAATAAAAGCCCTAAAAATATACTTATTATAACAGAAGTTGTAAATATTTCATTAACCTTATTATATTCTTTTTGTCCCATAGATACAGAAGCTGCTGTAGCTCCTCCAATTCCTAGTAAAAGCCCCGCAGCACCGAGTACATTATACATAGGAATAGCAATACTAAGAGCTGCTAATCCTTCACTTCCTACTCCACGGCCAATAAATATAGTATCAAAAAGTATATTTAAAGATATTCCAAGCATACCAGCAATACTCGGAATTAGATATTTAATAAATATCCTTTTTATATCATCATTCAATAAATCTGCTCTCTTGCTCATATCATTACCTCCCCTTAAAATAAAATTGCAACTAAAGGTTATTTTAAAGGTTATAGTAGTTATAATGTCAAGAGTTTTTAATAGGAATTTGTATTTCTTTTATATATTCCTCTTTATAATCGGAAAAAGCACTATCTATTATAGTTATTAATATACCATCACCTATAACTTCTAATTTATTATCTTTTATATATTTCATCAATTCTTCATAATATTTTCCACATTCATCATTATCTCCATTATATGCAATAGTGGCATATTTACTTTTAGGTAAAATATTTAAATGCTCTCCATTTATTATATCTTCCTCAAATATTAGTCCTACAGTTTTACAATGATTATAGTTACCTTTTTCTATATCTTCCTTTGATGTAATACATGCTATTACTCCGTTAAAAAGTGAAAGATCATCTTTAAGCATTTTATATAGTTCTTTCAAACCGTACTCAAAATCTATAGTGTCAATATGATGCTCTAAATTAAAATATGCTATTTTTCTAGGTTTTAACTCTCTAATAGAGCATTTATAAGCACTGTCATTATTTTGATAATTTTCAATTAGCTCTACCCTGCTTCTTATACTATTTAAATGTTTATTAAGAGTTTCTACTTCTCTTATTATCATTTTTTCCTGATGTTTTAATAACCTTATCATAGAATTTAAATCTCTATCATGGAAATAATCTTTGATTTCCTCTAATGGAACCCCTAGCTTTTTAAAGAATAGTATTGAATCCAAAGTAGCAAACTGCTCAATATCGTAGTATCTATATTTGTTTTCATAATCTATATGTTGAGGTTTAAAAAGACCTATTTTATCATAATATCTTAGGGTTTGTGCAGATATATTATGAAGTTTAGCCATCTCACCTATTAAAACCTTATTTCTCATAAGCACCCTTCCTTTCAGAACATTTTTCATTTGATGTTAGTATTTAAAATAAAACAATAAGTTAAAAGTTCTTATATAGAAAAAGCCTTGCTATAAAAATAGACAAGACCTTTAAACATTATATTGTTCTAACTTAAAAAACACATAATGAACAACACTTATATTATTTAATGTATTGCTTTGCTCTTTTTATAAGCTTGTCATATAAATAAACATCATGTACATCAAAATGTTCAACTGTAAACATTTTGGTTTCAAACCATGCTACGTCAGTGTTCTCGTCTGGCTTTATTACCAATTTCTCAAGTTCATTACATATAAGTATATATGCTACTGATAAATGCAGATGAGAACTGACATATTTTCCTCTCTTATTATGACCAAAAACCGGGAGAATATCAATAGATGCAATTTTATTAGATAAAGGAACTATATTTAGTACTCCCGTTTCTTCTCCTGCTTCCTTAATAGCTACATGCAATAAATCTGAATCACCATCAGCATGTCCACCTGTCCATGCCCATACACCGCGGATATTATGGTGAATCATTAATACTTTATCTAATGATTCATTCATTATAAATCCTGAACTTGTAATATGTGCAATCTCATTTGTCCTTAGCAAAACATTATCTCTATACTGGTCAATATAATTCAAAATTATTTTTTTGTCGTTATATTCCTGCTGGTTATCTGGTATGAACTTAACGATTTCTTCTACAAAATTCATCCTATCTGTACCTCCAAAATTATGTACAACGTAAAAGCTATAGATAAACTACCTTAAAAATTAATATATAGCCAAATATAACTACGCCCTTGAGTATTTCAATTCACAATTCACAATGCAAAATTCACAATTAATTTCTTAAACTAATTTTTACTAGCAATGTATTACTAGTCTCCACCTCTGGGGAACAGTAGTGAAACCCTTTAGGGTTCCCCTGAGGTGCAGTATAGTTTGGAGCTAAACCAGTGAATTATACCAATACTGTGGAGATATGCAATGTTATTGAAATATTATCTAATGATGTAGGCATTGTACCCTTTAAACTAATTTATTTGAATTAGGATTGTGCAAAAGTCATTTCTTAATTATACTTTTTTCATGCAATAGCCTTACACTAATAACTTCTCACTTCCGATGCCATCTTTATTTAACATATCAAAATATTAAATAAACCCTCTTCCTAAATTTATACATGTATGTTTCATAATTAAAATTATCTTCTAAAAAATTATACCATATTTAACTAAATATACATCAATATATTTAGTAAATACGATATAATTATTCTTAATTTTCTTTCAATTCAAATTGCTATTTAGCTTGATTAAGTGTCCTTAATTTTAGATAAGTTTCTTTGCCATTTGCCCAATTTTTTAAATTAATTAACCGTTCACCATTATCTCCATGCTCTTCATTATTAAAGGCCTCTTGCAGTCTCTCGCAGGGCAGATGAGAACAATGTCCACAATGATTATATCCTTTATCAATTGAGCACTTTGCAACTGAACATTCTCCCCAAAAAGGCTTACTTTCACAATCTTGGCAGCCTGGACAATTTGTTTTTTCTTTCCATTCACATACCCCACAGTAGGCACCGCACATTCCAATCATTTTCTTATCCATATATAATTCCTCATTCTTATTTTTAAAAATATTTTGTTTTTAAAATTTCTCCTATATAAAACAAGTTATAAAGTTTTTATTGAACTTGTTGAAAATTTTCCTATAAATATCTCTAAAGCTACTAATTAAGAAATCTTAAATCTTCAAATATATTATCAATCCAAACTTGGATATACTTCGTTTCAAATTTTAATATGCAGTATTCAGGATCATTAATTCCAAGTGGAAAATGCTCTATAAACCAATCTTGCCAAAGTTCCTCCTTTACATTTTTATCTTCTACAATGGTAATATCGCCATTTGATGTGATGTTATTATGATCCACATTATAACAAATACTAGCCTTACAATTCCTTTGAAAATTCTTAGTCTTACTAGAGCTTGTCCCTGTAGAAAACCATGCAATATTTATTCCCTCTGTCTTTAAATTTGAGATTGTAGCAGTTCTTGGATATCCATCTTCATCAATGGATGAAATAGTAGCCACTTCTGCTCTCTCCATTAACTCTCCAGCCTTTATAAGTAAATCTTTTGTCATATAAAAACCATCCTCTCTATTCTTTTTCTATAGGATATCATAGTGAACTTGCCAACTGTATGTCATGTTCATTTATACTTATTTAAAATATTCTCTGCAGATACTTTTAGCTGATCTATTATAGATTTAGGTGATAAAACCTCTACCTTATCACCTAGCCCCATTATGAACTTCATGGCAAAATCATGATTAGTATAATGCAAATCAAATTTAATACGATTATCTTCAGTGATTTCATAGGAATTCACTCCATAACTCTCAACCACTTCATACTCAATAGATCGATCTATAAGCATAGTGATAACTTTTTCATCTTTAGTAAAATAGTTATCTAATTCAGTTAGTTCAGCTGGAATGTGACGAATAGTAAATTTTATATCACTTTCTTTAACACAACTCATTCTATTAAGCTTAAAAAGTCTAAAATCCTTGCGTAATTTACAATAACCAAAAACATACCATGCAGACCATTTAAAAGTAATAAAATAAGGTTCTATACATCTTTTTGATATTCCCTTAGGTGAGAAATATTCAAAGATCACTTCACTTTTATCATAAATTGCTTTTCTTAGCATACTTATTTTCTTAGAAAGGCTTGTTTTATAAAATGAAGATAAATCTATAAACATATTATTACTAATCGATATAATATCCTCTCCCTTTGGCATAAGTTTTTCTAAAAGTAACTTAATATTGCTATCATGTGATATACTTTCTATACTTTTTAAACCTATCATTATATTATCAAGATCCTCTATAGTTAACATATTTTTATCAATCACATATCCCTCCGAAATACCAATACCTCCATTGCCACCTTGATAGGTTACTATTGGTATGCCAGCTTTACATAAATCTTCTATATCTCTATATACGGTACGTATTGATACTTCAAATTTTTCAGCTAAATCCTTTGATTTTACTTTATCATTATTTAAAAGAACTGTTATTATACCTAGTAACCGATCAATTTTCATTGTAATATTCCCCTTTGATAGTATTTCTGCATAACCGTAGCGGCGAACAGTGTTCGCCATATATTATTAAATATATCTTAAACTATAGAACGTATTTTAAAAAACTGGCGAGCACTATTCGCCCCTACAATAAAACACTAGCAAATGTAGCCTCTCCATAGTATTAGTTAAATTTATTAGTATTGTTCCGAGCTATACTGCACCTCAGGGTAACCCTTATACAATTGAGGATTGACGATTGACAATGGAAAATTATTGATACTTCTCTTTCTATAAGAGAAGTTCTAAATTTATTTCTTTTCAAAGTGACGCAGTAACTTTTATTGAAAAATTTACTTAAAGAAATTAATTTGTAAAAATTAATTTCCACCACGATTGTCAATTCTCCATTTTCAATTCTCAATTGATTAAGTTCCCCAGAGGTGGAAAACTAGCAATTGTATTGTTAGCTAAAAAATCCATTAAAGAAATTATTTTGATTAAAAATAATTTCCATCTTAATTGTGCACTTTACATTGTGAATTGTGAATTAAAATGCTAAAAGTTTTAACGTAGTTTATCTATATATTACAGCTTATTATAGTAAAATAAAACACCGTAAAACTTGCTGTCAAATAATACGGTATTAAAATATACATTAATATCTTTAAATCTTATTTATTAAATTATTGGTACATCATTTAACACGATAATCATAATTATCTTCAAGTACTACATAACCTACCTTCTTATATGCCCTATTAGAAAATGGATTTTTCTTCTCCACAAATAAGGTAACCCTTTCTACTTACTCAGATAGTACCATATAGTTTAGCCAATTATCCACATAAAAATGTGTACATAAACCCTTGTAAGCAACTTCTTAAAATAGTATAATATAGAAAATTTTTCTAAACTATTCTAGAAAATAAAGCTAAAAATGGGGGTGACATTCTATGTATACAATTAAAGATAGCAAAAGAGAAGATATGTTAGAGGCTTATGATAAAGATAATAATTTAGCAGGAAAAGCGGTTATTTCACCTTTTATGGAGTCAGATTTATATGAAAGACCTAGATTAAATATTTATATTGATATTATGGTAACAGATGTTACAAATAAGATTGAATTAAAAGATCAAATCTTCGATGAAATAATGAAGCGTTCACGAGCTATAAAAGAAAAAAATAAAGGCCTTGATGTAAGAGTCTATCATTGTTGTTTTTTAGATAACAAAGAAAACATAGCATATTATTCTTCTAAAGAAGGTTTTAAGTACGATGAAGGTATGCATGTAATAAAAAAAGAGATAATTGAGGATAGTTTTGAAATTTTAGATATTGATGGTATTAACTTTACTAAACTTAAGTTTATAGATGAAGATGAGTTAATACAACTGGTGGAAAAACAGAATAAAGTATTTACTTGGGGTTATTCTGTTAACAATTTAAAAAAACTGAGAAGTGAAAATCAGTGGTTTAGTATAGCAGCTAAACATGACGGTGAAATTGTAGGCAATATAGTTATTGTTGTGAAAGAGGATGAAGTAAACACCAAATATGGTTGGGTAGATGATTTATTTGTCTCAAAAGAATGGCGAAAGCGAGGCATTGGTAAAAATCTACTTATAAGAGCTTTTAAAAATTTAAAAGATTTGGACATTAAAGAGTCAAGATTAGAAGTTTGGAGCGCAAACAAAAGAGCATTATCCGTTTATAGTAGTGTAGGATATAACTTTTATAAAGAAACAGAGTCTTCAATTGGTATGTTCCTTTAGTGTTTATGCTATCTGACATACTAAAGCTTAGCAATAGCATTTCTTAATATTTATATACCCATAGATATTAGTATTAACCCACTAACTTGCATTAAAACCTATTTAAATAAAAGTTAGGGCCAGTTAAAAAGAGAATAGCAACGCTATTCTCTTTTATCAAATCATATTTATCATTATAAACTACTTTCTCTAAATATATAAGTATTAGAATATATACTCCTTTGAAAACTATCATGCTACAAAAGCATATTACTCCCTAAATGATAATGTTTTATATTACATTTCTTCATTTTACACAAATTAAATATAATACGTTATAGGGATACAATGTGAAAACTTAATATACACTCTGGAAAATAAATTTTCTATAAAAACAGCTTAAATCCTTAGAAATTAAGGATTAATAATGAAGAATGAAGAATTCAGGAAAAAATTCACTAAAGGTGAATTTCTTAAAATAAAATTTGTTTTTAAAAAACTCCAAAGGCTTGGGCCGTGGAGTTTTAACCATAATTCTTCATCTTTCATTCTTAATTTTTCATTCATAGAAAAGATTTTTTGTTGTGGGAATTAAAATCATGCATAAGTTAAATTTTTATTGTGAAACCCTATATAGTAGATCCTCAAAATACTTACTTAACATAATTATACAGTGTGCAACATTCTAACATTATAGAGATTTTATATACAAATTTTTAGATAATTCTCGAAGTCTATTCTCATCTAATATATATACTGTTTTATTCTCACATTTTATAATTCCTTCTGTTTCAAGCTCTTTAAAAGTTCTGTTTAAGTGCCTATAGGTTGTTCCTAAAAACTGAGCAATTTCTATAAAAGATGAACTTAAAATTATATGTTCTTTATCTGTTATATGCTCAACTAAATAGCTCGATAATCTATTTATAAGTGGATATACAAAGTTGTAGGAGCTATTATTAATAGTTGCATAAAGTTTTTCACTTAAAGAATCTATTAAATGATGCAAAAACTTTATATTGTTTAAATAATTTTTCCTAAGTATATCTGCAGGCATTGCTATCAAATAAGTATCTTCTACTGCATCTATATTGCACCTTATAGGTATATTTTTTAAAAGTTCTAAATCTCCTATGGTGTTAAATTCTCTATAAAATTTTAAAAACATGGACTTCCCATTTTCAAAAAGATAAGAAATTTTAATTTTTCCATCTACAAGTAAATAATAATACTGAAGTTCAGATTCTGCTTCTAATATATATTCATCTTTTTCATAAAAATGAAGTTGTGCATACTTTAACATATCTTTATCAAAAATATTTTCTATATTATGTTTATCAATGTAATAGTTTAAAAGATTATTGTCTGAAATTCTTCTCATAAGATCCTCCTAACATGACATATGTCATGTTCAAGCTCATAGAAATATTGTAATTTATTTATATAGTATTGTAAAGTGTAGGAGGAATTTATGTATGTATAAAAACTTAGCACTTATAAATGGTGTTATACTTGCCATAATGATTTTTTTAAATGGAATGCTAGCCAATATAACAGGACCTTATATGAGTACTCTAATATTTCATATAATAGGATTTATATTAATTATAATTATATCTATAATAAAGAAAAATAGATTTTCAAACTTGAGGAAATTACCACTTATGTTTTTTCTACCGGGTATACTAAGTGTTATAACTATCCTTTTAAACAATATATCTATCCCTAAAATAGGATTAACTCTTACTATAGGAATAACTTCGTTTGGACAACTTGTAATGTCTAGCTTGGTAGAGCACTTTGGATTGTTTGGAATGCCAGTTAATAAATTTAAGAAAGAAAAAATATTAGGATTTTCAATAATTTCCCTTGGAATAATAGTTATGATTACTATGTAAGGAGAGATAATATGATGTATATATTCTTATCATTCCTAACTGGAGTGACAATAGTTATAAATATGATGTTAAATGGAAAGGTTGCTCAAAAAGAAGGTATGATAAATGGAGTTATTATAAACTACTTAATGGCTACTATATCATCTATTTTATTATGCGCTATTATGATAAACTCCATACCATCTTATTCTTCTATAAAGTCTATTCCCATCCCCTATTTTTTAGGGGGATTCATAGGAGTTTTAACAACTTATATGTTTAACATTATAGTTCCTAAAGTCCCAGCGGTATATGTAGTTATACTTCGTTTTATAGGGCAAATGCTTGCAAGTGCTGTTATAGATTATATATACCTAGGAATTTTTTCTCAAGGTAAGGTAATTGGAGGATTACTATTTCTTATAGGACTTGTAGTTAATGCAAGAATTGATAATAAGTATAAACAAAAAAACCTTAAATTAAATAAAAATGTTTAAGCCTATTGGATTATTCAATATTCTAAGGATCTTTTATAAAAGGATTTGTATGTTACAATTAGAACTATTAAATTCAATAGATCTTACTCCGATGTACACTGCACCCCTTATACAATGGAGTACTGACGATTGAGAATGGAGAATTATTGATACTTCTCTTTTATATGAGAAGTTTTGATTTAAAAAATCTATTTAAAGAAATTAGTTTGATTAAAACTAATTTCATCCTTAATTGTGAATTGTGCACTCTTTAAGGTTGTAGCTATCTTATCTACACATTTACTCTAAATTAATTTATATATATGAGGAGGTTTATTATGAAATACGAGATTATAATATTTGATGCAGATGACACTTTATTTGATTTTAGAAAATCCGAAAGAGATGCTTTTAAAAATGCTATGGTTGAATTTAATATAGAATATGATGAAAATTTTCATTTAAAAATATACAGTGATATAAACACAGCTATATGGAAAGAATTTGAGGATGGACTTATTACCCAAAAAGAATTAAAAGTTGAAAGGTTTAAAAGATTATCTAATAAATTAAATATTGACTTTGATGAGGTTGAATTTGCAAAATCATATATGAAGCATTTGTCTTTTGCATCCTTCCTATATGATGATAGTATGAACCTTATAAAAAGTTTACATAAAAATTATAGACTTTCTATAATAACTAATGGTCTCACAGAAGTTCAAGATAATAGAATAAGAAAATCTGCTATAGCAAAATACTTCGAGAATATAGTAATATCTGAGGAAGTTCAAGTATCAAAACCAGATCCTAAAATATTTGAGCTGACTTTAAACAACATGAAGTATACTGATAAAAGCAAGATATTGATGGTAGGAGATAGCTTAACATCCGATATACAAGGCGGAATAAATTTTGGTATAGATACCTGTTGGTTTAATCCTGATAAAATTACAAATAAAACGGGAATGAAACCTAATTATGAAATTTCTAATTTAATGGATCTTAAGGATATCCTTAAATAATATATAGCTATTTAATATAAAATATTTAAACTAGAAAAAACTCTTGTAAAATTACTGATTATTTAATAATTTGTTTAGGAAGTTAATTACACTTCCTAAATAAATTATAATAAGTTCATTTCAAATTCAATCTCATGCTTTATAGGTATATTAAATTCTCCAATCGTTGGTATTGATGGTTTTATCTTTCTTGCAATCCCTAAAGCATTATGATAAATATGTACCATATCAAACCCACGCTTTTGATAGAATCGTATGGCATTAATATTATCATTCGTCGTAATTAATTTTATTTTTGTACATTTTTCTTTAGTTGCCACTTCTATAACTCTATTTACAAGAGCAGTTCCAATACCTTGTTCTTCTTTTAAACTATCTAATGACATGTTTTCACACTCATTACCACTAATTTTATATGTCGCTAATCCAATGATTTTTTCACTTTCTACAGCTACAAAGCCATCTAATATTGTCATATCAATGACTTCTCCTCTAACAACCATATCAGTGGAAAACCACTGCGACCTTATAAAATCATTTATTCGTTTTCGATTTTCAGGTGATATATTTATTATTTCCACTGTACATTTCTCCTTATTTCTATAAACATTCAACTGATTTTTTATTATATACTCCTATTTAATTATATTGATTCTCAATTTAACTTTCAAATATTTAGTATAATTATGTAAATACTACTTCTTCAACACATTTCTTTATTGTATAATCACCAATCATGAACTATCTAATAATCTTTATATAGATGTAAATGAATATTTCTAATTTGTAAAATATATATGTTTCTATAAAAACTATTATAATTGTATTGCTATTAATATAAGTATGGTATAATTTGATATAAAAAAACAAGTTATTGTTTATACGCATAAAATACAATTTTAGGAGGTGCACTTTTATGAAAGGTTTTGGAATGAAATCAATAAATCAACCAGGATGGTTAGAAAAGGAAAAGCCTGTAGCGGGCCCTTTAGATGCCATTTTACGTCCTATCGCAGTTGCTCCTTGTTCTTCTGATGTTCATGTTTTACATGGTGGATCTAGTGAAAAGAAAGATTTAATATTAGGTCATGAAGCTATTGGAGAAATTGTAGAAGTAGGTAGTATGGTTACTCGTTTTAAAGTACGAGATATTGTGGTTGTTCCTGCAGGTACCCCTGATTGGCTTGCTTTAGGTGTACAAGGAAAATATAATGCTCATGATACTGGATTAATGGGAAGCTTTAAGTTTTTATCTTCTAAAGATGGTGTTTTTGCAGAATATTTTCATGTAAACAATGCAGACTCCAATTTAGTTTTATTACCTGAAGGCATGGCACCAGAAGCGGCTCTTATGACTGTTGATATGATGTCTACAGGATTTCACGGTGTAGAACTTGCAGAAATTGGTTTTGGAGATACAGTTGTAGTATTAGGTATCGGTCCTGTTGGACTTATGGCAGTAGCTGGAGCTAAATTAAAAGGAGCTGGAAGAATTATTGTTGTAGGTACTAGGCCAAACTGTATTAAAATTGCAAAAGAGTATGGTGCAACAGATGTTATAAACTATAAAGAAGGTGACATTGTTCAACAGATTTTAGAACTTGTAAAAGATGGAGTTGACGCTGTTATTATTGCTGGAGGAAATCAAGATAGCTTTGCTCAAGCTATTGCTATGACAAAAGAAGGCGGTATAATTGCCAATGTAAATTTCTTCGATGTAAAAGATACATTGAGTATGCCTGCTTATCTTTGGGGACTTGGCATGAGTAACAAAGATATTCGTGGTGGATTTTGCCCTGGCGGTGCATTAAGAATTCAGAAACTTCTTAACATGGTACAATATAACCGTGTTGATACAACTAAACTAATCACCCATAGATATTATGGATTTGATAAAATCGAAGAAGCATTTCATATAATGGATAAGAAACCAGCAGATTTAATTAAACCTGTTGTATTTATTAATTGGGATTAATTTAAGAAAAAATTTAACTAGCTATAGAGTGCAATCCGTACCCCATAGCTAGTTTTTATTTATTCTCTTTTTGTAAAAATATTTATTCCAGAAATAACTGCTGCTAGGAACAATAAAATCAATCTAAGCCAATCCATTAGAAGCCAAAACTCTCCCCCATTTACAATTGCAGGAGTTAAATTATATTCATCTACAAATATACCCATATTCCAAAATAATTTAAGTGAAATAAGTAATGAAATAACACTAAATATAAACACTAAAATAGACATTGTTTTTTTCTTCATTTTATTTCTCCTTACTAACATCATATTTTTCCATAGAATTATCTATATGTTTATCTTCTTTATTCTTCATATGTGAATATAATCCTCTTATCTATAGATGAACTGCTCTAAAATTTAATATATGTCTGAATATAAGTTACAGCTTGAGACATGAATTCACGACCTTTAGATTGATGCACAATTCACAATGCACAATTAAGGATGAAATTATTAGTTATATGATGAACACTGTTCGCCGCTACAGAATAAATTATAATTTTCTCAGAGATAGCTGAGAAATATCCACAATTGTCCATTGTCAATAGTCAATTCTCAACTGCATAAATATAGTATAATTAAGTTAAAATATAAAAATTATGATTTAATGGAGGAATAGTTATGTATGAATATAAATATGTGCCAACAACACTAGGAGGATTTTTTTCTGATGCTGACCATCATGAAATCATAGATGAATATGCGAAAAATGGATGGAAATTAGTACAAGTTCTTCCTATGTACTATAATTCTCATGGAAGACCTACAGATTATGAAATAATATTTGAAAAAGAAATTACTGAATAGCATCGGAGGGATATATATGGGTTGCATACATGTATATACAGGAAACGGAAAAGGAAAAACCACAGCAGCCTTTGGGGTTGCCCTAAGAACATTATTTAATGGCGGGAAAGTATATGTAGGACAATTTGTTAAAGATATGAAATATAGCGAAACCAATTTAGAAAAACATTTTCCTAATATAACTATAGAACAGTTTGGAGATGGATGCATAATAAATAGAGATCCTAGTGAAAGGGATAAAAATTTAGCTAAGGCTGGTTTAGATAAAATGAAGAATATAATAACCATTGGAGAATATGATTTAGTTATTTTCGATGAAGTAACCATAGCTTTATATTTTAAATTTTTAACAACAGAAGAGGTCCTAGAGACTTTAAACCACAGACATGAAAAATGTGAAATAATAATTACTGGCAGATACGCACCTGAAGCACTAATAAATGCAGCTGATTTAGTAACTGAGATGAAAGAAATTAAGCATTACTATACTAAAGGAGTTTTATCAAGAAAAGGTATAGACTGTTAGGAATGTATAAGTGTGAGTTTAAATTTAATTAACTGTTCGTTAGAATCTGATAACAACTTGTACAGAATTAAAAAGATTTATATAAAAAAGAGTACCTAAAATAGCATCTTAAGTCTACTTAAGCCTATATTTAAACAAGTCTGTAAATTGCAAATTATAATAGGTTTCTATGATAAAATAAAAGTATTATAAGAGGCTGTTTTATTATGAGAAAAAGAAAAAATAAGTGATAGGAAGAAGAATATTATATTAGGCATGAAAGTTATTTCACGACCTTCATGCCATTAAAATAATTATCATAGAAAGGCTTTCTTATCAATGTAAATTCTAATAATTTATAGTTAGCTTCTATTAGCTTAATCTTTTGCACTAATCCTTTATTTAAGTCTGTTTATTAAAAAATATTCAGACAATTATTTCTTCTTTCTATAAGCTGTATCATCAAAAGGAAGTTTTTTTCTAAATTGTCCGTCAAATTTTAAATAAGCTCCTTGAGCTGCTGGAGCTGTTGGTATAGTTGTGATTTCTCCTACTCCTTTTGCACCATAAGCTAAATCATTTGTATTCTTTTCAATTATTATGGATTCAATTTCTGGTATATCTGTAGCTCTAAATAATCCTAAGGTTCCAAATTTACCAGTTGGAACAGAGTTGTTTAATGGATAATCCTCTGTAAATGCATATCCAAGCCCCATAACTACTCCACCTTCAATTTGACCTTCTACATTAGTAACATTTATAGCCTTTCCTACATCGTGTGCTGCAACTACTTTTTCTACCCTTCCATATTCATCAAGGATAACAACTTGTGTTGCATAGCCATAAGCCACGTGACTTACTGGATTTTCTTTGTCAGAATTAATAGGATCTGTGATACCTTTATATTCTCCATAGAATTCTTCCCCTTCACACTCTTCTAGTGACTTAGTTAATAACCTTTCTTTAAGCTTTAATGCTGCCACTCTTGTAGCTTCTCCAGTAAATACCGTTTGCCTTGATGCTGTAGTTGTTCCTGAATCCGGTGCAACCATGGTATCTGGTAAATCCAAAATTATCTGTTCTGGTAACAAATTAGTTGTTTCGCATATTATTTGTGTAAGAATTGTTCCAAGCCCTTGTCCTATACAAGCTGCACTAGTTCTTATGTGAACTTTTCCATCTATCACTACTAAATTGCATCTACCAACATCAGGTAATCCAACACCAATTCCTGCATTTTTCATACAGCAGGCTATTCCAGCATATTTATTATTTTCATATACATCTTTTACAGCTATTATAGTTTCTTTTATAGCAGTTCCCTTATCTGCAATTTGTCCATTAGGCAATACATCTCCTGGTTCTACTGCATTTTTAAATCTTATTTCCCAAGGAGATATACCTACTTTTTCTGCTAAAAGATTTAAATTACATTCTGATCCAAAAACTGACTGAGTTACACCAAAACCTCTAAAAGCTCCACCTGGAGGATTATTGGTATATACTGCTGTACCTTTTATCTCCACATTTGAACATCTATATGGTCCCGCTGCATGAGTACAAGCCCTTTGAAGTACAGGTCCACCCAATGATGCATAGGCACCAGTATCTGCTATAATTTCAGCTTTAAATGCCGTTAATTTTCCTTCTTCATCACAAGCAGTAGTAATAGTCATTTCCATAGCGTGTCTCTTAGGGTGAATCATTATACTTTCCTTACGGCTTAAAGTTACTTTTACAGGCTTTTTCATATGCCAAGCAAGTAGAGCAGCATGATGTTGTACACTCATATCCTCTTTTCCACCAAAGCCGCCTCCTACATATTTGCTTACAGCTCTTACTTTTTCACTAGGAAGTCCTAAAAGCTCAGAAATTTCTCTTTGCTCATCATATATCCCTTGAGATCCAGTATAAATAATGACCCCATCACCATCTGGCATACCTATAGCACTTTCTGGTTCTAAAAAAGCATGTTCAGTAAAAGGAGTAGAATAATGATTTGTAACTACATATTTAGAATTAGCTATAGCTTCATCCACATTACCTCTTTTCACTTTTTCCACCCTTAAAATATTTCCATTAGGATGAATTTTAGGCGCATTTTCCTCCATTGCCATAGAAGGGCTACTTAAAGGTTCTAACTCTTCATATTCTACTTTTATAAGATTAAGTATTTCTTTTAAAGCTTTTTTACTCTTTGCTGCAACTAGTGCAACTGAATCTCCAACATATCTTGTTTCTTCTCCTACCGCTATTAAAGCTGGCCAATCTTTTGCTATATGTCCTATAAATCTCTTTCCTGGTATATCTTCTGCCGTAAGTACCGCTTCTACTTCTGGATGTTCTAAAGCTTCTGAAATATCAATGCTCTTTACTAAAGCTCTAGGATATTTTGTTCTTAAAGCAGAGCCATAAAGCATTCCCTCTACTTTCATGTCATCTACATATTTTCCGGTACCTAAGATTTTATCCTTTGCATCTATTCTTGGAATATTTTCACCTATTTTACCTTTATACTTTTCATCAGATAAAATTCCGCCATTTCTAAATGCTTCTGCTGCCATTTCAATGGCTTTTATTATTTTAACGTATCCAGTACATCTGCAAACATTTCCTCTAATAGCCGCTTTAATTTCTTTTTTACTTGGATTTAAATTCTTATCTAAAAGTGCCTTTGCACTTATAATCATTCCCGGTATACAAAAACCACATTGAACTGCACCAGCTTTTGAAAAAGCCCAAACAAATACATCTTTCTCTTTTTCTGAAAGCCCTTCAACAGTTAATATATTTTTCCCATCTGCTTTTACAGTTGTAAATAAACAAGCTCTCATAGCTTTGCCATCTACAATTATCATACAAGCACCACAAGCGCCTTCTGCACAACCATTTTTCACTGAGGTTAAATTTTTATATTCTCTTAAATATTCAAGAAAGTTCATATCTTCTTCAATGTTGATTCTTTCACCATTTAAAATAAATTCAGACATAAGAGCTCACCCCATAATTAATATATTTATATTTTATTACTCATAAAGAAACTTTTAGAATAAACTATAGTTAAAAATTGAGAGCTGAAAGTTAAGAAGTTTTTTAGCCCTCAATTCTTTACTTTCAACTCTCAAATTAAATTTAATCTTATTTATTTAGTGTGATAACTGTTCCTGTCTTACCTTCTAGTGCATCTACTGCACTGTAAAGTGAAGTTATTATAGCTTTATGATTTGGGTTCGCTTTTGCAAACATTACTGCTGCCTTAACCTTAGGAAGCATTGATCCAGGAGCAAAATGTCCCTCTTCCATATATTTTTCAGCTTCTTCTACAGTAATATGATTAAGATTAGCTTGATTAGGTTTATTAAAGTTTATTGATACCTTTTCAACCTCTGTAAGTATCATTAAAGTATCTGCATTAACATCTTCAGCAAGTTTTTCAGCTGCAAGATCTTTATCTATAACTGCGGCAACTCCCTCTAATGATCCATCTTCCTTTTCAATAACTGGAATACCGCCACCGCCTGCTGCTATACATATAGTTGAATTCCATAGTTCTTTAACTGATGAAATCTCTACTATTCTTTTAGGTGCTGGTGAAGCTACTACTCTTCTCCATCCCCTTCCAGAATCTTCTTTCATTACATAACCCTTTTCCACTTGAAGTTTTTTAGCTTCTTCTTCACTATAAAAAGCTCCTATAGGTTTAGTAGGGTTTTTAAAAGCAATGTCATCTTTATCAACTACTACCTGTGTAACAATTGTTGTCACTGGTGTATTCTTATTTTTATCAGCTAAAGCTTTTCTAAGGGATTGCTGAATATGATATCCTATATAACCTTGACTCATAGCACCGCATACATCAAAAGGCATAGATGGTGTAACATTTGCAGCTGCTTCTGATGCAAGTAGAATTCTTCCTACTTGTGGACCATTTCCATGAACTATTGCAATTTCATATTTTCTGCAGCTAAGCTCTGCTATATACTCACAAGTCTTTTTAACTACTTCTAATTGGGCTTCTGCTGTCGCAGGGGTTCCAGATTCTTGAAGTGCGTTTCCACCTAATGCTATAACTAATTTACTTAACCCCATATCCTATACCCCCTACTATTTGTTAGCAAATTCTTTTACATAAGTTATTGGAATAAGTGCATACATTGCTGCACATTTTACTAATTCATCTTTCCAAGTTCTTTCATTTGGAGCATGAGCTTGATCTTCATGTCCTGGTCCAAATCCGATACATGGTATTCCGTATCTACCCATTATAGAAACTGCATTTGTAGAGAATGTCCATTTATCAACTTTTGGTTCACTCTTGAATAAGTCTTTGTAGCATTTTACAGCTGTTTCACATGCTGGGTGATCTTCTTTTAATACCCAAGTTGGGAAGAAACATTCTGTTGGATATACTAAACCAGTATATGAAGGTCTTTCATAGCTATACATTTCAACTTCAGCATTTGCAGCTTTAACTGCTGGTAAATTCTTAATTTGTTGAATTGCATATTCCCAAGTTTCACCATCAGTAAGTCTTCTGTCTACAGATATAGTACATCCATCTGCAACAGCACATCTTGAAGGTGATGAGAAGAATATCTCAGATACTGTTAAACTACCTTTTCCTAAAAATTCATCATATATTAAGTTTTCATGTAAAGCTTTTAATTCATTTAGTATAGGAGCCATTTTAAATATTGCGTTATCTCCTCTTTCTGGTGCTGATCCGTGACAGCTAACACCACGAGTTGTAACTTTTATTTCCATTCTTCCTCTATGTCCTCTGTATATATTTAAGGAAGTTGGTTCTGTAATTACAACAAATTCTGGTTTTATTTTGCTTTCATTGATTATATATTGCCAGCATAGTCCATCACAGTCTTCTTCTTGAACAGTACCAGTTACTATTAATGTGTAATCATCTTCTAGTCCAAGATCTTTGATTATCTTTCCAGCATAAACCATAGAAGCCATTCCGCCTTCTTGGTCTGTTCCTCCTCTTCCTATTATTATTTCATCATCTTCATATCCTTCATAAGGATCATAATTCCATAGATTTCTATCACCTATTCCAACTGTATCTATATGAGCATCCATAGCTATAACATGCTTTCCATGACCTATATATCCTAATACATTTCCCATAGGATCTATTTCTACTTTATCAAATCCTACTTTTTCCATCTCTTCTTTTATTCTAAGTACTACTTCTTTCTCTTGACAGCTTTCACTTGGAATTCTAATCATATCTCTTAAGAATTTTGCCATCTCTGGTTTATATTTCTCAGCTAATTTTAATATTTCTTCTTTTTTAATAGTTTCCATTTAAAACCCCTCCAAAACCTTATAAATTAAAATTTTTTCCAAACTTCAGTTGCTAGTTCTCTACTTCTAGCCATAATTCTCTCTTCATCAACATGAAGAAGTTTTCTATCTTCCATTAAAACCTTACCATTTATAATAGTTGTATCAACATGTCTTCCATTGATACCAAATAATATATGGCTGTTAATATTATTTTCATTAATTGGTGTTGGTGAATTATAATCTACTACAATTATATCCGCTAGTGCACCTTCTTTTAAAATTCCAACCTTACCATCAATAAATCTTTCGGTAATTTTTCTGTTATTCTCAAATAACATTTCAGGAATTTCACCCCATGCCACAGTTGAATCCTTAGCAGCATGTTTATGAATAATGTTAGCAACTTTATAAGATTCAGTAACATCTGGAGTGTATCCATCAGTTCCTAATCCTAATAAAATTCCCTTTTTATACATTTTAAGCACTGGAGAAACACCTACTGCATTTCCCATGTTCGACTCAGGATTATGAACTACCATTGAATTCTTTTCTTTGATCATTTCCATTTCATCATCTGAAACATAGATACAATGTACCGCTATGGTTTTATCACAAAGAACTCCTGCATCGTACCATCTTTCTATAACACCCTTACCATACTTTTCTTTTGAATCTTCTAAATCTTCAATACCTTCTCCGCAATGAACATGGAAGCCCGTGTTTAGGCTTTTAGCTGCATCCACACATTTTTCTAAAGTCTTTTCAGAAATTGTCATAGATGCATGAAGTCCAAACATTCCCTTAATCATATCATCATTTTTACCATTGCAATATTTAATAAATTCTGCATTTTCGTCGATGCCTTCTTGTGCAATTTTTTCTCCATCTCTATCAGAAGTTTCATAACACAAATTACTACGAATTCCCATTGTCTCTGATGCCTCTGCTATTTTAAATAAGCTTCCTTTGACAGCATGAGCACTAGCATGATGATCAAATACAGTAGTTACTCCATTTTTTATTTGATCCACCATAGGTGCCATAGCGCTATAGTAAACATCTTCTAGGTTCAATGCTTTATCTAATCTCCACCAAAGACCTTTAAGTATATCAGGGAATGATTTTGCTGGAGGGCTGTCATTAGCCATTCCTCTAGCAAAAGTACTATAATAGTGCATATGAGTATTTATAAATCCTGGCATTATAAGTTTGCCTTTTGCATCTATAAATTGGTATTCTTTATATTTATTCTTTAGAGTTTCAGTTGATCCAATTTCAATAATTTTATTTTTCTCAACAGCAACACATCCATTGTCTATGATTGGCCTAGTATTATCTCTAGTTATAACTTTTCCATTCCCAATCAACAACATCTGATTTACCTCCCCAATTCTAAATATTCTTTATGACATATAGCTATATTTATTTATGAAAGTTTTAATCATATTTTCCATTTCATTTGAGATGATATTTAATTCACCAACAGTATAATCTACAACTTCAGCATTTTCTTTTCTAACTTTGCAGATTCCTTTATCTTTATCTATGATTAAAAATCCTTTGTTTGTACTATCTTCAAAATCTTCTTTGCTCCAGAAAACTGTTGTTTTATCTTTATATGGATTTCCTTCATAAGGACAGAATATACCACAGTTACCACACTCATTGCACATTCCATCTAAGTGTATTATTTGATGTGAAGATTGGAAACCTTCATCCACATTAACGACTATATTTGCTCTGTTAGGACAAACGTCTACACAAATTTCACATACCTTGTTACAAGATAGACATCTCTCTGATTCTTTTTCTAAACAATCAGAAGCTTTTAATATACCTTTCTTGTTATATGTTTCCTTTTCATTTACAGTAAAGACTTTTTTATCAAAATCATTACTTAATCCTTCTTTTAATAAAATATCTTTAGATACTGCTTTACCATCAGCTATAGCTTTAACAATAGTAGATGGTCCTTCTTTCATGTCTCCAGCAACATATACATTACTAATGTTTGTCTCACAAGCTTTGTTTACCTTAGGGAAACCTTTAGAATCCAATTCTATTTTATTTTTTCTAAGTAAATCACTGTCTATTTGCTGTCCTACAGCAGAAATAACTGTATCTGCTTCTATCTCCACAATTTTGCCAGAACCTACAGGTCTTCTTCTTCCTGAAGCATCTTTTTCTCCTAATTTCATCTCTTCACAAATTAGTTTAGAATCTTTTATTAATATTGGTGAAAATAATTCTTTGAATAATATGTCTTCTGATTGAGCTAACTCTATTTCTTCTAAGCTAGCTGGCATATATTTTTTAGTTCTTCTATAAACTATAGAAACTTTTTCTACTCCTGGAGTTCTTTTAGCTGCACGTGCTGCATCCATAGCTACGTCACCACCACCGATGACACATACATGCTTTCCTAAATTCATATTTCCTTTAGAACTTTTGTGATTTTCAAGGAATGAAATAGCATCAACAGCTTTTTCTCCGCCTTCTTTTAATGGTAAATTACCTGGTTTCCAAGCACCTATTGCTAGTACCACATAATCATATTCTTTTTTTAATGCATCTACATCTAAATTTTCATCAATACCAAATTTAAAATTAACTCCTTGTTTTCTAACAAGTTCAAAATCTTTTTTAATCATTTCAGAAGAAATTCTAAACTCTGGAATAACATATTCTATAACTCCATAAGGTCTTTCTTTTCTATCCATTACAGTTACATCTACACCATTTCTTCTTAAGAAAAGTGCAATAGATAGTCCTGCTGGACCTGCTCCAATAACTGCTACTTTTTTATTACTCTTTATGTCTGCTTTTTTAATATCTGCAATATATTTATCTGCAGCATTTAAAACTGCTACTTTTTTCATATCTCTAATTAAAACTGATTCATCATAATCAAGTCTTGTACATTTATATTGACAATTGTGATTGCATATAGTTCCTGTAATTGCTGGTGAAGCATTATCTTTAACTATTAATTTGTAAGCTTCATCATATTTTTCCTCACCAACTAAAGCTACATATTCAGGTATTTGTTGGTTTATAGGACATCCTATTGTACAAGGTGCTATTGCACAATCATAAATTGGAAGTTCTGATGAAATCTTTCTGCTACTTACAGGTCTAAGATCTTTAAGGTGATATTTATCAGTTAAAGCTGACTTTGCAAATTCATTTAAATATTCTGTATTTATACCTTTAAATGCACCTTTAAGATCCTCTTCTATCTTTTTAGCCATTTGAGTTATTCTCTCATAACCACCTGGTTTTAAAATGGTAGTTGCAAAAGTGATTGGTTGAATTCCTGCCTTTAAAATCTTTTCTACATTAAAGAAATCTGCACCGCCAGAATAAGATATTTGTAAATCTCCATCAAATTCTGAAGCTAATTTGCTTGCTAAAGATATAGTTAGCGGGAAAAGAGAGCGGCCTGACATATACATTTCTTCTCCAGGTAATTCGCCATTTTCAATTTTAACTGGCAGAGTATTTGTAAGCTTTACTCCTATTTCTAATTTTAATTCTCTAGCAATAACTTTTAGACGTTTAAGCATGGATACTCCATCTTTATATTGCAAGTCATTTACAAAATGTTTAGGATTAAGAACTACGTAATCATATCCCATTTGATCAAAGGTATCCCTAACAAACTTTTCTCCTAAAAGAGTTGGATTCATTTTTATAAAAGTATGAAGATTTTTTTCTTCCAAAAGATACTTTGCAATCTTTTCAATTTCTTCTGGTGGACATCCATGTAGTGTAGATAAAGTAATGGACGGGCAAATTACTGGTGAAATTTTGTCCAAATCTTCTTTACTAAAATTAAAGAATAAATCCATATTAGAAAGTAATGTTTCTTTGCATTCCTTCCAAACCTTTGTAGTGGATGCATTTCTCATTCCTTCTATATAAGCATCAACTTTAGGAGATTTTATACCTTCTAAATCATAGCCTACGCTCATATTAAACATAAAGTCTCTTTCTTCGCTTAAGTTTAATTCTTTCATTAAAACATGAAGTAAGAACCAAGCCTTTATATACTCATCATAAGCTTCTGGCACTGTTAGTTCTGTAGACCATTCCACATTATAGCATTCATCTTCCGCATGAATACATGGTTTAGCTACAGGTAAATCCTCTCCATCAATAACTTGCACTGTTTTTAATTCAATAAAACGGCTCCCTGTTAAGTAAGATGCAACTATGTTTTGTGTTAATTGAGAATTAGGACCTGCTGCAGGACCAAGTGGAGATGCCAGTTTTTCTCCAAATAATTCTATATATTTTCCAGTATTATTTTTGTAGAATTTATTCTTGTGAATTCCAAAAATAGATTCCTTTTCTTTAAGTTCTTTTATAACCCATGTAATCATTCTTTCAAATGAAATTGGTCGCATCTTGTCACCCATACAAACTTTTCCCCCTTAAAGATATAATAAATTTTTTATTATATCATAAATTATTTTCCATAAAATCTTGGATTATTTGCTTTTAAAAGCTTATCAATTGTTTCAACTGGATTTTTAACTTTGCTTAAGAATATCATTGCAGCAATAATATAAGGTTTATATCCAGCTTCTTTGTAAAGCGGTTCACGGTAACGATCAAATACTGATGCAGCTACTTCTCCTTCACTACAGCTAACTCCTGTGATATCAGCTGGTAAGCAGTGTAAATATAATGCTTTTCCATCTTTAGTAAGCTTCATCATTTCTTCTGTACATTCCCAATCTTTATGCTTAGCATTTTCTTGTAATAATTCTTTTTCTAGTACATCTATTTCTTCAAATTTACCTTCTCCATATAGGTTTGTACGTCTTTCCATAAATGCAAAAGGTGCCCAGCTCTTAGGATATACTATATCTGCATTTTCAAAAGCTTCTTTCATTGAGTTAGTTTTTATAAATTTACCGCCGCTTGCTTCAGCATTTTTTCTTGCTACTTCTTCTACTTCAGGCATTAAGTCATATCCTTCTGGATGAGCAAGTACAACTTCCATTCCCATTCTTGTCATTAATCCAATTACACCTTGTGGAACTGAAAGTGGTTTACCATAAGATGGTGAATATGCCCAAGACATAGCTATTTTTTTACCTTTAAGATTTTCTGCTCCTCCAAAATGATGAATTATATGAAGTAAATCTGCCATACATTGAGTTGGATGGTCTATATCACATTGAAGATTTACAAGTGTAGGACGTTGTTCTAAAACTCCTTCTTTATATCCATCTTGAACTGCCCCAGATACTTCATGCATATATTTGTTTCCTTTACCTATAAACATGTCATCTCTGATACCTATAACATCAGCCATGAAAGAAATCATATTCGCTGTTTCACGTACTGTTTCTCCATGAGCAATTTGTGATTTTCCTTCATCTAGATCTTGAACTTCTAATCCTAATAAGTTACATGCGCTTGCAAAGCTGAATCTTGTTCTTGTAGAATTATCACGGAATAGTGAAATACCTAATCCACTATCAAATATTTTTGTAGATATATTATCTTCTCTCATTTTGCGTAAAATATCTGCTACTGTAAATACAGCATTAAGTTCGTCATCTGTCTTTTCCCAAGTTAAGAAGAAATCATTATTATACATTTTTTCACATTTGAAATTTCCTAATTTTTCAGTTAATTTTTTAATATCTTGCATGAATACGCCTCCTAAATTTTTATAATTAAGTTTTAAATTTTAAATTTACATACTAATTATTTAGAATCTTTAAAATGAAAAATTTCTATATTTTCTTTTTAACTTTTGGCCTCCTCCTTTACCATATTTAATAAGCAATATCTATGCCAAATAACTTAAAGCCTATAAATGGTTAATTTAGAAAAATTATATGGATAAATTTATTATTAAAATGATAAATTTATCATTTTAATAATAAATTTATCGAATGTTGTAAATATTCGTTCTAATACCCAACTTAGTAATATATCTTATCATATTGATAAATTAAGAAAAAAAGAACCTTTTTAATCTACAAAAGGTTCCTTATAACTACAAAATTATTATTTAGTCAATAGTATAAAAATCTACTTTTTTTCTTTTTAAAAATTGTCATTATTGGATATCCTTGAAGTTCAAATCCTTCATAAGGAGTATAATCGACATTTTCATGTAACATTGACTTTGTAATGTTAACTTTCTTATTAGGGTCAATTATAACAATATCTCCATCGGAGCCAATTGCAATAGTCCCTTTCTTGGGGTATAATCAAAATATTTTTGTACTTACTAAATTTACAAATTTATTTATTTTAATTCTTGCACTAATTGATTTTCAAACATGTCCTAACTCTGATCAACTCCATTTTCTTCCATTACTTTTTCTACTGCCGATACAATATTGTGATATCCAGTACAGCGGCATAAGTTTCCCGCCATATGCTTTTTAATAGCTTCTCTGGAAAGCTTTTCTCCTCGTTCTAATAAAACAGTAGCTGACATTACAAATCCTGGTGTGCAGAATCCGCACTGAACTGCTCCTTCTTCAATAAATGCCTCTTGAATTCTGGTTAATTCCCCATTTTCTCCAAGGAGTCCTTCCAATGTTCTGATATTCTTACCTTCTGCCCATACTGCCAAGTAGATACAAGAATCAACTGTTTCGCCATCAATAATTACGGTACAAGCACCGCATTCACCTACTTCACAGCCTTTTTTTACTGAAGTAAGTCCTAAACGGTTACGTAGCATATCCAATAAGGATTCCCTCACGTCTATATATTCAGCTACTTCTTTTCCATTTACTATGCATTTTACCAGCCGCATCTCTTTATTCATGATGATTCCCCCTTGAAAGTTCTATTGTTTTTGCCAGTGCCCTTTTTGCAATCTCTCCACCGATCTGAAGGCGAAATGCTTTAGAAGCTCTCCATGAATCTCTTGGATTAATCTCTTGGCGAATGGTGTCTTCTACTACTTGACAAAGAGATTCCTCAATCATTTTTCCTTTTATGGCATCTTCCGTTATATGGCAGCGGTAAGGAACAGGCGCTGCAACTCCAAAGGTAATTCTTACATCCTCTAAAACATTAGTCTCTGGATTTACCTTGCTTACAACACTGCAGCTTAATGTAGCAATATCCATAGCATTTCTCATAGAATATTTAATATAGTGTCCCCAATATCCCCAGTAATTCTCTTTAGGGATAATAATATGCGTAAGCAGTTCGCCTGGATGCAAGTCCACACGTCCCGGTCCTAAATAGAATTCTTTTACCGGTACAATTCTTTCACCGTCACTGCTGACAATCTTTAATTTAGCATCCAAAGAAAAGACTGTGGGAGCACTATCTGCACTAACCGCACCATTACAGATATTACCACCGATTGTTCCAATATTTCGAACCTGCGGTCCGCCAACTTGATCTACCGCTTCTCCCAAAACAGGAATATATTTTTGAATAATCGGATCATTGGTAATATGACTAAAAGTAGTGGCAGCACCAATATGAATATCTTTATTTTCTGTTAAAGTAACTCCCTGGAGTTCCTTGATGTCACGAATACAGAGCAGATCTGTTCCTGCCATTTTTCCTTCCCGAATCTTGATTAACACATCACTTCCTCCTGCAATAATTCTTGCATTGGAATGTTCTTTCAGAAGAGAAACTGCTTCTTTTATTGTTGCTGCATTATAATAATGATTAATATCGTACATAACATTCCCTCCTTTCTATATTAAACCTGCTTTGGTAAAAGCATCGATTAATCTTTGAGGAGACATAGGAATCTCATGAAGGCTGACACCAGTTGCATGTAAGACAGCATTACGAATAGCTGGAGCTGGCGGAATGGCTGGTGGTTCTCCCAATGCTTTATTGCCATAAGGTCCTGTAGGTTCTTCTAATTCTACAAAATCAACATCCAGGTCCGGTAAGTCCATTGTTGTTGGCATTTTGTAATCTAACAATGTACCGTTTAAGACTCTGCCTGTTTTCTCATCCACAAGCAATTGCTCGCTTAATCCATAACCAATTCCCATGGACATTCCTCCATGTATCTGCATAACAGCAAGCTGAGGATTCAGTAATACTCCACTGTCATGGATATTGATTATTTTTATAATTTTTACTTTTCCAAGCTTAATATCTACTTCTACTTCTGCAAAACAGCATCCAGTTGCTATGGCATTCTTTTTCGTCTGAAGAGATACTTCCGATGTAATAACAGAGGAATTGCTGAGGCTGTAGTAACTTTCCATAGCTAACTCTTCTAAGGACAATACTTTTTTCCCATCTCCTAATATCCATCCGTCTTCAATCTCTAATTGGTTATATTCTTCTTTCAGAAGTGTTTTAGCATAAGTTAAAATCTTTTCATACATCTGTTCTGCACACTGTTTTACTGCAGTACCTGTTACATAAGACTGTCTGGATGCATAAGCACCTGTATCAAATGGTGTAACATCCGTATCCTGAACAGACTGAATATGAACATCTTCCATATTTATATGCAAAGTTTCCGCTACCATTTGTGAAAATACCGTATCTGAACCCTGTCCTATCTCAGTAGCTCCAACCATAAGTTGTACACTGCCGTCTTGATTCATAACCAGTCTGGCACCTGCTATTTCAAGAGAAATAGGCCATACACCAGTTTTATAACTAAACACCGACATACCGACTCCCCTGCGGATATTCCCTGTCTGATTTCGGTATTGTTCTCGTTTTTTCTGCCAATCAATATACTTAGCTCCCTTATCCATACATTCCATAACACCATTTGTATTGGCTGCTATAGGAGTAAGATAAGGATCTTTAAAGTATCCCTTAATTAAATTCTTCTTACGGAACTCTAATGGATCCATATTAATTTTATAAGCAATATCATCTATAAAAGCTTCACTTGCAAAGCACATCTGTGGAATACCATATCCTCTCATGGCTCCACCTACAGGAGTATTGGTATAGACCGTATAAGCCGTTGCTTTAATATTGTCTACATGATACAAATGTCTCCATGCAGTTGCACCGTTGGCAACAATCGCATGACCATGAGAAGCATATGCTCCTTGATTGGAATAAGCGTGCATTTCTTTACCAATGATTATTCCTTCTTTGTCTACTCCTGCTTTAAGATCATATTCTATGGAGTGTCTTGTTCTAGTGCAAACAAAGGTTTCCTCTCTTGTAACATCTAATTTTACAGGGCGGCCGCCTACCTGTGTTGTTAAAAAAGCATTCAAAGGCTCATATAACACATCCTGTTTATTTCCGAATCCTCCGCCGATATAAGGCTTTATAACTCTTACTTTTCCCCATGAAATTCCTAATGCTTGTCCTATAACCCTTTTTACAATATGGGGAATCTGTGTAGAGCTGACAATCACAATACGTCCTTTCTCCATATACGCATATGAGATAGGATTCTCAATATGGCAATGCTGCACAACCTGAGTTTTATAATTTCCGTCTACAACCACTTCCGCCGATTCAAAAGCTTCTTTCACATTGCCGATTTCATATTCGCTTTTGGCAAGAATATTATCAGGCTTTTCTTCATGAATCGGAGGATTGCTCCCTTTCATAGATTCTCTTGGATGTATCTCAGGCTTATATTCTTCGTACTCAATTTTAATTAATTTTAAAGCCCTAGCCGCGATTACTTCATCCTCTGCAATAACAGCCGCAATATCATCTCCATAATAGCGGACTCTTCCTGTCAAAATATTACGGTCTGCCACATCTTGATGAGCAGGTTCCACTGACCAGGGATGACCTGGAGTAGGATAAGTTTGTTTTGGTACATCTTTAAATGTTACAACCTTTACAACCCCGTCTAAAGCTTCTGCTTCACTGGTATCAATTGACTTTACAATTCCATTGGCAATGGTAGAATGATACACTTTTGCCACAAGACATTGATTTAAAATCAAATCATCCGTAAATTTTACTCTGCCAGTAACTTTTTCGTAAGCATCTACTCTCGGAATGTTTTGTCCAATCACATTATTCAATATTTATCACCTTCTCAATTTTTTATTTAAAATATAGTTAGCGATTACAAATTTAAGCTATTATTGTATGATATTTATAAGTAATTTCTATATTCAATTATTATTTTATCACCATTGTAAATAAATGTAAAAACAACATTCCATTTTTTATATTTATAGTATAACGAAATATCCTTAATTATGTTATACAATTACTATCCCTTATTATTTCTGCTTTTTCACAAGAACGCCTATAGCCTTTTCGTAAATATTCGTTCTAATACTCGATTTAATAATCTATATATCTTATCATTTTGATAAATTTAGAAGAAAGAACCTTTTATTTTACAAAAGGTTCTTTATAATTAGAAAAATTGCTATTTATTTAAATATTAGAAAAGTCTGTTTTTTCTCTTTTTAAAAATTTTCCATATCCTTTTTCTCCAATAAAGTCATTATCTTTTACTATAACTTTTCCTCTTGAAATTGTTATTATTGGATATCCTTGAAGTTCAAATCCTTCATAAGGAGTATAATCGACATTTTCATGTAACATTGATTTTGTAATTTTAACTTTTTTATTAGGGTCAATTATAACAATATCTCCATCGGAGCCAATTGCAATAGTCCCTTTTTTGGGGTATAATCCAAATATTTTTGCAGGTTTTGTACTTACTAAATCTACAAATTTATTTAATGATATTCTTTTCTTCATAACTCCCTCAGAAAAAATCAGCGGAATTCTAGTTTCTATTCCCGGTACTCCACCTGGACATTTAGTAAAGTCATCTTTTCCTAGTTGTTTTTCTACATTGAAATTAAATGGACAGTGATCTGTTGCAATAACTTGTATATAGCCATCTTGAATTCCCTTCCATAATGCACCTTGATTAAACTTTTCTCTTAAAGGAGGACTAGCAATATATTTCAATCCTTCATTATTTTCACCATTGTATTTGCTTTCATCTAAAAAAAGATATTGAGGACATGTTTCTGTAAAGATATTCTTTTGTCCATTATCCATAGCCATTTTTATATAATCTAATCCTAGCTTACAGGAAAGATGCACTATGTACAAAGGAGAATCCCCTGCCATTTTAGCAATATTGAGCATTTTATTTATAGCTTCTCCTTCACAACATACCGGTCTGCTCTTTGAGTGGTATATCGGTGCCGTAAGACCATTGCTTGAATAATATTCCCTAAGATAATTAACAACGTCATTATTCTCTGGATGTACAGCTGTGATTATGCCAATTTCTTTAGATTTTTTAAGCACTTTAAATACTTCTAAATCGCTTAATCTATAGTCATAGGTTAAATAAACTTTATTACTTGTTATTCCTTCACTAGATAGTTCTTCAAGTTCTTCTAATATATTATCGTTTACATGCTGTATAACTCCATGAAATCCATAATCTATAACCGCATTACCTTTAGCATAGTTGTGGTATACATTTACTTGATGATGTAAGCTGCATCCCTTTGGTCCAAATGCTAAGTGATCAACTATAGTTGTAGTACCACCACATGCAGCTGCTACAGTCCCAGTATAAAAGTTATCTGTGGCCACAGCTATTCCTACATCTAAATTTAGGTGGGTATGAACGTCTACTCCTCCAGGAATTACATATTTTCCATCAGCATCAACTATTTCATCAGCTTCTTCAATAAGGTTCATGCCTATTTTAGTTATGATACCATTTTCTATATAAATATCTCCTTTAAAAACATCCCCTGAAGTAACAATAATTCCATTTCTTATTAAAGTGGCCATTGTAAAATTACATCTCCTTTTATGTCTATATATAAAATATAATTTTAAAGTATTATTTTTATGTCTTTTTTATCTGTTATATTTCACAACTATCTTTATTAACTACTTCTTTATCACTCTGTATTGGTAAATTTTTATTTTTTCCAAGTTCATTAAAGAATAAATTTAAAAGTATAGCAGATAAACTACCAGTTGTTATACCACTATGGAAAAGAGTGTCTACCCACTGTGGAAATTTAGCATAAAAAGTTGGTACTGCTAAAGGAATCATAGCAAGTCCAAGACTTACTGCTACTATCATTCCATTTTTAGTTCCATTAAATTCAACCTTGCCAAGGCTTGAGATTCCACCTGAAGCTACCATACCAAACATAGCTATTCCAGCTCCTCCAAGGACAGGATATGGTATAGAAGCTACTACTGCTCCTGCTTTTGGGAATAGCCCCAATAATATCAAAATTATTCCTGAAGCAGCTACCACAAAACGGCTTTTAACCCCTGTTAAATTTACAAGACCTACATTTTGTCCAAAAGCAGTGTGTGGGAAGGTATTAAATATACCTGCAAGCATTGTGGCAAATCCATCTGTTCTAAGTCCTCTAGTTAAGTTTTTATCATCAATCTCTTTACCAACCATTTCATGTATAGCTATCATATTTCCTGTAGATTCTGTCATCGTAACTAACATAACTAATACCATTGAAATTATAGCCGTCAAATTAAATTTAAGTGATCCAAAATAGAAAGGTACATCTATATTAATCCATCCAGAACTACTAACTCTGCTAAAGTCTGTCATGTTTAACATTGAAGCAACAATAGTTCCTATAACTATACCCAATAATATAGATATATTACCTAAAATTCCTTTAAAGAATTTATACATAGTCAAGATCAAAATTAGAACAAATAAAGCTAATAAAATATTTTTAGGACTAGCGAATGTTGGAGAGTTTATATCGTTACCTGCACACCATTTAACTGCTACTGGAAGCAGCGATATTCCTATTATAGTTATTACAGTACCTGTTACTACTTTAGGAAAAAATCTTATAAGCTTTCCAAAGAAAGGTGCCATAATAAAGCAAAATAATCCAGCTACAAATGTAGCTCCAAAGATAGTTGTAATGCCTGTCATAGGATCTCCTGGATAAGTATTTGCAATAGCTATCATTGCCGATACAGATGCAAAACTTGCTCCTTCAATAACAGGGACTTTTGCTCCAATAAAATTCTTTATACCTAAAGACTGTATTAAAGTTGCTATACCTGCCACAAAAAGATCTGCATTTATAAGAAATATTACTTGTTCACTAGATAATTTTAACGCACTTCCTATTATTAAAGGAACAGCAACTGCACCTGCACACATTGCCAAAACATGTTGTAAACCTAAAATAAATAACTGCTGTGGTGGAAGCAATTCATCAACAGGAGCTATTGCTTTTTTCACTTTATTATCCATTTTTATACCCCCATGAATTTTTTATTTTGAATATTCTCCGTCCCAAACAATTTGTCTATATTTATCTGGATCTGTGTCTCCTTCTGTACTAAATAATAGTATTCTAGAGTTTTCATCTAGTTTTAATTGTTCCCTTAATTCTTTCATGTCATCTCCTGTCATTATTGCACTTATAAGTCCAGTTGTTACTGCTCCTGATTCTCCAGATATTACTCTTCTATCTTCCTTTACAGGATTTCCTAATATTCTCATACCATTAGCTGCAACCCAATTCGGACAAGATACAAAAGTTGAACTGTAAGATTTTAGTACTTCCCATCCTATAGTATTTGCTTCCCCGCAAGCAAGTCCTGCCATTATAGTAGGCATATCTCCAGTTACTGCTCTTGCTTTTCCATCTCCAGCTACTGCTGATTCATATAAGCAAGCTGCCTCATCAGCTTCTACTACTACAGTTATTGGACATTCATCTTTAAATACTGAAGCAAAATATCCTTGAACAGCTCCTGCTAAAGAACCAACTCCGGCCTGTACAAATATATGTGTAGGTCTATCTACATTTAGCTCTTTTAATTGTTCTAGTGCTTCTGATGCCATAGTTCCATATCCTTGCATTATCCAAGTAGGAATCTCTTCATATCCTTCCCAAGCAGTATCTTGAACCACAACCCATCCATTTTTTTCTGCCCCAGAAGCTGCAAGTCTTACAGCATCATCATAATTCATGTCAGTTATAGAAGCCTCTGCTCCTTCTTTTCTTATATTTTCAAGCCTTGTTAATGAAGATCCTTTTGGCATATACACTATTGATTTTTGTTTTAACTGTGCTGCAGTCCATGCTACTCCACGACCGTGATTTCCATCTGTAGCTGTAACAAACGTTATATCCCCAAGTTCCTTTTTTATTTCCTGTGATGTAAGTTTTTCATAGCTTAATTCTGAAATGTCTTTTCCTATTTTTTTTGCTAAGTATTTACCCATAGAAAAAGATCCACCTAATACTTTAAAAGCATTTAATCCAAAACGGTAAGATTCATCTTTTACATATATTCCACCTACTCCTATATGTTTTGCTAAATTATCTAAATTTACTAAAGGAGTCTTAGTATATTGAGGAAAACTTTCATGAAAATGTCTAGCTTTTTTTATTTCTTCCTCTCCTAAAAATTCAACAGATGCTTTATTTTCCTTCTGTATCATAGTATTTTCTTTCCATTTTATTTTTTTACACATTACTATTACCTCTTTTCTTCTTTGCTTTTGAAAAATTTTTGCTTTCCGAAAATAACTATAAGCAATAGCCATGCCAATTTTTGTCTATTAAATTTTATTTATATATTTAACTTTCCTTTAAATAATGGATTTTGTCTAAATTATAAATACTTTATTAAAAAAAATACAAAGCTTATTAATAGCTTTGCATCTTCATATAATTTTAAAGTATATAATTTTATTATCAAAACAATAATTAGTTATCATTACGATAAAGCATATATTTCTATTGATTTATAAGATAATAGATATAAAAAAATTATTATTTTGATAACTCTTTTATCCCTTCTAATTTTCTATATAGAGTAGCTATACCTATTCCTAAATGCTTCGCTGACAATTGTTTACCTTTGGTATCATGACCGTATATATCTAAAGCTTTTAGAATATATTCTTTTTCTATATCTTTTAAAGATCTTATCTCTCCATCTATATAACTTCCATAAGAGTTAAGATTTTTACCCTCTACTATATTTGGCGGGAGCATATCAACAGTCACTATCCCACTATCATCTGCCATATTTATCATGAATTCTACAGCGTTTTCTAACTCTCTTACATTTCCGTACCATGGATAATTCGTTAAAATATTTAGACATTCCTTATCAATTTTATAAACAGACTTGCCAAGTAATTGATTATATTTTTCTACTAACATGTCCATAAGAAGTGCTATATCTTCTTTTCTCTCCCTTAAAGGTGGTATTTTTAATGGTATAACATTAAGCCTATAATATAAATCTTCTCTAAATTTATTTTCCTTTATAAGCTTTTTTAAATCTTTGTTAGTGGCTGCTATAACTCTTATATCTAAGTCTATAAGCTGATTAGAACCTATTCTTACTAGCTTTCTTTCTTGAAGTACTCTTAATATTTTAACCTGAAGATCTAAAGGCATGTCCCCTATCTCATCTAAAAATATTATTCCCTTATTTGCTAATTCAAATTTACCTACTCTTCCGTTTGGATCTGCTCCACTAAAAGCTCCTCTTACATATCCAAATAATTCACTTTCTAACAGTGCGTCTGGTATAGCTCCACAGTTTATAGCTATAAAAGGATTAGTATTTTTATCACTTTCACAATGTATAGCTCTTGCAATTACTTCTTTTCCAGTACCACTTTCTCCAGTTATGAGAACGGTAGATCTTGAAGAAGCAATTTGCTTAATTCTATTTTTAAGCTCAAGCATAGCTTTTGATTTTCCAATAATATCTTCAACTTTTATAACTTCTCTTCCACCACTAACTTTATGTATTTTAGATTTTAAATGTTTTATTTCTTCAAATACAAATATTCTATCATAGGAAGATAGCACCGGAAAAACAGGTATAATTCTACCCATAAGTTGAAATCTTTCATCGTTTATGATTATAGTATATACTTCGCCTCCAAGTATATATTCGCTAGTGGAAGAAATTGTTATTCTTTTATTTGTATTGTTAGCAGTCAGCTTAAGTTGTTTCATAGCACTTACGTTCATATGAACTATTTCATTATTTTTAGTAACTAAAACACCTTTATCTACACTGTCTATTATTTGATTTAATAATTCTACCATCATATTACTTCTCTCAAACTCAAGGTGTTCATATGATTTAGTGCTTATAAAATCTGATATTTGATCTAAAACCTGAATAAATGAGTCAAAATTTTCTATAAAGTGAGTTCTTTGGCTCTCCTCTGAACATACAAGCCCTATTACTCCAATAATATCTTTATTCAAAATTATAGGAGTACAAACAAGCATTCTTTCTACACAATTATTTATATGATTACACTTTTTACAGAAAGAATGCTGTCCAGGATTTTTTATTATTTGTTTTTCCCCAGTTTTTATAACATGATCATATACATATCCTTCCTTTGATATATCTTTGTTTACTTCATTCTTATAAATACCAGTGCCCGCTACTCTACACAAATTTTTATCTACAATTTCAACATCTACTTTAATTACATTTGAAATTATATTTGCATATTTAGCCACTGTGTCTTGAATTTCTAGTAATGTAGAACCCTTCATATTTATATCATTCCTTAAACATTAATTTATTTTTTCTACAATAAATTACAATAACTCCCACAAATTCATTTTATCACAATTATATGAAAATTAAAATAAAATTTACTTTAAATCCTTATCAATAAGATAATTTTTCTAATAATTCATTGAAAATTTAGAATATACGAAATTTATCAATATTATAATAATTATCATTTTAATAATTTTTCTCCAACCGTAAATAAATATATTTTTTTGTAACTAATAATTATTTGGCTTAATCTAGTACTACTTGAATGAAAAAAAACTAGAAATTTCAATGCTTTTCAAATTATAACTAGATATAATTTTTATGATTATATAGATGTAATATTTAAAATATGTGGCATTTCCTATTTTAGACATATTTTTCAGAACTCTTATATTGCTAAAATATTGATTTTTCAATATTTATCCTATAAAACTTTGTCGAATTTATACTAATTTATAGATGGGTAAGTTATAAAATATTTTGGCATATTTATTGCTTTAATATTTAAAGAATAAAATATATTAAAGAGGTAAATATGATTATTTCGAATATATTAAACTTTAAAAAAGGATCTGTTTTATCAATAGTTGGATCTGGTGGAAAAACTTCCCTAATGTTAAACTTAGCAGAAGAACTAAGAGCTTGTAATAAGGTTTTAGTAACAACTACTACAAAGATATATCCTCCTGATAAAACATCTTATGATTTTATATGTATTGGAGAAGAAAATTGCTCTATATATGATCATTATGAGGAAAATGGTGTATATGTATATGGAAGTTTTATGAATGAAGATGATAAACTAATTGGTTTAAATAAAGAATTTTTGAATAACAAATTTAAATATTTTGACTATTCTATAATAGAAGCAGATGGTTCCAAAAGAAAACCTATTAAAGGATGGCGAGAAAATGAGCCAGTTATATGTAAAAATACCACCAAGACCATAGGAGTATTAGACATAACATGTATAGGTAAAATAATAAATGATATTAATGTTCATAGATTGGACCATTTTATAAATATAAGTAATGGAAGTTTAGGTGAAAAAATATCCATTCCAATGATAAGTTCACTAATAACTCATCCTATAGGGCTTTTTAAAGATTCTGTAGGAGAAAAGATATTATTTATAAATAAAGTAGAAAATCAACATACTACTTTATTAGCAAATGAGCTAATAAAACATTTGCATTCAAACTCTAACTTATTTATAGATAAAATAATTATAGGAAGCTTAAAAGAAAAAAGATACAGTTTAGTATCTCTTTAAATTGGAGGTTTGCCATGGTAAATGCTGTAATAATGGCATCGGGCTATTCCACTAGAATGGGTGAAAATAAATTGTTACTACCATTCAAAGGAAAACCCATAATTGAGCATGTTATAGATGCAATAAAAGAATGCAATTTTAATGAAATAATTTTAGTTGGTAAAGAAAAACAAATATTAGATATAGGTAAAAATAAAAATATTTTAACTGTTTTAAATACAGAATCCTATAAAGGACAAAGCCAGTCTATAAAACTAGGTATTTTAAATACGTGTGCATCAGATGGATATATGTTTTTTACTGCTGATCAACCATTAATAGATTCCTATACTATAAATTTATTATTAGATACTTTTATGAAAAATAAAAATTCTATAATAGTACCTAGATACAAGACTAAGCCTGGTTCCCCTACTATATTTTCAACAAAATTCAAAGATCAATTACTTAATTTACAGGGAGATGTAGGGGGTAAGGCTATTATAAATAATCATCTTAGCGAAGTTTTGTTTATAGATTTAAAAAGTGATTATTCTTTATTAGATGTTGATACGGTAAAAGATTACGAATATATATTAACCAAAAATTTACAATGAGGATGGGGTAAATATGTATAAAAATGTTATAATTGTTAGAGGTGGCGGAGATTTAGCTTCTGGAACTATACATAAGCTCCATAGAAGCGGTTTTAAAATATTAGTTTTAGAATCTTATTATCCCACTTCTATAAGAAGAAATGTATGTTATAGTGAGGCCATATATACTGGCAAAATTACTATTGAAAATATTACTGCTATAAGAGTAAGGAGTTTTAATGAAATATTAAAATGCTGGCAAAATAATAAAATCCCTATCGCAGTAGATCCTCATGGTAAATTTATAGAAATGTTAAGACCTAGAATTTTAATAGACGCTATAATAGCAAAGAAAAACTTAGGTACAAAAATGAATATGGCAGAAACAACTATAGCTCTCGGACCTGGTTTTGAGGCTGGTAAAGATGTGCATGCTGTTATAGAAACCATGAGAGGTCATAATTTAGGAAGAGTTATATTAAAAGGAGAAGCCATGAAAAATACAGGAGTCCCTGGGGAAATTGGAGGATATTCTAAAGAGAGAGTTATATACAGCCCAGCTAGTGGAATTATTCAAAATGTAAAAGAAATCGGCGATTTTGTCTCCTCAGGTGAAATTTTAGCTTATGTAGATAGTGTAGAAATTAAAACAGAAATAAGTGGATTGTTAAGAGGAATTATAAGAAATGGCAGCAAAATTGAAAAAGGATTGAAAATAGCCGATGTAGATCCTAGATGTCATGAAATCAGAAATTGTTATACTATTTCTGATAAAGCACGAAATATTGCTGGTGGTGTATTAGAAGCTATTCTATATTTTATGAATAAAAATACAGAAACTAATATTAAACTATGGAACAAAACATCTTAAGAAAAATTTATAAAATTATTGATAAAATTATGCTGTAGCTTTAAATGCTATAGCTTATGTTTTAATCTTTATTCTGTTAATTTTTTAACTATATTTGAAATGCTTCTATAGAAAATTTTAGAGATGAGTTGATTTTATGAAAAAAGTAAAAAAGTATTTACTATTTCCTATAGGTGCTATTTTAATTTTATTATCAATTTGCTTAGGAAGATATTCTATATCCTTACATGACTTATATTCACTAAATGATAAAGCTATTGCTATATTTTTCAACTTGCGTTTACCTAGAATTATAGCTGCCTTATTAGTTGGTGGGGCTTTGTCTACTGCTGGTGCCTCTTATCAGGGTATGTTTAAAAATCCTTTAGTATCTCCTGATATTTTAGGAGCATCTGCCGGTGCTAGCTTTGGTGTTGCTATAGGCATACTATTTTCTTTTAATGTTCATTTTATACAAATTCTGGCATTTATATTTGGTTTAATAGCAGTTATGCTCTCTTGGAGAATAAGTAGAAAAATTCCTCATCATGACCCAAGTTTAGTTTTAGTCTTATCTGGAATGTTGGTTCAAGGATTGTTTACATCTGCAGTGTCTCTTGTAAAATATATATGCGATCCCTATGATAAACTTCCTGCTATAACCTTTTGGCTTATGGGTGGGCTGTCTTCTATAACACTAAAAGATTTACAAGTTATGATAATACCTATAATTCTAGGATTAATTCCTCTAATGTTGATAAGATGGAAAATTAACATATTGTCTTTTCCAGAAGATGAAGCAAAAACACTAGGAGTAAATACAAATAGAATAAGGATTATTGTAATAATATGTTCTACTTTACTTAGTGCTTCAATAGTTTCATATTGTGGAGTTATTGGATGGGTTGGACTGGTTATTCCACATTTAACTAGATCTATGTATGGACCAAATTATAAATCTTTACTACCAGCTTCTTTTTTTATAGGTAGTTTATATATGCTATTAGTAGATGATCTAGCTAGGTGTATGTTTACTGTAGAGGTACCTCTTGGAATATTAACTTCTTTAATTGGAATACCATTTTTTGCTTATTTATTAATAAATGTAAAGAAGGGTTGGCTATGAAACTAGAAATTAAAAAAGCTTCCTTTGGATATGGTAATAACATACTTTTCAAAGATTTATCCTTTGGATTGAAATCTAGTGAATTATTATGTGTACTTGGTCCTAATGGAGTAGGAAAAACTACTCTTTTTAAAACCATTCTAATGCTTTTAAAATTAAAATCTGGAGAAATATTAATAGATGATAAAAATATAAATACTTTTTCTGCTAAAGAATTATATAAGCGCATCTCTTATGTACCCCAGGCACATACACCACCTTTTCCTTTTAAAGTGATGGATGTAATATTAATGGGACGTGCTGTTTACATAAAAGACTTTTCATCTCCAAGCAAAATAGATATAAAAATTGCAGAGAAATCTTTAGATATTTTAGAAATAGCTCATTTAAAGAATAAAATTTATACAGAACTAAGCGGTGGTGAAAGACAATTGGTGTTGATAGCAAGGGCTCTTGCTCAAGAGGCTTCCATAATAATAATGGATGAACCAACATCAAATCTTGACTATGGAAATCAGATAAAAGTTTTAGCATTGATAAAATCATTATGTATAAATAACAATCAAACTATACTTATGTCATGCCACAATCCTAACCATGCTCTTTTGTACGGAAGTAAAGTTGCTATTATGAAAAAAGAAGGAGGATTTTCCTTTGGTGACCCATCTGATGAAATCACTACTGAAGTTATAAAAGAAATTTATGGAGTAAATATAAGAATGGTAAAAACTAATATAAATGATAACTTTAAAAAAAATATATGCATACCCTTTGACTTCAAATAAGAATAAAGAAAGGAGCAATAATAACATGTTTAAAAAGCTTACAGGTCTATTACTATCTTTAATTCTAATATTTTCTTTTTATGGCTGTAGCCCAAAATCTACTCCTACTTTAAATAGCCATAAAACTATAACAGATCAAGCAGGAAGAGAAGTAGAAATACCATCTAAAATAGAAAAAATATATTGTACAAGTCCCTTAGGTTCTGTATTTATTTATTCATTATGTCCTGAAAGACTAGCAGCATGGAATAATAAACTTTCAGAAAAATCTTTAGAATACCTTATGCCAGAGACTGGCAAGCTTCCTATAGCAGGTAGCCTACAAGGTAAAAAATCTGGGAATATAGAAGAAATAGCTAATCTAAAACCTGACATAGTAATATCTATGGGTGATATAAACGACTTAACTATATCTGGAGTAGAAAAATTTCAAAAACAATCTAATATTCCATTTATTCTTGTAGACGGAAAAATGGATAAATTACCTGAAGCCTACAGATTTGTTGGAAATTTATTAGATAAAAAAGATGAAGCTGAAAAACTAGCGCTATACTGTGAAAAAGTACTTAAAGAGTCTGAAGAAATTGTAAAAAATATTAAAGATGATGAAAAAATAAAAGTTTATTATGCAGAAGGTCCTAAAGGATTAGAAACAGATCCTGAAGGTTCTCTTCATTCTGAAGTTATAAAATATGCTGGTGGAAAAAATGTAGCTGATTTTCCTGTAAAACATGGTACACGTAATACTGTATCTATGGAACAGATTATAACATGGGAACCAGATGTTATCGTTGCAGACTCAAATGTATTTAGTGATGGTTCATGGGAACAACTTTCTGCAGTAAAAGAAAATAAAATATATATAATTCCATCATTGCCCTTTAGTTGGTTCGATAAACCACCATCAATTAATAGGTTACTGGGAATAAAATGGTTTCAATCCTGCCTATATCCAGATTTATATAAAGGAGATATAACTGAAGATACTAAAGAATTTTTCAAACTATTCTACCATAAAAATCTTTCTGACGAAGAAGTCAATAACCTTTTAAAAACAGGTATATGAATATAGTAATCTTTATAAAATAATATATAACATTCATAAAATCTATTAGAGTATATAACTTATAAATTAATTTATGATAAGTTATAAAAAAACTATAACGTAAAAAAATCGACAAAATAACTATAGGGTGCTATAAGCACCCTATAGTTATTTTGCTGATTTTTTATTAATAAACATAGTTATATATAGATAAACTACTTTAAAAATTAATGCATAACTAAATATAACTACACCCTTAAGTATTTCAATTCACGATTCACAATGCAAAATTCGCAATTAAGGTAGAAATTATTTTAAATCAAAATAATTTCTTTAATAGATTTTCTAACTAGCAATACAATTGCTAGTTTTCCACCTCTGGGGAACAGTAGTGAAGCCCTTTAGGGTTCCCCTGAGGTGCAATATAGTTCGGAACAATACTAATAAATTTAACTAACACTATGGAGAGGTTACATTTACTAGTGTTTTATTGTAGGTGTGAACATTGTTCGCTGCTACGATTAATCAATTTTAGATTTCTCAGCTTTTGCTGAGAAATATCCACAATTGTGAATTGTGAACTGTGAATTTTGAATTGGATAGTTTCAAATATAATACTAAAAGCATCAATTATTTTCAGAGATAACTTAAATTTAGGAGTAGTATATCTATATGTTCTTCTAAATAATTATAATTTTTTTATTAAAATATAAAGCTTATATACTTTTTACTTTAAAAGTTTTAATACAGTTTGTATCGCTTCATCCTCGTTAAAGTTTACCCCTATTTTTGCTGATACTTTTATATCTGGTACTGTCTTATGTTCAAAATTACATGTACCATCTGAGGTAAGTCCCATCTCTTTTGTAAAACGAAACACATAGCCGCTATTTGGTAAAGTACATACTGCTGGATCGCTTCCAATGCCATCTCCACCTGTTGTTTCACCTACTAAAGTAGCAAAGCCTGTACTTTTAGCAAAAACTGAAAATGCCTCCGCTGCAGAAAAAACACCAACATCAGTGAGTAAGTAAATCTTACCATTGAATCCTATAGAATTTTTAGGATTTAATATTGTTCTAAACTCATCGTAGTATTTAAAATCTTTACTTAATTCTGGAGGTATATTTTTTAGTTTTCCCCCAGTAATATCAGAAATTAATCCCGAACCTCCATATCCTACTCCACGTCTAGACTCTAAAAATGCCTCTGTAAAATCTCCACCTCTAAATGCACTATAGTGAATGCATTCTACTTTGTTATTAATAAGCATTGGTACTATATTATTACTCCAATATCTAGTATCTCCTCCACCATTGCCCCTTATATCAATTATTAATCCTTTATAATCCTTAATAGACTCTAGAAAAGGTTTAATTGTTTTCATATCTTCTTCAATGTTAAATGTATTAAAAGAATGTATAGCTAAATATCCTATCTTTTCCTTTTCAAAAGTATGGGTTTTAATATTGTCTGCTATTATATTATTTTCTGAACCTTCAAATCTTCCTTTAGATTCTGGAATATTTGAATATCTATTTATTGCCTTTGGATTATTCAATTGTTTTACCCATGCTTTGTTAAATTTTTTATTCCTTTCATAAATGTCTTTAGCATATGAATAAAACCATTTATCTAACATATTTGTATGTCCATTTTTAAGCTCAGATAATATACTATTTAACTCATTAAAATACGTGTCATCATTAATAGTAGCTTTTATTCTATCAATGTATTCATCTTTTTGTGATAGCCAATCTATTCCATTTAATCTCTTATTTACTTCGAAATACGGATAATTCTCTTTAAGTATTGTATACATATACTGAAAATCTTCTAGCTTTTCCTCTTCAGTTAACTGCACATTATTAGTACTATTACTATTGGATGGCTTATATATCATATATCCACAAGCAATAAATATAAATAAAATTATCGATATTATTGATAATCTTTTCTTCATGCCCTTCCCCCTTCTCATCTTAGTAATAAATTTAGTTTCTTTTCTAACTCAAGTATAGTTTTTAAAATTTCTTTACTGTTTTCAAGATGTAGCATTCTAAAATAAAGACTACATATAAGATTATCTGAAAGGATAAGTTATCTATTTATCTTTTTTCTTTTTCCTACACAATGATAATCCTCCAAAGCCACTGATAATAGCTATATAAAATCCAAAGTCATACCACCATCCAGTGTTTACAGCTTCATAAACTCTAATATTCTTATCAAGAATACCTATTATAAGTGAAATTGGTGCCAACCAGCCATGCCAAATTCCAGAGAAAAATCCTGCTGGTTTTGTGATAGTAGCTGCTCCATCTCCTGGAATACAACCAGTAAACATAAATAAAGCCATAATAATTACAATACTTGATAATAAAAGTTTCTTTTTCATAAATGTCTCTCCTTAAAATTTCTAATTTAACTCCAAATTCTATTTACTATATTTATATTAATTCTTAAGGTAATCTATAACATAACCTAGTTTCATTTCTGATGAATTATTATTAAATCCACATTAATATAGCTATTTATTCTGCTACTTGCCATAAAATTTATCTCCTACTCCATATAATCTTAAATATTTAATTAATATCATAAATATCCTTTAATAATTTAAAAATGTTATAAGATTTATATAATTATTATAATATTTCTATTGCAATAAATATGATTTTATACAAATATACTCCATATAAAATTTAAAAATAAAATAATAAATATTAAAAAATCACCCCATAAAATAGACTTTTTAAATGATCACTGTATAGAGTACTTTTTATATTTTGCAGCCTTTTAATATGATAGCATATTATTGTAATTCTTAATTTGCAAATCATTCGTATCCTTAAGCCTCTTAGTAAGATGAAAATTTTACTTGCTATGAGTATAACCTTAAGCTTTTCATTAAAATAAAAAATCTCCAAGCATATAAATTCTCAGAGATTTTTCAATATTTATAATAACTCTTCTTAAGATATATTTTGTTAAATTATAAAAGTCCATCTAAAATAGCTTACAGCATTAATTTAAAATACTATTTTATTTTTCTATAAGTTACAAAAGAAATAGCTGCTGTTAATATAAATAGCGTTAAAGATGAGTAAACCTTATATTTTTTAACCTCATGTTGCGCATCCCTTCCTTTTTCTATAACACTTATAGAATTATAGTGAATATCCATATCACCATTATGCTCCTCACATATTCTATTAAAATTACCAATTATCTCTACTTTATCTCCTACTTTGTCATATCGTCCTAAAGTTTCAATTATAAAAGCCTTTTTTCTCTTACCATATATCTCAATAATATTTTTGCCATCACTTATATTTATCTGACAGTCTTTTCCGTTCTTTATAATTTCACCAATGGCTTCGCCCTTAATTTTTATAATCTTTTTGTCAAAATCCTGTGCATTAAATATTAAATCTGTTATTTCTACATGGCTTTCACCATAACATATTCTACTAAAAATTAAAGATGATACTAATGTCAATATTAATATTAATGCGATAAAGTTTTTCCACATATTATTTTTATTCCTCCAATTAAAACAAAGGCCAGTAGGGTTTGTAATCTCTCTAAAGACATACTAATTAAATAGTAAGCTTTCATTAATGGTAACTATCCCGTATATCGATAGTTTTAAGTTTTATGATACAAAATTAGCTTTAAAAGTTAAATGAATTAATTTATATCTTTTTTCTTTATCCATTAAAATCAATCCTAAACTTTCAATATTTTTTATTACAATTTATAACTATGACCTTATCATAATTATTGGATAATGCCTTTGCAATACTTCCCTCTTACCACAATCTACAATTATGATATATATTTAATATCAATCAAATATATTCCTAATAGAAAAACTATTCAAATCACTAAGTGCGTTGTAAATAAATTATTATTTATGATTTATTGAAGAGTAGAGAGATAACTTTGAATTTTCCATATAACTAATTCAAATATTAAGTAAAACAAGCTAAAATCAAAATTCCACCTATTTGTTAAGAAAATTTAACATAAAAAACCTAGCCCTTAACGTAAAAATAAGAGTTAGGTTCTAAGTATAATATCTGCAATAAACAAGAGAACTTTAAGAAGTATAAAATTCTGCTATTAAATTATTTAAGTTTACATTAATATGAAATTGAAAATTAACGATTGACAATGGACAATTGTTGATACTTCTTCTTTATAAGAGAAGCTTTAAACTTATTCCTTTTAAAAGTGATAAAGTAACTTCTTGATAAAAGTATTCTCATATGTTATCTTTTCACAGTATTAGTTTAAATCATTAGTATTATTCCAAGCTATACTACACCTCAGGGGAACCCTAAAGGGTTTCACTACTGTTCCCCAGAGGTGGAGAACTAGCAATACAATTGCTAGTATTTTATTGTAGGAATGAACAATGTTCTCCAATTCTTTTTAATACGTCTTATAATTTAATGTTTATTCAATAATATATGCGAACACTGTTCACCGCTACGGTTAATCAATTCTAAATTTCTCAGTTACCCCTGAGAAATCTCAGAAATTGTGAATTGTGAACTGTGAATTTTGAATTTAGTAATTTTATAGACGATGCCAATAAGTGTTAATTATTTTCAGAGATAGATTAAATTTAGGAGTGGTATATCTATAATAGTGTATTAAATAAAAACCACACCTATTTAAGGTACGGTTTTCCGCAACACTAGTAAGTTGAGTTTTATTATAATATGGTAAATTTATTGTTAGGCATTTTTATTAAATTTTGCTGCCTTTTATCTTCATAAAATCTAAAATTCTTGTGCGACTCTCTTAGCTTCTTTTATTCCTTCTTCAAGCTTTTCTTGAATATCTACACCAACAACGTCTAAACTTTCTATAGCAATAGTTTCTATTTGTTTAATTCCAAAGAATCCTAATATAGTTCTTAGATATCTATCTCCCATCTCATATGGAGCGTTACCATATTCTCCACCTCTAGCTACTATGTGTACAGCTTTTTTATTATTTAAAAGTCCAATTGGACCTTCTGCAGTATATTTAAAAGTTATTCCTGTTACACTTACATAGTCTATATATGCTTTTAATATTGCAGGGATGCTTAAGTTCCACATTGGTGCTGCAATTATATATTTATCTGCTTCTGCAAATTGATATGCATATTTTAATATTGGATTATTTTTACTTTCCTCATCTTTAGGTCCAAATATCTTTCCTATATCCTCTGGTCTTAAAAAGTCTATATTTTCTTTATATAAGTCTAATATAATTACCTCATCTTCTGGATTGTTCTTTTTGTATTCTTCTACAAAGCTATCTGATACTTTAAAAGTTCTTGATTCTTCGTCATTTTTGATGTTTGCTTTAATATATAATACTTTACTCATATCTCTTACTCCTTTACAATTTAGTATTTTTATAAACATTAATCTTCAGTACTGTCAAATAAAATATGTTGCAAATATTCTACCTTTAAACTTCATATTATTCAAGGAAAGTTTATTTTTTAACATTTATCTAAATATCAAATTTTTATTGCAATATAGCTAATATTTATACTAAGATATCAGATTTTTTTTAAAAAAAGTTGATATTGAACTCAGAAATAAAAAACCTAACTTTTAATATAAAAATAAAAGTTAGGTTATAAATATAAACTACAATAAAAACATCGTAAAAATTGTAGTTATCAATAATCCTATCATAACTGGTTTGATATTTTTTCTTGCAAGTTCGTATGGACTTACTCCACATACTACTGCATAGGGTATAATCGTCCAAGGTACTAGTGATCCTCCCCCTACCCATATAGCAGACACTTGACCTAAAGCAGCTAAAGTATCTACTCCATGTCCAAGAGATGTTCCCAAAAGTCTTGCGATTGCTCCTACAAGGCCTAGACCTGAAAAGCCTGACCCATCTAATCCTGTTATTCCCCCTATAATTGTAGTGGTTACTGATGCTACTGCACCATTCATAGGTACTAATTGTGCTAAAGCCATACCTAAATCACTTACAATTCCATCTGCACCTACTGAAGCAATTTCTCCAAACAAATATCTAAATCCACCTGTTCCCATATAGAAAAATGCTGCTATAGGAATTACTGGACCAAATACAGTAAATCCAAATTTAAATCCCTCAACTAAAAAATCTGGTATTTTATCAAGTCCTTTTTCTTTATAGGATATTAGAGAAATTATTATAATTAATGCTATTGATGTTCCACCAATTAAGGCCGTTGCCTCATTCCCTTGAAGTTTTAAAAAATAAAGAATTAAAATATCTATTATATATGCTATAACTATTATTGATGCACTAATATTTTTCATTCTTTTACTCAAACTTACTTCTTCATATTCTTTATCAACAATAACTTCTTCTACTTTTTCATTCATATCTAAGGAAATATTTTCTTTCTGCTCTTTTCTTATATAATAATAAGCTAATATTGTTGTAGTCACTCCCATTACAATTACAATAGGTATACTAGAAGAAAGAACTGCCTGCACAGATATACCTGCTGCTTCAGAAGTTAATTTTGGAGCTCCTTGAATTACATAATCTCCCGATAATGAAAGACCACTACCAAAGATATTAAGACAGATTGCTACTGACATAGGAGTAAGACCCGCTTTAATCATAACAGGAAGCACTACTACTCCAATTAAAGCAACTGCAGGGGAAGGCCAAAAAAACCAAGAAATTATCATAAAGAATATTCCTATTCCCCAATAAGCTACAAAAGGTGTTTTTACAAATTTCTCAAAAGGTTTAACTATTACAGTATTAATTTTAGTAACTGTAAGTAACTTGCTAAATCCACTAATTACAGAAATAATTAATATTGTTCCCCCTAGTTGCCGATACGCATATAGAAAACTATCAAATATAACTTTTATAGAATCAATTATAGAATTTGTAGCTGAAAAAGCTATTAGTACAATTCCAATAATACAAGCTAAAGAAATATTCTTCTTAAAGCCCAAAGATAGTAATATTATTATTACCATCACCAAGTATATTATATGAACTATCCCTAATTGTATCTCCACATTTTCACCTCTTTTACATAATGTATACTTAAAACATAATTAATAAATATACTAGTATATTTATTTCAGCCTCCTAAAAGTGCTTACTGTATAATATGTAAAAAGAAGTATTTGGTCTTAAAATATTACGTTAAATAAGCCATCTCAAGAAAATAACAAGTCACTATATTGTTTATTTTGTATCATATTACTTTACCATATATAAAATAAACTATCATTTTTGACTTGTTATTTTCTTTCACATTTCTAAATAAGATACCATTATAATTTTTTATTATTTATTACTTCGATCTATTACATAGGCTATTAATGCTACAATTGCTACTGCTATTATAATCTGGGGCAGAAATGCTAATACACCAACCACTGCTCCTCCTATCATTCCAATTAACCATATACCAGCTGCTATAACTAATAATAATAACAACGCTATTAAAATTATGCTGCCTACAAATTTGAAAATAATAAATATTAAAGCAAATACCGCAAAAATTATTAATAACGTAAGGGCTGTAATCATAATTCTCACCTCCTAAATCTATTTAAATGAATAATTAGTTTTTTGTAGATTCATTTTTTCTTTATTAATCCTCTGAAAATATATTCTTATTTTTATATAACTATGTAATAACTTCCAATAAAGTTCTACAGAAATAAGCCAGCAGTTTAAAATTGTAAAACTGCTGGCTTACTCACAACCTTAATCAATGGAGAATTGAAAATAGACAATTGACAATTATGGTGGAAATTAGTTTTAATCAAACTAATTTCTTTAATAAATTTTTTAGTAAAAGTGTATATGCTATATGAAAAGAAATCAATTGAAAACTTCTCTTACAAAAAAGAAATATCAATAATTGATTCATTGCCAATAGTCAATTATTAATTGTATAGGGTAAAAATTTTAATAAATTAATTTTCTCTTTTTTGTCCGTAGGTTTTGAATTTTTCAACCATTAAATCCATCTCTTCTTTTTGTAATATAACTGGATCACCTATTGACTTAACACGACAATATATTTCTGAGCAATATTCTATTTCTTCTGCAATATTAAATGCATTTAATAAATCATTAGCTCCAGCTAATAATCCATGATTTGCTAATATAACCGCCCTTCTATCTTTCATAGCGTCAAGTGCATTTTCTGCTAATTCTTTTGTTCCATAGGTTGCGTATTTTGCACATCTTACATTATGTCCAGCTAAAGCTACTAAATAATGTACTGGTGGGAGATCCCAATTCAAACAGGCTAATGTAGTAGCGTATACTGTATGAGCATGAATTATTGCGTTTATATCTTCTCTATTTTCATAAAAAATCTTATGCATCTCATACTCACTTGAAGGCATACGATTACCATCCACTATTTTTCCTTTTAAATTCATAACAACTATATCTTCTAGTTTAGTTTTAAAGTAGTCCATCCCTGTAGGTGTAATTGCCATAAGCTTCTCTTCTCTGCTGAATATGCTTAGGTTTCCACCAGTGCCCCTAGTTAATCCACTAGTAATTAGTTTTTGTCCATATTCTACAAGTAATCGTCTTTCTTTCTCCATTAACATAATATATAGCTCCCTTATATTATAAATTTTACCTAACGCTTATCTTATATCCTCTATAATATCTTTGCATTCTTAATACATGCTACTATTCTAACTAATCTATCAGTAATCCTTTAATTAATTCATTATTCTAAGGCTTTTTAAGAAACCTATTTACCTTTCATCTTAAAATATTTATCTTCTTTGCTGTTTTATGTTGATCTATATTTTATACTATGAAAAATTGCATAATTATATTAAAAATATAACTATTACACTTGCAAAATTAATAATTATAAATAAAAAAACTAGCAATATACTGCTAGTTTTTTTATTATATAAACCAATATTATAAATTATTAAGCTTTAAATATTATATATAGATTTTACTATTTATCTTTTGATATATACCAGTAAGCTAAGGCTACAAACACAATACCTCCTACCATGTTCCCTATAGTTACCATCAACAAGTTATATCCATATCCGCTAATTGTTATTGATGCTGGATGAGGTATTAATAGCCCTATTGCAAGTAATGACATATTTGCTACGCTATGTTCAAAACCAGATGTTATAAATACAAATAAACACCAAAATATCATTATTAACTTTGAAGTTTCTTCTTTCAATTTAAAAGAACACCATATAGCAAGACAAACTAATATATTACATAAAATACCCCTTATAAATAATTCTAATGCAGGTGCTGCAATTTTAGCAGCAGAAGCCTTAACTATGAATTCCGCTACTGGCCCAGTAGCAAGTCCACTATAAGCATATAAGATAGAAATTAACACTGAACCTATTAAATTTCCTAAAAAGCAAAAAATCCAAACTTTAACTGCTTCTCCTAAAGATACTTTTTTCTCTAAGCTACCTATAGTCATAACCATATTGTTTCCAGTAAAAAGATCTGATCCTGCCATAACTACTAAGCTTAATGCTACACCAAAGCTAATGCCCATAATTATCTTTGTATAAGGTGAATTGGCGGCACTTAAAGCTCCTCCAATAGTAAAGATTAAAATTACTCCCAATCCGACAAAAACTCCAGCCAAAGCAGAACTAACTAAATATTTTCCCTTACTTTTTTTTAATAAATTACTTTTACTTAAAGCCGCATTACTTATTTTTTCTATTACATCCATAAACATATAATAATCCTCCTCAAGTTATCGTTAATATAATAACAATATCCCTTTAAAATGTATGTGATTATTATCACATAATCTTTGAATTTTGTTATTTTTATTAATAGTATGAATATTATGTATTTAGGTTACATAGGATGATATGCAGATGTCCTACTTTCAGACTTAATTTAATTCACAATTTTTTCAATTCATAATTTGCAATTGGGGAAAATTAGAATAAAAAAACATCTAAAATTCTTAGATGTTTTTTCTCTAGCTTTGCATCTCCTTATAGCATTTTTAAGTAATATATTTCTCCATAATATCTTTTACACTATAAGCAAAGTCTTCTGATGCGCCCCAGTCAAATTTTAAAAATAATCCTTGTGAACTTCCTGTAGAAATAGATTTTACAACAGTATCTCCTTTTAAGTTATCTATAAGTACTACAAGAGCCACCCTATTACTTACTCTAAAAAAATATTTTTCAAAAATTAAAACTCCTGTAGCTTTTTCATGATCTAAACTATTAAATTCACTATAAATTAAATCAGCGTTCACTTGATCTTGTATAATATCAAAAGCCTCTCTAGGTGATAACCTAACTTTAAAATTACAGCTTCCCATAGCCACTCCTTTTTCCTATATAAAATTTAATATTTTGTTAAAATATTTTATATATATTTTTATTTTAAAATTGCCTCTTGCTATTTTATTATTAAAAATTACTACTAAAAATACTTGATTATACATTAGTTTTTGTTACAATATAATCTAAATTTTAACTATTTTCTCTCCTTCTATTAAAATAGATAAATAAATTACAGCTTGAACATTTACATAAAAATAACAAAGATAATATGATTTTTCTAATAAATTATTCTTAATGAATATTATAAATTATATATATCATTCTAAAATCATTGTATATAATTTTAGAATTTAATTTTCTAGGAAATAATTTAAATTAATTATTTAAACATAATCTTATTATGAATTGATCATAAAGTTTGTATAATTCTTCTCTTGAAATATTTCCATCATAAGAAAGTCTAATTAATTCTTTTCTTTTTTTAGTTAACTCTAAAGCCTCTTTATCTTCATGATTAAGCACATCTATAAGCGGCTTTATTTCTTTAGCAAAGCTGTTTCCTATAATCATATTAATCCCTTCATAGTATTGCATTAATGTATCTTTTCTTTCTTTTAAAGAACCAAATTCTTTATCATAGCCATCTATTTTTTCTTGAGATATTTTTTTATACATTTCAATTGCCGCCCTAGCCTCATCAGTTGCATCTTCTAAAAGAATGATTTTCTCTTCACTCTTTTCTTTGTTATTACTTTTTTCCCATCTAAGCCTTTCTACTCTCTCCATTAAAGCCATAAAAGTAGTATTAGGGTATGAATAGCTTTTATTATCATAATGAAGATAAATATTTTCTGGATTTCTATATATTATAAGAGTGCAATTTTGTGAATCTTTTTCATAAAGCTCAAGTGAAATTCCTTCTTTACCTTCTACAAAGTCTCTACTTATTTCTTCTAAGGTTATGATAATCTTACTAGATTTTTCTATTATCTCTATTCCTTTTTCTCCCCAAATAAGCTTTGTCCCCTCTTTAAAATTTATTATATAATTATCACTACTTATATTTTTATTATTCTTAAATATACTTTTAAAAAATCCCATTATAACACTCTCCTTAATAAGCAATATAAAAAGACAATGGGCAATTCACAATTGTGGATGAAATTATTTTTGACTAGCAATGCAATTGCTAGTTATTATATGGCGAACACTGTTCGCCGCTACAACTAATTAATTTAAAATTTCTCAGTTTTTACTGAGAAATATCCATAATTGTGAATTTTGCATTGTGCATTGTGAATTAAATTATTTCTTTCTTCTCTTGATCTTTTCCATTCTTTTCATTCTATTTTTTCTTTTTCTTACATTTATTAATACACGAATAACTAATATAATAATAATTAATATAAATATATATATTAATAAATTTGCTTTAATTATGCTCCATAATGTTATGGTAGTGGTTATTTCTGAGGATTTTGAAGCATCCCTTGTTTTTAATGTAACTGTTCCAAAACTCTCTTCGGACTTTCTCTTAAATATATCTCCTGTAATATCAAACTCTATTTTTGCTTCTTTATTATTGGGCTCATTATCATAGTAAGTTAAGTCTTTAGAAATTATTATTGGTGCTTCTATAGCTTTTTTAGGACCAAAATATTTAAATAATTTGTATTCTACAGGCAAAGTTTCAATTACATTTCCTGTCTTTAACTCAACTTCTTTATTTGAATTATTTTTGTATTTATATACTGTAGGTAGTACATCATAGCTATAATCTATTATTTTTTTCATATCCTCAAAAACTACAGTATCGGCATCATTTAACTTAGAATTTAAAACTACTCCTATAATTTTTCTTCCGTCTCTTTCAAAAACAGTAAGAAGACATCTTCCTGCCTTATCTGTATATCCAGTTTTTCCTCCTATACAGCTTTTATCATAAAATTCACTATCTTCCCTTACAAATTTATTAGTATTCTTTATGTTAAAAGGTGCTCTTTCCCCTATAGCTAATTCTGTACTAGATATTTTTACTACTTCTAAAAACTTTTCAATAGTAAAAGTTTTTCTAGCAAGTCTTGTAAGATCATAAGCTGTACTTTTGTGCTTATCAGTATAATCATCTAAACCATTAGGAGTTACAAAATTAGTACTATTCATTCCTAATTCTTTTGCTCTTTTATTCATCATTTCCACAAAAGCTTTTCCACCATCATCTTTATTAGGTATATTAGTAGCTAATGCGGTAGTCATATCATTTGCTGAAACTATCATCATACTTTTTAAAATATCAGATGCTAATATCTCTGCACCAACGTTTATATATGTATAAACTCCATTAATAGCTGTAGGTTCCTGTTCAGCTGCTTCTTGAGTAAAAATCAATTTTTCATCCATATTCACATTTTCACAAAGAAGCAGTGAGCTCATAATCTTCGTAATAGAAGCTGGAAAGGTTGTGTTATCACCTTCTTTATAATAAATAATTTCTCCACTATCAAAATCTACAGTAATGGCATATTGGCCAACAATTTCTGGCTTTTCCAATGCAAAAACATTATAAGTGCTACTAAATATAATGATAATGGTCATTAATAAAGTTATAAATTTCTTTCTCATATATACACCTTCCTTTAAGACATATAAAAAATTTAATCGTTCAAAGATTTTACTTATGTTTTATGCAATATAAGAACATAGATTTTTCATTTATGCCATTGAGGCTTAATAAAATAATATAACGTAAATTATACTTCCATACTGACTAGTTATCTTTTAAATATGTCTTATATTATACTAAATTTGCTTTTAGCGAAGAAACTTCACAAAGAAAATTTTACTTTATTTAATCATAACATTAGTTACAATTTAGTAAATTACTTTTATAGAAAATTATAATAATAAAAACTAGAGAACTTCTCTAGTTTTTATTATTATAATCAATGATTTTATATTAAGATTATAAAGTATACTATTTTCTAATGAAAAAATATTCTTTTAATTATTAAATAGGTATTTTACTTCGTATATATAAAGACAAGTCTGCTACAAAATCCCCTTTACTATTTGATTATTTTATTATAAATATAAAACAATTAAAATAATTTATATTTATTTGTGAACTTTTAAATCTTCTTATATCTAAAATATTTAAAGTATTTCATATGCAATGATTAGAGGTTACAATAATGCCAAGGTATAAATTATGCACATTTGCGCTGGCACATAGGTTAACCATACCCAAACTGATTGATTTTTAGGTCCTTTTTCTTTTATCTCCGATAAACCTATTAAAAAGTCTGAAAGAATAAAGAGTAGTGCACCTATAGTAGTCATCCACCATGCTCCACTTACAGTTAGAGATATATTTATTGCAAGGCTTGCCATAGTACAAATAACTAATGCATATACTAATGCTACTATATTGAGCGTTAAACTCTTGGTAGAATTAAATACAAATACTCTCCAAAGAATTATGCAAAATATATACATTCCAATTAAGATAAAAACTAGATAATTCAAACTTTCCTTATAGGCAGCTATAGCTTTAAGATATGCTAAAATATAAAAAATATGGGCAAGCGAAAAAAATGCCATGCCTCCAATTAACCTATTTTTTAATTTTATTATACTGGCCATAATCATATCTCCTATAGCAGAGAAAAACATTCCTAGTAAAATCAGTAATGAATAGTTTCTTAATATTTCAAAATTGTTTCTCCATAATAAAAATGCCACAACTATCATAGAAAAGCTAAAACACATTTTTATTATTAAATTAAGTTCTCCATCTTCTTTTCCTATTTTATTCATTTTTCTTAACACATAAATTCCATTTAAGATTATCATAAGTAGCTGTAAAATTGAAATAATAATTAAAAAAACTCTCACTTTTACTCTCCATACCATATTTATAGAAATTTACAGTGCTATATTAAGTTAAAAATTTATTTAAAGTAGAATTTAAATAGTGAAAATAAAGAGTTATAAGAGTTTTGTAGCAAAACTTAAAATAATTCACGATTCACAATGCACAGTGCACAATTGTGGTTGAAATTATTTTTTAACAAAATAATTTCTTTAATGTATTTTGGCTAGCAATACAATTGCTAGCTATTCTGTGGCGAACACTGTTCGCCGATAAAGAATCAATTTTAAATTTCTCAGCTTCTGCTGAGAAATATCCATAATTGTGAATTTTGCATTGTGAATTGTGAATTAATCTATAATATTATTATATCAAATCAAAGTAAAAAGATGGTAACAATTTCATTAAGTTACCATCCTTTAAAAAACTTTTTATCTAATCTATATATTATTTTCTGCATTATTAGTTACACATACCATTTCATTAGATTTTTTATTAAACACTTTTATGAATCTTTTTTTCGCTCTTCTAACATGTTCTCTAGCATATTCTTCTGCTTTTTTATCATCACCAACTTCTATGGCTTTAATAATAGTTTTATATTCTTCTACAGCCTCTTTTTGAAGTTCTTCATCATATAGTGTAAGCAATCTAAATCTTCTAAGGTGGTCATGTAATTCCTTCATATCCTGAGTAAGAATTTTATTTTGACTTTGAACCATCAGCATATCATTCCACTGATTGTTCATTTCGAATAATTCTTCACGCCTGTGAATTCCAATACATTCCTCCATATTACTAATAATTTCTTTTAAGGTGTTTATATTTTTTCTTGAAATATTATTACAAGTAAGCCTTGCTGCCAATCCTTCTAAAACTTCTCTAATATCATACATCTCAAGGGCGTCTTCCATAGATATACCATTTACAACAGTTCCTTTTCTAGGAACATTAGTTGCCAATCCTTCAAGCTCAAGTTGCCTTAATGCCTCTCTAACTGGGGTTCTACTTATGCCCATAGCCTCTGCAATTGTAGTTTCGACTAATCTATCTCCAGGTTTTAATTTATTGTTAAATATAGCTTTTCTTAAATTATCTAAAACTATCTCCCTTATAGGTCTTTCATCTTTTCCATCTATCTTATCTAAGAATTCTTCCAAAGTTATCACCTCCATATGCAATTATATATTATAAAAAGCGAGAAGAAAACTATCCCCCCGCTTATTTATTAATAATAAACTATCTTTTTACTTTCCTTATTACATCCATTACTGTTCCATCTCTATACTCTATTACACCTACAACTTCATCTTCAAAGTCTATTTTATCTGGTTTTCCTGTAAAACTTTCAGCAAGTAATTTTAGCTCTTTAATAGACATTAAAGGTAGTTTTGTATCTTTGAGTGCTTCTATTAAATCACTTCTCTTTGGATTAACAGCTATCCCTCTTTCAGTTACAACTACATCTATATTTTCACCTGGTGTAACTACAGTAGTAACATCATCTACAATTATAGGGATTCTCTTTCTAATAAGTGGTGCTACTGCAACGGTCAATTTAGCTCCTGCCGCTGTATCAGGATGTCCTCCCTGTGCTCCCATTATTATTCCTGTGGAACCAGTCATAACATTCACATTAAATTTTGTATCTATTTCTGTTGCTGATAACATCATTATATCAAGTTGATGAGCAACGCATCCTTTATTGTGAGGATTTGCATACATAGAAGCAGACATTTCAATATGATTTGGATTTTTCTTCATTGAAGCTGCAGCTGCTGCATCAAAGGTTTGCGTATCAAGCAATGCCTTAAATAAGCCCTCTTCTAATAATTCTACAAGTGTTGAAGTTATTCCACCTGAAGCGAAAGAACCCACTATATTATTTTCTAACATATACTCTCTTAAATTTCTAGCAACTGCAAGAGATGCCCCACCACTTCCAGCTTGGAATGAAAAACCTTCTTTAACTAATCCTGAAGCTATTAAAACTTCTGCTGCATACTCAGCTATTAAAAGTTCCGTAGGGCTTTTTGTAACTCTAGTTGCACCAGTAGCAATTTTTGAAGGATCTCCTATTTCATCTACTACCACTACATAATCTACTAATGTTTGATCTATGCTAGCAGGATATAATGGGTAATCCACTAAATTATCAGTAATAGCAACAACTTTATCTGCATATCTAGCGTCTACCATTGGGTACCCCATAGAACCAAAAGCAGATTTTCCATCTCTTCCATTCATATTTCCCATAGGATCACAAGCAGGAGCTGCTATAAAGGCTACATCAATTTTAACTTCTCCTGATTCAATAGCTCTAGCTCTTCCACCATGAGTTCTGAATATCACTGGCTTTCCTAATATATTATTTAATGAAACCTCTTGACCTAGCTTTCCTCTAAGTCCACTAGTTTGAAGTCCTGTAACTACTCCATTGTTTATATGATCAAGCAATGGCTCATGTGCTCCTGTCAATGAAGATGCACATATAGTTATATCTTTTATTCCAAGACTAGCAATTTCATCCATAACCATATTTAATATATAATCACCATTTCTTAAATGATGATGAAAAGATATAGTCATGCCATCTTTAACTCCAGCTTTAACTATTGCTTCCTTTATGCTTGGTAGTATTTTTTCTACTCCTGGAATAGAAAGTGATTTCATAGGTGCATATTTTCTTCCTTCTACTCCCATTTCAAAAGTTCCTCTATAAGGTTTTACTTCTCCATATCCTTCTATATATTTAGGTAATTGTCTTCCAACAGCGTTAACTATTTGTTCCATTGTTCTACCCCCTTATATAATTCCTGCGCCTTTTGCTAATGAAACTACTCTTTCCGCCTTTTGAATTACAGGAACATCAACCATCTTTCCATCTACAGTAATTACTCCAATTCCCTTTTCTTCAGCTTCTTTAGCTGCATTAATAATAATCATTGCTTTCTCAACTTCTTCTTTAGTTGGTGTAAAGATTTTATGAACTTGTTTTACCTGTGATGGATGTATGCAAGATTTTCCTGAAAAGCCTAATCCTTTTGCATCCTTAGCTTCTTCTATAAAGCCTTCCATATCACCTAAATTTGCATAAACTGTGTCAATAGAATCTACACCTGCAACACTAGCAGCTAAAACTATTTGGCATCTTGCAAAGAAAAGCTCTCTAGCGGCTTTAGTTCTATCAACACCTAAAGTTCTTGTAAAATCCTCTGCTCCAATAGATATAGCTACAACTCTCTTACTAGCCTGTGCTATTTCAAGAGCATTTAATACCCCCTTTGGAGTTTCAATAGCAGCTTGTATCTTTATTGATCCTTTTTCTAAATTATTTTCATCCTCTAATTTAGTAAGTAATTCATCTAGTTCTATGATATTTTCCTTGCATTCGCTCATAGGAAGTCGTATATTTTTTAATCCAGCTTTAACCAGTTCTTCAACATCTTTTTTACCAAATTCAGTATATAATGGATTTACTCTAGCAAAAACCTCACTTTTGCTATAATCTATAGTTTTTAAAGCTTCACATAATAAATCTCTTGCACTATCCTTCTCGTTATAAGCTACTGCATCTTCCAAATCGAAAACTATACAATCAGCTCCATATATAGGGGCATTCATCAACATTTTAGGATCACTTGCAGGGCAAAATAACATACTTCTTCTTAATTTCTTATTCATTTTTATTCCCCCCTAGCTCTTTTAACTGCTGTTTTTATTCTTGCTTTTATAACAAAATCCAATGCACCAAAGTCTTCAACTTCAACCTTAGCATTTTCCACATTTAACTCACTTAATGCTTCTCTTACAGCAATCTCCATATGTCTTCCAAAAATCTTTTTAATTTTGCTTTTTATATCAATAGTTATCCCTTCTACTTTATCTAATTGAACTTTTACCAAAACGTCATCTGATTTTTCATTTCCAGCTATGCCTATCATAATAAAACCTACCATCCTTTCCCTCTACTATAATTTATATTATGATTAAAGATTAAAGGTATAAGAAATTACTTATACCTTTAAAATGCTTTATCTATGCAAATAAGCCAAATACTACGCTTGCAATAACAAGCATTATTCCTCCACCAATTCTTGATGAAATTTGAGCAAAAGATATAAGTTCCATTCTCTTAGCAGCACCTAGAACTGCTAAGTCTCCTGAACCACCTCTATTAGCCATACATAAACCTGCTGTTATAGCTGTTTCTATTGGATAAAATCCTACTAATATTCCAAGTAAAGCTGAACCTATAACTGCTCCTATAACTATAAATCCGGCAATTATTAAATTTGAAAAAGTCAGCGCTGCAATTATTTCTCCAAGGTCCGTATAAGCTACTCCAACGCCTATCATAATAACCCATAAAAATTTTGATGCAAAGAAACTTTGAAGAGTTTTAGCACCTTGTTTTAATTCTTCAGGTATTAAATTAAATATGTTAAATATTGAAACAAATAAAACCATATAGGCAAATGTATGAATTTGAACTCCACCAATAGATGGAAGTATTTTTTTAGACATTAATGTTCCTAGTATATAGAAGCCTGTTGAAAGAACTAGTCCTGCTGCAACTTCTTTATGCGTAATCTTAATATCTGATTTTTGTTCTTCCGTAGAAAAATTCTTAGTTTTTATTAAATTACCATTTCCAGTTAATGATGGTTTTTTATCTCCTAATTTACTTAAAAGAGCACCCATAAATATTGAGATGATATTTGCAATTGTTAGTATTGGAAAAGCAAAAGATAAAAACTCCTTTGGATCTCCTCCTGTAACAGATTTATATATCTCTGACATAGGTATTGCACCTGCACCAGTTCCACCACCCATTATAGGTAAAACATACTTCATTGCAACCTCTATTGGTGAAACTCCTGTTATAAGTCCTCCTATAGCTCCAAATATGAATGCTCCTAATATACCTGCTAGTATTGCTGGTATATAACCTGTAAGAGCTTTAACTAGTAATTTTCTATTAACAGCAAGTATACTTCCTGTTATTAATACTGATATAAATAAGTTCAAGAAATCTGCATCATCCATAAAAAATTTGATGCTTTCAATAGTTGATTCTGGCATAATTCCTTTATAAACTAAGTAAGCTGAACCTAAAAAAGCAAGTATTGCTCCTCCTCCAACATATTCCTTCCATATAGGAATTCTATCTCCAACCTCACCAAATATTATTCCTAAAATAAACATTACTGCAAAAGCGCCTGTTATTTCTTTAGGGATAATATCATACATTGATGCCGCAATTACTATTATTGCAAATATTGCAAATAAATACAGAGGCATTCCAAATACTTTAAAATGTTGTTTTCCATCAATAGTATTACTGATTTTTTCCTCATTTTTCATAGTTTAACCCCCTATAAAATAATATCCTAACTTTCTGTATACATTTTCACTATATTGTATACAATTCTTATGTATACAATATATCACTTCTGTATACAATTTGACAATAGCCTTACATGAATTTTTTCATAATTTTCTATTTTTCATTAAATGATTTATTTTTTATTAGATATTTTATTTAATAAGAAAAATAAGATTAAATCACAATTAGATAATGAATTTTAGCTTATAAATAGTTTTATTATATTTTTAATATAAATAAAATTTTATTATAATTTCTAATTTAATTTAAAGGTCATATAAATTTCTTTTAAATAGATTTCCCTAAAAACTAAAACTTATTTAGAGAGTATCTATTTATAAAAACTCACAATTCTTAATAGAGGGGTAACTTCGTTATCTATAATGATGATTCTATTGCATACAAAAAATAAAAAGCCAGTAATAAAAATACTGACTTTTTTATATTAACAAAACTATTTTCTCCTCAATGATTTACTATTAAATCTGCTAACTATTTAAAATGCTCCGTAGAGTGTTACCCCTAAAATTCCAGCTACAACAATTACAAGTATAGGATGCAATTTTGATTTTAAGCTAATAATTAATATTATTGCTCCAATTATTATGGATTTAATATCTAAATAAGATTGTTTTGCTAGAGATAAAAAGGCACTTATAATAAGACCAATTAATGCTGGCCTCATCCCCATTAATGCTGACTTCATAACCAATGAATTTTTAAATTTTAATACACAATGAGTTGCTATTGAAACTAGTATAAACGGGAATGTTACAACACCAAGAGTTGCAAAGAAACTTCCCCAAAATCCGCTAATTGTATATCCAACAAAAGTAGCTGAATTGATTGATATAGGTCCAGGTGTCATCTGTGAAATTCCTATTATATCTAAAAATTGAGAAGAGCTTAACCAATGATTTGTTGTCACTATTTCTCTTTCAATTAAAGGTAACATGGCATAGCCACCACCATAACCAAAAACACCTATTTTAAAAAAACTTAAAAATAATTTTATAAGCATATCCATATTAAGCCACCTGCTCTCTTAAAAAAATTATTCCATAAATAGCAGAAAGAAAAATCATTATAACTGGGTGAACATTAAAAATTGTAATTGCTAATACACAAGTCATTGTTATAAGAATATTAATTGTACTCTTTTTTACAGACTTGGATAAACTTTTTACAGCAAGTAATACTAGTACAGGTACCGCTCCTGTAATACCTTTAAATACATTATCTACTATAGGATTTTCTCTAAATTGCATAAAAAAAACAGCTATAGTGAGTATTATTAAAAATGAAGGTAATATTACTCCTAATAGAGCAAGAATTGCACCTAAAACTCCTCCTAATTTATATCCTATAAATAAAGATGAGTTTACAGGTAATGCCCCTGGAAAACTTTGAGCTATTACAAGTATATCTGTAAACTCTTCTTTAGAAATCCATTTTTTTGATTCAACTACCTCCCTTTCAATTAAAGGAATCATAGCATATCCTCCACCAAAGGTAAAAGCTCCAATCTTAAAAAAACTTAAAAACATTATAATTAACTCTTTCATAAAAAATCCTCCACTTTCTTCTTAAACATAGACAATATAACAAAGAAAGAATATAAAATTTCATTGTTTTTCAATTCTAATTTATAAGTTAAATGCATAAAGCACTTATATAGATATACCACTTCTAAATTTAGTCTATCTCTAAGAATAATTAACACTTATTGGTGTCTTTCCTAAAACTCTAAATTCAAAATTCACAGTTCACAATGCACAATTTCGGATATTTCTCAGTAGTAACTGAGAAATTTAGAATTGATTAACCGTATCGGCAAACAGTGTTCGCCAATAATAATTAGCAATTGTATTGCTAGTTAAAAAATCCATTAAAGAAATTATTTTGATCAAAAATAATTTACCTTAATTGTGAATTTTGCATTATGAATTGTGAATTGAAATACCCAAAGGTGTAGTTATATTTAGCTATCTATTAACTTTTAAAGTAGTTTATCTATATATATAATCAGTCTCATGACAAAAGTTTATAAAGCCATTTATAAACTCCATTTCCTTTTCATCAATATATATAAAATTAAATTCTCTAAGCATGCTAAAATTGTTTATTGGAACAACTACAATAGTTCCCTGTTCCAACTCCCTTTGTATTGCCTCTCTTGATATGATTGTATATCCTGCATTATATTCTACTAAAGATACCAAAGAAGTAATGCTTCCAACTTCCATGTGGGCATTGATCGTATCAGGACTGTATCCTCTCCTAATCAATTCACTTTCAAATATTTCTCTAGTACCTGACCCTTGTTCTCTTAATAATAAGTTTCCTTCTAAAACTTCTTCAAGTTCAACGGATTTTCTACTTGCAAAATCATGGTTGGGCGAAGCAGCCAAAATAAGCTCGTCATCTTTAAATTTCTTAAATTTAAATTTCTTTTTATCAAAAGGTCCTTCTACTATAGCCAACTCAATTTCTCTATCTATAAGCTTCTTTAAAATAATATTTGTATTATCCACATGCAAAGTTATATTTACATTGTTATTAACATTTTTATATTTACCTAAGATACTTGGTAATACATATCCACCAATGGTCATAGTAGCTCCAATACGATGTCTTCTTATAATAGATGAGGAATCCTTTAGTTTTTCTTCCATCCTCTGTGATATTGCATACATTTCTTTAGCATATTCCAAAAGAATTTTTCCTTCTTCCGTAAGCTTTAGATGTCTTCCTTCTTTTTTTATAAATTTTACTCCATAATGTGACTCTAAATATTGTACTTGCTGATACACAGCAGGTTGAGTTAAATTTAAAATTTCAGCTGCTCTGGTAAAGTTATTAGTTTTAGCCACAGTTATAAAAGTAATAAGCCTTGAATCAATCATTTTATATCACCTTAAAATAGATTTTTACTCTATTCATAAACCTTTCTTATTGATATTTAACGATTTAGTAATGTTTTATTTATTATAAAATTCTTTCTAGAAAAAATTTCACCATTTTAATTTTTTAAATAATATATAGATATACCAGTTTCAAATTTAATCTATCTCTGAAAATAACTAACACTTATTGGTATTGCCATTTAAACTACTAAATTCAAAATTCACAGTTCACAATTGGCAATTTCAGATATTTCTCAGTGGTAACTTTCACCCCTGGGGTCTATATAAGCTAAAGAATTAAAGCAAAATTAAATTAGTTGCAAGCATAAATTTATAGCTAATTTCTGTGTAGACCTCTGGGATGCAGTATGATAAATCACAATATCTACATCATTAAACGATATTTCAATAACATTACATATCTCTAGTATTAGTATAATTCACTGGTTTAGTTCCAAACTATACTGCACCTCAGGGGAACCCTTATACAATTGAGAATTGACGATTGACAATGGAGAATTAGCGATACTTCTCTTTTATAAGAGAAGTTCTTAATTTATTTCTTTTCAAAGTGACTCAGTCAATTTTATTGAAAAATCTATTTAAAGAAATTAATTTGTAAGAATTAATTTCTACCACAATTGTCAATTTTCCATTTTGAATTCTCAATTGATTAAGTTCCCCAGAGGTGGAAAACTAGCAATTGTATTATTAATTTAAAAATTCATTAATGAAATTATTTTGATCAAAAATAATTTTCACCTTAATTGTGCATTTTGCATTGCGAATTAAAATACCTCAGAGATATGCATTAAGTTTCGAGAAGTTTATCTATATATTACTTCACATATTAATATTTTAATTATTCAAGTATATCTTTTTCTCTTAATAAAATTGTAGCATAGGTTTATTATAATCAAAACTTATAATAATTTATAAAACTATAAATTTTACTTATAGTAATTTTACAAAATATTTATCTTTACGATTTATTCGTTAATGTTATCGGAGCTTATGTAAGAGCTTAAAGAGCTAGTATCAATAAAATATCTTTTATGGCAAAAAACAAATGGACAACGAAGAAAAAATTTTCTAACGTTGTCCAATATTTATCTACTAGAACTGAATACTAAATCCATTAAATTTATGTATTCCAGTTCCGTGTTTTACAAGATTCTTTTCTCTAAGCTCTTTAACAGCCTTACTTACCTCATCAAGTATATTTATATCTAAACCTAATTGATTATGTGCTCCATAAATTTTCTTTACATTTAAAATTTCTGTTATCTTCTCTAAAGAGTTAATTAAATCTTCTGGATTTGTAGTTGGATAATGAGCATATATTGTTCCTTCATATAATAAATCTCCAGTATATAAATAACCTTTTTTATTATCCAAAATTGAAATGTGACCTGGCGAATGTCCTGGTGTATGATAAATCACTAGTTCTCTATTCCCAATATTTATATTATCTCCATCATGTAACAAAGCTGTTGGTATTCCTTGAAATGGACTATATGTGTCTGGATTAAAAGTATTAGGTACAGGTTTTGTAATATCACGTGCTACGTCTTTCCTTATTTGCTCAATTGAAAGCTTTTTTATTCCATTTATAAGCCAATCTTCTTCTGCTTCATGTACAAATATGTATTCATATTGGTTGTGACCTCCAATATGATCCCAATGAACATGAGTTGTAAAAACTACTATTGGTAGTGATGTAAGCTGGTCTGTTATTATTTTGATGTTATCTATGCCTAATCCAGTATCAATTAATGCCGCTTTCTCCTCTCCTAATAATAAATAAGAATGAACTTTTTCCCAGTGTCCATACTCACTTATAGCAAATGTCTCACTATCAATTTCCTCAACTGTAAACCAAGAATCCATAATTTCTATCACTCTAAAATACCCCCTCTTTTTACTATGCTACTAACTAATTTTTTATATAATAAAAAAAGTTTATGACTTAAGAATTAAGACATAAACCTTTATGCAATTGATTAAGTTCACCAGAGATAAAAAACTTGCAATAAAATTACTAGTAAAAATCTATTAAATAAATTAGTTTGATAAAAAGTAATTTCAACCTCAATTGTGAATTATGAATTATTAATAGGCTCCTTTACAGTATCCATCTGCCACCTTACTAAAGCCTTCTTGCTTTAATATTATTATAATTAATCCAAAAACTTCATAGGATGAAGTTAACTCTCTATTCATGCTTTTAAGTTTACTTTCAATAGCTCTGCAAAGGGATATTAAATCTCCTTCCGTTAGCGGTTGTTTTACATCATCTGAAGCTTTACTTACTGTGCCTTTAATTTTATTAACCTCAAATTTTTCAACTCTACCATTTTTCTTTATAATTTTCATTAGTTTCACCTCTTTTTTTAAATGTAATTTATTTTAGTATAAAGTAAATTATCATAATATTCAACCTAATGAATTTATAATTTAATAAAATTCAAACTTTATTTACTATAAACTATAATATAAAAAAGGAAATTCTATATAGAACTCCCTTTTAAAGCTACCTTAAACTCGTATATTACTTTTCAAAATCTTTTTTGAATTCATCTATTGAATCTTTTAAAAGAGTTACACTATAAGCAACTGCTGGTCCTCCCCCAAAGCCTGTAGCTACTATTGCGGATTCCATAATTTCCTCCGGAGTCGCTCCAGCTTTTAGTGCATTATATACATGGAATACTATACAGTATTCACATCTACTAAACACAGCTATTCCTAGACTTATAAGCTCCTTAGTCTTTACATCAATTTCGCCTTCTTTACTTGTCTCCCCTAGAAAATTCATAAAAGCTTTCATTTCTTTTCCATTTGTTTTTGATACAGCTTGTACACCTGACATAAATTCATTTAACATTTTTCTTGGACTTTTACTCATAATACCCCTCCTATCAATTCTTTTGTGCTTTGAACTCAGTATAACAATGTTTGTATATGTTTACAATAAATGTAGTGATATTAACTATTTGATATTTATATATACTAAGTAGCATCTATAGGTATTTTGTATAAAAACTTAGAATAATACATAATTAAGTCGAAAATGATTCACTTAATTCAATTCACAATTCACAATGCAAAATTCACAATTATGGATATTTCTCAGTGGAAACTGAGAAATTTAAAATTGATTCTTTTAGAGTTACGAGTAACTTTTTACATAAAAACTAACAATATCAAATTGCTAGTAAAAATCTATTAAAGAAATTATTTTATCTAAAAATAATTTCCATATTAATTGTGCATTGTGAATTGTGCATTATTTTAAGTTTCCATTAATAAAAAAGGCTATGAAATATTTGTTATTTAACATTTCATAACCTTTTATTTATTTAATTTTTATTTTTTCTGCTGTAAGATTTCTTTTCATTATGTCTTTTAAAATAGCTATATCATCATTACTGCTAAAAGCTCTTTTAGGAATTATCATAGATTTAATATCTCCTAAATAGATAAATATACTGTTTTTTGATTCCATTACTTTAAAAATATTTTTCCAACCTATATTGTTATTACTTGATTTGCTAATTAATAAAATCCCATCATCATTTATAATATAATTTTGTTCTTCCTGTAAACGCATTTCGCTTTTAAAAACCTTTTTTGAATAAAAAACAATTAGAAAGTAAAAGGCTAATAAAATTAAGCTGACAAGTAAAATTCCTGTAGGTATTGCAACGATAAGTATTTCTTTTAATAATTGAGCATCTATACCATTAGAAAATACTTTAAAAAGCATTGTAGCTATAAATAAAACAAAATATAAAATGGCAGCTCCATAAAAATATTTTTTGCTATGATGAATATTAAAGTCTTTATAATCTTTAAATTCTAGCTTAAAGTTAGCTTTTACTTCCTTTTTCTTTAAGTTATCCATAACTCTCCTCCGTATTTTAATCTTATGCTTTTATCATACATTAAGAAATAATTAGTTGTAAACCTTAATCATAAGTTATAAATATTTATTATTAGAAATTATGTTTATTTTATGAAAAATTTAATAAATATATTTATACCTAAAAAATTCTCTACAGGACGTTTCAAAACCTGTAGAGATTCTTTTAATATTATTTTATTCTTCGAAGTTAAACTCCCTATCTACGTATTTAGCTAATAATTCAATAGATGCTTCTATGTCTTTCATATTTACAAAGGCATTTGGTCCATGTACATATCTCATTGGTGCAGATATTCCAGTACATCTTACTCCAAAATTTGATCTATTTATAGCTCCTACATCGGTACCTCCAGCATAAATAACATCACGTTGATATTTTATATCACTTTCATCACAACATTTAATCATTTCTTCAACTAAATATTCATCACAAATTACGCTGCCATCAGATATTTTTACAGCAGTTCCAGCACCTAAAGCATTACTTCCTGCGTCACTATTAGGATAATCATTAGCTAGAGTACCATCTAAAGCTATGCCTATATCTGGATTTATCCTATTTGCCGCTACAGTAGCACCTCTTAAACCAAGTTCTTCTTGAGTAGAAAATACACAATATATATCATTATATGGTTTTTCTATTTTTTTAAGAGCTTCCGCTAATATATAACAGCCTACTCTATTATCTAATGCTTTTGCACATACATTATCATTTTTAAGCTCTACAAACTCCCCGATATATGCTGCTACATCTCCAATTTTAATATATTTTGATGCTTCTTCTTTAGATTGTGCCCCAATATCTATATATAGCTTTGTTATATCTTTTTTAATATTTTCAATCTCACAGGAACTAGCGATAACTCCTATTGTTCCATTTCTAAACTTAACCCTACTCATGATAGCAGGTATTATAGGAATTCCACCTAAAGCTCTAACTATTATAGTACCCTTATCCTCAATCTTCATTACTTGAAAACCGATTTCATCCATATGAGCAGAAGCCATTATTTTCTTCTTATTTTTCCCATATCCTTTTTTGAATACAATTAAATTCCCCAATGGATCAGTAATAATATCATCACCATATTTTTCAACTTCTTCTTTTATAACCCCTCTAACTTCTTTTTCATATCCACTTACACCAAAAGCTTCTGTTAATTTTTTTAGAAACATATATTTATCCCCCCAATTAAAATCTATTTATAAAGTAATTTCTACAATACTTATTAAACTCCTTTTTATTCTATTGAAATAAAACTCATGTTTAATGATTTATATTAATTTTATAATAAAATATATTTAAATTTTAAAAATTTATTACAAATTAAAATATTATTGTAATATTTTAATATACATTATATATAGATGTACCACTTTTAAATTTAATCTATCCCTGAAAGTAGCTAACATTTATTGGTGTTGCCACTAATACTACTAATTCACAGTTCACAATTCACAATTGTGGACATTTCTCAGCGATTGCTGAGAAATTTAAAATTTATTCCGTAGCGGCGAACAATGTTCACCATATATTATTGAATATATATTAAACTATAAGACGTATTAAAAAGAACTAGTGAACACTGTTTGACCCTATAATAAAACACTAGCAAATGTAGTGTCTCCACAGTGTTAGTTAAATTTATTAGTATTGTTCCGAGCTATACTGCACCTCAGGGGAACCCTAAAGGGCTTCACTACTGTTCCCCAGAGGTGGAAAACTATCAATTGTATTGCTAGTTAAAAAATCTATTAAAGAAATTATTTTGATTAAAAATAATTTCTTCCTTAACTGTGCATTGCGAACTGTGCATTATGCACTAATATAAGTTGTGTATTAATCTAAAAGTTGTGAATTAACATATTAAAATAAATATTTATTATTAAATCATAGAAAGGAGGTTAACATGAATAGAGATTTGGATTTAGCAATTAACTTAAGAAAAAGTGGTAGACTAAGAGAATCTAATGAACTGTTGGTTAAGCTAGCAAACGCATATCCTAAAGATGCTACGATAAATTATCATTGTGCTTGCGGATTAGATGCTTTAGGTTTAGATGCTGACGCCATACATTATTACGAAAATGCAATATATGGCAAACTGCCTAAGGATGATTTACAGGAAGCAATAATAAATTTAGGAAATAATTATAGAACTTTAGGTAGATACGTTAAAGCAAGACAAGTGTTTGAATATGGATTAAATATGTTTCCTAGAAATAATGCAATAAAAGTATTTTATGCAATGACATTATATAATTTAAAAGAGTATGAAAAATCCACAGAAATTTTATTAAAAGTTTTAGCTGAAACTTCAAATGATGAAAATATAATGAAATACAAAAAAGTACTACAATTTTATTCTGATAAACTAGATATGAGATGGTAATTTACTTAAATTTTATATAAAACTTAAAATCTTTAAAAATTAAGGATTAATAATTAACAATACAAATTGATGAAATTCACTAAGTGTGAATTTCTTAAAATAAAACTTATTCTAGAAAACTTTAAAGACTTTCGTGGTGGAGTTTTAATTATAATTCTTTATTAGATACCTTAAATTTACGATAGTACTTCATGGCTAATTGTAAAAAAAGAGTTCGTTGAACTCCTTTTTCTAATTCACAATTCACGATGCACAATTCACAATTGTGGATATCTCTCAGTTATCACTGAGAAATTTTGAATTGGTCTTGTAGCGGCGAACAATGTTCGCCACATAACTAGCAATTACATTGCTAGTGAAAAAAATTCATTCAAAGAAATTATTTTGCTAAAAAATAATTTCCTCCTGAATTGTGAATTGTGAACTGTGCATTGTGCATTATTTAAGGTTGTGTATTGTTTAAAGTTATCCACAGATTTAACTTTTTATAATTTCCTATAGAATAAAAAAGGTTATGGAGATATTTCTATCTCCATAACCTTTTTATCCAATAACTTTTAATTCTTTATCATATTTATTTAAAACTTCACAGCCGTCCTCTGTTACTAATACCAAGTCTTCTATTCTTACCCCAAGCTCTCCTGTTAAATATATCCCTGGCTCAATAGAAAATATCATTCCCGGTTTTACTACATCTGTATTTATAGAAGATACATCACCAAAGTCATGAACTTCTATGCCTATAGAATGTCCTGTTCTATGGGTAAAGTATTTACCATAGCCTGCTTTTTCTATATGATTTCTTGCCGCTGCATCTATATCACAAAATCTTACTCCCGGTTTAACTGCTTCTATAGCCTTTTTATTTGCTTCTAAAACAATATTGTAAACCTCTTTTGCTTTATCAGATACAGATTTATAGAAAATCGTTCTTGTCATATCTGAGCAATAAGAATTCTTTAAGCATCCTATATCTATAATTATACTATCTCCTTCTTTTACCATAGAACCATCTACTTCATGATGTGGATCTGCTCCATTAGCTCCATAAGCAACTATAGGACTAAAAGAATAACCATCAGCTCCCATGCCCTCATAAATATCTAAAAGCATCTGAGCCATTTTCTTCTCAGTATATTTTTCTTTAGATAATAAGCCTATTAATTTTTCTATTGCCATATCATTTGTTCTTGAGGCATCTCTCATTAAGTCTTTTTCTTCTTCATCTTTGAACATTCTTACAGTATCAAGGACAGATGAGCCATTAACAAACTTGCACCCTTCAGTAAATTCCATAAGTCTTAACAAAAATCTTGATGGCCAATTTTTATCAATTCCTATTATCTTTGAGCTATCAACATATTTAGAAATTATCTCCACACCGTCCTGTGAATCATTAAACCATACCTTTTCAATACCTAAGTCCTCATAAACTGGGAATAATTCATTTAAGAATAATTTATGATTTCCTTCCAAGTTTAAATAAAGAGCAAGTAGTCTTTCACCTGGGCTAATCCACTTCCCTGTTAAGTAAAATATAGATGGTGGATCACATACTATGATTTGAGGTATATTTCTTTTTTCCATTTCCTTCAAAACTTTATTAAGTCTTTCTACTTTCATAATAAAACCGTTGTTGTCAAAACTTTATAAAAATATAGGTATTACTTTAATGCTTGTAATATACTATGTTTTGACAAGCTCCTTTCCCTAAGTATTTTTATACTTTTCATTATAACATATGGAATTTATTTTTATTCTGTTTTAATAGCTTCTAATGCACTAAGTTTCATAGCTCTTCTTGCAGGATAAAATCCTGATATAAGCCCTACCAAGGTACTAAAAATCAGTGCTGTAATTACAAGCCACAATGGAATTATTGAAAGCTTAGCGCCCTCTCCCATATCTCCAAATAAATTTAGATTTGTGCCCACTATATTTAGTACTACGGATAATAGATAGCTTAATCCTATTCCGAAGATTCCTCCAGATAACCCTATCATACCTGCTTCAAATAGAAATATTCTTCTTATATCTTTTAATTGAGCTCCTATAACCTTCATTACACCTATTTCTCTAGTTCTTTCGTATATTGACATTATCATAGTGTTAGCTATTCCAATAGCAGCTACCAATAGTGATATTGCTCCTATTCCTCCCAATATAGCTTGCATTATATTTGTAGTACTTTTTACAGAATCGAGAATATCATTAAGACTGAAAGCACCATATCCCATATCTTTAATTTGTTTTTGAATATCTGCAACCTTATTTATATCATCAACCTTAACTAAAATTTGTTGATATTTATTTTTACTTTTAGGCTTATTTTTATTGGCAGTATCTAATTTTTCCTGCTCTTTTTGAAGCTTTTTAATATACTCTAAACTAGTAAATATATAACTATCTTTTTCATAGTCACCGCCCTTTAAAATTCCTACTGTATTAACTTTTATAGGTTTTTTCATTTTTTTAGGCTTTCCATCTGCATCGTAAATATTAAATTCCATGGTTATATGATCTTTCATCGGATTTATTTCTGGCGGCATTCCAAAGCCTGAACTTTTTTCATCGTAAAAGTAGTTTTTTAATTCTGCACCCCAAACAAGTTGATTAGTATCTCCAACCTTTAAAATTCTTCCTTCTTCAGCATTAAATTCAAAGGCTTCCATTGCTTTAGTATCCATACCTCTTATAGTTGCATAAGCGTTATATCTGCCTTTAGTTAATTTCACCTGTAAATCCATTACTCCTGTTGCTAGTTCTACTCCTTCGATTTTTGATATAGTTGATATAGCTTCATCATTTAAGTAGACCTTTTTCTTATTAGCTATTAAATTGCCATCTGGTCCATTTCCGCCAAAATCTTCCATTACAGTGATAGTATTAAGACTTCCCATCTGACTTATATTATTTTTAAAACTTTCACTCATTCCAAATCCTAAGGATAGCATGGTAATAATAGAGCTTGTACCTATAATTACTCCCAGTATAGTAAGAAATGTTCTAAGTTTTCTTCGCCATAAATTTTTAAGCCCCATTTTGACGATATCTAAACTATTCATCTAAGGTTTCACCTTTCTTTTTCTTTCTTTTCCTCCAAATAATAAATCCAGCTAAAGCAGCTACTATTGTGCTAATAGACCAAATAAGTACAGTTCCCATACCTTTTTTATTTCCTTCTAGAATTTCCTCTGGCATATTAGGATCCATTGGAGCACCTTCTAAAACATTTATATTAATTTCTTGTATCTGTTCTATATGCTCACCAGCAGTATTGTCATAAGAGAATATTAACTTTCCTTTTAAAGGTCCTGTTTTGTTTGGAATAATAGTCCCATCATAATTCTCAGTAGTACCCATTTCAAAATTTCCTAAATAATAGTTTCCATTTTCAGCAGTAAAGTCTCCTTCTAACTTTATCATCATGTTATTTAGAGGTACTTTACCAGTGTTGAAAAATTGTACACTAATTGGTATAGGCATTCCTACATAACCTTCTGCTGGAATATCCATATTTCCAATTTCAAGTTTTGATTTTTGTACTACAGGTATACCTATAAGCTCTGTTGCAGTAATATCTTTTCCTGTTTCATCTTGATATTCAAAATTAGCAGTTATAGTATAGGTTTTTGCCTTTGCATCAGGAACAGTAAAAAACTTAAGTTTCTTTTCTATACTTCCTTTTGCTGGAATAGATTCTATATAAAAAGTATTACTACTATCTACTGGAGTAAATACATTTCCACTTTGTTCTGTTTTTTCATCAACAGTTAAGAAAATTTTAACATTGCTTATAGCCTTATTTGCATTTGTATTAAAGAAAGAAAGGTTTAAATCAAATTTTTCTCCCGCTCTTACTATATTAGGTTCAAAACTATACTTATCTATTATTAATCTAGGAGTTAACTTATTTGAATCTGCTCCATTAACTAATATTCCTACATATTGAGTTATTTTATTGCTTTTACCCTCTTCACCTTCTGCTGCTACTTGATTATCAAACTCTACATTAATACTTATTGGATAATTTTTAGTAGTGGCTTCTGAAGTAGCAAAGAAAGTAAAATCTAATTTAGCTACTTTTCCTGGATCTAGATTATCTATCTTTTTTACATTTGCAGTTTTAGGTACCATTGCAGGATCTCCACTATCTAGTGTAACCTTTACATTAGATACCTTTGCTTTACTTTGATTTCTAAGATCAAAGGTAATTCGTACATCTTGATTTGGTCTAACTCCCTCTCTAGGGTAGCTAATATTTTGTATAGATAAATCGGATAATGTTGCAGTGGATCCCCCTACAGTTATAAAAATTTTATGACTTTCCTCATACTTTTGATTTTGAGCATCTTTGTAACTAGTTTTAAGTTCTAGTGCATGACTTCCATTTTTAATGTTTTTTGATGCTTGAAGATCGTATTCTATAACAGTTTGATCATATCCAGCTAGTACTTCACTATGTTTGTTGTTAGAACCCCCTACTATAGAAAAACCACTTTCTGCAAATCCATCAAGGCTATATTTAACATCTCTAGCTTGCAAACTTCCTTTATTTTTAATGGTAAAACTAGCTTTAAACTTTTGTCCTGCAGTAATAATAGCTGGATTAGTTACTACTCTATCAACCACTAATGTAGTAGGAGTATTTTTATTTACTACTTTTACATATACAGTTTCAGAATGAGTAAATGGATTATCGTAAGCATTTGTAAAGCTATAATTTAATTTAATAGGATAACTTTTCTCAGCTGCATCTGAATTTACTGTCAATTTAAAACTTATATTTTCAGACTTATCTGAAGAAATCTTCTTTATAACTCTAGTAGCACTTGTATCCTCTAAAGTCAATGGAGTGCTTCCGTCTCCAAATTCAGGAGTTACCACTATATTCTCTGCAGTATATCCACCAGTATTTTTTATAGTAAAGGTAATTGTTTCACTGTGTCCTGCATCAATAGTAGGAATACTTTTATTTACTAAATTAAGTCTTGGTACATATTTTGTTGTATCTACAGGTTTTTCTTCTTTTTCTTTTTCTATTTCTGTACTTTTAGGTACAGCTTCTGATATTACAATGCTATCTTTTGTAGTCATTTGCTTATCGCCTTGAGTGTATCTGATTATAATAGGTAACTTATTGCCTTGTCCGCTATATTTTAACCTAAATTCCTTTGTTTGCCACTCTGAATCAAGTTTTATCCATTTATCTGTATCCTTAGCTTTATGTATAAAGGCTGAGCCTTCATCAATAGCTATACTTATTTTATCTTTTTCTATCTTACCACTCACTTCAAATTTAATTTTAATATTAAATTCATTATTCTCATATATACTTCCGTTCTTCTCCAAATTATACGAACTAATTCTTATTACATTCGTGTCTTCAGTTGGTTCACTTGCCATTACCCCAAAAGGTATACTAGTTAATATCATTACTATCCCCAGTAATAACCCTATAATTTTTTTCATTTTTATTCTTCTCCTTTATCCCCCGTATTGTCTTTGTTTATTTCTATCTTGTCTACATTTCCATCCCGTATATGTATGACCCTATCTGCATAACAAGAAATTTCAATATCATGAGTTACTATTATTAGTGTTTGATTTTGCTCTTTAGCCATTTTAGTTATTAATTCCATTATTTCTAGAGTGGTCTTAGTATCAAGGTTTCCAGTAGGCTCGTCCGCAAAAACTATATTAGGATTTCCTACAAAGGCTCTTGCTATACTAACTCTTTGCTGCTGTCCTCCACTCATTTGAGATGGTTTATGATTTAGCCTCTTTTCCAGCCCTACAGCTTCTAACATTTTTTTAGCTCTTTCATTTCGTTTTGAAGTTGAAATATTTCTAAATATTAAGGGCAAAGTAACATTTTCTAGTGCAGAAAGAGTTGGTAATAAATTATAAGATTGAAACACAAACCCTATATATTTTTGTCTAAAAGCTGCTAGCTGATTTTCACTCATCTTTTCAATATTCTTGTTTTTTATGATTATTTCTCCCCTAGAAGGCTTTTCTAAGCCAGCCATCATATTCAGTAAGGTACTTTTACCAGACCCTGAGGTCCCTAAAAGACATACTACTTCCCCTTGATATATTTCTAAATTTATATTATCAAGAGCTACAATTTTTTCATCACCCATCCTGTAGAGTTTTCTTACATTTTTTAATTCAATTATTTTCCCCAAAATTAAACCTCACCGTCTACTTTCCTACTTTTCTCCATTTCTTCATTTTTTTTAAAAGTCTATTAGCTTTTTCTATATTCATACTAAAAACACCTCCCTTTTTACCAATATTTTTTAAAATATTTAATTTTTACTTTTGAATATAATAGATTTAAACTTACAGAAAAAATTTTACATTTTACACTAAAAACCACCATTTTATAGAATAAGTTTATATTTATTATAAATATTGTAAGTTATAAAGTAAAAAAAATTAAACTTATTTATAAAAAGTTTATAATTTTTAGCTAAATTACTCTCAAATTTATAAAAAACTAATTTTCTAACGGGCTTAAAGCAAAAGCTGAAAAGATAATTATGTGCAAATATAAACCATATATTTATACAATAAACTAAAATATTTTAAAATATTAAATTTAAAAATAATATGTCCTTTTAATATTATACATTTTTAATCTTACAAATAAATTAATTATAGATTACAAAATAGTAAGAAATTAAAAAAAATTTATACTTTACATTTGGAAAAATACTTCTTAATTTATATAAAATTTTGCAACTTAACTACTGATAAATGCAGCATACGCCTTACTGTATTGTAGGTATCTATATATGTCATCTCTAATATTAATATATACATGAAAATAAGTGCTACTTCTTAGTATCATAGTTAAAACTTTAAATTCATAATGCAAAATTCACAATTGTGGATATTTCTCAACGTAAGCTGAGAAATTAAGAATTGATTTGTTTTAAAGTAATATAGTCGCTTTTTACAAAAACTAGTAACTGTAGTTTCTCCATAGTATTAGTTAAATTTATTAGTGTTCTTCCGAGCTATACTGCACCTCAGGGGAACCCTAAAGGGCTTCACTACTGTTCCCCAGAGGTGGAAACTAGCAATATATTACTAGTAAAATTAATTTCCACCATAATTGTGAATTGTGCATTATTTTAAGTTATAAACTAAAATATCTAAATGCATAGCTATATTTACTGTCTATGATGTTTTTTATATGCCTGATGCTTAAATACCGCTTTTATAGTGGTATTTTTTATTTTTATGTAATTATTAATCACTAAAATAATAAATTCGTGATATTTTTTATTTGTTAAAGGAAATATATCTATAAAAACAGAATATAATTTTAATTATTTTTTTAAATATAAATTTACTTAATAAGGAGGATATGTTATGAAGTTTGAAAAATCATGCGGTGCAGTAGTATATAGAAAAATAGATGAAAATTTAGAATTTCTAGCGGTTAAGAGTAAGCTTTCTAATCGTTGGGGATTTGCTAAGGGACATGTAGAATTTGAAGAAACTGAAAAGGAAACTGCAAAAAGAGAAGTTCTTGAAGAGGCAGGCATAAATATTAATATTCATGATGGATTTAGGATGAAAATAGACTATAACATAAATGAAAATATAAAAAAAGAAGTAATATTCTTTTTAGCAGAGTTATCAGAAAAACCAGCTACTATCGATTACAAAGAAATTCATGAATACAAATGGGATAACTTTGAAAACATGCTTACCTTATTAACCTATAATAATCAAAAAGAAATATCAAAAGAGGCTTATAGCTTTCTTCAGCATAAAGGTCATAATTAAAAATTACCCACTTATCAATTTGTAATAGATTTTAAAATAATATTTAAAAGAACTAGTAGCCTTTGTTTTAATATAATCATTACAAAATAAAAAACAAAAGCTACTAATTTTTATTTTAAAATTTATAATAAAAGATAATTGCTTGTCCTATATTATTTTTATACAATATAAGTTTTACATTACATAAAATAAAGTAGTCCTTCCAATATATGATTTTATAAGCTATCTTTCATATTCTATCTCTTTATTAAGTATTTTAGAAATACTTTTATCTGGCTCTTTATTTACTATGCAATCTTTTATCAATTGGGATAATTTATCTGTGTCATACTCTCTTGTTGCCGTTATAGTTGCATCTAGAAGCTTATCACTATCTACTTTATCCCACTCTAATTTATATCCATTTTTTATTGCTAATGTCCTTATAAACTCTCTTTGTGCTTTTCCATTCCCCTCCATGAAAGGATGTGCAAAATTTAACTCAGACATATAATAAGCTAACCTCTCAGATGTTTTGTCCACATCTAATCCTTTTAAACATCTTTCTTTATTTAAACTATTGAGTAGCTCATGTGTGGCTTCCCCCAAATGCCTATTCGGTGCAAATTCACCATCTAAATTTATCTCTTCATTTCTAAATTTTCCTGCAAAGGGATAAATATCACTAAAAATAAATTTATGAATTTTCATAAGATGATTAACATCAAATTTACCTTTTATAGGATTTTCTTTTAATTTGGATATTCTATCTGTTGAAATAATTTTGTCTATAATTTCTAAACTTTCTTTATTTTTTATATCTAATTTATTTTTTAAGACATTGGTACCCTCGTAATAATAAGAAGATTGATAATCTTCTTTTTTGTATATAGCTTCCATAAGTATATTATCCCCCTTGATTTATTTATAAATTTATTTCTTTTACTATCTTAAGTTTTTTATTACTAATCATTTATTATTCTCTGTATTAAATCGCTTAGAATATTCTTTAACTTTTTCTATAAATTCTTTATCAGAACAATTTCCCATTAAATGTTCTTTTATCATCTGCTTTTCTTCTTCATTCAAAGCTTGTCCATCGAATTTTAGACTACCTTCAGCACTTCTTATAGCTTCGTCTACACTTTTCTCATCAACTTTGTTTTTATTCATAGATTATAATCCCCCTAACATTTTATTTTCTTTATTCTATATGTCATTATCTGTGGTATTTCAACATTGGCTCTTAAGCTTATTAAATTATTAACTATAAATCTTATGTATATATTTTTTAGGAAAATATGTCTGATGTGCATTAAAAGGCTTGATAACCAATAAGTATATTCTAAATTGGGTGTTTTTCATTGGTAATTATATATAATAAATGTATAGTTATAGTATATTATGTATTTAATAGTAAATCTACATATTTTTCAATTTTGTTACAATTTGATATAATATTCTTAAAATACTACTCAAAAAAAGCATGGTTTCCCATGCTTTTTCCTATTTTAAGTTTTCTATACTTTCAAGTACAGCTTTATACATTTCTTTGTATTTTTCACCTTTAGCTTTTTCCTCTTCAACAACTTCTGCTGGAGCTTTTGATACGAATCTTTCATTAGATAGTTTCTTCTCAACTCTATCTATTTCTGATTCTAATTTAGCTTTTTCCTTGTTTAATCTTTCAAGTTCCTTTTCTACATCTACAAGCTCTAAAAGCGGCATGTAGATTTCTGCACCTTTTGAAACCACAGTAACTACATTTTCTGGAGCTTCTTCTTTAGAAGATAATATTATAACTTCACTTGCTGAAGCTAATTTTTCAAAATAAGTTATTCCTTCTTTAAAAGCTTCTAGTGCTTCTGTAGCATAGATATAAGTTTTAGCTTTTCTTGAAGGTGGTACATTCATTTCACTTCTAGCATTTCTAGTGTTTTTTATAGCATCTATAATATAATTCATATATTCTTCTGCTACCTTATCTTCAAGTTCTTCTGTAAATTCTGGCCAGTTAGAAATAGTTATAGATTCAGATTCTACTTTTAAATGAGTGTATATTTCTTCTGTAATGAAAGGCATTACAGGATGAAGTAATTTTAATCCTGAAACTAATACTTTATTTAAAACATTTAATACTACACCCTTAGCTTCATCATCTTCACCATATAATATTGGCTTCACTAATTCTATATACCAATCACAGAATTCTGTCCACATAAAGTCATATACTTTTTGAAGCGCTATTCCAACTTCAAACTTCTCTATATTTTCAGTAACTTCTTTAATAACAGTATTTAATCTTGATAATATCCACTTATCTGCTATTGAATAGTTTTTATTATCTTTAAACTTCTCCATTAATTCTTCATCAAAATTCATCATAACAAATCTTGATGCATTCCAAATTTTATTAGCAAAATTTCTAGCTGCTTCAACTCTTGATTCATAGAATCTTATATCATTTCCTGGTGCGTTTCCTGTAACTAATGAAAATCTTAGTGCATCTGCTCCATAATTTTCAATTACTTCTAGCGGATCTACACCATTATCTAGAGATTTAGACATTTTTCTTCCTTGATCATCTCTTACAATACCATGAATAAATACAGTATCAAAAGGTATTTCTTCCATATTATATAATCCTGAGAATATCATTCTAGCAACCCAGAAGAAAATAATGTCTGGACCAGTAACTAAAGTACTAGTTGGATAGAAATATTTTAGGTCTTCTGTGTTTTCAGGCCATCCTAATGTTGAAAATGGCCATAATGCTGAACTGAACCAAGTATCTAAAACATCTTTGTCTTGCTCTAAGTTTGTAGAATTACATTTAGCACATTTTTCTGGTGCATCTACTTTAACTATTATCTCACCACAATCTTTACAGTACAAAACTGGAATTCTATGTCCCCACCATAACTGTCTTGAAATACACCAATCTTGAATATTTTCCATCCAGTTAAAGTAGATTTTTTCAAATCTTTCTGGAACAAATTTAGTTTTCTTTTCTCTAACAACTTCTATAGCTGGTTTTGCAAGAGATTCCATCTTAACATACCATTGTTTTGATAACATTGGCTCAACAGTTGTATTACATCTATCATGAGTTCCAACGTTATGACTATGAGGTTTTATCTTTACTAAATATCCTTGTTTTTCTAAATCTTCTACCATAAGTTTTCTAGCTTCATATCTATCAAGTCCTGAATATCTTCCATAACCTTCACTTATAGTTCCATTTTCCTCTAAAACAACTACCTGTGGAAGATTGTGTCTTTTTCCTACTTGATAATCATTTGGATCATGAGCTGGAGTTATTTTAACTGCTCCTGTTCCAAATTCCATATCAACATAATCATCTTCAACTATTGGTATTTCTCTATCTACTAATGGTAACTTAAGCATTTTACCAATTAAATGACTATATCTTTCATCTTTAGGATTTACTGCAACTGCTGTATCTCCTAATAATGTTTCTGGTCTTGTAGTAGCAATTTCAACTTTCTCATCACTACCTACTACAGGATAGTTAATGTGCCAGAAAAATCCCTCTTGCTCTTCATGTTCTATTTCAGCATCTGAAAGTGCTGTCATACATTTTGGACACCAATTAGTAATTCTATTTCCTATATATATAAGGCCATCATTATATAACTTCACAAAAACTTCTCTAACTGCTTTATTTAAATTTTCATCCATGGTAAAAGCTTCACGAGTAAAGTCTGCTGAACATCCCATTTTTTTAAGCTGTTCTCTTATTCTATCTCTATACTCATCTGTCCATTCCCAAACTTTTTCTAGGAAAGCTTCTCTTCCCATTTCTTTCTTTTTTAACCCTTTTTTAAGAAGTGCATTTTCAACTCTTACTTCTGTTGCAATGCTGGCATGGTCTTCACCTGGAAGCCAAAGAGTGCTGTATCCTTGCATTCTTTTAGTTCTTATTAGAATGTCTTGAAGGGTATTATCAAGAGCATGACCTAAGTGTAATTGACCTGTTATATTTGGTGGTGGCATTACTATTGTATAAGGCTTTTTACTTTTATCTACTTCTGGAGTAAAAAATTTCTGCTCTTCCCACCATGCATATAATCTTTCTTCAAAATCTTTTGGATCATAATTTTTAGCTAAGTTCTTATTATCTTCCATATTAATTCCTCCTATCAATTTTTATTTGTTACGTAAATGAAAATACACTTAAAGGGAGTCATAAAGATTTATGATATTGTTCCTAAAAGCTGTGTTTTCATAATGAATTTAAAATTAAAGTATTTCTTCATAAGGCAAATACTTAACAATTATTTAAAATTTATTAAAAATAAAAAAGAGCCTTTCATCCTCAAAAGGACGAAAAGCTCGTGGTACCACCTTTTTTCCCTGCAAAATTACAGGCTCATATAAACTAACGATTTGACAACCGGCTTTATCTACTAAAAACATTTTCGATAAAGAAGCTCCAAAGCTACCTTCAGATTGTTCCATATAGAAGACCTTTCAGCCGTAGAGCCTTCCTCTCTTAATACTTTCAAATCCTACTCCTCTTTTTCAACGCTTTTATCACTCTTTAATTATTAGTACATTATATAGAATAACTAATAAAAAGTCAATACTATTTTAAATAATTATCATATAAATTAATTAAAGCATCTTAATTAAAAATAAAATGTAAAGATTTTTCAAATATAGTATAAAAAATCTTTTTTGTGGTAATTATTACAAATAATAAAGAACATTTTATTGGAGGGTTATAAATGAGCTATTTTGATAAAGCAAATGAGCTTTATAATAATAAGAAATATGAAAAGGCAATTTCTATGTATACAAAAGCAGTAGAAATGAAAGAGAATGAAGCGGCTTCGCTATATAATACAGCAGTGTGTTTTATTAAACTTAAAGATTTCCAAAAAGCTATTGCTACTTTGCACTGTGCTATAAGATTAAAAAGAGAAAGCTCTTACTTTTTTAATTTAGGCTATTGTCATGCGATGCTAAATAACAATAATAAAGCTCTAAACTACTTCAATACTGCTTGGGCCTTAAATCATGGCGATAAAGAATGTGAAAAGGCTATAAGTATAATACTTGAAACCTATTACAACAAAAATAAGACTTCCTAGTTAGGAAAGTCTTATTTTTATTACATTAAAATAATTATAATAAATAATATAATTTATACTTACTTATTATTTATAGTTATTTAAAGTTTTAAAAGAGTATCCTTCCTCTATTAAGTAATCAATTACGTATGGTAGGGAATCTACAGTAGTTTGTTTTGTCCCGGAATCATGCATTAATATAATAACTTTATTTTTATCGCATACTGTTTTCTTTACATTACGAATTAACTTATTAGCTGGAACATTAAGCGCTTCAGCATCTCCATTTAATGCATTCCAATCATAGTGTTTATATCCTTTATCTTTAACCGCTTCAATAAAAGGATATTTTTTATAGGATCCAGTTGGAAATCTAAAAAGTCCTCTTTCATAGTTTGGAAGTATACTCTCTAATACTTCATCAGCCTTGTCTATATCCTTTATCAACATATCAACAGATGAATAAATTAGTTTATAATCGTGACTATAAGTATGATTTCCTATGATATGACCTCTCATATCAACGTCTTTTAATACATCCTGATTAACTTCTGCTAAAGAGCCTATCACAAAAAAGGTTGCCTTTATGTTATAACTATCTAATATATCTAATATCTGAGGTGTTATTTTAGTTGTAGGTCCATCATCAAAGGTCAAATAAGCAACTTTTCCTTCTATAGGTTTTTCTATGTTTTCTCCATCAACTTCAGTTTCTTTCCTTATCTTTTCTTTAGGAGTATTAGAGTTCTCTTCCTTATCTAATTTTGTATTTATAGAAGTATCCTCATACTCCTTTTCATTAATTTCCATAAACGTGGCAATATTTAAACTTGTCTTATTTATGTTGTTAGAATATAACCCTATAATCCATCCTAGAGAAAAAAATCCTATTATAACTGCTACTACAATCAAGCTTACTCGAACATTCTTTTTCATAGCGCCCCCAAATTTGATTAAATATTATTTAAAAAACTCTAAACTAAGACATCTGAAAGAAAATAATAAACCAAAGATGTTAATTTTATATCAGACAAGGCGTCAGGTTCTGCTCATAGTGCTCTATAGGCAGAACCTGACAACTCAATATGATGGAAAATAGACAACCATACTGCTCTATTATTTTTTAAGATGCCTAAATAATAAATTTTTACTTAGTTTTCTTAGAGTCATTTACATGTTAAATTTAATTTATCCAATTTACAAATAAATATTCTCTACAATTCTAAGCTGTCGTAATATTTAAGCAGGGATTATCAAATGTTAATTTCACATGCTTCTATTATATAAATTATACTTATTATATTTTTATGTATTTTAAAAAATATTAGTACAATTTTAGTAAGATTTTTATTTACATTCTACACCAAAGTTTAATAAATTACTTATGAAATAAATACTGATATAAAGAAATTTTTAAATAAATCTCATGCTGAGATTATTAATTTATTTTGCTATTCTGCAACTATTTAAATTTTTCTTTATAAAACAGCATAAAAAATTATTAGGTATAATTCCTAATAATCCTTTTGTTATAATTAATCAATTAATTATATAATATATACTTTTACATACTTATGATTACTATTACAATTCCTCATATAATAAGTAATAATAATCATTCTTAATATCAGCTATTTCTTATGAAAAACTATAATATTATTTTATAGAAATTATTTTTTTGGCATTATATAAAGGTTTATATTCTAAATTTAAAGATAAAAAATAAGATAGCCCCTAATGTAAGTTAGGAACTATCTTTAAACTATAATATTTCTATATAATTTGCATACATATAACCACCATGTTTGGAATAATAAATTTTTATTTAAACATCCCCTTTTATGTATATAATATTATCTTTTCTCCATGTTATAAAACATTTAATATCTTGATATTGCACTTTTACCTTCTCTTACGTTTAAATCATCTTTGAGGTTATTATTCCATACTTAACATCTAAGGAATTATTAGGGTATATATTTGCCTATAATTCTTTCTACAATTGTAGCAACTAGTTTTTCTGAACCTACTTTTTTTTATATAGTTTTAAATCTATACTATCTATAAAAAATAATTTTATTAACATTTCTTTAGCTTTTATACCTCTAATCACATAGGCACATTTTTAGTACATTTCTGAATTTATAAATTTATAAATTTATAAATTTAAAAGCCATTAATTTATAAGGCTTTATATGGATTTTATTTACCATTCTCCAGCAATAGTAGCATTCCTATGATCTCTATCAAAGTTATTGTTATCAAAATAGTTCCCTCCACTATAAAAAGTAGGGTCTACGCTTATCCATCTCTGTTCACTCTCATCATAAAATTCATTCCAAGAATGATTTACCCACTGTTTTCCATTAAAACCTTCACCTATAACCATTCTCACTTTTATATCATTTGCTCTACACATAGCAATAAAAAGACATGCATAATCAAAGCATACACCTTGTCTAGTGTTAAAAGCTTCAATAGCTCCAGATTTTATGTTCATATTATTATTTATAACGTTTAGAGCTTTATTATCATCATATTCTATCTCTTTACCAACCCATTTATATATAGCTTTTGCTTTATCATAGTTCATATTATATTGACTTACTAAATTTATAGCAAAATTATCAATTTGCTCATTTGACTTTATACCATCTTCTAATGTAACACCATTATAATAAACTATGACATTTTTATTAATATAATTACTAAAAGGTAACTTTTGCTTTCCTTCCTTGTCTTCAACTATTATTTTAAATGAGTCATTCAATGCATTAGGTAAATTTTTTATAACCTCAGAATTAGTTATTGGTGTTATTAGCTTATTAGATATATAAGTATAAAGTTCTGATTCACTAAGTGATTTTAAATAATTTTCATTTTTATTTAACATAGCAGCAAAGCTTAGTAAAAAAGCTAAAATAATAGAATAGCATATTCCTTTTGGAATTTGAAATACTCCACCAAAAACTCTTCTAGTAAAATTACTTTTTCTTTTTAAATTATTATCTATACCATCAAAAAGAGGATATAAAGTTATGTTATTTATAAGGTGAAATATAAAAATAATAATACTATGAATTATAATAATTAAGGCTATTCCAGTTAGCCATCTAATTATTGTAGGATTTTTTTCTCCAAAACTCATTATAAAATTGGGCATATATTTATATATGTTATTGAAGGCACCTTGATTATGTAATGTAAAAACTTCATTTATATAATGTCCCCCTATAAAAATTGAGGCAACAAAAGACACGCTTCCTATTACAGAGTTAATAGTTTCTTTTAAAGCAGAAGTGGAATATTTTAATAAAAATCCTTTCAAAATAGGATACAATAACGCAGCAACTAATCCTATTGTAATTACATTATATTTCACTTTATTCACCGTCCTTTACTTATAGATATCTCAGTTCACAATTCACAATTTTAGATATTTCTCAGCAATAGCTGAGAAATATCTAAAATTGATTAACTGTAGCGGAGAGCAGTGTTCTCCATAAAAACCAAATCACATTCATATAACCATGGTATAGCATTTAGTAATTCACAAAAGAATAACTGGCGAACACTGTTCGCCCCTACAATTATAAATTGTAAATTTTAATTGTGCATTAATGTATAGCTATATTAGCTGTACATTAAGTCTTAAGATAGAACATATCTGTATATTCTTTAAAAATTTAATATAAAATTAAATATAACCATCTTTCTATGAAAATTCAATTCACAATTAATGGTAATTCTAAAAAATCTCCTTTAAGACTGTTTTTATTTCATCATATTTATATCCTCTTCTCAGTAAATAATCATGAAGTTTTTTATATTGCTTTTTACTGTCACTTTCAGATTTTATGATTATATTAAGGCGTTTAGAAGCAATATCTACCAGTGTATCAAAATTGTCTTCAACTTCTTCTATTACTTCTTTTTCTTCCTCTTCCTTAATCACTTTATTTAATACTTCATTTACTACCTCAAAATTATAACCATTTCTTAAAAGATAATCCCCTAATTTTTTCTTTAACTTAGGTATATTATTTTCGCTTTTACACAATATCTTATATTTCTTTTCTCCTAATTTATAAGCTATATCTCTTTCTTTATCAGAAGAAATATTATTCAAATAAAAGTTTATTTTTTCTTCATCTATTCCTTTATTCAAAAGAGAGTATCTTATCTTGCCTTTTCCTTGAACTTTAATCTTTTCCTTTATATATAGTTCTGCATACTTATCATCATCTATAAAGGAATAGCTCTTTAAAAATTCTATAATTCTATTTATAGTTTTTATATCATATTCCTTCTGTAATAATTTATCATGCATTTCCTTTTCAGTTTTAAAGCTTTTTTCTAAGATTTTTAGTGCAGAATTCTTTCCCTTTATATAATTGTCTTCTTCAATTATGTCGGAAAGTTTTTCTAAATCAACTATCATACCATTTTTGAGATTATGATAATAAATAAGTTCACTGCTGCAAGCAAAACTAAAATTACCATCTAAATATACATTTACTCTATCCTTATTTCTCTTTTGAATTTCAATTTTAGTTATAATATTACTCATCACTTTCACTCTTTTCAGGTAATAAAATATGAATTGTAGGCTTTTGTAAAACCTTTCTAGCCACATTATAAAGGTCTTCTTTTCTTATTCTATCCATATTTTTCATGTCTTCTACAAATTGATAAATATATTCTTCTTCCATAGCCTGGTGAAGCACATAGTTTCCTAAGTCAGTTGAATCTTCAACTGTAGAAGCTACCGCAGTTTTAAATACTTTTTTCATAAGGTTTATAGTACTATCGTCAAAAACTACTCTCTCTTCCGCAATATCACAAATACAATTATCTATAGTATCTATAGCTTCTTTTACATATTCTTCTGACACAGAAGTATATATGTATAAAGTTTTTATTTTATCGCTTAAATCTAACATTGTATAAATATCATAAGCAAGTCCTCTTTCTTCTCTTAATTCTCTAAACAATATAGAATTAGAGCTCTCCCCTAGTTTATGATTTAATACTCTAAGAGCAAGTTCTTCCTCTGCTGTAAGATCATTAAAAGAATAGAGGTAAACTATGGTACTTTGCTCAATATCTTTTTTATAGGATATTTTGGTTTTATGAAGATTTTTTTCTAAGCTTACTGGAGGTTTCACAATTTTTTTTTCTTTCCAATGTCCAAAATATTTTTCTATCAATGATTTTATATATTCATGCTCGTGATTAGAAACAATAGTTATATAGCAATTATTTGGTACGTAATAAGTATTATAAAATGTAACTAATGCTTCTCTAGTCATTTTTCTTATATACTTTTCTTTACCAATAACATCACATTTTAAAGGACTGTTTGTAAAGGCTGCCTTGTTAACTTCTTCAAAACTAAGCTCTTCTAAATCGTCCTTTACACTTTTTATTTCCGCAACAATTACGCCTCTTTCCTTTTCAATCTGCTCTTTTGGGAAAATAGAGTTTGATACCAAATCTGCTAAAAGCTTTATAGAATTTTCCACTTCTTCACTTAAAGTAGTACTACTAAATACGGTGCAATTATAGTCCGTATAAGCATTATATTCTCCCCCTAAATTTTCAAGTTCATTATTTAAAGTTTCATTATCTCTGTTTTTAGTTCCTTTAAAAAGCATGTGCTCAATAAAATGTGCAATTCCTCTTTCTTCTTCCCTTTCATATAATGCTCCTATATTTACTCCTACATGAACTGAAGATATTTGAGTATCTCTTTTTATAGTAATTAATTTTATTCCATTTACTAGTGTTATTTCAGAAGTATCAAAAATATGTTCTTTCATATTTGCTCCTTTTTTAAAATTATTATAATCTCTCTAGAATACTATAATATATTAGTTTTTGTAAATCAAATTAACCTTTAATTAAAATTGTTTATTTCTTTTTTATTTTATATCTTTATATATATATTTTTATAACTTATGTTTTTTTGGTTTATCAATTGCTATTATGGAAATACTATGTTACTATTAGATGTATTTTAACGTAACGAATATGTAATATACACACATTTAAACCAAATAATAGAAAGAGGAATGTTAATGAATAAAATAAAATTTGACGATTTAGGTCTTGAACCTTCTGTACTACGTGCAATAAATGACTTAAAATTTGAAGTTCCTTCAGAAATACAAGCTAAAAGTATCCCTGTTAGCTTAGAAGGATATGATTTGATAGGTCAGGCTCAGACAGGAACAGGTAAGACGTTAGCTTTCGGAGCTCCACTTTTAAGCTTAATGGCTCCTTCAAATGGAAAGGTTCAAGCTATAATATTAGCACCAACAAGAGAACTTGCAATACAAGTTAGTGAAGAATTATCCCGTATAAATAAATATGAAAAATATAAAATACTTCCTATATATGGAGGTCAATCCGTTGAAAAACAATTAACTCCATTAAGAAAAGGCGTAGATATAGTAGTTGGAACTCCTGGAAGAGTTTTATACCATATTAATAGAAGAACTTTAAAGCTAGAAGATGCTAAGTTCTTAGTTTTAGATGAAGCAGATGAAATGTTAAATATGGGATTTATAGAAGATATTGAAGCTATAATAAGTAATTTAAAAGAAGATAGGCAAACTTTACTATTCTCTGCTACAATGCCAAAACAAATAAAGAATTTAGCTAAAAATTATATGAAGCCTGATGCAAAACATGTTGCTATAGCTAAAAAATCTTTAACAGTTTCTAAAATTGAACAATACTATTTTGAAGTTAATCCAAAGAATAAATTTGAAGTTCTATGCAGAATATTGGACGTAGATGCACCTAAAAGTGCTATATTATTCTGTAAGACTAAAAGAGGTGTAGATGAGTTAGTAGACGCTCTACAAGGTAAGGGATACATTGTAGAAGGAATGCATGGTGATATGAAGCAAACTCAAAGATTAAATACCCTTAAAAAATTCAAAACTGGACATTTAAATTATTTAATTGCAACAGACGTGGCTGCACGTGGTATTGATATTGAAGATATAACTCATGTTATCAATTATGATCTTCCACAAGATAGTGAATCATATATTCACAGAATAGGAAGAACAGGAAGGGCAAATAAAGAGGGTACTGCTTATAGCTTTGCCACTCGTAAGGAAATGTCTATGATAAGACAAATAGAAAATGATACTAAAAGTAAACTTTTAAGAAAACAAGTACCTACCTTAGCTGAAATATTTACTTCAAAATCTGAAGGAATACTGGACTCTATAAGAGAAACTTTAGAAGAAAATTCCTATGAAAACTTTATTCAAATATCTAAAGATCTTATAAATGAATTTGGTGCAGAAGATGTTGCTGCATCCTTAATTAAAATATTATTTGATAGAGAACTAAATTTTGAATACACAGACGATACTATGAAAAATGATGAGATGTCTAGATTATTCTTCTCTGTTGGAAGATTAGATAGTGTATCCACTAGAGATTTAGTTAAATTCTTAGACGATACTGCTGAAGTTAAATCTAAAGAATTAGGTCGTATAGACATATTAGATAAGTTTACATTTGTAGATGTACCAAGCAATTTAGTAGATAATATAATTGAGAGAAGCTCTGGTAAAAAAATTAATCAAAGAAAAGTTAGAATAGAATTATCTACTAGAAGAAAATAAAAATTAGTCTTGTTATTTTAGACTATTAAAAACCCTTGTTATTACTGAATTTAAGACTTGAATTTAGTAATAACAAGGGTTTTAATTTATACTTTTTAGACTTCTCATTATATTCCTTTACATGCATATATAAACTATTCTTAAATATTTCAATTCACAACTTTAATCAATGGAGAATTGACAATTGTGGTGGAAATTAATTCTTGCAAATTAGTTTCTTTAAATAGATTTTTTAATAAAAGTGACTGAGCCACTTTTAAAAGAAATAAAATTAGAACTTCTCTTATAGAAAGAGAAGTATCAATAATTCTCTATTGTCAATAGTCAATTCTCAATTTTATATTAACTAACTATTTTTTAAATATACCTAATTTTGTTTTTAAAAATTAATTACTTCTAGCTTCTTGCATTGCCTTTTCCCCTTTTTCCTGTGCATCTTTTAAAGCTTCATCTACTGGTTTTTCATTGGCAAATACTTTTTCAAGTTCCTCTCCTAATACATCTAAAGCTGGAATAACTCCTATTGATCTAGCTCCACTATATCCTCTATCTAATGTTTTCATAGGAATTTCTTTCCGTGGATTTTCTTGCAAGAACTTTTTATAATCATCAAGTTCTAAAGCTGATTTCCTAACTGGTATATAGCCGGTTTTCATTGAGAAGTATGCAGTATTTTCTGTATTAATTAAATGTTTAATATATAGCCAAGAAGCTAATTTCTCTTCTTCACTGTCAGTATTAAAAGCAGCAACATTAGTTCCATAATAAAGCTGTGCATCTTCTTTATAAATTGGTAATGGTGCTAAAGACCAATTTCCTTTCATTGATTTTTCAATATAAGGGATCGCTGAAGTTGATGCTATGCACATTGCTGATTTTTCTTGTGTTAGGGTATTATTTGGATTTTTATCCTCTCCAGCAAGCCTAGCAACTTTACTTTGAATCATATCATTAATAAGATTAACTGCTTCTTTAGTTTCTTCCTTATTAAAGTTAATTTTATCTGATTTTTCATCTATAACTTCTTCACCAGCTTGTCTAACCCAAATAGCTATATCTGTTGAAATATTATTTGGAAAAGCAACTCCATAAACCTCTGGTTTTCCATCTTTATCACTATCTACAGTTAATTTTTCCGCTGCTTTTTTAAACTCATCCCATGTTTTTGGAACCTCTACATTTTTTTCTTTAAGCATATCTTCATTATAGTAAAGTACCATTTGACTTTTATTAAAAGGAAGAGCATATTGGTTCTCCTCCCAGAGACCATCATTTAAAAATATAGAATAAATATCATCTACTTCTTCCTTAGATAGCCCTACTTTACTATCATCTATGTATGGTTTTAAATCTTCTACTAAATCTTTATCAATATACCAAGATAATCTATTGCAATATATTTGAGTTATATTAGGTAATGTATTACTCTTTGCTGCTCCCATAAGTTTTTCAAATAAATCTCTATATCCACCTTGATTCACTAGCTTTACCTTAATATTTGCATTTTTCTTTTCAAAATCTTCTGTTATTTTTTTCAGTGCCTCTTCATTTTCTCCTTTCATCGAGTGCCAAAATTGAATTTCTACATTCTCCTTAATCTCAGTAGAAATTGCTGATTTTGTGTCCTTATCATTATTAACTTCAACCTTATTACAGGCTACTACTGATAAGGTTGTAATTCCAGCTAAAATTATAGCTAGTAATTTTTTCTTCACCTAAACCCCTTCTTTCCTTTTATATAATTAACCTTTTATACCACTTCTACTTACACCATTTATAATATATTTAGATAGTAGTATATAAATAATTATCATAGGTAAAATTATTATTGTTGCCGCTGCCATTAATAAATTATAATCCATACCAACCTCTGATGAAAATTTAGCAAGTACTGTAGGAAGAGTTCTCATTTCTTCTGAATTCGTTACAACAAGTGGCCACATAAAAGCATTCCAACTATTTATTATCTTTAATATAGCTAAAGTAATTATAGCTGGTTTAGCCATTGGTACTATTACAGTACAAAGATATTTAAAATCACTACAGCCATCTACCTTGGCTGCATAATAAAGTTCCTTCGGTATTCCCAAAAAGTACTGACGAAGAAAAAATATTGCAAATACACTTGCGCACCAAGGAATTATTAATGCTTTGTAAGTATCTATCCATCCTAACTTGCTTAATAAAACAAAGTTAGGTATTACAAGGATTTCACTTGGAATCATCATTGTGCCTAAAAGCAATGTAAACAAAAAATCTCTACCTTTAAATTTAAAATTTGAAAAAGCAAATGCAGCTAAAATTGTAGTGAATAACTCTCCTAAAGTTATGCAAATTGTTACAATTATGCTATTAAAAATATGCCTCGTAAATTGATTTAACTTAAATACTTCCATATAATTTTCCCATTTTAAACTTTTAGGGAATAAAACTATATCTTTGGAAAATATCTCACTTAGATCTTTTAATGAAGTCAATATCATCCATATAAAAGGTACTAAAATAGATATTGCACCTGTTAATAGAAAAATATATTTAAACACCTTAAGTAATTTTTTTCCCTTCAATAGACTCTCCCCCTCAGTAATGTACTTTTTTCTTTCCTATAAAAAGCTGTATCAAAGTAAATATAAAAATTATTATAAAAAGTACAAATGCAGCCGCCGCTGTAGCAAATTGCCAATTCATGTAAAATTTATTAAAAATATAATATACGATAGTCATACCACTTTTTAAAGGTCCAGGTTTTTTGTCATAAAGTATAAAAACTTCATCAAATAATTTAAAACTACCAATTACAGAGGTTATAGACAAAAAGAATATGGTTGGTGATAATAAAGGTATAGTTATTTCCTTAAGACATTTCCATTTTGATGCTCCATCTGCCATTGCTGCATATTGATACTTTCTATCTATACTTTGAAGTCCCGCTAGTAATATAACTATTTTATATCCAATGCCTCTCCAGATATTTAAAAATATTAAAAGAGGTATTGTCCAAGAACTTTCATTTAAAAATTCCTGAGGTGCTATATTAAATAATCCTATAATGCTATTCATAAGACCATAATCGCTACTAAATATCCATCGCCAAACTATAGAAATGGCTACAGCGGATGTAACGAAAGGTAAAAAATATATGCTCCTAAAAGCTTGTTTAAATTTTATATTACTATTAAGTATTAATGCAAAAATTAAAGCTATAGTTATAGATAATGGCACTGATACTAAAACATATATAAAAGTATTTTTTAATGCTAAATAGAAATCTGGATCTGTAAGTACATATTTATAGTTTCCCAGTCCTTTTTCATAAACAATATCTTTTATATAATCAAATTTAATATAGAAGCTCATAGATAATACATTAATTATCGGATATATTTGAAACAATAAAATTATAATAAGACTAGGAAGTAAGTAAAATATAACTTTTTTATTTCTATTCATACTTTACTCCTTTAAATTATGAATTTTGTTAAAATTTAAGACCACTTTATCTTTATAAAGAAAGCTTGCATGCTTTGTAGTAATTATACGAAGTAGACTTTCTCCAACTCTTACTTTTAAGTAAATATCCTTTCCCATAGGTTGTACATCTTCAATGATTCCTTGAAGATTATTTTTATTTATATTTTCTTCTATTTTTCTTACTTCTATATCCTCTGGTCTTATAGCTATAATTCCCTCATTAAGATTTTTATCTTTCTTAATGATATTTGTTATGTAATCATCCTTTTCTAGTAGATTGATTTTTGGATTTCCAATAAATGAAGCAGAAAAAATAGAGTTTGGATTATCATAAAGCTCTTTAGGAGTAGAATATTGTATACATTTCCCTTGATTCATAAGCAAAATCTTATCTGATATACTGAGTGCTTCCTCTTGATCATGGGTTACAAATAAAGTTGTTATGCCAGTTTTCTTTTGAAGAGACTTAATCTCTTCTCTCATTTCTACTCTTAATGCTTCATCAAGATTAGAAAAAGGTTCATCCATAAGTAAAACTGCAGGCTCTTTAATAATTGCTCTTCCAATTGTAACTCTTTGCTGCTGCCCTCCTGAAAGCTCCTTTGGTTTCCTATTTAACAATTCTTCAACATGAATTAACTTACTAATTTCTTTTGCTTTTTCTAAAGCTTGTTTTTTCTTTATTCCCTTCATCTTTAGTGGAAACATTAAATTTTCCGCAATGGTCATATGGGGATATAAAGAGTAATTTTGAAATACCATTCCAATGTTTCTATCTTCAATAGAAACATCATTAATTTTTGTATCATTAAAATAAATTTCTCCTTTTGTAGGCTCTAAGATACCTGATATCGCAAAAAGTAATGTACTCTTTCCACAACCACTCGGCCCTAATATGGTAACAAATTCACCTTGTTCTATAGTTATACTTAAATTGTCCACAGCTTTAATATTTTCATATGTTTTTGCTAAATTATTTATTGCAATTTTCATAAACTCTATCACCTATCTTTTGAGTTGTCATTAATATGAATTTCCATGGTAATGTTAACATTTATTAAATTATTTTTCCAATAGGATATATATATAATTATCTACTCATCTATTAAATATCTAAATAAGTCAAATTCAAATACTTTGTTGCATTTTTAAAAATCTTTAAATCATTAAAATAAATCGCAAAACAAAAATACTAGAATATAAATTTAAATAGCTTTCTAGTATCTTTCATAGATTAAAATTTTATTTAATTTTATACATCTATCTTTGCTAACCATCTATAAATATAGTTGATAGAATTTCAAAAAATTCTTTTCCTTAAATCCACATTTTTTATATAATTTAATTGCTTCATTATCACAATTTACACAAAGAATTATTTCCATTATAACATCATGAGAAAACACAAAATCAATTGCCATACTTAATAATTTTACTCCTAATCCACGTCCTCTAAAATTAGGGCTAACCCCTAAATATTCTATATTCCCCTGTTGAGCTTCGGGATGTACCTCTACGTATATGTATCCTTGAATTTCATTTTTATCTTTATATATATAAACTTTATTTTTTGAATTTATTTTGTTAATTATCATGTCTCCACTATAGTAAGTATTAGGAAAAATATTATCATGAAGCTTTATAAATTCTTCTTTTTCATCATCTTTCAAGAACCTTACTCTATCACTAAGGTTCTCTATCCTCTCCTCTCTATTTAGTGATAGTACAAACTCATTACTTTTAAAATTAAAATTTAAACTATTTGAGAATTCCATAGCCAAGGAATTTTTATAGTTAAAAAACATATTTGCTTTATTTATTTCATTAGGTATTAAAGGCAATATATTATTCCACAACTTTAAAGCAAGATTCACACCATATTTTTCATCTACAAAAGGACCATGAATTTCTGCTGTTTCATTTTCAATATCTAAATCTACGCCTAATACAGCTACTATTTCTTTTTCATTACTTAAAAACATTAAACTTTTATTAGATAAAAAATCTTCCTGTAAAGTCTCTAATATTTCCTCTTTATTATCTCCACAATATCCTATATGATTTTCTTTTCTCACATTCATTGCTGCCATAAATCCTGCTATTTTTTCTAAGTTTTCTTTATTGATAACAGATAGCTTCATACCTTCTATTTCCATGGAAATCCCTCCAACATTTAAATTGTCATTACTACATATAATTCTACATTTATTGGTTATTCCTTTTATATTTATTTTATAGTGTTGTTTTTTAACTATTTTGCAAACAAAAATGGAGAAGGTTTTGTTACTTCTCCATTTTTACTATACAATTGAACTAAAATTTATTTTACTATGACTTTTAATTCTACTTTATATTTATCATCATTTATATCATGTCCTTTTACAACGCCAGTATAGATTTTTTCTCCTGCTATAGAAGTATCTATAACTAAATCTTCAGTTTGCCATTGTATCTCTACTATTTTAGGTAATGCTTGATTAATTGTCTTTCCATCTGGTAAAACAAACACTGCACTTGGTAAGATAGCAAATTGATTTTTATTGATAGTTACAGGTTTTGATTTTATATTTTGAATATCAAAGTATTGAGCTGCTTCTCCAATATATGATAAAACTTCGTTACTTAAAATTGCTTGTCCACCTAGTCCATAAACCTTTTTAGCTCTTAAAAAGTTAGCATATATAGTAGTATTGTCATCTATTTCATATGCATTTGCTAAGATTAATGGTGAACCTGTCATTGCTGCAGCTGCACTTCCAGATAATGCATCTGGATAGTTCATACCTGTTGCTACATAAACTTCATCATAATTTAGCCAATTTCCAAAAATAGATAATACATTTACATTTGTTTCAAATCTATTTTGTCCACCTATTCTCATTGGATTTGGAAATGCAGAAGCAACTTCATAACTTATAGCTCCAACTCCTCCTACAATAACAGTTTCATTAATTTCTGTTGAAGCTATAAATTTTTTAACATCTTCATTCATATAATTGCTTGGAGTTAATATAATTGGCATTGAAAGTTTTCCTGCTACTGGAGCTATTGATAATGCGTCAGCATAATTTAATCCATAAGCAACAGCTATTCCATTTTCTGTCCCAATTTCCTTAGCTATATTTACCGCTGTGTTATATCTATCCTTTCCATCAATTCTTCTAGTTGCAACGCCCATGGCTTTTAATTCTGTTTCTACCTCTTTAGATACAGCACCATTTCCACCAACTATAATTGCATTAGAAGCACTTAATCTTTTTATCTCTGCTTTTACAGATTGAGGTAACTTTTTATTTTCAGTTAAAAGTATTGGAGCACTATGCTTTGCTGCTAACGGTGTAGCGCTAAGTGCATCTGGATAATCCATTCCAGTAACTAGTACTATTGTATCTGATCCATTTGCCCATTTTTCCTTAGAAATAGCTACCGCTGTTTCATATCTTCCCGTATTATTGCCTCCATATAGTCTCTTAGTAGTAGTTTCTACTGAAGATTCTACCCATTCTCCTGAAAAATTAAAAACATTTTCAGGACTATTATTAGCCTCGCTCTCCATCATCATTTGTATAGCATTTTCATTTTTTGCTTCTGTCGCAAAAACTACACTGCTATTAAACAATAAAGTAGCTAATAGTCCACAACTAAAAATTTTTAAAACACTTTTTTTCATTAACTTTATCTCCCCTTTTTGGTTTATCTATTAAAGATTACCATAATTTATTTATTTTTTCAATTTTAATCTAATAAAAATTTTCTTAAAATTTTTATTTTTATTTAATTATTATAAATATTAGCAATGTTTTATTATTGTCTAACAAAGTATTTTATAGAATATTATGTCGAATTTTATAGGTATAAAAATAGAGTTTAATTCTAAAGCAATTTTAAATTTAGAACTAAACTCTTTGTTTTTTCAAATATATAAATTTTAAGATATATTTTAATATATGTTGATATTTAAGATGGTAATCCATTCTTATACAAAACATATACTGTAAGGATAATATATAAATACATTTTGTAGGGGCGAACAATGTTCACCCCTACGATAGTTTAGATAATAAAAAATATATAGCCACCATATTATCATTACTAACAAAATTATCATTTATTTATGTAATATTTTTTCGTAGCAATAAAATTTACCTTTACGAAACTGCACTTCACCAACACATTTATAATTCAATGTTTCATATAGATGGATAGCAAAAGGATTTTTAGAAAAGGCATCAAGACGAATTATTGAATAGTTATTTTCAAGGACCTTAGCTTCAGCAAAGCTAACTGTCTTCTTACCAAATCCTTTTCCCTGTACTGTGGGATCAACACACATGCGATGAATTATACATACATTTCCTTCTCTTTGTGTCCAATTAATAGCTTGGTACTCTGGATCTTGTTGTTCATTGATTACTATGGCTGAAACCAATCTATTATTACATATAAGTACATACATTTGTTTATTTTCTATATCATCTCTAATAATATCACTATTAGGATATATGCTATCCCATTGGTCAATCCCCTTTTCTTCCATATCTTGTATTGCATTAGAAAATATTTTTGTTATATTATTTAAATCAGACTTATTTGCTAACCTAAATTGATAATTCATTTTAATATACCTCCCAATAATATAAACTACAACTTAATTCATATTTACATATTAATTTATATTATTTTCATGTCTTTTGTAATATTGTAATTTAATCTAAATCCATTGATAACCTAACCATATCAACACATTGTATTCCGTTTTCTATAATAGGCTCATCATAATGTTTTATGAAAAAATCATGATCTATACTTCTTATTCTAAATCCACACTTTTGGTATAGTGCTAACTGAGAAATACTAGAGTTTCCCGTACCTACTTCTAAAGTTTTCATATCTGCTTTTTTTGCTCTTTCTACTGCATCTTTAATTAGTGCCTTTCCTATTCCCTTCCCATGGAAACTTTCATTTACAGCAAGATTTACAAGTTCCATAGTAGCAGGTCTAGTTCTAATTAATACATATACTCCAATTACTATATTATGTAGTTCTGCAATATAGACTTCCCCCCTAGATGCATATTCTTTTATTAAATCCAGTGAAGGGTCCGCTAATAACATTAAGTCATAGGGAAATAATTCTTCATTCTCTATTTTTTTAATATTTAACTTATCTATAATATCATTCATATTTTTTAACCCTTTCTATTTGTATCAAGCTTTTTGTTATACTATATACTTTAGTACAAATTATTATCAATAACAAACTTAATATTATATAAATTTTAAACCTCTAAAAATATAAATTATCAATATTATTTTTAAAAACTACAGAATCTCAATTTCTACAATCTTATTTTAAAATAATAAAGCGTGGTGAAAACACCACGCTTTTAGATAAAGTAATAATCTTAATGATTAGTTACAAATTATTTTAAATAAAACACTACTAAATACTATCCTCAAAAATAGTATGCTTTACTCTCCATTTCTCTAGAGCAATGCTAACCCAAAAACCATATATACCTACAGTTATAATGGTTAATAGAAGCCATTTTATCCAATTACCAAATAGTCCTACAGCAGTTCCTGTAAATTTTAATCTTCTACCTTCTATTACAGTATGTTTAATCTTCCAACCATAAACCATGCACACTGCCCAAGGATAGCATATTCCGAAAGTTACTACAGTTATTAATGTTCCTAGTAATCTCCATCCTATTAGCTGAAGTAATCCTCCATCAAAATAAGATTGCCCTTTTACATTACGCTTTGATAATTCCATTTTATCCCCCTTGAATTAAATATTATTACAACAATATTATAAGGGAAATTTTATATAAAAATACCATTAATTATAAAGCTTTAAATTTATTTAACTTTTTATAAACTAATTCTAATTATCCTCAAATTATCATATATTTTTCTATAGAATGTTAAAAGTAATGTATTTGGATTTAAATAAATAAAATTCTTATATTTAAATAAGAATTTTATTTATTTAAGAAATTTTTTATATTATGCTTTCATAAACTATTAATGGGGTGGTTTTATGAAATTATTTTATAAAATCTTTATCATGCTTATCATTGTATTAATAATTGAATATTTAATTATTTTCTTACTTTATTATTTTTAAATTAGTAATTAAATCAATTCTCCATTTATCCCCACTATTACCTCTCTATAAGGTACTATAGTTTGGGATTGAAGCATTGCATTTTTAACTGAACTTACTATACCTGAGCAACAAGGCACTTCCATTCTAACAACAGTTATACTTTTTATATTGTTGCTTTTTAAAATTTCAGCTAGTTTTTCTCTATAATAGTCATTATCATCTAGTTTAGGACAACCTATTACAGTTATATGATCCTTTATAAAATCTCTATGAAAATTTGCATAAGCATATGCAGTACAATCTGCTGCTATTAATAGATTTGCCCCTTCAAAATATGGTGCATTAGGATTTACTAATCTTAATTGTACTGGCCATTGACTTAATTCTGAATTAATACCATTTTGTTCTTCCTTCGAATTACAATCACATATATCATTCTTTAAAGCTTTTGTGCTTAGATTTAATCCTGACTTCCTTTCAATTTTCTTTGCCATTGTTCCAGGACATCCACAAGGCATAGCTTTACCTTCTTCTTTAGTTTCTTTTTTAAACTTATCCATATCCTCTATTCTTCTTTTCACCGCTTCATCATCATAAGCTCCTGCTTCTCTTTCAATTATTTCGATAGCACCTTGAGGACAATTTAAACAATCTCCTAGCCCATCACAGTACGTATCACTAACAAGCTTCGCTTTACCGTTTACTATTTCTATAGCTCTTTCATGACATGCATCTACACATATACCGCAACCATCACATTTTTCTTCATTTATATGAACAATTTTTCTAATCATAATTTATACCTCCATAGCACACATTAATTCAAAAATCTAAAAGAAAATAACAACTCAAATATGTTAATCTATTTTAAGAATATGAAAGAAAAAATAGTCTAGCATACTGGTTTATTATTTTTTTAAGATTGCTTAACTACTATAGTGTGTTAATTTAATTTCAATCTATGATTAAATTATATCAACTTAAATGTTTTTGGTATGTAACTTATGTTACAGAGTTATTTTTTTATAATTCCAATTTTATGTGAATTCTTAATAACTGTTATGTTTTCTTCAACACTTTTATCTAAAGCTATTATAGCCACCGTTGCAGGGCCACAACTTCTATTTATATCTATGCTTAAATTTTCTTCTAAGATAAACTCCATACCATTATTTTTAGCTAATTCTTCTGCCTCATATAATATTCCTTTAGATCCTACAGGAACAATTTCCTTAACTTCTTTTAATTCTCTTAAATAGTAAAGAACATCATATTGAAAAATATCCTCATCATATTCATAGCTTATCTCTTCTCCAACTTTAGGCATCCCTATAGAATAAATTAGAACATCATCTTTTATATTATTTATCCTAAGTTTAGATTTTTCGCTAACTCCAATTATAGTTATTCCTAATCCTGTAGAAACACAAGGGAAATTTTCTTCTGTACTTCCACTAAGCGCAACATCGGTAATATTAGCCAATTCTAATTCGCTTTTAATTCCCTTTATTATTTCTTCTCCTGTAGGCTTCATTTCTGCACAAACATTATCAATAACAGTAACCACTTCTGCACCACTACTTAATACTTCTAAAAGTCCTACTCTAACTGTATATTTTCCTGTTATAAAAGGTGGAACCTTTAATGCATCCTGTGGCTTGTCTCCTATACTTCCACAGCTATCACAAGCAATTACCATAGATTTATTTTCATCTATATCTACTAACACTAAGTCTCTTATTTTATTTATCTTCATATAGATTTTCCTGGTTATGAAAAACGTAACAAAACATAACCTTGCCCTTTCTTATATTTTTCATATTAATTTTTACGTTTTTAAAACCAATATATTATATTAAATCTCCATAATAATTTACAAGACTTAATTCCATACCTTTTTAGTATTTTATTTTCCATTGTAGTAATATTACATTGATTTTTATTTGAATAAAGTGCAGTTATATAACCAATATAATATTCTCCATTTTTCTTTGTGTATTTTATTAAATCTCTATGCTTAAATCCATTTAGTTCTGCAATATTAGCTTTTGATTTTCTTCTCATAGGTTTGATAATCCAATCTTTTATATTACATTCGTTCATATTTACTTCTAAATCTGTTATGCAAATTGCATCATTACTATGTGTTTTATATATATTCCAATCGATACGTTTGTTAGCAGTATCTCCACCTGTAGTTAGCATTAATTTGCCCAATTTAGATAACTCTTGTCTTAAATAAGTTTTACCTTGCATAACGTGTTGAGCGTAGTCAAATCTTATATTTTTACCATCAATTGTTTTATAATATTTATCAATAAATAATTCTTCTTTGCCCTCTGTTTTTTGATGACAACCACTACACAAAGTGATTAAATTACTTATGGCATTAGAACCCTTTAATCTACGAGGAACTATATGATGTACTTCTAGCATACAATTAGATTTTCCGCATTCCATACACTCGCAATTATCTCTTAATATAACTGCTTTTCTTATATTTTCATCTAACCTATTTGATTTTTGATATTGCCATCCATATAATTTTTTACCTTCTGATAATGCTCTTATATCTACTACAACATCTTCTAAATGAAATTCCTTAATATTAACAAACTTTAATAATTGATTAATGATTCTAATGGTTGATTGTTTTTTCTGTAATATGCTAGGCGCTACTCTACCTTTTCTTTTACTTGCTGATCTATTATCAAATCTAACTTTTCTGTATCTTTTATAAGTTCTATGGTATCTTCTATAACTTTTTCTAGTTTCCATTAAACTTTTAACATTTTGTCTAAGTTCAATAGTGCCCTTGAATATTGGTTTATTATATGTTTTACATTTTTGAACTAATGCTATACCTACATGTTTACTTCCATCATCTATCCCACAAATTATTTCAGTTTCTTCATCAGGACAAACCTCATAATTTAGTTGAATTGCCATAGGATATTTTTGAAGTAATCTTGCTTTCTTCTTTCTAATCAACACCCATGCTTTATTACAAAGACATGAAGCTAATTTTCTTCCTTTTTGATCTTTTACAAATGAATATTCTTTTTGATTTTTAGTCATCTCTGACCACTCTCCTTTCGGGCATTTTCCTACTTGCCAAAGACAGTATGGAGTTCATATGATTAGGTGTTTGACTTCACAACCTAGAAGTCGGTCATCCTTCATCATTCTTAGAGCCTTAAACTGTTGGATATATTTAAGGGTAAGTCTTTAACTTATCATACAATCATAGTTCATCATGCTAAACTGTTTTCACAATTCTACACTCACTTAGGCTTGAAAACATCAAATAGTTATAACAACATACCTAAAGGTTGTGATATGTTATTATATGTTATGATTTTTAGCAACTACTTGAAGTTCCTTATGCTACTGTTTCTTAAATTTTTTCCAACTTTATTATACATCAAATTTATTTCATATAGTTTTAAAGTGTTTTTAATATTACATATTAATGTTATTAAGTAGAATTAATTCTATTTAATTTTTTATTTATAATACCATATTCTTATTTAGTTTATACTAATGTTTGGGCCTCATCAAAAAAATAATAGCCCAGTATATTAGCCTATTTTCCATCATACTGCGTCGTCAGAACTCCATGATAGCTAAACTATCATGAAAACCTGTCTCCTTTTCTAATGCAAAATATATGACCTATCTTTAACTATCTATTTTCTTTCATATGCCTAAAATATACTAGCATCTTTGGTTTATTATTTTCTTTCATATGCCTTATTTGATATAATCGAATATGAATTGTAGATTTTCTCAATAATATACTTAAAGCATATTTGAAAAAACTATGATAAAATTCAAAGCATCCTAATGTATTGTATAAAAATATAAAGATTTTTATCAATTGACTATTGGCAATGAAGAATTGATAATTATTGTTGAAATTAGTTTTAATCAAACTAATTTCAACAATAGATTTTTAACTAGCAATACAATTGCTAGTTTTCCACCTCTGGGGAACAGTAGTGAAGCCCTTTAGGGTTCCCCTGAGGTGCAGTATAGTTTGGAACTAACCTAGTGAATTATACCAATACTGTGGAGATATTTAATGTTATTGAAATATCGTTTAATGATGTGGATATTGTGACTTATCATACTGCACCCCAGGGGTGGAAGTTAATGTTGAGAAATTTAAAATTGTGAACTGTGATTTTTGAATTTAGTAGCTTTAGTGGAAATACTAATAAGTATTAATTATTCTCATAGATAGGTTAAATTTAGAAATGGTACATCTATATGTAATACTAAAGATAATTTTATAAAATAAAAGATTTTATATACAGAAAGAGAAGTGAACTGTTAATGGAAAAAGTTATGTTTAAAGGAAGTGCTATGCTTAATCCAGTACCAGTGGTACTAATTAGTTGTAAGAATAGTGAAGGTAAAGATAATATTTTTACAGTAGGTTGGATTGGAACAGCTTGTACTAAACCTCCTATGATTACAGTAGCAATTAGACCTGAAAGATTGTCCTATGAGTACATAAAAGAAACCAAGGAATTTGTAGTTAATCTTCCTTCTAAAAATTTAGTTAAGGAAGTGGATTTTTGTGGAGTTCGTTCAGGTAGAACTATTGATAAAGTTAAAGAAATGAATTTTTCAATGACAAAGTGTGAAAATATTTCTGCTTCATTGATAGACGATTGTCCTATTTCTCTTGAATGTAAAGTTAAAAGTATCACGCCTTTAGGTACTCATGATTTATTTTTAGCTGAAATAGTCTGTTCACATGTAAATAGTGATTTAATTGATGAAAAAGGTAAAATTCATTTTGAAAAGGCACATCTTATTTCTTATTGTCATGGAGAATATTTTGCATTAAATCCTAAAGCTTTAGGTTCCTTTGGCTATTCTGTAATGAAGAAGAAAACTATGAAAAAGAAAAAAATTAAAAGATAAATTAAGGTATCTTTAAAAGTAACTGTTTAGAGTTTTGGAATAGTTATTTTTAATGCCTGAATACTATGAAAGGTAGTGAAATCCTATGGAATTTCTAAAAGTTGCATCTGCTTGTCCTGTCACTAATGTAGCAGATGTAAATTTCAATGTAGAAAATATAAAAAATTGTATTGAGGAAGCTATAGAAAAAAATTGTAAACTTGTAGTATTTCCTGAACTCTCTATTACATCTTATACCTGTGGAGATCTATTTTATCAAAGACAACTATTAGATAAAAGTGAAGAAGCTTTAAAAGACCTTTGTGAGTTTTCTAGACATAAAGATATATTAATTGCTGTAGGTGCACCAATAGAGCATAAAAATTTGTTATATAATAGTGCAGTTATAATACTTAATGGTGAAATATTAGGTATAGTTCCTAAAAGTTATCTACCTAACTATTCAGAGTTCTATGAAAAAAGATGGTTTAACAGTGGTTTAAATTTAACTAACGAAAAAGTATCTTTAAGCTTTAGTGAAAATATTCCTTTTGGAACAAATCTTATTTTTACTTGTGGTGATACAAAAATAGGTTTTGAAATCTGCGAAGATTTATGGGTTACTATACCGCCTAGCAGCTATTTAAGTCTTTTAGGTGCAAACATAATATGTAATTTATCTTCTTCAAATGAACTTGTAAGTAAAGCAGAGTATAGAAGAAATTTAATTTCAAATCAAAGTGCAAGATGTATGAGTGCATATGTTTATTCTTCATCAGGTGTTTTTGAATCAAGTACTGATTTATTATTTAGTGGACATTTAATGATATGTGAAAATGGCAGTACACTTTGTGAAAATGAAAGATTCCAAAGACATAATGAAATTATTACATCAACTATAGATGTAGATAGATTAAAAAGTGAACGTTTAAAAAATGTGAGTTTTAGAGATAGCATTCACTTTTGTCCATATGATGCAGAAATCATAGAATTTGGATTTAAAAACAAAGAAATTATAAATTTCAATCGTTATATTGATAAACATCCATTTGTACCAAAAAATGAGATTGAAAGAGAAAAAAGATGTAAAGAAATTTTTAATATTCAAGCTGCTGCTCTAGCTAAGAGATTTTCTTATACAAAATTAAGAAAAGCAGTTATCGGTATTTCTGGAGGACTTGACTCTACTTTAGCATTACTTGTAATTGTTAAAACCTTTGATATGTTAGGTGTGGATAGAAAAAATATAGTAACTATTACAATGCCTGGCTTTGGTACTACTGATAGAACTTATAATAATGCTATAAATCTTTGCAAGCATCTAAATACAGAAACTAGAGAAATTAATATAGTAGATGCTTGTCTTCAACATTTTAAGGATATTGGTCATGATATAGATAAACATGATGTAACCTATGAGAATGTTCAAGCAAGGGAAAGAACTCAAATATTAATGGATATAGCGAATAAAGAAGGTGGTCTTTTAATAGGTACAGGAGATTTATCTGAGCTTGCATTAGGATGGGCTACCTATAATGGTGATCATATGTCTATGTATTCTGTAAACTGTTCTATACCTAAAACTTTAGTTAGATACTTAGTACATTATGTAGCAGAAAAAGAGTTAAGTGGTGAGGTTTCTGAAATTTTACTAGATATATTAGATACACCTGTTAGTCCAGAACTTCTTCCTAAGGATAAAGAAGGTAATATTACACAAAAAACTGAAGATATAGTAGGTCCTTATGAGCTTCATGATTTCTTCTTATATCATTTTATAAAAGAAGGAGCAACTCCTGAAAAATTATCGTTTTTAGCTAAAGCTGCTTTTAAGGAAACCTATTCTAATGAAGAAATTGAAAAATGGTTAAATACTTTCTTAAGGCGATTCTTTACTCAACAATTTAAGCGTTCTTGTTTACCTGATGGTCCTAAGGTAGGTTCTATAAGTCTTTCTCCTAGAGGAGATTTAAGAATGCCTTCAGATGCAAGTTATAATTCTTGGATATAACAAAAAGTCGTGACTAAATGTCGCGACTTTTTAAAATTAAAAATGAGGAGTTAAGATAAAAATTGTTGAATAATTTTTATTTAGTTTTACTTATATACGTCTACAATAAGACCTGTTATTTCATCAATAGTGCTTGCTATATTTAAAGTTTCTTTTTCTTCACTTAATAACATTTGTGTAAGTTCTTCTAGTTTTTTATCCACAGTTTCTACAGTAATAAAATATTGAGTTTGCCAAAAGCTTATATCTTTTTTAACTGAATACATAAAAGCAAGTACAGATTCTAAATATTCTTTTATTTCTCTCTTATAAGCTCTAACATCAGCATAACATTTGGTTACTACTAATTTGCTTCCCTTAGATTTTATGTTTTTTAGCATTTGTTTTAATTGTTCTTCTGACTTTTTTTGACGTGCAAAATTAAAATTTCTTGAAAAGTCATTATGTTTATTTATAGTAACCCCTTCTGTCTTTATTGGAGTCGTTCCTCTTAATTTAGATATTTCCATTTAAATACCTCCTAATGACTATTTTTTGAAGACCCTTTATTCTCTATAATAATTATATCGTAATAATATTATATTTTTTAAGGCTAAATTCAATTTGTTTGATTATTAAGAATAGTAAGAGTATAATAAAAAAAGTATAATGAAACCACAATTTTTAAATAACGAATTTTTTATTGTCAATTTGCAAATATTAAATATTCATTATTGCAATTTTACAAGCATAACAATTTTAATCTAGATAGATTTTATATTTTTATATACTAAAATATTATAAAAGTGTGGTGATAATAACTATGAAAAAACTTCTACAAATGTTTATTACTTTTTTCAAAATTGGAAGCTTTACTTTTGGTGGTGGATATGCAATGATTCCTCTAATTGAAAAAGAAGTAGTGGATAAACATAAATGGCTTACTAAAGAAGAATTTTTAGATATAATCGTTATCTCTCAAACTTTTCCAGGTGCTTTGGCCGTAAATAGCTGTACATTTATAGGTTATAAAATAGGCAATTTCCCTGGAGCTATTTTAGGCTTACTTGGTGTAACACTTCCCTCCTTTTTTATAATACTTCTAATTGCTATGTTCTTTACAAAATTTAGAAATCTCTATACTGTTGAATTGATATTTAAAGGAATTAATGCTGCAGTGCCTTTATTAATTCTAGTAGCAGTAATAAGCCTTAGCAAATCCCTTAATAAAAATTATATAAATATTATAATAATAATTATAACAGTACTTGCAATTACCATATTTAATGTAAACCCTGTAATAATTATATTACTATCAGCAATTTACGGTATTATTTCAAATAGAAAGAAGGTGTAACAATTGCATATACTTTTTAAATTATATTTAGCATTTCTAAAGATTGGTACCTTTGGATTTGGCGGTGGTTACGCAATGTTATCCTTAATTGAAAAAGAAATAGTAACAAACAATAATTGGATTAGTTATACTGAATTTATAGATATAATTGGAATTTCTCAAATGACACCAGGCCCAGTGGCTATAAATTCTGCCACCTTTGTAGGATATAGAGTTTATGGCATTTTAGGAAGTATCGTCGCTACTCTAGGTGTTATAACTACTTCCTTTATTTTAGTAACATTAGCTTACTTCTTCTTTCAGAAATTCAAAGAGTCTGATTTATTGACCTCTGCTCTTTTAGGTATGAGACCTGCACTTATAGGCTTAATAATATCCGTATTCTTATCCCTTGGTCGTACTTCTTACATAGATTTTAAAAGCGTAATCATAGCTTTTATAATTGGATTAATGCTAATAAAAACTAAAATTCATCCAATATTAATAATTGTTATTTCAGGGATTTTAGGAATAGTATTTTATGGCATATTACCATTTTAGTTAAATCTTATAAAAATTAATATATAAGCAATCTTTGAATAATTATTTATTTTATATCATAGATTAATTTAAAGCATCTGAAAGAAAATAGCTAGTTAAAGATGTGAAATATATTTCGCATCAGAAAAAGAGACAGGTTTTCATGATAGTTTAGTATCATGGAGTTCTGACGACGCAGTATGATGCAAAATAGATGAGTATACTAACTAGGTATTTTTTGAAGATACCTCAATACTCTTTTGTCCTAATATATACTTTATAGGATAAAAGAGTATTTTTAAATAAATTACATTAATTACATTTTATTCAAATTATATATTGTATTTAAAACCATATTATGTTATAATATTTTCTGTAATAACAGTTATTTCAATTTTTATCATTATCTTCCGCAATAATAATTTTTGTATATTTTGTGGATAATATATTTTAGAGGTGATTTTTAATGTGGTTTAGCAAGAGTTCAGAAGAAGTTTTAAAAGAATTTCAGACCAATAGTACTACTGGTCTGACATCCAAAGAAGTTGAAGAGAAAAAAAAGCAGTTTGGACTAAATAAATTTGCAACAAAAAAACCTAGAACTAAAATTCAAATGTTTTTTTCTCAACTTCAAGATATCTTAATTTATATATTAATTGCCGCTGCAATACTATCTGCTGTTGTAGGAGAAGTTAGTGATACTATTATCATTGGAGTTGTTATACTAATCAATGCGATAGTAGGAATGGTTCAAGAAGCTAAAGCTGAAAAAGCACTAGATGCACTGAAACAACTTTCTACGCCTAAAGCCATAGTTAAAAGAGATGGTGAACTTAGAGAAATACCTTCTGAAGAGGTCGTTCCAGGTGATGTAATCATTATAGATGCTGGAAGATATATTCCCTGTGATTTAAGATTAATTGAAAGTGCAAATCTTAAAATTGAGGAATCTGCCCTTACAGGAGAATCTGTTCCTGTTGATAAAGATGCAAATATTTTAATAACTAGTGATGATATTTCTTTAGGTGATCAAAAAAATATGGCATTCATGTCTACTTTAGCTACTTATGGCAGAGGAATAGGTATAGCTGTTGGTACAGGAATGAACACTGAAATCGGTAAAATAGCAAAAATGCTCGATGAAAGTGAAAATGAACAAACTCCACTTCAAAAGAAACTTGAAGAATTAGGAAAAACTTTAGGATTTGCAGCTATAGGTATATGTATTGCTATGTTTATAATAGGTTTAATTCAGGGTAGAGATACACTTGAAATGTTTATGACTTCCATAAGTTTAGCAGTAGCAGCAATTCCTGAAGGTCTTCCTGCTATAGTTACAATAGTGCTTGCTATTGGTGTTCAAAAAATGATAAAGCAAAACGCTATAATTAGAAAGCTTCCTGCAGTTGAAACTTTAGGCTCAGTAAATATAATTTGCTCAGATAAAACTGGTACATTAACTCAGAATAAAATGACAGTAGTAAAATTTTACTCTGACAACATCTTAGATAATATAGATAAATTAAATATAAATAATCCTATACACAAGTTATTAATAGAAAATATGGTACTTTGTAACGATGCTACAGCTAGAGAAAATTCAAAAACTGGTGACCCAACTGAGATAGCATTGTTAGAAGCAGGAAATATGTTCAATATCTATAAAGAGGAATTAGAATCTTCACATAAAAGAATAGATGAAGTTCCTTTTGATTCTGATAGAAAACTAATGACCACAGTAAACAAATACGATAATGAATATTATGTTATGACTAAGGGCGCTACAGACAATTTATTAAATCTCTGTACTAATGCTTCTATAAATAATGAGATAATACCTTTAACTGAAGAATTAAAAGACACTTTTCTAAAATCAGCTTATAATATGTCTGATGATGCCCTAAGGGTTTTAGGCTGTGCTTATAAAATTATTCCTTCAACTAATGTTAAAATTGATGATTTAGAAAATAATTTAACTTTCATAGGCTTAGTTGGTATGATTGACCCTCCTAGACTTGAAGTTAAAGATTCTATTGCCCTATGTAAAAAGTCTGGCATAAAAACTATAATGATTACCGGTGACCATAAAAATACTGCTTTTGCTATAGCAAAAGATTTAGAAATTGTAAATGACATCAATGAAGTTATTTCAGGTGCTGACCTAGATAAATTATCTGATGAGGAATTATCTAATAAAATAGATAGCTTACGAGTATTTGCAAGAGTTTCACCTGAACATAAAGTTAAAATTGTTAAAGCTTTTAAGTCAAAAGGAAATATAGTATCTATGACCGGTGACGGTGTTAATGATGCACCTTCATTAAAAGCTGCTGACATAGGAGTTGCAATGGGTATTACAGGAACAGATGTAGCTAAAGGCGCTTCTGATATGATATTAACAGACGATAACTTTTCTACTATAGTATCTGCCATAAAAGAAGGTAGAAATATATTTAATAATATTAAAAAGTCTGTAGTATTTTTAATATCTTGTAATGCAGGAGAAATTGTTTCCCTATTCCTTGCTATACTTTTAGGATGGGCTACTCCGCTTAATGCAACTCATATATTATGGGTTAATCTAATTACAGACACTTTCCCTGCATTAGCATTAGGCATGGACCCAGGTGATAAAGATGTAATGAACAAAAAACCTCGTGATCCTAAATCGAGTATATTTAAAGGGGCAACTTTAAGCTTAGCAGCTAATGGAATACTGATAGGTTTCTTAACCTTAATTGCTTTTGTTTATGGAGCTAAAACTTATGGTGGTGCAGATGTTTCATTATCAGCTATGCCTAAGCAGATTTTGACTCATGCTCAAACACTAGCTTTTACAGTTCTAAGTGGAACTCAATTAATTCACTCATTAAATATGAGAAATGAAACCAAATCCATATTCCAAATAGGATTATTTTCAAATATGTATTTAATTGGTGCCATAATACTAGGATTCTTACTTCAATTAATAGTAATATCCGTTACTCCAATAGCAAATTTATTTGGAGTATATAAGCTTACAATTAATGATTGGGAGTTTGTATTTCTATTAAGCTTAGTGCCATTAGTATTTAATGAAATTGTTAAAGTAATAAAAAGAATAAGAATGAAATAATATAAGGAAGCCTAAAATTTAGGCTTCCTCTTAATTATTCATTGTTATATGGAGATCACCTGTCCAGAGCATAAATAATTAATCTGATCATGTAATATTCCCTTTAATTGTTCATATGCTTTTTCCCCAGTACAATGACATGTATAATATATTGATTTCTTACTACCTAAATATTTTCCAATGCCATTTATCAATTCTACATTTACATATTTACTAAATATGGGATTAAACAAATGAAAACCTCCAATAACAAAATCTATACTTTTCTCAGTAATATCTTCAGCCTCTTCTAATATATTGACTATTCCACGATGAGCACAGCCTGCAAAAAGATAGCTCTTATTATCAGACGTAATTATAAGGTTTTGCTCATGATTAAATTTATCATGAACAAACAAATTCCCTTCTTTTACATATAAATTTTTATTTGATGTTGGTATCATCTTATTTAAACTTATTTTGCTAAAAATACTAAGTTCATCATCTATTTTATAAAAATCATCAACTAAGATAATTCTATCGCTTTCTCTTAGCGTTCTATCTAAACCTATATAATATTTAAACACTCCTAAAACATTACTATAGTACTTATCAAAAGCATTTTTATGAATATAAATTTTTGCCTTATCATTTACTTTTAAAAATTCTTTTAATCCTCCACCATGATCTTTATGTCCATGTGATATTACAACAATATCTACTTCTGAAATATTTATATTTAACTTTATAGCATTTTTTATAAATAAATTATTAGGTCCAACATCAAATAATATATTATGCTTTTCGGTCTTTATGTGTATACATAATCCATGTTTACTATCATATTGTGAGGATAGTGCTTTGTTTTCTAGTAATGCTGTAACCTCCATATCATACTCCTTTTCATATTAAAATTCTTTACAATTTAATATATTTTATTTATATATATTATAATGATTAATTCTTATAATATAGCTATTTCTTCTTATAAAAATTAATATAGAAGTCTGTTAATAAAATTAATCTTTATTCTTAATTTTTATTATTAAAATCCACCTGCTCCGCCGCCGCTACATCCACCTCCGCCTCCAGTTGAACTACCTCCGTCATAACCTACTGTACTGGAAAAGGCGCCATAAGCTCCATAGTATATAAATGAATTTGTGGTTGTAAAGTTATCAAAGTTAAGATAATTTATAAGCCACATATTAGTAGCATATATTGATGAAGTCAATGCAAATTTTCTAAACTCTTCAAGTCTTTTTCTGCTGACATTTAAAGTTATCATATAAGGTAAGTATTCATCTAAAGGATACATCATAGCCATTGACCCTAAATCTTTACCTTCAAAGTTTGTTTTTACTTTTTTCCATTTCATTTTTTCACTATATCCATAATCACTTAATCTTATTATTAGACCTATTCCTAGTGCAAATATAATTATACTAATTATAAGTGATAATATGGCTATAATATTTCCATTAATCAAGGATATGATTGATATAATAAATGCAATAACAGATAAAGTTATATATAGAACTCCATATTTTCTATTGCTTTTATCAAAATAATTATTATCTTTCACTAAATCATTTACTTTTTTTATCCATTTATGATAACTTATCGTAAAATTAATCCCTTTTTCTTTATCTTTGGCGATTCCTTCTATCCCTTTCATAGTTATTTCATTATTATAATTGCTTATATCTATCAACCAATCTATTAGGTACTGTTCATGAGCTAAAAGCTTCTCATATGGCTTATCTAAGACTATTATTTTATAATCCTCGTTTTTTCCTACTGTATTGTCCTCTAACTCTATAAATCCTCTTCTATTCAAATCTAATAAGGTAGTTATAAACTCTTTAGTTGTAACTGTTCCATTATAGAATCTTGACAGTATAGCAGGACTACATTTTTCTGGAAATTCACTAAGATTTTCAGTTTTTATAATTCTTTTTGTAATTTTCATATAAAAAATAATAAGCGTTAATCCTATAATTGAAAATATATAAACTAGAAAATCAACACCTTTTTTAATCTTTTTATTAGTTTCCTCTTTCTTTTCATAGCCTAATCTTTTTCTTTCTTCTTTTTGTAGTATTTCTGCTAATCCATCTTTATCTTCAGTTTTAGCAGAGCTTATTAGAATATCTTTTGGAAATAAAACTCTTCCAGTGAGATACATATCTTTTTTAATATCTGTTGCTTCAAATATTATTTTATTATTTTCAATTTTAGCTTTAGGAAATCCATCCCCTGTATCAAAAAATGCATTAATATCTTTCTCTGATACCTCTTTAGGAAGCGCTATTACTCCATTAAAACTGTCTATCTCACTTTTATAACCTTTATCCCAAAAATTATAATACAGCTCTCCAACATCATTATATAACGTCGTTACATCAGATAATGTATAACTAAGCTTAATTTTTTTCTTTACATTTCTTGATGGAATATATAATTTAATCCTAAATAAATTTTTATTTTCCTCTTCTATTTCATAAAGAAAGCTATCTCCATTTTTAGCCTTTTCACTATATTTAAATTCTTTTTCTGCACCATCTTCTATAAGAAAAACTTTTAAATCTTTAATGCCGTTTGTCCCCTTTGTAGAAATATCTTTAAAAGCCCCATTAAATTTTCCACTAAAATCCATAATTAATGTTTCTTCAACCTTTAATAATCCATCCTTTAAAATATTAACTGTGGAATGTAATTCATTAATTTTAACCTTTTTATCATTGGCATAAACAACTATAGAGGTTGAAATTATAAATATTAACATTAAGCTAAAAACTTTGAATAAATTTATTGTTAATTTTTTGTTATTCATTTGCTCACCTCAATTGATATTACTGAAAAAATAACTTACTAAATTAGATTTTTTTGAAATTTAAAAATTTCTCCTAAAACCTAACTATATATATTTTCAATAAATTATTTTGAATTCCTCTTTTATATCCTTTGTAAAAAATTTAGACTCTCATACTCTATAAATAACTTTTCATAAACTTCAAGGAAGTAAAAAATCATCATGATACACATGATGATTTTTATTGATTATTTTATCTATATTAGCTTTGTTCCATTTTCATCTTGTATTATTAGATTTCTTTTCATAAGTCCACCTAAAGCTCTTTTAAAAGCATTTTTGCTTGTATTAAAAGTGCTTTGTATATCCTCTGGTGATGATTTATCATTTAATTTCATTGCTCCATTATTTTTCTTTAAATAATCTAATATAACAGTCTCTAAATCTTCTTTTTCTACTAACCTACTTTTTCTTGAGGTTACACCAACTTGACCTTCTTCATAATATCTTTTCACCCTAACCTTAATGATTTCTCCTGCTTCAAGGTCATTATAATACTCATTTTTAAGTATTACTCCTCTATAAATGTTTTCTAAAGCTATCATAGCTGTTCCATTAGTCTGGAATCCATATATAGTCCCCTCAACCTCTTCTCCTATGTTATAGCTATTTGTATCATGAAGGTATTTATCTATGTTAGTGGTAGCTGCTAAACGATTAGTTTTATCTAAGTATAGATAAAACAAGTATTTTTTTCCTACTTCTAGCTTATATTTAATTTCCTTAAAAGGTACTAGTACATCCCTTTCAAGTCCTATGCTTATAAAAGCACCTACTTTGCTATTATCTACTACCTCTAAATAAGCAATTTCTCCTATTTGCGCTAAAGGATTTTTCATAGTAGCAATGATTCTATCTTTAGAATCTCTATATATAAAAGCTTCTACTTCATCTTCAACCTGAAGTTCATTGCCTAGTGCACTCTTTGTTGGTAATAAAATATCATCAGAAGTATTATTAGTTTTTCCATCTAAATAATATCCAATTTCCGCTATCCTTACAACTTTTAGTTTATTTATTTCTCCAATTTTTATCATATATAATCTCCTAATTCTTCAAAAATTTTTCCCAATCTATATATTCATTTAGCTTATTTACAAACTTAACTAAGTACTTCTCTTCTAATTCAGTAAATCTATTAAATATCGGACTATCTATATCAAGAACACCACAAACTATCCCATCGTTAATTATAGGTATTACAATTTCTGAATTAGAAGCAGAGTCGCAAGCTATATGTCCTGGAAAGTTATGTACATTTTCAATTCTTTTTATTTCTTTATTTTCTACTGCTGTGCCGCAAACACCTTTTCCAAAAGCTATTCTGTTACAAGCAGGTCTACCTTGAAAAGGTCCTAAAACTAACTCATCTCCTCTAGTAAAATAAAAACCACTCCAATTAATTTCATCTACAAGAGCATAAATAATTGCAGATGCATTTGAAAGATTTGCTAAAACATCACTTTCACTACTTAATTGGCCTTCTAAAAGAGTTAGCATATATCTATATTTCTGTTCATTTGTCATTTTATTTATACTATCTAACTTTATCATTTTATGCCCCCTTATTTTTCAATTCACAATTCAAAATGCACAATTCACAATTTTGGACATTTCTTAGCTAATACTAAGAAATTAATAATTTATTCTTTTGGATTGAAAAATTCTCATGCTACGCTGAGAATTATCTGCAATTGTGCATTGTGAATTAGCTATCCCTGTTTGTGATCCATTCCCATTTGGACATATATTTCTGCAGATTTTTTTATGTGTTCTATTTCTTCTTTTGTTAGTTCTCTTACCACCTTTGCTGGAGATCCCATGCATAGTACTCCTGATGGTATTTTTTTACCTTGAGTTACTAAACTTCCTGCTCCTATAATAGTATTTTCTCCTATTTCAGAATTATTAAGTATAATAGAGCCCATTCCTATTAAAACATTATCTCCAATACTACATCCGTGAATAATACTATTATGACCTATAGTAACATTATCACCTATTTTTGTTGGTGTATTATGATCATTATGTACAGTACTATTATCTTGTATATTTGTATTTTTTCCTACTTTTAAACAATCCATGTCTCCTCTTAAAACTGTACCATACCATATATTTGAATTTTCTGCTATTTCTACATTTCCTATAATAGCTGCATTTTCTGCTATAAAGCAACTCTCATGTATATTAGGATTTATTCCCTTAAATGATTTAATCATATTTATCTCTCTCCTTATATTTTCTCTAAATCTAATATTACACATCTTTAAAGAAATAATTCTAGTATATTCTAATAATTATTTTTTTATATTACTTATATATTATTTTAGTGAATATTATATAAAAAAGCTAGTCTCTGAAAAATAAAGCTATAAAGCTATTTTCAGAAGTTTTTAATTATTTCATCTTATTTTTATATAATAATTTTTATTGATTAAATTATTATCTTGGTATATAATACCACATATAGTGCATATAAACTATTATATAACTATATATAGTGTTATTTCGACTTAGTTGATTTTAAATACGGGAGGTGACCATGCTAGGAATATATTTTCTAGCATTATATTATGGACGATATTAAGAAATTTTTAAAAAGATATTACACAAAAGCCTTAACGGAAAATACGGATTTAACAGTTTACGATTTATTTGAATGGAAAAAGGTTGATGTTTTTATAAAAGACTATAAAACTAATACAGTATTAGTTGATATGAAAGATTTAGAGTTTCCTAAAGATTACTCACAAAATGCTTGTGATATAATTGCCTCTAAGTATTTTAAAAAAGCATTAGTACCTAATGAAGTTGGATACGAAAACAGCTTAAAGATGATAGTTCATAGAATAGTAAACTTTTGGTGTGATGCCTTAGTTGATGAAGGACTTATAAATAACGAAGATGAAAAAGAAATTTTATATGATGAACTTGCATACTGTTTTTTAAATCAAATGTATGCACCTAACTCTCCACAATGGTTTAATACAGGCTTAAAACATGCCTATAATATAGATACAGACAGTTTAGATACTTTCTACTATGATGAAAAAAAAGCTAAAGTAGTGAGAAGTAAAGATGCTTATACCCGTACTCAAGCTTCTGCTTGTTTTATACTTTCCATAGAAGATAAACTACTTGGAGAGCATTCTATTTCTGAACAATATGTAACAGAAACTAAATTATTTAAAGGTGGTTCTGGTACAGGTACAAATTACTCTACCATTAGAGCAAAAGGAGAAAAATTATCTGGTGGAGGAATTTCTTCTGGAGTTATGAGTTTTTTAAAAGGCCTTGATAGAAATGCTGGTGCTATAAAATCTGGTGGCACTACAAGACGTGCTGCTAAAATGGTTGCCTTAGACATTGATCATCCAGAGATATTTGAATTTATAGAATGGAAAGCTAAAGAAGAAGACAAAGTAAGAGCTCTTGGTAAAATGGGATATGATGCAAACTTTGAAGGTGAAGCATATGAAACCGTATCAGGGCAAAACGGAAATAACTCTGTTAGACTAAGTAATGAATTTATGAAAAAGGTTATTAGTCTTTCAGAAAATGAAGATGAGACTATTGAACTTAAAGGAAGAACGGATGATTCTGTAAACAAGACCGTTAAAATTAAAGAATTATGGGATTCTTTTAATTTATCTGCTTGGAAATGTGCAGATCCAGCACCTCAGTTTGATGATGTTTTCAATGCATGGCATACTTGCCCTGCTGGAGAAGATGGTTTATACGGTGCAAAATATAATAGGATAAATTCTACAAATCCATGTGGAGAATATGCTTTCTTAGATGACACTTCCTGTAATCTTGCATCAATAAATGTATATAAATTTTATGATGTTAAAAATAAAGTTTTCGATTTAGAAGGTTATATTCATTTAGTGAGACTTGTACAATTAGCACTTGAAGCTTCTATACATTGGGGGCAATTTCCTACAGAAGACATAGCTAGAAAAACATATTTATTTAGATCTACTGGACTTGGAATTTCTAATTTAGCTTCACTACTTATGGTTATGGGTTACCCATATGACTCAGATGAAGCTAGAAGTTTTTCTGCTAGTATTATAGGTATACTAACTGCTGCTTCTTATGCTACTTCAGCACTTATGGCTAAAAAATTAGGAGCTTTTGAGAAGTATGAAATAAATAAAAACTATATGTTAAAGGTTATAAGAAATCATGCACGAGTAGCTAAGGCTATAGATTCTGAATATGAAGGTTTAGACTATACCCCTATAGAAGTAAATCATGAAATATTGACTAATAATGGATTAGATTATATGAGCAAAGCCTTAAAGGAGCTTTGGGTTAAAGCTATATCCTTTGGAGAAGTATATGGTTATAGAAATGCTCAAGTATCTGTTATTGCACCAACAGGAACTATCTCCTTTGCAATGGATTGTGGAGCAACCTCTATTGAACCTTATTTTTCTCACTTTATATATAAAAAGTTATCTGGTGGTGGATTTATGACTATTGTAAATCCAGTTATAGAAGCCTCTCTTGAAAATCTAGGCTATAAAGAAAATGAAATCAAAGATATAATTGATTATATCCTAAGAAAAGAAATAGTTGATGAAGATGGTTTAGAATATGAAAAAATCATAGATGGAAAAATTGAAGGTGCACCTCATCTTAAAGAAGAACATCTTCCTATATTTGATACTGCAAACAAATGTGGAAGCGGAAATAGATTTATAGGACCTATGGGACACGTTCTTATGATGGCAAGTATAACTCCTATGATTTCTGGTGCTGTTTCTAAAACAGTTAATTTACCTAAGAATGCAACAGTAGATGATTTTAAGAATGTTGTTATTAATTCTTGGAAATTAGGAGTGAAAGGAATTTCATTATATAGAGATGGATGTAAAGCTAGCCAACCATTAAATACAACTCTAAATTCTGAAAGAAAGCTAGCTCTTGAAGATTTAACTTATGCTCAATTATTAGAAAAAGCTAAAGAGTTACAAAAGAATTCTAATATTTCAACTCGTGAAAAACCTGAAGGTATAAGAGTTGGCACTACTCATCCTGCACAGATAGAGGATGTTAAAATATATACTACTGTTAATAGAAATGAACAAGGCGAAATTACAGAAATCTATATAACAACAGATAGAGAAGGAACAATAATTACTGGATTATTAAACTCACTATCAAAGTCAATTTCCGTTATGCTTCAATATCATGTACCTGCACAGGATATTGCTAGAATGTTAAGAGGTCAAAAATATGAACCTTATGGTTTTGTACAGAAACATCCATACATTAAGCATGTAACTTCTATTTCTGATTTAATAAGTAAGGTTATAGATATAGAACTTGGAGATTTTTCTCGATGCCAAGTAAAACCTGATAGTGAAGATATAATGATGATAAGTAAAAAAAACTATTTTACCGCTCAAAGTGAAATATCTAGTAGTTTAGTAGCTAACGATAAATTGCCTGATGGTGAAAGAATATATTCTGAAGTCTGCTCTCACTGTTCAAGCACTAGATTAGTTAAGAATGGTACTTGTAAAGTTTGCCAAGATTGTGGTACTACTACAGGATGCAGCTAATAAAAAAGGAGTTCGTTGAACTCCTTTTTCTAATTCACAATGCACAATTATGGATATTTCTCAGCAGAGGCTGAGAAATTTATAATTGATCCTGTAAATAAAAATATAGCAATTGTATTGCTAGTTTAAAAATTTATTTAAAGAAATTATTTTGACTAAAAATAATTTCAACCATAATTCTTCATTCTTCATACTTAATTCCTAATTATAATAGATACTCCTTAAGATTAGCTAAAATTATTAGGTCCTGCTCAAGCACCTCAGGGTAACCCTTATACAATTGAGAATTGACTATTGACAAATGAGAATTACTGATACTTCGCCCTTATGGAGAAGTCTTAAATCGTTTTATTAAAATCTCTCTAGAGAAATTAATTTATAAAATTAATTTCAACCATAATTGTCAATTTTCCATTCTCAATTCTCCATTGATTAAGTTCCCCTGAGGTGGAACAAGAAAAGACCTAATGCAATAGCATAGGTCTTTTAATTTATTTTTCAGTCTTTTGCTCTTCTGCTTTCTTTTCTAAAGACACCGATTTATCTACTTGATCAGCCCATATATCTACATACTCACCAGTTGCCCATTCTGCCATTATAACAGTTTCATTTTCCTTTAGTTTAATTTCCTTAGCAGGAGTTTCTCCTAAGGAATTTTCTGCTATAGGATAAACTAGTAAGCTTTCATCAGTAACTACAATAGACATATTTTTATTCGGCGATGAAAATATATCTTTAGCCTGTGGTATTGATTGTTTTACTTGAGACCAAGGAGCAAATATAGAATCATATTTTAATAAACTTTCAGGCATCAGTATAGGAATTTCAAAATCTCCATAATTATAAGATAAATTATCATTAGAAAAATTTACTCGTCCTTTCATTACCCATTTTCCATTTTTTCTTACAAGTCCAAAACTATTGAACTGCTCTGCATCTTTCAATTGAAAATTTTTATTACTTTCTTTATTTTTAGCACTTCCTTGAATTGCTACTTTAAGAGCATCTACTCCTTTATCACCTATAGCTTCTGAAATAGTTATAGCACGATCCTCTCCAGAGTAAATCGTATCTATTGGTATAGTGTTTAAAAGACTATACTGATATGGCTGAGCTTCCTCCTTATTATTTCCTTCACCTTTTACATCTAAAGATATATAATCATTTGAAATAAAATTTATACTTTTTTCAGTATAAAATGAACTATTATTAATAAAATCCTGTGAAGGTGTTTTAGTTTTTGAGGTCTTTCCTATAGGCGCTGCTGAAATCGAATCATAGAAATAGTTATCACCTTTTATCCGTTTAGAATCAACCTTCCAAAATCCATTTTTTCTTACCAAAAGTATATACGGCAATTCTTTTATTTCTTTTACTTTTCCATCATAACTAATCCATAATGTTCTATAAACAGGAGTCTTAGCCTTTTCTTCTTTATTCCCATAAGGATAGTTGTATTCTTCCTCTACATAAGATTTAAGTCCAATTATAACTCCACTTTGATATCTCTTAAATTTATTAGCGGTTATTACTTCACTAGGTTTTACAGTAACTCCTCTATTAAATTCGTGATTATTAACAATGCCTTTATCTTCGCTTCCTATCCTTGATAAATAATACAAAGTACTATTCTTCTCAAGAATAGCCTCATCATTATTTAATAATATGATATTTATAAAATAATTATTTGAGCATGCAATAGTAAATACTTGAATTTCATTTTCTTCTATTCCTAAATTCTCTGGAATAGTATTATATTTATTATATATATATTCTAATGAATTCACTACTTTTAGTTTATATTTAGGATTAATAAAAGTATCATTTGGGGATACTATTGTATCTTTATTAAATGTAATCATTTTATTAACCCATAGTTTAATTGAAGCATCTTCTGGTGCATCTGTATTTAAATATTTATATGTTTCAATCTTCCATTTTCCCAATATAGATGGCTCAATTTTAGGAGATGATATTTTATTAGTTGCTACAAATTCATTATAATTACAAGCTACCAAAGCTAATGCAATTAAACTTACTATAAATATTTTAAATAATCTCTTCATAATCCCCTCCTTCAATCATTATCAATCTACAATGGCAAGGCTACTATAACTTCTGTTCCTTCACCTAATTTGCTTTTTATCTCTAGGCTTCCATTATGCATTTGAATAATTTCATCGCAAACAGATAATCCTATACCATTACTAGAGTTAGAATTTTTTCCTTTATAGAATTTTTCCTTAACTTTAGATATCTCATCCTGTGAAATACCTATTCCTGTATCTTTAATACTCATTATAATACTATTTTCTATAACATTAGTATTAAAAATAATTTCTCCTCCAGGGGAAGTAAATTTAATAGCATTATCTAAAATATTTATGAGAACTTGTTTTATCCTATTTTTATCTACAATTATATTAGTCAAATTTTCATCAACATTTACCTTCAATGTTAAATTTTCATTTTTAGCTCTTGGTGTTAATTGCTTTGATAGTGCTAAAATTAATGCTGTTAAATTTGTATTCTCTTTTTTAAGAGTTATTTTTCCTGATAATAGCTTTGAGAAATCTAATAAATCCTCTACTAAGTGAGTTAATCTATCTACTTCCTGCTCTATTATATCTAACCCTTCCTTTATTTCTTCTTCATCTTGGAAATCTGAAGCTTTCAATACAATTGACCATCCCTTTATAGATGTTAATGGCGTTCTAAGTTCATGAGATACAGAAGCAATAAACTCATTTTTAAGTTTTTCATTTTTCATAATTTCGTCTGACATATAATTAAGGGTATCTGCTAATTTTCCAATCTCATCATCAAAGAATTTAGGTATTTTTTCACTAAAATCTCCTGTTGCCATTTTTTCTGCACCATAACTTATTTTTTTTAGTGGCTTAGTAATACTATTCGATATAAATAAACTTACAATACTTGAAACTATTATAACAAATATTCCTACTAATAGTGCATATTTAGATGCTTTAGCCACAGTTTTATCAACTTCAGCAGTAGATGCTATAAATCTAAGTGCCCCATCTATTTTATTATTATGATTAAGAGCAGTGATCATACTTATAGAAGACTCTCCATTGATAGTTAATTTTTCTACTACTATTTTTTCTTTACCTTCTATAACATCCATCAACTTTTCTGGAAGATCAATATTTTCTACATCTACTCCTAAAGAATCCATCAGTACTTTACCACTTTTATCAATAATTTGCACTTCTGCATTAGTATTTTCCCAAAATAGATCTACATCATTAGCTGTATTAGTCCGTACTCCTGCTGAAGAAAGATAAGTATTATAAAAATTACTAGAAATAATTATTTGGTTCTTCAAGGTATCATTAAGTCCTGTGTAATAGTAGCTTTTAATTGCAGTTATTACTATTACCTCAACAATAACTATAGTTAACACTATAATAAGTAAGTAACTGCCTGAAATTCTTCTCTTAATAGATACCAATTTAATTCTCCTTCCATCTATATCCTGTTCCCCAAATAGTCTCTATAAATTTAGGTTCCGATGGATTATCTTCTATTTTACTTCTTATTCTTCTTATATTAACATCTATAATTTTGTTTTCTCCTATATAATTATATCCCCACACCATATCTAGAAGCTCGTCCCTACTAAAAGCTTTATTAGGATTTTCCATGAAAATCTTCATAAGCATATATTCCTTAGGTGTTAAATCAATTTCTATATCATTTTTATAAATTTTTTTACTATATAAATCTATTTTAAACTTACTAGAATATAGATAGTTGCCATCATGATTCTTTTTGCTATACTTAATTCTTCTAAGTAAGGAGTTAATTATAGCAATTAGTTCTAAAGGGTTAAATGGTTTTACTAAATAATGATCTGCTCCGAATTCTAACCCCATTATTCTATCAGTATCTTGTCCTCGAGCAGTTAACATTATAATACCTAACTCTTCGTACTCTTTTTTTAATATTTCACAGACTTTAAATCCATCTATTCCTGGAAGCATTATATCTAGAATAACTACATCTGGTGATTCTTCTCTTGCTTTCTTTATACCATCCTCTCCACTTGCCGCTTCTATAACATCAAAGTTCTCTCGCTTTAAACTTATTTTAAGAAATTTTCTTATAGAAGTTTCATCCTCAACTATTAAAATTCTAGCCATTATCTCGCACCTCCTAAATATCGTAAAACATAACAATTATAAGACTATTTTTTCTCTTAATTATGTATAGTATAATATTTTAAAATTAAAAACAAGACCACAAAACTGTGGTCTATTATTGCTATTTATCTGACTCTTTTTTAGCATCCTCATATTCAACATCAATAATGGTAGAATTACCATAGTCCATATTATTATCCTTTGATTTACTATATGATGTATGAGAACTTGTAGTATTATGCGGATTATTAGTATATCCCTTTTTTTCCTTAAAGTTTTTATTAAACTCCTTTTGTGATTTATTAAATTTATATTTCCAATAAGCCACAGCTAAAGCTATAACTAATAATAAAATCATAACTAATGTAAATATCCCACTTATTACAATGCCTAATACACTTAAAATACTAGGCCCCAATACAATAATTAAAACTATTGCCAATACAGTGTATAATATATTTTTACTATCCATGTCGTATTTTTCCCCTCTTTAAGTAATAACTTTTTCTACTAATTTAATTATAATATAATTTCTTTATATTTTCTCTTTACACATAAAAGTTTAATGAAATTTTAATAAACATTATATTAAGAATACAATATTAAAATCTAAAATATACTCTTGAAAATAACTTTTTCTTAAGAATAGCTTAATCCTTTGAAAATTGAAAATTATAGTATGAAATTTACTAAATGTGAATTTCTTAAAATAAAATTTATTATAGAAACTCCAAAGACTTTGACAGTGGAGCTTTAACCATAATTCGTGTCTTTAATTTTCAATTTGCATTCATAAAAAAAATTTTTGTTATGTAAATTAAAATCATGTGTAAATTAATTTTCTATTATAGAACTTTATAATATTGCACCATCTACATTTATAATTTGTCCCGTTATGTATTTAGATCCATCACCAGCTAAAAAAGCTACTGCTTTTGCCACATCTTCTCCTTCCCCTAATCTTCCTAAAGGTATTTCATCCACCATTGAATTTAATTCTTCTTCACTCATCCAAGAATTCATTTCTGTGTTTATAATTCCTGGAGCTACAGCATTAACTCTTATATTACTAGGTGCTAATTCTTTTGCTAATGCTCTGGTAAATAAGTTTACTGCACCTTTAGAAGCAGAATATATTACTTCACAGGATGCACCAACATTTCCCCACATAGATGATATATTTATAATATTTCCACTTTCCTTTGCAATCATGTATTTACAAACATTATTACACATATTAAAAATTGCTTTCATATTTGTATTCATTATTGAATCATAATCTTTTTCATCCATATCTATAAAAAGACCAACTTTAGAGATAGCAGCATTATTAACTAGTATATCAATTTTACCAAAGTCTTCGATAACTTTGGTTACTAAACTCTTACAAAAGTTATAATCTGAAATATCACCTTTTATTAATATACCATATCCACCTATTAGCTTAATTTCCTCTAAAGTTTCTTTGGCACTAGTATCATCATTTTTATAGTTTAAAATTATACTGGCACCTTCCTTCGACAATTCTAAAGCTATACTTCTTCCTATTCCTCTAGTTCCGCCTGTTATTATGGCTACCTTCCCTTTTAAGCTCATACACTTCATCTCCTAAAACATTATTAATTTCTATTTTAAAGCACTTAGCTAATTCTTTTCAATTTTAAATTACTTTAACTATATAGTAAAATCTTCAAAAGCTTACTTTTTTCTCATTATTACTACTTTTATTGCTAATAAATTAACAACCTGCCATCACAAATTTTATTGTTAATTCTTAACATTTAAAATTATGTAAATTATTTTAAATCTATTTTTTTATATAAATATATATGAATCTATATAATTTTAAAATAGTTTTCTGAAAGATTTTCTATTTAATCCATATAAATCAATTATTTAAATATGTTATATTAATATTTTGAGGTTTATAGTAAATAAAATTCAATATTTAAATACTATTCTTAATTTTCTTAATATTTCTTCTTGTTCTGATTCACTTCAAAATATTTGTATAAATACTTTATTATTGTTAAAAGTTATGTTATTATATTGTTGAATTAGAAATAAGGGAGGGTTTTTGTTATGGCTTACAAAATAGTTGATGCTTGTATTAGCTGCGGAGCTTGTGAATCTGAGTGCCCAGTTAACTGTATAAGTGCTGGAGACGGATTATATGTTATAGATCCAAACACTTGTATCGAGTGTGGTGCTTGCGCTAGCGTTTGCCCAGTTGGAGCTCCAGTTCAAGAATAATTGAACATATAATATAAAAAGTACAAGCTATTACCTAATTAATAGCTTGTGTTTTTTTATTTATAGAAATTCAAATAATCAATAACATAATTATATAGATATATAAATTAAATTTGAAAGTATTGTATCTGTATATACTATTCTTTTAGCTCTGTAAATCCATTGCCTAATATTTCATGAACATGATATGTTATAATAAATGCTTTCGGATCAATTTCCTTTATAAAGTTCTTAAGTCTTAAGAATTCTTTTTTTCCTAAAACTGTAGTTATAATTTCTTTTTTCTCAAGTGTATAAGCTCCCTTTGCATCGTATAAAGTTGCTCCTCTTTCTAAATCTTCGATTATAAATCTTTGGATTTCTAATCCTTTTTCACTTACTATTTCTACTTTTTTAATTACATTAAATCCTCCTATAACATAGTCAATTGTAAATCCATTGATTATAACTCCTAATAATGAATACATACCTATAAGAGGGCCAAAAGCAGCTATTGCTAAAACTGTTATAATAAAATCAGTAATCAATAATCCTTTGCCTATATCTATATGCAAGTACTTATTAAGTATTTTTGCGATAATATCTGTACCACCTGTAGAGGCATTCTGATTAAACACTATTGCCATGCCAATAGCGCTTATTAATATCCCAAAAACTAAATTTAAAAATATATCGTTAGCTATGGGTCCCTTCATAGGAATAAAGGTTTCAAAAGTAGAAATTAACCCAGCTAAAGTTAGGCTGCAATATATAGATTTAACTCCAAAACTTGCCCCAATAAATATGAAGCCTATAATATATAATATTGCATCTAGTCCAAGCATTATTGTTCCTACATTTAATATGGGTATATAATTATTAATAATAATAGCTAATCCAGAAACTCCTCCAGCAGCTATTTTATTTTGCATTAAAAAAAAGTATAGTCCTGAAGCTAAAAAAATAAGTCCAATTGTTATAAATATAAATTCTTTTAAAAGCCTTTTCTTATTATTCACACTATTACTCCCTTTTTAATTTTAATATTAATTTTTATCACATTTCTATTTAAAATATGCTGACAACAATTACAAGGTCTTACATAAATAAATTTTCAAGGTGTTATATACTATCTTTTTTATTCACATATATTTTATCCATAAAAGCCTCTAATAACCCTATGAATATAATAGTCTTTAAATTAATATATGTGAAAATAATTAATGATTTTTAGTATTTTAATTAGAACTATTAAATTCTCAATAGACACTTCATACTTTATAATTAAAGACTATATTTTTAACTAACCTTTATAAAAATTAATCTGCATATATTTAATTTTATCACTAATTATCAATCAGTTAAAATATTTTTTATTTTTCTTGCAATAATTTAATTTTTTAAATTTTGTTCATGTATATCTATGACATGCTCATCTAAACTTTAATATATAGCTCAATGTAGCTACATCTTTAAATATTTCAATTCACAACCTTAGTCAATGGAGAATTGAAAATGGACAATTGACAATTAAGGTGAAAATTAATTTTTTAAAATAGATTTTTAAAAAGAATGAATTTAAAATTTCTCTTACAAAAGAGAAGTATCCGTAATTGTCAATAGTCAATTTTATAAGGGTAAGCTTAAATAATTAAATAACATAATTCTATGAACGGATAAAACTAATTTAGAGGTGGCACCTCTCTTTATATACTCTAAGTACAAATTTCGCCATAAAAATAAAAAGCTATGATAAGTTTATGAATTCGCATAAATTTATCATAGCTTTAAAATATAGTTTTTAAATATTCAAATAATATTTATATTACTACTTTTATTTTAAGAATACATCTTTTACTATTGCAAATATATCTTTAGCAATTTGAAGATATTCTGATATATTTTCTTTAGTATCAATAACATCTGCAGTAGTTGATGTAACTACTTCACTTACATCCTTTAAATTCTCAGTTAATGTAACCACATTATCTGATGCTTCTGGTAAAGAACTCATCAGCTTATTTATATTGTGTTCATTTTTCCCAATAACGCTATCTATTTTACCTATAAATTTAATAGCTTTATTTAAAAATATTATAAGAAAAACTAGAGCAACAGCACCTAATAAGCTAAGTATTACAAAAAATAAATTTTCAACTGAAATATACATTAATATCACCTAGCTTAAATTATTCTTCTATTTTTTCTTCAGCTACTTCTTCTACTTCCTCACTACACTCGCAAGATTCTGTTGTTTCTTCACAACAAGGCTTTTTACAAACTTTCTTTTCAGCTATATATTTAGATATTTTATCTTTAGCTTCAAGTGCATTTTCCTTTACTTCAACAGTTTTAACTTTTAAATTTTCATTAACTTCTTTAGCTTTTACTTTTATATTTTCTCTTGTTTCTTTTCCTGATTTAGGTGCTAGCATTAATCCCCCAACTACACCAGCAACCGTTCCAACTGCAAGTTTTTTAGCAGTATTTAATCTTTCTTTTCTTATTCTTTCTTTCTTTTTTTGTTCTAATTTAGCTTTTAAGCTCATTATATATCCCTCCTAATGATCTTTCATTGCAACCCTTATTAATAATGTTTTATCAAAATTTTTAGATTTATTTTATGATAAAAACTTTTTAAAACAATGAAGTATTTTGTTTATATAAGTATTTTTATATCACAAAAGATAATATTTTGTATTGTAAAAAAAAGACCTAATTATATTTATTAAAGAGTTCTGATGGACAATTACCATAAAACTCCTTAAATTCTTTAATAAAATGTGGTTGATCATAATATCCATTTTCTAAAGCCAATTCACAAAGAGGCACTTCCTTTAAAGACGCAATGTCTTTTAAAGTATTTTGAAATCTTACTATCCTACAAAATAATTTGGGGCTTATCCCTATCCAATTATTATATTTACGAAATAAGGATTTGCTACTAATATTTAGATTATTGGCAATCTCATTAACAGATACTTGTCCTTTAGCATCATAAATATAGTTTAAAGAATTTTGAACTACTGGATCCAATTTAAGATTTATTTTATTTATAAGTAAACTTTTTATATAAGTCTCAATTAACTCTATTTTGTCATATATAAATATTTTTTTAGATAATTCGTCATTAATCTTGAGAAGTATATCTCCCCAAAAATATTTTAGTGGTATTGTTTTATCTAAAAACTCGCTTGCTGGACAATTAAAAATTAGTCCACTAGTACCAGGATAAAGTCTTATCCCAAAAAGTTCTCTATGATTTTTTATTGTAAAGCAAGATGGTTTCTTATTTAATCCTATCAACAGACTATTATCATCAAAAGGCTTATTGTAATTACTAAATACTAAATTAATACATCCATCTGGTAATACTCTTATATAATAATCTCCATCTATGTCTTTATTAGTTTTTAAATACCAATAACAACATATATAAGGTGTAAGTTCTTCGGAGGGTTTATATTCTTTATATATAAAATCATTAACACCATCAATATCTAATAATGGCATTTGAATAGATTTATAATTGTACATATTTCCTTCCTCCAATTACATAGATTAATATAAATTGCTTAATAACTATTATACTACATTTTTACAGGTAATTATTACAAAATACAATTTTTTTAAATAATTTAATACAAAAATCCCTAAATAAATTATAAAAATAATTAATTAAAATATGCTAAACAAGTAATTTCTATGTATTCTTAATTCCTTTATTTTCCATTTTTATAATTTTAACAATAGACTTTTATTGTATAGTATTTCATATTTATATTTATAAACCATATATTATAGGTAAATATAAACAGGTATCAAATAGATATCCACGTAACTTGAGCTAAAATATTTTCTATATTTTGGTTGAAATTTGTAATTTTCCATTGTACTATTTAAATATGCAGATATACCAAGTAAAAATTTAAATTATTTTACATAATAATTGATATATGGATAAAATAGCTAGAATTCTAGTATATGGTTTAGCAGCTTATGTTGTTAAATATTTAGCTCTGCAACTTTAATCAATGAAAAATTGAAACTAAGTAACTTACATATATATTGATTATAAAGCTGAAATTATGAAGGAAATTAGTTTTAATTAAACTAATTTCCTTAATTAATTTTGAATACAATTCTAAATTTATAATTTAGATATTTAATAATATAGTTTTTTAAATATCTTATCTATATTTCATTCCAATTTAATTAAATTTTCTACGATATTTATGTAAAGTAATTATTTTAGTTTGCTTTCTTTATAGGATAGCTCTCTCTGGTATATCTATATAATTACTATTGGAGGTGTAAAATGAATAAATTAAAGGTAATATTTTTATCACTATGTATAATACTTTCAAGCTTTAATATGGAAGTATTTGCAGCAAATAATACTAAGGAAATGAGGGCAGTATGGGTATCAACGGTTTATAATATTGATTGGCCTAGTACAAGAAATAATGAATCTGCTCAAAAACAAGAATATATAAAATTATTGGACAAGCTAAAAAACATTGGTATAAATACTGTTGTTGTTCAAGTAAGACCTAAGGGAGATGCTATATATTCATCCTCTATAAACCCATGGTCAGAATACTTAACTGGAAGTCAAGGTAAAAATCCTGGATATGATCCACTTCCATTCTTAATAGATGAAGCTCATAAAAGAGGTATGGACTTTCATGCATGGTTTAATCCATATAGAATAACAACTGATTCTGCTGATCTTAATTCATTAGCATCTACTCATCCTGCAAGATTGCATCCTAATTGGGTGATAAAATATAAAAATGGTGCTTATGATGCATTGATGTATAATCCAGGACTGCCTGAAGCTAGAAAGCATATTGTAGATACAGTATTAGAAGTAGTAAAAAAATATGATGTAGATGGAATACATTTTGATGATTATTTCTACAAAGATGGAATGAATGATGATGCTGCTTATAATAAATACGGCAATGGAAAAAACAAAAATGATTGGAGAAGAGAAAACGTAAATCTTCTATTAAGCGATGTAAAATCCGCTATAAAAAGCGCGAAGCCTAAAGTCGTATTTGGTGTAAGTCCAAGTGGAATTTGGAGAAATAAAGCTAACGATCCAACTGGTTCAGATACTAAAGGAAATGAAAGTTATTCAAGCAGTTACGCTGATTCAAGAACTTGGATACAAAGAGGTCTTGTTGACTATATTGTCCCTCAAATATATTGGACAATTGGATTTGAAATAGCAGATTATTCAAAACTAGTTTCATGGTGGTCAAATGAAGTAGCAAATACTAATGTAGACTTATATATAGGACAAGGTGTCTACAGACAAGGTGGAAGCGATAGCCTTAATGTAGCTAAAGAAATAAAACAACAAGTAACTTTAAATAGAAAATATAAAGAAGTTAAAGGTAGTATGTATTTTTCAGCTAGAGATATCATAAATAATCAACAACTTCAAAACGATATAAAATCACTTTATACAGGTTCAATACCTAAACCAGATCCTGTACCTAATCCAGAACCTGCACCTAAGCCAGAGCCTGTACAAAAAGTACAAATGGTTAATACAGATTCTCTAAATGTAAGAAGCGGCCCTGAAACAACTTATTCTGTAATTGGCTCTTTAAATAAAGGTGCTAAAGTAGAAGTGTTATCTGAAAGCAACGGCTGGTCAAAAATTAATTATAATAATGGCCTTGGATATGTATCTACTGCTTATTTGAGTAATATTAATACACCTTCAATACCTGTGAAATCACTTCAAGGTAATAATAGATTTGATACTGCTGTATCAATCAGCAAAGAAGGATGGTCAGCTGGAGCAGATACTGTAATTATAACAAGTGCAAATTCAATTATTGATGGAGTTACCTCTACACCTTTAGCTTCAGTTAAAGATGCACCTATTTTATTAGCCAATAAAAATAATGTACCTATCTCAACTGAAAATGAATTAAAGAGGTTAAATCCTAATAATATTATAATTGTTGGTGGAGATGGTGTCGTAGATAATACAGTATATAAATATATTCAATCAATTCTACCAAATTGCAAATTAAATAGAATTGGAGGAGTAAATAGATATGAAACTTCTCTTAATGTAGCTAATGAAATATCAAAATATGTATCTATAGATAAGGTGTATATTGCTGGCGGCAATGGAGAAGCTGATGCACTATCTATTGCTTCAAAGGCTGGTTCAGACAAACAACCAATTATATTAACAGAAAAAAATACTTTACCAGCTAATATCTACAATTGGTTAAAAGACAAAAGTATAAAAGATTCTTATTTTATAGGTGGAAATGGTGTTATATCTGATGCTGTAATAAGTAAAGTAAATTCTATAACTACAAACAATGTTTTAAATAATAGACTTAATGGTGCTAATAGAGAAGAAACTAATGCAAAAGTACTACAAAAGTTTTACTCAAATTCAAATTATGATTCTCTATTTGTAACAAAAAGCAATCCATTAATAGATGCTTTAACTGCTGGACCTTTAGCATCAAAAAATAATTCACCTATAATTATACTTGGCAATAATTTAGCCAAAGAACAAGAAAACACAATTAAAAATAAAAAATTCAGTAAAATGTATAAAGTCGGCGGAGATATAAAACAAGATAGCTTTAATGCTCTGTTAAATGCATTAAATTAAAATAATAAAATTATAAGTAAAACCTACTATCTATAAATTTATTTCAAATATGAAAGATAGCAAAAATAAATTTGTCCTATTAAAATTAGCATTTTTATGCTTAATATAAGGGCCAAAACATAGGTTTTGACCCTTATATATTAAAACTTTATTAAAATTCAGCAGTTCCTGTAGTTCTTGGGAAAGGTATAACGTCTCTGATATTGCTTACACCAGTTACATACATTATCATTCTTTCAAATCCTAGTCCAAAGCCTGCATGTTTTGTTCCGCCATATTTTCTTAACTCTAAATACCACCAGTACTCTTCTTTTTTAAGCCCTAGTTCTTCCATTCTCTTTTCAAGAATATCTAGTCTTTCTTCTCTTTGGCTTCCTCCTACGATTTCACCTATACCTGGAACTAATAAGTCCATTGCTGCAACAGTTTTGTTGTCATCATTTATTCTCATATAGAAAGACTTAATTTCCTTTGGATAGTCAGTAACAAATACTGGTTTTTTAAATACTTCTTCTGTAATATATCTTTCATGTTCTGTTTGAAGGTCAGTACCCCACTCTACTTTATATTGGAACTCTTTATCTGCTTTCTTTAATAATTCTACAGCCTCAGTATAAGTTATACGAGCAAAGTCAGAATTTACTACATTCTCTAATCTTTCTTTTAATCCTTTATCTATAAAGCTGTTGAAGAATTCCATTTCCTCTGGAGCATTTTCCATTACAAAGTTTATGATATATTTTATCATATCTTCTGCAAGTTCCATATCATCTTTAAGATCTGCAAAAGCTATTTCAGGTTCTACCATCCAGAACTCAGCAGCATGTCTAGCAGTATTTGAATTTTCTGATCTAAAAGTTGGTCCAAAAGTATAAACATTTCTAAATGCTAAGGCATAAGCTTCTGCTTCTAATTGACCACTAACTGTTAAATTAGTTTGTTTTCCAAAGAAATCCTCTCCAAAGTTTATTGTTCCATCTTCATTTTTAGGAACGTTATTTAAGTCTAAGGTTGTAACATTAAACATTTCTCCTGCACCTTCAGCATCACTTCCTGTGATTATTGGTGTATGAGTATAAACAAATCCTCTTTCTTGGAAAAACTTATGAATAGCATAAGCAGTTAATGAACGTACTCTAAATACTGCTGAGAAAGCATTGCTTCTTGGTCTTAAATGAGCAATAGTTCTTAAAAATTCAAAACTATGTCTTTTCTTTTGTAATGGATATTCTGAGGATGATTCTCCTTCAACAATAATTTTAGTTGCTTTTATTTCAAAAGGTTGTTTAGCCTCTGGAGTTAACACAACTTTTCCCTCTATGGTAAGCGAAGAACTTATGCTAAGTTTTGATACTTCTGCAAAATTTTCTAATTCTTCCTCAAATACTACTTGGATATTTTTAAAGAAACTTCCGTCATTTATTTCTATAAAACCAAAATTTTTAGAAGCCCTTAAAGTTCTAATCCAACCACTTATAGAGATCATCTGATCGCTATATTTTTCTTTTTCTCTGTAAATTTGTTTTACTAATACTTTTTCCATACAGTTTTCCTCCTTTAAAAATTCATATAAAAAAACCCTTCATCCCTCATAGGGACGAAAGGTTAGCTATTCCGCGGTACCACCCAAATTGTCATAAAATGACCTCTTTACAGTACAGATTATCATCGATACTGTTTAATTTATAACGGTTTAATTCCGTCTAAGCCTACTTTCATAACAATTTCGGTTAGAAGCTCTAAGATGTTCTTCAACATAAGTTTCATATTGACCTCTCACCATCGTCAACTCGCTTAAATTACCTCTTATATCTACTCTTCTCTTCATTGCTTTTAATTTACATTATTTATATTATATACAAAAATTATTTTTAAATACTAGTAATTATTATATAGTTTAAATATATAGTTGTCAAATATTTTGTAAAATATAATTGTAAATATATTTTGTATTTTTTATAAAATATTATTCTTATTAATTTAAAATAAATTTTACCATAAAAAAATTAATATAACCATAATATTTTTGTAGATTTTTTAATTTATCTAATCAATAATTAATTTTATAAAATATAATGGCCTTTGCTCATCTACTTCAATATTAAGTAACCTATACTTTATAGTATATACAATCCTTTATAATAATTTACTATTAAAAATAAATTTAATTTTGTAAAATTTCATATATAAAAAGTTAAGGCTACAGAATAGAACTCTGTAGCCTTAATCTTTATTTACTAATTTTTAATATATCACTTAAACTTTTGTCCTTTAATAGTAATTTAAATACAGGTACCCCTATTATAGTTACTACCACAAACTCACCTACACCAACTTGAAGTGCAGATAAAAATAATGGTAAATTAAAGGCATAATAAAGCATAACGCCTATCATTACCGAGTTTACTATTGTAGGATATAATGATGCTATAATCATGTTTTTACTTTTACTCATAGCAAAAGTTGCTATAAAGGTTGCTGCAGTTCCTACAATTACATCTATAACACCAGCAGGGCTGAAAAGATTAGCAATACCACATCCTAAAGTAAGTGCAGGTACGTATAGTGGATCTATAAATGCTAACAAAGTCATTATCTCTGATAATCTAAATTGTACTGCCCCAAAGGATATCGGTGCTAAAACATATGTAATAACTGCATATATTGCTGCCACCAATGAAACCTTTAATAGTTTTTTAGTATCCATACCTTTTTCCTCCTAAAAAATATTAAATAATTTCAAAGCCTTTTTAACATCAAACTTAACTGCGGCGCAATACTAATAAAGCTATTTATTAATAACTTTTCATATCCCTATTTACTTTAGAAATAATATTCCCAACTTTTCACTTTGCAATTCACAAATTTCAATATTAAGATTATAAATATTTATATAAGTAAAGCTTTTTTAATTTACTTATAACAAAATAAAAATCATATCTTTATTTTTTAATATAAATTAAAATTAATAGCTAATTTAAAATTGTAAATTGTTTAAGTTATGTAGACTTTTAATGTAATATGCTTTCTAAAAAATAAAATAACGCTGTCATTAAGACAGCGTTTCTACTCTTTTGAGATAACTCTAATAATCCCAATAAAATATTAGGATTAAAAAGATTGCTGCCGTAGTTTTGTTTAAAGACAGGAGGCTTCCGAACTGTCTGATTGATTTTAACAAATAACATTATATATTATAAAGGTTTATAAATCAAGAAATATATTCTATAAATAATAGATTAACTTTTAAAAACTGCTAGCATTTTTTCATTAAATGATATGTTTTCCGTTAGCAAATATATTTGGAAAGTGAAAATATTTTGCAAGAACTATACTTTACTAATTCAAATTATAGATAAAAGCAGAAAAACTGATACGAATATTTAATGAATAGATCTTTTAATTAATAGCATGCCATTTTATAAATGATACATATAATAAATTATAGTTAAATTTTAAATTAAACTATAATTCAATTTAAAGGAGATTGATAAAATGTTTTATAACGAAGATAATTGCTCTAGTATGGTATTTTCTATGACTAATGAATTAGAGAACAGTGTTGTTGCTTTTGTGCGAGATACCATGGGAACTCTATCTTGTCCAGAAGTTTATAGAACGGGAGGAAATGGGACAGGCTTACAGCAAGTAGACCCCCTAGGATCTCAAGGGGCAATTGCTTTATCATCTGATGGCCAATTTCTCTTTGCAGTTAACGCTGGTAGTAATAGCATAAGTACCTTTCATATATGTGGATGGGATCTTACTCTTGTTTCTGTAGTACCATCCGGTGGAGTTTTCCCTAACAGCTTAACTGTAAATAACCACAATCTTTATGTAACTAATTCTGGCAATCCTCCTCAAATTCCTGCCAATGTTACTGGTTTTCATATTGAATCAGATGGACATCCTAGTATTATAAGTGGTTCTCAAAAGCCATTAAGTTCAGCTAATGCTCAATCAAAATGTATTGTTTCAAGTGTTTTCGGTGATAAACTTGTTGTAAGCGAAGGTGTAACCAATAATCTCAGCGTTTATGAAGTAAATCGCGATGGAAGCCTAGAAGGTCCAATTGTAAATCCTTCTAATGGTATAGGTCCTTTTGGCTCAGCTTATCTCAATAACAATCTTTTGGTAGTTACTGAGGTAACTACAAATGCATTATCATCATATAAGGTTGCAAATAATGGTATTCTTAATGTTATTAGTGGTTCTGTCTTAAATAATCAATCAGCAACTTGTTGGGTTTCAGTTACTCCTAATGAGGATTATGCTTATACCTCTAACGCTGGCAGCGGTACAATAACTCGTTATCGTATTAATCATGATGGAACTTTGACTATTGTTGAAAGTATACCAAGTACACCTAATAGAACAGGATCTCCAATTGATAGTGCAATAGACCTATGCGGCCAAAACTTTTATGTTTTAAATGGCAGCGAGGGTTCAATCAGTGTATTTGAAATTGAGGAAGATGGACATTTAGTTCTATTACAAATATTCCAAGATACAAGATTACCGCAAATTGGTGCACAAGGGATGGCAGTACTCTAAATATTAATAAATTATATGTTTAAAATGTAAGTATAGTTTAAATATAGAGAGATAAAAAAAGTAGTAAAATACTACTTTTATAGTTATGTTGTAACGATATTCTATGTAAACTATTTTTACCGTCCAAATTCTAAAAATGAAAAGCCATGAACTTAATTAGAATTCATGGCTTTAGCTTATTATTAATCTTAAAACAGGTAGAAACTCTAGATTTAAGAGTTCTATCTGTTTATATATATTTCCTGAATACCACTCTTAAAGGAGCATTTCTTATATACATTTTAATTTTATTTTTTTATGTTATTTTTTATGTTATTTGATTTAGATTTCTCTTTAAGATTTTTAATATAATAATATGGATATATGCTTATATTATATAAGATTACTGTAATACTAAATACTACTATAAAATCTTTCACAGTACTATTTATATTAATGATATCTATACTTTCATTTACATAAATTCCTATAAATAATGCTATAGTTAATATTACAAAATTAATATCTTTCTTATTTCCTGTCATAACAATGCTATCTCCTTTATACTCTCTCTTTAAGAATCTTAATTGATAAATTTAAAAGTCATCAATTTAAGCTATATATACAAAAAAGATGTTAGAACATTAAGTTTTTCTAACATCTTTTGTAAAAATTAATTATTATTCTATATTAAATTATATCATCTAAAGTTAATAATGCATTTAATTTCTTATCTTCTGTTTCTATTTTTGCTCCATTTTTTATCCATATACTTTTAGACGCTATGTTATCATCTTTTATAGTAGATGATAGGTATTTTATTCCTTTTTTTCTTGCTAAATTTAGTACTTGTGAAAATGCACAACTTGTATATCCATTCCCCCAATATTTACTACTAATCCAATATCCTATTTGTGCCTTTTGCTCTTTAATATCTTGATGGCATAATGATATTGTTCCTATTGCAATATCACTTAAAACAATGGCAAATATTTCAGCATTTTTATTTTGACACCATTGTTTATTATAATCTATAAATTCTGATTTAGATATTTTATTTTCACTTGAATCCAAAGCATTTTTTAACTCATGATCATTGTTTAAAATATCTACAAGTTGCATTGCATAATCATCATTTATACTCTTAATAAATATATTGTTACATATTTTCATATAACTTCTACCCCTTTAATTCTACTATTTTTAATATAACAAATATAAATAAAAAACATTGTTTAGATTTAATTATAGCATCTTTATCTATTCTTCAATTTCTCTATAGAATACTTATTATTAATAATATTAAATTATTTTACCTTTATCTGTATTTGATTTATTTTTACTTACATGGTAAAATATCGTCAAAAAAGGGGATTAATTATTATGTATAATAAAATATTAAGCTTTAAAATTGCTTGTATATGCGATACTGAAATAACTATTACAGAATCTAACTTTGATAATATTGTTGATAATGGGCTAACTTGTCCAGTATGTGAATATTCTCTAACTTTTGACGCTCAAGAAGTAATTTCTAAACTCCAAGCATTTAACGAAGCATCAAAAGAACTTGATGAACTTTTAGAAGGATACCCTCAAGTAACTGTTTAATTATTATTACAGTAGTTTTCTGAATTCTAGTATTTATATTGCTTGAATATTCTATTGTAATGTTATATAAATCAATAAAAACTCCTTTAAGCTATACTTAAAGGAGTTTTTATTGGTCTACTAAACTACCACTACATTTTTTACATTATTTTTTATTGCTATATTTCTTAACTTTTCCATGTAGTCATTAGATGGAGTATAGGATTTAATTAAATCTTCTCTAACACCTAGTGCTCTATACTTTATAAGCTTATAAATTATATTAGGATTTAGTTCTGCTATAAGCTTACTTCCCATTTCTACAGTACGTTCATTATTTAAAACTTCTGGTACTACTACTGTTCTTATTTCATAAATTTTATCCATTTTAGCTAATTTATTTATGTTTTCTATAACAGTTTCATTTTTCATGCCAGTAAGATATTTATTTTCATTGCTATCAAAGGCTTTTAAATCTATCATAGTTTTATCAGTAACCTCTAGAAGTTCTAAGTTATTATATATAGGAAGCGAAGCATTAGTATCTAAAAATGTAGTTAATCCTAATTTTTTAACCTCTCTAAAAAGCTCAATTAAAAAATCACTTTGCAATGTACATTCTCCACCAGATACAGTTATTCCAGATATAAAGTATTTAGTTTTATTTAATACCTTTAATATATCCTTAACAGTCATAACGCTAACTTTAGGACTACTATTATGCTCGCAAACTGCAATACAACTATCACAGTTTACACATTTATCTCTATTATAATTGACTTTTCCATCTATTATAGAAAGAGCACCATGTTCACAATAGCTTACGCATTTCCCGCAATTTATACAGCGATTTATTGTTTCAGGATTATGACAATAGAGGCAGTTATAATTACAGCCTTGAAGAAATATGGCTGTTCTATTTCCCTCTCCATCTACTGTACTAAAAGGTATTATTTTATTTACTATAGCAGTTTTACTCATTGTGTCTTAATTTTCTCTCTAGTACTTTTTGATTCTTAGCTGCTCCATATCCTAGTACAACTGTATCATTTAATACTTGTTGATTTTTTTCTAATCTTTCTATATCTGATTTCTTAACTAAATAGCCTGTAATTCTTATAACATCACAGTCTTCACAGTAAACAGATATATATCTAATATTTAATTTAAAAGCTCCTTTTATAACATCAATTATAGCTTTTGGATTTCTCTTAGACATTTCATCAAACTTAAATATATCACCTATTCCTGATGGGAAGAATTTATGGAATGGAGCACTTTGTATTAAATGCTCATAAATTTCTGGTTCTTCACCTATAGGAATTCTACATCCTGGTGCTACGCCTTCATCACTGTCTAATCCTACTTGGGCATGTAAAAGATATTTTCCATCACTTGCTGAGCAGTGCTTATTACTATGATTATCAACTATTTCTTGCATCTTTTCTATTATTTTCATTCCTAAATCATTTGCATAATCAGAATATCCAAATCTATCTTCTTGCTTGTCTGAATTTATAAAGTAATTAACAGCATTTGCAAGCCCTACCATACCAAACATAGCAGTAAAGTTATCTTTTGATAATAATCCTTCTCTTACTAAGAAACTTGATTCAAAGAAACCACTTTCTTCTACTATAAATCTTACTCTTTCATCCATAAGATCTATCATAAGCTTCATTGCATGAGGTAGTGCATTATTTATAAAATCTTCTGCATCTTTAGCTTTAGGTGCTAATTTAGCAAGATTTAACCTAACTAAAGTGTAACTTCCTCCACCTATTTTTAATCCATTATAACAACTTGCTATACCATAATTTCCAAGGTCTTTTGTGAACATTTCATGATTAGCAAAACTTGGTTTTGCACAAGATAATGCTGTTTTTACAGCTTCTGTCATAAGTTCTTCAGAAGTTTCATCGCTAACCTTTAAAGTTATATTTGGTGTTGAATTTTGAAGTTCTCTTTCTGCTTTTAATATTAATCTTGCTGCTTTTGTATCTACAGGACCAATATTAGCATGGCAGAAAGAATCTGTTACAGTTCTATCAATATGCATTAAAAATAATTTTATTGCATTATACGCTTCTTCTTCATCTTTTATATAAGGTTCTAAAAGAGTGTCAATATTTCCTACATATACAGGGAAAGTTGTTACAGATGGCACATTTTTATATAACATTAATAAGTTATGAGTTGCTTCCCAAATATTTGTAGCTGGTTTTATTCTTAAAAACTCACTTCCATTTTCCATGAATTTTTCATAGTTAGGAACAATATATCTTGGTCTATAAGGAGCATTTCCTTCAGCTAAATCACAAATTATTCCCTCATCCATATACTTTTTAATATCATCGCTTATATCTAAAATGTTTACACTATTCTCAGCTAATTTAGCTAGAGATATAACCTTCATTCCATAAGTCAGTGTATTATCTTTAATAATTGAAAGTACTTGCTTCTCCATATAATCACTCCATACACTTATTTATTTTTATTATATCTTTATAATTTTAGTATAATTATATTTCTGTGAAATTTCAATAGTAATTCTCCATTAATATTGTTTATTAATTAACAAAAATATAGAATTTTACTTATTTTAATAATATTATACTACAAAATTCGATATTTTTAAACAAATCCTTATTATATTAACATATGACTATCATATGACTATTTTTGCAAAGGCTATCAATAAATTTACTGGCAAAAAACAATTAAAGAAACTAGTTTTATCAAAACTAATTTCCACTATAATTGTCAATTTTCAATTCTCACTTCTTTATCAATTAATCTTCCCATTAGATGTAAAACTTGCGAACAATGTTCGCACCTACGGTATTATAAATATAAACTTTCAAAAATTTCTCCCTTATATAATTGAAAATTCATGATTAGCGATGAAAAAATTTTAAATTAACTTTTCTATTGTTACATAGCAACTTCTTAGAACTAGCAACTGTATTGCTAGTAAAAAACATATTTAAGAAATTAATTCATAGTGAATTAATTTCCACCACAATTGTCAATTTTCAATTCTCAATTCTCCATTGCCTTAAGTTGTTCATTAATTAAAGTTGTGAATTAAATTATTTAATCCCGCAATTATTAACTATACACTATTTCTTAAGGTAGCATACTTATTTACATTTTGAAAAAAGTAGCTCTCTTCCCCTTTTACCCACTTCTTCAATTAATCCCATCTTTTTTAAACTATAGGTCATTTTTCTTATCTTATTAATTGGCATATTTGAATTTAATGATAATTCCTTATTAGTAAACTTTGAAGGCAAATCTTTAGGTAAAAAACTATAATAATCTTCTTCATTTTTAAATCTATATTTATCTATTATGTCTACTAATAGTTTGTCTCCTATGCTAACTCCTCTTCTTCTAAAGCTTCCTTTGCCATCTTTAATCCTTATTTCTTTTTCTTTAGTGAGTAAAATTTCTATTTCTAAATTTTTTTCTAAAGCTAAATGTGGGATAGATATTAGTTCATCAAAAAAGTCTATAACCCTTCCCTTTTTAGGAGATTTTCTTTTACTTATAACTTCTCCATCTTCACTTAATAATATAATAGTCTTTTCTGCAGCGATAGGATGAACTAAAACCACCTTATTATTTACAAGTAAATCCTTCAGCTTATTTTGTATATTATAAAAATTTTTACTTTGAATTTCATACAGTATATTATCTTTTACTACATCTACTATATACCCCTCAACCATAACCTCCATTCTCCCATATTCACCGCAATAAATATTCTTTAAACTTCTATGAAGAGATTTTTCCTTTTGAAGGCCTATACCATTAATCTCTATATTTTTATGGTTTATTTTATAACTTTTAATTTCTACATTCATACTTGTCCTCCAGAAGTACTTTTCTATAAAAATGCTCTATTCCTAAATAGAAATAGAGCAAAATCACGTTTCTTAATTTAATTATAACAAATATAAAAATATATAAATAGAAATTTTTTCAAATCATTTTTTATAAAATGAAAATAGATATATAAAACAAAAAAGCTACAGCTATACTTTACTGTAACTCCTATTTTTCATTTTTACTATACAACATTGTCAATAAAGCTATAGAAGCTATTATATTTATTATGGGTATCATAAAATATACAGATACTAAAGAAGTAATAATAGTTTCTAGCTTACTATCCTTATTATATTCATCCTTATTATCATCACTATTCATCATTATTCTAAGGATTTTGTCATAAAATTTTTCATTATAATTAATTGCATAAAATATAAGCATAAGTGTCAATATGCTAAACATTACTGTTACTAAATAGAAATTAAAAATTAACATTACTTCTCTCCCCCATGTCTGTGTATAAATCATACCATAAATAATTTCATAGAACAAAGGGCAAATATATAAATAGAATATAATTCCTAATTTCCCAACTTGGAATTTACAATTAGGAATAATTTTTAAAAATTTTACTAAAACTAATCTTTCATTAAGGATTAGCACTTAATCTTTACGTTAATACTAATACTCAATTGTAAATACCATTCTAATAGTATTTAGAATAAAAATTTTATTTTAAATAAAAAATACTTTTCTTCATAAAATATAGTTAGATTATTAAAATTATAGAGGAGTCAATTTTATGAACAAAAAATTTCTTGTCTTTATATTAATATTAACAATCATTACCAATATTCCTAAAAATATATTTGCTTTATCTACCGAAAATTCTAATAAATCTCCTTATGTTATCATAATAGATTTAACTACAAATAAGATGCAAATATTTAAGAATGATGTATTTGTAGAAGAATTTAGCTGTTCAGGTGGAAAACCTTCCACTCCATCGCCTATAGGTACATGGAAAATAGTTAATAAAGGAATTTGGGGTGGAGGTTTCGGTGCTAGATGGATGGGATTAAACATTCCTTGGGGAAAATATGGTATACACGGAAATAAAGATGAAGGGTCTATTGGCTGGAACTCTTCTCACGGCTGTATAAGAATGCATAATAAAGATGTAGCTAAAATCTATGGATATATTCCTATTGGTACTACTGTTATAATTCATGATGGTCCGACTAGAGAGCTTAAAGAATTACGTCCTGGTATGATTGGGTCTGATGTATATAAAATGCAAAAGATTTTAAAAGAAAAAGGATACTTTAAAGGATATCTTAGTGGTAAATATGGAGAGGATTTTAAATATGCAGTACATAACTTTCAAAAAGATAACGGTCTTAAAGTAAATGACTTTATAACCCCTGAGTTTTATAATGCTTTAGGAATTTATCCTTTCGAGTAGAAATATATACATATTTGCATATTATAAAAGTAACATATTATGCCATCTTTAAATAGAATAAACTATGAAGGGTAAATCCAAATAGCTTTGTTTATTATAAATATTATCGAAATAGACTTATACAACATTTTAATAGCTTTTCTTAAAGTAATATACAAGTTCTAAGAAAGTATTAGGGCTTGTATATCTCTTTGAAGAAAACTATTTATTTAAAGTTTCATTTAAATCTAATAATAATTAAAAAATTATCATACCCTTTATATTAAAATAAATATTTTATAAGTTAAATTTTAATGTTATTTAGCTTAACGTAAACAATTTACATTTAGGTGGAGATAAAATATGAAGATAGCAGTAATTTCAGATACTCATGTACGTAAACATATGGATAAAATTGAAAAGTTAATAACAAAATCCTTAAAAGATGTTGATTTAGTTATTCACGCTGGAGATTATACTAGTAATAAAGTTATACCCTATATTGAAAAGCATCATAGATTTATTGGTGTCTATGGAAATAATGATAAAGAAGAAACTAGATCTAAGGTAAAAGAAAAGCAAATTATAACTTTAGATAAATATAAAATTGGAGTGTACCATGGACATGGTTCTAAGAAAAACACTATTGATAATGTATATGAAATATTTAAAAATGATACTTTAGACGTAATTATTTTCGGACATAGTCATAAACCTTTTGTTACAACTAAAAATAAGACACTAATAATAAATCCTGGGTCACCTACTAGCAAAAGAAAAGAAAAATACTATTCTTATATAATTTTAGAACTTCTACCTGAAGGTATAAATGTAAATATTAAGTTTTATTCTTAGTATTGTAAACCTATATATTTTTTATTGTTGACTATTTGTTTTAAATCTCATAAGATATTATTGTAAACGAACTTTATTTTTATGTTTACAATAATTTCTTAGGGGGACTTATATGAAAATTAGAACTAAAGACTTTATACTTGTATCATTATTTGCTGGTTTAACTGCAGTAGGTGCTTTTGTTTCTATTCCCTTAGGCGCTATACCTATAACCCTGCAACTATTATTCACTCTTTTATCTGGTATTTTACTAGGAGGTAATTTAGGTGCATTATCTCAAATAGTTTATATAATTTTAGGGCTTGTAGGTCTTCCTATCTTTGCAGGTGGGAAAAGCGGCGTAGGTATAATATTTTCTCCTACCTTCGGATTTTTAATAGGATATATTATATGTGCATTTATTGTAGGTACATTCTGTGAAAGATTAATAACGAAAAAGAAAAATTTACTTTTTAATATTTTACTAACTTGTACGTTAGGAGTAATGCTAGTTTATTTATTCGGAGTACCATATATGTACATTATATTAACTAGAATTAACAAAGTATCTATGACTTTTATAGATGCATTAAAAGCTGGTTGTTTAATATTTTTACCTGGTGACTGTTTAAAAATTTTATTTTCCTCATTGTTAGCAGTTAAACTAATACCAGCTATAAAAAACTAAAGAAAACTATAAAAGTTAAAATTTAAGAAATATTAACTTTACAACTTGAAACAATGTATACTTCGCAATTTACAATTGAGGAAGAAATTAGTTCTAATCGAACTAATTTCTTTTATTATTTTTTTGTTATTAATACAATTGCTAGTTTTTTATAAGAAGTGACTATATAACTTTAAAAAAGAATCAATTCTAAATTTCTCAGCTTCTATTAAAGAATATTTACAATTGTGATTTATGAATTAAAATATCTAGGGTGCAGTTATTAGATATATTGATGTTTTAGGTAATTTATATATCAACTAATTATTTCTTAAATATTAATAATTATTAATTAAACATATCCATAAAGTCCTCTTACAGATACCTCTCCTGATATTATTTTACCTTTACTTTTATCTTCATACTCTACTAACAATTCTCCATCCTCATCTAAATCTAAAGCTTTTACAATAACTGTTTTACTTCCATTGATTACCCTTACTTCCTTACCTAATAATAAAGAATTTTTTCTACATATATCTACTGTAGATTCTATATTCCCATGTTTTTTAAATTCATCATATAAAATTTCAAAATTATTTAATATCTTACCAAATAGTTCTTTTCTATTTACTTGCTCATCTTTCTCTATTTTTAGAGATGTGGCCATATTTTTTAATTCATCAGAAAAATCTTCTTCATCTAAATTTACATTTAATCCTATGCCCATAACAATATAATTGAGTTTATCCATCTCTCCACTCATTTCCGTTAGAATTCCACAAAGTTTTTTATTGTTTAATACTATATCGTTAGGCCATTTAATTTTAGCATCTATTCCGATTTCTTCTAAAGCTTTATGAACCGCTGCTGCACCTATTAATGTAACCCTTGAGGCCATCATAGGACTTATATTAGGTCTTAGTATAATACTCATCCATATTCCTGAGCTTTTAGGTGATATCCAACTTCTTCCCAGTCTTCCCCTACCAATGGTCTGCTCTTCGCTTACAATAACTGTACCTTCCTCTATACCTTCTATAGCTAAAGACTTTGCTACTTTATTAGTTGAGTCAATAGTATTATAATGAAGAATATTTCTTCCTATATACTTAGTTTGTAGATATTCTTCTACTTCTTCATACCTTAATATGTCTGGTGAACTAACAAGCTTATATCCTTTTTTAGATATAGAAGTAATTTCATATCCCTCTTCCTTTAAAGCATTCATATACTTCCAAATAGCTGCTCTCGTAATTCCAAAATCTTTACTTAAATTTTCTCCAGAGATAAATTGATTCTTATTATCTTTCAATATTTTTAAAATCTTATTTTTCACCTATACTGACTCCCCTTCTAAAAACTCTAACTATGTTCTAACTTGTACTTTTTACTTAACTCTAAAAACATTTTAACATTATTTTCTTCTTTTTCAATGAGTTCCTTACTATTATTACCTCTACCTAATCTATCACTTATACCTAAAAGTCCAAGTTCATCTATTGATGCTTCTTTTACCATATTTTCTAAGTCACTAAAAGGAAGATTTTTAACTACAAATAATATATGCATATGGTATCTTACTAATATTCTTACTTTTTCTATAAAATCTTTATCTTCACTAAAACAGCTCAAAAATTCCTCAGTCATTTTAGCTCCTACCTTATCATGATCATAGGATGTGATTCTTCCTTTTCTTACTTTAGTAGTAGGAGCTTTTCCTATATCATGAAGTAGTGAAGCCCACATAAAGACCCTTTTATCTTCACTTTTATTTCTTCTTTTTGCAGCTTCATCTATAACAAGCATAGTATGATTCCATACTGATCCTTCTGGATGATGTTCTTTAGATTGTTCTGTATGTATCAAATCACTTATCATATTAAAAGGATACTCTTTAGGAAATAAGTTATTATTAATTAAATCATTAAAATAGCTAGAAGGTTTTTCATCTTCTAATAAATGCTTTTCAAAATTCATAAAAAAATCTCTATTCATAATTATTCTCTCCTTATTTAAAATAGTCTTTTATTAGTATTCCCCTCTATTTTTTTATTTTATTATTTTAAGCATATTAAATAAAATATTTGATTAAAATCCTTATGATATTTTTTAATATTTTAATTAAGACTATTTAATCTAGTCATAATTATAAATTTGACATAGCTGATGATATAGTGTAACACATTTTATCATGCATTAATATAATAATAATGTAAGTGCATACCTATAAAAATTCTCCTTATAATTAAAAGCTATGATGACTTTCATCTAAGTCACTCATAGCTTCCTTTTATTATTCATGAAATATTATTGTATTATTTTCAAAGCCTTTTATCCTCGCTAATGATTCTACTTGTATTCCAATATCTTCTATCTTTTTTCTTCCTTCTTGAAATGACTTCTCAATAGCAATACCAACACCAGCTATTTCTCCGCTTCCTTGCTTCACTATATTAGCAAGTCCTAAAACCGCTTGTCCATTGGCTAAAAAGTCATCTATTATTAGAATTTTATCTCCTTCATTTATAAATTTCTTACTAACTCTTACCTTATATGATTTTTTCTTAGTGAAAGAATAAACCTCACTTTCATATGTATCCATATCCATATTCACTGCTTCATGTTTTTTTGCAAAAACTACAGGACAATTATTAAAATATTGTGCTACTATACAGGCTATTCCTATCCCTGATGCTTCTACAGTTAATATTTTATTTATTTCTTTATTTTTAAACCTTTTTTGAAATTCTTTTCCCATTTCATTAAATAATTCTATATCGATTTGATGGTTTAAAAAATTGTCAACCTTTATTACATCTTTTCCAATAAGATTTCCTGCAGATAAAATTTTATCCTTTAATAGTTTCATATATCATTCTCCTTTAACAAAAAATAACCCCTTATTTTCATAGGGGTTATTTTTTATAATCTTTAAATTAAAAAATTATAAAACAACTTAAAATTATAAATATCATATCTATAATTTCAAGTTTATTAAAACCCATAGTCTGGTAATTCAAGGTTACCAAGTAGAAACATTTAATCCCTATCATTAAACTTATATGAGCCACTAATATTTTAAAAAATATTTTTTACTTATTCTATAAATATTATAGTTAATATATCACAGTTATTTCTAAAGTCAATAGTTATTTTAAATTTTATAAGGTTCTTCAAATAATATAACTATATTTCTATTTCATTTTCTAATATTAAAAAGTAAATTCTGTAATTAAGTATTTTAAGCCTTTGAAATATAAAATAACTATTGATAAATAGATAGGCATCACTAATAGTATAACTATTAGTGATGCCTATCGGTAAAGTATAAAGAACAATCTTACATCCTTGCTAATTATTTTTTAATTATTTATATAAAATATAATAATTTCTAGAAAATTATATGTGCTACTAAAACAATTACAGGCAAGGTTATTAGAGTACGTTGAATAAATATTATAAACAAATCCTTAATTGAAACTGGAATTTTTGAACCTATTAATAGTCCTCCAACCTCTGACATATATATAAGCTGAGTTACAGAAACAGCAGCTATAACAAATCTGGTTAACTCACTTTCGATGGTACTTCCTATAATTGATGGTAAAAACATATCTGCAAAGCCAACTATAAAGGTTTGGGAGGCTGCTAATGCTTCAGGTACTTGCAGTAATTTTAGTAGCGGATAAAATGGCATTCCTAAAAATTTAAATACAGGGGTAAATTCAGCTACAATTAATGCCAATGTTCCAATTGCCATAACAATTGGAATAACCCCTAACCACATATCTAAAACATTTTTTACGCCTTCCAATAGGAAATCTTTAATACCGGTATTCTTTTCTGCTCTTTCAAGAGCTTGATGAAATCCCCACTTTGTTCTAGTAAACCCCTCTGGAATTACCTCTCCAGCATCTTTAGGTTCAACATAATAGGTATCTTCTTTCCTTGATAGAGGTGGTATTCTTGGAACTATAATTGCTGCAATAATTCCTGCTAAACAAATTGTTAGATAATATGGAACGAAATATTGTTCTAACTGTACTGTTTGAAGCACAACAAGGCTAAATGTAATTGAAACTGCTGAGAAGGTAGTACCTATTACTGCTGCTTCACGTTTTGTATAATATCCCTCTTCATATTGTTTACTTGTTAATAAAACTCCTATTGTTCCATCACCGAGCCAAGAAGTGATACAATCTATTGAAGATCTACCTGGTAATTTAAATACAGGTCTCATAACTTTGGTTAATAATGCTCCAAAAAATTCTAATAATCCAAAATTTAAAAGCAGTGGCAAAAGCATACCTGCAAAAAGAAAAACTGCAAATAAAACTGGTAATAAACTTGTTAAAAGCATTCCTCCTGTAGCATCTGACCAAATCCATTTAGGTCCTACTTGAAATAATGCTAAAATTACAAATACCATACCAATGATTCTTGCACATAACCACAGCGGAGTTATATTAAATAATGAGTTTAAATATTTATTGTCTATTACAAATCTAGGCTTTACTATTTTAGTAATTATGGTACATATAGCGCTTATACATATTATTGTAGCTGTAATTGCTGGTAAACTTTCTTCTAAGATGTTAATTATCGAATTAGATAGTAGTGCAACTGGAATTGTTATCTCGCCATTAAAAGGAATTGGTATCATAAATAATACTACACCTATTAATGAAGGAATAATAAATCGTAATACCCTTGGTGTTGTTTGAGGCTTTCCCTTTAAATCAATCATATCTTCCTCCTTATTTTCCAGAATATTCAATCCCCTTATATAATGGTAATACATAAATTACCAACAGCCAACCCTTATTCTTTAATTTATTTTTTATGTTTCTATGAATTAATCTGCAAAAGTTTATGAAGTTGTTACATTTGATGAATTTTATTATTAGAACAACTGTAATATTATGCAAACTTATCTGATAATTATTCATAACATATAAATAATATGATATAATTATGAATTAAGGGCATACTATCCAAAGTATACCCTACTTAAACCTGCAGTTAAAATAATATCCATACCAGCTCTTTTATTTCATAATAATAATAATCTCCTATGAAATAAAAAGTCTATATAAATATATTCTTTTCGCTATTAACTTATTATTTACAGTTATGTAATTACATTTTAAATAATATCCACTTACAACTGTTTAAGTCATATTTAATTTCATAAATCTTTTCCCTATTATTGATAGTACTTTGACATCTAAATATCATCATTAGACTTCCTGCTAGTTTCTCTTTTTCCTTCCATATAACTTTATTTATTTTTACTACTTCTGTAGTTTCATGGACAATTCTAAATTTTACAGGATGTATTTCACCATCACTATCAAACCATGCAACCATATCAATAGGTTGTGCTACCACCTTCATCTAAAACTCTCCTTATAAATTATTTTTTTGAAGATGCCTTAAATATAGGGTTCCACAATAAAAATTTAACTTATACATGATTTAATTTCCATAATAAAAATTCTTTTCTACGAATGAAAAATTAAGAATGAAAAATGAAGAATTATGGCTAAAACTCCATCGTCAAAGTCTTTGGAGTTTTTTAGAATAAATTTTATTTTAGAAATTCACTAAAGGTGAATTTCTTCCTAAATTATTCATTCTTAATTATTAATTCTTATTTTCAAGGGGTTAAGCTATTTTTATAGAAAATTTATTTTCCACAGTATATTTTAAGTTTTCATATTGGATACCTATAGTTCTTCCTCTGTTCTTCCACTTATAGGTTTAATGCCAGAATGTAAAAAAGATGACTTCATTATGGATTTATTTCCATATTTATCTCTTATACTATCTATAGTCTTCTCTAATACAATATATTTTTCATCCTCTTTTTTATCAAATAATGAAAGTTGTACACCAAAGTTTTCACTAACTATTGAGGTATTCACTGCTAAAAGCCTAATAGGTTCACCATGCCAAAGTTCATCAAAGAGCTTGCAACTTATCTTGTAAAGTTCATTAGTGCTATTAATAGGGTTTATAATTTTTTTCTGCTTTGAGTAATTTATAAATTCACTGTTTCTTATAGATATAGAAATAACATTACAATAATTGCTACTTTTTCTTAATCGCATACCTAAAGTTTCACATAATGATAATAAAATTCTATGAGCAGTTTCTCTATCTTCCACATCAAAAGGAATAGTAGTGGAGTTTCCCATATTTTTATTTTTATATTTTTTATTAGCATCAATTACTGAAAAATCAATGCCATTAGCATAATTATGAATCATGTTACCATAACTCTTAAAGAAATATTTTAATTTTTCTATATCATATTTTGCTAAATCACCTATAGTGTTTATATTAATTTTCTTTAATTTTGGCAGTGTTGCCTTTCCTACCATAAATAAATTTTCTATAGGTAAATTCCACATTTTACTTTCTATCTCTTCTTTAAAAAGAGTATGAACTCTATCAGGCTTTTTAAAATCTGATGCCATCTTTGCTAAAAGCTTATTAGAAGATATACCTATGTTCACCGTAAATCCTAATTTTTCTTTTATTCTATCTTTAATTTGATGTGCTAATTTTATATAATCTTCTCTAGTATAATTCTTATTAGTGACTTCTAAAAAACATTCATCTATGGAATATTGTTCTAATAATGGACTATACTCTAAAAGTATTTCTACCATAGCCTTACTGCATTTATTATATAATTCAAAATCTCCATGAATCACTTTTAAATTAGGACATTTTTGGAAAGCGGAATATAAGCTTTCCCCAGTTATAATATTATATTTCTTTGCAGGTATAGATTTAGCTAATACTATACCATGGCGTGATTTTTCATCTCCACCTATCACTGATGGTATTTTTCTTAAATCTATTTTATCTCCTTTTTGAAGTCTATAAACTGCTGTCCATGATAAATACGCAGAATTAACGTCTATATGAAAAATATACTTATCATAACTTTCCATCTTTACTACCTCTCTCAATATTCATATAATTTTAATTATATAAGAACATACGTTCTGTGTAAAGCTAAAATTCCAATTATGGTAATTAATTTTACTAAAGATATTAAAAATTTAATAAAATTCTCAAAACTACTAAATAATTAATAAGTTCTAAAAATTTTTTGTTACAAAAAATTTAAGATATAAAGGAGCTAGAATTCTTCTAACTCCTTTATATCTTAAATTAAAAAATTCCATTAAATACTAGTGCTGCTACAATTCCTCCTAATATTGGTGCTACAATTGGTATCCAAGCATATCCCCAATCTGAATCTCCTTTACCCTTAATTGGTAAAATTGCATGAGCTATTCTTGGTCCTAAATCCCTAGCAGGATTTATAGCATAGCCAGTAGTTCCCCCTAAAGTTATTCCTATTACCCAAATTATCAATCCTACTACTAATGGTGAGATTCCATCTACCATCTTTGTATTTGCAATTCCCAATATAGCAAATACAAGAACGAAAGTTCCTATGAATTCACAAATAAAATTATTCACTGTATCTTTTATTGCTGGAGCAGTACAAAATACTCCCCTCTTAGTGTCTTTATCCTCAGTAGCATCAAAATGATTTTTATAATAAACATAAACTAAACATGCTCCAATGAAAGCTCCTAACATTTGACACAAGATAAATAGAGGAACATCTGCCCAAGGAAATTTTCCTATTGCAGCTAAACCTAAAGTTACTGCTGGATTAAAATGAGCTCCTGATATAGGTCCAAATATAAACACTGGAATTGTTACTGCTAAAGCCCATCCAGTAGCTATTACTATCCAGCCTGAACCATTAGCTTTAGATTTATCTAAACATACATTTGCAACTACTCCATCTCCTAGAAGAATTAAAAGCATTGTTCCCAATAACTCTGCTAAATAAATTGACATAATATATCCTCCTTAAATTAGATGTCTTCTTTTATCGTACCAATGATCTATTAACTGCTTCATGCCAACCTTCTAAGAGTTTTTCTCGTTTTTCCTCTTCCATATTAGGCTCAAATTTCTTTGAAATAGCCCAATTTTCACAAATTTCTTCTTTATTTTCCCAATAACCTACTGCCAAACCAGCTAAATAAGCAGCTCCTAAAGCAGTAGTTTCTATTACTTCAGGTCTATCAACTTGTACTCCTAATATATCTGCTTGGAATTGCATTAGGAAATTGTTTGCACAAGCTCCTCCATCTACTTTTAATGCCTTTAATGTTATGCCTGAATCCTCTTCCATTGCTTTTAATACATCATAAGTCTGATAAGCTAGAGATTCTAAAGTAGCTCTTATTATATGCTCTTTTTTTGCTCCTCTAGTAAGACCTACAATAGTTCCCCTAGCATATTGATCCCAATAAGGAGCTCCAAGACCTACAAATGCTGGTACCATATAAACTCCATTGGTATCCTCTACCGCTGTAGCATATTCTTCAGAATCTTCCGCTTTTTTTATCATTCTCAATTCATCTCTTAGCCATTGAATAGCTGCTCCTGCTATAAATATACTTCCTTCTAAAGCGTATTCTACCTTGTCATCTACACCCCAAGCTATAGTAGTTAAAAGTCCTTTTTTAGAACTAACAGCCTTTTCTCCCGTATTCATAAGCATAAAACAACCTGTTCCGTAGGTGTTCTTTGCAGTTCCTGGTTGGTGACAACATTGCCCAAATAAGGCAGCTTGCTGATCTCCCGCAACTCCTGCTATAGGAGTTTTAGCTCCTAATAGTGAATGATCAGTATAACCATAAACATAGCTAGAAGGCTTAACTTCTGGCAGCATTGATTTTGGTATATTTAAAATACTTAGAATTTCCTCATCCCATTTTAATTCATGAATGTTGAATATAAGAGTTCTAGAAGCATTAGTATAATCCGTAACATGAACTTTTCCCTTAGTTAAGTTCCATATAAGCCAAGTATCTATGGTACCAAATAAAAGATTACCTTTTTCTGCTTCTTCCCTTGCTCCTTCTACATTGTCTAATATCCATTTAATTTTTGTTCCTGAAAAGTATGCATCTAAAATAAGACCTGTTTTTTCTGTAAACATCTTGTCTAAGCCTTTTTCCCTAAGCTCATCGCAAATTTCTGCAGTCCTTCTACACTGCCAAACAATAGCATTATAAACAGGTTGTCCAGTATGTTTGTTCCAAACTACTGTAGTTTCTCTTTGATTAGTAATTCCAATAGCGGAAATACCTGTAGCAGTTATTCCTAGTTTTGCCATAGCTTCTGTTGCAACGCCCAATTGAGTAGACCAGATTTCTATAGGGTCATGTTCTACCCATCCTCCCTTAGGATAAATTTGAGTAAATTCTTTTTGTGCCACACTTGCTATAGTCCCTTTTTCATTAAAAATGATGCATCTTGAGCTTGTTGTCCCTTGATCCAATGCCATAACATATTTTGCCATATTCATTCCTCCCATAAAATGCTTTTGATTATCGTATTATAGTATATTAAAAAAGAGTAGCTAATTATAACCTGTCTAAAAGTTTTAATATATACTCTATTTCTAAACTAAAATTTAAAATTCATAAAATAATATCTTTATTATAAACTGTAATTACAATATTGTAAAAAAGAAACTAAGATCATAGATCTTAGTTTCTTGCATTACTGTTCATTAATTGTTATTAAATTATTAATTATTATTTGATTGTGCATTGTCACTTTAATTAGGCTTATTTTTATCTTTATCTTTATCTTTGTCTTTTTCTTTATCTTTGTCTTTTTCTTTATCTTTATTTTCATCTGGTTTTGAAGGTTTAGCAGTTTCTGCCTTTTTAGTACCTCTTTTAACTATTTGAGGAGTTGGCTCATAAGTATCATTATTCATAAGCTCTCTTGAAATCTCTACATCATTCTGATAAATTACTCTATAAGCCTTAACCTTATATCCTTCCATACCATATTGCTGAATAACTTCTGTTCCTTCTTCTAAAGTTGAATCCTCTTCAACTTTAGTTTCAAATGGAGTAGTTGCATAAGTTTCACTATAAAACTCGTATCTTTTTCCTGTAAGTAAGGCTGAATTAGAGTAAAGATTAAAACCAACGCTACCATTACCTGCATATCCCTCAATATACATTGGATATTTTGTGTTATTTGTAAATACATAATCTAACCATCCATAAGCTATAGCTGCATCTAATCCTTTTTCAACATACCCTACAGGAAGATTATGATTAAGTCTTGAATCTGGAAGTATTCCAGCTTTTAACACTGCATTATGAAGAGTTGTAGATACTTGACATACTCCTCCACCATAATCCTTTTCAAACTTATCTCCTACAATTACAACACCTTCTAAATATCCTTTGTCAGGAGTTGTATCACCTACTATAGTATTAAAACTAAAACTATCTCCTGGCATTAATAAAGTTCCATTTATAGTATTTGTACTTATCTCTATATTTACAGCTCTTGCCTGAGTTGAATTTTCATAACTTGTACTAAAACCTGATATTTTGGTATTTATCTTTTCAAGCTCTGCTTTTGTTATTGTCGGTTTATCTTCTACAAGTTTTGCTTTAACTTTAACTTCAGCTTCTGTTTCTTTTGAAGAAGCTATTGCTTTGGTTATTTCCTCCTGTAGTGATTTAGAATCTAACTTCATACCTGCTTGTTCAGGAGTTATATCAAATCCATCTCCAGCTTTAGCTATTTTAGCATTAACTTTATTTTTATTTAGTTCACTTTCCATAGTCTTAATCTTATTCTCTATTACTTTATTATCATAAGTAAATTTTAATTGATGATCTTTTTCTGTAGGATTCTTAATCATTTTAAATTTTTCCATTACACCCTTATCTTTTCCCTCTTCAAATACAGATTTTACCGTATCATCTAAGTTAAAGCTTAACTTCATGTCAGCATAGTTAACTACATAAGATTTATCTCCAGCTGTCATAATTAATTTTTTCTGTTCTACACTTTTCTTATACTTTTCTTCTATTAATTTTAGTGCTTCTTCTTTTGTTTTACCGGAAAGGTCAATTCCTTGAATTTTCATTCCTGGATAAATAACACTTTCATAATTATCAACCGTAGTTTTAACGTAGAATACTCCACCAATCGATATCATTAATAAAGCTGCTATTACAGAAAGGATAATTACTCTTCTTTTTTTAGCTTTAGCTTTCTTTTTCTTTTTAGAAGTTCTACTTTTTACTACAGTATTATTTTCTAAATTTGTGTTCATGTTAAAATTCCTTTCATTGAAAAATTTTCCCTAACCCGAAGTAAATAAATAATTGCTTAAATAAAATAAATTTAATAATAAATACACCTATAGTATATCATAAAATGTTTTAGCTTTCACTTTGTAAAAACCCACATTTTATATGAGCTAAAGTGATTTTAGAAGTTTATTTCATACATTCGATTGATGTTGTTAATTTTTATAAAAGTTTTTAAAAATATATCTTCATTATATATAGATATTAATTGATTTCAAAATAAAAAGTGTAACAAATCTATTACGATATAATTACACTTTAAACATATTTAAAATAACTATTGTTACATATTAATCTATTTTGAATCTTTAACTAGCTACTTTATTTTCATAGTTCTTATTAAGACTATCTAATTTTTATTTAGGCACATTAAAATAAATAACAAGGCAAAGATGCGACGACTATTTTGCGTCAGACAAGGAAACAGGTTCCGTTGATAGTAGAGCTATCAACGGAACCTGCTGACGCAGTATGGCACAAAATAGTCTAGCATACTGACTTGTTTATTTTTTTTAATATGCCTTAGTTCCCTTAGCTATAACTTTCTTCACCGGTTTATAAAAATCATCATTTAAAAGAATTTTATCTTTTTTTTCTCCATTTTCATACTCTGTTCTATATACCTTCACCTTGTAACCTGTACTCCCAGGATTTTTAATTTTCTCTTTACCTTTTTCTATAGTATTATCATAGATATATTCAGTAGATATAGGATATTTTCCATATATATCTTGAGAAAATTCATAACTTTTACTTTTTAATGATGAATCTGAATATATATTAAAGATTACATCATTATCCGTAACAGCTCCTTCTATATATATTGGATAATTTAAGGTATTTTTAAATTTGTAATCTACAGTACCATAAGCAACAGTTGCATCCATCCCTAACTCTGTATAACCTACAGGCATATTATGATTTAATCTTTCTGTGGGTATTATACCTGTTTTTAAAACAGCATTATGAAGAGTAGTTGAAACTTGGCATATTCCTCCACCTAATCCTTGTTCTAGCTTATCTCCTATTATAACTGTAGCTGGTAAATATCCTTTATCAGCAGTTGTATCTCCTACTATTTTATTAAAACTATACTCATCTCCAGGCATCAATAAAATTCCATTATTAGTATAGGTGGCTATAGATATATTTTTAGTTCTAGCAGGAGTTGAGGGTGTATAACCAGTTTTAGCAGAAGCAATTAATTGATTTATGTTCTCTAACTTTTTCTTTGTAATTTTAGGTTCTTTAATTTCAAGAGGAATATTATATTTATATGATTCACCAATATGAGAGATAATTACATCTTCAATTTGATCTTTTATTTTTTTCTTCTCTATTTCCTCTTTAGAAATCTCAGATGTTATGTAAAATTTTCCATTTTTTCTGGTAATAGAAGCATTTTTTGCTTTCTTATTTAGAGATTTTTCTATGGTAGATAATATTTCATCTACAGGTTTATTGTCATAAGTAAATTTAGCAGTAAACTGTTTTTCTTGTGGTTTTTTTATAGCTAAAAATTTATTACGAGTATTTTGATCCTTACCATAGCGAAAAGCCTCTTCTACTATTTCCTCAATGTTATAATTTATATTTAAACTATTATAGGGAATATTATACTCTTTTCCCTTACATACTAATGTTATGAAATTATTTTTCAGAGGCTTGTCATATTTTTCTTTAATAAATGCTAATGCTTGTTCTTTAGTCATATTTTCTACATTATATTCTTCAATTTTTACTCCTGGATATATAATATTTTCATATGCACTTACTACATTATGAACGTAAACAAAATAACTTATTACAAATATTATAAAAATTAAAATTACTGTAATTATTCCATATTTTTTTAAGGCATCCCCTTTACTTTTCATATTCTCCTTCCTCTCTAATATTATTTACTTTTAATATAATATTAGAGTGTGTAGTAATCATCAAAATATACTGATAAAAATTAAAGACTTTTTATAATTCTATAGCTACATATATATATCCGAAAATTCTATCTCTATCTTTTTCATACTTATTTCTTTACCTTCACTACTGATGAATTCTTCATTTTCAATAACGGTTTTAGGAAGTAATATTTTAAACTTACATCCCTTATTATGTTCACTTTCTAATTTTATTTTTCCATTATGCATTTCTACTAAAGATTTTACTAGTGAAAGCCCTATTCCACTTCCTTCGTTCACTCTAGTAAAAGTATCTGTTACTTGAGTAAACCTATTATAAATCTTATCATGCATGTGCTTAGGAATTCCTATTCCATTGTCTTTAACAGATATTATTATATTATTTTTATCTTCGCTAATGTAAACTTCTATTTTCCCACCATTTTTAGTAAATTTAATGGAATTAGATAATAAATTTAGCATTATTCTCTCCATAATTTCTATGTCGCAAGCTATAATTTTTTCTTCAAATTCGGTATCAAACTCAACGTGAATATCCTTATCACCAGCAAAATCTACTATAGACATTGTTATATCTTCGATTATACTCACTATATTATAATTTCTAAGTTTAATATCTAAAAACCCAGCCTCTATCTTACTCATATCAATTAAATTATTAGTAAGTTTAATTAATCTATAACAGTTGTTCTTCATATTAGTTAAATAAACTAAGTTTTTATCATTTTCCTTATTATGTTCCTTATGATAATTTAATTCTAAGAGCTGTACACTACTAAATAAAATATTAATTGGTGTTCTTAACTCATGAGAAATATTTGCTATAAATTCAGTCTTCAATTTATCTAATTCATAAATTTCTTGAATACGTTTTTGAGTTGAGTTAACTTCTTCTTGTAATCGCTGCACTTTATTGTTATAGGCTCTCTCTTCTTCAGCTAAAGTTAATAAAATCATACATAGTGAAAAAGCAAGAGTTTGAAGAATATATGCTACTATATCAATATAATAATGTTTTTCTAGTATAAAAACCCACGAAACCCCAAAAATCATTTGTATAATTGGGAAAATTATACTAGAAATTCCGAAACAATATGTATTAAAAGAATCATCCTTTTCTTTTATTATTTTAATTCCAAAATATATGTAAATAAGCATTAATACTATTTTGTGTAGGAATACACTTAATGGATGAAAAAAATTTAATGATAAAATATCTATAATTATTAATAATAATGCTCCATATTTAATCTTTTTTGATATATCATTATTTAAAAAATTATTTAGTGCTAAAATAGCTGCAAAGTTTCCAAATAAAAAGCATAAAACAGAAATATTATTTAAAATCCATGAATTATTAAAAGCATAAAAAGTAAAAATAGTAGTAAGTATTCCAAATATATGACTAATAGACATAAGATTAATATATTTTTTATGATGATTTATATTGAAAACTATAAAAACAAGTGCTAATGTAGCATAAAATAATAATAATATGAAATAAAACGTGCTATTATCCATATAATCCCTCTTTAGATTTATTTTATTACTTTTATATCTTAACAGAATTGGTAAGAATTTTAAATATGTAAAATTTTACAATTATATATTCAATTAAAGTTTTAAGTTCGCTTTTCCTTGAAGTGATAAAGTCAATTTTTATAAAAGATTTCAAAGATTAATTTCTTTCACATTTTCCTATCTAAATTCACAAAAATAGCTGTTGAACTTTATCCAACAGCTTAGAATTATATAATTAATATTACAACTTCACTTAATTTATTATATGGTTCCACAATAAAAATTTAATTTATATATGATTTCAATTTCCATAACAAAAATTCTTTTCTATGAATTAAAAATTAAGGATGAAAGATGAAGAATTACGGTTAAAACTCCACTGCTAAAGCCTTTGGAGTTTTTTAAAAATAAATTTTATTTTAAGAAATTCACCTTTAGTGAATTTTTTCCTGAATTCTTCATTCTTCATTATTAATCCTTAATTTCTAATGATTTAAGCTATTTTTATAGAGAACTTATTTCCCAGAGTATATATTAAGTTTTCACATTGTATCCCTATATGACATACCACTTTTTATTGCTTTTCTCGGACAAGCTTTTACGCAATCACCACATCTTATACATTCTCCAGTATTAGGCTTTTTATATACTTCTATATTAAGTTTACAAGATTTTGTACATACTCCACATCTGGTACACTTGTCCTCTTTTATTTTAAGCTTATAAAAACTTATAGGATTCATAAGTGAGTAAAAAGCTCCTAGGGGACAAATATATCTACAAAATGGTCTAAATATTATAATTGATGTTAAAATTACAATTATTAATATTGCCATCTTCCATGCAAATAAAAATCCTATAGCACTTTTTAAACTTTCATTTGTTAAAACTAATGGAATTCCTCCCATTAATGTGCCTGATGGACAAATATATTTACAGAAAAATGGGTCACTTATTCCTAATTCATCTTGAAATAAAAATGGCAGCAATATGACAAAAACAATTAAAATTACATATTTTAAATATTTAAAAATATTATTAATTTTTTTAGGAACTTTGTATTTTAAAAACGGTATTTTATGAAGTAAATCTTGGACCATTCCAAAAGGACAAAGCCATCCACAAATAAATCTTCCTAATAGAATACCAAAAGCACTTATAATTCCTAGAATGTATAATGAAAAATCATATCTTATACTTCCTATAACGGCCTGCATAGAACCTATAGGACAAGCACCTAATGCACCTGGACAAGAATAACAATTTAGTCCTGGAACACAAATACTCTTACTACTTCCTTTATATATATTACCTTCTAAAAATCCTTTAAAATATCCATTGGTAGCAATAGTAAAAAGAAACTGTACAGGATGTCTTAACTTATTACTCTTACCCAATTCCTATACACTCCAAACAAATATTAACAGCTTTTTTAAGTACAGTTCTATGCTCTCCTCTCATTGAACCTAACACTATAAGAAGTATACTACCAATTAATATTCCATATTTTAAAATCTTATCTTTCAAATTCCCCTCTCCCTTTAAATGTTAACTAATAATATATATGTAATAAATTAAAAATTAATGTATATAGCTTTATCTAGTATATAATAGTTTTGATTTTCTAAGACATTTGGAATAAAGTATCTATTTAAAGATGTGACAATATTTTGTATTAGATGATAAAATAGTTTTTTCTCGTAGTGTGATTAGTACATAGTATGATACAAAATAAAATAACCACTAGTTATTTTTGAATACGCACAAATTTCTTACATCTTTCTTACATTGCATAAAATAATTAAACAGAGTAAGTTTAAGATAAACTTGCCCTGTTTAAACTGCTTTCTTATTTTCATTACATACTACTAATTCTTGTTTGAATAAGTTATCTTTAATTTCTGTATTTAATAGAATATTAGAATAATCTTCTACAGTATCCTTAACTATATTAAGCCCAATTCCTCTATTTTTACCCTTAGTTGAAAATCCTTCATCATACAATTTACTAACAGACTGAATTTTTTCTGAAAAAGAGTTTGATATAATAAAGATAATGAAATTATCTGTTTTTATTATTGCTATATTTAAATTTTTACTTTTAGTAAAGGATGCTGCTTCAATAGCATTATCTAATAGTATACCTAGCACCCTGCATATATCTATTATGTCTACAGAAATATTATCTATTATTTCATTAATTTCTATATGTACATTTAAATTTAAATCTAATGCAGTAATAATTTTTGAAGACAAAAGTCCTTTTATCCCTGAGATTTTGATATTTTTAAGATTAAATGACTTATTATAGCTTACCTTTAAGCTTTCGCATAATATTTCTTCTCTAAAATATTCTTCTAATCCATCTATATCTTTGTCCTCTATATATCCATTAATAGTAGATAAAATATTTATGTAATCATATCTAAAACGTCTGCTATCGTCAATCATATTTTCCATTACATTCGCATATTCCATAATATTTTCAAGATTTTTAGAATTTTGTTTGTAAGTTATTTGTTTCTTAATATTTTTCTTATTATAATAAATTTTTATAAATCCTAACATAAAATAAATAAGTGTTAAAATTATGTTTATTTTAATGATATCCTTATCAGTGTCTACAAAATAATATTTGTAAACTTCTCTATTTATATGAATTGAGAGCAATGCTAAACCTACATATATCAATATAACAATATTGTTAATAAAGGATATTATTTCCACCATCTTAACGTTTCTTCTAACAGAAATTGAATAAATACCTTTAGTAACCACGCAGACAAAAAATAAAATCATTATGTAGGCAGTCATTATCATCAACTTATTTTCTTTAAATAATAAGTAATCTATGTTAAATAGTACAAATACCAAAGTAATCTCACTCATGGATGAGATAAATAATGTGCTGGTTAAAACAGTTGAATCATTAGTTGTTTTACTTATATAAAATAAAAGGGTAAATATAAAAATTACTGAAAAAGGTAATGTTAAAACATTTTGAGAATATAATCTGAAAATATTTATAAATATGTTTATCAGCGTGAAAAATACTACTTTTTTATTAGTGAATTTGTTGCTTTTTAAGTTGTGGATAATAATAAAAAGGCTTGCTAATAAAATTAAAGAGGTAATGATATTATTGCTTATATGGACCATTTTTGCACCAGTCCTTTTAGACGCCTTATAGACACATAACATTCTTCATCATTTTTCATACGTATAAGTAATCTTTTTTTATCAATTTCTTTTATATTCTTTATATTTACTAAATAACTTCTATGGCTATGATAAAAATCATCATTTAATTTATCTTTTAACTCTTTTATACTGCTGTAAAATTCTATTTGCCTTTTAAATGTATGAACTCTAATTTTATGAGTAGAAGAAATAGTTTCAAAAAATAAAATATTTTCAAATTTAATATTAATCTTATGATAAGCAGTTTCAATGATTATGAAATCATTTTTATTTTCATCATCATTTTCTATTTTATTATTATATTTATTATAAGCTATTAATAAATTATCTCTTACTTTATTATTTAATAATAATATATCATCCTTAGGAATAAACCCCATAGCTTCTACTTTATACTCGAAAGTCATATATGAAAGCTCTGAATGAACTGTTATGAAAATAATATATCCATTCGGATCATATTTTCTAATATTTTTTGCCAACATAAGTCCATTAATATTAGAATTTAAATCTATATCAAGGAAATATATCCCTACATTATTCTTATTTTCCTGTAAATAATTCAAAACATTCTTAGGATTATCAGTACATAATGCAATATTTAAATTCAATGAATTACTAACTATACTATTTTCAATAGTATCTTTAATCTGTTTCCTCTGCTTTGAATTATCTTCACAGATTACAACATTAAGCATATTACCCCACCTTGTGTAAAAAATAGTTATATTTACATAATAATATTAAATAAATTATAATTATGTAAAATTATATATTTTTACAATAATATATAAAAATATACATATTTATATTATATTGTATGCCTATTTTTGTCAATATCTATTTAAGTGAAAAAAATTTATAAATATTTCTTCACTTATACTTAATAATAGTAAAAAATAACTAATCAATATTAGTTATTTTTTACTGTAGTGCTTATATAGTTTTGATTAGTTATTTTATATACCTAATACAAAATTTATTTTTTTAAATTTAATTTTTCAAGAAGATAATGTAAAATTTTCTTTTGCTTTGTAATTATTTGAGCTTCGCAAGACATACCTAATTTAATTTCTGCTTTATCTCCTTTATAACTATATAAGGGTTTATTTTCTACATATGTCTCCACAGCATAATAACTAATTCCTGATTGCTGATCTATTCTTGCATCTGCACTTATTTTAGAAATTGTTCCTAAACATTCCCCGTATTCTTTATATGGAATAGCCTCAAAATGATATTTTACTTCATCACCAACTTTTATATCTGCAATATCTTTGTTTGAGACATATAGCTGAACTTTATATCTTAAAGAACTATCAGGAATAATAGTTGCAACTTCTGTGCCATTTTGAAGTAGTTCTTGAATAGTTATGTCTTTAATCATATTAATTACCCCATCCATAGGAGCCTTAACTATACAATCATCAATATTTATATTTATAGCTTTTAGATTTTTTTCTAACTCTTTTATCTTTATTTCATCACTTTTAATATTATTATCAATATCGATTAATATATCGGTTTGATACTTATTTAACATATTTTTAGAATATTCATCGTTAATTTGTTCCATTTTAGAATCTTCAATATTCTGTTCTAAATCTATTTGTAATTTTGATAACATTTTAACATTATTGTCTATTTCTACATTTATATTTAAGGAAAATTCATTATCATACTTTAATAAATTTAGTTTTTCCTCTTTTAACATAAGCTCTGCACTTTTTAACTCTTTTTGTATATTTGATATTGAATTTTTTTGTTTTATTTGAGTATTGTTTATCGAATTCTCACATTCGCTAATATCATTTTTGAGCTTATCTATATTAGATATATATACTGAAAATTTATTATAATATTCTTTATCACTTTTTGAAAATTTATTTTTATTTTCTTCTATAGATTTTTGTAAAGTTATAAGATTGCTATTAGTTTTTCTTAAATTGTCCACTTTATTTTCATCTTGAGATAATTTAACTTCTAGCTCTTTTAATGTAGTTTGATTTTTATTAATATTATCATCTAAACTTAATAGAAATTCATTTTTATATTTTTCCATTGCTATATTAGCATTTTCAGTTTCTTTGCCACCATCTCCATTTTTTATTTGTTCAACTTTGTTTTTAAGTTTTTTCATATCCAAATCATAATTTAAAAATTGATTATAATACTCTCCATTACTTGAAGGAAATAAATTTTTATCTTGTTTAATAGACTGTTCTAGAACTTTCAAGTTATTTATCACTTCTTCTAATACTGCTTTTTTTGATGAAGATTCTGATAAATTCTCCAATTCTATCTTTATTTCATTAATACTTTTATTTAAGCTTACTAAATACTCATTTCTATACTTTTCTATATCTAGCATTGCATTTTCTAAAGTCTTTTCATCATAAATTTTGCTGCTACTTGTTACATTATTTTGTAACTTTTCCATGTTATATTGATAATCTTTATATTTTCTATAATATATGCTTTCCTTTTTAACATCACTTTTACTAAATAAATTTCTATTTTCTTTTATTGAATCTTTTAACAATTTAAGGTATCTTACCTCATCTTTTAATTCATCTATTTTATTATCAGTGGATTTTATAGAATACTGTATATCTTCAATGTTTTTTTCATTATTTTCGATAGATGCCACTATGTTTGACATATAATCATTTTTAAATTTTTCTAAATCTAATTTTGCATTATTTAATTTTAAGTTTAAATCTTCTAATTCTTTTTCATTATTTATTAATGTTTGTTTTTCTTTATCCATAACACTTTCTAATACTAATCTTTTTTGAATTATCATGTTCTCAAATTTATCAATACTAGTTTTATAATCAACAAATTTATTATTAAATAAATTGCTCTTACTTGAAAGAGACTTTTTATTTTCTTTAATAGCTTTTTCAAGAGATTTTAAATTATCTATATCCTTCTGAGTATTATTAAGTCGTTCTCCAATGGCTTTTTTATTCAATAATTTATCTTTTTTATCTTGACTAAATTTAATTTCTTCTTGCTTATTTTCAAGATTTAACTTTTTATAATCTATCTGATATTTTAAAAACTTGCGATAATAATCCTTTTCATTCTCAATGCCATCATTAAAATAATTTTTATTATCTATGATGCTTTTTCGAAATTTTTTTAGATTATCATTTTCCTTATTTAGTTCTTTTAATTCATTATACATGGCTTTTTGTTCTACATTAAAATTTGCATATTCTATAGTATATAAAACATCTCCTTTTTTCACTTTCTTACCATCTTCTATATTTATACTTTCGATTTTCCCATATACCTTATTTACAATTCTATTTTCTTGTTCATTAGGTCGAACTACACCATTTGATTTAACTACTACATCTATTTCTCCAAAATATGACCATATCAAAGCAACCACTAATATAGTTACTAATATATAAGCAAAACTAATAGTAAATGGATGTGGCTTAGATTCTAAAAGTTCTCGACTATCTGTAATTTCTTCTATATTTTGAATTACATTTTTCATTAACTACTCACTCCTTTAATTTCTGTTGTTGCTACTTCCTCATAAGAGATATTACTAGGAAGCTGATCTTTCCAAAGTGAATAATAATATCCATTTTTTTTCATCAATTCGTCATGTGAACCATCTTCAATAACTTTGCCCTTATTCATAACATATATTTTATCGCATCTCATTATAGTGCTTAATCTATGAGCTATAATTATAGTAGTAATATTTTGACTAAACTCATACATTGTTTTTTCTATCGCCTTCTCAGTAATAGAATCTAAGCTGCTTGTTGCCTCATCCATTATAAGAATATCTGGCTTTCTCAAAATGGCTCTTGCTATAGCTATTCTTTGCTTTTGTCCTCCAGATAGATTATCCCCATTCTCTTCTATCATTGTCTCATATCTTAATGGCATATCATTTATAAAGCCATGAGCTTTAGCCCTTTTACATGCATCTACTATTGTTTCGAAATCTAAACTTTCATTACCAAAACATAAATTTTCCCTAATAGTTCCCTTAAATAAAAATATATCTTGAGATATATATGCTATCTTTTCTCTTAAAGTTTCTATATTTATATCTTTAATGTTGTACCCATTTATTAAAACTTCTCCTTTTTCACATTGATAAAAATTCATTAATATCTTTATTAGAGTAGTTTTTCCTGAGCCACTTTCTCCTACTAAAGCTATTTTTTCTCCTGAATTTATATTTAGAGTGAAATCTTCTAAAATTAATTGTCTTGTTCCATATCTAAAAGATATATTTTTAAGCTCTATACTCCCTTTTAATGACGAAGGATTAATTTTTCTACTTTCATTTTTACTTTTTTCTAATTCTAAATCTAATATTTCTCCTAATCTTTCCGCCGCTACCTTTGCTGTTTGAAGTTGTGGCTGAAGATTTATTAAATTTTCAATAGGATCTAAAAAATATGCCAATAAAGAATTAAATGTTAATAATTCTCCTATAGACAGCTGCCCCTTCATAACTTTATAAGTACCTATCCACAATATTACTACTCCAAATACAGCCCTTACTCCACTTTTCAGAGAACCCTGTAAATTATTTATCCATCCGTTTTTGAAAACCTTCTTTAAAAGTTTTACAAACCTTTTTTCTGTTTCTAAATTTACTTGTCTCTCTGCATTAAAAGCTTTCACTGTCTCTATACCATTTATCGATTCTACTAAATAAGAAGTCAACTTAGCATTATTCTCCATGGTTTCTCTATTTATCTTTTCTAGGTTATTATTAAAGGCCCATACGATAATCCCATACAAAATTAGTGGAATTATTGTTAATCCAAATAAAGTGGAATTTTGGCTATACAATATTCCTCCACCTATAATAACCATAAATGTGTCTATCATTATGGTTAAAGTTACCCCTGAAATAGCATCCCTTATATGAAACGCATCATTAAATCTAGATATAATTTCTCCTACTTCCCTTGTACCAAAAAAGTTCATTGGAAGTTGAATAACATGACTATAATATCCAAGCATCAAGGGAATATCTATATTTTGACTTAAATATAGCAATAAATGACTTCTAAATCCATTTAGTACAATTTTAAAAATACTTAATATTATCATTCCAATAGAAATTATATGTAAAGTTTTTTCAATGCCATAGGTAAGTATGTCATCTACTAAAAATTTAAAATAGAAAGACCCTAATATCCCTAACAATGTAAGAACAATAGAAGAGAAAAATATATTCATCATAAGCCTTTTTTGTGGCTTTAATATATGTATAAATCTACTAAACAGTCCTTTAGTGTCATCTCCTTTTTTAAATTTCTCCGTTGGAGTCATAATAATTAAAATACCAGTCCATATTTTAAAGAAATCTTCTGGACTATATTTAACAATTCCCTCACCTGGGTCTGCTATTAATATTTCTTTTTCATCTATCCTATGTATAACTACATAATGAAGTAGTCCCCCATGAACTACCACATGAGCTATAGCTGGCAGCGTAATTTCACTAAATATATCCTCAGGTTTATTAGCCTTAACCCCTTTAGCTGTAAATCCAAGTTGTTCTGCTACCTTAATAATCCCCAATACACTAGTACCTTGCTTATCCGTCCCTGCAGTTTCTCTAATTTTAGATATGGGAATTTTTAATCCATATTGTTTGGATATTGTAGCAATACACGCCGCACCACAATCTTTTAAATCATGCTGTTTAATACATACATATCTTTTAAAAATATTCTTCATTTATACCTCCATAATTTATATAATATTTACTTATTTTTATAGTGATATTATATAGAAAATTAAAAAAGAAAGGGCAGAAACATCTTAAAGGTTTTATATTTTATCTTAAACGTATACATAAAAATATATATTATTATCATAAAATCGTTACAATTGTAGTATACATAGGCTGTTATCAATTATTTCTTTACATCATTTTAAAATATCCTATATCCTAATTGTTACTTTTTTAATCCTAAATGAATATGTTAATTGAAGTTTTTTATGTTATAATTTGTAATATCAAGTAGCTATTTGAAAAATAATGTTTTATAATCATCTAAAGGGGGAATTAAATATGTTAAAAGAATTAAATATGAATGAAATGGAACAAGTTAATGGTGGTGACATAGTAAGTACTGTTGGCGGAGCAATTGTTGGTGGACTTATTTATGATGGTGTAAAGGCTGCTGTAAATAAGCTAGCTCATACTCCATATGAGAGAACAGTTACAAGACACGGAGAAAAATATACTGTAAAATATGATGGTAATCCTGGCTGGTAAAATAATTATGTTGATTAAATAATTACTAAATTAAAATCTTAAGGGCAAAACTGTTAATGATGAGTTTTGCCCTTAAAATAAAAGCAAAAATGGAGTGTTTAAATATGAATTGGAAGCCGATTGAAATCAATTACTCTAAAGCTAAAATAATAATTTCTATCCTATTGTTATACCATATAACAGAGTTATTAATCATAAAGGCAGGTGTAAATTTAAATGAAATATCATTTTTTCAGAGAGTTCTTTGCGCTGTTGGTATTTTAATTATTCATGAAGGGATTCATTTTGTTATAGGTACGATTTTAGCAAAATATAGAGGGAAAACCCATATTGGATTTATTCCAAATAAATTAGTCTTTTATATGAATGTAGATGGAACTTATAAATATTTTTCTCTTCTTTTATACTTGTTTGGGCCATTTCTTATTTTAACTATTTTATTAGGTCTTTTTCTATTTATTTTTTACATATACAAACCATTGTTATGGCTTATAGTATTTTATAATTCATTTATGTCAGCTTTCGATATTTATAACGCAATTTTTATCATAAAAAAATACTCTCTATCAACTGAATTTAGACTATCTGAATTTGTTCTATATTCTAATGAAGCTCAAAAAATATAATTCAATAAACAATATATAAACAATATTAATATAAAATAAAAGATAAAGAAGTTAAAAGAACAGGATGATTAAGATGAACATATTTAAAAAAATAAATAACTTTTTCAACAAACTAAATGTAATAGCATTTATTATTCTTATGACAATAATTACATATATTTTAAATATTCTTCTTGCTAGTATATTTTTAAAGATTACAAATGTAAGTCCTAGCGCTTCATATGGCACTATAGAAATGTCAATAACTGGTTTAATATTTCCACTTATTATATCACCTTGGACAGAGACTATACTATTTCAAAGCTTTATTTTTTATATATTTAGTAATATAAAAAAATTTAATTATCCAATAGTCAAACTTCTTATATCAACTTTATGTTTTGGATTATTTCATGCAATATACAATCCATATTATGCAATCAGTGCATTTGCTGTAGGAATTATATTCGCTTATTCATATTTATTATATGAAAAAAAGAATAGCAGTCCTATTAAAGTAACAGCACTAATTCATGCTGGGAATAATGCTATTGCAATATTTTTACCTATAATAATTACAAAATTATAAATAGTAAAGGAGCAAAAGAAAAATTTATGTGTATTGAAGAAGATTCAAAATCTTTCACTAAAAAAAATTAGTTCGTGCAATAGTATTTTAAATTTTATTAATAGTATCTATAGTATTATTTATACTTAAGAACTACTCAGTTACCTTTAAACTATTGCTCGTTATTTGTTTTAACATATTATATATATATCTTAATAATAAATCATATCCAAAATAATTTAAATAATTAAGTCTATAATTTAAAATAAATATATAGGCTTAAAATGATTATATTATGATTTTTTGATATTTTGAAGTTGATATTTATACTAACTTATCTAAATATCAGTTTGTTAATTATATTCTTAAGCGCAAACCGATATCCCTATAAGAATTTTGAAAAATTAGTTTATATTTTGTATACAAACTAATTTTTCAAAGTTTTTATGAATTTCTATAATGATATTAACAATATTATCCCTAGCTAACATAACGTGAGTTCGATAGAAAAAATTCAATAATAAATTGCAATAACAAATTGAACTATTTTTATTATGACTTAATTTTCCACATATTTTTTAAAGAGTGTATATTATATCCAGTTCTTCCTCAAAAAGTTCTTCTGGGGTTTTATAACTTAGTATTTTTCGAGGAAGCGTATTCATCCAGTCTTCTATAAAAGCAATGTTGTCAGAAGTATAGCCATACATACGCTTACCTTTTGGGATGAATCGGCGTATCAACCCATTATGCCTTTCATTGGTTCCTTTTTCAAAGGATGAATATGGATGGGTATAATACACCATAGTCTCTGTATCAGTTTCAAGAGATGATAGTTCTGCAAATTCAGAGCCATTATCACCAGTTATAGTTTTGAAAACTTGACTAAATTTATCACCAAACAGCTGACGAATACTCGTAAGTTCATTCATAACAGCTTCAGCTGTTTTAGAAGGAATTTTACGTACAAGAGCATTCCTAGTCTTACGTTCAAGAATGGTTAATAGAACGCAGTCATCATTAGTTTTTTCACCAATTACAGTATCTATTTCCCAATGACCGAATTCTTCTCTGTTATTAATGGAATCAGGACGTCCCTCAATGCTTTTGCCAAACTTTTTCTTGTTCTTACGAACTTTAGATAGCTTTGTATCGCGTCTTAGTTTTAATGTTAAATCTGAGTTCTTAACCTTTAAAAGACCAAGATCAATATAGTTATAGAGAGTTTTTGTGCAGACCATTTCAGAGCGATCAAATTCAGCTGTTTTAAGAGTATTGCCAAAACATGCATCAGTAGACCATGAACTGTTTATAATCTTATCCGTAACATAGTTTATGAATGTACTACATTCAAGACGCTTATATAGACGATGAGAGTTCTGACGGTTCTTAAGATAAATTGCTTCACCAGTATCAGCAAGATAAACTTCAACTTTTTTCCCTTGCTTAATCTGGGTAGTAGTACCACGACGAATTTCATTAAGAATAGTATTTATAGGACGATTTAACTCTTTAGCTATCTTATATGCTGAAAATCCATCTTTGAGACGAAATTGAATAGTCATACGTTCTTCAAAATTTAAATGTTTATTTTTATGTGATTCTGTGTTATTATTTATCTGATCCATAGTGATTATCTCCTGTTTAGATTTTGTTTCGCGATTAAATCATAACACAGAATAATCCACTATGGATTTTTTTAGTTCAATTTCATTTTACAATGAGTCTTTTAAAATTGAAGCCACAAAAGAAGAAAAAATAAACTCTTAAAAATTCAGAATAGGATCTCCTATTCTGAATCATTTTTACTTATAATTTGTAGATTATTAGGATTTCTTTTTGAAATTAAAATATATACATTTTCAATTATATTTCCAGTTATATTCATTTTAAGTCATAGATTATTAAAAAGAGAATTAAAAAATATTGAATCCAATTATAATTATGTACATAAGTAATTGTATCTCTTTTTACTAGTTATATATTATTAGCGTATTGTATATATATTTTTTTATTAGAGTAAGTATTTGATTCATACGGTGTGATGAATTTATTATCTACATTGAAGATAGGAATTAATTTATAAAATTAATTCCTATCTCAATTATGAAGTATACGCTATTTTCCTTACTTTAAATTTTCAATTGCTTTGTTCAATATTTCTTTATAATCTTCTTTACTTCTTGATCCTGTTACAACTTCACCAACAATTTTACCTTCGCTATCCACAAAGAAAGATGTAGGGTATCCTGCTATTGAACTTATAACTTCTTTTTTGAATTTATCGTCTGGAACTAAATTTACAAATTTAACACCTTTTGTTTCTATTATTTTCTTAGCAGCAATTTCATTGTCTTCATCTGGGGTATCCCCTATTATTCCAATTACACTACCACCGCTCTCTTTAACTTCTTCAAATAGTGCCTGAAGATCTGGCATTTCATTTATACATGGTCCACAAAATGTGGCCCAAATATTTACCATCGTAATTTTATTATCTTTAAATAGTTCTTTACTATCGATTTCTTTTCCATCTAAATCTTTAAGCTTAAATTCTATTTTATTTAGAGCAGTAATAGCTTCTTGAGGAGTTATTGGTTTGAAGGTTTTAAGAGATTCTTTAATGTTTTTAATATCGTCATAAAGCTCTTTATAAGCTTTTTTTCCTCCTTCAGATAATTCACTATCATTAAAATCCTCATAACACATATAGAAAACTAATCCATCATGAGCTGCTATTTTATCATTATTCTTTTTACCTGTCTCCTCTGCAAGCTTTTCTTCTGTTGGTATTTTGTCTTCTTTATAAACTATTACGTCAAATAAAGGTGTTGCTTTACTAAATATTTCTTTTATTTTGTTGTTTTTTTCTTTAGGATCTTTTTCTGTTTCGCTGACAGTTTTATATTGTTCTATAAGTTCATTGGATAAAAAGCTATATCTTAGGCCTCCATATATAGGCTCATTAGGATCTTCTGGATCACCTAACCCTCCTAATAAAATATTTTCATCATAGTCTTTCCATAAATCTGCCATTTTAAATTCTATACCCATGTCATTATATTTTTTCCATCCTTGTTTTTTCTTTTCCTCATCACTCTTTCCCTCTGATTGTGTTGTTTCTGGTTTTCCTGTATTTTCTTTCTCTTTGTCTTTCGATTTTCCACAGCCCAATAAAGAAAATGTAACTACTGTAGCCATAACCAATGCAAGAATTTTTTTCTTCACTTTAACCTCTCCTTCTTCTCTTTCTTATATAACAATATTCATAAATTTTATATTTAATTCATAAAAATAGATTTCACGACTTTTATTTATGGGGAATTCAAAAATTCTTAGTTATACAATTTCAGTTGTATATTAATGCATAAATTTATTTTAATATACATAATACAAAAATTATTTTTTAAAATAAAACATGATATATCCTTGATTTTATCTAATCTAACTGATTTTTTTATAAATTAATAAAATATTAATTTATGAATATTTTTAAAGAAATGTTGCATAATTATAAATTCTTCTGTATAATGATTTTTAATTTATAAAATAAGGGAGTTGATTATTATGAAGGATAAAGTTGTACTAGCATATTCTGGAGGATTGGATACCTCTATAATAATTACATGGCTTAAGGAAAATTATGATTTAGATGTTATAGCAGCCTGTATAAATGTTGGTCAAAACGACAATATGGAATCAATTAAAGAAAAAGCAATTAAAAGTGGTGCGCAAAAAATATATGTGGAGAACGTAACCGATGAATTTGTAGAAGATTATATATTTAAAGCACTAAAAGCAGGCGCTGTTTATGAAGAAGATTATTTATTAGGTACTGCACTTGCTAGACCGTTAATGTCAAAAAAATTAGTAGAAATAGCACATAAAGAAAATGCTAAATATATTTGTCATGGGTGTACAGGCAAAGGAAATGATCAAGTAAGATTTGAAACCGGCATAGCAGCCTTTGATCCAACAATACAAGTTATTGCACCTTGGAGAATATGGAATATTACTTCAAGAGAGGATGCTATAGATTATGCAAATTCTAGAGGAATAGAGATAACCGTTACTAAAGATAAAATTTATTCAGAAGATCAAAATATATGGCATATAAGTCATGAAGGTGGTCATATAGAAGATATCAAAAATGAACATAAATCTGATATGTATACCATGTGTGTTTCACCTGAAAGTGCTAAAGATAATCCAGATTATGTAGATGTATATTTTGAAAAAGGTATTCCTACAAAAATAAATAATGAAACATTATCTCCTGTTGAAATAGTTTCAACATTGAATAAATTAGGTGGAGAAAATGGTATTGGTATAAAGGATATATTAGAAAATAGACTTGTAGGTATGAAATCAAGAGGTATATATGAAACACCGGGTGGAACTATACTTTATGAAGCTCATAAGGCTCTTGAGAAAGCAACATTAGATAAAAATACAATGCATTTTAAATATATAGTATCCCAGAAATATGGCGAACTTGTATATAATGGTCTATGGTTTGATACATTAAAAGAATCTTTAGATAGCTTTGTTGATAAAACTCAAGAAACTGTTACTGGCAGCGTTAAATTAAAGCTTTATAAAGGAAATATAATTTTAGCAGGAATACAATCTGAAAATGCACTTTATGATGAAAAAGTATCTTCTTTTGGTGCTAGTGAATTATATAATCATATGGATTCAGCTGGATTTATAAATTTATTTTCTCTTCCAACTAAGATTAAAGCCTTTAAAAAAATATAAACTTTAGAAAGTAGGGATATTTAATGAATCTTTGGGGCGGACGATTCAAAAAAGAAGAAAGTAAACTTATGGAGGACTTCAATAGTTCCCTAAGCTTTGATAGCATATTGTACAAAGAAGACATTACTGGCAGTATGGCCCATGTAAAAATGTTAATGAAGTGTAGTATTTTATCAGAAGAAGAAGGTAATTTAATAATACAAGGTCTTAAAGATATTTTAAAAGATATAGAAGGTGGAGCTTTAAAACTAGAAGGAAATTACGAAGACATACATAGCTTTATTGAAGTAAATTTAATAAATAGAATTGGCAATATTGGTAAAAAGCTTCATACTAGCAGAAGCAGAAATGATCAAGTAGCGGTGGATTTAAGATTATATGCAAAAAAGAAAGCTATAGAAATCAAAAATGAAGTAGAAAATCTTAAAAACACTATATTAGAAGTTGGGGAAAAAAATAATTTTATTATGCCCGGATATACTCATCTCCAAAGAGCACAGGTGGTAACTTTTAAGTATCATCTTATGGCTTATTACAGTATGTTTTCTAGAGATAAAATTAGAATAGAAAATGCTATAAGTTTACTGGATGAAAGTCCACTAGGATGTTGCGCACTTGGTGGTACTACTTATGAAATAGATAGAGCTTTTACTTGTAAAGAATTAGGTTTTAAAAAGCCAGTAGACAACTTTATGGATGGAGTAAGTGATAGGGATTATGTAATAGAACTTATATCTTCCATTTCTATAATTATGATGCATTTAAGCAGATTAAGTGAAGAACTTATTCTCTGGAGTAGTAAAGAATTTAACTTCATACAAATAGATGATGAATTTGCAACAGGCAGCAGTATTATGCCTCAGAAGAAAAATCCTGATGCTGCAGAACTTATAAAAGGAAAAACTGGGAGAGTTTATGGAAGTTTAATGTCTATATTAACTACTATGAAAGGTATTCCTTTAGCTTATAATAAAGATATGCAAGAAGATAAAGAAGTTTTCTTTGATGCTATAAATACAGTTTTAAGTTGTATTAAAGTAATGAATGGCATGTTAGGAAGCTTAGAAGTTAATGAAGATGCTATGAAAGAGGCTATAAAAAAAGGCTTTTTAAATGCTACAGAAGCTGCTGATTATTTAGTATCTAAGGGAATGGCCTTTAGAGATGCACATAAAGTAATCGGTGAAATAGTATTGTACTGTGAAGAAAATAATAAATCAATAGAAGAATTAAAAATAAATGAACTACAACAATTCAGTAATTATTTTTTAGAAGATATTTATGAATTTATAGATTATGAAAACACTTTAAAAAGAGGAATAAAAAAAGAGATTTAATTCAATATACAGTTCACATTTTATAATTAAAAACAAATTTCATCAAAACTAAGAACCTTAAAAACTGATTTTTAGTTTCTTTAGCAATTACATCTTGTGAACTGTACATTATGAATTTTATTTAGTATTTGAAAACCTTTTTACGAAGATTTTTACTACTGAGCATAATCTACAGCTTTTGAAGATTCAATCATATCTTTTAATGGTGCTAATACTTGTGCTACATGATAAGGATGTATTTTATAAGCATTCATATCATCTACTGAATCAAACCTAGTAATTAAAACTATATCATAGGAACGTTCTGTGTGAAGTTCATCTACTCCAACTTCCAAGTACTTAAGCATTGGAATATTTCCCTCCATAGATAATAAAATATTCTTAGCTTTTTGTAAATTCTTTTGTGTAGTTTCTTTTAATTTGAAAAATACGATGTGAGTAAACATAGTCCCCTCCTTATATAGGTTATTTTTGTTGAATCATATATAATACTTCATAAATTGTGAATTATAAATTGAAATCCTCAATGTTACATTTGACTATATATTAATTTTAAAAGTAGTTTATCTATATACATTAAATTTAAATGTATGACATCTACATCTATTATAAGCTTATGTTGAATTATATGTAAAATAAATATTCTCATTAATATCCTAGAATTAAAACTATCCTAGGGTATTAATGAGAATATTTTATATCTTTTAATATTAAGTTTAAGTTTATTTTTTTAATACCTTAGCCGAAAGTACTGACTTTGCAACTAATTCTTTTTGGCTATTATACATAGATATTTCTACTTTTGAATAATATCTTCCTCTATCTAAGACTTCAGCATAAACATCTATTACTCTTCCCATTTGAACAGGTTTTGTAAAATATGATGAAAAACTATCTATTGCTACATTTGCATTACTATTTTGTCTAAGTGCCATAGTTCCCATAGTTGAAAGCATCATATTAAGTACGTTCCATGATGCCGTGCCTATAGAGTCCAACATCTCCGGTACTATTTCACCCCAAAAATGCATAGTATCCTTTTGAGCTTCAAACTCAAAATTCTTTATTATTAAATCATCCATAGTTTCTCCTACATGAGGCTGTCTTACTGCTATTTGCATAGCTTTAATAACATCTTCTCTGGATATAACTCCTACTAATTTCTTCTTATTAACTACAGGACAAAGTTTTATTCCTTCCCACGCCATAATGTGAGCTGCATAAGCTAATGTAGTAGTAGGCGAAACTACTATAGGTTCTTTTATCATAATTTTTTCTATTAATTCACTATCATCTGTATTGCTAGGAATATCTGCTAAGGTAACGATTCCAACAACTTTATTATCTTCATCAATAACGGGATACCTTTCATGTTCAGTTTCAATAACTAGATCCTTCAATTTTTTAATATCATCTTTTGTAGTAAGATAAGAAGGATGAGTTTCCATTATATCTTCTACTAAAATAATATCTTTTTTAATATTATTTTCAAAAATTGCCCTATTAATCATACTAGCTACTGTAAAGGTATCATAAGTAGAGGAAATAAGAGGAAGATGCTTTTCATCTGCTAAATTTATAATTTCTTCACTACACTCAAACCCTCCCGTAATAAGTACTGCACAGTGATTTTCAAGTGCAAGTTTTTGTGCTTCTTCTCTATTACCCACTATAAGTAATGATCCTGGATTTATGTATTTTGGTATAGTTTCAACTTCCATTGCACCAATTACAAATCTATCTAAAGACTTATCAATTCCATCTTCTCCACCTATTATCGTTCCTTCAACAATATTAGCAATATCTCCAAAAGTTAATTTATCTATATGCTTTTTCTCTAACTTTTCAACCCTAACAGTTCCAACTCTTGAGATTGTATTAACAATGCCTATAGCCTCACACTCTTTAATAGCTCTATAAGCAGTACCTTCACTAACTCCTAGTTCACTACTTACACCTCTTACAGAAATTTTAGTTCCTATATCTAATGAGAGTATATACTTTATAATCTCTTCGTGCTTTGACATGATTTACCTCTCTTCCTTCCGTAGTTCTTCAGCTATCTTTTCAATTCTCCTAAGTCTATGATTAACACCTGATTTACCTACTGGAGGATTTAACATTCCGCCCAATTCCTTTAGAGATTCATCAGGATATTCTAGTCTTAACTCTGCAATTTCTCTTAAGTTTTTTGGTAATCTATTAAGTCCAATCTCATTTTGAATCATTTTTATACTCTCAACTTGTCTTACTGCTGCATTTACTGTTTTACTTAAATTAGCAGTTTCACAGTTAACAAGCCTATTTACATTGTTTCTCATTTCCTTCATTATTCTTATATTTTCAAGCTCTAAAAGAGAACTATGAGCTCCTATAATATTTAATAGGTCCACAATTTGTTCTCCCTCTTTAATGTAAATAACATAACTACTTTTTCTTTGAATCACCTTAGAAGATAATCCATAACTATTAATTAAATTACTTAACTCATTTGCATAATCTAAATTATGGGTTACGAATTCTAAATGATAGGTTTTTTCAGGATTGCTAATACTTCCTCCACCTAAAAAAGCACCTCTAATATAAGCTCTTTTATGGCTTTCTTCACTTATTATTCTTTTAGGAATACTATAGTCCAATCCTAAGAACTCCACATTAGTTAGAACTCCTACTTCCAATAATAATTCCTTAACGTTCATATCTTCTGTTATCATAACTACATATACGTTATTTTTCTTTAATGAATTACTTCTTTTTACTAATAATTTTGTATGTATATTGAAATGCTCTTTTAATAGTTTAAATATAAGTCTAGCAATAGCTGGATTTTCAGTAATAACTTTAAAGCTCATTGCTTTATTAGCTCCAAGTCCTAAAGTTCCACTAGCTTTCATTATTCCAGAAAGCTCAGCTATTGCTTCTTTTTTATTTAGGTCAGTATATCTGCATATTTCATTCTTTACCTTTAGTGAAAACGACATAACTAATTTTTCTCCCTATCCTCTCTAAATTCTTTTAGCATCTGTGATAAATAAAAGAATTCCAGGATTCTTTTCTCATCATAAAATAATTTCTTTCTCATAACAGTTTCTACTAAGATTGCTGCTAATTTGTCCTCATCATGTTTTATATATCCATTTTTAAGCTTTATAAAATTACTCTTAATATATTCAACAACTAGATCCGAATCATATTCTTCATCTAACATTACTAATTGAGGATTTTTATTTAAACATTTTTGCTTATCTTCTTCACTTAAAGCTTCATTGTTTACAATTACATAGTCCACTATGTCCTTTGAAGAATGTTTATAAATAGCACTAATGTGATCCTGGACACTATAATTATCACTTTCTCCTGGTTGAGTTAATATATTTGATATATATATCTTTATAGCTTTAGTCTTGAGAATGGCATCTTTAATTCCACCTACTAACAAATTAGGAATGATACTAGTATAGAGACTTCCAGGCCCTAATACAACTGCATCTGCTTCTAATATGGCATCAATTGCATCTTGTACTGCCTTTGCACCCCTAGGCTCAATGTAGACTTCATCTATTTTGCTTTTAAACTTCATGCATTGTTTAGGAATATTTGATTCACCTTTAATAATAAACTCATTTTTTAACCGTGCTGAAAGAGTGATATTTTCTAGGGTAACGGGAATAACTCTTCCAGTTACCGCTAAAACAGAGCAAGTTTTTTTAACCGCTTCATGAAAATTATCTGATATTCCATCCATAGCTGCTAAAAATAGGTTTCCAAAATTTTGATTTTCAAGTCTTCCATCTTTAAATCTATATTGAAACAATTCCTCCATAATCGGCTCTGTATAAGCTAATGCAGTTATGCAGTTTCTTATATCTCCTGGTGGAAGCATTCCTAAGTCCTTTCGTAGAAGTCCTGAACCACCACCATCATCTGCAACTGTAACTATTGCCGTAATATTACTAGTATATCTCTTCAAGCCACTTAATAAAGTGGAAAGTCCTGTGCCCCCACCTATTACTACAATCTTAGGCCCTTTTACTAATATTTTTTTTTCATATATTAATTCCCCTAAGCTTTTTTTATTAAAAGATAAACTGTCCACATCTAAACTTCCTAAAGAAAGCATCTTTTTAGTGTAGCCTTTAAATCCGTTATAAGTAATTACTACTCCTATTATGATTATTCCAATAAAAAACAGTATATATTTACTTCCAAGAGAATTTCTATTTATAATCTCTAGAATACCATATATGAAAATAAATATTCCAAATAACATTTGACCAATCCATCTCTTAATACCTATGCCCGGCCTCAACCAGTATTTAAGCTTCATAGCTTCCCTGCACCTCTACTTATATCTTCATTTACATCCCTATGATCAACCGTTACACTATATCCACTATGACTTAAAATTTCATGTATTTTATTTGCAATGGCAACAGATCTATGCCTTCCGCCTGTGCATCCAATAGAAATGATAAGCTGCCTTTTTCCCTCTTTTTTATAATTAGGTAATAGAAACTCTAGCATATCTATTAGTTTATCTACAAATTGTTCTGTCTCTACTTTACTTAGAACATAATCCCTTACTGGTCTATCATTGCCTGAATAAGGCTTTAGTTCTGGTATATAGTATGGATTTGGTAAAAAACGTACATCAAATGCTAAATCTGAATCTACTGGTATTCCATATTTAAATCCAAAGGATAAAACATTTATAAATAGTTGAGTTTCTATTTGTCCCTGCTCACCAAAAATATTAGTTATTTCTTCATTTAAATCTTTGTTACTTAATTTAGTTGTGTTTATAATATAGTTAGCTTTTTCTCTAATAGCCTTTAACTTTTTCTTTTCAATAGTAATCCCATTAATTACCCTACCTTCAGGTGCTAATGGGTGTTTTCTTCTTGACTCTTTATATCTCTTAACTATTACTTCATCGGTAGCTTCTAAAAATAATATTTCATATTTATATCCACTTTCATTTAAATGCTGTAAACTATCAAATAAATCATCAAAAAACTTTCTTCCTCTTATATCAACAACAACAGCAATTTTATCTATCTTTCCTTCAGTTTGGTAACAAGCCTCTGCAAACTTAGGAATTAATGTTGGCGGAAGATTATCAACGCAAAAATATCCTAAATCTTCAAGACTTCTTATAGCTTGAGTCTTTCCTGCTCCTGACATTCCTGTAACTATAACAAATCTCATATAACTCCATCCTTTATTTTTAATATATATTTTTTCTATTAATATATTATAGGAATTTCATATAAAAATTTTAAATATGCTCTGGAAAATAACTTTTCTATAAAATAGAGTAAATTTTAAAATTAAGGATTAATAGTTAGGTCTACAAATTGGGGATAAAATCTATCCTTATTGAATTTCTTAAAATAGAATTTATTCTAAAAAACTCTGAAGGTCTTGACCATGGAATTTTAGCCATAATTTTTAATTTCTTATTCTTAATTTTTAATTTCTAAAAAACTTTTTATTATGAAATTAAAATATTATATAAATTAAATTTTCACTAAATAATCCTTGTTATTCATTATATCTAAATTTAATATATAATTCCCTCATTATACATTATAATAATATTTTTCATATAGTATTATACCATATCTACTTTAATTTTTGTGAGTACTACATTTTTAATTCTTATTATGCTAATAATTTAAAATGTATAAATTTTTTTATACTACTTTTTTAAAATTATTCTAAATAAAAAGTTTGTTATTAAATTTAATAAAGTGGCGACCAAAAGTCACCACTTTATTATTTATCTTCACCGACTATTCTTACTTCTGTGTGCAATTCTACTGAAAAACTTTCAAAAACATTTTTTTGAACTAATGTGATTAATTCTAAAACCTGCTGAGCGCTTGCATTTCCTTTATTTATAATAAATCCTGAATGTTTTTCTGAAACTTCAGCATCTCCAACATTTAATCCTTTAAGTCCAGCATCTTGTATAAGCTTTCCTGCAAAATACCCTTCTGGCCTTTTAAAAGTACTTCCTGCTGATGCATATTCTAATGGTTGTCTCTGTATTCTTCTTGATGTCAATTCATCAATTCTATTTTTTATTAAATCCTTTACCCCTGGTTTTAGATTTAATGTAACTTCTAATACAATATAATTATATTTGATTATTGCACTCATTCTATAAGAAAGTTCTAATTCTTCTTTTGAAAGAGTTTTAAAATTTCCTTCTCTATCAATTACCAGTGCACTCTCTATAACCTTAGACATTTCTCCATCATATGCTCCCGCATTCATTGTAGTTGCTCCTCCAATGCTTCCTGGAATTCCACAAGCAAATTCAAGGCCCGTTAATGAAGCCTCTAGTGCTGCATCAGATACATCGCAAAGTAATACACCACTTTGAGCAATTATTCTATTTTCTACAACTTCAACTTTGTCTAGTTTGGAAAATTTTATAACAACTCCTCTTATTCCACCATCTTTAACAAGTAGATTAGAGCCATTGCCTAATATAAAGTAACTTTCATTATGCTTATTACATAGTTTTATAATCTCTTTTACTTCCTCATAATTAGTTGGATATACAATTATATCTGCTGGTCCGCCTAATTTAAAAGATGTATGATCTTTCATTGGTGAATCTAATACTATATTCTCTTCTTTTAATATACTCTTTAATTCGATAAGCAATTCCTTGTTTTGATTCATTTCCTACCTCTTCCAAAAAAAATTATTTACACACAATATATAGTATAATTTATATAGTATAATATAATCAACAACTATTAAACAATTTTACCTTTTTTCTGTAAATAATTTATAAATTTTTTCTCATCGTAATTCATTATTAGCTCATCGGGCATTTGTATATCTCTTACAAGCTTTTTCACAGAATCAAATTCACCTATATTGAAACAAGTATGAGCATCACTACCAAATATAACTCTTACCCCATGCTTTTTACAAAGCTCTCCAATTTTATAGCAGTTTTCATCACTACCTTTTCTTGAGCCATTAAGTGAACTGTTATTAAGTTCTATGATTATATCTTTTTCCTTTGCTCTCATCACCACTTTTTCTGCATCAATTGGGAAACGTGGATTTCCTGAATGTCCTATAATCATTACATTTTTATTATCCATAACCTTAACTAAGGCATTTGTGTTCTCTTCTACTGTTCCTGGTTTTATACACACCTCATGTAAACTTGCTATCATATAATCTAATTTATTTCCAATTCTTTCTGGTATATCTATATTGCCTTCATAATCAATTATATTAGCTTCGCATCCTCTTAAAATTTTAACACCATAAAGTTTTCTTGGAGTTACATCCAAATTAGCAAAATGAAATAAATGTGGTCCTCCTGGCATTTGTGGTGCATGATCTGAAACTCCTAAAATTTTAAGTCTTTTATTAGAAGCCTCTTTTATATTTTCAAGTAAAGTACTATAAGCATGACCACTAGCAATTGTATGAGTATGAACATCTACTACACATTTCAAGTTAATCACTCCTTAATTTTTCTTAAAGTATCTAAAAATAACTAATTAAAGTTGCCTAAGATTTTTTGTATTAAGCAATATCATTTAATAATATTTGCAAGTCTAAATTAAAATAAACATGCATACTTGTTAGTTATTTTCTTGAAGATTACTAAAGTATTCTTTTATACTTTCAACAGCTCTAATATCCATAGAAGGTGTTGATAATAATTCTTCATCACTTGCATTTTTAATATTTTCTACACTTCCAAACTTCTTAAGTAATTCTTTTCTTCTCTTTTCCCCTATTCTAGGTATATCCTCTAATATAGAGTATAGTGTAGTTTTATTTCTTAAAGATCTATGATAAGTAATAGCAAATCTATGTACTTCATCTTGTATTCTTGTAACTAAATGCATACATTGTGAACTAATCCTTATAGGCAATTCTTCATTATCATAAATTAATCCCCTAGTTCTATGTTTATCATCTTTAACCATTCCACAAACTGGGATATTAATATTTAATTCTTTTAGAACCTCTAGTGCTATATTCACCTGGCCTCTTCCTCCATCCATCATGATAAGGTCAGGAAATACTGAAAATTTACCCGCACTTAAAGAAATCTCATTTTCTTTAATTTTTTTAATCTCCTCTAGTCCATGATTAAATCTTCTAGTCAATATTTCTCTCATAGACTCATAATCATTGGCTCCTTTTACAGTTTTAATCTTAAATCTTCTATAGTCACTATTTTTCGGTTTCCCATCTTGAAATACTACCATAGTTCCAACAGAATCCATTCCCATTATATTAGAAATATCATAGGCTTCAATTCTCTGAGGTAATTCATCTAATCCTAGAACATCTGTCAATTCTGCTAATGCGATATTTTGTAATTCTTTATCCGCTTTATGTTTAATCTTAAACATTTCTAAGTCATGACTTGCATTTTTTTGAACCATATCTAGAACTTTTTTCTTTTCCCCTTTAATTGGTACTTTAATGCTTACCTTGTATTCTTTTTTCATAGAAAGATATTCCTCTAATACCTCACTATCTTCAATATGAGAAACATAAATCTGTTTAGGAATAAACGCAGTTCCACCATAGAAACTTTTCATAAAATTACCTATAACCTCTCCTGGTTCTTCACTACCTGTATCATCTAATATGAAATGTTCCCTTCCTAAAATCTTTCCATCTCTTAAGAAAAAAATCTGAACACAACTATCTTTTTCATCCTGTGATATAGCAATAAAATCCTCGTTTTCAAAATGCACACTTATAATTTTTTGCTTTTCATTTATTTTTTCAATAGCTAAAAGCTTATCTCTAAGCGAAGCCGCCTTCTCAAAGTCTAAATTCATTGAGGCATCTTCCATCTCTGCCTTTATCTTATTCACAATTTCCTTATCTTTCCCCGTTAATAAATCTATAACATCATCTACAATCTTTCTATACTCCTCTTTAGAAATAAGCTTATCACAAGGAGCCTTACAAAGATTTATATGATAATTAAGGCAAGGTCTTGAAGATACTCCATCTTCTTTTATAATCCTTTTGCAAGTTCTAAGGGGAAAAACTTTTTTAATTAGATCATAAGTTATATATACTGCTGTAGCATCAGTATATGGTCCAAAATATTTTGCGCCATCATTACTCATATTTCTAGTAACAATAACTCGTGGGAAATCCTCATTTGCCGTTATTTTAATTAATGGAAAACTTTTATCATCTTTTAATAAAATATTATACCTAGGGCTATATTTTTTAATTAAATTACACTCTAATATTAAAGCTTCTATTTCTGAATCTGTAACAATATATTCAAATTCTGCAATATGTTTAACCATAGCCTTAACTTTTTCACTATGATTTTTAGAACTTTGAAAATATTGCCTTACTCTATTCTTTAAATTTTTAGCTTTCCCAACATAAATTATCTCTCCAAGAGAGTTTTTCATTAAATATACCCCAGGATTATTCGGTAAATTTTTAAGATGGAATTGAAAGTCGAACATATTATCACCTCTTTAAGAAAATGCAAAATGCATAGTTCACAATGCACAATTAAGGATACATTATTTTTAGACAAAATAATTTCTTTAATATATTTTTTTGGCTAGTAATGCAATTGCTAATTGTCTGATAAACACTGTTCGCCGCTACAACTAATCAACTATAAATTTCTCAGCTTATTCTGAGAAATATCCTTAATCGTGAATTGTGAATTGAATTATCTCTACGTCTTAGTTAAAAGAATTTAGGTAAGTTTAAAGATACATAAATAATACTCAATAATATAATTATATTTTCAGTAACCTTTCCTCTAAAAGAGTTGGTACTAAAAGCTAATGGAAATTTAAACTTTTTATTATTTATTGGATATAAAACAGGTATGCCTTGTTTTGTACACATATCACAAATCAAGTGAGATCCATAAGTTGCTAAAAAATAGTAATATGTTTTTCCCAAATTATATGCGGTACAAAAAGTTGCTAAAATTCCTGTAAAAATTAGCATACCAAAAACACTATGAGTAAAACCTGTTCTATGAGTGGATAATCCCAAGAGAATTAAGGTTATGCCTATTACCTTCAATATTGGGTCACTTTTATAAAAACTATCTATGTACAATGCTAACGTACCTAAAAAGCAATAAAATATCACCTTTGTAGCATTATTTCTAAAAGGTAATACATATTTATTGAAAAAGCTTTTAGGATGGTCTGCATCAGGAAGCAATGCTCCTAATATCGAAAACACTAGACTTATTAATACATATTTCCCCGGCAATCTTTGACTTAAGAAAACAAAAACGCTTGCTCCTACACTTATGTGAGCTTTTCCCGTCATAACATCACCCCTTTTAAAATTGACAATGGAGAATTGAGAATGGACAATTGAGGATTATGGTGGAAATTAGTTTTAATCAAACTAATTTCTTTAATAAATTTTTTTAATACAAGTGACTGTGTCACCTGAAAAGAAATCAATTTAAAACTTCTCTTATAAAGAGAAGTATCCACAATTGTCCATTGTCAATCGTCAATTCTCAATTGCATAAATATAAGCTAAAACAATTTGTTAACACAATTTTATCAGTGTATAAATTAAATTTAGAAGTAGCATATCTATATACTATTATATACTTAATTCTTTATAAAAATATTATTGATTAAAGTAAGCACTTAAAATATCTTTAGCTACATCTGCTGCATTTCTTCCATAGCCTTCGCCTTCTTCTAAAATTATAGCAAATGCAATTTTAGGATTCTCATAAGGTGCAAAACCTATAAACCAACTATGAGGAGTTTTATCTCCACTATCATGGTCAGCTGTACCAGTTTTTCCACTCACCTGTACACCCCATAAATTAGCATTTTGTGCAGTACCTTGAGTTACAACAGATCTCATGTATTTTTTCAATTTATTTGCATTTTCATTAGAAACGATATTCCCAACTTCTTTAGGTTCAATTTTAGAAATACTCTTTCCTTGTGAATTTACAATTTCTTTTACTATATTAGGTTCCATCATCACTCCATCATTTGCGATAGTACTTGCTACTAAAGCCATTTGCATAGGGCTTGCTAACACTCCACTTTGCCCTATTCCACTTTGTGCTATATTCCCCATCTCGTGTTTTTTATAAGTAGGAAATTTACTATCTTCTAATATCAAAGTTCTTGATGGAATTTCTTTGTTGAAATAGAATTTCTCCGCTGTAGATTTTAATGCATCATTTCCCATTTCCATAGCAAGGGTACCAAAAACTACATTACTTGAATAAGTAAATGCCTGTTCTAAATTTATATTTCCTAAAGCATTTCCATTATAATTTTCTAATGAAGTAGTTTCATTAAAATATATTTTACCATTATCCTCAAAAGTTCTGCTCTCAACTCCAGACATATGTTCTAATGCTGCTAATGCAGTTACCGCTTTAAAAGTAGAACCTGGTGGATATAGTCCTGCTGTGGCTCTATTTAAAAATGGTGTTTCCTTATCTTTTGACAAAGTATCCCATTGCTCAGCCAAATTATTAGGATCAAAAGTAGGTTTTGAAACCATAGCTAAAACTTCTCCTGTAGTTGGATCTAAGGCTACCACTGAGCCTTTGTAATTTCCCAATGCATCAAACGCAATTCTTTGAAGATTTGAATCTAATGTAGTTACAACACTATCACCAATTCTTGTCTCATTGGAATTAAGATTAAAGTAATCCTTTATAGGTTTATTTTCCTTACCGCTTAACACCTTATCAAATTTTTTTTCTAATCCACTCATTCCATAGACTACATCATAATATCCTAATACATGAGCAAATTTTTCCCCTCCTACATACTCTCTACTTTGTTCAAATTCACCTGTCTTTTCCCCTTTTGTAAGTGCATTCATATCTCTATCAAATATAGTTCCTCTTAAAACTTTATTTCGTTCTGCTTGTTGTCTATTATTAAAAACACTTTCTATAAATTTATCACTTTTAAAGAGATATAAATAATTTATATAAGATATGATAGCTATAAAAAACACCAGAAAAACTAATAAAACTGTTTTAATGCTTTTTGATATATTCTTATTACTACTCATAATTGTTTCCATCCTCTGAAATTTTTTGAATTATGCCAAGAGAAAAATATGTTATTAATAAAGATGTTCCCCCATAACTCACTAGTGGAAGCGTAATTCCTGTAAGTGGAATAGCTCCAGTAACTCCTCCAACGATAACCAATGCTTGAGAAGCTATCATTGTACTATATCCTACTGCTAAAAGTCTTGAAAATTTATCTTTAACATAAATTGCTGCTCTCATACATCTGTAGAATAATAAAAAATATAGCATTAATATTGCTATTCCTATCAACATCCCCATTTCTTCACATATAGCAGAAAATATGAAATCTGTAGTTACTACTGGCACGAACTTAGGATATCCGAGTCCTAAACCTGTTCCAAATATACCACCCTCTGCCATAGAAATTAATCCTTGTACTAATTGAAGTCCTTCATCATATCCATATTTCCAAGGATCCTGCCATATCATTACTCTAACTTTAACATGCCTAAATAAAAAATATCCTGCAATTGCCCCTAACACGAATAATCCTAAAGAAATTATTACGTATTTTTTCTTTGAAGTAGCTATATATAACATAGTTACAGAAATTCCAAAAAAGATTAAGGCTGAACCCAAATCTGTTTGAAGTAGCATAAAAACTAGACATATCATAACAACTAATGCTGGTTCTAATAAACTTAATATGTTATTAAGAGTTACATTCTCCTTGTTACTTTCCTTCATAAAAATATTCTTTATATATTTTGGTGCCTCTCCATAATCTTTTAGCGAAGAAGCTAAATACGCAACAAGAGTAATTTTTCCAAACTCTGACGGTTGAAATCCAAAACCACCAATAAACACCCAGTTTTTAGCTCCACCTATCTCACTACCTAATAGTGTACCCATAGACATAAATACAAGTGTTACAATAAGATAAAAATATTTATAGTTACTAAAACTTTTTAAATCTGGAAGTATAACTACAGTTAAAATAAAAGTAGCTATTCCCAAGGTAAAAGATATCATTTGCTTTGCTGCCAAAAACGTTCTTGTACCCTCTTCTATTATTCTCCCGCCAGATATAGGAAGATCTAATCTATAGAGCATAGCAATACCAATTACAGCTAATACATTTGAAAATAATAATATATATTTATCTCCATCTGGAAAAAACTTTTTTATTATAAAATGTGAATAAGCTAAAAGACCACACATTACTCCACCCATAACCAATGATCCTTTATCATAATTAGGAGAAATAAGAGTTACATTAACAAAAAGTATAATAGTTAACAGGTATGTAAGTCTTAAAACTCTTTTTTCTTCTCTTAAGCTATTCATGCCTTTCTCCTTTCATAACTTACTATTGGAGAACCTTAAATATAGAAGAGCCTACTTTAATTCTGTCTCCTCTTTTTAAGGTTACTTTACTAGCTATTTTTACATCATTTACAAAGGTACCGTTAGTACTCCCTAAATCTTCCAATATATACTCATTATTTCTCATATATATTTTCAAATGATGTGAAGAAACATATCTATCACTTAAAATAACCATGTTATCCTCACTTCTTCCAATAGTAAGATAATCATTTATTGGTATTACACCCCCATCTTGAAGTTCATAATTTTGTCCCTTATCCATAATTTCAAGGCCAAATTTTACTGCATTAGATTTTTTAGGCATTCTTTTCCCTTCATTTTTCATATCATTATACATAATCTTAAGGGCATAAACTATAATACAATATACTATTATGATGATTACAACTTTGAATATTAAACTTACATTTGCCATAAGACTTTAAACTCCTTCAAAAGTATAGAATTGTGACTAGCAATCTGTGCTAGTCACAATTAATTATATCATTTTTTTAAGATATTGTCCTGTGTAAGACTTATTACAGTTACATATGTCCATAGGATTTCCTGTACACAAAATAGTTCCACCTTTATCTCCACCTTCAGGACCTAAGTCAATAATATAATCTGAACATTTAATTACATCTAGATTATGCTCAATTACTACCACTGTATTCCCGCCTTCTACTAACCTTTGAAGTATAGATATAAGTTTATTAACATCATCTATATGAAGTCCTGTAGTAGGCTCATCTAAAATGTAAAGAGTTTTTCCTGTACTTCTTTTTGATAACTCATAAGCTAATTTTATTCTTTGCGCTTCCCCACCGGATAAGGTAGTAGAAGGCTGACCTAACTTAATATACCCCAATCCAACATCCATTAATGTTTGCATCTTAGTGTATATCCTAGGAATGTTTTCAAAAAACTTTAGTGCTTCTTCCACTGTCATTTCTAAAACATCATCTATATTTTTACCCTTATATTTAACTTCTAATGTTTCTCTATTGTATCTTTTTCCTTTACATACTTCACAAGGTACATAAACATCAGATAAAAATTGCATTTCTATTTTAATTATTCCATCTCCTCTACAAGCTTCACATCTGCCACCTTTTACATTAAAACTAAAACGTCCTGGCTTATATCCTCTCATTTTAGCTTCAGGTGTTACTGCAAATACTTCTCTTATTAAATCAAAAACACCAGTATAAGTAGCAGGATTACTTCTAGGAGTTCTTCCTATTGGACTTTGGTCAATGTTAATTATCTTATCTATTTGCTCATGACCTAAAATTTCCTTGTGCAATCCTGGAATTTTTTTAGAATTATTTATTATCTTATTAAGTCCTTTATAAAGTATTTCATTTACAAGAGTACTCTTACCTGAACCTGAAACTCCAGTTACAGATGTAAATACACCTAGTGGAAAATCTACAGAAACATTTTTTAAATTATTTTGCTTACCACCTATAATTTTAATGAATCTTCCATCTGATTTTCTATATTCATTAGGTAATTCTACTTTCTTTTTACCACTTAAATATTGTCCTGTAATAGAATTTTCACAGCTCATAATATCCTCAATGGTACCAGAAGCTATTATCTCGCCACCATGTTCACCTGCTCTAGGACCTATATCTACAATATGATCTGCTGCTTTCATAGTATCCTCATCATGTTCAACAACCACTAAAGTATTACCTAAATCTCTAAGATGTTCTAAAGTTTTAATCAACTTATCATTATCTCTTTGATGAAGTCCTATGCTTGGCTCATCTAGTATATATAGTACGCCCATTAAACTAGATCCAATTTGAGTTGCAAGTCTTATTCTTTGAGCTTCTCCTCCAGATAGTGTTCCAGCAGAACGAGTTAAATTTAAATAATCTAATCCTACATCCTTTAAGAAATTTAATCTATTTCTTATTTCTTTTAATATTTGAGCAGCTATTATCATATTTTTTTCTGAAAGTTTTAAGTTATCTAAATATGATATTTCATCTAATATAGACATAGAAGAAAATTCATGTATATTTTTTTCCCCTACAGTAACAGACAAGGCCTCTTTGCTTAATCTTGCGCCCTTACATTTTGGACATGGATTATCGCTCATATATTGCTCTATTTCTCTTTTTATGTAGTCTGAACTAGTTTCAAAATATCTTCTTTTTAAATTGTTTATAACTCCTTCATAAGCATGATTATAAACACCTGTTTTAAGCTCTTTAGTGTATTCTACTTTAATTCTATGTCCTTCTGTTCCATATAATAACACATTTACAACTTCTTCTGGCAATTCTTCTATAGGTGTATCTAATGAAAATTTATATTCTTTTGATAATGCTTTTAGCACAGAAAATGTCCATGAATCTTCTTTTAAACTGCCTTCTCCAAAAGTTATAATAGCGCCATCCATGATACTCTTACTTCTATCAGGAATAACTAAATTCTCATCTATCTCCATAAGCGTTCCTAATCCATCACAGCTATCACATTTTCCAAAAGGTGAATTAAATGAAAACATTCTTGGAGATAACTCCCCTATACTTATACCACAATCTGCACAGGCAAAATGTTCGCTAAATAATATATCCTCACCATCAATTATATTAACAATCACTAACCCTTCTCCAAGTTTTAGCGCTGTTTCCAAAGAATCATTTAGTCTAGCTTCTATTCCATTTTTAATTACTAGCCTATCAATCACAATCTCAATAGTATGTTTTTTATTTTTTTCAAGCTTAATCTCATCTTCAACCAAATCTACTAAATTTCCATCAATTCTAGCTCTTACATAGCCATTCTTTTTGATGTTCTCCAGTATCTTCACATGTTCTCCCTTTTTTCCTCTAACAATAGGTGACAGGATTTGAAGTTTTGTTCTTTCTTCCAAACCCATAATTCTATCCACTATTTGATCTACAGTTTGTTGAGTAATTTCTTTACCACATTTAGGACAATGTGGCGTACCTACTCTTGCATATAATAATCTTAAATAATCATATATTTCTGTGACGGTACCTACTGTAGAACGAGGATTTCTACTTGTGGTCTTTTGGTCGATAGATATAGCTGGAGATAGTCCTTCTATATATTCAACCTCTGGTTTATTCATTTGTCCTAAAAATTGTCTTGCATAAGCTGAAAGAGATTCTACATATCTTCTTTGACCTTCTGCATACAATGTATCAAAAGCAAGAGAAGATTTACCTGAACCTGATAAGCCAGTAAAAACTACAAATTTATCTCTTGGTATTTCTAAATCAACATTTTTTAAATTATGAACTTTTGCTCCTTTTATAAAAATTTTATCTCTCATAATTTACTCCTTTTTAACTTTTAATTTCTTTTCTTAATTTAATAATTTCATCTCTAAGCTGTGCAGCTCTTTCAAATTGTAGGTCTTTTGCAGCTTGTTTCATTTCTTCTTCTAATTTGTTAATATAAGAAGTTAAATCTATTCCTCTATCTTTGTCATCACTAGTATATTCAACTGTTTCTTCCGCTACAGTTGAAATTTCTAATATTTCTCTTATATCTTTCATTACAGTTTTAGGGGTAATGTTATGTTTTTCATTATACTCCATTTGTATTTCTCTTCTTCTATTTGTTTCTCCTATAGCTTTTTCCATAGAGTTAGTTATGTTGTCACCATACATTATAACCTTACTTTCAGAGTTTCTTGCTGCCCTTCCTATAGTTTGAATCAAAGAAGTTTCTGAACGTAAGAAGCCTTCCTTATCCGCATCTAATATGGCAACTAAAGCTACTTCTGGAATATCCAATCCTTCTCTTAAAAGATTAATTCCAACTAAAACATCAACTTCACCTTTTCTTAAATCTCTTATAATCTTCATTCTTTCAATGGTATCTATATCTGAGTGAAGATATGTAACTTTAACACCTAAGTCCTTAAAATATTTAGTCAAATCCTCTGCCATTTTCTTTGTAAGAGTTGTAACTAATACCCTGAAACCTTTATCTATAGTATTTCTAATTTCACTATATAAATCATCTATTTGACCTTTTATAGGCTTAACAATAACTTCAGGATCTAAAAGTCCCGTAGGTCTTATAATTTGCTCCGCTACATTTTCTGAATGTTCAGCTTCATATTTTGAAGGGGTAGCACTAACAAATACCACCTGGTTTAAAATCTCTTCAAATTCCTCAAACTGTAATGGCCTATTATCATAAGCAGAAGGTAATCTAAAACCATATTCTACAAGAGAAGTTTTTCTTGATTTATCTCCACCATACATAGCTCTTATTTGAGGTAAAGTAACATGGCTTTCATCTATAAATAACAAGAAATCATCCGGAAAATAATGTAATAAAGTTTGTGGTGGTGTCCCCTTAGCTCTTCCATCTAATATTCTTGAATAGTTTTCTATACCAGTGCAATACCCAACTTCTCTTATCATTTCAATATCAAAGTTAGTTCTTTGCTTTAATCTTTGTGCTTCTAAAAGTTTGTCTTGGTCTTTAAGCTCTTCTAATCTCACTTCTAATTCTTGTTCAATTTGAGATATAGCTAATTCTAATTTATCCTTTGAGGTGGCAAAGTGAGAAGCAGGGAAAATAGATATATGTTTTCTACCAGCTATTATTTCTCCTGTTAATACATCAAACTCTCTAATTCTATCTACTTCATCTCCAAAAAATTCTATTCTAATACCTCTGTTAGTAGATGATGCTGGAAATATGTCTAAGACATCACCTCTAACTCTAAAAGTACCTCTTACAAAATTAATGTCATTTCTTTCATACTGAATATCTACAAGTTGTCTAATTATTTCATTTCTTTCTTTCTCCATACCTTCTCTAATGGAAACAGTAAGTTTTTTATACTCCTCTGGATTACCTAATCCATAAATACAAGATACTGACGCAACTACTATAACATCTTTTCTTTCTAAAAGAGCAGATGTAGCAGAGTGTCTTAATTTATCAATTTCATCATTTATACTAGCATCTTTTTCTATATATGTATCGGTTTGAGCAACATAAGCCTCTGGTTGATAATAATCATAGTAAGATACAAAGTATTCAACAGCATTTTCAGGAAAAAATTCCTTAAATTCTGAACAAAGTTGTGCAGCTAAAGTTTTGTTATGTGCTAATACCAAGGTAGGTTTTTGGACTTTTTCTATTATATTAGCCATAGTAAAAGTTTTCCCTGAACCAGTAACCCCTAATAAAGTTTGAAATTTCTTGCTTTCTATTATTCCATCAGATAAACTTTCAATAGCCTGTGGTTGGTCACCCATAGGTTTAAACTTAGAATGTATTTTAAATTCATTCATTTCCTCACCTCACTAATCATCAGAATCTTTTTTATTTTTTATCTTATTAAGAATTTCTTTAAAACTTTTTTCTACTTTCATTATTTTCTTTTTATTAGGGAAATCTCTAGGTACAATTACTACTCCCATTCTACTGCCACTTTCAATTCTATTTTTAGTAAATTCCATGATTTCCCCTGTTCTTCTCTTAATCTTAATCCATAGTGTAGAAGGTATCTGTTCCATAAATTGAAATATATCTTCATCATTTATCATTTTTATATCATTTATTTCTAATATCATATCCCCAGATTTTAATCCCATTTCACTTCCTAATGAACTAGGTGCTACATCTAATATCATTATTCCTTCGTCATTACTAACATAAATAGGTTTACCTTTAAGTTCTTTTTTTCTATCAAATACCGCAATCGCTTCATGAGCAAAAGGCATAAATAATAATAGTGCTATTTGATATATGAATCCAAAATTCCCCAGAGGAGATAGTATTATTAATGCTAATCCAAAAATTGAAATTAAAGTACCTGAAAATAAAGTTTTTTCATTTTTACTTCTAGTAAAGGTAGAAGAATTGTATCCTACTACTGCATATAGAGGTAATGCACCTAAAACTACAGTTTCAAAAAGTAGCTTGTTCGCATTATGGTTTAATATAGGCCACCAATTAGGTGTTACTACTTGACTTCCACCATTAGAGGCAATAGTTCCCATTACCATTAAAAGCACTAATGGTAATGCCCAATACCTTTTAAAAGCAAAGCCTCCAACAATAGTATTATTTCTATTTCCAAATACCGGGATAGATCCTTTTTTACCATCTAATATAACTAATATTCCTTCTACAAAATGCATAACTCCAACTAAGACAATCAAATTTACTATATTTACATTAAAAATGTTTAACTTAGGCATATTTAGCATTTTGGATAATAAAGCAAATATTAATGAAAAAATTCCTAGTACTGCTCCTGAATAAGATAAACATATAAATCTAGGGTTAAATATCATTAAAATCATAGAAACCATGAAGATAATATAGACATTAGAATTTATATCAAAAGTAACTCCTAAGTATACTATTAATATACTTGCTATAACCCCTCCAAAAATACCCATAACAATTTGTGATACAGTAAGCTCAAAAGCAGAAGTGCTGCTTTTCCCCATTATCATATGCTCAATTCTTGCTGTTTTCTTATTTTGAATATAAAATATAAAGCTTAGTACAACTAAAACCAAAGCATGAGTTGGATTAACTATAGCATAGGATACTTGACTTAGCGTGTATTTTAATAACTCCATTCTTATAAGTCCCCCCCCTTATTAGTTATAAATACTTTTAAAATTGATATTAGGCATATGAAAGAAAATAACTAATTAAAGATGAGTTACATATTTTACATCAAAGAAAGAGATATGTTTTTCACCATAACTACATTATGATGAAATTCTAATTATTCAGTATTATAAATATAGATACTCACACTGAATAGTTATTTTTTAAATGCCTTACTTATATAAATTGTAGTTTTATTAGTTTCTTCAATTAGCAGTCGAGAATTAAAAATTTAAAATTAATTTTTCTATATTTGGAATTGAGTATTTAAATCATTAGTATAATTTAAAATATATCCAATGTATATAAATTTAGTATCTGCCTACAAAAGGCAGATACTAATACTGTAACTCTTAATAAATCACCATTTTGAAATTTATAATGAACAATTACCTAACTTTTTCTTTAGCAATTTCTAATGCTTTCATGAATTGTGGATCATTGCTTCTATCATAAGGTCTTTCCCTTAATTCATCTGGATATTTTACTTCCACATCAGGTTTAATTCCCACTCCATGAATATTTTTTCCATTAGGTGTGAAATATTTAGAAATGGTAACCTTTAGCGCTGTGCCATCAGCAAATCCATCCCTTTCTCTATAGAAAGTAGTTTGAACTACACCTTTTCCAAAACTTTTTTCTCCAACTAAAGTAGAATATCCATAGTCTTGAAGTGCACCTATAAATATTTCTGACGCACTTGCTGTACCACCATCAATAAGTACTGTTATAGGTAATCCTATATGATTTCCGCCTACAGAATTATAGTCTTTTCTATTACCATTCTTATCTTCTGTGTAAACTATATTCTTACCCTTCGGAACAAACTGGGAAGTCATTTCTACTGTCTGATCTAAAAGTCCTCCTGGATTTTCTCTTAAATCAACAATAAGACTCTTCATACCATTTTGGGTCAAGTTTGCTAATGCATTAGAAAAGTTTTTAGAAGTATGTTCATCAAACATTGATACTTGAACATAACCTATATTATCTTCAAGCATCTCATGCCTTACTGTAACCAATTGGATTTCTTGACGTACTATATCAAAATCAATCTTACCTTTTTCTTCTCGAGAAACTGTAATTTTAACTTCTTCCCCTTCTTTTCCCTTCATCATAGAAGTTGCCTTTTCTAAATCTTTTCCTGTAACTATAGTATCATTGACAACTTCAATAATGTCTCCTGGTAATATACCTGCTTGCTTTGCAGGAGAATTCTCAAAAGTAGTAATTACAACTATTTTATTTTCTTTAACGCCTATTTGAATACCAAGTCCTACATAGCTACCTCCTGTTTGGGTAGCAAAATCCTTAAATTCCTTTTCATCCATATAAGTAGTATATGGATCTTTTACTGCCTCTGCCATTCCTTTAGCAGCACCTTCTACAAGCGCCTTATCATTAATTTCACCTATATAGTATTTATCTATCTTATCCTTAACTGTATATAGTTTCTCAAAGGCTAATATATTCTCAAAGGTTTTTCTACTTACTAATACTTTTCCATTTGGTAGACTAAAAGATATAAAATTTGTTAATACTGCTGTTATAATATTTGTTACAATTAAAAGTATAACGGTGTATGTAATATACTTCCTTTTAGTCTTTTTTTCTTCTTTCTGCCACTCAAAATTAAAATCTTTATTTTCACTACTCATTTAACTCACCTCTCAATTTAATACATATATATTATTTATGTAAATACCTAATAATTATAACATTTTTCAATAAAAATTTATCTCTTAATCATTTTCTCATAAGAACATATGTTTTGCAATGAATTTTTTTAATCATATAAAAGATAATAACCAGTTAAAAATTATGACATAAAATACTCAACTATACTTATTAATTATTCTTTGAATATGACTTAAATTAATATTTTTTTATAGATTAAAACAAGGCATGACATTATATTCTACCTTATAACGCCATGCCCAAAATTCTTCTATTAAACCTTTAAGAATTTTCTCATTGATATCATACTTGCAAGAGAACCAATTACCATTCCTCCAAGTAAAAACTCCCAAATTGTTACTTTTAATATATAACTTTTTGATACTAGGTTAAAACCTAATAGCATATCTGCAGCCTTTGTTTGTGCTAATCCATATAATCCATATAGTATTATAACAGAAATCAGAGCACCTAATATTCCTAAAAGTATACCTTCTATTATAAATGGCCATCTAATAAACCAATCTGTGGCACCTACATATTTCATTATTCCAATTTCTCGTTTTCTTGAAAAAACCGTTATTTTTATAGTATTTCCTATTAAGAATAATGAAACTAAAACAAATACTAAAGCAGCAATTCCGCCTATCATAGTTGCAGAGTCAGTAAGCTTAGTCACCTGATCAATAAGTTGTCTAGCATCTTTAATTTTTTCTATTCCTGGGGCATCTTTAATCTTTACTAAAACATCATCCACTGCCTTAGGATTATCAACTCTAACTATGTAAGAACTTGGAAAAGGATTTTTCTTGTTAAATCCTGCTACTAACGCACCACTATCATCTTGTAATTGTTCTTTCATCTTTTCTAATGCTTGTTCCTTAGTCTCTAATTTAACTTCTAAAACACCATCTACGCCTTCTATCGTTTTCTTTAGTTTATCCTTATCTTCATTTTTTATATCATCTTTTAAATAAACTCTTGCTTCAACTTTTGAACCTAATTGATTTACCGCCTTATTAACATTTACTAAAGTCAGTGAAACCACTCCTAGTATAAATAATGTAGCTGCAACAGTAGCTGCTGAAGCAATACTTAAAGTTTTATTTCTTTTTATACTTTTAAAAGCATCCTTTACAAAGTATTTAATAGAATCAAATCTCATATCCGTATTTACCCCTTTCTTCATCTCTTGCTACAGTTCCTTTTTCTATGGCAATAACTCTCTTTTTCATACTATCAACTATGTCTTTAGCATGTGTAGCCATAACTACTGTAGTTCCTGCTCTATTGATATCACTAATAATATCCATAATCTCTAATGAAGTATCTGGGTCAAGATTTCCTGTAGGCTCGTCCGCAATTAAAAGAGCCGGACTGTTTACTATAGCTCTAGCTATTGAAATTCTCTGCTGCTCTCCACCTGAAAGTTCATGAGGGAAAGACTTATGTTTCTTAGAAAGTCCAACCATTGATAGAACCATAGGAACTTTTTTATGTATTTCTCTTTCACTTGCACCAATAACTCTTAGTGCAAAGGCAACATTCTCATATACATTAAGAGTTGGTATTAATCTAAAATCTTGGAATACCACTCCAATTTTTCTTCTATAATAAGGAATTTGTCTATGACTTAATTTAGTTAAATCTGTACCAGTGACAATTACACTTCCTGCAGTAGGATCCACTTCTTTTAATAACATTTTAATAAAGGTAGATTTCCCTGCACCACTTGGACCAACTAAAAAAACAAACTCTCCCTTATTTATTTCTATATTCAAATTTGATAATGCAAGCACATTATTGTTATATACTTTAGTTACATTCTTAAATTCTATCATTCTTTTTCCTCACTCTCTTTGTAGCATTACTATTCCTTTCTCATGTACTAATTAAGTTAGAAATATTATAACATATTTTTTCCTCATAATATTAATAATAACAAAAAACTCGAAAAAAATATCGAAAAAAATAAAAAAACTAACGGAAACATCGTAATAATATTCCATTAATTTATAATAATTACATATAACTATATGTTTTAAAAATTTAATTCTATGATACCATAATTAGATACAAATAAGAATAAGTAATTTGTGGAATAACCTGTATATATTTGTATGTTGCATCTAAAGCATAATTATTTAAATGATATAAACTATGTTTTTTTCACGAATTCTGTATTTTTTTCTTTATATAAAAATTATCATTTTATTTGCCTTATTAGCGCCTTACCTTAAATGTCATTTCTTTATTAATTTTAAACTTATATTAAAAACTTTCTAAAAAATAAAAAACTGATGACGTTTTATTTTCGCCAACAGTCTTAACTAATTAAATTATTATAATCGTTTCTATATTAATATTTATTTTACTGTATTATCCTATGGCTACATACCATAAGATTATATCCATTATTAATGAATAGGATAACATAAAGAAACATATTGATACTATTGAACCTATTAAATTAAAAAATTTATAATAATTTCTCCATTGATTTTGATAGTTTAAGGGTTCCATATGTTGAGGCTTCATAAATGCCACAGCCGCTATAAATAACCCAAAACAAGACATCCAAATACCTATATTCACTGTACCTCTAAGTAAGGTATAAATACTTATAGGTAAACCTTTTACTAAACAATATATTAGCCCTGAAATCATCCCTAATATTAATGGAATTAAATATATTTTAAGTGAAATCTTAAAACTTGTAAAAATATCTTCAAATACTAATTGAGTCTTTGAACTTTGCTTTGTTTCATATTTCATCATTTATCTCTCCCTTGTTTAATTCACAATGCATAATTCACGATTGTAGAAATTTATTAACAAAAACCAAAAAATTTGGAACTAATTTATTTTTGAAGTTACCCATTCACTTCTTATAAAGGACTAGCAATACATTGCTAGTAAAGATTAATTCCCACCGTATTGTCAATTGTCCATTCTCAATCTTTTATTATTTAAAGTTGTGCATTGTCTTAAATTATGTATTGAAATGCTACAAAAAATAGTTATATTAAACTATAAATTACCTTTCAAATATTGTATATATATCAATGTAAACATAATTTTTGATTATTCATTATTATAACATCTCTCCTCTAAAAAATCATTATTTTCTCTAAAATATAACTACAAAAGCTTAAAATACATTCATCTTAAAAATATAAAAAAGTATATAAACTAATTTCTAAGTTTATATACTTTTTTATATTTTTTTATATTCTATATTTATATCCATATTTATATTTCCTTTATCTTTCAATAGATTCTGCTAAATCTTTAGCTGAAACAAACCCACCAAAAAGGATTATCTTAAAAATCACTTTTACCATATTTATAACTTTTTTCATAACGAGTTCCTCCTAATTATAAAACTTTACTATTTGATTCCTTCAACTTCTTCTGCTAAATCTCTGCCATTAACTAGTCCACCAATAACTATTGCTCCTAAAACTGTTTTTACTGTATCTATTAATTTTTTCATATAATCATCTCCTCGAAATTTATTTATTAACTTATACTCTATTAAACTTATGATTTAATTGTAGTGTATTAGTTAATATGAAGCCATTTAACTATCTTACAAAGTTGCATATTAATCTTACATTACTGTAATTTTTAATACTAATTCTTTCTTTGATTAATTTATTGCATTAATATCTAAATACTTAATATTACTAATAATTTTAAATATTTTCATTAAAACTCTATCAATATTAGCTATAATAAAATTCATATAGTATTATGATGTCATACCTGAACCTTAGTTGTACAAAAAATAAATAAAGAGTATATAAACTAATTAAAAATTTTATATACTCTTACATTTTCATATAAAAACTTGCCTTATATTTTATTTTATAATTCATACTTTTTATCCTTTTCACCAATACTTTATTCTTCAATTGATTTAGCTAACTCTTTTCCTGAAACAAGTCCACCAATTATAAATGTTTCTAAAATTATTTTTATTATACTCATTAGCCTTTTCATAATTTTCCCTCCATATCTAAATTTTATTTTAATCATTTTAGATTTTTTATGATTTCTTACTATTACCAACTCCAATACTCCTTACTAATTCCAAAATTATCTTACTTATATTAGCTACTTTTTACATATATATTCCCTGCTAAAGCTTACCATCTACCCCTTTCAATATCTTATAGCAACTCTTTAGTGCTAATCAATTTGCCAATAACTATTACCTCTAATCCACTTTTTACTGTACTTAAGATTTCCTTCTTTTACATCACCCTGCCTAAAATTTACTTATTGTTTTTATTTCAATCTTATGATTTAATTATAAATTTTTGATACCAATATAGCCATTTAACTATCTTACAAATTGACCTACTAATCTTACATTACTGTAATTTCAAAAAAATAAATGCCAATAATGGATTATTTACTCATTTAACTCTTAAAGGTCAGATAATACTAATATAAGAAGATAATTTAACTCCAGTATATTAGCTTTATTTTTGCATAAAAAAACTCCACAAATATTACTTTGTGAAGCTTTCTATAATTTCTATTTTAATTCTAATCCTTTTTTAACTGATTTAACAATATCTGCTGCTGTTAGACCATAAGCTTTTAATAAATCTGCTGGTTTACCACTTTCACCAAATGTGTCTTTAACTCCAACTCTAATTACTGGAACTGGATGATTTGAAGTTACAACTTCACATACTGCTGAACCTAATCCACCGATTACATTATGCTCTTCTGCTGTTATTATTAATCCTGTTTCTCTAGCAGCACTAGTTATAGTTTCTTCATCAATAGGTTTAATTGTATGTATGTTTATAACTTTTGCTTTTATTCCTTCTTCACTTAAAGTATTTGCAGCTTCAAGAGCAGCATCTACCATTATTCCTGTAGCAATAATAGCAACATCTTTTCCTTCTCTTAATGTAACAGCTTTTCCTATTTCAAATTTATAATCAGCATTTGTATTTATTGTAGGAACTGCACTTCTTCCAAGTCTTACGTAGCATGGTCCTTGATATTTTGTAACTGCTTCAATAGCTGCTTCTGTTTCAATACCATCACTTGGACTTATAACTACCATGTTTGGTATGCTTCTCATTAGAGCTATATCTTCTATAGCTTGGTGGGATGCACCATCTTCTCCTACTGTTAATCCTGCATGAGTTGCACATACTTTAACATTTAACTTTGGATAGCATATTGAATTTCTTATTTGCTCAAAGCCTCTTCCTGCTGCAAACATTGCAAAAGTACTTACGAAAGGAATTTTACCACAACTTGCAAGTCCTGCTGCTACTGACATCATATTTGCTTCAGCTATTCCCATATTTAAAAATCTTTCAGGGCAAACCTTTTTAAAATCAGCTGTTTTTGTAGATTTTGATAAATCAGCATCTAAAACTACTATATTTTCATTTTCTTGACCTATTCTTGCAAGTGCTTTTCCGTATGCTTCTCTTGTCGCTATTTTAGTCATTATGCTTCCCCTCCTATTTCTTTTAATGCTAAATCGCATTGTTCTTTATTAGGGGCAGTTCCATGCCATCCTGCTTGATTTTCCATAAATGATACGCCTTTACCCTTAATTGTTTTACATACTACCACTGTAGGCTTATTTGTTATTTTTTTAGCTTCCTCTATGGAGTTTTTAATAGCCACCAAATCATGTCCATCCTCTAATACTATGACATTCCAACCAAAAGCAGCAAATTTATCCGCTATTGGATTTGGGTTCATAACTTCAGATATATCTCCATCTATTTGAAGTCCATTATAATCAACAAAGGCTGTTAAGTTTTCTAACTTATAGTGTGCAGCACTCATAGCCGCTTCCCACACTTGACCTTCTTGCAGTTCTCCATCGCCTAAAAGAGTATATACTCTATATTCACTATTATCTAGTTTTCCAGCTAATGCCATACCTACTGCTGTAGAAATACCTTGACCTAATGAACCTGTTGACATATCAACACCTGGAACATAGTTCATATTTGGATGTCCTTGAAGTATTGAACCTATTTTTCTTAGTTTCATAAGCTCAGATCTTTCAAAAAATCCTTTTTCAACTAATGTACTATATAAAACTGGTGCTGCATGTCCTTTTGAAAGTACAAATCTGTCTCTCTTTGGATTTTTAGGATTGCTTGGGTCTACATTCATCTCATTAAAATATAATGTAGTTAAAATTTCAACTGCTGATAATGAACCACCTGGATGTCCTGAAGCTGACTCAGTTAGCATTGTAACTATGTCTTTTCTTATCTCTTTAGCAATGTCTTTTAATTGGTCTAGTGTTCTTTCCATGCCTCTACCTCCTAGATTATCTTCTATAAACTATTATAACAATTTTATACTTTTTAACAACACTTTACTTTAAACAATTCATAATTCATAACTCTAATCAATGGATAATTTAGAATGGATAATTATGATTGTTAGTCTCTTATAAGAAGTGTCTAAGTCACTTCAAAAAGAAATCAATTGAAAACTTCTCCTATGAAAGAGAAGTATAAATAATTCTCACTCATCAATTCGTATTATATAAGATATAAATTCAAATAATTTAATACCACAATTATATAAATGTATAGATTAAATTTGAAAATAGTATATCTATATATTACCTAAAATATATTTTTATTATGAATAAAATAGTTAATAAAGGAGTTGTGATTTTCACAACTCCTATATATTAGTTATTTTTATTTTTATGCTTTAAGTCTAAACTAAGCATTAAAGATGTATCAACTTTTTCCATATCATCTTTTGTCATATGACCTATTTTTTCTTTAAGTCTTCTTTTATCTAATGTTCTTATTTGCTCTAGCAAAACTACCGAGTCTTTATTTAATCCATACTCCTCAGAAGAAATTTCTACATGAGTTGGAAGTTTCGCCTTATTTATCTGAGAAGTAATAGCTGCAACAATTACTGTAGGGCTATATCTATTTCCAATATCATTTTGAATAATAATTACCGGCCTTACCCCACCTTGTTCCGATCCAACAACTGGACTTAAATCAGCGTAAAATATATCTCCTCTTTTCACAACAGTTGTCATTAGGCAATTCACTCTCCTAAAGCCTAGATTCATATTCTATGAAGTCACAAACATCTTGTTCTAAACCAAATTCTGCTATTTCTAAATTTAGTTCAGCCATAGATAAATATCCTTGCTTCATAGTCTCTATAAAATCGATAGAGTTTTCCTCTTCTATATATAGTATTATGGTTTCGTCAATAAATTCACTATTTTTTTTATAATCTGCATTTAAACTTTTACTAATCTTTCCCAAAAGTGTTTTGGAGAGGTTCACACTTAATTTCTTTGAATCTGACATGGAAATTTAATACCTCCTATATAACTAATAACAACCATTATGTACAGTTTTAATTATAATTCAACAACTGTCAAGATGTCAAAGAAATTATGGGCTTTTTTCTACTTTCTACAACATTTTTTTACTTTTTCTGATAGCCTAAAAATTATACATAATTCCTAACTTTGATTACTTTACCACCTTTTATGTAAACTCTTGGTACTCTCTTATTTATAGCACAAACAATTTCATAATTTATCGTACCTAGAAGCTCTGCTACATTATCAGCAGTAAATTTATTGTTATGGTCGTCTTCACCTATTAGTATAACCTCGTTTCCAAGTTCTACACCATCAATGCTTGTTACATCTATCATACATTGATCCATACATATAGTACCAACTACTGGTGCAAATTTCCCATTAACAATAACCCTTGCTTTTCCAAAAAGTAATCTTGTATAACCATCAGCATATCCTACAGGAAGAGTAGCAATAATGCTTTCTCTTTCCGTTTTAAATCTTCTACCATAACTTATATGTTCTCCTGGTGGTAAAGTTTTTATATGAATAATATTCGATTTTAATGACATTACTGGTTTTAACTTTATTTTCTGTTTTACTACTTCATTTGACGGATAATATCCATATAGTATAATCCCTGGTCTTACCGCCTCAAAATGAGTTTCTGGTAAATCAATGATTGCTGCACTATTTCCAATATGCCTATTATTAATTTTTATATTTAAATTTTTAAGTTTATTGTAAAAGTCGTTAAAACGTTCCACCTGTAATTTAGTATACTCCTTGTCCCCTTCATCCGCTGATGAAAAATGTGAAAATAACCCCTCTATTTCTATGTTAGATAATTGACTAATTTTATAAATTTCATCAACACTTCTATCATTTGGTAAGAATCCTATACGTCCCATACCTGTGTCCACTGCAATATGAATCTTAGCTATTTTATTTTTCTTGCGAGCCATATTAGATAGCTCCTTGGCAAATTCATAGTTAATTACGGTTTGCTCAATATCATATCTTAATAAATTATCTATTAAATTAGGAGGTGTGAAACCAAGTACCATAATTGGTGCTTCAATTCCTGCTCTTCTTAATTCTACTGCTTCACTTATTACTGCAACTGCTAATCCGTTGGCTCCATTTTGTAAAAGCACTGGTGCTATATCCACTGCTCCATGGCCATATCCATCTGCTTTTACTACTGCTATAATATTTTTACTTTTAGAAATTCTCCTTATTTCTCTCATATTATAAGCTAGTTTATCTAAGTCTACTTCTGCCCATACTGGTCTTAAATGTCTAAACAATTTTTCCACCTCACAGTTAATTTAACTATCTTAATTTTCTATAATATCTCTAATTTGCCTTTTTGTAACTACATTCTTTCAAATTCATAATCTTCAATTTTTTCTAACTCTACAAAATTTTCATAAGTACATTTTATTTTTTCCTTACCCTTAATGTCTAGGATACGAAACTCTTTCGGCAAACCGTTCTTTAAATTGATATACATTACTCCTTTATGAATATTCTTATTCATTCCTGGAAGTAATAAATCAATAGCTAAACACTGTGTATTATCCATTTGCTCAATAGAATAATTTATCTCTTCATTTGTATATAAAAGTCCTATAAATTCCCCTATAAAACAATACTTTAATACTTCATCAAAATCACTTGAAAGAGTATATTCTCTATTATTATGTTTATCCTTAACAGCTAATTGATCATTGTTAAAAATAAAAACCCTTTCATCCTCTAATTCTAATATATATGTTGAATTCTTCATATAAGCTTGTTTACCCTTATAGGTTAAATTTTGCTTTGAATTATTCATTTCAATTATTACATCACTCTTATATGCTTTTATGTTTTTTAAATATTCAGTTATTTGCACTTCTTCTGTAACAGAGTTTTTCATTCCCCTTATTGTGAAGAACACTATAGTTACGACTATTAAGCTGCCTATAGCTAGTAGTGAATTTCTTAATGGTTTATTCATAATACATTCCCCCATATAAAGTAATACACTACTATATCTATTATTATTTTTCTAATACTATAACTAATTATTAAAGCTTATCAAATTAAATTATTTATAATTTATCCATGAGCTTTTTAATACTATAAGGCAAGTACTCTATTAAATGAGTAGCATTAACGCAAAACATTTCTTCTGATAGCAAATCCCCACAATAGCCATGTATGTATGCTCCTAGATAAGTAGCTTTTAAAGGCTCATATCCCTGGCCTATAAAGGATGCTATTATACCTGTTAAAGCATCTCCCATACCACCTGATGCCATAGCACTGCTTCCTGTAGTATTTATATAAACCACATTTCCATCAGTAATTATAGTATTATATCCTTTTAGAAGTAAAATAACATTATGTACTTTAGCAAATTCTTTAGCTATTTTAACTTTATTTTCTTTAATTTCTTCTATTGTTAAACCTGTGAGTCTTGCCATTTCTCTTAAATGAGGAGTTAATATTATTTCATTATTCTTATATTCTAAAAGTTCTAGTTGTCCTTGCAATACATTTAATCCATCAGCATCGATAATTATAGGACACTCGCTTTTAGTTAGAATTTCTTTTAATATATTAAAGGTAAGTCTGCTGTTTCCCATTCCAGGTCCAAAAGCTATTACATTACTTTTTTCAACAATATTATTAATCTTATCTGTCTCTTCAAAATTTATTGTCATTGCCTCACAGAGTTTTATACACATAATATCTTGAAGTTCTTTATGAGTACATAGTGTAACTAACCCAGCACCACTTCTAACTGCTGCTTGAGTGGTTATGTAGGCTGCACCACTATAACCTTTAGAACCTGATATTATAAGTACTCTTCCATAATCGCCTTTGTGTCCATCTATTTTTCTTTTCCTTAGTACACTTGTAATAAACTCCTCTGTTAACTTAATTTCTTTAAAATAAATATTATGTAGATTTGTAAAGATTGTATTCTTGAAGTTCTGAAGACTATTGACCATTAAGCTTCACCTCCAATATAGCATAAGCTATTGCATTATCCTCACCATGAGAAATGCTCAATTGCAGATTATAATCTCCCATTTTCTTTGCAATTAAATCAGCATTTCCATTTAAAGTTACTATAGGTTTTCCAAGAGTAGTATTCTCAACTATTATATCTTTAAAATTAAAACTTCTAAAGCCTGTGCCTAAAGCCTTCGCTACAGCTTCTTTTGCAGCAAATCGTCCAGCTATATATTCTGATCTTAAGTTTCTACTCTTTAAATGCTCTAATTCAGAATCAGTAAAAATTTTTTCCAGAAATCCGCTTGTTCTATTCATAGCAGTTTCTATTCTTCGAATTTCAACTATATCCACCCCAATACCTACTATCACTAGCTCACCTCCTTATAAATTTAATTAAGTGAAAATTAGTCTCTTTTCAAAATAATTAAAATATTTTAGTCATCTAAAAGTAATTAGTTAGAAACTCCACAAATATCGCATATAATACAAGAAAAACCCTATTCAAATAGTAATGCTATCTATGGAATCTTACAATACAATATTTATAAGAGCATATTTAAAATATCTAATAATTATTTTTCGATGTCTCAAAGGAGTTATTTACATCTTTTTAATTGACAACTCTCCTTTATCAATTATGTAAGATTTTCAATTTAATACATATTAAAATTATACTATTCTTATAATTTACACCCTTTTATCTATATTACCATGAATTTGAAAATTGCAACAGACTACTAAAATTAATTCTATTAAAATAAATTGTTATTATATAAGTTTATCTCCTTATTTCCTTCAATTTTTGTATTTATAAAAAATAAGGGAGAAACTCTCCCTTATTTAATATAAGAGATAATTCCTCTCTTATAACGCTACTATTTTTTTTAAATCTTCTATTTCTCTAACAAGTAATTCTTCATCAAAATCATTAACACATTGATCCACATATTCCCCGATAACGTCTATTAGATGTATAGGAGATACTAGGTGTTGGCACAACATTTTCATCAAATTCCCTACTTTTTCTTTCTGTGGACTTATATACTTTACAAAATCTCGGCACTGGGATACTTTTTTCCCTTTTACTACATCTTCTCTTTCTACCTCTATACCATACGCTTGTACAATCTGAGTTTTTCCGCTAACATCTACACTATAATTACTTTCTAATAATTTATAGACATAGTTGTACTCTACATTTTTTTCAATTTCTACAGCTTGCGCTAAAGTTTCAACTACAACCACTTAGACGACCCCCTCAACCTAACTCTCTCTACATGAGTAAATTGTATCACTAGAGGTTAAAAAATTATGTCATTTACTGTAACGCTCATTTATATTTTATCCCTTTAAAATGACAGATTTGTATTTCTATTGATATTTATTAAATCTATGCTATAATATTAGCAGTTAATTTATTCCTTTTCCATATGTTTTTATGTCGAAAAGCTAAAATTTTGTTGAAACTTTTTTGTTTAAAGTTTTTTACCTTTTTGTAAAATTATTGCTTTACCTTTTTGGAGATTTCACCTTTATATAATTTTTAACTTTATAAATATATTATTTAATCCAGATATATTACAATTAATTTAATTCGAATTTTTTATAATAACTATAAAATTTCAATATAAATATTCTTTAGATTAAAAGTTTCTAAACAAATATATTTCCTATATTTGTTTTTTTATATTTTCATAACTATTTTTTACTTGTTGTAAATCTTCTTCACTAAGTTCTTGTGTAGAAAACTTCGCTTTATTATATATGTTAGTCATATCATTTAAACCATCTACATTATCTATCTTTACTTTTGTTACATTCTTAAGTTGAGTAGCAGTCATATAAGTTTTATATATATCTGCCTTTTCCGTAATTTCTTCAAAGTTTTTATAGTTATAAAGGATTTCTTCTCGTACATCTCCTTTTTTTCTAAATATCTTTTTTATAAATTTAGAAATGTAACTTGGTTTCTTTTCTTGACTTTTCTCATTTATACTCTCTACACACTCTACATAACTTTCATTAACTTTAACACCTATTGCAATTTGGGAAACTATTTTATATAAGAGATAAAGTACTATAATCAAAAGTACAATTTTAATCCATATAGGGTATTTAAATGTAGTTTCTTCATGCATAAATTCTCTTACTTTACTTTCATTTCCTAACCTATCTAACATCTCTTCTAAATGCTGATTTTTCATCATAATTTCTTTAAGGCTATCTACTATAAATTGCATAGGCTTTTCAAAAATTTTTATCATTAGTGTTAAGATTGCATCAATAACAAAGGATACTATTCCCAAAATCCATGTCATAAATTTATTAAAAGCCTTAAATGCATAATCTTGACATAATGCAACTATTCCTAATACAATTCCCAAATTTACATATATAGAAGATTTATTTCTTATATTATACATATATCTTAAACTTTCTCTAAAGGTGATAATCATAAGTATTAGGTAAAACATATATGCTCTAAAAAGATACATTATCAAATCTGACCGGAATATTACCCCAATGACCCCTATAGGAACTATTAAATATAATCCATTAGTTAAAGTTCTTTTGCATTGATAATAAGTTATATTATCATTTTCTATGGTTAAACTATAAATCATAGTTGCAGCTACAAATATTAAATTTACAATTATCAATGAATCTTTTAATATAAAATGTAAAATTAATATTGAAATTATTAAAGGAATTACTAACGATAAATATTTATTAACTCTTTTATAAATCAAATATTGCATTAAAAATACAGAAATTAGAGTTATAATAATCAATGAATATTTTATGTTATTTTGAAATATTATTTTTTCTATAAAAGCCCACATAATAAAGAAAAATATTGTTAATGTTGTAGTATATAGAGTTTTTACTTGTCTATACCAGTTCATTATCGATTCACTCCTTTAAAAGAAAGCTTTTCTATACCTTCAATAGGGTTTATAGAATTATCATCTGAAATATCTATCATTTTAACATTAAATCCATTATTTTTAATTTTAGATAATATTACTCTACTTTCATTATCTAAATAAGGGGTAACTACTACATAGGTGCAGTTTCTTTCAAACCTTCGTAAGTTACTTTGCAGATATTCATTAAATTCTGTTTTAATCGTATAATCTACCCTAGCACAAATTTCCATAATTTTTTTAAAGCTATTAATTTCAGGTGATACTTCGCTAGGAAAATTATCTGAATAAGATATAATTCTTCCATTTGTCCAAATTCCTGTAGGTATTCCTTCTTTTATAGCTTTATATGCTAACGACCCTATAATTCTAACTCCATTTTCAATAACATCTTTCTTTATATGAGACCAATGATCTTTATGGCATTGAATATTTAATATTAATATAAGTTGTCTTTCTGATGTGTAATCATAATCCTTCACCATAAGCTTGTTCATTTTCAAGCTAGACTTCCAATGTATATCTTTCATTTTATCCTCTACATTGTACTCTCTAATACCTTTTATATATAGAGGATCCTTGTGAATCCATCTTTTAACTGTATTATCTCCATTGAAATTAGTTGTATCAAAAACATATTTTTTTATAGGTATAAGCTTTGGATATACTAACACCTCTATAAAATCTTCTACTTCCTTAGTATGCACGGAAAATCCGAAAATATCACCTATAGTGATATTCATATCCTTTATCAAATAAGTACCACGATTCACACCTATTAAAGTATAGGTTCTTCTTCTTCTTTCAAACCATCTAATACTATATTTACTTATATGCCATAAACTATTTCCATCTTTAAAGTCTAGTTTTTCACCGCTATAGGTTATTCCATAAGGAATTTTTTCAGAAATAGCTAGAAAAGAGATGGGAAGATATTTGTTATTTTCTATAACAGTGGTAATTTTAAAGCTTTCACCTTCTACAATTCTATTATTTTCAACTACACGAAATACTTTAAGGTTATCAAAACCCTTAGTTCTTGTTTTATACCCTATGTAAACTAAAAGTATTGATAATGAAAATAAGAATATATATATATACGCCATAATATCGCCTCTATAATTTCTCTAAAGGTGCTTCTATATTATTTAATATGTCATTTATTAATTTTTCGGTTTTATTATCATCTATATTTATTTCATTTCTTAAAATTATTCTATGACTCATAATAGATGGAGCCAAAATTTTAACATCCTCAGGTATTACATAATCTCGACCATTGATTGCTGCATAGGCCTGGCAACCTTTCATTAAATTTAATGTTGCTCTTGGACTACATCCTAATTCGATACTTTTATGCTTTCTTGTAGCAATTACTATATTTAATATGTATTCTTTAATTTCTTCGCTAACATGTACCTTACTATAGTTGTTTTGAACATACTCTATTTCTTCCATAGTAATAACTGAATGTAAATCATTTAATGGATCAGATTTCATAAATCTATTTATCATATTTTTCTCTTCATTATAATTAGGATATCCCATAGAAAGTTTCATGAAGAATCTATCTAATTGTGCTTCTGGTAGCGGAAATGTACCAAATTGTTCTATAGGATTTTGAGTTGCTATAACAAAAAATGGTTTATTTAGTTCAATGGTATGTCCTTCTACAGTAATTTGTCTTTCTTCCATACATTCAAGCAATGCTGATTGAGTTCTAGGAGTTGCTCTATTTATTTCATCTGCTAACACTATTTGACTTAAAAGTGGTCCTTGCCTAAATTCAAATTCATAATCTTTTTGATTATAAAAATAAATTCCTGTTAAATCTGATGGTAATAAATCTGGTGTAAATTGAATTCTTTTAAAGCTGCAATTCATAGTTTTAGCCAAACTTTTAGCAAGCTTAGTTTTTCCTAGTCCAGGAACATCTTCTAATAAAACATGTCCTGAAGTTATGAATGCTGTTACAATTTTATCTATATTATCCTCTTTACCTATAATTACTTTTCCTATGTTATCTCTAATTTTTTTTCTAAATTGTTGAAATCTTAGAACCTCCAATGTTATTCCCTCCTAAACTTTGCTTTAAAAATATTAGAATTTAACTTTGTATATAAAAAGTTAATAAATATTTAATTATCTATTTACTATTATACCTTCTCTTTTTCTGATTTAATAGTATTTTCCAACAATTAAAAGAATTGGTTTATTAAATTGCTTAATTATTATTTGCCTAATACTCTTAAATATATCAATGATTTTTTAGTAGTATCTTAGAATATAAAAAATAGGCTTGTAAATCTTGAGCTTTAACAAAAATTTTCTATCAATTTCTACAAAATAAAGCTGGACATTAACATCCAGCTTTATCTAATACTAATAATCTTGCTATATTTTCTAAAGTTTTTTCTAAATTTTCCTTTCCATCCTCTAAAGCTTTTTCAAGGTCTGTTACTTCTTGAAGTATACTAAATATTGATACTACTCCCTCATCATAAATAGGTTCAATGTCATTGCCTATTTTCCCTGCAACAACTATAACTGGGACATTATATTTTTTAGCTATTTTACTTACACCTACAGGAGTTTTTCCAAAAATAGTTTGACCATCCACACTTCCTTCACCAGTAATTACGTAATTTGAATTCTTTATTTTTTCTTCTAGTCCTGTATGGTGAATTACTAGATCAACTCCGCTTCTTAACTCACCATTTAAAAAAGCAAGTAATCCTCCTCCTAATCCTCCCGCAGCGCCAGCACCAGGAGTAGTTGATATGTCTATTCCTAACTGTTCTTTTATTTTCTTTGCATAATGTTCTAAAGATTTATCTAAAATTTCAACCATTTCCCCTGTAGCACCTTTTTGAGGGCCAAATACCTGCGATGCACCTTCGGGACCTATAAGAGGATTTTTCACATCACAAGCTACCTCTACAGTTAGATCTTTAATTCTAGAATCAAGATTAGAAATATCTATCTTATGAAGCTTATAAAGTTCTCCTCCACCTACATCTAATTCTATCCCATTATCATCTAAAAGTTTTGCTCCTAATGCCATAATCATCCCTGCACCGCCGTCATTAGTTGCACTGCCACCTATTCCAATAATTAAGTGATTAATTCCTTTATCTAATGCAGCTTTTATAAGTTGCCCTGTACCATAGGTAGTTGTAATTAATGGATTTCTCTTTTCTTTAGACACAAGCATAATACCGCTAGCACTTGCCATTTCAATAACTGCTGTATTACTATTTCCCAATATCCCAAAATAAGCTGTAATTTTTTCCATTAGTGGGGACATTACTTCTACATCATAAATTCTACCATTTGTAGCTTCTACTAATGCCTCTAACGTACCTTCTCCCCCATCTGCCATAGGTATCTTTATGCACTCCGCATCATCTATAACTTTTTTAATTCCTCTTTCCATGGCATCGCAAGCTTCCTTTGAACTCATACTCTCTTTAAAGGAATCTGGAGCTAAAACAAATTTTAAAGTCATAAGATATCCCCCAATTTCTATAATATTCCATAAATAATTGTAGAAACAATAGTCATTATAAGTCCTATAATGCTTTCATATACAATTAAATTAAATCTTTCCTTAGTATCCATAAATACACTTCCTGCAGTTGCATGAAAAAAACTCCCATGTGGAAGATGATCTAATACAGTAGCTCCACTATGAATCATAGCTGCACCATTTAGTGGCTTAACTCCTAAGTTAATTAAAGTAGTTCCAAAGACAGAGGATGCCACTGTTGCTCCTGAAGTAGTTGATGCGGTAGCACCAGACATTAATATTCCTGCTATAGGTGCTAATAAAAATGTTGGAAATCCCAATGTATCCACTATACCTATTATAGTATTTTTCAACTCTGAATTAGCTATTATTCCCGCCAAAGCTCCTGTTCCTATAAGAAGTATTGCAACAGAGCTCATCTTTTCTAATCCTCTAGTTGCATAAATTTTTAATTGTTTTATTTTCCCCATAAATATTGCCCCTGATATAGCTCCAAGTGGTAAAGCTATGAGTGAATCAATAGATATATTCATTATAGGCCTTAATGCAAGTAAAAATATTGATATTAATGGACCTATGATAGCTGAAAAGAAGCTAGGCATATTACCATCTCTATCTTTTCCTTCTGAAAATGTTATTTTACTCCCCTTGTTTATTAGACTTCTTGCTAATATGCAAGTTACAATAAATCCAAATATTGCAGGAATTATCCCTGAAGTTATAACTGATGTTAAAGATACTTCTAAGTTTTGTGATACTGAAATAGTATTGGGATTTGGTGATATTATATTTCCTGCTTTTCCTCCACCTATCATAGCAAGTAATATAGATGGTTTTGAAAAACCACTTTTAGCACCAATAGATAATGCAATTGGTGCTACAGTTATAACTGCAACATCAATAAAGACCCCAACGGCAGTTAATACTAATGTTGCAATGGATAATGCTATAAGGGCATTTTTATCTCCTATAGTCTGTACTATGGTTTCCGATATTTTAACCGCTGCTCCTGATTCTATAAGTACTCCTGCCAAAACTCCTGCAGATATGATTCTAAGTACTGCTGGCATTATATTTTTTGCTCCGTCAATCATAAGATTAGTAGTTCCTTGTAGCCCTCCTCCCCCTAATAAACCACCTATTATAGCTCCCAACATCAAGCTATAAGCAGGATGAAGCTTTTTAAATATAAGAAATATTGAAATCATTAGTGCAATTAATGCACCTATGGTTGAAACTGTTATTTCCATAAATACACTTGATTTTTAAGTATTAAATTAATTTTAAAAGCTATAGATACTGATAAAACTCTCCCAAAAACCAAATTCTTCACTCTCCTTCTAAATAATATTTTAACATCTTTCTATAAAATATTATAAATTTATAAGTATCTTTTGTTATTAATACTTTTTAAATACTATTAATTATTAACAAATAGTTATATAATATAATTAAATATTCTCAATTTATTTATAATATTTACTAGCAATAATTTTCTTAAATATATAGTGCAAATAGTAATCGTTTAAATACATATATATTTAAAATAGTGTAATAAATGTAAGGAGAGATATGTTTATGAAAGCCTTAGAAGTAAAAAACGATATTTATTGGGTTGGAGCATTAGATCCTAATCTTAGAATTTTTGACGTAGTTATGTACACTCCTTTTGGTACAACATACAACTCTTATGTTGTTAAAGGCAGTGAAAAGACAGCTGTATTTGATACAGTTAAAATTAAATTTTTTGATGAGTACCTTGAAAGATTAAAATCTTTAAAGGTAGATGTAGAAAAACTAGATTATATAGTTATAAGTCATACTGAACCTGACCATGCTGGAAGTGTTGCCAAACTATTAGAAATAGCTAAAAATGCCAAAGTTGTAGGAAGTCCTGCTGCTTTAAACTTCTTAAAAAACATAGCTCATAGAAATTTTGATTCAATTACTGTAGGAGATGGATCTTCTTTAAATCTTGGAAATAAAACTTTAAAATTTATTTCTGCTCCATTCTTGCATTGGCCAGATACCATATATACTTATGTAGAGGAAGATAAATTATTAATAACTTGTGACTCTTTTGGTTGTCATTATTGTAATCCAGAAGTTTTTAATGATCTAAATGAAAATAATAATGACTATCTTGAAGCTTTAAAATATTATTTCGATGTAATTATGGGACCTTTTAAAAGCCATGTATTATCTGCTGTTGGTAAAATTAAAGATCTAAAAATAGATATGATTTGTCCTGGACATGGTCCTATACTTAGAGATAATCCATTAAAAATAGTCGACCTTTATAAAATATGGAGTGAAGAAATTAAACCTGGGAATGACAAGCTTGATGTAACTATCTGCTATGTTTCTGCTTATGGATACACAGAAAGTTTAGCTATAGAAATTAAGAAAGCAATTGAAGCTTCTGGGAGTTTTAATGTCCATGCTTTTGATGTAATTCATCACGATATCAATGAAATATTAGATAAGATAAATATTTCTCAAGGAGTATTATTTGGTACTCCAACTATAAATGGAGATGCACTAAAACCAATTTGGGATGTATTAGTTTCATTAAATCCTCTAGTTCATGGCGGAAAACTAGCTTCTGCATTCGGCTCATATGGATGGAGTGGAGAAGGTGTTCCTAATGTCATGGAGAGAATTAAACAATTAAGGCTAAATACCCTACCACCGCTTAGAGCATCTTTTAAACCTACTGATGAAGATTTAACTAAAGCTTATAGTTTTGGTAAAAGTTTTGCAGCAAGAATTCAAGAAAATATAAAAAAAGGTGTTAAAAATAGTAGGCCTACTAGTAAAAAACGTTGGAAATGCGTAATTTGTGGAGAAATTTTTGAAGGAGATACTGCACCAGAAATTTGTCCTGTATGTGGAGCTAATTCTGAACAATTTGTTGAAGTTACTGAAGAACTAATCACTTTTAAATCAGGAAGTAATGATAAATATGTAGTAGTTGGAAATGGTATTGCAGGATATTACGCTGCTGAATCTATAAGAAAAAGAAATGTGATTTGTGATATTGAAATAATTTCTTCTGAACCATATCTAACCTATTATAGACCTGCTCTTTCAGATGGAATTGTAGATGTACTTGATGATAAGGATTTCTATATTTCTCCATATGAATGGTATTCAGAAAATAATATAAAATTAACATTAAACACTAAAGTTGAAAGAATTAATCCTAATGAAAAAACTGTATTAACTAGCAATAATGCTATTATAAGATATGATAAGCTAATTATAGCTAATGGTAGTAAAAACTTTATTCCTCCTGTTAAAGGTGCAGATACAACTAATGTATTTACATTAAGGGGATTAGATGATCTTAATAATATCAAGGATAAATTAGCTAATTCTAATAAAATTGTTGTAATAGGTGGAGGATTATTAGGACTTGAAGCCGCTTGGGAATTTAAGCGAGATAATAAAGAAGTAACAGTAGTAGAATTTGCAAAACATTTACTAACAAAGCAATTGGATACTCAAGGTAGTATTATATTAGAGGAAGCAGTAATTAACTCTGGAATTAACGTAGTTTTAGGTGTTGCTGCTGAAGCAATAGAAGATAGAAATAATAAAAAGATTGTAAAATTAAATAATGGTGCAGAAATTGAAGCAGATATGGTTTTATTCTCTGTAGGTATTGTGCCTAATAAAACTATTGCAGAAGGTACAGATATTAAATTAAATAGAGGAATAGTAGTCAATGAAAAAATGGAAACATCTATTAAGGATATTTATGCTTGTGGAGATATAGCAGAAATCAACGGAATAGTCTATGGTAACTGGCCTGCTGCTATAGAAATGGGAAAAACTGCTGGAGCTAATGCAGTAGGAGATAATAAAAATTTTGTTGGTTTCCAAAGTCCAATTAGTTTTAATGCTATGAATATAGAAGTTTTCTCTTGTGGAACAATTCCTCAAACTGAAGGTAAAGCTTTGGAACTTAAAGATGCAAAAAATAAAACTTATAAGAAACTATTTTTTAAAGATGATATAGTAATTGGTGGAATATTGATAGGAGATACAAGCAAATCTGTTAAGCTACTAAATGCTATTGAAAACTATATGGCTTTAAAAGAAATATTACAAGAAAACATATATTAAGTATATTCAAAGATAGCTAGTCAGTATTTATATTGACTAGCTATCTTATTTCATACAGTTTAAAAAGGCAGCGACAATATCGCCACCTTTTTAGCTTACAGTTAACATATTAAAATATTTATTTCTATAAATATTAAAGATATTTCACAAAAAACTCTTGTATTTTATTAAATACTTATTATTTAATAAATTTTTAGCATTACTTCCATATTTATCCTATACTTTCATTCTGTTTTTTGTAACTCATAAATTGGAACTCATCTGCAATAACTTCAGATATAAATTTTCTTTGTCCTTCATGATTTTCAAAAACTCTAGTTTGAAGTCTTCCAGTTACACTTATCATACTATTTTTATCTAAGTACTCGCAAACAATTTCAGCTTTTTTACCCCATAATACTATTGGGATAAAATCTACTTGTTTTTCTCCAGACGCAGTCTTATATGGTCTATCCACTGCTAGCATAATTCTAGTGAAAACCTTACTATTTTCATCCAGAGCTTTTATTTCTGGTTTTTTGGTTATTCTTCCAACTAAAACAATCCTATTCATAATTTCCCTCCAACTTATTTTAATACTAAATGAATTCTCATTAAGTATTCCTGGTTTTTCTAAAATTATATCCATATTTTATCTTTATAAACATTATTTATATACTAATTGAAATTAAAATTCCTAATCTATAGTTTATAAAAATACTTTTTAACATCTACTTAATAATCTGATATCGATTATAACTATATATCTTATATAAGATGTTTGAAATAAAAAACTAGCTAAAGATAGACGTGATATTTTGTATTAGATAAAAAAGTATCATATGTTAATAGGTGAAGTTGTGAGCAAATTATGCTAGCTTGGTATTATATAGAATAGACTAATATACCTACTACTAATTATTTTTTTGAGATACATAAGCAGTTATTTTAAGAAGTGGATATGTGCATGACAATAAATTATATCATTGAATTTTAAATTTGTATTACAACTTGTTTGTTACGAATAAAAGAGCCTTCATTGCGAAGGCTCTTTTATTCGTAACAAATATTTTATCATGTTTTTCTAAAGATCTATTAGGTATTATCTTTACAGTTAATTAGTTTTTAGAATCTCTATTAAGTATAAAGCTAAATTCACGCTTAACAATATGGGAAGATTTGCTAAATCATCTTATAAGATATTCTAAATATTTTAATACAAACAAGTTCCTTTATATTTTAAAAAGTATAGGGTTTTAATTATGGGTTTAACTTTGAACATATAACAATTTTTGAATTAGAATTTAAAGAACTTGTTTGTATTCCTATTTAGGGGGTAAACTTAGTGGTTATGGCGTACACTAAATTCACCTATTTAATTCAGTTAATAATTAGCATTATTAACTTTTTAAACATCAAGATAATCTCTATGGTTAAATTATATATGATAATGATTATCAATGTCAATACTTATTTGAAACTTTTTTTAATTATTTATAAAATTTTTATTTTAACTGTAGTTCTTATGTTTATAGTGTGAAAATTTTTTAATAGGCTAAAAATTAATCCCTCTATTCAATGGACAATTGACAATTATGGTTGAAATCAATTTTAAAAATTCTCATGCTTTGCTGATAATTCACCATGATTATCCATTATTAATGGTCAATTCTCAAATTTATATTAGTGTAAACTTAAATAAGTTAATAACACAATTCTATGAATGTATAGATTTAATTTAAAAGTAGTGCATCTATAGAGATAAACTACTCTTAAATTTAATGTATGCATGAATATAGCTTAATACTTTGATATGTCAATTCTCAATTACATAAAGATAAGCTAAAACAATTTGTTAACACAATTTTATGAGTACATAGATTAAATTTAGAAGTAGTACATCTATAGATATACCACTTCGTAGATTAAATTACTTTGCAGTAAAATTGATAAGTTACACTAATAATTCATTAAACTTTGATATGGTATATCTATATATAATGTCTTTAACTATATATATCCGAAAATTCTATTTGAATTTTTTCTACGTTATAATCATGAGCACAATTATGCTCAATAATTTTAGGCTGCTTTTTAGACAATATATTTGGAAGTTCTACTATAAATTCACTACCATCCCCCTCTTTGCTTTTAACAGATACTTGTCCACCATGAGCTTCAACAATTGATTTTACTAATGATAATCCTATGCCACTCCCTTCATGATTTCTTGTAAATAATGGATCACTTTGAACAAATCTTTCGAATATGCTCTCCTGCATTTCTTCTGAAATACCTATTCCATCATCTTTTACAGATATTTCTATAGTCTCCCCTTTATCATAAATGCTCACCCATATATGTCCACATTCTTTAGAAAATTTAATAGCGTTAGATAACAAATTCAATATGACTCTTTCCATATTTTCTCTATCTATTCCAATTATTTTTTCTTCTATATCTGTATCAAAAATTAAACTTAAACCCTTGCTTTCAATATAATCTACTGTTGACATAGTAATATCTTCAACTACTTTTACTATGTCATAGTTTCCAAAACTCATTTTTAGATATCCAACTTCTATTCTAGTAATATCTATTAAGTTATTTATAAGTCTTAATAATCTATAACAATTTTGTTTCATCACAGATAAATATCTCTTAGTTGTTGACTCTTCTCCAACTAAACCGTTTTCCCTATGCTTATGTTGAAGTAATTGCACAACACTTAATATGATATTTAAAGGTGTTTTTAATTCGTGAGAAACATTAGCTATAAATTCTGTTTTAAGCCTATCATATTTTAAAGCTTGCTCTAGCTTATATTTATCTCTTTGTGCATTCTTTCTCTCTGTAACATCATAAACAACTATAATAGCAGATAAGCTGTCTTCAAATATAAAAGGTGATGCCCCTACTTCTACCTCTAATTCACTTCCATCAGCTCTCGTTAAACTTAATTGTCTAAATTCTATCTGCTTTAATTCATTAAATATATGATCTCCCATTTCATACATTAAATGCTTATACTCATCTGGTATATATTTAGAAGCATTACTATTTATCACGTCACTCATAGATTTTTCATTAAGCATATTTACAAGTGATTCATTAACAAACGTAATCTTCCCATTATTCAGAATAGCTACTCCATAAGGTAGAAATGATAATAATCTTTTATAATACTCTTCATTTTCTATAAGTTTTTCTTCCATATGAACCCTTTTACTTATGTCTTTAGCTATTAATACACTAAACTCTTCATCATTTTCAAAAAAGGACATTGAAAATATATCTCCATACACTTCCTTGCCATCATAAGTCTTAAGTTTAACTTGCGATATCGGAAGTTGACTCTTTGAGTGATTAAGTTCAGCAAAAATACTTCGATAATCCAACTTTAATGTCGAATCAAAGGTTATTAAGTCGTAAAATTTTTTGCCTATTATTTCTTCTTCACTGTTTACATTTAAAAAATGCTGTGCTTCTTTATTTGCAAAAATAACTTTTTCATCCTTTTTAATGATAATTATATTTGGAGAATACACCAAAATTTTTCTCATCATATCACAGTTTAGTAAATCGCAGCTTTTTCCTAAATTGTCTATATCTTCTTTTCTTTTATAAATATGTTGAAGCTTTTCATCCTCTTTTATTACCTTATTTATAGAGTCTATGTATGTTTTACTATTATACTGTTCCTCTTCTATTGATGAAATTTTCTGCATAATTATTATAAAAGCATTCTCTTCATTATACTTAATATTCCTAGATATAATACTAAACTTTCCCTTTTCTCCTGATTTAAAGATTATATTTTTTGTGACCTTATTTAAAATATTGTTTTTTCTTAAGGTATCGTAATTTATAACTATTCCGTCACTACTATCAATAGTCATAACTTCATATAGCAACTGCTTTTCTATATCTACAAAATTATTGTATCCTATTAAGTTGCTAGCTATTGTATTGCAATATAAAAGCTTGTCATTCTCACCTAAAATTATTACAGCTTCTGATAAGAATTCAAATAACTCTATATCTTTGCTTTCTGTTAAAACCATATCCTCTCGGCCCCCACATAGTATTTAATTATATTACGACTATGAAATATCATATTTTTATAACATATTATATTTTACAATAAAATTAACAATGTACTTAGAAAAATTTTTATCTATTTTTCAACATTTTTTTCGCTGTTTATCGAAATTTGTATTATAATAATAGTATTGATATTTTAAAAAAATATTTTTTAGATTCAAATTTGTAGTAATATAAAAATATAATAGTAAAAGTAGGAGTTTATATTATGAAAAAAAATAAGAGTATTAAGAAAATAATATTTATAACTTTATCTGTTTTATTACTATGTTTAGGTGCAGTTTGTGTTTATAGTTATTCATTATTAGATAAAATCAAAACAGTAGATTTTACCAATGATAAAAAAGAACTTGGAATAGATACTGAAAAAATTAAACCTAAAAATAGTGATGGTGACGATAACATTGATCATACTGAAGGTATTACTAATATAGCAGTATTTGGCATTGATAGTAGGTCCACAGAAGATAAAGGTCGTTCAGATGCTATTATGATACTCACTGTAGACACAAAACATAATAAGCTTAAGCTTACTTCTCTAATGAGAGATTCCTATGTAAATATAGAAAATCATGGATATGATAAATTAAATCATGCTTATGCTTATGGAGGACCATTATTAGCTATTAAGACTATCAATCAAAATTTTGGTACAGACATATCAGATTATGTAGCAGTTAACTTTGAATCAGTAGTTGATGTAATAGATTATTTCGAAGGTATTGAACTTGAAGTAACAGCTGAAGAAGCAGACCTAATAAATAAATATCAAAGTGATGCTTCTCATATTACAGGTAAGCAAATAGATCCTTTATATGGATCTGGAAAAGTTACATTAAGTGGTATGCAAGCCTTATCTTATAGTAGAATTAGAGCTTTAGATGACGGAGATTTTGCCAGAACACAAAGACAAAGAAAAGTTCTAGAAACTACTTTAAATAAAGCATTAAAATCTGATGTAACACAGCTACCAAAAACTATCTCTAGTATTGCACCTATGCTTACTACAAGCTTAACAAAAACAGAAATGATGTCTTTAGGAACTTCCGTACTTAAATCTGGAATATCCTTAGAACAACAACGTTTCCCAATAGATGGATATTGCAAATCTGAGATTATTGATGATATATGGTATTTAAAATTTGATGAAGAAGAAACTGTAAATCAAATGATTGATTACTTATTCTTTGATATAGCACCAAAGCCTAAGGATCCATTATTCTAAAAAAGTGTGACAAATTGTCACACTTTTTTAAACTAATCATTTAATTTTCTCTTTAATTAATAAAACCGTAACTTTTAGTTACGGTTTTATTAATATATAATTAGCAAATATTAAATTGTTATTACTAACGCTTTAATACAATTTTAACATTTTAGTTCTAATGATAATTATCAATTAACCATTGGCAATGTATCAACCTTTTTATGCTGGCATCTCTTACAGACTTTTATTTTACTTCCATCTTCTAAAGTTATATCATATAAAACTTTTATCCTTTGAGCTTTGCATATAGGACAAGTTCCTCTACCTCTAGATGGTAATTTCCATAATGCTTTTCCGCGATATTGTTTTCCCATTTTAATTCCCCCACTTTACTTTTATAGTTTATTTTCTCTTCTATAAAATATTATTGCTTATGGGGTGATTTTATGACTATGATTTAACTATAGTTTTTAAATAATCCGTAAAACTTTCTCTTAAATCTTCTCTTTTTAGTGCATATTCTACTGTAGCTTGTAAAAATCCTAACTTATCGCCTACATCATACCTTCTTCCTTCAAAAATATAGGCATACATATCTTCTTTAGATATAAGAGTTTTTAATGCATCTGTTAACTGAATTTCTCCGCCTTTACCTGGTTTTGTATTTTCTAGTATTTCAAATATAGTTGGGTTTATTATATATCTTCCCAATATAGCCACATTAGAAGGTGCTTCCTCCACTTTAGGTTTTTCAATTAAATCCTCTACTTTATAAAGCCTATCAGAGAGCTTCATTCCCTTAACTATACCATACTTATTAGTATCTTTTTTATCTACTTGTTGTACTCCTAATATTGTACAATTATATTTTTCATATTCATCTATAAGCTGCTTTAAACAAGGAGTTCTACTATCTACTACATCATCTCCCAAAAGCACTGCAAAAGGCTCATTCTTAGCAAAGATTTTAGCACATAAAATAGCATGCCCTAACCCCTTAGGTTCCTTTTGCCTTACATAATGTATGTTTACTAAATTTGTTATATCATTTACTAATTTTAACAAATCTTCTTTGCCACTATTTTTTAGATTTAACTCTAACTCAATAGCTCTATCAAAGTGATCTTCAATAGACTTTTTATTATGTCCTGTTATTATAAGTATTTCCTCAATTCCAGCCTCTACTGCTTCCTCTATAATATATTGAATTGTAGGTTTATCAACTATAGGTAACATTTCTTTGGGCATTGCCTTAGTTGCAGGCAAAAATCTAGTTCCTAATCCTGCTGCTGGAATAATAGCTTTTTTAACTTTCATATATAACTCCTCCTAAATCTATACATTCATGATTATTTTAAGAATTGTTAAATTACCACTTATATAGTATTTCCCTAAAGTGGCTGGTATTAATACAACTTCTCCACAATTCAGCCACTCTTCATTATTATTATAAGCTACAACGCCTTTTCCTTCTATACAAATGTATACATAAAAGCTTTCTTCACAACTTTCTTCTTCTAAAATATCATTTATTTCATATTTCTCTACAGAAAAATATTCCATATGCCCATAATTAATTTTATTATATCCTTTAAAATTTTCTTTGCTTTCTTTTAACCGTTCTCCTATTAAATCTAATTTTATTACATCTAAAGCCTTATTTATATGAATTTCTCTTCCTCTATTATAATCATAAACTCTATATGTTACATCACTACTTTGCTGGATTTCTACTAGTACTATTCCATTTCCTATAGCATGAAGCAATCCAGCATTAACATAGTAAGCCTCCCCTTCTTTTACTTTAATGACATTTAAATATCTTTCCAAATCTCCACTAATTATTCCGCTTTTAAATTCCTCTTTACTACAAGATTTATTTCCAAGAATTATGTTAGAATCTTCTTCTGCTTTAAGTATATACCATAACTCTGATTTACCATTTTCATTTTCTACAGCTCTAGCGTATTCATTATCAGGATGTACTTGTATAGATAAATTATCCTCTGCACTTATAAATTTTATAAGTATAGGAAAATTCTCTAAATCTATATTTCGCCCTAACAACTTTTCTCTTTCAATTTTTATAACATCCTTTAAAGTTTTTCCTTTATAAATTCCATTTTCTATTATACTTAATCCATTTTTATGACAAGATAACTCCCAGCTTTCACCTATGCTTCCCCTAGGAATATCTTTTTTAAACTTTTCTAGCCCTCGTCCTCCCCATATCTTTTCAAAGTAAATAGGCTTAAATTTTAATGGATACATGCCCTCCCCCTTATAAATTGCTTACAACTAATAAAAATAGCTTAAAAATTTTATTCATTGCACAATAATTGTGGACACTTCTAGAAAGTTTATAAAATTTAAAGTTGAGATCAGAGAATTTTTAAAAGCTACTACATAGCTTTTTATTATAGAAAACGTTAAAGAAATTAATCCTTTAAAGTGAGATTCTTTTTAATTCTTAATTTTTTCCTTACTAATATAATTTTCCACTACCATTGTACGTTGATTTAAGAGTTTCACAACAAGTTAAATAGGCTATCAAACTATATAGTTTGATAGCCTATTAATAATATATTCCCTTATAAAATATAAAATTACTTGATAGATAGTTTTCTTTTTAGTTCTTTTTCATGACTTAAAATAGCATTCAACTCCCCGCCTAATAAAATTATTATAGAAGTTATATAAAGCCATATCATTAAAACTATAATAACTCCTATGCTACCATAAATAGCTGAATAGTTATTAAAGTTATTTACATAGTAGGAAAATCCTAAACTTGAAATTATCCATCCTATAGTAGTGAAAATTGCTCCTGGCAAAACTTCTATCCATTTTAGTTTTCTGCAAGGAATAAAATGATATATAGCTGCAAAAACAAAAGTCATAGACACTAATGAAAATGGATATCTGAGCAAGTGGACATAATTAAATAAGGCTAATTCTATGCCTAGCCACTTCCTAATTGCATCACTTATCATTTGACCAAAAACTAAAAAGCTCAATATAAATATAATTACAAATACTAGTCCAATCATAAAGATCACTGAGATCAAAAGTATTTTAAAATAACTTCTAGTTTCTTTTTCCTCATAAGCTCTATTAAGCCCATATATTATAGCCCTAAAAGCTCTAGATGCAGTATATAGAGTAAATATAAGTGAAAAAGATAATAATTCACTATTTCTTGTTAGTAATACTTGTTTTACTGTATTTTCAACCAATACATATGCCTCTGTAGGCATTATGGTCTGAAGTGCCACTAAAACATTATTAGCATCAACTGAGCTATGTCCTAAAAGTGTTAGTAAAAATATTAAAAAGGGAAAAAAGGAAAGTAGCATATCGTAAGCTAATTGAGAAGCTAAAGCCGATACATTATGCTGCTTATACTTTAAAATCATTTTGATTACATAATTAGTTATACACATAACACACTCCTTATCTAGAAAAGCTACCTAAAAACCATTAAATAAATTAAGTCCTTATAATATAATGATACTATAATATATTTTTATTATAACATTCTTAAATTATTCTTATAGTATAATATAGACATTTTTATAATACTCTTGGATAGAATAAGCTGGAGAATTTTCAATAAAACATGATATAAATAAATTAACATATTACCTCTTACTACTTTATAAGAATACTGGATGAAAATTTGACCTATAGATAAACTACCTAAAAAGCTAATTTATATCTAATTAACTATGTTATTAAATATTTCAATTAACAACTTAAAATAATTCACAGTTCACAATGCACAATTAATGATAAAATTATTTTTAAACAAAATAATTTCTTTAAATAGATTTTTTTGACTAGCAATACAATTGCTAGTTCTTCTGCGAAAGAAGTTACTCTGTAACTTCAAAAAGAATCAATTCGAAATTTCTCAGTGATATCTGAGAAATTTCCACAATTATGAATTGTGCATTATGCATTGTGAATTGAATAAAGTTGTTAATTTTTAAAGGGAGAGATTTTATATGAGATTAGCCTTAGCACAAATTGATATGGCTTGGGAAGAAAAAGAAAAAAATTTAAGATTATGCGAGACTTTTATAGCTGAAGGAAAAATCAAATCTGTAGATTTAATCCTTTTTCCTGAAATGACTTTAACAGGTTTTTCAATGAATACAGAAAAATTAGGAGAAGACGATAATCTCTCTATGGATAAAATGAAACTTTTTGCAAAAAGGTATAATATATCCATTGGTTTTGGTCATATTGAGAAAGTATTATTAGACAATAAAGTTATGGGAAAAAATATTTATTCAATAATTTCTAACAATGGTGAAGTATTAACTAGTTATAGCAAAATTCACCCTTTCTCTTTTGGTGAGGAAAGTTTTCATTATATCAGTGGAGAAAAAATAAATACATGTAATATAAATGATATAACTATCACACCTTTTATCTGCTATGATTTAAGGTTTCCTGAAATTTTTCAAATAGCGTCTAAAAATTCTCACCTTATCACAGTAGCTGCTAATTGGCCTGAAAGTCGAATAGAACATTTTAAAATATTACTTAAGGCAAGAGCTATTGAAAATCAATGTTATATTGCAGGAATAAATCGTGTGGGAGAAGGAAATGAATTAATCTATAATGGTTGCTCCATGATAGTAGATCCCCTTGGAAGAGAACTATGTAATCTTAAAGACGCAGAGGGACTGTTAATAGGAGAAATTGATGAAAAGCTTGTTAATGAAGTAAGAGAAAATTTTAAATTAAAAAGTGATAGAAAAGAAGAACTATACTATAAATTATTTAAAGATACGGTAAAAGATTAAGTATAAGAATTAAAAATGAAGAATTGATTTACAAATCAATTCTTCATTTTTATTTTTTACTTTTTATAATTCTTAAAATTTTATTACTAATTATTCTTACATTTCAATCATATACTTAATACTAAGTACAAGTTAGTCCTCAAAAATGACCTTAGGTCATAAATGTTAATATTTGCTTAAATTGTAGTTATACATATTTAATCCAATATTTTCAAAATGTAATAATATTATTTCCTTAGGGGGTATATGTAATGGAATTTAAGGATAATTTTGAAAGAAAAGCAAAAGAGACAGTTTGTAAAACTGCCATAAAACTATTAGATAAAAATCCTGAAAAAAATATTGATAAACTATTTGGTATAGTAAAAAAAGCAACTAGAGACGAATTTAGTAAGAAAATAGTAGCAGATGTTTATGATATGTATTCCACCTCTCCACAAACTCAAGAATTTATGATAGATATCTTAAAAAATACTAATAAAAACTGCTTAAAAAAATTCTTTACTAATATGATAGGAAATGCTCTTTGGTATGGTGTTCCTAAAAGAGAATCTTTAGGTGAAGATAACAATACTAAAATTCCTTTTACAATTTTAATTAGTCCTTCTATGAGATGTAATTTAAAGTGTACAGGTTGTTATGCTGCTAATTACAGTAAAAAAGATGATATTCCTTTTGAAGAAGTTGATAGGCTAGTTAAAGAAGCTAGAGATCTTGGTATATATTATATAGTTGTTCTAGGTGGTGAACCTTTCTTCAATGAATATATGATAGATATTTACAGAAAGTATAACGATATGTATTTTATGCCATTTACAAATGGAAGTTTATTTAATGAAAAACTAGTAGACACTCTTGCTGAACTTGGAAATGTTATGCCTATGCTTTCTCTTGAAGGAGACAGAGATAGCACAGATAGTAGAAGGGGCATCGGAACCTTTAATTGTGTAATGAAGGGTATGGATTTATTAAAAGAAAAAGGTATACCTTTTGGTGCTTCTGCAGCTACAGCTAACAATAATATAGATTCTGTTACTTCGGAAGAATTTATAGATACACTTATAGAAAAAGGTGCTAGAATGATATGGTATTTTATGTTTATGCCTATAGGTGATAATCCGCTAAATGATATGAAGTATATGCTTTCTCCAGAGCAGCGATTGAAGCTTGGTGAAAGAACCAGAAGCATAAGAAGCAGTAAAAAAATATTCCCTATTGACTTCTTCAATGATGCACCTTATGTAGGTGGATGTATTGCTGGTAAGTATTATTGCCATATAAATTCTAAAGAAGATTTAGAACCTTGTATATTCGCTCACTTTGCTACTGAAAATGTGAAAGATAAACCTCTACTACAAGCACTTAAAAATGATTACTTTAAAGAGCTCAGAAAAAGACATCCTTACAATAAAAATTTATTATTGCCTTGTCCTATGATAGACAATCCAAAAGAAATTAGAGAAATTGTAGCCTTAACCGGTGCTAAACCTACTCATCCTAGTGCAGAAATGATGATTAAAGATAGTGAATTTATGAGCAAGTTGGATAAATTAGCAGAAGAATTTGAGCCATATGCAAATAAAGCTTTTAAAGAAGAATTTAATAACACAGGAAATTATGATATGTCTAAAGGTTAATATAGACTAGAATTTTAATGCACAATGCACATTTCACAATTCACAATTAAGGATGAAATTATTTTTAGGCAAAATAATTTCTTTAAATTTATTTTTGACTAGCAATACAATTGCTAGTTTTTTTGCTCTTTGGCGAACACTGTTCGCCGCTGCAGTTAATTAATTTTAAATTTCTCAGCTACTGCTGAGAAATATCCATAATTGTGAATTGTGCATTGTGAACTGTGAATTGATTTAAGCTGTGAATTGAATAAAGTTCGGCATATTTTATCAAAATAATATTGATATTGTAAAAATCCATGCTATAATATAACTATCAAAATAATTATTAAATAATAATTATTATCGTTTGGAGGTTTAAGTATGGATGTTTTAGAAAAAGTTTTAGAAACTCTAAAAGCTAATGGAGAACCTATGAAATCTGGAGAAATTGCAGAAAAAGTTGGAATAGACAAAAAAGACGTTGATAAAGCAATAAAAAAATTAAAAGATGAAGAGAAAATAGAATCTCCAAAGAGATGCTATTATGCGGCTAAATAACTGCAATCTACAATTTTATTTTAAGTTGACTGATAATATTTTTGTGTTATCAGTCTTTTTTATTTACTATCAATTACAGGTTGTATATTATAAGCTGAATAAATGATGATTTAAATATTTAAAAGCTTCAAATATTTTTATGTATATATTAAATTCAAATTTATTATATAGAATACTTCTTTACTATAATGTATAATTGATTATAATTTGGTTTACATATGATTGGCAATATAATGAAAGGGGTATTGTATGGATGACCAGTTTAAAAGATAATTTTAAATACGCAAATAGTAATTTTAAAGAACATTTTATTGCTGAAATTGAAAAAAAATATAGTAATACTATGAAGCTCCAGTATATTAATATATTTAAAAATGTACTAGAGCTTGAAGAACGTGTGTTTAAAAAAGATTTATATGACTTTACTAAAGATGAAATTAAAAATGCACTAAAAAATTTTAATGCTAAAACTTATAATTCTATTACCTCTAAATACAGTCTTATAAAAAAATACATACAATATGCAGAAGAGATGAATATAAAAAGAGGTGCTATGAACTTTTCAATTAAAGCAGATGAGATTAGAAATCTTATATCTAGTGAAGCCTTAAAAAATAGATATTGTACACGAAATGAATTGAAAAAAGTTCTATCTGAAAAACTAATTAACGGAAGTGATAAAGCAATATTTATTTTATTATTTGAAGGAGTTATGGGAAAAGAATATTCTGAATTGCTTACATTAAAAGCTCATCAAATTGATTTAGATAATAAAATAATCAATCTAAAAAATAAGATTATTAATATCTCTAATTATACTAAAGATACTATTCTTCAAACTATAAATGAAGATGTATACTATAAGTATCTTGGAGACATTTGTAGCACAAATGAAAGTTATTCTTTAGATATAAATAGTCCATATTTAATACGATTAAGACCTAAAAAAAATCAACTTACTCCTCAGCCAATGAAAGTTGCAGGACTAAAGCGTAGATTAGATGTATTGAAGGATATAATGGAAAAGCCCTTACTTACAGGACGTACTATTTATTTAAGTGGTTTAGCAGAAAGAATAGTAAAACATGAAATAACTATAAATAGAAAATTAAATACTAGAGAAATAAGAGAGTTCTTAAGTGATAATAATGAGACCGTTGAAACTGGTGATATGTTACGTATTCTAAAACTAATGAGAGAAAAAATTTTAAAGGATTTAAATTATAAAATGGAAATATCATTTTGTTAAGGTACATGAATTCATCTATTAATACTGCATTAAAATTAAGCATATAATTAAGAGGGAGACTTTCCCTCTTTTATTATTTTTTATTTTTCAACTACCTCTTAGCTTTAAAAAAGAAATTAGAAATTGTTATTATATAATCTATTTATTATTATATCTATTTATTAGCCTTCCCTGAATTCTATAAGAAATCGGCAATACGATTACTCCTATTAGGTTTATTACAAGCTTATTGCTTTCTGTTAGAAGATTAATATAACTTCCTTTACCTTTACTTACTGTTAGTATCATCCCTATAATGGTCATAACTGCAATAGATATAAAAATTGCTATACAAATCTTAAATACTACTTCACTAAACTTAACAGTAAATGTCTTATCATAATCTTCTACAGTATTATTCTTAAATAACCATATAATTGCTATCCACATTGCTATAATAATTAATAATAAACATATAATATTTAATGAAAATTTATTTAATGGACCTTTCAACATTAATAGTTCTATAAACCTTAATGGTCGAATAAGTAAATATGCAAATATTTCGCTTATAAACTTTACTTTGTTATAAAGCAAATCTGAAAGCATTATTGGAGTAATTGCACTATATGGTACCCATACAAAACTTAAAATTAAAGCTAAAATGCTATTTCCAACTAAGCCTTGAAATAATAATGCTATAGTTACTACTATAAAAGCTAGAGTTAGCTGAGATAAAAGAAATAAATTTATATCATGAAATGTTATATTAATTGCTTTATATTTTTCCACATCATTAAAGTATGTTAATAATCTTATAGCATAATCAAATATTAAAGGTATCCATATAGCAGTTAATACTGCTATAATCTTAGTTATTAACATTTGAAGTTTTGATGTAGGAAGGGCAGGCAAAAATCTCATATTTTTAAATTTGTCCCATCCAAAAGCTGCTGCTATCATAGCTATATATATTGCTGCTAAAGGTATTATCATTGGTTGGCTTATTATATTTTTATAGTGATTATTTGAAGAAAATGATCTTGGAGCAATAATTAAAATAATCATTGAATATACAGTTAAAGCTTTAATATCCTGGAAATATATTGCTTTATTGAAATATTTATTTATCAAGACCTTCACCTCCCATGGTATCTATAAATAATTCCTCAAGACCTAAGCTTACTTCCTCAATATAAGTAGCGCCACAATTATTCAGTCTTTGTTCTAATTCTTTAGTGTAGTTTCTAACAACTATACTATGAACTCTCCCTATTCTCTTTACCTTAATTACTTCATTCCATGATTCTAAATCTAAAAGTGTATCTTCTTTAAACATGACTTGAAGCTTTTTAATATTTTCCTTCATATTATCTAAAGAACTTGTATATTTAATTTCTCCTTTATTAATTATAGCTATTGAGTCACAAATTCTCTCTAATTCATCTAGATTATGAGATGTAATTAAAATGGTAGTATTTCTTTCTGCTACTTCTTCTAGAATTAAATTTATAAACTGGTTTTTTATCAATGGATCTAATCCTATAGTAGGTTCATCTAAAATTATTATCTTAGGCATTATGCTAAAACCTATCATGATAAAGAGAATTTTTTTCATTCCTCTAGAAAGTTTTGAAATTCTATATTTTTCATCTATCTTAAAAATATTATTTAAAGTGTTAAATCTTTCCTTATTAAAATTTTTATAAGCTCTTGAATAAAAACTTATAACATCTTTTACTTTATAATTAGAAAAAATACTATTTTCATCTTCCACAAAAGCTATTTCTTCTTTCATATTAATGTTCTCATAAATATCTTCTCCCATTATCTCTATACTTCCGCTATCTGCTTTATAAGCTCCTACTATAGTGTTAATTAAAGTGGTCTTTCCTGAACCATTAGGACCTATAATTCCAAATATACTTCCCTTCTCAATCTTCAAATTTATATTTTTTAAAATTTCTTTATTACTAAGATTCTTATACAGGTTATTTATTTCTATCATTTAAATCCCCCCTAAATTCGTCATAAATATTTTCTAGCATGTCAATTACCGCTTTTTTATCCATTCCCATATAATGAGCTTCTAGTATAGTCTTTTTCAAATTTTCCTTAATTGTTTTTATTTTATCTTCATCTATTTTAGGCTTATAGCTTAAAGATACATATGTACCTTTACCTCTTATAGTTTCTATTATCTTTTCTCTTTCAAGTTCCGAATAAGCTTTACTTACTGTGTTGGGATTAGTAGTAATCATCGAAGCCATTTCTCTTACTGAAGGTAATTTATCTCCTGGTTTAAAAATACCTTTAAATATATTTTCTTTAACTCCATTCACTATTTGTTCGTAGATAGGGATATTGCTTCTACTATCTATATTTATCAATATTTCACCACCCTTCTGTATTATGTGTACTATATCAACTAATACACTTAATACATTCATATTATTATCAATATAATCTTTTGTCAATATAAATTTTTATTATATAGGCATAAATTATATTAAGAGTTAGCTAGATTTATTAAATAAATTAAATATGTTAAAATAAATATAGATATTAATTTTAAGTTTATGGGTTCTTATTATTGTGTAAATATAAATTTTATATTTTTTCCATTATATTGAGGCTACAAATTTACCTAAGAAACTTAAATTTAATTAATCTTTAGTATTAAATTTATTTTTTATATTACGTAAAAGGATGGGTTTTTTATGGATATTAAGGTTTCTACTGAAGAAAAAGCAGTATTAAAATCACAAGCTATTATAGCTCAAAAGCAAGAAGGATATTATTCAATTAGAATATTAAGTAATGCAGGTAATTTTACTTCTGATCAACTATCAGCATTTTCAAAAATTTCTTCAAAATATGGAAAAGGATATTTAGGATTAACTACTAGGTTATGTATTGAAATTCCATACATAAAACATGAAGATATAGAAGCTGTAAAAAAAGAACTTGCAGAAAATAACTTAGTTAATGGAGGTACCGGTAAGAAAGTAAGACCAATTACAGCATGCAAAGGCACGGTATGTGTTCACGGACTTTTGGATACACAAGGTTTAGCTTCTAATATACATAATGAATACTTTGGAAGAGAACTTCCTGCAAAATTTAAAATAGGAGTTGTAGGATGTCCTAATAATTGTGGTAAGGCGCAATTAAATGACATAGGAATAATACCTCACGTTGATATTGAAATCAATGAAAATAACTGTGTATTATGCGGAAAATGTATTAAAGTATGCAAAGAAGGTGCTTTAGTAAAGGAAAATAAAAAATTAGTTTATAAGGAAGACCTTTGTGTACACTGTGGTAAATGTGCAACTGCCTGTGGACTTGGAGCTATTAGAAAGAAATCTGAAGGTGTAAAACTATACCTAGGGGGAAGATTTGGCAGAAGAGCTAAAATGGGTGAACCATTGAATAAATTATTTAAGGAAGAAGAAATACTTCCAATGTTAGATAAAATTATGACTTACTACAATGAAAATGCCAATCCACTAGAAAGACTTTCTGCAATGATAGAAAGAATAGGATTTGAAGAAGTAGAAAAAAATTTATTATAGAAATTTAAAATTTTTGTTTTAGATAAAATTACAATAATTAAAAGCTCCAAGAAAAACTTCTTGGAGTTTTTAATTATTGTAATTGGTCCAATTGATTTTCTCTATTATCTTGTTTTTTCTTTATATTTGATAATGCAGAATCATCCATATGTTCTTTATTATGCTCTATATATTTATTTGCTTTTTCATAGTTTCCCTTTAAATTTTTTAATTGCTCTTCAGTAGAGGAATTATTATAACTTTCTAAATCATTTTTCCTATTTTTAGTTTCATTTTTCATTGCTTTACACTCCTATTTCTTTAGTAAATTTTATTCTCTATTATTTTGTGATTTTCAATAGTAAAAATACTATTAAATTAATGGGTATAGTGTAAAGAATATTAAATTTTTATTTGATTTTAAAAAGTAACTTTACATACTTTTAAAACAAACTTACAGACAAATAGCTAATTAGCTTAGACTCAATATCTTATGAAAAATTTTTAAAAAAATTTATAATTTTAAACGTTTAAAAAGATATCCTAAAAATTAGAATATCTTTTTAAATATTTAACTATAGATATTTGTGTAACATGTTGATTACCATGCAAAATCTTTATGAAATTATTTTATACCAATATTTAATTTTTATACTTAAAAAAATAAATATTATTACAAAAATATATTCAATTGCTCTTACTATATAATTATTTTTCAATGTAACTTAGTATAAAATTTAATTAAATATTACGTTGCATAATACTTCTATTCCTTTTTCAATATCTTTAATATTTGCCATTTCTGCTATACTATTTTTATATCTTACAGGAACGGAAAGTACTCCCGTTTTTATTCCATTTGTTTCTCTTTGAATTCTACCACCATCTGTGCCTTTCTCACTAAATACATACTGAGGTTCAATATTAGCTTTTTTGCAAGCATTTTCAAGCATTTCTTTGGCTTCATGATGTATTATTAAATTTCCATCAAAAACATGAAGTCCTACACCATTTCCTAGCTTAAATCTTCCCTTTCCTTCTAAATTATCACTGGACTCTTCAGCATCTACAATTATACAATACATAGGATTTATAGAGTATGCTGCTGCTCTTGCTCCTCTGCCATCTAACATGTTTTGAGTAGAAAATACAAATGAAAACTCTTTATTTAATTCACCTAGTTTTTCTCTATCTTTAGATAATCCTTCTATTATTTTTAATAACATATAACATCCAACTCTATTATCTAATGCTGGAGCTGATATATTATCTCCTATTTTTACTATTTCACCTTTAAGTACTGCTACATCTCCTTCCTTTATTTTCTTTAATGCTTCTTCTCTACTATTTACTCCTAAGTCTATATATACATCATCTATCTCTGATGACTTTTTATCACTACAAACTCTTCCTATAGTTCCATTTTCAAAAACTACTAAGCTATCGATAATATTATTAATTTTAAAGTCTCCCAAATTCCCAACTTTCACAAATCCTTTATCATCAATAACTGTTGCAATTAATCCTATTGTATCCATATGAGAAACAAACATAAGTTTATCTTCTTCACATTGTACTTTTGCACCCATTTTAACTATAACATTGTCCATTTTATCAACTTCATAATTTACATCTAATTCATTTAATTTATCAAAAATAACATTTCTTACGCCTTCTTCATGAGAACTTGTACCAAAAGCTTTTATTAACTTTTCTAATAATATGTCCATAAATCTATCCTCCTTATAATATTTTCAAATATTCTTTTAACAATTTTAAAGTATTTATATAATCTTCCTGTGAAGCTACAGATACTGATGAATGAATGTATCTGCAAGGTACCGAAATAGTAGCAATTTTAGAAACTCCTTCTCCTACTGTATGAATTATTCCTGCATCATTTCCTCCAGCTATTGCTCTTCTTCTTTGATAAGGAATATTTTTTTCATCTCCTACTTTCATAATTTCATCCGCAAGCTTACTATCAAAAATACTAGTTTTATCCATTATGGAAATAGCAGGCCCTTTACCTATTTCTGTAGCTCTTAAATCCTTTGAGACATTAGGCATATCTGCACATATAGTTCCCTCTAAAACTATTGCAATGTCTGGTTGTAAGTTAAAAGCTGAGATATATGCCCCTCTTTCTCCAACTTCTTCTTGAACATTGAACACTCCATAAATATCTCCATTATAATTTTCTTTCAACGCTTGAATTAGTAGTAAACACCCCATTCTATCATCAAAAGCTTTGCCTTTAAGTAGTTTATCTCCAAATTCATCATATTCAGTATCAAATACTGCATATTCTCCAAGCTCAACTAGCTTTTTTGCTTCTTCCTTATCTATAGCTCCAATATCAATACAACAATCATCATAACCAAAAGGTTTCTCTTTCTCTTCTTTTGACTGAAGATGTATTGCCTTTGCACCTATAATACCTGGTAACTTTTCATCACCAATTAGTATTGTCTTAGCAGGAATAACATTAGTGCTAATTCCACCTAATGCTCTAAACTTTAAAGTACCATCATCATTATAACCAGTAATAATAAACCCTACTTCATCCATATGAGCAGCTATCATTATCTTTTTTCCATTACCTTTTTTATGAGCTACAATGTTTCCCATCTTGTCCACTTTTATTTCGTCTACATAAGGTTCTAATTCCTTTTTTATAATTTCTCTAACTTGACCTTCATAACCTGAAGGGCCCGGTGCAGAACATAGTTTATCTAGTAATCCACCTTTTTTCAGTTCCTCTGTTAGAAACATAATATTCCCTCCAAATCTTCATATTTTAATTTTTCTATTAATTTTGCTAAAAGTATTCCTGTATTTTTAATATCATTCATATTTGTAACTTCAACAGAAGTATGCATATATCTTTGAGGAATTGAAAGAAGCAAAGTAGGAATACCATCAGCAGTTACTTGTATAGACCAAGCATCAGTACCAGTAGATCCAGGACATATCTCAACCTGATATGGTATATTATATTCCTTTGCTATTGATACAAGGTACTTTCTCAATCTTGGGTGTATATTAGGTCCAACAGTAATCATAGGACCACCTCCTAGTTTAACTCCGCAACCATTATCTCCAAGCTTACTATCATCGAATCCAACATCTATTGCAATTCCTATGTCCGGTCTTATGCCAAAACTAGCTGTTTTAGCTCCCCTACATCCTACTTCTTCTTGTGCTGAAGCAACAAAATAAACATCTAAATCATGGTTTATATTTTTAAGTTCTTTTGCACAAGTATAAAGTGAAACTATTGAAGCCCTATCATCACTTGCCTTTGAAGCAATATTATCATTTAATAATTCTCTAACTTTTCTTTTTAGTGTTACAAAATCTCCTGGTTTAACTACTTTCTTTAGTTCTTCTGTAGAAAGTCCTGTATCAATTCGAAGATTATCAATCTTAACTGCTTTCTTTCTATCCTCCTCTTTCATTAGATGAGGAGGTTTCACTCCAATTATACCCAATATTTGTTTCTCTCCATGAACTATAACTTCTTGAGAAACTAAAACCTTAGGATCTAGACCATTTCCTTTAAACTCTAAAAATCCATTTTCACTAACAGCTGTAACTACCATGAATATTTCATCAGCATGAGCCATAAGCATTATTTTCCCTTTTCCATTACCTTTTTTATGAATAATAGTATTATTCAAATTGTCTAAAGTAACTTGACCAAATTCTGAAAAAGCTTCTTTAATATTCTCAAATAACCAATGCTCTCTACCACTAGGTCCATGTCCTTCACATAAGCTTTTTAAAAGCTTTTTTTCATCCATAACCTTAGCTCCTTTCATTCTATTCTGAATTTTCTAATAACATCTTATCAAATCAAAAGAGTATTTACAAATGTACCTTAATCTTACTTTTGTAAATACCCTTCTTAATTATTACATATAATAAAATTCCATAGCTATTGCTGCACCTAAAATTATTAAAAATATTGTTATTATAGATCCTATAACTGCTATTGTTATCGGTAATGCTAAGTTTGTACCACCTTTTGATTTTATCATTTGATATTGGCCATTTAAATCACTAGTAGTAGTCTTAATTTCAATAATTTTCTTTCGAGTTTCCTCTAAGTAAAGCTTATTTCCAAACATGCCCACTAATATAGCTAATAAAAGCCATCCAAAAGGTATTCCCATCCATGATATTGCCATAGAGACTGCTATCATTAAAGTTCCCCATATATACATTTTTCTATATAATAACCATAATGATCCTAAGAAAAATGATGCCCAATTCCAACTAACGCTTTTATTAGTTTGATTGATTAAATTCCATTTTTCTATGTAATAATTTGTGTTTTTTTCACCAATAAAAGTTCTTAATTCATTCTCTGATACTCTACTAAAACTATCTCCAATGCCGTTATTCATATTGGCAGAATAATTATAATTAGTTTCATCCTTAAAGTGTGAAAATTCATTATTTATATTATTATTACTTAAAATTTCTTTTCCACAATTAGGACAAAATTTTATATGTTGTTGAATTTCTTTTCCGCACTGTGAACAATACATACTCTTCCTCCTTTCTCTGTAAAATATCCAAAATTAACCTAATTTAGCCTAAATTAGACAAGACACCAAATTATTATATCATATTTATAATCTGTGTTAATAGACCTGTATACTATATAGATAAATTACTTTAAAAATTAATGAATAGCTAAATATAACTACATCTTTGAGTATTTCAGTTCACAATTCACAATGCAAAATTCACAATTAAGGTTGAAATTATTTTTGATCAAAATAATTTCTTTAATGTATCTTTTAACTAGCAATACAATTGCTGATTATTATATGGCGAACACCGCTTACCTCTACTATTAATTAATTCTAAATTTCTCAGTTACTACTGAGAAATATCCATAATTGTGAATTGTGATCTGTGAATTGTGAATTTAGTAGTTTCAATTATAACGTTAAGAACCACCAATTATTTTCGCATATATATTAATTTTAGAGTTAGTATATCTATATATATGTATTACTTTTGAATCTAATCTATGCTTTCATATAATCATGCTATTAAATTATTTAAATGAAAAAACTAGCAATAAAATTACTAGTTTAAAATTCATTAGATGATTAATTATTGATAAGTTAATTTATTTAAAAAGTATACTTTTTAAATATTTTTAATGAAATCTTATAAAAACTTAAGTCATATAAAGAATAGCTCACATATTAACTAATTATTTTTATATATCTAACCTGCTATTTCTGACACTATTGATATAAATAATACTATGCTAGCATAAAAAAGTAACAATGTTAATATAAACATGATTAATGCAAGCGCTAAATTAATTCCCCCACGCTTTTTTATTGTTTTAAGTTCATTTTCTTTTGGCAGATTTTTTTTCTTAACCTTATATATTTTTTCTTTAGCATGATTATAATATATGCTATTCCCAAAAAGGCCCAATATAATAGATAATACTAGAGGTGGTATAATAGTTTCTCCAATTACAACACCACCAATAGAAACGAAATTTATAACTATAGTAATAAATCCCCATAGATACATCTTTCTATATAGTAACCAGTAAGAAGATAAAAAAAATGCCCACCAGTTCCAGCTAACATATTTGTTTGAAAGTTTTAAATTAACCCATTTATCTAAATAATAGCTGTTACTTTTTTTCCCTATAAATGCCTCTATCTCTTCTTTAGTAATAGTATCAAAAACTTTATTATAATCAATTACATTTTCTTCTTTTATGTAAGATTCATCTATCATTTCATTATTCTTATTTCTAAAAATATCTATGTAATCTTGTTCAGTTAATATTTTTGCACCACATTCACTACAAAAACTTTCTTCATTTTTAACTTCACTTCCACAATTGTTACATTGCATAAATTCTCCTCCTATAATAAATTAGATTCATAGGATATTATATCATTTTCATCACTTAGTTGTTAATAATTTATACTTTATAATATAATTAAGATATCTTAAAGAAAATTACCAGTTAAAGCTTTTAATCTATTTTCTTGAAGATGCGTAAGTTAAGAAATTTATAAGGAGTCATCATAAGATGAATAATGAAACAAAACTACAATTGACAAAAATAAAAGAGAAAGGGTTTTTACGTCAAAAAAATGAAAATCTTTTTTCTGTAAGAGTTATAAGTTATGATAATATGTTTACTTATGAACAAATGAATAAGTTGGCAAACCTTTCCCATAAATATGGCAGTGGTAAAATTGCTCTTACTACCTATCAAAGTATTGAAATACCTAATATTAAAAACGAATATATAGATATAGTAAGAGAAGAAATATCTTCTATGAACTTACATATTAATATAAATAATAAAAAATTAAGCTATATAGTTAGCTGTAGAGGTAGTATATGTATTAATGGTACTATAGATACCTATGCCCTTACGTCCAAATTATATGAGAAAAATTATTCAAAATCTCTTCCTAATAAAGTAAAAATAGGTATATCTGGATGTCCTAATAACTGTGTAGTTTCAAATCAATATGATATAGGAATTATTGCTACAAGTCCCATAAAAATTAATGAAGAAAATTGTAAATTATGTAGTGCCTGTACTAAGATTTGTAAGAAAAAAGCTTTAGAAATTAAAGATAAACTAATTTTAAACAATGAGCTGTGTAAAGATTGTGGTAAATGCTTCAAAGCATGTAAATTTGATGCTATATCCATCGATAATGAAGGCTTAATGATTTATCTTGGAGGAAAATCTGGCAAAAAGCAAAAGCTTGGAACTGCTCTAAATAGAAAATTTAAATTAGAAGAAATTCCAGAGGTAATCTCAAAAATATTAGATTTTTATTATGCAAATGCCTTAGAAAATGAAAAATTTGATGAAACTATAGATCGAGTTGGGATAGAAACATTATTAAAATAATATTTAAAGGATGTCTTAAAAGTCATACTTTTAAGACATCCTTTTATTTTAATTATTTAAAATAGTACTTAGTTAACTAATTGCCAAGAATTATCACTACCTGGAGTCGATTTTGTCCACCATTTAGCTTGATACATTTTGCCTTGGTATAAAACAATATCCCCTTCTACGTAAGCTTTCCCTTCTACATAATCCATGCTGCCATTTTCATCTTTATCTAATGCCTCCCATGAGTCATCACTACCTGGAATTGATTTTGTCCACCATTTAGCTTGATATCTTTTACCTTGGTATGAAACAACATCTCCTTCTATATAAATTTTTCCTTCTATATAATCCGTACTACCATCTTCATTTGGGATAACTTCCTTTTCCCATGCAATGTTGTTTTCTGGAACTCCTCCTTTAGTCCACCACTTAGCAGTATATTTTTCACCCTTATATATTACAGTATCTCCTTCTAGATAAATCTTGTTTAGATCGAAATTATCATCTGTAATGTCAGGTTTTTCTTTAACTGTTATTATACGTTCTTTTGTGGTAATTAGCCCTTCACTATCTTCAACGGTGTAAATTAACGTGTACGCTCCTGCAATGTTAGTATCAACATTACCTGTAACTATTATTTTATCTGTTAAATTACCATCTTCTTTATCAATTGCTGTAACACCTTCCATAGCATCAAAGGTTTCTCCAATAAATATTTTTTTGTCTTCTATTCCTTTTAATATTGGTGCAGTGTTTATTGGAGGATTTGTTCCTTCATCACCTTCTTCAAACTTCTTAAATACTTCTGTGAATTCATATTGACTAGATACTCCTGCATTTGTTTCTAGCATAGCATCTCTATTCATTGACCAAAATGATGTCATAGCTATTTCTTTTTCAATAGCATGATCAACAACCAACTTAGACCATTCTTTTGTAAATATAGGGTGTGCACTTCCTTCAAAACCTATTGATGAAGTAGTACCTATTTTGCCATAGGCTTGTCTATCTGTTAATTCTATATTTGCAAATTTCTTAAAGTAATCTTTTAACTGATTTTTTGTACTATCTATTGCTCTTACTGATCCTGTTCCATAATTTTCTCCTGGTAATAAAGTTCCTGATCCATAACACATAGTCATTATGTTTACGACTTCAACATCAACACCTTCTGAAAGATATGCCTCTAAAACATCAAGTTGATTCCAAGTTAATCCACTTGGTAATACAGGGACAGTTAAAACAATATCAACTCCTGTTGCATCTTGAACTTTTTTAATCGCTTTAGCATTTGCAGTATTTTTACCTTTATCTTGTGCAGATCCTTCAATATCTAAATCTAATCTAGTTAATCCGTAACCTTGAACAATATCCATATAAGTATTAGTTAATACTTCTACATCTTGAGTTGCTTCCCAGAATGGAGTTCCGTTTAAACCTCCAAGTGAAATTGCAACGTCTCCTCCAAGTTCACGTAATTCTTGTATTGATTTTTTAATTCCTTGATATTGGGTATCATCTTTATGTTCCTCACTTAGAACAGAGTGTCCACCCCAACCCCATTGAACTTTTCCATCTTTAACAGTGTTTGAGGTAGCTTGTATAAATCCAAGATTGAAGAATTTAACTCCTGTATCAAGAGACAATCTTTCTAAATTTGCTACTCCATTATTGCTATACCCTGGTTTTGTTACCCATGCAACCATATCAACAAATGGTGCATTTACTTGTGCTGGCCATTCTATTCCTTGTCCAACTCCAAAATCAACAACACTACTTTCTTTTGCTTTTACTGTTATTGTACATTCTTCTGTAGTAGTTTCATTTTTGCTATCAGTAACGCTATATACTAATTTGTAAGTTCCAACCTTTGTTGTATCAACAGTTCCTTTTACTAATATTTTATTTGTTAAATCTCCATCTTCTTTATCATAAGCTGTTATACCATCCATTGGATCGAAGTTGTCATCAATAGTTATTGTTTTATTTGATACTCCCTTTAATACAGGCTTAGTATTTACATCAGAAGGTCCTGTTGCCTCTCCAAAAATAGTTTGTTTTACCATTTCCGCTCCATCTGGCGTAATACGTTGAGTGATTTCTATACTTTCAATAGCTGAAATATCTTGAGGTGCTACAGTAGATTTTAGTTTAAAACTATAGCTTTTGCCTTGGTTTATCATTTTACCTTCCCATACGCCTTTAAGGTCTACTATTGTATAGCCATCTTTATTTGTTACAGTACCTGCCTGATAATCACCTGAGGTTAAGTTTCCACCATTATTCTTAATATATAATTTAGGAAGCTTAATTGTCTCTGCTAATCTTTCCACAGCTCTTAATGCTTGACCAGATTCATTTACTACTTCATTATTTTTAATAGTTATTTGATATCCACCACCTGATCCCCATGACTCTTTGTATGGCTCTACTGTCGCTGTTATATCTAAGTCTGCATATTTTATTTCATAAGTTGGTAATTCATCATTACCGAAAAGACCTTTTTTTGCAGCTTTTGTTAATTCATCGCGTTTGCTAGAATTTGTTGGAGCATCTTGTGATGACATCCATGATATCATTCCACCTAAATTATTTTCATTAACATAATTTGTTTTTTCTGTAATTGAACGTACGTTATCATAAGTAAAAAATGCTCCTGAGTTTTCATCATAAAGATATGGTGCTTTAGCTATATCATCCCAGTACTCTTTAGCTCCTGGATATTTTGCTTTTAATTTATTAAAGCTACGATGCGCCCATACTCCGCCACGGCGTCCTCTGTCTCCTGATACTAATGGTGTTTCATTTTCTGCTCCACGACTTGGAGATTGATCTGCATCAGTTCCTGCTATAGATGCTTCGCCGTATAATCCTGGTGTACTAGCATCTGGTCCTTTACTTACCTTTTCCCATCCACGAGTATAAAATGCTGCACCAACAACTATTTTCTCCGGTTCTGCCCCTTGGCTAATTAAATAGTTAACACTTTCATCAACACTTAATCCTTTTCCTGCAAGTGGATCATTTGGATTTGAATATAATCCAGTTAGGTGACCACTTGTGTCATCCCAAGCACCTCTTAGGTCGTAAGTCATAATATTAGCAAAATCAACAATATTGAATAAAGCATCAATATCAATTCCAAGATCAAGAGTTGCTTTTGGGGCTGGCAATGCTACTGATAACTCATATTGTTTATCTAATTTATCACCTTGCTTATTTAGAGCATTACGTAAATCTTGTAATAATAATATATAGTTTTCTTTATCCTGTGGCTTAGCATTAGGCGTACCTTCATCATTTTTATTATCAACTAGATCTGGTTGACGTACTGAGCCTGGATACTCCCAATCAACATCTACAAAGTCCATATTTGTATATTCAATAAACTTTACAACATTTTCTACAAATTTTGCACGTTTTTGTGGACTTGCGGCTACAACTGAAAAATCTCCTGATTTAGACCATCCTCCTAAGGATACTCCTATTTTTAAATTGGGATTCTTTGATCTTAGTTCTTGTAATGCTGGTAATATACCTGCATTTGCATCTCCCCATTGAACATTTGATTCTCCAACTGGAGAACCTGTGGCAGCATCTATATCTGTAAATACTAAATTTCCTTCTGCATCAAAATCTAAAAATGCAAAATTTAAATGTGTTATTTGATCTGCTGCAATATCTTTAGGGTAAAAATTTCCTTCGCCTCCCCAGATAGACCAATCTCCATAATACATAACATTACGTTTTGCTGCTGGACTCAAAAAATTTTGAACATTTTTAGAATTTTTTAAGTCTACTGCTTTTACTTCTGCAGGATTTATACCTGCAACTAGTATTCCTAGTGAAAGTGATACTGCCGTTGTAACTGATACAACTCTTTTTGTAACTGTACCTTTTTTACCTTTACCTTTAGTAATTTTCATTTTTTCTCCCCCTTATATAACATAGCAATTTAATAGTTTTCAAAACTTTATGACCATTATATTTAAAGCTTTGAAAACTTATTTCAAAAAGAATTTTCTTCACTTAATCTTTAATATACCTTATAGCAAATGTACATGAAGAAATATCCTTTATGATTCAATTTTAAAAGTCAAGTTCATATTTATAATGTTTATAAATGTTAAAATTTTATCTATCTGTGCTAAATTTTTTGGTGAGTTTAATAAAAATTCTCACCAATTTTAACTTTTTAAATTTAATTTTTACTATATATTTAATTATTTCATTGTTATTATTAAACTTATTTTCTGAAAGTCTAATTACGCTCTATCTAAAGATTTAATTAATAAAATAAATTGTAAAGCATATATTAAAGAATTTAATCTCTCTTTTAATTATTGACAAAAGCACAAAAATGGAATACTTATATCTAAAATTCAAAAAACTGTAATAAACAATAGAGAAAATTTAAATGTTTCTCTAAAGTTCTATCGAAAATTATATGCTCAATTTATTTGTATCTTAAAGGAATAATACTTTGTTCATATAAAAATTAAACAAAATTTAAAATCTTTGTTAACTTATATTTAATTGATTTTTGTAATGAGGACTTTATGTAATAAGTTGTAATTTATATATGAATTATATAATCTCTAAATATCCTTATTTTTCAAATTGCTATAATCTAATTATAAATTATGCATAAATTTAATACAAGTCTAAAAATTTAGAATTTTTTATGGTATGATTAAATAATTGTGTAAAATCTTACTAAACTTCAATAAGAATATATTTTTTCTAAAATTATACTATATTTTTATCTATAATTATCGAATATTGTATATTTATAGATTTTTTTAAGACATTATCATATTTTTTGAAGTTTAAACTCTATCAATTTCACCAACATATTTTGGTATCTTTTATTTGAAAATAAAATAAGCACTATCAATATTATTAAATTTCATAATATTGATAGTGTTTTTGTTGCTCAATCTAATTATAAATATAATTTTAAATAAAATTACCTATACTGCGCTTTCCTTTTATTTTATATTGAATTTTGCACTACTTCCTCTTGAAGTAGATATAACCTCTAATCTACCTTCTATTCTCTCTTTTAATTCTGGTACATGAGATATTATTCCCACCAATTTACCTGCATCTTGTAGTTCTAATAAACAATTTATAGAGACATCTAAGGATTCTGGGTCTAATGTGCCAAAACCTTCATCTATAAACATAGTGTCTATATTTACTCCGCCAGCATTACCCTCTACTACATCTGCAAGTCCTAGTGCTAAAGCTAAAGAGGCTTTAAATCCTTCTCCGCCAGACAAAGTTTTTGCTGGTCTAGCCTTTCCTGTGTAGTTATCAAAAACCTCTATATCAAGTCCACTTTGGCTGCTAGCAATTTTTCCTTCATCCGTTCTATTTAACTCATATCTATTAGATGTCATTTTTCTTAATCTAATATTAGCTGCTCCTATGATTTCTTCAAAAAAAGAAGCAAGTACATATCTTTCAAAAGTAGTTTTGATGGTAGTAAATCCATTGGCTGCGTTAGATAAATCTGCTATAACTCTATATTTTTCTTCAAAGTCTTTTAGTTCTTCATTTATTTTTCTTATATTTTCTAAAACTTCACTATTATTTTTAATTCTAGCAAATACTTTGTTTCTTTCCTCTGTAATCTTTTCTTTTTCTAATATAAGCAAATCAAGTTCCTTTTTTAATTCTTCAATATCTATAATTTGAAGTTCTTTAGTTTGTAAAATTATTATTTCATATCTATCAACTATAGATTTTAACTCTTGTTTATAATTTTGAATAGCTGTATCTAGCCTTACTATGTCTTGGCTATTTTTCTTACAAGCTTTATATTCGTTTACAGAATTAAATCCACCTTTTAATATACTTTCTAAATATTGATTATTGCTTTTTTCTAATAATTTTTTTTCTTCTTCTAATATTTTTATCTTTTCATCCCGTGAGGTCTTAAGTTTCTCATAGTAAGTTTTATATTTATTATAATTTTCTTCTGCTTCCTCAAATGATTTTTTAAGTATCAAAAATTTATTTCTAGTTTCATTTATAACAATATTTAATGCTTCTTCACTTTGTATTTCACTAGGTACTTCTCTTAAGATTCCTTCTAATTTTTCTTTAACCTTTTCATTTTCCCCATAAGTTTCTACTTTACTTTCCTCTAAAACTTTTATCTTTTTCTCTAACTGTTCTTTTTCTCTAATAAGATTTTCCTCTTCTATTTTTAGCTTATTCAACAATTCTGACTTAGTTTTTAATTCTATAAATCTATTATTTAACTGATCAATTTCAATTTTTATTGACTTACCTTTGTTAATTATTAATTCCGTAAGGTCACTTTCTATTGCTTCACCGAAATTTGCTATTTTTTCTTCCATTATTTCATGCTTTTTCTTTTCTATTTCTTCTTTTTTAAGTTTAAGTTTTTCTTGTAATTTATTATATTTTTCTAATTCTTCTCTATATCTCATATCAAGTTTCTCAAAATGATCTCTAGCTAGATTTATTTCTTCTTCTTTTGGTACATTCACATTATTAACTGCCTTTTTAGGATGACTTGTACCTCCACATACAGGACATTCTTCCCCATCTTTCAATACCATAGCTATTATAGCTGCCTGCCCTTTTAAGAATTTTTCTTGTAACATATTTAATTTTTCTTTAGCTGCTTTAAATTCTTGTTCAATAGTATCATATTCTATTTTAAACTCTTTAAATTTTGCACTATAAGCTAAGAATTCTTTATTATCATCATGAAGATTCAATAATTTTTTTCTAATTGCTTCTTTTTCTTTTAATAGAGAATTTATAGTGGCAATTTCAATAGAAGCCTTAGTTCCTTCTTCTGTTTTTTTTCTTATATTTACTTCATCTATTTTAATTTTTTCTAACTTCTCATTAGAACTTTTTAATTCTCCATCTATATTCTTCAACATAATATTTAAACGACTTGCAGAAATTTTATATTCATCTATTTTTTTCACTTTATCCATATATGATTTAAGTGTTGTTCCATACTCTATAAGAGAATTTCTTTCTTCTTCTTTTGATTTCTCAAAGTTATACTTTTCCTCAGATATTTTTAATTGTTTTTCGTATTCTACTAGTGTATCCTCTAAATTACTTATTTCTTTTACCCTATTATCTACACTATCTTTTCTTTGAATATAATTTTCTTCTATAGGTTTGATACTTTCTGCATTTCTTGCTCTATTTAAATCTATCTCTAATTTTTCATAGGTTTTCTTTTCATTTTCAAGCTGAATTCTTTTTAAAGTTATTTCCTCTTTTTCTTTTAATTTTTTATTTACCTCTTCAGCCTTATCTATTTCTCTAGATTTCTCACTTATCTTTTCTTCAATGCTTTTAATATATTTTAATATATTTTCTTCTAAAACTTTATCTTCATGTAATAATGAAATTAAGTTTTCCTGAATTTTGTCCATATTAGGGTTTTGCTCTAGTATTAGCTCTTTTAAAACTGTGTTTTCATAAGCATCAATGTTTTTTATATATACATTTCTTCTTTCATTAGCCATAGATGTATTTTTATTTATATCCTGTACTTTCCTTTTAAGCTTTTCTTGTATACTTCTATAACACTCTGTTTGAAAAATCTTTTGAAGTATATCTCCTCTTTCCTTACTATCAGCAGTTAAAAGCTTTCTAAACTCTCCTTGAGGTATCATAATTATTTGCTTGAACTGTTTATTATTAATGCCTAGAAGTTCTTCTACTTTTTTAGTAACTTTGTCAAGACCAGTTATAATTTTAAATTCATCGTTGGTTAAACACTTTAACTCTGCCTCTCCCTTAAATTCTGTTGTGCCATCTCCTCTTTTCTTTTTAGTGAGCTGAGGTGGTACTCTTCTTAAAAAATATATATGATTTCTAAGTTTAAATTCTAATTCCACATAAGTAAGTTCATCTATATCTGCAAAGTCACTTCTAAGACTTTTTCCATCTCTCTCTGAGCCACTAGCGTCTCCATAAAGTGCAAAATTTATTCCATCAAAAATTGTTGTCTTTCCAGCTCCAGTATTTCCTGTAATTAAAAATATATTTCTATTCTCAAGTAATGTAAAATCTATAATTGTCTTATCTCTATAAGGTCCAAATGCATTTAAAGTAAGTTTTATAGGCTTCATGCTAATTACTCCTTTCTTCTTTTTGGACTTCTTCCATAATGGAGGACATAATTTCTCTTTTCTCCTCAGTAAATTCTTTTCCTGTTATTGAAATATAAAATTCTTCAAAAAGTTCCATCTTAGATTTATATTTTGCACCTTCTCCTGCGGAAGTTTTAATGTCTCCTAACCTCTTAATCCTATTTTCTCTTTCTAATGACATGATGTTAGGGTAAATAGATTTTAATTTTCTCATAGGTTCTAAAAGTTCACCTTCATCTGTTAAAATAGCATGAATATAGTCCTCTACATTAGCGTCCTTATATACTTCCATATCTAAAAGATTTTCTAAATTTCCTTTTATTTTTCTCATATCTCTTAGAGTTCTTACAGGTCTTAAATTTATTTCAACTTCTCCCTTCTCATCTAAAGTAACCACAGTAACAGATTTCTTGTGATTGCATTCTGAAAAAGAATACTTTAAAAGGGATCCAGAATATCTAATTCTATCATCACTAACCTTTTGACATTTATGTAAGTGACCTAATGCAGTATAATGAAATTCCTCAAAAATTTCAGCCTTTATATAATCAGTTCCCCCTATAGATAATGCCCTTTCTGATTCACAGGTTTCTGGTTCATTTATTCCTGTAACATAGCCATGAGCAACTAATACATTTCGTTCTTCTTTATTCATATTCTCTTTTATATAATCTAAAATAATTTTTGTAGCATCTTCATAATTTCTTACATCTACATTAAAAACCTCTCTAACTATGGCCGGTTCAACAAATGGAAGTAAATAAAAATTTACAGGGCCATGTTCATCTTTTAAAACTATCCTTTTTATATCTTTTCTAAATATACCCTCTATATATAATCCATTTTTTGAAAATATGTCACTTCCAAAATGAAGTCTATCTGCACTATCATGATTTCCTGCAATAGCAATAATAGGAGTTTCTAATTCCATAAGAATTTTATTAAGATATTTATTTAAAAGTGCTACCGCTTCCACAGGAGGATTTGATCTATCATATATATCTCCAGCAATAACTAAAACATCTGGCTTCTCCTCTTTAATAACATCACATAGTGAATTTAATGCATAATCTTGATCCTCAGTCATATGGTATCCATGAACTAATTTTCCAATATGCCAATCCCCAGTATGTAATATTTTCATATAAATCTCCTCCTAAAAACAAACATTCTTTTTGCAGCGAAATTAAGCTACTATATTAACGTCTTATATCTCAAACTATAATATCTTCTTTCTTAAGATACTATGTTACTTTATTCTAAGTAAATTCTAACATTCATTTTATATTTATCAAATCTATATTATAAATTTATTATTAAAAAATAATTTTAAAGTAGTTATTATATAAAAAAATCGTGACTAAAGATCACGATTTTTTTATATTATAATTATTTACTAAAACAAATTTACAATTCTTTATCTCCTACTATATAAATGTATTTTTAATATATTATCATCACACTTACATTTTAAACTATAAGACCTATATTTATTTTCTTTATTGTAGGTATACTTTTGGAACTCTGACTTTATTCTATGGCTATGATATAGAGCTATTTTATCATCTTTTATTAACTTTATATAGTTTAGACTTCCTATAAAAATTATCATTAATATTGCTAATAAAGTAATAAATAAATCTTTTCTTTTCATCAATATCCCCTCCCACTGTAAATATATTTCTAAAAACCTCTTTAATTGCTATGGAAAGGGAAATTATAAAATTATTCATAAAGAAACCTAAATTTATAGCCAAATATTCCAATTTTAAATTGAAAAACATTAAAACTAACCTTAATAATAACTCCAACATTACTTTATACTTCTTAAAATACTACAATCCCTAATTAGATAATTTTTAAAATTCTATTCTACTAAACATAATTTATAGAATTATATAAGATTATTTATAACTTTTTTAATATAGCTTCTATTTTAAGAGTATCCTAAAATACTATTTATATAAAATTTAAATAGTTATAATTGTTTTAAATAAGTATAATCATCAGGAATTTTATAAATATCTTTTTGTTCAAAAAGCTTCCAATTTGAAGCATTTACATTGAAATTTGCTAATAAATATTGTAATTCTATATCTGTTAAGCATATACCACGATCATAAAACCCATCATAAAATAAAATTTCTCTAGCATCTTTATAAAGAGTTAAATTTGTAATCAAAGGTACATCATCATTAAAGGAATTTTCATTAAATATAGAATTCATCTGAATTATATGTTTTGATTCTTCAGTAGAAGTTCCTGTTAATAGCCTAAAATATAGTTTTTCTAATGCTTCTCCTAATCCATCTCCCAATATGATATCTTTTCCTCTTAATATTTCTAATTCGTTTTTCGTACAATCTGTGGCTAAAAAATCTCTATGGCCTATGAATAACACTCTTTGTGATTTATTTTCAATTAATCTTAATTCGCAATCGTATAATTGCAAAAAATTAAAAATCCCCAAATTCAGAATAATTTTCCTAATATTTTCACATAAACCTCCATATATATTCACATATTTTTCACCTATACCAACATTTACATATTTAATTGTCACTGTCGTAATTTTTTTTATAGTTTCAATTAAATCAAGTAATGGATCTATTACAGGAAGTTTAAAATAAAACACATCTGCTTTCTGTAAAGAAAGTGGTAAAAAATTCTCCCATGATTGTTTTTTTAAGTCGTTATTTTCATTAACCCTATAGGTTCTATTGTAGAATATCTCCATATTAATATTCTTTAAAAAAGATGAATGGGATTTTTCAAAATATTTATAGTTGTTAATATTTCTAATATGAAAACTATCAGATATATTTAAACAATATGAATGAATCATTTGGCAATCGCTTAATGATACTTTACTTAAATCAAAAAAATTGAATTTCATTGACACACCTCCATATATTGTATATAAAAAACTTATTCTTGCTTATATATTAAAGTTATACTTTTTAAATACATTAATCAATATTCTAAAAATGATTATATTAAATAATATAAATAAAATAGTTAATATTAAAGAGTAATGAACTGCACTTAAATGCATATTAAATAAAAAATAGCCTAATAAACAAGATAATAAGAAGCAAAATAACGTATTAAGTATAATATTAAAATTCCATTTAATTGCTTGTTGTTCACTTTTCCAATTAAGTTTAGGGTTATTAATATCGATTAACAATCCTAGCTGAGTTGAAAATAAGGTAGCTAAAATACTTGGAATTAAAAATAATAGAAATGTTAAAAAAGAACATTGTAAAAAAATTAAAGTAATAGTCATAAATACTAGAGGTAATAGCCCTATAATAAAAGAAGTAAATAATTTTGAATATATAATAGTTTTATAAGCAACAGGTATATATTTAAGAATATACACTTCTTTACCTTCTCTTGAAATGGATGTAGAAGATGTAATACTTGTACCAGCTTGAAATAAAATAAAACAGCAGCCAAACAACACTATATATTCAGAAATCAAATCAAATCTAAGTAAAAATATAATTTTATCAAAACCATCTCTGAATATTAATGTTACTATAAATATTGGATACAATATAATTGGAAAAATACAGTTCATTAAATAATCGGGAGTCCTAAATAGCATAGTAAATTCTCTTTTAATTAATGAAAAAAATTTAGAATTTAAAACAATTTTTTTTTCGTAGTGTTTTTTTGATAAATGTTTCTTTTTACTGTTAATTTCTGATAAGCTAGTTATACTTTTTATATAAATCTTATTTCCTATAAGAATAAATAAGAATAATATAGCTATACTTACACCTAAATAAATTAATAAAGCTAAAATACCTTTAGAATTATCATAATTCATTAACGATATTATAGCTAACTTTGTAGTTGGAAAAAACATTTTTGTTAAATTAATAAATGAATTATCTTTAGCATTCATTAAATCTATAATTTGTGTAAGAGAAATTTCAGAGCTTAGCTTAAAAAATACTTGTAAGCCTAATGTCAATATAATAGAAAATATTCCAACAAAAATTTTATAAAGATCTTTATTTTTCACAAATGGAATAAACTGCATTGCAAATATAGGTATTATAGAAATTATTATGACTGGTAAAATTGGAATAAAAAAATAAATCAATACACTATATATCCAATAACTAAATCCAGCATTGCATTTAAATCCATATACAGTTATAAAAGGTATCAATATTATTGCTTGTATCAAATATTGATATGTTAATACTATTAGTAATTTTGAAATAAACAATAAATATGATTTTATTGGCAATGGGAGCAAATGTTCAATATCTGTTGAATAGCAAAATATTGTTATTATATTAAATAAGCTAAAGAAAATCACTATAAAACAAGATATATATATACCTAGTTCTAATATTAAGCCTTCTTGATTCATAACTTCTAAAATATCATATAAGTTAGATATTGCTTTCCCTATTAATATCATAAATGCTATTGAAATTAATATAAATAATAATTTTATAATGTAAGACTTAATTTTTGATTGAGACTTTCCAATATTAAAAGTATATTCTGATTTAAAAAGAACTCTTATTAGCGATATTAATTTATTCATTTAGATGTCATCTCCAAAAACATTTTCTCTAAAGATTTATACTCATTGAAATGATTTCTCATTTCAGGGATTGTTCCACAAAATAGAATTAATCCATCATTTATTATTGCAACTCTATCACATATATTTTCTGCAACTTCTAATACGTGTGTGGAGAAAAAAACTGTATTACCTTTATTTGCATAGTCTCTCATAATTTTTTTTAATTCAAAGGATGATTTTGCATCTAGTCCAATCATAGGTTCATCCAATATCCATAGATTAGGACTATGTAATAATGAGCCTATCATTATTAACTTTTTTCTCATACCATGAGAAAATGTTTTTATTTTATCAGTCAAAACATTATTTATTTCAAACTTATTCGTTAATTGAAGTATTCTTTCTTGTCTAGTTTCTAATGGAACTTCATACATATCTGCAATAAAATTAAGGTATTCTATGCCTGTTAATCTTAAAAATACATCTGATTCACAAGGTACATATCCTAATTTTTTTTTATATTGAATACTATCTTTTTTTATGTAATTTCCTTTTAATAATACATCACCGCTGTCAGCATTAAGTATTCCTGTTATTATTTTTATAGTACTAGTTTTACCTGCACCATTAAGTCCTAAAAAACCAAATATTTCTCCACAATTTAATTTTAAGTTTATATTATGAAGAACTTTATGATTGCCATATGATTTATTTATATTTATTAATTCTAGCATTAATCTTCTCCTTACTATATCATTAGTGAAAATATATATTATTTATGTATATTAAAATTTTTTATTGTTCAATATAGATACTTGTACAAATTTTACCATTCTCAAATAAATGACTTTCATACATGGAAAATGCTTTAAGCCATGTACCTTCCATGTATGAAAGTATAAAATATATATGTTATTATGCAGGTATTGGCTTACCTTTAAAAACAGCTACTATTACTGCAACAATAGTCATTATAACCGCATTAAAAACTGATGGTGATAGAACCGTTTTTAATTCAGATGCTAAAGAGTATTCCTTATTGCTTGTAAGTATATCTTTTATAGCATCATCAAAATCATCATAGCAATTATTTCCAAAATTATATTCTTTACCTTGTACTGTTTCATAAGCTCTTATACATTTTGTTCGGATACTTTCGTATATATGATAATTTCTAACTGGTGTGCCATTTGAATATATAACTAAATTGACATGAGGTCCATAACCACCATCCCCTAAGTGGCCCGTGTGTAGTGGTGATATATCTATTCTTGTTGTAAAAAAAGTTTTTGAGTATACCGGTTTCCAACCTCCATCAGCAAAAGCAATGGTACTTATACTACTAATTAAAATAGTAAACATTATAAAAAAAATTGAAATCTGTTTAATTCCTTTTTTCATTTATGAATTCCCCCTAAATCAATAATCAAAATATACTTCAAAATTGTTTTTAATATACTTAAATGTCTAAAGTAAATACTAACAATTTTAAAAGTAAATTCTCTAAATTTTGTTTTATTATTACAAAAATACATAATTTAAGAGCGCCCTTAACTACATACACTATAGTAATACATATTTTTTTATTATCAAAGAATTTATTTTCTTTAAATTTCGACATTATAAAAAAATTAATACTATAAAAATAGTGTTAATTAGTTGAAAATAAATGTTTTAAGCTTATAATATCATATGTATAATTTTGTAACAAAATATATTTTTTTGAAATATATTTTACAATATGAAATTGTTTACTTATATAAAATATAAATACTTTTTTGCTTGTAAAAGTATTTATTCTTATATATTCAATCACTAATATTTGATTGTTATAATATATTCCTTTTGATATTTTTAATATTTTATCTTTAAATATTATTTTGATATTTATTTCTACTTAATAAAATTAAATATATCCTTGAAGTTTAATTTGTAGTCATTATGTTTTATTTTAAGTCTTTAATTACGTTATAAGTGTTAATACTAATTAAATGAATTGCTAAAAATTTATTTTATATTTAAATAAATTAAACTTTTATTAGATTATTTACTAAATCTACAATACGCTACTCATCATCAAATAGAATTTATACTGAACTAAAACTATTTTGATATCATCATATACGATGATATTTACCATATTCTCCTTTACAAATTTCTTTTGCCTTATTGATAACTTTATTATCTTAAATATTTGTTAGCTAAACTAAATATTCTTTGCTTTGATAATATTTTTTACAATACATATATCAACAAGGCTATTAAAATTATCCTTTAAACAATTTTATTTTATACAACTAATTACTTAATTTTCTAAAATCTGATTTCAAAAGCATTCTAGAATAAATTAGTGAAAATATTTATCCATTAATACATAAAATTTATTCAATCTGCTTTTTCTAATATAAAAGCCTTCACAAGCAGTTATAAACTAACTATTTGTGAAGGTTAATATCTTTTTTATTAAACAAAACTTTTTAGCAGCCTCATGACAAAAGTTAATTTAGAAATAATAATATAATACACTATATATATCCAGTAACTTCTTTATTTGATATCCTTTTATTAAAACAATGATTACCAACTATTTTACATTTGAATTTATAGATTAATTGTTATTTAAAATTTATCAATGATAATTTAATAAAAAGATTAGTTACTCTCAGTTCTATATTTAAATTAAATAGAGATATAATTAAAAGGAACTATATGATTTTTTCTAAATAAAATTAAAGTATTACTTCACTATCAATAGAAAATAAGTAAAGATATCTTTCTTTAACTTTTTTTCCTAATATCTTTTCTAATGCCCTCGCATAATAATCAATTTGAGATTTATATTTTTCTACTATTGAAGCAGTATCCCCATTACGTACATAATCTGTTTTGTAATCAAATAACACTATTTCTCCATCTTCTTCAAAGTATCCATCTATTATACCTTGAACTATTATATTTTCTTTTTCATAAACTTTTTTATCTAAGCTCTCATCTATTTCTGTACTACTTATTTCAATACTAAAAGGAGTTTCTCTATAAACTTTAGTTTTGTTATGTGCTATTAAAACTCTTTCACCTAAGCTGGTATTAAAAAAATTCAATATCTTTTCTACTCTAATAGACTTAGCTTGCTCTTCTGTAATCATTTCTTTTATAACCATATTTTCAATTTGAGATATTATGTCTTCCTTTGAATTAATATTATTAAGGTCTAACCTCTGCATAGCACTATGCATTGCAATTCCTTTTTCTGCAGGAGTTAATCCTCTTTTCTCTTCTAGAAATATAGGCTTTCTAACAATAGTAGGTATATAATTTGTATTAACAAATTCATCATTTAAGCTTTGATTATACGTACGCTTTAATTCTGATACCGTAAGTACAGTAGGTATCTTTGTAGAAGCTTCATATTTATATTTAAAATTAAGTCTTTTTTCTATTTCTTCTCTATAATGAATATTAATTTCTTTTAATTCTATTTCTTTTAACTTTTCTTTAATGTCTATGGCCTCTAGCTTAGCTATGTCCTCTTCTATATCTAAATCCTTATAATTCATAAGTTTTACATTCCACTTAGAATTATCTTGCACTAATCCCACTGACTCCTCGTTGATCTTTAAGTAATTTCTTAATAGTTCACCATCTTTATGCTTTATAACACAAGGCATAACCCAATCTAGATAACTATTCCCTTTTAATAAATATCCTTCTAAAATCTTATCTTCACTATTTCTTGCCACCGAAGTCCAATTTTCTATAGACTTATCAAAATCCCTACAAGTACCCGTTAATATTAGTTTTTCCTTAGCTCTTGTAAATGCAACGTATAAAACTCTCATCTCCTCAGAAAGACTTTCTATATTGATTTTGCTTTTCAATATTTCCTTTACGGTAGGGGAATAAGATATTCTTTTTTCTATATCAACAAGTTCAGGTCCAAAGCCTAAATCATGATGAAATAACACTTTTTTTCTACTATCCATACGATTAAAGTTTTTACCCATGGCACTCAAAAATACAACAGGAAACTCTAGTCCCTTACTTTTGTGAATACTCATAATTCTAACTACATTTTCATTTTCTCCTATGGTTTTAGCAGTTCCTAAATCGCCACTACTTACTTTTAACTTATTAATAAAATTAACAAAATTAAATAATCCCTTGTAGCTTGTATTCTCATATTGTCTTGCCCTTTGAAATAAAATCCTTAAATTTGCTTGTCTTTGAATTCCTGCTGGCATGGCACCTACATACCCATAATATCCTGTATCCATATATAAATACCAAATGAACTCATCAATAGGAGTTATTAAAGATCTATTTCTCCAATGAACTAGCTTTTCTAAAAATTTTTCAACTTTTTTCTTAAGCTCTAAGTTTTCTTCATCATTTAGATAACTACTCATAGCTTCATAAACTGTAGTTTCAGGACTATTTATTCTTATATCTACTAGGTTTTCTGCTGAAAATCCACCTATTGGAGAACGAAGCACTGCTAATAATGGAACGTCTTGTCTTGGATTATCTATAATTTGAAGAAGACTTATCATAATTTGAATTTCTAATGTATTAAAATATCCTTCTGAAGTATCTGCATATACAGGAATACCTAAATTTTTAAGTTCCTCACTAAATACTGGTGCGTACTCAGATGTAGCGCGAAGCAATATTACTATATCTTTATACTCTACATTTCTATAATTTTTAGTGTTTTTATCAAAAACTTTAAAACCACTTTCTATATTAGTAAGCTCCTTGATTCTGTTTCCTACTGCTCTAGCTTCTATTTGAATATTGGTTAATGGTTCACTGTCCTCTTCTTCAATTTCTTCAACATCTTTATTTTTTTCAAAAAGCATTATTTCTACAGGTCCACCTACTATACCATCATCTTCTAAAGGCTTATAATCCGCTCCTAAATTTAGAGCCTCTTCCTCTGTATATTCAAGCTCTCCTACATTGTTTGACATTATATGTTTAAATATAAAATTAGTAGCATTTATAACTTCTTCTCTGCTTCTAAAATTTTTATATAGTTTTATTATTATTTCATCTGCATCTTCTTCTTCACTATAAGTATTTTTTTTATGAAGAAATAGCTCCGGCTTAGCCATTCTGAACCTATAAATACTCTGTTTAACATCCCCTACCATAAATATATTATTTTCTCCTAGAGGATTTCTTGAAATCATAGTTAGAATATATTCTTGAACATAGTTAGAATCCTGATATTCATCTATTAAGATTTCTTCATACTTCTCTCTTAACTCTTCTGCAACTTTAGAAGGAATTATTTTTCCTTCATCATTCTTTTCTGTTAGAATCTCTAAGGCAAAATGTTCAAAATCATTAAAATCTATTAATGCCCTTTCTTTTTTCTTTTTATCATAGACTTCTTTCATTTTAATCACAAGCTCTGAAAGTTTATCCATAAGAGGATATAAATATTTTAAATCCTCTATACTCTTCTTTGAAGAAGCTTGAATTATGGTATTTGAAAGCTCATTTACTTTTTTCTTAGCATTATCTCTTATTTTTTTAACTTCTTCCTGCTCTACTTTATCTTTACATCCTCTTATTGTAGCAAGCTTGCTAAAAGATACATTTTCAAAGCTACACTTTAAATCCTCAAAGGAATTTGAGCTTTCATATAATCTTCTAATCATTTCATACTCTGGACTTATATTTTCCTGATAACTTAACAATGAAGGAGTATTATTAACTATTTCCCTAGCAATATTCATAGAACTTACAATACTCTCTAATTCTATTCTCACATCTTTAAGTAGCGCTTGACCTAGCTTTGAATCTTGAAAGGAAAAGCTGTCACTTACATTAAATACATCAGCTTTTTCTTTAAGCCACTCTATTGGACTAGGACTACTCATAGCAAAGTTGTAAAGATTTAATACCATATCAAAAAGTTGACTATCATTTTTATTGTTACAATAGCATTCCACTAGCTTTAAAAATAGCTTATCATCTTTATCATACATTTCTTCAAATACTTCATCTAAAGCTTCTTGCTTTAAAAGAATTGCCTCTGTCTCATCTGCAACTCTAAAGGACGGATCTAAATCTATCATATGAAAGTTTGTTTTTATTACTTCAAGACAAAAAGAATGTATAGTAGTAATACTTGCTTTGTTTAAAAGAGTCAACTGCCTTTGTAGACTCTTAGAATTAGGATTCTTATAAATTCCTTTTGAAATTGCTTCTCCTATCCTTTCTCTCATCTCAGAGGCAGCAGCATTTGTAAAAGTAACAACTAAAAGTCTATCTATATCAACAGGATTATCCCTATCTGTTATCATCTTTATGATTCTTTCAACTAAAACTGCTGTTTTTCCTGAACCAGCAGCTGCTGCAACTAATAAATTTGCTCCTCTTGTGTTAATTGCAGCCAACTGCTCTCTAGTCCAACTTACTTTTGTTTCTTCTTTACTGCTCATTACTACTATCTCCTTTCTTTTCTAGTATTTCTAATATTTCTTTATCCCTTTTATCTTTTATTAATCTAAATTTATTTTCTTCAAAGGATAAATCAAATTGACATATAGGAGAAAGTTTACAAAAATCACATGGATTTTCCCCTCCTCTTTTATAAGGTTTTATACCAATTTCTCCACTGAGCATTTCTTCACAACTTTTAGCTAATTCCTTTTTTACATGATTTCTAAGTGCATTGAATCCTTCATAAGATATAACAGAAGAGGCAGAGGTAAGTTCTCCATCTTTTTTAATTCCTACTGGTATTACAGAAGAGTTGTTTCCATTATCCATAGTATTATCCATTTCTCTCAAAATCTCTATGTCTTTAATTAGAAGACCCTTCATTTTTAATTCTTTTAGAAGTTCTTCCTCTATTTCTTTATCGCTTGCTCCTTTTTTAATAGCAATAATAGGATCATCTATCTTAAAGTACAACACTCCTGCTGGTTTTGAAAATGTATTATTTTTTTCCTCATTACTTAAAATTGCATCAAGATAGGTTAATAACTGCACTTGAAGCCCATAGTAAACATCACTAAGTTTAAATTCTTTATTACCAGACTTATAATCTATAATTCTGTAATAAACCTCATTATTACTTACAAATTTATCAATTCTATCTATCCTTCCCATCAGCCTTACAGTTTCTCCACTTGAAAGTTTAAGTACTATAGGCGGATAATCTGTATCCTTAAGACCAAAAGAAATTTCATAGCCATGTGGTTCAAATCCACTTACTCTAAGTTGCTCAACAATTACTAGCACAGCTCTAATTAAAACTCTTTTTAATCTTTCAGTTATATACTTATATCTAGCAGAACTATTTAAAACAAAACTCTTATCCTCACTAACCATAAGTTCCACAATATACTCTATATTTTTTTCACAATACTCCTTATTTAAATCTTTCCATTTAAGATTATCCTTTTCAATTTTCTTTGAAAAAGTATCTAATACGTTATGCATAAAGGTTCCTAAATCTGGTGCTGAAAAATTATATATTTTTCTCTCTTTTGCTTTTAAACCATATTGAATAAAATAAGCAAAGGGACATTGAGCATACTTTTCAATTTTAGAAACACTAAAATAATTATTTCCGCCATAAAGTTTTCTTATTTTTTCACTGTTAATAGCATTGATAATATTTGTATAAGAAAAACCTTCAAAAATAGTTTTACTTTTTTCTCTAAACTCTTCTTCTTCCATAAACCATCTATATATTTCCTCCCATAATGGAGAAATTTCATTACTGTCAATAAATTTTCTTATTTCCATAATAAGTTCATTAAAAGACGGAAGTTTTGCTGCCACTTTTTCTATGCTATTATGCTGTTCCCATAGTTCTGATATATTACTTTCTTCTTTAATATTTTTAAATATAGATTTCATTCTAGGAATAATTATAGAAGGTCTTAGGGTCTTACCTTCAAAATTTGCAATAGGATAACTAAGGCATAGCTTTTCACTAGGGACAGCCAAGGTTGCATATATTAAATATTGTTCTGCAAAGGCTAGTGCTTTAGTGTCATTGGCAAGTTTAATACCATTACCTTCAAAAACAGCTCTATCCATATCGCTAAAAATACCTTCTTCATTTATAATTTTAGGAAATACTCCATCATTAACTCCTATAACATAAAGTACTTTTATTTCATGAGTTCTTATACGGTCTATATTACCTACTATAACCTGATCCAGCGCTGGAGGAATTAATCCTATCTCATGAGTTGATATTCCAATGGAAAAAATATCTATAAACTCGTCTAGTGGCAATATTTCTTCGCCTAAAACTTCTACAAATTGATCTAAAAGTTCAATTAGCAAGTTCCATATTGAACTATACTCATTTACTGCTATTAAATTCTTATCTTCTTTAAAATTCTCAATCCATATAGTAAGCTTTTCATAAATTTCAATTTCCTCTAAAAATTCAAAAATTGCTTTACAAATATCTTTAACATAACTTCTATTAGTAATTTTATCTCTAAAGTTAATAAGTGGGCTTATAAATTTATTTTTAATCTCTTTTACTGTCTCATCATTCCAATAATCGTCATTTACATATCTCTTCTTACCTTTTATTCCGTAAGCTAATACATAGTTTTCTAAAATATCAACTTCATCATAGGTTAAATCTAAAAGTCCACTTTTTAAATATCTAAATACTGATTCATAACTAAAATTCTTTGTAAATATCTCAAGCGAAGATTTTATTAATATAATAATCGGATTATTTTCTATATCTTTTTTTCTATCTAAAAAATGTGGAATTTCATATTCATCAAAAATAACTTTCACTATTTCTTCATATGAATTTAAATCTCTAGCAACTACAGCTATGTCATTAAATCTATAATTTTTTTCCCTACAAAGCGTTAATATTTCTCTAGCCACATACTCAACTTCTGAATATGTATTTAAAGCTTTAAAAATCTTTATATCCTTTGTATCACCTTCATAAGGCTTAAAGTTTGCCTCAAAATAATTTTTCTCTAAATACCCCAATTCCTCTGAATTTATAAATCTATAGTTATATTCATTTCGTGGATTTCCCTTTAAAATTAATGGTTTATCATAGCCAACATTATTTTCTCCTGCTATTTTTAGTATAGTTTTTTCTGTATAGTACACAGTATAAAAAGCATTTGTATTATCTATTTCTCCTTCCCTTATACCTTTAGCATCGCTGCCTTCATAAGGAAGAGTTATATTAACCTTTCTACAATTTTTAAGAAGTTTTTCAATAATTTTATACTGTTGAGGAGTAAAGCCTGAAAACTCATCTATCCATATCTCTGCTCCTTTAAATAATTTGCTTTCATCTATTTTCTCGTAAAGGATAGTTAAATCATCCTCTGGATCAAAATATCCTCTTTTCAATATTTCTTCGTACTTGCTATAAATTAATGATATATCTGAAAGTTTATCTGTAAGTAACGAACTATGGTTTACATCTTCTTTTAATATATTTAAGGTCTCTATAGAAATATTGTATCTTTTAAATTCATTTATCATTTCAGAAATAGTTTCTACAAAGCCTTTTTGCCTTGAAGCTAAAGAAAATATTTTTAAATCCTCATGCACTTCCTTCATTATTCTATCTATAATCATTGCCTTACCTGTTGGGCTCATATGAGAATGAGTGATTCCACCTACCTCATTTAAAATGGTATATGCCATTCTCTTAAAGCTAAGTACATATATATTATTTATTCCTGTAGCCCCTATTTTCTCTATTAACCATTTTTCTGCTCTAAAAGAGATCTGCTCTGGTACTAATAAAATTAATGGATGTTCTACTTCATCCTCTTTTTTTCTTTTTATTTCCTCAATACAACGATAGCTTTTTCCACTACCAGCTCCTCCAAATATAAATCTTAAACTCAATATCTTCACATCCTCTGTAATAAAGTTGTAATTAGTTTCATAAATTTATTATGAAAAGGGAACAATCATTATGTCATTTAAAATTCATAGTTAATTTTTAAGCAATTATATCATTATTTTTCAAATTATAAACTTTCAACTGCATTATGAATTTAAATATGTCTATTAAATTTGTATTAACTTACACGCTAAATTTTCAAATGTATTTACTATATATTTTACCTTAAATTTAAAAACTTTTTCATTAAGATAAAAAAATGATTCTACAAATTTCTTAAATTTTATAATAAAATCCTTAAATAAAATAAATACAATTAAAATTTTTACAAAATTTCAGATAAAAAGAGGATTTATTGAATCTATATAGAATGTTTATATAGTTCTGATATTCTACAAATTTTTTATTTGATGAATTTTTAAAGAAAGTTTAATTCGATGGAGGTAGAAATATGAAAAAAATTGTTACTGTAGAAGAAGCTCTAGCACATGTTCAAGATGGAATGACATTAATGATTGGTGGTTTCTTAGCCGTTGGAACTCCTGAAAGACTTGTGGATGCGCTAGTAGAAAAAGGTATTAAAGATTTAACTATTATAGCTAATGATACTGGCTTCCCTGATAGAGGAATTGGTAAACTAATAGTTAATAAGCAAGTTAAGAGAACAATTGCTTCCCACATTGGAACAAATCCTGAAACTGGAAGACAAATGAACGAAAAAGAAATGGAAGTTGAACTTGTTCCTCAAGGTACACTAGCTGAAAGAGTTAGATGTGGTGGTGCTGGACTTGGTGGATTCTTAACTCCAACTGGTCTTGGAACAATTGTTGAAGAAGGAAAAGAAAAAATAACTGTTAACGGTGCTGAATATCTTCTTGAAACTCCATTAAAAGCTGATGTAGCGTTAATATTTGGTTCTAAAGTTGATGAAAAAGGAAACGTATACTATCATGAATCTACAAGAAACTTTAATCCATTAATGGCTACAGCTGCTGACGTTGTAATCGTTGAAGCTGAAGAATTAGTAAAAGCTGGAGAATTAGATGCAAACATAGTGATGACACCATCAATATTTGTTGATTACATCGTAAAGGAGGACAAATAATATGGATAAAAATATGATAAGAGAAGTAATCGCAAAAAGAGTTGCTAAAGAATTAAAAGATGGAGACGTTGTAAACTTAGGTATAGGTCTTCCAACTCTTGTTGCTAACTATATACCAGAAGGAGTAGATGTAACATTACAATCTGAAAACGGATTCGTAGGAATAGGACCTGCTCCTGCTGAAGGAAAAGAAGATAAAGACTTAGTTAATGCTGGCGGTCAATTTGTAACCGTTTTACCTGGCGCTGCATTTTTTGACAGTTCAGTATCTTTTGGAATAATAAGAGGCGGACATGTTGATGCAACTGTACTAGGTGCATTAGAGGTAGACCAAGAAGGAAACCTTGCTAACTGGATGATACCAGGAAAAAAAGTTCCTGGTATGGGTGGAGCTATGGACCTTGTAGTTGGAGCTAAAAAGGTTATAGTTGCTATGGAACATACCGCAAAAGGAAATCCTAAAATTCTAAAAAAATGTACACTACCATTAACTGCTGCTAATCAAGTTAACTTAATCATTACTGAAATGGCTGTTATGGAAGTTACTAAAGAAGGTCTTATATTAAGAGAATTAGGACCTGAGGCTACAATTGAGGATGTAAAAAATGCAACATTAGCTGATTTAATAATACCAGACAATGTTAAAAAGATGGAATTTTAATTCCCTCTAGATATTAGCTAAGATGTCACGGGAGTTTTTAAATTATTCAGAAGTGATAGTTAAAAATCTTTTAGATAAACTATTACTAAGTTATTCTGATATATGTAAATGTGAAAAGTGTAAAGCTGATATGATGGCACTTTCACTTAATTATGTAAAGCCTCGTTATGTAGTTTCTGAAAAAGGTCAGTTATATACAAAGGCTCAAACAGAAATTAACCATGGAGAAATGGTTGTAATAACTTCTTCCGTGCTTAGAGCAATAGAAGTAGTTTCGGCTAATCCCAGACATGATTAAAAAAAGCGTGATTTTCATCACGCTTTTTTAGTAGGTGAAACCTATTCTATAGAATTTATTTTTCCTAAAACAACTTCTTTTATCATATTAATTTTATCTTCTGCTTCTTTTAAATTATTCCCTTTAGAGTAAATATATATCTTTATTTTAGGTTCTGTACCTGAAGGTCTTACTGCATACCATGATCCATCATCAAACTTAAATTTTAATACATCTGAATACGGCATATTAGTTTCTTCTGGGTTTGTATAATCTATTGTCTCAATTAGCTTTAAATTTTCTATACTATGAGGATATTCTCTTCTATATTCCTCCATCATTCTCTTTATTCTCTGTTGTCCACTTATTCCTTCAAGAACAAGAGAAATTTGCTTTTCTCTATAGTATCCGAATTCTTCGTAGATTTCATTTAATACATCAATTAATGTTTTTCCTCTTTTTTTATAGTAAGCAGCAGCTTCGCAAAGAAGCATAGATGCAGTTACTCCATCCTTATCTCTTACAAATGTGCCTACATTATATCCTATACTTTCTTCATATCCTAAAATATATTGATAACTTTCTTCTTCCTCATATTCATTGATTTTTCCACAAATATTTTTAAAGCCTGTGAGAGCTTCATCGGTATGAACCCCATAACTTTTAGCTATAACTTTACCTAAATCTCCTGTAACAATAGATTTGACTATAACTCCATTAGAAGGAAGTATATTTTTATTTTTCATTCCTTCAAGGATATATTTAACTAATATAGCACCGCTTTGGTTTCCGTTGAAGGCTATATATTCATTACTTTTATCTTTAACCATTATAGCTATCCTATCACAATCAGGATCTGTTGCCATTAATAAATCTGCATTAACTCTTTTACCAAGTTCAATAGAAAGTTTAAATGCATTCACATCTTCTGGATTAGGATATCCTACGGTAGTAAAATCTGGATCTGGATCCTTCTGCTCTTTTACTATATGAATATTGGTAAATCCTCTTTCATTTAATACTCTAGGTACAAACACCATTCCTGTACCATTTAATGGTGTATAAACTACATTTATATCTTTATCAATATCCTCACTTAAAGATAATGATTTTACTTTTTGAAGATATAAATCATCTATATCCCTCTCTAAAAATACAATAAGTCCTTCTTCTGTTCCTTTTTCGATTTCCATATTAGGAATAGATTTAAAATCATTTATTTGATTAATTTTATTTAGTATTCCATCAGCTATATCAGATAATATTTGTGCTCCATCTTTCCAATAAACTTTAAACCCATTATATTCTTTTGGGTTATGACTTGCTGTTACCACAATTCCTGCAGTACATCCTAAAACTCTTACTGCAAAAGATAGCTCTGGTGTAGGTCTTAAAGAGTCAAAAATATAGGCTTTTATATTATTAGCTGCTAAAACGCTAGCAGCAGTTCTTGCAAATTCTTCTGAAAAATGTCTACAATCATAAGCTATTGCTACTGATTTATCTGCTGATTTATGTTCTACATCATTTATATAATCTGCAAGTCCTTGTGAAGTTCTAGCAATTATATATCTGTTCATCCTATTGATCCCTGCTCCAATCTTACCTCTTAACCCAGCAGTTCCAAATTCTAAGTCTTTATAAAATCTATCCTCTATTTCTTCTTCATTACTTTCTATATCTATAAGTTCTTTCTTTGTAGCTTCATCAAAGTAATCACTTTCTATCCATGATTTATATATTTCTCTATACTTCATACTTCTAAACCCTTCTTTCCTAAGATATACCTTTATTATATCCTAGTATAGATTAAAAATTAATAAGATTACTTAAAGTAAAAAGTAAAATTGTGAATAATTGCCACATTTTTTAACTATTAATATTTAAAAATAAATTGAAAACTTCTCCTTTAAAGGAGAAGTCACAACAATCGTCAATTATCAATTGTACAAATTTTATATTTCATAGCTTATTGCCTTAAAAGATTATTTTACTTATAAGAGTTGTTATAAAGCAAACCACTATTGCAACAGCAGTAGGCATCAAAAATGATACTAATGCCCATTTATTACTACCAGTTTCTTTTTTAATGGTCCAAATAGTTGTGCCACAAGGAAAATGTAATAGTGAAAATAACATGGTATTTAATAATGTTAGATATGTCCAGCCATTGTTAACTAATATATTCTTAAGTTGCTCTATACTATCATGTTCAATCATAACACCATTTGATAAATATCCCATTAAAAGTATAGGAAGAACTATTTCATTTGCAGGAAGTCCTAATAAAAAAGCCATTAATATATATCCATCAAGACCTATTAGTTTTCCGAAGGGTTGCAAAAAATTAGCGATATGAGCTACTATACTCATATCTCCAATCATTACATTACTTAATATATAGGTTATAAGTCCTGCTGGAGCTGCTACTACCATTGCTCTAAATAATACAAATATAGTTCTATCAATTATTGAAGTATATATAACTCTGCCTATTTGAGGTTTCCTATATGGTGGAAGTTCTAAAGTAAAGGAAGAAGGAATTCCTTTTAATATAGTTTTAGATAAAATAAAAGAACTTATTAATGTAATTACTACTCCCAAAACAACTAAAGCCACTACCATTAATGCTGCTACTATAGAATTAGCTCTGTCAGATGCAAAAGTGCCTCCTACAAAAATTATAGAAAGAGCTATTAACGTTGGAAATCTTCCATTACAAGGAACAAAGCTATTAGTTAATATAGCTATTAACCTTTCTCTAGGTGAATCAATGATTCTACAAGCAATAACTCCTGCTGCATTACAACCAAAACCCATACACATAGTTAAGACTTGTTTACCATGACAACAAGCTTTTTTAAATGCTTTATCTAGATTAAAACAAACTCTAGGTAAATATCCACTATCCTCCAATATAGTGAATAGGGGGAAAAATATAGCCATAGGTGGAAGCATAACTGAAACTACCCAAGCTAAAGTTTTATATACTCCTAAAACTAAAATTTCACGAAGCCATATAGGCAATTTTATTGTAATAAGTAAATTCATAAGTTTATCTTCAAAAGAAAATAGCACCTTAGCTAAAAGCTCCGAGGGTACATTAGCTCCTTCAATAGTTATCCATAGGATTAAAGTTAGCATCAAAAGCATTATAGGAATACCTGTTGCTTTTGAAGTTAATATATTATCTATTTTTTGTTGTTGTAATATTTTATTTTTACTTTTATTAACAGAGTCTCTTACTATATTTTCACATTGCTCATATATATCGGATACAATTATATCTCTTACCTTATTATTTTGTTTCTCTCTAAAATTTTTAATTTCCTCTTCGATTTCACTATCGTCTACAATAAAATCTTTACTTACATATTTTCTTATAGATTGTTTTATGCTCTCATCTCCATCTAACAATCTAAGTGCAGTCCATCTATAATTTATTCCACCACATTTTTTTTCAAGCAACGAAGATATTTTATCTATTTCATTATTAATATCTTCACTATAATTTATTTTTAAAGTTTCTTCCCATTCTTCTTTAAGTACATTTTCATATATAGCTTCTTTTAAATCTCCTATGCCTATTCCACTTCTTGCAGAAGTAGGTATTATAGGTACTTTTAGTTTTTTACTTAATTCATCTATGTCTATTTTTATATTCTTCTTTTTTGCTTCATCCATAAGGTTTAAGCAAACTAAGACTTTAGGAGTAATTTCTAATATTTGAAGTAACAAGTTTAAATTTCTCTCAATACAAGTAGCATCTAAAACTACAACGATTAAATCTGCATTTCCAAAGCAAATATAATCTCTAGCTACCTCTTCTTCTGTTGAACTAGCTAAAAGAGAATAAGTTCCTGGTAAGTCTACTAAAATGAATTCTTTTTCCTTATAATTAAAACTACCTTGAAAATTAACTACTGTTTTTCCAGGCCAATTACCTGTATGTTGTCGAAGTCCTGTTAGTGCATTAAAAACTGTACTTTTTCCTGTGTTGGGATTGCCTGCTAATGCAATAACGCTTTGGTTATCCTTTTTTTTATTAATTATTTGAATGTCCTCTAAATTTTTCTTTTTAGTAGAATCAAAGGTTAATCCCATAATATACCTCCTAAAGCTTTTCTTCACATACTAATATATTATCTGCCTCTTCTCTTCTCAAAGCTATACAGGTATCTCTTATAAAATAAGCAGTTGGCTCACCTAAAGGTGCTTCTCTTAATACATATAACTCTGTATTAGGAACAAAGCCTAAATCTAATAATCTTTGTTTCGACAAGCCCTTTGATAGGATTTCTGAAATTACTACCACAGTTCCAACCTTAACTTCGCTTAATTTCTTTAAATATTTCTCCATTTTTTCACCTTCTTTAAATTTAATCTCTATTTTATAATATGTAAAATAATGTATATGGCTACATATATGCAGAGATACAATGTGAAAACTTAATATGTACTCTGGAAAATAAATTTTCTATAAAAGTAGTTTAATCCCTTAAAAATTAAGGATTAATAATTAAGAATGAAAAATTGTAGATATTTCTCAGTTACCACTGAGAAATTTATAAGCGATTAACTGTAGCGGCGAACAGTGTTCACCACAAAATAACTAGAGATATAATCGCTAGTGAAAAAATTGATTAAGAAATTATTTTACTAAAAAATAATTTCTTAATCAATTGTGGATTGTGAATTGGAATACTTAAAGATGTAGTCATACAGGACTATATATTAGCTTTTAAGGCAGTTTACCTCTATATTTTATTAATTTTGAAGATTCATCTAAAAGAATAAATACTTTTTTAAATACACACACTATGATTATGAACATAACAATATTTGAAATTAAAAGGAGGGTGTATTTATGAAAAATGATAGTATTATGTGTATAGTTAGTGAATGTAAATATCACTATAAACAAGATGATTATTGTACATTAGACAAAATAGAAGTTGTAAAACATGAAAATAATGCAAAAACTATACAATGTACAGATTGTGGAAGCTTTGAAAAAGAACAATAATTAACAAAACTATTAGTAATCAAATTTTAAATATGATAAAGGAGATATTTTTATGGATATAAATTCAAGTATAGGATGCACAGTAAGTGAATGTAAATATCATTATAAAGAAGATAACTACTGCACGTTAAATAGAATTCATATTGTTAAGCATGAACCTGAAGCTAAAGTAGTTGAATGTACTGACTGCGGAAGTTTTGAAAAAGAACATTAGGAAATAAGAAAATAGCACGATAAGTGCTATTTTTTATTTTCTTTTCTTTTAGATACCTTAATTTATAAAATTCTACTTTATATGATATAATTACCAATAGAATGCTAGCACTTTTAATAAAATTAAATTATTAATTTTAAACTTATGTAAAAGTTTGATGATTTATCTTAAATATTTATATTAAAAATCTAGGATATAAGTATCCAAGAATGCATATGTCTTTAAGAGAACATATTTATATAAGGCTTTATAAAATATTACAATTATTCTTATATAAAGTTGGTAATTTTGGTGCTTGTAACTAATTTGTAAACCATAATAATCAATATTTATTTATACTAAATGTTGATTGAGACCTATGAAATGAAATAACTGGTTAATTACTTTTTGAATATTCTTAAATATGTACAAACTATAAATTAAAAGGAGAGTTGTTATGTTAGAGGTATCATCACGTAGAGCATCTAGACGAAAAAAATCTTCTAAGCGTAGAAGAATAATTGTAGCTACTTTATGTGCTATCTTATTATTACTATTTCCATTTACTAATTCTAAAATAAAAAAATATAATGAAGAAAATAATAAATTAAAAACGGAAATAGAAAAACTTGAAAATGAAGCTACTGATTTAAAATCTAAAAATAGCAAATTAAATCAATCTAAAACTGAATTGGAAAATAAAATTAATTCTCTTCCGAAGAGTTCAAACTAAATATTAAGGAGGATGCGTTATGGGGAAGAAGAGTACAGGCTTTAATATAAAAAAAATATTGCTATTATCCTTCATATTATTAACCCTATCTATTACTATTTTTAGTCAAGTAAGAGTTATAATGGCTGTATCTCAAAATAAAAGATTACATAATAAAATTGAAGAAATAAAAGTTTCTAAAGAAACTTTAACAAAAGAAAATGAAAATTTGCAAATTGAAGTACAAAATAAACAAAAAAATTATGAACAAGCACTTTCAAAAGTTAAAATTGCTTATTTAACTTTTGATGATGGTCCATCTAAGCATACTAAAAATATTTTAGACACCTTAGATAAGTATGGAATTAAGGCTACATTTTTTGTAAATCATAAAGATGGTATGGATGCTTTGTATAAAGAAATTGTTAATCGTGGACATGTTTTAGCAAATCATACTTCTTCACATAATTATAGTAAAGTTTATCGTACAAAAGAGAGTTTTGTAGAAGACGTACAAAAGCTTGATAATGAACTTAAAAGAATTACAGGAAAAGAACCTTCTAAAATTTTAAGATTTCCAGGCGGTTCAAATAATACAATAAGTTTAAACTATAATCATGGTGCAAATTTCATGAAGGAATTAGCACAACACATGACTGATTTAGGCTACACCTTCTATGATTGGAATGTAGATTCAATGGATGCAGCAACTTTTAGACAAGACAAAAATATAATTGTTAATAGAGTATTGGAAGATGCTAAATATGTTAAGCATGCCAATATACTAATGCATGATTTAGATCCAAAAGATACTACGCCAGAAGCACTCCCCGAAATAATTGAGGGATTAAAAGCTCAAGGCTTTATATTTGAATCGCTAAATCATGAATCACCTAAAGCACAATTTACAGAAGTTGTTGAAAAAAAATAATTTAAGCCCCAATATTGGGGCTTTTTAGTTTTGATACTTTTAATTGTTTAATATATTTTTTAATTCATTTATATCTGTTATAGGAGTTTTACATTTATAATTTTCACATACATAAATAGTAGTTTTATTATCTATCATCTCTTTTGAATCTAAAATCATATTGCTTTCTTTTCCTCTTAAAGTTACCAAAGTAAAAGGATTATATTTATTATTTATCTCCTTTAAAATACTATTAATTTCTTCTTTCTTATCTCCTACAATAGTTATTTCTCTTATGCTATATTCTCTATACATATAAGCTATTACTGAAAATAAATAATACATAGGATCTTCCTTTATTTTTCCTCCAAAGACTTTAAAGTTTTTATCTACTATATCTATATATCTATCCTTCCCTGTAATATAATAAAGCTTTAAAAGTGCTAATGAGGCTACTCCATTTCCAGAAGGTATAGCTCCATCATAGATTTCCTTAGGTCTTACAATTAGTTCCTCATCATCACTACCATATAAGAAGAATCCTCCATTTTCTTCATCCCAAAATAGCTCTATCATTTCATTGCTTAATTTTATTGCACTTTCTAAATATTCTATTTTAAAAGTACTTTCATAGCATTCTATAATAGCCCAAATTAAGAAAGAATAGTCATCGATAATACCTTTGTGTGCTCTATGTTTATCTCTATATCTAGTATATAAGCGTCCTTTTTCATCTATTAAATTATTTAAAATAAAGTTCAATGCTTTTTCGCTACACTTTATATACTCTTCATTATCTAGTAGTCTTCCACCTAAAGCTAATGAAGTTATCATTAATCCATTCCAAGAAGTCAATATTTTATCATCCTTATGTGGATGAATCCTTTCTTCTCTACAATTAAAAAGCTTTTTTCTTATAGTTTCTAATTGTTCTTTGTATGGACTTAATTCTTTTAAATCTGTATCTATAAGATTTGGTATATTAGCCCCTTCAAAGTTTCCATCAGTTGTTATACCATAAAACCTAGTGTATAAACTACCTTCTTTTTCATCTAATATATTTTCTATCTCCTCTAAACTCCATAAATAAAATTTACCTTCTACTCCTTCAGAATCAGCATCCTCTGCAGAGTAAAACCCTCCTTCTGAAGAAACCATATCCCTTAAAATATAAGTAAATATATTATCTGCTACTTTTTTATAAAGTTCTTTTCCAGTTAGCTTATAAGCTTCTGTATAGGCCATGGCTAAAAGAGCATTATCATATAGCATCTTTTCAAAGTGTGGCACTAACCATCGTATATCTGTAGCATATCTAGCAAATCCAAATCCTACATGATCAAAAATACCTCCTTTATACATTCCCTCTAAAGTTTTATCTATAATTCTTAGAACTTCCTCATCCTTATTATTTTTATAATATCTTAATAAAAATAATATATAATGAGTAGTTGGAAATTTAGGTTCTTTTCCAAATCCACCATACTCTTCTTCAAAATGTTCTTTCAATTCACCTGCGGCTTTATCTATAATCTCTGTACTTAGATTTCCTTCCTCTATATTACTAGAGTTATTTCTCATGTATTTCAATAGGTTTTCGCTAGATTGTAATACCCTTTTATTATCTTCTGTCCACAATTGATTTATGGAATTCAAAATTTCAATAATTCCTTTTATACCAAATCTACTTTTTTTCGGAAAATATGTGCCTGCAAAAAAAGGCTTTCTATCTGGAGTTGTTACTATATTAAGTGGCCATCCACCACTACCAGTATAAGCCTGACAAAAATTCATATATATACTGTCTATATCCGGCCTTTCTTCCCTATCAACCTTTATAGCAACGTAATTATCATTCAATACCTTTGCTACTTCCTCATCTTCAAAAGATTCCCCTTCCATAACATGACACCAATGGCAAGTAGAATAACCTATACTCAAAAAGATAGGTTTATTTTCCCTCTTAGCTTTTTCAAAAGCTTCTTCCCCCCATGGATACCAGTCTACAGGATTATGTGCATGTTGTAATAGGTATGGTGATTTTTCATTGATCAATCTATTTGTCTTTCTTACTTCTGTTTGTTCTTTTTCAGATAATGTCATTATATACCCCTCCATTTTTTCATATTTTATTTTAGTATTCCAACGTTTCAATCTGAGTATTCAGTAACATAAAAATGTCACATTATTCAAATTTTAATTACTTTAAACTTCTTGTAGATAACACTAAATACTATAGATAAACTACTTTAAAAGTTAATGTATAACTAAATATAGCTACATCCTTAGGTATTTCAATTCACAATACAAAACTCACAATTAAGGTAAAGATTATTTTTAATCAAAATAATTTCTTTAATGGATTTTTCGATTAGCAATACAAATAACTTGATTACCCCCCATACAATGTTATGCTTATATTTGACATCATATCTAACCTTTGATAAACACATATCTTCTGTTCAACTCCAATGAAAATTTTATAGAGCACTTTACCAAGGAATAATATACAAAATCTCTAATTCCAAACATAAAAATGAACCTTTTATTATGTCGCGACAATATATATATGAAAGCATATTTAGAAAGGAGAGTTTAATTATACTGAAAGGAGGATTTACGTGAACATTGCAGATTTAAATGATCTTATTGAATTGCATGGTAAAGCCATCTATAGCTTTTGTCTCAATCTTACGAAAAACCAGTCCGATACAGATGACCTATATCAAGAAACATTTCTGAAAGCAATGGAGCTGTGCCATAAAATTGATAAAGATAACAATCCTAAAGGATTTCTCATTTCCATTGCAATAGGGCTATGGAAAAACAATCGCCGTAAATATGCTCGGCGACAAAAAATAGCTCCAATAGAGAAACTGAGTGAAGATATAAACAATGGTTACGTATTCAAGGATACACTAACCCCTGAAAATATAGTTATATCCAATGAACTATGCATTATGATACGGACTGCTGCAGATAAGCTGGATAATAAATTAAAAATCCCTTTGTATATGTACTATACTGCTGAAATGTCAAATGAAGAAATAGCATCAGCACTGAAGATTCCGCTTGGCACTGTAAAAAGCAGGCTTCATAAGGCTCGAAGAGTCTTAAAAAACAATTTAATGGAGGTTAGTAAATATGAAGAACTCTGAGAAATTAGATCAACTGTTGAAGCAAGCTCTTTCTCCAACAGTTGAACCAAGTGAAGATTTAAACCAAAAAATTATAAATAAATTAAAGGAGAGTAATATTATGAAACCAGTTTATAAAAAAAGGATATCCGTTGCACTAATCGCTACTGTACTTACCCTTGCAATGTCTATAACAGCATTTGCTGCCTTACATCTTCTCAACTCAAAACAAGTTGCTGAGCATCTTGGAGATCAAAAGCTTGCTCATGCATTTGACAGTAAAAATGCAATTAAAATAAATGAATCAATTGTTTCAGATGGATATAATTTTAATTTGCTTGGAATCGTATCAGGTAAAGGCTTAAGTGACTTTGAAAGTTATACAGAGGATATAATACGTCCAGATAGAACCTACGCCGTAGTGTCAATAGCAAAGCAGGATGGTAGTAAAATGCCCAATACCCAAGATGAAGAGTATGGCAAAGTTCCATTTTTTATCTCTTCTCTAATAAAAGGCCAAAAGCCATGGCTAGTTAACATAGCTTCCATGAATGGTGGATATAGCGAATTTGTAATTGATGGAGTTATGTACAGATTAATTGAATGTGACGATGTTGAAATGTTTGCCGACAGAGGACTTTATCTTTGTATAAGCACCAGCAGTTTCTATGATGTAAATGCTTTTAACTATAATGAAGAAACTGGCGAAATCATCCCTAATGCTGATTATAATGGTGCTAATGCTCTATTCAACTTACCTCTTGATGTAACAAAAGCTAATCATGAAAAAGCTGAAAAATATCTGCAAGAATTATTAAAATAAACAGAAATAAATTTTAAAACTAGTGAAAAAGTAATAGTCAATCGAGAAAAATTTGCAAATACTATTATAATAATCGTATCTATAAAATATATAAATCGGAAATCCCTTCTTATTCAATTATCAGGAGATACTAATGAATCAATTATTAGTAGGATATTAAAATTGTATTAACTTGTAGTTATCCACAGGTGATGATATTCATCACCTGTGATTTACTTTAATATATTCTTGAATCTAATATACTACATCCCTAATTATAAAACATGTATTATCATTGGCTATCACATGCATATCTCATCAGCATATTTACCTCATTTCATGAACATTACTCCTATTTTCTCAGCCAATCTATTAACTCTATAAATTCTTATTATATTAAAATCACAATTAAATTAAGTAATATAGATTACCCACTTGTGATTATCTAATAATTTTTTATGATAAAATGTCGAATAATATTTGCTTAATGTAATTATTAGTGCTAAAATGAGTGTGTAAAATCGAATAATTATGAAATAGGTTTAATAGATTTTTAATATCTATTGATTAAAAGGGAAGTGGGTTAAAATCCCACGCGGTCTCGCCACTGTAATAGATGAGTTCCTGCAATTATGCCACTGGGAAACTGGGAAGGCTGTAGGAATGTTGATGCTTAAGCCAGAAGACCTGCCTATTTTAATGTACTAATAACTCTACGAGCGATGGGGTGGTATAAATGTTTAAAAAATGTTTTTTGAATAAATAGCCCTTTAACTGTTGTTAAAGGGCTATTATTTATGAGGAAACAATTTATTTTATAGGAGGGAAAAATGAAAATAGCTATTGGGGTATGTGAAAAAATTAATGGAATATGTACAACCATGGGATGTTTTAAAGCTTTAAATAATAGAGAAAAACACTTTAGTACATATAAAAATGAAAATTTAGAACTTATGTCCTTCTTTACCTGCGATGCATGTTCGAATAATTCTGATAAAAATTTAATGAATATTGCTGAAAAACTAGAACAAGCAGGAGTAGAAAGACTTCATTTTGGTGTTTGTGTTGTTAAATGTGAAAGCCAAAGAACTAAGGAAATAAAGGCAATATTTGAAAAACACCATATAGAAGTAGTAGAAGGCACTCATTAAAAATATTAATAAATGTAAAAGGGAGAGAAAAATTAGATGAAAAAGGTAATAAGCGCAATTTTAGTGGGACTTATGGTATTGGGAGCAACTGGATGCAGTAATAAAAATACAGAAACTACACCTAAAACAGAAAGTAAGGTAGAAGATAACAACAAACAATCTTCACATTATCCTGTTACAATTACAACTTATAATTATGCTAAAGAACCTGTAAAAGTTACATTTGAAAAATCACCTGAAAAGGTTGTTGCAGTATATCAAAATTCAATAGAAACATTACTTGCACTAGGATTACAAGATAAAATTGTTGCTGCTTCTGGATTAGATCACGATGTAAAAGAAGAATATAAGGATGCTTTTAGCAAAATAAAATATTATGAAAAAGTACCTACAAAAGAAGAAGTTATCGGATTACAACCTGATTTCATATTGAGCTGGTATTCTCTATTTGGTGAGAAAAAACTTGGTGATATAGGATTCTGGCATGAAAGAAATGTAAATACATATATGTCTCAGAACAGTGGTGTTATTAGCCCAAATACACTACAAAATGAATATGATGATATTTTAAACATGGGTAAAATTTTTGATGTAGAAGATAAAGCTAATGAAATAGTTAATACAATGAAAAGTGAAATAGACAAGGCTAAAGATTTTGTTAAAGGCAAAGAGTCTGTTAAAGCAGTGATTTTAGAAGTACAAAAAGATGGTGTATATAGAGTTTATGGAGAAGATAGTATAGGTGGAGACATAGCAAAACAAGTTGGAGCAGATTTGGTAGCAAAATCTAATGGTAAAATAGGAAATGAAGATTTAATAAAACTTAACCCTGATGTAATTTTTACTGTTTATTATGGAGAAGAAATTGATAGAGATTCTGCATTAAAATCTATTATGGACAACCCAGCACTTTCAAGTGTTTCTGCTGTAAAATCAAAACGTGTTAATTCTATAATGTTAAGTGAAGTTTATTCTAGTGGTATCAGAACACTAGATGGTATAAAAACAATTTCAAAAGGATTATATCCTGAGTTATACGGAAATAAATAAAATGAAAAAAAATTATAAAGATAATACACAAAATGGATTACTTAACGGAACACCTGTTTATATAGGTGTTTCCATTATTCTTGTAATTATATTAGTTTTTTCTATTTTAATAACTGTAACTATGGGTTCTGTGGATATTTCCGTAAAAGATGTATATGAGATTATAATGTACAAACTATTTAGCATTGGAAATTCGGAGCTTTTATCAAGTGGCCCTGTATATGATATTGTTTGGTTTATAAGGCTTCCAAGAATTATTTTGGCAGTTGCTGTAGGCATAGGTCTTTCAGTATCTGGAGTAATCATGCAAGCAATTGTAAAAAATCCTCTAGCAGATCCTTATATATTAGGAATTTCTTCTGGTGCATCTCTAGGAGCTACATTAGCTATTATGCTTGGGGTAGGTATCTTTTTTGGTAGTAACTATGTAGGTATATGTGCTTTTATAGGTGCATTTGCAATATCAATACTGGTATTAACCCTTGCAAATGTAAATGGAAGAGCTAATTCAACAAAACTTCTTTTAGCTGGTATGGCATTAAGTACTGTGTGCTCAGCATTTTCAAGTTTTATTGTATATTTTTCTAATAATAAAGATGCTGCTCAAACTATAGCCTATTGGTTGATGGGAAGTCTTGCCGGTGCAAAATGGGAAAATATAATAATAATTTTTCCGCTTGTAATATTGGCTACATTATTTTTTATTACCCAATATAGAACACTTAATTTGATGTTACTTGGTGATGAAGTTTCTATAACTTTAGGTACAGATTTACATAAGTATCGCCAACTTTATCTAATCATCATATCTATAATAATTGGGTTTATAGTATACTCATCAGGAACGATTGGATTTGTAGGACTTATTATCCCACACCTTACAAGAATGGTATTTGGAACAGATCACAAAAGAATTATTATATTATCGGCATTGATAGGAGCTATATTTATGGTTTGGGCAGATGTACTATCTAGAATCATAATACCTGGGAATGAACTACCAATAGGAATATTGATTTCTATAATAGGTGCTCCAGTATTTATATATCTTATGGTAAGTAAGTCATATGGATTTGGAGGTAATGCTTAATGGAAGTAAAAACTTTAGATTTAGAAGCTTATTTAGGAGAAAATCATATCTTAAAGGGATTAAATATTCATGCAGACAAAAAGGAATTTGTAGGCATTATAGGACCTAATGGCAGTGGTAAAAGCACACTTTTAAAATGTATATATCGAACTTTAAAACCTTCTACAGGCACTATATTTTTAGATAATAAGAATATCAAAGATTTTTCTATGAAGGAAAGTGCAAAAAAAATGGCTGTGGTGTCTCAACATAATAATTATAATTTTGATTTTTCTGTTTCAGATATGGTTTTGATGGGACGATCACCTCATAAAAAATTTATAGAAAAAGATAATGCTGAAGACTACAAAATTATGGAAGAGTCTTTAGCTAAGGTAGGTATGTCAAGTTGTGCTGATCGAAGCTTTTCAAGTTTATCGGGAGGAGAAAAGCAAAGAATAATCCTTGCAAGGGCTTTAGCACAAAAAACAGAATGCCTTATTTTAGACGAACCCACAAATCATTTAGATATAAAATATCAGCTTCAATTCATGGCTACTGTAAAAGAACTTGGTATCACAGTTATATCTGCTATCCATGATTTAAATATTGCGGCTTTATATTGTGATAAAATTTATGCTATGAAATCAGGAAAAATTGTTAGCTATGGAGCTCCAAAGGAAGTCCTAACCCCAGAATTAATAAAAGATTTATATGAAGTTGATGCTAAAGTTATGGTGGATAAAGAAACTGATATTTTAAATATCATATATAGGTCACCTTATATAAAATAATAAGATTGTTAAGCCTTTTAAAATTTATTTAATTAGTCCTTAATAATAGATAGTTTGACGTTTTATAACTAAGTATCAAGATTTATATATTGATTTTTTACTTCTTTTAATATCGTATCTTTTAGTTTATATAAGCATTTCTTAATAATTATTATAAAAAATATAAGAAACCCATCTATTTAAATATAGATGGGTTTTTGTTTTATGATGATGCTCTCATTGGCTCATCGCAAGATTTATCGTCATATTTAATATTAGTTTTCTTCTTAAGTCTAACTTCTGGCTCTCTAGGTAATCCAAATTTAGGAATAAGTCTGTCAAGTCCAGTTAAAGTAAGTAATAATAATGATACTACTGTAACCACTGCCATTATATTATATTTAATGAATGAAAATGGTGTAAATGTATACAGTGGATATACAGCATTTGAAATAGCTACGTAAAAGCTTAAATATACATGCCATGGAATCAATTGAGATCCAAAAACTCCTAATGAACTCGAGAATATAGAGTTTCTTATTTTTAGCTGATATATTGCTTCTTCACTACCTTCAACATTGTCATCTACTAATTCTTTAATTATAGGTCCTATAGTTACAATTTGCGCCATTTCATCTGCAAGCAATGCATTACCAAGTATTGATAAACATCCATTCCAGAACATAAGTTGTCTAACATTTCTAGAGATACGTACAACAAGCTTTGATATTGGTTCAAATGCTTTCATTTTTGCCATTATACCTCCAAATGCACCGACCCACATCATCATAACGATTACACTTTGTCCAGCTTCAGAAAAACCACCTTTTACCAACTCTAAAAACTCTGGCAATGCAGTAGTTCCTGCAAATGATCCAAGAATAAATGAAGATATTATACCTATAGATAAACATGCTAATGTAGATATTCCTTTAGCAGCTGCTATTATAACAAGGATTAATGGTATTACCATATATACAGGTACTCCATTCTTAACTTGATTTAATAAATCTACTGCTGCTGGTCTTTCTTGTCCTAAAGTAGCCCAAACCTCTTTTGGAATTGCATCTATTGCAGAAGCTGCATTAACAGTTGAATCATTTGGAAGATTTAGAACTACACTTAATATGTAGAAACCTATAGCTCCGAGAACGAAACACAAACCAGCCCAGCCAACTTGTCTTTTTATTCTATCAATTATTTCTACTTTTTGAATTTCAGAGCTAACAACTGTTGTGTCAGATATTAATCCTATATTATCTCCAAAACAAGCTCCTCCTGCTATAGCAGCTACTGTTACTAGAATATCTCCTCCAACTATGTGAGAAAGCCATAGAAAAATTGGTGCACATGCTGCAAAAGTTCCCCAAGATGTTCCTGTTGCTATTGACAATATTCCAGTAACCGCAAATCCTGTAACAGCAACAGTTCTTGCTGTTAGTCCAAGTTTTAAAGCTACATTAACTATAGCTGCGCCAACTCCAGTCGCCATAAACGCTGCTGCCATCGCATACGCAAACATTAGTATAAAGAATACTAATTGCATAGATTTAACGTTTTCAACTGAGCAGTCTACAATCTCATTAAATTTGATTTTTTCTGTCACATATGCCATAATTGCAGCCCAGCAAGTTGCAAGTGGAGCTGCTATTAAAACATCCATTCCACCCATCATCAAGCCTACTAAAACTGCAATTGGTGAAAGTTTCATAATCCCGCTTAAAAAAGTCAATTCAAATTCCTCCTTTTGTCAACAAAAATCGTCAACTTAAATGAAAATATTTTTACATATTTTTCACAATTAAAATTTTTGTATAAATACATTATATTAGTATAAATAAAATAATTCAATATTTTATAAGAATTCTAATAATTTGTTAATAATTTGTATGCATAATATGAAAAAAACAACATTTCTTTCAATTAAATGGTATAAAATATTATTATAAATATAATTTCATAATAATGTGAGTATAATTTTAATTAAAAATTTTTAGAATGTAAAATTTAAAATATTTGCATTATTGTATTGTAATACCTAATATGAATAGATAAAAATGCCAAAAATAAATTTCATAATTGTGAAAAAATTATGTTTTCAATGAATTTTAAAGTAAATTATCCATAGTTCATTTTTTGTTTAAAAAAAATTCACATAATTTTATGTCTCAAATATTTTTATACATTTATCGTTTATAATTATAATTAAAAGTTTAAAATTTATCAAGGATTTTTTCAATAAATTTTAAATTGTTTTAAGTTTCTTACTATAATCATTATATTTTCCCCATTATATTGATAAAGTTTATACAATTGCTATAGGATTATTTGGTCAAAATTTAGCGAAAATTTGGTTTTTAAATTTTAAAATTTATATAACATTGAAATTTTATGTAAGAAATGGTAAAATTAATTTAAGTATATAAAAAATAACTGTTCAAATGTAGGAAGTATATTTAATGTCAAATAAAAAAGGAATTAAATAGTGATCTAGCTATAATTAATCCCTTTGATGAAAATATTTTACGAATGAACAAACATATCAATTAGTTATTTTTTTAATATAATTTATATTAAGGAGAGATTTTTATGACAGAAGTTTCTTACAAAAAAAGTGAAAACAAATTTATTAGTAAAACGTTTCTTTATATGACTATGGGTTTAGTTGTAACTTTTGCTATTGCATATTTAGTATCAACTAATGAAGCTTGTATGAATTTAATATATTCTAGTGGTGCTTCACTTTTTGTAGTATGTGCTATAGAGATTGGATTAGTTGTAATAATAAACAAACAGTTAGAAAATATTTCTACTAATACAGCTCTTGCATTATTTTTATTATATTCAGCTGTTAGTGGAATAACTTTTGCAACAATATTTGCTCTTTATGACTTAAGTTCTATTATAACGGTGTTTATTATAGCTGCTATAATGTTTTTCTGTTGTAGTATGATCGGTTTAACAGCAAAAAGAGATTTATCAACTATTGGTAGAATTTGTATTATGGCACTTGTAGGAATTATTATAGCAAGTATTGTAAACTTTTTTATAGGTTCAACTGGACTTTATAATTCAATAAGTTACATAGGATTATTTTTATTCTGCGGCTTAACAGCATATGATATGCAAAAAATTAAGCTTATACATCAAGATTCTTATGAATTTGATAAAGAAAATCTAAATAAATTTGCTATAGTTGCTGCTTTAGAACTTTACCTTGATTTAATAAACTTGTTTATTTATCTTTTAAGATTAATAGGAAAACGAAGATAACATAAAAAAGATCCTAAATACAAAAACTTAGGATCTTTTTTATTGATTAGATAAAATAATACAAATATTATTTATTTTTAAGCTAAAGAATACTCTATCATTTTTTATTTAATTATAAGTTTATAATCATATTTACTTAAATCTATTGCACTGTCAAATTAATAAATAACAAAATACTCATATTTATAATAATTCATGTGAAGTCCATAACTAGTCAATATACTAACTAGCTATGGGCTTCACATGAATCAAACTACAAAATTAAAAATAATAAATAATTCTATCCAATATTATTCCAAAGCATAAAATCATTATAGCTATGAACATTAATACATTTTGAAATTGAATTATCTTAAACTTTTCTTTCCACTGTTTCTCATATATTAATGATCTCCTAGAATCTCGTTTTAGTATAAATCCTGAAAATAGCAATAATCCAAATGCTCCTATGATAAATAAGGTGTTTTTCATAATATCTAAGGTGTTTTTAATATTATTTCCATTTACTAAAATAGAGCATAAGCCAGATATTATTATTAATACTAAAGAAACAATTATCCCCACCATAAGTGATTTAATTATATCTTTAAAATAGCTCATAATTTTACTCATAATAGAATCTTATCTCCATCCTTTTCACATAAAATACTCCAACATATTTACTAATTATTTATTGGTTAATAACTAGTATAAATGACATGCCACTAAATGGTTTGGAGCTACTTCTTTAAGTTTTGGCGCTTCATTCTTGCATATATCTTTCACATATTTACATCTTTTTGCAAATTTGCATCCTTGTGGCGGATTGATAGGACTAGGTACATCCCCCTCAAGCATAATTCTTTCTCTTGACCTTTCCACAAGAGGATCTGGTATTGGTATGGCAGATAATAGTGCTTGAGTATATGGATGAACTGGATTTTTATATAGCTCTTTACTATCTGTAAACTCCACAACAGCTCCAAGATACATAACTGCAATTCTATTTGATATATGCTTAACCATAGCTAAATCGTGAGCAATAAACAAATAGGTAAGTCCCATCTCCCTTTGTAATCTCTTTAAAAGATTTACAACTTGTGCCTGTATAGATACATCTAAAGCAGATATTGGTTCATCACACATTATAAATTTAGGCTCTACTGCTAAGGCTCTTGCTATACCTATTCTTTGTCTTTGACCTCCTGAAAATTCGTGAACAAATCTATTAGCATGTTCTTTATTAAGTCCAACTAATCCCAATAGCTCATTTACTCTTTCTGTTCTTTCATTAGAATTTGCTGCTAATCCGTGTATATCTATACCTTCAGCTATTATATCTCCAACAGTCATTCTTGGATTTAAAGAAGCATAAGGATCTTGGAAAATTATTTGTACTTCTTTAGCAAAAAGCTTCTTTTCTTTTCCTGCTATTTTGTGTACATCTTTTCCTTTATAGATAACGCTTCCATCGGTTTTATTATACATTCCTGTACAAGTTCTTCCGCAGGTTGTTTTTCCACATCCTGATTCTCCAACAAGTCCTATAGTTTCACCTTCATATATATCAAAACTTACATCATCCACTGCTTTTAAAATAGCGTTTTTACCCACTTTAAAATATTTCTTAAGGTTTCTAACCTCCATTATTAAATTATTCTTTGCTTCCACTAATAGACACCTCCACTTTAAAACCATTCTCTATTTTAGGAGCCATTGGATGATAAATCCAACATGAAGCAGTATGTTCTTTCTCAAATTCTGTTAATGGCGGTTCTTCCCTTAAGCATATATTCATACAATATTTGCACCTTGAGGCAAATCCACATCCTTTAGGAGGTTTGATTAAATCTGGGGGTGTACCTTGTATTGATACCAACTCTTCATCGTTTTCACTATCGAGCCTTGGTACCGCTTTAAGCAATGCCCAAGTATAAGGATGCTTAGGATTATAAAATATCTCTTTATAGCTTCCTTTCTCCACTAATTTACCAGCATACATAACAAATATCCTATTAACTAAATTTGCTACTACCCCAAGATCATGAGTAATTAATATAATAGACATTCCGAGCTTCTGTTGCAGATTTTTTAAAATATCTATTATTTGAGCTTGTATTGTAACATCTAGTGCTGTGGTTGGTTCATCTGCTATAAGTATACTAGGACTGCAGGCAAGTGCTATTGCAATCATAGCTCTTTGTCTCATACCTCCAGAAAACTCATGGGGATATTGGTTAATTCTCTTATCTGCATTAGGTATACCTACTAACTCTAACATTTTTCTAGCTTCATTTAATGCTTCTACCTTACTTAATTTTCTATGAATCATTAAATTTTCAGCAATTTGCTTTCCTACTTTCATAGTTGGATTTAGGGCTGTTAATGCATCTTGGAAAATCATGCTGCATTCTTCACCTCTAAAATCCTGCCATTGCTTCTCAGAAAAATTTAATATATTTTCACCTTTATAAATGATCTCACTACCATCTTTTATTTCTCCTGGTGGAGATTGAATTAATCCCATTATAGATTTTGCCGTAACTGTTTTGCCACATCCTGATTCTCCAACTATTGCAATGCATTCTCCCTTATCCACATCAAAGGACATACCTCTAACTGATTGAACTTCCCCAGCATAGGTGTGATATGATACTCTTAAGTTTTTGACTTCTAATTGTTTTTTCATAACTTTCCCTCCTATTATTGACGAAGTCTTGGATCAAGTGCATCTCTAAGTCCATCACCAAGTAAATTAAATGCTAGTACAGTAATACAAAGTGCAAGTGCTGGGAAAAAAAGCTGTGTTGGATAAAAGTCCATAACTTCTCTTCCATAAGATATAAGTGCTCCCCAACTTGTATTTGGAGGTTGTAGTCCTATACCAAGAAAACTAAGACCTGCCTCTGCAAAAATATATCCTGGTATACTAGATGCTATATTTAATATTAATACTCCTATAGTATTAGGGATAAAATGTTTTACTATAACTCTTCTAGGAGATGCTCCTAATACTTGTGCCGCTAAGACATATTCACTCTCTCTTAGTTGCATTAACTGTCCCCTTATCATTCTTGCCGTGCCACACCATGCAGTAACTGTTAATGCAATAATTAATGATGTTATACTAGTCCCTAAAACCATTGTCATAAGAATTATTAATAACAACTCTGGAATACTGGTTATCACCTCTATGATTCTCATCATAACTTCATCTAACCATCCTCCAAAATATGCCATTACACCACCATATAGACATCCGATAACTACTTGTATTCCTGTTGCTACAATCCCTATAGCAATGGATATTCTGCCTGCATACCAAACTCTTGAAAATAGATCTCTTCCCATTCTATCTGTACCAAACCAGAATTCTGCAGAAGGAAGTCTGTCTCCCAGCTCACTATTCATAGCTATAAACTCTTTTCCATTGATATAAGGGCCTACTATAACCATAATTACTAAAAGTGCTAATACTACTAAAGATGTCATTGCCACATGATTTTTTTTAAGTCTTCTCCAAGCATCTTGAAAATAGCTTATATTAGGTCTATTAATAACATCACTATCTGCATCTTCACATCCAATTACCTCAAAATCATTAACTTTAAATTCAACCATATAGATTAGCTTCCTCCTTATCTTTTTCCACCAGCAATTCTTATTCTTGGATCTACCACAGTGTATAAAATATCTGTTATAAATATGCATACAACATACATTGCTGTAATAATTACAGTCTGTCCCATAATCATTGGTAAATCTTGACCTTGTACTGCACCTACATAGTAAAGTCCTAGTCCTGGTATTGAAAATACTCTTTCAATAAAGAAAGATCCTGTTATACACATAGCAATTGTTATAGGTAAGTTTGTAACTAGTGGGATAATTGAGTTTCTAAGTATATGTCTTTTTACTACTTTTCTATTTGATAACCCTTTAGATTTAGCAGTCAATACATAATCTTGATTTATTACATCTAACATAGATGTCTTTAAAAGCCTTGAATACCCTGCAATATATATAAAGCACCCAGAAAGTGTAGGTAAAACTGTGTATTTCCACCCTCCAAACCACAGATCTTTACCTTTTGGCCAGCCTATTATTGGAAACCATCCCAAATTTCCTGCAAATATCTTTTGTAGACTCAGTGCAAAAATAAATGATGGAACAGATATAAGTAGTATTGCTATAGTAACTATGGTATGATCCACCCATGTTCCTCTATTCATTGCAGCTAAAATTCCTAAAATAATACCTAATCCAATTCCTATTACTACTTGTTGTATGCCAAGTCTTGCAGAAGCTGGAAGTTTTTCTTTTATTACAGATTCAACGGTTTGGCCTGGATAAATTATGGATTCACCAAAATCTCCATGCAATATCCCCATCATAGATTTCATATATCTTTCACCAACAGGCTTATTGTATCCATACTTTTCATACATTGCTTCTTTTATATTTTGTGGTAATTTTTGAACCTTTTGACTAAGTGGATCTCCTGGAATTGCCTCTAACAAGAAGAAAGTGGCTGTTGCTATTATAAATAGCGTTAATAACATTTCTAAAAATCTTCTAACGGTATAACGAATCATAAAGCACCCTCCTTATTTAAATAATGCACAGGACTTTATTAAACCCTGTGCATATTAATACCATTATGAATTATCTACCTTCAGTATATGCCCATCTCCACTCATAACTTGGTCCAAACTTAGGCGTCATAAAATCTTTAAGATAATTTTGCGTAAACCTTCTTGTATCTTCATAATACATTGGTGCTATTCCTACTTCTTCTTTCACTAATATTTCTTCAAGCCTTTGATATTTCTCTATTCTCTTATTTTCATCTGTTTCTGTTAAAAGTTCTTTATATATTTCGTCATATTCTGCATTACTAAATTTTACAGAGTTATTACCATTTGAAGTTTCAAACATCTCTAAGAAATTTATTGGATCATTGAAATCTGCACTCCATCCCCAAACCATAACATCATAATCCATATCATCTACAGCCTTAGTCCAAATTCCAAAATCAGCTAAGACTTGAACATCTATTTTTATACCTAGATTTTTTTCAAATTGTTGTTGATACCATTCTTGTTGTTGTTTCATAGCAGCTGTAGACCCATAGGTAAGATATTTAAGTTTAATCTTACTTAAATCAGTGGTATCCTTTCCCAATTCCTTAAGACCTTCTTTAAATAGTTCTTGTAATTTTTCAGGTTTGCCTTTATATTCATCTGATAGTTCCTTTAATGGCTCTGCAACTTTTTCTCTAAAGTTAACATCTCCTACTTCTATGGCTTTTGGAACCCAACCATAAGCAGCAGTATATCTTCCAGTAATTGCATTTACATAATCTTCTCTATCTACTGATAATGCCATAGCTAATCTTATTTTTTTATTAGACAATAATCCACTTGGACCACCTTGGCAGTTAAATCCTAAGTACCAAGCACCTGGAATTTCTCCTGTTGCCGCTTTAAACTTTCCTGTTTCAGCCATTTCTGTCCATTTTTTAATATATTCCTGTGTAGATCCTGTAACATCTAATTCTTTAGATTCAAACAATTGAGCTTGAGTTGAAAATTCCTTAATGTCATTCATTTCAACTCTTTCTATAAATACATTTTCTGCATCCCAATAATCTTGATTTTTCTCTAAAATTAATGTATTATCTCTAATCCATTCTTTTATTTTATAAGGTCCACAATAAACCTGCTTTGTATGATCAGTTTTCCATGCTTCTCCACCTTTTTCTATAACATCAATTCTGTTTGGGAAGAAAGCTGTATGCACTAATTTTTTTTCAAAATATGATGTTGGTCTTTCCAAGGTCAAAACTAATGTGTTATCATCTTTAGCCTCAACACCTACATCTTCTACTTTTCCTGTTCCTTTATTGTATGCTTCTGCACCTTTGACATCATACAAGAAATATGCATAAGCAAATGCATTATTCTTATCTAGAATTCTTTTATATGAATCTACATAGTGCTGTGCAGTAACCTTTACTCCATCACTCCATTTTTTATCTCTTAATTTAAAAGTCCAAACAAGTCCATCATCGGAAACACTCCAGCTCTCTGCACCAGCCGGTTCTAATGTTTCATGACCATCCACAACCTTTGCTCTAACTAATCCCTCTTGTACTGCAGAAAGTATTGTGTTGGTTGAAGTATCTTGTGCCTCATTAGGATCTAGTGTTTGAGGTTCTAATAATATAGTCTTTAAATACTGATCCTCATCCTTCTTGCCTGTAGTTGTTTCTGGTGTTTGTTCAGTCGGTTCTTTAGATTCTACATTTTTGTCATTGTCAGAATTTTTATTACATCCTGCAAATCCTAGTACACATCCTGCCATCACAATAGCTGTTAATAAAATACTAATCCATTTTTTTGATTTCATTTTTTACCTCCTATTTAAAATAAAATATATTTAGAAACTCTGAAGGGCTACCTTTTATTTCCCTCAGAGTTTAAAATAAAGCTTTAAAATTTTTATATTTTAGGTGGTTGATGTAACTAGTAAATTTTCTATCTTTACAGAGCAAAAATCATCAATTACAGGTGTTTTATATACATTGATTAAAATTATTTCTAAACAATTTTATATAGTTTTCACTTGAATCTTAATTTTATATTTTTCAGTTTCCTAATAAAATTATCATTTATTAGTATTTATAGATTTCACTTTATCGTTAAAAATCTATACTATTTTCTTCTATTATTTATTACAGTAAAGCTTCACAAATTATCATAAAAGTAAATTATTACCTATTTATATTTATTTAATTATATGTATCAAATTTAGTATATATCCATAAAAATAATATTCTGCTAACAAATCTTTAATTTTAAATACAAAAAATTAACAATATTAATATTGTTAATTTAGTATAACTTTTAAACTATAATAAAACTTTTTAGAAAAGATATATAAAATAGACTCATAACTATGAAATTACATAATTATGAGTCTATTACGTTTACATATAATAATAATTACCTTCAAAATTTTTAAACTATATGCTCTTTACTATATCAACAATATTTTCTTTATTTATATTTTTATCCTGTGCTACAACCTGACCATTTTTAGTATATATTAAAAGAGGTGCTTCTACAGTACCAAGCCTTGAAGCAAGACTTGCATTTTTATAAACGTCAATTTTGCTTACTTTAACTATGCCTGACATTTCTTTTTCCACTTCTTCTATTTCAGTAAGCAATATTCGACTTTCCTCATCAATTGGAGACCATAGATATATTAATCCTATTTTTTCACTCTGCATAATTTCACTTTCGAACACTTCTGATTCTGCGATATATTTTTCTGCCCCAACTCCTGCTATAGCGCCATCTCCAACTGCTGTAGCAACTTGCTTTAAGAATTTATCTCTAACATCCCCTACTGCAAATACACCTTCAATATTTGTTTCCATTTTTTCATTTGTCGTAATATAACCTTGCTTAGTTAAAGTAATTTGCTCTTTAAATATCTCAGTGTTAGGCACATAGCCTATAAATAAGAAACATCCATCTACTAAAACATCTGATAAATGTCCAGTTTTAGTATTCTTTAAAATAACTTTATTTAATCTATCTTCTCCTTCAAAAGAATTTACCACAGTATTCCACATAAATTCCATTTTTGGGTTTTTCATAGCCTGTTCTTGAGCTATTTTATTTGCATCCATAATGCCTTCATCATGGATTACAGAAACTATAACTTTTTTTGCAAATTTAGTAAGAAACATCCCCTCTTCTATCGCTGCATCGCCACTTCCAATAACCATAACAGTCTTATCTGTATAATATGCTGCATCACAAGTAGCACAGAAAGATATACCTTTATCATATAAAAATTTTTCCTCATTAGCAGCATTGGTTAGTCTTGGCTTTCCTCCTGTAGATATGATAACAGTTTTAGCATGATAAGTTACTCTAAAAGTTTCTACTAATTTGTCTTTTCCTTGAAGATTAACAGCTTTAACATCTGTTAGCTTAAAGTTAACTCCAAAATTTTTAGCTTGCTTATGAAAAAGATTCATAAGTTCTGTTCCAGTGGTTCCTTCTGGAAAACCTGGATAGTTCGCCATTTCATTTGTATAAGTAGCTAGTCCACCAACTAAGGATTTTTCTATTAAAAGAGTTTTAAGTCTAGCTCTTCCACAATATATTGCTGAAGTTAAACCTGAGGCACCTCCACCAATAATTACCACATCATAATATTCATGTTTTTTCTCCACTATAAATTCCTCCCCACTGCCTATAAATTCTACTCATTATATAGATAGTTAAAACATATGGTGGCATTAAGCCACCATAATATGTTACATAAAATATTTGACTAGTAGTTTACTTCCAATCCATGCGCCAATAAATATAAATATCCAATACATCCAGCCATGAAGAGACATAGATGCAATTCCACTAAATAATGCTCCTATATTACATCCAAAGGAAATTCTTGCACCATATCCCATTAAAAGTCCACCTAATACTGCTGCTATTACTTGTTTCCATGATTTTATTTTCTTTATTTTAAATTGAGATGCAAGCAATGTAGCTAAAAATGCACCAACTATAATTCCAATGTTAGAAATAGAATGAGGATCATTTAAAAAACCTGCACTTAAAGCTGTAGCATGACCTTTTTGCTGAAAGTAAAACCATTTTTCTGGATGACCGCCTATTAATTGATATAGCCAAGCTCCCCAATAAGAAAGTGGAGTTGTTACTCCCCACGCCTTACCAGTAGACGCAAACATTGCAATATTTATAAGTGCTAAAACAACTGCTCCAGCAGTATATGACCATGGGTCTTTTAAAAATTTCTTATAATAAACGTTCTTTTTAATATCCATAAAATTCACCCCATATCAATTTTTAAGGGAAAACTATTTTGTCTTTTCAATATAAACTTCCCATTGACCATCATCTACTTCTTCTATATCAACATTATGTCCTTCTTTTCTCGCCCACTCCGGTATATTTTTCATAGCACAACTATGATCTATTTCAACTATAACAACCTCTCCTACTTTCATATTGTCCATTTTCTTTTGAGTTTTAATTAGTGGTACTGGGCAAGCCTCACCTAAACAATCTAATCTTAATTCTGCCATAATAAATTCCTCCCTTTAATTATTAATTTACTTAAAATTTATTGTAATTTTTAATTACTCATTTGATTTCCTATTTCCAAACCAGTCTGCAAATATATAAATTCCTAGTAATAGTGCAAATTGTAAAAATATTGCTAATGGCCATCCCATTACATCTGGTAAAAATACACCTTTTTCAGGCATAAACGTCTCTGACCACCACCCAAAATTTTTTGCTCCCCATAGTGATCCGATAATAAAAAATATCAGAGATAACATTTGCATTGTAAAACCTTCCCCAACCCTCATTAGAGTACCTGAAGCACATCCTCCTGCAATTACTGCTCCTATCCCAAACATAATAGCACCAACAGCTACATGTATACCTATGGGTGATATATTTCCAGGCACCGGTGTTCCTTTTGAAGCTGCTGCATATTGTATAGCAGCAAATCCAACTGTAGCAGTGGCAATTGCAATTACAACTGCCTTAGTTAACGAAGTTCCTCCCGTTAGAACTGGATCTCTCAATGAAGCTGTAAAACAAAATCTTGATCTTTGAAGTGTAAATCCTGCTGTAACACCAAAAACCCACATAAGAGCAGATTTAGGTGAATTGTTAGCCATAAAGAATCCTACTCCTCCAATAGCAATTAAAAGTGCTACTCCAAAAGGAATTTGATTTACCTTCTTCTTTTTTGGTTTTCTAGTTATATTCGTTTTAATTTCAGCCATTTTTCCACCCCCTTAAATTAAGTTAGTTAATTAACAAACTTAGCAATAATTAATTAACTAATTGAAATATTTAAAATGTTTACACTATAATTTTATAACAATTATCTACTATTTAGTAATTAGTTTTTCTAATACATGATTAATATTTTTTATATTTATGTAGAAATATTATTATAACTTATAATTTAAATAGTTATAAATTTCACTAAACAATGATAATTATAGATATATAAGTTATAAAAATTAACAAATTCATTAAAATAATTATTATTTTTTACTTCTTGAATTCATAGCCTATTAAATTCACTTTGTATAATCTAAATATACGTTCTATAGATTAGAATAATAAAAGTAGGATAACTATATGATTATATTCATTGACTTTGAAATATCCATATACGATATCTCTTGTGTATGTAGAGAATTCACTTTTACAATGATAGGTTAATTTATTAACAAGTTATGCTTTATATATGACACTATAAAAGTTATAATAAGATTGTATATAGATATGCTATCTTAAAGGTTAATGTGTAATTAAATATAGTTCCCGTAAACTTTTCAATTTACAACTTTAATAAACGAAGAATCAACAAAATTTAAGGGGCAATTTAAATCTTCTTTCATAAAAGAAAAGTATTCATAATTATCTAAATAGATATTTAATAGATATTTAATAGATCTTTATAAAGTACTAAAGAATACTAGTTATTTCATCTATACATTAATATTAGAATTTGTATATCTCTTTTCAAGAAGCCATTCTTTTAAACATTAAAATGGTTTCTTTATATAAAATAAAGAAAGGTGGATACTTAAAGTGAACATAAACTACTTTATCTCATTTATAGAAACAGTAAAACAAGATAGTATATCAAAAGCATCGAAAAAACTTCATATGACTCAATCAGCTTTAAGTCAACAGCTTCAAGCCTTAGAAAAGTCTCTTGACTCAAAGCTTTTGATACGTAGCAATAAAGGCGTAGATTTAACTGATGAAGGTGAGATAGTGTTAAGTTATGCTGAGACCCTAGTAAATCTATATGAAAATATGGTAAAAGAATTAGATCAGTGCAAGAACTCATTAATTCAAGAGATAAAAATATCTACCTGCAATAGTGTTGGAGAATACCTCCTTCCTTGTACTTTACATTTATATAAAAAGAGCCATGATGATGCTAGGTTTGTTTTAAAAAATGAACATACAAAGCGAGTAATAGAGCATGTCTTAGATTGCAGTGCTGATATAGGATTTATAGATTGTGAAATAAACATAGATGGTGTGGAATGCTTTAACATATGCAATAATAATCTATTATTTGTGCATTCAAGTAAAATTGATATGGAAAAAGACTCTATCTCTTTAAATGAAATTGCTGCTCTCCCTCTCATAATAGGCTCAAAAGGAAGTGGCATAAGGGACTCTATTGAAGATATGTTTTCAAATATTACTGGAACAAAAAAAAAGGTAAATATTGAAATGGAGCTTGATACAATAGAATCTATAAAAGCCTCTGTGATAGCAAATCATGGCGTATCAATTCTTCCTAACACTTCTGTAAAACAAGAAATCCATTCTGGTATTTTAAAGACTTTATCTATAATAGATGCCAAACCTAAATGCAAGATATGTTTAATATCTTCAAAAAGTAAAGCTTCACAGCCACATATAAAAAACTTTATACAGTATATAATGAAATATGGTAGAGAAACTTTTTGTTAACATATAAAACTCATAGCTGTAGAAATTTACAGCTATGAGTTTTATTATGTTCTATCCGGCTTATTAAAATGCAATAACAAAATCTTTTATTAACCTAATTTTTTAATAGTTATTTCCCATATGCCATCATCTTCTTCAACAGTTATTTCACAATTGTATTTTTTAAAACCATCTTTAAGTCCTTGAGGTGTACAGCTATGATCTGAAATTACAGTTACACATTCTCCAATACCTATTTTTTTATATTTAATTTGCGCTTTTACAACTGGCACAGGACAGATATAACCAACACAATCTAAAAATTCTGACAATTATATCACCTCATCATTCTTTATAATTTTTCTATGTATTTTGTCAACTACATATTAACTTACTAATATTACGATATTAAAAATATAATAAATTATATGCTATATTGTCATCTTAACATTACTTCTTTAAGATTAAAACATATTATTATACCTTAATTAAAATACGAGTAATTACATCATATATATTAAATAAAAAACTCCTATCAATTTATTGAAATTCAATAAATTGATAGGAGTTTTTTATTATAAAATTTTATTATAAATCTTTTTTAACTTTAATATTTATTTCTCTAATCTTTCTTATTTACAAATAAAGTTCCATCATCTTGAATTTCTGCATAATAAACTTCATCTACAGATTTTACTCCAGAATTCTTTAATTGTTTTTCTAACCACTTTTTAGTAATATTTACTTCTTTTAAATTGTGTTCGACTATAGTACCATCAGACACTACTTGAGTTGGTAAATACTTTTTAGGGAAAGGTTTTATTTTCATATCTCCCTTATTAACTTCTAGATACTCATCCTTTTTAAGTACACTTAATTTTCCATTTGGTTCTAAAATAGCATAATCAACTTCACTGACAGAAAATATACTTTGCTCTCTAAGCATCATAGTTAAATCTTCAACATTCATTCTCAAATCAACCATTACTTTTCTAATAATTTTACCATCTTTAATCACAATGCTCGGCTCCCCATCAATTATCCTTCCTAATTTATGAGATTTAACAGTAATATATGCAGTTGCTTCTGCTAAAATACACCACCAAGCTAATCCTATTATTTCATCAATAAAAGGTTCATTATCTACAGTTATAATATTTGCTACAATGGAACCAATGGTTATACCTGTAACATAGTTAAAAAATGATAGTTGGCTCATTTGCTTTTTTCCAAGCATTCTCGCTAATATAAGTAGAGATAAAAAAGATAAAGTTGTTTTTAAAAGTAATATTAAGACTTCCATAAAACTAACGCCCATATTAGACACCACCTAAAATTTAATTTTAATAAGTTCTATATATAGATAAACCTCATAAAAAGTTAGTTGTTCTTTACTAATAATCTAATTATTAGTTTTTCCACCTTTGCAAAGCAGTAATAAATCCCTTTAGGTTTTCCCTGAGGTGCAGTATAGTTTAAGATAATATTTAAAAGTTAAAGCTAGTTAATATTTAAACTTCTCTTTTATAAGAGAAGTTTTGAATTTATTTCTTTTTAAAATGACAGAGTCATTTTTATCGAGAAGTCTATTTTAAGAAATTAATTTACAAAATTAATTTCCACTATAATTGCCAATTGTCCATTCTCAATTCTCCATTGATTAAAATTACAAATTGAAATAGTTAATCGCATAATTATTAACTATACATTAACTTTTAAGATAGTTTATCTATAATAATAGTATGTCTATTCTAAAATTAAATATGTAACTCTTTACTTGAAATTATAAATTTTAGTAAGACGTCAGATGTAGTTATAGGAATCCAATACGAAAATTTAATGTATAAGTTAAATTTTCATTAAGGAAGCCTATATATACTTCACAATAAAATATAAATTAAGGAGCCACCTTAATAATTAGAGGCGACTCCTTAACTTATTTACATATTAATTAATAATAATTAACTTAAGGCATTGTGCTGAATTTTAATATACTCTTCAAGCTCATTAAGTGATGATGTTATGAATTCATATATAACATATTCAGGATTTATTAATTCAACAAGTGATTTTATCATCTTATTTGAAAAAGGTTTATGTCTATCTATATTCATAACATGCCTATATATATTTTCATTCATTTCTTTTAAAGTTAGCTTATTTTTATTATTTTTCTCTATTTGTTCTATAATATATTTCCCTGACAATGAATAGTTAAGATGTATACCTTTAATAAACTTTTTTAAATCTCCAAGATCCTTAACTACTTTTAATAAATACTTAATTCCCTGCTCTTCATCTTCTAGATGATGATTGGTGTTCATTAAATGTGCAGTATCTAACATAAAACCTTTATTGGAATAGTTAACTTTTTCTAATAAAGTTAATGCCATGTTTTTATCTAACATAGTAAGGCCTGGCCACCATAAATTTTCAAATAAAAGTTTTATATTTGTATTTAATCCTTTAAAAACCTCATTTATTAATTCTGCTGTAGCTTCTATGATTTCAGAATCTGAGTAATTAAATTTATAATTATAAGAATGCTCTAACTGTACATGAGAAACATGAAAAACTACATATTCTGCTCCAAGTCTATCAGCAACTTCTATTTCTTTTCTATAATTCTCTACTATAATGTCTTTTTTTATATCTCCATAATATTTTTTAATACTATCTATATCTCCAAACTGTCTTAAAAGTTCTTTTTGATTTCCATGCCAAAAATCAATCCAACTAGGATAATATGATAGGTGAATTCCCTTAATAACATTTTTTGAAATTGTTTCTTCCTGCCACATTAAAGGTTTTAACAGTTCAATTCCATCCATGTTATTTTTTTCTAAGAATTCTTCTAACTTTTTATAATCATAATTGAATCTTTCAATATCATATTGATATGTAGAGAAGTTCATAAGCTTTAACAATCAGCTGAATCCTCCTTTGATTTTTCTGTCTTTTCCCTATTTTTCTCTACTATTTTATTGAATATATAGTCATATCCATTTTGTGAATGTGGTATCATGCAATTACTGCAGTCCTTGACTCCATTAAAATCACTATTATTACCTCCACATTCTTCTAGAAAATAAAGCGGACAATAACAAAATAAGCAGTTAAACTTATCCTCATCCTTTACCTTATGGCAAGGGAAAAATTCACATTCCTTGTGTTGAAAAAATTTATAGTTTTCACTCATATATATATCTCCTTTCATTTTAAATCTCTTCTTCTATATTTCCTTCTATTTCTAAATAGGTCTTTTTTAATTCTTTAATCTCTTTTTCTGTAGCCTTATAATAACCTCTATCTATACATTCCATTAAGGCTTCTACCATACTTAAATAGGCCATTTATTATTTTCTATTAACACTTTTTTCATTTCATTATTATTTATATAAACTTCTTGCATACTGCTAAATATCCAATTGTTTACTCGATTAGTGGTGGCAGCTAATCCTAGTATATTTTCGAATCTTTCACTAATTTTCTGAACCCCATGATATTTGTGCTGAAGCATTCCATCAATCCACTTAGGATTTAAAAGCCTAGTTCTTCCCCCTCTTTCAATTGACTTATCAATACTGTCTGTTTCTACTTTTTCTCCTGTGGTATCACTTATATAAATTTCTGCTTTTTTACCTTTTGTAATTTCTATTGACTTAGAAAGCCCTCCAAAAAATTCATAATAATAATCAAGGTCTGTAACTTTATATTCATGACTGCTTCTAATTTGTGATACTATCTCAACTGCTGAAAGATTTTTTTCTAAAAGCCCTTCAACTTTTCTTCCATTACAATTATTGCTATATACATATATTAGACTAGCCAAATATGCTTGTCCAATCTGACTCTCATCTCTCCAATTAGATGTTTCAATAAGTTTAGTAACATTTTGCCTTCTTGAGGTCCAAAAATTCTAGAATAACATAATTCTTCTGCATCATCTTCCCTATGTCCCTGAAAAATTAACTCTTTGTATATCTTTTTAGAATTAGCTTTAAAATAATTTTCTTCATCGCTTTCTTCTAAATTCCAAAGAATTTTAAAAATTTTATTTAAGTCATAGATTAGATTAGGGAACATATCTCTAAAAAATCCACAGATATTTATAACCACATCTATTCTTGGTCTTCCTAACTCTTCTATTAGAATTATCTCATATTCTGGCATAAAAATATTTGTCTTGTTTTTAATTTTTACACCAAGTAGGCTAATATTTGTCCTATAGTTTCTCCTTGAGTCCTTGAAGTTTCAAGCCCCCATAAAACAACTGCTGTACTTTTAGGATAAATACCACTTTTCTCTTTATAACATTGAAGAGTATTTTCTGCAATATTTTTTCCTTGCATACAAGCTGAAACTGTAGGAACCATTCTTGGATCAAATTGATAAAGATTATAACCTGTAGGAAAAACCTGTGGATTTCTAATCATATCACCTGCAATTTTGGCCTTCAAATACTTTCCACTTAATCCTCTTAAAAGTCCTTCTTTTTCATAGAATTTTCAAAAGCTTTTTTTCCAAATTCTAAAGAAACTTTTATTTCATTTAATGCTGTTTCATCACATTTCACATCAATTTTGTTGAAATTTATATAATATTCTACTAATTTTGATATATCATATTCTAGCTCAGAAAGTATTTCTATATAATTATCTTTAAGTAACTTATCATAATCATAACCTTTAACTTCTGCTAATATCCTCTTTATAGATTTTCCTTCTGCTCTATCATACTTGACTATTGATTTCATATATTCTAAAGCTTCAGCTCTGCTATAACCTTGCGCAAATATGTGTAGCCCCTTTGGCATTAGAGAATTTTTTATTCTATATAATTCATTTTCAATCTCATCCATAGATAACTTATCCATATTTAACTGCGCAGCTTTTTCTAAAAACTGAATTTTAATTTTTTCCATGCTATTAGGTCTTAAAAGTTCTGCTTCTTTATATTCTGATAATATTCTTTCTAACTCACTAAGTTTTCCATAAAGTTCACTTTTTGTAAATGGTGGGCTTTGGTATCCTATAGTAACTGCATGAGAGCGCCTTTTTGCAATTACTGCCTCTGAAGGATTGCCACAATAATAAAGATAAAAATGAGGTATATCTCCTATTAATTTGTCTGGATAACATTCTCCACTCATTCCACATTCTTTACCATTTAAAAATTCAAGTGTTCCATGAGTACCTACATGAGCTATTACATTTGCTTTAAACTCTTCTCTAATATATTTGTAGAAAGCAATATATTGATGATGAGGACTTAATTCTTTATCATGATAAGCTTTTTCAGGATTTTCATGTACTCCTCTACTAGGTTGAAGACCAATAAATATATTTCATTAATAATACCTGGTACTGATATTTTATCTTCAAGTACCATTAAATCTCCAGATGGTGTTTCCCTTTTTTCTAAGCTTTTAAAATGAGTTACTCCTCCATGCATTGAAATAAAAACCATATCAGATTTTTCAATTTTTTCTCTGCAAATTTTATATTCTTCTATGCTATTATCCATTTTATAGCTATCTATAAAATCTATACCAATACTCTCTTTATAATGTTTTTTAATAAATATATTGGATTCCTTTAATTTATATGTAGAATCAAACCCTGACATTATAAAAATAAGCCTAAACATTTTTAATTCCTCCTGATAGTTGTACAATTATTAATATAAATCTATCTACAATAGTCTCAACTACTTCTTCAACAGATTTATCTTTGCTATAGTCTAATTTAAATATTTTAATTAAGCTACTTTCTATGTTAAACTTTTCTAATATCCTATTTAAAATTTCATTTGCCCCATTTATAGCTTCACTTGATGATAATAGTCCCCAGTCTAATTGATCCATAATATGTACATATAATGAAGTTAATATTACTAAATCTCCTCTTCTATCTATTATGTGAAGATTATGTATGAATTCTGGTTTTGCAAGCTGTTCTTTGTTTTCTTCACTTAAATATTCACAATATATTTCTTCATACTTATTCCATATCTTGTTTTCATCAATATCAAATCTCTTCACTCTTTTCAACATACTATATTGGCTTTCAGCACATAATCCAGTTTGTAAAAAAGTGCTTCCTTTACCGCCTTTTTTACTGCAACTCCAATTAGTTCTCCTAACTTGGAATGCTTACCAGCATTTGTTAATTTAATCTTTGATTTGCTATTACAAACAATAATAGTTCCATCTGTTCCAGATCCAGTAGCAATTCCTCTTGAATAATTGCTTCCTGCCATCAGTTCCTGAAGTGCTGCAGTTTTAGCTTCTGTACAGGTTACTAATGCTCTAGTCATTGTTTCAGGTGGCAGATTTCCATCTATGACTAAGATAATGTTTATTGTTCCATGTTTTATCATTTCAACTTTACAATTTTTCTCATAATATGAAGCAGGATCTCCAACTCTTCCACCATTTACTTCAATCCCACCTGTAACTATTGCTGTTACTGTAACCTCATCAAAGCTTTCACTCTTAATAGACAGATTTTCCATAGACGCTGCAGTAGAAATCCCTGCAGCTTCTTCAGAGTTCAACCCCAATTGTTCTGCTATTAAATACATATGCTCACTATAAGTAGGTGCCTTTAGTTTGCAAGCTATACCTGCTCCAGGATTCTCATCATGATTAAAAACAGTCTTTAGATCTTCTCTATATCCTCCATTTATAGGAGATGTACTTAGAACCTTTCTATCATCTTTAAATTGAATAACTATACTTTTATCATATTTATGTACTTTATCACCTGTAGATAATGTGTATATCATCAATATAAATCACTCCTTGGAATTTCATTTTCGCAATATTTATCTTTCTTAACGCTATAAAAATTTTCTATAACTTTGGCTATATTGTCACAATGTATTAATCTCTTGCTTTTATCTCCATAAATTTCAATGCTTTCAAATTTATCTCTTAGTGTAAAAACTTTTTTCTCTTTATTTAAAGCATAATAAATTAAATCTACATTTCTTTTATTTATTTCTCCTATTGGATAACCCGAATCTATTACTATGTCTATTTTGTCAATGATGCTTGAAGATTTTGTAAATGAAATATCATTTATAGCTTTAAAAGGTTTTTCACTTTGTATATCAATTCCTATAGTTCTTGCTATTTCATAATCAATATCATTCTCATGTATTATCCCTGTTGATACCCCAATACTATGCTTTGTTAATGCTCTATATATAGGAGTACCATATCCACTTCCTCCAATAACAAAGACTTGTGGTTTCAATTTATTTGAAAGTTCTATTGAACCAAGTAAATTATTAAAGCTTGCATCTTTTATATCATATAATTTTTTAATTATATGTTCATTTACCACATCTTCTGGTACACCATAAGCTAAAACCTTATTATCTTTTACAAGAATCACCTTATCACAACTCTTTATTGCAATATCAATTTCATGTAATGATAAAATAACGGTAATTCCTTTTTCTTTACTTAATTTCTTAAGAATATCAATAAGTTCCAATCTATGACGTATATCAAGATGAGTTGTAGGTTCATCAAGAATGATAACTTCCGGCTCTTGAACTAAAGCCCTTGCAACAAGTATCTTTTGCTTTTCTCCATCACTTAATTCATCAAAATATCTTTCTGCTAATTTTTCTGCATTTACAGTTTTTAAAGCTTCAAAAACCTTTTCAGTATCGCTTTCAGATAAACGCCCAAAAAAGCCAGTATGTGGATATCTTCCCATTGATACAACCTCATAACAAGTCATTAATCCACCCTCAAATTTTTTTGTTAAAACAACAGCTAGCTGTTTTGATAAATCTTTTTTACTTATATCTGAAAGTTTTTCTTCTTTTATATAAACTTCCCCCTTAACAGGGTCAAGTAATCCTGATAAAGTTCTTAAAATAGTTGTTTTACCAGCACCATTAGGTCCTAAAAAACATACTACTTGCCCTTTTATGCCGCTTATATTAACATTTTCAACTACTACTTTCTTCCCATAGCCAGCAAAAAGATTTTCGGTTCTTAAAATTATCATAGTGATGTCCTCCTTTTCAATATAAGGAATATAACTATAGGTGCTCCAATAATTGATGTCACAGCGCTTATTGGAAGCTCTACTGGTGCAAATATTGTTCTTGCTATAAGATCACAAATAGAAGTTACAACTCCTCCTAATAAAATTGTTCCTGGTATTAAAATTTTATTGTCAGATGTCTTAAAAATAAGTCTTGTTATATGTGGAACTGCCAATCCAATGAATGCCACCGGACCTGCAAAAGCTGTTACTACAGATGCAAGTATGCTGGATATAACAACAATAGTAATTCTAAATGCTTTTATTTTCACTCCCATGCTTTTTGCATATTCTTCACCTAATAAAAAAGCATTTAAAGGTTTAACTATAAAAAATGAAGATATAATTGCAGGGACTCCCATAGCTATTAATACCTTTATACTTCTCCATGTAAATCCAGAAAAACTTCCCATTCTCCAAAGTGTAAAATTTTGAAGACGTTCTTTATCAGCAAATGCAGTTAAAATGCTTGTAACTGAACTACATAAATATCCAACCATCAATCCTATTACAAGCAGGGTTATTATATTCTTAACTCTACCTGCAAATAGAACTACTACCAGCATAACTAGTAGTGATCCTATAAGTGCTGAAGCAAATAATACAAAGGGAGATATACTTTCAAACCCAAAGGTCACTCCACCTAGCATTACAAGTCCTACACATAAAGTAGCCCCTGAAGATACTCCAAGCACATATGGTTCAACTATTGGATTTTTAAAGAATATTTGAAGTAAAAGTCCAGATACTGCAAGAGCTGCCCCACTAATTAAAGCTGCTAAAGCTCTAGGAAATCTTATATCCCAAACAATGTCATAAAAAGTATTATCATTAGATACTTTATTAAATAGTATTCTAAAAACTTCATCTAATTTTATTTTTACAGAGCCAAATCCTATACAAAATCCAAATACTAAAATTGCACTGAGTATAAGCACAGAAAAAATTATATAATATCTAGCTTTTATCTTTTTTAAAAAATCCATAAGTCCTCCCATATTTTTAGCACTAAAAATTTATCTATTAATAATCTATTAATATTTAATATAGTGTTTTATTTCCTTATTATCTTTTTGATTATGGAATATGTTAATAAGGTCTATTATTAACTCATCAACCTTGTCTGTTGATTGCCAGTAATCTGGATGGAAACACCAAACATTATTATTTTTTACTGGATTTGTTTTTTCAAGAGTTGGTGCCTGATCAAGTATAGATTTAAGAGTTGGATTCCATTGAGATGTTGAAGAATAAATAAGTATATCTGCATCTTTTGATTTAGCATAAAATTCTTCAATGCTTATTTTGCCGTTACCTGTACCTAAATCATCAAATATATATTCTCCTCCAGCCATTTTAATCATTTCCGCAACATATGATCCTGACTTAGGAACATATACTTCTCCTTTGCTTATAAATCCCCATGATATTTTAGGTTTGTCCATATTTTCAATTTTCTTGGTTTCTTCTTTTACTGTTTCTATTGCTTTATTAAAATATTTTTCTGCTTCCTCTTCTTTATCATAGAATGCTGCAAGGAATTTCATCCACTCAACTCTTCCAAAAGGACTTTCTTCAAGATATTCATTATCTACAGCATAACTTATTTTTAACTCATCAAGTTTTTCCATCATGGCTTGTTGTCCAGCTGGTCCTGAATATACAAATACTATTTCAGGCTTCAATGATGAAATTTTTTCATAATCTGGAGCACTGCCTTTACCAACAAAAGTTATTTTCCCGCTTTCTATATTTTTTTTCACTTCTTCTATTTGCCATTGATCTGCAGCAGTTGTAACTCCAGATATACTTGATAATTCATTTATTGGTCTTAATAGACAAGCTTGGGTTGTGGATGCAGTAAGAACATTTTTTATTGGGGTTTTTATTACTACTTCATTCTTATACTCTTCTGGGACAGTTTTTCCATCTGGAACTAAAATAAAAGTTCTTTTATCTCCATCTACTACTTTTTTTAATCCGCCTTTAAGGTATTGTACACTAAATGATTTTGTATAAAGTAGTGGCATTTCTGTCCTTATGTTTAAAGTTTTATTCTCTTTATCATAAGTAACTCTGGCGTCCATTGATTCATTTAAAAAATCAATTGGAACATATATATCCTTATTTATAACTTTAGGCATATCGCTCATTGTTACTTTAGTTGAATTAACATAAGCATCCTTACTAGTTAAATCCACCTTTACCGTATCCTTATCTTTTGTTATATTAGCATTATTTCCTTCTATGTCACATTTACCACCTAGAAATTCAAATGCTTCTTTCAAAGATACGTAAACTTTTTCATTTTCAATTTTAGTACTAACTGTGTTTTTAGTATCATTACTATCAATTATTAGTTCAGCTTTATCACCTTTCCCTGTATTATTGGAGCATCCAGTAAATACTACGAGTAAAACTGTAACTAGCATAATTAATAAAATGTACTTATTATTTTTTTTCTTAGATTTTAAATTCATAAGTCTTCCCCCTATAATATAAAATTCTTTAAGATATCTTTAAAAAATAACTAGTTAAAAATTCAATAAATAACCATCCCATCTATTGATTACCTCAATACAAAATTTCATAAAACGTACGAAAATAACTAGCCAAAGATGTTATAAATATTTTTCATCATATAAGGACACCAATTTCATTGTTTATTTATGCTAACAATAAAATTAGCGAGTGCAATATAACGAAAAATATTCCAACATAATGACTAGTTACTTTGTTGAAGATATCTTATATATAAATAAAAACTCCTAGAGGAGTTTTTTGCAATTTAATGTAAAACATTTTATTTAAAATGCTTTACTATGAAGAACAAAATATTTTCCCATCGAAAACTATGTCACCCATTAGGCAGGTCTCCTGACTTATAGATTCATTTCATCTTACCTTCCCGAAATATTTTCAGTGGCTATTAAGACTTTTTCCTATTTACAGTAGCGTGGGCTGTAGTGGACTTTCACCACTTTCCCTATTAATTCTATTAAGAAACCTAATGTTACAATATTAAATTTTAAAATAAAACAAATTTATATATGTTTAAAACTTTATTTCATATTACTTTTATTAAATAAAAGAAAACTATAATCTTTAGTTATTACTTAGAACATATTTTAGAAATAATTAAGGATTTTTTGAATATGGCTAAGATTCGCATAATTTCCTAGTAAAATAAATAAAGCCCCCGCAAAACGGAGGCTTATAATACTATTATAATCACATATAAAACCAACATAACATATAAAAGCTATAAAATATAAAAGTTATAACTTTTTATTAGCTATATTCTATGGTTTTACTCCCCTCCGAAGTCCATATACTGATTTAGGTAGGTCTCCTGGCTCACGGGTCATTCTCCACCATCCTTCCCAGATTGCTCCAGTGGATTTGGCTTTGTCTCCGTCTACAGTAGCGGGGGCTGCAGTGGATTTTCACCACTTTCCCTATTAAACCTTATTAAGGTACCCAAAACGAAATATTTAATTTTATATTTACTACCTCAGTCATTATAACAGTTTATTCTGTATATTTCAACAATTTTAAGATAAAATTGCATAAAATTATAATAGTTATATAAATATCTTCTTCTAATGACTATTTAATCTTATAAAATCTCTGTTTCTTTTTCATAATTCGCTAAAAATCGCTATATCAAATATCATAATAAGACATCATCCTACTATCACCAACTAGAGTATTATACTACCATATAATCACAATTTTACAGTTTATTTTTAAATATTGGTTTTAACCTATCTAACTCTATATTGCTCAACTCTCCATAAAAATACAATTTCTTTCTTCTCATTTACTTTTTAAAAGAAGTTTTTTATTATTCTATATACATTAATATTTAATTCTAAAAATTCATATTTATAATAGCACTAATTACATATACCTTAAATATATTGGCAAATATGTAATTTTTCTATCACATCTTTTAATATTTCTATTATATTATTATTAGAGATACTAATTAAGCTTTACAGTTACCATAGATTTAAATTTCATATAAAACTTTCATTTCTTTTGTTAACTGAATTTTATAATCTTAATTTCTTACCTTTATATATTTGAAATAATAATTTCAAAGTTATATTAAAATAAAAAACTGATATACGAGGTGTTAAACATGTCTGAAAATAATAAATTTACTCAAGAAGTTAATGCTGAAAAAAAATCTAATAATAACAATAGTAAACGTCCTGAAAAAAACTGCAGCGATAATTGCGGTAAAATAGTTGTTTACACTGATGTAGTAAACATTAATATTAATTGTTGTAAAAATTCTTAGTAAAATACACTATTATATCATTAGATTTTTACTTTTAAAATTAATTATTAATAATAAATTTTATTAATAATTAATTTTATTAATATAATTATTAGTGGTGATTTTAATGAGTAATTCAAATAAATTTCATAACAATGATAAGGATAAAAATAGTAAGAAAGATACTTCTTTCTGTAAAAAAGAAGATGATAAAGTAAAAATTTATGCTGATGTGGTAAATATTCATATTAGTTGTTGTAAGTAAATTGAAATATGTTTGGATATAAATCTAGAAAACATCTTCTAATTTACAAAGCCTCTATATTTTTTAAAATATAGAGGCTTCTTTAATTCCTATAGTTAATCCATAGTCCATAATTTTAGTTATATATCCTAATCAAAATATATTTTTTACTATTTCTTTATAAATTTATTTAAAATCTTTATATTTATGTATATCTTCTTTTTAAAAAATTAAATCTTAAGAAAACTCATTTCTATTCATAATAAAAACTCCAAATGATTATCCATCAATAACTTTCCATTAATGCTATTTTTTCTTTTACTAATATATCAATACATAGTATCCAAGAAATTACTGGGTATAATTAACTATCATTTAGTAGAAATCTGAATAGAATACAGTAGAGTTAGTTACTTTTGAAGTACTAAATTTTAAACTGCATAAATAACGAGGAGTGAAAATTATATTATGAGTACTGAAAAAATAAAATTTGACGAAACAAAACCAGAAATAGGACAGGCTCCTAAAAAAAACCAGGTAAAATTAAACAACCAAGAAAGAAAAGAAGCTAAATTAGTCGAAAAAAAATTAAAATTAGATAAAGAAAATGAAATAATTATGAATGAGATAAAAGATTCTGTAAAAAAACTTACTGATAGAAAACTTGAACTTGAAAAAGAACTTGCAGAAACTGAAGAAAAGCTAATGGAGCTAAAAAGAAGAGAAGAAGCTTTAAATAAAGAAAATTTAAAACTAACTGAAGAAAATGAAGATAAAATAATGAAGCAACAACTAAAAGAAGATAAGTTAAATGAAAAAAAATTAAAACTAGATGAAAAAAAGGAAAAGAAATTAATGAAAAAAAGCGAAAAAGAAGAGAAATTAAATAAAAAAAATGAAAAAAAGAAAGAAAAAGAAGATTTATCAAATAAAGATTCTATAGAAAAGTAATCTAAAATATGTCAGTTACTTTTAAAATATATGAAATTTAAATTAGGAAAATAATTTTAGGAGGAATATTAATATGACTAATAAACAAATAAAAGATTCTGAAAATATAATTGATAAAACAAACCTTGAAATAGAAAAAGATCGTATAGAGACTGAAGAAAAACTAAACAAATTAAAGAGAGAAGAAGATAAGTTAAATGAAAAAAATGCGAAATTAGCTAAAAAGAATGAAGAGAAAATAATGAAACAACAACAAAAAGAACAGAAGTTAGATGAAAAAAATTTAAAACTAAATAAAAAAAATGATAAGAAAAGAAGAAAAAAAGACGAAAAAGAAACTAAATTAAATAAAAAAAATGAAGAGAAGAGAACTAAAGAGCAAAGGAAAGAAGAAAAATTGAATGAAAAAAATAAAAAGCAGCTACTAAAAGAACAAGAAGCAGAAAAGTTATTAAATGAAAGAAGTAAAGAGCAACCAATAAAAGAAGAAAAACAAGAAAAGTTATTAAATGAAAAAAGCAAAGAACAAAAGCAAGAAAAATTATTAAATGAGAAAAATAAAGAACAACCAATAAAAGAACAACCGATAAAAGAACAAAAACAAGAAAAGTTATTAAATGAAAAAAGTAAAGAACAGCCAATGAAAGAACAAAAATAAGAAAAGTTATTAAATGAAAAAAATATTGATAAATAATATAAAACGTAGTCGCTAGCTTTAAAATGTATTGAATATTAGGAGGTAATATTACTATGGCTAACAATGAAATGAAAATAAAGGAAACAAATATTGATGAGAATAAAAATCCTAAGAATACGGTTAATAATGCAAATCTCCAAATGGAAGCAGATCCTATAACCCCTGAAGAAATGCTAAGAATACTAGAAAGAAAAGAAGAAAAATTAAAAGAAAAAATGTTAAAACTAGCTAAAAAAAATGAAGAAAAACTAATGAAGTTAAAAGGAAAAGAAGAAAATGAAAAAATGTTAAAACAGGCTAGAAAGAATGAAGAAAAACTAATGAAACTAAAAAGAAAAGAAGAAGAAGTAAAGGAAATGAAAATGAACCTAGATAAAGCAATTAAAGATGGAAATGGGACTGCAAATCAAATTGCTAATTCAAACCCATATAGAAGTAAAGCATCTAATTACCACTCTCACCACTCTCATAATAATCATCATTACAGTAATCAAGACGATTTAGAATAGGCCTTATTTATGACTCTAACGTTTATAACTATTTAATTCTAGATAATAGCCATTATGAAAATAGCTATTATAAAACGTAGCCGCTAGCTTTAAAATGTATTAAATATTAGGAGGTAATATTACTATGGCTAACAATGAAATAAAAATAAAAGAAACAAATATTGATGAAAATAAAAATTCTAAGAATACGGCTAATAATACAAATCCTAAGAATACGGTTAATAATGCAGTTAAGAATACTGCTAATAATACAAATCCTGAAATAGATGAGACTCCTATAACTCCTGAAGAAATGCTAAAAATACTAGAAAGAAGAGAAGAAAAGTTAAAAGAAAAAATGTTAAAACAAGCTAGAAAGAATGAAGAAAAACTAGCGAAACTAAAAAGAAAAGAAGAAGAACTACAGAACAAAAAAATGAATCTAGATAAAGAAATTAAAGATGAAAATAACACTGCAAATCAAACCGCTAATTCAAACCCATATAGAAATAAGACGTCTAATCATCAATCTCACTATTCTCATAATAACCATCATTACAGCAATCAAGACGATTTAGAGTAGAGCTTATTGATGACTCTGACGCTTATAGCTATTCATCTTTAAGGAATAACCATAAAAAGATGACAATTATAAAGCGTAGCACACTTTAAAGTGTATTAAATTTAAGCTGCGCAAATGATTTATTAGGAGGTAAATATTAATATGGCTAATAATGAAATGAAAATAAAACAAGACGATTTAGCTATAGATCTTATTAATGATTTCGATGTTTATAGCTATTTAGCCCTAGATAGCGGTATGGATAATAACAATGATAATGACACTGGCAATAATAACGACAACCGCAATGATAATGCTAACGACAATAACAACGATAATGACAACGAAAATGATAACGACAACGATAACGATAATGACAACCATAACGAAAATGATAACGACAACGATAACGATAATGAAAATAAAAACGAAAATGATAACGACAATGACAACGACAACGATAACCACAACGAAAATGATAACGATAATGACAACGACAACGATAACCACAACGAAAATGATAACGATAATGACAACGACAACGATAACCACAACGAAAATGATAACGACAACGATAATGACAATGATAACCACAACGAAAATGATAACGATAATGACAACGACAATGACAACCACAACGAAAAATGATAATGATAATGACAACGACAATGATAACGACAATGACAACGACAACGACAACCATAATGAAAATGATAATGATAATGATAATGATAATGACAACGATAATGATAATGACAACGACAATGACAACGACAACGACAACGATAATGATAATGACAACGACAACGACAACGACAATGATAATGATAATGACAACGATAATGATAATGATAATGATAACGATAATGACAATGATAACGACAATGATAATGACAACGATAATGACAACCACAATGATAACGACAATGATAATGACAACGATAATGATAACGATAATGACAATGATAACGACAATGACAACCACAACGAAAATGATAATGACAATGATAACGACAACGATAATGACAACGACAACCATAATGAAAATGATAACGACAACGATAACGATAATGATAACCATAATGAAAATGATAACGACAACGACAATGATAACGACAATGAAAATAAAAACGAAAATGATAATGACAATGACAACGATAATGACAACGATAATGAAAATGATAACGACAACGAAAATGATAACGACAACGATAATGAAAATGATATAGATATTAGCAATGACTTTACTGTTACTAACGATAACAATAGTAATATTACCTTTAATCCAGTATTCGCACCAAAAATTATTATTAGAATAAATGGCAAAGATATTGAAGCAGAATGGTCTAAAGATGAGTTTGATAAAGAATATGATGAATATAATCACTTTAAAAAACGCAAAAAAGAATAAAGAGTAGTATACTCTAATAATTATTATAAAAACTCATTAATATTTAACCTCTATTTCTATTTCCATTTCCAAACTTTTGGCATAATATTTTTTTAATTTTATAATTTTAGACATGAAAATAGTCAATATTCTTGTTCTAATATTATTATTGCAAAATAATAAAGCAGAACGGAATATTGACTATATTTATGATTATACTAGTATAATTACATTAAATTATAATTAATATTTTACTTTTACATTTAAAAAATTCTTATCCATACTTTAGCAAGACTAGATGTCCTTCGACCTTATACCTTAATAAAATATCTTATATTAAGAAAGCTTAAATCCAAATTTTACTGGATCTTTATCATCAATTACAAAGTGATTGAATCCTGTAATATATGCACTTGCGGTTATTTCAGGTACTATAGCTGTGTGTTCCCCTACTTTAGTTTCTCCAATGACTTTTCCTCTAAACATAGTTCCTAAAATGCTCTCATATATAAACTCTTCTGACATTCCAAGCTTTCCTTTTGCATATAAAGCTGCCATTTTAGCACTTGTTCCTGTTCCACAAGGAGATCTATCTAACTGACCTTCACCAAATACAACTACATTTTGAAGTGTAGCATTAGGACTTTTAGGTGGTCCATATATTTCTACTAAATCTACTGTATTTATATGTGATAAAGTTGGATGCTTTATTTCTACTGTTTTATTGATTATATCTCTTATCATTACTCCTGCTGCACTAAGCTTTGTAGAATTATTAGGATTAATATCTATCCCTAGTTCTTCTCCCTTAACAAGTGCAAAAAAACTTCCTCCAAAAGCTATATCTACCATTATTTTTCCTATTTCCGGTAGTTCTATTTCTATTCCTTCTTTATATAGAAATGATGGAACATTAACTATGGAAGTTTCAATAGCCTTTCCATCTTCAACTTTTACCCTCGCTTTAATTAATCCCGCTGGTGCTTCTATAACTATATCAGTATATGGTTCCTTAATATCAACCATACCTGTTTCAACAGCTATAGTTGCAGCGCCTATGGATCCATGACCACACATGTTCAAATATCCTCCAGCGTCCATAAATATTATTCCAAGATCAGCTTCTTTAGATACTGGCTGAGTTATTATAGAGCCAAACATATCCTTATGTCCTCTTGGTTCAAGCATTATAGCTGTTCTTATGTAATCCATGTGATTTTCTAAATAAGCTTTTTTCTCTGGCATAGTATCCCCTTTTATTACTGGAACTCCACCTACAACTATTCTAGTTGGCTCCCCCATAGTATGAGAATCTATAGCTTGAATAGATTTTATAAATTTCATGATTTACTCCCCCATTTTTCTCATCTTTAATTTTAAAAAAGCCAATGCTTTTCTACTGTCTAAAGTTGAAACATTGTTTTCACCTACAACTTCTGTTTCTATCCCCTCTTTTGACTTATTAAAATCAACTATAGTATCCATATATTTATTAGTAACTACAAATTTAGCTTGAGTTCCAATAAAACTTAATCCTACAACAGGAATATTTCTTTTCCCTATTTCTTCAATGGTATTAGCAAAATCAACATGACTATTCCCCCAGCCATCTACAGAAATTATTGCTCCATCTGCTCTCATAGCTTCTACCCATGTAGCTACTCTTTGTCCAACAAATATTTTATCTTCGTTAGCCTGTGGGGTTCCAACTATAATTATTCCTAGTAAATCTACATCTTCATCATTAGCTACTACATCAATTAATGGATCTCTGAAATGATGCAGTGTAGTCTCTTTTGTTGATGGTCCTACCCCCATAATTAAATTCCTCCTAAATATTAATGCATTGCCCTTAAAGCTCCATCTCTATATTCATTAGGTGATACAATTATAGGAATGTTCCCCATATCAATTATTGACCTACCTCCGATTGTTCCACAGGGTTCATTTCCAAATAAACAAGTATCATACATTGCACCTTGCCCAGCAACTTGTTTTATAATTACTACCCTCTTTCTATCTTTCTTGGCCTTATCATAATATTCATGCCTTTCGTTAGAGAGTCTTCCATTGAGTGTTTTCAAATTTTCTCTTATCTCTTGTATTACTAAATCACAACATCTATGAACTTCAGTTATAGCCTGCCTATAAGCACCCATACCAGATTTTAAAGTAAAATCCATCTGTATAATAATATCTTCTGTTCTAGGCGTACCAGCTCTATTAAATTTAACTTGTTCATTAAGTATACCTTCTGATGATCCAAACTCTGCAACCTGTACACCTACTTCGTCTGCACCATTAACCATAACTATAGCTCCTGTAAGTACATGAGTTATTCCTTCTCCTATATTACCTAGAACCTTAGTGGCAATTGGAGAAAAATCTATAATAGAATTTACAAAAACATCTCTATCCTGTGGCAGAATTATATTTAATTTTATATCTTTAATGTATTCTTTGTTAAAGGATATATTACTTAAATCTTCTCTTAAATATAAGACCCCTTCTTCTATATAAGTTTTGGTAGAAAATTTAACTTTTTTAATATGAAAAGCTTTAATTATTAATTTTCTTAATTCTTTATAATCACTCATAAAACTCACCATCTTTTGATAATCTTAAATTTCAATTATATTTTAAAATCATAAAATAAATATTATTAAATTAAGATCATAATTAGATTAAATTTTTACCCTTTCACTCATTTTAATATCTTAGTTAACTATAAATACCGACTCCCTTAAAAGAAAGTCGGATTTTATATTCTAAACTTTAGCTATATACTCATATGGAAGACTTACTATTTTTCCTGGGGTATCTATAGCTATTAATTGTTTTAATGTATCTTTTAATATATCTCTTTGCATTTCTTTATTATTAGGTTCACCAGCATTAGCTCCCATTGGTACAAGTGGAGCTACAGATCTTGGTGTTCCTGTTTGTCTTACAACAGGTGGTAATGCAGCTATACAAATTGTAGGAATCCCTGATTCCTCTATCGCTCTCTGTACTAATACAGCTGAACGATGACAAGTTCCTCAGCCTGCAGTCAATACTACAGCATCTACTCCTTCTTCTTTTAACATTTTTGCTATTGCTGGTCCTGTTTCATTAGAAAACTTCTCTTGATTTCCGCCGCCACCCATGAATCCAATGTGTATTGATGAAGTTTCTTTTATGAATCTTTCATCTTTTAATTCTTTTAATCTATCTATAGGAAACATACAGTTTATATCTTTATTAACATCACCATTATCATATCCACCATGTGATACCATAAGTTCAGATGATGGAGTATCTCCTGGTATTATTCTATAAGTAAAATCTCCAGCTAAGTTAAATCTCTTATCTGTCTTTAAGTGAACTCCTGCTGCAGTTGCAAAAGCTACCTTCATATCCTTAAGCTCTTTTGTAACAGGTGACCATACTGGTGGTGGTGTTATAGGTACAAATATTTCTGATTGTAAGTTCTTAACAACAGAATAATCCATATTACTTTCCCGCCTTTCTATTTCTTTTCTCAATATTACTTACATATTTTTCATTTGCTTCTTCTGATAAAACCTCTGGAAAACTCATTTTAAACCCAACTTCTTGTCCTAATTTAAGAGGGTAATCTGTTATAAGCATTCTCATAGGTATCTTCATGTAACCAAGCCTGCCCTTTAAATCAATTCCAACGGCTCCATCCTGCACTTCTACTATTATTCCTTGCATTTCAATAATTTTATCTCCGTACTGCATCTTTTACCTCATTATATAAAATCATTATTTTGTTGCATATTTTTCTAGTCTTTTTTGACTCATAGGTATTGAAGTTTCATTTTCCACTCTATCAACTTTTATATCATAAGCTTTTTCAACTTCATCTAAATTAGATTCCTTAACATTTGGGTTCCATTTTCTTTCAGCAGCTTTAATTTCCTCACCAGACATAGCAGACTTAACCATAGCTAATGCTCTTATAGCATCTTCTTTGCAAAGAGTGTTACAGGAAAGAACCTCATTTTCTATTCCTGCTTCTGATTTGTTATTATCAACCATGTATTTCATATATTTATTACCAACAACCAGCGCTCCTTGCACAGCGCAGAAAGACATACCAACACAGATTACTCCTCTCATTCCAATCTGCTCTATATGAGAAGCAAAATCTATATGATTGTTCCCAAAGCCTTCTGTAGTAACTATAGCTCCATCTACATCCATAGATTCTACCATCATTCCTAATCTTTCAGATACGTAGAATTTTTCAGAGTTAATTTGTGGAGAACCTACAAAAATAACCCCTGCCAAATCAATTTCTTCATCTTTCATTGCTTCTATTACTAGTGGTTCTCTAAAATAATGCCTTGAACACTCTTTAGATGCTGGGCCTATACAAGTTAATGCATGTATACCTCCATCTAATACTTCCAATGGTGACAACATTACAGGAACATTTCCAAGATCAACATTTGGTTTTCCTCCAAGAACTCCAACTGGCTCCACTGGCAAAATTAAATTATCATGCATTGCACCTTGTCCCATTATTTCTTTAACTATAACTAATTTTTTCTTTCCTGGTCTTCTATATTGAACTAATTCTTCAGTATCAACTACTAAACTTTCATCTAAATCTTTTAGTGCCATTCTTATTTCTTGGGTTATAAAATCTGTTGCTTTATGTGCTGCTAACGGTCCTGGCCTTTCCATATTAGTACCTCTAGCTATAACTACTTCTGTTTTTATAAAAATTTCACCCTTATCTGGAGCACCTGGTCTTCCCCACATTATATTTTCTTCTAATATACCTTCTGATGAACCAAATTCGCCTATTTGTACTCCATCTTCATCAGTTCCGGTAACCATTACAATTACTCCATCTAATATCCTTGTAGTACCTGTACCTAGCTTTGAGTCTCCTTCTTTTACAGCTATTGGTTGTACGTCCATTATGGTTTCAGAGTAGATATTATATTTTTCTGGAGTTATTATATCTACTTTTATTGATTTAACTAACTCACTTTCATTTGCTGCATCTTCACAAATGCTTTCTCTTATATAAAGAGTTGTTCCTTCAATTTTAGTTTCTTGTCCAAACTTGACTTCATCTATTTTAAAGTGTTTTTTAGTTAGATTTCTTACTTTTTTAGGTTCTAAAATCACTTCTTTTATTTCACATTTATCTTCTATTTTTACTTCCTGTGTTTTAATATTTGATAATTGAGTCTTTGTAGTAGTCATTTTTGCTGGAGCTTCTGCCATTGGTGCCATATTTAGCGGAACTTCAATATCAATTCCTTTACCTTCAGCTATTTTAATTTTAAGAACTCCACCATTAAAACTTGTAATAGTTTCTGATTGATTTGGTATTACTGCCTCATCATATCCCTCTAATATGTTTCCTGTAATTGGGGTTAGTGCAACTGCGTCAACTTTTAATTTTTTTCCTACAACTTCTCCTACAGTTAATACATCTTCTTTTAGTTTTATAAGTAATGAATCTTCTAATTGCTCAAAATGCATTGGATTTTCTAAATCATCACTTGAAATAATTTGCCCTGACTTTTTATTAACTTTAAGTACTGCTTTAGCATTTTCATCTATACTTTCTTTTATTTTACTTTCAGCACCTGTAGATAAGCTTTTAATCCCTTCTAATAAATCTGGAGTTAAAGGTGTTAATGAATCTATCGTTTTAATCAACCTAGCTCCTAAAACTTCACCTATTTTTAAACAATCCTTTGGTATATTTAATAGCCCTGAATCAACCATATCAGGGAAAATTTCTGGATCTTCTAAATTATCTGCTGAGATTATAGTTTCAGCTTCTGTTCTGCAACATACAACCGCAACTTTATCTTTTAAAATTTCTGCATGTTCCTTACTCATTGACATAATCAAAGGCCTCCTTTTAATCTACTATTTTGACATAGTTTTATAATTATGAATATTCAATAAATGCAGTCCTTATAAAATAACAACTAAAAAATACATAATTAAAGTCTTCTAGTTAATTTGTGATCTACAGTTCTAAATATATGATCTGTATGATGATATACAGCTAAACCAGCCTTAGGTCCACAGTTCATAACAGTATTTGAACAATCACTACAATTAGAAATTAATACCCTCTCTGCTTTTGCCTTTTTAAGGTCTAAAATTACAGCAGCCTGTCCTGGACAATCTCCAGGAGTTTTACATTTATTAGCACCTTTAACATTGACTATATTTTTACATTGTACTACCTTAACAACATTTGATTTCATTTTACCTGCTAAATCTCTTAACCTTTCCTCATTTGCTCCACAAGCGCAGACTAATAATCCTAAATTCCCTTTAAATTCAGGCAATTCTATAGTTACTATAGCTCCCCCTGATATCTTTGTTACAATAGCTTTCTCAAATTCTTCTGCTTTTCCTGTATATGGTCCACCTATTATAAGCTCACCATATTCTCCATCTATTCCACCGTACTGCTCAATTAATTCCTGTATAGGAGTTCCTATAGGAACATCAAAAAGTACTTTAGATTTTTCACTAGATTTAATTTTTCCAGCTATAGTTATATCTTTATCTATAACAGGTTTTTTATCTTCTACAGCCCTTGTTATATTTGCTAATGTTTCTGTGTTTAATACAACACATTTTGCTTCTAATGGAAGTTCTGTTGGTTCTAGCCATCTTCCAAAAATGCCATGAATTAAAGCCCTCTCTTCTCCCATAGGGTAAATGTCTTTAAGTTTTTTTATTTCTATGTTATCAATTCCATTTAGCTCTTTTTCAAGAGACGCAATAGCCTTTTCATTTTTAGCCTTTATTCCTATGTATGCACATTTAGCTTTAGTAGCTTCCATTGCATATTTTATTCCTTTTATAACTATTTGAGGATTTTCCTCTAAAAGTCTTATATTATGTTCTAATAATGGTTCACATTCTACACAGTTAGCTATTATATATCCATCTGGTATTTCAGCTTTAAGTTTTATATGAGTAGGAAATCCTGCTCCACCAGCTCCTACTATACCAGCTTCAAATACAGTATCAACAATATTGTTACATTCTTTAATCTTTACATAATCTTTATTTTGATTTTTATCACATAAAATTATTATTTCTCTATTTGTTATTTCAAAAACTTCACCATTAACACTACTGTGAATTTTAGCACCTAATCCCTTTGTAGGATTTGCAATACATTCTCCCCTTTTTACTTTTTGTCCTTCTTTCACAATAGGTTCACAAGCCTCCCCTATATGCATTTTTAAAGGAAATTTAAACATATTACTCATAGATTCCCCTCCTTTTCCTACTTTAATTTATCAGCAAAAATCATGCCAATATCATTGATATTATAAAAACTTATAGTTAACCATTGGAAAATAGCCCTAATAAATACAAAACACTTCATTAATAAATTTTATCTTTTTCCTTTTAGTCAAAAAACTGACATTTTTCTTGCTGCAATTTTGTTAAACTGATTGTAATATCCCATTACATAAAGATTTTCAATCATTATATATATGTCAATAAATAAACACACCTGTCAATTTATTGACAGGTGTCTAACATATTATATTGCTTTAATTTATAATATAATGTACTTCTTTTTATTTTTAAAATTTCTGCTGCTTTAACTTTATTGCCACCAGCAATATTCATAACTTCTCTTATTATTTCACACTCCAAAGTTTTAACCATTTTTTCTAAGTTATACTTATCCTCTAAATCAATATCTTTATTTATAAAATATTTTTCCTCTTCATAACTTAATATATATTTTGGAATGCTATCTACTGATATACAATCTCCATTAGATAGCAGAACCATTCTTTGAATTACATTTTTTAATTCCCTTATATTTCCTTCCCATTTATATGAGGATAATATGTTATAAATTCTATTATCTATTTTCTTTATCTCTATTCTCTCATTCTTTGATACTTGACTAATAAATAAATTAATTAAGTCTTTAATATCTTCTTTTCGCTCTCTTAATGGAGGAAGCTCAACTTGTACAATTGCTAATCTATAAAATAAATCATTTCTAAAAGTTTCTTCTTTGATAGATTTTTTTAAATCTTTATTAGTAGCTGCTATAATTCTTGTATTAGTATAAACAGGTTTGCCACTCCCCAATTTATATATTACGCCATCTTGAAGTACTCTTAAAAGTTTACTTTGCATACCAAGAGGCATGTCCCCAATTTCATCTAAAAACAAGGTTCCGTTATTTGCAAATTCAAACATTCCCATTCTCCCTTGTTTAGTAGCACCAGTAAAAGCTCCTTCTACATACCCAAAAAGTTCACTTTCTAAGAGATTTTCAGGTATAGCACTACAGTTTATTGCAACAAATTGACCATTTCTTCCACTAGCTTCATGAATTGCTTTCGCAAAAACTTCTTTTCCCGTTCCACTTTCTCCAGTAATAAGTACAGAAGCTGAGCTTGGCGCTACCTTTTGACAAAGATTAATTGCCTCAATTATCTTTTTACTCTTTCCTCCTATATAAGAGAAACTATAATTATTAGCAATTTCTTTATTATAGGCATTACTTAACATTTCTACTTTAGCATTAGCGCTTTCTAATCTTCTTGATAGCGATACAACTTCTGTTACATCTCTATCTGTAGATACTACTGCCACCATTTCTTTTTTGGGGTTATATATTGGAATTACACTTAAAATTACGGACTTTCCTCTCATAGGCTCATGCCTTATATTTTCTATAGCTTTTCCTTCTTTCAACACTTTAGGGATTAGCGGATTATTAAAATGTTCCGTTACTTTCAATCCAACAATATCCTTAGCTTTAACCTTATATAGTTTTTCTGAACTTTTATTCCAATAAGTTACTATTCCATTAATATCACAAATACACACAGCTTCATGAATATTATCCAAAATATTATTTTGGAGATTAAATATTTCATCTACTTTTAAATAAAAACTATCTCTTAAATTATTGTTTGTTATTATTCCAATAATCTTATCTTTTTCCATTACTGGAAGGCGTCCAATATTATTTGAAATCATAATATCTCTTGCATCTCTTGCAAACTTATGAGGATTTATGGTAACTACATCTTTTATAGCATAATTTATAACTTTATCTTCCAATAAATCTTTTCTCTCAGTACTTATTTTTGATAAATCTTTTCTAGTGAAGATCCCCATTAACTTCTTCTTTTCATCAACTACTATAACTTCATCTAAATTCTGTGTTATCATCATATCTGAAACCTGTTTAACCGTATCACTATGAAGAACCTCTTTAAATTCTATATTCATTATATCCTTTACTTTATAAAGTAATTCCCCAATGTTCATCTTCTCTTCCTACCACCCTTATAAATTCAATTAGCATTTATATAGTAAATCTATATCCCTTAGTTAATATAAATTATTACTAATTGCTTTTAAATTAAAATTAAAAATATTACAATAATTTAACTAGCTTTAAGCTAGTTTTATATAAAATAAAAAATTGAGTAAAATTAATTTGTATATTGAACTTTAAAATAAAATTTTATAAATTCATATACTTAAATAAAATCGTGACAAAGTCACGATTTTATCCAAGTCTTCAAAATTCATAATAATTATTTAAACATTATCTTTTCTTATTAAATTATACCCTAAAAGTATAATAAAGGCACTTAAAATTCCTACTAACATCCCTACAAATACATCACTAGGATAATGAACATATAAATAAATTCTTGAAAAACCTATAAGTACTGCAAGCACTATAGGAATTATTTTATACTGCGGTAATAGTATAAATAATATTGTAGCTACTGCAAAAGATGATGAAGTGTGCCCTGATGGAAAAGAAAAAGATTTAGGTATGTGTATCAATGGATCTGATATAGGATACCTAATAATTGGTCTAACTCTTTCTACCACATTTTTTATTATACCTTCTGTTAAAATAGTACTCAATAATAAAGAGCTAAGACAAAGAAGTCCTATATGCCTATAATCTTTTTTAAATAAGCATATTATAGATATAATTATCCATATAACTCCTCCATCACCTAAATGAGTTATAATCGGCATTAGTTTATCAAATAATGGATTTCTTAATCCATGGTGTATAAAATCAATTAGTATTTTATCAATAGCATGAATACTCTTAAGCATATTTAATCTTTTCTCCCATTTAAATTCTCATATAAGGCATCTGAAAGAAAATAATAAACCAAAGATGTTAGTAATGTTTTATATCAGACAAGGCGTCAGGTTCTGCTCATAGTGGTGCTATGGGCTGGTTCTGACAGCGCAGTATGATGAAAAATAGGCTGACATACTGGTCTATTATTTTTTGAAGATGCCTAAGATCCTAAGCTTCTAATTACTTTTAATAAGACACTTAAAAAATAACAACTAAAAGATGTTAGTATGTTTTATATTAGACTCTGATCATAGTGATGCTATGATTGAATTCTAGCAATACAGCATGATATAAAACAAATTAACACTAGCTTGTTATTTTCTAAAGATGCCTAATATAATTTATAGTAAAATATATTATTATTTTACTATAAATTATTAACTATGTTAACCAAAAATTTTTATTGTTTTGATAGCTCTTAAATAATTTTCTCCATCAGAAGTATAAATTAAAGTTAACGGCGTTACTGCAACTCCTTTAGCTGAAATATAGTATAAATCTCCTTTTTTCTCACTACATATTCTAGAGATATAAAAACCTATAGTATCATGTATTATAAAGTATTCATCATAATATTTACCTAAATAAATTACAACATGGCCATCTAGATACATAAGACATCCTGGAGTCATCGTATCCAATACTTTTTTCTTTTCTTCAATAGTCATATTTTCTATACACTTAGTTATTCCTATGGCCTTCTTTTCTTGCTGAGATGAATTTCTAGGAAGCATTAATCCCATAGTCTTAAATACATCTACTACTAAACTGGAACAGTCTCTTCCAAAAAATTCTCCTCCCCATCCATATCTTTCCCCTAAGCATTTAAAGCTTTGCCTTATAATATTCTCTTCCGTATAAGGTAAATATCCATAACATACATCTTCGCTTCTTGAAATTAATATTTGTGTAAACTTTAAGCTTCCATCATAACGCCTTATTGGAAACCATACCACATAACTTCCACAAGGATACATATCATAAATAGTTTCTAAAATTTCTTCTTCTTTCACTAATGACAGTTTTACTCCCATATCTATAGGAATCATGGATATACTTTCATCAAAAGGATTATATCCAGTATAAATTCTTCTACCTGTAACTACTAAAAATTCTTTAGCTTTTGTATATTTTAATATAGGTTCCTTTTCTCCTATAGCAATATCTTTTCTTTTAATCCATCCTTTATACCCATATGTTTTTACAAAATACCATTCTTTATCTTTACTTTCATGTAAAATTACACAAGGATCACAAATATTAATCGCCGTTTCCATTAATCTATCTAAGTCATAATCCTTTGGATTTTTAAAAATTCTATCATCCGTAGGATAAGATTTTATATGTGATCTTCTTGTAACCATTCCATATCGTAATAAGTTTTTTTCTTTTATACCTTCTAAATTTAAATTTTTACTTAATTTAAAAAAATATTCTTTTTCTAAAATAAGACCATTTTTATATCTAATTGTAGAATGAGGTTTACTTACAGATAAAATTAAGTTCCGTAATTCTTGTCCTCCAAGAAAATTTTGTAGTAAAAATATATCCTCTATTATATTGTATTTCATGGATCTTTCGTTATATCTTTTTATCTCATCATCACATATTATTATTCTCTTTGAAGTATTACTATTATTTATCCAAAATTCAGGATATAACATTTCTGTTTTAACCCTAGCAACTTTTGAAGAAAATTGAGTAAACAGTACACTCACCTCTTTATATACACTTTTATTATATATTGTATTAATTCTTAATGGATTATAAAACCATTAATGGTAGATTAATATTCACTAATCTCAAAATAGATATATCTTTAAGATTAAATTTATACAGAGAGTATTATTTTGTAATTTTTAATTACTACATACAATTTTTTATTTTAAGATTCAAATTATTGTGTAAATTAAATTTTCACTATGGAAATTGTTATTGACATGAAATTTATAAGTGATATAATATTATAAATATATATTTATAATATACAAATTTTAATAATATGCATATGCTATTATTAAATAAATAATAAATGCAATGAAGAGAAGAGTAAGCTGCCTTACATTTACAGAGAGAGAATACATTAGCTGAAAGTATTCTTAAATAGAATCAGTTGAAAACCACCTCTGAGTGACTTTAATAAAGTCCGGATAAATCCGTTAAAATTTTTAAAGTGGTGTATCATAATTTTGATATACAATTTGGGTGGAACCACGGGTATATTATCTCGTCCCTTTTCTAATTATTATAGAAAAGAGGCGTTTTTTATTTATAAAGCTTTTATAGCTTATGAACAATTATATATTAAAACACTATGAAGAGAAAAGTAAACTGTCTTACATTTACAGAGAGAGAATACATTAGCTGAAAGTATTCTTAAATAGAACCAGTTGAAGACCACCTCTGAGTGACTCTAATAAAGTTCGGATAAATCCGTTAAAATTTTTTAAAGTGGCATATCATAATATTGATGTGCAATTTGGGTGGAACCACGGGAATAATCTCTCGTCCCTTTTCTAATTATTTATAGAAAAGCGACGAGTTTTTTTATTTTTAAAAAATCTCATGCTTTGATGAGAATTATTTATAATTATTAATTATCAATTATTTTAGGAGGTACAAAAAATGATTAAAATTACATTAAAAGATGGATCAATAAAAAAATATGAAAACTCATTGTCAGTTTTAGATATTGCTAAGGATATTTCTGAAGGTCTTGCAAGAGTAGCAACTGCTGGGTTTATTGATAATAAAACTGTAGATTTACGTTATATAGTTGATAAAGATTGTGAATTAAGTATTCTTACTTTTAATGATGAAGAAGGGAAAAATGCTTTTAGACACACAACAGCACATATACTAGCTCAAGCTGTTAAGAGATTGTATCCTAATGCTAAGCTTGCTATAGGTCCTTCAATTGAAGATGGTTTTTATTATGATTTTGATATAGAAAAACCATTTACTACTGAAGATGTAGAAAAAATTGAAGGTGAAATGAAAAAAATTGTTAAGGAAGATTTAAAAATTGAAAGATTTGAGCTTCCTAGAGAAGAAGCACTTAAATTAATGAATGAAATGAATGAACCTTATAAAGTTGAATTGATTAATGATTTACCTGAAGATTCTATAATTTCATTTTACAAACAAGGTGAATTTGTAGATTTATGTGCAGGTCCTCACCTAATGTCTACAAAATATGTTAAAGCTATAAAATTAACTAAAATAGCTGGTGCATATTGGAGAGGAAATGAGAAAAATAAAATGCTTTCCCGTATATACGGAACTACATTTACTAAAAAATCTGATTTAGATGAGCATTTAGAAAAGATTGAAGAAGCTAAAAAACGTGACCATCGTAAACTTGGTAAAGAATTAGAGCTTTTTACATTGCTTGATGAAGGTCCTGGCTTTCCTTTCTTTTTACCTAAAGGAATGGAGCTTAAAAATACTCTTATAGATTTTTGGAGAGAAGTCCATAAAAAAGCTGACTATAAAGAAATCTCTACTCCAGTTATATTAAATAAGGATTTATGGATTAGAAGTGGTCATTGGGAACATTATAGAGAAAACATGTATACAACTGAAATAGATGAAATGGATTATGCAATAAAACCAATGAACTGTCCTGGAGGAATGTTAGTATATAAAACAAGTCTCCATTCCTATAAGGATTTACCTCTTCGTATTGGTGAATTAGGCCTTGTACATCGTCATGAATTATCCGGTGCACTACATGGATTAATGCGTGTTCGTAACTTTACTCAAGATGATGCTCATATATTTATGCTACCTGAACAAATTAAAGATGAGATTAAAGGAGTAATAAGACTAATAGATGAAGTTTACAGCGTATTTGGCTTCAAATATCATGTTGAATTGTCTACAAGACCAGAAAATAGTATGGGCAGCGATGAAGAATGGAATAGAGCAACTGAAGCGCTTAGAGAGGCTCTTGTAGAACTTGAATATGACTATAAAGTTAATGAAGGCGATGGTGCATTTTATGGTCCTAAGATAGATTTTCACCTAGAAGATTGTTTAGGACGTACATGGCAATGTGGTACAATACAACTAGATTTCCAGCTTCCAGAAAGATTTGGTCTTCATTATATAGGCTCAGATGGTGAAAAACACAGACCAGTTATGATACATCGTGTAGTCTTTGGAAGTATAGAACGTTTTATAGGAATTTTAACTGAACACTTTGCTGGTGCTTTCCCTACTTGGCTTTCACCTATACAAGTAAAAGTACTTCCTATTTCTGAAAAATACAATAATTATGGTGAAGAAATAGTAAATAAATTAAAAAGTTTTGGTATAAAAGTGGAAATAGACAAACGTACTGAAAAAATAGGGTATAAAATTAGAGAAGCACGTAATGAAAGAATTCCTTATATTTTAGTGGTAGGTGAAAAAGAAGCTTCTAAAAAGGAAGTATCTGTTAGAAGTCGTAAGAATGGTGAAGAAGGCAATATTTCTATAGACAATTTCATTGAGGAAATCCTTAAAGAAATAAAGAGTAAAGAGTTATAGAAAAATTTCCTATACAAAATTATTCTCAATTTAGTATTAATAGTTAATAAGATTAAAACAGACTTAATAAAGATATATTTATCCTAAAAATTATACAATAATTTAAAATACTTCTTTTAAATTTATTTTTATTATTATATAATTTTAGTAGTAATAAATTTATTTAAATATGATAATAATAGTATAAAGCTGTGAAGAGAAGAGTAAACTGCCTTACATTTACAGAGAGAGAATACATTAGCTGAAAGTATTCTTAAATAGAATCAGTTGAAAACTACCTCTGAGTGACTCTAATAATGTCCGGATAAATCCGTTAAAACTTTTAAAGTGGTATATCATAATCTTGATATACAATTTGGGTGGAACCACGGGAATATTATCTCGTCCCTTTTCTAATTATTATAGAAAAGAGGCGAGTTTTTATTTTAAAAAATAATTTAAAGATTCTCATGCTTTGATGTGAATTATCATAATTAATTATCAATAGTTTTAAGGAGGTAAATAAAAATGTTTAAAGTTACATTAAAAGATGGCTCAATAAAAGAATATGAAAACTCATTATCAGTTTTAGATATTGCTAAAGATATTTCTGAAGGTCTTGCAAGAGTAGCAACTGCTGGATTTGTTGATAATAAAACTGTAGATCTACGTTATATAGTTGATAAAGATTGTGAGCTAAGCATTCTTACTTTTAATGATGAAGAAGGAAGAAATGCTTTTAGGCACACAACAGCACACATACTAGCTCAGGCTGTTAAAAGTTTATATCCTAACTCAAAACTTGCTATAGGCCCCTCAATCGAAGAAGGTTTCTACTATGATTTTGATGTAGAAAAACCTTTTACTTTTGAAGATATAGAGAAAATAGAAGCTGAGATGAAAAAAATTGTTAAACAAGATCTAAAAATTGAAAGATTTGAACTTCCTAGAGAAGAAGCACTTAAATTAATGAATGAAATGAACGAACCTTATAAAGTTGAATTAATCAACGACTTACCTGAGGATTCTATAATTTCATTTTACAAACAAGGTGAATTTGTAGATTTATGTGCAGGTCCTCATCTAATGTCTACAAAATATGTTAAAGCTATAAAATTAACTAAAATAGCTGGTGCATATTGGAGAGGAAATGAGAAAAATAATATGTCTGTTGAAAAATTGCTAAAAGCAACAGAAATTTATGCTGTAGCACTAGCAAGAATGGTATCAAGTGAAGACTCCCTTATATAAAGTTAAAAGTCGTAATCTTTGATTACGACTTTTAACTTTTTTATATCTATTTACAAATCATTATATCTAAAATTACATTATCACAATCACACATGCCTTTATTTGCTATACTTGCAAGATTTCTAATTGATTTATCCGCTTCTTTGCTTACTATTCCATCTTTTTCAGATATTTCAACCCCTCTTGTTGAAAGTATGGCAGATTTAACTGCTGCACCAACTGCTGTTGATAACTTTAATGCACATCCTGGCTTAGCTCCATCACAAATCATTCCTGAAACGTCACCAATCATATTTTTAATAGTATAACTCACATTATCCAATTTTCCGCCCATCATATAAGTCATTGCTGAGCTTGCACCTATTGCCGCTCCAACCCCACATCCACAAAGTGCTGAAAGTCTCCCTAAGTGACTTTTAATATAATAAGTAATTAAATGACTCATTGCTAATGCTCTTACCAATACATCTTCGCCACATTTTAATTTTTCATTTATAGCTACTATAGGTAGTATTGCAGTTAGTCCTTGATTTCCACTACCTGCACTACTCATAACTGGTAATATACATCCTGACATTCTTGCATCGGCTCCACAAGCTGTTACCGCCATTGTATAGGACATAATATCGTCTCCAATTAACCCTTCTTTAATACTCTTCATTAAAGTTTTTCCAACATTCATACCATAGTCATTTTTTAATCCTTCTTCTGCAACTTTCCTATTCATCTCAGCGCCGTCAAGTAAGAATTTAATATCATCAGCATCAACATTTGTTATATAATTATAAATTTTTTCCACCGAAAGTTCCACATTAGAAGTATTAGCTGAAGCAGCCTGTTCATCTTCATCCGCTGCAAACAGCACTTTTCCATTTATCTCAATTAATATAATATTTGTATGTTTATCTTTTATCACTACTTTAGCTTGCTCTTCGCCTTTTATGCATATAGCTTCTATGTATAGCTTTTCATGCCTATCAGATAAATGTACACTCACATTTTGATCATTAACCATTTTTTTAGCATTTTCTACATCTTTTATGGTAGCATCTCTTAAAACTTCAAGATTCAAATCTGCATTTCCTGCTATAGCTCCCAATGCTGCTGCTATATGTATTCCACTACTCCCTGTTCCCGGTATCCCTACCGACATGGCATTTTTAACTATATTCGTACTTAAATATAGCTCTATACGTTCTGGTACTCCCTCTAAGTAGCTTTTGCCCTTAGCCGTAGCCATTGCTATGGCTATAGGCTCGGTACAGCCTAAAGCTGGTATAACTTCTGTCTTTAATAGCTCAGTAATTAAATCATAATTCATTTAATCTCCCCCTACACCTGTGTAGATATATTAATTTTAAGATATAAATTGTAATAATTTTATTAATATAACTTTTCAAAAACTTACAAATAAAACCTTTATAATAATTATCTATAAATTAATTTAAACAAAAAAATACTCTTAGTACAAGTATATTCACTCAATTCTTATTAAAAGAATATAGTAACTTTTCACTCTTTTCCTAACATTTATAAAATTACTCTTAATGACTCTAATTTTTAATAACTAAGTAATTATAATTAGGTGTATTAATAAAAAATAGCTATTATCATAAATCTCATGATAATAGCTATTTTTTATTAATACCAATTTATCTTAGTTTCACCTCTAGTCAGCACTTGAAATTAAATATAATTATCTAAAAATATTAGTAATAAAAGTTAAATATTCGTATAATAAATCTCCAAAAATTTACAAAAATTATTTAGCTACTAAATTCTCTTGTTAAATACAATTGTTAATTAACTCTTTGAAGAGATTTAACATAATATTGCTCTTTGGTAGCATCATTTCTGGATGCCACTGAACTCCAATAACAAATCTTTTATCTTTTAATTCTATTGCTTCTACAATTCCATCCTTTGATAAAGCTGTCACTTCTAATCCTTTACCTATATTTTTTAAACATTGGTGATGAAAACTATTTACCATAATATTTTCTCCAAATAAATTAAACAATTTACTATTTTCCTTTATTTTTATATTATGGCACTGCTCGTACTTTCTTGATTTTTGTATATGCATCAATGCTTCTTCTGGGTATTCACTTAAATCTTGATATAGATCTCCATTTAAAAATACATTTAAAAGTTGGCATCCCTTACAAATGCCTAATATAGGTTTATCTTCCTCTAAAAATATTTTTAATAGCTTAAATTGATACTCGTCAATATCCTCTCTCATAAACCCTATTTCTTTATGCGGCTCATCTTTATAAAATTTAGGGTGAATATCATATCCTCCACCAAGTATTATTCCATCACAATTTAATAGTTGAAGTTTTATTGTTTCTTCTTCTGCTACAATAGGTAATATCATAGGTATTCCTCCTGCTTTCTCTACTGCTTTTATATAATCTAAGCTAATAGAAAATTTCTCCATCTCCCCTATGTTATCGTCATAACTAGTAATAATATTTCCAACTATACCTATCAAGGGTTTTTTCATCTCTATCCCCCTATACAGAATTAATTAATTTATATTTTATACATCTTTAAAAATAATTAGTCAATGTGTTAAAACCCATTTCCATAATGTTTCATCTGCAAGGATGTTCTATTTCAACACTATAAGCAAAACTTACTAATCTATATAATAGAAAATATTCCTTTCACTTTTCATTATTTATTTTAGAGGATTTAATCTACAAAATGACAAGCTACATAGCTTCCATTACTGCATTTTTTAAATTCTGGTGTAGTTTTATTACATAAATCTTTTCTGTAAATACATCTTCCATAAAATCTACAACCATCACTTGGATTTATAGGGCTAGGCACATCACCTTCCAATAAAATTCTTTCTCTTTGTATATCTACTTTAGGAATAGGTATGGCAGATAATAATGCCTGAGTGTATGGATGCTTAGGACTTGCAAATAGGGTCTTATAATCTGAAAGCTCAACTATTTTTCCTAAGTACATTACAGCAATTCTATTACTAACATGTTTAACTACACTTAAATTATGTGATATAAATAAATAAGTTAAATTAAATTCCTTTTGAAGAGTATTCATTAAATTTAAAATCTGAGCTTGAATACAAACATCTAGCGCTGAAACAGGCTCATCCATAACTATAAACTCAGGATTTAAAGCTAAAGCTCTAGCAATTCCTATCCTCTGCCTTCTACCACCATCTAGTTCATGAGGATAAGAATTTTCTAATCTTTTTTCTAATCCTACAACCTCCATAACTTCCTTTACTCGTTTCTCTATTTCACCTTTAGTTCTATAAACCTTATTTACATATAGCGGCTCTGAAATAAGCTTGAATACAGACATTCTAGGGTTTAAAGATGAATATGGATCTTGAAAAACTATTTGAAGCTTTCTTCGCATATCTTTCATCCTTTTCGAGTTGTAATTTACTATATTCTCTCCTCTATATATAACCTCTCCTGCTGTAGGCTCATGTAATCTTAATATTGCTCTTCCAGTGGTAGACTTACCACATCCAGATTCTCCAACTAACCCCAATGTTTCCCCTTTATTTACATAAAAATTGATATCATCAATTGCATGTAGCTTACCTTTTTTAGTATCAAAATACTTTTTTAAATTTTTAACTTCTAACAATCTCTCTCCCATATACAAGCCCCCTTATATTATTTCTCATATAAGAAACATCTTACAAAATGTCCTGAATCAACTTGATACTTTGGAGGAACTTCTTTAGAACATTTTTTCATAGCTTTTCTGCATCTTGGATGAAAAGAACATCCTGATGGTAAATTAGTAGGATCTGGAGTTAATCCATCTATTGTTTCTAATTCTTCTTGATCCACATTTAAGTCCGGAATAGAGTTAAATAATCCTTTTGTATATGGGTGTAATGGGTTTAAATATAAGCTTCTTTTATCTGAATATTCAACAACATTTCCTGCATACATTATGGCTACTTTATCACATATTTCCGCAACAATTCCTAAATCATGAGTAATCATAATCATTGAAGTTTTATATTTTTCTTTTAAATCTTTCATAAGCTCTAGAACCTGTGCTTGGATTGTCACATCTAAAGCTGTTGTTGGTTCATCAGCAATTAAAAGACTAGGATTACAAGCCAATGCTATAGCTATAACTACTCTTTGCTTCATACCACCGCTAAATTGATGAGGATAATCATTAATCCTTTCTTTTCTAATTCCTACTATATCAAGCATTTCTTCTGCCTTTTTTAAGGCCTCTTTTTTATTTATATTCTCATGAAGTTCTATCATTTCAGCTATTTGTTCACCTATAGTTATAACAGGATTTAAGGAGGTCATAGGATCTTGAAATATCATGGAAATTTTACTACCTCTTATATTTCTCATATCCTTTTCTGATTTTTTTAGTAAATTCTCTCCTTCAAAATAAATTTCTCCACTCATTATTTTCCCTGGTGGACTACTAATCAACCTCATAATTGCTAATGCAGTAGTAGTTTTACCTGCACCAGTTTCCCCTACAAATCCTAATGTTTCTCCATAACCTAACTGTAAATCTAAATTTCTTACTGCATTGACTGCTCCATTTTCAGTATTATATTTCACACTTAGATCTTTTATATCTAATAAATTCTCATCTTTTTTCATACCATATTTCTCCTTAATCCTAATTTAATTTTTTAATTTAGGATCTAATGCATCACGCAGACCATCACCTAATACATTCAGTGCAAATATAATTAAAACAATCGCCAATCCTGGGAAAATAGTCATATAAGAATAATCTCTTATATAGCTTCTTCCTCCTGATAGCATTGCGCCCCATTCCGGAGTTGGAGGTTCTATTCCAAGTCCAATAAAGCTGAGTCCTGCTACAGTTAGAATTGCTAAGGCTACTCCCAAAGTAGCTTGAACAATTATTGGTGCCAAACAATTAGGTAATATATGTGTAACAATTATTCTAAAATCACTTGCTCCCATGGCTTTAGCTGCCTCAATAAATTCATGATCTTTAACAGATAAAACCGATGCTCTCACTATTCTTGCATATTGCGGAACAGATGAAATACCTACTGCAATCATTAATTTTATAAGTCCTGGTCCTAATGCTGCTACTATAGAAATAGATAATAATATTCCTGGGATTGCAAGCAATATATCCATAAATCGCATTATGACATTATCTATTTTCCCTCCATAATATCCAGATATAGCTCCTAGAAATCCACCTATCACTACAGCTATGCTAACAGCTATAAATCCTACTTGCAAAGATATCCTAGAGCCATATATAATACGACTAAATATATCTCTACCAAATTCATCGGTACCAAACCAATGTTCAAAACTGGGCCCTTTAAGTGCTAATTTTAAATTTTGCTCCGCATAATCATAGGATGCAATAAAATCAGCAAATATAGCTACTAAAACTAATATTATAATTATAAATAAACCTACTAAAGCCAATTTATTTTTCTTTAATCTTCCCCAAATTTCAGCTATGTTACTTTTCTTCTTCTTAGGTATGCTAACTTCGGCCATAAGCCCTCCCCCTAACTATATTGTGATTTTATTCTTGGATCTACATATGCATATAACAAATCAACACATAAATTTACAATACTAAAAGTTATAGCAATAAATAGAACTCCTCCTTGAACAACTGGAAAATCTCTCATCTTTATTGATTCAACCATTAATCTTCCAACACCAGGTATAGAGAAAATTGATTCTGTTAACAAGGCTCCCCCTAATAATCCACCAAATTGTAATCCTATTACAGTTATAATTGGAATAAGTGCATTTTTTAAAGCATGTCTTAAAATAACCTTTCCTTCCTTTTGGCCTTTAGCCTTTGCTGTTCTTATATAATCCTGCCTTATTACTTCAAGCATACTAGATCTTGTCATACGAGTAATTACTGCCACTGATTGAGCACCTAAAGCTAAAGATGGAAGTATCATATGTTTAAAACTACTAAATCCTGAAGCTGGAAGCCATCCTAACTTTACAGAAAACAATAGTATTAATAAAAGTCCCAACCAAAACACAGGCATAGATATTCCGATAAGTGCTCCTATCATTGCAATGGTATCAAAAAGAGAATATTGTTTTATACAAGACAATATTCCAATAGGTATACCTACAACTACACCTACAACTATTGATAATGACGCTAATTTAAAAGTAGCTGGAAATACAGCCTTTATTTCTTGTAATACTGGCCTTTTAGTTACGTAAGATCTTCCTATATCTTGATGAAAAATTAGATTTTTCATATACCTTCCATACTGCACTAAAAATGGGTCATCTAATTTCATTTCTTCCCTTAACTGTAAAACTGCTTCTTCTGTCGCCATTTCCCCTAAAATAATTTTTGCTGGATCACCAGGAGTTATATACATTAATGTAAAGACTATAAAGGTTACTCCTAATATAACAGGGATAAGTAAAGCAATTCTTCTAACTACATATTTTAGCAATTTAATTCTTCCCCCTTATTATTTATAGAATTAATAAATAAATGAAGAATTATGGAGAAAGTCAGTTATCAACCCCTTAATCCAAATAAGAAATCTCCAGAATTCTTCATTTAAATTTCTAATTCTAATTTTTTTAAACATAGTCTATTTATAAATTTTGTTGATTATTAAATATCAAATTTATTGATAAAATTATCAAAGGTATAATTGAATATTTTTTATACTCCTAGCTATTTTTAATTTTTTACTCAAACTTTACATTATATAGAACGTGATATCCTACTGGACTTGTTTTAAATCCAGTAACCTGTTTTGTAGTTCCAACAACTTGTTCTCCATTTTCCATAAACACTGCTGGTGCTTTTTCAACTAAAATCTTTTGAACTTCTTTATATGCTGCTTCTCTCTCTGGAGAATCTAAAATTGTTGCACCTTTGCTTAATAATTCATCAACTTTACTATCTTCAAAGAAGGCTCTATTTCCACCAGCACCTTTTGCTGATGAATGATATAATGCATAAAGAGCTGTATGAGGATCTGTAGTTTCTGCTGTCCATCCTAAGAAATACATATCATGCTGAGCATTATCTAATCCACTTAAGTAAGCTCCCCATTCAAAAACTTTAATATCAATTTCAATTCCAACCTGCTTTAGCTGTTCCTGAATTATTGTAGCCATATCCACTCTTTCTTTTTTCTCATTTGTCCAGATTTGCGCTTTAAATCCATCAGGATATCCCGCTTCTGCTAATAATTTTTTAGCTTTTTCAACATTATATTCCAAAGGCTTAATGTCATCATTATAATATTTTATGGTTGGAGACATAGGCCCTTTAGCAACTTTACCTATTCCTCTGTATGCACTCTCAACAACTGATTCTACATCTATTGCATGGGTTATAGCTTGACGTACTTTTTCATTGTTAAACGGTGCTTTTTGCGTGTTAATTCCTAAATATTGAACTGAATAATCAAATCCTCTTACAAGCTTTAGATTTTCATTCTCTTCAATTCTTTTTAAGTCATTTGCTGAAATTTCATAAGCTATGTCTACTCCTCCACTCTCAAGCTCTATAGTCCTATTTGTTGGTTCAGGTATAACTTTTATAGTGATATTTTTTAGTGACGGCTTTTCACCATAAAAATCATCAAACCTTTCAAGCACTACGTTATCACCTTTAGCCCAACTTACAAATTTGAATGGTCCTGTACCAACTGGACTCATTCCATAATTTTCTCCTGCTTCTGTATATGCTTTCTCACTTAATATAGCTGCTCCTGAGTGCACCAAGCCTGCTAAAAAAGCTGATGAAGGATTTTTAATTTTAAAGCTTATGGTGTAATCATCATCAATTACAAAACTATTTATATCAATATCCCCCATAATATGAGCTATAGGAGCTGATTGGGCTGCCTTTGTAAAACTAAATTTTACATCAGAAGCCTTCATTTCTTCACCATTATGAAATTTTACACCTTTTTTAAGTTTGAATTTAAAAGTAGTCTCATCTACCTGTTCAAAAGACTCTGCTAATAGTGGTTCTAGTTTTCCGCTGTCATCTTCTTTTATAAGAGTTTGGTAAATTTGCATCATAACATTAGCAGATGCTACGTCATTTACTGCATATGGATCTAATGATTTGGCATCATAGGCTGTTGCTACAACTAAAGAGTCTTTCTTTGATGAATCAGAATTATTATTACATCCTGTAAATACTCCTATCATAGCAATTGTTAAAATTGTAGCTATTAAAGATTTAAATCTTTTACTTTTTATCAATACCAATACCTCCTCTTTTATTCATAAATGAGTACGTTTATAAACTATATATACTTAAAGTTTCATAAATTTATAACTCTATAAAATTCTTTTAGTAATTTTATTCAAAAATTTCTACAATAGCCCTTTTTATACTATTTATAAATTCTTAGTATAACTAATAGATCACTAAAAAGATTTTTTCATAAGCAATACCTTGTAAATGCAAATACATTGTTAATATTGCAGATATATCGTACAATGTATTTATGTTAATGAAATATTATACATTTGATACAATATTATGTATATAACTTAAATAATTTAAAGTTTTTACATAAATCTGAATTTAGGTTTCTTAAATATTTTACTTTTACCAATAAATTGTTAATAAGTATATATTGAGTATTTAAATTTTTAATAAAAATTGACTTAAACATTTAAAGGAGATTGCTATGAAAAGAAATTCTTTAATTAATAAATTCTTATCATTTTCTATTGGAAGCTGGATATCAATTATTATTGGAGTTTTAAGTACTCTTTTAATTACTAGATTATTTTCTCCAGATCAAACAGGTATAGTATCTATGTTCGAGCCCTTTGCTAATATAACAACTATATTTATAATTTGTGGGATAGATCAATCTTTTATGAGATTTTTTTATGTTGAAAAAGAAGAAAATAGAAAAAATTTTCTCTTTAATTGCTTCAAATTGCCAATGATAATAAACGGAATATTTATAATTATATTTTTTTTATTTCGTAAATATATATTAAACTTTTTTTTTGAAATATACTCCTTTAAGCTATTTTTAATTTTGTGCTTTTATATTTCTCTTTTAATCTTTAATAAATTTGCATTTTTGGTTATAAGAATGCAGCAAAAAGGAACTACTTATTCTCTTTTACTAGTTATACAGAAGGTTTCTTATATATTATCTATAATACTAATTGCCTTATTTATTAATAATGATTATAGAGCTTTGATAATCTCTATAGTAATTTCTCTATTAGTTTCTACAATCATAGCTATGATTTGTGAACATAATTATTGGAATATCTTCACTTTAAATAAAAGAAAAACAAATATTACTCAAAAAGAAATTTTTTGTTATGGTATACCATTAGTATTTACTTTTGTAATAAATTGGTTATTTGAATTTGTTGATAAATTAACAATTGGATATTTTTGGAATGGTAGTGAAATTGGAATTTATGATGCTGCTGCAAAAATAGTTAAAATTCTAAGTATAATTCAAGCTTCTTTTACTACATTTTGGATTCCAGTAGCCTTTGAAAAATATGAAACTAATCCTGATGATACTCAATTTTTTGAGAAAGTAAATCTATTAATAACTGCTGCTATGTTTTTCGGTGGAATTCTAGTAATTTTATTTAGAGATATAATAATCTTGTTATTAGGTAAAGAGTATAGATTAGCTGCCTTTATGGTTCCATTTTTAATTTTTACCCCTATAATGTATACTATTTCTGAGACTACTGTTCTTGGAATTAACTTTAATAAAAAACAAAGATCTCATACATACATAGCACTCATATCCTGTATTACCAATGTTTTAGGAAATTTATTGTTAGTTCCTAAATATGGTGGAATAGGTGCTTCTATTTCAACAGGACTTTCTTATATAGTATTTTTTACTGCAAGAACATATATTTCTTATAGATATTTTAAAGTTAATTATCATTTAAAAGAATTTTACATAATGACATTTTCTTTTATTATATATAGCTTATATGCTACATTTAATAAATTTGGGATTGTTTATGTCTTATTAGGAATTCTTGAAGTAGCTATATTATATATACTTTATGAAAAACATGTTAAAAAATTTATAAAATTTAGATCAAAATCTATAACTTAAATAGGTAAAAATTACATTCCTTTTCATAAAAGTCTATAAAATTGTGCAAACTAAATTTTTATAGACTTAATTTACAGTTATTAATCTTATTCATTTATTTCAAAGAAAAAGCAAGCCCACAGTTCAAAAACTCTGAGCTTACCTTTTCTTTAAAATAAATAGCAGCTTACTAAGTTATCTTTTGATATTTCCTTTAATATTAGAATTTCTTCCTCTAATATTATTTTACTTTCCTTTTTCTAAGCATTTAATTTAGACTTATTTAGTAAAATTTTATAAACTCATTGTACCTATGCAAATTATTTTGTTAACAAAATAATTCTACAAAATTTAAAGAAGTAATTTCATACATTTTCATGCAATTTCTAAATAATATACTTTTTATCATCTTGCATCGTTATAGATCATAAGCTAATAAAATCAACAAAGCAGATTAAATAAGCTTAATTTAGAGCTTATACATTTAACTCGTTAATGCTTTTTAATTCTAGTTTATGTTTAAAATACAATGTGACTAAATTAATTAAAGGTATTAAATACAAATAAATTGCGAATACCAAAGATTTGGAACTCAATTCTAAATTTTCAAGTGGTATCATTGCCGCTATATTCCATGGAATCAATGGTGCTATTACTATAGCAGTATTTTCTAAATCTACTGCAAGAGAATAATTATCTATGCTTCTATCTCTATAACAATTTTTCATAAGTAAATGAGTCATCATTATCGCTAAAGCCTGTGTACAGCCAAAAGCTGAAGCACATATGCTGGAAACAATGGTATATAAAAATATCTTAGGACGACTATCGGCTTTTTTCATAAGATTTTCAATATAATCAAGCATTTTAGCCCCTTCAAATAGCCCTGCTAATCCTGATGATATCATAACCATAGCACTTGATTTCACCATAGAAATAAGCCCTCCACCCTTTATAATTCCAGCAAGAGGATTATCCTGTGGAAGATTAAAGCCTATAACTAAATATTTCATAATGTCTTTTATAGAAACACTTTGATAAATCACTGCTATAAATGATGCTATCAATATACTTATGAACATTGAAGTTTTAACTTTAACTTTCAATACACATAATATAAGTATTACTACTGCCGGAAGTAGTACTATTAGATTTATATCAAAATACTTTATTATATTATTTAGTACATTTGATTCGCTATAGTTTAATGGATAGTTAAGGGATAATACCAAATAAAAAATTATTGATAATACTAAAGGTAGTATAGACGTCTTTAGCATGTTTTTTATATTTGTATATAAATCTGTATCAGTTATAGATGCCACAAGGTTTGCACTAGAAGACATAGGAGAGCATCTATCTCCAAAATAAACTCCCGCTATTATGGCACCACCTACCATAAGTTCATTTCCTCCACCAGCTCGTGCCATAAGCATCATAGATATACCTATAGTACCTACCGTACCAAAGGAAGTCCCTATAAGTATTGATACTACTGCACTTAGTATAAAAGCTGATAAAATAAATAGATTAGGATCAATTAAATTAATTCCATAGTAAACAATAGCAGTTACTGTTCCTGCTGCCATCCAAGCAGATATCAATGCCCCTATTAGAATAAATACCTCTAGCACTATAAGTGATTTTTTACTAGAATTAAAGATCATTTTTAAAATTTCTTTTAAAGTGAAGCCTCTTCTTAAGGTAATAAAAATAAAAATTAGTAAGACTAATATCAATGAATAAATTATATCTATGCCAGCTATAACTGCAAATAAAAATAAAATTGCAGAAACAACTATTCCTATTAAAACGTCCATGTAATTCTCCTTTTGTTAAAATTTAATTACCCTTTTCTCTGTAATTATACCGTCAATCTTAATATCATACTCTTCCATAGGTACACTGTCTATAATTTGTAATTCATAAGCAATAGCTATCTTTGGAACGGAATCTTTTACATCACTTAAGAATTTATCATAAAAGCCTCCACCATATCCAATCCTTCCACCTTTTTCATCAAAAACAGCTCCAGGCATTAATATAAAATCTATATTATCTTTATTTATTTTTTCGCAACTTTCAATAGGCTCCATTACCCCAAAATATCCACTTTCTAAATCAGAAAGTGAGTGGATTTTAAAAACTTCCATCCCCTCTTCTTTTTTTCTTATTTTAGGTACTCCAATAGTTTTACCTTGTGAAAGAGCATACTCAATAAACTTATGTGTGTTTATTTCACTTTTAAAGCTTACAAAAGCAAAAATACTCTTCGCTTTTTTATATTCATCACTATTTACAAGTCTATTAAATATTTTTTCATCTATAAGTTTTTTCTCTTCTTCACTTATTAAATCTCTCTTTTGTAAAATTTCTTTTCTTATTTCTTTTTTACTTTTTATATCCATATAAACCCTACTTTCATATCATAATAAAGCTCTTAAAATTATTTTATCATTTTCACTAGCAATTTAAATATAAAAAAGTTAACTAAAATAAGAGCTAATAATTAAAACTATTAGCCCTACCTTTATTTGTCTTATAAGCAATCTATAAATATCTTCGTTAATTTATTTTTTTATTCCATTTTTTGAACGTTTATGGCTTGTAGACCTTTTTCTTTTTCTATAGTATCAAACATCACTGATTCACCTTCATGCAGGTCTTTATTATGACTTTTTTCTTTTACTTGAGAGTGATGTACAAAAACATCTTTTCCTTCACTACCTGATATAAACCCGTATCCTTTTTTATTGTCAAACCACTTTACTACACCTGTTTCCATTATTAATCCTCCATTTCAAAATATAGTATGCATTTAGCTTTTACAATTTTATACTTTTAATACTTTAAAATAGGAGAATAGTTTTATAAAGTTTCTTTGACAATTAATATTTTCTATAATCCTCTTAAAAATTCACTTTTATAACTATTACTATCATTTAATGCATTATTTATAGTATTTAATATTTTCTCTTTATCTAAAGGTAATGTTCCCTTCAAACTTACATAATTAGAAGCATGATTACTTCTAAATACAGTATTTTCTACATTTACATTTTTAATAAAAATTTTCATTTCTTCCATAACTTCCTGTGGATTTAATAACTTAAACTCTCCACTTTGTACTTTATCATATAGCTTTGTATCTGATTCTATCATCAGTGTTAAAAATCCTAAATAGTCAGGATTTATTTGACTTATAACCAGTGCGGATTCTAACCCATGTTCCTCTATATTTTCTCTTCCACCTAATCCAGATATTAGTGTTACTGAAAGTTTAATTCCACACTCCTTAACTTTTTTCCCCGCTACTATGATTTCTTGTGATGTTACACCTTTATCTACTTCCTTTAAGATTTTGTCACTGCCGCTTTCAATACCTAAATAAACTATTCCTATTCCTAAATCTCTTAATTCCTTTAAATCTTCTATAGATTTAATAAGTATGGATTTCGGCGACCCATAAACCCCAACTCTTTCGCACTCCGGAAAGATTTCTCTTATAGCTTTCAATATAACCCTAAGTTTTTCCATAGGAATAATAAGTGCGTCTCCATCTGCAAGAAAGATTTTTTCTACTTTCTTATATCGATTTCTTGCCATATGCAAATCTTCAATTACCTCTTCCACTGGTCTTATTCTAAAATTCTTTTCTTTATACATACTGCAAAAATTACATTTATTATGAGAACATCCTATAGTAGCTTGAATTATCAAGCTATATGCCTCACTTGGTGGTCTATAAACAGTACCTTCATATCTCATATAAAATTCGCTCCTTATTTCTTTCTTAATCAAAATGCATAATTTATGGTTTTAAATAATAAATCTTAACATTCTATTATTTTTTATGCTCAACGTGATTTTAAATCTTTTATTGTTAACTCTATATAATTTCTATCTTGTAAATACCCATGTATCTTTATTACTTAATTTACTATTAAAACTATATCCATCTGTATCAAAATCTTTTATTTCTTCCACTTTATCAATATGATTTTTTATAATATAAGAAACCATAAGTCCCCTGGCTGCTTTGGCTTTCACTCCTATTACCTTATACTCACCATTTCTATTCTCTTTAAAAACTATATTTAAAATTTTATATTCTTCACTTAACTTATTCAAATCAATACTCTTTGAATATTCTTCTGAAGCAAGATTAACAATAGTTTTTTCACTATGATCTTTAATTTCTTCCGCCAATGCAGATGTTATTTTTTCACCCCAAAATTTATACAAATTATCTCCATAAGAATTCTTTAACTTTGTGCTCATTTCTAGTCTATATTCTTTTATTAAATCTAAAGGTTTGAGTATTCCATAAAGTCCAGATATAATTCTTAGATGACTCTGCGCAAACTCTATTTCCTCTTCTGAGAAATCTACAGGATTCATAGATTTATAAACTTGTCCATTGTAAGCAAATATTGCTTGTTTAACCTTATTACTCTCTTTGAATTTATTAAATCTGTCTATATTTAAGTCAGCAATATTTTTGCTCACTTTCATTAACTTCATAATCTCATAAGAATCCATTGTTTTTAGCTCATCTATAAGCTCATTGCATTGAATTAAGAATCTAGGCTCTGTAGATTTCTCCAACATTAAAGTTGAATTAAAATTTAATGACTTTGCTGGAGATATTATTGTTATCATTTTCATCACCTCAATAATAATTATACTAAAAATTTTATAAATCTTTAATATTTTTAATTTATATTGTATTTAAACTCTGCACATTTGTCGAAAATATATTGATATTATTTTAACAAAATGTATTGCTTTTCTCTTCCTATATGTTACAATATAATTAGTTAAAAAAATAACAATCTATTTTGGGGGTAGTTTACATGAGTCAAGCGGAAAACTTAAATGTTACTGAAGAAAAGAATTTAGAAGTTAAAACTCCTAATACACAAGAATCTATAGACTTATTAGTAAATAGGGCTAGAAAAGCTTATAATGAATTTTTAAATCTCAACCAAGAACAAATAGATAATATAGTAAAAAAAATGACCTTAGCTGCTCTTGCAGATCATAGAAAATTAGCTAAAATGGCTGTTGATGAAACTGGAATGGGCATATATGAAGATAAAATAACTAAAAACATTTTTGCATCTGAATATGTATATCATAGCATAAAAAAGATGAAAACTGTCGGAATTATAAAGGATAATGATGAAGAAGATTGTATGGATGTTGCTGAACCTATAGGTGTTATAGCAGGTGTTACCCCTACTACAAACCCTACATCAACAACAATTTTCAAATCTCTTATTTCTATAAAAACTAGAAATCCTATAATTTTTAGTTTCCATCCTAGAGCTCAACAATGTAGTGTTGAAGCAGCAAGGATAGTTAGAGATGCAGCAATAGAAGCTGGTGCACCTGAAAACTGTATTCAATGGATTGAAACACCATCAATTGAAGCTTCTCAGCTATTAATGAATCATTCTGGCGTTGATATGATTTTAGCAACAGGCGGACCTGGAATGGTTAAATCAGCTTATTCTACTGGTAAACCTGCTTTAGGCGTTGGGGCTGGAAACGTCCCATGTTATATTGAAAAAACAGCAAACTTAAAAAGAGCAGTTAACGACTTAGTTATGAGTAAGTCGTTTGATAATGGTACAATTTGCGCTTCTGAGCAAGCAGTTATAATTGATAGAGATATCTCTGAAGAAGTTATTCAACTTTTAAAAGAATATAATTGTCATATACTTAACAAAGATGAAATGGATAAATTGGAAAAACTAGCAATTAACCCAAAATCTTGTTCTATGAATGCCGAGATAGTTGGGCAAGCAGCAACAAAGATTGCTAAAATGATATCAATTGATATTCCACAAGATACCAAAATATTAATAACTCCACTGGAAGGAATAGGACCAAAATATCCACTTTCAAGAGAAAAATTAAGCCCAATACTATCAATGTATATTGTAGATAGTACTGAGGAAGGAATTAAAAAATGTGAAGAAATGATAGAGTTTGGTGGACTAGGCCACTCTGCTGTAATTCATACATCAAATGAAAAAGTTATAGAGGAATTCTCAAAAAGAGTTAAGGTTGGAAGAATCATTGTAAACTCTCCATCTTCTCAAGGAGCTATAGGTGATATTTATAATACAAATATGCCTTCATTAACCTTAGGCTGTGGTACTATGGGTAGAAATTCAACTACTCAAAATGTTAGTGCACAAAACCTTATAAATATTAAAAAGGTAGCAAAAAGGAGAGTTAATATGCTGTGGTTTAGAGTGCCTGAAAGAATTTATTTTGAACCAGGCTCATTACAATACTTAGAAAAATTAGAAGGAAAGAAAGCATTTATCGTTGCAGATAAATTTATGGATAAATTAGGATATGTTTCAAAAGTAATGTATCACTTAAAGAAAGCTAATATGGATATTAATGTGTTCTTAGATGTTGAACCAGACCCATCTACAGAAACAGTTATGAAAGGCACAGATCAAATGAGAAGCTTTGAACCTGATGTTATCATAGCCCTTGGAGGAGGTTCTGCAATGGATGCTGCTAAGGGAATGTGGTTATTCTATGAAAATCCAAATATTGAATTTGATGGATTAAAACTTAGATTTATGGATATAAGAAAGAGAGCTTTTAAGTTTCCTAAATTAGGTAGAAAGGCTAAAATGGTAGCTATTCCAACCACATCTGGAACTGGCTCTGAAGTTACTGCTTTTGCAGTTATTACAGATAAAGCAAATGGAGTTAAGTATCCATTAGCAGATTACGAGTTAACTCCTGACATAGCTATAATTGATCCAGAACTAGTTATGACCGTTCCGCCTTCTGTTACTGCTGATACTGGAATGGATGTGTTAACTCATGCCATAGAAGCATATGTTTCCGTTATGGCTTCAGATTATACAGATGGATTAGCACTTAAAGCTATAGAGTTAGTATTTAACTATCTCCCAATCGCCTATAAAGATGGTTCTAATGCATTAGCTAGAGAAAAGATGCACAATGCTTCTTGCATAGCAGGGATGGCATTTACTAATGCCTTCTTAGGTGTTAACCATAGTATAGCTCATAAATTAGGTTCTGAGTTTCATATACCACATGGAAGAGCTAACGCTATAATGCTTCCTCATGTTATTAGATATAATGGAAGCAATCCAAGCAAATTAGTATCTTTCCCTAAATATGAATACTATATGGCACCAGAAAAATACAGACAAATTGCTAAACATTTAGGACTTCCATGTTCTACTAAAGAGGAAGGTATTGAAAGTTTAATTAATGCTATAAAAGATTTAATGAATGAACTTAATGTATCTTCTACATTATCAGAGTGTGGTGTTACAAAAGATCATTTGGATTCAGTTATCTATAACCTTGCTGATGAGGCCTTCGAAGATCAATGCACAACTGCAAATCCAAGACTTCCATTAGTTAAGGAAATTATAGAATTAATTCAAAATGCATACTAAATAAATTCCCCATGAAAATATTTATAAAGTATGAATACTACTCTGTTAAACCTTATGGAAAAAAGCATGATGAAAAATCATGCTTTTTTTCAGTTAATAATTAATCTAAAGTTTCATGTATAAGCATTCCATTTATTATAGGAAGTACATTTATAACAGGCACTTCATAAGGATGAATTTCTTTTACTACTTCTACAACTGCTTTTATTAATTCCCTTTTGCAGCAAAATTCAACCTTTGCTTCTTCAGCCTCACAAATCTCCCCTACTTCACCATTAAAAGGATTAGCACCTTCTAATGGTCTCCATGATCCTAGAACCATAGAATAACTCATACAATTATCATAATTTCCTCCTATAGTTAATGCCCCTATTTCATTTAATTTGTATCTTAATTTATTTATATATTCCTTAGGTATAAATACTTCAACCTTTACTAAAGAAAATTCCATAGTTTTCTCCTTCTATTTCTAACTATTTAACTTATAATTAATGATGTTTATTGACAAAAGTAAAATTTATTTTTTACTTTTCCCATATAATAACCTTTTTATTATATTTTAACCACACTAATAATGAATTCACTAAAATTAACATTCTTAATTTCTAATTTTACTTGCACTAAAAGAAAAACCTTGAAATTTTTATATGAACTAATCTTCAGTTTCAGACTTGTTAAAAGACGTGCCTGAAAAATAATTACAATTCAATAAATCTCAAAATTTTCATTTTGTTAAGGCATCTGCAAGAAAATAATAAACTAATATGCTGGTCTATTATTTTTTGAAGATGCCTTAATTAATTTGTATAACTAAGGGCCTTACTTCCCATACTAATCCAAACCTTTTTAAAGGTTTCTTTATCAATTTTAGAGTTTTTACTTTCTTTTAATGGATCATTATAATAAACATAATCTTTATCATATCCAGTTAAAAGTACTGCATGCTGATTAAAATGAACTTCTATAACTTTGTCCCCTTTTTTCCAAGAAGCGTCCTTTGAAGGCATAGAAAAATCATTAGTAATCCATGCTATAACCGGTCTTTTCATACTTAAGTATACTTCCAATTCTCTGTAATCGCTTTTAGTTAAGTCCACTGGTTTAGGCATTATATATTGCTGCATAAGTGGCATTAATGGCTTAGGATTAACAGAATATCCCGGTGAATACTTTCCAGTAATATCTCCTACAAATCCTTCATCTGGATCTCCCCATTTGATTATTTTCCCATAGCCATCATACTCTATGCTAGTAGTATCCTTTTTAACTTTATTAGCTAAAGTCATCTTATCTATTTTAACTCCCTTATATTGCAAAAGCATAGTTAAAGACGTAACTTCGCATCCATTTTTAAGCTCTGGCAACTGATTTATAGGCTCTATATCAAGTATTATTTTTTCAGGTAATTTTTTTTCATTTTCTTTAAGTTCTTTTTCTTGTTTTGCCTTTATAGCTGCCAATTCTTTTTCTCTTTCTTCTTTCATTTTAGCCTCTTTTTCAGACTTTATTTTTGCTTCTTTTTCAGCCTTTTTCTTAGCTTCTTCTTGTTCCTTCTTTTTTTTCTCTTCCTCTTTCTTCTTTTTTTCCTCTTCCTTTTGCTTTTGCTTTTCTATTTCTTCTTTTTCTACTTTAGTTAAAAATCCTTCGCTAATTTGTCCTGAAGACTTTATACTGTGTATTTGGTCTTTAATTGCACTTTCTTCAGCACTAACATTTATATAATTGTAGGAAGCTACAGATAATAAGCTCAATGAGAGGATAAAAGTTATTATGGGAAATTTTCTTTTTTTCTTCATATAATTCTACCTTTCTCATATTTAAGGCATCTTCAAAAATAATACACTGATTTAGTATTTTTTGAAGATGCCTTAAAGAAATACTAAATACTTCTCTATTGAATATAACGTAATATTACTAAATTTCTTTATATTGTACACTGATTATATAAACATAATATTAATAAATTAACTATCTATTTTTTCAATTTTAAATACATTAATTACATCTACATCAGGACAACAAATTAATACTTCACCATTATCTTTACTTCCTGGAATAGTTCCACCATATCTTAATATGTCTACATAAGGAAAAACTACATGCATAGCCATAGGACAAAGTTTACCTCTATCACTATCAAAATCAAAACTATCTCCTATTTTATGCCCATGATGACATCCACATTTCCCCTTTTTATCTACTAAAGTAATTCTAATTTTTGGTCTTTTACTCATAGAAAATCCCTCCTCTTCCCTTGTCTATTTTAATTATAGCAGACAATATAAATCAATTCACAATTGAGGTAGAAATTATTTTTTAGCAAAATAATTTCTTTAATGTACTTTTTGACTAGCAATATATTACTAGCTCTCCACCTCTAGGGAACAGTAGTGAAGCCCTTTAGGGTTCCCCTAAGGTGCAGTATAGCTCGGAACAATACTAATAAATTTAACTAATAACTATGAAGAGGCTCCATTTGCTAGTCTCTTTATAATAAGTTACTGATTAACTTTAAAAATAAATAATTTCAACTATATAAGGCTGTAAATTGCATAAGTATTGACAACTATGCTATGTTATTTTAACATAACATCATAGATATTTTACGAATATTTGAAATAATAAAATATTCTATAATGCTAAATATATAGATGTACTAATTTCGAATTTGATCTATGCATTCATATAATTTTAGTATTCAATTGCTAGGATTCCCATTAATATCAAATTATTGATAATGAATAATTTCGGAAATTTCTTAGTAGTAGCTAAGAGATTCTCAAAATTAATTTATTTTTTTAATATACAATCAATTTATATAAAAAACCAGCAGTAAAGCTATTAATAAAAATCAATTATTTTATATCCATTGTTTTTTAAAATAGTCTAGATATATAGATAATTCTATTATTAATAATATAAGCTAAATGTTAATTCTAACAAAATCTCAAACTAAAGTCTATGTATGAAAATAATTAGTAAAGGATGGTTATAAATTATGTCTAAAAATAAAAAGTTCGTTGAGGCCATAACCTCAATGGATGAAGACTTTGCAAAATGGTACACAGATATAGTTAAAAAAGCAGAACTTGTTGACTATTCCAGTGTTAAAGGATGTATGATAATTCGTCCATATGGATATGCCATATGGGAAAACATGCAAAAAATTCTAGATGAAAAACTTAAAGCTACAGGACATGAAAATGTATATATGCCTATGTTTATCCCTGAAAGCTTACTTCAAAAAGAGAAGGATCATGTTGAGGGATTTGCACCTGAAGTTGCTTGGGTAACTCATGGAGGCTCAGAGGAATTAACTGAAAGACTTTGTGTTCGTCCTACTTCAGAGACTCTATTTTGTGAACACTATGCTAAAATAGTTCAATCATACAATGATTTACCTAAGCTTTATAACCAATGGTGTTCTGTTGTGAGATGGGAAAAAACAACACGCCCTTTTTTAAGAACTACAGAATTTTTATGGCAAGAAGGTCATACAATACATGCTACTTATAAAGAAGCTGAAGAAGAAACAATAAATATACTGAATCTTTATGCAGATTTTTGTGAGCAAGTACTTGCTATACCTGTTATAAAAGGAAAGAAAACTGATAAGGAAAAATTTGCGGGTGCTAAATCTACCTATACAATAGAAAGTTTAATGCATGATGGTAAAGCACTTCAAAGTGGTACATCTCACAATTTTGGAGATAATTTTGCTAAAGCTTTTGATATTAAATATAGCGATAAAAATGGTAATCTACAATATGTACATGAAACTTCTTGGGGAATTACTACTAGATTAATAGGTGCATTAATTATGGTTCATGGAGACGATAGCGGTTTAGTGCTGCCACCTAAAATAGCTCCAAAGCAAATAGTTATAGTTCCTATTGCTCAACATAAAGAAGGAGTTTTAGATAAAGCTAAAGAACTTGAAAAAAGAATCTCTAATAGCTTTAGAGTTAAACTTGATGCTAGTGATAAAATGCCTGGATGGAAATTTAATGAATATGAAATGAAGGGAGTACCTATAAGACTTGAAATAGGTCCTAAGGATATTGAAAATAATCAAGTTGTTCTAGTTAGAAGAGATACAAGGGAAAAGCTTATAGTTTCTATTGATGAACTTGAAAAAGAACTTTCTAAACTCCTTGATGCAATTCAGCTAGAGTTACTTGAAAAAGCAAAGAATCATAGAGAATTAAAAACTTTCAATGCATTAACTTTAGAAGAATTTAAAGATATCGCTGAAAATAAACCTGGGTTTATAAAAGCAATGTGGTGTGGAGATAAAGGTTGTGAAGATAAATTAAAAGAAGAGGCAGGAGTAACTGCTAGATGTATGCCATTTAAACAAGAATCTATTTCTAATACTTGTGTATGCTGTGGAAAAGAAGGAGTTTCTCTAGTATATTGGGGAAAAGCTTATTAGAAGAGCTAACTCAAAAAACCGTGACTAAGTTACGGTTTTTTGAGTTAATTTTTAATTTTTAGCTATGTGAAATAAAATACCTTATCAAAAACGAGATAAATATCTTGTCTAAGCTAAGGAGTCATATCACCTTGTTAATAGCGCTATTATATGATTTTATTTCCAAAGCATAATATAAAATAGCATATCCTACTTACTAATTATCCTTAAAATCTCTTATATATTTTTTTATGAAATTTGTCTATAATAATAATAGTTCTATTTATTAAAGGAGGTATTCTATGATTAAAGAATTTAAAGAATTTGCACTTAAGGGCAATGTTATGGATTTAGCAATAGGAGTTATTATTGGTGGAGCCTTTGGTAAAATTGTTACTTCCTTAGTAAATGATATAATAATGCCTATAATAGGAGTATTACTTGGTGGAGTTAACTTCACATCTTTAAAATATACAATTAGGCCTGAAAAGGATGGCTTGGCAGCACTTACACTAAACTATGGAATGTTTATTCAAACTGTTATAGATTTCTTAATAATTTCTCTTTCCATTTTTCTATTTATAAAATTTATATCTAAATTTAAACATAAAGAAGAAGTAGAGGAAAAACTAGCTGTAACTGAAATAAGCAAAGAAGAAGCATTACTTACTGAAATTCGTGACATATTAAAAGAGAAATAAAAAGCGTGAAATAAATCACGCTTTTTTTATTTATAGTTAACAAATTAAGGTGTTATTCTAGTTCTATCTCTTGGGAATAAAGAAGCTTCCCTTACATTTTTAAGCCCTATAAGTTGAGCTGTTAATCTTTCAAGACCTATAGCTAAACCACCATGAGGAGGCATACCAAATTTAAATAATTCCATATAATTATGAAAATTTTCTGGATTTAATCCTTTTGATATCATATTTTCTATAAGCATTTCATAATTATGAATTCTTTGACCTCCTGTAGTTATTTCAAGTCCTCTAAACAGCAAATCGAAACTACGAGTTAAATTATCTCCTTTAGGCATAGTATACATAGGTCTTTTTTCTTTAGGATAATCTGTTAAAAATATAAATTCAGAATTTAACTTTTCTCTAGCATATTGGCAAATGAGTCTTTCTCCTTCTGAGTCTAAATCTCCTTCTAAGTCAGTCTTATTATACTCCTTTTTTAATATCTCTATTGCTTCATTAAGTGTTAAAGAAGGTATTTCTTCCCCTATGAAAGGTACTTCTATATTTAATATTTTTAAATATTCTTCTCCTTCTATTTTTAACTTATTTAGCATATATCTCAAAAGTTCTGTTTCTAATTTCATAATCTCTTTTTCATCATCAATAAATCCCATTTCAAGGTCCATACTAACATATTCATTTAAATGTCTATTAGTATTATGCTCTTCTGCTCTATAAACACTACCTACTTCAAAAACCCTCTCATAACCTGCCCCAACCATCATTTGTTTATAAAACTGAGGACTTTGAGCTAAATATGCTTTTTTTTCAAAATATTTGATCTCGAAAATTGCAGTTCCTCCTTCTGCACCTTCTGCTACAATTTTAGGAGTAAAAGCCTCAATGAATTCTTCTTTTATAAGATACTCTCTAAAGCCTTGAGCCAATAATGCCTGTATTTTAAAAATTGTATTTAACACTACATTTCTTAAACTTAAAGCTCTATTATTTAATATGGTATCTAAATTTCCATTAATTTTATCTAAATTTACTTCTATGGGTAAATCTTCTTTTACCTCTGATATAATTTGAATATTATTTACTTGTATTTCTATAGGTGAAATTTTATTATTACTTTTTACTACTAACCCCTCTATAGAAACTACTGCTTCTAACTTAATATCTTTTAAAAGTTCATTATTATCTATAATTACCTGAACCATGCCAGACCTATCTCTTATTACTAGAAATGCAATCTTGCTAAGTTTTCTTATTCTATGCACCCAGCCTTTTATAGATACAATTTGATTTTCATAATTTAATAATTCATTTATCATAATTCTTTTCATATAAATCTCTCCTTTAAAATAAATTTTGATTTTAGACTTTAAATTATCTACATATTAAAGCCAATTTCTTTACTAAGTTAAAGAAATTTAATTTACCCTGAGAAATCAATAATTTATCATAAATGTCCATAATTATTGATACTTATAAAGTCTATTTTAAAAACTAGTTTTTTATAATTAATCTAATTTGCAATTATTTATTCTTAATTTTGATATATTAGTTTACTTGATGAAAGCTTTCTTTTAAAAATTAAAATCCCTTGAGATAAATCTCAAGGGACGAAAAATTCGCGGTACCACCCTAATTAACCTTAATATATAATTAAATTTTAAGCAGCACATTATGAAAATTAAAAAACTCTCACTCATTGTGCATGAGTGAGAGTATAAACTTCACGGTACCATCCTGCTTAACTTCAATTAAAAATTAAAGTCATCTCTAATCCTGTAACGTAGGAATACGTTTTATCCTATTAACCAAAATAGCGTTCAGATAAACTTCTCTGGAATGTCATTCAGCATTGTTTTTCTCATAAGGCTTCCACCATCCCTCATTCGCTTTAGATACTAACCCAATACCTACTCTTTCCTTCATAGAATTTAATAAGATTTTACTACTAAATATTCAATTTGTCAATATAATTTTAATATTTAAAAAATAATTCTTCACTTTCCCCTAAAGCTCTTTAATTCTATTTCATTTACTTTAACTCATTATACAAATTACGTTCCATATAAAATCTATGAATTCTATAATATTAAATATCATTTATAATGAAATTGACTAATATTGTACTTAATTTACCATTATGATACTATTTTTATACATAGGCTATCAGATAATATTTAATAATTATAATAAGAAAGTAGTGAGTTTAATTATGGAGTTTAATGAATTCAAACTTGAAATATATGTTCCAAGAGAATATATATTAGAATTGAGAGATGGACTTAATAATGTAAATGCTTGTAGAGTTGGAAACTACGATAATTGTATTTCTATAACTGATGTTACAGGATATTGGAGGCCTTTAAAAGGTTCAAGTCCTTTCAATGGTGAAGTAGATAAAATATGTGAAGGCGAAGAATGTACGCTTGAGGTAAGATGCAAAAGAGAATATATAAAAGATGCCATCAAAACTATTAAAGATATTCATCCTTACGAAGAACCACTAATTAATATTATTCCAATTGTAAATGAGCTATTCGAATAGAAAACTAAATAGCAATTTTTTTCATTGCAATATATCTCTTTTAACAATAATTAAATATTTATTTTCATGTTTTTATTGCAACTAGTAAAGCTCATAATATTTCTAATTTTCAAAAAATAAGTTTTATAATCTGTTGACTTTTAATTCTATACATTATATCCTCTAGATAATCTCTAAATTAATTAAGGGGGTATTCAATATGAGGGGCTATGTATTTTCCAAGCGAAATATTACAATCTTTATCACATCCTTCATAGTAACTACTCTAATAAGAATAAAATCAGTAAAAACATATCTAATTCCCTTTAATGCTTGCACAGAGAATTTATATGAAACATGGTGTAGTTATATATCTTGGATGATTAGTCATAATAAGCTTTTAGATTATTTTATCATTCTAATCTTACCTTCATTATTAATTGCATTGATAATAACTTTTATACTAAATCTTTTTCATAAATAATAAAACCCTATGAGAGCTTTTGTCTTTCATGGGGTTTATTAAAATTATTATCTTTCATAATACGCCCATTTTAAAATATCATGTTTAAACAATTTACTTTATATTTTTATTTATAACTAAAAAACAGAAAACTATCTATTGATGGTGATTAATGGATATACTTTCTAATTAATATTTATAAATTTGTACCTATATTTTTCTTAATATCAAACTTTATAATCTTTTATTCTAAAAATTACTTGTATTGTTATAGCTTTTTAAATGCTAACATACAATAATCATATATAAGTATTTATAAAACTATGGTTAAAGGAGATATTTTATGACAGAAAAAGAAAAAATGCTCAAGGGTCATCCTTATATAGCAAATGATCCTGAATTAGTAAAAGAGAGAATGAAAGCTCGAAAATTAACTAGACTTTTTAATAATTCCACTGAAGATGAAATAGATAAACGTATTTCTATATTAAAAGAACTCTTTGGATCCACAGGAGAATCTCTTTATATAGAACCTACTTTTCGTTGTGATTATGGCTATAACATACATGTAGGAGAAAATTTCTATGCTAACTTTAACTGTGTTATGTTAGATGTCTGTGAAATACGTATAGGACGTAATTGCTTTATAGCCCCTGCTGTACATATATATACAGCCTCTCATCCAATTGATCCTATAGAAAGACTTAAAACTGAGTTTGGAAAACCAGTAACCATAGGAGACAACGTTTGGATAGGTGGCAATTCTACTATAAACCCTGGTGTAACTATAGGTGATAACGTAGTTATTGCTTCTGGCTCTGTTATAGTAAAAGACATACCTAGCAATGTAGTTGTTGGAGGCAATCCTGCTAAGATAATAAAAACTATAAAATAATAACTTTTGTAATTATGTATTTATTTAATTGTTTTAATATAGTTACTAAAAAAAATATAACCTAATAGAATTATTCTATTAGGTTATATTTTTTTAATCTATAAAATTTTTTGTCTTAAAAGTTCCTGCTGTAAATAAAGCTAATGCAAATAATACTACTATAAATGATAACCAAACATTTCCCGTGTCAATCGATTGTAGTGCCCAATATTGAGGAGTAAATTTTGAAAATACTCTTATACCTTTAGGTAAAAGCTCTATAGGCATAAAACTTCCTCCAACAAAGCATGTAAGAGATATTATTATCTGTAGTACTATAGATATAAGATTTTCATTTTTAATTATTCTTGTAACAAATATTCCCAAACTAAGTGCAAGTAATACTAAAAACACTATATTTAATATTATAATAGATGCTTTATTTAGGTAGTTGTTTGAATTTATAAATAAATTTAGTAAAAATATTCCGCTATATCCTAGTGAAGATATTAAAAATAATGCTGTTAGAACTCCTCCAATTATAGTCTTAGGTTTATTTGATGTAGTAAAACTTCTTTTTAAGATATTCTGTCTTTTAAGTTCAAATAACTCCATAGAAATTCCTATAGACCCAAATAGAATAAAGCTTATAATCATATTCAAAGTTATTATATCACCCATTGCTTTTTTATCTTTGCCTATTACATTTATATTATTTTTTTCGTAATTTAGAGCTTCTAATGAAATGTCTTTTCCATTATTTTTAAATTCACTTCTCAAAATCATCTTATTTATTAGGGAACTTGCACTAAACTGAAAGTTTCCTAGCTCTGTACCTTCTTCTATTTTATGTGAAATAATTTGAGGTTTTTCACCTTTATATATTAGATCTGAAAATTCTTCTGGAATCTCATAACATAAAGACATTCTTTTCTTCTTAACTCTTTCTATTCCTTCGTCTTTTTTATAAATTTTAACTTTACTATTTTTTTGAATTTCCTTTATAAACTCTTCACCATAAACACCTTTATCACTATTTATAATTGCATATTCATTATCTGTACTAGCAATTCTATTAAATACAAATCCAAAAGTTAGAATAACTATAGCTGGCAGTAGAAAGTTTGCAATAACAATTTTTTTACTTTTAGTGATTCTTTTTAAATTACTGTTTAAAACAATTAAGAATTTCATCATTACTCCTCCCAACTAAATTTAACTCTAATAAAACTTACAATTAAAAGTACTAACGATAGCATCATCATAATTACTATCTGATTTTTAGCTCCATAAATTTCTTGAGCTATAGACAAATTTTTATATGAATTTAATATCAATGAGTTTGGTGAAATATTTGAAAAAAACTTTAAAATCTTAATTTCTATTAAATCGGAATAAAAAAATACTCCACCAATTATAGCTGGTATGAATATAATGATATTCATAATAGAATTTGCTATTTTCTCACTTTTTATAAAAGAAATTATCATTCCTACTACAGCTGTTTGAAGTAAACTTTGAAGTATTATAATTATAATATTTCCTATAAAATTACCTAAGAATGCTATTCCTAATATTGTATTTATAGCTACATAAATACAATTTATAACTAATGCTAAGATAAAACAAGAAGTTAAATATCCCAAAAGATAACTTGCCCTGCTATTTGGCGTAGAAAAACTTCTTCTAACTACTCCTTGTTTTTTCTCTTTATAAAACTCTTTTATTAGAACTATAACAAGCATTATTGATGTAAAACTAAACATTGAAATTGTATAATACTCTCTAGCTCCCAAACTTTTATAACCTTCTATCAATTGTTCTTTTATTAATGGCTCTCTATTATTTTCTTGTAATTTAAATATTAGCTTATTTATTAATTCCCCTTTTTCTACAAAGGTTAAATTTAATTTATTTACATTATCTACTACTATATTGTATTGATTTATATTTTCATTAAATATTTCCATAAATTCCTTCACCATGTCTACTTTAGTATCTGATCCCTTTAATTTTTCAATGTCTATGGTTTTAAAATCATCACTTATGGTTACTTTACATTGGGACTCTTCATCTGCTACAACAGTTATAAAACTTTTCGTTTCTTTGTCCTTTAGTATTGCTGTTAAAACTTCTCCTTCTTTTGAAAATTTATCATAATTAAAAATAACCTTTATTGGTCCAAAATGACTTTTTCCTTGAAACATGTCTTCTTGCATTGCTCCATATATATAGGCCATTATCATTGGAAAAAGCAGAAAACAAATAATTGTAATTTTACCCTCTCTTAAAAATGATATTAAGTTCTTTTTAATCCGAGGAAATATTCGCATTTTTATTCCTCCTTATCTCTTAATTTTTTACCAGTTAAAGTTAAGAAGACTTCTTCTAAAGTTGGTTCTTCTATACCTATATTTTTGACTTCTACTTTATGTTTTGAAATTTCATTAAATAATTCATTAAGGGTTATCTTTTCATTGGCTATTATTTTAAGCTCTTCCTCTTTTATTTCTACTCCTCTTATGGTAGAAAGCTTCTTTATATCAAACATAAGTTTTTCTAGCTCTCCTTGAGCTTTTATTTTTATTACCTTATCGCTTATAACCATTCTTTTTAATTGTTCTTTACTCCCATAAGCAATTTCTTTTCCTAAATCAAGAATAAATATATTGTCACAGAGTGCTTCTATTTCTTCCATATAGTGGGAAGTATATATTATTGTTGAATTGTATTCTTTATTCATTTTCTTAACCACTTCAAAAATATGATTTCTTGATTGAGGATCTATTCCTACTGTGGGTTCATCCATAATTAAAACTTCTGGATAATGCATCATAGCTGCAGCTATATTAAGTCTTCTTTTCATTCCTCCAGAATATTTTTTTACAGGCTTTTTTATATGTTCCTGTAAAGCTGCTATTTCTAAAGCTTCATTTATTCTCTCTCTTAACATAGCCCCTCTTAGTCCATAAAGACCTCCCCAATATTCTAAATTTTCTTTAGCATTTAGATTTTCAAAAAGAGCTATTTCTTGCGGAACTAGTCCTATTTTTTCCTTTGCCTTTAAAGGTTCCTTTGATATATTGTATCCACCTATAACTACTTCTCCTCTATCTATTTTTAAGAGTCCAACCATCAAATTAATTAAGGTAGATTTACCAGCTCCATTAGGGCCGAGTAATCCAAAAATTTCACCCTTTTCTATTCCTAAAGAAACATTATCTATAACAAGTTTATCATTAAATCTTTTTGTTAAGTTTTTAATTTCTATAAACTTCATACTAATTACCTCCATTAACCTTATAAGTCAATTATAAATTAATTTTATCATTCTACCTATTAGCCTAGGTAATCATATTAAATGACTTAAGTCATTTAATATAGTGCTAAAAGCAAAAGAGGCTGATTATAATCAACCTCTTTAAACGTAAATGCTTTACAAATTATTTCAATTCTTAATTTAATATTTATTTTTATTGCAAATTATTTTAAATTTGAATATTAACCTAAAAACTATCGGATTATAATATTACTGAGCCAAGTTATTTTTAAAAGCAAATATAGCTATTTGAGTTCTATCTCTAAGAGAAAGCTTTGAAAGTATGGTGGTTATATTGTTTTTTATAGTCCCTTCAGTTAAAAACATTTTTTCTCCTATTTCCTTATTTGATAATCCTTTAGCTATTTCCTTAATTATAGTCAGCTCTCTTTCCGTCAATCCTGTTTTCTTTTTTATATTTTCTGTCTTTAACTGCCCACATTGTATTTCTTCCTTTACCATAAGCTTTGTAATAATCTCTGGATGAACTACTACATTACCTCCATGAACTGCCTTAATTCCACCGTATATTAAATCATAGGAACTATCTTTAAGAAGATATCCTGAAGCACCATTTTTAAGAGCCTCCTCAATATACTCTCCATCTTTAAAGGTAGTTAAAACTAAAACTTTCGTATTAGGTGTAGTTTCCTTAATTAGCTTTGTTCCAAGCACCCCATCACATTCTTCCATCCTTATATCCATCAAAACCACATCAACAGTATTTTCTCTGCAGAATTCAAAGGCAACTCTTCCATTTTCACATATAGACAAAACCTCAATATCTTCATAGGTGGAAAGTATTATTTTTAATCCTTCTCTAATTAATTTTTCATCATCAACTATTATTATTTTTATTTTATCCATTTATTTCGCTCTCCTATAATAAAAATTATACTCCATCTAAACTTAGCTTCACCTTATCCATTGCTACTACAAGCTCAAAGCCTTGCCCTTCTTTAGTAAAATACTCTATATTGCCTCCCCAAGTTGCAACTCTTTCTTTTATGCTTTGAAGTCCAATTCCTGGTATAACCTTAGAGCATCCTACTCCATTATCTTTTAAATGGATTCTTAAATGAGTTTCTAAAAAATTTAAGAATATTTTTACCTCTGTTGACTTACCATGTCTCACAGCATTAGATAAAAATTCTTGAATTATTCTATATATAACCATAGTCTGATCTGAGTTTAATTTCCAAACACTATCTGACACTCTTAATTTTACTTCTACCCCTGTAAGCTTCTGAAAGTTTTTTATCATTTCTGATATAGCTATTACACCTTCATACTCCTCAAATTCTCTAGGCTTCATAGCCCTCACAGCTCCTCTAACTCTTTCCATGCTTTCTTTTGTAAAATCACCTAAATTCTTAGCCATCATTGAAGCTGTTTCTCCATCACTTTTGCATATTTTTTCAATAGCTCCTAACTGTATTATTATTGTAGATAATGCATGTCCAACATTATCATGTATTTCCCTTGATATTCTATTTCTTTCTCTTAAAATAGTAATTTCTTCTATAGTATTAGCATAAACTTCCAATTCTTTATTTACTCTTTTTAGTTCTTCATCTTTCTCTCTTAACTTATCATATAAGTTTTGAGCCTCTAACTTTCTTCCTTCTTCATCTTTTACTTTTGCTAATAATAAAAATATAGGTAAAGCTGCTATAAGCCAACTTATCAGCAGTTCTAAATTCTTTTGAGTAATTATTAATATTGTTATTCCTAATATATATATTAGTGTGTACACTTTTTTAAACATATAAATAATATCTATTAACGACAAAACAAATATTAATCCACCAAAGTTTCCAGCTAAAATATATAATTTATAACCTAACAATATTTCAAATAATAGTGACGGCACTATGAAAGTATTTTCCTTAGGCAATATAAAAAACCTTAACTGATTATTTATAATATAAGTTAGCAAAAATATAATTTCTATTGAACCTATATTTTTATACTCTTTACCAAAAGGCAACAGAAAAAGTAATATATATCCATACCTTAAAAGTATCATATATTTTTGTTGTTGCACTTTTCTAAACATGTTTCCCCCTTAATAAATTTATTTAATGAAGTTTTAATTCTTTATAGTTTACTATATATAATACAAATCTATCCTCACTCATTATTTTACAATAATAATCTATTGCTGCAAAACAAAAAGAACCACTTTCTATAAGTAGTTCTATATTTTCTACTTCTCCATAAATAACAACTCTGCCATTATCGGGACATTTCATTTCAATTTTTTTCTCTTTATAATTACCGTGGTCTAATGTAGCACCATTTAGAAGAGCGTATACACTTGGGTATATACTATTCCAAAGTTCATGACAAATAGGTGGGTATATGTCTTCAACAATAAAACTATCGCCATTTTTATAATATCCTCATCTGCATTTACTTTCTTTTATTGTTAATCTAACTTTTGGCATAATTTTTTCACTCCTTAAATGGCCATAAATTACTACAGTTATATACTAAATTATAGATTATCTATATGATAAATATATTTTCAAATCACTGATATAATAATATTATTATTTTAAAACTTTCTTTTAAAAAATTAATTTTACAATTATAACTCAATAAATAACATCTTCTTTTTAATCATTAAATCTAAAATAATTAATCTATATCCTTTAAAAAGCATATTATTCTATTAACTTCCGTATATCCTATTTTTTTATGAAAGTTATAGCTCTCTACATTATGAAATTCAACATCGGACCCCATTTGTGCACATCCTCTTGATTTTGCCCATTCTTCGCCACTTCTAACTAATATCTTAGCAATACCTTTTCCTCTATGATTTTCTTTTACAAATATACCTTCTATAAATCCAACAGGACTAGAATTTGCTCCTTCTACATAGTCATGCCTTATAGCAACATGATTAAATCCAATAAATTCATTTTCTAGCTTGTATAAAAGTATTGTTTCTTTTTCATTATTCAAAATTTCAGTTAGCTCTTCCCTTAGTCCATCATAAGTATTATCAGGCCATAATTGTAAAGCCATAAATAGTATATCATCTATATTTTCTAAGCTTCCAAATACAACATTTTTATTCATAAATTCCCCTCACTTCACTAAATATTTAATTGAGTTAACCTATAATATTCAAATAATAATGTTCATATTTCATTACTTTTCTAACTATACTACTTTTCGTTTGGCCAAAAATATCCTATTTCTTCTCTATCTAAATTATTTTTAAAATCTCGTTTTACTTCTAATAAATACTCTAAATCATTTAAAAATTGAAATAGTATTGCTCTGCTCTCAAACTCTTCTCTAGTCTTTGGTAACTCTTGAATACGACAGGCTTCTAAAACTAATTTAAATTCTTCTAATAACTCTTCTGCACTATTATATTCATGCAGCTCTAGCGCAATTTTTTCTGCAAAACTTGCCACAATCTCCGTTTGAGTTGGCGTCATTTCAAACTTAACAATATGTTTACGCATATGTTCTAATATTGTAAATTGAGTAGTTCTCATTTCCATATATTGCACATAGTATTTTACTTCATGCATAATGTAATTATCTAAATGCTGCCTTGCACGCTCATTTGCTTTTTCTAACCGTTTTTCTAAATCCTGAAAAGTTTTCTCTTCATCTATATAAACAGAATGACTTCTTAAGGTATGAGCCATATTTAATAAAATCTTACGTATACTATCTTCAATATAACGTTGATCTTCTTTAATCTCCCCTTCAATTTTAGGCATATAAGCATTTAATAAAATTCCAATTCCTGCACCCACTGCCATCAATAATATTTCATTTTTCATCCAGTAAATTGAAATAGATTCTTCAACTAATAAATGAGTTACTAAAACAGAACTAACTACTATACCATCTGTCAAATTGAACTTCACCGTAAATGGAATAAAAATAAGTAAAAATACTCCAAAGGATATAGCATTGTAACCAAATACAGTAAATAAGATAGCTGCTATTCCTAGTGCCATTACTGTAGATTCAAATCTTTGAAAGGCTAAAGTAATTGATTTTTTCTTTGTATTTTGAATACTTAAAATAGTAATGACCCCTGCTGATACAGCATATTGTAACCCTATTGCCTTAGCTAAGATAATGGCAAGTGTTGCTCCAATAGAAGTTTTTAATACTCTAAGTCCAATAAATCGCCCCATAAACTCCTCCTTTATCTATAAATACTATTATTTGCTTTAATTCATATATTATATATAGTATCGTAAAATTTCACCATTTTATATATAATTTTATCAATCTCATAAAAAATAAAGTAAGCTATAATAAAATATATATTATAACTTCTTAGGTAGATTAAAACCCCAGTGAAATCTCTTTCCTCTGGGGTTTTTATAATAGTAATAAAAATTGATTTCAATTAAAACAATTTTTTAAAACTTTAATTTTGATAAAGCATCTGCTAGTGCAGAATTTATAGGTTCATTATTTTCTTTTTGCTGCTTTCTTAAGTATTTATTTACTTCTTGTTTAGTAACTTTTTTGTTACTATCCTGTTTTCTATTTTTAAACTCCGACATTTTTTCTCTATAATTACAATTTGGACATACAAATATTTGCTTTTCTCCCTGACCTCTTAACTCTAACTTTTTGTGACATTCTGGACATCTTGAGTTAGTCACTCTTGCTATTCCTTTTCTATATCCACAGGCTCTATCCTGACATACAAGCATCTTTCCTTTTTTGCCATTTACCTCTAGTAGATATTTACCGCAATCAGGGCATTTTTCTCTAGTCATGTTATCATGAACATATTTTGTACTGCTGCCTGCTACTGTCTTAACAAGCTCTGCAGAATATCTTCTCATTTCCTCTACAAAATCTTTAGGATTTGCACTTCCTTTGCTTATTAAGTTTAAGGTTTGCTCCCATTTTGCTGTAAGCTTAGGAGATTTTAAATCTTCTGGTGCTAAGTCTATAAGTTGAATTCCTTTAGAAGTAGGATGTATTTCTTTTCCTTTTCTCTCTACATAAAATGTAGAAAATAATTTTTCAATGATATCTGCTCTTGTAGCTGGAGTTCCTAGTCCCCCTGCTTCATTTATAGCTTCTTTTAAGGCTTTATTGTCTTCCATAAACTTTTGAGGATTTTCCATAGCTGAAAGCAATGTAGCCTCTGTATACCTTGCTGGCGGTTTAGTTTGTAGAGTTCTTAATGAAATTCCTTCCACTTTCAATTTATCTCCAGCATTAATATTTGGTAGATTTTGTTCTTTTTCATCCTCATCTTCTTTATCATTAACTATATTTCCACTGATTTCTTTCCATCCTAAAGATTTAACAACTTTTCCTTTAGCTCTTACAATATGATTATTGCATTCTCCCTTAACTGTAATTTGTTCATATTCAAAAGCTGGAGATAAAACCTCTAAAAATCTTTTAACAACTAAATCATATATATTTCTCTCCTCAAAACTTAAAGTGGATAAATTAACATGTTGTTCAGTAGGAATAATAGCATGATGATCTGATACCTTAGAATTATCAACTAACCTTTTCGTAGTATTAATTTTTCCCCTTAATATTTTTCTTACAGCTTCACTATAAGGCCCTACATTCACTGCCTTAAGTCTATCATTTAAGGTAGAAACCATATCACTAGTTAAATGTCTTGAATCTGTCCTAGGATAAGTTAATAACTTATGATTTTCATATAATCTTTGCATAAGCTGAAGAGTTTGCTTTGCAGAATAACCATATCTTCTATTAGCATCTCTTTGAAGTTCTGTTAAATCATAGGCCAATGGTGGAAGTTCCTTTTTATTCTCACTTTTAACCTCACTAATTGTTATAGTGCCATTTTTAAAATCGCTTGCTATAATATCAGCCTTTTTCTTATCGAAAATTCTATTATTATTATTTTTATCCACATAACTTAAATTAAAACCTTTAGTTTTCACATCTATACTGTAATAATCCACAGGTTTAAATTTTTTAATTTCCTCTTCTCTTTTTACTATCATATAAAGGGTTGGTGTTTGCACACGTCCTGCTGATAATTGTGCATTAAACTTACTTGTCAGTGCTCTAGTTACATTTAAACCTACAAGCCAATCTGCCTCAGCTCTACATTGTGCTGCCTTATATAAATTATCGTAAGCCCTTCCATCCTTCAAATTGTTAAATCCATCTTTTATAGCTTTTTCCGTTTGAGAAGAGATCCAAAGTCTTTTAAAAGGCTTTCTAAAATTAGCTTTTTCCATAATCCATCTCGCTACAAGCTCCCCTTCTCTTCCAGCATCAGTAGCTATAATAAGACTTCCAACATCATCTCGTTTCATAAGATTTTTAACAATACTAAACTGTTTTCCACCTTGTTTAATTACCACTAGTTCCATCTTTTTAGGAAGCATAGGTAAAGTTTCTAAACTCCAAACCTTATATTTATTATCGTAAACTTCTGGGTCGGCTAGTGTAACTAAATGTCCAAGTGCCCAAGTAACTATGTATTTATTTCCTTCTAAATATCCATTATTAACTTTATTACAACCTAAAACCTTCCCTAACTCTTTACCAACAGAAGGTTTTTCAGCTAAAACCAATATTTTTGACATCTCATATCTCCAATCTAAATTTATATAGTAATATTTATTATACCACTAAAAAGAAAAATCGTGATAAAATCACCATTCCTAATGAAAAATTTATATTCTACTTGTTATTTATATCAATATATTTATTCACTTAATTCTTTATAAAAAAATCTTGTTATTTATTTTTAATCATAAATTTTTTTTATTTGAATACACATATATTTGGATAATAGAATGACATTCTTTTATTGCTTATTACTCTAAACTAAGTATTTAACATATTAATTCTATAAAAGTCATAACAATATTATTAAATTCAAATTTTATATTATTATGGTAAACATTTAATATTTTACTTAAAACAACAAAATAATTCATTAAATTTACATAAATATAATTTTATGCTATAATTTTCATGGTCAAATTATATTTATATAATTTTATGGGAGGGTTAAAATTATGATGAGTAAAAAATTTAGATTAATTTGTGCTTCTTTAGCTGCTGTTTCTATTTTTACTTTTGTAGGCTGTTCATCAGATAGTAAAAAAGCTGATGAAAATACAAATAAACCTACTGCAGAAGAAAAGAAAGATGAGAAAAAAGAAGAGAAGGAAGAGAAAAAAGAAGAAAATAAAGAACTTAAGGTTGGAGATACTTTTGAGCAAGATAGCTTTAAAGTCACTGTAAATAAAGTTAGAGAAGTAAAACCTACAAATGATTTACTTAAACCTGCTGAAGGAAATAAATGGGTTGCAGCAGACGTTACAATTGAAAATATAGGAAATGAAGATGCAACTATAAGTTCAGCGCTAGGTTTTAAATTACTTGATAAAGATGGAAGAAGCTTTGATATGGCTATTGTAACTGATTTAAATGGCAGTTTAAATGGTTCACTTGCTGCTGGAAGAAAAATGACCGGTGAAACTGCATTCTCTGTTCCTGTTGATACTCAAGATGTAGAACTAGAAGTTAAACTTAAATTAACAGGAAAACCAAATTACGTAAAGGCAACTATTGAACAATAATAAAAATTAAATAAATAAGAGCTTCTTTATAAATATTTTTTAAGATATCTATAAAGAAGCTCTTATTTGCTTCAAAATTAATATTATAACAGGCTATAATTTAAATTTAGTTAAATCTGATTGTAGCTCAAATGCCATGTTTGAAAGTTCTTCTGATGCATGTGAGACTTCTTGCATAAGAGCAGATTGTTCTTCACTTGATGCCGCTACACTCTGCGAATTTAAAGCAGTCTGCTTTGAAATTTGAGCATTTTCATCTATAGATTTAACCATTACTTTAGTACTTGATAAAACATTATTTATTACTTCTGAAACACTCTTCATATTATTAGAAACATTTTCAATTTCACTTAATATATCTTTAAATGATTCTCCTGCATTCTCAACAAGAACCATTCCTTCATCTACAGCTTTATTTCCTTCATTCATTGAGGTTATAGTAAATGAAATTTCATTTTGAATTTCATTTATTATTGAAGAAATATTATTTGATGCATTAGCAGATTGCTCTGCTAATTTTCTTATTTCATCAGCAACAACTGCAAAACCTCTTCCCTGTTCTCCAGCTCGTGCAGCTTCTATGGCTGCATTTAATGCAAGTAGATTAGTTCTTGAAGATATATCTGTTATTAAGGATATTATCTCCCCTATCTTACTTGATTTTTCGCCTAAAGAATTTATCATTTTGGATGAAGTATATACTTTAGAATTTATCTCATTCATTTGATTTATTGTTCCTACTATAACGTCATTTCCATCAAAGGCTTTATTATAAGCAGTAATTGAAGAGTTTGTAGCAGTATTTATATCACTTGCTATTTTATCTACACCTTTAAATACTTGCTCACTTTCCTCTGACACAATATCATATGATGAGGACTGTAAATCACTCCCGTTAGCTATTTCTTGTATAGAAACAGCTATTTGATCTGCTGCTTCTCTAGTTTGTCCTGCACTAGCAGTTAATTCTTCTGAAGTAGCAACTACTTGCTCTAATCCATCAGACACACTTTTTATTATATCCTTCAAATTATCATTCATCTTATTAAGATAAACTGCCATTTCTCCCAGCTCATCATTGTTAGTAATTTCTATTCTATTTGTTAAATCTCCAGAAGATATAGCTTCTGCTAATTTGTTAACCTTAGATATCCTATTTTTTATATTGTTAACTATGAGCATTATAATTAAAACTATAAGTAATATAGTTCCTGTCATAGTTATTAGCACTTTATATAATAAGCTTCTCAGTGGAGATAAAAGTTCTTTCTCTGGAATAGATAAAACCAATTTCCAATTTACATTTGGTACTTTTGAGAAAAATATTATATTTTTTCCATTAGAATCACTAAAAGAGTCTATGCCATTTTCATTTTCTAATATATTTTTACCTATAGAAGATAAACTTTCATTTGAATCGCTTGAAATATTGGCTTTCATTATTTTCTCTTCATCTATATCAGAAAGGTATGTTCCATCTTTATTTAATAAAAATGCTCTTCCACCTTCACCTACTTTTATGTTTTTTATCATTTCTTGTATATTGGATAAATTTATATCTGCTGTAGTAACACCTATACGGTTCTTTTTATCATCTAAGATAGGCACTGTTGTAGTTATCATAGTTGTATTTGTAACATCATCTATATATGGCTCTGACCAACTTAAACCTTTATCTGTATTTTCACCTAGCTTATACCAAAGACTAGAAGTGTAATCTGTCTTACTGTATTCATTTGTATAAGTTACTACGCCATCTTTTTTATAAGCATATGGACCAAAAAATTTTACATTATTTTTATATTTAAAAGGTTCATACCATATTCCAGCTCCGAAGGTTTGATCATTAGAATTTACATATGATTTTACTAAATTTTCATAGTTTTTTTCAGTTAAAGTATCTCTACTTGCTTCCACTGTTCTTGCTAAAGTAAATGGAATTTTTGAATGATTCTCTAAACTTTTAGATATATTTTCAATAACCGCATCAGTTTGATACTTCATTTTTTCATTAATTTCACTATCTATTGTTTTCTTTGCAGTAACATAAGATAATGATGATAACATAAGCATTGATATTATAGTTACTGGTAATATCATAACTAACATTTTACTTTTTATGCTTTTAAATCTTAATTTTGCCATTTTATTCTCCTTCTAACTATAGTGATTTTTTAAAAAATTGTAATTTATTATGATAAATTACATAAAATTATATAACTTATATTCGTTAAAAACCTAAGAAAACTTTAGGCTTTTCACCTGTTAACTATTTATCAATAAGGATATCTTTCAACGGCCAATTTCATTGTAAAAATTTACCTCTGAGAAATAATAAGTTTTATCATCAAAATAAAGTTTTACTTATATAATAGCTTAGTAAATATTAATCTAATTTTATTTCAAAATATAAAGAAAAACCTAAAAAAATCATGACAAAGTCATGATTTTTTTAATATTATTTAAACTAATATTTAGTTTAAAGTCTAAATAGATTGTAAGTCATCTAAAGCATTATTCTTCTGCCCTAATGCTATCCATTATGTTTATTTTACTCATCTTTCTTAAAGATATCATTGATGCTATAATTACTATTACTATGGAACCTATAAATGCCATTACTGTTGAACTCCAAGGTATATTCCATTCATAAGCTCTCAATTCACTCATTAATCTATAAAGAATATAGGACAATGGCATTCCCATCAATATTCCATAAAATGATGCAATAATAGCATAATATACACTTTCTAAAACTATCATCTTTTTAATTTGCTTTTCTGCCATACCTATAGATTTAAAAGTTGCCAATTCTCTTTTCCTAAGTAGTAAATTTGTATTTATGGTATTTATTATATTTATAGAGCTAATCAAGGTAACTACTGTTATAAATCCATAAATAAATACCATTATTTGTATCATCATACTTTTATCTCTCTTTGCTGCTTCCACATTATCAAGTATATACATATTATTTTCATTAGCAATACTTTCTAGCTTTTCTTTAATTACCTTATGATCGACATCCTTTCCAGTCCTTATATTTAAATTGTTAGATCTCAGTTCTCCAAATATATCTTTATATACTTTTTCTGTACTTATAAATCTTAAGCTACCCCATTCCCAGCTATTTTCAAATACAGCATCTTCTTCAAGAATTCCTAAGACTTTAACCTTAATCTTTCCTACATGGCTTAATAAATTTTCATCTGTATCTCCAGCAATTGATGAAGGTATAATTGATATTTCATCTCCAACTTTATAATTAGTAACATTAATATTAGCCCTTTTTTTATCTTTAGTTTTGATATGAGCATTTTGAATTATTATAACTCCATTTTCTTCATTTAATTTTTTCTCATTTATTTCTCCTGCTATAATATTTTTCTTGCTCTTTTCAAAAGATTTACTATTATAAGCATAAAATGGACTATAGGTAAAAGCATAATCTCCATCATCAAAATTATAAAAATTTGTTTCCGTTAAATCTTCATACTCTTTATTAAGCTTATCCTTTTCAATAGCTATAGCTGGTGACTCCCGTATTTCTTTATATACTAAATCTATTCCCTGTACTTTCTCTATATCCTCACAAAATTTTGATATAGTGTCTTCTTCTACTTCATCACTGCTTAGCATAACTCTATATTCAGGTTCCGTCGCCATTGCAACTTTTTCTACTTTTTTTATGTCATAAGCAAAGGAGTTAAATACAATAAACAATACAATACTTATAACCATTGAAAAAATAGTTATTCTAAACCTTGTTTTATTTCTTCTTAAATTTTTATAAGCAACTTGTCCTTCTATACCAAAAATCTTTCCTGCTATAATTCCACTTTTAGCCTTTTTAAGATCTTCCTTCTTTACACTTCCACTATTTTTAATAGCTTCTAGTGGAGATACTTTGGCGGCTAATTTTGCTGGTCCTTTTGATGATATATATATAGTTATAAGACTTAAAACTGCACTTCCTAATAATATTATTGGATTTATAGTTATTTCAAAGCCTTCAAACATAGAGAAAGCAAGTGAACCTAATATCATAATTACAATTTTTAAAGCCACTAATCCTAAAACTAATCCAATTGGAATTGATATAATTGCTAAAATCATAGCTTCTTTCATTACAATTCTCTTTATTTGATTTTTAGATGCTCCTACAGAACGCAATATTCCAAATTGAGATACTCTTTCCATAACAGACATATGAAAAGAATTATAGATAACTGAAATAGTTGCTACAATAACTAAAATTATAAAAAATACTGCAATCAAACCTACTATTCTATTTTCACTATCATCTAAACTCTTTAGCATAACTCTTAAAAGCTCTTCATTATACCAAATACTGCCTTCCTCTAAATTTAGTTCCTCTACAATTTGTTTACCTATAACTTCAGCTTGTTTTTTTAAATTTATATTGGCATAAATATTATACTTTTCATTTTTATTTAAAGAACTTTCTTCTGATAAATAACTTATTCCATTTCCCTGTATCGATTCCTTTATTAATCCACATATGATATATTCCTTAGAGTTCTTCTCTTTAAACTTTATATCTTCATAATTGATTTCTTTACCATTGCCTTCATCTTCTGGGTATATTATCTCCCCTAATTTTAAAGTTATCTTATCTCCAACTTTAGCATTTAGCACTTCCATAGCCCAAGGTTCAAGAATAATTTCATCTTCCTTTTGCGGAAGGCGTCCTTCACTTAATTTAATATTTTTTAATTCAAACATTTCTTTATTGTAAGACTCTACATAAAGTTCTACATTTCTACCGCTTTTTTTACGTTTACCAATAATGCTTGCCCCATCATATCTAGTTATTCCCGTTTTCTTTATATCCTTATGAGCTTTAAAATAGGGTATATGCCCACTATTTACACTATTGAAAAGTATATGGAAATCTCCTGAATACCCCTTTACTTGCCTTATTCTATTGTCCTGAAAACTTTTAAACATTGTGGCAATAGAAGTTATAAGTGCTACTGAAAGTACTATCCCTATTATAGTCAGAATAGTCCTCTTTTTTTGTACCTTTAAATATCTTCCTGTAATTTCACTGTAGCCTTTCATCTTCTTACCACCTCATCACTTACCATCTTACCATCCTCTAAAGTAATAACTCTATCTGCTTGAGAGGCAATATTTACGTCATGAGTAATCATTATAAGTGTTTGATTATACTTTTTAACTGAAAGTTTTAATAGCTCTAATATTTCTTTTGAATTTTTAGAGTCTAAATTTCCTGTTGGCTCATCCGCCAATATTATAGATGGTTTATAGGCTAAAGCTCTTCCTATAGAAACTCTTTGTTGTTGTCCTCCTGAAAGCTCAGAGGGAAGATGATTTAATCTATCTTTTATACCTAAAATATTAATTAAATCATCAAGATAATTTTTATCTTCTTTTTTATAATCTAAAAGAAGAGGAAGCTTTATATTTTCTTCTGCAGTAAGTACAGGTATTAAGTTATAAAACTGAAATATAAATCCTACTTTCCTTCTTCTAAATACTGCAAGCTGATTTTCATTTAAATTATATACATCTACATTATCTACAATGACATTTCCTGAAGTAGGTCTATCTACCCCTCCTAACAAATGTAGTAATGTACTTTTCCCTGAACCACTTGCCCCTACTATTGCAACAAACTCACCTTGATTTATAGAAAGATTAATATCCTTTAATGCTTCAACTTTAATTTCTCCTTCACCATAACTTTTACAAAGAGAAACAGTTTTTAATATCTCCATAGTGTTTCCTCCTAGTTTCTTAATTTATATCTTAAGTATACTTTCCTATTCTTACTCTATAGTGAATTTTATTCTTACAAAATAGAAAGATTATAAGGCATTTGAAATCTTCTACAAGATTAACATCATATTTTTATACTATACTTTTCAAAAATGTTATGGCAAACTCAGTTCCTTCTCCTTCTATACTTTTCACCGAAATACTACCACCATTACTTTCAATTATGGATTTAGATAGTGTGAGACCTATTCCTATACTAATAGGCTTTACTTCATGCTTTCCTTTATAAAATCTTTCAAAAATATGTGGTAATTCTTCTTTTTTTATTCCATTACCATTATCTTTAATAATAATACTTACAAGCAGTGGAGATTCTTTTATTTCTATAGATATAGTTCCATATTCTTCTGTATGTTCAATAGCATTTTTTATTATATTTCCTATGGCTTCAGTCATCCAATCACTATCATGATTTAAATAAACGTCTCTTTTTTCTTCTATAATGACATTTTGTTTTTTAGCCTTAGCTTTTTCTTTTAATGGAGAAAATGCTTTATTTATAGTTATAATTAAAGGTTGATTTTTCATTTTATAATTAATAGCTCCAGCTTCTACTCTAGCTATCTTTAACAAATTAATTATAAGCCATTCCATACGAGTAAGTTGTTCGCTAGTTTTATTAAGAAATTTCATCTTTGTTTCTTCATCCATATCATCTTTACTTATCATTAATTCATTGAGCATAATTATAGATGATAGTGGAGTTTTTAGCTGATGAGAAATATCTGAAATAATGTTTTTTAAAAACTCTTTCTCATTCTTTAATTTTTCCATGTTTTCAATTAATCTATTTACTAGTAAGTTCAATTGATTATATAAAATAGAAAACTCTCCCTCTTCTCCTCCTTCAAGAGTCATATCATATTCCCCTTCTAGAACTCTTTCAACATTATTAGATACGATATTTATTTTAGATAGAATCTTTTTATAATCTAACAAGATTATAAAAAAGATTGTAATAAAAAATATAATATTAATAGTTAAAATGTTAGATAACAAGTTCTTTGAAGATTCTCTAATCAAAGGAATATCTGCTGGTTTTAATGTTTCATTATAACCGTATTTCTCTAAAGTAGCTAATCCATTCTTAATTTGCTCTTCTGATATTCCTTTAGTAAAATATCCTACCATATTTTTTTCTAATTCAGGATTTTCTTCTAATACTATGCCTAATACTGCTGCATTTTGTCTTATGACTTTTTTATTTATATTACTTATACCTATATTCATAGTTACTAACGTAAGCATTAAAAATACAAAACAAAGTATCACAATTTTAATAGTGATACTTTTAATTTCCGGATTTCTATATAATTTTTCCATAGCTATTCCCTCGTTTCCTTATTCCATTTATATCCTACTGCTCTCATTGTAATTATGTATTCTGGTTTTGCTGGATCATCTTCAATCTTTTCTCTAAGTCTCCTTACATATACAGAAAGAGTATTATCATCGACGAATTCTCCACCTACATCCCATATTTTTTCTAGTATTTGACTTCTGCTAAGTACTACTTTAGGGTTTTGTATTAAGGATATAAGTAATTTATATTCTAATGATGTCAATATAATTTCTACATCGTTTTTCATAACTCTATTACTTAAAAGTTCAATAGTAATATCTCCTGAATGTAATTTATTATTTCTATAACTTGAATCCTTCTCATATCTTCTTAAAACTGCTTTAATTCTTGAAATTAATTCACCAATTCTAACAGGTTTAGAAATATAGTCATCACCGCCCATATCTAGTCCCATAACTACATTAGCTTCCTCATCAGAGGCAGTTAAAAAAATTATAGGAGTATTGCTTTTTTTTCTTAATTCTCTACAAAGTTCATAACCACTTCCATCCGGTAACATTAAGTCTAGTAATACTAAATCTATATTATAATTTTCTATACTTTCTCTTGCTTCTTTTAAAGTTGATGCAACTGTAACATCAAAACCTTCATTTTTTAAAGTATATTCCATTCCCATAGCCAATGTAGCATCATCTTCAACTAATAAAATTTTAACCATATTTCCTCCTTTTTATCGATGTTTTAATACTTAAATTCTATTATACAAATAATTTTTTATATATTAAATCCCTCATTTTTTACCTATTGAATAATATTTATAATATACTTATTATAAAGTTATAATAAATAAAAGAAAATAATTATTCAAAGTTCCAAATATGCTTTCTATAAGACAAAGAGATATATTCCAATAGTCGCTAGGTTATCTTTGGATTCTTACGACTCATATTCCACAAAATATATAAATATATGACTAGCTATTTTTTAATATGACCAAATATATTATAACATTAGTATAACCTTCAAATTCTATATATAAATTAAAGCTTTTATATTAGCAGCTGGTATGACTTATATAAATGTAATTAAAAATTATATAATTTTACAATTTATTTTATATACTCCTCTAAAACCAAATTATTATTATAAATTTCTTCTGCTGCTTTTTTTCCTACATATCTAATGTGCCACGGTTCATAATCATATCCAGTTATATGTTCTTTATTTCTAGGATATCTTATTATAAACCCAAATCTATGAGCATTTTCCCTAATCCATATTCCTTCAGTGGTTTTTCCAAAATCATCATTTAAAAATTTATTTAATCCTTCCCTATTAGTTAAGTCCATTGCTAATCCTGTTTGATGTTCACTATGTCCAGCCTTAGCTACATATTTATCAGCTTCTTCCCTACCTAATATTTTAACTCTATGCTTATAAAGATTATTCTGTGTATTATAGCAGCGATAGCCTGATATTGCATAAAGTATTATACCCTCCTCCTTTTCAGCTGCTAACATTAATTCTTCTAAAGCCTTGCCGCTTTCTTTAGTCATAAGCTTTTCTTCCTTTAGCATATTATCTGAAAATCTAATATTTGGTTCTTGCAATTCTTTTGGAATATACTTATTAGAAAGTTTATATTTTCTATTTACTAAAACTAATTTATTATCTACTTCTAATACTTCAGAATAATCTTTATATGGATTAAATATGAATATGAATACCATTCCTAGCATTACCCAAAATATTTCACTGGTTTTTTTCATTCTACTCTCCCCCTCATTTTATAAATCTATTATAAATATTCAATCTTACAGTTAAATGAATTTTAGACTTACAAAATAGTAAGAGATAAATCAAACTAAGATTTTATAGGATTCCTTAATTAAAATTTAACTTATGCATGATTTTAATTTCCATAATAAAACTTTTACTATGAATTAAAAATTAAGAATGAAGAATCATGGTTAGAACTCCACTGTCAAAGTCTTTGGAGTTTTTCAAAATAAATTTCATCCTAAATTTTTCATTTTTAATTATTAATCCTTAATTTCTAAGAATTTAAACTATTTTTATAAAAAATTTATTTTCCACAGTATATATTAAGTTTTCACATTGTATCCCTATAATCTAAAAAATACCCCTAGGATACTATCTAATTTAGTTAATATCCTAGAGGTATTTTATTTATTTAAGCTTATTCCTTTTGATATATACGCTATAAGTTTTTCAGTTAATTCATTTACATCATATTTGTCTTCATTGATTATATCATATATAGCTAGAGTACATAGTCCTCCAAAGAAGGTATATGTTAAAAACTCAGAATCATTTTTTTCTATTACTCCAGCTTCTATAGCTTTTTTAATATGATTCGATAAATATTCTATGTGTTCTTTAATAGTAATTCTAAGATCTTTTTGTCTTTCTTCATTTCCCCATAGCTCACTTAGCGCAACTCTAAAAAAATCTTTATACTCATGTACTATTTCTAATTGTATTTTAATTAATGCTCTTATCTTGTCAATAGGTTCTTGTTCAAGAGATAATACGCTTGAGCTTTTTTCTTCCATACTTTTTATGCCTTCATCTATAACATATTTAAAAAGCTCTTCTTTACTTTTAAAATGGTAATATAATGTTCCTTTGGCTACTCCTCCAACAATGGCTACGTCATCCATTGTGGCTCCATCATAACCTTTTGTCGAAAAAACCTTTATTGCAGAGTTTAAGATAGTTTCCCTTGTCTTACTCATATTCTCCTCCCAAAATCCCAATGGATAGTTTAACATTAATTATACTACATAAGTACTAATCTATTAAAGCTTCTTCAATTCCATCTTTTACTTTTTCACTTAATTTATCTTTAAAGATTATTGTTAGCAGAATAAATCCAATTAAAAATCCTCCTAATATAAGTGAATCTTTAATAACTATACTCATATTTGGTCCTGCTAATACTTCTCTTAATAAATCAACAGCATAAGTGAATGGTACAAATGGATGTATTACTGAAAATACTTTTGGTAAAGTTTCAACAGCAAATGTTCCTGAACAACTTACTAATTGCACAACTAAGGCTACTATACCTAAAAATTTTCCTATATCTCCAAATGTAAATATTAAGAATTGAAGTGCTGCCATAAATGTTAATGAAAGTAAGGCATTTAAAGAATAGTATAAGGCTATATTATCTGGTCTTATTCCTAGCACTAAAAGCATTGTGCTAAGTATTACTGACTGTACTATACCTATTAAAGCATAGGATAGAAACTTTCCTAGAACTATTGATACTTTACTAGTACCCTTTAAATCTTCATCTACTTTCTCCTTTACTAAGAAGAAACTAACTAAAGCTCCTACCCATAATGATAATGGAATTAAATATGGTGCTAATCCTTCACCATAAGTTTCAACATTTCCTAAGAATGTTTTCTCTACTTTTGCTGGTTCTTCCATAAATTTTGAAAGTTCTTCGCTATTATGAATTAAAACTTTATCAGACTCTTTTACACCATCTTCTAGCTCAGTAGCTAGTTTTTTAGATCCCTCTTTAATTTTTGTTGATCCATCATATAACTCAGATGTTCCCCCTGATAATTTATTTACACTTTCTAATGCTGAAGGAATCTTATTATGCATTGATTCAACACCTGTTCTTAATTTATTAGCTCCTTCACTAAACATATCAAGCTTTTGTGATAAGCTTGGTAATAGAGCTAAATATTCTTTACCTTGTGCCACTGCATGTTTTGCAGCTTGTATATTTCCTTGGTTCTTTTCAATATCTGATTTTATTTCATTAACTTGTGGTATTAAAGATTTTACAGCTGCTAAATTACTCATATTTTCTGGTGATAACATTGGTGCTATAGCATTAAGTGAACCTTTAGCATTTACCAACGTATCATTTATTTTTTGTATATCTTGAGGATTGATGTTCAATCCATTAATTGTCTTTGAAATTGACTCTAAATTACCTGCTTCATTATTAACAGTACTAGTTACCATAACAGAGCCCATAAGTAATTTTCCTTGTTCTTCTGTTATAGCTCCATTTGCTTGAAGTGATCCTATCAGTTTTAGTAATCCATCCTTATTATTTGCTATTGCTGCTGTTTGATTTAATATTCCTGAAGATTGTATTTGATTTAACTTTTCTCCTACTGAAGAAAGAGTTTGTAAAGCATTAGCAACTTCTGAACTGTTAGTTATAGCTAAAATCTTATCAATTTTATTATTTAATTCATTAACTTCACTTTGCAATTCTTCTGGGTTACTCAACATTTTTTGAATCATTGGATTCGATAATGTAGCATTTATTTTTTCCATATCGATTTGTGCTAAGCCATTTTCAAGTTGATAAGCATCATTTATTAATTTATCTAAACTTGCTTTATCTATTGAATCTAAATTTTCATTTAACATATATTCTACATTTTTAAATTTCTTGTTTAACATAGCAATGTTGTCATCTATAAGAACTACACCATTATATAAATTTTCTACGCCTTCTTTTACTTCAGGAACTTTTCCTGTTAAAAGATCTGTACCATCCTTTATTTTCTTAACTCCTTCATTAAGGCCTTCCATTCCCTTATTTAATTCTTTGCTACCGTCAACTGCTTTTACCAATTTGTCTTTAGTGTCATATACTTTATCTACAACTCTAGCAGTAGCCTTAAGGGATACAGATTGATTTAAATTCTTTTGTACTGTGTCCATTGCCACATCTACTGTTTTATTTGAAACATATCCTTTTTTCTTATTAGAAGTAAAATATACTACTGGTTCTTTCACTTCTTTGCTGTCAATGGGAGTAAACATGTCTTTTGAGAAGTTTTCAGGTATTTGAATCATAGCATAATATTTTTTATCTTCCATACCTTTATTTGCTTCTTCTAAAGATACAAACTGCCAATCTAAATTTTTATCTTCATTTAGCTTGTCAACTAAATCTTGTCCAAAATTATATCTTTTGTCTTCTCTCATATAACCATTGTCTTCATTTACTACAGCAACCTTCATTTTATCTAAATTATTATATGGATCCCATGATCCAGCTAAATAAGTAAATCCATAAATAACAGGAATAATACAAATTCCTAAGGCTACTAAAATTTTAAAGACATTCTTGTTTATTTTGTTAAGATCTCTTTTAGTTACCTCTGTAACTTTCATGCAATCACCTCTCCGTAGTTTATTGTACTGACTAGTCAGTATTGTATTATAATACACTCATAGTTTTTAAAAATCAACCTTTTTTGACAAAAAACACGTCAAATTTATAACTTTTTTAGAGAAAAGTTCATGTAATTGTATACAAACAAAAAATAAAAATCATATTATATACATATATGTAACTAATAGTAATTAACGTAAAAATGTAAAATCTCATAAATTATTCTAATAAACAAAAAAAGAATCTAATAGTAATTTTTATATTCACCATTAAACTCCATAGATTTTTAATTTTATATAAATTTTTTTCTAACTATAATAATTTTAAAATTTTTAATATTTAATTCATATCTATTCTATTAACTTATAATACTCTTTTAATATAACCTAAAACCCTTTTAGCCTTAATACATAAAATAGTGATAGATTTTAATTAAAATCTATCACTATTTTCATGCTCTTTAACTATAATTATTTGCTTTTAATTCTATCCGTTAATATAGATTTTTCCTTTAGAAGAATATTAAACTGCTCCTCAAGTTCTAAATATTTTTCATCTTTATTTGCAATCATACTTAATTTTCCTAACACTTCAGCAATTTTATTTTCAATTACCATAAGCTTTGATTTTAATTCATCATTAGTTAAACTATTATGACTTTCCCTTAAATTTATATCTTTAATATTTTTCTCATATCTTTTAATCATTTTATTTTCTATTACTATCATCTTATTACAAACTCTTTCCATCATATATCTATCATGAGAAACAATTATTACTGTACCTTCATAATTTATCAATGCTTCTTCTAATTGTTCTCTACTTGGTAAATCAATATGATTTTCTGGTTCATCTAAGATAATTAGTGGATAATTTTTCAATATGAATCCCGCTAGCTTTACTTTCATTTTTTCCCCAAAGCTTAAATATTTTATTTTTGTATCTAAAATTCTATTGCTTAAACCCATATTAAATAACATAGTCCTTACCTTCCCCATATTATCTCGTGGAAGTTCACCTATTAGTTCTAATGGAGTAATTTCACTATCTAAATCTATTACATTTTGGCTTAAATATGCAATTTCAAGTGAATCACTAATCCACATCTCTCCGTTATTTAGTTTTTCTTCACCAATTATTATTTTTATAAGAGTACTTTTACCAGTACCATTTTCACCAAAAATTCCTATCTTTTCTCCTCTATTAATGTAAAAGCTAGAATTATTAAATAATACATTGCTCCCAAAAGCCTTACTTATATTTTTAAATTCTAAAAGTCTCTTTCCTCCTTTTGTATTAGCGTTAAATTCAAAATATATTTTTTTATCTTCTTTAGGTTTTTCCACACCATCCACTTTTAATTTTTCTAGTTTTTTGATTTTAGATTTAATTTGTATATCTCTCTTTTTTGCTTTGGCTCTAAAATATTCTTTTCCTCCCATCTTATTTTCCGCTACAATTGGCTTTTTTGTAGATTCTCTATGAGCCTTTTGTGACCAATTCTTTAAATTTTTAATATCTTCCTGAATCTTTTCTCTATAATTTTGTTCTTTTTTATACTGATTAAACTGAGATTTAAATCTACGTTCTTTTTCTTCCTTATAGAAACTATAGTTCCCTTCAAAAATTATAGATTTTCCATCTTCTATTTCTAGAATTTCATCCACAGCTTTATCTAAAAAGTATCTATCATGAGATATGATAATTACTGATCCATTAAATTTTTTAAGTTCACTTAAAAGCCAGTTAACTCCTTTAAAATCCATATTATTTGTAGGTTCATCTAGAATTAAAAGCTGAGGTTTAAAATTCCAAATATTAGCTAGAGATACTTTAGTTCTCTCTCCCCCACTTAAATTGTCAAGCCTAATATTATCCCAAGTATAAAATTTTTCAAGTCCTAATTCACTAGTATATTTAAGCATACTATGATTTAAAGCTATATCTTTATCCTTTCTACTATTTGTCTTACATAATATATTAAGTTCATAAGAACCATTCTGTCTAAGATAAGCTGCTTTAATTTCTGCCTGGTGAAAAAGTATCTTTCCTTCATCTTTTTCTGATAGTCCAAAAATAATATCAACTAAGGTGCTCTTCCCTGCACCATTTCTTCCTACAATCCCTAATATTTTATTTTTCTTTATATCTAGATTAATGTCCTTTAATACTTCCACATTATCAAAATCTTTTTTTATATTTTTAAAAGATAACAACATAAATATTCCTCCTCAAAGCTATACATCTTCATAAGATGTTTTATCTTTGGTTATTAAGAACATCTTGTTTTTAATTCTAAATCTATAATTAATCCCTACTAATAATAAACTTTTATTAAGTTAACTCGTTGTGCTAGTTAATCACTAGCAATATTTACAAATAGAAAAACTCTAGCATTTTTGCTAATCTATCATCAAAAGAACCAACAATCAATGATAGGAGGAAAGCAATATGCTAGAGCTTAATAAAAATTCTACCATAACAATAAACAACTTAAAAGATTTTATTACTGTCATTTATGTTATAATTGACGATATTTACCAAAAAGTAACTCCAGCATACATAAAGTATCGCCGTAATATTGATAAAGCAATAATGTCAGATAGTGAAATCATAACTTTATCCTTAGTGGGTGAACTTTTAACTATTGATTCCGAAAAAGCATGGTTTGGATTTTCTCGAAAAAATCTAAGAGATTTATTTCCTAAATTTTGCACTAGAACAAGATTTCATAGAACTAGAAAATCTCTTTTTAAAGTAGTTGAAGTTATTCGTAAGGAACTAACAAGTTTCCTTAACTATCAACATGATCAGGTTAGAATCATAGATAGTATGCCTATACCAGTATGCGCTTTTGGTAGAGCACACTTTCACAGATCTTTTAAGCCGGAGGCTGCCTACGGTAAATGCGCTTCCAAGAAACAAACTTACTATGGTTTTAAATTACATGCTGTCATAGCTCTAGATGGATATATATCAGATTTCATCTTAACTCCAGCTGATACAGACGATAGAGTCGCAGTATGGGACTTAACAGCTATCGCTCCATTTACAACAGTTATCGGAGATAAAGGCTATATTGGAGAAAGTTTAGCTTTACATTTGAAATCTGAAAATCACATAAACCTAGTAACTATAAAACGTACTAACTCTAAAGTTAAAGTTTCAAAACAGTTCAGGCGAATGATTTTTAAAGCTCGTCGAAGAGTTGAAACTTCTTTTTCTCAGCTTTCTGGACAATTAAATATCCAAAGAGTTTTAGCAAAATCTATGTGGGGACTAGTTTCTAGAATAACAAATAAAATTTTAGCCCATAATCTTTGTTTTTTCATAAATAAAATCTTAAATATTAATCCTAATATTGCGAAAATCAAAGATTTAATATTTGGATAAAACTTTTTAAAAGAACATTTTAAATTCTTAGGATTACTATGCTAATTTACTGTGGAATAATAATCCTATTAATGAAAAATTATCTTTTAGCACAACAGGTTAAGTTAATTATTAATAAAAATCTTTCTTATCAAATATAGATATATTTTTTTCATTTAGAAATAAAAAAAGTCATAAATAAACACACGTCTACTTATGACTTATTATGCTTTAATAAATTTTAAATTTAGAGCATAATATTCTTAAAATCATTATAAACCTCTGTTCTTAACAACCTAATCTAAAAGAATACATAATAAATAAACCCTTATTTACGGCATCTAAAAAAGATACCTAAGGTAGTTTTATAAATTATTCCTTTAGAAAATATTAAATTTGGTTAGTTAAAAACAAAAATTCTCATTTTAGATATTACCTCCGAAATTCCACAAATATTCACACTATTATTATATCATTGATTTAGGCATCTTTGATTTATTATTTTCTTTCATATGCCTTATTTAATACTAAAGATTTTTCTTTTCAAAATCTAAAAGCCACTGTTTCCTCCAAAGTTCTCCACCATATCCAACTAAATTACCGTTACTTCCAATTATTCTGTGGCATGGAACGATTATACTATGAGGATTTTTATTATTTGCTCCTCCTACAGCTCTTACTGCCTTAGGGTTATCTATTTTTTCTGCTATATCTTTATAGGAAGCAGTAGTTCCATAACTAACAGTAATTAAAGCATTCCATACTTTTTTTTGAAACTCTGTACCATTAGCTATTAGTTTTAATTTAAAATCCTTTCTTTTGCCACTAAAATATTCATCTAATTGAGTTAAACATTCTAACATTACTTCAGGTAAGTTTTCATCATCTTCTCTACTTTCATCTAAAAAATTTATATATACTATACCTTCCTCATTTCCTTGAACTGATATAACTCCTATAGGAGATTGATAATATGCTGTATATAAAGTTTCCATTTTCTCCTCCATTAATTTAGAATCTTTAGTTTATCATTTTATTTCAGATACCTAAAATTTGTAATTATAATTATTAATGTTTTCTTTCTTCATTATAAAACTTTTTACTTGCCTTAATCATATTTTTCTTATAATTTAATGCTTCAGATTTTTTTACCTTTCTTTCCATAAATTCAGCTTCTCTTTTTAATTTTAAATAACTATTAAATCTCTCAATAGTTAAGCTTCCATCCTCTAAAGCTCTTCTAATCTGGCATCCTGGCTCAGTATCATGATTACAGTCTGAAAATTTACACCTTGCTGCTAACTCCTCTATATCACTAAAGCTAGTACTAACCCCTTGAGAAGAATCATAAATTTGGAGCTCTCTCATTCCAGGAGTATCTATTACTACTCCTCCATCAGGAAGCAATATCAATTCCCTATGAGTTGTAGTATGCCTTCCTTTGTCATCGCCTTCTCTAATATCACTAGTCTTTAGCTTTTCATCACCTAATAAGCTGTTTATTAAAGTAGATTTCCCTACTCCTGAAGAACCTAGAAAAGCAATAGTTTTACCTTTTTTAACGTACTTTTTAACCTCTTCTATTCCTAAATTTAAAATAGAACTTATAACTATAACATCTGCTCCAAAAGCCACAGATGATACTTCTAAAAGTTTTTCCTCTACATTATCACATAAATCTGCTTTTGTAAGTGCAACCACTACTCCGGCACCACTATCATAGGCTACAGAAATATATCTTTCTAACTTTCTTATATTAAAATCATTATTAAGTGACATACAAATAAACACATAATCTATATTTACTGCTACTATTTGCTCTTCTATTTTTCTATCTGGAGCCTTCCTTGAAAATTTACTTTTTCGGCTTAGTATACCATAAATAATGGCTTCTCCATTCTTATCAGTGTCTCTATCTAATACAACCCAATCTCCTACTGCTGGATAATCAGCTCTTCCATTAGAGTTATAAATTAATTTTCCTAAAACTTTAGCTATAACTATATTTTCTTCCGTCATAACCTTATACAATCCCTTACTTTCAAAAGCAACTCTTCCTATATAAAAATCACTATATTTTTCTTCTACCTCTTTTAATAATTCTTCATTTAGTCCTAAGTCATACAATCTTTTATAATTCATTTATTTCCTCCCAAATTTTAATTTTGGGTATAAAAATACCCTGAAATAGTGTTATAAACTACTCCAGGGAACTATTCGAATTTATAATGTATAGCTAAATAAATATTGTATATATCATATAACAACATAAGAATATTAAAATTTTTTAAATCTCTTAGTGATTCAAACTTTTAACATGCTAAGAAACCATACATACCTTGGAGTAGTTTTTATTAAAATTTAACTTTGCAAATAAAATTCTCTTTTTCATAAAACACCACTCCTTTCAAAATATTCTGTATTTATTTTACCACAATAAAATTTCTAATTCAATAGCTTAATTATTCTTAGCTAAAATAACTATTTAAAAATAGTATAATAGCTGATTATTTTATGTATATCTCTAATTATAATATGGTGAAAATACTAGATTGTCATAATTATGTAACATTCATAGAATATATTTATAATAAAATTACTATTAGTCCATAATGAAAACATTTAAGGAGCGATAGATTAATGTATAATGTTTTAATTTTAGGGGGTACAACCTTTGTAAGCAGCAACCTATGTAAACATTTAATATGCAAAGGTTATAATGTAGACATACTTACAAGAGGCCTTAGAAAAATAAACTATCATGGATATAAAAATCATTTAATTTGCGACAGAAAAAATATTGATGAATTGAGAAAAGCACTTTTAGGAAAAACCTATGATTATATATTAGATATAAGTGGATATACAAAAGAAGATGTAGAGAATGTAGTAGAAACTATAGATAGTAGTAAACTAAAAAAATATATTTTTTGTTCCTCAGGCGCTGTTTATAAAGAAAATCAAGACTTAATTTGCGAAGATTTTAAAAGAGGAGAAAATAAAAACTTTGGTGATTATGGATTAAATAAAAAACTTGCAGAAGATTATTTGCTAGAAAAATCTAAAAAAGATAACTATCCTATTATAATTTTTAGACCTACCTATATTTATGGTGAAGAAAATAATTTATATAGAGAAACCTATTTTTTTGATAAAATCTTAGATCAAGAACCTATTCCTATACCATATGGCAATGCTAAAACTCAATTTATCCATATTGATGATTTGGTTAGAGCCTTTGAAAGTGCTATGAAGAGTAATGTAGTAGGAAAAGCTTATAATATTACTCATCCTAGAATAATAACCTTTAAAGAACTAGTAAAAACTTGTGGAAAAGTAATGAGAAAAACACCTATAATACGAGAAGTAAATACAGAAGATTTTCCTTTTAGCCCTCGTTCATACTTTCCTTTTAGGAATATAACTTATATGCTTGATATTACTGAACTTATAAAAGATAATATATATATTCCTAAAATTGATTTAGAAGAAGGACTTAAAAAATCATTTTGCTGGTATTTAAATTCTACCGTAAAATTAGAGGATAATACCATGATTAATATAGATAAAGTGATTTTAGCGTAAAATATACAATTTTAATATATATTGTTTCTTAATATATATTAAAAAATCGTGACTTTAGGTCACGATTTTTTAATTTCATCTTATAACTATAATTGAATTAATAATTATTAAAATTCTTTTTAAGTCTATTCTATAAATCTATTATTCTAAAGTCTTCTTAAATATTTTACCAATCATTATTTTTATAAAATAGCTTATTACTGTCACAAAAAGTGATTCTAAAATAAAAGTTAAGACAAAACTTATTCTAAGATCTTGTGGATATAGTATTCTAAACCCATCTTTGGCAATTGCATAAGTAATTATGGATATAAATATTCCTATGATTATACTCTCTTTAAATAAGCTTAACTTTATCCTTTTAACTTCATTTATTTTTTTGGTTTTCATTATTATACCATTGCCCCATAACTTTATAGAAAGATATAACATTCCTATTATAAGGGTAAAGAATGATATGGCAAACTCATAAAATGGCTTCTGCAATATAAAAAACTTATAAGCTACATCTAAAAATAATCCTATTACTAATATAAAAATTGTATGCATTTCATAATTAGCAATTTCGCTTATGGTTTTTTCTTCTTCTTTAATCTCCTTGCTATCCATAAATATAATCCTCCTATGTAAGTCATATTTAAAAATCAGCTAGTGTCAGTATGTTTCCATTATAATACATCCTCAGAACCTAATAGTTCAAAAAATAAATCTTCTTTTCTGACACAAAATATATTTGACATTTTAATTAGTTATCTTCTTTTATAAATATCTAATAAAACTTAATATAATATAATTGTAATATATTTCCTTAACTATTGTAACCCTATATAGTAAAATTGTAAACTAATTTATAATTAAAAAGGGGTACTTTCTAACTATTTTTATATTTAATTAAAGCTTATTATTTATAAAGTAAATACTTCTCTAAATTTATAGATATAATTTTAGAGAATATAAAAATGGCATAAGCATTGCTTACGCCATTTAAACTAATCCATTTGTAGGAAATCTGAATATGGATTTTTCTCCTTTTTATCTAGTAACCTTTCTCCATTATTGGAGTACACAATATATTCATAGAAGTTTGATCCAAATGATGTACTTTTAGTAATTATATCTTGAGACGTTTTCTCAAAATTTTCATCATCTAATATTTCACCATTCCAGAAAATTACTTCTGCTAAATATTCTTCATTTTCAGGATTTTTATCTATAAATGCTCCAAATATATTTTCATTTTTCACATTTTTATCTGAAATAAAGCCTTCTTTTGTAACTTTTTTATTTATTTTACTCTCTATTTTCTTATAAAAAGAGTTGTTCCATGAATTTCCTAATATTATTAAGTTATTATTTTTTATTGCATTCTCATCAATTTTACTATCTTCTACAACTTCAAAATTCACATTATTCATTTCATATTGTAAAGTAAGTTTTTCAATTAATTTACTTTGTGCTATATTTTCTTTTTCTGAAACTCCTGTTGCTTTTACTAATGTGACTTTTTCTTCATTTAATCTTCTATGCATAATTCTAGCTAAAGAAAGTTCTGGAGTACTTTCCATTTGAAATAGACTGTAGTATAATTCTTTTATACTTTTAGCTTGTAATTCTGCCTGTCTTTCTGGTGATAATTTATATTCATCACTTAAATCAAAATTAGGGTCGTTTATTATATCATTAAAATGGTCTGCCACATCTTTACCACAAACCTCTTCTATTGTTTCTATTAATCCTTTTATAGTAGAGTTTTTAAACTTATATTTATCGAAATAGGTTTGCATAAGCTTATCAAATTTTTCTTCACCAACTTTTTTATAAAGTTCATATATTGCTGTTCTTCCTCTGTCATAATAAACTTGGTTAGACATTCCATCAACTTCTTTATTAGTAGAGGTAATTTTTTTATTTGCTGGACCACTCTCATAAAGTAACATACTTTCAAATCCATTTTCACTACCTTGAGTCTTATCTAAATAATAGTATGTTGAAAAGTCTGCAAAGCCTTCATCTAAGAAAGACTCTGTCTCTGAATTATTTCCAATAATACCATGGAACCATTGGTGAGCTATTTCATGAATAAACACTGAGTTCTTTTTAGGATTATTTCCATCTACATTGAATCTCCCTAATTGTATTGCTCCTGTATATTCTATAGCAACTCCTTCAACATATGATTCAAATATATCGAATTCCTTATATGGATACTTACCAAATTTCTTACCGAAGAACTCAATAGCACTAAAAGCCTCATCTATATATTCATTCATTAATTTATCTTTTTTCTCATCTTCACTTAAATAATGAATATTCACAGTAATACCATCTTTAGTCTTACTAGCTTTTTTGTAATCTTTACTAGCAAAGAAAACAAATTCTCTTGTATTTTCAGCCTTAGCTGAAACTATTTTTCTGTCTCCTTCTATTTTTTCCGTTTCAGTTCCTGTAATACCTACATTAAAATCTTTAGGAACATTTAAATTTACTTCATAATTTGAGGACTCGAAATAGTCTGTCTCAAAATCTTTACTATAAGTAATCTCATTCCACTTCTTTTCTTTTTCATCATATACTGCAACTACTGGATACCAGTGAACTGCTGAAAAAACATCATTGTAATATGATAATCTATTCATTCCAAAAGGAATTTTTACATCAAACTCTATATCAAAAGAAACTTCTTCTGAGTTTTTCAATCCTTTTTCTAATTCTACCTTTAATACTTGGTTTTCTTTTGTAAACTTTAATTCTTTTCCATCGCTATTTTTAATAGATTTTATATCTATTCCTCCTAAAAAGTCTTCAGACTTTTTATCTGGATTCTCCTTTGCTATCTTTTCATTGCTATTTCTAAACATTTCAGTTTGCGTTTCTTTTTTATTATAAGCATCAGCAAAAACATTAAATGATATCTCTTTTAATTCATCTTTATATACATTTTTAAATTTGACATTTTGTTTGGCTGTTATAGTTTGATCTTTTTCATTTAAATTTACATCTATTTTATAATTTATAAAACTGTTAAAATTATCAGCTTTACTTCCTGTAATATTTCCACATCCAACTAGCATTCCTGATATTATCATTGATGCTATTGCTAAAGATACAAGTTTTTTTGTACTTTTCATTTCCATTACCTCCTAAAACTCTGCCTCATATACATATAAATTAAATTTACTCATTTACAATCTACTATAATTTTATATTTATAGTATTTTTTAGTCCATTCATCAGACTTACATTTTAAAAGTCTAATCTTACAATATTGTAACAAAATAAAAGGAATTAATTTCTCAGAATTAATTCCCTTTATAATTTCTAATCTCTTAATAAATATTGACCATTAAAAATTAAGCTACACTTTATAATGTTCAATTAAATTTCTTAATTTTTCATACCATATTGGATAATAATTTAAGGCTTTACACTTTTTCTCTAGAAAAATAAAATATTTTATATCTATATCCTTAAAGCTTTCATAATCATCTAGTGAGATATACTTTATATCCTCTAATGTCCTTTCCGGAAATTCCAAGTCATCCTCTTCTTGAGAAATATAACCTAAAATCGGAATTTGATTTCCTATATCTACTAAATAAGTATTATCAACTATATTAAAAATGATTTTCCCATCTACATTAGCTTCCTCCCTCAGTTCTCTAATTACAGCTTCTTCTGGGGTTTCTCCCTCCTGTATTTTTCCACTAATAAAAAAGTGTCTAATTTGCCCATCAATTTTACCAATACCAAGTAACACGCTATCTTCTTCAATTATAACTGCTTGTGCTCTTTCCTTTGACATATTATCACCTATCTTTATTAATATATTTAGTAAAAATCACATTTTAAGAAGATATATTTAAAGCTATGTGAAATTTAAATTTGTTTCTTACTTTAATTAACTCTCAGAATTAAACTTTACAATATAAAATAATTAAATATATATTGAAAATTTTTCTATTATATATCAACTAAAATGTAATTTGCCTTTTATTATACCTTTTTATTATGTTTTTTCAAATTTTTATTAAATTTTAATTCATTTGCAAGTTATTTAGAGGATTTTATTTCAAAAACCTACTCGTCAAAAAGTTTAGATAAATTCATTTCTATTTTCTCTTCCATAAAGTTCTTAAATATATTAAAACCTACATTTTTTCTTTATATTCATTTATAAATTCTTTAATAGAATCTTTAAATTTTTCATCGCTAATTATATTGTAAAGTGCATACGAACTTCATAAAGAAGTGGATATTTTATAATAATAAATTTTCTTATTCTCTATACTTTCAACTTTTTTATTTTCGTTAATTTAACAGCCTCTAAAAAAACTAACTCCTTTTTATTATCATGAATATTTTCTACTAAGCTCTTATAATAAAGTATTACTAGTATTTCACTTATTATATCCTACTATTACTTTCCAGTTTTCACATAAAGCCTCTTTATATGTAGCTATTATTATTTTTTAACCGTAATTAGCGGCTTTAAGCAATACCATATCCTTACCCACCTTACACTTTTATAGCCATATTAATTACCCTTTATTTTAATATATTATTTTTATAGGATTAACTATAATTTCATTTAATTTCTATTTAAATTATATTCAAAATATAATTTATAAAACTTACATTATATTTCTACAAACTTTTCAAATTCCCTCTATAATTCATATAAGTCCATAATATAGCTGCTTAACCTACTAAATAAGATTTTAATTGAAACCTATTTATACCTTTTAATTTATTTAAAATAAAATCCACAGCTTTAACTAATTTCTAGATAAAACTGTGGATTTTATAAGTTTGTTTGTATATCATGTACTAAAAAATATTATATATTTAAAGAAGATTGTTTTACCGATTTTCCTATGAGGCTATAGATAATACGTCTATAGCCTCGAATAGTTTTTTACCCTGACAAATACTATTTACTATTTCTAGTTTTGCTTCATCAAAGTATTTAAAAGTTTGTAAGGCAGAGTCTTTATCATAATACACTTTCCAATATCCACAAAGTAAACATTCCTTATGTGGACTTTCTATAAATGTTTGTACATCCTGTAGTGGAAATCCTAAAAATATTCCCATTTCATGAGGACAAATTGAAACATCATATCTTTTTTTCAATACTTCTAGCTTTTCAGCTATAGCCATATTTGGTTCATAACCAAACTGTGCTAAGAAATTTGTAACTCTTTTATCTTGTAATCTATTATTTAATAATTCTTCATTATAAAACAGCACTACTACTGCATTATTTGTTTCTTTTAATTCAAAGGCTTTCACCTTTAATCTATTTAATAATTCATGCTTATAACTTTTCCAGTTATTACACATGTTTTTATCATGATTACATAGGGTTACAGTGGTAGCAGCCTTAAGCCCTTTAATTGTAGGGGCAATGTTATAGGCTATCACATTAAACATATATTCCACATCATTTAAAGTATTTATTTTCTCTCTAAAAGCTTTAACTGCTAACTTCACTGTAATCACTCCCTTAATATTTTGATGATGTTAAAACTACTTTGCTAATTCTTTACCAAGATCTAAACACTCTTGTTCTTTATCTGAATCTGGTGTATAGTTAGCAATTAATCCTTCATTTATCACAATTGCACCATAACCAGTCATTCTTTCTTCCCAGTCTCTCATCCATTTTCCATCTCCCCATCCGTATGAACCAAACAGGGCTATTTTTTTTCCTTTTACAGCAGTTTCTATTGATTCAATAAAAGGTTCCATTTCTGATTCTTCTAAAACTTCATCTCCCATTGAAGGACATCCTAAAGCAATCACATCTGCACTATCTATATCACTAGCAGCTGCATTTGAAACAGCTTTTACTTCAACTTCTGCTCCTTCACTTTTAGCACCTTCTGCAATGAAGTTAGCCATAGATTCTGTATTTCCTGTACCGCTCCAATAAATTATTGAAACTTTATTCATAATAACACTCCCTTTACGAAAATCACATTTAACTGAAAATGATTATCATTACCATCTATTTATATTATATTTGTTAATTTTGGGTTTGTCAACATCAAAAACCACATTTTTCATAAAAAAATGAAAAATGTGGTTTATTCAATAAATACATCTTTAAAAATTAACTATAACCCATACTGCTATATCCTCAAATCCTAAGTTTTTATATATGTTTTTTGCTTTAGGATTATCATAAAATAAGCAGGGAGTCCTTCCTTCATCTATAAGATCCTTACATATCTTATAGACACAACTCATTGCGTAACCATTATTTCTATGATTATTGTGGGTCATAACAGAAACTATCATTGCTAATTCTTTACTTTCTGCTGTAGTTGCTGCAGAAGCCACGATTTTATTATTTTCCTTAATACAATATACTCTTCCAAAGCCGCTATTAATTGCTGCTTTAATGCTAGCAGGTGATGTTTTAAAATCATTAAATTCTTCTATAGTCTTTCTAAGACTATAAATTTCTTCTGCATCCTCTAAATTTGCTTTTATTACTGAAGTATTTTCTTTTATTAATAATAAATTATCTAAATATGCAAATTGATTAAACTTTACTTTATCATAAGTCAATATGGATAATAACTTAGTTATAGAAATAAGTTCTCCCCAGATTTGCTCTTTTTCCTTATAATCATTTATAATTTCACAAAAACCTTTTGCATCATAATCTTCTATTACAGAGTGAAAATAAAATTGAGTATTGTGTCTTAATAGTATGGCTATATAATTATAATCTTCATCAAATTCAGCCCATATCTCTTGTAATCTATCATCAAAACCAAATCTTTCTAAACATCCTATAATACAAACATTAATTTCTTTATTTTTGTTTAGAAATTCTTCTAACTTTTCATTATGGCTTTCATTTAATTTTATAATCAAGTTCATTTCCTCCATAAAATTTCTAATATATAAATATATTCTATAAAGTTAAAATTTATGATTATAAAATTTATCTAAAATAAGAATAATTAGACCTTTATACTTCATATAATCTAACGATATCTCCATTTTGAAAGGAGCGTTTTTATGAAGTATTCTTTTAAACATATATTTTTATCAGTCATAAGTAAAAATAGCACTGAAAAAACCTTAGACACTTTAAAGGAATATAATAGAATATTAGAAAATGCAAAAATTGAAACCTCTATTAAATTAAATAGATTTAAATATTTATGCTTAAACTGTAAATATATAGATGAAATACTATGTAGTGATCTTTCTTATATTTCTCTAGAAGACATCGTATCTAAAGAAATTTTAGATAGCATTCATCTAGCAAATATCGACTATCCTAGTGAAGATACTATTATAGAGCAGTTATTTATAAGCAATAAAATAATTCAAAATATAGAAAATAATTGTAAAAACTATAATAGATATATGAACGTAGTAAAGGATTTAAATAAATTTTTAAAGGATTGTAAGATCGATTACTCAAATGTAGAAAGACCATACTTTCACTTCTCTAAGGATAAAAAGGGAAGTCCTATAGCATTTTTTTGCCATATAAATTCACCGGACTTTTCATATACTACAAATAATTTTAAAATTTATGGTTTTTATGGCGAGTATAAATCTTTATCACAAAAAGGAAACTACCTTCAAATGACTTTAGGATATAGCAATAACTTTACTTCCGTACTTGAACTTAAAACTTTAGAAATTGGAAAGGAAAAAGATTCAGATAGGGGCGCAACAGCACTTCAATATTTAATTAAAACTTTAATCCCTGAACTTAACCATATATTAGATAAAAAACTCAAAGAAGGGAATTTATCTTTAAGCAAAGAATTTAAAACTCAAATGCTTTATAGTAGGAGTAATTCTATTTCTGAAGGAGATATTAGTGATGATAGGATAAATTTTTATAAAAAGAATGGTTTTACTATAAAAGGTAATAGCTTTTATTTAAAACTTCAATAACCTTTATTTAATTCTATTGAAGTATAAATGTTAATTAATCGAAAATTAAACTTACAAATATTTCACTTAAATATTTATAAATTTATATTATTCATATAATTAAGCCCCTTTTACAGAGAAAGGATATGAATTTATCACATCCTTTCTTTTTATTAATTACGTGATAATTATCTCCATTATATATAATATCTTAATTGTATATTAATCTAGTTTTTTATTATATATATATTTTTAATCACAATTTTTCATAATATCTATATATTATGAGTAGGAGTAATTATAAATGGACAAGCCATTCATAAATTTAACATTAAAGATAATAATTATAAATTAGTTGGGGGAATTAATAATGAGTAATCAAGATTTATTTGGATCTTTTGGTTTAGATGACAGCTGGGATAGCGGAAGAAGATGTAGAAGAGACTGCAGAAGAAGATGCGAAAGATGTTGTAGAAGATGTTGCAGAAGACGTTGTAGAAGAGACGATTGGAGTAGTGATTTTGGCGATTTTGGTAATGAAGGCGATGACCTACTTTCTTTATTACTTCTTTTCTCCATATTATAATCTTGCTTCTATTAAAGCAAGATAGCGTTTGCTAATAATACTCCTTCTAAGATTAAGTAATAAAATTTTATATATTATAAATAATTTATAATTCTATAGGATTGGTATTTAAATACCAATCCTTTTTAATATTCCATTTACTATTTAAAATATTTAACAATAATCATTCAATTTAGCTAATTACCTTTATCAACTAATAATCTTTCTCTCCTCTACAATTTAGTGTATAATTGAGATATAATTAAATACATACTAAAATAGATTAACAATATAAATATATAATTTCAGAGGTGATAACTATGGGTATTTATACAAAAGGTGGAGACAAAGGCTCAACTTCTAACCTAGCTGGAAATAGGCTATTAAAATGTGATTTGTTAATTGATGTCCAAGGACATATAGATGAATTAAACAGTCATGTAGGATATTTAAATTCTATACTTTGCCTAAATCAAAATATTAAACCTTCTGCTAAAAAAGAAATTTCAACTTTTTTAGCAGAAATTCAACATAAACTTTATGTAACTGGTGTGGAAATTTCCTTAGAATTTAAAGAACCTAAAATTAAATCAGAAGATGTTACTGCTCTTGAAGAAGCTATTGATAAAATGACTAATTCAATGCCACCACAAACTCACTTTATTCTATACAGTGGCTCTCCTGAAGGGACTTATGCACACGTAGCAAGAGCTATAACTAGAAGAGCTGAAAGAGCTTTCGTTGAACTAATTCACGAGAGAAATATAGATGTAGGTGATAGCTATAAATATATAAATAGATTATCTGACTATTTCTTTACACTATCTAGATATTTAAACCATCTACAAGGTAAAAAAGAAACTATAATGGAACTAAAATAGTCTATAATTTGGGTATGTAAATAATTCTGTATAAACTTAATAAAAAGTACTCCTTCTTGGAACTAATTAAAATACTAAATTATTATAAGAAGGAGTCTTTTTATCTCAAATATGTCAAAATAATTATTAATAGGCATACTTTGTATCCATCCCCAAAAGTTGATTAGATTGTTTAACTAAGTGATTCTCATAAATATATTTATATCTTGTAACTGGCTCATGCTCTTTAGACTTCCGTATCATCATTAATACTCCATCAATCTATACACATTTATCTTCAAGCAATATTTGCGCTTAAGAACTAATATAATTTTTTTATAACCATAGTGTTTGCCATAATCACAGCATTTTTTTCCATAATATATAACATTTTGCTTTATAATCACAAATATAACATTAAAATTATTTTCAATATTCCGAACTTTGTATTTTTTGTTAATATTCCCATAAATTGTTGATATATTCATTATTGTGAGATATCATTTACTTATATATTTGATATAGCTTGTCAAAACAAATATTATTAAATCTAAATTGGAGGTGATTTTATGTGGAAAACACCAGAGATTGATGTATTCGATAATGTTATAGCATATAATGCTGATAATGTTGTAGTTTGTAATAGAGGTTCTTGTTGTTAATAAAGAAAAAATTATTATTAGATATTTTATAAGCTTATAAATCAGACAAGCTATATCAAAAATATATTTGTATATAATATTAATTTTTTTGTTTTTTAACATATAAGTTTATATTATATACAATAAGCTCTCAATAAAACTAATTTTGTAGGTTAATCAAAAATATTGGGCTACGTTAAACATAATAAAATAACAAATTTAGTTCTAGATTATTACTAAATTGTATTATAGTAATATATACTATATTCTCGGTTATGATTTTAACTGTATATATTCCTTAAAGTAATACACAATTCAAAATTAAAGTTGAAACTAATTTTTTTAAATAGATTTTTTAATAAAAGCAATTACATCACTTCAGAAACAAATCAATTCTAAACTTCTCAGTTTCTGCTAAAAAATATCCATAATTATGAATTTTGCATTGTGAATTCAATAGTTTTAATTGTGATATTAAAAAATATCAATTATTTTCATATATATTAATTTTAGCACTAGTATATCTATATATAGTTTAATTTTTGTACTTTTTGAATTGATATTTTAGACTAAATTGCCTATTAAAATTATGGCAACTAGAAATTTTTCATTTAGTACTTTTCTCTCATTTATTAGTAGATACAGTATTTAAGCAAACCTATTATATTTTCTTAATTTTAAAAATTTATTTTCATATAACCTAATGGAGCCAAAAACACGAAAAGGAGTAAAAATATGATAAGGTATCATAAAGAAAAATATGACGTTCAAGGATTAATGCATGATATGGCAATAAATAATGAAATACCATTATATGTACAATTGGACATAACAAACGCATGTGATTGTAATTGCGTATTTTGTTTTCAGGGTAATCATAGTGTTAAAACTAAAAATCAAATAAGTTCTTAAAAGCTTTTAAGAACTTATTTGACGATTTAAAATCGCTTGGCACAATGTATATAGGAATCTCCGGTGGAGAACCTTTATTAAGAAATGATTTGATTGAAATATTAAAATATGGTAAAAGTCTTGGATTTGATATATCTATGGTTACTAATGGTCATCTTTTAAATGATGAACTTATAAATGAGTTTATTAATTTAAAACTTTCCCATATTACTATAAGTTTTCATTCTTTGAATGATTTAATTTATAAAAAATTATTTGGAAAAACAGAAATAAATATTAATGAAAAATTGAAAAATATAAAAAAATTAATTGATAATAATGTTAATATTGGAATAGCTGTTACCGTTACTAAATATAATATTGAAGAATTGAGTCATATACATGAATATTTTGAATCTATTGGAGTAGATTCAAATCAAATAGCATTTAATTCTTTGCTTCCTGGAAAAATCAATATTAATAAAATTAAACCATCATTAGCTCAAGAACAAATGATTATTAAAGAATATCCTAACATCCTCAATAATTTTACCAATAAACATACAACTAATAGATCTTTTTTATGTTCAGCAGGAAGGTCTACAGTATGTATTACTTACAATGGTGATGTTTATCCATGTTCATTTTTAAATGTACCAGTTGGGAATATTCTTGAAGATTCATTTAAAGATATATGGAAAAATTCAAAAGCATTAAAAATTATCAGAAGTTTTTCTAAAGAAAAATTTAATAAATGTTTTTCATGCGAATATAATTCTTCTTGTAACATGTGTCTCGCTAAAAATATTGAAGATACAAATAACATCTTTAATCCATCAACTGAAACTTGCGAAAAAACGATTTCAAAACATTTAATTGTAGATAAAATTAAATAATTAGGAGTGATAATATGATTTCAAAGGAGATATGTTGGAGTTATACTAATACAGGAATTAATATTATTGATAATAAAAATAATAAAACTATTGTTTTAGATAAAAATGGAGCAATGATATTTGATCTTCTTTCTAAGAAATATGATATAGATAATATAATTATAAATTTAGTAAATCAATTTGGAAAAGAATTTGAAACTCAAATAAAGAAAGATGTTCATTCTTTTATTCAAGATATGAGGCATTTAGAAATATTAGTTTAGAAAGTATAAATTTTATTATGAGATGAGGTATCATTGTGGTTATAAAAAGTTGTGCTCAAAAAGCTATGTATGATGAAATAAAGAAATATTGGTTTTTTGGTGTAATATCATGTATAGTATTATCTTTTATAAAATTATTATCTTTAATACCACCTATAATTATGAAACGAATAATTGACGATTATATTCCTAATAAAAATTTAAAATCAACATATTTAAGTATAATTATATTTTGTATAATACCAATATTATGCACTTTACTTAACGCGTTATATAGATATACACTTAATTTAAAAATTAAGAAATTTAGTTTTGAAATTAAAAAAAAATTATTTGAAAATCTTCTAAAGCAACCAATAAACTTTTTTATAAAAAATAAAAGTGCGGAATTAGCAACTTATTGTAGTAAAGATGTTACTGAATTTGTATTTTTTTGGCTTATGGATATTCCATCAATTATATGCAATATTATTATAATAACAACAATCTTTATAATTTTATGGTCTATAAACTATAAGATAACTATTTTTCAGCTATTATATATACCATTAGTAATTATTCCGATTACTTTTCTAGGAAAAAAATTAAAAGAATATGCAAAGGCTATAATGTCTTATAATGCAAAAAGTAACCAAGTAATAACAGAGTCGTTTAATGGTATAAAATTAATAAAAACAACTTGTAGTGAAAATATTATGGTTAGAAAATTAAGTGATTTCAATACTTTAATTATGAAATTATGGGGAAAAACTGTTGCCATTGAAAATTTATATGGTGATTGGTCTACACAATTTATATCCACATTATTTTTAGGTATTTCTTTTTCACTATGTGCTATACAAGTTATTAATTCTGATTTTGTATTTACAATAGGTAGTCTTGTTGCTTATATAACTTATTTACCTAAATTTCAAAATTTGATAAATGAAATTTCATCAACAAATTTTAAGTTTAATAAACAATTTTCTGAGCATGAAAAAACATTTGAGTATTTATCATTACCTAACGAATATGTAAATGATGAAAAAGATAATATGCAAACAATTGAAGGGCCAATAGAATTTGAAAATGTTATCTTTAAATATCCTAATGCCAATAAACCAATACTTAATGAATTAAGTTTTGAAGCTAAAAGAGGTTCAATTCTATTTATAATTGGTCCTAGTGGAGCCGGTAAATCTACAATATTTGATTTATTGTTAAGAATGTATTATGTTAATGATGGCTATATAAAAATAAATGGCAAAAATATAAATAGTATTCCTTTACAATCTTTAAGGAAAAACATATCCATTGTTACTCAAAATTTAACTTTATTTTCTGGAACACTAAGAGAAAATTTATTATTATCTAATCCTAATTCTAAAGATCAAGAAATTATTTTTGCCTTAGAAAAAGCTGGCTTAAAAAAATTTGTAAGTAATTTAGAAAAAGGACTAGATACAGATATAGTTGAAAATGGAGCGAATTTATCTAGTGGTGAAAAACAAAGAATCTCAATAGCCATGGCATTATTAAAAAAATCTAAAATAATGTTATTAGATGAAATTAGTTCTAATTTAGATATGATATCAGAAAATAAAGTTTATGATACTATTTATGAATTGATTAAAAGTGAAAATATAACAGCACTTGTAATTACTCATAGAAATACTTGTATAAAAAATGATTCAAATATTATTGTGATTGAAAATGGACAATGTGTGTATAATGTTATATATGATGATAAGGAAATCCATGATAATTTAAAATGGATAAAATAACAAATATCCCTTTTTTACTAATTTTATATAAGATGATATAATGTATAAAATGATAACAATTTCTAATATGTAAATAATTTTGTGTAAACTTAATAAAAAGCACTCCTTCTCTAAAATAATTAAAATACGAAATTATTATAAAGAGGAAGTGCTTTTTATGTCAAATATGTGGAAAGAATTACTAAGAAAATATATTTAGGAACAAAATTTTAATAGTACAAATGATATTTTAAACTCATTAAAGTAACTGTGAATTATTTTAAATGCCATAATCTATATTTCCATCTTGAGTGATTTATCATTAATTGCCCTTTGCACTGCTAGTATTCCATCTAAATGATCATATTCATGTTGTAACAATTCTGATAAATCATCAGAAAGCAACATTTCACAATCATTCCATAATAAATCTTTATAACAAATTTTACATTTTTTATATCTTGAAACTTTAACCTTTAGTTTTGGAAAACTCATACAATCATCCCAAAGTTCAAATTTTTCTTCATCAACAAACTGCAGTTTAGGATTAATAAATACTACTGGTTTATCAATATACATATAAATGATTCTTTTAAATACATCAATTTGTGGTGCTGCTATTGCTCTTCCACATTTATATTTTTTTCTAAAATCTATTAAAGTATCGTGCAAGTCTTCAGATATTTTTTTCACTTCTTCTAATTCTTCTCTTCTCACTTCATCTGATACTTGGTACAATTTTTCATTACCTAATAATAAAATTTCTCTTATAGCCATCTCTTATTCTCCCTAAAATTATGTTTTTTATAATGATTATATAAATTTAGATTTTTTAATAGATATTTCTTTATCTTAAAAATCCAAAATAATAACTTTCACCTTTTTCGATTATTTCTTTATTATCTTTCAATGTTTTATTACTAATGACAACTTTTATAACATCATTAACAATAGTTTCTTTTGCAATACTAATTAAATAGGCTTGTCTGCTAGTCTTTCCGTTATTTTCATAGTATAAAAAGTCTTCAACTTCTTTAAACGCAACTATTTTTTGTTCTATATTGCCTATATAAACTTTTATATCTTCTTCACTTACTTGTGGCCAAATATCATCATTTTTACTCGATTCATTACTTATATATTTCATATTTTCTAGTACTTTTGTTAAAGACATTGGAACAAAATGTATATTAACACTATGTTCACCATACCATCCGTGTAATCTATAAATTTCAAATTTATCTATACTCACATTTAATTCCATATCCTCAATTAAATTAACATCATATAGCCAGCATTCTAAGGCTTCTTTAGAATAATCTTCATTAAATATTGCTATATACTCCTCTTTCTCAGCTAAACATATCTCATAGTATCCTTCTTCATTTCCTATAACTTTAATATCATTATTAGTTAAAGCTATTGGATTCTTTACTGGTGTCCCATCAAAGTAAGTAACTCTTCCATAAAGTCTTTTTAACTGTACTGGAATATTGTATTCTTCTCTATCTATAATTACCTTAATATTAGTCATACTTTTGAATGTTTCTTTTAAATCAACTTTTAAATTAAAAGTACTTTTTTTCACTAAAACAATACCTTCCATTAAAAGTTTATCATCACAATATACTTCAATATTCTTTTGCCCATCTTCAAAGCCTTCTCCATTTACTTTTATATATGGGCTATTATCTATATCCCAAACCTCTTCTTTTACTATACTTTCTATTGTAGTTTTAAATTTTGGATTATTATTAATAAATATTTTTAACTCTCCCATACCCTAAATTCCCCATTTTATCATATTAATTTATATCTAACATTTTTTAAAATCTAATTTCACAGCTTTAAATTTTTATTCAGCGCTAACTTTTTTCTTTAAATATTCTTTTACCACCTCCATATCATCAAACTTGATAGTTCTATCCTTTAAAATTTGATAAGTTTCATGACCTTTTCCTGCTATAACAATTACATCTCCTAATTTTGCATTATCCATTGCAAAATATATAGCTTCTTTTCTATCTAAAATTTTTTTATATGAACATTGAGTTTCTTTTATTCCATCTTCAATATTATAAAGAATTTGTAATGGTTCCTCTGTTCTAGGATTGTCAGATGTTATTATACAAAATTGCGAATTTTCGCCTGCTATTTTTCCCATTATAGGACGTTTAGTTTTGTCTCTATCACCACCACAGCCAAATACTGTAATAACTTTACCTCTTACGAAACCCTTAACAGTAGTTAAAATATTCTTTAATGCATCTGGACTATGTGCATAATCAACAATTACAGTATATCCATCTTCTGTATTTATTGCTTCTGCCCTCCCCCTTATAGTTTTTATATCTTGTAGTGCTAAAATTATATCATCAAGTATTAATCCTAAATGAAGACAAACTGCAATAGCTGCTAAAGAGTTATAAACACTAAATAAACCTGGAATTTTAATAACTACCTCTTTTTCTTCACTATTAAAACTTATTTTAAATCTTGCTCCATCAGGAGATAACCTTATATCATTTGCCATTAAATCTGCACTATTATTAATTCCATAGGTAAATATTTTAGCTGTAGCAGTATTTATTATATCTTTTGATACACTATCATCTATATTTACTACAGCATATTTACATTTTGTAAATAACTTTAGTTTTGCATTTTTATAATTTTCCATAGTTTTATGGTCATCTAAATGATCTTGGCTTAAATTTGTAAAAACCCCTATATCAAATATGCAATTATCTACCCGATATAATTCTAATGCCATTGAGGAAACTTCCATAATTACATCTTGAACTTTTTCCTCTGACATTTTTCTAAGTAGCATTTGAAGTTCCAAAGATTCCGGTGTTGTAGGCGTATTCTTTTCTACTTCTAAAATTTTATTTCCTATTCTATTATCAATAATACCAATTGTACCAACTTTACGGCCTAGATTTTCCAATATATTAGAAATGATAATAGATACTGAAGTCTTCCCATTAGTGCCAGTTATTCCAACTAAATTTAATTCTTTTGATGGCTCATTATAAAATGCACTCGATATCTTAGATAATACTTTTCTTGCATTTTTAACCTTAATTACATTTGCATTTTCAGAGTTTATCTTTATTTCCTTTTCAACTAATATAGAAGTAGCACCATTCTTAATAGCATCATCTATAAATTTATGGCCATCCTCCTTAAATCCTTCTATACATACAAATAATGAATTTTTCTTTGTAACTCTTCTTGAATCATAAGCAATTTCACATACTTCCGCATTATCATTGCCTTTTAAAATATCATAGTCTATTTTAATTAATAAATCTTTTATATTCATAAAATTTCTCCTATTCTTCTTTAATTAATGGAGATCTATTTCTTTAATTAATTCTATTAAATAATCTTTATAATCATTTTTTAATAAAGTATGTCGTAGAGCATATTCAGTGGTAGCTTTTAGATATCCTAGCTTATCTCCTAAGTCATATATTTTGCCTTCAATCTTACAAGCATGAACTTCTTTCTCTATCATTAATTTTTTAATGGCTTCTGTAAGTTCAATTTCTCCACCAATATTAAATTCTACCTTCTCTAAACATTTAAATATTTTAGGCGTTAGAATATACCTTCCTATGACTGCCATATTTGATGGTGATTCCTCAATTTTAGGCTTTTCTATAATACTTGATACTTTAAAGTCCTGTTCATTTATTTTATTTAATTCAACTATTCCATACTTATTAACTTCTGATTTTTCAACTTCCCTAATACCTAATACAGAAGAATTATTTCTTTTATAAACATCTATTAACTGATTAATAGATGGATTTTCTGAATAAATAATATCATCACCTAAAATAACTGCAAAAGGCTCATCTCCTATAAAACTTTTGCCACATAGCACAGCATGTCCTGTTCCTAGTGGTTCTTTTTGTCTTATAAAATATATATTAGCCTTACTTTTGATATTTTTGATTTCTTCTAACTGATTAATTTTATTTTTTTCAGTTAGGAAACTCTCTAATTCAGGGGAATTATCAAACCAATCTTCAATAGAGGATTTATTTCTAGATGTAACTATTAACACTTCTTCTACCCCTGAGTTCACACACTCTTCTACTAAATATTGTATAGCTGGTTTATCAACTAAATTAATCATTTCCTTAGGAATGGTCTTAGTAGCTGGCAATAATCTTGTTCCGAATCCCCCTGCAAGAATTATAGCTTTTCTCACCTTCATATATAGCCTCCCCTTTCAAATCCCCATAAAGGGACGGTTCATTCTTTTTTAGGAATTACATAATATTACTTCATATATTTTTATCAACTATCCCTTATATATTAACTAAATTAATCATTTTTCTAGCAGTAATCTTAATATGCAAGGGGACGGTTCATTCTTCTTTTAATATATTATCCTTTATCTATTTAAATATATATTTTTCAATGAACCGTCCCTAAGAGATTAAAACAACTACAAAGTTTATATATTTTTTAATATTATTTAAATGTATTCTGAGCTATATTGGGCAATACATTATAAATGGATTTATTCATTTTTTCTTCAAAGTAATCTTTTAATTGAAAAGTAGCTTTCCATTTTGGTATTGTAAGTTCATTCACTCCATATCTTAAAGCTACATCAACCATCCTTTTTTCTAAAAGACAAAATCCACTTGGCAAAGCTAATGCATCACACAGTTGTATTAATTTATCATAATCATCAAATTCTACTTCTTCCAAATATTTTTTAAGAAAATTAAAATTCTCTTCAGTACTATCCCACTCATCCAAAATTATATTTATATTTTTATAAGGAAAAGAATGTGTAATACAAACCCTTGCTAATAAACTATACCCTTTTTCCATAGCATAATTATATCCGTCTATACTATGTCTTATTTTATATACTCCTACTCTTCTTCCAATATCATGAAGCATTCCTAATACTTCTGCAACTTCTGAATTTAAACCTTCTATATTTTCCGCTATTAATCTAGCAGCTTGTCCAGTATATTTAGAGTGTTCTACCCACGGACCTGGGTTTAACCCCTCTGCTTCTTTTAAAATTAACTTTGCCTCTTCTAACGTTGGAACGCTACTTAATATATTGTTTTTCATAATTTCACCCTTATCTTTTAATATAATTCTTATATACAAATAATCCTCTACTTATATATCAAAAAATTTTTACAGCAATTATTTATATACTATGTTTAAATATATTAGCATAGAAGCTTAACTAACCTTTCATTGTATTCAATCTCCAACATTTATTTTAAAATACAGCATTTTGTAATAATTATGTTTAGCTAACACAATAAGTTAATATATGAGAATTATACCATATATTTTCAATTACCAGTATACAACTGCTCCATTTGCAGGTTTCATCTTGCTGATAAACAATGCAATTATTTATAGTGCAGGGGACGGTTCATTATATATTGAAATGTATTAATAAATAATGTCAAAAAATAATGAACCGTCCCTTTTTACATATTATTTTTTATTGCAAGTTAATTATTCTAGTATATAATAATTAAAATTTGGCACAATTTTTTATAATCTTGATAGCTTGTCCAGTAAGAAGATTAAAAACTATTTTCTAAAATAATTTTTTATTTTTTCTTTTATTACTCTCTTAACATGCTATTGCTTTACTATTCATTTCTATAAATTCATCTAATAAATTTTTATGAAATTTATCTTTTAAAATTAATTCAATACCATCGCTGCAAAGTTTAGATATATTAGATTGTGTCACATTTCCTATTAAACTACATATCTCCTTAGCCCTCTTACCTGCAAATTGTATTAGAAATACTACATATAGTGCCTTAGCTTTTCGACTTTTTCTTCTATACTTTAGATTAAGTTCTATTTCTTTTGTATTTGTTTTCTTACATATAAAATTTCGTATTTGTTCATCACTTAAATTTCTAAGTAAAATTACCTTCTCACTTCTATATTCAGATCTTTCAACCTCAAATTCTATTTCTTTAATTCTTTCATTTGTTATCTTAAACATAGTCTTATAATAATTTTCTCTTGCATTTTTCTGTGTTTTACCAAATAATCTCATAATAAAGGCTTCATCACATATTATGAATTTATCTTTTTTAAGTCCTAAGTATAGTGATAAACTAGAGAACTCATAAGTTTCCGGCTTATCTTTATACCCTATAATATCCACTGCATTTCTATGTATATATTTTGAAACTTCTATTAAATAAGTATCATTTTTTATAGGTTTACTTTTATATCTATCCCTAAACACAGGCCCCTCATGTTTTTTGCTTTTTCTAAGGTATCCTCCATATCTTAAATTAAATTTTTTCATAACTTTTCCTAATTCTCCACCATTAATGTCAATTAGAAAATGTGTATGATTATCCATTAAACAATAAGCATATATTTTAAAATTTTCTTCTATCTGCAGTTTTCTTAAAATTTTTAGCATAACTTCTTTATCTTTATCATTATAAAATAAAAGTTTCTTTGGAAAACTTCTCGTCATAACATGATATATTCCTGTATCGCATAATTCTCTTGCCTTTCTCGCCATGTAAAAATTCCTCCAATAATTATAGTTTGTTATAATTATTGACAAATCTATGAGGTAATAAGCTAAATTTAATTAAATCAAAGGGACGGTTCGCTATTTATTAGATTATATATTAACTAATCTAATAAATCTAATGAACCGTCCCTTTGCTATAGCTTAAAAATAACTAAAACAGTAGAAAATTTTAAAAAACTACTGTATTTTCTTCTGCAATATGTGTTCCTTAAATTAGAATATCTATAGTAGAGATATTCTATTTATAAATATATTCGTTTAACATATTCTGCACTTCTGGAACTTCTGAAATAATATCATCTATCAGCCACTTGCCATCAATACGTACATAATCTTCATGATCAGCATAAAATACCCAATCCATAGCATTAGATGAGAAAATTTTTTCTCTATTTATCTTCTCATAAGGATTAAAAATAGAAGTATCTTCTCTGCTTATTTTTCCATAGGGATTGAAAATAGAAACATCTATTTCAAGATAAACTTCCTTAGAAGTATCTATTTCATATAATTTTTTTATTTCATGACTTACAAGTATATTTCTTAAAATCTGAGGTGAGACTTTTTTATCTATAAAAAAATAATCACCAAATAGTGAATCATTTTCAGCTTTACGAAATTTTCTACGAGCTTCTAACAAACAATTTTTTATTCTAATACCCTCTTCCTCCCCTAAAACTCTTCTGTAAAATAAAGGCTTCACATATTTTAGCCTTTTTTCATTTAAAGATATTACAAAATCCTTAAACTCTTTCTTTTCATCTTCTATAGCTCCATAAATTATTTCTTCCTTTTCAAATGAATAAGACTCCATACAGTATTTATCTACATCAATATGCACATTTTCACAAGAATACATAATATATCTTTTTAATTCCTCTGTTGTTTTAAAATCTTCTGGTACAGTTTTTTCAATTTCCTTTAATATACTACTTAGAATTTTCTCTCTAGCCAATGCATTATTTAATGCTTCAAGTTCATACTCAGCATACATCTTTGTTTTATAATCTCTATATTCAACTCTGTTAAATAAATAAAAATATTCTTTATACCAAAAGGAACTATGATACATACAGTATCTTCTACATTCATTATGTAAATTTGTTATAATATCCAATGCCTTAACTACCTCTCTTTAAAACTAATAAATATTATTATTTAGCATATAAATCCCCATATTACTACTGTTCTACCTGCGGTAACAATATTATAATGCTTTTATCTGTACACATAGTCATTTAACATATTGTGAGCCTTAGGGACCTCTGAAGTAATAGCCTCTATTAACCAGCCACCACGAATATATATAGATTCTTCATGATCGGCAAAAATTACCCAGTCCATATCACAGGATGACCAATATCTATCACTTTGACTTACATCATAAGGATCAAAGATAGAAACATCTATCTCATGATAGATTTTTTTACCTATATGTATCTCGTATAATTTTTTTATTCCACGATTAATAAATATATTTCTTAAAATCTGAGGCGGTAATTCTTTATCTATATAAAGACAATTGCCACATAATACATCTTTTTTACTGCAAGTAAGTTTTTTATAAGTCTCAACTAAAGATTTTTTAATTGTTTTACCTTCTTCCTCAGAGAAAACTCTTCTATAAAATAAAGGTTTAACATTTTGCAACTCTTCTTCATCTAAAGCCATTATAAAATTCTTGAATTTTTCTTTTTCGTCTTCTATAGCATTATACATTACTTTTTTCATTTCAATTTTATAAGGTTCAAATATATATTTTTTTTCATCAATTTTTACATTCTCTGAAGTACATATAATATATTCTTTGAGCTCTTCTATTGTTTTAAAGTTTTCAGGTATTATCTTTTCAATTTCATTTAATATAGTTCTTAAAATCTCTTCTCTAAAAGATGCATTACTTGTTTCTTCAGCTTGATAAAGGATAAATTCTTTTGTTTTACTATACCTATATATATTTTTTTCTCCTAATTCAGAGCCTTGCCTATCCCAAAAAGCACCATTATATATACAATACCTTCTAGATTCATTATATAAATTTGTTATTATATCCAATGATTTGACCACCTCTCTAAAAGACTCATAAATTAACAATAGTCCCGTTTACTGACTATTAATTAAAGGGATAATTCATCATTTTTCAAATTACGTCTTAACTAATCTAATAAATTTAATGAACCGTCCCTTCGATAGATAATTAATGCGTTCCTAGTATTCCCTTAGTTCTACATCTTTTTTCTATAGTATTAAATACTAATGCTCCCATTAAGCAAAATCCAACCATGGAACATAGTAATAGTAAAAATTCTTTAGATAGTGGCATTATTGAATTTTGCTCTAAAAGTATTGCTCTTGTACTATCATACATATAGGTTAATGGTATCATCGAAGATATAAACAATGCCCATTTTGGAAGCACTTTTAGTGGAAAATATCCTCCTGAAAATCCTATAACTAAGTTATTTCCTATGTCAATTATTGTATTTGCTTCTTTTAACAATAGTACTGCGGAAGAGATTGCTAAGCCTAGTCCAAGTAATCCTATAATTCCAGGCATGATAAACAATAATGCTTTTAATATATTAGCATTTACAGTAAATCCAAATACAAAGTAACAAGATATTCCTGTCAATATAATTTCAAAGGTTGCTACACAAAATTGAAAAGCACTTTTACTTATTAGTAGTCCTATTCTACTTACAGGTGCACTCCAATTTGATTCTAAAACTCCCTGCGTCATTTCTTCTTTTAATGCAAAACCCATACTCCATGATACTGTCCAAACATAAGTAGATACCATAAATCCTAAAATTACAAATCCCATATAATCAGAGTTTCCTGCATATTTTTCAAAGCCAGGAAACCTTCCATTTAAGCTAAAGCACTTACTCATAAAATAAATTGGTGCAAGCCATATAATAGGATCAATTAAAGTCATAAAAAAATTTATAGGATATCTAAAATATATCTTCATTTGCATTATAAATACTGCTCTAAAAATATTTAGCCCTCTCTTTATTTTCTCCATATAAACCTCTCCCCCTAAAATCTTTCTAAAGAACCTACTTCTCTTACTTTTCTTTCAGTAAATCCGAAAGCTATTCTACCTAATATCAATATTATTACACCTTGAACTAAACAAATCATAATACTCTTACTTGCAGTAACTAAATTTCCTCCAGTAACCATAACTGTTCTGGCTGCTTCTATGCCATGAGTAAAAGGTAATAGTTTAGATAAAAACTGCAAAGAGTTTGGCATCACAGTTATAGGAAAGCTTATTCCACAAAGTATCATTACCGCTCCTCTTATTACATTTATTGTGGCATTGGCTTGTTTAAGCCATAATATTAAACTTGCAAATAACATTCCTATTCCAAAAGTAGCTGGCATAATTATTAGAAAAAGTACTATCCATTCTAAAATATTACCAGTAAAAGTAATACCATAGATCAATTTATACTCTAGTACAGAAATTACTGCTTGGAAAATAAGCATCAGCATAGAAATTAATCCCCCGCCAATTAAAATGTCAAATCGGTTTATAGGGCAAAGCCATGTGGATTCTAAAGTTCCTTTATTTTGTTCATTTCTTAAATAGTTTCCAAAACTCCACATAATCATATTAACTGCCATCCATACCATAGTACCTATAACTATATAACTAACTACATTATCTGAACCTGTAGCACTTTCAAAAATAGCCATACTTTCACTATCATTACCTCCCATACCTACTGCCGATAATATATACATCAGTGGCATGATTAATGGCCATATTATCAGGTTTATATACCAAGTAGAATATCTTAAAGTTTGTCGAAGATCTTTCTTAAATATGGCAAAAATAACTCTTAATCTATTCATGCTATCACCTACTCCCTAAGACTTTTCCCTGTTAAATGAATAAACACATCTTCAAGAGACGGTTCTAGTACATTAATATTAATAACCTTAAGACCATTATTAGATATACATTCTAAAAGGTTTTGCATTATTCCATTATCACTATGATGTTGAATAGTAATTTCATAGATTCTTTTATCTTCTATATAAGTAGAAATAACTTTATCTACCTCTTCTATATTTCTTGCACATTTTAAAAACTCTTCACTACAATTATTCAATTCCACTTTTATAGATTTAGTATCGTTTAGTCTGCTCTTTAAATTTTCTGGAGTATCTAAAGCAATAATTTTTCCCCCATCCATTATTGCAATTCTATCACTTAAAAAATCAGCTTCCTCCATATAATGAGTAGTTAAAAGCACAGTTCTTCCTTCATTTTTTATATCTAAGATAATTTCTCTTAGATTTAATGCTGACTGTGGATCTAATCCTAAAGTAGGTTCATCTAATAGGACTATAGGAGCATTAGGCATTAATGCTTTTCCAAGAGCAACCTTTTGCTTCATTCCTGTAGAATACTTTTCTACTAGTTCATCAGCTTTATCAACTAGTCCTAACTTTTTTAATATTTCATCTGCTCTTTTAGCTGCTTCTTTTTTATTTAATCCATAAAGAGCTCCAAAGTATTCTAAATTTTCTCTAGCAGTAAGTTTCCAGTATATGCTTCTATCTCCTGCTAATACTGTTCCTAAATTTCTTAATGCTTCAATTGAGTTTTTATCCACATCTAAACCTTTAATTTTTATTTGTCCACTGGTAGGTCTTAATAAGCCTGTTATCATTTTTATTACAGTAGTTTTACCTGCCCCATTAGGTCCTAATAATCCAAAAACTTCACCCTTATTAATCTCAAAACTGACCCCATCAACAGCCTTAAACTCTTTCTTTTCAACTACCCTAAAAAATTTCTTCTTTTTGCTATAAAAATACTTTTTAACATTGTGAACTTTTACAATTGCTCCCATAAGATATAAAGCCCCCTCATTTCCTTTTTATGTAATATAGAAGTATTTTAATTGTAACATAACATTGTTACATTGTAAATAATAAAAAAGAATTTAGTGAATAATACAAAAATTTTTCACTAAACTCTATAAACAAAACTAATAACTATTTTTAATTTTATCTAATTCAAATAGACACTGAATTAGATAAAGAGCACCATTGAACCCTACAAAAGGAGTATATGGATAAATACTGTGCTTTAGAAGATTAGGATTTGATATTTGAAATTGAAGCTTACTTTTATGATTTAATTTTAAAGTAGCTCCATCAGCTAGCAGTAAATAAATTGAAGAAGTATTTAAGTAAATCTCTATTTCTTCCTCATTTAAATTAAATTCAATTATATCTTTCCATTTTTCAGGTATAAAATTTTTGACTTTTTTACATAAATTATGTTTCACTATAAGTTTTTTTACTTTTAATCCTAGCTCCTCCATAAAAGAAGCTAATCCTATAATTACATCGTAATCCCCTACTAGTACCACAGATTTGTTTTCAATTTCCCTAATCATAAATTTATAACTAATTAAATGTTTTCTTATCTGTGATATTTTCTTATTTAAATATTTTTCATTTGCCTTTATTCCTAAAACTTCTTCTACTCCTCTTATCCAAGCGACGGTCCCTTCTAATCCATAAGGTCTTCCATAATAATAAGATATATTATGCTCTTTTTCTAAAGCTTTCGCTGCTTTTATTCCCTCACCTCTAAGTACTAAATTTAGCTGACCTTCTGAAGAATTTTCTATTTCTTCAACAGACGTATAAGCTGTAAAAACTGTATTTATTTCAGCCCCAAAACTTTCCTTCATTATAGATTTAATTTCTTCAGCATCAGATAAAAAGTTAAACATATCCACATTATTACCTATAATATTATAGGTATTTATTTTTTTATTTTCTGTTTCTTTTACTATTTCCTTGCATAGCATATAAAGTGTTTTCTCTATCCCTAAGGTATGGTCTCCGTTATATCCCCCCGTAGTTATAGGAATTAATTTAGCTTGTATCTTGGGTTGCATTTCATAACATATACTTTCTATATCTGTCCCTATAATTGCTGATATAGAGGATGCCATTATAAATATAACCTTAGGATTATAATTTTCATCTACTTCCATTATTGCTTTTTCTAATCTTTTATGAGTTCCAAAAGAAATATCTGTCTCATTTATATGAGTAGTATATATATTTGCTCTATGTTCTCCATTAAGCTGCATCATTCCCTCTATTGCAAAATGAGTTGTACCTGCTGGACCAAATTCAATAACATAAGCATCTTTTATTGAGCTTAAAGTCCAAATAGTTCCCATTCTATCAGAAGGTATAGGAAAAAACTTATAAAACTCCATGTTTCATACCTCCTTTTGAAGTCATAGCAATCATTTTCTTTTTCATATCATCTTGTTGTTTATAGCATAATAATATTTTCTTTATAATATCTATAGGTATTTCATACCCTAGTTTCTTAGTTACTTCATCTAAGGTAACTTGTACAATATTTCTTTTCACTAAGTTCATAGGGTTTTCATGTCCCAAATAAAAATTAGGTTTTAACTCGTCATATACATATTGCATAGGTGCAATATTAGCTATTTTGCTTATATATGGATTAAATTTATATTTTTTAATTTCCTCCATGTAAATGGCATCATTTTCATATAATTCTCTAACTTGAATAAGTATTGGTTTCAACCCTAGGTCACATAAAAAACTTGAAACCTCAAGAGCCATCATAGGGGTATTACCATATATAAAAGTCTTTCCTTTTAAAACTTCTCTTGCTTCTTCTATAAGAGAAATTAATTCTTTTTCCTTATCTATAAGTTTATCTAATAGATTTATAGATAAAATTTCTTCAATTTTTTTATAGCTATTTTTAATTCTTTCTAAGGATAAATGTTTATCAAAATATACATAAAGCATTCCAAATTTATTTTTCATTTTTTTAGCCATAGGTAAAGCTACAAAATCTGTAACTATATTTAATTTGGCCTTAGGCGCAGTTTTTAACTGTTCAATTGTACATTTTGATGGAATAACAGAATTTATATTGATGCCTTCTGATATTAATAATTTTATGAGCTCTGTATTTTCAACTCCATGTTGTCTATGGCCTAAAATATTTACACTATTTTCTTCTACTTTACATTTTTCCATAAGTACTGTAATCTCTTCTAGTGCTCTTTCCATTCCAGGTATATGGCTATTGCACTTAAAGTGTTCAGTAGGCACTACTAAAATCTTTGCATTAACTTCATTCTCAATAGACTTTGCTAATGCCTTAAAATCCTCACCTATAAGTTCTAAAACACAAGTACTTACAATCATTATGGCTTTAGGCTTAAATTTTTTATCTATTTCAGTAATCACATCTTTTATTTTTCTTTCGCATCCAAAAGTAATATCATTCTTATTAGTAACTACAGAATAAAAATTATCCTTTCCCTTTTGTCTTTGATAGGCAAAGTCCTTAGCATAATAAGTACATTCTTGTGTCCCTGCTACTAAAACCACTAGATCTTCTATAAATGAAGCTATCATTGCCACTCCAAATAATGGACAATGAGTTCCAGGGAATATTGCATAAGATAAGGATTTTATATCTTCATTTTCATTTACCTCATTTAATTTTGCCAGTTTATCTAAATTAAAATTTTTCATGGTTACACCTCTTTTCACAGCCCTTACATACCCCAATAGGATGTATCATAAATTCTCCATTTAAGATATCTTTTCTTATACAGGTTTCTACATTATAAACCTCTTTTATTAGCTCCTCTGTTAAAACTCTATGAGGATTACCTTCTACAACTAAATTTCCATCCTTAATAACCACAATCTTATTGCTATATTTAGCTGCTTGACTTAAATCATGTAATACCATTATCACTGTAAGATTTAAACTTTTATTAAGTTCCTTAATGAGTTCCATCACTTCTAGCTGATGACATATATCAAGGTATGTAGTAGGCTCATCTAATAACAAAATTTTAGGCTTTTGCGCTAGAGCCATGGCAATCCATACTCTTTGTCGCTCTCCTCCTGAGAGCTCCATTACCTTTTTATTTTCATAACCTTGAAGAGAAGTATGGTTAATTGCCCAATTTATTATTTTTTCATCCTCACCATTTCTTCTTTCAAGCCACTTTTTATGAGGCATTCTTCCATAATAAATTAATTCTTTTACTACCAAGTCTTCAGGACTTTTATTATGTTGAGATAATGTAGACATTTTTTGAGCTACTTTTTTTATATTCATTAAATCCATATCTTCTTTTTCAAGATAAACCACTCCACTTTTCTTTTTAAGAAATCTTGATATAGCTTTAAGCAAAGTAGATTTTCCTGAACCATTAGGCCCAATTATTGATACCATTTGTCCTTCTTCTACACTAAAGGAAAAGTCTTCTATAACAATTTTATTTTCATAAGCTATACATAAGTTTTTAGTTTCTATCATTAAGCCTGTCCCCTCCTTAATAAGTATAGGAAAAATGGACCTCCTATAACTGCCATAATAACACCTACTGGAAGTTCTATAGGATTAACTACTGTTCTTGCAAAGGTATCTCCTAAAAGTAATAAACTGCTTCCTAAAGTTACACTTAATGGCAATACATATTTATAATCTGAGCCAATTAAAAGTCTAGCTATATGAGGTACTATAAGACCTACAAAACCTATAATTCCCACAATAGCTGTTGATATTCCTGCTAAAAATACAGCTACTAATGAGATAATAATTCTATATTTATTTATATCTACTCCTAAATTCGTAGACATTTCATCTCCTAATTGAAGAATATTAGCTTTCCTTATACAAAGCATTGCAAAAAATAATCCTACAGCACTATATATAGCTAATACTCTTACATCTCCCCATGTCTTACCACTTATACTTCCATTTACCCATAACAATACTCCTTGAATTTTATCACTATTTAAAGTTGACAATAAAGATGTTCCTCCGCCTAATATGGCATTAACCGCTACCCCTGCTAATATAATTCTCATAGGCTTAATTCCATTTTTCCAAGCTAAACCATATACTAATCCACATGCTAATGCACCACCTAAAAATGATACAAAGGGTACTAAATAACTATATTGTGGGAAAAGTAGCATAATTATTATCGCCATTAAGCTCGCTCCAGAAGAAACCCCAGTTAAACCAGGGTCTGCTAATGGATTTTGCATTACTGCTTGTAGTAGTGCACCTGCTATAGATAAATTTGCTCCTACTATAGCTGCAATTAAAATTCTAGGTAATCTTATATTCATGAGGACATTTTTATCTGAAGTCATCTCACTGTTAAATAAAATTCTAAATATATCTGAAAAATTATAATCAACACTTCCCATCCTAATTGAAAGTATTCCTATAAATATTAAAAGTAAAAATGAAATTGCTATGGCAAGATGTTTTTTCTCTTTAAAAAACTCTACCTTCATAAAACTCTCCTACTTATATAATATTTCTGACATCTTTTCTAAAGCTTCAACAGCTTTTATATTAGCTGAAACTCCAAAGTAGTTAGGATCTAAATCATAAACTTTATTATTTTTTACCGCATCTAAATTAACCCATAACCCTTTTGAAAATTCCTTATCAAAAGCTTCTTTACTAGCTTCTGGCTCCATATGAGTTAATCTTAAAATTATATCTGGATTTAAGTTTGCCACTGTTTCTAAACTAAACGGCACATAAGGAGTAGGTTTATCTTTAGATAATTCATCAGTAACATTTTTTCCACCTAGTTTCTCTACTAAACTTCCTGCATAAGAATGCTTTGTTGCTAGCATAAAGCTCTCTGTAGTTCCAAATATAACCAATACTTTAGGTGCTTCTTTTCCTTTAACTGAATCTAGAATTCTCTCTTCTTCTTTCTTCATTTTTGAAACTAAATCCTTAGTTTTTTCTTCCTTTTCAAAATACTTTCCTAAGTCTTCTATATTTTTAATAACATCCTCATAGGAATTATTATTTAGAAATAATGTATTTATATTTTTCTCCTTAAATAATTCTTCTATATTTCCTTTTAAATTTCCATCAGATATATAAAGATCAGGATTTAATGATACTACTTTTTCTAAATCTGGTTTCATAGGTGAACCTATCTCAGGTAAATCTTTAAATCTCTCAGGAAGCTCTTTCTTAGTTGAAAGTACTCCTACCGCGTCTACATCAATTAAATCTAATAATTCTGCAGACATAGTTGTACCTGCTATCACTTTTTTATCTGTAACTTCCTTTTTTTGCTCTACTGCTATTTCACTTTTATTTTCCTCTTTTGTTGTAGCTTTACTTCCGCATCCTACAAGTAATGTTGTTGCACATAATGATAATGCTATTATTTCTTTTATTTTTTTCATATTTCTACTCCTCCATTATTTTTTTAGCTAAATTCCTGTATATTTCACTCATATCAGAATCAGGAAAAGCCTCTATTACAGTTTTTCCTGTATTTTCTGCTTCTTGTATAAGAGAATTTCTAGGTACATAATGAAAAACATTAGTATCAATTTCTTCGCAGAGTTTGTCCACTAACTCTTCTTCCTTCTCTACATTTTTAGCATTTAATATTAATCCTTTAAGTTTTGCATATCCTCTGGATTTAAACTGCATAACCGCACGAGATATATTAGAAGCAGCATACATAGACATCATTTCTCCTGAAGTAACAATATACACTTCTTTGGCATATTGATTTCTAATAGGCATAGCAAATCCACCGCAAACTACATCTCCTAATACATCATAGATAACAATATCTGGCTTATAAGTTTCAAAAGCTTCTAATTCCTCAAGCTTTTCAAAAGCAGTTATAATTCCTCTTCCTGCACATCCTATACCAGGTGTAGGGCCTCCAGCTTCTACGCATAAAACTCCGTTGTATCCTTCAAAAACTATATCCTTAAGATTAATATCTTCACCGTTATCTTTTAGAACGTTTAGCACAGTAGGTATAAATTCACCTTTCATAAGATTTTTAGTTGAATCTGCTTTAGGATCACATCCTATTTGCATTACTTTATATCCAAGCTTTGATAGTGCTGCGGATAAATTAGATACAGTAGTAGATTTTCCTATACCACCTTTACCATATACAGCAATTTTTTTCATTAGTATTCCCCCTTACTATATTTATCTAAAGCAGTTTTTATAAAATCTCTTGCTGCTTTAAAATCTTCTTCATTTGGATGTTTTAAAGCTTCTTCATGTCTTTTTAATCTTTCTTCTGTGATTACATGTGGTCCATTTGCTCCCATCTTCTTAAACATCTCTGTTATTTTAGGATCAATTTTTCCCTGACAGAGAAAGTTTCCTAAAAGAATATTATTTTTTTCTAAAATTTCGCTAACATTATTTTTAGTTATATCCCCATGCTCAGAATTAGGATTAGCTCCTAGTGTGCCAAAAGCAGCTATAATCTTACCTTCTAAGTTATTCATAAACTCTAGCATCTCTTTATTTGGTTTAGCTCTATCTACCCAATAACCTAAAACTAAAAACTTTTCTTCTATTTCATGATTTAATTCTTTCAAATCATATATTTTTGTATCTTTTGGCATATCCTTTAATATTTCATAGACCACCTTTTTTGTATTTCCTGTTAATGATGAAAATATTACAGCAATTTTCATTTGAAACATCTCCTTAAATGATAATTTGTATCAATTAAATTCATATCTAGATATTACTCTATATATTTCAAAGGTTTTTCTAATATATTTTTATTTTTTACATTTTATTTTGGAATTTTAAATTTCTCTGTTATAATAAATGTATACTTTTATTAATTAATAATGATTATCATTTTTAAAAAGGAGTATTTATTATGATTACTAATATATATTTTCCTAAACAAAATATTGATGAATTTTATAAACATCATGAATTTGAAATTATTTTAATAGATAAGATATTAAGTGGTGAGGTAATTGAAGCATTAAAAACATATGAAGATTTTGTTTATAATAAATGTTTCTATGATTTATCAGAAAAATGTGAAGTTCGCTCCATTAAAAATCATATGATTTCTCTTTCTGTACTTCTTTGTCATAATATAATAAAAAAAGGTATCTCTCCCTATAGTGCAAAAGCCAAAAATCAAGCCTTCATTAAACTTATTGAAAATAGTAAATCTACTAAGGAAATTTTTGAATTAGGAAGATCTATGATTAAAGGTTATAGTATGCAAATTAATACTAATTTAACTCAGGTAAATAATATTTATATTACAAAAGCACTTAATTATATTCATAATAATCTTGGCGAGCCTTTAACCTTAGAAAAAGTTGCAGATCACGTACACTTAAGTAAATGCTATTTTTGTACACAATTTAAAAAAGAAACACAAATGTGTTTCACAAATTACATAACTCATGCTCGTATAGAAAAAAGTAAGTTCTTACTTTCCCATTCAAATAAATCTATTTTAGATATTGCTATATTATTAGGATTTAACAATCAAAACTATTTTACTACTAAATTTAAAAATTTCACTGGGCTTACTCCTAAAGAATTTAGAACTAAAAAAATTAAATATCTTTAAAAAATATAATCTTTATCTACAATAACTAAATAAGATTTCTTTTAGTGGACACTTTTCAAAAAATCAAATTTAATCCCTGCTTACTTCGAAAAGTGTCCAAAAACTTTTTCTATCATTTCATTATGTGTTATCATCACTTATTTGTAATGAAGTTTTTATATTGTCTTTCATAATTTCTATCCATATTACTAATATATTTATTTAAATATATTTTAGAGAATTCTTCACTGGTGACATTAAATCTATTAAGTACATCCATATAATACATTAAAACATCACCCATCTCTTCAATAAATCTTTCTCTAACTTCATTATTATCCATAATTTCATCTTCACCTTTTTTCTTTACTATGGATATAACTTCTCCTATTTCTTCTATCATATATAATATAAAATTCTTACCATATTTAGGTTCCATAGGAGACCAATTATCCTTATTCTTCTCCCATAAAGCTTTTGAAAACTTAAGCATTTCGGAAATTTTTAAATCCTCTGTATCTCTATCCATTTTAAATCTCCTTCTTATATTTTATTTTTACTTATAAACAATTTAATCAAGCTTTTATATATAACTTATCTCTACATATTTTCCTAATTTCTTTAAGTATTTTTCTAATTCTTTAACTACCTTTATTTTTAAGTTGAAATCTGAAGGAAATAGTGGATTTTGATGAGCAGGATTTATAGCTTGACCTACCCAAATATGAATATGTGTTCCTTCTTCTATAAGCATTTTAGAAAGTTTTGATGCTCCATCTGCTCCTTCAATAGGCGAAGTTATTACTTTATTTTTCTTTTGGCTTATATATTCACCTATTATTTCAGCAGTTTTATTTAGTGTTAGTAGTCCTTCAGTAACTAAGTCCATTCCTTTCATATATCCCATAGGAGGGACTTCTTTGTTAAAACTTTCTAAGTCTATATCTATTTTTCTCTTTAATTCTCTAGCTACTATATTGGCAGTAGTACCACCACAAATAACTTTTTTACCTTTACTTTCTAAAAGTTTTTTGATCATATACTTATCATCTTCTATATTTTTAGGTGGCCCTGTAAATATATCTATATACTCTTCTGGTTTCAATTTTATAATTACTACAGTTGTATCATCACCTGGCTTATTATCATAAAGATTATTACATACTTCTATAAGATGTCTTGCAATATTTTCAACATATCTCTCTTTTACTATGATACTTTCTAAGAAAGTATTTATATCTTCCCATTGCCATCCTAGATTTAATAGTTGTCCTACTCCAGCATGAATTGCTCCATCACTTACTAACGCTAATACATCATGCTCTCCCATATAAAATCTACTTTCATATATTTTCTTTCCATTAATCTTTTTTTCTTCTTTATAAACTTCACAAGACTTACCATAGCGAAAGAAAAATATTGGCGGATTATCATATTCAACCATATAAACTTCACCCTCATTAGTGATTTGTATTATTGTAAAAGTTGAATATGCTAATTTTCTAATTTGACATTCTGGAAGAGTGTTTACAATAGTCTCAATGGTATCCTCAATACTTGCACCTTCTTTGAGCATTGTTATAGCAATTTTAGAAGTTAAAGTTGCTAATATATTTGCTTTCACCCCACTACCTAATCCATCTGCCATAACAATAATCATTCCATTTTCTGTTTTAGCTATCTCTACATTATCTCCACAAAGTTCTTCACCATATTTATTCATACTAAAATTAGCTACATCAATAAAATATTTAATCATACTTCTTTTTCCTCTTTCAATACCTTTTTAAGTTTCATTAATGCAACCTTTGTTTCTGCTGTAGTTTCCCCTAAAAGACTTGCTATTTCTTGAGCTACCCTCATTTGTTTATCAATTATAGTTTGAGTAACATCTAGAGTGTTTTCTTTTATTTTAGTAAGTTCAAGTTTTCTATTCTCTTCTTCTGTGATATCTGTATAAATAACTAAAAGTGCAGACTGCTTTTCCATATATATAATGCTTCTATAAGCATAGTAATCATATTCTAGATAACTTACCTTTTGCTTAGGTATACTCTTTTTATTTTCAATTACTTTTTTAAAGGTAGTATCATCCATAATAGTAGAAATAGATACCTCACTTAAATCCTTATTTTCTACTTTGAAAATTTTTTTTGCTATAGGGTTTATTTCAACAATGTTTAAAGAGTTATCTAATAATAAAATAGCATTAGGTGAATTTTGAAAAATTTCATTGCTCATTCTTTCAGCAATAGACCTCATATAAGGAAGACACATATCTATTTGAGACATATTTTGTGATACTGCTATAGCTTTCTTATAACAACTATCATAACCACAGGCCCCACAATTTAGTTCATCTTCTTTTTCATATTTACCCATCTTATGCAATATCTCTTTTATTTCTTCTTCTGTAGGTATATACCTCTTTATACTTCTATCTTTAAAAGTACGACTTAAGTCCATTAAAGGGCTTTTATAATTAATTTCCCTTATAGTTTCCTTTTCTCTTCTTGTTATATATTTATGCAAATTTTGTATTCTCTTAAAAGGTGTTCCTCCTTGAGCTGTACCCCCTGGACCGCCTAAACAACTTTCATTACAAATACTTAGTTCAACACAAACATTCTTTAAATCATTGTTTTTTAATGCTTCCAACAAAGATTTACAATTTTCTGTACCATCAACTTTTATTAAATCTATATTCTTTGATAAAGCTGTAGATTTTATAGCACTTAATATTCCTCCCGATAATGGATAGGAGCTTCCTCTTCTTGAACCATAATTATCTACATTACTTTCTTCTAAATTATCAATATTAATATTTTCTTCACCTATCCATTGAATCAATTCATCAAAGGTTACTACTGCATCAACAATTCCTTTATTCTCTTCCAATAATGCTTCATATTTTTTAGATATACAAGGCCCTACAAACACTACAAAGCTATCAGGATGCCTTGATTTTATAACTTTTCCATGAGCAATCATAGGAGATACAACAGGAAGTATATTAGATATTAACTCAGGATAATATTGTTCTATTAACATAATTACTGAGGGACAGCAGCTTGTTAAAAATTCTTTCTTCTCACTTTCCCTAATAATTTCTTCATAGCTTTGAGAAACAAGCTCTGCGCCTATTGAAACTTCCTCTACAATTTGAAATCCCATCTTTTTTAATGCAGTAACAATCTTAGGTGAATTTTCAAAAAATCCACGAAAGGCAGGTGCAATTTGTGCAATAACTTTATCATCATTTTTGATTGCTGATTTTATATGTTCTAAATCGGAAAGTATATTTCTAGCATTTTGAGGACAAACTACAAAACAGTGACCACAAGCTATACAACGCTCTTCTATAATCTTAGCTTGATGGTTTTTAACCTCAATAGCTTTTACAGAACAAGTTCTAACACATTTGTAACAATTTTTGCAGTTCGCTGGTGAAAAATCCATTACTTGCATTACATCACCTTCTTTACAATCTCTAAGTTAAAAAACTCTTCAACAAAATTAGGCTCTACTGTATATATATCTGAATCATCAATCATTACTGATACTGCTTTAGTACAATGTCCCAAACAAAATGCTGCTTTTAATTCCACCTTATCTTTTAAATTATTTTCTTCAATTAATCTTTGTAATTCCTTTATAATTTTGTGAGATCCTTTCAGATAACAAGCACTTCCCACACATACCTTTACAACCATACAATTGCCCCCTATAAATTTTATATTTTAAGTATAGAATTTTGTTAATATTGTGTCAATTTAGTTCAGAAAAATTCTAACCTATAGTTCACCCTATGCTATTCTTAGTTTTTGTCATAGCTATATTAAAATTATATAGTTAAAGGAGGAACTTCTTTCCTCCTTTAATTAAGTGATATTATTAATAAATACTAATTTTCATCCTCTAAAAATTCTTCCTTAGCTTTTTCTAATACTATATTAATAAACTTGTCCTTTTCATTAGTATATGAGTATCTATCATCGCTAAACTTTATAGCTAAGTTTCTCTTTAGCTCTGAATACTGATGAATATATTCCTTATGCAAACGAAGGTAATCTCTAAAATATATATGATTTTTCCATATAGGCCCATTTAAAGTCTCTATATGTAAATAATGAGTTCTTAAATCTTCACTTCCCTTAGCAAACATAGATCTCCCTTCCACTCCTGCATTGCCTTTATACTTATAACCTATATTTTCCAATAAGCCTTTAAAACATTCTACTTCATCCAGTGATTCAACGGCCACTGCTATGTCAATAATAGGCTTAGCATCAAGCCCTTCTATTGATGTACTACCTACATGTTGAATATCTAAAACATATTTTCCTATTACTGAGTACAATAATTTTTCTTCCTTATTATATTCTTCTTTCCATTCATAGGTATATGGGACTAATTTCACAATTCCTCTTTTTAATCCAATCATTTCTCAACACCCCAAATATTTATTTTAAAATTTTTCACTTATTTAATAAGATATTTTATATAATACTCCCAATATAAAAAGATTTCTTCTATTAAAATATAATATACATTTAGATTTTTTATATTATTATTTATATAAAAATATACCTTAAAATATAAGCACTGTAATTAAGTGTACCTGTATTTTAAGGTATCTAGATATTTATTACTATCTATTTTAAATCTTTTATATACCATGCATCACATGAAAAATGCTCTGTTTGAATAATGGGTTTGTCAAGACTTTCAAAACCATGTTTTTGGTAAAATCTATTTGCAGCTCCCATGTTACTTAAGGTCTCAAGATAACATTTGTCATAATACTTTGATGCAAAATCTAAAGCTATCTTCATAAGGTCATTAGCTATTCCTGTTCCTCTACCTTCTTTTAATAAATACATTTTTTGCAGTTCACATATACCCTCAAGGTTTTTCATAGGTGCTATTCCACATCCACCTATAATTTCACCATTATTTTCTACAACCCAGTATTCACAATTTTCATCTTTATAAACTTCGGATAGATATGATAACTCTGGATCTGCCCAAGCAAGACCTTCCCTATTTCCTCCAAATTCTATTAAACAAGTTCTTATAACCTCTTCTATTCTTTTATTATCTTCCTTTTGTATTTTCCTTATAATCATACTTTTATCGCTCCTTATTTTTTTGTGTTATGAAAGATTATAGCTAATATTTGAAATAAAATCTACTTCAAAATTCAAATTTTTTATATTATTATGAGGACGGTTCATTACTTTTTATACTTTATAAAAAGTAATGAACCGTCCCTTTTAAAATATTATTATATATTAGTAGAAGTAACATTTATGTACATAACTAATCAATAGATAGCTTAAGTCCAGACAATCTTTCTGAAGGCTGAATTATTACCTTTTGTCCTGGTTCATTAAATTGAAGATAATAACTTTCACCGGATGTTTGTCCAATTAAAGTTTTCCATCCTACTTGAGTTCCAATAGAAGGATTTCTTCCTGTCCAACAAACTACTGCGTCTGGATCTACTGTACAAGGTCCCTCTAATATTAAAGGATTTCCATCTGATAACACTGCAACAGATAATATTTGATTTGTTTTGTTTGTAAATTGAGTAGAACATAACCCCCTTTGAGAAATCACCCCTGTTCCAACAAATGAAACATCATAATGCATTTCTTTAGGAAAGGCAAGAATGTTTTCACTTTCAACACATACACCATCCATTGGCTCCAAGTCTATTACAGTAACATGATAAGCATTTTCTGCTAAATATACTTCCCCATCTCCTTCTACAGTCATAAGCTCAATATTTTCTCCTGTTATATTTCTTTTTACATATCCCATTAAAGCTCCTAATGCCCCTCGATTATTGTTAGGTCCTAGTAATGATTTCTCAAATCTAAAATCTCCTTTGTATCCTATCATGGCACCTTTTTTTGCATAAAATTCGCCTCTGCCTTTAGCAAGGCAACATAATTCATTTGTTGTTTCAAATATAAACATTATTTTTTCTCCTTCTTAATTTGTATAAATATTAAAGTCTACTTTTTATTAAAAATAAATTTAAATTTTCAATTAAATCCTACTTAAATAATTCAATAGGATGACTATAATAAAATTCCCTTTCCTTCAATTTTAAATCATTAACACTTAAGCCACAATATTTGGAACTCCTCTATTATATTTGTAAACTATCAGTATATTAAATCTATATATCTTTCTCCACTATTTTTTTATATCCTTCGATTTTTTATTAAATAATCCTTCTAATTATATGCTAATCAATATACTTATTAAAAAATATGTTAATAAGTTAATAAAAAATTAAGATCATATATTAAATTACTATAACTATTTACTTTAACTTCGTAAAAATCAATACCCCCTACCTTTTATCAATTATAAATTATAGTTTTCCGAAATACTTTAGAACACCTTAATTTACGATAATATATAATTCTTATGCCTGATTAAATGTATTTTCTATGAATTATTGCATAATAATAATTTAGATTAAATTTTTTTTGCTATACTATAACTACTATATCTTTTTTGAATAACTTAAATAATTGGAGGTGCTATATTTATGAAAAAGATTGGTCTTATACCAAAATTAATTATCGCAATCATACTGGGTATACTTATTGGTTCTTTCTTACCAAAAGTTATTGTGGAGATCCTAGCAACCTTTAGCTCCATATTCGCAAGCTTTTTAAACTTTGCAATTCCTTTAATAATTTTAGGTTTCATAGTTTCTGGAATAGCCGATTTAGGAAAAGGTGCTGGCAAAATGCTTGGAATAACAACACTTCTAGCATATGGTTCTACTCTAATAGCTGGATTTTTTTCCTTCTTTGTAGCTTCTAATCTTTTTCCAAAATTCGTGGAAACAACTTCAAATCTATCAAATACAGGAAATCCAGAAGAAAAGCTTTTAGAACCTATATTTAAAATTGCTATTGATCCATTGATGCCAGTGATGACAGCTTTAGTATTAGCATTTTTATTAGGACTTGGTATTGCAGCCATTAAGACTAAAGCACTATATAACGTAGCTTCAGAATTTCAAAAAATAATGGAAAAAACAATATCCAATGTTATCATACCACTTCTGCCTTTCTATATTATGGGTATCTTCGCTAATATGACCTTTGCAGGAGAAGTTGGCAGAATTCTTTCAGTATTTTGGAAAGTCTTCTTAGTAATACTTATAATGCATTTAGTTATCATAGTAGCTCAATTTTTAATTGCTTCTATAGTAGGAAAAAAGAATCTATTTACTTGTTTAAAAAATCAGATTCCTGGATATTTAACAGCTATTGGAACTCAATCTTCAGCTGCAACTATTCCTGTAAATCTAGAGTGCTCAGAAAAAAATGGAGTTTCAAAAGGTGTAAGGGAATTCGTAGTTCCTCTTTGCGCAACTATCCATCTTTCTGGAAGTACTATAACTTTAACTGCTTGCAGTATAACTATAATGTTGATGAATGGAATGCCTATAAACTTTGGGGAAATTGCTGGATTTATAGCTATGCTAGGTGTAACAATGGTAGCTGCTCCTGGAGTTCCTGGTGGTGCTGTAATGGCTGCATTAGGTCTTCTTCAAACAAATTTACATTTTTCCGAAGCTCAATTGGCACTTATGATAGCCTTATATATAACTCAAGACAGCTTTGGAACTGCTTGTAATATATCAGGAGATAACGCTATAGCTATAGTGGTAGATTCAATAAAAGATAAATTAATGCCTGAAAAAACAAACATTTAATTTTCAAGGGGACGGTTCATTACATTTTATAAACTATTAAAGTTTATAAAATGTAATGAACCGTCCCTTATAATTATTCTTATTCTTTTGGTGCATATGCCATTCTACACATAGACCAATTTAAGGTTGTTTCTTTTATTTCATCACATAAATTCCATAAATTATCTACAATTCTTACTTCTATATTACGTTTTAATAATTCTAAAAATAATTCTAAAAATAAATCTTCAATTATTATCTTGTTAAAAAGAATCTCCATATTCTCACTTACATAATATCCTGCTATTTCATCTTGAATATAAAAATTATTAAAGTTAAATTCATATAAATAGAGTGTTGTATTTTTCATTATTTTAAACCATTTATTCCCAATGACAATCACATGATTTGAAGTTTTAGATGAGAAATATTTTAAGTCTTCTTTATTTGTCTTATCTGAAGAATAATAGGCTACGCGTGGATAATCTCTTTGCGTTAAAAAATTTGGTAAGCATTTTTTCATTTGTTGCCCATACCAAACCTTTGGATTTATTCATATCATTTCTATTTGGAATACGCAATTTAAATACCTTTATATCACTTTCTTCACTGACATGAAACAATCTCAAATTTACAGCCTCTAATTAAATATTATCTAGAACATATTTTTTAATTACATTATTAAACTCAATATTATTTATATCTTGTAAAAACTCTTTTTCTAAAGTTTCTATAGTTTTTCCATAAACTTGTTCTAACTTTTCTTCGGCATAATCATCACAGGTCGAATAAAACTTACCATATTTTTCATTACCATAGTTTATTATTAAAAAGTTAGTAAATGCACCAGCTAATGTATAGGTAAATATCTCATTATTCTTAAAAAACTCTTCATTATTCATTAAATTTCTAATTGATATATAGTTACCTTTCTTTGCAAATTCTTTTACCCATGCTTCATTTGGTATTCCCCACCATAGTTTATCAAAGTACATAGCAAGTCCTTCTCTAATAAAATTCCTACTTGCCTTTCCCATTGCTATAAATGCAATATAATGAACATCTTCATGATATCCTAAACATTTAATGTCTTCATTATAGACAGCATAAATGCCATCCATTTCTTTACCTGGGTATCTGCAAAATCCATTACAGGGTTCATTGTCTCCATAAAATTCCCCAACTTCCTCTCTAGTATCACATAGATAATAGCTAATCTTTTTATCAAGTTTTATATTAAAAACTCTACAAATAGCCTCATAACAACTTTCTTGATAAGAAATAATATGCTGTATATGTTTTTCTGCTAAAGAATCTTTATGAAAGTTAAAAATATAATGTTCTGAATCAATAGTGCTCCACATACTAATTCCTCCAAACTTTCACATTTACAATCATCACATATTTAAACGATAAAAATAATTATTTTCATTATGAACAAATCCAAAATTTTTATAAAAATCATCAAGTTCACTTACGGCAATAAGACCTATAATTGCATCTTTTGAACAATTATTTTCAATATAGTTCATTATCTTCTCCATAATTTTAGTACCTATTTTTTTATTTTGATACTGAGGGTCAACAATGATATCTTGTATATAGAAAACTGTTCCTCCATCTCCTACAATTCTTCCAAAGCCTATCATACGTTCCTTATCTTTAATACATACAGAGTATATAGAATTTTTTAATCCTTTTTTTATATTTTCTATATCAATTACTTTCCATTTTACAGCTTTCCTTAATTCAATATATTCTTCAACTGTTGGACATTTTTCAATAATTACTAAATCCTCCATATTAAAACCCTCCTCAAAGATTTTTTCTTTTATCTGTTAATTGTCATTTAAATTACTGAAAAGATTTGAAATATACCCTTTTGACCATCTATCATTTCTTCAAATTCCTCATAGTTAATAGAGCTTTTTTTATAAAAATTTCTCCAAAAATTTATCGCTGGAGTATTATGATATAATTGTACTACTTTATAATTTCCTTTATACAATTGAAAAAGTTTTTCTACAACTATAGACGCTATACCCTTTTTTCTATAAGCTTTCATTAAAAATAATTCATGTACAGAGTAATCTATATTCTCTGGCACATATCTACCACTGTTTAAAAGAACAAAGCCTGCTATATCTGCATTTACATAAATAAAAAATGGCTTTAAATTTTCATCTTTAAAATAATATTCAATTCCATCATACTCAAATAATCCCTCAGAATTTATTTTTAAATCATCTGCAAACTCTGATAAATCATGCAAATACAAAGTCATCAAGTTCTTAAATATTGATTGTGATTTTGCATTTATAGGCAGTAATTTTATTTCACTTCTCATTTTATTAACCTCCTAAAAATATCTCATATATCTTCCTATACATTTACTAATTTTACTTATCATATAAGATTAATTCCTATTATTTTGTATATAGATTATTCTTATACTCCTATACATATTTCTTTAGCGACTGTTCCATATTCCTTCTCATTAACAGAATATCTGCTAAAAATATATCTATCAACAATCTATCACCCATCTGATATTCTTGTCTGGCAACCTGTGCACCAAATTTTCGATAAAACTGATTTGATGGTGAATAATGATGATTATATACTACTATCTTTTCCATGCCCTTAGTCATGTAAAAATCTAACGTGTAAATAATCATCATAAGGGAAATTTCCCTGTTTCTTTGGTCGGGATATACCCAAAGACCGTTCAACTCTATACCTTTTTTTGGTATATCAGAACTTTCAGCAAAACTACTAAAGGCAGCGCCAAGCATCTTGTCGTCTTCAAATGCTCCAATTAACAAGCGAATATCATTATTTTCTTTAGCTGTATTCATCCAATCTACCCAAAAATCCAATTGTTCTGAAAGTGAAAGAGTGTTTTCAGCCTTACCAGCTGACTCTTCTGTCCAACATAAAATCTGTAATTCTGATGCTTGTCTCATATCTTCTTCTGTTAATTGCCTAATTTTAATCATAAACTCATCCCCTAATTGAATAATATTTATTTCATCTTATAAATATTATAAATATTAGGGACGGTTCATCAAAATATTTAATTTTTCTTGTATTTGCATACAATTTTAAATACAATAAAATATAATGAACCGTCCCTTAATTTTAATTCTGTAATTTGGATTAGTAAATTCCTTCAAATTATCTATATCTGTAATATTTATTTACAGCTTGCTTTTACTGCTCTTGTAGCAATATAGGTATTTATATATTTATCTAAAATAGACTTTCCACCATAAGTATCTTCATAAAATCCTGTAATAACAAATCCTGCATCAATTTGTCCCTTAATTTGATCTTCTAAGGTATGTCCAAATTCAAAAGGATAATCTTTTTCAATAAATTCATCTATGTCTTCTTTACTCAAACTTTCTAAATCTAAATAGGGAATTGAGTGTTTAATCTCAAATATCCCTTTATCTAGCTTTTTATAGTCAAATATATAATTTATAGGATTTGCTATGCCTGAAATTAATATCCCTTCATTTTTTAGCAATCTTGCAGCTTCTTTCCATACTACTAAAATATTATCTACAAAAACATTAGAAACAGGATGAACAATTAAATCAAAACTTTCATCTTCAAAACAAGATAAATCTCTCATATCTCCTTGAATGGTTCTAATATTAAGTCCTTCTCGTTCAGCTACATATTCATCACCATTTAATTGCTCTCTTGAATTATCAAAAACAGTAACTTCTCCACCAGCCGCTGATAAAATAGGTCCTTGTTACCCTCCTCCACTAGCTAAACATAAAACTTTTTTTCCCTTTAAATCTCCAATCCATTCTCTTGGAACCATCTTAGTTGGAGTAAGGTAAATACCCCATTGTCCCCTTCTAGCATCTTCTATAATTTCACTTGAAACTGGTTTAGTCCATATATTCCCTGCTTTAACTTGACCATCCCAAGCTTTACTATTATGTTTTATAATATCCATATTAATCACCCTATTACTCATTTAAACTAAAGTACCTTCTAACTCTTTAATTTATTTTGCTAGAATATCCCTTTATATATTATTAATTAAGTCTCCTTCAAATTCTTCGGAAAGTATGTCCATATAAACTTCATCATACTGTTTTTTCCCATATATTATTGCTTTTCTGCGTCTACCTATCTCTTTAAATCCACACTTTTTACATGCCTGTATTGCTCTTTCATTAAAAGAAAAAGTTTCAATCATTATATTATTTAAATTAATGATATTAAATCCAAAATCTAATATCAATTTTGTTGCTTCTGCTCCTATTCCTATATCCCAGCAACTTTTTTCTCCTATAAACATTCCAAGTGTAGCTCTTCTATTTATTAAATCTACTCTCATCAACCTTCCAATTCCTACAACTTCATCGTTATCCTTTCTAACAATATAAAAGGCATAACCATTATTATTCATATTTTGAAGATATCCCTTTTGCACTTCATAGCTTATCATGTCAGAAGCATCACCAGTTCTAATAGCAATTTCCATATCATTACTCCACTTAGCAACCTTATCGGCTTCTTGAGTATCTACAGGAGATAAATAACAATTTTCTCCAACTATTTTTCTTAAATGCTTCATAAAAATCACTCCATCTATCTTTTATTAGTTTTATTTTCAAGTAACTTCTCATCCACAATATCTTGATTTTTTCCTTCTATACGTAGTAAAGATTTGAAATGCACTTTCTTATATGACTTTATAGATCTCTCCTGCTAACTTTAATCTACTAAATAATTACCCACATTTAGAACTGCAAATTTTTCAACACCCCAATTTTTTCTCTCAATAACCACCCTGTTCCATTACAATAGTCATAAATGGAATACTCCTCTCCATACTTTCAATCATCAATCATTTCTCTCGCATATTTTTCTGTCATAGGAGCAAATTTAAAGTTCATTTTTCGTAGTCTCCTCAATTTAAGGTATGGTTCATTAAAATTATATATTTTTTAGATCTCTTGTTCTCAATATATAAACTTTACAACTTATAAAAAGTAATGAACCGTCCCTTAATATAAAATAAAGTCTTTAGTAATCCCTCAATACTTTACTTTCAAATTCTCTTGTTATGATACTTGCCCCATATTCTTTATTTGCCATAACAGTTAAATTGATATTATACTTTGGGTATACTGATGATCTAAAGCTTACTCCTGGATCAGCGCCCATTAGATTGTATTTAAATATGTCCTCTTTATTTTGTACAATCCAAATTCCGTATCCATAATATAACTCTTGTTCAACAAGTATTTGACTTGATAACATCTTTTCAGTTAATTCTTTGTTTAATAGTCTATTATTAAATAATGCACCCCAAAATTTTGCCATATCTGATGCTGTAGTAAAGACACCGCCATCCGGTCCCCCTACAACTGGAATGGAATAAATATTTGTCTTCCAAGAATTATCCTCATGATTTTCAATATATCCATAGGCTGTATTTTTAGGAAGGTTGTCCATAAAAAAGTATCCTGAATCCTTCATTTCGCATATTTTAAATATATTGTTTTCAATATATTCTGTAAATTTTACACCTGTTACCTTTTCTATTATTAATCCTAATGCAATAAATCCTGCATTATTATATTTAAATTTGTATCCAGGTTCAAATTCCATCGCTCTATTTTTAAACATCGGAAGAAAGTCTTTTACTTCACATATGCTATACATTGGCATAGAATTCCATAGTGCACTGTAATCACTCATGACTTCTTCGTCAAAATAATCAGGCATTCCAGAAGAATGAGTTAATAAATGATGAATGGTTATGTTGGGATCAAACTTAGGGAAATCAAGATCCAAGCAATCTTTTAACAAGGTATCAAATGATATTAATCCCTGTTGTACTAACTGACATATGGCAACTGCAGTAAATGTTTTAGCTCCTGATGCAATCCCAAATTTGGTATCTACTTTATTTTTAATTTCTTCGTTTCTGTTTGCTAATCCATAGGATTTTTCAAATATGATATTATCATTTTCTTTTACTAAAACAACTCCAGAAAATTCTTCCTTATTATTTACTTCATTAATAATGCTTTCTATTTTATCAAACATACTTTATATTGCCTTTCTACTTATAATAATTAATAAGGGACAGTTCAGAAAATTATATAATTTTAAAAATATAACTTCTCTAAAATATGTTTAGAGTGTTTAATTTATAAAAATTAATGAACCGTCCCTATAAATTCTTAATTAGATTTCCATATCATTAAATAATCTTTTTCTCCCGTGTCATTATCAATTAATTCATCTTTCAAAATAAAACCATTTCTTAAATAGAACTCATAGGCTTTTTTATTTTTTTCATAAACCTTTAATTCAATTTCATCTTTACGCTCTTTTACAAAATTTAATAACTTATTACCATACCCCTTATTATGATAATTGTTGTCAATAAACAATGCTGCTAAATAGTTGTCTATCATAGACACAAAGCCTAAAATTTTATCATCATCTTCTATAACATAAGTCTCAGACATAGGAATATATTTTGTTGCCATATCTTCTTTTTTCTCTTCCCAATATTTCGCATTAATAAAATCATGAGATTTCTTAGAAACCTCACACCAAAGTTCAACTATATAATTTATTTCATTCTCATTATATTTTCTAATATTCATAGTTAGAAATTCCTCTCTATTATTCCTCTATTTTTAAGCCCCCCAATTTATTTAATCATAATTTCTCTCTCTTATAGGACTCTCTATTATTCCTTTTATCTCTATACCCCATATAATTAATTTAATATTTAAGTTTTACTTAATAAATTTAATAATTCTACCTTAATTACTTATTATAACTACACCTTAGAGGAACCCCTAAATAGCTCCATGCCATTCCTCTAAGGTGAAAATAATTTGTTGAAATCTATATTCTTTTTACTAATTTTAATTATCTATTATTAAGCTCCTTCATTAAGGAATCTATACTGTGCCATATACAAGCCATAATAGAAGCCTTTTTTAGCCATAAGCTCATCATGGGTTCCTGCTTCAATTATTTTTCCGTCATCTATTACCATAATTTTATTACAATCTCTAATAGTTGATAATCTATGAGCTATTACAAAAGACGTCCTTCCTTTCAGAAGTTTATTGATCCCCTTTTGTACTAATATTTCTGTAGCAGTATCTATATTAGATGTAGCTTCATCAAGAATTAAAATCCTTGGATTAGCAAGAAGAGCTCTAGCAAAGGAAATGAGCTGACGTTGACCAACTGAAAGTCTTGATCCTCTTTCATTTACCTCTGTATCATATCCTTTTTCAAGCTTCATAATAAACTCATGAGCATTTACCGCTTTTGCAGCTGCTATAATCTCCTCATCAGTTGCATCTAACTTTCCATAACGTATATTTTCCTTTATGGTATCAGAAAATAAGAAAGTATCTTGCAGCATTATTCCCATTTGACTTCTTAAGGAATAAAGGTTAACGTCTTTAACATTTTTGCCATCAATCGATACTTCTCCAAGATTACAATCATAAAATCTACTCACAAGACTAGTTATAGTTGTTTTCCCTGCCCCTGTAGGACCAACTAAAGCTATATTTTCTCCTTGCTTTATTTTAAAACTTACATCTTTAAGGACAGGAATTCCTTCTTCATACCCAAAAGTTACATTTTTAAACTCTACATTCCCTTTAATTTTAGGCATAATTTCAGCACTTTCCAAATCTATAATATCTGGTTCAACATCCATTATGTCAAAAATTCTCTCTGCTGCTGCAAAATTTGTTATTAATGTATTGTAATAAGAAGCTAAGTTTATAATTGGTCTCCAAAACATATCAGAATAAGATATAAAAGCAACAATAGTACCTACAGTAATCTCTTCACTTTGGAAAAATTTAGTTCCATACCAAAATATAATAAGTGTACTGATACCCCAAGATACTTCAACTATTGGCCAGAAAAAGTCGTTAAATATAATTGCCTTCATAAAACCATCTAACATTTCTTTTAGTGAAAATTTAAATTTAGCTGAGCTAGTTTTTTCATAAGTGAAATCTTGAATAATTCTTACCCCTGAAAAAGCTTCATGAGTATAACCATTCATGTTAGAACGCTTTTGTCTATAAACTTGCCATTTTTTCCTAGATATCGTTTCTATAGAAAACATGGTAAAACATAATACTGGCAATACAATAATAGCTAATAGTGCAAGCTTTACATTCATTGTAAACATAAGTGCAGCAACACATACAACTGTTAAAAATTGTGGTATTACTGTAGTTACTCCACTAGAGAAAAGTTCTGCTAGTGAGTTAACATCACCAATAACTCTTGCAAGAATTTTTCCAACTGGTCTTTCATCAAAGAAAGCAAAAGATAATTTCTGAATATGATTATATAATTCTTGTCTTATATTCAATAATATTTTATTGGTTATCTTAGACATTTCTATAATTGAAATTCTAGATGACAGCATACCAATAAAGTTAATTATAATAACTGCTGAAGTTGCCATTATAAGACCTTTAATATTCTTTGCTCCTATGAATTTATCAATAGATATTTTTAGTAGATATGGAGTTAATAATCCGCTAATCATAATTATTATCATTAAGAAAATTATAAAAAATACTTTAGCTCTAAATGGCTTTAAATATTTTATTAATCTTAAAAATATTTCACTATTTGATCTACTAGTTATCTTTTCATCCTGATTTATTGAATTCTTAGCCATATTAGCTCACCTCCTCATTTCTCTTTTCTGAGTTTATAAAATCTTTAAATTGTGTTTTGTAAATTTCATAATATTTACCACCTTTTTTAAGTAAGCTTTCATGAGTTCCATACTCTACAATTTCACCTTCATCCATATATATAATTAAATCTGCATTTTTTACTGCTGAAATTCTATGAGCTACAATAAAAGTGGTAATTTTCTTTTCACTATGATAAAGGTTTTTTAGAAGATCATGCTCTGTTTCCATATCTAAAGCTGAGGTTGAATCGTCAAGAATTAATATTGAGCACTTTCTAATAAGGGCTCTTGCAATACATAATCTTTGTTTTTGTCCTCCAGATAATCCAAGCCCTCTTTCTCCTATTAAAGTTTCTAGTCCTTCTTCTAACTCATCTACAAATTCCTTTGCACAAGCAAGTTCTAATACCTTTTCTATTTCTTCTATTGTGGCATTTTCTTTCCCATATCTAATATTATTTTCTATTGTATCTGAAAATAAGAAAGAATCTTGTGGCACAATTGAGATGCTTTTTCTTAGAGAATGTACATCAATATCCTTAACATCATACCTATCAATCTTAACAGAGCCTTCCATTACATCATAATTTCTTAATAAAAGGCTTATTAATGATGATTTTCCTGAGCCAGTAGCTCCCATAATTGCTACCGTACTTCCAGCTTTGATATCTAAATTAATATTTTTAAGAACTGGCTTTTCTTTATATTTAAAAGTAACATTCTCAAAAGATATAGCTCCTTTAATGTCTTCAAGTACTATACAGTCTTTTGAGTTTTTTATTTCTGGATTTATAGAAAGTATTGCATCTATCTTCTTTTGGGATGCCTTACTTTGAGATAACATATTTGTAAGCCATCCAAGCATTCTCATTGGCCAAATTAAAAGCCATAAATAACCATTAAAAGCTACAAGTTCTCCTACAGTTAAGGTACCTTTAATAACCAGTATTCCCCCTACACCATTAACTAAAAGTACAGATAAATTTCCTAAAAATTCTTCTATAGGATAAAACTTTCCCCAAATTTTTGATTTTTGAACAGCAAGGTCATAATTTTTATTATTAAACTTAAGAAATTTTAATATTTCATGCTTTTCTCTTGCAAAAGCTTTTACTAGTTTAACCCCTGCAATATTTTCTTGAGCAGTAGTATTTAATACTGCTGTATGATCACTTATTTTTTCAAAAACTGAGTCTAATTGCTTTTCAAGCTTTACAGTTATAAAAGCTATAACTGGCATAGTAATTAGTGCAATTACTGTTAAAAGCACATTCATTCTCAGTAAGATAACTGTAGATAAAACAAAGTAGACAATATTTTCTATAAATAATCTCATTCCAAAGCCCATAACTCCCCAAATATTATCTACATCTTCCCCTACTCTAGACATAAGTTCACCAGTATTCATATTGTCAAAATATGAAAATGACAAACTTTGAATATGATCAAAAAGATTTTGCTTTAGATCTCCTGCAACTTTTCTTCCAATATAATCAAATACAAATTCTTTTATATATCCAAATATAAACTTAATAACTGCTATTGCTGCAATACCCTTAAGCAGCATTCCTAATATTTCATAATTTCCTTCTGTAATTACATCATCAATAAATAGTTTTGTAATATAAGGAGTTACTAAATCAACACCAATTATAATAATCATAGCTAATGCTCCAATTAGTGTTATTAGTTTATAATTCTTTGTGTAGCTTAAAATTTTCTTCAACTTAAATCGCCCCCTTCAGCTACAAGTCAATTTTAAAAAATGTTTAAAACATTAAGATAAATTTAAAATTGTTTATTGTTTAGAAATTTTTTTGGATAATCACTCTAGAATTATTATCCAATTTTTACTTAATATAGAATCTCCAGAGATGAAAAAAAGCCGTACTTTCCCACCAATAAACAGGAAAATACAGCTATTAATGCATAAAAAAAGTCCTAGGAATACCCTAGGACTAAAATTTACACAAAAAGGCTATGATAAACCTATATCATGAGGTAGGGTATTAGTTAATACAATATTAAATTTAAATCCTATACTTATTAATCTGTTTAACATCTTACTACCTCCTTTTATAAATTAATCATATTTAGGTTTTACACCCATGTACTAAGTATATCTATATCTAGATATTTATGTCAATATATTATTTTATTTATATATTTTAACTTTTTATTAACATATTAATAAAAAATCCATATTATTATCTAAAATTAATTAAATAACCAAAATTTTAATTATTTTCTAATTTCACTATAGGCTTCTATTAAATATTTACAGCAAATAACTTATTTACTGACTGCCTCTATAGCTAAAAGCTTTTTATCTTCAAAAATTAATTTATAAGCATCAGGCATTTTAAGTCCCTTCCAAAAATCAAAATCATAATTTTTGCAATAATAATTCATAATAAGCACCATAATATTACCATGAGTTCCAATAGCTATATTTTTTCCACTATAATTATCTAATACATTGTTTAAGGAATTAACGCCCCTTGCTTGTGCTTCTATATTACTTTCTCCACCTTCAAAACAAAAACTTGGATTTGTCCACAGTTTTACTATAGCTTCCTCAAAATTATCCACAGGATATTCACATAATTTCCTTTCTTTAAAGCCCTCCTCTATAATTATATTTTTATTTATTAAATTTGCTACAATTTCTACAGTTTCTATTGCTCTTTTATAAGGGCTAGAAATTACTAAATCTATATTTTCTTTTTCAAGGACTTCCGTAATTTTATTTCTATCTATAACTCCTTTATGAGATAATGGTCTATTTAACTCATCAGCGTTGTAATTAGAATGAGCATGTCTAACTAAATAAATATTTGTTTTCATTATTATTTTGCCACTAAAGATATATTTCTATGGATAATTTTCCCTTTATATAAAATTTTATTTAGTGGATTCTCCTTTCTTATTTTTATATCACCTTAAAGTAATTATATCAAAATATTTACATTTATTCTTTATACTGTTATACTACTGTTACTCTCTTAATACAATATACTTAACTTATATCTATTTCTTGTAGCAAATAAATTGTATGTTTTATAATAATTTAAATTTTCTGAAATATACTTTTTGTAAAATTTTGTGTTATAATCCTGATGAAATAATTGTAAATTTTTATTTAAAATTAAATATATTAACTATTTTGGTGAAATATAAGTATTTCTTAAAAGGGAAAAGGGTGAAAATCCCTTGCGGTCCAGCCACTGTATTGAGGAGTAAATTTTTGTTATGCCACTGCAACTTTTTTGCGGGAAGGTAAAAATTTGTAATGAATCTGAGTCAGGAGACCTGCCAATATAGGTTTTAAAATCACTTACTAGGATAAGGTATTTTAAGCTTGCTAATTTAACTATATGGTATTGTCTTATTTTATTTATAGTTTAAATATTAGAAATAGATTTATTTTTTAGCATTGTATCTTTTAGTATCTTAATTCTTTAAGATACTTTTTTTATTTTAAAAATAATAAGAAATTTAACTTTAGTAAATTTCTATTACTACTTTCATAAAGTTAATAAACAAAATATTTTGCTTAAATATATAAATAATAAATTATAATTTTAAAAAATAATGGGGGAATTTTAAGATGAAAAAACAAAAAATTTATTCATTGATTTTAGCGGTTTCTTTAACTGCAACTATGTTAGGAGGATGTGGTAATGTAAATGAAAATAATGCTTCAAATTCTGTAGAATCAACCTCTGATACTAAAGCTTATGCTCAAGTTACAATTAATAATGACTTACCTTCTGGAAAGGCAGATGAAGTTTTCTCTGAAGCTCCTAAGAAAGCTGCAAGTTTAAGTGGTTTTACAACAGAGATGCTTCTTGCTTTAGGTTTAGAAAACTCCATAGCTGGATATTCCTTTCAAGACAATGAGATATTGCCGGAATATAAAGACGCCCATGCTAAATTAAATGAGTTAGCTGACTTAATGCCTTCAAAAGAGACTTTACTTGGCGTAGAACCAGATTTTATAACTGGATGGATGTCTACCTTTACAGAAAACAACTTTAATGCTGAGTTCTGCAAAGAAAATGAAATAAAAATTTATGTTCCAAAATGTGAAAGTCCTAATGCAACGATGGAAACTGTTTATGAAGATTTTACTAATCTAGGAAATATATTTAATGTAAAAGAAAATGCAAGTAATGTTATATCAAAAATGAAAAAAGAAATTGAAGATATTTCATCTGCTGTTCCTAAAGACAAAGAACCAGTTAGAGCTTTTATTTATGACTCTGGAGAAGATTCACCATTTACATCTTGTAATGGTTTACCAACAGATTTAATTAGGCTTGCTGGTGGTGTGAATATATTTAAAGATGGTGAAAAACCATGGGCTAATGTAACTTGGGAAGAAGTTGTAAATAGAAATCCTGAATACATAATTGTTATGCAATACAATGCTGCTGATAACGTAGAAGAAAAAATAAACTTTTTAAAAAATAATGCAGCTCTAAAAGATATAGATGCAATAAAAAATAATAATATTTTTGTTTTAGGACTTTCAGATGTTGTTGCAGGTGTAAGGAACTCTAATGCAATAAAAACTATGGCTGAAAAATTCCATCCAGAAGCTTTTAAAAATTAACACGGAGAGTTATTGACATGAAAAAAAATAAACTTACATTTCCCTTTATATACATATCCTTAATTCTATTTTTAATAGTTTCTATAATAATTGCTGTTAATGTAGGATCTGTAAATATAAGTGGTACTGAATTATGTAAAATAATAATCAACAACATATCAAACAAAGAGTTTTTTCCAAAAACTTGGTCCAACTCTGTAGAAAATATAGTATGGCAATTGAGACTTCCTAGAGCACTTCTTGCCGCAATTGTTGGTGCTGGTCTATCTTTATCTGGTGTATTGATGCAAGCATTAACAAAGAATGTTCTAGCTGACCCTTATATACTTGGAATATCTTCTGGTGCTTCAACTGGAGCTGTACTGACTATTTTACTAGGCAGTACACTATCATTACCTATCTTATCTGTACATTTAGGTGCTTTTATTGGAGCGCTGCTTTCTTCAATAATTGTCTTTGTTATTTCAAGTAGTCAGGGAAAATTTTCTTCTTCTGGATTAGTCTTAACAGGGGTAGCAGTAGCATCCATATTCTCAGCTATAACTAACTTTGTTATGTTTAAAGCCAAAGATGTTAGAAAACTTTACTCTGTAATGTTTTGGATGACTGGCTCACTTGCTGGTTCTAAATGGAATGACTTACTTTTAGCTTTTTTAGTTTTAGTAGTTTCCTCTATAATAGCTTTAATAATTCATAAAACATTAGATGCAATTTTACTTGGTGAAGATGCAGCTATAACTTTAGGAGTTAACATTAAGCTTTTGAAAAAAATAATAATAGCAACAAGTACACTATTAACTGGAATTATGGTATCTCTAAGTGGGATAATAGGCTTTGTTGGTCTTGTAATTCCTCATATTTCAAGGACTATTGCTGGTTCTGTGCATAAAAAGCTTATTCCACTAACTATTCTTTTAGGATCTTTATTCTTAATATGGTCTGATATACTTGCAAGAATAATTGGTTCTCCTGAAGAACTTCCTATAGGTGTTGTTACGGCTTTCATTGGTGCACCATTCTTCTTACTTCTATTAAAAAAGAGTAAATATTCTTTTGGAGGTTAACATGATCAAATTAAGCATAAAAGATTTGCAATATAAGCATATATTAAAAAATATAAATCTAGAAATAAATAAAGGTGATTTTGTTGGAATTATAGGACCAAATGGTAGTGGCAAATCAACTTTACTTAAAAATATATATAGAGTTTGTACACCAGATAAAGGTGAGATTTTCTTAAACAATATAAACTTAAAAAAGTTATCTAATAAAGAAATTGCTAAGAATATGTCAGTAGTAGCCCAAGAAAATAAACCTGAATTTGACTTTAAAGTTGTAGATATGGTGCTAATAGGTCGCTTTGCACATAAAAGTTTATTTGAAAACAACAATTCTAATGACATAGAGCTTGCTGAAAATTGTTTAGAAAAAGTTGGAATGTTAGATTTTAAAGATAGAAATTTTTTAAATTTATCTGGTGGAGAAAAACAGAGGGTTTTAATTGCAAGGGCATTAGCTCAAGAAAGTGATTTTATGATTCTTGATGAGCCAACTAATCATCTCGATATTGGATATCAACTACAAATAATGGACATAATAAAATCTCAAAACTTAACAGTATTCTCAGCAATTCACGATTTAAATATTGCTTGCTATTATTGCGATAAAATAATTATAATAAAAGATGGGGTAATACTAGATTTTGGAAAACCAGAAGATATTTTAAATGAGAATATTGTATATGAGCTTTTCGGACTTAATTGTCAAATTGAGAGAAATAAATTAACAAATAAATTAAATATAATATATATTCCAAACTCCTTTAATAATGACTTAAAAAGTGCTACAGTAATTTAATACAATTATTTTTTATTTATATATTATCTTAGGTATTTTAAAAATAACTAGTCATTACACTAGTTATTTTTTAATTATACCTTACTATATAAATAACTATTTACGTTTAGGATTTTTAGGAAACCATCCTTTTTTTACCCGTTGTTCTTGTTCTATTAGCTCATGTATGCTCCAAAGACAAGAAAAACCTGTAACTCCTAGTAAAGCTGATAATAATTGACCTTTAATATTTAAGGATAAAATTATAAATATAATACCTAATAATAAAAATATTGGCCATATTTTCTTGCTAAAATAATATTCCCCTTTAATTACTATAGGATGAAAAATACCTATAATTAAAAATGAAAATAGCCCTATTATAATCCCTTGAAAATTCAAAATATCCCCCCTTATGCAATTTACTTTGCTTTCCGAATTAAAACTAAATTTGTTTTATTCTAACCAATTTAAGAAAAGTTTAAAAATCACTTAATAAACTGTTAATTGATTATATTATAGCAGCTCATATCTGTTATATTAATATATATGAAATTTAATTATACTTTAAATGCAAATTTTATAACTAAAATAAAAAAGTAATATATAACGATTATTGATGAATAGTCTATATACATTTTAAGTGTTATATACGTATCTAATATAAAATAGAATGCAATAAGTAACTATTATCAAATTATTTCTACAACATATTGCACCCCTGAGAATATAAATTCCACAGGGGTGCAATATTGTATTACTAATAACTATTTATTTTTTCTTGCTTTATTATGTTTTTCAGAACCTTGAGAAATATCTTCTGAAAACTCTTGGTTAAATTTATTTAATTCCTTTTTTGTAGATGGGGTTAATGCTACACGTTTTGCTTCAGGTACATTTTTCATAGAATAATCCTCCTCTAAAATATAAATTAACTATAGGATTATTTTGCCCAAATCTATAATTTAAACTCAAGAAATTAATAGCATTTATGAAGTTTTATTTTTTTAATTATCTTTTCCTTTATGATAAAAATCTTCAAAATTTATATTTCCATCAATTATAGAATAAGGTACATTATTAATTATTAATGTATTCTGTTCACATCTTTTTATATCAATTAAATTACTTCTTGTACTATTCATTAGTTTTATATGATAATAAACAGCCAAAGTATCTTTATCTATATCTTCATTTAATTTTAAAGAATATTTATTAATCTCTTTTAAAAACTTATTAACTTCATTTTTGTCATCAATAGTCTTATATTTTTTATTATTTTTTGAAATTCTTATAATATTTAAATCTTCTATATTCTTTATATTTAAATCTTCAAATGTATAATATTCTCTTATTTCTTTAGTATAAGATTTTAAAATTGACAAATCATCAATCTCTTCTCTATCTTCTTGCCATACTCCAATAATATCATCCTCATATAAGAAAAAGTAAATATTCTTAATATCTTTTTCACTATTGTTTACTTTATAAGTAAATAACTTTACATCTTCACCCATATATTTAGAAAAGTCATATCCATTTTTCTTAGATAATTCATTTTTATCCTTTAGAAAGCTTCCTATATTATAATTATTATAAATATAATTATAATCCTTTGGAAGTTTTAAATAATAAACCTGTTCACTATCGTCTATAATTTTATATCCCAATCTCTCTATATATTCTTTTGCTTTTTTTTCAAGTTCATAATAATTCTCAAAAGGTAAAACTTCATTAGGTGCATTTAAAATTTTATTTATAATTTCCTTACTTAAATCAACTTCATATTGATAATTAATATCCCTATTTAGTGATGTAACAACTATAGTAGAAAATTTATCATCATAAAATCTAATAGAATCTATATACCCTTCTTCTAAATTTTTACGTTCTTCATTATCCCCATAGTCCATCCACACTCTATTTATTGTGGTTTTTTCCTCAAATATCTTTAGATCACTTATTCCCTTATAATTTCCAATATACTGGATATTGGATAAGTTTACCTCATTAAATAAATCTTCAATAATTTTTTTATCAATTATTAAAGTTCTATCGTGAGCTTCTCTATTAATTACAACTATATGTCTAGGAAGTTTAAATTTAGTTACTTTTATATCTTGCTTTTCATAGTTTAAAAGCTGTGCATATTTAGAATAAATGAAATATCCTAAAATAAAAAATAGAATAAAAATAAAAATTATACCCACTTTCTTTATAGGTTCATTAGTAACTTTTCCTCCTAGATAAATTAATAAAACTGATGATATAGTCCACAATATGTAGAATATATCAAGATAAATCCCTACTTCTAAGAAAGATGAAATAAATACCATATAAAAAGAAAAACATAAAATAACACCAAATATGGCTTCAATTATTATAAGTGGAATAATATTATAAGTTTTTATATCATCCTTATATATTCTATATAGCACTATTGGATAAATTATTAGAAAAAAGATAATAAAAAGCATTTTAACATAAACTAAAAATTTAGATACATTGTTTTGAGAGACATACTGATTTCCCCTTCCAATAAATCCCATAATAAAAGATGCTATAAATAGTATGATGTTTAGTTTCTCCTTTTTCTTGTAACTCTCCATAATTCCTCCTAATAGATTTAATATAAATCTTAGATTACTTAATAGTTTTCGAAAGTTTATAACTAAATTATAATAAGTTATACTATATAAAATATTCTATATTTTATAACAAAAACCTTTATTTCCCATTCTTAACATTATATTTACATAGTTCAGCATAATATATAAAATTTCTTATATTAATTATTCTTGGTAGTAACTAATTAATTTGGTAACTTTTTCAAATCCATCACATATTATATTATGATAATATTAATAAGGAGCGTTATTACATTATGTTTGTTCGTCATCCATATGATAATGACTTTAGGTCATCTAATGAAGATTTTGATTTTGTACCTTTTACTTTCGATAGAGAGGATAGAGAGCGTCAAATGATGCCTCCACCAACTGGTAGGCCGCCAATGGCTCCAACTGGTACGCCACCAACGGCTCCAACTGGTAGACCACCAATGACCCCAACCGGTACGCCACAGATGGCTCCAACCGGTAGGCCACCAATGACTCCAACTGGTAGACCACCGATGGCTCCAACTCCTGGTACACAGCAGATGACTCCATCACCTGGTAGACCACCGATGGCTCCAACTCCTGGTACACAACAGATGGCTCCATCACCTGGTAGACCACCGATGGCCCCAACTCCTGGTACACAACAGATGGCTCCATCACCTGGTAGACCACCAGTGACTCCATCACCTGGTAGACCACCGATGGCTCCAACTCCTGGTACACAGCAGATGGCTCCATCACCTGGTAGACCACCAATGACTCCATCACCTGGTAGACCACCGATGGCTCCAACTCCTGGTACACAGCAGATGGCTCCATCACCTGGTAGGCCACCAGTGGCTCCATCACCTGGTAGACCACCGGTGACTCCACCTGGCAGACCGCCGGTGACTCCACCTGGCAGACCGCCGATGACTCCACCTGGTAGGCCACCAGTGGCTCCACCTAGTCCTGGAGGACAATTGGGCGCACCTCTTGGTCCGCCTCCAAATTTCACACCACAAAGAGTCCCTGGCATACAACCTTTTGCTGTGTCTCAAGCTTCTATACGTCCATGCAGATTTCAATTTGTATATATATGGCCTACAACTGGTAGACCTTTCTGGGCATGGTTAATCAATGTAGATAGAAGAAGTATAGCAGGCTTTAGATGGAATGGACGAAGATGGGTGTATTTTGGAATGGACTTAAGAAGAATTGCGATGTTCGAATGTTTTGGAAGAAGTTTCCTTAGAGAAGCAATGGATCTTTCATCCAACATTAGAAATGTTAGTATAGCGCCTAGTAGTTTTAAAGCAGATTATCCAATTATTGAAGGATTGCAAAATGAAAATATTCAATCCAACATAAATGGATCAATTATTGAGAAACTTAATTCTATGTTTAATAGTGCTGTTTTTCTTCCTGAGCAAACTAATTTTAATGAAATTGTTAGCTCTTATATCCTTTCTCTTCAGAGAAATGGATTGATAAGTATTCTCTTCTATTTGTATACTAATACTATGGGAGGGAATGAAAATACAGTTTATAGTTCCTTAGTTATAGATGCTAATACCGGACAAGAATATGATCTTGAAGATTTATTTAATCCTAGCTCAAACTTTAGAGAAAGGCTCAGCCAGCTTGCTGTTCAAAGAGCTATGGCAGAAAATATTCCATTCACTGAAAACTTTGAAGGAAATATTGAAAATCAACAATTTTATTTAACTCCAGATGCACTAGTATTATTTTATCAACCTGGCGAATATACACCTGCTTCTTATGGATTGTTTGAAATTGCAATACCTTATAGCGATATTAGAGATTTATTCTCTCAAACAAATCCTATAAGTAGAATGACCACATAAAAGAAAGTCGTGACTTATGTCACGGCTTTTTCAATATACAATGAAAAATATTTATATTAATATAAGTATAAGTTATTTCCCAAGAAATGATTTTTTACTTTCTTATTTGTGAAATTTCAACAAAATTTTTATTCATAAGTAACAAGTAGAAATTTTGCTTTTTAAGGTTATCTTACATGCTTATAGCTTACTACATTTTATATTACATAGATTTCTCTTTCTGCATATTATTTTCTCTGAACTGCAAATTATACAACTTCCTTTTACTTTTTCAAAGGCTAGTTCATATTCACTGTGACAAGAAGCACATTTAAATTTGCATATACATTTTGTATAGTGTCCACCTTCTATGGAAAGTGCATATCCATTAATAAGTGCTAATGCAACTTTTTTTCTCGCCTCATCAATTATATTTTGAAAAGTTTGTCTTGATACTTCCATCTTTTTTGCAGCTTCTTCTTGAGAAAGTCCTTCTATATCTTTTAACCTCATCGCTTCAACTTCTTCAAATTTTAGCTTAACTTCCCCTACTCTATCTTTAATCTTATAATCTTTTTTAGAGCAAGGTATAAAATAAGTATTTTTAGGCATAAATTGAACTTTTCTCAATTTTATTGGTCTTGCCATTAAAATTCTCCTTAATTAATTTTTTTAGATAAGGCCAAATTTTAATTAAACCTTATTTTTTTATATAATCTATAATTTTATTAGATATTAAAATCATAGTTTCTTCAATATTTTCATTATATTTTTCTGCCTTTTCACTTGATAGCTGCGCTATCTCTCTGCACATAGGAAGCTCTCCAAGTAATGTTGTGTTCATTCTGCTAATATAGTCATCAAGATTCTCATTTTCAAAAATCCTAATCTTTGTATCGCAGTCTGGACATAGTAGATAGCTCATATTTTCAATAATACCTATAACAGGAATATTTAAACTTCTAGCCATATTTAAAGATTTAGCAACAATCATAGATACCATATCCTGTGGTGTAGATACTATAACAACTCCACTAATAGGAACTGATTGCATAACAGTTAGTGGCACATCTCCTGTTCCTGGTGGCATATCTATTATAAGAAAATCTAACTCGCCCCAATAAACATCTGTCCAAAACTGTTTAACCGTAGCAGATATAACTGGACCTCTTAATATAGCTGGTTGCTCCTCATTATCCACTAGAAGGTTAACAGACATAACTGATATTCCTTCTTCAGATTTTGCTGGTATTATTCCAGCTTCATTCCCAAAAAGCTTTTCATGTTTTATTTTTAAAAGTCTAGGAATACTTGGACCTGTTATATCAGCATCTAGTACTCCTACTTTATACCCTTCTTTATTTAAAGTTTTAGCAATCATGGTAGACATAGTAGATTTTCCAACTCCACCTTTTCCACTCATAACTGCAATTATATTTTTAATCTTATTATGTGGATTGTTTTCAATAGTACAAGTGGATTGAGAAGTACAACTAGATTTACTAGAACAACTATCACATTTTGACATTTAAATCACCTCATTAGTTATTAGCATATGCTAATAACATTGTAGCTATATTTATTCTTGTTGTCAAAAATTTATTCACTTTTAAATTATAAAATGGATATCTTTAGTTGTATTTATTAAACTAAAAATATCCACTTTCTCTTAATTTATTATTTTATATTCCTTATATTATTTTTCTTTTACAAACTCTCCATCTTTCATGACTATACTCATATTTTCTAAAGCTATATTTCTAACATCTTCTAATGGGTTTTTACTAAGCACAACTATGTCTGCTGCTTTTCCTTCTTCTAAAGTACCTGTTATATTATCTATTTTTAATACTTCAGCACCAGCTTTTGTTGCTGCAACTATAGTTTCCATTGGTGAAAGACCTGCATCATGTACTGCATATATTTCTTTTAAGCTATATGCTCCATAAGGAGTAAGCTTACTACAGAAAGAGTCTGAACCTACAGCTATACGTATTCCTGCATCTTTAGCCGCCTTAAAGTTTGCAATAGTACGATTTAATTCTTTCTCTGCCATAGTTTCACCAGGAAATTTGTCTAAAATTGGTCTGTATGGTGGTTCATATTCTGTAAACCATTCATAGAAGAATTTCATAGTAGGAACTAAGCTTATATCTTTTTCTTTCATTATTTTTAAGCACTCATCATTAAGCTCTTGTCCATGTTCTATACTATGTACTCCTGCTTTTATACAATCTATTGCGCCTTCTAATGATTCACAGTGAGCTCTTACAGGTAATCCTACATAATTTGCTTCTTCAACTACTACAGCTATTTCTTCAAAACTATAATGTTGATGAGTTTTACTATCTAATCTCCAAACTCCGCCACCTGTTGCCCATATTTTTAACATGTCTGGACCAGTTCTTAAAACTTCACGAACTGCTTTTCTTAATTCTTCTTTTCCATCAGCACATACTGCCCAAGGATGTGACTCCTTAACATAATCTAATGGTAATGTGTGAGTGTCACCATGTCCACAAGTTCTTGAAAATCCTAATCCGCAAGTTACTATTCTAGGTCCTTTTACAATTCCTCTATTTATCATATCTCTTAAATAAGTTCCATTACGAGATATATCTCCTGTAGTTGTAAATCCATGATTTAAACATGCTTCTCCCTGTGCTACTGCAACTATAGCCTTTTGAAGAACTGGTTCTAAAACCCAATCTAAATCTGATGGGCTTAATGCTCCTCCAAAATGCACATGAGTATCTATAAGTCCAGGCATAATAACCTTTCCACTTATATCAATAGTTTCATACTCTGAAGAAATTTTTCCATTGTTTTCTCCAGCATATTGAACTTTTCCTTCTTTTACCAAAACCAAAGATTTTTCTATTGGTTCCTTGCCAGTACCATCAATTAAAAGTCCGCCTACAAAGGCAATATTTTTTAAAGTCATAATAACCCTCCTAAAAAATTTTAAACCTTTATAAAATTTCGACAATGACTCACTAAATCCTTTTAATTTATGGTAAAACCCTATTTAATTAACATATAGATAGTTTATTAATAATAATTTTTAAATGTTGTAAATAAACTTAAATGATATTTTTACCTAGTTTTTTTACTTCTTCTTCAATTTTACTTTTATCTATCCTTTCAAACAATATCCTTACTTCTCCTAGTTCTATACCTTCTTTTACCTCTACATAAGGTCATGCTCTTTCAATAAAAATACTCATATTATCTCCTCCCTTAATTTAAATTAAATTTCACAGCAAACAATTTTATTAATAATATAGAGAATTCGATTATCAATTTTTTTATAACCCTCAATTTTCTTAGTACTTTTCTTAATTCTAACTATTAATTTTTTTAAAATAACATAAAAAAACTCCCGTTCCTAAGACTATAGTCTTAGGGACGAGAGTAAATACTTCGTGTTACCACCCTAATTTATTTATATGTCACCATATAAATCTCTTCAAGTACGACACAAAACCAATTTAACAATTATTTGTGTTTATACTCTAAGCACTGTAACGGATGCAGATTTTACCGCTGTAGTCTAAATTCATAGGAATCTCGGTACAGAAGCTCCAAGACCATGTTCAGTTTACTATTCACTACCTCTTCTAACCAATTAGAAGTTCTCTGTAAAAGAAATTATAAACTTACTCTTCTCTTCAACGCTTTAAATTATAAATTTTAAAACATTATTACATTTATTATGCTTAATGTTAATAGTATTTTCAGCTATTTAGAATTTTATCCTAACTTCTAAACTTTATATGAAATTAATTTTATGATATAATTTTAATCTTGTAAATTAATCTAATTACATTAAATAACTTATTATAAATGTATAAGTTAAATTGTAGTTAAGAAACTAAAAAATAATGTCAATACTAAAGATAAACAAATAAGGAGGAACACTTTTATGTATAAACTTACTTTTGATTACCCTCTTTCAAAAGCTGAAGAAGCAGCAGAGAAATTATATATTGTAGATATATACAATGTATTTTATGAAACTCCAATAACTATAACCACTACTGATTACGGATATGGGTATTATGAAAATAAAGATGAAAAAATAAATTTCAATATCGTTGTAGAAAGTGAAAATTACAACGAGGCAAAAAAACAAAAAAGTATAGTAGAAAGTACTCTTAATTTATCTAATATATCTATAACTGAAATAAAAAATGTTAAGTTTAATGAAAATATCGAACCAATAGATTTAAATAATGGATGGATAATTGCATCTCCAGATTATACTGTAGAAGGAAAAAATAAAATAAACTTTATTCCACAAGGAGCTTTTGGTACAGGACTTCATGAGACAACTCAAGACTGTCTTCGTTTTATATTAGAAGAAGATTTTACAAATAAGACTGTCTTAGACATTGGTACAGGTTCTGGCATATTATCAATAGCCTCAGGTATTAAAAATGCTGAAAAAGTAACCTCTATAGATATAAGAGATGTAAAAGAAGAAATAAATCTAAATGCTTCCTTAAACTCATTAGAAAACATAGATGTTTTAGTGGGTAATGCCTTAGATGATGAAATCACTCTTATAGACAACTATGATTACATATTTATCAATATTGGTGGAGAAGAAACACAAATGTTTATGGAGTTTATAGATTGTCATATGAAAAAAGGTGGAAAACTATTGATATCTGGTCTTGTAGAGTGGACCTTTGATCTTGTTATAAATGAAGTAAACAAATATGGTTATGTACTTGTTGATAAAAAGCAAACAAATGAATGGTGTACTTCAATATTAATAAAAGACTCCATCTAGTAGTGTGTTGAACTCTATTTAATATAGATATACTAGCTCTAAAATTAATATATATGTGAAAATAATTGGTATTTCTTAGTATTATAGTTGAAACTACTGAATTCAAAATTCACAGTTCACAATTCACAATTGTGGATATTTCTCAGCAAAAGCTGAGAAATTTGAAATTGATTAACCGTAGCAGCGAACAGTGTCCGCATCTACAATAAAACACTAGCAAATGTAGTCTCTCCTTAGTGCTAGTTAAATTTATTAGTGTTGTTCCAAGCTATGCTGCACCTCAGGGGAACCCTAAAGGGCTTCACTACTGTTCCCCAGAGGTGGAAAACTAGCAATTGTATTGCAAGTTAAAAAATCCATTAAAGAAATTATTTTGTTCAAAAATAATTTCAACCTTAATTGTGAATTTTGCATTGTGAATTGTGAATTGAAATATCAAAGGATGTAGATTTATCCAGCTATAAATTAAATTTTAAGGTAGTTTGCATATATATATTTTATAAAAACATATTTGTAAGACTATATTTGAAATAAAACTGTAGATAAATCTATTTCTACTTAGATTTATCTACAGTTCATAAGAATCATAAATTTTTATATTTATGGTTTAATCTACTCTTTTGCTTCATTAATAAATTTAATATTTATTTTTAAAAGACAGTCTCATTTTTTTCACTTAAGTTTTTACTTATAGAAATCATATTGCTAAATGCTTCTATAAGTGTTGATGAAAGCTCTTCTGCTTCTCTTAAAAGTAGTTCTGCTTCTCTCTTTTCTCCATTATCTATTCTTTCAAAAACATTATCTCCTATTTTATGAAATCTAGCATGGTATTCTTCAACTTGACTCCATAGTTCAATAATGTTTTCATGTTTAGGCTTTAAAGAATAATAAAAATGTCCAAAGCCACATTTATGATGATCAGTTTGAAGAGGTAATATTTCCATATTCTCTACTATGTATTTTAAGTTATTAACCCAAGCTTTATGTTTATCAATGGCATTATCCATTAACTCTATAAAAATTTCGTTAGGAATTGTATAAAAGTTATCTAAAGTAAGCTCTCCACCTATTTTAGCTGTTTTGTCTAAGACCTCTTCTACCATTTGTAACTCTCCAGACAATCCCTGTATATCATTACTAGATTCCTTTAGCTCTTCTGAATAGTGATGTAAATCTTCTATTTTATTTCCAATAATACTTACTGATGAAGCTTCTTCCTCCATAGTAGCATTTATTTCCTCAGTGGTAGATTTTATATCAAATAGATTTAAAGCCATTTCTTGAATTGCCTCATTATTTGAAGTTGTAGATTCTACAATACCTTTTACTGCTGAATCAATTTCATGTAGAGAATTTACTGTATCATTTACACTATTACTACTTTTTTGAGATGCTTCTCCAATTTCAAGTAGCAAGCTTTCCATATTTCCCATAAGTCCTTTTGTATTACTTGAAAGTTTTCTAATTTCTTCTGCTACAACTGAAAATCCTTTTCCCATCTCCCCAGCTCTAGCAGCCTCAATAGAAGCATTAAGTGCTAATAGATTTGTTTGATCAGATATACTATTGATTGAGCTGACTATTTCTTTAATTTTATTTAGTGTTTCAAGTAAATTATTTATATCGCCCTTCATATTTTCTGAAAAATTAATGGCATTCTCCATTGATACCTCAATTTGATTAGCCATATTTTCACTGCTTTTAAAATTTTCACTCATGAAGTCAGCCTTATTTGAGATTTCCTCCATTAAATTCACTAATTCTGCATTAGCAGAAGTTATTTCTTCTGTTGACGCTACTGTAGCTTGTGATGCTACATGAAGCTCTTTAATCATACCATTAATTTCTTCACTTACTTTATTTACTTTTTCTCCATAAAACTTTAACCTTAAATCAAAGTTACTTACTTGCATAACTGCATTTAATGTATTATTGACTATTTCTCCAAAAACGTCTTTGCCTTTATTTAATCTTACACATAAATAACCTATTTTATCTTTTAATTCTTTTTTTATTGAACATTTTTTATCGACTACTTTTTCACAATTTCCATTTTCAATACAGTCTATTATTTCTTTTACTTTGTTCGATTTATCAAAAAACATTTCATCTCCTCCATTTACTTTCTTTGATTTTATGTTTAACATTATTTTTATTCATACTAAATAATATCCTTAATTATTATCGTATAATAGCTACAATACATTATGGTGTATATATTACTTTCTTATAATAATTTCTTGTTAAATTGTAAATATCTATCTTATTATTTAATTAACCATATTTTTATACTTATAACGCTATTTATTTATGATTATTTTTAAGCTATATAATATATTTTAAGGTAAAAAATATCTTTATTTTCATTGTAATATAAAGCTGTCATAATCTCATGCTAAAAATTATTAAAAATTTCGATATCGTTTAATACATATAAAAAAATAACTAGTGAAAGATGAGTAATGTATTTATATCATACCGGCCAATAATATCTCATGATAATCAGTTATCATATAGCTCTAACGACGGATTATGATTAAAAATATATTATCATACTTACTAGTTATTTTTTAATACAAATTATTTATATGGTTACTAATATCTAATTCCTACATCATTTAATAATACAGTACCTCTTTCGGTTCTATCAAATTGAAAACTTATTTTGGCTAATTGCTCTGGATTAAAATTTGTATTAGCCTTTTTAAAATCTTCTAAATTGAACTCAAAGCTTTTAAAAACAGGTTCTTTTATTGGTGAGGAACTACTAAATGGTGCCTTTAATATTTTGCTTTGAATCATTGGTGGTAAATACGAAAAATGACTTAGTGGAAGACTTGATTTATTTCCATTCATATCTTCAACTTTTATTGTTAAATCTATTAATAGATTTTTGTCATCATCACTTTTCTCCTCATCACTATCAGCTAAAGAAAATACTATTTTACTATTTTCTTTAATGTTTAAATCTTTATTAGGTAATATTATATTATACATAGCAACATTAGAATTGTTATTTATATCCCATCCTAAGCGAACTGCGCTATACTCTCCTTCAGCGTATTTCAATTTAACTCTTTCTTCTTTCCATTGACTTAAATTTTCTCCAGTTATCTTCCCTCCATCAATGGTAGTACTATTCACATCTATATCATCATTATATGAACAAATTATTTTAGTATTTGAATCAAAGTAGTTATTTACATATAAAGTGTCTGGAAGCCATTTCCTAGCATATTCTATATCCTTAAATACTTGTCTATACTCCGTATTTTTCTTTAGAGTGGTTTCTAAAAATGATGTTATCAATACCTTTGATATTTTCTGTTGCTCTTCTTCACTTATAAGCTGCTTAATGTTATAAACTCTGTTTCCTAAACCAGCAGCATCTCCTCTTCCCCAACTACTGTTGAACTGACCATGATTTGCTCCATATATATAAATAGAAGACTTAAAATAATCACTGCCATCGGTAAAATCTATTCTATTATATTGATCTGAACTACTGAAAGAAGTTACATCCATATCATGAGCTCCATGTAAAGCTAGATAATTAACATCTTTTAACGAAATAGAGTTTCCTGAAGGTTTATATTGTTTATCAGTTGATGCAATAGCAATAATTGAACGTATATTAAAATTATAATCAAACTTCACATTGCCGTTCTCAGGGTAAGACTTCAATTTATTAAAAGCTGTAGCAATAGTTGTTGCTTCTCCCCCTCTTGAATGACCTATAAGTGCAATATTATTCATATCTACTTTATTATAAAAATTATTTTCTATATCTTTATTCCATTGTCTCCAAACCTTAAGATGTTCTAACATCAAAAATCCTCTTGCAGGATTTTCACCTTCTAGAACACTTAGCATGAATTTGTCATCATATGGAGAAAAGTTTAAAAAATTCTCATCTATTGAAGCTACAATGTATCCACGACTTGCTAAAAGTTGTCCTAAATATTCATATCCTGGGTCTGAGTAGTCAGTCATTATATGATTTCCGTGTGTAATTACAACTAAAGGAAATGTGCCTTCCCCCTCTGGGTACCAAACTAGTCCATTAAGAGGCATGTTCTCCGGTCCAAAGCCTAAAAATTTTCTTCTTGAAGATGACCATTTTGATAAGGATTTTTCAAGAAATGCTGAACCATCAACAGGATTAGTGATTATAGAATTCTTTTCATTAAATTCTTTACGATAACTTTTTTCACTACCATAGGATAGCTTTTTCACTTTATAAGGTCCTTCTAAGGAAGGATCTTGAATGCTTGTACTATATTTTCTTTCTCTTTTATTTTCTTTTATATTTTCTTTTATAGCATTTAAATCTCTGCTATTCCCATCATTAGCTATCCAATATCCCCCTAAGCCTATAGATACTATTATAACTGCTGATAAAGCTACAGTTGTAACTTTTTTTAGTTTAGTTACATTTTTATAACTCCCTTTTGTAAATTTATATATTAAAGATCCTAATAAAGAAAAGCTTATTATTGTGAACATTGTAACTATAATATTAACCTGCATAATAGGTACAAGAAAACTTATAAAAATTAAAATAAATGAACTAATAAAAACTAGAATATATCCACTAGGAATCTTTTTCATACAGTGGATTAAAATAGATATTATACTTCCTATTAATAATATTGCTAATAGAAGTACAAATGCTCCTTTAATAAAATCCCAAAAACCATGTGATGAGAATAAATAATAACTCTGCATTATATATAAAAATAAGGTTATAATAATTAAGCTAATGGATGCACCTTTCCAGCCATCATTCAGTGGTTTAATATTTTTTATTTTATATCTTAACTTTTTAAATAAATCTATAAATTTATTCTTTATTTTGTTCATCGTAATCTCCAATTCACATTTCTATTTATTTAAAATTATTGAAAAAACACTCTTTTCCTCTGTAACCTGATTTTTAAGTATCAATTGACCTCCATGTCTTTCAATTATCATTTTTGATATTGCTAGTCCAAGACCAGTTCCTCCATCATCCTTTCTTGATTCTTCTCCCCTAACAAAAGCATCAAAAATTCTATTTTTAATATTCTCAGGTATACCTATTCCGTTGTCTCCAATTTCAAGTATAACTTTGTCATATTCTTCAATTATTTCTATTCGTAATTTTATACCGTCAGGATTATATTTTAATGCATTCTCAATTATATTTGATATTGCCCTAGATATAAGCTTAGTATCAAAACCTAATAAAATTTCTTTTTCAGGAAACCTTAAGTCCAATTCAAATCCCTTTTCTTCAATTTCCTCATAGTGGTCTACTATAATTTTCCGTACAAATTCTACATAATCAGTTTTTGTTATCAAAAGCTTATAATCAACACTTTCCAGTTTGACGAATTCAAAGAGATCATCTGTAAGCTCGCTTACTCTACCAGCTTTATTAAAAATAGTATTATAATATCTTAATTTTTTCTCTTCATCTTCAATAAGCGCTTCACTTAGTGCTTTAGAATACCCTTGAATGGTGGTTATTGGTGTTTTAATATCATGAGATAAGTCTACGAGCATTCTGGTTTTTCTGTCCTCAAATTCTTTTTTTTCCCTTTCCATAACCTTTAATTTTTCTGCCATAAAATTAAAGGTATCTCTTATTACTGCAAATTCCCTTTCTGCATAAAATTCAATCTTTGTATCATAATTTCCCTCACTCATTTTGCTCATTCCCTCAGTTATTTTTCCCAATGGCTTACTTATTTTTTTTGATGTCCATAAGCTAAAAAGGATAACATTTATTATAAAGGTTAACAAAAAAAGTATTCCAGTTTTTATTAGCATATTGTAAAATATAGTTAAATTAGCACTAGAAATCTCCTCTACACTGCCAGTTCCACTACCAATGACTTTTTCTAATCTCCATGATAGAACACCTGCAATTACAACAAACAATAATGCTAGAATGAATACAAATACACTATAATTTATAATAAGCGAAGTAAATATTTTTTTATTCTTATTCCTCATTGCTTATTACCTTCTTCTCAAACTTATACCCAAGCCCTCTTACAGTCTTTAAATATATAGGTTTTCTTGAATCATCTTCAATTTTTTCCCTTAAATTGCTCATGTGAACCATTATAGTGTTATCATCTCCCATAAAATAGTCCTCCCAAACAGTTTCAAATATTTCCTTCTTAGTGAATACTCTTCCTGCATTCTCCATTAAAAGTTTTATAATTTTATATTCCACTGATGTTAAGATTACTTCATTATCTCTTTTCTTAAGAGTATTACTAAATATATCAAGCTCTATCTCTCCAATTTTTATTATCTTCCGTACATTTTTGCTATCAGAATTTAAATTATAAAATCTTCTAAGCTGAGCTTCTACCCTTGCTACCACTTCTAAAGGATTAAATGGCTTTACAACGTAATCATCTGCTCCTAATCCCAGTCCTAATATTTTATCCGTGTCTTGATTTTTAGCTGAAAGAATAATAACAGGAATATTATGCTCTCCCCTTATTTTCTTAATTAATTTAAACCCATCTATTATAGGCATCATTACATCTATAATTGCCATATCTATTTTACCTTTTTCCACAATTTTCCATGCCCTTTGTCCGTTTATTGCTTTAACTACTTCAAATCCATCTTTCTCAAGATAAAGCTCAAGTATCTCCAATATATCATCATCATCATCAGCAATTAAAATTTTATATGCCATAATTCTTCCTCCTCAATATTAAAAGCTAATTATAAAAATTTCCGTATTATTATTAATAATTATGAAAATATTATAACATTTCAGTAATTTATTTAATTGAATGTTTTTAAATATAACTTTTAAATAGTTGTAGGAATAAATGTATTCTATAAAATAGATATTATAATACTTAAAGATATATACCTTTCCTCCTTTCTAGTACTAATGATACATTGATAATCTTTAGGATGACTAAAGATAGTCTTAAGATAATCTTAAGTTTAATATACTAAGAATAAAAAAGAATTCTTATTTTAAAAGTAAGAATTTCATAAAAGATTAAGCTCTAAATATAATTTGGTAATCTTATATTCTTTTGTTAAATATTCAAAATTCTACTTGACATGTTTTTGTACATGCTATATCATTAATTTAAATTGAATATACAATTCTCTATATTAAGAGGGAGTAGTAGCAAATATAATACCAACATACCCGACTAGGCTTTTCTATTCTGGTATTATATACCAATAATTTGGTTACAAGACTTTTAATATAATTCTTATTTTATTAAGAATTATATTAAAAGTCTTTTTTTATTTTTATAAGGAGGAGTAAAATTTATGAAAGATTATTACAAAAGAGTACCAGAAGAATTATTCAATATGTTTAATTCTAATTCCAAAGGACTTGGTAAGGAGGAGGTAGAAAAAAAACGGTCTGAATATGGCTATAATGAACTAACTGAAGGCAAGAAAAAGTCAATTCTACAAATATTTTTTGAACAGTTTAAAGATTTATTAGTACTAATATTAGTTGCAGCTGCGTTAATCTCAATGTCTATAGGAAATGTTGAAAGTACGATTGTTATTTTTGCTGTAATAACAATTAATGCAGTTTTAGGCACAGTTCAATATATAAAAGCTGAGCAATCTTTAAATAGTCTAAAGGCATTATCTGCTCCAATGGCAAGAGTGCTAAGAGAAGGTAAAAAGATAGAAATTCCTTCTCGTGAAGTTGTTCCTGGGGATATTTTATTCTTAGAGGCTGGAGATTATATAAGTGCTGATGGACGTATTATTGAAAATTATAGTATTCAAATTAATGAAAGTTCATTAACTGGTGAATCAGAGAGTGCTATTAAAAATATAGATATTATAACTGAAGATAATATACCAATTGGTGATCAAAAAAATATGGTTTTTGCTGGCAGTCTAGTAACCTATGGTAGAGCAATGGTATTAGTAACATCCATAGGTATGTCTACTGAACTTGGAAAAATTGCTACACTTTTGGATAATACAAAAGAAAAGAGAACACCTCTTCAAATAAGTCTTGATAATTTTGGTAAAAAATTAGCAAGTTGTATATTAGTTATCTGTGCTGTTGTTTTTTTATTAAATATGTATAGAGGTTATGAAATTGTTGACTCTTTAATGTTTGCGGTTTCTTTAGCTGTGGCAGCAATTCCTGAAGCACTAAGTTCTATAGTAACAATAGTACTTGCTCTTGGGACTCAAAAAATGGCTAGTGAAAATGCCATAATTAGAAAGCTTCAAGCAGTGGAGAGCTTAGGATGCGTATCCATAATTTGCTCTGACAAAACTGGTACTCTTACACAAAATAAGATGACAGTTAGCAAAATTTACACAAATGAAGAAATAATATCATCCAAAAATATAAATTTAAAAGAAGAGCTTCATAATAAGTTACTATTATCAAGCTTATTGTGTAATGACGCAATTTCAAATGATGAAAATGGTATAGGTGATCCAACGGAAATTGCTTTAACAGATTTAGGTAAAATTTATTCACTAAAGGAATTAGATGTTAGAAAGAATTATCCTAGACTTTGCGAAATTCCTTTTGACTCTGAAAGAAAATTGATGAGTACAGTACATGAAGTTAATGGTAAAACCTTTATGCTTACAAAGGGAGCTTTAGATGTACTTCTAAACCGCACAATAAATATAGAAACAAAAGATGGCATTAAAAAATTAACAAATCATGATAAAATTAAAATAGAAAATATAAATAAAGATTTTTCTAATGAAGGTCTTAGAGTTTTAGCATTTTGCTATAAAGAAATTGATAACTCAGATAGTATTAGTTTAGATGATGAAAATGATCTTACTTTCCTTGGATTAATTTCAATGATTGATCCACCTAGAGAGGAATCAAAAAAAGCTGTAGAAGACTGTATTAGAGCTGGCATAAGGCCTGTAATGATTACAGGTGATCATAAAATAACTGCATCTGCAATTGCTAAAAAGATAGGAATTTTACAAAAAGATTGTGAAGCTATTGAAGGTGTTGAATTAGATAAATTAAGTGATGAAGAACTAAAAGAAAAAGTTGATAAAATTTCTGTTTATGCTAGGGTATCTCCAGAGCATAAGATTAGAATTGTAAGAGCTTGGCAAGAAAAAGGTAATGTTGTAGCTATGACTGGAGATGGAGTTAATGATGCTCCAGCTTTAAAACAGGCAGATATAGGTGTTGCAATGGGCATTACCGGGACTGAAGTAGCTAAAGATGCTGCATCTATGGTATTAACTGACGATAATTTTTCCACTATTGTAAAAGCTATTTCAAATGGTAGAAATATATATACCAATATTAAAAATTCTATAAAATTTTTAATCTCAGGAAATGCAGCTGGAATTCTTTCAGTTTTATATGCTTCACTAGCTGCTCTGCCAATGCCTTTTGCTGCAGTTCATCTATTATTTATAAATCTTTTAACGGATAGTTTACCTGCTATAGCATTAGGTCTTGAACCACAAAATAATAATGTATTAAATGAAAAACCTAGAGATATAAATGCTCCAATTTTATCTAAAGCCTTTCTAAAAGAAGTTTTAACTGAAGGGTTAATAATTGCAATTTGTACCATGATTGCTTTCCATATTGGATTAAATCGTGGAAATCAACAACTAGCAAGCACTATGGCATTTTTAACTTTATGTATTGCAAGATTATTTCATGGCTTTAATTGTAGATCTAAGAATTCTATATTTAAAGTTGGAGTATTTACCAATAAATATAGTTGGTTTGCCTTTTTATCTGGATTAATCTTACTTAATGTAGTGCTAGCATTTGAACCATTAAGAAGAATCTTTGAACTAAGTAAACTTGGACTTAATGAATACATACTAGTTTATATTCTTGCATTTATCCCACTTCTACTAGTTCAATTATCAAAGCTATTTATTGATGGAAAATCTACAACAAATTCTTATTCTTTCAATAAAAATCTAGTAGATAAAATGTAATATTTTTTTACTTAGGAGGTATAAATAAAAGTGGAGTTCTTAAGTACTCTTGTATCTAAACTAATAAATTTAATAGAACAATGGGGATATCTAGGAATTGCTCTAGGTGTAACTTTAGAATATGCCTGTATTCCCATTCCTAGTGAAGTTATATTGCCTTTTATAGGAATACTTGCTTCTCAAAACTCCTTTAGTTATTTAGGAGTGATATTAGTTAGTGTTGTAGCTGGAATTTTTGGATCAATTATTTGTTATTTAATAGGATCTTATGGGGGTAATCCTCTAATCTTATCATTGACAAAAAAATTCCCAAAAACTAAAAAAAGTACAATTGCATTAAATAAATGGTTTGAAAAACATGGAAAACTTGCTGTTTTATTTGCAAGATTATTCCCTTTAACCCGTACCTATGTTTCTTTTATAGCAGGAGCAACGAAGCTTAATTCTATAATTTTCATTTTATATTCATTAGTTGGAATAACACTTTGGAATACAGTACTAATAACATTAGGCTATTTTGTCGGTGAAAATTGGACAATTATTGAAACTTTAATGAGACAATATAGTACTGCCTGTGCTGTTATTGCATTAATTATAATTGTAGTAATAATCTTTAGGAAAAAATTTAATTTAAAGAAAGCTAAATAATAATAAAAGCATCAGAAATCTCTGATGCTTTTTAATATGTTATTAATTATTTACTTATGAGTCTTTTATTTCATTCTTCTTTGTATAATCCCATTTTACATTAACTGCACTTTTACCTAATAAATACGTTATTGCAATAATTACTATAGTATAAATGATAATACCATAATTTATTGAAGATACTTTATAATGTATAAACGCTAACCCTCCTGTAACTGCCATAACAATAAGTAAAGTTAAAAAACTTTTGCCACTGCTAACTGTTTGGCTTTTTTCACTAAAAGGCATTTGAAACTCTTTATCACATTTATAGACTACAATCATAATTAAAATATAATTTATGAATGCTATAATCATGTGAGGAATAATCTTAACACCAAGAATTAATGTAAATACTAATGTAATAATCACAAATAAAGGCAATATATATTTTATTATTATAGCTTTAAATATTCCCTTAATTATTGGCTTTGGTGATTTTATTGGTGCTACCTTATAAATCCACGCTCCCTCATATTTTTCACTAAACCACATTAATGAAATTATAGTACTTAGTAATCCTACAGTTATATACACATATAAGTATACTTTGCTATTCCTTCCAGCCGTCATAAGTTCATTAAAAGATTTCTTGTTAAAAATTTGAGTTAATAACAATGAAATTGGCAATATCAACCCTAAAGCAATATTAGGATAAATTGTAAGTTTCATTTTTCTCTCACTATTTAGCATATTTAAATCAAATTTTAAAAATGCTCTTTCAATTTTATCTCTACATAATATATTTACTAAAGCTCTTTGTCTTTTCCCTTTTCTTAAAGATGCTTTTTTTGAAGAGTTATTATTTAGTTTTTGAAGATTCTTCTCAAAATATGGTGAAATAACTTTTAAATACAAAATCAGTGATAAAAGAGATATAAATATTAATAATATAGTGAAAATAGTAAAACTAGAATTGCTATTTTTACCCAGAAAAAGTTCAAATGGAGCAGAAAACCACATTGATGGCAAAGTATAGTGCCAAAGTTTTGGACTATAATTTAAATTAATTACTTCTACAAAATTAAAAACTCTTCCAGATAATTGATAAAAAATAACCATAACAGTAGTTAATATTATTTGACAATAATTAATTATATCCTTTAGTTTTTCTCCATCATAAAAATGTAAAATCAATAGGTACATTAAAGATGTAAGAAAGATTATAAATCCAACTAAAAGCGGCATGATTAAAAGAAAAATTAATAAAAATAATATTCCATGCTTAATTGTTCCTATAACTATAGTTACTCCTGTAAAACAAATGCTTAAAGTAATTAAATAAATAGTTATATGCAGTACTTTTGCTAGATTTAAATCTTTGCCTTTAATTGGCTTTGGTAAAAGTATGTTCTTATCTTTTACATCTAAAAGAACTGATGAGAAATCACTCATCATACTTAATGCAATTATAAATATAGTTATTCCTAAAATCATATTCATAGATATATACAATGGTATATCTGCAATTAAAATCAGTCCTGTAAAAAGTCCAAATAATAAATACATTATCATTTGTGATTTAAAATTATTACCATCTTTTTTCTCTTTCTTATTTTGATTTTGCATTATAGTTGGAACATTTCTCTTATCCATAATAAGTTTTATTTTAAGTATTTTTCTCACAACATTATAGTCATATTCTAATTTCTCAAATAGTCCACTGAATTTATCTATTATTTTTAATTGAAAAGGTTCACTCATTTACTACACCTCCTTAAGTGCAGCAATGAAGTCTTTTGCTAATTGTTCTTGAGAATCGAATCCAGTTAAATCATTAAATATTTTTTCTAGTGATCCTTCTTCACTTTGTTTTTTTAATTCCTCAAAGGAACCATCAGCTACTACCTCACCATTATTAATAACAATAATTCTATTACTTATTTTTTCAACTACGTCCATTATATGAGATGAATAAAATATGGTTTTTCCTTCTTTTATTAACTGTGCTAGTATTTCCTTCATCACAATAACGCTATTAGCATCAAGTCCACTCAATGGTTCATCTAAAAATAAAATATCTGGATCATGTAAAAGACTGCTAATTATCATAACTTTTTGCCTCATTCCCTTTGAAAAAGAGGCAATTCTATTATCATAATTATCACCTATGCCAAAAATATTCATAAGCTTATTTGCTCTTTTATCTGCTATTTCATAACTTAGTCTATATAACTCTCCAATAAAAGTTAAATATTCTCTAGCAGTGAGATTATCATAAATTTCTCCAACCTCTGGTACATATCCTATCCTTCTTTTATATTCTTTATTATCAGATGAAATATTCTCGCCGAATATTTTTACTTCACCTTCATAATCTTCTATAATTCCAAGAAAAGTTTTAATGGTAGTACTTTTACCTGCACCATTAGGACCAATGTATCCAATAAGTTGTCCAGGGTAAATATCTAAACTAATTCCTTTTAAAACCTCTTTACTTCCATAATGTTTTTTTAAATCCTTAACGGATATTATAGGTTCTACACACATTGCCCTTCCCCCTAAAATTGTAGTTTTGATTTTATAACTATGTAAGACAGTTTTTAAAAAATAACATGCTGACCTGTTACTTTTTTTGAAAATACCTTAATATCTATTCTTAACTAGAATTCGTTAATGACTTATTTTAATCCTTCATATAATAAAAATTTTCCATATTTTATGTTACATATAATTAATCTATAGCGCGAAAGAATATGTTATAATATTTTTATTATTGAAGTTTCAAATAAAATAATCATATTATAAAAATCATTTACAATACCTTTTTAAATTTTAATTAATATCTATATTATAATTGATAGTCATATCATATTTAAACTTTTTTCTAAAAGTGTAAAACTAAATAAATTAAGAATAACTACAACTTCTTTGCCTATACTAAAGTATCTAGATTAAAATAATTAGTCAAAAATGACAGGAATATTTTATGTCAGATAAAGAGTCAGTTATTCCTAATAGAGGTTATATCTACAGTTTCTATAGTCAAAGTATCATATAAAATAGTCTAGTATATTAACTAATTATTTTTTGAAGACACTTAATATAAATATGGAGGTAGAAATGAATACTAGAAGAAAATTTTTCACCTTATTAATTATTGCTATTATGGCCTTTCTAGCAGGAACAGGATTTTATCTTAATGAAAAAACTGTTAAAGAAAGTGTAGTAGCTTCAACTAATGAAGATGAGAAAATAACACAGTCTGAAAATCAAAATATAGAAGATCAAATTAAAGAAGACAGCAAGAGTAATAAGTTTGATGGATTACCTCTTAAAGATAATTCAGTAGGAGTTCCTGTACTCTATTATCATTCCATACAAAAAAGTGGTGAAAATGAACTTATGATGGATCCAGAACTTTTTAGAAGTCACTTACAATGGTTAAAAGATAATAATTATACCTCCTTAACAATGGAAGAATTCTACAATTATATAAAATATAATACCCCAGTGCCTGAAAAATCTGTAGTTATAACTTTTGATGACGGGTATATAGATAATTATACAAATGCTATGCCAATAATTAATGAATTTGACTTTGATACAACAATATTTATGGTTTCAGATTTTGTTGGTAATCCAAATTTTTTAACAGAATCGCAATTAAAAGAGTTGGAAAAAAATAAAATCAATATAGAAAGCCATACTGCAAATCATTTAGATTTAGCTAAGCTATCAGAAGAAAAACAAAAAGAAGAGTTACAACAATCTAAAAACCGTTTAGATAATTTATTAAATGAAAAAGTTGAGTATGTAGCTTATCCATATGGCTCTTATAATGATGATACAAAAAATATTACAAGAGAAATAGGTTATAAAATGGGATTTTCCACTGATAGTGGATGGGCCTCTGGAGATGATGATTTATTTTCAATTCCTAGAGTGTATATGAGTGATTTTTATGACATGGATGAATTTATCAGAAGAATGACAACTCCAAAATATGAATAGTATTAAGAATTGAAACTTTGTTATAATCCAAAAGTATAAAAACCCTATAGGGTAGAGCTTTTTTAAAATTGTCTACTCTATAGGGTAAATTTTATTTAAAGCTATGATTTTTATACTTTTATGCAATAAAACAATACGCCATTGATTATTCTATATTTTATTACTCCTATATAATTAATTGTTAATTTATAATATTAGCATATATTATTATGATAAAATCAACTCTATATCTCTATTACTCATATTTTCTAGTTTTAATAATTCTTCATATGAATTTCCATTTAAATTTAAATATTTGGCAAAGGCAGGTTCTGTCTTTATGCCATTTCTCTTTAAATTTATAATTTCTCTCTTTAACTTATTTCCACCAAGCTTTAAAATTTTATCCTCTATAATCATGTGCCTATATCCATATTGTTCTTTTGTTGGTATGGCTTGTCCATATATCTCTATTTCAAACTCTTTAATAAAAAAATTTGCTACTATAGCTTGATTTTCGTTAATCTTATTAATATTAAAATTTTCATATTTTTGAAATGAGTTTTTAATTAACTTTTCAAACTCATAAAAATTATGAACTTCACATATAATGTCAAGATCACTTTTTTCAATGTCTATTTCTAATGGAATTGTTCCAACCAAAATTGGACTATATTCTTTTAATATGCGAAAAATATTAGCATTCATAAGTATATTATAAGATTGTTGCTGCTTTGTATTCCCATTTAATAAATATTCTATATTTGTCCAATCTTTTTCCATAAGTCCTCCAATTTATTTTTTATTAATCTTTATAGTAATTTTAATATATATTCTTCATAAGTGCGATTTTAAAGGCTATATCTCTTTTATCATTCTTCTACAAAGAGTTGTAAATGCTTTATTTTGGTATAAATTAAAGGCATTTTTATTAAAATCCCAAACATAGATTTCCACTTCTTTAATTCCTTTTTCTTTTAAATAACTTTCAGTGGTATCTATTAATGATGTAGCAACACCAAACTTTCTATACTCATCTTTTACTATTAGTTTATCTATTATTGCATATTCCCTATCTACATGTACAGGATTTATACCCTCCTTAATGATAAGTGTTTCTATTAATCCTATAGGTTCTCCCTCTATTTCTGCTATAAAAAATATTTGGTTGGAATTGTTAAGAGCATTATTAACATACTCTTTTATATGTTCTACCTCATCTGGCCTTTTAAATATATTAGGTAACTTACTACTATGCAATATCTCCAATTCTTTAAAGAAATTATATGTTTTCTCAATATCCACTTCATTAAGTTTTTTAATACTAAAATTCATTTTTATTGACCTCCTCTATAATCTAATGTAAAAGAGTATTACATCATAGTATCATAAATAGAATTATTTTACTATAATTTATTTATGTATGTTCCATTTAATTATAGCAAATAGAAATTTTAATTTTAAATCAATAAAAGAGAATGAAAAAAAATCTCACTCTCTTCTATGCTTTCAATGTAATTGCCTATAAGAAGTCAGTCTAAATTGAACTTTCTTAATCCTTCTTTTCAGTATTTTCTTTTACTTTTTCTAAAAAGTTCGTCTGACTTACAATATTCTCTTCAAACTCTTCTACTGCGTTTTTAGTATAATGTCCTATTACTTTCATATTTTTCTTACCATCTCTAAAATTATTATCTCTACTCATAAAAACCACCTTTTCTTCTTAGGTTGCCCTAGAGAAAAGATTTTATGTTAAAGAACTAAATAGAGTTTATCATTGGTAATAAAGAATTTATTATGAATTGCATTGAACATTTAAATATCTAAAAGCACCAGCGCATTTTTTAGAATAAAAATTATGAAATAAAATATTATTATTTAACTGCTTTAATTTCACCAGACATGATATACTCTCCTACGTTCAATCCATGTCCCCATTTTTCTGCATACTCTTTAGATACTTCTTTAACTTTAATATTAATATCTTTAAAACCTGCATTTTTCAAATATATTTCTAATTCTTCAACTGAAGAAGCACCAGTTACTCACCCACAATAAAGCTTTTCATCACTTTTCATTTCTTCTGTAAGCTCTCTCATAAGTACTACATCAGAAATAGCAATTCTTCCACCTTTTTTTAATACACGATAAGCTTCATTATATACTCTTTGTTTATTAGGAGATAAGTTTATAACACAATTAGAAATTATGACATCTACTATATTATCTGCAACAGGTAGATTTTCAATTTCTCCAAGCCTAAATTCTACATTTTTATACCCATCTTTTGTAGCATTAAAGCGAGCTTTACTAATCATTTCCGGTGTCATATCTACACCTATAACATGACCATTTGCACCTACTTTATTAGCAGCTAAAAAACAGTCAAAGCCGCCACCACTTCCAAGGTCTAAAACTATTTCTCCATCTTTTAATTGAGCTATTGTTTGCGGATTTCCACAACCAAGTCCCATATTTGAACCTTCTGGTACAGCTAATATATCTTCTCTAGTATATCCAATATTTTTAGATATAGTTAATGCAGATTTTTTCAGATTAAGTCCACTACAGCAGCTTTCTGATTTCTTATCTTCAATTGCAAATCTTTTATAACTTTCTCGAACACTTTTTCTTATATCATCACTATTTATTTTGCTCAATTTAATCTACCTCCAGCTTATCTTTAAATTTTAAGAATCATTCATAGATTTAGCAATATTTAAAAGCTCTAAAATTTTATTATTTTTAATGCTATAATAAATCCACATACCATCTTTTCGAGCATTTAAAATATTGGCTTCTTTTAATATTCTAAGATGTTGAGATAAATTAGATTGACTAAAATCCACATCTTCATTGAGTTTACAAACACAAAGCTCACCTTGAGCTAGCTTTGTAATTATTTTTAATCTTATAGGATGAGCTAATGCCTTAAAGATTTTCACTTGATTTTCCATATAATATCCTCCTTAAGCTGAATACCATATAACTATATTAGTAAATTATAATATAGTTATATGGTACTCACAAAATTATTATATGTCAATAATTTAGTTTCATTCTCATATTATTTTCATATAAAATCTATTGTATTTATCTACACACTTTATTTTTATAACTTACCTTATCTCTGTAGATATTATATTAAATTATGATTTGATGTATAATATTGTAAAATAATCAAATTAAACTATGAACATATTTAAAATTGGGGAGGGTTAATATAAATGTCTTATTCTCTAGAACTTATTCATAATAAAGATTATAAAACTTCTAACTGGTCAGGTGGAACCACTACAGAACTTGCTATATATCCTGTTACTTCTGATTATAAAAATTTAAATTTTAAATGGCGTTTAAGCTCTGCAAAGGTTGAATTAGAAGAATCCACTTTTACTTATTTACCTAATACCTCTAGGCTCATTCTCTCTTTAGATAATCCTTTAAAGCTTCAACATGAAAATAATAAAATTATAAATTTAAAGCCTTTTGAAGTACATAGCTTTAGTGGTGAATGGGAAACTAAGAGCTTTGGAAAAGTAAGAGATTTTAATTTGATGCTTAGAGAAAACTCCAAAGGTTATGTAAATTCTATACTCTTATCAAATAATAATAATACCTATTCTGTTCCTAAAAATAATTTAATTGCTAAAGAGGAAGATGAAATCTTATTAGAAAGTTTTTATGCTGCAGATGGTGATTGCAATATAATTATAAATGATGCTGAAAATATTAAATTAGCTAAAAATGATTTGTTACTTATAACTATAAAAGATTCTTATGATAGTTTAAAAATCACCATAGATAGTATATCTGAGAAGGCTGCTATTATAAAATCGACCATTTTGTATAATACAAGATAAAATAACTAGTTAAAGATGATAAGTTGCTACGATATTCTAATGATTTAATATATAAAAATAAAGGAATATATTCATTAATTATTTTAAAAGTAATGTTTTATTCAAAAAATACCTCATGATTGCTATTCATATATCTGCAAATTAGAATATTAGCATCATGAGGTAAATATTTTATGCATAATTATCCCCCTTGTAATGTAACTATTTATCAATAATTCTTTTTATTTCCTCACTAAATTCCTTAGCAAGTTTATCCACATCTTTATAATTGAATATTGATTTAGGATCATTAGCTGTTGCCAGTAAGAATGCCTTTGGCGGAAGCATGAAACCTTTATTTAAGTTTAATGCTCCTATTAGTTGTTTTGCTACAGAATCTCCTCCAGAATTTCCTGATACTACTATTCCAAATACAACCTTGTCATGAAAAGGCTTTTTATTATAAAGTACTGTTAATCTATTCATTACTGCTGTTAAATTTGCAGCTATAGCATCATTGTAATTAGGACAAATCCAAACTATTGCATTAGATTTCTCTATGGCAGGCAATACATCACTTATCATAGGTCCACCATAAAAGCATTTATTATCTTTTCCATAGTGAGTACATACCTTATATCCACAGCCTTTACAATCCTGTATTGACCCATTTTCTATTAATATCTCTTTAATATTTATTGTAGAATCAAGGTTTGATTTTACCATCTTCCATAAATCTAAAGAGTTAGAAATTTTATTAGGAGTTGAATATAAAACTGTTATATCTAACTCTTCATACCTCTTAAACTCAAACTTTCTAAGTCTCTCATTTAAGTTTTTACATCTTTCTAAAAGTATATCATGAACAGGTATACTAAAAACCTTTTGCCATGTGGAAAAATTTATAAGATCCTTAGTAGCTTCTACCATTGGATGCCCTATAAAAATTGCACCCATAGAGTTTGCAAGAAATATTATATCTTGACAGGTATCTTTAGTTCCAAGTTCTGAAGTAGATGCACAAATAATTCCACAGTGAGAACCTGCGAATACATTTTTATCTTTTTTCATGAGTTTTTTCATAAATTTTAACATACTTATATCAGAAAGTGTTTCATCAACGTCTATTGCTAATAATATATTTTTATTATTTAAATCTACTAATTCATCTTGAATAATTTTGTGGCTCTCATGGGTAAACTGAGAAATCATGTCCTGAAGCATCTTAGAAGTCTTTTTTCTTGGATTAATTATATAGAGCATTTAAATAACTATAAGTGTGTTTTAATTTATTTAAAAGTTCTTCAGGCATATTGTATGTCTCAAGTTCTATGCCACTCTCAGTAGTTCTATTTTTAATTCCCATAAAAACACCACCTAAAAAAGAAGTACTATAATGCCATTGTCCTCTCAGATATGCAAGAATGCTCACTGCTCCAGAAGATAATGCTGGAGCGATATAAGGCTTAAATCCTGAAGCTCTCACTTCTAAGTTTGCAGTTTTAGTTTTTTCTGTGAGAAAGCTTGAAATATTCTCATCATAATTTTCTATGCTATTTGCAATGATTAATCCTTCTCCATGTGGACCAAAAGCTCTTCCGTCACTCTCATAATCTATATTAGATTCATTAGCATAAAAAGCTGCTCTCCCATTCATAACTCCAAGACCATAACCTCTTATTTGATGAGAACTAAGCCCTTTAAAGTCAAAATCCCCATTTTCATTTTTATTACTTTCATTAAATACTACTTTACAAAGTAAATCTACAGGATCTGACACCACTGCAAAATCCCCTTTAAAATTAGCCTTTCTTGCCATTTTGCTATAAATACTTATCACTTTTTTATTTCCTTCAAATTGAACCATTCTAACATCTTTCTTTTCATCACCAACTTCAGGTACAAAAACAGATACACAAAATATAAATAAATCACAATCAAAAAGCTCATCTTCATTTATTTTAATTATCTTCGGCATATCTGTATTATTAGTATCATATATTTGGTTAGCTTCAAAGTACCATCTATTTACTTTATTTTTATCTAAGTCATATATACCTATATTCTCAACTACATCTGCTCCTAAAAGCCTTAATCCTGTAAGAAGTGTTCCTCCAACATCACCTAATCCAACAATATTTATTCTATATTTTTTAGATGACTTATCTTCTATGATTTCCTCCCAATTATCAACATTTAAATTTATGAAAGAAAGATTACTTAACACTTTACACAATTTATTTTCTTCTTCTTTTTCTTTTATAATCACATTTAAATCTTCATTATATAATTCCTTTATTGAAGATACTTTAAAATAACTTCGAAAGCTATTAAGTGGCCTTTTCCCAAGATAATAAGCCTTTCTATTTAAATTTAATCCTTCTTCCTCAGTTATGTTAGTAAATTTATTTGATAAAGTCTCCTCACTTATAAGTAATAAATCTTTATATTTATAGTACTTCATCATATCATCTCCCTATATATACATATCTTCAAATCTTTTTAACCTTTCAAGGTCATTTTCTAAATAATGTGAAGGTTTGTGATTTAAGTCATAATTTATATCCAGTCCTCTATCTACAGATCTCGGTATAGTAAATACTTGCCCTAAAGACAAAAGTGTTAAATTTCTTTCATTTATATAATGATATTCATCTTCTAAAGCTTTAAGTATATTTATAGAGTTTTCTATACATACTTTAGATAATTTATAACGTTCCTTATTATTAGCACCTCTTATAAATTTAGGCGAAGTATATGGCATAATTAAATTGATGGATGGAAGAAGATTTCTGCCTGGAAATTCCCCTCTCCAAACTGCATCGCCACCTATAAACGGATATAATGCATTTTCATTGAACCAGATTTTTAATCTAGGAATAAAGTATAAACAATCTACCTCTCCTCCTTGATAATCTAAAAGATCTTTACCACGTCCAGATAATATAGCAACTATAATTTTTTGTATATTTATTTTTTCTTTTTTAAATATAGGCTCAATAGCTTTCATTCTATATCCTTTATGAAGGAGGTTATCTACTAATATAATTGGTCTATTAAAGGATTTTAGCATTTTAATCTGATTTTCTAGGCTAAGATAATGTGGAAATTCTCCAATCTTAAATGATTTCATATCAGGGTTAAAGTATTTTTCCGTGTGAAGTGACTTAGTCACTGTGTTAGGAATTATATATCTATCTAATATATCCCCATAAGGTACACACATTGCACTTCCTAATGATTTTGGATTTGTTTCATATTCTGGTACTTTATTTTCTTTGCAAACCTTTTTTATAAGTCCTTGATGAACCATATTGGAATCAAAAGAAAGCACTAAGTTTCCTGGAAAAAGATTACATATTACCTGCTGAAGTTTAATTCTACTTTCATTAATTGCAGCTTTTATTTTATTATTACTTCTAAAAGGCTCTTTTATTAGATTTTCTATATCAAAATTTAAAACACAAGGAGAACTCATATTTACAAGATGAACAGAGTCAAAAATTTCTTTAAATCCATATAGAGCTAAAGTGTCTTTAATTGTAGTAGATAGATTATCTTTTTCACACTGTCTATAAAGAGCATATTCATAATCACGGCTACAGGCAAAAGCTAAAGTTTCAGTTATCAATATTGAAAGTAAATTTTTATTTTTTTCATGATTTTTAATGTAAAACCCATCTAATAAAATTATTCTTCCTTGACTTTCTTCTCTCATATACTGAGCTATCTCCATATCTTTTATGTCACTGTAGAGCATACTTGAGCGAGCCCAGTGTATTAATGAAAAACCGCATATTTCATTCTTATTACAATCTTTTAAAATCACTATTCTACCAGAAGGTTTTGAGAAAAGTTCTTCAATTTTTTCCCTTAATCCATTATTAGCTATGTTACATAAGGTGTTTATGATCTCCTCATCCTTATGGTCTATTATTTCTGTTTCAAGAGATAATAAGTTTAAAGTTGCTTTCTCTAATGGTTCCCTTTGATAAAATCCATTATCATAAATGTACTGCTCTGCTAGTGGATCTACAAGACTTGATATATCTCTATTACTGTCAATATAATTTCTAATTTGTGTTGAGCTTATATCTGTATATTTACTTGGCAAATTAATAATATGGACATTTCCTTTTATCTCCATTAAATACTCTGACAAAGTATTATTTTTATTTCTCTCAATAACTATATGAGAAAAATCATGAATGGAACCTTTATTATAAGGTAATTTATAACTAGAAGCATTAGTAATTACGTCTGCTCCAACTACTATAAAAACTTCTTGCTCTTTAAAATTATCTTTAAGACTTTGAAGGTCTTCTTTATTAGATAGGTTTATAGGCTCGCTTTCCGGATATACAAATATTCCAAACTCACTAGCAATGGACATATTAAGAATATTTCTTCTTAATAAATGGGGTAAAGTTTTTTTAGACCAGGAAAATTCATCTACTGAAAGATAAACTTCATATCCTAAATTCCTAATTGTCTTTGCAATTTCTTTATGACTGAGAGAGAATGGATCAAATGTTCCTGGGAAAAATGCGATTTTCCTTGGTATCTCCATATTAAACTCTCCAATAAAAAAATTATAATCAGCAATAAATCTATATATATGAGCTAATCCTGCTGCATTTGAAAGAAAAAATAAATCTTCCTTCTCATCATTTATAACAAGAGTCAATATCTTTTTAGCTAAAAGATCAAAATAATTCTTCTTTTCTTTTAAGGATAAAATCTTAGAGCCAAAAATAACTTTTCCAATAGTAGTAAAGGAACTTCTTTTAACTTCATTTATATAATCACCAAGCCCATTTAAAAGAATGCTAAGAAGTGTATTTCTTCTCTTATCTAATGTTTTTTCTGATTCATTAAATCTTTTACCATAACATTTATAATACTCTAAAACTACTCCTATAGTTTTTAGCATTAAGGTCTTTACTGAAGGCTTTGCTATTTTAACCTTAAAGGCTAAATCATCAATTATCTCATCAAATTCTTTTGGTGGTATATAAAGAAGAACTTGCCCTAAATATCTTGGTATATATTCAGTTATCTTATGCCCTTCTATTTCTAATGATCTTAAAAGTTCTATAGCAACTTCATTTCTTTCAGAAAAGGATAAAAGGTCCATTATTTCAACAATTGCACATCCTGCAGTAACTCTAACTTCTTCTACTGCACTCACCTTAAGCAAATTACAAAAATGTATTGATGCCTGCAATGCATTGATTTCTTTATGATTTTTTACAAATTCCAGAATTAATTCTATCTGATACTTTTTTACGCTCCATTCAGTAGCAGATTTTAAATTACTTAAATAAATTTCTTGTATATTTTTCTTTTGAACTTGTAAATTTTCTTTTAAGTTGTATTCTAAATCTTTTAAACTTAATTTTTGTGAAAGTCGATATCTTAATAAGATTTCAGCACCATAGCTGCTTTTAGCACTAACAGAATATAAATAGTCTTTTAAGTGAATTACAAATACTGATTCATCACTTAATTTTTCCATTAAATTAATACATAAACCTAAAGTGGAAAGTCTTAATGTTATATTTCTCTTTTTTAACATAGTAAATATAAAAATATATAATTTATCTAAAAGCTTATCCTCTTTATCTATTGGAATATAATTAGCACTTTCAATTAGAAATAATAAATTATCTGAATTTTTATATTTAAAAGTTTCATAATAGCTTAGAACCACTTCCTTATATTCTTCCTTTTTATTTTCTCCACAATTCTCAAATAGAGATTTTATTAATGTACTTAAGCTATACCCAATCCAATATCTGTGGCTTGATATAATTTTATGACTTGGAAATAATATTTTATCTATATACTTTCTTAATACATCCTTACTATCAATATTAAAAAAATCATCTACCGCGCCTTCCGGTAATTCTTTTCTATATTCTTCATCTAATATAGCAATAAGCTTACCAATAATTTCAGCAGAGTGACGTCTTATATCATCTTCAGGATGAACAAGATTTTCATATAAGAAATTTATAGTTTGGATTTTTTGATTTTGAGTTAAATAGGTGGAATACTCCTCAAATATTCTTATATATTCTCTTAAACTTTTCCAATTCTTTTCGCTTCTAGCTTCTTCAATAATAGTATTTAATGAATGCTCATCTCTTAAAATATACATTAGATTTATATTGTGATTTATGGCCATATATTTTAAATTATCAACGATTTCCTCGCCCTGATTAAGAGAATATAACGGCTCTTTTATCTTCTTCATACACTTTAAATCTATATCTTTAACTTCAGTTTCAACATTAATTGACTGTAAGAACTTCTCAAAATCCCTAAGCTTTGAATAAACTCTTCTATAACGCTTTTCCTTGGTTTCATCTACATTATCAAGCTTACTTAAAATTACATCAAAAGATTCCTTAAGAGAGAATATGTGCATTTCATTTTTGTTGTTTATTTGTCTATTTTTAACTCTAAAGTCTGAATATATTAAAATAAGACTTTCAAGAGAAAGATTTTCAAACTCAAGATCCCAAGTTGAATGATTGATAGCAATATTTCTTATATAGTTTATACCATGCTTTTTAAACCAAATATCGGAATAATAATAATGTAAATAAGGGACCCTTTTCATTTCATTTTTCTTGCACCCATACTTTCCTATATCATGGCCAGCAGCACTTCCAGAAACTCTTCCTAAATCTACCTTAAGTCCTTGATGTTTAACTTGTCTTGCAATGTACATAGCTAAGTAATGAACTCCGGAAATATGTTCTAAAGTATTAAATCCTGTTATTTCTCCATTTACTTTCATCATTTCATAGATATAGGAATCCTCAAAGGCTTTAGCAAATCTTAAGTACTCGTCACTATATTCAAGAAATTCTAATTCTTCATCTTTTAAAAATTCCATAGGATATTTAGAAATAAAACTTTCTCCATTACAGTGTTTTTCAAAGACTGAAATTATTCTAAGAACTCTAAAATAAAGATTACAAATAGAGTCCAAGTTAGGATTTAATTTAATATTTACTGCTTCGGGAAAAACTTTTGATAGTGAGTATTCATATAGATATACAAGTAGATGATTTTCTGAATTTTCTAATATATCTTCAGAGGATAATTCTAAAATTAATGGTTTTAATAATACCAATGTAGACTTTGCTGTATAATCCTTTTTAAAAATCATTTCTTTTAACTTTGCCACAAAATACTCGGATTTTATATGAGAATCTATAATAATCTTATCTAAATTTACTTTATTAATCCATTTAACACTTAAAACTTTTCTCTGAATACGAACATAAATATTTTCAAAATTTACTTCCACTAATCTCACTCCTTTATTCCACTGTAAATAAATTATATCATATTTTAAATTCTTTAATTCAATAGAAAAGCCAAGATAGAAATAGATCTTAACCTACTTCTATCTTGACCATTTTTACTGTATTAATGCCAAATATCTATATAGATATTTATTGCATTATATATCAATATAAATAATAAATTCCTCTTTAAAATGCCCAGTTTCCATCTTTAAAGATTTGAACCGGCTCTCCATCATAAGTAGTTCCAACTATATCTAAATCCTCTGTACCTAGCATAAAGTCTACGTGAGTTAAAGAATTATTTGCTCCAGCCTTTAATAATTCTTCTTCAGTCATTTTATCTCCATCTTTAACACATAGACTATACGCTCTTCCTATAGCAAAATGGCAAGAAGCATTTTCATCATATAATGTGTTAAAGAAAATTATTCCTGAATTTGAAATAGGAGAATCAAAAGGTACAAGTGCAACTTCACCTAAATAATGTGAACCTTCATCAGTTTCAATTAAACTTTTTAATGACTCATATCCTCTTTCAGCTGTAAAATCTATTATTTTTCCATCTTTAAAAGTTAAAGAGAAGTTTTCTATAAGATTCCCAGCATAGTTTAATGGTTTTGAACTAAATACGACACCATTTACTCCATCTCTTTTCGGCATTGAAAATATTTCTTCTGTTGGCATATTAGCTATGAATTCAATTCCCTCAGAACTTTTCTCTGCTCCTCCAACCCAAAGATGATTTTCTGGAAGCTCCATTTTTAAATCTGTTCCTAATGAGTTCTTAAAATAAATAGATTTAAAGTTTTTTGAGTTTAAAAAATCCATTTTTACTTTAAGATTATTTTTATGTTCATTCCAAGCTTCCACTGGATCTTCCTTATCCACTCTAACTATTTTAAATATTGCCTCCCAAAGCTTTTCCACAGCCTCTTCCTCTGAAAGGTTTGAAAATACCTTTTTAGCCCATGCCTTTGTAGGAATTGAAACGATTGACCATGGATTTTCATTAGTCATTAATCTTTTATTAAATTCTTTTAATCCTATTTGCCTTGCTTTCATTGAAGTAGAAATTTTTTCAGTTGGTACTTCTTTCATAAGCTCTGGATCTGATGCAGATATGCTTAAAAATGCAGCACCATCCTTTGCATAATGAATTAAAGAATCCACCTGCCAAGGTGCTACTTCACTTAAAACCTCAGTGCTGGCATTCATGTACCTAATTTTTGCTGATATTTCATCAGACCAATGAATTATAACTTCCCTTGCCCCTTCTTTATAAGCAACTTCAGAAATCATTCTAGTAAAAGGAGCACACTCTATTGGTGACATTATTACAAGTGTTTGATTTTCTTGTATGTTAACTCCTGTTTTAACTGCCAATCTGGCATATTTTTTTAACATTTCTTCTTTCATAATTAAACACCTCCGAAAAATCATTTTTATATAGACCTATTTTAACATTAAATTAGTAACTTTTGTAAAACTTCATTTAAATATGTATTTAATTTCATTATAAAAGCCGCTATAGTTCGAAAAGCTTACTATTAATTTATCCTTTTATATAGCTTTATAAGCCTAATTTTTATTAATATTTTTATGCAATAAAATATGTTAAAAAGCTTTTGACTAATTCCGAGCAAAGTAGTATGATATAAATATATATTAATTCAGAGTATTTAACTCTGATATAATTCAAAGGAGATATAAAAATGTCAGGGAAATTACTTAAAATAAATAATTTACACAGTAAAGTTGAAGATAAAGAAATTTTAAAAGGCTTAGACTTAGAAATAAATAAGGGTGAGATTCATGTAATTATGGGACCTAATGGTGCTGGTAAATCTACTCTTGCTAACACATTGATGAGCCATCCAAAATATAAAATTTCTGAAGGGATAATAGAATTTGAAGGGGAAATTATAAATGAACTTTCCCCAGATGAAAAAGCTAAAAAAGGAATATTTTTATCTTTTCAATATCCAGAAGAGATTCCTGGAATTACCGTTGAAAATTTTTTAAGAACTTCAAGGGCCGCTGTTTCAGGAACAGTTCTTAAAATGATGAGTTTTAGAAAAGACCTAAGAGAAAAAATGGCAATGTTAAAAATGGATGAATCTTATGCAAGTAGATATTTAAATGTTGGATTTTCTGGCGGTGAAAAGAAAAAAAATGAAATTCTACAAATGGCAATCCTTGAGCCTAAACTAGCAATTCTTGATGAAACCGATTCAGGATTAGATGTAGATGCTGTTAAGGTTGTATCTGAGGGTGTTAAAATGCTTGTAAATGGTGATAGATCTATTCTAATAATAACTCACCACAATAATATTTTAGAGCATCTAAAACCAGATTTTGTTCACATATTAGTTGATGGTAAAATCGTTAAAACCGGTGGAATAGAGCTTATAGATGAAATTCAATCAAATGGTTATGAAGCTTATAAATAGAATAGGTGGTGAGATGGCTTGGAAAAAAGAAATAAAACCTATGTTGAAGATGTAGACAGAGGTATATATGATATAAAAAATGAAGTTAGATATAGCTATAAAGTAGATAGTGGACTAACTGAAGATATTATTCGTTCTATTTCATCAGAAAAAAATGAACCAGAATGGATGACTGAATTTAGATTAAAATCTTTAGAAATTTATAACCAATTAGATGTTCCTACATGGGGACCAGATATTTCCGGTCTAGATATTGAGAATATTGTAACATATGTAAAACCAGATACAGATATGAAGGCAAGCTGGGATGAAGTACCAAAGGATATTAAAATGACCTTTGATCTTCTAGGAATACCAGAAGCTGAAAAGGCTTCTCTAGCAGGTGTTGGAGCACAATATGACTCTGAAGTAGTTTACCATAGTATAAAGGAAGATTTAGTAAAACAAGGTGTTGTTTACACTGATATGGAATCAGCTATTAAAGAGTATGAAGATATTGTTAAAGAATATTTTATGAAATGTGTTCCCCCATCAGATCATAAATTTGCTGCCCTACATGGTGCTGTATGGTCTGGCGGTTCATTTGTTTACGTTCCAGAAGGTGTTAATGTAGACATTCCACTTCAATCTTATTTTAGATTAAATGCACCAGGTGCAGGACAATTTGAACATACTCTAATAATTGTTGAAAAAGGTGCTAATCTTCACTTTATAGAAGGTTGCTCCGCTCCTAAATATTCAGTAAATAATCTTCATGCTGGTTGTGTTGAGCTATTTGTAAAAGAAGGTGCAAAACTTAGATATAGCACTATTGAAAACTGGTCAAGAAATATGTATAACTTAAATACTAAAAGAGCAATAGTAGAAAAAGATGGAACTATTGAATGGGTATCAGGTTCCTTTGGTTCAAGGATTTCTATGCTTTACCCTATGAGTGTATTAAAAGGCGAAAGAGCAAAATGCGAATTTACAGGTATTACTTTTGCAGGTAAAGGTCAAGAACTAGATACAGGTGCTAAGGTAATTCATGCAGCTCCATATACATCTTCTAATATAAATACAAAATCCATTTCAAAGGATGGAGGAATAGCTGTATATAGAGGTGCTGTAAAAATATCACCTAATGCACACCACTCTAAATCAACAGTTTCTTGTGAATCTTTAATGCTTGACAATATATCTAAATCAGACACTGTTCCAGTTATGGATATTATGAATGATGAAGTAGATTTAGGACATGAAGCTAAAATTGGAAGGATTAGTGATGAAGCTATATTCTATCTAATGAGCAGAGGTATAAGTGAAGCGGAAGCTAAAGCAATGATAGTTCGTGGATTTGTTGAACCAATATCTAAAGAGCTTCCTCTTGAATATGCTGTGGAAATGAATAATTTAATCAAGCTTGAGCTTGAAGGAACAATAGGTTAGGAGGGAAATTAAATGAAACTTAAATTTAAAAACTTAAATACACTTCCAGTAATTACTTGGAGATGGCTTAAAGTTAATGATATCTCACTTGATACTTATTCCCTACCTACAGTTGGAGAATACAATAAGGTAAATATAATATCGCCGAAAGCTATTTTCATAGACACTACCCCTAATGCTAAAGAGCTTTTAGAAGACTTTGGATTTGAGGCCATAAATTATGGAGTATCTAAAGAAGTTAAGGATTATGCTTTAAACAATTATAATTCTTCTATGGTTATTAAAGCTAATGGGCAAGAAAAAGAGCCAATTAGAGTTGAGCATATAATTGATAAAAATAATTTAATAGATAATAATTTGATTATTGCTGAGGAAGATTCTAAAGTAAATATAATTATTCAATATAAAGGTAATGAAGCTGTTTTTCATAATGGAGTTACAAGAGTTTTAGCCAAAAAGGGTTCAGAAGTTAACTTAATAAAAATTCAAACTCTAAATGATGATAGTCATAATTTTGATTCAAACGTAGCTATTTGTGAATACGGAGCAAAAGTTAATTTTATAGAGATTAACTTAGGCAGCAAATTCAGTGTTACTAATTTTATTTCAGAGTTAAAAGATACCTCTGGAGAAACTAATGTAAATTCTATCTATCTTGGAGATGGAAATAGAGTTATTGATTTGAGCTATGAAATTCTACATAAAGCAATGAGAACAAATAGCAATATTATATGTAAAGGTGTATTAATGGATAATTCTAAAAAAATTTTTAGAGGAACTCTTAACTTTAAAAAAGGTTCTGCTCGTTCTAAGGGTTCTGAAGAAGAATATGTAACCCTTCTAGATTCTACTGTAAAATCAGATGCTGTCCCATTACTACTTTGTGATGAGGATGATGTAGAAGGAATGCATGCTGCTAGTGCAGGAAAAATTGATGAAAATAAACTTTATTATCTAATGAGCAGAGGTTTTAGTGAAAAAGAGGCTAAAAAGCTTATAATTGAAGCTAATTTTAGACCTATTATAGATCTAATTCCAGTTGAAGAAATAAAAGAAGAAATTGATACAGAAATTCAAAGGAGGCTTATAAATGGGTAAATTTGAAGAATTAAGAAAAGATTTCCCAATACTTTTAGAAAGTGTAAATGGAAAGCCTTTAGTGTATCTAGATAATGCTGCAACAACGCATAAACCAAAACAAGTCATTGAAGCTATAGATAATTATTATGAAAAATACAATGCAAATCCTCATAGAGGTGCTCATGCACTAAGTGTTTTTGCTACAGACGCCTATGAAAGTTCAAGAATAAAGGTAAAAAATTTTATTAATGCTTCAAAAAGTAGCGAAATTATATTTACTAAAAATGCTACAGAAGCCCTTAATCTAATAGCCTATTCCTATGGTATGAATTTTATAAATGAAGGTGATGAAATAGTTCTATCCATTGCAGAGCATCATAGTAATATACTCCCTTGGCAACAAGTAGCAAAAGCCAAAGGTGCAATACTCAAATATATGCATATTGACAATGAAGGTAAGCTTTCCATGGAAGAGGTTAAATCAAAGATCTCTGAAAAAACTAAAATTGTGGGTATAACTCATATTTCAAATGCACTAGGTACTATAAATCCTGTAGATGAAATTATTAGTTATGCTCATTCAAAAGGCGCATTAGTTGTTTTAGATGGATCTCAAAGTGTACCTCATATGAAGGTAGATGTAAAAGCTATAGATGCAGATTTCATGGTATTTTCAGGCCATAAAATGCTGGCTCCAATGGGCATTGGAGTATTATATGGAAAAGAGCATATTTTAGATAAAATGCCTCCATTTTTATTTGGCGGAGACATGATAGAGTATGTTTGGGAAGATAGGGCTACCTTTGCAGAACTTCCATACAAATTAGAAGCAGGAACTCAAAATGTTGAGGGAGCAGTTGGTCTTGCTGCTGCCATTGATTATTTAGAAAATATAGGCTTCGATAATATAAAAAAGAGAGAAGAAGAATTAACTAGTTACGCATTAGAAAAAATGAAAGAACTATCTTTCATAACCATTTACGGTCCCCAAACTATGAAAGATAGGAGCTCGGTTATATCCTTTGGAATAAAAGATATTCATCCTCATGACGTAGCTACAATTTTAGATAGTTATGGTGTTGCAGTTAGAGCAGGTCACCATTGTGCTCAGCCTTTAATGAAGTATTTAGGAGTAAACTCAACTTCCAGAGCTAGTTTTCATTTTTATAATACCTTTGAAGAAGTAGATATATTTATTGAAGCTTTAAGAAATGTAAGGAGGTGGCTCGGCTATGCATCTTAATGATATATATACAGAACTTATAATGGAGCATAATCAAAGCTCTCATAATAAAAGAAATTTAGTAAATCCTGATACTAAGGAACTTGGACACAACCCAAGCTGTGGAGATGAGATTTCTCTAGAATTAAAATTTGATGGAGACATTATAGAAGATGCAGCCTTTACAGGCAGTGGATGTGCCATCTCCCAAGCTTCTACTTCCATAATGATTGATCTTATAAAGGGAAAATCAAAGGAAGAGGCATTAAATTTAGTAGAAACTTTCATAGGAATGATAAAAAGAGAAATAAAATCTGAAGAAGAACTTGAAATATTAGAAGATGCGATAGCTTTTCAAAATATTTCAAATATGCCTGCAAGAGTAAAATGTGCGGTACTTGCATGGCATACCCTTAAGGAATCAATTAAATAATTAATTATAAATTTTTAATCAAAATGGGGACGGTTCATTAATATATCAATTTGAAAGATATTAATAAACCGTCCCTATTTATTACTTTTTAAAATTATCATAATTTATAAATATAGTATCATGTAATACCAGCCATTTAGGTTTACTATCGTCAGCTTTATTTCGAATTAAAATTAATCCAGGCTGAAAATCTGTTATTGGAGGATCTGTAAAAACAGATACTTTATATATTAAAATATCCTCTTTATTATAATTTTCAAATACCTTATCCATTTTTCTAAGTTCATGCAGTTCTTCTTCCAATCCTAAATCTGGTACGTTTATTTTCTTGGCATAAAGTAATATATATTTAGCATCGTATATGAAAATATCATCTTTTTCTTCATTATTTCCACTATGAAAATTAACATTATTATAATCTTCTAAATCTTTATTTGTTAAACTTTGAAAATACTTATATATAACGTACTTAGGCGTATTAGCTATATGATATGGTATTCTAAAGGCTATAAACAATAGGATTATACATAAAATTACTATTCCTATTCTCTTTAAAATTTTCATATCAATCCCCCAAATCATATTTTTAATATAGTCAACTTTCTTTGCTTTATATTGTATTAATTGTAATATAATACAATAATCTATTCAAGCTAATACTCTAGATATCATTTATATACGATAAACCTTAAAAATTTATATTTATTTTTAATTACCATTGAAAAATTTAGAGTTATTTTAAACATATTTTTCTAACCTTATTTATTACTAGCTTTTATATTTTCTTATGAAATAAAAAACTGACATTTTTCTTGTAATTCTGTCTTATTCTATTTAGAGATTACATTATATTTATTATAAAATAAAAAATATTTGTCTTAAATAAAGTGAAAATTTATATATTTTTTATCTTCTTGTAAAATTTTTTTAATTGCTTTAAATTCACGGAAAAATTACATTCACTTAAATTCCAAAATATGTTATAATGTTCTTAACTCAATTAAGCAAGTCCCCTCTTGTTTAATAGAGATTTATTTTATAGTTGTTTCAGTATTCAAACTTCCTGTGCTGCTTTAATATGGGTAGATGGTATTGGGCCTTTAGGGCATAGGAGGCGATATGATGACCGATTATACAATCTTGGCAATAATTGGAATCATTACCTTGGCTTTGGTTATTATAAGCGTAGTATCCATTGTTGGTTGCTTTGTTTATAAGTATGAAACACTTAAAACAGGTACTAGAACTAAAATGAATACAGATTTGCAAAATGGAAAAATAGAAGCTGAACTTTCTGTTGATATAGAAGGAAATTCTGAAAGCAAAAGAAAATAGTGGGTCGCATCACAAAATTCTCCCACTATTTTCTAACAACTATTAAATAACCGTAAAGGCCTGATACCTTTTATCTACCCTTATTATATCATATATACTTAATCAATATAACAATTTTAAATAAAATTTGACAAAATAGATTATAATTTACTCATTTTAATTATACAATCATTTAAACAATTGCTCTAATCTTCATAAATTATAACTTGGCTACAATTAGGTTTCCTGATTCATATTTTTTAAGACCTTTATAAAATATCTTATATGCAGCCAATACCCAAATAACTGTAACACTAATCAATATAGAAAAATCTAATATATTAAAAGATTTTATTAAAGCTATCGGTATGTGAGCAGTAAAGGCTGCTGGTACTATGGTATATATTATATATTTTGTAGCACCTTTAAATATTCCCTTCGGATATGAGCTAAAATTTACCATAAATTCTAACATAAGTCCTGATAGACCTTCAGCATTGCCTATATAGAAACTTAAAGAGTTTACAATAACTATAACACTTGAAAGTATAATAGCTGAAATACAAGAAAAAAATAAGAATAAAGCTATGCTAATTAAATTAAAATTACCTACAAATATAAATAAAATTATTCCATAAATAACATCACCAAAGGCTGATATTACACTTTTAGAGCATAGTATATTCATCAAAGTATCCTTAGGTTGAATCAAATATGAATCTAGCTCTCCATTTACAATCATTTTTGTAAGTTCTCCAATATTTCCAAATAAAATAAAAGCTATTCCAAAAGATGTAGACATAATGGCAAAAAGCATTAGTGTATCACTAAAACCATATCCTCCTATAGTACCCACATTATTAAATAATATCCACCAGAAAAATATAAACGAAACATTATTTATTATCATACCTAACACCTGTATAATAAAACTTACTTTATACTCCATAGCTGAAGATAGGTTAAATTTAAAATATGCTTTTATTAGTTTTATGATATTTTTAACCTCCATTAACATTTAATTTCTCTGCCCCCTTTCTATATAAAACTAAAGCTAGTATTACAAATATAATTAAATATAAAACTTGTATTCCAAAGCCCTCATAGAATTTCTTAAGTGAAAAATCTACTGCTAACTTTCCAGGTACATATGTGACATAAGCAAAGGGTAAATAACTTGATATATTTTTAAGCCAGTTAGGAAATAAATCAAGTGGTACTAACATTCCTCCTAAGGTAAATGTAAGCTTTGAGTATATCCAAAAAAATGGCTTATTCTCCTCAATCCAAAAGGAAGTTAGTGCTAAAATAATATATATGAAAAAATTGATGGTTGATCCTATTAAAATAGAAAGTAGTATTAATGGTAAATATACTATATTAAAGCCTTCTAAAAATCCTACAAAACATATACCGATAATTATTCCTAAAATCATATTACAACCTAGCTTTACTGCTATTTCTCCTAGTGAGTTAAAAAAACAATATAATACATAGTTATAAGGTTTATTTATCCCATAAGCTATAGCTCCACTTTTGACATCATCACTAATTTGGATATGGAAATTTGATCGAGATAAGTTTATAGTTTCTGTAACTATTAAATACCATATAATTTTATTTAAAGTTAGTCCTGATATTATATCTCCTTTTTGTCCATAAATATTTCCCCAAAGCATTAAAAATATATATATTATGAAAACAAAGAATAAATTTCTAATTATAAAATTCCAAAAATATATTAAATTATTACTAAGACTTATTTTAAATATATGAATATATTTATTGAGTTTACTCACTACAATCACCTACCTTACTTTCACTATATATATGAGATATAATTTCCTCCATAGGTGGTTCTAGAATATTTATATCTAAAATACTTCCATACTTTATAATTTCCGTTAAAACTTCTTCTATATTTTCTTTCAAAGTGTCTATTTCTATCTTTACTCCATAGCCATTACTTTTTAAAACCTTAAATTTGTTTTTATCTATATGAACTTCTTCTTTAAACTTTACCTCTATAATTTTTTTATTGAGATAGTTATATTTAAGATTTTTAATGGATTCATCTAAAACCAATTGACCATGATTTATTACTATAGCTCTTTTGCAGAGTTGTTCTATGTCACCTGCATCATGTGAAGTTAAAAATATAGTTCTTTTTTCTTCTCTATTTATCCTTAAAATAAGATCCCTAATATTTTGTTTAACTATAACATCCAATCCTATAGTAGGTTCGTCTAAAAATATTATCTCTGGATTATGGATTAAAGACGCTGCTATCTCACACCGTATCCTTTGACCAAGAGATAACTTTCTAACAGGTATATCCATAAGTTCCTCTATCTCAAAAATTTCTTTTAAAAAGTTTATCCTTTTCTTAAGGCTTACTTCCTCCATATCATAAATTTTTCCTAAGAGATTAAAGCTATCTATAGGTGGTAGATGAAACCATAGCTGCGACTTTTGCCCAAATACAGTACCTATTTTATAAGATAACTTCTTTCTCTCAGTGGAAGGATCTAGTCCTAATATTTTCATATTTCCTTCCGTTGGATAAAGTATTCCTGTAAGCATTTTTATTGTAGTAGATTTTCCTGCTCCATTAGGACCAATAAAAGCTAAAATTTCTCCTTTTTCTACATTAAAAGATACATCTCTAACTGCCTCTATCTCTTTATACCTAGGTGAAATTATAGATTTAATACTTCCTTTAAATCCTGGTTCTTTTGTTTTGATTTTAAATGATTTGCATAAATTATTAACGCTTATTACCGTCATAAAGCCCCCTCCTTTATTTAAATTATTTTAATAAAAAAAAGCCCAAAGAATAAGTCCTATAGAGACTCATCCTCTGGGCTTTTATCCCAAAAGTGTAGAAATAACTCCTGTACCGCTTGGTCCAGCCATGCAAAATAGTATCCTATCAGCACCGGAACCCTAGATACACTCTCACAATTTTGAATATTGTATCATATAAAAATTAACATTTCAACAGTTAATTACATTTTTTCAAAATTTATATAAACATAAAAACTTTACATTTACTCATAAATACATTATTGCTTATTCTATATATATTCTAAAAATATAGTTTTATTACCACAATCGCAATTGTTCATATTCATCAGCCTTATAAAAATTCATATTTGTAGCTATACCTTCTTTTTTGCATAATTCATAAAAAATATTATATAATCTTTTTGAATTAGGAGACGAACAATTATATTCATATCCATAATTTCTAATATATTTTTCTTTCATAGTAGGAAAATGTTTATCTAATTCTCTATAATAATATTCTCTTTGTCCTTCTCTTAATGTCATTCCCATGAAAGGTAAAATATATTTTGCTCCTGCAGCTTTTCCCTCTTCAACTATTTGCCTTATATTTTCTTCAGTATCATTTATAAAAGGAAGTATTGGCATCATTAATATTCCTGTATAAATCCCCTCTTCTGAAAGCTTTTTTATAGTTTTGAACCTGTCAGAAGACTTAGGTGCACTTGGTTCAATTAATGATGATAGATTATCTTCTGCAGTAGTTATGGTAATTGAAACTGCACAATAGACCTTGTTTATTTTCTTTAAAATATCTATATCTCTTTCCACTAAATTGCTTTTAGTTAGGATATGCACTGGAAAACCATAAACATTTATAATCTCCAAAGCTCTTCTAGTAAGCAGAAGTTTCTTTTCTACAGGCATATAAGGATCATTCATACTTCCTGTACCAATTGTACCTTTAACCTTCTTCTTTCTCAGTTCACCTTCAAGCAGCTCCAGAGCATTTTCTTTCATCTGTATTTCTGAGAAATTTTCAATACCATAGCAATTACTTCTAGAATCACAATAAATACATCCATGTTGACATCCTCTATAAAGATTCATATTATATTTAAGACCAAATAACTTATCCTCTTTAATAGTTGAAAGGAGAGTCTTTGCCTGAATCATCTTTACCATAACTTTCACTCCAATACTTATAAAATACATTTCTAATATTTAAGTCTATTACTACTTTATTATATATATTTATTGCTTATTATAAGTAAATTTATATAATTGAATTGCTTGTTTACCATAAATTCTAACTATTTTAGGTGGCTTTGCATATTCTATATTTATGTTTATATTTTTTTTACTCAATAATAAACTTTCAGTTTTCATAGCATTAACCAAGCTAATTTTTCTACTATCAGGGAAAATAATATATACAACACTATTATTACTCTCCTTTAATAGTTCAGCAATATCCTTTGCTAAGGTATTCAAATTAATATTAAATGGAGGGTCACATATAACTCTATCAAATTTTTTTCTATATTTATTTTGTATAAATTTTGTTAAGCCAGTGTTTAAATCATATTTGACAAACTTAAGGCCTTTATTCTCTCTAAATCTATTATCACGTTCAAATAGCACTACATTTTTATTGGTTTTATATGCATATTGAGCTATTGATGGAGTAACTAAGCAAGCAGTATAACCTTCACATAATTCTGCTAAATTTAACGTAGTTTCATTTGAAAAAAAATACTGCATATATTCTAAGTTTTGATTTAATTTAATATAAGATTCAGAATTATTATAGGATAATTCTACATAAGGAAATCTTAAATTATTTCTATGTGCAAAGAGTCTGTCTATCCCATTGTCCTTCATTAAGGATAATACATTTCTTTTCTGTAAATTTACATTAAAGTCTTTTTCTTTTTTAATAAATTTTAGCCATATAAAAACATTGGCATTTCTATGATTATCAGTATATAGTCTATAATTATCATATTCTAATTGTAATCCAAATTCATGTATTAAAGTCCAAGCCTTTAATACCCATGCTGGCGTAGAAAGTATTAATAATACTCCATCTTTTTCTAATAAATCTTTGGATTTAATTAGTAACTTTTCAAACATCTCATATTCAATTCCCATTCTAATATCAAATCTACTTATAGGTATTTCTATAATTTTTTCATTTGTATTAATAAATCCTGCAACAAAGACATCAAACCTCTCATTTTTATACTCTATATTATCTATATTTTCATTTAAAAAAATAGGTTGTGTGTGTAAGTATCCTGTTAATAGCCCACTAATATTTTCCCATTTTTCATTATAAAGTAATTCAATATTATTAATCTTTTCATCTAAATTTATCTTATTTGATATTAATTTTTCCGGTTTATAAATATATGATATTGCCCATATAATTGTGTCTACCTCTGAACAAATACTTAGTACCTTATCTGTATTCTTAATACATCCAAAATTAACTAAAGATATTATATTCCATATATTAAATACTTTATAAGATAAAATATTTGGTTTTTCATTCTCATAAATTAATTCTGCCGCACTAGCAATATCTTCCGTTGTTGCAAAAACACCCTTTTCTTCCATTGATAAATCCTCCTTAAAAAATAATTTTTAAGGCCTATTCCATTGGGTTATTAGATATAGAAAAAGGCTACAAAAAAGCACAGCTTTCTTGTAGCCTAAAAAATCCGTAAGCTAATTTAAACATAAATAGTATGATTCTAATATGTCTATAGGCCTATTTACTATATGTCAAAATAAGCCTATACGCTTCAATATTATATGCAAATAATAAAAATCAAACTCAATGCAAAATTAAAAATTACAATTTTAGTTCTATAAGATTTATGTCTTCTAATTGCTAACTATAAAAGAAGTACACAAAAAAACCTAATGGACTAGGCATTTTAAAACTTCTTTTAATCAATTTTCAGTTATGAAAATTGATTAGCAATTAGTGACTGTCATTCTTATAGTACCTCCTATATTTTTATATGGTATATTATAGCAAATAAGTAAAAGTAAATCAATTTATTATATATTATATTAATGAAAAAATAACACTACATTATTCAATTTATATTCTAATTCTAAAATAACCAATCTTTATGCTTCCATAATGCAATTGTTCCACCTATTCCTATTATAGTTGTAAAAAATAGTGTAGTGAAAAAACTCATAGGTGTAATATTTGCTAATACATCAAAAATCATTTTTGAACTACTTAAAAAGAATACAAAACTGTCTGATATATATAGTGAGCCTAAAAACACTGATATAATTGCTAAAAATGATAACACAGAATTTTCGATAATTCCACAGATTAAACTGCTAATAGATAAAATAGCAAATAATATAAGGAATTCTATAACATAAAATTTAAAGCTATAAATAAAAGCTTTAATTGAGTTAAAATCCTTTGTAATATTAAAAAACTTAGTTGATTCTACTGTGTCTAAGAAAAATTTCCCGAAAAGACTTGATATTATAAAAAGTATCATTAAAAAAACAAAGGTTATAAAAGCCTGAACTATTAATTTAGCTAATATAAATTCTGTCTTCTTATAAGGTCTAGTCATCACATTACGGTAACTACCTGAAGTATATTCAGCATTGAAGCAATCAGTATAAAGCATTGGTAAAATTACAAACATTAATAGTGGATGAATGTCCCTTAAAATAAATACTGAAAAATTTAAAGAATTTAATGGCATAGTTATATTACTATCATAAAAACCTACATTCCAACTTCCCATTGCTATACTCCACAAGGTAGATAATAATATGAAAGTAATTAATAGAGTCTTTGTTTTTGAACGGCTCCAAACTCGTTCCATTTCGCTTATAATCAATTGTCTCATAAAACCCCTCCTAAGCTATATATACCTATCTGATTTAGCAAAAATTGCAGAAGATAATATTGTAAAAATTAATGTATATGCTATTAATACAATGAATCCATATAATACAAAAGTAGGATGTTCCCCCAGCATAATAGCAATTCCCATATGTTGTATATGAGTTAGAGATAAAAGTTGAAACTTAAACAAGCTCTCAGTCATATTTTGGGAAAATATAAGTAAAATTTGTGGATATATCATTGATGCTAATAGGAAAGCCACACTAATTCCTACTCCAGCAGTAACAGTTTTACTTATTACTGCAATAAACATTACGATTGATGCCATTGCAATTAGTGTTAAATATGACATAGCATAATATCTTATCCCGTATAAGAATGATTCCTTTATAGTTGATAATCCATTATAATAAAATATTTGAACCTTTTCTAATTTAGGCATAAATATATATCCTATCGGTATGCTTAAAAGATAATATGTTATAAGAAGTAACAATATTGTAGTAGAAACCGCAAGAAACTTAGCAAAAAATAATTGTGTAAAAGATCTTGTTCTAATCATAACCATTCTAATTTGTCCACTTCTATACTCTTCTGTTACTGATAAAACTAAAAGTAAAACAACTACAATGTTGAAAAATAGTATAAGTTGTTCTTGTATTGCAGCAGAAGGAAAATTTGCAAAGGAAGTAAATTCTGGGCTAATTTCTGGCACAGATAAATTATGACTTAAATAATATTTTGAGGAAGCATATAGTACTAATGGAATAGCAATAAAAATCAACCAAGTGCTTTTTTTAGACCATAATCTTTCCAACTCACTTATAAATAAAGCCTTCATTTTTATTCACCCTCTTTATTTATAACAAGCTCTATAAATGCATCTTCTAGCCTGTTACTTCCTTTGGCTTTTTCTAATAGCTCACTTGTCAGTCCTTGCCATATTAATTTACCATCCTTTATAACAACTAATCTATTACACATTTGTTGAAGTTCATCTAAAAGATGACTAGAAATAAGGAAGGTAATTCCTCTTTCTTTTTGCAATCTTATAATCAAATTTCTTAAATCTCTCATTCCTATAGGGTCTAATCCATTTGCAGGCTCGTCTAAAATTATCATCTCAGGATTATTTAAAAGTGCTTGAGCGATTCCTAGCCTCTGCTTCATTCCAAGAGAATAGGTCTTAACCTTATCATTTGCTCTATCCTTTAGTCCTACAATTTCTAAAACTTCTTCTACTTTATTTAATTGACTTTTTCGATCCATATTTGGATTTAATCTAGCAAGATTTTGAAGATTTTTTCTTCCTGACATATACGGAAAAAATATAGGAGATTCAACAATAGCACCAAGTTTTAAAAGAGCCTCTTTACGATTTTTATTTACATCTTTACCTGATATTAATATTTCTCCACTATTAGGAGAAATAAGTCCTGTAATCATTCTAATTGTAGTAGTTTTTCCCGAACCATTTGATCCAAGAAATCCACATATATCTCCACTTTCAACTTCAAAAGACAAATTACTTATAATAGTCCTTCCTTTAATTTTTTTATTTAAATTAATTATTTGTAACTTTTTTTCTTTCATCTATATTTCCTCCCTTAATCCATATAAGCACATAATAAAGCTAAAGTTTAAAGATTTTATAAAGAAATATAACTTTATGTAGCAAAAAATAACAGCCCTAGAAAATACTCAAATTATGAATACTTTCTAAGACTAAATATAGGAGACGGTTCATTAAAATTTTTAAATTTCTTAACTTGTAAAAAGTAATGAACCGTCCCTATACATTACTGAATATATTTCCTAATAGTTTTCTGCACTTAGATGTATTTATTGATAAGTCTAATGAGCGATTATTTTTAGCAGCATAATCTTCATCAATAAAATCGCTTTTAATTAAATTAACATCTAAGTTTAAATGTGCAGCCATTTTTCTATAATAATTATAATAATTTTCCTTCTTATCTGGCCCTAAATGGATAATTCCTTTATAATCACATTTTATTAACTCTATTATGGCTTCTGCTAGTTCATCTACTTTTACAAAAGTGTTGTATAAATTTTCTGTTCTTACAACTTCTTGTTTTTCTTCTAATTTATTAATTAAATCAGATATCCGTTTATCCCACTTTCCATTTATATCTTGCCCATAAATAGCACCTGGTCTTATGATAATATAATTGTCACGATGCTTAGCTATTTTCTCACCATCTATTTTTGCATTTGAATATAGTGCTAATGGCTCGTCACTATTTTTATATTTCGGGTTATCTTCTTCACTGTAATTACCTTTTCCATTGAAAACAGCATTTGTTGACATGAAAATTAATTTCTGTTTATATGATAAGTATTTTAAGATATTATTTAGACCCATTTCTATTAAATACTTTTCACTTTCTTTACTCATTAAGCTCCATAAAACAATATCTAGTTTAAAATTATATATTAAGTCTTTAACTTCTTCCTCATTAGTTACATCAAGTTTTATTAAGTCATCACAATTATTTGATCCATAACAAGTTCCCAGTACATTAAAATCCAATTTAGATTTTATTTTTTTATAAATATGTCCACCTAAAAATCCACTTGCCCCAAGAATTAAAACATTCATTTTTATCACTCCTTTTTATAAATCACTATAATTTTAACTAATATAGTTATGTTCTTCCTCACGAAATAAACCACGTATAAGTTGTTTTACATGGCATTCAAATTATATCATTATTTTCATAATTTTCTAATATTTAATTTAATCTTATACCCTCAACGTATCTACATAAAATAATTTCTTAATAATCTAAACTCCTTATTTAATTTGTAGATCTATTAAAAGTATAAAATAAATTTATATATTTCTAGCTTAATACACAAAATAGCTTTAAAGATTATTTTATTGAGGAGAAGTTAAATGAATAAGAAGATATTATTTATTACATTATTTCTAACATTCTTTATTACCGGCATAATTTATGCTAAATCCTCTTTTACAGTACTAGTTAATGATAAGGAAGTACCTAATAATGGAGATTATTTAATTAAAGATGATAAAATTTATATCAATGATAGAGCATTGATGAGGGACTTTAATATTAATACTTTCTATGACAAAGAAGAAAATAGGCTAAGACTATATGATACAAATAAAATTAAGTTAAAAGCTAGATGTGAAATGTTTGAAGAATTTGCAGATTTATATGATCCTAAGACTGCAGATGAGATAGCTGAACTTTGGGCAAAAGGTATAAAGGACAGAAATGGAGTATTTCAATATGCTGCTTATAGCAAAGTTCTAAAAAATGAATTTAAAAAATTAATAGAAGATCGTGGTTCGTGGGTAACTGGATTTTCAAGTCCATGGGTCAAAGACTATAAGATAGAAAAAGAGGAGCTCTCCCCTTCTAAATTTAAATATAAAATAGTTTTTGAGGCTACAACCTCTGCTAAAGATATGTATATTTGGAATGCTATCCTCAAAGTTTCAAAAGAAGATGGAAAGTGGCGAATTACAAGTTTAGTAAAGGATTTTGACATAGTTTAAATGTAAGGGACGGTTCATTACAATTTAATAATAGCTTACTTTATAATTTAAAATTATTGAATTACCTTATAATTTATAAATACAAATATAATGAACCGTCCCTTAAACGAAATATAATCATTTTATGACTCTCATAGCATTTATTATTATAATTCACGTTGATAATATGTTAGTTTTCAATTCAAATCTTATAAATAAAAAAAGTAAAAGTACCACTAAAAAGTGATACTTTTATTTCAGTAATTTACTACTTTAGATATATTAGATTTGTACTCGTTCTATATGTATAATATTAAATAATATGAATTATAAAAAATATTTTTATTTATATCCGTTTTGTTTATCTATTGCCTCATCTTTAATTTCTTCTCTCATAGCATCAAGAGCTGCTTCTCTTCTCTGATTTTTTTCACTTAATGCTTCCTTCGTATTTTCATCATCTGTTTTTTCAATCATTTCATCTGCACGATGAATGTTTTCAATAGTATTACTAATGTTATATTGAATTCTATCTACATTATCTCTTCTATCATCTGGTTTATTTTTCATAATTTCATCTCTCCTCTTTTTAAAATTTATCCTTTAAAAGATGGTTTATATATAAACCTCTTCTTTCTTTATTATGTGTATAAATATATTTATTTATGTGGTAATAATTTTTAATTATATATTCTTGTATTATATAAGAAATTGCATCTTTTTATGGACAAGTATAAATTTACTAATATATAAATATTAATGTGATTAAAGCATATCATTATAAACTTTAACCTTAATTTACGGTTAAGAAGAAATAAAAATTTGAAAAACTTATTAGCAAAATATATTTATTAACAAGGTGAAAAACATAAATTGTCTTTCCAATACTTAAGGGACGGTTCATTACAATTTGACGATAACTTATTTTATATAAATATAATGAACCGTCCCCTAACATACTAATTCTAATTGGTATAATACTAAGATGTGCTTGGGTACATTAGCACTTGCATACCTCTACTACGCAGATAAGTTGGACTTTCTAACCTTCCACTTGCACATTATTTTAATGTTATACATAAACTGAAGGCATTCCAATGGACTGCCTTTAAATGTTTTTAATAGGTAATTTATTTGGAATGTAAAGTAACTAAGACTCATATATGTCAGCATTGCACTCATCACATATGCCGTCATTACGCTTATATTCCTCTTCTGATATTTCAGTTTCGCAAGTATCACAGGCGAATATTTCTTCTCCTTTATATTCAAAGTTCCTTAGGAATTGCTCATTATCGTCTTCTTCCTCATGTTGATAATATATTTTTATTTCATTTGACATCTTAATTCCACCTTTCTAAATCTTAGTTTTAATGCTTCGGATTGCCATCATATTTTCGCCTAATTATATCATAAATTTTTACGTTAAAATATTATTTAGTCTTTCGCCACATAATACCATTGTTCTTTACTTTAAATTCTTATTACACATAAAAATTGGAATATAATTCCAGTAAAAATATAAATTAGATGATTTATCCATTTGAACCATTTAAGATAGTCACTAATATACTTAGTTGCAACACAATTAGACCTACCAATCCATCTTTTTAAATCGACATGTATAAGGAACGGTTCATTACAATTCAATGATAACTTATTTTATACAAATATAATGAACCGTCCCCTAAAACAAAATAAAAACCTCTAAGAACTTTTATTTATTGTTCCATAGAGGTTTTATAATTTTATTATTATCCTAATATTTTATCTTAATTATTTTATTTTTCCTTGTTTTTTAAGGATAGTTTCCATTTCGTCTACATATTGTCCAAACTCAGCTAATAAATTATCTATTGAAGTTGTTTTTGTTGGATCAACTCCTGCTTTCTTTAGTGCATCAACAGGATATTCTGAAGATCCAGTCTTTAAGAATTCTAAGTACTTATTAACTGCATCTTTATCTTTTCCATCAAGTATATTTTTAACAATTTCATTAGAAGCTGCCATAGAAGTAGCATATTTATAAACATAGAAATTGTTATAGAAATGTGTTATTTTTGCCCATCCTAAAGTTCCTAACTCATCTGGAGCAAAGCTGTCACCATAGTATTTTTTTATTAAATCTCCATATATTTGCCTTAGAGATTTAGCTGATAATGGTTCTCCTGCTTCTAATTTTTCATGTACTGTTTTTTCAAATTCCGCAAACATTACTTGAGTATATACTGTACCTTTTATATTTTCAATTAACTGATTTAATAAATATAGCTTTTCATCATCATTCTTAGCATTCTTTATCATATTTTTAATTATCATCAATTCATTAGCTGTTGAAGCTACTTCAGCATTGAATATAGGTGTATGAGCATTCATATATGATTGGGCTTTTCCTGCATAAACAGAGTTTACCGCATGCCCCATTTCATGTCCTACTGTTAACATGTCATCTAAAGAATCAGTATAATTTAAAAGTATAAATGGGTGTACACCATAAAGTCCTAGATTATACCCACCTGTTCTCTTACCTTTTGATTCATAAACATCTAACCATCTATTATCAAAGCCTTTCTTAACTATAGATAAATATTCTTCTCCAAGTGGTTTTAGTCCTTCTAAAACCATCTTTTTAGCATCTTCATAAGGTATTATTAATTTATAATTATCAACTAGTGGAACATATAAATCATATGCATGTATCTTATCAAGATTTGTAATTTTTCTTTTTAATTCTACATATTTATGAAGTGGCTCCATATTGTTATTAACAGCTGTAATTAAATTATCATAAACTTCTCTTGGAATATTATCCTTAGCAAGAGATGCTTCGAGAGTGGAGTTATATTTTCTAGATTTAGCTAAGAAAATATCCTTTTTTACAGAAGCTAGATAAATAGAAGCAAAAGTATTTTGAAGTTCTTCGGTTACTTTACCATTAGCTTCAAATGATTTCTTTCTTAGCTCTCTATCTTTTCCATCAAGTATATTTGAATATACTCCTGAAGTTAATTCTATGTCTTTTCCGTTTTTATCTTTTATAATTGCTTTTCTCATATCTGCCATTCTCAATTTGTTAAAAATCTCTTGTGGACTACCTACAAATTCTGATGCATTTGCTAATATATCTTCCTCTTCTTTTGAAAGGGCATGTTCTTTTTGCCTTATTAAAGATTCTATAAAATGAGCATAATTTTTTAATTTTGGATTTGCTATAAGACTTTTTAATGAAGCTTCATCTTGTGATAACAATTCAGGTGTAAAAAAGGTTACCAGTTGATCATATTCTGCAACAAGACTATCTGCTTTAGAAATCAGCTCTGTTGCCTCATTGTCTCCTTGATTTAAGTCCCCTCTAAACCCAGCATACCAATATATTTTACTTAAAACAATTGATGCTTCTTCATCCATTTTCAAGAATTCAAGCAGCTTATTAGGATCTTTTAATTTACCTTCATATTCTTTATATTTAGGGAAGTATTCTTTTCTTACTTTCTCAATATCCTTTTCCCACGCTTGGACATCTTTATAAATATCCTCCAAATTCCATTTATATTTGCCATCAATCTTCTTTTCACCTTGAGGCTTTATTGTATTGTTCTTAGACTCAGAATACATTATTGATTGTTTTTCATTTACATTTACACCACTTTTATTAACTATTGCAAAAGTATTAATCGTTGAATTCATCATCATACTAGCAGTTATGCAGATAATAACAATTTTTTTTCTTGATTTTAGCATGATACCCCTCCATTTGAATAAAATTTCAATAACTGTAATTTTATTACATATATTAGATACATTATACTCTTTATAAGTTAATTTTCAGTGTATGTATTTTAAAGAAATTATGAAAACTTGAAATTTAATCCTTCAATACTATGATAAGTTTAGATTATAAAAACCTACTATCATTAAAGATAATAGGTTTTTATTCTACTTAAGCTTATAGTATAAAACTCCATTTTCTTCTGTTCTTTCAACTTTTCCCATATATAAAAGATGTTCTAAATGTGACATAGCCTCTCCTGAAGCAAACCACTTTTGAGGATTAGGAAAATCCTCCCACTTATCATATCGCAATTCCCAATGCATAGATGCTGCAGTATCTCTAACTGTTTTCTTTTCTTCTTTTATTATATTCATAACCTCATCAAGACGGCTTTCATGATGGCTAATTAATTCATTTATTCTTGTTCTATGATCTTTTATTATAAATCTATGAGCAGGAAATAAATAATTTATATCATAATCATATATTTTCCTTAAATTCTTTAAATATACTTCCAACATATCACCATATTCAAATCCCCAAAATGCTATATTAGGAGTTATCTTTCCTAATATATGGTCTCCACAGAAAAACAATTTGTGTCTTTCTTCATAAAGCCCTATATGTCCTGGTGTATGTCCTGGAATATTAACTACTTTAAAAGAAAATTCTCCTATATTTATTTCATCATTTTCATGCAATAATATAAAATCTACTGGCTCCTTTGGAGAAAATTTATATCCAGGATGGTCATCAAAATTTATGTTATCTTGAGTAAGAGAAAATAGTTTTTTATAGTCATTAAAAGTATTCCAATATTCTGCCGTAGCCATCTTATTTATCATATGACCATCTGTTTCTCCTGAATATACCCTAAAACCTTGTTTACTTAAAACAGCAGCAAGTCCTGAATGGTCAGCATGTAAATGAGTTACTAAAAGATCTGTCTTATTTAAATCTAAACCAAGTTCCTCTATACCATTCATAAATGCCTGTCTACATTCTTCTGTATCAAATCCACTATCTATTATTAAATTTCTATCCTCTGACAATATAATATAGCTATTTATAGCTCTTAATGGATTATTAGGCAATGGTATTTCATTCCTATAGACATTTTTATATACTTGTTCCATCATATTAATTCCCCTTTCATATTATCTATTCTTTGGTTTAACATACCTACTTATGAATAAATCCTCATTTATATCATTATACTATGACACCTTATAATTTACATTTAAATATTGTTTATAATTGGAACATCACCTATATAGGGATACAATGCGAAAACTTAATATGCACTCTGGAAAATAAATTTTCTATAAAAACAGATTAATCCCTTAGAAATTAAGGATTAATAATGAAGAATGAAGGATCTAGGAAAAAATTCACTAAAGGTTAATTTCTTAAAATAAAATTTATTTTAAAAAACTCCAAAGGCTTTGGCCGTGGAGTTTTAACCCTAATTCTTCATCTTTCATCCTTAATTTTTCATTCATAGAAAAGAATTTTTGTTATGGAAATTAAAATCATGCATAATTTAAATTTTCGTTGTGGAACCCTATAGTCATAGGTTATATAAAGGAAATAGTAATTAACTAAAGATTTTTTATTGAATTATTTAAATATTTATAGTATAATCTATTAAAATATTCCATGTGAGGAGCAACTTATTATGATTACTATAAAAATAATAAATACAAATGAATATTATTATAGCTATTATAGATAAGGTTTGCTGAAATGAAAAAAATTCATAGATGCAAACTGGTAAAGTATTTTTTTAAATACAGTTTGCGTCTATGATGGTTATATAGTTGTGCAATAAAACCACGTAGAGCTCTGCGTGGTTTATTTTATTAAGAATTTACACCACGTAGATAAAATGTCTATGTGGTTTTTTTATATAGAAAGTTAATAAGGAGGAGTTAAAATGAAAGAAAGAGAGAATTTTTCAAGTAAATTTGGATTTATACTTTCCTGTATAGGTTCAGCAGTTGGGCTCGGAAACATATGGATGTTTTCGTGGAGATTAGGTCAGTATGGGGGAGCCGCCTTTCTTATACCATATTTTATATTTGTATTTATATTAGGAACTACAGGGCTCATGGGAGAATTCGCTTTAGGGAGAGCAAAAGGAAAAGGCTCCTTAGGTGGTATAAAAGAAATCTTAGATGAAAAGAATATATTTGGGTCATCTATCATATCTCTAATACCAACTTTAGGTGTTTGGGGAATATTTTTATTTTATAATGTAGTGGTTGGATGGGTTTTAAAATATTTTTCAATAAGTACAACCAATAATTTTAAAAATATAGATGTTGCAAATTACTTAGATAGTTTTTTAGGAAGCAATGAAACTATTTTCTGGCTTGCTTTAGCTTTGTTGATAACAACTATTGTTGTAGCCTATGGAGTCAGTAAAGGAATTGAAAAAGCAAATAAAGTTATGATGCCTGCACTATTTATTATATTTATAATATTACTTATTAGGTCTGTAACCCTTCCTGGAGCATCAGAAGGAATAAGATATTTATTGATTCCTAAATGGTCTTATTTATTAAATCCTACCACTTGGGTTATGGCTCTTGGTCAAGCATTCTTTACTGTATCTTTAAATGGAGCTGGTATGGTGGTATATGGTAGCTATATAAAGAAAGATGTTGATATACCTTCTTCTGCAATAAATACAGCTTTTTATGATAGCTTATCAGCTATGCTAGCAGCTTTTATAATAATTCCAGCAGCTTTTGCTTTTGGGCTAGATCCAGCGTCAGGTCCTACTTTATTATTTATAACAGTTCCAACTATTTTTAAATCAATGCCTGGTGGACATTTATTTGGGATCATTTTCTTTGGTAGTATTGTATTTGCAGCTGTATCTTCAACTATAAATATGATGGAAGCAACTTCAGAAGCCTTTATGTATAAAACAAAATGGAGTAGAAGAAAAAGCGTACTATTTATTGGAGTAATCTCATTTTTAGTTGCTATACCATTAGCTTTTAATATAGAACTATTTAATAATTTTTCTGATATAGTTACTATTTATATAGCTCCTTTTGGTACAGTAATTTCAGCCATAACTTTCTTTTGGATATATGGAGTAGATAAGGCTTTAGAAGAAATTAATATTGGAGCAAAACGACCTTTAGGCAATTGGTTTATGCCTTTAGCTAAATATGTTTTTGTATTTGTATCAATAATAGTTATTGTTTTTGGGGCGATATATGGAGGAATTGGTTAATATTTTAAATTAAATTTTATTTTTACTTTAAAGAATATAAAATAAAAAGCATTGTAAGATTTATATGTTTTTATCAAAGTCTTACAATGCTTTTTATATATTCTACTTTTTATACTTAATATAAAAATATTTAGCAACTAATACAATATAATTATTTCTGTTTTTACAATATAGTATGTAAAATAATTTATTTAATAAATTCTTCTCTTAGTATTGAATAATAAGAAAGATTTTCAAAATAAGATAAATTTTTAGGCAAATCCTTAATCTTAAAATGATATTTCATTCCTAATTTTTCAACCAATTTAATTGAATGTGTATTTTCAGCATCTACTAGCCCAATAATTTTTTTCAGCTTAATAACTTTAAAACCATACTCAACAAGTGCATAGGCAGCTTCTGATGCTAGCCCTTGGCTTCTATATTCATTAGACAATCCATAATAAAGTTCAACTTCCTGTAAATTTAAATCATCAGGACCTAGGCCACAATACCCAATAACTTTATTATCATCCTTGTGAATTATAGCTAAATTGAACTTATATATCTTATCTGGTGTATTCTTTTTACAACAATCTATAGACCATTTAATAATATCCTTTACCTCATCTAGTGATGGTACATCTTCAGGAATATATTTATAAAAATTTTTCTCTCCTACAATTTGATAAATTCTTTCTGCATCTTCTAAAGAATAAGGTCTTATAAGCAATCTATTAGTTTCTATTCTTGCATCTACAAACATTTCATCTCTCCCCCTTAATCTCATAGTTTATTTTATGTCTTCAATAACAATCTATTTTCTCACCCTAACAATTTGACCATTATTTATTTGTTGTAACAATTTAGTTGAAATTTTTGTTAAGGAATATGGTGATCCTCCACCTGTATAAACAAATTCTCTTTCCATAACTTTAGGGTCAATTAAAAATATTGCCTCATATCCAAATGAAGGTACTCCTCCACAAGGATATCCAGTACTTTCAAGTATTTCTTCTGGCGTTGCAGTTCTTGGGATTTCGATATTTAATGCTTTCGCTACTCTTGATGTACTTGCTCTATGCTCACCCTTAACTATAGCTACAATAAGTTCTCCGTTACTATCAATCATACATATATTTTTTACAAAATCTTCTGTAGATGCATTAGCTGCTGTAGCCGCTTCTTCAACAGAATGACAAGTCTCTTCAAAAATATACTGTTCTCCATCTATATTATTTTTTAATAAGTATTCTCTTAACTTATTCTCAAATTCCTTCAAATTTATCTCCTCCAAACATCTTAAAATATAGTTATCATTAGTTCAGTTATACTTATGGTTATTGTATATTTTATGGTGAACTTTTTCTTTTGGAAATATCCCAGATATGGCAAATAATATACACCAAGTTATCACTGCCCACGTAATCCACTTACATTCATATGGTAACATTGGTGCTATAGTCCACTTACTCACTACTTGTCCATAAAAAATTACCCACCAAGCTATTCCTATTAATATAGGAATTATAATCCTTATAACCTCACTTAAAAGAGATTTATATTGAACTTTTGAAATAAATACTCTTTTACCCTTTCTTATCTTAACTATTATGGATAACATGTATAATGACAATAGGAAAAATAGTCCAATAGATACATACTTAATAATTTTTACAAAACCATTCTCAGGTTTATAGTTTTCAATAGACTCTCCCATACTGTACTTTTCCCAATAACTCATTATATTTATAAGTAAATTAGTTCCATTATCACTATTAGTTAGAATTACAATTCCACTACTTCTCTCTGGCATTATTGTAAAATTGGAACGCCATCCTCTATTTGAACCACTATGCCCTATAGTCTTATATCCATTTTCCAATTCTTTTGTTGCATATCCTAGCCCATAAGTATTTTTTACTGGAGTATGTATTAAATTAATATTCTCTTTACTTATTAAAATTCTAGAATTAGTACTCTTATTGTATCCTTCTAAATTTGCAATCATAAACTTACATAAATCAGTTGTAGTTGTAAATAAACCTGCTGCAGCTTTTTCCGTATACATATATCCAGGAATTTCATTGCCTAAAACACCATAACTGCTTGAAATGTTTTCTTCTATATTTTTATCTAATACAAAAGAGCTATTATTTAATGTTAATTTATCAATTATCTCTTTTTTCATATAATCTTCAAAAGTCATTCCTGTAACTTCTTCAACTATCAATTGAAGAATAGTATATCCTCCACCAGAATATTTAAATTGTTCCCCTGCTTCTTTTATAATCTCTACTTTATTCTTGCCATAGTTTTCTCCTGAAAGTGACTCTTCAATTGTAGGTAGCTTTTCTTTAGGAGAATAACCTGCATAATTAACACCAGATAGACCTGAAGTATGACTTAACAATGTTCTAACTGTAACTTTATCAGTGTTATATTCAGATTCTGGCAGCTTCCACCTTGTAAGATATTTTTCAACAGGCATATCTAAGTCAATTTTACCCTCTTCAACTAATTTCATTATTCCCCAAGATGTTATGCTTTTTGAAATAGATGCAACTTGAAATACTGTGTTATCATCTACCATCACTTTATCTTTCTTATCTGCCATGCCATAATTATAAATTCCTTGAATTTTTCCTTCTTCTACTATTCCAATTGAAGCTCCTGGAATATTATATTTACTCATCAATTTAGGCATTTCATCATTTAATTTGCTTATAAATTTTTCTGTATCTCCTAAATTATATTCTTTACCATAAACACTAAAGCAGGTAGTAAAATAAGTTAAAAGTATAGTTAATATTCCTAATTTAAATATAGGATTTAATTTTTTCACCGTAATCTCCCCTTTATCATTATTTTATGCTATATCTAGAACAGTTCCTTAGCTAAGTAAGTATTAAAATTTAAAAACATCTTTAATTAAAGAGCTTTAATTTAATCCGCCTACCTCTCAACGGTCTGTCCATTAGTTTGATCCACCCCTTAACCTAATCTAATAATACAACTCACTTTCCTTATTATTATATTATTAAATATATCTTCTACAAATATATGCTTGTTCATTTTTTCTCTACTTAACATATAGTCTGCATATCCTTTAAAGAATACCCTCTAGTTGGAAGAACCCTCATATACACAAGCTCTATCAATATCTAATGCATCTTTTCATATATCTACAAGTACTTTTTCTAAATCAATTCTTGAATATATACTACCCCACACAATTTAACCCTCTATTTTATCTATTAAAATAGAAGTTCATATTCTAATTATTTACTATAAATTTTACCATATTTTAAAATTTATAGTTATCTTTATTTATTATTTCTTCAAATTTTATATTGCTTCACTAAGTATATATACTTTTTTAGAAACTTCTTTAAAACGCATAAATAAAAGGAGAAATAGTTTTTATAAAGAATAAATTATAATACAAAGAACATAAAAATATAATGAGATACTGGAGGAAAAAATGGTTAATAAGTTAATAGCTGAATTAGAGGAGTTACTTAAGAATATTGGTTATTCTAATTGCGAAACAGAAGTAGAATCTAGAGAGGCCCTAGATGATATTTCAGTTAAGCTCTTTAGTAAAAGATATACAAAAGAATCTTACGAAATATATGAAAGAACAGGAAAGTTTACCGATTTGGTATTACTAGAGGAATCCGACCATAGAAATAGGAAAGTATTAAACCCAGATTTAGATTTATCAAAATACTCTATGGAAGAATTGGCTTCATTGATTCCAATTATTAATTTAAAAATGCAATTAGAAAATAATATTAAGGAAGGTAAAAGATATAAAGAATATAAAGTGATAAATTTTAGGGATAAGGATGATGGTTCATTAGATTTTAATCACCTTGAATACCAACTTAATTCTCACGGAAAAGACGGCTGGGAGATTAGCTCTATCGCTTCAAATGAGTTACGTGAAAATATGTATACACGTGCATCTGATATTACAATTAAACCTAATATACAAGATACAATAGTTATCCTAGAAAGAGTTAAATATAGAGATTAATTATAAATTATTATAATTTTTCTTTCAATAAAATATATATATTTATTCTGAGAATGTTCTGATAATAATTCAGAGCATTTTTGCTTTTATGAACATCAAAGCTTATATTTATAAATTATATATTTTTATAACAGTAAAAGACTTAAAATTAGCCGTTTAAAATATAATACTTTTTAATTTAAATTGAACCTATACACTACTTTTAATTGCACAAGAAAATTTTAACAATATTCCCTCATTTTATTCTTTATTTATTGAACGTAAACCTCGTTTTATAATCCTTTCAGTATGTTTTATAGGACTTTCTTCTTTCCATTGATTACATATTTCAATTACCCAATTAGGCTGTGTTTTACTTGCATCATTTAACCAATTTGATACGCTGTCTTGCACATATTTTGAACCATCTGACTTAAGTGGTTCTAAAATCGGAAGCCCTAGTGCTGGATTAGCTTTTAATATTTCAATATGTTTACACCATACTCCTCTAGGCCTTGTAGCTTCTGATGCAAAACGTCTAACATTTTCATCACTATCTTTTGTCAAATTAGAAAGTATTTCTATACTTTTTTCTAGATTCTTATCAATTTCTGGTCTTATTGCCATCCATGCAATTTCTCTAACTCCAAAATGGTGATCTGCTGCAAAAAATTTAATCTTTTCTAAATTTTCCTCAAAGGTAGCTTTATTATTAATACTAAAATATGCAGCCCAACACCTTACAGTATCAGATTTATGATTAGAAAGAATTTGCAAATTCTCTTCCCATTGATTATCTTCATGTGACAATTGAGACATTCTTCTTCCTATAATCCCAATTAAGGCCACTGTTGATTGCTTTTTAGAATTTATAATATCTGTTAAAATTAATTCTAAATAACTTTCTTTATTCATTTCTTTTAATATATTTTTCAACAAAAAAACTTGATCAACTTGAAGCCATTCAGTTAAGTTTACAGTTTCGATTTCTCCACTATTAAGTAGTTCTATAATCTCCTTTGGTATTCTTTCTGCCTTTGTTGCACCTTTACGGTTTAAAATTTCAGAAGATATCATCTTATAATCTTACCTCCAATATTTATATCTAATTATAAACTAAAATAATGCTCTAGTGAATTGCTTTTATTACGGTTTAATTTAATAAAAGATGACTTTTAATTTGGCATATAAAAGAAAACAACTAGTCAAAGATACAAAGTATATTTTGCATCAAACGGAAAGATATATATCTCCATAATAATTGGAAACGACGCAGTATGATGAAAAATACACTAGTGTATTGGCTAGTTATTTTTAAATATGTTTATTAGTTATTTATATGATTTAATTAAATTATATTTATCAAGTATTTTATTTCCCATATCTTCATTAAGATATTTTATATCACTTAAATAAATTAATGTACTTCCTTTATATTTTTGAGTTTCCCCAACAAGAGCTACTTCATAACAACTTCTTATAACATTTATTATACAATTATCGTAATGATTTTCTCTACAGCTTTTACACTGCTTAAGAATATCAGCTATAGCAATAATTAAATTATCATGATCATATACTTTAGTATCAGCTAATGGAATATTTTCATATCCATTTTCAACATAAGTGACATTATTTTTTAAGCACTTTTTAACACTTTCTTCTGAATATCCTATTAAGCATTTTTCTTTAATGCAGCTTGTACAACTATCTTTCTTTAAACAACAATTTCCTAAATTAGTTATTAAACTATCAAAGTTTATTTCATTTGCAAAAACCCCCATGATAATCCTCCCTTAAATTATACTTACTAATAATTACAAAAAATACTATAGTTAGCTTTTAATCATAATATTAGTGAATCTCTATACTTATATATACCCTAGCAGATAACTATAAAACATTCAAGAATAGTTACTAAAAGATAACTATTCTTAATTTATAATTTCTATGTAAATATAAATTTCCCTTCAATAATAGAAAGATCTCTTCTATCTTTTCTTGTAATTCTCCCTATGATTTTATTACATAAAAAATTAATAATAAAGATTTATTTTAAGCATTTCTTAATAGTATATATACATACCATATGAACGTGGATATGTATATTTGAATCCAAATTGTTCATATAAATTATTTGCAGGATCATCAGCAATAAGGCTTACATATCCTCCCTTAGGTACTGACTTCTCTAAATAATTCATTATTTCCCTCATTATTGTTTTTCCAATACCATTACCTTGAAAAGTAGGGGTAACCGCTATATCAACAACTTGAAAAAAGCAACCTCCATCACCAATTACCCTTCCCATTCCAATAAGTAAATCTTTATGATATATGATTACAGAATATAATGAATTTTTTAATCCTTTTTCTGCAGCTTCTATACTTTTTTCACCTAGTCCTGATATTTTTCTAAGATTCAAATAATCCTCTATAGATGGTATACTATGTTTAATCTCAATGCCCTTTATAATATTATTCATTCTTATTCTCCTTTCTAAATATTAATATAATTACAATCTATTCAAATCATTTTCTGTATATACTTTAATTCCATTATTAATTAATATCTCTGTAGTTAGTCCATTTCCTTTTATTAATTTGCCTGAAAAGTTCCCATCATATATAAATCCACATCCACAAGAAGGGCTTTTAGACTGTAATATTGCTTTCTTAATTCCTATAATTTTTGCAATAGCCAAAGTCTTTTCTGCACCTTCAGTAAATTCTTTAGTAAAATCTTGTCCATCTTTACTAACTACTTTCTTATTACCACTTTCATCTATAATAATTTCACAACTTGGTCTTGGTGTTGGTAATTTAGCTAGCTGTTCCGGACATAAGGCTATAGCTTTTCCTTCTTTAACTAGCTGTAATATGAATTTATTTTCACTGTTACTTCCATTATATCTACAGTTTACTCCTGCTAAACAGGAACTTACTAAATACATAATTAAAATCCCCCCTATAACTTATATAATGTAATACTATTAATCATCTATTATAAGCTATTAACAGAAGATTTTACAATAAAATTTATAACACCTTATAGGCATTATCAGGGTAATCTAATATCTCTTGAACTATAATATTATTTTTATCTAATACTTTTTAAATTGAAATCCTAAAATGTCTACTTCTTCGCTTTTATTTAGTCTCTTGTCATAATTCTTTCTAAGTTCAATCATATTTAAATGATCAAAACCACAATCTCTATAAAGCTTAATTGCAGCTATGTTTCTTGGAATTACACTAACAAACATAGCTGTTATTTTTTTCTCTTCCATAAGATTATCTAAAGCTGTCATAGCTTTTTTTCCTATACCTTGTCCTCTAAATTCTTCTGATATATATAAGTCTTCTAACCAAGCAGCATTTTGTCCGCCAAATCTTATATAAAAAAATCCTACTGTTTCTTCATCTTTAAACACATTGTATATTGTTCCTGTTGCTTGCCATTCTTTAAGAGTTTCAATAGATTCCTCATCATCAGTCCAAAACTCCTTTGGTGCATTATTTAATTTTCTATGATAGTTCATAAGTTCCGTTATCATCTTTGCTGTATCTATAAATAATTCTTTTTGTAATTGTTTAATTGTTATATTCATTTTAAATTCTCCTTTTTTAAGTATCTAAGCTTTATACAAATAAAACTTAGATACTTATTTATTCCCTTTGGCTATTTTTCAAATCTCATAAGTCCTACTTTCTTTATAGAAACAGTTCTCAAATTTTTATAATTCCTAAAAATTTTAAGAACCGTCCCCTATTATTACAAGCTTAGAATCTTATATTTTTTAAATCTTTTAGAAGTTCATCTTCTATATAATCCTCAGTAAATATATAAAATTCTGGAGAAGTAAATTTCGCTATACCTTCTTCCATGGTTATGTGTCTTGAAATTAAAGCAGTAGTATCATTCATATTTATAAATCCAAGACATTTTGCTTCATCATGATTTAAATAAAGTTGAATTTTATCCTTTAGACCATTACTTCCATATAGTATTGAAGAAGTAGTTGGAATATCCATAGCTTCTACTCCTACTTTATACTTATCAAAGCCTCCGTTTATATTCTTTAACTTAAGCCAATTATTTTTAAGATTCTCATCAAAATTAAAGAATGTAAAGCTTTCAAAGGGTTCAAGACTCATAAATTTACCTGTATTTTGTACTATTTCTGCTGTATGACACAATACTGGCACTCCAGGTAGCATTAAATAATATTGATTTATTACTAACCCCTTAAACTTCTCATGATTTTCTATATGAAGTTTTACTTTAATACCCTGCCATTTATTTTTGAGATTATCTTCAATAGTAACAAAATCTGCTTTAATATTTTCTTTTAATACTGATCTAAAACTTAAATCTTCTGGCATTGTTCCTATACCTCCAAACCAAGGATTAAACCATGATTTTGGTACTGGTGTCGGGAATGAACTCTCAAGAAAATTATGATTATTGTATTTTAAAGAATATAATACATAACTAAAAGTCTCACATGCTTTAATTTCCATAACACCATTATTCACACAGTGAACTTTATGCCCCTGTTCTTCAACTATTTTTGATTCACAGAAAACATCTTTAACTTTAAATACCATTTTATATTCTTCTGAATACATACTTTTAGAATCTACCTCTAATTTCAAAATATCTCTATCAATATCATTTTTTAAAGAAGCTTCAAGTTTTGTTTCAAAGATTTTATCTTCTGCATTTATGTTTTTATCATATTTTTTAAAATTGTTATGCCTAGATATTATTGAATATTCTCCGTCTAGTCCATAGTTTTGATATTGCTTAACACTAACATCAAACTTTTCTTCTACAAAAGGATTACCTTCGTTTATAATCATTTCAAAATTGTCATTAAGATGTAAATTCTCAGTATTACTTTCTTCTAGAGCAAAATTTCTAAAATCTTTCCAATCTTTAAAGGTGTTCAATACCATAAACACAGGCTTTGTTACCTTTTTCTCACAAGCTTTCATCTTCCCAAGATTATGCTCAAAGGCAATCTTCCACCCATTTGATTTAATTTTCAAATCTTTATGCCAGCATATTCCTATGTTTTCTCCTGTGCTTCTAGCATATATCCAATTTTCTGTTAAGTCATCAAGATTAAAATTTTCCGTCCACATAGCTCTTGGATCTATAATTTGAACAAATTTATTTTTTATTGGCAAAATACCATTAGTTAATTTCATAAATAAATTGTTGCATAAGAAAATGTCACTAGCTATTTCAACGTCTCCATCATTATATATCTCGTAATGATATTCTACTATTCCATTCTGAGAAAGCTTTAATATAGATTCTACTCTTATATTTTTAAAGATTTCAGATATATAAGTTATTTTTAAAACTATTTTATCCTCTTCTTCATAATACTCTATATTATTAGGTTTACCATTAGAAAATTCTTCAGAAAAAGGTCTTCCTAACATTGGATAGTATAGTTCAAAATCCAAATCATATATTCCAAAAGTTTCTATTGATATACTATTTTCTTCATCTAATTTTAATGAATAAGGTCCATTTGAAATCATATAAAAGTCTTCTGTTTTGCCACCAAATCTTCCTTCTCTACCCTTGAAAGGAGCAACTAATGCTTTTGTAAATACAACTTCTTTTCCATCTGGGAATTCAACTCTCACTTCAATCAATTCATTATAGAAATTAAAATTATTTAATATATATTGAAGCTTTAAAGACTTTTTCTCATTTGCCTTCATATTTATATTTATTTCTTTATCTATAAACTTAATAGACTCATTATCTCTAAGCTTAATTTCAAAGGTAACATCTTTTTGATAGTTATTTTTTATATCTAAATATAAAGATGAATTAACATTTTTATAGCATTCTCCTGTTGGAACTTTTAGAGATATATCTGCTGGATATTGTGAATCTATACCAATTCTAAATTCTACACTCTTTCCATTTATTAAAACTTCTGATATAACAGATGGATAAGTATTTAATGAGGCCACCTTTTCTTTAGGTTCCTCAACCACAAATTCCCCTTCAATAATTTCTCTATCTAAAACTTCAAATTCACCATTAAATGAATACTTTATATTTTTATCATCTAGGCCCTTAATTTTAATATTTAAAGGGGCTTTAGATTTATTTAAAACTTCATATTTAATCTTATACTTCTCTCCAAATATAAGCTTTTGTTCCTCCACATAAACCTTAATTAAGTAATCTTCTGCGTCAACTAATTTAATACCTCGACTTTTATTTTCAAATTGAACTTTTAATTCTTTCCCTTCTTTTTCCCAACTATATTCATAATAAGTAAATCCATCTTCTTCTATGCCATCTGGTTCCATATCTATAGTTCTCTTTAAATCTCTATACCAATTTACATTTTCAAAATATTCTTTAAATGCCTCTGTATTTAATACTTTTGGGATAAAATTCATCAAATGTGTGGTATCATCTCTCTTTTCTAAAAAAAATCCACATCTTTTATAAAGAGGAAGAGATTTTGTGTTTCCCGGCCATGTAAAAAGATCAACTCTTGGCCATCCTAGCTCTGTAGTCCTCTCTACACATTTGCATACCAGAGCTCTTCCAATACCCGTCCCGTGAAGATCATATCTTACATTTAAAAGTCTTATATAAAGGGTGTTATCATCATACTGATATTTAGAAAAACCGCAATATCCTACTACCTCTTCCCCCTTTAATGCTAAATAAGTATTTATATCTGTGATGCTTTCATGTTCTTTTAAAATACTCTCTTCCGTTTCTGTACCATTATTTCCGTTCCATCCTTCAGTGCTTCTTCTCCACATATCTGCTATGGATTTTGCGTAAGAGTTATTGTATTCTACTAATTTTATATCTTCCATATATAGCCCCCATTTTTACTCAATTTCTTTAATTAATTCTTCTACTTTCTTTTTAACCTTTATATTATCAGGATCTAATTCCATTGATTTTTTATAGTTTTCTAAGGCAAGTTCTTTATCTCCATGAAGTAAATACATTTTACCAAGATTATAATAAAGATTTGATGATTCTGGAGATATTTCAGTGGAAATTTTCATAATTTCAATAGCCTCTTTTACTTTTTCCATCTCCACTAATTCATAAGCAACAAATTTAAATTCATCCTCAATAAAATTATATTTATCAAATGAATTTTCTTTTATTAAGTAATATTCTTTTAATGCTGCTTCAAAATTATTATCAAACAACTTTTTTGCCATATAGTGTGCAAGTGATTGCTTTACATATTGAACTTCTTCTCCTAAAAGTATGTCTAAAATAGCTGTACAAATAAGTTTAAGACCAATATAATCTGAATTAGTCATAATAACTACAGATATACCACTTTCAGGTAAGATAATAAAATTGCTTCTAAATCCTGTATCTAACCCACTGTGAGACCTCACCTTATTTCCTTTATATTCTCCTAAAAACCATGCTAATCCAACTTCTGAAGTGTATCCACCCCAACCTGTAGAACCATGATTATGCCAAAGTTCTGAATAACTATGTGGTTCTAATATCTTTTCTCCTCCAAAACATCCTCCATTCATATTAGCAATAGCATAGTTACACATTTCTGTTACATTCGAACATAGTGTAGAACTTGGTCCATGAGCACGATTATAAGGAAATACCTCACTTACTACTCCAGCATACCCATTTTCAACTCCAAGAATATGAGGTGTTGTAAGTAATTCTTTTGAAACATTAGGATTAAAAAAGTCACTTTCCTTCATTTGAAGAACTTCTAAAATATTTACTTTCATGTATTCTTCAAAAGATACCCCTGAAGCCTTTGCAATAACATCCCCTAGTATCTCAAAAGCAATATTACTATAAGCAAATTTTTCTCCTGACTCCCACATTAATTCTTCATTTTTAATACTTTTAACATACTTCTCTAGAGCATCCTCATCATATTGAGGCTTATCCCATCTATAATCATCAACATCTGGCATGCCTGACATATGACTCAATAATTGTCTTATAGTTATATTCTTATATCTATCATCTTTAAGCTGAAAGTACGGCAGATATTCTGTTAAATGTGAATCCAATTTAATCTTGCCATTTTCTACTAGTTGCATTATTCCTGTAGCCACAAAAGTTTTTGAAACTGATGCCATGTGAAAAAGTGAATTTTCATCAACTGGTTCTTTTGTATCAACATTCTTCACTCCAAATCCTTTGGTGTAAAGAATCTCATTATCATAAACTACTCCTACTGCTAGTCCTGGAATAATTTCCTTCTCTACATATTCATTTATTATCACATCTAAATTTCTTATTATTTTATTTTTAATATCCATACTATCTCTTCCTCTCTTTATCTATTCCCATCTAAGCATTCCTATAAAGCCGTTACCGCTTCTATCAAATCCAAATCTATTATAAAAAGATTCTTCTGATGGTTTTGTTATTAAAACTGGATTTAATTTATTTTCATTAAGTAATTCCATCATATTCTCAACAATTTTAGTTCCTACACCTTGTCCTTGATATTTTTTATGAACTAACAATCTTAAAATATATGCATGTTTAATGCCATCAGAAAGTATTTGGACAAATCCAATTAATTTGCCATTGTCATCACGAGCTGTTATCCATCCCCAAGATAGTTTTAAAGAATTCTCTAGCTTATCTAAATCTTTTATTCCCCATCCTATAGTACTTAGTAATTCATTTAATTCTACTAAACCTATTTTTTCCTTTCTTTCAATTTTCATATTTTCCCTCCCACATTATAAGTTATAAGCACTTAAAAGCCATTCATACAAGTTTATAAATATAATAAAAAATTAAGGATGCAGATGAACATCCCATTCATCTACATCCTTTAAATTTCATATTACATATATCTACTGTAATGTTAAAAGTACAATTTTTTTCACCATAGTTAAAACCTATTCCCCTATGATGGTATAAGTATATAATAGAAATACTACATACTATATACTTAAATTTAATTTAATTTTGTACTTTAAAATTTTATTACCAACTATTAAAAAATACTTACAAAGTAAACTTATTTACCTTTTATAAGATTAATAGCTATGGTAACTTACAATTGACATATATACTCAAACGTCTTTAAAATTAACTAGTCACTATTGTACAAAATATCGCACATCTTTGACTGGTTATTTATAATAAACGCCTTATTTAAAATAAAAAACTGTGTTATCAAAAACAACACAGTTCTAATTTCAAATTATTATTAAATAAGCTAAAGTTAATAAATCATTATCCTCTAATACCTAAATTCTATAAAATTAGCTTTGTAATTCATAATACTTAGTATTAATCTAAGTGACAATTAACCCTTTATATAACTTATTTTAATATGAATGAAAATTAAAGAATTGTAATTGATGTTGTTCATCTATATAATTAAAATCTTAAAATTCACAGCAAACAAACCTATTTTTTAAAAAAGGTTAAAAAATTCTTGCTATAATTTTATTATCAGATTTTTATTTACTAGAATTATAACAACATACTCATCACTAATTCTCCCTTCATTTCCAATAATTATATTGTAATATATTATTTACCACAAATCAATGGCTGACTTATAATTTTAAGAATTTTTTATTAATTTAAAAGTATTTATATAGACTTCTTAAGTTATCAATCTTTATTATTTTTAACACTTATATGTATGTAAAGCAATTATAATTATAAAAACCATACCTTCTAGAATTATACGTAATCTTTTATGTACTTACTTCATCGGTTACTCCACTATATAAGTTAACATCTTCTTTATTTTTTCTGATTTATTTTGTTAAGCAATGAGATTTAATTTTCTTTACTCTATTTTACATGCTGTATCACCTAATTAATCTGCACATATAGATTTTAAAACAAATATCCACATTATTGATTTATTTTTATCAACAATGTGGATATTTGTTTAGATAACTAGTTAAAATCCAACTGTATGTACAATATTTTCTGGCGAACACTGTTCGCCCCTACATAGAATATATTTCACTTTAAATACATTTAAAATCATTGATATAATGCAATATTTTTATTTTATGTCAGTACTTATAAATATGTAATTATTAGTTGTATCGTCTTTATTTTTTATTAAAAATATAAGTTTTTAAGATGACTTCTATAGTTACTATATATTATTGTAAAGTATTACATACAGGATAAGACTTTCTTTCCCATGTACGAGTGCTTTCTATTTCTTCATCTGACAGATTAAAGAAATAATCTGAAGTTTCATTATACATATGTGTATATGTAGAATCCCAAGTAGCGTCTATGTGATAATTTTTACCGTTTATTTTAACTATGTTCCATGCATGTCCAAGTTTTTCCTTATCTGGTTCTTCTGCATCAATAATATCTCCAATAACAATCTTTGACTCTATATTAGCAGCTTTTAAAAGCCTATTCATGGCCTGAGCATATCCTTTGCACATACTAAGTCCATTAATTAACGCACTATATTCATCATTATTTTTATCCCATACCCCGGAATTAAATGTATCCATATCATATTCACAATTATTGACTAGATAATCATATAAGGCCTTTTCTTTTTCATACTCTCCCATTTCATTAGTAATCGTATTTTTAACTATCTCCTGAACTTTTTCACTTACTAATTTTTCTTTTCTCTTTAATTCCTCCACACTATCTACGTATCTAAAATCAATTTTTAAAAAAGTATTAAGTATATCATATTTGGTAATTGTATATCGTTTTACACTGGAATTAAGAGTCTCTAATTCGTTAGCTTTCAATATATTGTTCATAGAATCAACATCATATGTTTCTTTATCAAAATCTTTAATCTTTATAATTATAGAGCTGTCATAATTATTTATAGATTGTTTTACTATATTACAATACTCACTATAATTTTCAGCTTCTACTGAAGTTTCCCCAGCGAGTTCAATAGTAGCATCAAGCACTCTAAATGTTTTAGCACCTATCAATAAAAATAAAACAATAACTATAATTTCAAATAATTTTCCTGAAAATTTTTTCATCTCCTTTAAATATATCTATATAATTTTTATTTCAACTTTTATATTAAGTATATAAAAGAGAAAATATTACCATAGTAAGCTATTATGTACAATCATAAAAACTCCACTTTAAGACGTAAAAGTAGATTTAAATACATATAAAGTAAATTTTATTGCACAATAATTAAGTACCATAAGATTTTAACACAAAATATCAAAAAGTTTAATAGAAATTTACTGCTCAGATAAATATTTACAATATAAAATTATTAAGAGTTGATTTCCATTGTAATCGTCAATTGTCCATCATCAATTCTCAATTGCTTAACTGTTCCCCGAGGTGATTAATTAAGATATTTTTATAAATGTGTAAAATTTGGTTAATTTTTCGTGATTTATGTATTAAAATGTACTTATAATGAGTTATTTCAGGGGAGGTATTTTTATGAAAGCTTTTTATTTTTCTGATTTTAACAAGGTTGAATTGAGGGAAGTTGAAAAACCAACCATTGTAAATGATACTGATGTAATAGTCAAAGTATCCCTTACAGCTCTATGTGGAAGTGATGTTCATATAGTAAAGGGGGTTATCCCTTCAGAGCCAGGCTTTATTTTAGGACATGAATATGTTGGTATAATTGAACAAGTAGGAAGCTCTGTTAAGAACTTTAAGCCTAATGATAGAGTTATTGGCCCTCCTGCTCCATTTTGTAGAGTATGTGAAAATTGTTTAAAAGGCAATTTTTCTCATTGTGTAAAGGGCTCTTCTTTAAATGTTCATGGAAGTAAAAATCTTGATGGAGTACATGCAGAATATGTTAGAGTTCCATTTGCAGATATGTGTTTAAAACATGTACCTGATAATATAGACGATGAAGAAGCTGTAATGGTTTTTGACATACTATCAACCTCTTATTCAGCTGTAAAAAGAACAAATATAAAACCTGGAGATAACGTTGTTATAATGGGAGCTGGTCCTATAGGGTTAAGTAGTATTTTAACTTCAAAACTATATAACCCAAACAAAATAATTTTAGTAGGTAGAAAAGACTTATTTAGAATGAATAAGGCAAAAGAAATAGGTGCTACTCATATAATAAATGCATCAAAAAGTGATGTTTTAAAGCAAGTATATGAACTTACAGACGGTAAGGGAGCGGATGTAGTAATAGAAGCTTCTGGTTCAGAGATAGCTATTCAGCAAGCTGTAGAATGTGCTGGAATTGGCGGTAGAGTTTCTCTTATTGGTATAGGGGCAGATATACTTTTTCCATTATCAGAAATTTTCTGTAAAAACCTTAATATAACCATGGGCCTTGGAGATTTAAATCTTGCTTCTGACCTTTTAAATTTAATAGCTTCTAAAAAGATAGATGTTAAACCATTAATTACCCATAGAGTAAGCTTAGATGAAATACATAGAGCTTATAATATTTTTGATAAAAGAACAGAAGATGTTATAAAAATACTTATAAGACCTTAATCTTCTTTTATAAATAATAAATTTTAAAATTAATAGGACATAAAGCATCTTTCTCTATTATTATGTTTGAATTTTCAAAAATTCAAACATAATAATAGATTAGATTTATAAGTTAATTTTTATATGTTTTACTATAATATATAAACAAAACTCAGAATTACTTAGTTTTTATTTATAATCTCCACTTAAATTACCAACAATATCATTTACATATTTTCTGCTTACTATAAAATAATATATTATCTGAAATGAGAAATATGCTATAAATATATAGCTACAGCTAAAATATAGTTCTATAGGAACATTCATTATTTTAAATGATGTAAACAAATATGCGTAAGCTACAATTCCACCAAAAATTAATGGTGAGAAGAATATTACTTTAAGTTGATTATAAATTATGTTTTTAAACTCTGTTTCTCTCATTCCAATCCTATACAATTTATTATATTTTACCTTTTCTTCTTCCATCTCTGTATACAATTTAAAATAAATTATTACAGATGATGCAATGAAAAATAAAAAACTAATAAATACTGCTAAGAAGTTAGAAAAATTTCCACCTTCAACTCTATTTTTATATATTTCAATATTTGAAAACAGAGAAAAATGCTCACTATATTTAGAGTATTCTTCTTTTAATCCTTCAGGCAGCTTAGAGTTTTGATTTTGAAGCTCTGCCTTAATTTTTTCCACTGTATCACCAGTTTTTCTCCATTCTTTAAATCCCAGCATGTTAAATTCACCAATATATTTTTTATCTATAGTATTTTTTATCTCATTGTAATCTTCATCATTTAAAATAATTATATAATTGGACATTGGGAACTTCAGATAGTATACATTATCAGCTATAATATCCTTAATCTTAAATTTAAAAATGCTTTTGCTGCTTTTTAATGAGACAATTGTGTCCACACTGCAATCTTGTAATTCTCTATTGTAGCTTAGATTAGCTAGAATCACATCTCCTTTTTCCAGTTGAACATTTTTTAAAGATGAGTCTTTATTAAAATCTTTAACTACATTATTGAATACACATTTGTTAAGCTCTTTTTGTGATATCAAAGCTACATTATTATATCCGCCAGATAAATCTTTTTCTTCAGTAATCAGTGATTTAGTGTTATACAATAAAAATGGTAATTTTATATTATCAACTATTGGGGTTTTACTTTCATTAATAATATTATTAATCTTTTTTGTAGATACATTGTTTATTCCTAAAACCTGGCTATAGCTTATATTATATGGGTACATTCTGTCCACTGACCATACGGATATTTTGCTGATTGTATAAAAAATACCTAATCCAAATATAGTAACTCCAATTAAAATGCTGCATGAAAATACAATTCCTTTATTTCTATTAAATTTATGATGCATTTCATTATTAAATAATAAATGATTATGATATATTTTCTTATTCTTCTTTAAGAAATGTAATACTCCACTTCCAACCTGACCTATAATAAAATATAATCCTATTAAGGCGCAAATTATAGATAATGGTAAGTATGGGATTATGTTCTGATCTGAATCAGCCATTGTGTAAAATACAATTAAAATGCCTGTAATTACAAAAGTAATTCCTAATAAAAGTATCACTGGAGTATATTTTACAACCTTGTCACCTTTACGTCCTTCTTTTATAATTTCCGTTGGTTCTAATCTATTCATAAAAATTATTAAAATAAGTAAAACTACTGTAAATATTAATAAAAACAGTATTGAAGTATTTACATAACTTTTAATATTAAAGTGGTGACTTATCCTATCAAATTTGGAAACTTTAACTGTTACTAAAAAGAAAAGCCTAGTGAAAATACTTCCTAAAATTAAGCCCATCATTAAAGACAATATAGCAATAAGTATATTTTCAATTAATACTAATTTATTTAATTCCCATTTACTCATGCCAACTGTAATAAAAAGGCCAAATTCCTTACTTCTAGATTTTATAAAATAAGTTTGAGTATATATGATAAAAAATACTGCAAACAGTGATACCACTAGTATTGCTAGCCATACCACCGCCATCATAGAATTGTCATTTTTAATATATTGTATAAACTCCTCATTATAATTTAAATCCAGCATCATAAACAAAACCATTATAGTAAAACTGTTACATAAAAATAAAGATAAATATTTTTTTATGTTATACCTAAAGTTTTTATATACTACATCTTTAAAAGTCACTAGACTCACCGTTACCAAAATACTAAAAACTCTATAAAAAGATTATATAAGTTTATAGCTTTGTTTATTTCCTACTTCATAATGTCCGATTTCGCCTAAGCTACTTTCGTTTGATATAACACTCCATAGACTTTGCTACCTAATAATAAGGTAGTGGGTTATAACGATTCCCCAATTTAGTTAATCTTTTAATTGATTATACTAAACCATAGTTTGCAAGATTATAACTAGCATTTTTATCTCTATCACAACTAAAACCACAAGAACATTTATAAATTCTATCTGAAAGCTTTAAGTCTTTCTTAATATAACCGCAATGACTACAGGTTTTACTTGAAGGATAAAGTATAGGTACCTGAATAAATTCAATACCATACTTCTCACATTTATATTTCATTTGATTTATAAATTTATTAAATCCTTGCTCTGCTATTGCCTTTGATAAGTGTTTATTCTTCATCATATTAGATACTTTTAAATCTTCCATTACTACTCTAAAAGGCTTGGCTTTCACCATTTTAGAAGTGCTTTGATGGATATGATTTAGTCTAATATTTTTAAGTTTACTATGAAGTTTTTTAATCTTCTTTTCAAGTCTTACAATGTTCTTAGTTTTTTGGTAACTACCTCCTTCTTTATTTTTTTCATATTTTCTTGAACATTGCCTTTGCAATCTTTTTAATCTTTTATTTAATTTTTTAACGCTATTTGTCTTATTAATATTTTTAGTATCTAAATTATCTATATTGGTTATTGCTAATTGCGTTATACCGAGATCTATTCCCAAACTAAAATCATTTAATTTAGCTTTCTCTACTGATGTTTCGATACCTACTGAAAGTACCCACACTCTGCCATTAAAATGTATTCTAGGATTTTGAAACTTTGTTATAGTGGCTAAATCAATATCATAATCCACTCTGCATTTAACTTTGCCTATTTTTTCAAGATTCACAAAGTCTTCTTTGAAATAAATTCTATCATATCTAGTGTAAAATACATGATTTGATTTTTTCTTACTCTTAAATTTAGGAAAGCTGCTACCATTAAAGAAATTTTTATATGCTTTATCTAAATCTCTAATACTTTCCTTCAATGTTGCATTAGATATTTCATACATCCACTCATAACCTTTAGTATTTTTTAAAATAGTTAATTCCTTAGCTAATTCTGAAACTGATAGCTTTTTATTATTGATTTTATAATTTTCTATTTGCTTTGATAATGCCCAATTATAAACAAATCTCATGCATCCAATATGTTTATACATTAGAATTATTTGTTCTTTTGTTGGGTATAATCTTATATTTAGTGCTTTTATCAAATTTATCACCTCGCATTCTAATATCTATTATATCCAAGGATTACCTTTATATAATAGCTTTGAGATGATAAAGTAACGAATAACGATTTACAAACAATAATTCCTATATTAAATTATATAGATACTAAAATTTAATATAAAATTTAAAAACATTCTACTGAAATTTATATACCATTTTCAAAATTATTAGATAAGTGAGTTATCTTAAAAGTCTATTAATAAATAGCAGATTTTCATAGCGTTTTATGACTTTTTTAAACAGTTATTAACCTCCAAGAACAGCCATAAAGTCTAGTATTTCATAAAAGAAATCTTTTTTACTCCCCTTTTTGACTATCTCAGAGTATATCTTTCCATCTTTTATAAAAATAACTTTTCTACAAAAACTTGCTGCAAAGGCATCATGGGTTACCATAAGAATTGTGCTGTTATTTTTTTCATTGATTTCCTGAAAGCATCTCATAACCAAATTAGAAGACTTAGAATCCAAATTTCCTGTTGGTTCGTCTGCAAATATAATATCTGGATTATTAACTAATGCCCTAGCCATAGCAGTTCTTTGCATCTCCCCTCCAGATACATTATATGGATATTTGTCCATAACTTTTCCCAGTCCAATAGTTTCTATAATCTTCTTAGAAATTTCCTCCATATCTTTTATAGATCTTTTTTCTAGCACCATTGGCAGTAAAACATTTTCTCTTAAGGTCAAACTATCCATTAAATTAAAATCTTGAAAGATAAACCCCATAGTTTTTCTTCTAAACTTTGTAAGTTCATCACTAGAAAATGTATTTAAATTTTTTCCTAAAAAATTAACAATTCCTGATGTTGGCATGCTCATACCACTTAAAACATTAAGTAATGTGGTTTTTCCACTGCCTGAAGGACCCATAATAGCTGTAAATTCACCTTTATTTAATTTAATATCTATACCTTGTAATACCTCTGTCTTTTTTGTGTTTTTATCTCCTCCATATATTTTTTTAACTTTATTTGCTTCAAGTATAACCATAGTACCCTCCCCCCTATCAACTTAATTTTAGTACTAATAAACATATAGAGAAATCGAAAGAGATTAAATTTATCTTACATTTACCTTACGTCTATATCTTATACTTACCACAGTGCCAACGCCAACTTTTGATTCAATAGTTATCTTCTGATTAAGCTTTTCAGCAACAATTCCACACATATAAAGTCCAATACCTGTAGAATTTTTATATATACGGCCGTTTTCTCCAGTAAAAAAGGCCTCAAAAATCCTATCCATATCATAATCCGGTATTCCAATACCTTCATCAACTATTTTAAGTATGACAAATTCTTCTTCTTCCTCAATTTTTAATGTAATATATTTAGGTGATTCTTTAGATGCAGAATATTTTATTCCATTAAATATAATCTGTTCTATAACAAATTCATTCCATTTTCTATCTGACAATACAAAAATCTCTTTTTCCTCTATTTCTATTTTGGGAAATACATTATTATAAATGAAATAATTTTTATTCTTTTTAATTATACTATTAATAGTACCCAATAAATCTACAGAAGTAGGAACATAGTCTTTAGAGAATTCATCTAATCTAATTAAGTTTAATACATTTTGTAATCCATCATATATAACCATATTTTCCTGTTTTAAAGAATTAATATCCTCTGCCTTTAATTTGCCACTCTTTTGCTTCTGTAGTATTAAATCTATTATTGTTACTGGCGTTTTTAAATTATGAATTAGTTGAGCTAAAAATTTGCTTTTCCTATTATTTTCTATATTAACATCCTCTAATTGTCCTATGTAATTATTATGAATTTTATTTATAACTTCATAGATATCTCTTTGCTCATAAGTTGAAATAACAACTTTATGACTAGAATCCTCTATAAATTTTTCTAATTGAAAATTAAACCTGTAATATCTATACCACTCTATTACTAAATAAATTATAATCAAAAAAATTGTTATAATCATAGGATATAAAATTTCTATTTCATCCACTGTGCTGTAATAAAATAAAAATATAAAAAATGTATTGCAAAGTAATATTACTATAGACAGCAGCTTGTCCCTTAAAAAATTATTTATTCTTTTCCTATTCAAATCCTTCACGCTTTCTGCTACAGCTAATTTTATCTATATCAAATTTGTATCCAACTCCCCTTTTGGTCTTTATAACATCATTAAGCCCTAGTTCTTTTAGTCTATTTTTAACCCTTGTAACATTTACAGTTAAAGTATTATCATCTACAAAAATACTATCTTCCCAAAGTTCAGATAACAATTCTTCTCTTCTCACTACTCTATTGTTATCAAGAAGAATTTTCACTATTTTAAACTCATTTTTCGTAAGCTCAATACATTTCTCATTGAAACATAATATCAAATTATCTTCATCTAAATATAAATTAGGTATATTATTTTCTTTTACAATTTCTTTATTATAGTGTTCATTTTCAATTCTTCTAATCACTGATTTTATCTTTGCAATGAGAACATCCATAATAAAAGGTTTAGTAATATAATCATCTGCCCCTAATTCAAGTCCCATAACTTGATCCATAGCTGTATCTCTTGAAGATATTATAATTATTGGCACATTGCTTTTTCTCCTTAAAATTCTACAGAGATAAAATCCATCATAATATGGTAAATTTATATCCAAAAGAATTAAATCTGGATTCTCTTTTTCTATATGTTCTACAATATTTTTAAAGTCATCGCTTTCAATCGCTTCATAGTCATATTTAATTAATTCATCTTTAATCAAAGTCCTAAGTCTTAAATTGTCCTCAACAATAAATATCTTATACATCAAAATTCCCCTCATTAATCTATTATTCCATATTTTTTAAATACTGTATCTACTTACCCATAATGGACTAATAACCAACATTTTCTAATACTATTTTAGCATTTAATGTTTTTATATCACATATCTTTATATTCTAAAATGTTTATTAAATACAAAAATAGGCTATTATCATTGGATAACAACCTATTAGAATATAATTATTTGATTGATTCTGCAAGCTTTATTAATTCATCTCTGGCAATTCCTTTACTAGTAATGCCATATATAACACCATTGGCTTCCCAATCAATGCTTTTACTATTAGATCTTACACCATCAGATGATATGGCATCTACTCCGTTAATTTTTATTTTTTCTATGTTGCTTCCATTAGATACAGTTCTAGTTTCCTCACAAGCAAATCTTTGCTGCATATATATATTTTTTCCTGTTTTTTTATTAGTAAAATATATAGTAATATATTTACTGTCTTTTACATCTCCTGCCTTGCCTTTAAAAAATTCTGCTCTATCAAATTTATATCCCTCTGGTAAGTAACTAGGAAGAATAACATTAAAACAAGTGTATTTATTTAATTCATTAGTATCTTTAACTTCTAGTATCTTTTCTTTTGCTTGTGATACAGTTATTATTTTACCAGTTCTCATATCAAAATCATCGATTTCTTCACCATCAGCTGTATAAAATTTTTTCATTTCTTTTGTAAATATTTCTATCAAATTTCCATCCTTATCAAACAGTTTTCCTTTTAACTTCTCTGGAACAGTCATAGATTCTACTTCTAACTTATGATCTTCCTCCTCTACAAATTTAACATGTTCTAAAGATATGGATTTTATTATTTTTTCCACAAAATTTTGTGCAAAGGATGTTTGCGATAAAGCAATAGTTACTATACATGCAATTCCTACCCCTGCTAGCCTTTTATATAACTTATTTCTTTTTGATTTCATAATAATATTTTCTCCCTTATACTGATTTATATTTTCAAGTGATTTCTTAAACACTGCTTCTTTATTGCTCTCTTTGCTGAAATCTTTATCTGCTAAAATCTTACCTAGTTCTAAAAGTTCATTGTATTCTTCAAAATCTGATTTATTATTCTTTTCTATACCATTAAAATAAGCATCTATTTCTATAGAAAATTTATCTTCAATACTTTTTTTGCTCATATTTACTCCTCCCTTTCCAACTTCTTTTTTAACTTCTTCATGGTTCTATAAAGTATTACTCCAACATTGCTTTCTGTAATTCCTACTATTTCTGCTATTTCTTTATTTTTTAAATTGGCACCAAACTTAAGTGCCACAATATTTCTTTCCCTTGTATTTAAAGTATTTAGAGCCTTTGAAAGTTTATTATTAGCCTCTGCTGTAAGAACCATATCTTCTGGTGTCTTTTCTCTTGCTACTAAACCTTTAATACTATCTAGAGAAAATACTTTATGTTTTTTACAGTTCTAAAATAATCATTTACTATATTTCTAGCTATAGCAAAAATCCATACTTCAAAGGGTGATTTATTTTCAGAATACATATCTATGTTAATCATTACTTTCTCAAAAACTTGGCTTGTTAGATCTTCTGTTACATACTCACTATTAACCCGATAATATATATAGTTATAAATTCTCTTATAATAAAGCTTAAAAATATGAGCAAATTCTTCTTCATACAAATCTTCTTTAATTTCTTCTTTATATAAAATATTATCCAACTCGAGTTGCTTCATCTTTTTAAACCTCCCTTCCTTATTTCCTTTAGGTACCTAATTTCATATGTTAATACGGAAAAACTTTCATTTCATTACATATATTTATAATTATTAAATTAATTATTATTTCACTTCAACATTAAAATATATTTTTCCTTGCGTCTAAGCAATAACGATAAAATATTTTGTAAAAGAAAAAAGCTATATAGCGGCTATAAAAATAATTTTTGTAGTCACTATATAGCTTTAGAATTAAAACCATATAAACTTTGATTTAATTACTGCATTATTAACAGCTTTTGCCTTTAATTCTATACTTAAATTGTTCAATATCGAAATTATAAACTAAAGCTAATGCTTATAATATAGGAAATATATAGCTAAAAATTATATTTAAAATATTCCTTAACGAAATTAGCCATAGGATTTTTTTCATTTTCGTGTCCTATATAATCTAAATCTCCATCATAAAAGTATAAATATGCTATACTTTTTTTCTCTTCAGATACTCCAATCATTCCAAAAGATTTAGGGAATTCCATGTTAGAAGTACCCTCTTTATCTATAACTCTAAAAGTATAACTCTTTACTGAAAACTCATATTCAGGAATGTAATATTTGCTTTCATCAAAATAAGAGATGATTTTTTTATCTAAAAAAGTATATTGTTCATCTAATTTCTCTTTTTCACTTTTGAACGTATCATCATCATAGCTCACAATAAGGGCAACGGAATGAGATTTAAAAATTAACATGGACTTTTCTGTATATTTGTATTCGATATCTTTATATTCAGGTAAATCCTCTATATTTGGCATGATGTCTTTCGCCTTTGAATCAATTGGTGTCCCACTCTTAAGATAATTTTCGACATTTGAACTTGAATTACTACAACCAGTAATACAAAGAATACAAGTGATTGCCAGAGCAATTAAATATTTTTTTCTCATTTTAAAATACCTCTCTAGAAACAAATTAGCCTTACTATTGTTAATAAGGCTAGTTTTATATCTGGAAATAATCTATCCATTTATTTGCTGAAAATATTGAATTCATAATTCACAATTGTGGATATTTTTCAGCATTAACTTTCAATTCTTATAAATATTACTTTCTTATGTGTTTTTACTTCTCTTTAGATTGTTTTTTTTCTTCTAACATATTAATGATTTTTCTAGATAGTTTATAGGATTCACCGGCTCCAAAAACCATAATTATATCTCCGCTTTTAACTTCACTAACGATTTTATTGCATACATTATCGTAGTCTTCTATATATTCTGCTATATCTGGGTTTATTTCATTAACCAATGTTTCTACATTTATTGATTCAATATTTTTATTTGCCTCTCTTCCTAAGAATGGTTTTAAAATAATAACTCTATCTGCTTTTTTTAATACTTCTGCAAATTCATGAAAAAATAACTTTATTCTTGAAATCTGATGTGGCTCAAAAATAGCAAAAACTTTTTTTCCTGGGTGACTAACCTTAATTGATTCTAATGTTGATGCTACAGCTGTAGGGTGATGGGCAAAATCATCATAAATTTTAACGCCTTCTATATCTCCTATTAGATCTAATCTTCTTCCTATTCCTTTAAAATTTTTAAAAGAATCCTTTATTGCATCTATATCAACACCTAACTCTAAAGCAGCAATTAGTACACCTAAAGAGTTTTCAATGTTATGCTTTCCTATCAATCCTAATTGAAATTCATATTCTTTATCTCCATTTATAACTTTGTACTCTGAATATTCAGAAGTAGTTGTGCCTAAAACTGCTTTATATTCCATATCAAAAGGAAAATCCCACTTATTATTTATATAATATCCTATAACTTTTACTTGTTCTTCGTGAAGCCAATCTTTTAATTCATATAATATTTCTTTAAGTGCTGTACTTTCCTCATTAACAATTAAAATTTTTGGCATTTGAAGTTTTTTTATAAACTTCTTAAAAGAATCTTTAACTTCATCTAAATCTTCAAAAAATTCTGGATGATCCATTTCTACATTATTTATTATAGCTATGGAAGAACTATAATTAAGGAAATTATTATTAAATTCATCTGCCTCGCAGATAAAATATTTTGAGTTTCCTATCCTATATCCTCCACCCCACTTTTTAAAAGTTGTACCAGCCTCAACAATTGGATCTAATCCTGCGTTTTCTAAAACAAGTCCCATTAAAATTGTAGTTGTGGATTTACCATGAGTTCCTGCAATAGAAATAACAAACTTTTCATTTTGGATATATCTAGCTGAAAATTCTTGCCACGTCATTAAAATGCCTCTTTCTCTAGCTGCTATGATTTCTTGATGATTAGGTGAAATATCTAAAATAGCAGGTGAAATAGCCAAAACATCAATGCCTTCTATATGTTTTGAATCATGACCTTTTTTAACTTCTATATTATTTTCTATAAGAGTATTGCTATAGTATCCTTTTACATTTAAATCACAGCCAGATACCTCAAATCCCATATTTTTAGCTATAATTGCTATAGGTGCAGCTCCACTTCCACATATGCCCATAAAATGTACTTTAGTTTTATCTTTCAATATAATTCACTCCCATTTTCCCTATCTTTTATTCTTGATTTAGTTAATGCTTTTATATCATCTACTACTATTCTATTAGCAAATTCTTACTGCAAAACAATACTAACTATAATCATTTCCAATTTTTTTATTGTTGCATTGCTTTAAGATATTCCATACTTTTTTCTGCTTCCTCTTTGCAATATTCAAATCCAAAATATTCTCCCACCTTAGAAGCAATCTCATGGAGGAACTTACACATTTCAAACAATTTTGCCCGATATCACCATATGTACCATTAGAGAATAAATTTGTAAATATGTCCATCTCCTCATTACTAAGATATCTCTTAAAATATTTGCAGCATTTTCCTGCATAAATTAAAAAAAATTACAATTTAACGCACATTTTAAGAAAAATCTAAAACATTATCTATCTATGTCCTTCTAATCTAGCCTTGGTATATCCCATATATGTCATTGTTGAACTATCAGATATTTGAGGCATTTCAAATCTGCATTTTTTATAGAAGTCATAATTTTCTGGAGTTGTATGCGCCCACCAATTTCCATGGGGTAACTTTTCTAAACACAGGTCCACAAGCTTTTTACCTATGCCTTTTCCTCGATACTCTTCTTTCACAGCTAGGTCTTGGATTGTTGCAGTCATAATCCTATCTGACACAACCCTTACCATAGCTATCATATCTTCCTTATCCCAGACAGTGAAAACCCATGATGAATTTTTAAAGCAGATTTCGTACTTTTCATCTTGCCATGATGGTTGACTTACAGACACCCACCCAACCTCATTATACATTTTTTTAATCGTATCCCCTTTAAGTCCATCTGCTCCTTCTCTAATAATCAATCCCTTATAATATTGATACATAAGATACCTCCCTAAAATTGATTTGGACTCAATTTCCTACAATTTCTCGCTTTATATCTTTTTATATTCTGTTTATCTCTAAATTCTTCAATTCTTTTCTCAGCTTCCTCATTATAAAAATCTATAATCTTTTCTTTACAATTTCCCATAAAATTGTATTTATCAATTTCACTCCTAGTTACCCATTTAATTTGCTCTATCTCCTCATTTGCTTCTACTTCACCAATAAGTTTACCTGTATACACAATTAAAACATAACGATTATCTGAATTAATAACATAAACCTTAAGTAATTTTAAATCATCAATACTGCAGTTTAATTCTTCTTTAACTTCCCTTCTAATACACTCTTCTGGACTCTCCTCGTTTTCTAAAGTTCCGCCTACTGTTTCCCAAAATAACGGAAATTTACTTTTTGTTTTACTTCTTTTCGAAATCAAAACTTTTTTATCATTATCATATATTATTACTGAACATCCAATAATAGTTTCCATAATACCTCCTGAAATTTCACATTCTCTACCCCTAATTACTAATTAAGAATGTAAATTAAAAATAAACCTTATAATATATAAATCTCTACTTTTCTACTTTATAAATTAATTGTGGAATTATGCGTCCTTTTTTTAGAAGAGACTCTACTTCTCCACATGGTATCGCTCCCATTTTGACATAAAATTCTTTAGCTTGTGGACTTGTTACTATGTCAAAGTCTTTAATACCAAGATTCTTGCAATCGCTAACTAGATAATTCCATAGTAATTTTCCATATCCTTTACCTATGTATTTAGGTTCAATAAAAAAATACTCTAAAGAAATCTCATTATCTTTGCATATTAAGCCATAAAATCCAACAATACTGTTATCTTCTTCTATAAGAACAGTGGAATTGTTTTTTATAAATTCTTCACTTACATTGTAAATGGACTTAAACTTATCCATATAATTGGAATCATATCCCCAATATGCCTCAGATTTAATGGCTATGTCAGTTAGCATTTCATATTCATCTACCTTAGCACGTCTGATGTTAAGCATAATGTTAAAACCTCCTTCATAAAAGTTATTTGGCATTCTTCAAACTATGCCCCAAATATTCAATTATAACTTTTTTTCTATGCCAAGTATCCATTCCTCAATATCTTTAATAATTCTTTCAATACTGCCCTGTTCAAATGGATTTTTCATATTTCCAACTTTAAGAACTTCAGTAAATGGCAAAGATCCACCTGCTTTGCATAGATTAACGTAATCACTCCAAGCTTCCTGTCTATTAATATTTGATTTACTCCAAAATTCAAATGCAACAACTTGAGCTAATCCATAATCAATATAATAAAAAGGACCCCAAAATATATGTGATTGGCGAAGCCAATATGCTCCTTTATTTAAATATTCATTATCTTCATAGTTTCTATATGGAATATATTTCTTTTCTATCTTACGCCACATGCTATTTCTATCTTCAAAGGTAGCCTCTGGATTTTCATATATATCATGTTGAAATTCATCAACTGAAGCAATATATGAAAGTAAGAATAATGCACTGCACATATGTAGGAACTTATATTTATCTGCACCATCATCAAAGAATTCTTCTAACCATGGTTCAATTAAAAATTCCATACTCATGGAATGAATTTCTGATATATCCTCAGTTGCACTTACATACTCTGGCATGTCATAATCTTTACATAAATATTTTTGAAAAGCATGTCCTACTTCATGAATTACTTCATTGAAGTTTTCCATAGTCCCATTGTACTTAGCGTAAATAAACGGCGATTTGTATTTAGGCATATACTCACAAAAGCCACCATCTTCTTTATTTTTTCTATCTTCAATATCTAAAAGTTCTTTGTTATTCATATATTTAAAAAATTCATTAGTTTCTTTTGATAATTTCTCATACATTTTTAGAGTTTTGTCAACGATAAAACTAGAATTCCCTTTTATTATAGGATTTCCATCTTTGAAGAATATAGATTCATCATAATACTTGATAAAATTAATCCCCAATCTTTTACCTTGCCTTCTTATTAACTCAACATTAAGTGGAACCACATATTCTAATATTTGTTTTCTGAAATTAGCGATCATTTCTTTGTTATAACCAATTCTATTCATTCGTGCATAGCCCATTTCAACAAAATTCTTATAGCCCATTTTTAAAGCCATTTTATGTCGTATCTTTACAAATCTATCGAAAAGTTTTTGCATTTCATCTTCATATTTAGCAAATAATTCTGTTTGTGCCTTATAAGCACTCTTTCTAATATTTCTATCTTCACAGCATATTAAAGGCTCAAAATCCCAGCGACCGAATTCCTCTCCTTCATATATTGTTTTAATTGACTCAATTAATTTAACATATTCCGTTACTAATCTTTTTTCCTCCTGTAATTCTTCAAGTATTTCTTCAGAAACGCATTTCATCTTTTGATTAGCTAAATCAAATATTTTATCACCATATTTATTACGTAGTTTATCTTTATGTTTTGAATTAGTTAATGCTATATAAAAATCAGAAATTAAATTTTCTAAAATAGGTTCAGCTTCATCATAGTAATTAATTTCTTCACAGTAAAAATCTTTATTTATACATAGATTTTTCCTTAATTCTGCTAATACCTGCATGGTTTTAAATTCATCTCTTATAGTATTAATCTCATTTATAATGGTACATTGTTCCTCAAAGGAATTCATTTCATTAAAATTCATTATCAACTTTTGTATTTTATTCCTGACTTCATTTATATTTATTCTTTCATATTTAAATTCGCTAAATTTCATTCTACATTTCCTCCTCAAATTAAATATGTTAATAACTCCGCAATAACAAATTCAACTAATATAGCTTTCTATTTCCACATCTATAACGACTTCTTATAAAATAAACACCTGCTATTATATAGATTACAATAGTAGGTGTCCTATCCATCAGTCAGCAATTATTATATAGCTTAATAATTCCTTCTACTTTATTTTACTTTTATCTTCTCCACCAAAATAACTCCTCACTTCTTTAAATACTCTCAAATATATCAATTATTTTCTACAATACTCTGTTAATTCCTTTTATTTATTAACCTTTAAGCTTTAATTTATGGATTAATGTAATAGAACATCTAGTTATTTTATCATCTCAAAAAATAAAAAAGATAGATATTTTGGATTTAAACCACCTATCCTTATATCATTCATTATTATTTATCTAACACTAAATCAGTCACGCTTATTACTAATTTAAATCCGCTATTATAGATTTATCTGCACTTAAAAATGACACTGATACAAAGGTATATACTTTACTCATCCATATCAGATTGTAACTAGAAGTTAGTTCAATTTGTTATTGCAATTTTTCTAAATAAAAAAAGCAGGAAACTTTCCTACTATTCTTTTACACATTATTTTCACTGAAAAATTTATCTTCGATAGCACATGAACTATATGAAATTAATTTGGCACTTTCATCAAAAATAAGATTTAAAAACTCTTCATCTATTTTAATCTTATCCCCTTGTTTCAGCTCTTCTTTAAATGCTTTTATTAACTTATTATCTACAACACCTCCCCTATGTACTATATTATGTCTATACTGCTCCCCTTTATAAATCAACTCTAAATTTATATCCTCTTTAGATATATTAAGACCAACTTTACTGTTTAAAAAATTTATCCTATCCTTAATTGATTTTAAGCCTAGTTTATAAATAAAATCTTCACTAATGTAATCAATAATATTCTCATAACTCCCCATACCAATTATTTGTTTCCAAGTAATACTTTTCTCATTTACTCCTTCATTCTTTTTAATAGTATCATCAATTAAATTAAGCATAATTTCTGGCTTTTCTTCACAGATATATTTAATAATATCATTAAAATAAGCATCTATTCTCGCATAATTCATTACTAACGCTTGATAAAATATGATTTCATCAAATTGAAATAAATTATATATATTGCCTGTTGCTTCTTTTCTCACTTCTGCTAAAGATATAAAAAGCGGAGTAGCCTCCATAAAATCAACTTCAATTTTGTCTATCTTATTATTGAAAAGATCTTCAAGAAGATTCATAAAATTATCCACTTCATTATTCCACTGTTCTTTTAAATCTTTATCAAGATTATTAGGAAAATCATTGAAGAATTTTTTTGCGTATTCAACATATACTTTCATTTTGAAAATACTTCCTAAATGTTCAGTTCTAATATCTACAAATTCTTTCAAATCCATTTTCAACATCCCCCTTAATATAACCTTTATTGTAATATATTGATATTATAACATATATCATAAATATTACATTATTATTACATAATAACAATATTAAACCGAGTAAAAAATCTACTGCGTAGACTATGCATTTTCCTACTTCACAAGGTTATCCACAGATTTGAAATTTTATAAATTCCTATATAATAAAAAAGCCGACAATCACTAATCTTTTTCTAATTAGAAATTGCTAGGCTTTTTATACTTGTTATTATTATTTTATACGATCCAATCTAAAATCGTTAATTTTTCCCTAACTCTACTAAGTGCAACATACAATAGATTTTCTTCTTTATTTAAAGATTCTCTATCAACTACATAAACATAATCAAATTCTCTTCCCTTTGATTGATGTACATTTAAAACATATATTCCCTTTAATTCTTTGAATGCTTTTAAATATTGATATTGTAAAAACAAATCTGTAATTTTATCTGCTGCATTGTTCTTAGATTATAAAACCTTTCTTATTAAAGACATATTACCAGGGTTTATGCTCAATTCACTATCCATTACCAAGTTTACACACTTATATAAACAACAAAAATATTCTCTGCTTTCAGCGCCTTTCTCAACATAAGAGGCAACTTGTTTCAAAATTGGTAACCTTGCATTTTTAAGATTTGAATATCCTATATTACCTAGCTTATTCCGCTTTATGGCTCCAATACCGTCATCATATATAACCGAAAAAATATACTTAACTATTTCCTGACTTAGTTCATCTATTGATATTCCATTTTCTTGTTTTGACCAAAAGTCTATTAAATCACATACTATATTATGTTCTTCCTCATTATTACTAATTGTTTGTGAATATATATTAAATTCCTCTCTTAGGGCTTTCTTAATAAAACGGACCTGTTCATTATATCTGCATAAAATTCCTATAGATTTATCTTTTCGCTCTTGAAACTGTGGTAAAGCATTTATTATCTTATACTTTAAATTTGAATACATAATGTTCTTGCTTTGCGTAGAAAATAAATTCTTATCTCGAACTTTTATTTTTATATACTTAACATTTTCTGAAGATACAAAACTGTTTATATCGTAAGTTTCTTCTCTAGCGGTTTTAAGTATACTTTCAATATCTTTTCGATCTTTAAATCTCATAGCGGTAACAAGTTCCCTTTGTTCTATCTGATCTCCATACTCCTCTAACAAGTTCTTAATTCTATTAGGGGATGCACCCCTCCACCCATATATCATTTGTTTTGAATCTGAAAAAAATATCGCATTATTACTTTGCCCAACTAACTTTTTTACTATTTTATCCTGCAAATCAGAAGCATCTTGGTACTCATCCAAAATAATAAGTGGATATTTATTCTGAATAGTTTTTAATAAAGAGGGAGACTTATCTAACAATTTATTCATATAATAGCCTATATCGGAAAACCCTATATATCCTTCTTTATTTAGTTGCATAATACCATTTTGTATATCTTCCTTATAGGGAATCAACTTTTTAACAACCGGCTTAATGTTCCCTTTGGGTGTAAGTGGGTAAAATTCACCTTCTAGAAGAGATTCAACCCATCCATATTGATTATCATCTCCAGTATAATCAGATATCTGTGAGAGTGCTCTTTCCAAATGTAATCTTCTTTGTTTCGGTGAAGTAATAATTAGATTTTTAGTTAGACTTAAGTAGTTACTATATGACCATACATACTTTTGGAAGAAAGAATGAAAATTTGAAACCTCAATATAACTTGATAACTTAATATTACCATTATCTAAGTCATCTAACTGTTTTTCAATTTGTACTCTTGCATTCTTAGAAAATGTAAGTATAAGCACTTTCTTATTATATTTAGAATCCTGCTGTTTACTACAACGTATATAATTGATAGAAGCAGAAACTGCTGTATATGTCTTTCCAGTTCCTGGAGGAGCCTCTACTAACAGAATTCTTTTTCCCTCTGCATTTCTAGTAAAATGAGTAATTATTACTTCCTGTTCTTTATTTGGCATCATTATGAATCACCCTTTACTTGCAACACATTTGTATATCCAGTTTTGATACTACCACACTTCTCACAGATTTCGGTACATTCAAACGAACTATTAGATATTTTATTTACTATACACCTTGCAGAGTTTTCACATATAGAATTGTTACCCATATATATTCCAACAAGATTAAATATATTTGAAAAAGCAAGTGGAATAAAATCTTCTATCATTTTTTCTTCTGCTTTATAGATTAAGTATGTTGCCACATATTTATCGTTAACAATTCCTGCTAGGTTTAGATGTAGAAACTCTCTTTGAAATTCCTCTATTTCATCAGTATTCAATAGTTTAACTAATTCCTCAAATGTTTTAATCTTTTTATACTCTTCATCCTGATATTTTTGTTTTAATACTTTGCTTTTGGAATTTTTAGAAACAAAAGGCTTTATATAATTATCCTTATAATTTTTAAATGGATATACTTCTTCAAATAAGTCCATCCAGCATTCTTGAAATACTCCCATTCCTACAATAGATGTTTCATAATCTTTAGGCTGGCACAAAATCATACTTTTAATGTTATTTTGCGAGTATTTCTTTAATAGCCAATTAATATCTGAATCATTGTCTACAAGGGAAAGGCATGGAACACCGCACTTATCATAAAAAAGTGCATACTTAAATACATTGTCTTTACCGTCCCCCTTGATTATTTCTACTCCACTATCCTCTAAACCATTAATATGCTCTTGTGAAAATAGAGGTAACCCAGATAATTCTGAATCTCCTTCTACTAATAAAATTCCTCTTGCGAATAATCCAGAGATTAGTTCCCTTTTCGCAAATTTCTCTATTCTAGTTTCAAAAGCACTATCAACATCTTCGGGTTTAGGTAAACTCTGTATTATACCATCCTTCATTAGAAAAATATTATCAAAGTCATATACTTTTGCTACTTCTATCGAATGTGTTGTGAAAAAAAGTTGCCCCTTATTGGATTTACTTACTTTTTTATAATTTTCCTCTGCATAAATGGTTCAAGATTTTGCTCAGGTTCCTCTAGAAATAAGATTCCATGATTACTCATCAATTCTTGTAATGTAATAAGTAACATTAAATTTTTTATCCCTCTAGATTGATACTTAAGAGGTATATGATTTGTCTTATTTTTATTTTTATACATAAGATCTCCCCATCGGATTGTCTATACGATAGGAATTCCTTCCCCCTCTCCCCCTAATACAATTATTTTCTTGTGCTTTAAATTTAAAATTCTTTGTTTTTCAACACATCTTTTACTTCTTTTAATATTGGTCTGAAAACTTCTTCTAATTTCATCATACTCTCTACTAAAAATTTAATCATTTTATCCCAATCATCTCTGTTGAATATATTAACGTTTTCTAACTTGTATATAATGTATGAAGATTTAATATCATCACGTTTTTGCCATTCTAAAGCTTTTCTAAATCTTTTCTCTATTTCTTCTTTCCTTTGTTTCAAAATATCAAAAATATACTCATTGAAATCTTTATTAGCATGATGCATACATAATTCAATTCTTACGTAATTTTGGGTAACCCTAAATACATATCCTATATTAGAAATAGACGAACCAGCTTCAATATAATTATCTTTCGAAGGATTGATGCTTGAAAACAAAGTAAAATTTTTTTCTTCTTTAAGAATTTTTAATAACCGACTCCAAAACTCAAGCCTAACATTATGCCTATCTGTTCTTTGATTTTTTGTAATATTTTCTTCTTCACTTTTTTCGATCATCTTAATAGTATAGTCTTCTGCTTCTTTAATAGGTATTATCTGTCTTAAATCTAAGAATAATTGTTCTCCCAATTGATATGGAGTTGCTTTTATACATTTGATCTTTAGTTTATAATTCATAAGCCATAAGACAGTAGAGGTAACTTCTCTTCTAAAAGTTCCAGCTACCATTATGATTCTTTGGGATTGTCCTGAGTTTAATGTTATATCTTCATAATCAATATTATCAAAAAATTCAATTATCTTATCCTCTGCTTTTTCTTCTGTCCCTTGCTTATCTAAATATTTTTGATATATGTCTTTTATTTGATTTTTAGATAACCTTGAACAATATGAGGCATACTTTAATGATTGCCATGTTACATCTCGTCCTGTATTATCAAGTTTATTTTTAATAATAACTAAATTTCCTTGTTTATCTAAAGCTAATAAATCTAATCTTTCTCTAGTATCATCAAATCCATCAAATTCTTTTTGAATAATAAGTAATTCTTCACCTAAACATTCAGGCTTAGATGCAATCCATTCTTGTAGATGGCTCTTTCTTTAAAGCCTAATTCGATAAATGTTTTTTGTTGAACACTAGAAATTTTATTATTTTCTCTATCAATTAAATACATAGTAATCTCTACCTATCCTCCTAACTTTTTATTCCTTTAGCAGCTAAACAAAATTAGTTTTATCTCAACCATTCAGGTAAAATATTTAGTAAATCTTCTCTTTGAACTTCTTCATCTGTTAAATCTCTCATTACATATTGTCCAATCGACATAATTGCTTTCTTAATCTTTTCAAATGCATCGTCTTCAAATTCAATTGAACCTTCTCTCATATTATTCATGCAAGCCATAATCCATCTCATGTATTCAACGGGTATCTTTAAATCATCTACATCTTTCCAATCAGTAATATATCCTTGTGCACTATATTTTGCATCCAGTATGTCATCACATCTTCCCTTACATGCATAATAGACATCAATAAATTTTTCTTTGTGATAATTTACTTCTTTCGAAAATTTATAGTCTCTAACAAACCCTATAAGTGAACCATATTCTTTAATATTTGCTGGGTTAAGAATGTCTTTACCACAATGCGAACATAATAATGGCTCATATTTATTATATAAAAGCGCTGGCATTACACTATTCTTATTCCATTTCTCATATGAATTCTTAAAAAATCTTTGAAATAATGCTTTTCCTTTCGGAGTTGAAAGCAGTTGTTCTTCGATATCTTCCGAATTAAAAATCTTTACTTCAATCTTGTCTTTATAACTATTAAGTCTTGTATTTAAACCAGAGCTAACAACTGTAGAATAGAATCCTATAAATCCATCTGCTTTATGTTGAATAATTCTATCACAAATATTTTCTTCATCTGAAGGAGTTACTGACGAACCTGAATGAGCTTTATGCTTACAACTTACTAGCCATTTTATTTCAGTTATCCCAAATCCACCTTTTCGTTTCTCTAGACATATTAAATCTTTACCACCATCGACCCCTCTATCAGGAACTGAAATAATATCTAAACCTTGATATTTCACAAATTCTTGACAAAAAAGTTCAAAACTATCTTGTTTTCCATTTGTTATATGAGCCTCTGGTATCTCCTTAAAATCTATTATCGGCATCTTCATTCCCTCCACCCTTGTATTAAATTATAATTTTTCTTTCAGTCATATATTTCTTCCATTCTATTTTTTACAAATATTCATGTAAGAATCTTCTAATATGTAACTTTACCAATTACAGAATTAGCACTATCACATAAGTTATCGTAATGTAATATCGTTATTTTTTCTGTATCTCTATGCCTTCTTTTTATTCTATAAGTATTTTCATTAAAATCCTCACGTCTTCCTGCAACAACAACATAATGAATTCTTGTGCTATCATAAGTTAAAAAACATTCAGGTAATGATTGATTAGAATTTTTATACTTATTAAAGACTTCCTTAAGATTCATAAAATTTGACTGTAACCATCGCTCCCAATCATGTACTTGTTTCAATCCCTTACGGAATGTGCTTCCAAGTTCTCCATCACTTATTGTAATATTTTTAGTAGGATTTTCAAATTCTACGAACACAAATTCATATCCGCCTGAACTCTTTCCTACTACTAAATAATCAGCTTTAAACGAAGTTCCTAACATAAATTCTGGAAATAAAAATGTATCATGATGCCCGAAACTATAATTGCTTTTTAGTATAGACCCTATTATAAAATAAGCCTGATGATCCATAATATATCTTAGAATATCTAGTTCACTAGTATCTTCAGAATCTAATACACCTTGAAATCCAATCAATTTCTGTCTCAAGTTTTGTTCATCTTCAAGTTCAACAATATCAAGTAAATTATTAGGAAATAGACTTATATAATGCCTTGCTGCTTTTAGATATTGATGATACAAATTTATGCGACCAAATTTTCTTCCTCCGCTTTTTTCTTGAGCTAAAATAAGTTCTCATGCTTCTTTATCTTCTTTAGATATTCTTCTAAAATCTACATTATAGAGATTCATATTGCCTCCTATTGTTTAAAATTATAATCGTATATTTTAATATATAAGCTATTATTAATCATCTAGTTCACATATACATTATAATCCACTCTTCCATATTACACTATATTATATGTTTATTTTCCAACAGATTTAAGTTATGTTCCCGTTCTCCTCCATCTTCATCTCTATATCGAACAAATAAAATAAAGAACTGGAAACAAAACTTTTATTACACTTGAAGCCTTATTTCTTGGTTAACTTTTTTTTCCATTCGAAAGTTTTTTTCAAGATATTCTCTTAAGCATAAAATATCCAATATAACATTATAAAGATTAACTCTACTATATTTAATCCATTATTGGTTTATTGTTCGAAATTGTATAGTAAAGGTTTTTTATTTATATAAAACGGAGTAATATTAATTTCTATCTTTATAAAAAAATTGTTAACAAAGCCAACATAAAAACTATACTTTATCCACAACTATTCTTAAAGCGTTATTTTACATATATTTATTCTATGAAAAAAGTTGTTCAAAATAGATGATAGAATTTAGTGCTTAACAGCTAAGTTAATTAAAGGTTTTAGCATTTTAATTAGCCTTTTGTAGGTTTGTAAAAAGATTTGATTAAAATAACATCTTTAAACCTTAATTTTGCATAAAATAAAGAACAACATTTTGAAACAAAGTTTGATTAAAATATTGTTCTTTTCACTTTTAATTGTATTTATTTTTGTAATAAAGTTTCATTAAAATATAGATTACTAATTCAAAATTTTAATTACCTTAGCATACCATTTAATACTCTTTCTCAATATTAAAATGTACATTTTTAAAAACTTCAATATTACTATAGGTATGTTTTTCTCCTAAACTATACCTTCCATCCTCATCATATAAAATTATTCTTTTATCAGAGTCTATTAATAAATCTAACACTGCATCATACTCTTCTGAGTATAAATCTTTAAACTCAAATCCAAACTCTTTTAACAAATATAAAAGAACATATGCATAATTTTTATAATTATATTCTTTATAACTGTCTATCCATGGAGGTCCTTGCACAATTTCATTCGGTAAATAAATAATAGAATTGTCGTTTTTTAAAAGAGTTCTAGTATAAAATACTTCTGCTATAAGTTGTCTAAACTGAATCTTATGTAACTTTATATCACAAAACGGTTTAAAATACTCTTTAAATCTATATTGAATAGCTTGTGAATCTCCTAGGCAACATATTATACCTATTTCATTTGAATGAATTGCAAATTGTGTATGAATAATATCATCTATATAGAAGAATTCACGCTTTGCGTTGTTACTACTATCACTCAAAATATTAAATATAAAAATCGACGACATATTTTCATTAATTTTAATATCTCCTGTTATACTCATCATATAATCAAACATAATGCTATAATTTTACAAAATTTCTGGCGTAATTATCATTTTACTATCTTTACTTTTTATATCCATTTTTAAAGATAATTCTTTAAATAATAAACAATATATTATCTTCATTATCCATTTGTATAATATTGTTTTATCCAATTCTCTAACTTTTTCAATTCCTCCCTCAAATGCCTCTCTTATTTTTTTTTCTATTTTAGATAAGTACTTATTATTACATTTTTTACAGCATGGAACTATTAACCTTTTATATGTAATATGACTATTATTTGAGAGACACAATTTTTGATTCCATAACTCATGTTTATGTTGTAACCACTTTGGAAATATATGTTCAACGGTGCTGTTATTTTTATCCAATAATTGACTACATAAAAAACAATGTTTTGAATCAAATACCATTGTTCCAAACTAAGTTTTAAATTTATCATCTGAATTTATAATTTAAATTAACCTCCTTAGTTATTTGTTATGCATTATATGTTAGTGTTTAACTCTTAGTTTCCCTATATCCAATTGCGAATTTTTTATTATACTTAAATATACTTAATAAAATTCACCCTTGTAACTCTACCTAATGAACGTACATCTTATATCTTTATCCAAGGCTTATATTCATTTTCTACACAAACTCTATAACCTTTTTTAATCATTTCGTCAATATTATATTTTCTTTTCCTTTTACCATATTATCATCTCTAAAAAACAAAAGGCTAGACATTTGTTTCTTAAAATGTCTAGCCTTATATAATTCATTATATTTTATATTAATACTAAATATCTAAGCTTAGTATTAATTTGCTGTTCAATTTTGCTGCAAGTTTGTTTTAAAAAAGTGAAACTTTATTTAAAAAGTTGAGACTTTATTTGAAATGATTAGACTTTGTTTAAAAGCTACAACTTTTTTATCTATAATATTTTATTTATTCAACTGTTACTGATTTTGCAAGATTTCTTGGTTTATCAACGTCACAACCTTTTTCTATTGCCATGTAGTATGAGAATAGTTGTAGTGGAATTACTGTGATTACTGGTGCTAGTAAGTCCATTACTTTTGGTATATAGATTGCTGAGTTAACTGTTTTCTGCACTTCAGAATGTCCCTCTTGTGCTATCATATATACCTTAGCTCCTCTTGATACAACCTCTTGAACGTTGCTTACTATTTTATCGTACAACACTTCTTGAGTTGCTAATGCTATTACTATAGTTCCATTTTCAATTAATGCTATTGGACCATGTTTTAATTCTCCAGCAGCATATGCTTCTGAGTGAATGTAAGATATTTCTTTAAGCTTTAATGAACCTTCCATTGCTACTGCATAGTCAAGTCCTCTTCCTAAGAAGAACATATCCTTTTGCATAGATGTTTTTGAAGTCATTTTTTGTATTGCTTCTTTACATTCTAATGCTTTTTCTGCCTTTTCTGGAAGTTCTAACATTGCAGCTTTAATTTCTTCTATTTCCTCATTTGATAGAGTTTCTTTGTTTTGTGCAAAGAATAATCCAATTATATACATTGCTATAAGCTGAGTTACATAAGCCTTTGTCGATGCAACTGCTATTTCTGGCCCTGCCCAAGTGTATAGAACGTCATCTGCCTCTCTTGAAGCTGAGCTTCCTACAACATTTGTAACAGCTATAACTCTTGCACCTTTAGATTTAGCAAGTCTTAATGCTGACATAGTGTCTGCTGTTTCTCCTGATTGGCTTATAACTATCATTAATGAATTTTCATCTAAAATTGGATCTCTATATTTAAATTCAGATGCTATATCAAGCTCAACTGGTATTCTAGCAAGCTTTTCTATAACATATTTTCCAACTACTCCAGCATGATAAGCTGTTCCACAAGCAACTATATAAATTTTATTTAATTTATTTATTTGCTCTTTAGTTATATGAATATCATCAAGTTTTATAGGTTGTCCTAAAACTATTCTTGATGTCATTGTATCTTTTATTGCCTTTGGCTGTTCGTGTATCTCTTTTATCATAAAATGCTCATATCCGCCTTTTTCAGCAGCATCTGCATCCCAAGTTACATGATAAACTTCTTTATTTATAACTTCTTCATCTTCAGTTATTATTTTAACGCCATCTTTAGTTATAATGACAAATTCTTTATCTTCTAATAAATAAATGTCTCTAGTTTGATTTAAAACTGCTGGTATATCTGAAGCTATAAAAGTTTCATCTTCTCCAAGACCAACTATAAGTGGGCTATCTTTTCTTACAGCCACCATCTTATCTGGCTCATGAGTTGTAACAACTCCTATTGCATAAGCTCCTTCCATTTTGGAAACTGCTTTCATTACAGCTTTAACCAAATCTCCATCGTAGTAATAATCTATAAGTTGAGGTATTACTTCTGTATCTGTTTCAGATGTGAATTCATATCCTTTTGATATTAACCACTCTCTAATACTAATATAATTTTCTATAATTCCATTGTGAACAACACTTATAGTTTTCTTTCCATTTGAATGTGGATGTGAGTTGACATCTGATGGCTGTCCGTGAGTTGCCCATCTTGTATGTCCTATTCCTATTGTTCCATGAAGAGGACTATCCTTTAACTTTTCCTCAAGACAAGAAAGTCTTCCTTTGCATTTTGCTATTTCAAGATTACCTTCTTTTAAAATAGCAACTCCTGCTGAATCATAACCTCTGTACTCCAGTTTACTTAAACCTTCAACTAATAATGGTGACGCTTCTCTTTTTCCGAAATAACCTACTATTCCGCACATAAAATCTTCTTCCTTCCATATTAAAATATTTTACACAAAGATAAGCAAAGGCCATTTGTCACAATATTCAATAAATACCATAAAAATATAACCGTTTCCTTATATTGCATAATAAGGTTTTAACACCAGATTGATTTGTAACAGAAATTACTCTCTGCTTTTGTCAATCGTTAACGGTAGTGCGATACCGTGGGGCACCCGCCGAAGATTCGATACTCCCCATCCTCGTCAACTTATAGACACTCTAATAAAGCTTTCTTGAAGGCTTTACTTATAAAAACTCTATAAGTTCTGGCGCTTTAAAAATTTAAGATTTAAACTAATTAAATCACAGTTTATTATATTCAAGTAATTTAAAATGGTCAATGTTAATTTATGCCAACAAATATTCACCTCCTAAAAATAAGGTTACTATATCATTATATTTACGAAAACAAATAAGAATTCGTTCAAGATTAGGGATTATACAATTGAGAATTGACGATTGAGAATGGACAATTGCTGATACTTCTCCTTTAGGGAGAAGTCTTGAATTAATTTCTCTTCAAGTTACACAGTAACTTCTTACAATAAAAAACTAACAATTCATGCTAGTAAAAATTAAATTTCATATTAATTACCTAACTGTACCGGCGAACAGTGTTTGTCATAATATCAATCTATATTAAATTATGATTCATAAACAAAAGAGGACTGGCGAACACTATTCGCCCCTACAAAAGTATATTTAAGAAATTAATTCACAAAGAATTAATTTCAACCATAATTCTTCATTTTTAATGCTTAATTCTCAATTAATTAAATACTGCACCTCAGGGGAACCTTAAAGGGTTTCACTACTGTTCCCCAGAGGTGGAAAAACTATCAACTGTGTTGCTAGTAAAAATTAAATTCCATATTAATTACCTAACTGTAGCGGTGAACAGTGTTCGCCATTATATCAATCTATATTAAATTATGATATATAAACAAAAGAGGACTGGCGAACACTGTTCGCCCCTACAAAAATTTCTTTCTAAATTACGTAGCAATTTATTATAAAAAAGAGGCTGTTTTAGAATCAACTTAGAAATTTAACTCTAAAACAACCTTTTATTCAATTTAACCATAATATTTATTTTGAACTCATTATAGAATTTTTAATCTTTATTTACTGGTTCCTCTCATAAAATCTTCCCAGTACCACTTAATTGGAGTTGGATTTTCTATTATTATTATTGATTGAAAATAATCTGTAGTTACACCTTTATTAGCTTCAAAGAGTTTTTCATCCACATATACATCAAGAAATGAGAAAGATTCTTTAAAAATTTTCTTTTTATATGGACTTCTTTTATTATTTAATACAATTATTTTATTCCCATTTTCTATCCCAACATCTTTTAAAGTATTTTCTAACTCTGTAGTAACACTATAAAAATGCATTGGTGCTAAATCACTATAATTATAACATTGTCCTTCTTTGTATATTGTATTTATACTATATATTTCATCTTTAAATTTGGGATCTTCTTTAATATTTGCGCCTAAAAACTTAACATTATTAATTTCATTTTGATAAACATGATTTATACCATAATGAGAGTAATACTTTTCACCACCAAAATGTTCGTATATTTTCTTAAAATTCTCATAATTCACTTTATCTCTTGCTTCATAAAGCTCTTTATTAACAGTTATTCCCCCATCAATTGTATATCCTAACTTAGAACTATTTTTCAAATTATTTACTATTAACTCGAGATTAAATACTCCTTCACCATCTAAATATTTCACATATATATCTTCATTTACTTTTAAATCTTCCTCCAAATCTTCAATAGCTTTAGAAAATTTGCTGCTTTTTTCTCCAATAGTACCTTCCTCTTCAGAGTATTCTAAAATTTTTCTCATCTTATCTAATTGTTCTTTAGGCATTTCCTTATATTTTTCTAACATATTTTTAAAATAATAAGTTACTCCACCTTGCTCTTCCATAACATCTAACCCAACTATAATTAATTTTTTTTCCTCTGGTAAATCCTTATTTTTTAGGTATAATTTTTTCATAAGTTCCTTTGTAGACTCAGTATTAAATTTTTCTAGAATTCCCCACTGAAAAATATCATCTAATAATTTTTCATCTCCACTTTGTAAGTACTCATTGAAGATAACTCCAGGTGCATGACCACATTCCATTAAGAAATATTTTAAATCCCAATTATCCATTAAATAATTTATAAATTTATATTGAATATCTGAATTTTCTTTAACTCCATGATGTTCATTTGTAAAAATTATGCTTCTATCTTTTATATCTTCCCATATTAAATCTAAATCACTATTATCCTCAATATTATTAAGTTTTAAATCTCTACTGTTTTCCTTAATATAATCAATATTATTCATAGGACGATTATAAAAAGTAAACACTCCTACTAAAACACATAAAAAACATATAATATATATAATTTTTCTCTTCAAAACCTCTCCCCCTTAATTTTTGATATTATGCTACAACTCTAATATAGCTAATATCAAATTAATATTAATTAATACTTTATGAACATTTTTTCTATTTTATGAATTTTATGTAAATATAATATCTTTTTAAATTGCTTATAAATTCCATAAATAAAATACACAACATTCATCATATTACAACAATTTATATGAAAATAATCTTTACAAAAAAGAAACTGTTGCCTTTGGCCAAATTTTAGTCATTTTTCAACAGTTTTCTAAAAATATATTATAGAACTGGCGAACACTGTTCGCCCCTACAAAAGTATATTAAAGAAATTACTTTATTATAATTTATAAAAAAGTGGTACCTAAGAACCTCTTAAATACCACTTCATTCAATCTATATTTAATTATTTATTAATATCTCTTATTATTGTTTCCATAGCTTTTATTGCATCTTCTTTTTCCATATCATTGGTGAAAGATAAATGTATCTTAATTTTTTTATCTGGCATATATAATTCAAGACACTTACTATCTTCAGAATGTGCCATAAATATTCCATCATAAGATAGAATATTTACTTTTTCAAAATTTGAAGCTGGTACTGATATATTGCTGCTATTATTTTTATTATATTTTGTTATATCTACACTAATATTATTTATACTCTTGGGAGATGTCGCCTCAAGATTTTTATCTATATATAAATAGCTGAATTTTTCTTTATTATCATACTTTTTATATTCTATACTATCCAATCGTATTCCTAATAGTTCATGTAACTTTATAATTGATTGCTCCTTTATATATTTCTCTCCCTCTTTTGCAGTATCATATTTTTTCTCAGTAACTACTTTTAAATTCTTATTTCTCTTTATTTCTTTTATTATCTTCTCTACCATTTTTATTACTTCATCTTCAAGATTTTTATCTAAATTCTTACTTAAGTAATTATTAAATTCTAATGTTATTTCTACTCCTTCTTCTGGAATAGGTATAATTATAAATTTAAGATTATATGGATAGTTCTCCCACTCGAAGGTTTCATGTTGAAAAGCACCCTCATATGATAATACCTTAACCTTTTTAAACTTACTATTTTTCCCGTAAATGGTACTATTAACAAGTCCTTTGTCGTATTTTTCTATAAAAATGCTTATATGTCCATAATCCTCTGAGTCATCATTTATTCTATATTCATTTGAAAAAAAATATTCAAAAAGTTTTCTATCGTTATATTCATGATATGTCATATCATCTAATTCTAAATCTCCAAGCTTATACAATTGTATTATTGATTCATTTTTGAGATATTCTTCTGCTTCTTCTGTACTATTATATTCCTTGCTACAAATTGATCTAGAACGTTTTATTTTTTCATATTCACTTACTTTTATTTCTTTACCCCTTTCTTTCCATACCTTCATATTCTCTGTATTTTTAAAAGTTTGTGATGTTCCATCATTTGTGACAGTTATACTTCTTACCCATTGTTCAATAGCATCTACTATAACTTTGTTATAAGGCAATACTATTATTAAAGCTATTATAACTGCACAGACTGCTATTAAGGATTTTTTGTTTTTTTTCAACTTTTTATTTTTAAATTGGACATCTTCTTTATCTATTAATTCCATTACGTTACTTCTAAAATCTTCATCCGGCATTTCTTCCTCAAATAGTTCTAAAAGTTCACCTTCGAAAATGGCTTCTTCTTCAGAATTTATATCATATGTTTTTTCTATATTAAATAACTTATTTATAAGTTTTAATTGTTTTTTATCATGCATAAATTCTTCACCTTCTTTTCATTATTTTTATTTCTCATGGACATAAGTTTTTGTCTAGCTATATAAAGTCTTGATTCTACTTTACCTTTTGGTAGTTTTAAAACCTTTCCTATCTCTTCCGCAGTTAACTTTTCTACATATTTAAGTAATATTAGAACTCTATATTTTTCAGGCAGATTATGAATTAATTCATATAATTCTTTCATATTTTCTTTATTTTCAATAACTACTTCTGGTGTCAAACCATGGGTAAATTCTTCGTCAATTTTTTCAAAGCTTTTAGCTTCATTGCTTTTTAAATAATTAAAACTGGTATTCTTAGCGATAGTAAAAATCCAAGTTATAAAATTTTTATCATAATCAAAACTAGACAGATTTCTATATACCTTAAGGAAAGTCTCTTGAGTCAAATCTTGAGCTATATGTTTATCTCCAACAAGTTTACATATAAATCCGTATACTTTCTTATCATATTTAATGAGTATTTTTTCGAAATCGTTCTTATTCCCCTCTAGTATTGATTTGATAATTTCTTTATCATCCACAATACCCCTCCTCCCAAAATTTATTAATTTGAAAAGCCTTTCATATAGTAATACAACTTTAAAGGCTAAATTTTGGAAAAATAATAAAATTTTATGCATTATAGCTATTAATTTAATCATAAAAAAAGATAGCCTCTCTCAAAGCTATCTTCTATTGGTATTTTTAAATTCCTTTATTCTAATTCCATATTATTAAATATAGCTTTTGCCCATATCATAAATATGAAACATAAAATTGTTATATATATTAATGATATTATTTTACCATAAATAATAGTGAATGCTTCACCAATGTAAGCTGATGTTACTCCAATTATTACTCCACCTAAGGCTAAAGTTATAACCAAAAGTAAGGAATATATAAGTGGTTTCAATTGTTTTGTTAATATATTTCCTAAATACTTACTAAATATTATTTCATTATATCTTAAATAATAATGAAACATTGAATATATAGCTATATTTAATACTACATTAATTATACTTATTCTAAATATAATAGCAGGAAGTAAGAAAATTACTAACCCATTAAAAATAGTGATTAAGTTATCAAATAAAGTACTATAAAATAACTTATTAAAATTACTATCTGGAATTAAATAAATATAGTGTTTTTTTCTTTCTCCTCCTACTGCTCCAGACATTGTCATTATAAAAGCAAAATATAAATTTATTCCAAGTGCTATATTAAATCCATTTTCTCCTGATTTATATGTTGCTATAGCAGTAATTAATGTAAATGCTAATAATTTTAATCCTTGAGTATATACTCCACGCTTTTTAAATTCTAAAATCTGTCTTTTAAAGATTGTTGCAGCACCACTTTTATTGTAATTAACTTTGGCTTCTCTTAACATTTTTGCCTTTCTATTTTTGCTGAAAACATTCATTTGCTTGCCATCTTTAACAGATTCTAGCGCTTCTTCAAACTCTTCTGCTTTTTGTACCATTTCTTCTGTATACTCTAAGCTCATTTTATTTATAGTGTAGATTATTGCAGCTATAAATAATAAAAATACTCCTATGAAAATAATAGTGTTAACTTCAAAACCAACTAATCCACCTTTAACTATCTGCATATTCCATCCTAGTAATGGAACATAATATAAAACATTACTATTAAAAGTGTTTATAAATGCTTCATATAAGTTATTAGTTGAAAAATAACTAAATCCAAATTGTATAACAAGAGTTACACCTAATATATATGCTATATACTTAGTTATTCTATCTAATATCGGATATTTAGTGTTTAGTGCTATTAATAATACAGATACCGCACTAGTTGAAATTAAGCAAAAAATCATTGATACATAAATATTTATTAAACCTGTATCTTTTAAATTAAAGAATTTCACCAATGTAGCCGAATTAAATGCAATCATAATAATAAACATAAGAAGCTGTGCCATATTTTTAATGCAGGCATAAACAATTGCCTTTTGTGGCTTAATAGGGGATGTGAATACAAAGTTTACATCACTTTTTCTAAATAGCCCCTTACTACTTCCACTACCAAATAAGGTTAGCCCATAAAAGAAAATACAAACGCCTGATGTTATAGCTAAAAGCACTTCTGGTGATTTATAATCACCGCCTGTTGCACTTTTTAATCCTGCAATTATTGCAAAGACTAATAGTCCAATATAAAAAGTTATACCTAAAAGCTTTAGAGGCTTTTTAACCATATCCTTAAAAAAATTAATGAAGCTTCTATAATGTATATAAAGTAATGGTTTCATTTATCCCACCTCCTACTTTTCTTCTGCTTCTTTATTACTTTTTTCTGTTACTCTAAAGAAAATTTCTTCTAGTGATTCCCCACCTTCTTCAACTTCGGATCTTAACTTAGACACTACAATTTCACCCTTGTCCATTATTAAAGCTCTATCCCAAAGTTCATCTACAGAGTCTATCATATGAGTTGAAATAACAATAGTACAACCACTATCTTTTAATTCCTTAACAATTTCTTTAATCTCTTTTATTGCCTTAGGATCAAGTCCTATCATTGGCTCATCAAATAAAACTACTTTTGGATTTGTAATTAGAGCACAAATAACTGAAACCTTTTGTTGCATACCTTTAGATAGTTCTCTACCAAGCTTGCTCCTTTTATCTTTTAAATCAAATCTCTCAAAATACTCTTCCATTTTTTCTTTATAATCTTTTATTCCATAAGCCTTAGATACAAACTCAACATGTTCCTCTATTGTTAACCAATCATATAAAACTGGCATCTCTGGAATGAATCCTAAGTCCCTTTTAGCCTCTATAGACTTATTCTCATATCCATTTACCTTAATTTCTCCCTTAGTTTTTAATAATCCTAAGATTGATTTTATAGTGGTTGATTTTCCGGCACCATTTGGTCCCAAAAGTACAGCAATCTCTCCATCATTAACCTCAAAGGATACATCCTTTACCACTAAGGTTTTACCATATTTCTTTGTTAGATTTTCAACCTTTAACATTGTTTTCCCCCTTATCAATAACATGTACTACATATTATTTTATATCGTTTAATACAGTATATAATAACTCATTGCTTTTATAAATACAAGTAAATTTTAAACAATTATGAATTTGCGGATATTTTTTCATAAAATTGAAGAAACTCATAATTAAATTACACCATAATTGTCAATTCCCCATAGTCAATTCTCAATTGGCTAAGTTCCCTAGAGGTAAGATTAAATTCATAATTTAATTGCCAACTTATAATAAATAGAGCTATGTGATAAATTTGTTTCTCTTCTATTATTGCATATAAAAACTTTAAATTTAGTAACTTAATGAATTTTTAATAATTAAATAATGTTATTGAATTAACAATGTACAGTCTATAATCTGCAATTTTTGAATATATTAATTCATTATGAATTAATTTCCAACACAATTATTCGTCAAATTAGGTGTTTTACCTCAAGGCTACGCTACTGTTCTCTTGAGGTGAAAAAAACTAGCAATAAGATTATTGCTAGTTAGAAAATTTATTTATTTGCTTTTTCTTCTATTAATTTAGCTAGTGAATGTGCCATTTCATCTAATTCGCTTTGAACCTTTCCTTCAAGCATTACTCTTACTAAAGGTTCTGTTCCTGAAGGTCTTATTAATACTCTTCCACAGCCTTGAAGTCTTGCTTCCATTTTAGCTATCTCATCCATTATTTCCTTATCTTCATTATGAATATTCTTCATATCATTAGGAACTTTAGCATTAACTAATATTTGTGGAAGTTCTGTCATAACTGAAGCAAGCTCACTTAAAGTTTCTCCACTTGCTTTAACTGTTGAAGCAAGCTGTAATCCTGAGACTAGTCCATCTCCTGTTGTATTATAATCTAGGAATATAACGTGTCCTGACTGTTCTCCACCTATACTATATCCGCTCTTTTTCATTTCTTCTAAAACGTATCTATCTCCAACTTTAGTTTTGATAGTTTTTATATTTTCTTCTTTTAATGCTATATCTAATCCTAGATTACTCATAACAGTTACAACTACTGTATCCTTACTTAACTTTCCTTGCTGCTTTAAATGCTTTGCAGCAATTACCATCATAAAGTCTCCGTTAACAAGGCTTCCCTTTTCATCAACTGCTAAACATCTATCAGCATCACCATCAAAGGCTAGTCCTAAATCACATTTGTTATCAACAACGAATTTCATTAATCCTTCAGGATGAGTTGAACCAGAGTTTAAATTTATATTACATCCATCTGGAGTATTGTTTATAGTTAAAACCTCTGCTCCTAATTTTTTAAGAGCTAATTCTGAAGTTTTGTATGAAGCACCATGAGCACAATCTATTGCTATTTTTAATCCTTCTAGATTTCCTTCAACTGTTGAAATTGCAAAATTAACATAATCTTCAACAGCTGTATCAACTATAGATTTTTTTCCTAAATCTGCCCCTACAGGCACAGGTACTCCTTGAAAGTTATTTTCTATAGTAGCTTGTATTTTATCTTCTAATTCATCACTTAATTTAAATCCTTCTTTATTAAAGAATTTTATACCATTATACTCCACTGGATTATGAGAAGCAGATATAACTACTCCTGCATCAGCATTATATTTCTTAATCAAATACGCAACAGCTGGAGTTGGAACAACACCTAAACAAACTGCTTCCGCACCAACAGATAAAATTCCAGCAACTAATGCTGCTTCAAGCATATGTCCTGATATTCTAGTATCCATTCCAACCAATATTTTAGGCTTATGTGCTGTTTCAGTTAGTACATAAGCTCCTGCTCGTCCCAAATTATATGCAAGTTCTACTGTTAATTCACTATTAGCAATGCCTCTAACACCATCAGTACCAAATATTCTACTCATATTTTTACCTCTTTTCTAATCCGTTTTTCTCTAATTTCGCACAAGACATCTTTACTATAGGGTTCCACAATGAAAATTTAACTTATACATGATTTTAATTTCCATAACAGAAATTCTTTTCTATAAATGAACAATTAAGAATGAAAGATGAAGAATTATGGTTAAAACTTCACGTCTAAGATCTTTGAAGTTTTTTGAGAATAAATTTTATTTTAAGAAATTCACTAAGGGTGAATTTCATCCTAAATTTTTCATTATTAATTATTAATTATTAATTATTAATCCTTAATTTCTAAGGGATTAAACTGCTTTTATAGAAAATTTATTTTCCAGAGTATATTTTAAGTTTTCACATTAGTCGTTATAGTGTCTTAGATGTCTAAATCAAATTTTATATAAATATAGTTTCTTTCATAAATTATTAATGAATATACATTGTTATTATAATATAAAACCCTTACCTCTACAATATGAGAAGAAATTGGAAATTGCGACAATGACCGTAAGTAAAAAAGCATGACTTTACATCATGCTTTTAAATATACCTATAGCTATACCAGTTCAAACTTAATTTATATGTTAAAAAAGTTGGCGTTTTAAGTATTTTAATTAAAACTTTTTCAATTTACAATTTGAGACACTTCTCAGCAAAAACTGAGAAATTTAAAATTGATTCTTCTTTGAAGTTACACAGTAACTTTTTATAAAAAACTAGTAATTTCATGCTAGTAAAAATTAATTTCAACCATAATTGTCAATTTTCCATTGATTACGGTGTCCATCAATATTAGTATTTTTATATTTTTACTATATTACACTATAGAAACCTTAACTATATTATGTTCATCTGTTTCTAGCTCTAAAATTTCACCTGTAATCTTCTCTTGTACTGCTACTGATATAAGTTTTGAAAGCTTTTTTAAATCAACTGATTCTAATTGTTTTATTCCTAAATTTGGTATTGTACCAAAGGTTTTAATTACAGAAAGTACAAACTTTATAGGCAAATTAAGCTTAACAGGTTCTTTTCCACTTTGAAATACTATAATATTTATATTTTTTCCTTTATAAGGAGTATATAATCGTTCAATTAACATCTTGGCATTATCAACAGATATATTATTTTCCTTAAGTGAAATTAATATATTAGTTAATTCATCCCTCATTGACTTCCTCCTAAATTAGTACTACTTATAAAGTATATGATAATATAATTATAGTAATTCTAAAAAATAAGATTATTCTTAAATCACATTAGCTTTAATTTTAGTTCTTCTATATAATTAGATAGTTCTAATTTTAGTACAACTTTTACGCTTTCATCTAATATTATGTTATTATTCTCAACAGTAGCTATACAGAAAGAAACCCCTAATTTTCTCATTAAAAATATTTTATAATCATTATTTTGAAATTCCATATAATTATTATTTATAATAGCTATTATAGATTTAGCTTCATCTAAGATTATCTCTCCCTTAGGTAAAATATTATCTAAAATATACATTGAAAGTATATGATGAAAATCATATATTTCCTTTTCACCGTATATCTTACTATAGATTTCTAGAGTAGAATTATCTATAATATTTAGCTTTAAAAGTTCTTCTTTATTCTTTTTATCAACTTGAACTTTAGGTGAAAACATTTTTGCCAAATCATCTAGCTGCATATCTTCTTTAAAGGATAAAATTTTTTCTATTCTGTCTAATATTTTTTCCTTTGGAAAGTAGGTTTCCTGCCCTGTGAAACTAGATTTTTTTATAAACCATTCCTCAGGAATTAATTTTTTTCTCTTCCACCTATATAGTTGACCATAGGAAATATTAGTCACTTCTAGAAGTTCTTTTTTAGATATTAAATCCTCCAAGTTATCACCTCCCACTTTTCTTTGGTTTTAACTTTATATATGTCTTTCTTCACCAACTATCCCATTACCTAATATTTTAAGTTCATTTTTATACTCTACCAACTTTATATTACAACCATCACCTATTATAACATTTTTTCCCCTAACAACTTCCGCTTTAGTATTTTCAAGATAAATCTCGTCTGCTTCAATAACTTTAGTAGTTAGTGTTCCAAAATTATTTCCAATAACTTTAGCTATTAATGCTACTATATTATTTCTTGAAGGTCTTTTTAAAATTTCAATATTAGTAGCACCTATTTCCTCTACATTAGAAATTCCGCCTAAATATATATTAACATTCTCAGCATTTAACATGCCCTTTGATTTAAAGCTGCCAGTCATTTGAAAATTATCTGTTTCTACATTCTTTTCAATATCAATTCCGCCAGAAATTTTAACATCAGTTCCATAAATACTACCTAGTACCTTTGCTGAACCGGAAATTGTAATTTCTTTTCCACTTAAATCTCCTTCAATTTTTCCACTTCCACTTATATTAAAATCTTCTGAATCAACATGACCTAATACTTTACCTGAACCACTAATCTTTCCTGATTTACATTTCAAATTTCCTTCTACTCCGCCACTGCCACTTATTTTAAACTCTGATGCATTTAAATTTCCAATTACTTTCCCACTTCCGCTTATTCTAAAATTATTACATTCTGTGTCACCATATATTTTTCCACTTCCACTTATACTTACTTCATCAAATTTACCACCTGAAGAACTTCCACTTCCTGAAATTTTTAATTCTCTTAATTCATTTTTATCAAATGACATATACATCCCCTCTTTCTTAAATATAAATCTATCCTCTAACATAACTTTATGAACTAATTGATGCCTAAAATTTATCAAAATTATTATTTAAATTGTATCCATTTAGTTAAAAAAATTATATTTTTTTAATTAAATATTTACTTTAAAACTATTTATAAAAATATTATCTATATTTTTTATAAACTCATTGTAACATAACATTGTTTCATTGTACAATATTATATTTAAATTTTTTTAAACAGGATGTAAATTATCATTTATTTTAATATAATATAATTACAACAAAATCATAACTTTTCAATTAATATTTCACAATCCTGCATTTTTATTTGAAATGATAGAGAATGTAATACTTTATTGCTTTATATACTATAAAGTAATCTTTAGTTAGCTTTGAGCTGCTAATCTACTTTAATGATTATATTTAAGATTTCTGATTGTGAAATGTTCTTGCTTAAAGTTATTATTTTCAGTAATATATAATTTATTATTGGTTTAATCATAAAGGGGGATTATTGAAGAATGGATTCTTCTATTACTGGTATATTACCTATTATTATAGCAGTATCTTTAACACTAATTATTGTTTTCATCTTTAAAAATACAATTAAGAAATACTATTTTATTTGTCCAGAATGCGGTTTTATCTTTAATTCTAAAACAAATAAAGCATTTCTTACTTATAACAATTATAAAATTCAATGTCCAAATTGTAGCTATAAAGGCTATATTAAAGCACATGAAGATAAAGACGCTAATAAGATATAAAACCTTATAAGATGTTTTATATTTTAATCAGGACCACCGGTAAAATCGATGGTTCTGATTGATTTTTTAGCGGCCAATAGAATTGTTAGTTTCTTATCTAAGAGGAACTTAATTATTGAGAATCCTATAAAAATTAAGAATTAAGTATGAAGAATGAAGAATTATAGTTGAAATTAATTTTACAAATTAATTTCTTTAAATAAATTTTTTACAAGAAGTTACTGTGTAACTTTAGGATAAATCAATTAAGAACTTCTCATATAATAGAGAAGTATCCATAAATTCTTCATTGTTAATTATTAATCCGTAATTAATAGAAATCCTATAAGAATTAAAGATAAAGAATTATGTTTGAAATTAGTTTTGATTAAGCTAATTCCTTTAATTATAATAAAAAGTCCCATTGTTTAAACAATGGGACTTTTTTATTATTTAGTATATGAAGCTCCTATTTCTAGTGCTTTTCTATTAATTTCAAAGAATTTTTCTTTTCCATGTGCTTTTAAAGCTTCTAATAATTCATCCATAGAAACTATTTGAGTTTTAGCTACTAATGCTCCTAAAAGCACCATGTTAGCTATTTGACCGCTTCCTACTTTAGCAGCCTCATCTTGTGCTGGAATTCTTATAACTTCAATGTCAGTTCTTTCAATCTCTCTATCTACTAAATTACTATCTATTATTAATAATCCACCTTTAACTAATGTTTTTTCAAACTTATCTAATGATGGTCTATTCATTACTACAACTGAAGTTGGTTTAGTAACTATAGGAGATCCAACCTGATCATCAGTAACTATTACAGAACAGTTAGCTGTACCTCCCCTCATCTCTGGACCATAAGATGGTAACCAAGAAACGTTTTTATTGGCGTCCATTCCTGCATAAGCTAAGAATTTACCCATTGAAAGAATACCTTGTCCCCCAAATCCAGCAAATATAACCTCTTGTGATGCCATAATTACTTCACCTCCGCAGTTGTGTCTTTTTTAACTCCTAAAGTGTAGAATGGCATCATATTGCTTCTTAACCATTCCATTGACTCTTTCGGAGATAATCCCCAGTTAGTTGGGCATATTGATAATACTTCAACTAATGAGAATCCTTTTCCTGCTATAGCATTCTCAAAAGCTTTCTTTATAGCTTTTTTAGTTTTAAGTACATTTGGAACACTATCTACAGATACTCTTTCAACATAACAAGCACCCTCTAAAGTAGCTATCATTTCTGAAACTCTTATTGGATGTCCTTGAGTTTTTACATCTCTTCCATATGGAGAAGTTTCTGTTACTTGTCCTGGTAATGTAGTTGGAGCCATTTGTCCTCCTGTCATACCATATATACAGTTATTAACGAATACAGTAACTATATTTTCTCCCCTTGTTGCAGCATGAACTATCTCTGCAGTTCCTATTGCAGCAAGGTCTCCATCTCCTTGATATGTGAACACTACTGAATCTGGTTTTGATCTTTTTATTCCTGTTGCAACTGCTGGTGCTCTTCCATGTGCTGCTTCAAACATATCACATGCAAAATAATCATATGCTAAAACTGAACATCCAACTGGAGCAACTCCTATTGTTTTATCTAAAACATTTAATTCTTCTAGAACTTCTCCTACTAGTCTATGGATAATTCCATGAGTACATCCTGGACAATAATGTGTAGGAACATCTAATAATGCTTTTGTTGGTTCAAATACTATAGCCATTACTTAGCACCTCCTACTATTTCTTTTACTTTATCTAAAATTTCATCTGGGGTTGGAACTATTCCACCACTTCTTCCGAAGAAGCTTACTGGTTTTCTTCCTTCAACTGCTAATCTTACATCTTCAACCATTTGTCCACAGCTAAGTTCAACTGATAAATATCCTTTTGTGTTATTTACAGTTTTATCAAAAGCTTCTACTGGGAATGGCCATAAAGTTATTGGTCTTATTAAACCTAACTTAATACCTTCTTTTTCTGCCATCTTAACAACATTCTTGCATATTCTTGAAGTTGTTCCGTAGGCAACTAATGTTAAATCATTTTCTCTATCACAATTAAATAATTCATATTTAACTTCATTTTCTTTTATAGCTTTAAATTTAGCTTGTAATTTTATATTATGCTCTTCTAAACCTTCTGGTTTTAAGTAAAGAGAATTTATTACGTTATGAGTTTTTCTTCCTCTTAGACCTTCAGCAGCCCAAGTTTTAGCTGGAAGTTCTTTAGCTTCTCTCTCTTTAAATTCAACAGGTTCCATCATTTGACCCATCATACCGTCTCCCATTACCATTACAGGAGTTCTGTACATTTCAGCAACATCAAAAGCATCTTGAATTATATCAACCATTTCTTGTATTGAAGCTGGAGCGTATACTGGCATATTGAAGTCACCATGTGCTCCACCTTTGGTTGCTTGGAAATAATCTGATTGTGCTGGTTGGATACTACCTAGACCAGGACCCCCTCTTACAATGTTAACGATTACGCAAGGAAGTTCAGCACCTGCTATATATGATATTCCTTCAGCCTTTAAGCTTATTCCTGGTGAACTTGAAGATGTCATACATCTTGTTCCTGTTCCTGCTGATCCATAAACCATGTTTATAGCTGCAATTTCACTCTCTGCCTGTAAGAATACTCTTCCTATTTGAGGCATTCTTCTTGAAAGATATGCTGATATTTCTGTTTGTGGTGTTATAGGATATCCAAAGAAGCATTGACATCCAGCTTTAATAGCTGCTTCACCGATAGCTTCATTTCCCTTCATTAATACTTTTTCTGCCATGAATCTAACCTCCTCTTTACTTTTCAACTGTAATTACAAGATCTGGACACATTCTTCCGCATGACGCACATCCAATACATTCATCTTTTTTATCCTCAGTGATTGTAGCTGGATGATAACCCTTTAAGTTTAGTTTTTCAGAGAAGCTTATTATTTTCTTAGGACATGCTGCTATACAGTTACCACAGCCCTTACATCTTTCTTCTCTAAAGATAACTTTTGCCATAACTTCTACCTCCTTATAATACCAAACCCTATACTTCAATAATTTGGCATTTCAGATAACTATTTTTATGGTTGTCCACTCCATTTTAACGCTGTATGAATTCGCTGTCAATTTTCTTAATTGTTAAAATTCTAACTATTCATACTTTCGCCATGGTGGTAACATAAAAATGTCTATTGGGAATAATTTTCCACTGATCTCATCTTTTACTTCATCCACTAAATCTTTAGTGCAAACTGTAAATGCATGAGGTATATTAAGATCTTTACTTAATTTTGAAACTTCCTTATCACCTTTAACTATATGTTCTTTAGTCGTTTCATAGGATAAGTTAGTATTTGATATTAAGTGTGATACCTTAAGTCTTGAAGCTCTTTGTATCATTTCTATATATTCTTTAGTATCTATATTATTTGATGTAAATGGTCTATTTCCATTTATAACAAAATACATATCATAAGGCTCTTCTTTAAAATATCTGTTATATTGACCTAACCCTATTGCTCCTGAGTCGTCTCCTCCTACATCAAATACTACGTCATAGCTTTTATCATTAAATACAGAAAGTACTTCTGCTGGTACTACCATAAGCTCTGCATTTACGAAATCTGGATTAGAAGATACAACCCTTATGTTATATTTTTCTAATTCAGTTTTTAAATCTCTAACACAGAAATATGGATTTACAATATCTAAATCAACTATTGCAACCTTTTTTCCTTCTTTTGCTAGGTTTATGGCGTAGTTTATTGCTATTTCTGTTTTTCCACTTCCAAAATGTCCTGTAAAAACCCTAATTCTACTCATATTATCACCTTTTTATTTATATTCTTTAGCTTGCTCTTCTGCTTTTAAAACTCTTAATCCACCTTCAGCAAGTGCTAATAACTCATCTTCTCCTGGGTAAATTACTACTTCAGAGATAAATTCAACTTTTTCTTTAATATAGCTTACCATTGATTTAGAATATGCAATTCCTCCTGTTAATATTATAGCATCAACTTTTCCTTTTAGAACTGCTGCACACTTACCTATTTCCTTTGCCACTTGATATCCCATTGCTTCGAATATTAATTTATATTTTTCATCTCCTGCTGAAGCTTTATCATCAACTTCTTTAGCATCATTTGTATTTAGATATCCTACAAATCCACCTTGTCCAGTAATTTTCTTTTTAATTTCTTCTTTAGTGTATTTGCCACTAAAACACATACTTACTAAGTCTCCAACTGGTAATCCACCACTTCTTTCTGGTGAGAATGGACCTTCTCCATCTAATGCATTGTTAACATCAACAACTTTACCCTTTTCATGAGCTCCAACAGAAATTCCACCACCCATATGAGCTACTATTAAATTTAATTCATCATATTTAATATTTTTTTCTTTAGCATATCTCTTAGCAACAGCCTTTTGATTTAGTGCATGGAATATACTCTTTCTCTCTAATTCTGGCATACCAGAAATTCTAGCTATATCAGTCATTTCATCTACAACTACTGGATCAACTATGTAGGCTGGGATATTTAATTCTATAGCTATTTCATTAGCTATTATTCCACCTAAATTAGATGCATGCTGTCCTTGTATTCCTATTCTTAAGTCTTCTAACATAGCTTCATTTATAGCGTATGTGCCACCTTCAATTGACTTAAGTAATCCACCTCTTCCAACAATTGCGTCTAATGTATTGACATCAAAATTCTTTTGCTTTAATACATTTAATATAACTTCTTTTCTAAAATTGAATTGGTCATATATAGCTTGAAATCTTCCAATTTCTTCAGAGCTATGTCTTAGTGTTTCAACTAATATAGGATTTGTGTCTTCATACACACCAATCTTTGTTGAAGTTGAACCTGGATTGATAATAAGTAACTTAAATGCCATAAATTTATCCTCCTAAACTATCTACTTTCTGCAACTAATGCAGCTAAAGCTATAGAATTCATCTTAGATTCTGGTGAATCTGCTCTAGATGTAACTATAACAGGTGCCGCTGCTCCAGCAAGTAATCCACCACTTTTAGATTCTGTTGTATATGTTAAGCATTTGTACATTGCATTGCCAGCCTCTATGTTCGCCATAAGTAATATATCTGCTTTTCCAGCAACTGGACCAGATATTTTCTTATGATGAGCTGCTTCTTCTGATAATGCATTATCAAGTGCTAGTGGGCCATCAATTATGCATCCTTTTATTTGACCTCTTTCATTCATTTTTGAAAGCATAGCAGCATCTAGTGTTGCTTGCATTGCTGGGTTCACGACTTCTACAGCACAAATTGGTGCTACCTTTGGAGTTTCAACTCCCACAGCTTTTGCAACCATAACAGCATTGTTAATTATATCCACCTTTTCTTTTAATTCTGGATACATATTAAAGGCTGCATCAGTTAAAAATATTAATCTATCATATCCTGGAATTTCAAATACTGCTATATGCGACATTTGCTTTCCAGTTCTCAGTCCCACTTCTTTGTTTAATACTGCTCTTAGAAATGTAGCCGTATCTATTAATCCCTTCATCATCATATCAGCTTTACCACTTGATACTAATTTAACTGCCGTTAATGCAGCAGCATTTACATTTTTTTCGTCAACAATCTGAAAGTCATCCATGTTCATTCCTATTTTTTTACCAATAGTAATTATCTCTTCTTTGTCACCAACTAATATAGCATTTGCAATGCCATTTTTTTTAGCATCTCTTATAGCTTCTAACACTGGTTCATCTTGAGCCACTGCAACTGCAACAGTCTTTATAGCTTGAGATTTAACTTTACCAATAATTTCATCAAATGACTTTATCATTTTTTATCCTCCCTATGCATTAGTTATAGCTTTTTAAGCTAATGATAATTTATAAGACATCTGAAAGAAAATAATAGATCAAAGATGTTAGTTTATTTCATATCAGACAAGACCTTAGGTTCCATTCATAGTAATTAATAGATTGGTTCCAACAACACAGTATGATGCAAAATAGGCTAACATACTGACTTATTATTTTTTACAAGATGCCTAATTCAAAATGAAGAATTAAAAGCTTACTTCTTGCTCATAAATTTTTGCAATTTCCTCTCCTTTGAGTACTCTTAAAGCACCTTGAGCTAAAGCTAACATTTCATCTTCACCAGGAACCAATTCTATTGGTGCAATAAATCCTACATATTCAGAAATCCAGTTCATTAGCCTTTTATTATGAGCTAATCCCCCTGTTATTATTATCGCATCCATTTTACCTTTTAGTGCTATTGACATAGCTCCAATTTCTTTTGCAATTTGATAAGCCATAGCCTTAAAAATAAGCTCTGCTTTGTTGTCCCCCTCATCAATAAGCTTGTCTATAATTCTTCCGTCATTAGTTCCAAGATAAGCTATTAAACCACCTTGTCCCATTACTTTTTTACTTAGCTCTTTTTCTGTATATTTTCCACTAAAAGCAAGTTCAACTAAATCACCTACTGGAAGTGTTCCTGTTCTATCTGGAGAAAGTGGTCCTTCATGACTTGCATTATTACAATCAATTAACTTTCCATCTTTAAATGGTGATATAGATATTCCTCCACCAAGATGTGCTACTACAAAAGAACTATTAAAAAAATCTAATTTCTTATCCTTACAAACTTTTCTAACTACTGCCTTCATATTTAGTGCATGAAGTAGAGACCTCCTTGGCAGTTCAGGCATTCCTGATACTCTTGCTACATCTTCAATTTCGTCTACTGCAACTGGATCAACAATGTAAGAAGGTATGCCTACTTTTTTAGCTATTTCATATGAAATAATTCCACCTAAATTTGCAGCATGCTGTCCTTGTATTCCTATTTTTAAATCTTCAAGCATTCTTTCTGTGACTTCATAAGTGCCACCTGGCATGGCTCTTAAAAGTCCACCTCTTCCTACTACAAGAGCTAATTCATTTAATTCTATTCCTTTTTCTTTAAGCCATTCTAGAATCATTTTAACTCTCATATCTTTTTGTTCATATATAGTATCAAACTTTTTGATTTCTTCTATATTATGAGTTAAATTTGTTGATACTATAGAATTTTCATCATTAAAAATTGCTAGCTTTGTAGATGTAGATCCTGGATTAATTACTAACATATAACTTTTCTTTGCCATGATATCCCCCTCTATGTCGAAAATTCGCCATACTTTTACAATTTTTATAAATCCCCACTTATATTTTATCAAATTTGCAATGTAAATATCAACTTAAAATGACTAACAATTCGGCACATTGTATTTTTTCATTATTGTTTCTGCAATTTTCAGTCCATCTACAGCAGCAGATATAATTCCTCCAGCATATCCTGCACCTTCACCAGCAGGGTACAATCCTTCTGTTGAGATACTTGTATTGCTTTCATTCCTATTTATTCTAACTGGTGCAGATGTTCTAGTTTCAACACCTGTAAGTACCGCATCACCACTACCAAATCCTGCTATTCTCTTATCAAATACTGGCAATGCTTCTTTTAAAGCTTTTATGACATAATTAGGTAAGCAATCCTTCATTTCACTAAATTCAAAACCTGGTGTATAGCTTGGTTTAACCTTCCCTAATTTTGTTGATTTTCTATCCTGCAAGAAATCTTCTACTAATTGCAGCGGTGCATTATAACTTTCTCCTGCCGCCTTATAAGCTAAAGCTTCATAATGTCTTTGAAATTCTATACCTGCTATTGGAGAAGTGCTTCCAAAATCCTCTGGATTAACGGACACCACTATAGCAGAATTAGCATTATCACTATCTCTTTTATAATTGCTCATTCCATTAACTACTACTGTATTCTCCTCGGAAGTAGCAGCAACTACTTGACCACCAGGACACATGCAAAAACTATAAACAGATCGATCTAAATTTTTACTATTATAAGTCAACTTATATTCTGCAGCTTTTAGCCTAGGGTGGTCTTTATACTTTCCATATTGATTTTCATTTATTAAACTTTGAAGATGTTCTATTCTAACTCCTACAGCAAAAGGCTTCGGTGTCATAAATACTCCTCTTTTAAAAAGCATTTCATAGGTATCTCTTGCACTATGACCTATAGCTAATATTAATGCTTCACAAGGTATTTTTTGTCCATTTACAATTACCTCTTCTACTTTATTATTCTTTATGATTAAATCTTCCAGTTTAGAATTAAATAATACATCTCCACCTAATTTAATAATAGTTTCTCTTATATTCTTAACCACTGACTTTAATATATCTGTTCCTATATGCGGTTTTGCCATATATAGTATTTCTTCCGGTGCTCCTGCCTTAACTAATTCTTCTAAAACATAATCACATCTATCATCTTTAATCCTTGTTGTTAATTTTCCATCGGAAAAAGTACCTGCTCCACCTTCTCCAAATTGGACATTGGACTCTGTATTTAATTTTCCTTTAATCCAAAAATTATTCACAGACTCACTTCTGCTATCTACATCTTGCCCCCGTTCAACTATTATAGGTTTATATTCCTTTTGAGCCATAAGAAGACCAGCAAAAAGTCCTGCTGGTCCCATACCTACTATAATTGGTCTACTATGCATTTTTTCATTTCCAAATTCAATTTCTGCATTATATTTTTTCTTTTCTATTTTAACATCGCTACTATCAGCCTTTAATACAATTTTCTCCATATTGTCACAGTTAACTTCAACGCAGTAATTAAATTTTATAGAATTCTTTTTACGTGCATCTATAGATTCTTTAGAAATTCTAAAATCTTTTATTTGATTTTCTTTTATTTTTAACCTTTTAGCTGCTTTTGTTTTTAATAAATTAATATCCTCTTCTATATCTAGGATTAGGTTATTCACTCGAATCCACATTATCGTTACTTCCCTCCGTAGTTTTCTTAATGTTTACTTTTACGGTTTGTATATTTTGTGATACTTTTGTTAAGTTCTCTGGAATACCAGAAATAACTATTGGAACATCGTGATCTCCTTCATTTAAATTTTTTAAATCTAAAGTTGCAGTAATAGCTTCTGGAGTCACCTTATTTAAATCTTCCTCATAACCAGATAACACTAATTCTAAAGTATCTTTATCTAGAGTCACCGTTGATTTTTCTGGAACATTGAGCTGTTTTATGCCTATATTAAAGCTTTTCTCTGATTTTTTCTTCAAATTTAAAGTGAACTTAACTTTTACAGTAATAATATCATTTGATATTCTAACACCCTCAGGTACTTCCAGATGTACATCTAGAGTGGTATCAGCATTTATAGTGCTTAAATCTATAGGCTCTGTTGATAAACTAGCTATATTATTTACCGCGTCGCTAACGCCTGTTATCTCAACATTTTTTGGATTAACATCCATAGTTTCAATTGTTACTCCATTTGGTGCTTCCCCAGTAGTGTTAATTCGTATTGGCACCGATTTACCTTTTTTTATTGGTATTCTTATTGTTGCAGTAGAAGCTGATAATGTAACATTATTTACTGCTTTTCCTTCGCCATCAATTGGTATTAATTCAACAACTTTTTCTACATCTCTATCCATATTAGTAACATCTATTTTCCCTAATACGCCTTGTACCATATCTACATACTTAGATGGTCCATTTACCTTTACAACTGATGGAGAAATAACTGGCTCCTCTTTATATGCTCCTGGAGTTAGCTCTCCTTGTACATCAGGTATAACTGCTACCTCTTTTTCTTTTAAAGTATCAATCTGTACATCTATCCATAAATTTTCACTCACTATACTTACAGTGCTCGGGCTCTCATTTATCTCTATAGGTATAGTATTTTTTCCTGCTTTTAGAGCATATTTACTTAAATCTACTACAATTTTAAAATCTTTATTTTTATCTATATGGTAAACAGCTGATGCTGGTCCTTTTACATTTAAATTAACTTTAAAACTTTGGTCAGGTAGTAACACTAAATTATTTTGAGCTAAAGCTTCTGTATTTAAAACTTGTACTGGTATATTTTTTATTGAATGACTTGTAATAGGATTTTCTGTACCTCTTATATAAAACCATAATGCAAATGAGGCTATGATACAGCAAATTTTAATTAAGATATCTTGTCTTTTCTCTTTATCCATACTCTAACCCTCTCTTTAAATGTTACTTCCGTTTTATGTCTACTCTTCATTATCTTAACAAGAATACTCTTTAACTTATCTTTATCATAGTGTCTTAGCAATCGTCCGTTTACAGCTAAAGATACAACACCTGTTTCTTCAGAAACTATAATTGTAAGTGCATCTGTTATCTCAGTAACACCTATAGCTGCTCTATGCCTTGTCCCTAACTGCTTATTCAATTTGTCATTATTAGTAAGTGGAAGGAAACATCCTGCTGATACAATTCTATCATTCCTAATGATTGTAGCTCCATCATGTAGAGGAGTGTTTACAACAAATATATTTTGAAGTAATGCAGAAGAAACCACTGCATCTATTTGAGTACCAGTATTTATAATATCTCCAAGTCCTGTCTTTTGTTCAATTACAATTAGCGCCCCTGTTTTTTCTTTAGCCAACTCTTCTACAGCATCAACAATTTCATTAACAACATTATTCATAATTTCTTCATCTTCATAAATTATCTTATCCATAAAAGAAGTTCTTCCTATGTGCTCTAATGCTTTTCTCACTTCAGGTTGGAAAATAATAACAACAGAAATTAATCCAATTGTGATTGTATTGCTTAAAATATAATTAAGCATTGTTAAATTGAAAAACTCGCTTATAGGGATTAATAAAAATATAAGTAATACACCTTTTAAGAGTTGTACAGCTCTTGTTTCTTTTATAAGTGTGTACCCTTTATAAAATATTACAGAAACCGCCAAAATATCTATAAGTGAAAATATATCAAATCCTTTTAAGCTATTTATTATAAAATTTAAACCCTCCATTGCTGCCTCACCTCTTACTATAATTCCTAATTATAATTATACACTAATAATTTTATTTATAATACATTGTAAGTTTATTTTTATTTAGTAAAATAATGAATTTATAATTTATGAATATTTTTCCTCACTCCTTAATATAACAATATAAAAAAGTAATAACTCTATTCTCAAGTGACTATAGTTACAATAGATCAAAAAATATTGTTTTATTTTTAGAATAGTATCCTATGTTGTAAGTATAAGCATATTTAAAAATAATAATTCTAATGTTTACAAACTATGTACTCTATAACTTTGTAATCTAACTTTTTGTGCAATATAAAATAACTAATTATTTTCAAATATCTAAATTCAAAACATACTTTTAAAAATTAATAAACTTTTAAAATTAGGAGGATGATTTCATGAATATAGAAATCAAGGATAAAAAGCAAGTATTTTTAAACTATTTGGTGATTGTTGTTGCAGCTATATCATTATTCTGCTTTAGCTATAATTTTTTTAAGGAAAGAACTATAGATTCACAAGTAAATTATATTGATAATGCTTTGAAAGAAATCAACACAATAAATGATAGATGTAATGATTTTATAGTAAAGGATAGTATCAATGTAAACAAATCTTTAAAAATAATTCCTGAAATGGTTAACGAATTAAATAAAATAAAGGATGATATCAATATTCAAGAATATGATCCTGAAAAATTAGATAGCTTAAGAAATGGAGTGGAAAATAATATACTTATGTATATACAAATGGAAGCTATGTTAAAAAATCCAGCAGGAAATGATATAGAGAAAGCAGCTAAAAATTTGAAAACTTATTATACTATTGCTTCAAATTATTATTCTATCTTTAGTGAAAATGCTATATCTATATTAAAGTCAAGTTTTTTTGCCATTGATAATATTACTAATTATTGTTTATCAGCTTTTAATTCCACTAGAGAAAAAGAAGTTAACGATGATCAAAATACACTATTTATAAATGCTATGGATAACATTAGTAGTTATTATGATAATTTAAAAGTAGATTTTTCGCCTCTATCCTTAAAGGCTAGAAATAATATTATAACTTATGAATTAGCTATTTCTGATATTGATAATCAAATTACTTCTTTAAAAACTTTAAAAGACAGCTTAAAAAATATTTCAGTACCTAATAATGGATTAAAATCTTATGAAGAATTAGATGCCTCTATAGAGGAATATTATAATTATCTTCAAAATTTTAAGTACTCATTATCTATGGAAAAAGTCCATGCTAAAAATGAAAAAACTGATAGCGATTTTTATGAATCTCTATATATAACACCAAAAAAACATCTAAGTAGCGCAGAAACTCACTATAGTAAATTTAAAAGCTTTTATAAAAAACTTAAAAGTGTACCTACCTTAATCTAAATATAGAGTTTCACAGCCAAGATTTAATTTATACATGATTTTAATTTCCATAACCAAAATTCTTATTCATAAATGCAAATTAAGGATAAAATATGGGAAGTTATGGTTAAAACTCCAAAGGCTTTGACTCTGGAGTTTTCTAAATTAATTCTTAATTTTCAAGGAATTAAGGGCGTTTTATAAAAAATTTATCATCCAAATTATCTCTTAAATTTTCCTATAAACTATATACACTTTCACTTTTTTTATAAAATCTATGCATGATTTTTAACATTAGGGTAAAAATATCAGATAAAGAGGTGATGAGTTTAATGAAAAATAATTTAGTAATTGGATTGGTTTTACTAACATTAATTATATTGCCTTCAAAAAACGTAAGCTCATTAGAACAAGATACTATGATAAAATTTGATGTTAAATCTATAGAAGTGTTTAAAAGTATACCAAATTCTTTGTATGAACTCTAGCTTAAAAAGGTAGTAATATTATCTACCTTTATTTTCTTATATATTTCTACAAACTCTAAATTCTATTTTATCATTATTATTTAAAAATAATGCTATTTATACATAAAATAAGCGTGACCCTAAGTCACGCTCTTTTTATACATGTTTTTCAACTATAGCTCTTAATTCCTCTTTTTGTTTAAATCCAACTGATGTTTCTACAACAGCACCATTTTTAAATATTTTAATTGTTGGTATACTCATTACTCTATGCTCTCTAGCTAATGCAGAATTATCTTCAACATTAACTTTAGCAAATATTGCTTCTGGCATTTCTTGAGATAGTTCTTCAATAACAGGTCTTAACATTTCACATGGTCCGCACCAAGAAGCCCAAAAATCAACAACAACTGGTTTATCTGTATTAGCTAACTCTAATTTAAAATTATCTTCTCTTAATTCTAACATTAAAATACTCCTCCAATTCAAATCAATATTTTGTAATAATAACTATGTTATTATTATCTTCTAATTGTAAATTATAAATTCTTTTTATTTTAGGTATCTGAAAGAAAATAATAAACTAAAGATGTTAGTATATTTTATATCAGACAAGGCGTCAGGTTCCGCTCATAGTGGCGCTATGGAAGGGTTCTGACAACGCAGTATGATGGAAAATAGGCTAACATACTGGTCTATTATTTTTTGAAGATGCCTTAATGATTTTTAGAATTTATATTAACTTTAAATTACTATAAATTTTAATACAAATTCACATATTTATCAATAGTAATTTGCAATTAATAATAATTATTATTGATAACCTTATAAAATTTTATATAATTATCAACTAATTATTTTATATGCTTTAATTTATCTTAAAATGTTTTCTATTTTAGAATTATTAAATTGTGAGTAAGGGAATTTATTTATTATTTCATTGGCATATTTCTTAGATTTTTCAATATTAGTATTCTCATTTAAAACCGCTAAATTATAAATTACATTTTCTATATAATCTCCATCTTTAAATTTATTAGCATAAATTTCATAATACTTTATAGAAGTAGTTATATCACTTTCTTTTTCATAACTTAATGCTAGCATATATATTATATGCTCATATAAATAATTTCCTTCACTAAATTCATATATTTTTTCTAATTCTTTTATAGAATTTTTATAATCACCCTTATTTCTAAATTCTTCTGCTTTATCATAATAAACTTTTATAGCTTCTTTGTTTATAAAGTTAGAAGCTTTTATATACATTTGTTTTTCATTATCATTAAGTACACTATTTTTATAACCTTTTAGAATTTTTATTATATCATCATATTTACTATTGTCTATATGTACTTTTAGTTCTTCAAAAGGAAATTTATTCTCCTCTTTTTTATTTTCTTCTACTTTATTTTTATTTATCTCTTCCTCTTTTTCTTCTTTTACGCTTAATTCTTGTTTCTGATCATTATTTTTCTTATTATTATCTTCTACTATTAAGTTATTTTTATTATAACTTACTTTAATAAAAGTATATATAGATAAAGAAATTAATAAAATTAAAGTAATAGATGATCCTACTAAAATTTTATTAGAATATTTTTTCTTATATTTAATTACACCTAAATCATTCATTAATTTAACAGTTTCTGTTGCCATTTTATTATTTTTATCTGTTTTTAATACTTCATTAATATGTTTCTCTGCATTATTATATTGACCTAATTTTATATAACATTGAGCTAAATAATTATTTAAATTTATAAAATTAAAATGAGATTTTTCACAGTTCTTAAAAAGTTCTAGTGCCTCTTTTATTTTAAGTTGTGCAAAGGCAGCTTTTCCTTCATTAAATAGTTTAAGATTTTCTTTATCTTTATTGCTATCCTCCAAATACTTTCTAGCTACATCATCATTATTTAATCTATAGTTAATCTTCCATTGATTTCTCGCCTCTTCTAAATCACCTTTTAGATAGAGCAAAAGTCCTTTTAAATTTAATGCTGCTGAATTTCCCCTTCCTAACTCTAAACTTTTTTCACAATAGATTAATGCTTTTTCGAAGTTCCCTTCATAATAATAATTCATTGCTTTCATATAATTTTTCTTAGATTTCTCCATGATTTCACCGCACTTCTTACCTAGTTATAAGTCAATTATACCATAATTTTACTAGCTACACTTAATTTTAAAATTACCGTATAGAAGCAAAATATTTATTTGTATAATTAATCTTTCTAACTATATCATCGTGATAAAAAATAAAGAATTAAGATACTTTATACTTAATAAAAAATTATGTTTAAAACTCCACTATCAATAGCTTTGAAGTTTTCAAAATAAATTTTTTTAAGCTTTTACATTTGATTCCTATATTATCATAATAAACAAAAACTTATTTCTTACTCTAATAATATTATTTTATATAAAAATTCCTTAAACAAGAATAAAATAATAAAAAGGAAGCTAAATTATTAACTTCCATAAATTATTTATTCTATTGTTATTAAATCTCCTGGAGTATAATCCTCTATTATTTTCTCTTTATCTTCATATTTATTTAATATATCATCAACATAGTGTATTGACTTTATTCTTAAATTATTTCCTTCAGGACTGATTGCTATTAATCTTTCTCTAGGATTTTGAGCTTCATACATTGGAATATAGCTGTTATTTTTCACATTTAATAAAATAGCTTTATCTCCTGTTTCTAATCTTCCATATCCTAAACCAGTAATAACAATTAACTTTTTATTATCATACCATTCTATATATAACGGACTTTGCTGTGCAGTTTCATCAGCTAATTTAAATTCATACATCTTACTGTTAACTAAATCTTTTACAAATATAGTTCCTATGCCTTCTTCTTTACCATATGCACCTCTTCCTTCAATAGCTGCTTCAAATTGACCATCAACTGTTGTTTTCCATGGTGTAGAAAATTCTAGCTTTTTATTTAAATCTACTTCGTTCATATTAAATAAAGATATATTTTCTAATGCTTTAAAAGACTTATCCTTTGATTCCTTATTCCCTATATTAGAATCTTCTGTTATAGAATTTTCTTGAAAAGAAGAATATTCCTCTGCAGCACTCTTAGTCATAATCTCTGGCTTTTTAGAGTTTCCTTTGAAAACCACTGGTATCATAAAGATTCCTATTAGTAATGCTGCTGCAACACCCATATACTTTTTGCTGTGTTTTTTAAAACTATAATGAAGCTTATTATTTATAGTATTCTTATATTTATTTTTATCTATGGAATTCATAATTGTTTCTTTTGAGCTTTTAAATTCAATTCCATCAATACTGAAAACATCTGTAAAAGCGTCCTCTAAGGCTAGTTCTTCTTCGTATAAACTTCTACAGCTTTCGCAGTTTGAAATGTGATTCTCCATTTCTCTATCATCATCTTCTGATAAAGTACCATGAATATATTCTAATATTTTGTTTTTAAATAAATCACAATTCATCATTTATACTTCACCTCTTTTTCACTAACATAAGTTTTGTATTTTTCTCTTATTCTATAGTATCTCCGCTTTACCGTTGACTCTGTCATGTTTAGTAGTTCTGCTATATCACCAAAAGTAAGATTTTCAGAATATCTTAAAATTAGTATTTGTTTATCATCTTCATTTAAACTATCAATATATTCTTTTATATCTTCTTTCGTTTCCTTATATTCTGCTATTTGTTCTGGTGACATCTCCTTTGATGATAAGTCATAAGCTTCATCTATATTAGTTTCATAAGTTTTATTATATTTTCTTATATAATCTATAGTTTTATTTCTTGCAATTTGAAGTATCCAATTTGAGAATTTAAACTTTTTATCATACATATAAAGTTTATTATATATAGTAATAAAGACTTCTTGGGTTATATCCTCTGATGCTTCCTTTTGTTTTAACATATTATAAACAAATTTTAGCACCATAAGTTCATACTTACTAACAATTGTATTGAAGCTATCCACATCCCCCTTCAACACATTGTTGACTAAGTTAATATCTTCAAAGGCATCAACTCTTGCCATCATTTTACCTCGCTTTATATAATTAATACGAACTTGCTTCTATTAAAGTTACGTGCTTTTTTAAAAATTTCTTTTTAAATACAATTGTTTATTATTACTCTTCAATACTTAATTCTTTAAAATATTCTTCTATTAAATAAAAAAATACTGTGATTGCTAGTAGATCAGCACATCCCCCTGGACTTATTCTAAGACTTATAAATTCTTTTTCCATAGATAGAATACTTTCTCTTCCCTTTAATGTTCTCATACCACCTAGCTCTATTATTTCTTTAGCTTGTCTATTTACATCTTTTAACATTTCTAAGGAATGTCTATGAAGTATATTAGAATCATCTACTCTTCCCATTAAAGCTATTAATGTGTGAATTAGCCTATCATTAAAACTTAGTTCATAGGTTTCTTTGAATATTTTTAATCCATAATCAAAAACCAAAGGTAATCCCCTTTCGACTTGTCCTCTTATTCCTTCAATTCCATAGTTGATATATAATTTTTCTCCATAGGTTAGCTTTTTGTTTTTATCTATATTTTTTAATTCCTTTTCAACTATTCCACTAGTCATTTCCTTTATTATATTTCTTATGTCATTAAAAGTTTTTTTATCATGTATTGCTTTTGTAGTGGCCGCAACAGCTATTCCTAAAAGAAAAATCATGCCTTTATGAGTATTAATTCCTTTAGTTTTTTTAAACATTGAATTTTCAGCTTCTATTCCAACTTCTCTTATACTTTGAAAAATTTCTTTAGCAGTATTTTTTGAATATCCTTCTTCTGCAAATAAAATCATATATTTTATAAGCTCAGAGGTGCTTTGTATAAAAGTATAATAATCCATATCATTATGAGCCCCACTAGATATAGGTGATACAAGTCCTGGAGAAGGAAAGCAGCTTATTTCGTAAAGCATAGACTCTACTGCAAAGCTGCTTATTTTAAAAGCTATATTATTTATACTATAGGTTTTACACATCATTGTTCTCCATATAATCTCTAACACTTATTCTTATGTGATCTTTTATTTCTTCTATATGATGATTTTTATTTCTAACGCATATCTGTGCATCTTCATCACATATAAAACATTTTCTTCTATAATAGCCTAAGTGTTCCCTACTTAAACTATTATTTTCTTTATCATAAACATCAATATCTAAAAATCTACCTAATGAATGAGAATGCTCTATTTCTACAGTAGTTTTCTTAATTTCTATAGCATCTCCTTCCACTACTAATATAATTATATATCCTTCAGCAGTGGTCATTTTAGTTTTAAATATTGTTTTATCATCTAGCTTCTCTATAAGCACTTTATCCGCTATTTCCATAAGTTTTTCTGTAATTTCATTAGCTTTATTAAGCCCTGGATAGTTACTTCTAGCACAAACTACAGGAGCGTTATATTCATTTATAAGTTTTTCAATAAATGAAACTCTTTCCTCTCTTGCTTCTAATAATTCGTCTACTTTTAACATTTCTTCTTTATTCATAATCTAATGAGGAGAATTGGATAATTTAATTCTCTCCCTTATTTCAACTCCTTCTTTCGTATTTAAAAAATCATAGGTTACCTTTGGAACAATTTCTTTAATTTTATTCATATTTCCTTCCTTAATTAATTCTCTAACCACTGAAGCACTTATAGCTATATCTTCATAGCCTTTACGAATAATCTCTATGACTTCTACATTAAATAGTGGAAGTATTTCTTTTAAACTTTTATTATATTGATTTGTAACTTCACAATAAGGTTCTTGGCCTAAAAATCTTTTATTTATGTTAAATTTATTACAAAAGTATTTTCCAAAAATTTTTCCATCTAATGATGTATAAGCACTCAATATATCATCTTTTTTCCTTAAAAAATAAGACGGAAAAGTGGCAGAAGATATAATGTATTCTCCCCCAGGTAAAACTTTAACATTCTTTAAATGTTCAGTTCCACTCTTTACTAAGTTATATCTTACCTCAAAAGGAAATAATGATTTATTCTCTTCTACTATAAATACTAAAACTTCTTCACTAACTTTAGATGCCTCTTCAATTAAATATAAATGACCTGTGGTAAAAGGATTACAGTTCATAACTAATGAACTTCTTTCTCTTTTCTCTTCTAAGTTATACTTCTTAGATATTTTATGTAAATAAGAATCTATATTATATATTCCATTTTCAAGTAGCGCTACTTTTTCTACTCTTTCTATAAGTTTATATCCTAATCCTAAAAAGATTTCTATATTCTCTGGTTTGGTAAATATAAAACTATGATATATGTTTTCCTCAAACAATTTGTCATTAAGTGCATTTAAAAGGATAGCAGAAACACCTTCTCCTCTTAACTCCTCTGATACTGCAAAACACTTAAAGACACTTTTCGCTTTAGAACAAGTAGCTTTAATTTCATCGTTCTGTCTAATAACTACAGTATAATCTATGTCTTTATCTAAATCTAAATTAAATTCTTTTAAAAAATTTTTAACTTCCAAAACATCTCTATCTTTATTTAAATTTATTTTTTCTAAGTTTAAGTTATACATAATTTACCTCACTTTGTTAGTTTTTAGACATTCAAATTTAAAATATTATTTATTTTTTTAATATACATAAAAGTTATTTTTATAAATATTCTTTTAAAAAACTATAATTTATTATACCTCATTTAATATAAATATTGTAATTCTCGCAAATTATTGATAGACAAAAAATTATTTTGCAATATAACAAAATAGGACTTTAGAGGATTACAATTCTAATCTCTAAAGCCGTATTATAGCACCTATATGGATATATCACTCCTAAATTTAATCTATCTCTAAAAATAGTTAGCACTTATTGATATCTGCATTAAGATTCAATTCACAGTTCACAATGCGCAATTCACAATTGTGGATATTTCTCAGTTATCACTGAGAAATTTAAAATTGATACTGTAGCGGCGAACAGTGTTCGCTACATAACTAGCAATTATATTGCTAGTTAGAAATATATTAAAGAAATTATTTTATTTCAGGTATATTATAAAATTTGCAATTTTCTTTTAAACACTCACTATTTATTTTACTGTAATTACAGTATGTATTTTTATTTTTTTCTAATTCTATATTTAAATTTTCTTTAATAAAATCAATAGATGTTTCAATAGCTAAAAATGAGTCCCTTTTACAGCATCTTGGTCCGCCAAAGGAACTTATAGCCTCTAAGCTTTTTGATGTCATAAGATTGCATAGTCCCCACTTTTCCTTTGATAATGGTGTTGCTCCTAAAATTAAACTCATAAAAATACCAGTTCCTACAGCTGCACCACAGCATCCATAAAATCCACAAAATCCCCCTAAAACATTTTTAGATCTTTTTTCACACTCTTGAAGTAATTTTGACAGTTTTTCTCTTTCAGAAGTTTTATTTAAATAAGCTGTTAGTAATGCTGATGGAACTAAGAAATGATGTTCTGGTCCATGCATTTTTACAGATGGATGTTTCATTAAATCCATTGCAATTTCTAAAGGATTAACACTTGTACTTGATACACAATAATTCTTAATTACTTCAAAAGCATCTAAACTATGGCAGTTATCACAAACATAATGCCCATTCTTACAGCTAGCATTAGAGTGAATCTTTTTCTTACAATAATAGCATTCCATTTCCTTACTTTCATTTAAATATGACAATTCTTCTCCACAAATCATACAATTAAATTTTTTACCCATAACACTTACCCCCTTACTAATCATTTTATCATAGTTAAGGGATGGTTCATTATTTTAAATAATATTAAAATATATACTATTTAAATTAACCTGTTGTGCTAAAAGATAATTTTTCATTAATAGGATTATTATTCCACAGTAAATTAGCATAGTAATCCTAAGAATTTAAAATGTTCTTTTAAAAAGTTTTATCCAAATATTAAATCTTTGATTTTCGCAATATTAGGATTAATATTTAAGATTTTATTTATGAAAAAACAAAGATTATGGGCTAAAATTTTATTTGTTATTCTAGAAACTAGTCCCCACATAGATTTTGCTAAAACTCTTTGGATATTTAATTGTCCAGAAAGCTGAGAAAAAGAAGTTTCAACTCTTCGACGAGCTTTAAAAATCATTCGCCTGAACTGTTTTGAAACTTTAACTTTAGAGTTAGTACGTTTTATAGTTACTAGGTTTATGTGATTTTCAGATTTCAAATGTAAAGCTAAACTTTCTCCAATATAGCCTTTATCTCCGATAACTGTTGTAAATGGAGCGATAGCTGTTAAGTCCCATACTGCGACTCTATCGTCTGTATCAGCTGGAGTTAAGATGAAATCTGATATATATCCATCTAGAGCTATGACAGCATGTAATTTAAAACCATAGTAAGTTTGTTTCTTGGAAGCGCATTTACCGTAGGCAGCCTCCGGCTTAAAAGATCTGTGAAAGTGTGCTCTACCAAAAGCGCATACTGGTATAGGCATACTATCTATGATTCTAACCTGATCATGTTGATAGTTAAGGAAACTTGTTAGTTCCTTACGAATAACTTCAACTACTTTAAAAAGAGATTTTCTAGTTCTATGAAATCTTGTTCTAGTGCAAAATTTAGGAAATAAATCTCTTAGATTTTTTCGAGAAAATCCAAACCATGCTTTTTCGGAATCAATAGTTAAAAGTTCACCCACTAAGGATAAAGTTATGATTTCACTATCTGACATTATTGCTTTATCAATATTACGGCGATACTTTATGTATGCTGGAGTTACTTTTTGGTAAATATCGTCAATTATAACATAAATGACAGTAATAAAATCTTTTAAGTTGTTTATTGTTATGGTAGAATTTTTATTAAGCTCTAGCATATTGCTTTCCTCCTATCATTGATTGTTGGTTCTTTTGATGATAGATTAGCAAAAATGCTAGAGTTTTTCTATTTGTAAATATTGCTAGTGATTAACTAGCACAACGAGTTAATTTAAAGATTCTATATTAAATTTAGTAAGTATTTTATAAAAAATAAATATATTTTGTGTAGGGGCGAGCAGTGTTTGCTCATACGATATGATGAGCAATGAAATATATAAAAGAATATGGTATAAAACAAATTGCTTTTCCAGTTTGGAAGGATCACATCATAACCATATTATCTACAAAGCTAAAATAATATCATCTATTAAAGACTAATAAATTATATAATGACGCAATTTGGCTATTAGACGACATAACTACTAAAATTGAGAGTACGAACAATGTTTTTTGAGAGTTGAATAATACGCTGTGAAAAAGTCGAATTACTTCATATTTATTTGGAAAGGTAATTATCTTTACTAATAAAAATTATGATATAATTACCTTTAGTAAAATCAAAATAGTAATTCAAATAAAATATATCCAAGAAGTAATGATTACCAAACTATATATTTTGAACAAAATTATATAAACAGTAGTAGAAAAAACACTTAGTAAGGAAGTTGTTCAAGTAAGTGAAAATAATAATGTGGCAGAAAAGAGAGGTACTAACAATGAATACACCATCATCAATAACAGAATTTGTAGGAACAGCAATTGGAGATACCATTGGCTTAGTAATAGCTAATGTTGATTGTTCTCTTCATGAAGAAATGGGATTAGATAAAAAATATAAGTCTATAGGAATAATTAGTGCAAGAACAGGGGCAGGACCACATATTATGGCAGCAGATGAGGCTGTAAAAGCTACTAATACAGAAGTAGTAAAGATTGAAATGCCAAGAGATACAAAGGGTGGAGCAGGACATGGGTGCTTAATAATTCTGGCAGCAGAAGACGTAACAGATGCAAGAAGAGCAGTAGAAATTGCGCTTAAAGAATTAGATAGAACTTTTGGAGATGTTTATGCATGTGATTCAGGACACTTGGAGCTTTCATACACTGCAAGAGCAAGCTTGGCGTCAGAAAAAGCATTTGGTGCTCCAATTGGAAAAGCTTTTGGGATAATTGCTGGTGCTCCAGCTGGCATCGGTTTAGTAATGGCAGATACAGCAATGAAAACTGCAAATATTGAGATGGTAACATATGCAAGTCCAGATGTAGGAACAGCACACACAAACGAAGTAATTATAACAGTTACTGGAGAGTCAGATGCTGTTAGAGAATCAGTAATAGCTGCAAGAGAAATTGGCTTATCTTTATTGAAAGCAATGGGGCAAGAGGCTCAATCTGCTACTAAACCATATATTTAGCAGATGATTTATTAATCTGTTTTTTTCTTATTAAATGATTTAACTATAAAAAACGAATAATTTACTTGAGCACCGTATTATTCAAATCTGAATTGTGCGGTGCTTTTACGTCGTAATTCAAATAAAATGCAATGTAACTGTTCAAGCAAAAGTTGGAGTTGGCACTATGGTAAGTATAAGATATAGACGTAAGGTAAATGTAAGATAAATTTAACCTCTTTCGATTTCTTCATATGTTTATTAGTACTAAAATGAAGGTAACAAGGGAGGTGGATTATGAAAAAGAAAATATTTTTTATACTTGTTATTATTTTAGGAGTATTTTTAATATTTGCCTTCAATTTTCCACTAGGTAAATATGTAGATTCTAAGGTCGAGGGAAATAATGGAATAGCTAGAGTACCTAATGCTGTGGATTATAAAAGAGGAAATCTTAAAGAACTTCCTAAATATGATGAAAACTTAGAAGAACTGTGGCAGGTTGATTTAAGAAGCTATGATTTATCAGAACTTAATGTTAAAAATAACTTAAAGGACTTAATGTATGCAGATTTTGATAGTAAAACAAAATGGCCTTCTGATATTCCAAAAGAATTTGATAGACAAACTATTATGGAATATGGAAAAAATCCAGGATTAAATTTAAGAAAACTTCATGAAAAGGGCATTACAGGAAAAGGAGTTAGCATGGCTATTATCGATCAAACTCTTTTAGTTAATCATGAAGAATATAAAGAGAGATTAAAGTTTTATGAAGAAATTCATAATTATGAAGATGATGATGCATCTATGCATGGTGCAGCTGTTAGCTCTATTGCAGTGGGAAAAACTGTAGGTGTTACACCAGAAGCAGATTTATATTATATTGCAAATACTCCAGGAAAATTTACTGTAAGTAGTATGGTAACTGGTTTTCGTAGTGATTTTAAGTATTTAGCGAAAGCTATAGATAGAATCATAGAAATAAATAAAACTCTACCTAAAGAAAAAAAGATAAGAGTCATTTCTATGTCTATAGGATGGAATAAAGGTGAAAAAGGAGTTAATGAGTTAGAGTCATCAGTAAAAAGAGCTAAAGATGAAGGCATATTGGTGGTTTCTTCAAACTTTGAAAAACATTATGGAGTTAAATTGGGGGGACTTGAAAGAGAAAGCATGAAAAGTTCAGATGATTTTAAAAATTATGAACCAGATTTATTTTGGAAAGATGAATTTTTAAAAAATTACGAAACATTTAATATAGAAAAGACCTTGGCGGTACCAATGGGCAGCAGGTGTACTGCATCACCTACAGGAAGCTCAGATTATGTATTTTATAGAGACGGTGCAATTAGTTGGGCTGTTCCTTATGTATCAGCTTTATATACTTTATGCTGCCAGGTAAATCCTAATATAACTCCAGATGAGTTTTCAAAAGCAGTATTAGATACAGGAGATGTAGTGAAAATAGAGAAAGAAGGGAAAAAATACAATTTAGGTAAAATAGTAAATCCAGAAAAGCTTATAAAAAAGATATCTTCTCAGCAATTAAAAAATCTTCATTAATTCTCAATTAGAGTAGAAACCTTGTGGCGCATTATTTGTATTTAATGCAACAACTAAAAAATAAACAATTTATATATACGGTTCCTTAATGAAAATTTAACTTATACATGATTTTAATTTCCATAATAAAATTTTTGCAATGAATTAAAAATTAAGAATGAATAATGAAGAATTGTGGCTAGAACTGCACCGTTAAAACCTCTGGAGTTTTTTTAAATAAGCTTCATTTTAGAAATTTACTTTTAGTGAATTTCATCCTAAATTTTTCATTTTTAATTATTAATCCTTAATTTTTAAGGGGTTAATCTGTTTTTACAGAAAATTTATTTTCCAGAGTATATATTAAGCTTTAGCATTGTACCCCTATAAACACCACAGTATTCAATTTTGAATTTTGGGGTGTTTTTACGTCAGATTTAAAATATAGAATGAACTAATTAGTAAAAAATGTTTTTTGAAAATTGAATAATACAGTATTCGAAATTATGTTACAATATGGATAAAATGGACATGTTTTGATCACAATTGTATAATTATATGTAATAAATATATTAAGGAGTAGATAATTATGAGTGAGATTTTCGATATTTCTTATAATGACATTGATATCATCAAGAACCTTTGGGAAAAGAATAGGTTATATCATCAGAATAGTTCAGAATACTTTAAAGAATCATATCACTCCATTAACTTTGATGAAAGAATAAAGGCTTTTTCTATATTTAATAAAGATACAATGAAAATAACTGTGGCTAAAAGCAATGATGAATATATAGGATATTGTATATCAACCATAGTGGATGGAACGGGAGAGCTTCAATCACTGCATGTTGATGAGAGTAATCGAGGTAATGGAATCGGGAGGCAACTTGCATCCAAACACATAGAATGGATGAAGGAAATGAATTGTAAAGTGATTGGGGTAACTGTGTCCCAGGAGAATGAATCAACGATATGTTTTTATAAGGAGCTTGGATTTTATCCTAATACCTTATATATGCAACAAAAATAGAAAAGTTATAAATGGATTATTTATAAAAATACCCTATTATTCTGAAAGTGAATTTTACGGTATTTTTATTATGTATAATTGATTCTAAATTAGAATTTTACAGGGGAAATTTCAAATGAATATTGCCATTTGGATTACAATAGGCGCTGCTCTTTTATGCGCTTTAGTTGCTATAAACAAAAAAGATAAAAAATAAATTTCAGTTTGTTGATGAGCTTATTAGTTTGTACATTATTAAGTTAAAAACATAATAGAATATCGCACTATTTAGAGATGAATTTGGGATATTTTTTACGTCACAATTTGATTAAATGACGAAGTAATTAATAAAGAGTGTTCTTTGAAAATTGAATAGTGCGGTATTTACAAAATATGCTATAATTACTTCATGATAGTAAAATATTACGAAGTAATAATTATTTTTATTTGGTCAGGAGAAGATTAAAACAATGAACTATTTCACTAAATAATGGTATGAATTATATCAGAAAACCAGCGCTCACTTGCCTTTTGAAGAAGAGAACAAGTAGAATCTTTTTCAGACGAATATTTTCAACGATTATACAATCAAAAATTAACAGAGTGGTTAATTTTACAGGAATAAATTGCCTCATATCAGGCTGAACATGAAGTAACAAAAGAAAGTTGTATTCCATACGAACCATTTGAATAAAACAAATGGAAAATATGAATTGTATGTTTTGCTTTAAAATAAAAATATAGATTTATTTAAATCCGATAACCCCTTCATTTTAGATGAAATCTAATAAATTCTTCACTTTGCTTAGATTTAAATCTTATTTCAATATCATTTAGACTCTTGGAATTACAACAAACCTCTTTACACTGAGTTAAGATATAAAATAAAATATCAGTATAAAGGTTTGTTGTGACTCCATAAATCTCCTATTTATACAGAGTTTTTATTTATAAAATATAAGCTGCATAATAGTTAAATTATTTTCTCAACTTTAGGGAATGGAATCTTTGTATGCACAGGTGCTTTAAAACAAAATGGGTCACATTCCCATTTCCCGTATGATACTATTGCTTTCCATGGACATCCTCCTTTGCATTTTTCAACTTCAGCACATGATGAACATAGTTCGCTTAACATATTATTTCCACGATAAATCCATTCTCTAGTGCTCTGTGAATTCCAAATATCATATATTGACGCTTTTTTTACATCACCCATTATAAAATCTTCACGAAAATCAGCTAACAATTCACAAGGAACTACTAATCCATTCTGAAGTATAGTACAAGAAGAGATTGCACCAGTACATGTAGATATTTCTCCCTCTTTTCTATTACAAAGTGTATCTATGTTTAAAGACGATATATTAGCTTTACCTTTGTATTTTTCTTGAAGATTTCTGATTTGTTCTTCAAGCCACATAATGGATTGAGATGATGGATTCAAGTACTCTCCGCCTCGACCATTTAAAGCCCATATTCCTGGAGAATAAATTCGTGGATTTATTTCATCTACATTTAAGTCTACACATATTTTTATTACTTCTGGAATCTCATAAATATTCCAGGCTGTAGCTACAGCGACTGTAGAAACCTCGAAAGAGAATTTTTTTAATATTTTAATTCCTTGAATTAGCCTTTCATAACTTCCATTAACTCCTGATAATCTATCTTGAGTTTCTGGTTTAGCAGCGTCAAGTTTTGTTTGAACTTTTTTGATCCCTAATTCTTTAAGTTCTTTGGCTAGTTTATCAGTCATTGAATAAGCATTAGTAGGAAGTATTACTTCTATCCCATAATTCGTAAGACGATGTATAATTTTTATTAAGTCTTTTCTTAAAGTTGCTTCTCCACCAGTTACTAATGTTTTTTTTATTCCTAATTCAGCCATTTGATCTATAACTTTATATATAACATCAAGGGACATTTCATCATTTTGAGTTCTTACATTTTGTTTACATACATATTCAGCATCTGCAAAACAATAAACACAGTTTAAATTACACCTCTTAGTAATATATAAATTCATATAAACAGGTTTCTCTGGTCTTTTGGGACGTTTAAATAATGAACCATCTGCATATAAAAAATTAAATGGATTATATTGGATTTTACTTTTTTTCAACGGATGTTGAATTAATTCTACATAGTTACTTTTACTTTTAATAAATTCATAAATATCATTTAGAATTTCTTTTTCATCTGGAGCATTTTTTAACACTTTTATGTATTTAATAATATCGTATATTGTTTTAGTTCCATCAAATAAAGAAAATATAAATGCTTCAATAGGAGCAATAAGCTCGTATTTATCATTATCAGTATCTACTATAACTGCACCTTGAGATTCATTTCTGATGATAATATTATCTTTTATAACAGGAATCATATTGTATCCACCTTTTAAATAATTATTTGTGGGGTAATTCATAATTTTAAATTATATTCTTAGTTTTATGAATTACTAGGAGATTGTAATGCCCCACCATTTGGACAAAGACAATCTGCTGCCCTTGAAGTCTTTTCCATTTCAGCACCATATTGTAATGCTCCACCATTTGGACAAAGACAATCTGCTGCCCTTGAAGTCTTTTCCATTTCAGCACCATATTGTAATGCCCCACCATTTGGACAAAGACAATCTGCTGATCTTAAAGCCTTTCCCATATAAGCAGCAAGTTTTTCATAGTCCAAATTACTGAGAATTTTCAACGCCTCATTATTATCATTTGTTTTGTTATCATTTATTTTATTATCCATTTTGATCTCCTTTCCACGGCTAAATTATAGGATAAGAATTTATCAAATTGTTTATGTTATCTAAAAACTCTCTATAATTTAAATAACATCTACACCTGCATTACCTTGAATTTGATATATTCCAATTTTTTATAAGTTTTTAGATGCATATTTTTGTTATAATTGTCCATAAGTTGCTATTTCTTTTTCAAATTAATTATTCTCTCTAAAATTATTTTTACCCCACGATACTTAATCTTGACACTTTAATATTTTTTATTCGATGAAAATAGATCTTCTATGTTAGACAAATCCCTATATTATATATCAATTATATTGTTATAAAGAACTATTCAAGACAAAATAAGTAAATAAATATATTTTTGTACAATTAGCTAGAATTAATCTTTTGTATATAAAATATCAAATTTTACATCATATTAGTCTAAGCCTTGTCAAGGAACATATCTATATGAGTATTTACTATAAAAAATACGTACTTATTTAAGTTATATATATGAATTTTCAAATTTTCCTCAAATTAATATACTTCTCACTTATAAGTAATCATATTGATATAATTGCCACTTAAAGACAAAAGACATCTTCCCATAAGTAAGAAGAATTTATTACTTCTGCTGACAACATTACATTTAGGCATAGCCAAAAAAATAACTGTAAAATTTAATTAGTACGCATTTTTCTTATAAGATGACTTATTATAAAAAACGAATATTTTATGAAAATATCGTATTATTCAGAAATGAGTTGTACGGTTTTTTTACACCGCAATTCAAATAATATGCGACATATAGTTGTCATATATTCCTCTTTATAATATAACTAAGATTAATTATAAAGGGGAATTTTTATTTCATGTTAAGTGGAGGAAACCAAAGAGATTGTTTGTTATTTTGGTTTGATATGCAGTTCATGTCATTTAGAAGATAAATGCTATTGCTATAAGCTATATAATAACTTACTGTTTAAATAAAAAATTTAATTGATACAATTTATATAAAATAGCAATTTTATAAATTGATAAAGTTAAATAAAATACAATAAAGTATAATAAAGTACACTAATATAATTGACAAGTACAATAAAATCTATTATAATCCACTCATAAAGTAATTATGAAAGGATGTTTTTTGTGGAGAGCAAATTTTATACAATTGATCAGGTTGCAGAGATTTTAGGCATGCATCATAAAACTATAAGAAAATTTATAACAGAAGGTAAGCTTGGAGCTAATAAAGTTGGAAAGCAGTGGAGAATTTCTGGCCATGATTTAAGTGTTTTTATGGAGAAAAATAATGTTAATATAAAAAGTAAAAATACAAGTGGAGAAGAAAATGTTAAATTTTCAGTTTCTAGTGAAGAAGTAGGAACTAGAAAACAGAAAACAAATGTATCTACCGTTGTAGATATTAATGAAATAAATAAGGATGAGTACATGAGAATATCTAATATGCTCATAGCTATTATGAATACTAAGGATAGTAAAATGGCTAACTCAACTATTAATATGAATTATTATGAACGTGAAAATAGGCTAAGAATAATGCTATGGGGTGGAGTAAAATTCATGGAGGAAATGATGAGCACAATTTCTATATTATTAGAGCAAAGAGAGCTATAATTTAAGGATTAGGAGGTAGTCAAAATGGACTATAGAGTAGTGAAAAAAAATGACAAAAGATATATTGAATATATTTCAAAAGAAATGCAAATTTCTTCTGAGCAAGATGTATTAGACATTATTGGTTCTTGTATGGAGCATAGATGCAACTACTTAATGCTTCATGATGAAGTATTCTCAGAAGATTTTTTTAACCTTAGAACAGGACTAGCAGGAACTATGCTTCAAAAATTAATTAATTATAATATAAGGGCTGCAGCCATTATAGCAAATGAAGAAAAGATTAAGGGAAGATTTGGAGAAATGGTTTTTGAAGCCAATAAAGGTAATGATTTTAGAGTGTTTAAAAATGTTACTGAAGCGGAAAACTGGCTTTTATCTTAAATTGGAGAAGAGCAAAATGAAAACAACAAATGTATTTAAATCCCAAAAAGGAAAAGAAGATATTTTAAAATATTATGATTTTATGGTTAATCAATGTTCTTTTTCCTATGAAAGGATAAATATTAATACCCGTTATGGAAATACCCATATTATAGCAAGTGGTGATAAAAATAATCCACTAATTATATTATTACATGGTAGTGGAATGAATTCTGTTATGTGGATAAAAGATATGGAGAAGTATTCTAAAAATTATAGAGTATATGCTGTAGATATACTGGGTGAACCGGGAAGAAGTGCTGAAAATCAATTACCTTTAAAAGGTGATTTTTATGCACTGTGGCTCAAGGATGTTTTTAACAGCTTATCCATAGAAAAAGCAAGTCTTATTGGTATTTCCCTAGGAGCATGGTTATCAGTAAAGTTTGCAGTAAGCTATCCTGAAAATTTAGATAAGCTTGTGTTGATTAGTCCATCAGGTATTGGACCGCAAAAAGCATCTTTTCTTATAAAGGCTTTATTTTATAAGATTTTTGGAGAAAAAGGAATGGATAGATTATGTTATAAAGTTAATGGTAATAGTTAAATACCTGAAGTAATGTTAAAATATCAAAAACTTATAGAAAAAAATTTCAATTATAGACGAGAGATAATTCCTGTATTTTCTGATGAGGAACTAAAGAAATTAACAATGCCTATTGAACTGTTTGTTGGGGAAAAGGATATAATGTTACATTCTTTAAAAATTGCAAAACGTTTAGAAAATTTACTTCCTCATGCAAATAGAAATATTCTTCTAGGAGCCGGCCATTCCATTGCAAATCTTGCAGATAAAATAAGCACTTTTCTACAGTTAGAAAAGGACTGATTAAAGTTGAATATGAAATAATGAAGTAGGGAGCTAATTGGCTCCTTATTTTTATAAAGTTATTTTAAGAAATTGACACTAAGTGAATTTCATCCTAAATTCTTCAATCTTAATTATTAATCCTTAACTTTAAAGGGATTAGGCTATTTTTATAGAAAATTTATTTCTCAAAGTATATTTTTAATCTTCATATTATATCTATACTATTATAAATAGGTATAATTAGTATATTGGGGGAATGAGAGTGTACACAATTGGACAAGTTGCTAGGTTTTTAGGAGTATCAAGAGATACATTAAAATTTTATGAGGAAAAGGGATTAGTAAAACCGGTGCAAGATAAAGAAAATGGATACAGAAGATATTCACTATTTGATATAGATGATGTATTAACAGTAAATTTCTATAGAGAGATAGATGTTGAGATCAAACAGATTCAGAAATTAAAAAATCATGGTAATTTAGAGGAAATAGAGTCTTTGTTAGATAAACAAGAGAAGAAATAGAGTATAAGAAAATGCTTCTAAATAATATAAAAACTGTGAAGGATAATTATAAAACAATTAAGGAGAATTTATGGAAATATAGCATTAAAGAAATGAAGCCAGTAGAAGTAAAAGGTGAATTTCAGTTAGAAAATATGTTGGACCAATATGATCTTTTAAAAGAAGGAGAAGAAAACTTAAAGAAAGCTACAACTCTAAAAACATTGACACGGGTTATAAATTTCGATGATAAAGGAATAATAGGACATAAATATATAGTAGTTAAAAAAATAAATGAAGATGATAAAGAAACAGAGAGAGAAATAATTTCTTATCCAAAGTGTATTTATACTATTATTGATGATAAGTTAAAAGAAAGTGGAGAAGATCTTGATAAAAAAATGGAAAAAGAATTTAGGAATATAGCAATGAAAATGGGATATGAACTACTTGGAGTAGTATATATTAACATGTTAATAAGTACATATGAAAATGGAGGTAACTATTTCTATTTAGAAATTTATGCTCCAGTAAAGTAACATAGTATTGATCTGTGAGTTACTCCTACCTTTAAACTGAATATATAAGCAAGATAATTATTTAGGCACATTAAAAAATAATGAACTAGTATAGAAGGTATATTTAAACCATTATTTTTTTCATGTGCCTTATTTTAATGAGGTGGAATTATGAAGACAGTAGTTATAAAAGAGTTCGGAGATTATAACATTAAGTCAATATATGAGCTAGACCTTTCAAAAATAGAAATTAAAGACTGCTGTGGTTGTTGGACATGTTGGTGGAAAACACCAGGCAGATGCATAAGTAAAGATTTAGATACTTTTTATTCAAAATATTTAGAAGCAGATAGAGTGATTATTTTTTCTAAGGTTGTGAAAGGTTTCGTAAGTGGTAATTTAAAAACACTTTTTGATAGGATGATACCGTTGTTTCTTCCTTATGTAGAATATTCAACTGGTGAGTCAAGACATGTACCTAGATACGAAAAATATCCTGATATAGAATTTTATTATGAAGGTAATTTTGTAAATCCAGAAGGTAGAAAAATTTTAGAAGAATATATTTATCGTACATTTGATCAGTTTGCCTCAAAAAATGTAGTTGTAAAAGGAATAGAAGAGTGGGGGAAAGTTTGATGAGTACAATAATCATTAATGGATCACCAAAAGGCAAAAATGGTAATTCGGAAATATTTATAAAACAGTTTATGAAAGAAATAAAATCTCCTTATGAAGTTAAATATATTTGTAGTGAAGAACCAAAATCGCTTGCTAAATATGTGAAGTCATTTGAAAATATTATTTTAGTACTTCCACTTTATATTCATAGTATGCCAGGTATTACAATGCGTTTTATTAATTATTTAGAACCTGCCAAGGATTCAGAAAAAAAATCTATTGGTTTTATATTGCAATGTGGATTTATGGAAACAGCTCAGTGCAAATATGCAGAAGCTTATTTTAGGTCTCTATCTATAGAACTTAATAGAACTTATTTAGGAACTGTAACAAAAGGTGAGTCAGCAGGAACTTATGTAAAGCCAGATTTTCTTAATAAAAAGCTCTTTAATATGCTATCTGATTTAGGTAGGATATATGAAGAAACTAATAGATTTGATAGTGAAATTGTTGAAAAAATGAAAATGCCATATGAACTTACAGGCTTTAAACTTAAGAGTCTGCAATTTATTACTAATATAGGTTTAGGTGATATATGGTGGAATAAAATGTTGAAACAAAACAATGCTTTTGATAAAAGATTTGATCGTCCATTTATTTAAGTTTATTTACAGAGAAGTTCTTGCATTAAGATAAATGATTTTAAAGAAAGGTAATCTATCCCTGTATAACAACATGCATTTTATTTAATTTATATACTTTAAAGAAGTTATATAACTATATTTATAAGAAAATTATTTTTTAGACTAATCATTTTAAAGATATTCGCACTATTTATATGAGAGAGTAACTTAACAGTTATGTTATATGAATCAGTAGGATTTAAGATAGTTGAAAAGTTATACACATGGAATAAAAGAAGAGAATAGTTTAAAGATATATTGAGTTAAATATCAAAATATACTATAAATAAGCTTTTCTAAGGTTAAGATGGGGAAAGAATTACTTCATCCTAACCTTAGAATCACTTTATAAACTATAGTTGTAAAAATTTAATATAATATCACTTAAGATTCAATATTATACTCATAATAATTCATTATAGATTTTTCTTCAAAACCACAAGCTTTATATAGATTTAATGCATTAGCATTCTTAGTTTCTACATCTAGTTCTATGTCGTATATATTTTTTTCATTTATTAAGTGTATAGCTTCTTTTAAGGCTGCTTTTCCATAGCCTTTGCCTCTAAACTCAGGTAATATCCCAAATCCAGCTATATAAGATGAATTATCATTACATTCAATTCTGATTTTACCTATAATATCACCATTAAGCTCAATCATATATGTGGTTATATTATCATCATCTATAAAATTTTCAATGTCATCTCTATCAAGATTAAAAAATATTGAATTTTGCTTTTGGATTTCTTTAGTGTCTAATTTGTTTGATTTTCTTAGAGTAATTGAATTTCCTATTTCTATAGGAATTTTATCAGAACGTTTCATTCTATACTCTGAAAAATCGTAGTTTCCTCCCATAGATTTTATAAACTCAATTCCAGAGTTAGATTTACCATTTGATAGTAGTAATATTTTATTAAAGTTCCTATTTTGGCACTGATCTATAACAAGCTTAAAAAGCTTCTTAAATAACCCTTTTCTTCTCCAATCTGGATGAGTCATACCAATAATCTCACTTATATTACCTCCAAAGCTTGAAATACTAATGTATGATACTAAAGTTTCATCTACATAATAAAGAAATTCATTGACGTTTTTTAATCCTATATCATAACTTTTAGGCGAATTTAGTCTATAGTCTAATTCTAATTTTAGATTGCATTTATCATTTAAATTACAAATTTCCTCAAGTTGGCTTATTTCTTTATAATCTTTTTCAGATATATATTCTTTTAAAATAATATGTTGATTTAATATTTTTTTACACATTTCAAAATCTCCTTTTTATAATTAAAATCAATTAGGTATCTAAAAATGGGCATAAAAATTCCGCAGTAAGCAACCTCAAAACTGGATGCTATCTGCGGGTGCAAAAAAACAGGTATACTGTAGTTTTATTTATCCCTAATAGTCATTTATGTTTATGAAAGGTCATCAATAGCTGCGGAAATGCAACATTAACAAAGGGTAGAACAACCCTTAAAATTACATTTTCGCTCATATTTAGCTTTAAGCAGTAATCACCTTTAAATTAGCTAACATATAACATCTCTCCTTCCATAGAAATATATTGTATTTTATAGTAAATCTTTTTATACATAAGATTATATGCTCACAAGAAAAATCTGTCAATGAATAATTTTGAAAAGTCTGATAATAAGTAGTTACTTGTAAAACAAAAAGAGTATTTAGAGGAAGAGATTATAGGATTAATATAATCAAGCAATAAAGGGTAAACTTGGACTACAAATGATATAAAAAATAAGGGATGATTTATAACTCAAAAGGACTAGGCTAAGAAGACCTAATCCTTCATTTATAGAAGCATTTTTAATAGCTTGTCTAGACAGGAGATTTTTTATTTAATGGAACAATTAAATCCCATCAACTGCTTAACATTGTTGCAGTTTTCTGGGGAGGTAAGCAGTTCTAAAAGCTTGAAAGCTACATCGAAAGCAGTGGATGGATTATAGGAAGTGATTATGTTTTTATCTATAACAATAGGTTCATCACAAATTACATTAGCACCAAATTCAGCTAATTGCTTTTGTCTTCTACCATTTGACAAATTATATGTTGTGGCATTTCTACCAGTTAGTACCCCGCTTTTTCCGGCAGGCAATGAAGCAACACAAATAGAAGCTATAATTTTCCCTGCTTTATTAAATTCTCTTATTATGTTTAAAAAATCTTCATCATAAGCATCTTCATAAAATCCAGCCTCTTCAAATCCACCTGGTATTGCAAGGGCATCAAATTCATTAACATTAACTTCACTTATATGCATTTCAGGAATTACTGTGAAATTCCAAGTGCATTTTAGCCTTTCTCTCATTCCAGCGGTCACTAAATCTGTAGTACCGTCACCCTCTAACTTATTCCAACCTATAACATCTGTAAAAACACTTGCCTCTACTGCTTCAAAACCATTAGCAAGAAGTAATAATACTTTTTTCATATTCAATCATCTCCTTTTAAATGAAAACTTGAATGATTTAATAATAGAGTTCTATAAATTTATAGATTAAATTTAAAAATGGAACATCTATATCTGATGTTCTTAAGTATAACGCTATTTATGTTATCAGTAAAATTGAAATAAATGAAGCAAATAATCGAAATATATGATACTATAATTTATATTATATAATTAAATTATAAAGGGATGAGAATAATGGAAATTAGACATTTACAGACATTTATAACTATAGTTGAACTTGGAGGATTTTCAAAAGCAGCAGAACATTTAGGTTATGCTCAATCTACTATAACATCTCATATTCAAATCTTAGAAAGTGAACTAAAGGAAGTTTTATTTAATCGTTTAGGTAAAAAAATTGTTTTAACCAATGTAGGTAAGGAATTAGTTCCATATGCAAAACAAATGCTGGATGTCTATAAAGAAATTAAGAATATTACATCAGAACAAAAAGGTATATCAGGTGATTTAGTTATTGGAGCAGGAGAATCACTGTCTATATATCGACTAGGAGAAATCTTAAAGGAATATAAAAGAAACTTTCCAAATGTGAACATTATTTTAAAGAATTCAATTTGTAGTGATTTAAGAAGCAAATTGCATAGTGGAGAGATAGATATTATATTTACCATTGAACCTCAAATTATGGACAAAGATTTAATAGTTAGAAATTTAAAAGATGAATGTATGGCAATTATTGCTTCACCAGATGCAGATTTAGAGTTTTTATCTACTAATCTGGTAAGTGAGACAGCAAGAGAAAACATCATATTAAGTGAAAATGGGTGTAGTTCTAGAATAGCCTTTGAAAATTACCTAAAGCAGAAAAAAATAAGATACAAAAATCCTTTAGAATTTTCAAGTATAGAAGCTACTAAAAAATGTGTAATGAATGGTCTTGGAATTTCATTTCTACCGTTATATACAGTAAGAGATGAGCTAAGGCAAGGAAGCCTTAAGATGGTAGAGCTAAAAGAACCATTAGGTAAGTTTTCAACTCAGCTTGCATACCATAAAAATAAAAGTATATCTGAACCAATGAGCAAATTAATAGAAATTGCACTAAAAAATGCATCTAATTGGAAGTAATACTTTAAAATAAAGATTCACAGTATACATGATATTAATCATAAAGCTGTGGATTTTTTTGTATAACTTTAATAATAGAAACTCTTATCGTAAAAATACTGTTAAGAGTTCTTTACTTATAAACTTCACTATATTATCAGTTAAAACTCAATAATAAAATAGTATATTATTGGAATTGAGTTAACAATTATAGTATAATTAACCATATAATATAAGATGTAAATAAGTTGATTTTTGATGGGGATATATGGGAGGATGCTATGAAAGAATATATAATTAATATTTTAATTATATTAGGAATTATATTGGGAGTGAAAGACTTAATAAGTGAGCTTAGAAAAATCAATGAACACAGAGTAATTATTACTAGGGGAAAAGTTAGGATTAATAGTGACATATTATATGGAATAATTGGAATATTGTTCATTATACTATTTATTCTAGAGTTTTTTATTTCTGAAAGAGATATGTCTATGGATATGGTGAAAGGAAATATAATAATTATAGTTATAGGCATCCCAAAATTAATAACAGGAATGAGAAATGAAATAAGAGATGATGGAATTTATATAAGAAAAGAGATTTATAAGTGGAATCAAATAGAAACATATCAGTGGGGTGATGAAGATAAAAGAGGAAGTGGAAATATAATATTTTATATACCTAAATACCATGATAATTTTTATGATGCAGAAGTTAAACTTAAGGTAAATAAAAATGATAAAGAAAAATTGCAGAGTTTTTTAGATGGGATAGGGCTTAAAGCCAACAAAACAGCTCCGTTATAAAAAATTAATTCATTAGTTAAAAGATAAAAGTGTGGCAAAATTACTTTAGCAGGTAGTTTTGCCGCACTTTTTAGATTACTTAAAAGAAATTAGTTTGATTAAAACTAATTTCCACCATAATTGCTAATTCTCCATTGCTTAAAGTTATGAATTGTGAATTGAAATACTCAAGTGTATAGTTATATCTAGCTATATATTAATCACTGCTGCTAAACCATAGCGTCCTTTTGTTGATATTCTCACTATATTCACCCATTTCATAGTTGTTTAATATCATACTAATCATATATGTATTATAAAAATTAAATTTGAAAACCTATTGACTTTTCATCTTTACAGAGCTACAATTTTAAACATATTAAACATATATGCATTATATGATTTGCGGATATACCAGTTCTAAAATTAATATATATGGAAATTATTGATATTTATTAGGTATAACAGCTAAAACCATTGAATTCACAATTCATAAAGAAAGGGTTTATGCTAATTAATATTATGCAAACAATGGGTTATATTATATTTATAACTAAAGTGTAACATTAAATGGATTAACAGCATTTATAAATATAAGGTAAATATTATAATAAGGAGAAGGTGAAAAAATGAATGACACACTATTAATAATCTTAAACATAATAGTAATGGCTATTTTGATTGGATCGATATTTTGGATGCAAAAGAAGCACTATTCTTTTACTGCTAGAGTGCTTACAGGTTTAATAGTAGGAATTATATATGGAGCAATACTTCAAATTATTTTTGGAGTGGGATCTCCAGTTATTGAGGGAGCTAATAACTGGTTCAATGTGATTGGAAGCGGATATGTAAGATTATTAAAAATGATAGTAATGCCACTTATATTTGTGTCAATTACTTGTGCTATAATTAATCAAAAGTCCAGTAATCTTGGAAAACTTACAGGAACAATTCTAATTGTACTTTTACTTACTACAGCAGTATCCGCATTAGTGGGCGCAACTACAGCTAATACTTTTGGATTAAGTGTAGAAGGATTGCAAACAGGAGATACAGAGATTAAGAGAGGAGAAGAACTGGAAGAAAAATTAACTAATTTGCAGCAAAAGCCAGTTCAAGAACAAATTATAGATATAATTCCAACTAATCCGTTCTATTCTTTAGCAGGCCAAGGTGATTCACCTACATTATCAGTAGTATTTTTTGCAGGATTTATTGGAGTTGCAACACTAGGAATTAAAAAGAAACGATCTAAATCAGCAGAAATATTTATTGGATTTTTAAATGCATTACATGATGTGGTAATGCGTATGGTAACTTTAGTTTTAAGATTAACTCCTTTTGGAGTATTAGCTCTTATGACAACAATGGTTTCAACAAGTAAATTTTCACAAATTCTCGGACTTATGAAATTTGTGGTAGCTTCATATGTAGCTATATTAATAATGTTTATTGTACATTCTATTATCCTAATGATATTTAAGCTAAATCCTATCACCTATTTTAAAAAATCAGCATCAGTACTTATCTTTGCTTTTACATCAAGAACTAGTGCTGGGGCATTGCCACTTAACATTAAGACTCAAGTGGATAAACTAGGGGTTTCAGAAGGAGTTGCCAATCTTTCAGCATCACTAGGCGTTAGTATAGGTCAAAATGGATGTGCAGGAATTTATCCAGCAATGCTTGCAGTAATGGTAGCACCAACACTAGGTATTAATCCAATGTCACCAGGATTTTTAGTGAAGCTAATACTTATAACTACACTAAGTTCTTTTGGAATAGCAGGTGTAGGTGGTGGGGCAACTTTTGCAGCATTAACTGTATTTTCAGCATTAGGTTTTCCAGTAGGATTAGTAGGATTATTAATTGCTATTGAACCATTAATAGATATGGCAAGAACAGCATTAAATGTAAGTGGTTCTATGGTAACAGGAGTAGTTTCAGGAAAGATTATGAAGGAATTAGATATGGAAATATATAATAACAAATCTATTGAAGAAACTAGCTAAAATTTTGCATTGGAGGAAGGCTTATGAGGATTATAATTATAGGTGGTGTGGCCGCAGGAATGAGTGCTGCATCAAAAGCTAAAAGAACAGATTCTAACTCTCAAATAGTGGTCTATGAAAAGTCGGATGTGGTTTCTTGGGGAGCTTGTGGATTGCCTTATTATGTAGGGGATTTTTATGAAGATCCTAATACTATGATAGCAAGACCACTAAATAAATTCATAGAGAGTGGAATTGATGTAAAAACAAAACATGAGGTTTTAAAAGTATATCCAGTAAGTAAAACTGTAACGGTAAAAGATTTATCTACAGGAAATATATTTGATGATAAATATGATGTGCTTATGGTTGCTACAGGAGCTAGTGCCATAATACCACCTATAGAAAATAAAAATCTAAAGAATGTATTTACTTTAAAAGAATTTGGTGATGGGATAGCTATAAAAGAAGTAGCTAAAAAGAATGAAATTAAGGATGTAATTATAATAGGTGCAGGTTTCATTGGTATTGAAACTGTAGAAGCCATGAAAAAACTAGGTAAGAATATAAGAGTAATTCAATTAGATTCTAGAGTTTTACCGGATACCTTTGATGAAGAGATTACTTCAATTATGGAAAAAGAATTATTAAATCATGAAGTAGAACTTAACTTAAATGAGGTTGTTAAGGCTTTTAAAGGAACTGAAAAAGTAGAGGGAGTAATCACAGATAATGGAAGCTATAAAGCAGATTTAGTAATAATATGTACAGGAGTAAGACCTAATACTAGTTTTTTGGAAACTACAGGAATTGAAATGCTTAGAAATGGAGCTTTAGTTATAGATGAATATGGCGAAACTAGTATAAAAGGCATCTATGCAGCAGGAGATTGTGCTAGTGTATATCATTTAATCAAAGAAGAAAATGTATATATACCACTTGCAACTACAGCAAATAAAATAGGAAGAATTGTTGGAGAAAATCTTGTAGGGAAGAGAGTTTCTTTTCAAGGGACCTTAGGCTCTGCAGCAATAAAGGTAATGAACTTAGAAGCGGGTAGAACAGGAATTTCTGAATCGGATGCAATCAAAATGAATATAAACTATAAAAAGGTATTTATACAGGATAAGAATCAAGCTAATTATTACCCGGGACAAAGTGATATTTATGTAAAGTTAATTTATCACGGTGAGACAAAGGTATTACTTGGAGGACAAATTATTGGTGAAAAAGGTGCAGTGTTAAGGGTAGATGTGTTAGCCTCTGCAATATTTAAGAAAATGACTACAGAGGAATTAGGTATGCTAGATTTATGTTATGCACCACCTTTTGCTAGAACTTGGGATGTATTAAATGTAGCTGCCAATGTGGCTAAGTAGTTGAGCTTTAAAAATTTGTAATATGATATGGAAAAATATAAAATAAAGGTGGAAATTCTAAAAGAATTTTCACCTTTATTTTATATTTTCTAAAAAGCTTTTATATAGTTTTATTCATGATTTTAAATTTTATATTAACTCAAGTATAAAAATTTTATATGAATTACCAAATTTAAGTGATATGAGGTATAATTAAATGGAATATATTCCTAATAATTATTATAAGGAGGGATTAGAATGGGAAATAAACTAAAAAGTTTTTTTGCTGCACTTGGATATTTATTAATGGCATTTATTATCCAAGTGCTTGTGTCTGTAATTGGAGGAATGCTTATAGGACTTCAATATGTTTATAAACAAAGTCACAACATGGAACAACAAGGTATGACTAATGTAGTTAATGAAGTTGCAGGAAAATTGAATTATATATTATTAATATCTTCTATAGTAACAGTACTGATATTTTTAATAATATATGCAATTAGAAAGAAAAAACTAACTGAAGAAATACTTCTTAAAAAGACAAAACCTATGAACATGGTTATAGCAGTATTAATAGGTACAAGTGTATGGCTATTTAACTCTGGAATTTTAGTTTTGTTACAATTAAATGGATTGCTTATGGAACAATTCCAAGGAATGAATGAGATTTTAAACCCATTAACTGAAGGAAATTTATTTATTATGGTATTAACAATAGGAATAGTAGCGCCTTTTGCAGAGGAATTCTTATTTAGAGGGGTTATATATAGAACTTTAAGTAAAAATATATCAATACCAGTTACAATAATTATTCAAGGAGTTTTATTTGGAATATATCATGGTAACCTTATTCAAGGTGTTTATGCTAGCCTACTAGGAATAATATTTGGATTTATAACATATAAAACGCAATCTCTATGGCCAGCCATAATTGCTCATATGACAAATAATACTATAGCTGTAATTATACCTGCAGTAATGGGTGATATATTTAATACAACTAGTTGTATGATATTTGTTATTATAGGGTTAATTGGAACAATTATAACCATATTTTTTATCAACAAAAACAATTCTAAAGTTATTGAGGAAAATGTGGAAATAAACCAATTCATAATTTAATTTAATTCATAATTGAGGCTATTTCTCAGCAGAAGCTGGGAAGTTAAATTCCACCCATGAGGTCTATAACTAGATTATAAGATTAAAATAAAATTAAAATAGCTGCACAAATTCAATATGTAGCTATTCTTTGATTAGCCCTTGAGGGTGCAGTAGGGTATGGATGGATATTTAATATATTAGGCAATACTTTAGGTATATTACGTATCTCCATAGTATTGATTAAACTTATTGATTATTGCTCCGAACTATGCTACACCTCAGGGGAACCCTAAAGGGCTTCACTACTGTTCCCCAGAGGTGGGAAACTAGCAATACAATTGCTAGTAAAAAATCATTAAAGAAATTAGTTTGATTAAAACTAATTTCTACCTCAATTGTCAATTGTCCATCGTCAATTCTCCATTGATTTTGGATATGGTTACGGCTCATTACAATTTATAAAATGAGAATTATTAAAAAGAATGAAAGTGCATTAGAGTAGATTATAATATCTATTCTAATGCATTTTTTATTATAAAATATAAAGACCTTAAATCACACTATAAATAAGTATATTTTAATTAACATTAAATAATACTACATTATGTATAGGCTAAATAATGTATTGTAGCTAATGATAGTAATAAAAAATATAAATCTATTTTTTGAATAATTACTTGTAAAAATTAGTTATTCAACAACCTATAAATAATAAAAAAGGAGGAAAACATATGGAAAGCTTTATAAACGTTACGTCTGAAATTGGAAAACTCAATAAAGTAATGTTACATAGACCAGGAAATGAAATAGAAAATTTAGTTCCTGAACATCTAGAGAGGTTACTTTTTGATGATATTCCATATTTAGAAATAGCTAAAAAGGAACATGACAGGTTTGCTGAAATATTAAGAGAAAATGGTGTAGAAGTATTATATTTAGAAAGCTTAGCAGCAGAAGCTTTGGAAGATAAAAAAGTAAAGGATGAATTTTTAAATCAATTTTTAAAAGAAAGTCACATTAATAATATGGATATATATGAGGCATTATATCAAGATTTGATTTCTCGCTCAACTAAAGATATGGTTGATACCCTTATGGCTGGAGTAAGAAAAGAACAAATACAAATAAAAACAAGACGTTCTCTAAGAGAACTTATGGAAGATAAATATCCATTTTATTTAGATCCTATGCCAAACTTATACTTTACAAGAGATCCAGCGGCGGCAGTAGGAAATGGTTTAATAATTAATACGATGAAAACTTCAGCAAGAAGAAGAGAAACTCTGTTTATGAAATATATCCATAAATACCATAAAGACTTTAAACTTTCTGAAATTCCGCTATGGTATGATAGAGGATTTCAAAGTAGTTCGGAAGGTGGGGATGAATTAGTATTGTCAGATAAAATCGTTGCTATAGGTTGTAGTGAGAGAACTTCACCAGAGGCAATTGAATTTATAGCGAAAAACTTATTTGATGCTAATACTTCTTTTGAAAAAGTATTAGTCTTTGAAATACCAGTACGTAGAGCATTTATGCACCTTGATACGGTATTTACTATGGTTGATTATGATAAATTTACTATACATCCGGGAATAGAAGGACCACTGAATGTTTTTGAAATTACAAGAGGAAAGAATGGGAGATTAGATATTACTCATAATAAAAATACATTAGATAATATCTTAAAAGGTGCATTAAACTTACCGGCTGTAGATTTAATAAGATGCGGAAATGGTGATGAAATAATATCTGCAAGAGAACAATGGAATGATGGCTCCAATACTTTAGCAATATCTCCAGGTAAAGTTTTAACCTATGAAAGAAACTATGTAACAAATGAGGCTTTAAGCAAACGTGGAGTTAATGTTATAACAATGCCGAGTTCAGAACTTTCAAGAGGTAGAGGCGGCCCAAGATGTATGAGTATGCCTTTAAATAGAAGTAACTTAGTGTAAAACATACTATATAAAAAATTTAGGAGGAAAAATTATGTTTAATTTAAGAAACAAACATTTTTTAACTTTAATGGATTTTACACCAAAGGAAATAAAATATTTTCTTGACTTATCAAGAGATCTTAAAAGAGCAAAATATGCAGGAACAGAAGAACAAAAACTAAAAGGGAAAAATATAGTACTACTTTTTGAAAAAGATTCAACAAGAACAAGATGTGCATTTGAAGTTGCAGCATATGATCAAGGCGCACATGTAACATATCTTGGACCAACAGGAAGCCAAATGGGTAAAAAAGAGTCAATAGCTGATACAGCAAGAGTACTTGGAAGAATGTATGATGGTATTGAATACAGGGGCTTTGGTCAAGAAATAGTTGAAGAGTTAGCTAAGTATTCAGGAGTAACAGTTTGGAATGGATTAACTAATGAGGATCATCCAACTCAAATTTTAGCAGACTTTTTAACAATAACTGAGCACTTTGATAAACCATTAAATAAAGTTATATTTGTTTACAGTGGTGATGGAAGAAATAACATGGCAAATGCTCTAATGATTGGTGCAGCTAAGATGGGTATGGATTTTAGAATTGTATCTCCAAAGAGTCTATTCCCAGAAGAGCATCTAGTATCTAAATGTAAAGAAATAGCAAAAGAAACCAATGCCAAAATTACTATAACAGATAATATTGATGAAGGTGTTAAAGATGCAGATGTTATCTATACTGACGTTTGGGTATCTATGGGAGAAGCACCAGAGGTTTGGGAAGAAAGAATAAAATTATTACAACCATATCAAGTAAATATGGAAATGTTAAATAAGACAGGTAATGAAAATGTTAAGTTCATGCACTGTTTACCATCATTCCACGATTTAAAAACTACTGTAGGAAAAGAGATAAACGAAAAATTTGGCTTAGAAGCCATGGAAGCTACAGACGAGGTCTTTGAAGGTAAACATTCAATAGTATTTGATGAGGCTGAAAACAGAATGCATACTATTAAAGCAGTAATGGTTGCTACATTAGGTCAATAAATTAAAACATATAGATATATAGGGTTTCTTAATGAAAGTTTAACTTATGCATGATTTTAATTTCCATAATAAAATTTTTACCGTGAATGCAAATTAAGAATAAATAATGAAGAATTATGGATATTTCTCAGCAAAAGTTGAGAAATTTAGAATTATTTATTTTCAAAGTGGCGATGTCATCTTTCTTAAAAAATCTTTTCTAAGAAATTAGTTTATTATAATTAATTTCTACCTTAATTTTCAATTGTTCATTGTCAATTCTCCATTAATTAAGCTGTAGGGGGGAACAGTACTCTCCAGAAAAGCCAAATCATGTTTATATAATTATGGTGATAGTATTTGATTGTACCATATATACAAAAAACTGATGGATAATGTTCCACCCCTACAATATAATTGGTGGTAAAAAATTAGTTAAAGAAATTAATTCACAAAGAATTAGCTTCAATCACATAGAATTTTTTCTATGAACTAAAAATTGACAATGAAAAATACGAATTATTATTAAAACTCCATAGTCAAAACCTTTGGAGCTTTTTAAAAATAATAAGACTAAAGAAAAGGAGCAAAGCAAATGGATGGTGATAAAAAATTAGGATTATCGTTATTAGTTGCTCTTGGAGTAGGTTCAATGATTGGTGGGGGAATATTTAACAGCCCTACTGATCTTATTAGTAATACAAATCCACAAGCAGTGTTATTATCCTGGACTATTGGTGGTATTGGAGTTATATTTTTAGCTTTAGTATTTCAATTACTTGCAAATAAAAGGCCAAAGCTTATAGGAGGAATTTTTACTTATGCCAAGGAAGGATTTGGTGACTTTACAGGTTTTAATTCAGCTTGGGGATATTGGCTAAGTGCATGGCTTGGAAATGTTGCTTTTTTTATTCTTATGTTTAAAACTTTTAATAGTTTAGTTGGTGAAATGAGGCCTATAGTATCATTTTTAATAGCATCTTTAATACTTTGGACAGTACATTGGATTCAGTTAAGAGGAACTAAAAGTGCAGGTATAATAAATGCAATAGCAACAGTTGCAAAAGTAATTCCACTATTATTGGTAATTGTCTTAGGATTTACTGTATTTGATTTGAAAATATTTAATGTGGAAAATTGGAAATCAATACTTGTTGCTACCGGTGAGCAAACAAACTTATTTAAGCAAGTTAATAGTGCAATGGGAATTATCTTATGGTGCTTTATTGGAGTAGAGGCTGCTACTGTATTATCAGAAAAAGCTAAATCATCTAAAATTGTTGGAGCTGCAACAATTTTAAGCTTAGTTATAACATTAGCTTTATATATGCTTGTTTCCGTAGTATCAATGGGAGTAGTTCCAGGAGAAATACTTTTAAATTCACAAACCCCACTTGCCGATGTGCTAGGAAGAACAGTAATAGGTAGATCAGGGTCAGTAATAGTTAAATTAGGACTAATTATTTCTCTATTAGGCTGTTTAATTAGTTGGGTAATGCTTGCAGCAGAAATTCCTTATGTTGCTGCAAAAGGGGGAACAATGCCAAAATGGTTTGCGAAACAAAATAAAAATGGAGCTCCTTCAAATTCACTATTATTAACAGATATATTAACTCAGATTTTTTTACTATCATTACTTTTACCAGCACTTCAATCGGCATACAGTAATATATTTTTAATTGCTACTACATGTATATTAATTCCTTATTTTTTTTCAAGTTTATATGCTATTAAAGTTTCGAGAGAAGATAAATTAGGGGCTAAAGATATGACTATATCAATACTTGCATCAATTTATTCCTTATATGTAATTTTCGCAGTAGGACTACAATATTTAGGTGCAGCGTTAATAATGTATGCATTAGGAACGGGTATTTATATAAAAGCTAAAAAAGAAAAAAATAAAGAAATTACTTCAAAAGAAAAAGGAGCAATGGGAATAATAATATTACTAGCAATATTTATGATAGTAATGATTGGAACTGGAAGAATACATTTACAATAAGGTATTTATAAAGAAAGGAGAAATATAAATGTCAAGAATAGTAATAGCACTTGGAGGAAATGCACTTCAAGCCAATCCAAAAGATACTACAGCAGAGGCTCAACTAATAACAGCAAAAGAAACTTCACAGGCTATTGTAGATTTAATTCAAGAAGGGCATGAAGTAATTGTGGCACATGGTAATGGGCCTCAAGTAGGTCAAATTGTAGCTACTTATGAAATTGCAGCATATGTAAATGAAAATAATCCAATAATGCCTTTCCCAGAATGTGGAGCTATGAGCCAAGGATATATTGGATACCATCTTCAACAGGCTATAAGAGAAGAACTTAAAAAGAGAAGTATAAATAAAGAAGTTGCGACAGTTATAACTCAAGTTGTAGTTGATAAAGATGATGAAGGGTTTAAAAATCCTGCAAAACCAGTAGGTTCATTTTTTACAGAAGAGCAAGCGCAAAAATTAATACAAGAAAAGGGATATGCGATGAAAGAAGATTCTAATAGGGGATGGAGAAGAGTAGTTCCTTCACCTATGCCGGTATCTGTAGTTGAAGAATCGATTATCAGAACTTTAGTTGATGCAGGGCATGTTGTTATAACAGTTGGTGGTGGTGGTATACCAGTAATAGATAAAGGAAACGGAACTCTTGAAGGCGTACCGGCAGTAATTGATAAAGACTTTGCATCTTGCAAAATAGCACAGCTATTAAATGCTGATACATTTATTGTGTTAACAGCTGTAGAACAAGTAGCCATTAATTTTGGAAAGCCAGATCAAAAGAATCTTTCAAATTTAACATTAAGTGATGCAGAAAAATATATACAAGAAGGGCATTTTGCACCAGGTTCAATGCTTCCTAAAGTAAAAGCAGCTATGAATTTTGTAGAATCAAAAGAAGGTAGAAAAGCAATTATAACTTCTCTTGAAAAAGCAAAAGAAGCTATTAATGGATTAACAGGAACAACAATAGTAAAATAAATTTTATAGTACATAAATGAAAGTATAGTTAATTTAATATGTAACTATACTTTTATTATTGCTGCCCAATTTCTATTGCCAATTGACTGATTGTAAGGCCTAATAGTATTCTTCAGAAAATAAAATCATATTCATAAATTATCAATTATTTATCGTCAATTTTTAATTCATTAAACTGTAGGGGAGAACAGTGCTCTCCAGAAATGCTAAAATCATATTCATATAATTATAGTTACAACATTTAATGATAATATATATACAAAAAAACTGGCGAACAATGTTCGCTGCTACAAAAAACTAGCAATAAAATTGCTAGTTTAAAATTTATTAAAGAAATTAATTCGTTATGAATTAATTTCTACCATAATTGTCAATTGTCAATTGTCAATTTTCAATTGATGAAGGTTTTTACTTCAAAGTCCGCACACCTTTTATAAATTTCTTCATGAACCAAGGCTTTGATGCGAGTTCCTTCTTCAATATAGTCTTCATTAATGATATTGGAATTTTCATGAAGCATTGAAACCAATTCTTGCTCACTATAAGGTATAATAAAATCTTTTTCTACCAATTTAATTGGAATCTCTTTACCTATCATGTGAAGTAAATCATTTAAATTTATTTCTTCTATAGCACTAATTTCTATTATTTTTTCATCTTTTAAGAAGTCTTTTAACTCTTTTAAATTTTTATCAGAAGCTTTATCAATTTTATTTAAAACAATTATAGTGTTTTTATCTTTAGCATTAAGCTCATTAAGAACCATGTTTACTGATTTTATTTGTTTTATTGCTTCTTCATTTGATCCATCTACTACATGCAAGAGTAAATCAGCTTCAATTACTTCTTCTAAGGTTGATTTAAATGCCTCAACAAGTTCGTGAGGAAGTTTACTAATAAAACCAACAGTATCAGAAAGAGTAGTTTTTCTGTTATCACTTAATGTTATAGCTCTAACAGTAGTGTCTAATGTTGCAAAAAGCATATCAGCTTCTAGAACATCTTTTTTATTTATAATATTAGAAGCAGCAATTTTACATATTTTATTTCTTAAAGTTGATTTACCTGCATTAGTATATCCTACAATAGCGACTTTACTAATATTATTTTTAGATCTTTTTACTTTTTGAATAGCTCTTTGATTTATTATTTTAGATAGCTCATTTTTTATTTCCTCTATTCTACTTTCAATGTGCCTTTTGTCAGTTTCAAGTTTTCTCTCTCCAGGTCCTTTTGAGCCAACACCACCTTTTACTCCAACACCACCTTTAATTCTTGCAAGATTTGCATTTGCATTTCTTAATCTAGAAAGTTTATGAGTAAGCATAGTCAGCTCAACTTGCAATATACTTTCTTTGCTCTTAGCACGCCTTGCAAAGATATCTAGAATTAAGGTTGTTCTATCTATTACTTTACATTTAATGGCTTCTTTTAAATTTCTAATTTGAGAACCTGATAGCTCATCATCAAATATTATTACATTAGCATTTTTAAGCTGTCTTAAATGTGCTATTTGTTGAACTTTACCTTGTCCTGCATAATAAGCAGAATGCACTTTGTTCTTCTTTTGAAATATTTTGTATATAGGAATAACATTGCAAGCTTTGGCAAGATTACTAAGTTCTTCAAGACTTTCTTCACTATCAGTTCCAACTAAAATAGCTCTTTCAACATCATTTTCATATTGCACTACATCACCAATTATTTTATCAATATAATCTATATTATCTTTAAAGTTCAATTGTAATGAATCCTCTAGACTTAGATTTTCAAGTTCTTTAAAGGTAAGGCTATTATTATAAACATCGCAGAAGCCTATATTTATATTGGTATCTTCTATATTTTCTTTAACTCCAATGGCAACAATAGCGTCTAATTTTAAATTCACTAAGGCTGAAATGTCCATTGAAGATAGCTTACTTTCACCATTAGGATGAGTATGAATTACCCTAAATCCACTTAGCTTTTTATCTGCAACATTTATATATGGTATTTCAACATTATTAATTTTACCAACTGAAATTGCAGTGATTTTTCCACGTCTATTAATAACTACGCATATTTCTTTTTTAATAGTTCTACTAATTTCATTGATTTCTTCTACTAATTCATAAGAAAAAATGCTGTGACTATCTATTGCAAGTTCATATAAAGCCTCTAACTTTTCAAGTATTATTTTTTTTATTCCATTAATATTTCCTGTTATCATATAATTTCCTCCAATTAAATATCTATAATAATAATATTTTAAAAATTCTTTCTATCTATAAAAATCTTAACCTCATTTTTTGCCTCCTATTAAAAATTTGAATTTTACTACTGACCGCAGTATTTTTGTTTTAGGCTCATTCTTAAACCCTCCTAAGATAAATTTGTGTTAGTTATTTTTCAAGTCATAAGCGTTCTTAGCGATAATGATTTATTATATCTAAGGCTAAAAAGAGCTTATTAATAATCCTATTATTACTTAACTTAAATTTGATAAAGTGTTAGCAATAATAGATATAGAATAAATATATAAAAGCCGCAGAAACAATGAAAACTCTAAGAGTATTCCATTGCACTGCGGCTAAAATATTGATAAAGTGATTCTTATCTTCATACACAGTTAACTTAAGAGTAATACTGTACTCTAATAGAAGATTAGAAGAAGTTATCCATGGTCATATAACTGGTTACCTACTTGTTGTAAAAGAAGTAGTAATAACAGCAATAGACATAGGATAAAATCACAAATTAAAAAACCGCAGATTTTCTCTGCGGTAATTATATACAAATTTAAATAGATATACGGTGATTTTTACTTTCACTGTAGTTTGAATTACTTTCATTGAACTTAGAAAAATTTATTTAGATTGGTATTACTGATTATCTTAACTTATATAGGATAGTATATCAGTAGTTTGGTCATCGAATAAAACTGAAAAAGTAATTCACATTGATATCTATAGAATATAATAAAACCGCAGATATGAAGTCTGCAGTCAAAATTTTATACACATAAATAATGTAAGATATTATTAAATCTTAACATAAATAATTTACTGACAGCAGACTGTATATATTGTTGTTTAGGGATTTTTTAATTCTATCTTTGTAAATTAACATTTTACAGCCTCCTTTCAGAACTTTAAATATATTTTATACATTTATTGTAAACCAAATTCATTTAGTTGTAAATACTTTTTTCAAAATAATAAAAAAGTTAAGATAAAATTACTTTAAGATTTTATGGTTAAAATATTAAGTTTATGTTTTTTGATTTTTAATCTTCTCAAAAATCAATATAAAAATTTAAATTTGATAATAGTATTAAATATTTTATATAGAAGGAATATTTGTATTTATAGTTAGGTTAACTTTATCATAGTAAATATTAACAACGTGAAAAGTGTTGATATTGTTAGAATTGTAAGAAATTCTATCAGTGGTTGAGTTGATTCAATTAAAGATTCCTTGATATTTATAGAGCTTTTATAATACCATAAGTATGAAAAGGGGATGATTTAGAATGGCTACGTTAGAGACGGGGAGGCTAATTACAGAAATACGTAAAAAGAAAAATATGACTCAAAAGGACGTTGCTAATTATCTTAATGTTTCAGATAGAGCGGTTTCAAAATGGGAAAGAGGAGAAAGTTATCCTGAAATTACTACATTGCCTAAATTAGCTGAATTACTAGAAATAAGTGTAGATGAACTTTTAAGAGGAAGTATAGAAAATAAGGACTTAAAAAATGATGAATATGGCACAGAAGATATAAATAAGGAAGAAAGAAAAAGAGCTTATTCTTGTTTGTTGGAAGATGCAGGTAATAAGTTTCATCGAAGTACTATTATAACTTATTTAATTTTAGCTATAGGAGCATTAATTTACTTACATGGAGATGTATATAATGTATCTCAAATTATTTCAATAATTCTTGGATTATCTGGAATAGTGTTTTATTATTTTTCAATTTATGATTATAGAATTAGAGTTAAACGATTTGGCCACTATTTTGATATAGATAATCAAAAAGACAGAATCAAGAACCAAATCAAACATAGTAATATATTAATTGTAGTTGAATTAGTAATATTAATCTTAATAATTACTAATAGTTTTATACAAGTTTCGCATTTTATAGAAAAATATAATAAAACAGTAATTGTATATTGTAGTTATCCTAAGTTAACTATACCTATTATAATAGGAATAATACTAGCTAATTTATTTTCTTATTGTATGATGTGTAATAAAGAGAGTAAGGGAAACTCATTAAAAAATAATAATAAATTAAAAACAGTTAATATTATACTTACTTTAATATCAGTTCTAAGTTCATTAATTTTAATGGGATATAAATTATATATGATGATTTCATTTAAAAAATATAATGTAACTTTTATAGAATATTTAATAATAGGACTTGCTATTTTTATTATTTTATCAAACATATTAGTTCTAAAACTATTTATAAAAGAAAAAATATTAAGATATTTTCCTTTAGTTATAGCTAGTTTGATAGAATTTGGAATTTTTGTATTTAATATTTATAAAAGCATAGATTTTCCTATACTTGATCAGGGATATAAGAATAAGACTCTAATAATAATAAGCTCTAGTAATTTACTTTTATCAGTATTAGTTGTAATAACTATTTATCATTTAATGAGCTTGTTTATATTAAAAAATAAATTAGATGGATAAATACTTTCAGTGTAAAAGAGTAATTTTTCATTTGCTTTGATAAGGTAATTTGAAATAAAAAAATTCTAAAATAAAGGATACGTCATTTCAGTATGACGAATCCTTTAATACACAATATAAGGATAATATATATTAACAGAACTATTCGTTTATTTTTACTGGATTATTTTTAGAACAAGGAATGTTAACTAAACATTTGCCACAAACATCTGACAAACCAATATCCGAATGAAGTTTATCGTTATGCAAACACATTTCATAGCATTTATGCCTGTCAAAGAAATCAACTTTTAAAGCGTTATTTACACATCTATCCACACATTTTTTGCATACATTCATATGCTTATATAAACAATTCTCTCCATTTTTTCTTTTAGTAGGCTCTATTTTTAAATCAGTTATAAAGCTACCAACCCTTCCACAACATCCTTTGTCAGTAATTAACATATTGTTTAACCCAAATTTTCCTAACCCAGCAATAAAGGCAACATGTCTATGAGACCAGTCACTAATCAATTTTTTATTATCAAAATTATGTGTTGCTGGCATAATGTTTGATTTGTATCCTAATTTTTGTAATTCATTTTTAATGAAAGTATTTAAATCTAATATTAGTTGATTAGTTTCTACATATGCTTTTGCCCAAACTTTCGAACTTTCTTTTCCTTCTATATTACTTTCAACTACAACTTCATCAAAAGGTATAAAATATGCTACTACGGTTTTGGCTTCTGGTAAAAAATCTTGAGGTATTGCATGAGAAGGACTTACTACATCTTTAAGTTTATAAAACATTTCATCCATTGCATCTGCATATGCTACCAAAGGTTCTTCCCATTTAGTTTGAACATCTCTCATTTCTGAATAGTGTTCTACAAATTGCTTTATAATTATCTCTATTTTATTATTCATTTTTACCTCCTAAACTATTTAAAAAATAAAGAACTATTTTAAAATAGTCCTTTAAAGTGTTATCTGCATACTATTATAACTTTTTGGCTAGATAAGTCTTTTCTAGAATCTAGTTAGTATTTAGCTTATTTTTTGATTTTTCTTCTAAACTCTGTAGGTGATATTTTTTCTAAATACTTAAATACCCTAGTAAATGATGAATTGTGTTCATAACCCACAATTTGAGAAATTTGTAAAATTGTTAAGTTTGTATTTAAAAGAAGTTCCTTTGCTTTTTTCACTCTTAGATTTTGTATATATTCAAGAGGAGAGACATTAATTTTATTTTTAAACCATTCACTATAATAACTTATATTATAATGCTCAATATCTGCTAATTTTTTTAAATCTATATCTTCTGTAAAATGTTCGTTAATATATTTTATAGAATCAGGTATACTTCCATCTGCAATAAAATGATAACAGTAGAGGAATAAGTCATTAATGGAGCTAGAACTTTTTTTATTGTCAGCTTCATTTAACAATAAATATCTTATAGCTTTCCATTTATCATCAAATAAGAATTCTCTTCCACCTATCATATTTTCCATATCATATTTATTAAGCATATTATTAGATATATCTAAAACCAAGAATTCATTACTTTTATTAGCTCTAAAGGTATGTTTACAATCTGGGGGAAGAAAGAACAAGTGCTCATCGTTTAGTGCTAGTTTTTTATAATTGGTTTCTATATAAAGTATCCCATGAATGGGTAAAATCAATTGAGCATATAAATGAGCATGTGTATTAAGTTTATAATCGTATATTCTACGTTCACATTTTATACTATTCAGAAGTATTCACCTCTTTCTTTTTATATACTATAATCGTAAATTGACGCAATAAATTTATTATAACATACTATTTTTAAATATATATTGTTATGTTGAAAGCCCTTACCTCGGAAATATAGTAAAGTTATTTTAATCCTTAGGAGAGGTAATAGGATGATAGAAGTTAGGACATCTGAATGAAAAAGAAAGGTTCTAAATCTCTTCCATAGAAATTCAAGAAAATACTCAAGAGATACTATAGATTTTGGATAAGGAATACTGGTCAGAAAGGCTAAAGTACGAAGATGATATAGGTATGTAGTAATTTTAGAGAAGAAATAAAACTTTAAGCAAATTAAGAACAACATCTATATTGATTATGCTATATAACTGATAATTCCACTAGAATTAACACCACAAAATTTAAAAGATTACATTATAGATTAACAAGCCTTAATTATCATTATATTGGTAATTAAGGTTTTCATTATTATTTTTCAAAATAACTGTTGACCTTAACGGTCCGTAAAGGACTATTATAAGATTGTAGATGGGGTTAACACCACTAAAATATAGAAAATATTTTCAAATAAAAAATAAACGTAGTTAGTATTCTAATGCTAACTATTTAGATAGAGGGGAAAATAGTATGGAGATTAAAATTTTAGATACTTATAATTTATATAAAGAGCTGATTAATTTACCTGAAGAAAATCGTTTAGAATTTTATGAAATTAATTTAGCTAAGCCATTTGAGTTTATGTATAATTTAATGAATATGAAAATGGAACCTGAAATGATGGGATATTTGCCGCTTAATGGTCATGATGATGAAATAAATGATATGTTAGATATGCTTCAAGAGGAAAATGCTTGGAGCATGGCTAAAGAAGCACTTGAGGAATCTGCTGAAAGGTTTAAAAATATTAATATAAAATTACCAGAAAGTATTACCCTGGGAATTTTCATAGGAAATCCTGAATTTCTTGCAAATATGAAAGGCTATACTGGTATGGGATCAATCCCAGGATATATTCAAATAGTAATTGCACCTAATGAATATAATTTACCACGTTTAAAGTCAATTATAACACATGAATTTCATCATAATGTACTTATGAAAAATGTAAAGTGGAATTTTATGAATGTATCTGTTAGTCAATATATAGCTTTAGAGGGGTTAGCAGAAAGTTTTGCAGCAAGCTTATATGGAGATGAATTTATAGGACCATGGGTGACATCAGTCCAAGGTAAGGATTTAGAAAAATCCTTTGAAATTATAGGAGATGCACTTGATATTACTGGATTTAATGAAGTTCGTAAATATGTATTTGGAGATCAACTTGTAAATGTTGAGGGATGCGAATCTACAGGTATACCAGTTAGTGCAGGATATGCAGTAGGATACCATGCAGTACAAGGATTTATAAAAAATACAGGTATTCCAGTAGAGGAAGCAACATTAATAGACAGTGATATAATAATGAAAAAATCAGGATGTTTTATATAAAATTATGAATTGTGAAGTAGTAAAACTTAAATATTTAAGGTAAAGTACAAATAAAATATTAGAATAAAACAATGACTGACACCATGAGGTCAGTCATTGTTTATTATAATGAATGTAGCAGGAGTTTATGAACAGTGAAGGGAATATACTGTTATATTTTATAAAATTTAGTAAGGAAAGAGGTATGAATTAATGGAAATTAAAAAAATAAAAAATAGAAATGTTTTATTTACTAGTTCTCCATCAGATTTCTGGGATTTAAACTTACATTTAATTATGGGAGAAAAAAATAATTATATTATCGACACTGGATTAGGTTCACTAGGGGTAGCTCCTATAAAGGAATATATAAAAAATGATTCTAAGCCAGTAGTGGTAATTAATACACATTATCATTGGGATCATATATGGGGCAACAGTTCCATGAAAGATAGCATAATTATATCTCATAAGTTATGTAGAGAAATGATAGAATCAAACTGGGAAGTAATGATGCAAAAAAATAAGGGATATGTTTGTGGTGAAGCAGAAATATATTTGCCTAATTTAGTATTTGAGGAGGAGTTGTATTTTCCAGAAGATAAAATAAGAATTATATATACTCCTGGTCATACAATTGACTCAATAACTGTTATTGATGAGGAAGAAAAAGTTATCAATGCAGGGGATAATATTGGAGATAATATGGATGAAATTGTTCCAAGTCTTTATTGTGATCCAAAGTTATACAATGACACACTTTTAAAATATCAAAAGATAGATTTTGATACTTGTATTTCAGGACATAATGTAGTGCAAGGAAAGGAAATTATAGATAAAATACTAAGCAAATTATAACAGAAAATAATGTTATAATTTGCACATAAATAAGTTACACAATTGTTTTATATTAAGATGTAATTTATTAATTAGAATTGAAGGTGTTTTATATGAAATATGAATGGCTTGATGAGTATTGTCTTTCTAAAAGTGGAGCAGTAAAAGACTTTAAGATAGAATGGGATGCAGCAAGATATCTCATAGGAGGTAAAATGTTTGCTATGCAAGGGGGAGACAAAGATAAAAAACCAATTATTACATTAAAGTGTGAACCACTATTTGGACAACATTTACGAGAAGAATATAAAGACATTGTTGCAGGATATTATATGAATAAACAACACTGGAACTCTGTATATTTAGATGGTGAGGTTCCGGATGATATTTTAAAACAAATGATAGATATGTCATATGAATTAGTATTAAATTCTTTGAGTAAGAAAATGCAAAAAGATATTATTGGATAAAATAAAAGACGGCTTATATATTTCAAAGCTGTCTTCATGGGAAAAGTTGTTGTTTTTTAATGTTGTAATTATAATTATTAAATTTATAAAGCACAGTTTACAACTGTAGTATTTAATATATTAACTAATACTTTAATTGTAATACGTATATTTATTATAGTTAAGTTTATAGGTATTGTTTGGAATTATACTGCACCTAAGGGGAACCCTTATACAATACGAATTGACGATTGACAATGGACAATTATTGATACTTCTCCATAAGAGAAGTATCAATAATTGTTTTATTAAAAATCTATCTAAAGAAATTAATTTACAAAATTAATTTCAACCATAATTATCAAATTTCCATTCTCAATTCTCCATTGGTTAAGCTGTTCCCCAGAGGTGGAAATGAACAATACATTAGAAGGAAAAAATTAGCTTATTTATAATTCTACATTGTAAACTGTGCGGTATTTTAAGGATTTAAGCATTTATTTAGTAAATGCAATGCTCCTCTAAAACCTACATAAGGTGTATAAGGATATTTTAAAAAGTAAAATTCATAATTTGGAATATCTATTTGTATCTTTTTACATTTATTTTTACACAAACTAAGTGTAACAGCATTACCCATAAGAATCTGATAATTTTCTTTTTTAATTATTTCTTCCCATTGATTTTCTTTATAAAATGGAATACTATCTGTTTTCATGTCAGGAGAAGTACACCATGCATAGGATATATTAAATCCAGCTTCATCCTTTAAAAAATCTCTTATTCCACTTACTACGTCAAAATGACCTCCCATAACAATTGAAGGTTTATTAAATTGAGCAGTATAAGATGATGCAACTTTTAGTGAAGTTTCTAACTCATTTACTTCAGAGTTTATAAATTCATCATTATATTTTATTTTTAAGGTTTCTGAAATTTTTTCAATCCATTGTAAAGTTCTCTTAAGACCGTAAGGTTTTCCAAAAACATAAGGCGTTCCAAAACGATTTTCTAAAGTTTTAGCAGCATTAATACCTTCATTTCTCAGTACAATATTTACATGAGATGCTCCCATAGATTTTATGTCAGAAATATCAGTATCAGAAGTCATTATACAAATTGGTTTAGCATTAAAACATTCCTTTAATATTCTCTTAATTTCATATATGTCTGAAAGATAGTTAAAATCATCTGCACAAGACCCTATTATATTAAAAGTTAAATTTTCTGTTTTCTTCACATCTACAGGAAGAGTTTTTACTAAGATATCGAGTGTATCTCGAATTCCCATAGTCCAATTTCCTTGGAAGCCATCATTTTTTATAGGTATTATTTGTGTATTACTATACTTCTTTTGATATTTTCTACAGTTCATAGCAATATCTGATCCCATAGTTGCTGAAAGGGTAGATGGCATAACAAAAAGTACAGGTGGATTATGAGCTTTAATAATTTCATCGATTGCCTTATCAAGACGAGTCATTTCTCCTAGCGCTATATCAGTTTCATCTAAGTGAGTAGTAAAGATTTTACTATTTTGCTCACCTTGCATTCTGGCAAAACTGTTTAATTCAAATCTGGTAGTTCCTGATGTACCAAACTCTAGTATATAAGCATTTTTTATAGGTAATAGTGTCCAAAGTGATCCCATTCTATCAGAAGGTATAGGATAGTATTTATAAAGAGCCACTATTCACTCACCTCCTTATTAGTTTCATGGTTATAAGATTTATCTACGGAGCAGATATTTTTAAGGAGGCTTAAAGGTTGTTCAAATCCAAGTTCAAAGTCACCATCTTTATATCTTATACATTGCATAGATGATGTTTCATTTTTTTCTATTGGTGTATAACCAAAGAAATAATCTATAGGAAATGAACTTAAAGCTCTATTTATAGTACTAAAATTAAATGTATGTCCTATATAAGGATTACAATCTAATGAAAGTATTTTGTTACTCCATAATTTATTCTTATCAAAAAAATAATCTGCTTCTATGTATACTGGTTTCATACCTAAAGATGAAAGAAATGCTGAATGAATAAATGGATCTAATGTCATATATCCACTGGCAAATATTTTTTCTTTAAGAACAGGTTTATAGCTTTCTATTTGTTCTTTAGCTTTTATATAAAGTTCTTCTATTTCACTTTCTATAGATATATCTAAATGACTAGCTATTTCCTCATAAGCATTTTTTATTTCATCAATATCTAAAAGGTGAGGAAAGAGAACATATGGAGTTCCAAACTTCTCATAAATTTTTTCAGCTAATGGCAATGCTGCAATATCTGTAACAATAGAAAGCTCAACAGAAGGAGCTTTACGCAAAGAATCAATTGTTAGATTATGTGGAATTGTACAATTAACTTTTATATTATGCTTTTTCAACAAAGTTATAACTTCACTTTTATGAAGCTTATTAGACCCTTCACCTAAAATATTAATAGTATTTTTTTCAACATTTTGTTTTTCCATAATATCGCAAAGAGAACTTAAAGAAGCTTCTTTTGATGGTACAGAACTATAACATTTAAAATGAGCAGCATTTACATGAATTACCTTTGAATTTAAAATAGAATTTGCTTTACGAGCTATTCCTTGAAAATCCTCACCAATCATTTCAGGAACACAAGCAGATACTAAAATTATTACCTCTGTACCTGTTTTATCTATTTCTTGTAATGCCTCAATAACACCATCTCTACATCCAAAAATAACTTCCTTTGGATCTAAAGAATAAGACCAAGTAGTATTTTCATCAAATTCATCTTTGGAAGATATGGATATATTTTTATTATAATAAGTGCATTCAGCTGTACCAACTATCAACGTTGAAGCTCCTTTTATTCCTGAAAAAACATTAGTTACTAATGCAAGGGGACATCTAGGACCAGGATAAATGGCATGTGCACCTTGCTTAATATCCTTATCTTTTTTTATATCTGAAAGCTTTCTTAAATTATCAAGAGCAATATTTTCTTTTAAAATAGAACTAATTTCCATAATTCACCTCTTGTAAATAACCTTGAAAAGTTTATTTGTTAATGTTATTTCCATAAACTATATTTGCAAGGTTATGATATTCCTTTGCCATTTTACTGTCCGGAAATGCTTGTACAACAGTCATACCCATAGCTTCTGCCTTCTGAACTAATGGATCTCTAGCTATGCCATAAATTATTTCCGTTTCAATTTCTTCTGCAGTTTTTTCTACTAATTCTTTTTCACCTTCAAAGTTTTTAGCGTTAAAAATGAGACCTTTTAAAGAAGCATAGCCCATTTTTCCAAAGTTTTTCACAGCATAGGAAATATTACTTGCTGCGTAAAGAGACATCATTTCTCCAGAGGTGACAATACATACTTCATCAGCATAGCCTCCTCTTATTGGCATAGAAAAACCACCGCAAACTACATCTCCTAGAACGTCGTAAAGAACTACATCAGGCTTATAGTATTCATAGGCATCAAGTTCTTCTAGTTTTTCAAAGGCAGTTATTATACCTCTTCCTGCACATCCTACTCCAGGCATAGGTCCGCCAGCTTCTACACAAAGAACTCCACTGTCACTTTCAAATACTAAATCTTTTAAAGTTAAATCACTATCATCGATATTTCTTAAAGTTTCAAGTACAGTTGGAATAGGCTTACCGTAAGTTAAATTTCTAGTTGAATCTGCTTTAGGATCACAGCCAATTTGTAATACTCTTTTTCCCATAGCAGAAAGTGCAGCAGAAATGTTAGATACTGTTGTAGATTTACCTATTCCACCTTTCCCATATATTGCAACTCTTTTCATTTATAATCCCCCTATATAAGTTTGAATATTTATTGTTATATATTATATATATAAGATAATGATAATCATTATCAAGAATGTAAACAAACTGAATTATATCATCTAACTAAAAAATGAGCAAGTAGATAGACATCTAAATCTTGGGATTATTTTAAGTTTAGATTAAAAAATATCATAATTGTACAGTAATGCTTAATTGATTTATAAATAAGAAATTTTATTTTAGTATTTATAATAAGTGATTTAGCTGCTATAAAAGTAAGTTAATTAAAGATTTCTCTGTGTAAAAGAAATATACATAGCATAATTTTTACAAGGAAAATAAATAATTTATTGACAAATATAACTATTAATAAGTATAATCAATAATGATATTCATTATCAATAAAAAGTTTATATATAAATAAAACCTTATATTAAATTTAATTACATATGGCATATAAGTACTTAAATTTTAATCTTAGTAGGTTAAGCACTTGTATGCACATAAAAATACATAACATATTAAAGGGGAGTAGATGTTAATGAAAAAAAGATTATTAGTATTAACTTTATCAGCATTAGTGGCTGTTGGTGTAACTGGCTGTGGTAGTAAAAATAATAATGAAGAGGGTAGCGCAAATGCTAATAAGGAAGTACAACAAAGCACTAATGAATCTCAACAAGAGAATAAAGAAAAAAAGATAACGTATTTAGGAAAGGAATATACAGTGCCAAGCAAGAATGCGAAGATTGTTATAACAGGAACTATGGAGTCAATGGAAGATGCACTAATGCTTGATGTAAAACCTTTAGGTGCAATTACTGTAGGTGGAGAATTTCCAGCAATGTTTAAAGAAATAACAGCTGAAACAAAACCGATAGGAGAGAAAATTCAACCTAATATTGAAACTATTTTATCATTAAAACCAGATATAATATTAGGATCAACTAAATTTCCAGCTGAAACTTTAGAAAAGTTAAACAAAGTAAAGGATACTATACCAGTTTCACACATATCTACAGATTGGGAAGATAACCTTATGCTTATGGGGCAATTAAGTGGTAAAGAGGATAAAGCAAAAGAAATTATAGAGAAATATAAAGAAGATGCAAAAGAAGCTAAGGAAAAACTTGGTGATAAAATGAAAGATAAAAAAGTAGTTACTATAAGAATAAGAAGCGGCAATATATTTATTTATCCTGAAACTGTATTCTTTAATCCAGTCCTTTATAATAATTTAGGATTAACAGCTCCAGAACCAGTTAAGGCTGCAAAAGCTCAAGAAGAGATTTCACTAGAAAAGTTTTCAGAATTAAATCCAGATTATATTTTTGTTCAATTTTCAGAGAATGAAAATGCAGACAAGCCTAAAGCATTAGAAGAACTAAACAATAATCCAATTTGGAAAAGTATTAATGCAGTAAAAGAAGGAAAAGTTTTTGTAAATACTGTTGATCCATTGGGTCAAGGGGGAACTGCTTGGAGTAAATCAAATTTCTTAAAGGCAGCTGTATCAGAGTTATCTAAATAATTAGGAGTGAAAATAGTGTTATGTCAAAAAAGATTTCAAAACCAATGTTAATTTTATCAATATCGCCAATAGTTATAGTGTTAACAGTGGTTTTATCAATCCTATATGGAGCAAAGGACATTGATATAAATATAATAAGAGATGCTTTCTTAAATTTTGATTCAACCAACGTAAATCATCAAATTATAATGTATTCTCGTTTACCGAGAGTTATAAGTGCACTTTTAATTGGAGCATTTTTAGCAGTATCTGGAGCATTAATGCAGGGGGTGACAAGGAACTACCTTGCATCCCCTTCTATTATGGGAGTTTCCGATGGCTCAGTTTTTGCAGTTACAATTTGTATGATATTTTTCCCCGAAGCATCTTCATTGAGTTTAATTATTTGTTCTTTTATAGGTTCTGCCATTGGAGCATTAATAATTTTTGGACTAGCATCCCTTTTGCCAAATGGAATGTCACCAGTAAAGCTTGCCATTATTGGAACAATTACAGGTGCTTTTTTAAGTAGTATTTCTTTGGCTTTATCTACATATTTTCAAGTTTCACAAAACATAAGTTTTTGGTACAATGCTAGGCTTCATCAAATTACTCCAGATAAAATAAAGTTTATAATACCTTTTGCTATAGTGGGAATGATAGCTGCAATGGCAATATCTAAATCTATAACAATATTATCTTTGGGAGATGAAATTTCAATTAGTCTTGGACAAAGAACTGGACTTATAAAAATTATTGCTATGACTACGGTTGTTATACTGACAGGAATATCGGTAGCTTTGGCAGGAAAAATAGCTTTTATTGGGCTTATCATACCTCATATAATAAGATTTTTAATTGGAAGTGATTATAGGTGGATTATTCCATGTTCTGCGGTTACTGGAGCTATATTTTTAGCAGTTTGTGATATAGTAAGTAGATTTTTGAATTATCCATTTGAAACACCAATAGGAGTTGTAACTTCTCTTATAGGGGTGCCTTTCTTTTTATATTTAGCAAGGACTAAAGGAGGGCAAAAAAATGCGTAGAGATTCTTTAAGAAGGTATAGTACTGTAATCGTAGTAAGTATTATTTTAATTTTAGCAGCAATGTATATAAGTATAAGTAATGGTACTTATGATATTTCTATTAAGGATTTGATAGATACAATATTTAGAATAAATCCTGATCCAAATAATGATTTGGTTATATTTGAATTTCGTCTTCCTAGAGTTGTAATTGGAGCTTTAGTAGGATTTGGATTTGGAATTGCGGGAACAGTAATTCAAGGAGTAACGAAAAATGGTTTAGCTGATCCAGGAATTTTAGGTATAAATGCAGGAGCTGGAATGGCAATTGTACTATTTATGTTCCTATTTCAAGGAAATATTAATAATACAGGATGGTTTTCTGTTTTTGCTATGCCTTTATTTGGTTTACTAGGTGGACTTACGTCAGCTATATTAATTTATATTTTTGCCTGGAAAAATGGCAGGTTGGATACCCAAAGGCTCATTTTAGTAGGGATAGCAATAAGTTCAGGACTAGGAGCAGTTTCATTATTTATATCCTTAAAAATGAACCCTTCAGATTTTGAAATGGCTACAGTTTGGATTAACGGAAGTATATGGAATGCCAATTGGAAATATATTTTATCTATAATACCTTGGGTAGTTGTTTTATTTCCTGTTATTTTAAAAAAAGCATTTATTTTAGATCTCTTTCAATTAGAAGAAAACACAGTTAAAAGTCTAGGAATATCTACTGAAAGAGAAAAAGCTATATTATTATTGTCAGCCATAGGCATTGTTAGTGCATGTGTTTCTGTATCAGGTAATATCGGATTTGTAGGATTACTTGCACCTCATATTTCAAAGAGTTTAGTTGGAATACAACATAAGAGAGCCATTCCAGTAGCTGGATTAATAGGAATGTTATTGGTTATAGTTTCCGATTTTATTGGAAGAACAGTATTTGCTCCAGCAGAATTGTCTGTTGGAATTGTTATTTCTATAGTTGGCATACCTTATTTTGTGTATCTACTATTAAAAGCAAAAGTATAGAAGGTGATTAAGGTGAGTATATTAGAAGTTAATAAATTAGAAACATGCTATGAAAACTTTAAAGTATTCAAAGATATAGATTTAGAAATAGAAGAAGGAAAAGTAACTACTATTATTGGACCTAATGGATGTGGAAAGTCTACTTTATTAAAAACTATGGGTCGTATTATAAAATCGAGCAGTGGAGCTGTCTATTTAAGAGGAGAGAATATTACTAAAATCCATACAAAAGATATTGCAAAGGATTTAGCTCTTCTTCCACAAAATCCTGTAGCTCCTCCAGAGCTAAAGGTTGAAGAATTAATTTCTTATGGAAGATTTCCTCATTGCAAGAAGATGAATAAATTGACAGCTAAAGATAAAGAAATTATAGATTGGGCTATAAATATCACAAAAGTTACTGATTTTAAAGATCGTGAAATAGGTTGTTTATCTGGCGGACAGAGACAAAAAGTATGGTTAGCCATGGCATTAGCCCAAGAAACAGATATCTTACTTCTTGATGAACCTACTACTTATCTTGATATGTCCCATCAACTAGAAGTACTTAAAATTGTAGAAGAGCTAAATAAAGAAAGAAAGCGTACTGTAGTTATGGTTCTGCATGATATTAATCATGCATCAAGATTTTCTCACAATATTGTAGCAATGAAAGGTGGAAAGATAATTGCAGTAGGAAAGCCAGAAGAAATAATTACAAAACCTGTGCTCAAAGAAGTTTTTAACATTGAAGCAAGAATTATGATTGATGAAGAAAACGGATCTCCTGTATGCTTTGGATATGATAGTTTATAAAATTGACGATTGTCAATATTCAATAGAGAAGGACTTACTACATTAAAGTGGGTCCTTTATTATATCTAAAAATAATAATATAAATATTTAACATTAGAATTTTATCTATCTAAACAATTTATTGAGCAAATCTTACTCCCATTTCAAAGGCTTTTTTGCAGTCATTTGGGAATTCTTCCTCTCGTCTTTTTGCTTTCTTTTCTTCATTCCATACTGTTGAAACATATTTGGAGTAATCATCAAATTGATAGGTATCAGTAACAAGTAATGATTCTGATGAGCCAAAAATGTTTCTCATAAAATTTTCTGTAATTTTAAAGTTATATTTATATCCAGCCTCATCTACATAATCATCACTAATATTCATTGTATATATAAAACCTGTTGATATTTTTTTCTTAAAAAGAGAGGGATAATTCTCTTCATACACAGCATAAGGAAACATCAAACGTTCCATAAAGGACCTAATTGCTCCAGTTGTGTCACCAAAATAAATAGGAGATCCAAAAATAAGAGCATCAGCTTCCTCAATTTTTTTAAAAATTGGTGTCAAATCATCATTTATTGCACATTTTCCATAACTTTTACCACCTATCCTTTTACAGGCAAAGCAGCTGATGCAACCTTTGTAGTTAAAATCATAAAGATTAATAAGTTCTGTTTCCGCACCTTGTGATGATGCTCCTTCAAGTGCCTTTCTTAAAAGAGTAGCTGTATTGGCATTTTTCCTTGGACTACCGTTAATTGCTATTACTTTCATAAAACATACCTCCATTTATATATTGTAATTGGCTCTAATCATATTTAACTATATATGATTATAAAAAAAGAGGTAAGTAGGCACTTCTTTGTTATATAGTAACTTAAAAGTAAGTAAAAGTTATTCTATTGAGAATTATAAAAAGTTTTTAGTAAAAATAAAAAGCTGTAGATATTTATGTATCTACAGCTTTTACAATTTTAAAATATTATTTTAAGATGATGTTTTTTTATTTGAAAAATTTGTTCCAATTATACCAAGAAGAATCATGATTGCTCCAATGATATGAAAGTATTCTAATTTTTCTTTTAAAAAGATTACACCAGCTATCATAGTTACTAATGTTGAGAGATTAATAAACACACTCATTTTAGAGGCTTCTATTTTAGATAATGCATAGTTTAATAGTAGCGATGTGACAAGTGATGATAATATACCTAAATAAACTATGGAAACTACAAATAATGGATTGGTAAAGGGTTTAAAATAAAGATTAAGAGTTCCATTTAAACTATGATTAGTAATGGACACAATATTAAAAAATAAAAAGCCTATAGCATTTACAATGTAAGTTAAGCATATAGGCCTATATTTTCCTGTCAATTTTCTTGCTAGCACATTGTTTCCAGCAGAAGAAAGTGCAGATAGAAGAATAAATACTATGCCTATAAAAGCATTACTTTTTAAATTTATGCCTTTCATAAGAAATATATAAATAACTCCAGCTGCAGATAAGAGTAGTGATATTTTCTGTAGCATACTAGGATATTCTTTTAGAAAGAATATTGAAAATATTAATGTGAAAACAGGAACTGTTGCTTGAATTATTCCTGCTTCAGAAGAAGAAATATAAGTCAGTCCAAAAGCTTGAAAAGCAAAAAACATAATTGGATAAAATAGTGAAAGTGGAAGGATAGGAAGTATATCCTTTTTATTTATATCTAATTTTATCCATCCCAATAAAATAGGTATAGAACCAAAAATAAACGATATTGTGAATCTGTGTGCAAGTATATCAAGAGGCGTTGCTACAGTTAGAGTTAATTTTGTAAACAAAAAAGATAGACCTGTGATAAGAGCATTTAATATAGCGGCACAATAAGCCTTTTTTTATATGAAAATCTCATTTATATATTCCTCCTAGATATTTATATAGATGTACCAATTTTGAAATTAATCTATCTCTAAAAATAATTCTTCCACCCCTGGGGTGCAGTATGATATGGCACTATATCTGCAACATTAACCAATATTTTAATTATATTGTTTATCTCCATAATATTAGTTTAAAATCACTAATATTGTTCCGAACTATACTGCACCTCAGGGGAACCCTAAAAGGCTTCACTACTGTTCCCCAGAGGTGGAGACTAGAAATATATTGCTAGTAGAAATTAGTTTAAGAAATTAATTCATAAAGAATTAATTTCCACCATAATTGTGAATTTTGCATTGTGAATTGTGAATTGAAATACTCAAGGGTGTATTTATATTTAGCTATATATTAATTTTTAAGGTAGTTTGTCTGTATAGGCTTATCATTAATTACACTTATATATTAGTAGATTAATGTATATGATACAATATAAATAAATCTTATCTATGCCGGTACAGATTTTAAAGTAGGAGTGAAAATATATGTATAAATATTTGGAAATATTAAATCATATGGAGAGTTTAATTCAAAATGGGGAATATAAAGAAGGAGATAAATTTCCTTCTATTCGTGATTTTACTCATCGTTATAATTGCAATAAAAGTACTATCATAAGAGCATTAGAGGAATTAGAAAAACAGCATATGGTCTATTCTATACCTAAAAGTGGATATTATGTTGTAAAGAGAAAAAATAATTCTAATAATAAAAATTTGATATTGGACTTCGCATCTTCAGCACCGGATCCAGAGGTATTTCCATATTTAGATTTTCAACATTGTATTAATGAAGCAATTGATATATACAAAAATGATTTATTTATATATGGAACTCCAAAAGGACTGGCTTCTTTAATTAATGTAGCGCAAAAACAGTTAGCTAATTATCAGGTTTTTACTAGTAAAGACAATATATTTATCACTTCCGGGGTTCAACAGGCATTGGCTATATTAAGTACAATACCTTTTCCAAACAAAAAAGAAACAATTTTAATAGAACAACCTAGTTATCATTTATTTATAGATTATTTAAAAACTCATAAAATTCCTGTGATAGGTATTAAAAGAACTAGTGAAGGAATTGACTTAGGTGAGTTAGAGAGATTATTTAAAACAGAAGATATTAAATTTTTCTATACAATGCCAAGATTTCATAATCCACTAGGAACATCTTATTCTCAAAGAGAAAAAAAAGCTATTGTAAAGCTGGCAGAAAAATATGATGTGTTTATTGTGGAGGATGATTATTTATCTGATTTAGAACAGAATTCGAAAGCAGATCCCATTTATACCTATGATGACTTTTCACAAGTTATTTATTTAAAGAGCTATTCAAAGATTATATTTCCAGGCTTACGAATAGGTATTGCTGTTATCCCTAATTCTATTCTTGAAAACTTTAGCAAATATAAAAGGCTTATGGATGTAGATAGCTCTATGCTTTCTCAAGCAGCATTAGAAATCTATATTAAAAGTGGTATGTTTGATCGTCATAAAGAAAAGATTAAATCTTCTTACTCTTTAAGAGCTAGGTATTTGAATAATTCCTTAGAAAAACAATTTAAAAGTTGTGGTGGTATTTTTGAATATAAATCTATTAAAAATCCTTGTGTTCATACCTATATAACCATAGATAATAGAATATCCAATGAAAAACTTATAAATAGATTAAAAAAGAAGTCTATTATAGTAGCCACAGAAGAGGGACATTATTTGGATTTCTTTCCAAAGGAAAGAATGCTTAAATTAAATGTATCAAACATAAGAGAAGATTATATTGATAAAGGCGTTTCAGATATAATTGAGGAAATTAGATATATGAAAAATAAAATTTAGGTTAAAAGACATGAATAATCTAGATATCGATAAATTTTAAAATGAAAAATAAGTTTTCTATAAAAATAGCTTAAATCATTAGAAATTAAGGATGCCAATTAATAATGAAGAATTCAGGAAAAAGTTCACTAGAGATGAATTTTTTTAAATAAAATTTATTTAAAAAAAATTCAAAGGCTTTAGCAACAGAGTTTTAAGCATAATTCTTCATTTTTCATTCTTAATTTGCATTCATAAAAAAGAATTTTTATTGTGGATCCTATATAAATCAAAATAGTAGGTCTAATTATAATAAAAAATCTTGCTATGATAGAGGCAATTAGATATAATTAGTTGTGGACACAACTAAATTTTAAATTAATAAGAAGTTAATTTTGAAAGTATTATTGTTATAAAGCATATAAATAGATTGTGATTAAATCTAGTTAACTATGGAGGGAATTCTTCAAAAGACTACCATAGATGTATAATTGCGTCCAAAAAGTTGGTATTGCAACTAATTTAAAGCGAGGTGTAGGCACTTGCATAAGTGTGATAGCATAGGGAAATATATAGCACAAGTGTATAGGATGAATAGAAAACTAGCTTCAAAATCTTTTAGTAAATTTGGTATAGGTAGTGGACAATATGTTTTTTTGATACATTTATATTCTAACGATGGGATTAATCAAGAGTGTATAAGCTCAAATTTAAATATAGATAAAGGTACTACTGCAAGAGCATTGAAAAGATTAGAGGAACTAGGCTATATAATGAGGGTTGTGGATGAGGAAGATAAAAGGGCTTACAGAGTTTTTTTAACTGATAAAGCAAAATACATAGAAAAAGAGTTTTTTGAAATACTAGCAGAGGCAAATAGAGTACTTACTAAAGATTTTACAGAAGAAGAAAAAGCTTTAGCAATAAGTTTATTAAAAAGAATGGTTAATAATTCTAAAAATCACGTTTAAGGAGGAGAAATATGGATAAGGATAGAGAAAAGAGATTAGCAGGTGAAGATATAAAGAAGCTTCTTATTAGCTTTTCCATTCCTAGTATGGTGGGAATGCTAGTAAATGCGTTATATAATATAGTAGATAGAGTATTTATAGGTAAAATACCTGAGACTGGTAATTTAGCTATTACAGGAATAGGACTTACCTTTCCAATAGTAACAATTTTACTTGCTTTTGCTATGCTTGTAGGAGTAGGTGCAGGAGCAACGGTATCTATAAGATTAGGCCAGAAAAAGAAAGATGAGGCTGAAGAGATTTTAGGTAATGCTTTCTTCCTTATGATAGTAATCAATATATCACTTACTATACTTGGACTAATTTTTGCAGAACCTATATTAAGAGGCCTTGGAGCATCAGAAAAGACCGTAGGATATGCTTTATCTTACATAAGAATAATATTACTTGGAAATGTATTTAATAATGTAGCTTTTGGGTTAAATAATCTTATAAGGGCAGAGGGCAATCCTAAAATATCTATGTATACAATGCTATTTGGAGCAGGACTTAATACTATATTAGACCCTATATTTATATTTGTATTTGGTATGGGAATAGAGGGAGCTGCTATAGCTACAGTAATATCCCAAATAGGATCAGCTATATGGACACTAATGTACTATTTTAGAGGAAATAGTATGCTTAAGATAAAAAAGGAGAATTTCAAATTAAAATCTCACATAGTAAAATCAATATTTGCTATAGGAATATCTCCTTTTGCAATGCAATTAGTAGCTAGTGTTGTATCAGCTATATCTAATAGAGCTTTAAGTACTTATGGTGGAGATACCGCTGTAGGAGCTATGACAGTAATAAGTAGTGTATCTATGATATTTTTAATGCCTATTTTTGGAATTAATCAGGGTGCACAACCTATAATAGGATATAACTACGGAGCAAAAAATTATAAAAGAGTTAAGGATACATTAAAGTATGCAATAATAGGGGCGTCATCAATTTGCATATTGGGCTTTTTAGCTATACAGCTGTTCCCAGAAGCTATAATAAAGTTCTTTAATAATGATGCAGAGCTTATTAAAGTAGGAACAAAAGGTCTTAAAACTTATTTATTTATGTTACCTATAGTAGGTTTACAAATAGTAAGTTCTAACTTTTTCCAATGCATAGGAAAAGCTAAAAAGTCTATATTCTTAAGTATGACAAGACAAGTTATATTTTTAATACCACTTCTTTTAGTATTACCTAAATTTATGGAGCTAAATGGCATATGGGTTGCAGGTCCAATAGCAGACTTTTTAGCATCATTAGTAACAGTCTTATTCTTAATTTATGAAATAAGACGTTTAAATGATAAACATAATCAACAGATTGAAAAAGTAGCAATTGGAAGAGTGGATTAAGTTTAAAAATTAATATTGAATTAAGGTTTTTAATAAGTGAGCTATCTCAATACAGAAGTGAGATGGCTCACTTTTTTATTCCACCTCTGGGGAACAGTAGTGAAGCCCGTTAGGGTTCCCCTGAGGTGCAGTATAGTTCGGATCAAGAATTAGTGAGCTTATACTAGTATTATGGAGATAAGCAATGTAATTAAAATATTATTTAATACCGCAGATATAGTTTCTTAACATACTGCACCTCAGGGGTTTAAATAGAAAATAGGTACAGATTTAAATTTTATGGCTACTTTAATTTTGTTTAAAATATACAATTTTGTTATAAACCCCAGGTTTGGAGATTAATGCTAAAGCAAGCTGTAATTTTCCCTTTGTAACATAATCTGTTACTGATAAATGGACAAAGCTTTGAACTTTATAAAGAGAAAATTATATTGATAAAGGAATTTTAGATGCAATTAAGGAAATTAAATATATAAAAAAAGAGAATTTAGGTTAAAAGATATGAATAATCTAGATATTGAGAGATTTAAAAAACAGATATATAGATTTATTATGGAATATTATATTAGTTATTTAGATATTTAAAATGATAATTTGGAGGATGGGGTAATGGAAAAAGAAAGTTGTTCTGAGATATCTAATAAGACCTTAACCAAAATGATGAATAAATCAATTGGATTTCTTATTGAAGATTTTATAAAAATAGCTCTTAGCGATTTCTCTTCAGCAAAAAATATTATAAAAATTGCATTAAAACAAAAAAACGCAGGAAATATTAGAAATAAATATGAAGAAAGTGGACTTCATGTACCACCATTTATGATAGCGTCTATTACAAGCACATGCAATTTAAAGTGCAGAGGATGTTATGATAGAGCAAAAGTTCATAAATGTACATTAGAGCTTAGTGAAGAGCAATGGTCAGATATTTTTCTTCAGGCTAGGGATTTAGGGATGTCATTTATATTGCTTGCAGGTGGTGAACCACTTACTAAAGATAAAGTCATTAAAGAGTGTATAAAATTCCCAGAAATTATTTTTCCTATGTTTACAAATGGGATATTGATTGATGAAGAGTGGACACAGTTTTTTACCATATGTAGAAATCTTATGCCAGTTATAAGTATAGAAGGAGATAAAGAGCAAACGAATGGTAGAAGGGGAGAAGGAGTATTTGAAAGAGTTTCATTAAGTTTTGATTTACTTAAAAAAAGAAATATATTTTATGGAATATCAATAACTATTACATCAGAAAATTTTTATGATGTTCTAAGTGAAAACTTTATTAAAAGATATATTGATAAAGGGTGTAGAGCATTTTTCTTTATTGAATATGTTCCTTTTGATGCCACTACTGAAAATCTTGTAATATCTAATACGCATAGGGGTGAACTTGATGTCACACTTAATGAATTGAGAAAAAAATATAGTGGAATATTTATATCTTTTCCTGGAGATGAAAAGGTATTTGGAGGATGCTTAGCTGCTGGTAGAGGCTTTATTCATATCAATTCAAGAGGTGGGGCTGAAGCATGTCCTTTTGCATCATATTCTGATGTTAATTTGATAGATTTAACTCTTAAAGAGGCTTTAGCTTCACCTACATTAAAAGAAATACGAAATCTACATGGAGTGTTAAAGGATCATAAAGGTGGGTGTACATTGTTTGAAAATCGAGAACTTGTTGAGAAGGCTTTGCAGAATAAAGGAAGTATATAATAATAATTTATATTTTTAGTATTCTAAATATGTATTTTAAAGATAAAAGTGTTGAATTTAAATGAATCCAACACTTTTTATCTAAATATAAAATTGTATTATAATTTTATATTTTATGAAACATTTATTCTATTTCTTATATCTACTATATGATACATCCATAATTACTCTCCAAACCGCTGGAGTAACTATTCCATCTACCTCAAGTTCATGTTTTGTTTGAAAATCTTCAACTGCCTTTTGTGTCTTAGGACCAAAGAAGCCAACCTTATCTAAATCATTATATCCTAGACCACTAAGATAGCATTGTAACTGTTGAACATCAATATCAATGCCTCCTCCATCAACGTCTCCAGGACGGCAAGCTCTATAAAAGAATGGTATACCTCTATTCATAGGTTCAATGTCACAATAATCCTTAGAAGTATCCCAAGGACCTGTTATAACGCATCCACCCTCTGCAATATTTTGTGGTTGTGTAGTTAAAGCCTTTGCAGGAACTGTTAAGATACTAGCAGCCATAACTGCTGTTAAAGTTAAAATTGCATATTTTTTCATAGTAATCCTCCTCTAAAAATATAATTATAAGAATATTTCTATAGAATTGTGAATATTCTTATAAATTTATAAACATTTTTAACACTCAATTGGACTATAGTTTTATTTAAATGTATTTGCGTTTAATATTTAGAAACTACTTTTCTAGAATATTAAGTAAATCCAGAATAAAAGTGATAAATTTTATAAAATTTATCACTTTCACGTAAAAATATAAAGTCGTATTCTATTTTATGTTTTATGAAATATTTATTTTATTTTTATGCCTACTATATTATGCATCCATAATTACTTTCCAAACTTCTGGAGTAACAATTCCATCTACCTCAAGTCCATGTTTTTCTTGAAAATCTTTAACTGCCTTTTCTGTTCTAGGACCAAAGATTCCAACTACACCCAAATTCTTATATCCTAGATGAGTAAGGGAACATTGTAAATGTTGTACATCTCTACCAACATCACCAGGACGGCATGTCCTTAAAAAGTATGGTACGATACCTTCATTTCTAGGTTCCATATCACAATAATCTCTAGTTCCGGTTATAACACATCCACCTGGTAGTATACCTTGGCTTCCATCAGTAGATGCTTTTGCTGGAACTGTTAAGATACTAGTAGCCATAACTGCTGTTAAAGCTAAGATTGCATATTTTTTCATAGTAATCCTCCTCTAAAAATGTAATTTTACTAATATTCTTTAATAACAATTGCATATATCTTTTTTATATTTATTAATTAATAAACTTATTAATTTTCTAGTTTATTAATTCATTAATAGATACATCTCTAATTATTTCCCAAGTTTCTGGAGCAACTATTCCATTTACATCAAGTCCATATTTTGCTTGAAAATCTTTAACTGCTTCTTCAGTTTTAGGACCAAACACTCCAACTTCGTCTAAATTTTTATATCCCATAGTGGTAAGAAGACACTGTAAATGTTGTACATCTCTAGTAACAAATGTATCCACATCTCCAGGACGGCATGTTCTTAAATAAAATGGTATGAAACCTTCATTTTTAGGTTCCATTCTGCAATAATCATTTGAAAACTCACTTCCTAGAACACATCCACCTTCCACAATACCGTAATATTGATCAGGTGAAGCTTTTGCTGAAACTGTTAGGATACTGGTAGCCATAACTGCTGTTAAAGCTAAGATTGCATATTTTTTCATAGTAATCCTCCTTTAAAAAATATAATTTATGAATATTCTTATAAAATTATGAATATTCTTATAATTTTATGAACATTTTTTAACGCTCAATTGAATTATATCGTTCTTTAGATATATGTTCAATAATTGAATTTATTGGAATTTTTGGATATAGGTACATAAAAGGAGAATCTCTTACATTTATTTAATTTTACTCATTTTATCTCCTGTTCTCTTAATTTATTGAAAATAATTATTAATTCTTAATAAAAATTAAGCAATTTAATAAATAAAATTCAGAGGATTTTACATTATTTTCATTATGAGAGTGGTATAATCATGAAAAAGTATAATATACTAGGAGGATTCTTTTGTGATAACTTGTCCTAATTGCAATAATAAAATTCAATCATGGAAGGTGCTTTTTCTAACAAATTTTAGGTATCTGAAATAAAATAACAAGTCAAAGATGCGACGTTTATTTTGTATCAGACAAGGAAATAGGTTTTACTCATAGTTTAAGCTATGAGTGAGTTCTATTGACGCAGTATGATGGAAAATAGACTAGCATGCTGACTAGTTATTTTTTGAAGATGTCTTAATAATATACATTGTAAATACTGTGACAAGTCCCTTGTTAATAATAAATTAAGAAGAGGATTAATTGGAGGGACAGGTGGTGGAATTGGAGCTGCAGTCCTAATGTTTGCTATGTACAACTTCTGCAATAATACCTTTGAAATAAAAAATATTATTTTAATAGTATTATGGATTTCTATGGTATTAGTTGCAGCTTTACGTTTTACAAAGCTTGAAATTGAAGAACACAATACTATGAATAATTAATCTACATATTGTATGCTAAGAACTATGAAAAATCTTCAATATATATGGATATTGAGCCATAAAGCTATAAATCAACTAAACTAAATGTTTAGATATTTAGTTATTTTAAATATTAAATATAAGATTTAAATCATATATTTTAAAATAATAAAAATCTACAAACACTAATACATTATCATATTAGCGTGTAGATTTTTTACTTATTATCATATGAAGATAAATTTAATCAACTTTATTTACTAAGTATCTCTATTCCATCTTCTGTTACTAATATTGTGTGCTCCCATTGTGAAGAAAGTGATCCATCTTCTGTGAACACTGTCCAATCATCATCAGAATCTATTACTATTTCATAAGAGCCAGCATTTATCATAGGTTCTATGGTAAATACCATACCGGGTACTAAAATCATGCCTTGACCTTTTTTGCCATAATGAGCTACAAAAGGTTCCTCATGAAATTCAAGTCCAATACCATGACCACCAAAATCTTTTACTACAGAGTAACCATGTTTTTCTGCATGTGCCTGAACTGCTGCACCTATATCATCTAAAAATCCCCAAGGTTTTACTGCTTCTATACCTTTATATAGGCATTCTCTTGAAACTTCTACTAGTTTTTTTGCTTCCTCACTTGCTTCACCGATGATGAACATCCTTGAAGCATCTGAATAATATCCATCTAGTATTGTGGATACATCTATATTTATTATATCTCCATTTTTAAGAATTATATGTTCACTAGGAATACCATGACATACTTCATCATTGATTGAGGTACATAAACTTTTAGGATATCCTTCAAAATTTAGAGTTGCTGGAATTGCTCCTTGAGATACAGTATAGTCATAAACTAATTTATCAATTTCCTCAGTACTCATACCTTCTTTTATATTTTTACCGACTAAGTCCAATACAGCATTATTAATTTTGGCACTTTTTCTTATACCTTCAATTTGTTCTTTAGTTTTAATAATATCTCTTGACGGAGTCTGGAATCCCTGTGATTTTAGAGCATCTAATTTATTATCAAAATCAATATGACATTTCTTATATTTTAATCCGCTGCCGCACCAACATAAGTCATTTCTATTTAAATTCATACAATCTCTCCTAACTTTATAAATTCTGTAATAGCATATTTAACTACGCTTTTACTATTACTTAAATTATACTGCTATAGTTGTAATTTTAAAATACGATTTAATTGAAATAATAATTATTCTCATAATATAAATTATATGCAAAAACCTAAAAATAAATAGAACTTTCAGCATGGATATAATTTATACAATTGAGGATTCAAAATTAAATTTCTACTGCTGACGACATAGGGACGGTTCATTACAAATTGTGAAATAAAAATTGTTAAAAAGAATGAATTGTCTCTTATTTATGCAATTGAGAATTAACAATTGATAATGGACAATTATTGATACTTCTTCTTTATGGAGAAGCCTTAAATTGTTTTATTAAAAATCTATATAGAGAAATTAATTTAGAAAATTAATTTCAACCATAATTATCAATTTCCCATTTTCAATTCTCCATTGATTAAACTGTTCCACAGAGGTGGAGAAAGCTCGCAATAAAGCGTTAATAAATTTTTAAAAAATATAATTGACCGCAGTAGTCAAAAAGAGTTATAATGTAATTGACCGATATGGTCAAACGATTTGTTATATATTACAAAGGAGGAGTGCAATATGTTTTCAAAGTTTTTAAATCTAGATATGGAAAAACAGGATAGAATTTTAAACGCAGCAATGAAGGAATTCGCACAAAAGGGTTTTGAAAAAGCTTCTACAAATGAGATTGTTAAAGAAGCCGATATATCAAAGGGGCTACTATTTCATTATTTTAAAGATAAGAAAAATCTATTTTTATTCCTGTATGATCACTGTATTGATGTAAGCACCAATGAATTTTATAAGAAGATTAATTTAGATGAAAAAGACTTTTTTATTAGATTGAATCAAATGTGCATAATTAAATTTGAGCTACTAAACAAATATCCTGAAATGTTTAGATTTATTGAAACAGCATATATGGAAACCTCAAAGAGTGTTAAGAAAGAGTTAGATGAAAGAAAAGAAAAGCTTATTAAGATTAATTCTATTAAAGTATTTGAAGGCTTTGACCTTTCTAAGTTTAAAGAAGACATTGATGTAAAAAAAGCTATTAATGTTATGATTTGGACTTTTCAGGGGTTAGGAGATGAGGCGCTTAAAAAAGCAAAATTATTATCCTTAGATAAGCCTGATTATAGTGAAGTTTTTGCTGAAGCGGATATTTACATAGATATGTTTAAAAACTGTTTCTATAAATAATATAGGGAGGTCATAAAATGAATGTTATTGAGATTAAAAATTTGACCAAGAATTATGGCAGCGCAAGGGGAATTACTGATGTAAGTTTTAATGTTGAAGAAGGTGAAATTTTTGGATTCATTGGGCCTAATGGTGCAGGGAAATCAACAACAATTAGAACATTATTATCACTTATACATCCAACCAGTGGAAGTGCTACAATTTTTGGCAAAGACTCTTTAAAGTGTGCTTCTGAAATTGCCAAGGAAATAGGATATTTGCCATCAGAAGTATTTTATTATGACAAAATGAAAGTAATTGATCTTTTAAAGTATTCTGCTAGTTTTTACAAAAAAGATTGTAGTAAAAGGATAGAGGAATTAGCAGAAATAATGGATCTTGACCTCAATAAAAAAATTGATGATTTATCTTTTGGGAATAAAAAGAAAGTAGGAATAGTTCAAGGGTTACTTCACGAACCAAAACTTATTATACTTGATGAACCTACCAGTGGACTAGATCCACTTATGCAGCAAAAATTCTTTGATTTACTTAAAGAAGAAAATAAGAAAGGCACCACAATTTTATTTTCTTCACATATTTTAAGTGAGGTTCAAAAACTATGTGATAGAGTAGCAATTATTAAAGAAGGAAAGATAATAACCGTTGAAAAGATTAGTACATTAAAGGAAAATAATCATAAAAAAATTAAGATTGAAACTATAAGTAATATAGATAAGAATTACTTTAATATTGAAGGTGTTAGTAATTTAGAAATAAAAGATAATACAGTTAGTTTTTTATTTAGAGGTAATATCAACTTAATCATGAAAAAACTTTCCTCAATAGAACTATCTAATTTATGGGTAGATGAACCTGACCTTGAAGAAATCTTTATGCATTATTATGAAAAGGAGAATTAAGAGATATGAATATGTTTCTACATGAATTAAAGGCATATAGAAAATCAACAATTGTATGGACATGTGCATTAATAGCTGTAAGTATCATCTTTTTATCGTTATTTCCATCCTTTTCAAAGGATGTTGCAGAATTCAATAAAATACTTGAGAGTTTTCCAGAGGGAGTAAGAAAAGCATTGGGAATTTCTATAGATACTATTTCTACTTTTATAGGTTTCTATTCCTATGTATTTTTGTATATAGTACTATGTGGTTCGATTCAAGCTATGAACTTAGGTGTTTCAATTTTATCAAAGGAAGTCCGTGAAAAAACCGCAGATTTTTTATTAACAAAACCTGTAACTCGTATGCAAGTTGTTACATCTAAACTGCTAGCGGTATTAGCTTCACTGATAATTACTAATGTAATTTATATAGCAGCAACTACCATAGTTGCATTAATTGTAACGTATGGAGTCTTTGACTTCAAGATATTTTTTATGATTTCTATCACAGGATTTTTTGTTCAACTTATGTTTTTATCACTGGGAGTTATTATTTCTGTGTTAGTTCCTAAAATTAAATCTGTACTTTCAATTTCACTTAGTACAGTATTTGGCTTCTTTATTGTAAGTATGTTTGGGTCTGTCATTGGAGACAATGCAATACGTTATATAACTCCATTTAAATACTTTGATACAGCATATATAATTAAAAACTCTGCTTATGAAGCTTCTTTTATAATTGTAGAGATACTCTTTATTGGGATTACTACTACTATCAGCTACCTAATATATTCTAAAAAAGATATTCATGCAGTTTAGTCATGGTAGCACTTTAAATTTTCGTGTAAAGGAGATCTGACTATGAATATATTTATTAGAGAAATAAAAGCCAATAGAAAATCGCTTATTTTATGGTGTATTGGTGTGATATTAATGGTTGTTGCGGGAATGGGTAAGTATGGGGTAGTATCAAGTTCAGGGGAATATATGAATGATATTATATCATCAATGCCTAAATCTTTGCAGGTTATGTTTGGTACAGCTTCTTTTGATTTATCAAAGGCTAGTGGATTTTATGGAGTAATTTTTTCATATTTAGTTCTAATGGCTACTATCCATGCTTCAATGCTAGGAGCTAATATAATTTCAAAGGAAGAGAGAGATAAAACAGCAGAATTTTTAATGGTAAAACCTATTTCAAGAAATAAAGTTATCACATCAAAGTTATTAGCAGCATTTTTTAATATAGCTATTTTAAATATTATCACCCTAATTAGTTCAATTACTATTGTCAAGTATTATGCTAAAGGTGAGGGAATAGCTAGTGAGATTGTAGTATTGACGATTGGAATGTTTATTTTACAACTAATATTTTTAACTATAGGTACAGGAATAGCAGCTATAAGCAAAAATCCAAAGATTGCAACCACTGCATCTACAGGGATACTTTTAATTACTTTTATATTATCTATGATAGTTGATATGAATGGCAATCTTGATGGTCTAAAATACATTATACCATTTAAATATTATGAGGCTAAAAATCTTATGTTTGGCGGCGGTTTTGAACCTGCGTTTGTAATCTTATCTGTTATAATTATTGCAGTTTTACTGTGTACAACTTATGTGTTTTATAGAAAAAGAGATTTAAATGTATAGTAATAATGATGTATTTTATTAAATGAGATATAATAAAAAAATGACTCACTAGGGATAAAACTAGTTGAGTCATTTTTATTTATAAAGATGCAAAAAATTGAAAGAAAGCATTCTTAAAGAAAATAAAAGAAGGGAAAAGTTGCAAAAGAAAAATTAAACAATTATAATATTAACTGGCTGTTGTGGTATAAAAAGGGTATAAGGTTAGAAGAAAATAATATGTGATTTGAGAGGTGATAGTTTGCTAAAAAATTTTATGATATTAATAACTGAAAAAGTGAAGGACAAACTTGATTTTAATTCAGAGATTAATTCAAGAAAAATACTTGATGAAGAAAGTAAAATAATAATAAAAAGGTTAGAGGATGAAGCAGAAGGAATAGTAAATTGTGCTTATAGAACTTATGGAAATTCTTATATACACAAATATATCTATGATAAAACCATGATAAATAAATTAAATCATGAGGAGAAGATAATATCCTATATAGCTTTAGATGAAACAAATAGGGTAATTGGACATGTAGCTTTAGAATACTTTCAAAAATCTAATATATGTGAGATTTCACATGCCTTCGTTGATCCCCAATTTAGAGGAAGAGGATGTCTTACAGAACTGACGAGATTTGCAATAGAGGAAAGTGAAAAAAGAGGGGATTTAGGAATATATGTACATGCAGTAACAAGCCATATATATTCTCAAAAATCAGCAGAAAATAATGGATTTAAAGATTGTGCTTTACTTCTATCAAGAATTACAGCCTTAAAATTCAAAGATATATACGATAAAAGTGAAAAAAGAGAAAGTCTTATAATACAGTATAAATATTTAAAAAAACAGCGTAAAAAATATATTTATGCACCAGAGAAATACAAAGAAATTATTAATGAGATATATGAGAATTTAGGAGTAAAAATAGTATTTCGAAAACTAGAAGATGATAATGAAACTTTTTCAAATGTAACTTCTATAGAAACTATTGTAGATAATTACGATACAGGAACAATATATGTCAACAAATTTGCTAAAGATGGAATGAATAAAATACTAAATCAATTTACTAAATTATATTTTGAAAGGAAAAAGGCAATATTTTTAAAATTAAAACTTTGTAATAAAAGCAGCATATATATATGGAACCAGATGGAGCAAATTGGATTTTTCTTTGCAGGTATTATGCCTGGAAATGGTGATGAAGATGAAGTGATACTTCAATATATTAATGATGACATTAACTACGAAAACATATATGCAAATTCTGTTATAGGAAATACTTTAATTGATCATGTAAAAGAACGTGATATTACTTGTAATGGAAAGAGGAGGATTAGTATATGAGATTCAATAATATAGATATGCTATGTAATAGGGAAGATGCTTTTAATTTTTCAAGAGAAACAGAAGAATTATTTATAAAAGCTATGAGTGAAAATTATAAGTTTCAGCTTGATAATCAACCATATGTTAAATACTTAGCTGAAAGAGAAAATTTTGATATAAACAGTTTAAATACCATGGAAAATATATATAATATTCCTAATTTATTTGTTGGAACTATGAAAATAAATAGTTTTTGCAATTTCAAAGAAAGTGATTTAGAACTTATCTTAACAAGCTCAGGAACTAATGGCCAAAAAACTCAGTTATTCCTCGATAAAAACTCATTTTTAAGACTGCAAAGTTTAGCAGAAAATACTTTCAATTCTATAGGTTTTAAGAGTCATACCCCAGTACATTATTTCCTATTTTCTTATGATATAAAAAAAGCAGAAAACGTTGGTACAAGTTGGAGTGATGAACAAATTTTAAGTCTTGCACCTGCACTATCCGTTAATTGGATGATTGAATGGGATGAAGATAAAAGTGAATTTGTTTTTGATAGCAAAAAATGGGCTAAAATCTTTAAAGAATTAAGTAATGAAGCACCCGTAAGATTATTAGGATTTCCAGCATTTATGTATAAAATGGTGGAGGAGATTAAAGAGAGCTATGGAAAAATTGAAGTTCATAAAGATTCTTTTATAATAGCTGGAGGTGGATGGAAGAATCATTTAGGAAAAAGTATGTCACTAAATGATTTTATGGACTATATAGAAGAGAATATTGGACTTAAACGTGAAAATATAAGAGATACTTATGGTATGGCGGAACATGGAGTTCCTTATTGTTCTTGCAGTGAAGGACATTTACATGGGCCTATTTATAGTAGAATAATTGCAAGAGATCCTATAACTTTTAAGCAAAAAGCATATGGAGAAGAAGGACTTTTGCAACTTATAACTCCTTATAATACAGCACAACCTAATCTTTCAGTGTTATCAACAGATTTAGCTGTAATTAAAAAGGACTGTTCTTGCGGAATAAAGGGAGATTATATTGAAAAAATACGACGAGGCGGAATAACTAAGCATAAAGGATGTGCCATTGCAGCACAGGAAATATTAAATAACTAAGTGATTAGATTGCATGGGGGTACGAGTATGAGGTTAGAAGATTTTAAACATATATGTTTTGGAGAACAGTTATATATAAGTGGAGAATTAACAGAAGAAAAGGCAAATAAATATTTTGATTCATCTCTTTTAAGAAAAAAATCTAAGGGGTTTAGTAATACACCTATAGATAAAATACTTTATATTTTGGAAAGAACTGCATACAAATTATGCGATAAAGATGGAAAGTATTATAAAGAAATAATGGAAAAGATGCCTGAGTTAATTAGTTACTCTTCTTCAATGGTTGATATGGGGATGGATGCTCTTAAAGAAATGTTAAGTATAAATTCCTTAAAATTAAGATTAAAAAGTCTTGGAGATTATCATTGTTTAGACACCTTCACAAAAAATAGATATTCTAAGATAACTAGAGCAGTTCCAATTGGCTCAGTTCTTCATATAGCAGCAGGAAATATATTTTTAGGTTCAATAGATTCATTAATTATGGGAATAATAACGAAAAATATAAATATATTAAAAGTTTCTAGCCAAGATTTTTTATTTCCAACACTATTTTACAGGGCATTGGAAGAAGTAGATATAGATAAAACAATTACTCCATATATAACAATTACTTATTGGAAAAGTAGTAATAAAGCTTTAGATACAATTGCTAAAAATAGCTTTGATGCTATACTTTTATTTGGTGGAGAAGAAGCAGTAAAAAATTATAAGAATGGTCTGTCTGTTAACACTCAGCTTTATTCTTTTGGTCCCAAAATAAGCTTTGGTATCGTATGTAAAGGTTTAAATAATGATGAATTAAGAGAAACTGCAAAAGGTTTGGCTGATGATATAGTTTTTTGGGAACAAAGAGCATGTACAAGCTGTCAAAATATATTTATAGAAAATAGTGATAATGTTAAAAATTTTATTCAATATTTATATGAGGTTTTAGAAGAAAAAGGAGAAGAATTTCCTCAAAATCAATTGGATATAGATTCTGCTGTTGAGATAAGAAAGAAAAGAGAACTTGCAAAGTGGGAAGAGTTTAACAATAGGGCATTGGTATTAGAAGGTAAAAATGCGAATCATACTATAATTATGGAAGAGAAAAATAATATTGTTGACTCGCCATTAAATAGAACTATATATATTAACGTAGTTGATAACTATAAGGATATTTTAGATGGAAACATACAACTCTTAAAATACTATATGTCAACATTAGCTATAGCATGTAATAGTGGAATACAAGATATAATTGAAGATTTTATTGATTTTGGAATAATGAGATTTTGCAAGCCAGGGGCTATGAGTAAAAGTGAGGATGATTCTTTACCTCATGATGGAATGTATATTACTAATTTACTTGTGAGATTTATAAATAAAGAAAATATTGATATAGATGATTTAGGGCTTGAATATGTTGATGAGCATAAAAAAGAAAATATATTACTTTGGAGGTTAAATTCTCTTATTAATGAGGCTGTAAAATCACCATTTTACAAAGAGTTTTATAAAGAAATTTCTCTACCATTAAAAAGCTTACAGGATTTTAGAAGCCTTCCTATACTTGAAAAGAAGCATATTTATGAAAATAGTGTAGATAAAAGCATGGATATGATTACAGGAAATATGGAAAGCTCTTATGTTTTTTCAGCTGGGGGAACTACAGGAAAAATGAAATATGTAGCTTATTCTAGTAATGAATTTGAAGAATCGAAAAAAATATTTGGAGAGGGTTTTAGAGCTGTTGGGATAAATGAAAATGATTTTGCAGTTAATTACATGAAAGCTGGTGCGCTTTGGACTGCTTTTCCAGCGGTAAATGAGGGATTAGAGGAAACAGGTTGTAAAATACTATCTCTAACAGCTAACCAGCCTGAGAAGGAAAGTATAGAATATCTAAAAAAATTTAAACCTAATGTACTTATAAGTCTTCCAGGAAATATCGTGCTTTTAGCTCAAGAGGTAGAAAAAATAAATGAGAATATTAAACTAGAAAAAATATTTTATGCAGGGGAGCATATGTCCCCAAAAGCACAAGAATATGTGAAAAAAATATTTGGTGCAAAGAAGATAGCATCTTTTGGATATGCGGCAGTTGAAGTTGGACCAATAGGCTTTCAGTGTGAATGTTGCAAGGGAACTGAGCATCATGTTATGGATGAATGGTGTTATGTAGAAAGAGATGAAAATGGAGATGCAATTGTAACAACCTTAAATAGATTTCTTAATCCTATAATACGATATAGACTTGGAGATAGTATTCAGTGGATTGATGAACCATGCTCCTGCGGCAGAACTTCAAAGAAATTTAAACTATTATCAAGAACTGATGATGTTATAAGATTTAATGTATCAGATATATATATAAATGATGTACATGAAGCATTAAAGGATGTTAATGAAGTATCACCTTTCTTCCAAGTGGTAGTTGATAATGTAGATGAAATGAGAAATGTAACATTTAAGATAGAAACAAAGGATAGATACATGGCTTTAAAAGGAGATATATTAAAAAATAAAATAGTAACTTCTTTAAAAAGCAATATTAGAAGTTTAGGAATAGATTATGAAAAGAATCTAATTAAGGATTTAAAAGTTGAACTATTACCACCCTTTGGAATAGAAAGAGTAGGACGTACAGGGAAGATAAGAAGAATAGTGGATAGAAGAGTATTATAAAATATAATAGAAGCTTACACCAATAGGTGTAGGCTTTATATAATACGAATTGACTATTGACTATTGACAATGGACAATTGAGGAAACTTTTTCTTTATGGAAAAAGCTTTGAGTTTATTTACTTTTTGATAAAAGCTAGGAAGTATATTACTAGTAAAAAATTTATTAAAGAAATTAATTCGTAAAGAATTAATTTCAACCATAATTGTCAATTGTCCATTATGAATTTTCAATTGTATAAGTTGTGTATTGTAACCTATTTAAGTATATAATTATATTAACTTATACATTAAATTTGGAGGGGATTATATGAATTTTGACTTAGAGGCTAAAAGTTGGGATGATGATAAAAGGGTAACTAGAGCAAAATTAATTTCAGAGGAAATAGATAGATGGTTAGGAGACAAAATAAATAATAATGCTATGGAATTTGGATGTGGAACTGGTCTTATAACTTTAAATTTGAAAAATAAATTTAAAGATATTATGATGGTAGATAATTCTGCAGGTATGATTGAAGAGGTAAATAAAAAAATTAAAAATCAAAATGTAAATAATATTCGTACATGGTGTGGGGATATCGATGAAATAGATGATAAAAATAAATATGATGCCATATATACTTCTATGACATTACATCATATTGTAAATATAAGTAAAGTATTGGAAAAGCTACACAGTTTGCTGAGTTTAGAAGGAGAACTATATATAGTAGATTTAGTTGAAGAAGATGGAACCTTTCATAGCTCAGAAAAAGGTTTTGAAGGTCATAATGGATTTAATCAGAATAATTTGATAGAAACTTTAAAAAATATAGGATTTAAAGATATAAGAAATAAAGTCTTTTATAAAGGAAGTAAAAGCATAGAAGAAAGAAATGTTGATTATGAATTATTTATTATGGTTGCAAGAAAATGAATGAGTAGTAATATATACTAGTCATTTTCAAAAAAATAACTAGTTAGTATGCTAGCTATTTTTTAGTATGATGATATTCATAAAATTTTCATTAGTGCTAAAATGAAGTTGATTATGTAAGGTTTAAATTTTACTGTGTTTAAAGTTTTTAAAGATTAGGATATAATAAAAATAAGTAAAAAAATATGTATAGAAAAACTTAATATTGATGAAAAGTCATAGGGAGGAGATAACTTTGAATAATTCACAGATAGAAATTCTAAAAAAAATAAAATCAAAAGATTTAGCGGAGATTAGTAAGAATTATATGATAAAAAATATATTAGTATTTGGGAGTGTTCTTACTGATGACTTTAATATTAATTCTGATGTGGACATAGCAATTTTATCAGATGAAAAGTTAAAATTAAATGATATATTAAGTTTAGAATTATTTTTTGAAGAAATCTTAAACCGCCCTATTGATGTTGTTGATTTAAATAGTACTACTTTAGATTTGTTTATAAAAATAAATATATTAAATACCGGTAAAGTTTTGTATACTAGTGATAATAATAAAAGTTTAGAAGAGTTAATAGATAAATTAGAATGGCACTATAGAGAAAATGAAAATTTTTTTTATTATAGAAAGAGAGATTTATTATCATGAATGAAGAAAGATTGCTTAAAATAATAGAAGATATGACTGAAGTTATAAAAAATCTTAATGATTGTAAAGAAATTTTAAAATTAAATGAAGAGGATAATACAACTATATTTATTGAATTTGGATTAAAGCAAATTTTTGTAGATTTCTTCATAACAGTAGAAAATCTAACTTCTATAATATTAAAGGAACTAAAAGAGTTTAAGATAGGAATCGATATGAAGGAATCACTATCTATTTTAAAAAATAAATATATAATTGATGAAAAATTATATTTATTTTTAAATCAAGCAAGGCTATTAAGAAATAGAATATCTCATAGGTATAAAGAACCTTCAAGGGAAGAACTGTTAGAATTTATTGACATGAATATGGATAATTTTTATGAAGTTTTAGCAGTAGCTAAAGGTTGTATAAATATAGAAAAGTAGTTATTAATTTTTAAATTATACTTCATAATTCACAAAAAATAATCCGTATACACAAAAAGTGTATACGGTTTTTTATATTAAATATAAAATAGTTAATATATTGTACCAATTATTTTATTTAGTATATAGTTTAGTAGTAAAATTAATTATATAAGAGAATAATTATAATGGTGTTTACTTTAAATTAAAATTGTGTAATAATGAACAATTGTGAAAACAAGTAATTATAGATATAAATTTATACAAATAATACAAAAGTTTTATAATAATTTCATATAGTGAGGAGTAAAAATGAAGATAGGATTTGACCACAAAAAATATTTAGAAGAGCAATCAAAGTATATTTTAGAAAGAGTTAATAATTATGATAAGTTATACTTAGAATTTGGAGGGAAATTATTATTTGACCTTCATGCAAAAAGAGTTTTACCTGGATTTGATGAAAATGCAAAAATTAAGCTTCTACATAAATTAAAAGAAAAAGTAGAAGTTGTTATTTGTGTATATGCAGGAGATATCGAAAGAAACAAAATAAGAGGAGATTTCGGTATAACTTATGATATTGATGTTTTAAGATTGATAGATGACTTAAGATCATATGAACTTGATGTAAATAGTGTAGTAATAACAAGATATGAAGGACAGCCAGCAACAACTGTTTTTATAAATAAGCTTGAACGTAGAGGAATAAAAGTATATAAACACAGAGAAACTAAAGGATATCCTACAGATGTAGATACAATTGTAAGTGACGAAGGATATGGTAAAAATCCATATATTGAAACCTCAAAGCCTATTGTTGTTGTAACAGCGCCAGGGCCAGGAAGTGGTAAATTAGCAACTTGTCTTAGTCAGCTTTATCATGAATATAAACAAGGTAAGGTAGCAGGTTATTCAAAATTTGAAACATTCCCTGTATGGAATGTTCCACTAAAACATCCTTTAAATATAGCTTATGAAGCTGCAACGGTAGATCTTAAGGATGTAAATATGATTGATTCCTTCCATGTTGATGCTTACAATAAAATAGCTGTAAATTATAATCGTGATATTGAAACATTCCCTGTACTTAAAAGAATTATAGAAAAAATAACAGGAGAAGAGTCTGTATATAAATCCCCAACAGATATGGGAGTTAACAGAGTTGGTTTTGGAATCATTGACGACGAGGTTATTAAAGAAGCATCTAAGCAAGAAGTAATTAGAAGATATTTTAAAACTGGTTGTGAATATAAAAAAGGTTATGTAGATAAGGAAACTTTTCAAAGAATTAAGCTTATTATGGAAGAGCTTAATTTAAAAGAAGAAGATAGAAAAGTTGTTATTCCTGCAAGGGAACGTTCAGCTCAATTAAAGGAAACATCTAATAAAAATGATGCTTGCCCTGTTCTAGCAATAGAACTTAATGATGGAACAATATTAACTGGTAAAAGCTCAAATGTAATGAATGCAACAGCTGCTGTGGTTTTAAATGCTGTTAAATACCTTGCAAATATATCTGATGAAATCCATCTTATTTCTCCAGTTATACTTGAACCAATTATAAATTTCAAATTAAAGACATTAGGAAGTAAGAGTACAGCTTTAAGCTGTGAAGAAATATTAATTGCTCTTAGTATATGTGCAGCTACAAATCCAACAGCACAAGTAGCTATGAAAAAGTTAGCAATGCTAAAAGGATGTCAAGCTCACTCAACTACAATTTTAAGTAGAAATGATGAACAGACTTTAGGAAAATTAGGCATAGATGTAACTTGTGATGCTGAATATCCTTCAGAAAGTCTTTACTATAATAATTAATTTATAGATTTATAGTGCAATAGTTTAATATATGTAAAATGATTTTATTTAAAAAAATATTTTTACATAATGATATGAAAAGTAGTATAAAAGCCAATTGTTATAATTGATAACAATTGGTTTTTTGTATGTAATTAAATTATAGATACACTACCTTGAAAATTAATTAATCTAAATATTACAAAGATGTAAGCTAGATGTAATGAACTTAGATTTATCCTTCAATATTAATTTTATATAATGATTTTATAAAATTAGTTGATGAAAGGAGAAAATATGAAAAAATTAAATGCTTTTCAATTAAAGTTTTTTGCACTTGTAATTATGTTATTAGATCATTTGTGGTTTGCTTTTCCAAAGGTGTTTCCAATATGGTTTCATCCACTATCAAGATTTGTTGCACCATTATTTGCATTTTTCTTAGTAGAAGGATTATTTCATACTAGAAACAAGTTAAAGTATAATATAAGGTTAGTGGGTTGGGCTATATTTATGATGCTTGGTAACTCAATTATTAATATGCTCTTAATATCTAAAGATGTAAGTGTATCCAATAATATATTTGCTACATTAGCACTTGGACTTACTATTATAAATCTATTAGAGTACAGTAAAAAATGTGAAGGAAATAAAAAGATAGGAGTAATAATATTATCTATTCTTCTAATTCCTGGAGCACTATTTGTAGAAGGTGGAATGAATCTTATACCATTTATAATAATAACTTATTTATTTAGAGGAAATAATAAAAAATTATTAATTGGATATATTTTATTATTTGCCATAATGCTTAAAATGAATTTAGTTATCTATCCAACATTAGATATGACTATAGATATGCTTATGTATAACTCAGACTTTTTATTTATAACGGTAGTTCCATTTATGTTTCTTTATAATGGAAAAAGAGGGCTAAATAATAAATTTAGTAAATACATGTTTTATGTATTTTACCCATTACACTTATGGGGATTAGCTGTAATAAAATTTATGATTAATTAATAAAAATCCTAAAGTTAGTATTTCTAGCTTTATGATTTTTACCTTTTTATTATTTAAAATATATTTCTTAGGAGTAAGGGACGGTTCATTCTTTTTAATAGTTTTTATTTTATAATTTGTAATGAACCGTCCCCATATTTAATAATAGCAACCAATTTGGGCTTTCTGGAGAACAATGTTCTCCCCTACAGTTAGTCAATGGAGAATTAAGAATAGAAAATTGACAATTATAGAGGAGATTAGTTTTAATCAAACTAATTTCTTTAATGGATCTTTTACTAGCAACACAGTTGCTAGTTTTTTTATTCCACATCTGGGGAAGAGTAGTGAAGCCCTTTAGGGTTCCCCTGAGGTGCAGTATAATTTGGAGCAATACTAGAAATTTAACTAATATTATGAAGAGACTGTAGGAATTGAGAATTAAGTATGAAAAATGAAGAATTAAGGTGAAAATTAATTCTTTACGAATTAATTTCTTTAACTCATTTTTTTACTAGCAATACAATTGTTAGTTATTATGTGGCGAACACTGTTCGCCGCTACAAAATCAATCCTAAATTTCTCAGCTCCTGCTGAGAAATATCCATAAATTCTTCACTCTTAATTATTAATTCTTAATTTACAAGTAGGGGACAGTTCATTCTTTTTAATAGCTTTTATTTTATAATTTGTAATGAACCGTCCCCGTAAAGACTGGACTTTTTCTGTAAATATAATATAATTACTTATAAGATTAAGATTTTAAATGGGTTGAATGCCACCTTCTGCAGCAATTAAATTCCACGTTCTAATTATATATCTCACTAATAATTGTATTTTTACCGCTAAAAATAGAAGTATATGTCGAATATGGAGAAAAGGTAAGGAATAATTCTCTTTCAATCAGTATTCTCCTGTAACCCTATTTACAGGATTTGATTTAAATGGGTGATGATGGTACACTTTCAAGGTAATTGATTTTACACCTATTATTGGGCAGAATTATGCCTATAGTAGGCTTTTATTATTTTTAGGGGGAAAATTACTAATGAAAGATAATACGGTAAAATTACGCCAAGAAGTATTTGCATCTGATGCTTGGAAAATTATTGATTGGTTAGAAGATGATGAAATAATAAAATACTTAAATGAAAGACAAAATGTTGGAAATAGCATCAGAGAAACAATATATAGAGTTAATATGCCTATTCTTACTCCTTTATTTAATCAATATGGGAGCTTTTTTATGATAACAAGGGATGAAAAAGAACCAATTGGTTTTCTAAGACTTGTACCTAAAGGTAAGATAGCAGAGATGGTTATAGTGATTGGAGATAAGGAAGAGTGGGGAAAAGGCTTAGGAGCTAATGCAATTAAAGAAGGCTTGAAACAAGCGTTTTTTGAATGGAGAGTTGATGAGGTAATTGCAAAAATCAATTTTGAAAATGAACGCTCCAAAGGAGCATTTAAAAAAGTAGGTTTTATAAAAGATAAGGAGCTAACAAAAGAAATACAATACGCTATTTCTATAGAACAATTTTTAAAATTAGCTGCATAATTGTAAGGGTAGGTTATAACAAATTTCTTTATAATGCTTCAAATTTTTCCATATATAAGGCATCTGAAATAAAATATACTAGAGCATAAACTAGCTATTTTTGAAGATGCCTAAATCATATCTTATAAAATTTTTCAGTTTTAATATTATAATAGCATTTTTAAAAAGTTTTAAATATTTTAGATAAGATAGCTTTTATGAGTGAAGGAGAGATGCTCCAAGTTGGAACCCTTTATGAAATATATGAGAAACTGAGTTCTTTAGAAGGTGCTAACTCTTTTGGAAACTGTAACATAATAGAAGGAATGATTGAAGATAATTATTTTATTAATGATATTTTAATATAAATTTAAAGGTAGATAAATCATATTGCCATAAATCAACATTGATATCTAAAGCTGAAGATATTGAAATTGCATTAGATGAAAACAGTTCTATAGTTATTTATAAGAAACTTTATATAGGTGATAGGTATATTTATGCTTTAAAAAGTCAAAATAGTAAACTGAAAGTAATCTGCAATAAATATATTGATTTACTCTTAGAAGCAAAAGTTAAACCTAAATTTTAAAAAGAAAATGATTTAAAAATATTTTAAAAAATATTATCTAATACAATGAAAATCCACTAATAACTTTAGTGGATTTTTTAGTACAAATAATTAATATAGTAATTTAACTTAGCAAATAATATGCTCATTTATTTCTAACAACTAAAAAATCTACTTAAGAAAAATTTAAGAAAAACTTTACAACTTCTATACAAACTCTATAAAAGAATATCGAAAGTGATATATATAATACTTTATGAGAGAAGAAAAACAAATTAACTAAAAAACAGAAGTTTAAGGGGGTACTGTAATGAGAAGAAAAGGATTAATGAGATTAATAGCATTAGGAGCAATTGTAGGTGTGATTACTATTTTAGGAACAGCAAAAGCTATAAAAGGTGAAGAACCTACAACGGTATTTATAGAGAACCATGAAAGTTTAAGTGAAAAAAGTGAAGATATATCAAAGAAAGATGAAGACAGAAAAGATAAAAAATTTGATTTAGATGAAAATGCTGTTGATGTAGCTAAGGTTCAGCAGATGTTAAAAGGAACGTATGAAGATGATGGGGAAAAGATAGCTTTTTTAACCTTTGATGATGGTCCATCAACATCAGTGACACCAAAGATTTTAGATACTTTGAAGCAATATAATGTTAAAGCAACATTTTTTCAACTAGGGGAAAATATTGAAAAAAATGAAGAAAGTAAAAGATTGGTTAAGCGAATTTATGATGAGGGACATGCATTAGGTAATCATAGTTATACTCATAGTTTGGAAACACTTTATCCTAATAATCAACTTGATATAGAAACCTATATGAAAGAAGTTGAGAGTACTGATAATGCCATGAAAGAAGTAATTGGACAAGACTTTAATACGAAGGTTTTAAGAATGCCAGGTGGATATATGTCTAGAGAATATTATAATGATCCTAATCTAGGGGCGTTTAATGAAAAACTTAAAAAAGAGAACTGGTATAGTATAGATTGGAATGCTATGAATGGTGATGCTGATGGTACTGGAAAAAATGCGGAAGAATTATTAGCTGAAGTTAAGAACACAGCAGGAGAACAAAACAAAATAGTTATATTAATGCATGATACATATGGTAAGGAAGAAACTGGAAATGCCTTGCCAAATATAATTGAATATTTACAAGAGCAAGGATATAAGTTTAAAACTATCAAATAAAAAAATACATAGTATATATAGGTGGCTTTAATGAAAATTTAACTTACACATAGTTTTAATTTCTATAATAAAATTTTTATCATGAATGAAAAATGAAGAATTATGGTTAAAACTCCATTATCAAAGCCTTTGGAGTTTTTTAGAATAAATTTTATTTTAAGAAATTCACATTTAGTGAACTTCATCCTAAATTCTTCACTCTTAATTATTAATTCTTAATCTCTAAAGAGTTAAGCTATACATTGATTTTTAAGATAGTACATATATAGATATATGGTTAATATATTAAAACAAGTATCATTCCTTTAGTATTCTAAATAATTTAAAAAAATAATTACGTAATCCATACATTAAAACTGAAAGTCATATATCTGTATATTATAAATAACAAACCTAGAGGTGTTAAGTTATAGAGCACTTTCTAGGTTTTTAATAAATATTGTAATAATTTACTTGTAGTGAATAGCATTAAAGAAATTAATGTTTCCTTAATTCTTTGATATAATAGTTACTATATTAAATTTTAAAAAAGAATTTTTATAAGGAGAATATTATGGCAAAAATTTTGATTGTAGAAGATGATAGTACGATAAGAAATTTAATTCTATTAACACTTCAAATGGAAAATTACAATGCTATAGCTGCTGAAGATGGAGAGGTAGCTATAAGTAAGCTTGAAGAAGAGGATATAGATTTAATTCTTTTAGATATAATGTTACCTAAAATAGACGGATATGGAGTACTTCAAAAAATTCAAAACAAAAACATACCTGTGATTTTTTTAACTGCTAAAAGTTCTATACAAGATAAGGTGATGGGGCTTAAACTTGGAGCAGATGATTATATAACTAAACCTTTTGAACCTTTAGAATTATTAGCTAGAATAGAGGCGCTTTTAAGAAGGAGCAGGGTGGAAAAAAATAAATCCGAAACTATTACATTTAAGCATATTATGGTATTAGAAAATGAGAGAACAGTAACTATGAATAATGAGGAAATATATTTAACACCAAAAGAGTTTGATTTATTGCTAGAGTTTTTAAATCATAAAAACATAGTTTTAACTAGAGAGGTACTATTAAATAGAATATGGGGATATGATTTTTGTGGAGAAACTAGAACTGTAGATATGCATGTTAAGAGATTAAGAGAAAAACTTAATTTAAAAGATTATTTACAAACTATGTACAAGGTAGGTTATAAGCTTAAAGAATAGAATTCTGTAAAAATTAAAGGAGATAAATAATATATGAAACTACAGAAAAAGATGTTAATTAACTTTGGAGTTATGTTTTTTATAACCATTAATATTTTTGCATATTTCTTAATTCAAACTACCTATAATACTAATTTTAAAAAAGTTATAGATTCTAGTTTTGCTAGCTATTCTTTAATATATTCAAATATAAAAGCAGGAGAGAACTTAAAAAATCTTTTTTTAACTAATAAAGAAATATTACAACATAGAACAGAAGATTATTTAAGAAATCTTCCAAATGAAAATATTGCATTAGAATTTAGAGGCTTAAATAAAGATATTATATATTCATCTTCAAAAAATAAGGTGCCTATTAAAGATGAAATTTTTGATATTAAAAACAATAAGGTAAAATATTTAATAACAAAGAATGAAGATAAAACCTATCTGATTATAAATAATAAAATTATACTCAATGGATCAGGTATTTATTTTACATATATAGACGACATCTCCTTTCTTAAGCAGGATAAGTTAAATAATATTTACTTTATATTTACAATAAATATTTTATTAGCAATTATAATCATAATTATAATTTATTCTATTGCTAAAGAAATAACAAAACCTATAGAAATATTAATAAATAATATAAAAGAAATAATAAATGGTAATTATACTGAAAAACTTAATTATTCTAGTAATGTTTATGAGTTTAAAGTAATTTCAGAACAATTTAACTTGATGAATGATGAAATTGAAAATAAACTTAGACTATTAAAAGAGCAAAACCAATCTAAACAAAGGTTTATAGATAATCTAACCCATGAAATTAGAACACCTTTAACATCTATAATTGGTTATTCTAGCTTAATGGTTAATAAGAAAGTTACTGATTTAGATCTTATGAGGGATTCCTTTGTAAATATTAATAGAGAAGGAAAAAGAATACTATCTCTTACTTCAAAGCTTGTAAAACTTATAACTTTAGATAAGACTGTATTACATAAAGAAAATATAGATTTATATGATACCTTGAAGGAAGTAAAATATATATTTGGTCCTAAGCTTAAAGAAAAAGATATTAGTTTAGAAGTTAAGGGATGTAGTTATCACATAAATGTGGACAAGGAACTTTTTATGGTGCTAATTACAAATTTAATAGATAATTCTATAAAAGCTTTAAATGACAGAGCGGAAAAAACTATAATTCTAGAGATTATGGAGAATTCTTTAAAAATTGAAGATACAGGTGTGGGAATAGAAGAAAAAGAACTTAAGAAAATATTAGAGCCTTTTTATATGATTGATAAATCTAGGCAAAGTTCTATTAATGGTTTTGGATTAGGACTATCTATATGTAAACAAATATTAGAAATTCACCATATGAATTGGAGTATTGAAAGTACATTTGGTAAAGGTACTAAAATTATAATACTATTTAATGATGAGGTAAACCTATGAGATATACGATTACAATTGCCACTGTGTTTTTGGGAGTAGCATTGGTAGTATTTTTAAGCATACAAAATCCTATTAATGAAAATACAGTTTATGAAAAAGATATGATTTTAAATGAATATACTACCAGAAACTATAATAGTGATATAAGTGATGATAGACTTATAAATAAGTCTAAGGAAATTTTATCAACAATTTTTGGCTCAGAAATAAATTTTAATGATTATGTTACTGATCTATCAGAAACTGAACCAAATATTTATAGATATAGTGATGAAATGCATATTCGCTTAACACATAAGGAGAATATTAAGGATTATTTCTTCATAAGTCTTAATTTAAATACAGGTGAAGTTTTACAGATTTATACATCTTTAGGACAAGAGGTTAAATCAGGTGATAAGCTATCAGAAACGCAGTTAGAAGAGTTAGCAAATAAATATATACAAAAACTGCCTCTTTATAATGTAGATAATTATAAACTTATTAATAAAACCTATTGGGAAGATTTTAATATAAATGAGTATGTGTTTACTTTTGAAAATAAATCGGAAAATTCAAAGATAGAACTTTCTATAAATCCTTATAATGGACATCTTATATCATTATATACATTAAATTTTAAGTTACATAGTAGCCCTCTATAAAATTTAGGATTCTTGAATTTACAACTCTTCTTTGATTAAAGTTATAAGTTTAAATATTTAATAATATTGTAGTTTTTAAAATTTAAAAATTTTTATAAGAAAGAAACAGTTATTTAGATACACTATTATTTCAAAATCAATTTTACAGTATTTCTTAACTAAAAATTTTTTATTATGAAGTAAAACCAGCAAATATTTGTTTGCTGGTTTTTAACATTAGATCTTTATAATTTATCTTATATCTAAATTATTTGAGCTTTAATAATATATAAAAATCATTTCCATGACTTTCAATTTTACCTGTTGAAGAATCTTTACTTCCCGAGATTTGAGAAAACAAAAACTTAACTTTTATTTTTTCATTTTCATCTTCAAAAGTCATTTCTTTTAAATCAATACCTTGACCACCATTATTTATGCCATATTTATCAATAAGCTTTTTAGTAAATTCATTTAAGTCCTTTGAGTATAATTCGTCTCCGCTGCGAGTTATTTTTACAATTCCTGATTCAGGTATAAACTCAGCATTTAACTCATTAGCTGAACTATTATTTGTATTTAGTATTTCTGAATCAATAAGATAGTCATAATCTTTTATTTCTAATGGTATTCTATCTTCATAATTATTAAAATAAGTGTAGTAAATTAAGCTATTGTACTCATTTTCTATATAAGAAAATCCAAAAACACTATCTATATCTTGAATTTTAAAATTTTTTGGTAGATATTTTACATCACTAAGACTATGTTTATTGTTAAAATAGCTAAGGATACTACTTATTTGATTCTTATCTTCAGTTGATATATTGGAATTAGGAATTATTTCACCTTCTGATATCATGGAATTTTTATTAAGTATATTAGTAAACCTTTTATTTTGACTATATTTTGATATAGAATAACTGCTAAATGGTCCAAAGGTAGAAATAAGAATAATTATTGCCAGGGACATAGGCAGTATAATATTTTTAAACTTCTTGCAAATTGAAAAATATAACATAATTAAAAATACCCATAGTCCAAGAATTACAACATAATATCTATTTTCAGTAACTCCATATGCACTTATTCTTATTCCAATTGAAAAGAACATCATAACAATGAGAGGAATAAGAACCTTTGGAAAAACTTTCATAAGGGTTTTTGCCCAAGAATTATTTTCAATAAACGGATAAATAAAAAATAAAACTGCAGCAGTTATGACTGAATACCAAAGCACAAGGTGAGATACTAATCCCTGAGGCCACTTCCAAGTTATTATTATTTTAATAAAATATATATACAATATAGCTGTATATATAGTGATTAGCGGGATTATGATATATAAAATAAGTATCTTTAAAAGCTTTGGATAATCCTTTAAAGTAAAAGCTCTATTCTTATATGGAACTCCAGCAAGAAAAAAGCATGGAGCAAATACAAGAGAAACTATAAGCCAAGTATAGTAATAAATTTGATATTCAACATTTATTCCAAGAAGTTTGTTTACTGTAAATAAAATTGCACATAAGCCAAGATACAACACAATAGAGTATATAAAGGTTGTAAAAAAGCTTGTAAAAACCTTTATAACATATAACTCAAAATTATCTTTCTTAGAGATATAAGGTATAAAAAGAAAGGTTAAATAAAGTATTAATGTTACAGAAAAGTATCTTGTCATTGAAACCATTTTAAAATCATTCAGTAGAAATAAATAGTAAAGTATAAGAAGAATAGCTCCACCTATATATGTTAGAAAAATTGTTATTCTTTTATATTCTTCTAATCTCTCAAAGAAAAGTTTTATACATAAGGAGAGTGGAATTCCAAGTGCAAAAATTCTAACTAATTTCATAAGATTTTCTCTTATATCAGGATTCGCATCATAACCAAGCTCAGAAATATAAATTAATAAGATAGCACAACATAAAGAAAGAGCAATAGAAACTGGAAATCTTTTAATACTATTTTTAATTCCTGATGATATATTTTTAGCAAATTCTTTAAACTTCATATAATTACCTCCTTTTCTTAATTATACACTAAGATAATTAAAAAAGTCCTCCACATAATGGGAGGATTTTTGATTATAAAGTTTATGCAAGTTTCATAAAGGCTAAAATAATCAATATTAACCCGCTTAACCAAGAAAGATTTAGATTTACTTTTTCAACGAGCTTTCTACCTAAGTAACATCCAATTAAAACTGCAACCATATCAGAAATTAATGAAAATAGTACTACTTGAATATAATTTATATTTGCTAAACCACTTCCCAAACCCACTGCTATTCCGTCTAAGCCTAAAGCAATAGCAAGATAAAAAGCTTCACCTGGGCTAAGAGTTCTAGAATTATCAATATCAGCTTTAGTATTATCAACATATACATCCAATATAAAATTTAAATCCAATAACTTAAATTTTATATTTTTTCTATTAGTAGATTTTTTTCTTAAGTAAGTCTTAATAACACCTTCTAAAAAACGGCTTACTCCAAGTACCATTAAAATTGTAAAGCATATTCCAATTGATAAACTTTCAGGCAAAAAGTCTTTTATTACTGAACCTAAGAAAAGAGATATAGCCAAAAGTGCAGAGCAAACAAAATTGATAACTGTTACTGAAGTAAAGGGAATTTTAATTTTATTTGTTCCATATCCAAAACTAGCAACAAAGGCATCCATACATAATGAGGTAACTAATAATATTGATTCTAACATAGATATATCCTCCTATTGTTATATTCTCAATATACATAGTAGTTAAAATTTATAAAAAAGTGCTATTAAAGCAAAAAAATGTTGATAAAAATGCAACAGTTAAATAAAAGAAAATATGCTACATATAATGTAATATGAGAAATTATAAGTTTATACATTTTTAAAAAATAAAAACACAGTATGTAGTTAACTTAAAATGCTTTAATAGTTGTTTTTAGATAATTTATAGGAGGGATATCCTTGAATGAAAATAAAAAGGAGTTGGGAATAGGGAGAATAATTAAACCTATTTTAGAGGAAAAATCTCTTTCAATTCGAAAATTAAGTAAGATTACAGGTATAGATACATCAACTATTTCTAGAATTCTTAATGGAAAACAGCAAGCTAATATTAAACATTTAGAAAAATTGTCTAAAGCATTAGAAATTCCATTAGAAAATTTACTAATAGCCTCAGGATATGATTTAAATAATGTAAAAGAGAAAAAACAATCAAAATATAATTATAATAATAAAATTGATGACATAGAGGATATATTTAATTTCTCTAATATTTTAGAGGGCGATTATATAAATGAACAAATTAAAGGAGAGTTAGATAAATACGAGCAATATGTTTTAACATCAGAAGGCAGTTCAGTGGTTCACAATAATTTTAGTGAAAAAATAAAAAATGTTGGTGAAACTGGAGCATTTGTTGATAAATTGAAAGAAATGTATAAGTTATTTTGTTCTGATAATATAACTACTAAAGAACTTATAATACTTGGAAGTGGACTGCTTTACTTCATTATCTCAACAGATATTATTCCAGATTTTATTTTTCCAATAGGATTTTTAGATGATGTTATAGCTATAAAAATAGTTCTTAATAAATTTTCTCAATTATCAACGGAGGAAGATAGGCATAGGTATAATTAATTCACAATTAACCATTGTAGAAACTTCTCTCTTCTACAATGGAGAAGGGAGAAGTGACAATGGAAAATTATTGATATTCCTCATTTATAAGAGAAGTTTTGAATTTATTTTTGAAGCAACACAATTATTTTTATCGAGAAATATATTGAAGAAATTAATTCTTCATTCCTCATATTTAATTCTTAATTTTCGCAGATTCTCCATTGATTGAATCGTTCCTCAAAGATAAAGAACTAGAGCAAAATCACCTTTTAATAAAAAATCCTATTATATAGAGTATCCAGATATGTATAGGATAAAAAGCATAAAATAGATATTTTAAATCACTACCTTTTTTTCCATTATAGGAAAAGAAGAATGGTATGGAAAATATCATCATCCATTGTATGTTTTCTATGAATAATCCATTATAACTAAAATTGTTGCCCATAAATAATAATGAAAATATAGAATAAAATAAAACTAAAGAAAGCTTCTTATCTCTAAAATAATAGAAAATAAAAGTAAGTATAGGACCTAAAATAGAACCTTCCGTAAATAATGATAAGAATATTATTATTATTATGGATAAAGAAGTTAAAGGATTATTATTTTCTTTATCACGTATTTCAATAAAATTTAATAATACTATAGAAAATGCCATGGATAAGAAAATATTATTTTTAACTCCTCTAACATCAGTGAAGATAATAGAAAATATTATAGGAGCTAAGAGCATTATAACTCCACAGAAAATTATTCTAAACATGTTTTCAGAAGGGGCCTTATATGCAATATAAGTTGACAGCAGTACTGCAGCTGTAATCATAATACCAACTAAATATATATTTACGTCTCCATTAGTTATTCTAGAAGGAAAGAGAGTGGTTATTAATATATTACCAGATGCCATTATCCCAGATGCAACAAAGAGTCTTTTTGCATAATTGTATTTGTTTCTTGTATGAAAATACCCATCTATTAATAAAAAGAAGAATGTAGGTGCTACTAATCTTCCTACATAGTGAAACCATAAAGGGGTATTAGGTATAAAGCTTGCTATATGGTCAAGTAACATAAAAAAAAGCATTATAAGTTTTAATTGAAATCTATTAAACATAATACAACCTCCTTTAAACTGTATTTTACAGGTTTTAATATAGATATTTTAGATTACTTAATTCACAATGCACAGTTCACAATTATGAATACTTCTCAGCAGAAGCTGAGAAATTTAAAATTGATTCTCATTTTTAAGATAGTTTATTTATGGTCATAAATTCCAATACATGTACAACTAAATTCTAATATATGTAAGTTATAAAGTAAACATTTCCAAAGCATATAGTATAAGAATTAATTATTTAAATCAATAATAATTGTTATTTGATATTGATAATTATTTTCATATAGTATATAATGAGGTCATAAAGGGTATATAAAACACAAAATGAGAAAAAAATAAGGTAATTAGAATTTAAGGAGGAGAAATGTATGGAAAGATTAGTAGGTAGAAAAGCACCAGATTTTAAGATGAATTCAGTTACTGGTGATGGAAGTGATTTTAAGGAGATAAAATTATCAGATTATAATGGTAAATGGCTAGTTATGTTTTTTTATCCATTAGATTTTACTTTTGTATGTCCAACAGAAATTACAGGATTTAGTAAAAGAGCTGATGAATTCAGAGCAATGGGTGCAGAGTTATTATCAGTAAGTGTTGATTCAGAATATTCACATCAAGCATGGATAAAAAATGGCCTTGGAGAAATTAATTTTCCTATGGCTTCAGATATAACAAAACAAGTTTCAAAAGAATATGGTACACTTGTTGAAGAACAAGGAATTTCTTTAAGAGGATTATTTATAATTGATCCAAGTGGAGAAGTTAAGTATTCAGTTGTACATGATTTAAATGTTGGTAGAAGTGTTGATGAAACATTAAGAGTATTAAAAGCACTTAAATCAGGAGGACTTTGTCCAGTAGATTGGCAAGAAGGAGATAAACATCTGTAGTCAATTTTTATCCACATGTTAAATAGAAGCTTTAAAAATTAAATAGCATTTATATAAATTAAAAGATGCATGTATATTAGGTTATACATGCATTATTTTTTTATATATCTTTATTTAATGGTTATTAGGATATATGAATAGCCGTGCCTTTTGGTATATTATCATATATCCACTTAGCATTTTCTAGAGCTAAACGTACACAACCGTTAGAAATAGCCATTCCTAGTCTTCCATCTCGTATAGATCCATCAAGGTTATATAAAATTGAGTGAAAGAGGTAATTACCTTTTATTTGTGTGTAATATCTAGCTATATATCCATGACTAGCACCAAAAGAAAGTCCTTTAATTCCAACAGTGAAATTTCCTTTAGGGGTAGGGGTAGATGGCTTTCCAATTGAGCATAAGTAACTTTTGATAAGTTTCCAGTTGTTCTTTGATCCTTGAAATATATTGACTTTAAAATTTTTAGTATCCACCCAAATGAAATAATTAGTGCTGCTAGCAAAATTGTTTTTATTTACAAAATCTGTAGCTGTAGATATATAGTTAGGATTTTTTCTCAGAGCATCATTTAGGGCTGTTACTTTATACTTAATTAGGCGATAAGGTCTACGTAATAAGTTTTTTAGTGTATCTTTCATTACTTTCTCCTATAAAATGTTACCTTACTTATATTATATAAAGAACATAGTAAATATTTCATATTATGTTATAGCAAACTATGTCATTTTTAATAATATAGTATAAGGATAATTATACAAACTTTATTTATTTGCCCAAGTATTGTATTGGGAGGTGGGTTAATGTCGGCTATTGTAAAAGTTAATAATGTTAACATGAGCTTTTATACTTTAGAAGGAGAACTTCAAGTTCTTAAGGATTTAAATTTTTCCGTAGAAGAGGGGAAAATTTTAGCGCTTTTAGGTCCTTCAGGCTGTGGTAAATCTACAATGTTAAATATTTTGAGCAATCTTTTAAAGCCAACTTCTGGAGAAGTTCAAATCAATGGTAAGATTGGTTATATGTTTCAAAGAGATCATCTTTTAGAGTGGAGAACTATAATGGACAATATAACTATTGGTCTTGAAATACAAAAAAAACTTAGTGATAAAGCTAGAAAAAAAATAGAAGATCTTTTAAAAATTTATGGACTTTGGGAATTTAGAAATAGGTATCCAAAGGAGCTGTCTGGTGGAATGAGACAAAGAGTTGCATTGATTAGAACCCTTTCTGTTGATCCAGATATTTTACTTTTAGATGAACCTTTTTCAGCATTAGATTACCAAACTAGACTTTTAGTTAGTGACGATATTTATAAAATTATAAAAAATGAGAAAAAAACCACTATACTTGTTACTCACGATATATCTGAAGCTATATCAATGGCTGATTTTGTTGTGGTTTTATCCAAAAGGCCATCAACTATAAAAGGCATATATGATATTAACCTTACAATTAATGAAGAAAAAACTCCTTTATCTGCACGAAAGGCGCCAGAATTTAAGGATTATTTTAATCTTTTATGGAAGGAGTTAGATATTTATGAAAAATAATTCTTTAACCCCATATGAAAATTTTTTAAGGAAAAGAAAAAGAGAAAAACGAATGATTTTATTTTGGCAAATATTTATTCTTATATTACTTTTAGGGTTATGGGAAGTTTTAGCGAGAGTTAATGTTATAGATACTTTTCTATTTAGTAAGCCATCAGATATACATGTACTATTCATGAACTATATGAGGAATGGAGAATTATTTAAACATATAGGCATATCTGTATGGGAAACTGTATTGGGATTTACTATAGGCACTATTTTAGGAATTTTAATAGCTATAATGCTTTGGTGGTCTAAAACTGCTTCTAAAATTCTAGATCCTTATTTGGTTGTTTTAAATGCTCTACCTAAAACTGCACTAGCTCCAATTCTTATTGTTTGGGCGGGAGCAGGAATTAAGGGAATAGTTGTAATAGCAATAACAATATCAGTAGTTACAACAATTTTATCTGCATACAACTATTTTATAAATGCAGATGAAGAAAAGATTAAAATGCTGCAAAGCTTTGGAGCTACTAAAGGACAAATCCTAAGAAAATTTATACTTCCTTCAAATATAGGTAACATCATAAATATAGTAAAGATAAATATAGGTATGTCTTGGGTAGGGGTTATTGTTGGTGAATTTTTAGTATCTAGATATGGTATAGGTTATTTAATAGTATACGGTGGACAAGTGTTTAAATTAGATTTAGTTATGATGGGTGTTGTTGTTTTAGCAATTTGTGCATTAGTTATGTATCAAATTGTTAATGTGATAGAAAAGCTTTATAGAGAAAAAAGAAATTGAGGTAATTCTTAAACTTAGGAATAGGAAAGAATGTAGGGTTCCCTAATGAAAATTTAACTTATGCATGATTTTAATTTCATAACAAAAATTCTTTTCTATAAATGAAAAATTAAGAATGAAAGATACGAATTATGGTTAAAACTTCACGACTAAGACCTTTGAAGTTTTTTGACAATAAATTTTATTTTAAGAAATTCACTAAGGGTGAATTTCATCTTAAATTTTTCATTCTTAATTATTAATCCTTAATTTCTAAGGGATTAGGCTGCTTTTATAGAAAATTTATTTTCAAGAGTATATATTAAGTTTTCACATTGTATCCCTATAATATGATATTTCTTATATAAAAATTTTATTGTGGTGGTGAATTTATGAGCAAAATAAAAAAAATAGCATCAATTTTAGCTTGTCTATCAATAGCTGCAGTAATTTTAGGTGGCTGTTCTAAAAAGGATGATTTGGTTAAGATAAAAGTTGCAGAAGTTACTCACTCTATATTCTATGCTCCTCAATATGTAGCCATTAATGAAGGATTCTTTAAGGATGAGGGGTTAAACGTAGAGCTTATAGCAGCTCAAGGAGCAGATAAGACTATGGCTGCTCTTGTTTCAGAGGAAGTGCAAATAGGACTTATGGGGCCAGAGGCTTCAATTTATGTTCACAATAAAGGAAGTAAAAACTATGCTATAAACTTTGCTCAAGTTACTAAAAGAGACGGAAGCTTTTTAGTTGCTAGGGAAACCCATGAGAATTTTAAAATGGATGACTTAAAAGGAAAAGAAATACTTGGTGGAAGAAAAGGCGGTATGCCTGAAATGAGTTTAGAATATGCAATAAAGAATGCGGGATTAACTATAGGTGAAAATGTTAAAGAAGGAGAAGTAAATGTAAGAACAGATATACAATTCAATGTAATGGGTGGAGCATTTAGTGCAGGAGAGTCTGATTATGTAACTTTATTTGAGCCATTGGCTACAGTCATGGAAAAACAAGATAAAGGTTATATAGTAGCATCTGTAGGAGAATTATCAGGAGAAATTCCATTTACAGCATATTCTGTAACAAACACATATATGGAAAAGAATCCTGAAATAGTTCAAAAGTTTACAAATGCTTTGTATAAAGGGCAGTTATATGTTCAAAATCATAGCTCTGAAGATATAGCTAAATCTATACAACCATTCTTTACTGATATTAAAATGGAAGATTTAGTAGTTGTAATTGAAAGATACAAGAAAATAGATGCTTGGTGTGAAAATCCAATATTAAAAGAAGAAAGTTTAAATAGATTAATGGATGTAATGGAACTTGCAGGAGAGCTGGATAAAAGAGCACCATATGATGAAATAGTAACTACTAAATATGCAGAGAAAGCTATAGATAACATTGTAAAATAAATTTTCAACTAAAATCTCCTTGTGTTTTTTACATAGGGGGATTTTAGTTTTTTATGATGATAAGAGTAGTAGAACAGTGTTTATAGAGATACTAGGTTTCTCTAATATCGTTTTTTTACTCTAAATAGTAATAAAATAATTACAAAAAATTCAATTATTGATAGAAAACCTTTAAAAGAAACGACATTATAAGTATAAGAGCTCTTATTAAGGAGGATATATATGAGAATAAACGATGAAAATGTTGTAATACATTTGAGAGGTAAAAATGAAAAAGCGCTGCATTATGTTATAGATAGATATGGTGGTCTTGTAAAAGCTATAGTAAAGAAACATCTATATAATTTGGAGCAGGTGCAAGAAGAGTGTATAGATGATGTATTTCTTGCAGTTTGGAATAATATAGATCAGTTTTCAGGTGAAAAAACCTCTCTTAAAAATTGGATTGCAGTTATAGCAAAGTATAAAACCATAGATTATAAAAGAAAATATTTAAAGCTTTTACAAGAGGAAAATATTGAGGCGATGGCTTTAAAAAGCCCCTTAAATGCAGATGGTTGCCTTATGGAGAAGGAACTTAGTTATGAGGTGGATGTCTTACTTAATAATTTAAAAGAGGAAGATAAGGAACTTTTCATCAGTTATTATATTGATGATAAAGAAATAGAGGATATAGCTAAAGAAACTGGAGTTAAGAAATCTTCTATATACAATAGACTGTCAAGAGGAAGAAAGAAACTTAAAGATATTAATCTAGGTAGTGAAATTGAATAAATTTTATGAGGTGAAAATATGAAAGATAAATTTGAAATGATGAATGATATGGTTGTAGATTTAAGTGAATATGAAGTATGCGAGTTAAATGATATAGAAAAAAAACAAATAAAGAAAAGATTAAAGTCTAAAATTAAAAATAAAAATAGTAAGAAGAAAATAGCTGTCATTGTTATAGCATTAGGACTTAGTTATATTGGAATTGTGAGTAACATTAGTGTTTTAGCAGATATACCTATAATAGGAAGCGTCATAGAAGAGCATGTAAATTCTAAAGGAAAATCTTTAGAAGATTATAAAACAATTGCAGGTGAAACAGAAGTAGATAATGGAATTACAGTAAAGCTTAATGAGGTAGTATTAGATGCAGGGCAGCTTATAATCAGCAGTACATTTAAATCAAATAAAGTAAATATAGATGATTTATACGCATCACCAACAGTTTATATCAATGGAAGTGAAGTTAGTAAAAATGGAGGTGGTTCTAATAAGAAGATTGATGATAATACTTACACTATGTTTTCAGCTATAAACTTAAAAAACATAGAGATGAAAGATAATCTTGATATAGAGATAATTTATGAAGAAATTTTGGTAGAAACAATTTCAGGTAAATATAAACATTTACCTGGAAAGTGGAGTTTTGAAATAAATTCTTCTCCAGAAAAGCTTATTTCAGATATGAAAACTATAGAAATAAATAAAGAATTTAAATTGGATAATGGACAAGAAATAAAAGTAGAAGATTTAATAATTACCCCAATATCAACAAAGCTAGATTATAAAATGATAAAGGAGAATAAAAATGATGTAACCTTTAAATATGATGTGCACTTTAAGGTAGAAGATGAAAGTGGTAATGAATTAAAACCTGTATCTGGAACAACTGCAGCTGAAAATAGTCATTTGAGGTTTGAAACTTTAGATGATAATATAAAAAAGCTTAAAATAACGCCTTATGTCATATCTGGTCAAGAAGGAAAGAAAAAGACAGATTATTATAAGGTTTTATATGATGAAGCTTTTTATGTAGAAATAAAATAATTATATTAAAAATATTGACTTAATACTAAAAGTAGGGGAATACTAACAAATATAGGTTTACAAAAATAATTTTCAAAGATATAATTAAACAAGGCATCTAACTAGTTATTTTTTAAAGATGTCTAAGAGTAAAATTGAATAGTTTTGCGTTGAAGGAGAAGAGTACATAGATATAAATTTTAAAGAGAGCCAAGGATAGTGGAAACTTGGTAAATTAAGCTATGGAAGGAAGCTCTGGAGCTATTAGTTGAAAGAAATTTTTGGAGTAAACTAATGGGATTCTTCCCTTAAAGAGAAATGAGTGGGTTAATTGTACTAATAAATTAACCAATGTAGGTGGTACCACGGAAGTATGTCTTTCGTCCTAAGTTTTAGGATGAAAGACTTTTTTATTTAATTCACAATTGTGAATTAAATCCACCTCTGGGGAACAGTAGTGAAGCCCTTTAGGGTTCCCCTGAGGTGCAGTATAGTGCGGAACAAGAATTAGTGAATTTAGCTAATATTATGGAGAGACTATGAGAATTAAGAATTAAGGATGAAGAATGAAGAATTATAGTTGAAATTAGTTTTAATCAAACCAATTTCTTTAACTGATTTTTACTAGCAATATAATTGCTAATTTTTATAAGAAGTTACTATGTAACTTCAAAGAGAAATCAATTCAAAACTTCTCCTATTAAGGAGAAGTATCAATAATTGTCCATTGTCAATCGTCAATTCTCAATTGTATAAGGGTGCAGTATAACTCAGAACAATATACAAAAATTTAAACTAATATTAATGTAAATAAGTAATACAATTAAAATATAGAAAGATAAGGTGAATAATATGAATTACGAAAATTTAGCAGAACTTCTTTTTCCTACTATTGATAAAACACCACAATATTATATTGAAAAGTATCCAGCTAGAAACCTAAAAGAAGGAGCATGTGTTACAAGATATGCTCCTAGTCCAACAGGTTTCCAACATATAGGGGGAGTATTCTCAGCACTTATTGATGAGAGAATAGCAAGTCAAAGTGAAGGTGTTTTCTACTTAAGAATTGAAGATACTGATCAAAAGAGAGAAGTAGAAGGTGCTATTGTTGATACCATTTCAACTATGAAAAGTTTTGGTCTTAATTTTAATGAAGGTATGATTGATGAAACTAATGAGATAGGAAACTACGGTCCATATAAACAAAGTTTAAGAGGGGAAATATATAAAACTTTTGCTAAGGATTTAGTTAAAAGAGGATATGCTTATCCATGTTTCTGTTCAGAAGAAGAAATTAATGCTACAAGAGAAGAACAAACATCAATCAAAGCCAACCCAGGATATTATGGAAAATGGGCAAAATGTAGAAATTTAAGCTTTGAAGAAATTAAAGAAAACATTGAAAAGGGAGAAAAATTTATTTTAAGATTAAAATCTCCAGGAAACATTGAAAATAGAGTGGAAATTCAAGATTTAATTAAAGGTAGCATATCCTTCCCAGAAAATGATCAAGATATAGTTATAATAAAATCTGATGGACTTCCAACTTATCATTTTGCTCATGCTGTAGATGATGGATTAATGAGAACTACTCATGTTATTAGAGGAGAAGAATGGTTATCATCGCTTCCAACACATGTTCAGTTATTTGATATTGTTGGATTTGATAAACCTAAATATTGCCATACACCAACTATAATGAAACTTGATGGAAACTCTAAGAGAAAATTAAGTAAGAGAAAAGATCCAGAAAGTGCTGTTAGTTACTATAGTGAAGAAGGATATCCAATGGTTTCAGTGGTTGAATATCTATTAAACATCATTAACTCAAACTTTGAAGTATGGAGAGAAGAAAATCCTTTTACAGATTATAAAGAGTTCCCAGTAGAATTAGAAAAAATGAGCAAAAGTGGTGCACTATTTGATATCATAAAATTAAATGATGTAAGTAAGAATGTTATTTGCAGATTAAAGGCGCCAGTAGTTTATGATTACTATATAAATTGGGCTAAAGAATATGATAAAGAAATGTATGATTTAATGATCACTAATGAAGAAATGGCTAAAGAAATCTTTAACATAGATAAAGAAGGTCCAAAACCAAGAAAAGACTTTGGAAAATGGAAAGATGTAAGAGAGAAAATTTTCTTCTTCTTTGATAAATTATTTGAAGAAGATGGTACAGAAAATATAGAGTTTCCAAAGAATGTTGAGCTAAAAGAAGCTAAAAGAGTTATAGGAGCTTATAGTAAAGCTTATAATTTCAGCACAGATAAAGATACTTGGTTTGAAAATCTTAAAGCTGTAGCTGTAGAATTAGGTTATGCTACAGATAGAAAGAGCTTTAAGAAGGAGCCAGAAGCTTATAAAGGTATGGTTTCAGATGTAGCTGGAGTAGTTAGAGCTGCTTTAACTCATAGAGCTAATACACCTGATTTATATACTATAATGCAGATTATGGGTGAAGATTTAGTTAGAAGTAGATTTAATAAATTTTTAGACCTTTAATAAATAAGAGAAGTCGTGAGAAATTCACGACTTCTCTTATTTTGCATCAAATCTTAAGAAATCTTAATACTTTTTTAAGCTGTATCTTAAGATTTATATTTTATACTACTCTCATATGAAAAATAGGGGGTATTATAAAGTGGAATTAAGCAATTTTATAAAACAATATTTGAAAAATCCCAAAACAGTAGGTGCTGTAGCTCCAAGTTCAGAAAAATTAGCATATAAAATGATAGAAGATATTAACTTTTTAAATGCTTCTTGTATTATTGAATATGGTCCTGGTACAGGAGTTTTTACGGAAAAAATATTAAATAAAAAGAAGGATAGCACTATATTTATAGCTATAGAGTATAATAAGGAATTCTATGAAATATTAAAAGATAAATTTAAAGAAGAAAATAATTTTATACTTGTGAATGATTCAGCAGAAAACTTAAAAGAATATATCTATAAATATAATATTGATAAGATAGATTATGTAATATCAGGTCTTCCATTTACTAGTTTACCAAATTCTATGGGTCATGAAATATTATCTGCTACAAAAGAAATACTTGGAACTAAAGGAGAGTTTATAACTTTTCAGTATACTTTGCTTAAAATGAAACTTTTTAAAGATTATTTTAGAGATATTAAAAGAAAAAGAGTGTTTTTAAATCTTCCACCTGCTCACGTTTTAAAATGTAAAAATAAATAAAATGGAGTGATTGATTTGAATGAAAAGGTGCTGATAGTTGATGATGATAATGAAATTAGAAATATTGTATCCATATATCTTAAAAATGAAGGATATGAAGTGTTACAGGCTGAAAATGGATATGAAGCTCTAGAGCTTATAAAAGCAGAGTCTATAGACTTAGTATTATTAGATATAATGATGCCTAAAATTAATGGGATAGAAGTTTGTAATGAAATAAGAAAAAATTATATTATGCCTATAATTTTTTTATCTGCTAAAGATGGAGAAGTTGATAAAATATTAGGATTATCTTCAGGAGCAGAAGACTATATTACTAAGCCTTTTAGTACAGTAGAACTTATTGCAAGAGTTAAATCACAACTTAGAAGGTATAAGAGATATAATCAAACAGATAAGAATGAGAAAATAATTGAAATAGGAAATTTAAAGATAAATTCTGATACAAGGCAAGTTTTTGTAGGGAATAGAGAAGTCTCACTTACTTCAAAAGAATTCGATATTTTAGAGCTTCTTGTTAGAAATAAAGGGATAATCATGAGCATTCCTAGGATTTATGAAACTGTATGGAAGGAAGAATTCTTTAAATCTGATAATACAGTAATGGTTCATATAACAAATATAAGGCAGAAAATTGAGGAAGATCCTAAAAATCCAATATATATTAAGACAGTGTGGGGAGTGGGGTATAAGATGTGAAGAATTTTATTAAGAGTAAATTAAGCATAAAGCTTTCGATTGTTGTAATTATTAGTTTTATTATAGCTGTATTTAGTACCGAAATTTTTTCAAGAAATACCTTTTATCCTTACATTACTAATAATAGAGAAAATATAGATGTATCTATGTACAATTTTATTGTATCAATGATATTTTTAGAAGGTATGCTAACTTTTATTATTGTTTTTTATTTAATTATTAATAAAAAGATAAATTATATTAAGCATATATCTGAAAAAGTAGGAGAAATAGCAAAAGGGAATATAGGATATACTATTGATGTTAAAGGAAATGATGAAATTGCTGAGCTTTGTAATAGTATAAACATAATGTCTTTAGAACTTAAAGAAAAATTTGATAAAGAACGAGAAAATGAAAGAATAAAGAATGATTTAATAATAAATGTTTCTCATGATTTGAGAACTCCGCTCACATCTATTATAGGTTATCTTGAAATTATAAAAGATAAAAAATATAAAGATGAGAAATCAATGGAACAATATATAAAATCTGCCTACAATACTTCAACAAAAATGAAAAAGTTAGTTAATGAACTATTTGAATATACAAAACTTTATAATGCTGATTTTAAATTAAGAAAAATTGATGTAGACTTAGCATCATTAATTAATCAAATTGCAGGGGAATATATACCAATATTTGAACAGAATAATCTAATATTAGAACAAAAAATTGAAGATATAGAACTAAAAGCTAGTATAGATGTAGATCAATTTATGAGAGTTTTAGATAATTTTTTGACTAATGCTTTAAAATATGCCTATAAGCCTTCAAAGGTTTTAATAGAAGCAACTAAAGTAGAAAACAAAGTTAAAATAACAGTAAAGAACAAAGGAGATAATATATCAGAAGATGAGATAAATAAAATATTTGATAAGTTCTACAAGATTGATAAATCAAGAAAGGATAGTTTAAATGGTAGTGGAATAGGACTTTCTATTGCAAAAAAAATTATGAACCTTCATGAGGGAAAAATATGGGCAGAATGTAAAGATAATATTATAAGTTTTAGTATAATAATTTAGATTATTATATGCTATTAATTTCTTATAAATTATTACTGAAGATAAAATTATTCTTTAATATATTTAGTTACTTCTTTATTCAGATATTTAGATATATGTAAGTTTGAAGTAATACAAATTAAAAAGCAGTAGAAAATTTTCTACTGCTTTTGTGCTAGTTATATTCTAAAAATAATTTTTCATATGCCTTATTTTAATTTAAATGAACTTTTTAATGAAACAATTCTATTAAACACTATTTCATCACCTGTAGAATATTTAGAATCTACATTAAAGTAACCATGTCTAAATAATTGATATTTATCTTGCGGTTTAGTTCCCTTAACACTTGGCTCAATGAAGCCTTTAAGTATTTCTAAAGAATTTGGATTGATTTGCTCTAAGAAATGTTTATCTTCTCCATCTTCATCATCAAGTATTAATGGTTCATATAATCTAAACTCAGCTGGAATACTGTGTTTAGCATCTACCCAGTGAATTGTTCCTTTAACTTTTCTTCCAGTGAATCCAGTACCACTTTTAGTTTCTGGATCATAAGTACAGCGAATTTCTACAACGTTTCCATCTTCGTCTTTGATGACTTCATTACATTTTACGAAATAAGCACCTTTTAATCTTACTTCGTTTCCAGGGAATAATCTAAAGTATTTTTTTGGTGGTTCTTCCATGAAGTCTTCCTGTTCTATGTATAATTCTCTTGAAAACGGTACTTTTCTAGTTCCTGCCTTTTCATCATCAGGGTTATTTTCGATATCTAACATTTCTGCTTCATTTTCTGGATAGTTAGTTATAACTAATTTTAATGGTCTTAACACAGCCATAGCTCTTGGAGCTTTTGGGTTTAAGTCTTCTCTTATGAAGTACTCAAGCATTTGAGCATCTACAGTAGAGTTAGCTTTAGCAACACTTATAGCTCTACAGAAGTTTCTTATAGCCTCTGGCGTATATCCCCTTCTTCTTAAACCAGCCACTGTTGGCATTCTTGGATCGTCCCATCCATCAACAACATGTTCATCAACTAACATCTTAAGTTTTCTTTTACTCATAACTGTATTAGTTATATTTAATCTTGCAAACTCAATTTGTTGAGGAATAGACTCCATTTCACATTCTCTAACAAACCAATCATAAAGTGGTCTATGATCTTCAAATTCTAAAGTACAAATAGAATGAGTTATACCTTCAATAGCATCTTCAAGCGGATGAGCAAAATCATACATTGGATAAATACACCATTTATTGCCAGTATTATGATGAGTAGAGTGAGAAATTCTATAGATAATTGGATCTCTCATATTGATATTTGGAGAAGACATATCTATTTTAGCTCTTAACACTTTTTCACCGTCTTTGAATTCTCCACTTTTCATTTTCTCAAATAAGTCTAGATTTTCTTCTACAGTTCTATTTCTGTGAGGACTATCTTTTCCAGGTTCTGTTAGTGTACCTCTATATTCTCTAATTTGCTCTGGATTTAAGTCGCAAACATAGGCTTTACCCTTTTTAATTAAAAGAACTGCTCTATTATACATTTCTTCAAAATAATTAGAAGCAAAATGAAGATTATCCCAGTCAAAGCCAAGCCACTTAACATCTTCCTTTATAGATTCTACATACTCAGTATCTTCTTTTATAGGATTAGTATCATCGAATCTTAAGTTAGTTTTTCCTTTAAATTCGTCAGCTAGCTCAAAGTTTAAAACTATTGATTTAGCATGACCAATATGTAGGTAGCCGTTTGGTTCAGGTGGAAAACGAGTTATTATTTCCTTATGCTTACCACTTTTTAAATCTTCAATTACTATGTTCTTTATGAAGTTAGATGAATTAAATTCGTTTGACATAATGCATACCTCTCTTGTTAAATTATTTAAGCATCTGAAAGAAAATAACAAGGTAAAGATGTTAGTCTATTTTATCTCATATGCCTTATACCAGATAAGTTGCTAGGTTCTGTTATAGTAGTAATATAGACAGAACCTAATAACGCAGTATGATACAAAATAGGCTAACATACTAGTTTGTTATTTTTTAAAGATGTCTAAAACAAACATAGCTAATAGTTATTGATATCTCTACTATATTTATTTACATTTACCTTTAATCATAAACCAATTATGGAAAAAAATAAAGACTTTACTTACTTATTTGTAGATTTATGAAATATCCTCTATAGATATACCATTTCTAAATGTAATCTATCTCTGAGAATAATTGGCACTTATTAGTATAATTTCTAAAACTACTAAATTCAAAATTTACAATTGTAGATTAATTAACTGTAGCGGCGAACAGCCCTCGCCATATATTATTGAATAAATATTAAGCTATAAGCTAAAGAATAAATTCTATTATTAAAGGAAAAAATAATAATAAATAAATTTTTTATATGAAGGAGAGTTTTTATGAGTCATAGAGAGCCAAAAAAAGCTAAAAAGACTAATAAAGAATATACTAAAAATGAAAAACCAGAAATGATTAAAAGTGGAGATATGAAAAAACAAAAAAGAGGAGGCTCTATTGATTTAGAATAATATTTTCTGAAAACTTGGAGCAGAATCAAAAAGCATTATAGATTATTAAAATTATTTAATAAAAAATCGTGATTAAACATCACGATTTTTTTATTTTAATAGATTTTTAATAGTATTTTTATTTTTAGTTTTTTTATAAATTGTTCATTGTCAATCGTAAATTTTCAATTGTAGAAGGGTGGAATTTAATTTTTTTATTATTCCTCTACATTTTAGTAATACTTTAAAAATTTATTAATATTATATTAATGTAATAAATTTTAAGAGGTAATATTAATGTCTATAGAAATGCTTAAATTACATCCAAGGAATCCTACAAATGAGCAAAGATATGAGATGGTTAAGGAAGCATTAAATGAAGCTGGAAGACCAGAGGATTTTTACAATGTAATCAACTTATTAAGCCCTCCACCGGATATTACAAACTATGCTCCACCACTATCACTAAAAGGAGTAAGGATAGGAATTATAGGTGGAGGTGTTGCAGGATTAAGCTCTGCTTTCGAATTAAGAAAATTGGGTGCTGATATAACCATTTATGAAGCATTAAAAGATAGAATTGGTGGAAGAATTTATACCTATTATTTTGATAAATCTAAAAAACTATATGGGGAACTGGGAGCAATGAGAGTACCTGCATCTCATGAAACTACATGGCATTATATAAACTTATTTAGTTTAAGAACTAATCCATTTGTTCAATATAATCCTATGACATTTTTACTTGTTAGAAACAGAAGGATAAGAAATACTAGTGAAAATATAGAGAAATATATCTATCCTTTATTTCCTTTAAGAAAATGGGAAAGAGATACACCTTGGGATGAGCTGCATAATTATGGAATGATTTCTTCTATGAATAATTTAACCCCAAAAGAAAGAACAGATATTTTAAGGATACTTCCTAGATATAGCACACCATATGAATATTTAGATAACCTTAGTATACGTCAAGTATTGCAAAAGAATAAATTAAGCCAAGGTGCTATAGAGTTAATAGCTGGAATTGATGTTTTAACATCACCATTCTTTAACGCTTCTTATAATGAGCTAATGCAGGAAAATTACCCAGTAACTTTTAACTATTTGTATCAAATTGATGGTGGTATGGTTAACCTTCCACTTGCATTCCATAGAAGCTTAACTTCTGAAGAGCCAACAGAATATGAAAATATACCTCAACATATCCTAGGAACATGTAAATGGAAATCCGGTTGTGTAGTAACCGGAATATATAAAACGAGTAATAAACATGAAAGAGTATCTATTGAGTATAGGAATACGGATAATAATAGAACCTATATGGAAACTTTTGATTATGTAATATGTGCTAATCCTTTTAGTACTTTAAGGGAAGTGGATGTAGCTCCAGTGTTTAGCGCTAGAAAAATGCAAGCTATTAAAGAATTTACCTATGAAAACTCCCTTAAAACATTTTTTTACTGCAAAAGGCGCTTTTGGGAAGATGACGAATATTATGGTGGTATATTAGGGGGAGTATCTTATACTGATGAAGCAATTCAATCAATTGTCTATCCTTCTGATCATGCAGTTAGGCAGGTTTATTGCCCAGAAGAACCAGGAATATTATTAGCTTCTTATAGCTTATCTTTAGATTCTATTCGTGTAGGAGGTATGAAAGAAGAAGCAAAATTTGAATTAACTAAAAGACAAGTAGAAAAAGTGCATGGACTTCCTGCTGGTTATTTAGATAACATAGTAAAAGAGTATAAAAGTATTGACTGGAATACAGAGCCATATTTTAGAGGTGCCTTTGCTGTAAATGCACCAGGACAGAAACAATTATTTACCTATAATATTTTACAACCAGAGTATAATGGAAGAATATTTTTTGCGGGAGAACATGCCTCTGCTAACCATGCATGGATACAAGGTGCTCTTTATAGTGGTAAGTTTACAGCTAATAATTTAGCAAAATATGCTATAAGTCATAAAAATCAATGTTAACAAATATATTTTTATTTCCATTAATCCATCCTTTTATGAACCTGTTATCTTTCATATAAAAAAAGACAGCAGGTTTATTTATATAGATAAAATAGCAAAAAACCTACTAACTTTCTAAAGGTTAATAGGTTTTTAATTTTAACAAAATTTTTAAAAAAATATTTTAAACTTCATTATTTTATTGTTCAGCATGATGAGTTTTATCAAACTTAATTTCCCAATGAATAACAAAGGTTAATATTGCTCTTAATAAAATTATTGCAGCTAAAATATACATTTCATCAAGGGTTCTTATAAGTACAGTTTTTAATATCTCACCTGCTAATTTAAATTCCAAAGCAAGTGCTAAAGCTTCAGCAAAATCTACTTTTATTAAATTAGTACTTGGATTAAATAAGCTTTTTATATACTGATAAAATCCCTTAAGTGCAGAAATTACCACTATAATAATTCCTATTAATTCTAAAAAATGAATAATATAAGGAAGTATTAAGTTAATAAAATGTTCTAGACTCACTTTAATCATCCTCCTATGATTCTATACATGGTTAAGGGTAATATATTCCACTAATCAATAGGAAAATCCTTTATTCTACAAAATATATTAAATAATATAGTGATTTATTCAATATATTTAAGATTTTTTACATTAGTTAACAAATAAGTATAAACTTTATATCTATTATAGTTAATCTGTCAAATCTAATAGTGGTAATTTTACTTCAAATGTGGTTTTTTCTTCATCACTATATGCAGTTATTTCTCCATTATGTAATTGGACGATATTTTTTGTTATAGCTAAACCAAGTCCTGATCCACCAGTTTCTTCTGATCTAGATTTTTCCACTCTATAAAAACGTTCAAAAATATGTGGTAAATCAAGTACTGGTATAGGATCACCATAATTAATTACTTTTATAACCGCAGTATTATCTTCTTTATTTGTAACAATATCAATATATTTGCTATGTTTACCATAAGTTATACCGTTGGAAATTAGATTTTCAAATGCTCTCACTAATTTATCGCCATCACCAAGAACTATAAGTCTATCTTCTGAAAAAAATAATCTTTCTTCCATATTCGCACTTTCAAGTTGAAAACGAAATTGTATAATTAATTGATTTAATAACTCCACAATATTAATTGGATTTTTACTAATTTTAACGCCACCATTTCCCATTCGGGTAAGTTCAAATAGGTCATTGATTAAAAGATTTAATCTTTTAGATTTTTCATAGGCGATATTTACATAATACCGTAATTGAACTTCATCCCTATAACGGTCTTCTTCAATCACTCCAAGATATCCAATGATTGACGTTAAAGGAGTACGTAAGTCATGAGAAACATTTGTGATTAATTCGTTCTTAGATTGTTCTGCTATACGCTCATCTACTGAATTATTTAATCGTTCAATAATAATATTCATATTTTTAGCAGTTTCACCTAGTGTATTTTTTGCTTCTATAGTAAGCTTTTCATTAGACTTTTCCTTAGCAACAAGATCTATAGCATTAGTAATCTGAATAAAATGCTTTACTTTTTTATGAGTAAATAAAAATAAAATTAATATAAAAATTAAAAACCACAATATATAGGATACAAAACGTAATTTGCTCAAAGGAATATAAGTTGATACCCTTATAGGAAGTTCCAAAAATCGCCATAAAACTGGCTCATATCCAGAATCAATAAGAATAGGATAGAACATATCCTTAAGAATAATTAAAATTAAGTAAGAGAGAAACATACTTAGAATAACTACAGATATATATTTTGCTTGAAGTTTATAGATAGTGCTTTTTTTCAATTTTATAACCTACTCCCCAAATTGTATGAATTATTTTTTCTCCACCCATAGCTTTTTCTAATTTATCTCTAAGCTTACTTATATGAACCATAACTGTATTGTTAGATTGATAATATTTTTCTTTCCATACCCGTTCAAATATCTCTTCAGCACCAAAAACTCTTCCAGGGTGGCTTGCTAGAAGGTGCAAAATTTCAAATTCAGTAGAAGTTAAATTTATATTTATGTCATCTACAAGCACTGAATGAGTGGATTTTTTTATAACTAATGAGTCAATTCTAATAATATCTTCATCTTGTGAGTTCATCATATTTTCATTAAAATAATAAGCTCTTCTCAATAGAGTTTTTACTCTTACAGTTACTTCTAGTGGATTAAAAGGCTTAACCATATAATCATCAGCACCGGTGATTAATCCAGTAATTTTATCTGTATCTTCATTTTTGGCACTTAACATAAGAATAGGGATATTTAATGTCGTTCTAATTTGTTTACATACCTCTATGCCATTTAGTTCAGGCATCATTATATCTAAAATAACAAGTTGTATATTGGTATTTTTAATTATTTTTAATGCTTCTACGCCATTGTAGGCTTTAAATATTTTATATCCTTCATTTTTAAGGTAAATTTCTAGTAAATTTACAATTTCATGATCATCATCTACAATAAGTATATTTTTGTCCATAAAATCCTCCTATATTGATTTATCTAAAGCTAGAATATATTGTTAGTAAAAAGTAGCCTAAGAAATTAGTTGGTAAAGAATTAATTTCAACTATAATTGTATATAGTTCATTGTTAATTCCTAATTATTTAAAGTAGTTGTTTTGAGGTGCACATACATCTATAGATGTATACAACACTATTATAGGATAATTTTATATAAACATATATACTATTGATAAACTACTTTAAAAATTAATTTATAGCTTAATATGATTACAATATTATATATTTTAATCCACAATGTACAGTTTACAATTTACAATTGTGGATATTTCTCGGTAAAAGTTAAGAATTTTTAAATTATTTATTTTTGAAGTGACAAATCATTTCTTATAAAGAACTAGCAAGATATTACTAGTAAAAATTAATTTTAACATAGATTCATAACTACCAATTCTAGATAAAATTAATTATTTATTTAAATATTCTTCTAAAGTAATGCCTTGTGTCGTTATAATTTCAGCTACTTCTTTTCCAACGTATCTTATATGCCATGGTTCATAACTATATCCTGTTATATCTTCTTTACCTTTAGGATATCTTATTATGAATCCAAATTTATAACAATTATCTTTTAACCAAATTCCTTCAGCAGTAGTTTCAAAACTTGTACTAAAATCTTTATTGGTTATGTCGATAGACAATCCTGTGTTATGTTCACTATATCCGGGTTTAGCAACATAGCTATCTGCCAATTCTTCTCCTTGACGTTTTACTCTTTCTTCATAGGTATCCTTTTGAGTTTTATAAGAACGATAACCAGACAGTGCATATAAATTTATTCCTTCATTTCCTGCTGCTTTAAATAATTCTTCTAAAGCTTCACCAGCTTCTTTTCTCATTAGCTTTTCTTCTTTTGTCATATTTGAAAAAAATCTTACATTAGGTTTTATTAAATCTTTAGGTTTATAATTTTTACCTAACGAATTTTCTCTATTTACTAATACTAAAATATCATCGGAATTTTTTTCAGCACTTACTTCACTTGAAATGTTTGGTTTATTTGCTGCTTTAACCATTCCAACAACGCTTAAAATTATAATTATTATATATAATACTCCTCTAAATAATTTTTTCAAAACTATTCCTCCTTAAATTAGATAATCTTCATTTAGCACTGATAGCAATATTTAAGTTTATTTATTGAAAATAACTTTAAATATTTGGCTAAAGGCTAATATACTTTGATTTTAAGAAAGATAGTTTAAAAAAATTATAATAAAACCTTAAGAATTCTTAAGATTCATTATTTAGATAAATGGAAGTTAGTGATTTATAGTAAAAAATTAATAGATGATTAATTTTAATTTTTTTAATATAATAATTTGTGTGTATCAAAAGAAATGAAATTTATGAAGGTTAAATTTATTTATTTACTTTAAAATTTTAATTAAATAATAGGAGAATAGTGTATGACAAATAAAAATATTGAAATGATGAAAAAAATTATTGAAGAAAAGAAAAATAAGAGTTCAAAACAAAATGGCATACAAAGAGCAGAAAAATCAATGGGACAACGAAGACAGGGAAAAAGTAGTAAAAAGACTGGTGGGCTATTTGATAAATAGAATATTAATTAATAGTATTAAAATAAAAAAGCATTAAGTTTAAATAAAAACTTAATGCTTTTTATATATAAATTTAAGAAAATATTATTTCTAATGTTTATAAACTTTATTTAGCATAATTTTTCTTCTCAGCAATTCCTGAAAGCATAAGAGCCAAAGCTCCATCACCAGTTATATTACATGCTGTTCCAAAGCTGTCTTGTAAAGCAAATATTGTTAATATAAGAGCTGTTCCTGCTTCATTAAATCCAAGAACACTTATTATTAAGCCAAGAGATGCCATTACAGTTCCACCAGGAACTCCAGGAGCCCCTATAGCAAATACACCAAGTAAAAGAATAAATAATATCATAGATGAAACAGAAGGTAATTGTCCGTAAAGTATTTGCGATACTGTCATAACAAAGAATACTTCCGTTAATACTGAACCACAAAGGTGAATATTTGCACATAATGGAATTGCAAAATCCACTATATCTTCTCTTAAAACATCAGATTTTTTCGCTGATTTTAAAGCTACTGGTAAAGTAGCTGCTGAGGACATAGTTCCAACAGCTGTTAAATATGCAGGCCCATAATTTTTAAGTACTCTCCATGGATTTTTTCCTGATATAAGACCAGCGATAAGATATAATACTGCAAGCCAAATAAAATGTCCAATTAAAACTATAACTATAACTTTTATAAATATCGGTAATTGTGTCGTTATAGAACCCTCATAAGCTAAAGTAGCAAATGTAGATGCTATAAATAAAGGAAGTATAGGAATAACGATTCTATTTACTATACTTAAAATTATGCCTTGAAATTGATCAAGTAATTTTTCAAATAGATCAGCTTTTGTCCAAGCTGTTGCAAGTCCAATCAATATTGAAAGTACTAAAGCACTCATTACTGACATAATTGGATCTATATTTAATTCAAATATTAGCTCAGGGAGTTCTTTTAATCCTTCAGTAACGGAAGCTATAGATAATTTTGGAATTAAAACATATCCCAAAAATGATGAAAATGCTGCCGCTCCAACAGATGATAGATATGCTAATAATACTGCAAATCCTAGTAATTTTGATGCATTACTTTTGAGTTTTGCTATTGATGGAGCAATAAATCCTATTATAATTAGTGGCACAGCAAAGAATATTATTTGTCCTAATATATGCTTTAGGGCAATAACAATGTGCATGAAACTAGCTGGAGAATTAAGTCCAACTAAAAGGCCTATTATAACGGCAAGGATTAGCTTAAATATTAAGCTGTTGAATAATTTTTTCATAAATAAGTCCTCCTATATATTTTGATTATAAAATATAAAAAAGCTTCTTTCTTTATACATAAAGATAAAAGCTGTTCTTAAACTATATTAATATGATAATTACGTTAATTCAAAAAAATTACAATTACAATTAATTATATTATAAAATATATAGTATTTAAATATAAATTTAACTCGTTGTGCTAGTTAATCACTAGCAATATTTACAAATAGAAAAACTCTAGCATTTTTGCTAATCTATCATCAAAAGAACCAACAATCAATGATAGGAGGAAAGCAATATGCTAGAGCTTAATAAAAATTCTACCATAACAATAAACAACTTAAAAGATTTTATTACTGTCATTTATGTTATAATTGACGATATTTACCAAAAAGTAACTCCAGCATACATAAAGTATCGCCGTAATATTGATAAAGCAATAATGTCAGATAGTGAAATCATAACTTTATCCTTAGTGGGTGAACTTTTAACTATTGATTCCGAAAAAGCATGGTTTGGATTTTCTCGAAAAAATCTAAGAGATTTATTTCCTAAATTTTGCACTAGAACAAGATTTCATAGAACTAGAAAATCTCTTTTTAAAGTAGTTGAAGTTATTCGTAAGGAACTAACAAGTTTCCTTAACTATCAACATGATCAGGTTAGAATCATAGATAGTATGCCTATACCAGTATGCGCTTTTGGTAGAGCACACTTTCACAGATCTTTTAAGCCGGAGGCTGCCTACGGTAAATGCGCTTCCAAGAAACAAACTTACTATGGTTTTAAATTACATGCTGTCATAGCTCTAGATGGATATATATCAGATTTCATCTTAACTCCAGCTGATACAGACGATAGAGTCGCAGTATGGGACTTAACAGCTATCGCTCCATTTACAACAGTTATCGGAGATAAAGGCTATATTGGAGAAAGTTTAGCTTTACATTTGAAATCTGAAAATCACATAAACCTAGTAACTATAAAACGTACTAACTCTAAAGTTAAAGTTTCAAAACAGTTCAGGCGAATGATTTTTTAAAGCTCGTCGAAGAGTTGAAACTTCTTTTTCTCAGCTTTCTGGACAATTAAATATCCAAAGAGTTTTAGCAAAATCTATGTGGGGACTAGTTTCTAGAATAACAAACAAAATTTTAGCCCATAATCTTTGTTTTTTCATAAATAAAATCTTAAATATTAATCCTAATATTGCGAAAATCAAAGATTTAATATTTGGATAAAACTTTTTAAAAGAACATTTTAAATTCTTAGGATTACTATGCTAATTTACTGTGGAATAATAATCCTATTAATGAAAAATTATCTTTTAGCACAACAGGTTAAATTAAATAAATTTAATTGACCATTCAACATATATTTGCCCTCCTTATTTTTAGGTACTACCCACTTAATTTTATTATTTATATTATAGAATAAAAAAATGATATAGAAGTTTTCTATATCATTTCTTATTTTTCTTTTTCTTTTTTTTATTCTTTTTAGATGCAGAAACATTAATCTTTCTGCTTTTATATAAATTATATAGAAAGAAGTTTATCAGACCAAATATACCTGCAACCAATTTAGGATTGCTAGTAAAGTTCTCTATTATTTCTAGATAATTTATGCTTATAATATAATTTTTAATAGGATTACCACCTAGTATTTCAACAATACCTAATACAATAAATATTGCTGAAATAATCATATTTCTTTTATATTTATTTCTTTTAAAATCTTTAATTAAAGATTCTAAATTTTTTTCAGATACATTTTTAGTCAAGACAACTGATATTGTATCTGATACATTATCAGTTATCTTCGAAAATAAAATTCCTAAAAATAAAAATAAAGTATTCATCTAGCCACCTCCTATTTTAAAATGGATGTGGCTATTCCAATAGGAATGCCACATCTTGCTTTCCTATTGGGGAAAATTTTGTTTTTTAGAAAAATGAATATATTACATAACAAACAAATATTATTAATTCTATAATTCTTGTTATGTAGAGAAGTATTACTTTTCTTTTTGTTTCAATTTTTTTATCCTTACAAATCATATTAATAGCCTTATCTATTATTATGATAATAATAAGAAATAAAATGGATACGACTATTGCTCTATTTAAGTTACTCATTTTTTTTCTTTAGTAGGATTGAATGGAACTAAAGTCCTACTAATTTTCCTCCTTTCATTTTTAGGAAATCCCTTCTTTTTTTAAAAATATATTTTCTTATAATTATTATAGTACGAAAATTGAAAAAAAGGCAGTAATTTAAAATTACTGCCTAAATAAATAATTATATTGCAACATCTTCTTCTATAGTATCAGCTGCACTTGAATTTATATCTAACTGACTATTTATTTCAGATTGTTTTAATAACAAATTATCTAGCTCAGATTTCTGCAAAAATTCTTTTTTAAGTTCATCATTTACAATAGTTATTTCATTATCAATTAATGATAGACTATTTGTAATTGAGTTTAATGTATCTATTAACCCTTTTACTCTATTCTCAATTCTCGCAATAATCCCTAAAGGAGATATTGAAAAATCAAATGAATAATATTTTTCATTTCTTAAGCCAAGTATTTTTAGTAACTTGCCATCAAAAGGATCTTTAGATAATTTGTATGTTAAATCAAAGCCGCGATATTCTCCTATTTTTATAGGCTTTTCTAGTAAATCCTGAGTTTTAGATATTTTTAATTCATCAATTAATTGTAGGATTTTTTCTCCTGCGACTTTTCTGTCACTAAAGTTTTCTCCATTGATTAATATTTGGAAATCTGTTAAGTGATGTTCATTTGCAAATAAAACATCCTTTTTCAAGTCATTAACATTTAAAAGAAGACTCTTCTTATCATATTCTAATTTTTTCATTCTTCTGAAAGCTATCATTTGTTGCTCTTTAAAAGCTTTTTCTAGCATCTGAAGATGCTGAATCTGCTTATCAACCTTAAATTTCTCCATTATTAAAGGATTTTCACATGCAAGAGCTTTTGTTTCAGCAAATGATAGAATTGTATCTCCAAGGTCTTCAATAGTTCTAGCACCAGTTTTATTATTCATAAGCTGATCTATATATCTAGCCTTGGTTTCACAAGTTTGCCACATATAAACATCAAATGTTCCTTTAGTAACATACCTGTAGATACTAACTTCTTTATTCATATTACCTTGCCTTAATATTCTCCCTTCTTTTTGTTCTATTAATGCTGGTTTCCACTCACAATCGAATTCATGAATTGCAACTAATCTATCCTGCATATTAGTACCTTCGCCCATTTTATCAGTAGAGCCTATTAAGACTCTTATCTCACCATTTCTAAAAGCTTTTAATAATGCAGTTCTTTTTTCAGAATTATTAGCTTCATGAATAAATTTAACTTCATCTTTAGGTATTCCCATTTCAACTAGTTTATCTTTTATTGCAGCATACAAATTGAAGCTTTTACCTGATGGAGTACCTAAGTTAAGAAATATAGCTTGTGTAAGTCTATCAACATTTCCAGCTACATATTCTTTATATACATTTTCACATAAAGCAATTAATTTAGGAGTGTCTCCATCATTTGTTACATCCAATCCAACTAATCTAGGATCAGTTGCTACCTTTCTTCCATCCATTGTTACTAAAAGCATGTTATCCTCATATGGTTTAACTAGTTTAGCATCAATAGCAGCAGCTCTGTCTACTAGTGTTGCTACATAATCTTTTACTAACTTTGGAGCCTCAACAGAAACATTTATGATATTACCAGTCTTTAAACTAGGTACTGGAAGCTTCACCATATCTTTCGTTATTACATCTGCTGCTTCTCTAAACATTGTAATTAATTCAGGGACATTACAAAATTGAGAAAATCTATCTTTAGTTCTAAAACCAGTCCCAGTAGGATCTACTTCTAGTTGACTAATGATTTTTCCATATACTGATGCCCAACTATCAAATTCATAAACACCATAGTCATTTAAGACTTCAGGAATTAAATAAAGCATCATTGTGTATGCTTCACAAACTGAATTTGAGATTGGAGTTGCAGTAGCAAATGTAACACATTTATTATGCGCGTTTCTTCTTAACCATTCTATCTTACATAATAAATCAAACGCTTTTTTTGCATCTGAGGTTTGCACACCACTTACTCCACTTAATTTTGTTGCTATTCCCAAATTTTTAAAGCGATGAGCTTCATCAAGGAAAATATAATCTATACCCAATTTATCAAATGTAGGTAATCCATTGTCCTCCATCTTATCGCTTATTTTTAATAATCTTGCTTCTAGCTTTTCTATACTTTTTTTCATTTGTTTAATTGCTATTTTATCTTGTTCTGTATCTAATTCATATATAACAAGATTTAGCTTCCTTATCTGTTCTTTTATTAATCCTTCTTGAAACTCTTTATCCATTGGAATCATACCAAAACTGCTATGCCCTATAATTATAGCGTCCCAATTACCTGTAGCAATTTTATTTATTAACTTCCTTCTATTAGCTTTAGAAAAGTCTCTAGAAGAAGCTGATAATATATTAGCATAAGGATAAATTGTTAGAAATTCAGTTACGAATTGTCCTGATTCCACTAAACTATTTGGTATAACAAATAAAGGTTTTGAAATCATTCCAAGACGTTTCATTTCCATTGCAGCAACTTGCATTGTATAGGTTTTTCCGGCGCCGACACAATGTGCTAGTAGTGAATTATATTTACTTAGTATTGTCCTAGCAGCTGCAGCTTTCTGGTGATCTCTTAATTTAATAGTAGGATTCACTTGTGGATTTAGAAAGCTTCCATTATATTCTCTATTTACAATGTTATTAAAATGTTCGTTATAATATTCAATTAATGAATTTTTAATTTCGATATTTTTATCTATCCAGGATAAAAATTCATTTTTAAGCAAATTAACTTTTGATCTGGCTAATTCAGTATCTTTAGCATTTTTTATTCTCTTCTTAATACCATTGTCACCAATTTCATCATAGATAACAGGATTAGTAAGATTCAATGCATGCCTTAAGCATTGAATAGCATTAAGCCTATCAGTGCCATAAGTAGTTCTAAATAGTGTAGCATCTACATATCCATTTCTACTAACAGCATATTGGCCAAGGACCTTATTATATTTAACATTAATAGTATTGCAGTGAAGAAGTTCATTTATAAAATTATTATATATTTCATCACTAATCCAGGTAGTTCCTAATTGGTAATATACATCATAAATATATCCAGGTTGAATACCTTCTAGGGCATGTACGTTTTTTTCAAAACGGATATTTTCTTTAACAAATTCTTTTGCAATTTTAAGTTTCTTTTTTACATTACCGCTTAGATATTCATCTCTATGAACATAATTATCAGATTCAATATCATAGAAAATTAAATCTTTACTTTCTAGAATATCTATTACCTCTATTACATCCTTCTTTAGTAAGCTAGCTATATAATCAAAATCTAACATTCCTTTTTCAGAAAAACAATAAATTAATGCATCTTCAATGGATTCTGCCTTATCAATTTTCCTTCTTGTACCTATAGTTCTATCTGTGAAAAAAGCTCCTTTAATATATCTAGTACCAATTTCTTTTTCTATAGAACATGCTAAGAAATATTCTGGATCATCCGAAAGAATCTTTTTATTTCCTTTAGAAGATATGTATCCAAACTTGCATATGAAATCATCATATATACTATTTAATTGCTTTTGAAGCAATTTTAAAGTTTCATCTGAACAATTATTTAATTGCTCTTCAATTATTTCTTTTATCTTTTCCTTTAAAATAATGAAATCATTTAATAACTCTGGCTTTCTTACTTCAATAGGAATTAAGTATAAACCTTGTCTTTGGTAAAAGTTATCTTCATATTTTACATAAGAATATGGTTTTACCATGTATTCCATTTTAGTATTGGCCAAATTTATTAGTTTTTCATCTTCATATCTATAATTATCATTGTCTAATGGCATATAGATATCTTGAGGAAACGCTTGGACCAAGTTATCTAGTGCTTTTTCTAAATTTCCGTTATAATCTAGTACATGTTTATGTCCAAATTGTCCACTGATTTCTATAACATTTCCTATCATCATAGAAGGGTTATCTATGAAATATTCATTGAAAGTTATACCGTCACTGGATTTTAGATTAACCCATTCCTTTGTAGAAGGTTTGTTAGTTTTCTGAAGGAAAATTATATCTGTCATAACTTCTACATTAGAAAATTTTTTAAAAGAATTATAAGGTAATCTAACTGCTCCAATAAATTCTGTTTTTGAGCCTAGATATTCTCTAAGTTTAGAATCTGTTTTGTCCATTGTTCCTGAAGAGGTTATAAAGGCTATTATTCCCCCTTCTCGAACTTTCTTTAAAGATTTAGCAAAATAGTAATCATGTAAATAAAGATTTAATTCATTTAAATCTTTATCATATTTATCAAAAGGAGATACATCTACAAATGGAACATTTGTAATTGCCAAGTCAAATGAATCATCTTTTAAATAAGTTTCTTCATATCCCTGTATTTTTACATTTGCTGACTGATATAGCTGCTGAGCTATAGTACCACTTATAGTATCTTTTTCAATGGCTACTATTTTACTATTTTCTCTTATAACTTCTGGCATTACTCCTAGAAAATTTCCTGTACCAGTTGCAGGATCAAGTATATGTCCTCCATCAAAGCCCATCCTTTGCAATGTTCTATACATAAACCTTATGACTTCAATAGGAGTATAAAAAGCAGTATTAACAGTATTTGATACTGATATATACTCTTCTTCGGATAAAACATTCTTTAACTCCTTATCGTACTTACTAGATCGAAATGCTTTAGATAGACCACCCCATCCTGTATATTTAGCTAATTTTTTTTGATCTTCTCCTTTAGCATATCTTTCGTATTGCTGAAGATTCTTAAGGACTTTAATTGCCTTAAGATTATTTTGTATTTTTTCATCTACTGTTCCACCAAACTTCAATTGTTTAGTTAATTTGAAGTCTAGCAGTTCATTAGAAGCTTCAAAAAGCAATGATAGAGGTTTTTTAACCTCTTCTATTATTTCTTCGCAATTTCGAACATATTCCTCTTTTGCCTCAAACGATAACATAATATCTAATAAATTTAATTGATTAGCTGAAATATTATGTTTTTTGTTTCTTTTCTTTTTCTTTGATTTGTTCGTATCTATGCCAGTAAATGCATCAGGCATGATATCAAAAAGATTTACTATTTTCATTTTATAGTTCCTCCTAATTTTTAGTCATACGACCTTTAGTTTTTTAGATTTACATCCTTTTTAGTTTTTACAATTATATTATAGAATAAAAATACCCCATTACTTTGTAATGAGGTACTTTCTTTTACATTAGCTCGAATACTGAGTTGACTCTATTGGCTCTCAGATAAGATGATGAACCTAAATCTAAATATAGAAGTCCACCTTCTGAAACAAGCGGCAGTATTGAGCCTTCTTTGTAATAAAAAACTTTCTTTTCACCTTCAGCAATGTGCTGCTGATTTAAGATAAGTTCCTGTTTTAAAATAGCATTTCCTATTCTTTTTACATTATTCATTTTTTGATTCCTCCAAATTTTTAGCCTTAAAGGCCTACATAATTTTTATATAATTTTTAATTCTTATAATTATATTATAGAACGAATTAATAAAATTATATTATTTTTAATAAAATTAGTAAGTATCCTTGTTATATTATAGAATTAAATTTATATGTAAGATACTATAATGTCTATGTCATTAATATCTGTAAAAAAATCTTCATAAAGTTTAATAATTTCATTTTTGGGTATTCTCCCAGTACCTGTTCCAAGTAAAGGCAGAACTAATGATTTTGCATTTAATTCACGAGATTTAAAAAGTATTTTTGGGAGCAAGATTTTTACTATATCTATATTTGCGCTCATACCTGGATAATGCATTGTTACAGCATGTACAATATAGGATGCATTTAAATTCCCTGCTCCTGTTATAAAAATTTCTCCTGGTTTATGGCCACATAAGAATCTTGGTAAATATTTATTTTTCTTGGCAGCTATTTTTGCTTCTTTTTCAACTTTGCCTTCTGTTACATAATGTATCGACTCTGCTACACCATTAAGTTGAAAGAATCTTCCTATAGTACCACCCATATATCCGATACCATTACTAGCATTCACAATAATATCAGCTTTTAGATCAGTTATATTTCCCTTAACCATTGAATATCCCATGTTATACCCCCTATTGTATTTAAATTTATACTGATGGACATTGAAAATTAAACATCTATGCGATATCTTAGAATTTTATATTTTTCAAGATTTCTGAAACATATTCTTCAGAAATAAATTGTTTATTAGCGAGTTTTCTAATAAATAATATTAATTCCCTATTTTTTAGCATAAACTTTTCAACATCTAAAGGAACGGTATTTCTTGTTTCAGCTGCTAGATCCAGATATAAATTATATTCTTTTATATTTGAAGTAATCCCAAAGATTTCTGCTAATAATAGTAGCTTTTCCTCTGGAAAAGCATATCTTCTATTATTCTCAACATCTGCTAGATAAGTAAGGCTTACATCTAATTTAGCAGCTAAAAGTTTTAAGCTCCAATTTCTTTTTTTTCTTTCTCTTTTAATATACTCACCATAGGTAAAATCTTGAGACATTATATAATCACCTCAGTTTTTAATATATTTAGAAGAATTTTATTCTATAATAAGTATGATGCAGGATACTAAGAAATTTGAACATTTACGCTTAACAGCGTAAAGCTCTTTAAAAAATAAAAATCTAAGTATCATTCATCTTATTTATTTTACATTATCCCAAACGTGAAAAATGTATTCATAGTCAAAACTCTATGCTAATTTTATACCCTATCTTTTATTTTGTTAAATTTTTCACAGTAATTTAATGCAGTGTAAATCATGAATCTTCCTGCTATTTCACATTTGTAGCCATATTTATTTTTCTTTGAATTATAAGCATATTTGAAATTAATACATTTATTACATCTTTTTCTTCTTGTTTTATTCTTTTTCTCCATGTCATTCTTATCCTTTATAAGTTTAAGTGTACCTAGTAGCTTAATTATATCACAAAATAAATAGTTAAAATCTATTTTAATTCTTCGTTTAAATATACAAAATTTTTAACTTCATGAAATTCAACCGTTACAGTAGATTGATTTAATACAGCTTTTAAATGCTTTGCTATCTTTATAACTATATCTTCCCATTGCTCTAGATCTTGTGCAAACTTTGGATTAGCTGTACCTGTAATTGTTATAATATCTTCTCCACCAACGGGGCAACCCCATTCAGCATTATATACAGCTTTACCAGGATGCATAACACATGATACATATATTCTAGTTTCATCATATAATTTTTTAGCAATCTTTTGCCATTCTTCTGCAATTATTTGAATCCCATTTTTATTAATATTATTATGAAAATATCCCTTATTTATCCCTATTATGATTGTAAAACTTATTGTCTTATTCATTTTTTTACTCCTTTAAAAATTATATAGATTATATATAAATATAACATACTCATTAGTGTATATCTTTGTCATTTTAAGAATATATCCTAGTCTTATTCTTTCTATTCGGGGAACATCAACATTTCCGACAAAACCCACTCTAAGGAATAAAATAAATAATCATGTTCACAACAATTTAAAAATAAGTTAAATTAAGGATGAATTTAACAATTAATGTAGAATGATGATATTATAGTAAAGCTATGTATAAAAAGGGAGTTGGTAAAACATGAAAAAATTTATTAAATACTTCTGTTTCGTACTAGTAATGTTTGGTATGTTAGCTGTAAACCAAAACAATGTTAGTGCTAAAGAGATTGTTAATAAGCAAAATCAAGATATTCCTCCTATTCAACATTTAGGGGGCGGACCAAGCCATTATATAGTTGGAAGTGAAACTAAAACATTTACACTAACTTATAACCAAATTGGTACAATGGTAAATGATATTCAAAGAAGATCTATGCGAGTTAGTAATATGGATGATGCATCATTTATATTAGGTACAATTGCTGCTTTTTCTAAATTTACTCCAGTGGCAGTATTTTCATCAGGAACTACTGCATTTGTACGCGATTATGTGAATTATTGGAAACCTTTTACTGATCAAACTTCAATTGCTTTATCCCAAGCAGGTGCATTACATAATCAACAGCATAGAAAAGCTATATTTTAACAGAAATATAAAGTGCTTGAAACAGGACAACGTATATTAGATGGTGGAGTTATATATGTTGGAATACAATAAATAATATAATTAAAAATGATGTAATTTTAAATTACATCATTTTTAATTATATTATTTTTAATCGAATTATATGTTTTAGACACCAATAGTGCAAGCACGCTCAGCACTATATATAGCTTTACTAACATGCATAATATATGATACATATATTTTAATCTCATCATATATTTTTTTAAAAGTACTATAGATAAGTACATACTTATCTATAGTACTTTAGCATGAAAATATCTAATTTACCAATTGCCAACTACTGCTGTGTTCATTGAATTATATCGTAACTTACAATCAACATACATTCCATGAACATTCCCTAAAGTATTACCTGAAGGATCGTATACAGTTTTTATTCTTAACCAATCTGTGTGGTTAGTACCATTTTCAGCTGAATTTCTGTTATATGGCAATATAAGTGTACCAGCAGGAAGAGTTCTTTCATACACACCACCTGAATTATACACATCTACTGACTCAGCAGCCTTAAAGTAATTATCATTTATCCAGTGACCTGAATGAGAATATGCATAATTAATCCAATTTGATAATCCTCCGCTAACATTTTTACAATATCCACTTCTCCATCTGCCAGATCCATCTAGAAAGTCAATTCCTGATTCAACTGGACCACCAGCTTGAACTGCAAATTTTTCATTTCGAGAAATTGTACCGATTTGAACCTTGTTACCATCATAAACTGGGAATGATGAACCAGATTTATTAATTGCTAAATAACTCATTGTTTTTCCTCCTAAATATTTATAATTTTTATATCAGTATTTTTAAACTATAGAGTTAGCTAACCTATATACCTATATAAAGCAAAAAAATAAGAACTTGTAACCCTTATTTTAAAATTATTTTTAATATCTTTAATATCTGACTATTACAATTATAATTTTCATACCTAAAATTAAATTAACATGAGTCCGGCGGATTTTTATTTTACAAACCTTTTAAAATCAATACATTGAAATAATATTGTTCTTAATAATTATTTTTACATTAATCATACCTTCTTCTAATGTATCATCTTATATACTTTCAATTAATCGCCACAACAAAATTTACTTCCGATTCATTATGTATAATAAATGTATTTTAAATTTAGGGGTTACAAATTCATAAATAATATCTTATTACTTATTGATTAATAAATATTAAAATCAATTATGCATTTATCATTAAATGATTCTGTAATTAACTATATTTATTAATTAAAAGAATTGTAAAGCTATAATAAAAGAAAGAAGGTATTAAAAATGGATCAAATGGTATTAAAAGTTCAAGAATGGTTAGAAGATACTTATAGGGGTAAATATGGATATATACCCGTTGAGCCAAATGGTAGAACTGGGTGGGACACAATGTACTCATTAATTTCTGCATTACAAATAGAAGAAGGTATTCCAGAACCAAATGGCTATTTTGGACCTGAAACAACAAGAAGATGTCCTACATTATCAATAAATTCAAATTCATCAAGTACAACAGTACAGAATCAAATTTACATTCTACAAGGAGCTTTATTTTGTAAAGGATATAATCCTACTGGATTTACTGGATATTTTGGTAATGGGACTAAAGCTGCTATAGAAAAATTTCAAACTGATGCTGGACTCTCTAATGCTGATGGTATTGCAACTCCTATGATAATTAAGGCACTATTGAATATGGACGCATTTGTTAATGTAGGCGACCCTAAAATTCGTATTATTCAACAGAACCTTAATCGTGACTATCATAAAATAATAGGATTAATGCCTTGTGATGGTAGATATTCACGTTCGACCAATACAGCATTAATTTATGCATTACAAATAGAGGAAGGTATTACTGAACCAAATGGAGTTTTTGGACCTCAAACAAAGGCAAGATGTCCAGTATTGTCTGTGGGCTCAGAGAATAAATTTGTAAGTTTACTTCAATATGCATTATACTGCAATCACTACGATCCTACTGGATTTACTGGATATTTTGGTAATGGAACTAAATCAGCAGTAAAAAACTTTCAAGAGTTTTCGTGCTTACCGGCAGATGGAGTCGCTAATATGCAGACTTGGGCATCACTATTAATAAGTACTGGTGATAATACTAGAAAAGGAACTGCATGTGATTGTGCAACAACTATTACTCCGGAAAAGGCAGCAACACTTAAAAATAATGGATATAAGTCAATTGGAAGATACCTTACTGGCAGATATAGAATGACATATTCAGAATTAGCAACTATATTTGCTTTTGGACTTAATGTTTTTCCTATATTTGAAACAGGTGGGTATGAACTTTCATATTTTACAGCAGAGCAAGGAACATTTGATGCTAATTCAGCTAAAAGATCAGCTGGTAATTTGGGTTTTGGTGCAGATTCAACAGTTTATTTTGCAGTGGATTTTGATGCTTTAGATGGAGATGTAACCGATGCAGTTCTTCCTTATTTTAAAGCAATTAGAGATGAGGTTGATAGGTTAGGTAATCCATATAAAATTGGAATTTACGGACCTAGAAATGTTTGTAGCCGTGTGGCTGATGCTGGATATTCTATAAATAGTTTTGTCTGTGATATGTCTACAGGTTTTAGTGGAAATCTTGGATATTCCTTACCAAAAGATTGGTCGTTTGATCAAATTGCGACTATAACTATTGGTACAGGGGCAGGTCAAATAGAAATTGATAATAATATTGCTTCAGGAAGAGATATAGGAGTGTGTGAAGATACAAAAAAAGTAATTAAAATCTTAAAGAGATTAGATAGTGCAGCTAATACTTATATATCTCAAGATGGATTAGATTCAAATACATTGGTATTAAACTTTTTAAGACGTTTTGTATATACAGGTTATCAATGGCTTTTAACAATAGGAGTAGAAGATAAGAGGTTTTATGAATATTTATGCTTAGGATATCCTGACATAGTAGCCGATTTAATGCCATATATACAAGCTGAGAACACCAGAATTGCATATATAAATAATAATCCGATTGATTTACCACATTTAGCGGCTACAACACTAGGGCATAATTCTTTTCTTGTTCCACATTTCTGGACAGGATGGGGCGGTGATTTGGCTACTACTATGAGTGATATAACTAAGGAAGATAGAGAAAATAAAAATGGTAGAACAATACAAAAAATTGCAGAAGATGTAATGGGAAGTGATTTGTTTACTTTTCCAAGAGAAGATGTGATAGCTGATATAGATGCTATATATATTGAAGCAAATAAAGGTCATAAAGATTTAGCAAGCTTATTAGAGAAGTATTATTCAAGTGTAGATGGTGATGTTAGACGAAGTATTCTTTTTAAAAGCTTAGAGTTTAAAAATAATCCTAGTATTAATGAGTTAAGTGAAAAAATATATGATCTGATGACAGGATCAAAAGGATTCAAATATGTTGTAGGACTTGGACAACTTACATTACTTAAAAAAGCAACTTATACAACACCGGATACCCATGAGAAAATAGAGCCAACAGAAGAAATTCAAAAGGCTGCTGCGTTAGCATTTTCAAAGTATATAATAAATAAGTTATAACATAAAAAATAGTGTTGCAGAATACCTCTAAGTTCTGCAACACTATTTTTATATAAACCCAGATAACATAGCATTTTACTCAATTTTTTTTGCATAGACATATATTAATACAAGTATTATAGGCATAATAGGTAACGTAGATAATATAAACTCAATTATATTTCTTTCATACCACATTAAATAAAACAAATACACCCAAGGTATAAAAACAAAAACTAATCCAATCAAAACAATAAAAGAATTATATTTCTTACTTTTTTCTTTATTCTTATAGAATAAAATAGTTAGAGATATGAGTCCTACATCTATAATAAGAAGCGTTAACAAGTCGTTAAACGATGTAGAATAAGAACTATAAGCAATACAAAGAAGTGTAGCAAATCCAAAATAAACTATATCAAGTATGAGTAATATTAAACATAGAACCCTTAAAATTTGAAGAAATTTTTTCATAAAAACCTCCATACAAAATAATTAAAAGTATAGCATGGATATTAATAATATATTCTTATAATAACAGATTCATTAATAAATGTTTATTCTATTATCTCTTTCATATAATCTATGCCTACTACTATATTTTTATCTTCTGTGCTAGATTCATGGCATAATCCTAATACAAAATTGCCTTGACTAGATGAATATACTATATAAGTTTTTTTTACAGTATCATCGTATTTAGTCCGCTGCTCTTTTATATCATCAGGTAATACCTTATGTGCTAGCTTTATTGCATCATTGTAAGATATCTTTGTTGGATTTACCTCAGCCGCATACATATATTCACTTAATATTTGTCCATATTCTTTATTATCAACATTAGGTAATCCTGCTTCACTACCTACAAAACTGTTTTTAGTTTCATAATAGTGATGATCAGAAAATTCTATTTCATATGATAAGGTTTCTTTTTTTACTTCTTCATATCTCTTCGAAATTTTATCATTAACTGTTTCATTCTTAGTATATGACTCAAAATTTCCTGTTGTAGCTTTATCCATATTAGGCTCTTCCTTTATATTAGACTTGCAGCCAATTAGCACAAAAGGTATTAATATTAAAATAGATAATACAAACTTAAATTTTTTCATAATAATTCTCCTTTCAATTAAAAAAAATGTAATTTACCTATTTTAAAGAATATTCTATAATAACTATAAATATCCTTCAATACGTCTTAATAGAATAATAAAATCTCTCATCTTATGTGTATGCAAGGATTAGCACCCAAGAGCAAGATTTAGGCAGCAGATACATTTTTTAAAAGTATCAGGGCTAAAAAATAATACGAAAAAAATCTATGTAATGTGTTTAATATAAATAAATATTAATAACCTTAAAAGAAATAATATCTTCATCATTTTATATAAAAAGGGGCTGGCACTAATTACTTAGTGCGACAGCTCCAAACAAAGTCTAACTTTAGGATTACAGGACAAAGTTCAGGTTATTTTTATTAATATTTTGCTAATCCTTCTTGTGATAAAACTGACTCTAAAAAAGAACCATCTAGATTACGAAAAGTTGCATAAACTTTAAATCTTAGCTTTCTATCAGCACCTCTTACTATATATCTGTTAAGTTCTATGTTTATGATTCTTGTCGTTGGAATAAGATCGAAAACATGATCAAATAAAAATGCTGCTATTTCTGCTCCAACAGCTTTAGCTACTTGTTTTTCAATTACTTTAATAAGTCCGCCTCCACTTATTGCAGCTACAATTAAATCCAATGCAACTCCATATCCTGTTTTTTGCTCTACTTCTCATAAATATTTTGTCTCCTCTTGTGATACAATGTCCTCAGTTCCTTCTACTACTGGTCCTCTTGGCATATTAAATATTATATCTTTTCTATTTGAAAAGGTATAATAAACTTTACGAATATAGGAAAATGATCTTTTTGTCTACTTTAATTAATAAATTTAATTAGAATTAGAAAATAAAATTAGATAAATTAAAATGCTTTGTAAATATTTAACTTTAAATTAATATTATGTATAATGTATGGTTATTATATGTATAAAGTTTTATAATAATTTTAAGGGCTATTATCAAAGCATGTGTTTAATGCAAGAAACATATCATATTTAAGTTAGGAGTGAATATATGAATATGCAGTTTTTATTTATATGTATCATAGCTGCACTGTATTCTATCTTCTTTATCATTATTGGTTTAAATATAAGAGAAAAAGGTGCTTATATAATACCAAGATGGAACTGTATTTCTTAACGTGAGATTTGTCAGTTTTGTTGGCTGCACCCCTATTATAAGATCAGTAATTTAAAAATGTAATAATTATTGTAATTAAAGGGAGAATGAATAAATGAAAAAGATAACAAAGATAACATTAATTTTTTCTATTATACTAATTACGTTGACGCTCGGTTTTTGTGCAATGTGGGTAGAAAGAGATAAAACTACTAATATACGAGATTATAATGAATATTTTGGAGATAGTGGTAAGCATAGACAAAAGCATGATAAATCCTTCGGAAATAATAGTAAGAATACAGATGATATATTTCCCAAAAATATTCCTGATTCAGCAAAAGTTGAAAATTTTTATTATTATTATTATAATCCATTTGACCCAAACTTTGTATCATACCTTGTATACACATGCAGTGATGAAGATTTTATCAAAGAGACAGAGAGATTATCAAAGATAGATTCTTCTAAAGATTATCTTATATATGGTGCAACTGGATTTAATTATCCAGTGAGTGCAGTTTATGCAAATGAGAGTGGTTATACTTATGCTTTGGCTGACAAAGAAAATAAAAAATTAATTTATGTGGAAATTAATTTTTGTAATTATTTTACTGATATAAACTATGAAAAAATAATTAATGAAAAATATCTTCCAATTAACTTTGATGCAAAAAAAGGAAATTCAACTCAAAAGAAAAAACATGAAGAATTTATGAAAACACAAGAAAAGAATAGATAAATGGAGAAATTTATAAAAAACAAGATGAAGAGAATGATACTTAATAATTTCCTGATTAATGAAAGCAATCTAACATGGCTAAAAAGTTAAACCTTGTCCCCTTTTTAATGTATTAATAAAACTTTATTTGTAAAGCATTTTGAAAATGTTTTAAAAGATAGTTCTCGAAGCCCTTTTGCAGGATCTGCTATTATGATGACATTTCTCTTTACTTTATAAATAACAACAAAGTGCATAGTTTCTGTTGAAAACCGTAATTGTGCTATGCAGGGCAAATTAACATCATTAAGTATTTTAGCATTTCTCAAAGTTACGGCAGTTGCTATAAACCCAAGGTTAATCGCTATGCTATAAAGCTGAAAAAAATTTGTTCCAAGTTTGTTGTTGTATTTTGCCATTTTTTTTAGATGATTAAGTGAATATGGTTTATTGTAGTACAACAATATAGTTGCTAATGATGCTAATCCGCAATCCATAGCTTCTTCTTGCCTAACGTAAAAATATTTACTCATATATATTCCCCCTATTTAATATCTCTACATTTTAGAATTGAAATACTTGTTGTAATAACTAAAAGAGTTTACTGCTTTTAAAGCAGTAAACTCTTTTAGTTATCAACTATATTAAAACATTATCCAAACACCCTTGTATACTAGCTTTCTAAAACTTGTATCTCCACCATCTTCAATATTTATAACTTCACCCTTAGATATAAGTATATCTGCAATTGAACTAGTCAAAGCAGCAGATAGTGTAAACCCTGCAAGACCTGATTTACTTAAAGCTTTTGCTATTTCATTAGCAGTTAGTCCTTGGTAATAGAATACAGCATGAGCATATATTTCCTCTGCTATTTCTTGTAAAGACATGCCTGATACACCTCTATAGTGAACCAGCGCTCTTGCTTCTTCTAAACATATATTTTTGTCAAGAAATCTTCTACTAACTGGTATATTTGCAGCTCCTCCTGTAATTGACTTCATATCATTTTCGTTTAAAACTTTAATACCTCTTAAGCTTCTCATAATAAATCTCTCCTTTTCTTTTTTACATAATTTTTAATATTTAGTTTGAATAAATCTGTGTGTTAAGAAATTTTAACAGATTTATTTTCTATAAGACCTTTAGTCGACTATGTTGTCTTACATACTATATAAAGAAAGTTGTGTGCTAAATGTCACCCTGCCTTTTAAATTTATTTTTCTATTTTTTAAATACATGATTTTTTATTTCTTCAACATCTTTTTTTACATCTTCAACTATGTTTAATTTATCTGTTAGCTTAGAAATTATCTCTTGATAGTTTCTTTCACGTTCTTCTTGCTTTAAATCTCTTTTTTCTTGCATTTTTAATATATAAAAAATAAGAACTATACTTAAAGCACTCCATATTCCTTGCGTTGAAGCTAATTTTATAAACTCCTCCATTGATAGCCTCCTCTCTTATGCACTTAAATATTTTTTTAATGTTGCTAAAGCTCTATTCTTAGCTCTATTTACAGACTGTCTAGATATTTTTAGAATACTAGCAATTTCAGTTTCACTATAATTTTTTATAAACTTTAATATTAATATCTTTCTTTGTAATTCAGTAACTTGATTTAGTAGATCTTTTACAAATACATAATTATATAATTCTTGTGATGTTATAGGATTCTTACATGTATCTAAATCTAAACTTTGCTTTAATAAAATTGATTGTTTTTTAGACAGTTGTATATACTCATTTTTTAATGAGTAATGAAGATAAGATGCAATATATTTATCAGGATATCCTATTGGAATTTGATTTAAAGGGAGCTTGTACACTATTTCAATAAGTTTCACTATCAAATCTTGTTCAGCATCATCATAATTTAATAAGTAACTATATTTTTTTATTAGAGGACTAAATCTATTAATCATTTCTAAAATGTATTTAGGATCTTTAGTTTTACATTTTTTTAATAGTTCATACAAACTATCATTCATAATTTATTCACCTACTTTACACTTTTAAGGGTAAAAAGTGATAAAGCTAGATTTTGTAACTGTTTGAATTTAATACTTTATTAGACAAAAATATACATAATATTAATATTATAGGATAAAAGTGCAAATATACTTTTATAGCCAAATAAAAAATACCATTAATTAATTAATGGTATTTTTTATTTAGATATAGATTTTATTCTAAAATTTCTATAGCTTCACTTTTATAAACCCTCAAATTTTTTTTATTATAAGGTCCTTCTATAACTTTTAAATACAATACAGCTCCCTCTTTCTCACTTCGAAGAAAGATTGTTTTTGTCCCTTTTGGAATACATCCATTCTTCATATTGATATCGTATTTTAAATAATATTCTTTTTTCATAAGTTCCTCCTAATTTTTAGCCGTTTAAGGCCTACACTTTTTTTTATTTTAATTTTTTATTCAAAAATATTATAGAATAAAATAATAAAAAACTACTTAATTTACATGCTTTTAGAAGTTTTATTTAAAAAACCAGTGAAATTTACTTAAAAAAGTCTAGAAACTATAGTAATATTTTTGTATAAGAATATTTTCTATTTTAATATTAAAAAATAATTTTTTAAGGGGGAAAACTATGAAATTTTATCAATTATCAATAGCTCTAAGGCTTAAAAGAGATATATATCATAATGAGGTAACTGAAAAACTTTCAATTTTATTTAATAAGTCTATGTTATATCATTATAATTTAGAGTCTATTCATGAACTTAATCAATATAAGTTTTACACTTTCGAAGGACTATTACCTTTTGAAAAAGATAAAATTTATAAAAGTGGTAAAAATTATACCACTAGTTTACGCTGCATAGATGAAAAAATGGCAGAAGAGTTTAAAATGTGCTTAAAACAAGTTATGACAAACGAATTTGATGTTATGTCAGTTAATATTAATGCTTTAAATATAAAGCGAAATATAAAACAAATATATACTGTAACTCCTACTATAGCTACGATTGATGGCAAGCCATGGACAAACACAATGAGCATTGATATTATTAAAAGTAGTATTAATAATAACCTAATAAATAAACTTAAGACGATTAAAGAGATAGAATATCCTATTAATCATGATATGATAGAGGAAATTGAAGTAAAAAACATAAAGTCTATTGCATATAAATATAAAAATATTAAATTTATTGGTAATAAATTTAATATCAAAGTAAAACAAGATGACCTCTCTCAAGATATGGCAAAAGTTGCTATAGCAGTTGGGCTATTAGAAAAAAATTCTCTAGGATACGGCTATTGCATCTATAAGTAATTTAGTATATAATTTAGATAAGTTTAAACCGTAAAATAATGTGTATTTAGATATGCTCTTATTTGTTATTCTATTTAACCATAACATTCGGTGTATTTAAATATCATTAAATTTATTAGATATAGTAATTTATTATATCTAATCTTGAACCTTAACATATGATGTATTTAAATTTTTTTAATTATTAAATTAATCACAATAAAGCTCTACTAATTCTTTTAATAAGTTTAGTAGAGCTTTATTATTCTTGATAAACTTTATGAGAAATACTTTATAATGATATAAAATTATGCGAGGTGATAATTATGATTTTTGATATAGATAAGATAGAGCGAAAAGTGCTATTTATGCAGAGAAACTTAGCTAAACTTCTTAATCATAAAAAAGAATTCTTTATATAAAGTCTATTATAAAAAAAGCTTTAGAAACCTATATAAAAAAGTAAAAGCAGAATTATTAAATGAATATATATAAGTAGAAAAGTTGAAAATAAGACAGTTTATCGTTAACAGGCCTAATATGCTTTAAATAATGCAGGTGAAGTAGTTGGACTTGTTAAAAAAGTAAAAAAGATTAAACCGAAAATATAATAGAAAGAAACCTTGGAGTTTATAGCACTCGTAAAACATTTTGCTGTCATGCTTGTAATATAGAGAGATCCTAGAACTTTAATCATTTCTCTATATATAAAATTTTAAAATATATAAAATCATAGAAGAAGAAAAATAAGTATACATTATAAATAATTTAGGCTAAATAAAAGATGTAGTTATTTAAGATTAAAATTTAACTACACCTTTTATTTTAAAGTTTTTATAAAATTTGATTTTTCCTATCAAAGTAGCTTTAATAAATATTTAATTATATTATTCTGTCCATCCTTCATCCACGGGAATGAATTGCCAATTACATCCCAACCTTAATTTATTTATATTTTCAGATATTCTTCTGAGATACCACTGACTTATGCAAAAATAATTATCATAGGTATCCCAAACATATCCATAATCTTTAACAAATTTACCAATTCCAAACAGCCCAAATGTTTTAGTATCTTTTTCGCAAAGTATCTGACAATTATATGTTGTTTTTTCATAATATTTTTTTATTTGTAGTACATCATAGAACGTAGGATCATCATTTATGGGTGCTAAAAATAATTGAGTTTGAATTTCTTTAGAATTCACCAAAACATATACTCTGTAAGATTCATCAGAAATATTATCAATATTAAGATATATATAATCTCCTTCTCTGACTATATTATCATTATTTATATTCCGAGAATTTGATGCTTTTTTTATAATAAATCGTAAACCAAGATATAAATTTTGATAATTTATTGCTGCATTATTAAAGTTTGTACGTGGTGCAGTTTCCCCCATAGAAGCTTTACTAAAATACTTTATATAGATATTTTGCATACCTTGATTAAACAGATAGTATTGTGTATCGTATCTTAAAGGATTCCCCCAAAAATCTTTTAAAGTATTTGTAGATGATTGAATCCAATATAGTGAAGATACTTCTGTAGCATTTAATTCTCTACCAAAAATATTAAAATCCTTAATCCAAACAAATTTAGTAGTATCTGTACAATTAATTAATTTGAAGTCTATATCATTACTAGAATTAATTCTATCTAAGTTTAAAATTTTTTCACTTTTTTTCAAACTTCCATTTATATAAATATTTGCGTTACCTAATCTATCATTAGTAATAGTTATGGAAAACCATTTATTTATATAATCTGATATATTATCTTTTATACTATATTCGAAAAATATTGATTTAGATTTTGCATTAACATCTATTAATGTCCATATTATTCTATTTCCCTTAATAGATACTTTCCATCCTGAGTCATTTTTTATACAACTAATTATTGTATACTCATTTTGAAGATAAGTTTGTATATCATTATTATTATATTTAGGAGTCCTTACCCAAAAGTTAATGCTAAAATTATCAAACATACTATCATATACAACGAATTTACTTTGATGTGCCGTAATATTACTATTTTCAGAATTATTTAATTTAAATTGACCATTTCCTATATCATTAAAGATAACATCTGAACCTACATTCATAGTTGCACCATATCCAGATGAATCTATTAAACGCCCACCTCTATAACTTAAACTTAAAATAGCATTACTACTAATATTACTAATATAATTATTAAAAACTTGTATTAAAATTGTGTCCTTGGTATATAGTGAAAGATCAAATGGTATACTGTCTTTTAGGTGTCTATTTACTTTTGATTTTAGAATATTTACTTCATCAAGTAAATATAGTTCATTTGTATCTATATACTCCAATAAATCTCTCTTAAGATTATCATCAAAGTCTTTTAACTTTTTTACAGCTAATGGAATCATTCTATTCATTAGATATGATATAGAACATTGGTTTATAAAATCATCTATATTGTTTATTGCTAAATTTATACTTTGATTAAGTTTAAAATCTATATCATTAAAATCAATGTTAATATTCATTTTATCTTCTTCACTATATCTATTATATTGATCTTCTATTATTTTTTCTATTGCTTGTGATTGATTATTTAAAGCATTGTACATTCTTTCTTTTATTGTATAAAATTGAGTATTAACCGTTGAGAGCCACTGCGATACTATCAAACCATACATATCTGTCCATTTTTGATCCCTTTTCTTTAAAGCATTGGATATCGTCATAATAATATGCCCTTTATTTCCTACATATGATTCTAATGTAAAAAATCCAACTATAGGTACAATAAGTTCTGGAATAAACTCCATTAAGATAGCGGCTCCACCTATTTCAAAAGCATTTTTAAAATTTTCTTTAGCTGTTTCATTTCCTACATTCAAAGCAGGTCCTATATAGGGAATAATTATGGATACATCTGAAACTTTATCTATAGTACTTTTTTGTGTGGATTCAGATGTAAAATCATCTATTACTCCTTTTACCCAGTTTACAAAAAGTGAAGCACCTACAACTGTATTAGCTTTTTCAACAAGGTTTGTAGAAAAAAAAGTATAGACTTTATTATTATTTCTTAAAGCATCATTTAATGAATTCGTTAGTTGTAGATTTTCTATATTAGAAGGAAATGTTTGAGCATGTAAATATTCAAAAAGGCTATCTCCATCCACAAAAATTTTTTTTAAAGCAGATTGTTTAATATACACAGGGATATCTATGTCGTCAAAATTTGTAAATGGTTCTGTGTTTTCATTTGGTAAGTCTATGCCACTGCTTAAATCATTATCTAAAATCAACTGATCTATAGAAAAATTATTTTCTATAGTATTATTTTGTGTATTATATGCTATAGTTTCTGCTTTAGCTAAATCTTTTGAAAAACTATCTTTATTAGCTATGAAAAATAAATCCTCATTATTAACAATAATACACTGTTCAGATTTACCGGTATTTTTGTACATTACAGGCTTGCACATTGCTATTCTATATATAACGAGATGTTCTAGGCTGATTTCTTCATAAGCCTCTTTATTTACCGCCTTATTCTGACCATTAAATTCCGTTTTGAGATTTTTACTAGCTATGTTAAAGCCTTCATTTTGAGTATAAATTGTATTGTCTAACAATTTTTCAGTTTTTATCGGTGGCAAATATTCACTAAAATAAGAATACCTAGTTTTTATTCCATATTCACCAGCTAGATTAGTTTCAGTAAAGCCAAACATTAAGGCCTTATATAATTTATCAAACTTATCCTTATCTACACTATATTTTCCATTAGGATCTTCAACAAAATCATATTTATTTTTATATATTTGTTTATATAAGGAAATATCAATTCCACTCCCTTGGGCACTTGAAACAATATTAAGCCTATTAGCTATATCTTGAAAATTTTGTAACGCTTTATTATAAATATTCATATCCGTAGAAGGACTTATAACACTAGGATCATGTCCTCCGAATGTATATAGTTCTTCTGCTTGTACAGGATCGCTATGTTGCATGAAAAATTCTTTTGTATTTGGAGTAATTGGTAAATTACTTATCTTAATTCCATATAATCCATGTAACACATGTATAAGTTCATGCATTAACGTTAGAGCTGGATCTGCAAAATACGCGCGTCTACTAAATATAGATGTATCTTTATTTTCCTGAACATTATTAAATACATTTAAACAACTAGGACAAAATCTTATCATCATTCTTGCACCAAATCCTTCTGATATTGGGGAATGGCCATTCATAATCATACTATCAGTAAAATTATCACTTAGAACTGGTCCTGGTCCAAATATTATTAAATTTGTCATTAAACCTTTTATTTGATCTTCAGCTCCAGGTTGGATAATTTTTTTATTAATAGATACATTTGCAACATTTGCTGCAAATTTGTCGGGCGGTGTAGATGCATTTCCAAGATAAGGTATAGCATCTACTATCATATCCAGTAATCTCTGTCCTGATGGTTTTGAATTAATTCTATTAAATAATTTAATCATTGTTTTTAAAAATTTATCTTTTTCAGCATCGGTTTTTAAATAAGTTGGATCGTAATATTCGTAGACATCTTTACTAAAAACTCCTGTACTGGCATTAAATTGGTCAGGTTGAAATCCATAAGTAAACCTTTCTGGTACTATCCAAATACGATCTATAATCCTAAAAGCTTTATAATATGTTCCTGGCCCTGGGTCATTGAATGGTTCCATCATAATAATGTCATCATTATTAATAGGGTCATTATAATTAAAGTTTTTTATATTAACTGGCATAATATATACCTCCTAATTTGAAGAATTATAAATTTATTTTATATAAATTTTATACACAAATAGCATACCAAATAGATTTTAAGCCTATATCTTTTTTAATATCCATAAATGTGCATGTTTAGGTATGAAGCTATTATCATTACATATCATCCAATTATAATTTCTATTTCTTAGTGATAAGGATAAATATTTATTATTATAAGAAAACAATACACAATTAGGTCTGAATATATTATTGTTAACTATTATTTTTCTTGCATTATCTTTAGAGTTTACTAATTGTATTCTATTATTTCCAGCTTGTATATCTGCGTATTTTTCTGTATCACCTAATACGCAAATTATTACTTCATCCCATTTCTGAACATATTGTTTGCTTTCATCAGTGTTTATTAGCTTAAATTTAGCTCCTAGAATATTAGTGTTTTTTATATTTTTGATTGATAAATACATATTATTATTTTCTATAACTTCATATAATGAGTTTTCTGGAAATACATAATTGTACAATTCATAGTTTTTATTATATTCTAATCTTGCTCCATAACTATCTCTTATATATGAATTATTCAAATTAGTAAAATAACTATTTAAAACTTCTTCACTTGTAAGAGCTTTATTTAAAATAGATAATTCTTCAATGCATATAGGATTATTCTCATTAACTAAGGAAATTATATTACTTGAATAAATATTTAAAATTTGTTCAATACTTTCATTAACGATAAGCTTATCATTAATAAATATTAATAATTTATTTCTCAAACGATCTACAGAAACTGATATATAATACCAATATTTACTTAATACATCAGAGAGATAAATATTTTTTTCATTGCCATTACAATCTACCATACTAAAAACTAATCCGTTATTTTCAAAATAAATTTGCCATCCACAATTATTAACTATATTACCTATTAAATTAGAGCTAAGATTATCTTGCCCTAAATTTCTTAACCAAAAACAAATTGAAAAGCTATTAGTTAATCCATTTTCAAAAATATTATTGGAAAAATTAACACTTTGATTAGGTTCTTTTAAATATAATGCATCTCCATTTACTCCATAACTTAAGTCAATAGTATCTGAATATTGAACTAATGTGTCTTTACCAGATATATCTTTAATAACTTTCTTATCTGCTTCTTGCAAACTAAATAATAATAGATCATAAGGCGACGTTTTTTCTTTTATAATTAAATTAGTTTCTGAAGTGAGTAAATTTTCAATAGTTTGGATGTCAAAAAACTCAAAGTCTAGATTATTAAATGTATTTTGATTAATTAATTGTAATTTTTCTTTCTCAGTAATATTAGTACATTTTCGTATAAAAGCTGTTGTTTTAATATTTATATTATTAATATATTGTTCCATAAAGGAAATAAATTTAGGATATATATTACTTTCAAAAACACATATAGCTGCTTTATTTAAAAAATTATTTATATTATTCATAGCTATTTGCGATTGATTTGATAAATCTATAAATGTTTTTTCTGTAGTTAAATTCATCAAATTTAATTTTTCATTTGATATATTAGATTGTTTAGATAAATCACTAAGTTTTTTTTGTACTATTTTTTTTATTAGTTTTTCCTGATGTAATATTGATTGTTTAGCCATACAAATTAATCCAAAATATTGACTATAATATTCCGTCCACCATTGATCTAAAAAATTATAATAAACTTTTTTAAAATAAAGTATATTTTTTAAATATATATTAAACAATTTTTCATTTAAATCTTTTAATGAAAGACCTAGCATATCATTAGGTATTTCATTAACTTCTATTATTGGCATACTTAAGTTTTCTTTTTTATTAATAAGTGAAATTGGACCTAAATTTTTAAATTCTTTTACAAAAGAATTTGAAGTATTTAAAATGTTTAGTGCCTTACCAAACCAAGATACTACTTTATTAATACCACAACTAGTATTGATTTCCTCAATAGCAGTAATATCAAAAGAATAATTTCTAAAAATCTCTCTTAACCATAAATAATATTTTTCATCTGTATCAATAGGATTAGTATCCTTTACAGAATCTAAATAAGAAATTACATTAGATAAAAAAGAGTACACCAAAGACTGAGTTTTAGACGAAACTACTTGTGAAAAATCTGAGGATAAAGTAAATTCCTCATTATTTGGAATTTGAGCTTGTAAATAATTTATAGGCCAGGGCGTCTTTGTATTAACCTCTTTGGTTTCTATAATATTCTCTACCGGTGAAAAAATATCACTATTTTCTCTGTAAGGATTTATATCTATAATTTCCGGAATATTACTTATCTCTTCAACATTTACATTCTCTAAAGAAGATGTACTTGAATTATTAAAATGATATTCATAAGCTCTATTATATGGAATTTTATAAGTGCTATAAAAATTATCTGTAGTGTATTTTAATCCATCACCATAAATATTACTTCTCATTAAGGAAATATTATTTTCACTTATTAAATTAACTATTAATTCAGGTTTATTTATAATATATTGATTTTTATCTGATAGAGATAATTGAGTATTAAGTTGACCATCAACAAAACCAGCGATACTATATTTTTCTGGATAATCTATTTTATAATATTCTTTTCTATAATAATATTTAAGTGCATTGTTAAATCTATATGGCATCATAATTTGAAATTCTTTAGAAAAATAATCTAAATTTAATTGCCATATATCATGAACAGTAGTTTGGAATTTTTGTTTTAGACGTAATTTTATATCATTACCAATCGCGTTGTTTCCTTTGATTTCAGTTTCATAAATACTTTTATGTTCTTCAAATGTTGTCTTTGCATTTGAAAAATAACTATCTATAAACCAATATGGATCTGTATTTATAAATTTAGAATCAATTCCACCTGATATTAATAAATCAACTATACTTAATTGCGAAAATTCTATATTACTTAGTTCGTTTCTTAATCTATATGGAACAGTTAGATTATTATTTGGCTTTATTCCATATAAGAAATAAAGAGATTTTATTAAACATTCCATTAGCTCTAATGCGGGATCAACATAAAACTGATCATATTTATAAGTTAAAAATGGTTGAAAACATATTTCAGCCATAGTTCCCATACCATTCTCTGCATCTTCTTTTTTATAAAAGACAGTATTGTTTTCTACTATATTTGCTCCTGGGCCAAAGATAACTATATTAGCTGCATAAAAATTTTCAGTATCTTTAGATGATAGATAATTCGTCTCTCTATATCCTCCATAAGGAAATGGAATAGTAGTTGAAATTAAAGAATTTATTTTTTTATTAGATTTTATTGTTGATCCAAAGGTAACTATATTAGGACAATAATATCCTCCTCCTATATATCCATAAGGAAATGGAATAGCTGTAGAAACTAAAGATAACAATTTTTCACCAGCTATATTACTATTAATTCTTTTTAATAATGTAATAATAGCTTGTAAGAACTTATCTTTTTCATTATTTTGTGAAAGAAAATTAGAGTCATATACTCCACCATTAACTTTCTTGGATTCCTCTATACTTAAAGATTCACCATAATATCTCTCGGGTGCTACCCAAATATTAGGAGCAACTTTAAAAGCTTTAAAAAATTTAGAAGTTTCTCTAGCTCTAACTATTACAACATTTTTATTGTCTATTGGAGAATTTATAGTTAAATTACTATTTATTTTCATTATTGATCACTCTCCTAAATTTAATTCTAATTATTAATCTTAACATCTTTATTATAAATATTTTCAATATTCCTCCTTAAACTTTTTTTATATGGCTTTAATTAAATTAGTTTCATTTATATATAACATGACTACATTATTTTTTGTAAACCTAAAACTTAAAATTTAAAATATAAATTAGATATTAATCAATTCTTTTATTACAGATTCTAGTTTTTTTAACGCTAAGTTTTTACTTTTATATACAGCCTGACGACTTATATTAAGTTCTTCAGCTATGTCAACCTCCTTCATATTATTAAAAAATCTCATATATATAATTTTCCTTTGACTATTAGGTAATATAGATATTAAATCATTAAATTCAAATTCTAGATCGTTTGAAAAACTATGCTCTATTAAGCTTAGATTTATATCTACAAACTCTGAATTATAGATAACCCTCTCATTTCTATTTTTCTTATTACAAATATCTATACAATACCTTTTCAAACTCGTACTAATATACTTTTCCAAATCATATTCTGTATTAAATTTATTTAAATCAGTTTTTTTAAGAATGATCCAAAGATGACTTACAATATCATTGTAGTCCTTCTCTACATCATACTTTCTAGTAAGCATATCTATAAAATTTTCAAAGTTCCGATAAATCTCTTCAAACTCTGTATTATTATTTTTTAATGTTTTAACGTGAAGAAATATATCCTTCATAATTTTCATCTCCGATCAATTTTGGTTATTAATGTAATATTATATTATATTATATTATATTATAAAATACCAATATATTACTTTTTAAGTCTAATCATCAAAAAATGGTATGCTTATTTAGTACTTTTTCTTATTAAAATGAATATAATTAAAAAAGATTATTATAGATGTCTTTACTAATTCAATATAAATCTTTATTGAAAATTATTAATCTTATATTTAACTAGAAAATTATTTTAATAAATATAATAATTATTCTTAAAAAAATAAATTAATATATTTTAATTTAGGTTTACAAAAAATAATATAATTATGTTATATATAAGTGAAAGCAAAATATTCTTTAAATATAAAACTAAAATTTAAAATTAACTATTTAAATAATTTATAAAGAGGTGAATTATATGACAGCTGAAAGAACTTTTCTGCCTGATGGTAATTATAAAATAAAATCTATTTTTTCGGATTCTTTATATCTAACTCCGTTATCAGAAATTATAACGTTTTTAAATACTTCTTCAGAAAACAATCAAAAATGGAAATTACAATATGTTGAAGAAAAGAATGCTTATAAAATTTCTAATATAGCACAACCAGATAAATATTTAACATATAATAGTTCACAATTTATAGTATTAAAAAATATTGGTGATTCTACAGCATTAGAAAATTATTGGATTCCTTATAAAATTGCAAGTAATACCTATATTATAACTAATTTAAAAGAATACGATAAAGCATGGGATATCTATGATTTAAATGGAGATATTTCAGATCAGCCATTACTTTTACAGCAACTTTTTTATTATGAAAAGTCAAATCAAATGTTTATATTTGAAAAAATATAACTTTCAATTAAAAATTATAAAGGAGAAAAGTATATGGATTCATCTATAAAAAAAAATTTTAATAATACAGAAGAAGAAACTATAAATTTTACTGCTTTTAATTTAGATGATGGTAATTATGTAGTTAATAGAGGAGATGGATGGATATTATCTAGACAAAATCAAATACTAGGTGGAACTGAAGTTCGTAGTGGATCTACAGGAATAGTGGGGGATTTACGTGTAAGAGATAATACCACTCCATACTGTTATCCAACATCATCTTTTAATGAAAAATATATAAGAGATATTGTACAAAATGTATTTGGTAATTTTAATGAAGTTAATCAAATACCTATAGGATTTGAATGTAGTAGAACTGCTCCTGATAATAAAAATTTGTATATGTATTTACAATATACTTATATTAGATATGAAATAATAAAAGTTTTACAACAACAAATTACAGAAAGAGCAGTTTTATACGTTCCATCTCTTGGATATGTTAAATCTATAGAGTTTAACTCGAATGAAAAAATAGATAAAAACTTTTATTTTCAAGTAGATGATAAGTGTATCTTAAATGAACAATTTCTATATAAAAAAATTTCATCAACAAATACAAATAAAAATATAAAAAATGATAATATTGATAATACAAATTCTGAAACTAATAAAACTCAACCATTAGTACCATATAGTAATGGATTATATGTTATTAATAAAGGTGATGGATACATTAGAACAAATGATAGAGATCTAATAGGTACATTATTAATTGAAGCTAATTCTTCAGGAAGTATCATACAACCACGTCTAAGAAATACAACTGAACCAATATTTATTTCAAGTAATCTTACAAAATTTTCGCAGCAGTATACTGAAGAAAGGCTTAAAGATGCTTTCAATATAAAATTGTTTAATACCTCAACAGCATTATTTAAATTTGTAGAGGAAGCTCCTGCAAATAAAAATATATGCATAAAAGCTTATAATACCTATGAAAAATATGAGCTAGTCGAATATAGAAATGGCACTATTATCAATAGTGCACAATATTATCTTCCTTCTTTAGGGTATTCTGAAGTAATTGATGTTCCATCATCTGGTGCTCCAGTAGTTGAAACACCTATAGTTGAAACTCAATTTATACAAAAAGGCCCAGAAGAAGAAATTGTAATAGGTGTTATAAGTCCAGATGAAAATATACAACAAATAAATACTGCTATTTCAGAAAGCTATACTTACGATATTCCAGATATTGTAGGTAAAAAACCATTTTATATATTGTTTACAGTAAATAATACAAATTTCTATAAAATTAGTGCAGAAGATAATTCAGTACCATTAAAAATATATGAAGTAATAGGGTCAGGTAATAGAAATATGCAAGATGGCAATTTATCTAATGATAATATTAAAGCAATAAATTATATTACTGGATTTGATTTTAGTGATAAAGATTACTTAATTGTTCAACTTTTTAAAGGCAAAAATTATTATATTAGAGTGCCACAAATTTCTCCAACTATAAAAACTAAAATAATATTTAAAAATGAACACAGATCAAATATTAATCTTTTAGGGAATTCAACAGTTAATATTCTAAATAATTTAAATTCACCAGGTCTAAGTTACTACACGCGACTAAGTCCTGACATTAATAAACATATTTCATATGAATTTACAGTCCCTGGAACATTTAATAATAAAGATACATCCAATGTTAGATTGTACACTAGTGATAATCAAGGACTAGGAAATTTATATAGAGTTACCGAAAGCCATCAAGGATATTCTCTTAGCCCTATAAAAAATAATTTTAATGTTTTAAATAATACTGAGTCAGTAAATTTATTAAAAGGTGTGACTTATATTTTAAATATAAAAGTTACACAAGTAAATAATTATAATATAAGATTAAATATAAATATTACTAATTAAAATTAGATAAAAAACTATATCATATTAAAATATTATTTTAAATTTAGTCCTAATTAAAGGAGGAATCGGAATGCCCCAATCAAATGCTAACGATTTAATAAATGATGGAATATTTTATATTTGCCCTGCAGTTGATGAAAATAAAGTTTTAGATAAAATATCACAAACTGAAGTTAAGCTTTGGAATAAAAATAGAGGAACAAATCAAAAGTGGAAATTAATTTACAATTCTAATAAAAGAGCTTACAAAATACAAGTAATGGATGGTACAAATCTATTTTTAACTTGGGATGCACCATTGCCTTCTGTATCAGTAAAAAGTAATACAAATAATGATGATCAATATTGGTCATTGCTACAAGATTACACTACTAGTGATACGATTATAAGAAGTTATAAAAATCCAAATTTAGTTTTACAATATAATATTAACAATGCTTTAGAAGTTTCCACACAAACAAATAACAATAATCAATTTTTTAAATTTTTAAATTGTATATATAATGACTTTAACAATAAGACATGTAGAATATCTACAGTATTAGATAATACTAAATTTCTATCTAAAGTTTTAGATGGCCCTAATGTTGTTATATGGACTTGGTTCGATTCATCACGTCAAAAATGGAAATTTGTATATAATGAAAAAAGAGGAGCCTATAAACTTTTTAACTCAGAAAATAATTGGTTTTTAACAGCACCACCATCTACTAACCCAAATGTAGTAGTTTATAATGGCGGTGATTATGACGATCAATATTGGATTATAAATTATTCAGACAATAATGTGAATCAATACACATTTACTAATTTATCAGCAAAAGGTAAAATATTAGGTGTATACAATAATCAAACATCGAATAATACTAATGTCCAGGTATTTGCTAATGGAGGTAGCAATCAAAAATGGACGATAGCAGTTTTATAATATAAAGAATTAATAAAGAAGCTGTCGAAAAATGGCTAAAAATTAGTCAAGATCGACAACTCCTTTTGCTTTAAATAATGGAAATCGTATAGAAAATAATAATTTTTTCTATACGATTTCTTAATTTTAGGTGTACTTTAATAAAGATAATCATTTTCTATTATTTAAGCTGTCTTTTTTATATCATATAGATGTTGACCATATCTTCATTTTGAAGTTTTCTACTATGCTTTATTTATATTATAACTAAAACATAGTAGAAAAAGTTCAGTTTTAACGTTAAATTTTCACGTGTTAAAAACGATTAAAATTATAATCATTTTTCAAGACTCCGAAGTCTGTTTCTACTGAATAAAACGGTTCATTGGAAGTTTAATACCTTATTCTGTCATTATATTTTTATAAGAAGTTTGACATTTTTCAATAAATATTTTGGATACTAGCATCCTACAGTTTTCCTTTGATTCTATACACTTTTCTTTAAATATACATCCACTATAATCTTCACACTTATATATTGTAATTCCTGAAGTATAGCCTGTAGTTTTTATATTAGTAATTCCTACCAGATTTAAAAGCTTATCATTGTGACAAGTATATGTATCGTTGCTAGCATGACACTTCGTTTTTTCTCTTACTTATATCTCTCTTAAAATCTTTTTCTTCCACTCTTATTTATAACTTTTTTCTATACGAAAGTATACTTATTGACACTAGTTACTATTTTAGTTTCATCGATAAATACATTTTCAAATACTATTTCATCTTTAAAATTCTTTTATATTTTTATGAAAATTTTATATTTTTTTCTTGATTCTTAATCATATACAAAATCTGAAATGTTTTTTTATTCGATTTCTCCATTCTCAATCCCCTTTTTCATTATCATATTATTGTCTTCAATCTCTTTGACATTTTTATATTTTAGTATTTCATCAAATGTATACTCTTTACCATTTAATTCAAATATACAACTATTTTTAGCGTCTATTATCATTTGTTCTAAAATTGAATTTCTACTAACTTCATCCCCTAATATTTCACCTATATTTTCTATTACAATATCTAATTCATTTATTAAGTCTTCTTTAAGTCTTATCGTAATTGAATTATACTTATTTTTATTAATTTTAATTTTGCCCATTCAAGAACCCCATTTCTAATATTTTACTATTAATAATTTTATCATATATAAAATTATATATCAAATAATAATTCATTTAAAAAGATATTATTAATACATTCATAATTTAGTTCATAATTTAATTTAATTTTATATTCAGGCAATATAACTTTTATTATATTGCCTGCTTGTATAAAAGAATATTTTTTGAAATTTTTAATAGTTCAGTAATACATTTTATTACTTGATAATTAATTTTTATAAATAGTATTTAACAATTAATATTATTTATCTATATTGGGCAATAACAGCATCCGGTCATGTACTGAAAAGTAGATGTTAATATATGTAACTAGAAATAGGGGTTATATATTTCTTAATTACCTAATATCTTACAAACATTATTCATACTAAATTTTGTTGATCTTAAACCAAGTTTAATTAAAGTGGTAATCTAAAAACTCGATTTTATATAAAAGAAAGAACAATATTTTAAAACAAAGTTTCAAAATATTGTTCTTTTTTATTTTTAGCTACATTTTATTTATCCTAATTTTGATAAATCAATATCATAATTATTTCGCTCTACTATATCACTAATCCGGTTTTTAAAATCTTTAAAACAATGAGCTTCTTTATATGAACAAGTGATCCCATTAATAAGATCTTTAATTTCATTACAACTAAAATCATCAAGTATAGGCTCTAACATATATTTATAATTACTATTTATATAGCTGTAGTCTGGGAAATAGCAAAGAGAACTAAGTTTATTTAAGTGATAGTATATTGCTAATGATTTATAATTACCTTTACCTTGATTTTTTGTTTTTTCATAAACAAAATTAAACACATCAGTATCAATACAATAATCAATATCATGCATATCTTCTTTAAGAGACTCAACATGCTCTTTTGAAGAAGAATATAAATAATATGCCATTAATTTCAGATTAATATTCTTAGAGCATAAATTTTTAATTTCTTCTTTATTATCTTCACTAATATATTTAAAAATCTCTGGGATTTCTGCTAATAAATATATCAAAGAAAATATTGAATAATCATAAAATCTAATCCATTTTTCATCCTTTTCAATTATAACATCTTCAAAATAAATTTTACTATTAAAAAAAGTTTTCTCTTCTTCTATAAAATCTAATAAAGCGCTTTTATCCGAATTTATTAATTCAATTATTGAGCGATAAATAGCTTGTCTATTTTTAATACAATCAACCTCTTGTATATGAAATGCTATCTTCCACATATTTTTTAAAAATACTTTTTTAGTTGGAAGATTTAATTTTAAAAAATATCGATTTTTAACGTATTCCTCAATACCATTTACATTATTTCTTTCATAATATTCAGAGATTTTGTTAAAAAATTCATCAAACAATTTTTTATGTAATATAGCATCCTTTAAGAAAATAGCCTCAAACATATTTCTAATATGAGCTCTTACTTGGTCGCCATTTGGTAAAATTAAATCAAAGTTATTACTTACTACAGGGTGTGCGCAATAATTACGTGTTTCTTTTAATTGCTCCCATTGCTTTTTTTCAATATCATTAATTATTCCTATTTGCACTGCAAAATTTATTATTCCTCTTTCTAATTCTGAGTATTTACTATTATTTTTTGCATCTTCTTTATAGCCTTCCAAAAATTTTGCTGAACTTTCATCATTATATGCTTCGCTTAGAATTTGTATTTTTCCTATCAAATCAACTATAGTTATTGCATATAATACCACTATACAACTACGATACTCTTTATTATAAAATGTTGTAATAACTTCACTTAAGTAAGTTCTTGTTTTTTTACTTTTAACATTCTTTAATTGTTCTTCAAAAATGAAATCATCCATTAATTTACTCCTAACTGTTCATCTGTTAATATAATTAAAATAATTTATTCATATCAATAGAATATCCAACTGCTTTCATTTCTTTTGCAATGTTTATTTTCCATGCTCCTGCTGTATCCATATCCATATGGACTACACCTGAAATATCATTAGGTAATTCAATATCCCCTTTGACTAGTGCTGCCGCTCTTTCTCTACCAATTTTTCCTACTAAATATCCATGCTCAAATAAAACATTCTGTCTTGCCCTAAATTTACCATCTCCATCCTCACTTTTTAATTTTCCTATATCACATGGAGTGTATAAAATAATAGCATAACCAACATCAGTATATTTTTCTATTTTTTCTATTATAGTATCACCTTTACTAGCTTGTTCATGTAGTATTATAGCTTCTAATCCCAACTTTTCTAAATATCTAGCAACTTCAAGCTTTGCTTCATTATCTCTACCATGTACTATAAACACTTTATTAAATTCTCCAGTTGGTAGTTCATACTTTTTTATAATCTTATTTTCTTCAAATATAATCTTGTTTTCTTCAAAAAAGATTATATATTCATCCTTGCATTCATTCAAATCCTTAATAATACCTTCAATATTTTTTCTGCTTTTATCATGTCCACTTTTATCGTACACAAAATCACTAGAATATATAGCGTTAATATTCCTCTCATACCACTCTTTAATTTCATTACAACAATATATAAATAATTCTAAATCTCCTTTTTCAATAGATTTTAAAGCATTTTCAGAGATTCCTTTTATATTTGGCTCTAATGTATATTTTTTTACGCTAGCAACTATAGCTTTTAATTGCATTTTAAGTATTTCTTTATTAATCATATATATCCCCTCTTATAACTTTATCTTCATACAATTTGAAGAAAATTGTATTGCTCTTTTAATAATCATGATGATTCTTGATCATATTAATCTTCTAGCAAAATTTTAAATATCTACTTATTGTACTTTCTTAAAAATTTCGCAGTGGGCTAATGCTGTATAAACCATAAATCTTTCTGTTATATCACACTTATAACTATATTTATTTTTTCGTGAATTATAAGCATATTTAAAATTAATACACTTATTGTATCTTTTTCTTCTTGATTTACTACTTTCGCTTACTGCTAATTTTACAGAAATTCATCTAGTTGTATTTAATTTATTACATTCATCTAATATAATTCTATATTAAGGGGCACAACCCTTTATTTTCAAATCAATGAATAATTGTAAAACATAAATGAGCAGTTGTTAAACTAATCATCTCCATTCTAATTTCACCAACTTTTAAGTGAACAAGAAAAAATCAACTCTCTAAAATCGCTCAGATTTAATGAAAATAGGTTTCATAGACAAAATTATATCCTGTGAAGTCAAAGTAGCCTTAAAACATTCTAAAGCGTATATTTTTTAAATGCAGCCAATTTTACCCCAAAATGTATGTTATACATATAAAATCATATAGTTTGAACTAATAAAAGTCCTAAGATTTATTCTTAGGACTTTCTACAATTCATTTTTTATTTCTTAATGATTAATAATATCACATTCCAACATTTGTTCATTTAAAAAACTATAATAATATCCTTCTTTTTCGATAAGTTTTTGGTGATCTCCTTTTTCTACAACTCTACCTGCATGAATCACATATATATTATCTGCATCTTTTATGGTTGATAGTCTATGAGCTATCACTATAGTGGTTTTATCTTTTAAAAATTCATTTATATTTTCCAATATTTCTTTTTGAGATAAACTATCTAAAGCTGATGTAGCCTCATCAAATATTATAATCTTAGAATTACTTAAAAGTGCTCGTGCAATAGATATTCTTTGTTTTTGTCCACCTGATAGCTTTACTCCTTTTTCTCCAACTATAGTGTAAAACCCATTCGGCAAACTAGATATAAAATCATTGATTCCGACCTTTCTACATATATATTCTACATCTTTTATATGGATATCTTTATTCCCTAACGTCAAATTATTTAATATAGTATCATCATATAGTAATAAATCTTGAGTAACAATTGAAATATTCTTTCTTATACTTTTAAGATTATAGTCCTTTAAGGAAATGTTATCTACTGTTATACTACCCTCATCAATATCCCATAATCTAAATAACAGTTTAACTATAGTAGATTTGCCACATCCACTTGAACCAACTAATGCTGTTATTTTTCCTTTCTCAAATTCCATATTTATATTATCTAAATTTTTAATATTATCTTCATAAGAAAAACTAACTTCATTAAAAACTATGTCTCCCCCAAAATTATCTAAACATCTATTACCTTTATTATTTTGCCTTATAGTTATAGGCTCATCTAATATACTGAATATACGATTTATTGATACAGCTGATTGTTGAATTCTAGTATTTGATCTTATTATTCTTATACATGGACCTATAAGCATCCAGGTATATTGTTGAAATGCTATAAGTTCTCCTAATGTCATTTGTCCTTTTATAATTTTGTATCCTCCGTATCCATAAATAGATATTATTATTAAGCTGCTTAACATATTTGCTATAGCTACATTACTTGATATAGTAATATCCAAATTGATACATTTTTCTGCTAGACTTTTTTCTTTTTTTATATAGCTTTTAAAAAATCTAAAGACAGATTTGGATATTACAATATTCATTATATTAGAAACATATTCTTGAACTATATTTGATATATTTCCTGCATCGTTTCTGATCTCTCCTGTTTTGGTAGCTATGATTTTAGTAAACTTTGATTGGCTAAATACTATTATCAACTGAAGCACTATTACTATAAGTAGTAAGTCAAATTGCATTCTTATAAGAAAAAATAGAGCTATTATAGCTGTAAATGTATCTATTACTAAAGAAAATAATATTTCTGCGCCAAAATTTTCTATAGTATATATATCATTTTCTATTATACTTAATATGTTTCCTGTTTTTATATTTGTATAATAATCACCAGATAATTTAGATATATGGTTCAATAATTTTATTTTTAAATTTACAGAAACTCTCTTTTTCATTCTAGAATATATATATTCCAAAACTACTTGTAATAAAGCCGATAATATACTTACTATACTATATATTATTATTAGCTTTATTAATAAACTAACTTTACCAAATTTTATAGCATCATCTAATATTCTTTTAGTCAATTGAGGTGTAAGTAAATTTAAAATAGCTACTATTAGCATAATACAAAAAGCCATAAATGAAATAAATTTATTTTTTCTAAATAATACTTTTAGAAATCTTCTTATATTCTTTTTATTCTTCAAGCTCTCATCTCCATAAATATAAATATAATGAATGATTTATTCACTATCTTCTTTTTTATGTTTCTTATCAACTACTAACCTACCAAATATTCATTTTATATTTTTTTCTACGAGATGCGTCAAAACATTTATTGATACAAAATCATATCTTGATATATTCATATAATCAAATTTTATATCAAAATTCTCTTCTAATTTTTTTATTACTTTAAAACAATTATCATAATTTAGTCCTACTTTGTTACTTAATAAACTGTACTCATATAACCTGTTGTCATTTTTATCTATATTTAAAACTTCTTTCACTATGTTTGCAGTATCTATAAGGATACTATTGTCTCTTTTATATAAGCCTTCTTTGTAATCAGGATATCTTTTACTTGCTAATAATTCTTTTTTATCCCATTTATTTCTTCTAGCAAGAAATTCAAGTTTCTCTTCTAATAATTCAAAGGTTATATCTGGTTCTTTTAATAATATATTTGCTATTTTCCCTGTGAGCTTTGCAGCGGATTGACTATTACATTTTCCAAATAATTTATATGAATTATTTATATCACAATTTATATATGAATTATTATCTATGATACATTGAATTCTGAAGTCTCTATTATACCAAAATGTATTTTCATCTTCTAATATAAATCCTTTAACTCCTATAACGTTATCAAATATAGCCGGATAACTTTCTTCAAATCCATTAGCAAGGGAACATACAATTATCTTACCTTGTTTTTTTAATTCAGAACATATTTTATATAAGTCTTGAACCATTTCACTTTCAATCACTGATAAACTTAAATTTATAAGCCTTATATTTGTGTTTAAAAGATATTTCAGTGACTCTTCTAGTATTTGTATATTAGTTCTTCCATCCTTGTCCAATACTTTTACTGCAAATATTTCTATATCTTTAAATTCTCTTTTTATAATTGAAGCACATGCTGTACCATGCCCATTGTTATCATCATATTTATCTGATAATATTACATAATTATCATCACTTTCAAAAGATATTCCTCCACTTATATTATCTTTTAAATAGTCATGATCTTTATCTATACCTGTGTCTAATATAGCTACTTTTACTTTATCTCTCATTTTTATCACCAATTAATTCTCTTACATTTCTAATATATTTACTTTATATTGTAAGTTTTCTATTGCACAATGAACTGGTGAAGCTGAAAGATAATCATTTGTTAGTAATTTATTTATAATTTTACACCTTGGTCCAATACAAAAATTATATAAAGTACATCCCTCACATTCTAAATTTGTTTTTTCAGAATAACTTAATAATTTATCTCTTTTATTTATATCAATTCCATCATATATATTACCAATACAAAATTCCTTATTTCCAGCAGCCATTGTACATGGATATAATTCGCCATTTGGATATATGTTAAATGTAGATTTGCCACCAGTGCATGATCCTTTTAATGAAAATAAATCTCTATCTAGTATACTCACTGATACATCTTTTTTATCTTTTATATATTTTTTTAACAATCTCATCTGTTCTTCCAATATATCTAGTCCTTTTTTACTCCAGTCTTTATCAAATAAATTTGGTGCTGGTACTATATACTTAAAACCATTATCTATTAAAAATTTAATATCCTGATATAGACTACCAATGCTAGTGCTATCGAATGTAGTTCTTAGTCTTATATTAGGTAAATGTTTAAGCAACTTAAGTGAGTTTTCTAATGCTATTTTATGACTACCATTTCCATTTTTAAATGGCCTCATTTTATCATGAGTTTCCTTGGTACCATCTAAACTTACGGTTATATTAGGTATTTCTTGTATAATAAAATTAATCATTTCATCATTTAATATAGTTGCATTAGTAGTTGTAGCAAAAGATATTTTAATCCCCCTATCCATACATTCTTTCTTTAATCTAGCAACAATATATTTAATAATATCAAAAGCTAGAAATGGTTCTCCACCATGAAGCAAAACCATAAATGAATCCTTATCTATATATTTGGAATAACTAAATATTTGATCTATAGATTTATCTACTATATTTCTGGACATATATTTTTTATGTTTATCCGAACCTTCATAACAATATTTACAATTTAAATTACAATCTGATGTTACCCAAAATGTAACTGACATTTACAATCACTTCTCCCATACTCTTTTATATAAAACTGGTTTCATTTTTTTGCACCTATCTGCAAAAGCTAATTTATTATACTTTAATTCCTCTAATGCTGCTGGACATGTCCAACAAAATAAATTCACTTTGCAAATTCTACATTTACTATAATTCTCTAAGTTCAAAAACATATCTAATAAATCGCAATTTAACATTTTGCTGTTTTTAAACTCTAACACCTTCGATACTTTATCTGTAGCTAAAATGTTTCCTAATAAAAATTCTGATTTAGCAAGTGACGGGCATGGATAAACATCTCCATTATAAGTTACAAATATCTCCTTCTCTATAGCTTTACAAGAACATGTACCAAATGGTTTATCAAAATCATCACTTAAATAATCTTCCGATATATATACTTCATCTTCTCCAAAATCTGAGAAATATTGCCTGCTTTCTTTACCTCTACCTACAGCTGAAAATCCCCTAATAAGCGATTTTGTTCCTAGCTCTTTATTTAGTTTATTAAATCTATTTTCTAAATTTTCATTTTTATCTCCAACCGCCATTGACAATGTTATTCTTTCGAACCTAGTACTTTTTAATAATTTAACACTATTTATAACTTTATTAAATATACCTGGTCCCCTAACTATCGAGCAAGTTTCTTCGTCTACTCCATCAAGACTTATATCTATTTGATAAGCATATTTGGTCAATATACTCACATTTTCACTGTTTATAAGAGTACCATTAGTTGAAACTATTATCTTTCCATTATAATGCTCATGCAAATAAGTTAATAACTCTATAAAATCTTTTCTAAGCATTGGTTCTCCACCGCTTAACATTATACGTTCTGGATTCCATTCAATTAACTTGTCCAATACTTTTTTCGCTTCTTCTGTAGTCAAATCTTTTTTGTCACTTACTATATCATCAGCATCTATACAACAGTGAATACATTTTAAGTTACATCTATGTGTTATCTCAAATGATGCTATTTTCTTCCTTGATGTTTGATTATTATTTTCATCTTGAATAATGCCTATATTACATAACCTCTTATACAAATCATCGATATATTTTCTATCCTCATCATCATATAAATTTAATCTTAATTCATTTATTGAAAGTTCATTATCTATTCCCAAATTTAATATATCAAAAACCTCTTTTGAAATTCTAATCCATTGACCTGTTTGTCTGTTTGCTAAAACCACTTTATCTTCATTTATTATATTCCTACTATATTTGCTAAATTTATACATTGTAGTTTGCCCCCTTAATTATTTAACTAACAAACTAATCTATATCATATTCTGAAATTAATTACTCAATTTTATATGTAAAGCAATCTTTATTTTTGATTATAAGATATAGATTAAATTTATATCTTATAATCATTGCTATTAAAATATTAATAATGTATAGTGCGATAAGATAATATGTTGGTTTATCTATCTCATCGCAATCGTATTCACACCCATGTAAATCTCATTAGGATTTTGTTGTGTTGAACAATCCTTTCGAGACATTACTTTTGCCTCTCCTTTGTTCTAAATCTTTTTGATCTTTAACATTTATGATTCCTTCTCTTTTTAATTTAATATTTATATTATAGAATTTCTCCCCAAATTTCTTTATATAATATAGGTTTAATTTTTTTACATGTGTCATTAAAAGCTTCTTTACTATCTTTCAATTGTTCAATTTCAGCAGGACATGGCCAACAAAACAAATTAACTTTACAATCTTTGCAATCAATATATTTTTCTGGGTTGAACTTTTCTAACTTGCTATATACTTTTTTATATTTATTTTTATAAATTTGCAAATCACTCAATTTATCAATATTTCTAATATTATCTATTCTATATTCTGATTTTATAAATGATTGGCAAGGATATATGTCACCATTATACGTTATGAAAAATTCTTTTTTTGCTGCAGTACAACTACATGAATTAAATTTTTTATAAAATTTACCATTTAAGAAGCTATCTGTTAAAGTTGATTCTAAAATGCTTCTATCTGAAAAAATAACTCTACTATCTACTCCTCTTCCAACAGATTTAAATTGTCTGATTAAAGGATATGTTTGTAATGATTTATTTAATTCAATAAATTTATCTTTTAGATAATCATTTTTATCTCCAAACACCATTGATAAAGATATATTTTTAAATTGTCTACTTTTAAGAAGTTGCACACTATTTATAACTTTATTAAATATACCTGGCCCCCTAATTATTGAACAAGTTTCTTCATCTACCCCATCAAGGCTTATATCTATTTGATAAGCACATTTGACTAATATATCTACATTTTCGTTGTTTATAAGAGTCCCATTAGTTAAAATTATTATCTTTCCATTATAATGTTCATACAAATAAGTCAATAATTCTATAAAATCTCTTCTAAGCATTGGTTCTCCACCGCTTAACATTATACGTTCTGGATTCCATTCAATTAGCTTGTTCAATACTTTTTTTGCTTCTTCTGTTGTTAAATCTTTTTTGTCACTTACTATACCATCAGCATCTATACAACAGTGAATACATTTTAAATTACATCTATGTGTCATTTCAAATGATACTATTTTATTACTTGATACTTGCTTATTATTTTCATCTTCAATAATGCCTATACTACATAATCTCTTATATAAATCATCAATATACTTTCTATCATCATCATCATATAAATTTAATCTTAATTCATTTATTGAAAGATCATTATCTATTCCTAAATTTAATATATCAAAAACCTCTTTCGAAATTCTAACCCACTGCCCTGTTTGTCTGTTTGCTAAAACTACTTTATCTCCATTTATTATATTCCTACTATACTCACTAAATTTATACATTGTAGTTTGCCCCCTTAATTATTTAACTAACAAACTAATCTATATCATATTCTAAAATTAATTACTCAATTTTATATGCAAAGCAATTTTTATTTTTGATTATAAGATATAGGTTGAATCTGCACTATAAGCTTAAATTAATATAGAATTCTACTTTAAATATACTTAAGCTTGTAATTTCAAATGCGCTTCAATAATTGTTTCTCATATAAATAGAAATTCTTCATTTTCCTCCACAATATCTAATCTGCGTAGTAAAAAGTATTCTATCTGCTTTACCGGTTTTTAAATTAACTGATTGCATGGTTACTTCTTCATGTTTTAATTGTGCTTTTCAGAATATATTCGTAAGTTTGATAATGAAATACACTTGGATTATATACTAATGAAAAAATTGAAAATCTATCGAACTACATAATAGATATCTAAAAACAGATTCTTTATATTTAAGTAGGGTTATATAGATGACTGTTATAATGGCTGCATTTAATAATTCTATTCTTAACAATTATTACAATAAAAAAATAGCCGTATGAATGCTATATGAGCTATCTTTTCTAATTAATCTATATAATATTTACTACAATGAGAAACAATAAGTCCTATATCTAATAGCTTTTAAAAGTAGTTAACTTTTCTGAGTAAAATCTTTTCAATCAACTATGTATTTTTTATAAAATAATTTCTATTATTTTGATTCTAGAGTGTAGATAAAATCTACACTCAGAATCATTGCTACTAAATAATTAATATGCAGGACTTCCATAATGAGGTGGTTTATTTCTATCAGAGCAATCTCTATCGCACCCCATTAAATCTCCATAAGGATTTTCTTTTGTTGAACAATCCTTTTGAGACAATACTTTTACTTCTTCTTTGCTCTGAATCTTTTTGATCTTTAACATTTATGATTCCTCCCCTTTTAATTTAATATTTATTTCAAAATGCAATTGCATTTTAAAATCTAATTTTATAAAATTTATCATGTAAGAAACTATATGGTAAAGTTAATCATTAAATCCTTAGGTCTAAGAAAATAAATCTACTATATAACAATCTATAATTATTACAAAAGTTATAATTATATTGATATTAATTATCTATTTAACTTTTAAAGCTTGTCTATATTTAGTATAACATGCTTAAACTTCATTTTTTGTAATATATTGTATTTTAAATCAACTTTATCTCGACATTATTTTTAAATAATAAAAATAACCGACTGAAAGCTTTCAATCGGTCATTTTAGTTTATCTAATTATTTACTACCTAGGATTTCCTTCCCAACTAACATCATATACTCTATCCTCTCTTGGATATATAGAGTATTCGTAGTTTACCCAATCATGATCTGTTGGATAGCTCCAACTATACCTATCTTCAGTACAGAGGAAATATGGTACGTTGCTTTTTGAGCAACATAAAGCCATTTTTTTAATGCTGCTAAGACCATCAAAATCAGCTACAACAAATGAAATATCTGCTTCATTTGCCATTCTTGCTGCCGTTTTATATGTTGGTCTTGCAATTTTAGCAATCTTCGTGCCAGGAATTTTAGCTAATGTTGATCTAACGCCGTAACAATCATCATCAGCATCTTCTTCCCAAAATCCATTGCCACAACCAGCAACAGATATTTCATATCCTTGTTTTATCAATAGCTCTATTGACGCTATTATAGAAGGATATATACTTTGTAAGCTTCCAGATGTGTCTAGAAAGAACATTGCTTGTTTTGTTTCTTCATATTCGTACTTATCATAAGGAATCTTATATTTTCTCCTTTTAATAAGATCCTTTGATATCTGTTTTATATCATAAAAATCATACCCCTGTTCCTTTCCGGAACATTTTTTTTCTTTAAGACACTTTCTAATTATTGATGTAACTTTTAGAGCCATTTCTTCAAAAGAATATATTTCTTCTGAACCATATTTTTTAATATTGCTCTTTAAAATATTCTCTAATTTACTTTTTTCATTCTTATTAAATTTATTTTTATTTTTCTTACTGTTTTGAGTTCCTTTGCTACCACTATTTTTACTATTTTTTTCTTTTTCTCCATCCTCAGCATTAGATTGAGAATTTAATATATCTTTAGTAGCTTCATTTCCGCCGTGAACTTCTTCAGATGTAAAAGTTACAGCTTCCTTTACTTCTGAAATATTTTCTTTTTCCTTCTGCTCATTTTCTTCTTGAGAAAGATTTGAAAAAAGATTTGAAAATATATTATCTATATTTACTTTAATCTTCTTCATAGTTATCACTCTCACAATTTTCAAATATTTCAAATCCTTCTATACCTTTTAGCCTTCTTATATCATATGATTTGAAATATATTTTTGTATTGTCTTTAATTTTTACAATCTTAAACATTTTATTATCTGCAACATATATACCGAAATGTAAAATTCCCTTATTGTTAAGCCATTTTATATCTTTCTGGTTTAATTTCATTGATACATCAAACCATCCATCAAATGATTTATCATTTTCCAAAAGAATCTTCATTTCTTCTGGTGTTTTAGGATATATAAAATATTCATCTTCGTCATAATCGTACTCAATATGATCTATATTAAGTAGATTTTCATTTAGCTTCCAAACTTTTGCCGATAGCGGCATAAATTGAGCTTCATAATTCTCATTTTGTATTAATTTCATGTCTTGCAAGGAATCTACTTGTATTTCCTTACTTAGATATTGATTTAATACATCAAGATCATAATCAGTATTTAGGAATTTTAGATCATCTAAATACATCTTTGCCTGCCTTACAGAAAAGTTTAAATCTTTATTATAAACTTTACCTAGATAATGATCTTCCGGAAGGTCTAGGATCTCCAAAAATTGAGAGACGCCCATCTGAATTTCTAACTTTCTAAGCCTGTTTCCTAATGCACTAGAAAGTTCTCTTTCATTATTGGATGTTGCAAACATCCAGATATTTCCGCCTGATCTTCTATATATTTCTTGTCCTGTTGATATTCTTCCGTTTTGAATAAAATCCAAAAGAAATGAATCAACTTCTTTTCTAGACTTATCTAATTCATCTAGAATTAATACTACATCACCATCTGTTGTGGCCTCGATGGCTTTAATCAATATTCCTTTTTTGATAGCATTTAAGCTATCATTACGAATTATAGCCTCTATGTTTGGCTCACTATAGAAATTATCACTACCCATTCCTGGATAGCATTGCACATAGAAGCATTTCGCCCCTATAGCTGACGCAAAACATTCAGCCAGTGAAGTTTTACCTGCTCCTGGCTTACCTGTTATTAACATAGATGGTATAGACTTTGTTTCTCTCGTGCCTGCTATATGAAAAAGGTTTAGTAACTTTTCGTTATCTTCTCCTAATATATAACCAGCTTTCTTCATTCTCTCTCCTAAAATCATTTTATTGTTCCTCCTAATTTTTAGCCACTTAAGGCCTATATATTTTTTTAATTTTTAATTTATTTCTTATAAAAATTATAGAATAAAAAAAATAAAAAAATAAAATTGAGGAACAAATTATTTAAACTGGGAAAACAGATAGGCTAAAACTTTGGGCTGGAAAATAAAAAATTATATTTTAACAGTGTGAATATAAAGATAGTATGAAATAAATCATATATTAATACAGGAACAATAAGATTATCTTATGACTTCGTTTATTTTTTAAAATTATATATTTATGTGTAATTGGTCTATAATTATAAATGAAAAAAATAGTGGCCCATTAAAGCTATGGGCCTTTATAATAACTATTTACTATTTTTAAAGCATTTTTTATTAATAGCATAAGCTTTTATATAATATGCCCTTTCCTCTGAAAACTTCCAAATCCAAAATCTATACTTAAATTTATTTTCCTTTCGAAATATTGCTACATTATCTTCATCTAGCCTACTTCTTATATCTGTGTCTGCATGTCCTGAACCCATTAACCAGTATTTAGAGATTTCATCTATTAATGTAGGATTACCAGTTTTAATACTTCTTTCAATTAATTCTAAAAATCTTAAAGTATTATATTCTTCACAAATTTCTATAAGATCTAATAGAATTAAAATTTCTCCGTTTGAATTTAGAACTTTTAATAATAAATTATTATACTCATATGCACCTTTTGAATATGCATATATAATTTCTTTATATATATTGGATATATCTTTTTTAGAATAATCATTTGAATACTTTTCTAAAATTAAAAAAGTATCAGCAAATAATTGACTATGAACTCCTGAAGAAACTACAATTGAAAAAAAGTTTTCATATTCTTCAAGCAATTTTAGGGTATCTAGATTATTTGATACATTCCTTATAAACTTTATGATTTTTTTAGCACTACATTTATTTTTAAGCATTTCCTCTAATTGCTCATAGAGATTTTCATTATTTCCAGTAAAGTCAATATCCCCTATTAGTATTATTTTTTTTCTTTCATCATCATTTAGATTTTGATTTTTTAAACCTTCTTCTATATGAGATACTTCTATATCTAAAAGATATAACTTTTTTACATATTTCAATACTTCTTTTATATCTAAATCATTGCATCTTCCTGCTCCAAATATAGCCATTGTACCATTATTATTTTCTAATGCTGAAGCTCTTTCAACAATAAAATTAGTTGTAACTTCTCTGTGTGTTTGCCAGTATTCTAATTTCTTATCTACATCCCTCATTAAATTCCCACCCTTATACTTAATAAATTTTCTCTTTATATTAGTTACTTAAATAAATCTCAAAGTACTTTCATAAGTTTTTTTCTAAGTTATTCAAAAACATCTATTAAATCTCCTGCATTATCTTGCAGCTTATTTACAGAATGTATATATCTAGCAGTTGTATTCGCTGATTCATGTCCTGCGAATGCTTGTACCTTATCAAGGGTAGCTCCTTTTTGAATTGCAATAGTAATTGCTGAGTGCCTTAGTCCATGTACTTTTAACTTCTTTTTCATATAATTTTTAGAATAATAATTTGCCATTATCTTATTTATTGTAGCAGGATTTAATTTATCTTTGCATTGATATCTATTTGTGCTATGACCTTTAAATAGGTAATCTTCTTTATCCCTTTCAAAATCTCTGCCAGATTCTCTTATATATTTAAAAACTAAATTTTTTACATAACCATTTATCTTAACAACATCTTTTTTATTTCTTTTTCTAGTTACTCTAATTACATCAAAGCCCAATATAGTTGTTATATCTCTAAGCTTTATATTAATTATTTCTGACTTTCTTATTGCAGTGTTTAGAGCAAGACTAATAATTGCTTTATTTCTCAACCCTACTATAGTATCTGTTTTTATATTCTTCAGCATTTCAGCTGCTTCATCTCTTGTTAAGAATTCTGTTTCATCGTATGACAAAGTTGGTTTTACATCTTTCATATTTGCAAAAGGATTATATTTTATAATTGCTACATCCATAGTATTATCTTGATATCTCATAAGCCATTTGTAAAGAGAGCTAAGAGAAGAAATCTTTCTATGTATTGTAGTACTAGCCCTACCAATATCAACTAAATTATTGATATAATTTTCTACGTCAAATATAGTAATTCGCCTTATATCATTTATAGATATATCTTCTATATTATTAACTGAGAAAAATTCCTTAATATCTGTTTCATAAGCTGTTGAGGTATAATTACTTCTTCTGCATTTAGTATTTAAGAAATGCCTGATAAAGTGGATATTATTAGGTATAGTGATAGTGCTTAAATCCTTTCCTTGTGTTTGAGTTTCTATTAATGTTATCTCTTTCATAGATTATCTTTAGTGGAAGAGTGTATTGTATGTACCAAACTACCACCAAATCCTCCTTTCTTTCTTACTATTCACTTTTAAGCGTCTAATAAGTTAAATTTTATATAGATATTTACTTATCTATAAATATCTCTCGTCTATAATTTTAAAATTTTCGTAAGGTATAGATAAAAATTCTTCCATATCTCTTTTACTCCAGGTTTGCTTAAGTTCTTCTATAGAGTTATATTCTTCTTTATAATATTCATATATGATTTTAAAGAATTTCTCATGCGATTCAATCGGGTCTAATATATTCCATTGCCTGGATGAATTTACTACAAGTAGCTTAAAATCCTTTAATGCCTTAGATATCTCATCCTCTATAACAGCTTGTACTATCCCTTTAGCAAACTTTGTTTCTAAATCTAACATAAATAGCTCTCCTTATTATTATCTAGAAATTTTTAATTCCCCTAAGCATTTTTCACATATATTTTTTCCTCTAAATTTTTTAATATAGCTAGCTTCTTCACAAAAGATGCAGGAGGGCTTATATTTTTTTAGCACTATGTATTCTTCATCTATGTATACTTCTAATGAGTCCTTTAGTTCAATATCTAGAGTTCTTCGTAATTCTCTTGGTAACACTATTCTTCCTAATTCATCTACTTTTCTAACCATACCTGTTGCTTTCATAACTTACTCACCTTTCCTAATTTACATTTTCCTGCCAGAATATTTTTTTCATTACAATTTGATAATCCTTCTATCAGCATTTATTTGAAATGCGACATAAAAATATCGTATACTCACGTTGAATAATACGGCATTTTAGTTAAAATATTTACTTTTACTAGCATGTTAGAAATACTATATTATATATTTTTCTACTTAAATCAAATATTCCTTTATTACACTTCTTATACAATATCCAGTGTATTCTCTTAAATTTATCAATGGAATTTCAATCGGTACCCTACAGCCACTTGGATGATTATAATCTAATTGTGGTATAGATACACCTGTATACGTATGATTTAATAGTTTACCCTCATGTAAAAATTTTGATCTACTATTATAATAGCTATGAATTTGCTTAGCTAAAGATTCAGGAAAGTATTTATAAAGTAGATCCTTAACTTTAGCTGATATACTGTATATTAATTGATTACAACTTTTGCATCTATTAACTTCATTACTAAATATAATTGACGATATTGTCTCTAATGCGGAAATATAAGATACTGTTGCTATTTCTCCAATATTTGCATTTACATCTCTTGCATAAAGTAAACGTTGATCTCTAGGCAGAACTTTTATATGATAAACATCTTTTTGTTTCTGTTCTTGCTTATGATAAATGTATAAATCATTTATTTGTGCATCGAATTTTCTTGCTGTATGAAAATGCATAGATGCATTTAAAAGTTTATTAATATTATCGTCCTCTATATAACTATCACTATCAAATATTCTCTCAATAATTTGTTTCCCATATTTTTCAAGAATAAACTTATTATTTCTAATGGGATATCCATCTATAAAATCTTCTTCATCATAATAAAATTCCTCGCCTTCTTCAGGATAAGAATTTAAAGGTTTACTCCCATAATAGAAAGGTGCATTAGTCAATACTGAAAGTAAGTCTAGTATTTTTGTTATTTTATACTGTGAAATAAACTCTGCATCATCATCTCCAAATGCTTTCACTTTTACCGTTAATGATGATAATCCTTTCGAATAAGGCTCTATAGTAAAAAAATCTGAATAATAATTTGAAATTGAATTGTAAGATGATATAGTGGTATTTAAGTAATTAATATCTAGTTCTTTAAAATTTATAAGAGTTTCTTCAGCAATTTTTTGGATTTTCACACTTGTTTCTTTAGATATTTCCTTATCATTTAAATCAAGAATTTCCATTTTGTCAATTACAGCTCTTTTTTTATAGTGTATATAAACTGAAAAACAATTTGGTAAATTTATATCCATATGACCCAAAAAAATAATTTTTTTACTCCCATCTTTGAAGGGTTGATAGTGCCATGAACATTTTCCAAACTTTTTTGAAAAGTTAGCCCATAAAGCTCTTAAAAATAAATTGGATTCTTTGTTATCCTTAAATCCTAAATTAATAATCATATGTATCCTCTTTTTTACTAATAATTTTTTTAAACTCCTATTATATTAATATAATAGTGAATCCATTATAAGAAAATTATATGACATTTAATAAAATATGCCAATAAATCTTATAATTCTAATAATCTTGATTTTTATACCGTATTATTCAATTTTCAAAGAATGTTATTCACATTTTTATTTCAGTAATTATGTAACCATATAATCAACTTCCGACTTAATGTTTAGTTTATATTCTTGCTACTCCATCTAAACTACAGACATATATTTCTCATCTTCTTTTAAAAAATAATAATCTTCATATTTGTGGCTGTATTCTATTCTTCCTTTAACCACACATCATCATAAAAAATTTTTATTCTATCTCCACTTGTGAAACAATATTCTATACTATTTTTTTATATATTCCAGAATTATTAATTAATCTTATACTATCTCCATTAATAATTTCAGAAGAGCATAGACCTTCAGCGATTGCTGTCCCTATTTTTTTCTCTACAAGTCTACATATCTCTCTGGCGCCATAATTGAAATTAATTGAATTTATATTTTTCTCCATGAAACTATTTAGGAACTGTGTATCATATATCATGTTAATATTTTTCTTTTGTAATCTTGATTTAAGTATATCTAACTGTTTAGATATAATTTTAATTAAACTTTCTTTTCCTAATTTATCAAATATAATTATTTCATCAAGTCTGTTAATAAACTCAGGTTTAAAAGTATTCTTAATAGCTGCATCATATTTGTCTCTAGTTAGATTATCATAATCACTAATATCATTAGCTCCTACATTAGATGTAAAGATTATAATACTTTGATTAAATGCTATCGTAGTCCCCTTATTATCTGTTAGTTTCCCTTCATCTAACAACTGAAGAAATAAATTAAATATATCAGGATGCGCTTTTTCTATTTCATCAAATATAATTACACTTTTCGGATGACTTTCAATTGCTGCAGTTAATTGTCCACCTTCTTCATAACCAATATATCCTGGTGCAGCACCAATTAACTTAGTAAGTGAAACTTTCTCCTGGTATTCTGACATATCAATTTTAATTATATTATATCTAAATTCTTTAGCTAATATTTTAGCTAATTCAGTTTTTCCAACTCCAGTAGGACCGCAAAATAAAAACTTTGCTTCGGGTTTATTCTCATCAGTTAAGCCAGCTGAAGACCTTATTAACGTCGACATTACAGTTTCTATTGCCCTCTCCTGACCTATAATGTCTTTGTGTAAATTGCTCTTTATTTTTTTGATATTTATAATATCATGTTTATAAGGATTATTTCGTAAACTATTGTTATTATTTTTTATATTATACGTAGCTTTATTTTGTTGTTTTTGTGTCCTCTGAGGATTCTCTATTTTTTCTCCTTTGTAATTGTAGTAAGCGATTCCTGATAATTCTCTTCTTAAATAGTCTAATGCATTAGAATTAATGCTATTAATACACGTACGTGCAATGCATTCATTGTTTATTATTGTTAAAAGAGCTTCTTTATTATTTTCTGTATTTAGTAATATTTTTACAAATGGAGCTAGTACATAGTTAGATTTATATTTTTCATCATAGCTAATATAGTGATATTTCTTAATTATATTATGATTAAATCCGACTCTTTGAAGAAGGATGCTAACTTCATCACAGTTTGAGTATAATGCTAATAATACTTCCATTGAACTTATCATCTGATTTGCCACTGTGTCTGCTACAGCTTTTGTTTTTCTTTCAAGAAATTGATTTTTATACATACTTCTATCACCACCCATAATATACTATAATTCATATATTTTATTATAGTTCCCTTTGTTGTCTTTGTCAACAAGCGGCGTATTAATATAAAATGATTTATAAAGCAATAAAGATGTTTCAATACTGAAACATCTTTATTATTTGAATTAATCAAGTCTAGATAACTTATAAGTTACATATTAATTCTATATTTTTAAATACATACGTATTCTTTAGATTATGTAATAAAAAATTTTTGCTTTCTTCTGTATGTTTTCTCCAATCTTACTCAGCAGCTGAATTTATATGTTCTACTGCTTCTTCTAGACTTTTATAAAATTTTACAGGATCTGTAGTACAATATCTTATTAGTTTTTTTGTTAATATTGGTTTATATTTATTTATAAGTTTTTTATCTAGAACAGCAATTATTCTTTCAATGTTAAGTGATTCTGAATCTAGAGTTCTACTTAAAATTAATTCTTCACTAGGTTTTAGAATTATTACATCAAATATCTTATTTTGCGGTTCATCATTTTCAGTAGCTAGTCTGCTAAATGATAGTTTAAAAGGATATTCACTTTTTGTATACCAAGAAACATCATCAAAAACTAGCATTACATCTATAGCCTTTAACATATCATAGTCTATTGATTCCTCACTTATCGCAACATAAGTATCGTTTATTATATTGAAATAAGATTGAGTTTTATTATATGATAACTTATTAAAAGCCTCTATTTTCTGTTCAAGTTTTACATAAGAAGCTTTAAATATATTCATTTTCATTAGTTGATCTATTTTAATGCATTTAAGTTTATTAATTACTTTAATAGCATTTTCCTGCTCTTTATTTAAGTAGTACATTAATTTCAACTCCTCTTAAAATTTTTATGTCTATATCCAATCAATATATCCTACTTTTTTATTATTTTTTATTCTTCTTTTTTCATAGTATTTAAAAAAATCTATTACTTTGCCTCCTTCATTTTCTATTAATTCTCTTTTTTCTTCTTTTAAATATTCAATATATCTATCAGCTTCATCAAATGTTAAATAATCTAGACTTTCATCCGGAAGCCTTTTTAAACACTTTAAAAAATCGTTTATCATCGCTTTCTGACTATCTGTTATCATCTTAACTCTCATTATATTCCTCCTTTTATATTTCTATAATAAAAACATTATTCCTCTTATGGCTCTTCTTAACTTTATTCCAATTATATCAGTAAATGTTGACATTGACAACTATAGCATGTATAATTTAGTATATACTATAAAATAAGTAATATTATGTATGGCAGGTGTTTAATTTGAAACTACTATTAAATATTATTTCAAATGAATTACATAAAATAAATTATATTAGTAAATTTTCATTAGTAAGTTTTTTAAGCTTTATTGCTATATACTTCTTTATTTATTATCTATTTATAAAACTAAAAAGTAGAAAAGCACTACAATTTATTTTAGCCTTACCTCTATCATATTTTTTATTTTATTCTTATTTGTCAATTATAGCCCAGCTATTTATATATTTTGAATTAAATAAAAACGTACTTCTAATTACAACTACAATTTCATTTTCAATTGTAGATATGCTACTTATTTATATTCTCGGAAAAAACTCAGATTACATCAATGCAGCCAATATTTTTATTATAGGTCATTTAACTACTAATTTAACAATAAAATTTATAGCTATAATATATTTATTTACTTCTATACTTCTATCATATTATGGTGATATATTTAGATTTATCTATAAAAAAAGATATGGATGCTTATATGATAATCTTCCGTGGGAAAGTTAAAATGAAGTAGATAATTTTCTTAAAAATATATAAATAGTATAAAAGATTGAAATTTACAGCCTATATATTAAATTATATAGCAAGCTAGATATAAACTGGATTATTATAAGAATATGATGCAATTTAAAATAAATATGGAAAAATATTATTATGGAGGGTTACTAATGAAATATTATGCTGAACGTAAAAGCTTATTAGAAAATGATTTAGAAATTTCTTTTGAACAATTGAAGGAAGTATTTTTTAGTGTGTATAAATATTTTGCAAATAGAAATTGTTTTGATGCTGCAATAAACGGCATTTGGATAAAGCCTCAATGGCAAGATGAATATCAAGCTATACCACCTTTATTTGAGCCATCACCAGAAATATTTTTTATGAATCACTTACATAGTACAAGTATCTATCCGATTTATCAATATTATCAAGCTTATTCAGAAATAGAGCTGTTTACTGTAATAGAAATTTTATATGATAAAATCGCTGTGTATAATTATAAAAAAGATATTTTAGAGACAGAAGAAATAAAAAAAGAATTTTCTATTCAGATAAATAACATTTTGCAATTTTATGATGGGGGATACTTTTTAGAAACGAATAGTGGAACTATAACTAAAGGGACTGATGACTCTTTGAAAATGATGCTAACAGAAGATTTACAAAGTGTTCTTAATGAAGATACAATGACTAAGATAAGAACTTCAATAAAGTTATATTATAGATTTGACTCAAATTTAGAAACTAAAAAGAAAGCAATTAATATTCTTGCTGATATATTAGAACCATTGCGCATAGATTTGAAGAATATCTTAAATGAGAAGTATGAAATAAAGAAAAATGAACATGATAAGATTATTTTTGATATAGTTAATTCATTTAATATCAGACACAACGATAAAAAGCAGCTTACACATTATGAACATGAAATTTGGTATGATTGGATGATGCAATATTATTGTAGCGTTATAATTACCTATCATAAATTAAAAGCAATAAAATCATATATCTAATATAATCTACCCTACTCTTAATGTTTATATACTATTAAGTTTCATATCTACTTTTTAAATATTACAATGAGACTTGATGATAAAGATGAGTCAATATAAATATACAGATATATAAATAAAAAATTAATAGCTTTATTAGCTATCATTAATAGTATTAATGTATTATAATGATTTGCTAATAAAATCTTTCATAAAAAAGACTTTGGTTAAAAACTAAAGTCTTTTTTATGGATAACAGACTATGAAGAGCCCTATAGCCAAGCAGCCATGGTATATTTTGCGTCCCCCACTTGGGAAAGAATCGTTATCCGTTAACTCCTCAAAAATATAGTATATTTTTCAATAAATGTTATAATCTATCCATGAATGTTACATAAGTATACTTTTAGTTTTTGTTATTTCGTCTAACGTTAACATTCGAAATAGAGAACCGATTTATTCAATTCTTAGTATCCTAAGTGACTAAATAAATCAATAAACCCTTTATCTTATTCCATGAAATTCCTTTATTCTTTCTAAGTCCCTAGATTTTAATTCTTCCTCTAGTTCATCTAGCACTTTTAAACATATATTGTAGTATGTATTTTCTATCTTTTCACTTACCATGTCTGGTGTAAACACTATTAAAAACCATATTATAACTAAAACAAAAATTATACCTATTGAAATCCACTTTTTTTCAAGGCCTATTCCATTTAGAATAAGATTGAAAAAATATGTCATGATTACAACTAGAACACTCATACTTATATTAAAATTTATTCCGTTGTATTTTAATAATTTTTTTTCTAAATATACCCTCTCAATTTGTATATCCCCAAAATTTCTGATTTTGTTTCTATAGTACTCTTTTATTCTTTCATAATTGTCATTTATTATATTTCTTTCCTCTATATTTTCAATATCTTTCTGAAATGCTGCTTCAATTGATTTACTTTTTCTCATACTCATCCCCCTATATCCTCTTTGAGTCCATAAACAAGTATGCTAACACACCCGTAAACTATAAATATTTAGTGAAAAATACTATGCTTATTTCAATAATATTTGTATTTAATTTATTACCATATTTAACGATTTTATAATTGATTGGGATTTCATAAATAAAAAACTGGATATTTATTAAGTATCCAGTTTTTATATAATAAATTTATATTTGCCTTATTATAGTTGCATCTATAAATCTTTTTTCTTTTTTAAATCTCTTTATTTTTACACAAACCTGTTCATTAAGTTTAGGTGTAAATCCAGACCAATTAGGATAATTACACATAGCTGTAATACCAGGCCTTAATTCAACAAAGATTCCAAAAGGTTTTATTTCTCTTATTTGAGCAATATACTCACCATTTTCTTTAAAGTACTCTTTCTGCTCAATAAATTCCTTATAAGGTTCCTCAGTAGTTTGCCTTAAAGAAATCTTAAGATCATCATCCTCTTTATCAAGGACTAAAACCTTTTTCTTGTCTCCGACCTTTATATAGTCTCGTATATCATAAATTCTTCCCCATGCTATCTCCTCAATAGGAAGCTTTGTTTGCAATCCCTCTATTTCAAGTATAGCATGGTTTCGTCCTATGCCAATCACATTGGCTGTCACCATTTTGCCTTTCTCTATATTTGAAAAATTTGCTGCTTTTTTCTTGTTTATAGCTTTGATTCTAGAAGCATATGCTATCTTATTATCATTATCCACTTTTGTAATGATGCAGTCTATTTCTGCACCTAGTAACCCTCTAAGTATAGATCTTCTATTATCTATATATTCAACTCCATTTGCTTTTTCATTTGCTTCATTTTCATCTAATAATAATCCCATTTCATCGGCTGGAATTATTATTTTTATATTCTCCCAAAATATTATACATGCATCCTGCAGTTTATCATTATGTTCTATATTTTCAATTGCTTGAACTTTCCCTGTTAAGAAAATTCCGTTTTTATACATGTTAAGTAACTTATACCATTGTTTTGTTTCCATAACTTTTCTCTCCTATATTTTTTTAGTTTTTAGCTAAATGCCATTAAAGGTTTTTCTTAAATTTCTCTATTTGTTTTTTTGTCCAGTATCCTCTACTTTTTATATTACAAGACGGTATAGGTAGTTTATTTTCTCGACCTTTGTAAACAGCTACCTTTCTTCTATCCCATCCAATTTCTTCTGCGAATTCCTTAATTCCATATAGAGGAGGTACAATTTCACCAAATTCATTTATTGTATATCCGTCTTTTAATAGCTTATTGATATCATACTGTAAAGTTCCCTCACTTAAGAGCTTATTAAAGTCTATTAAGTCACTGTTCTCAAGCTGTTCTATGTCTATATCTATACCGTATTTAATAAGTAGTTCTTTTAAATCACTTTTATTCATTTTTATCACCTTACCTTGGAATTATCACTCCTTTACTACATTATAATTATGCATGTTGACTTTGTCAACTTATGTAATTAAATTTTATATTCTTATTATTAAATCTCATCATAAGTATTATAGAATGATTTTAAAATAATTTTAAAATCTATTAGAAAAAATCATCATCACTATCATAAATATTTGATATATCTTCAACTTCGGTTATATTATATTGTTTTTGGGGCTCATCAATTGTGACTTCATTAAACTCCATCTTTTCATATCTAAGTTCCTTATAGCTTTCATCATCACTATTTGTAGTTTCAATATCATCTTTAAAATCAATTATCTTAGAATTATCTTCTTTAATTTCTTTAGTTTTATCTGTATCGGAGAATAATTCAACTCCTTCATTTTCTTCTACTACTGATTCATCTTTAGTAACTATATTATTTTTATTTAAATCTCCTTTTATATTCAATGTTCTATGGATTGCATTTTGCTGCGCTTCAATAACTTTAGCCTCTACATCTGGATTCTCTATATCACGAATATTTAAATTAATTAAATCTTCCTCTAATCCATATTTTCTAAATTCTTCTATTAATACTTTTTCTTCTAATGTTCTAAACTCCTCAGCCCACTCTTTCTTATATTCTCTAACTAGTTTTTCCTTCAGTTTCTTTGCTAGACGATGCTCTTCATAATCAAATTTTCTTAATATAAGAGGATCTTTACCTTTTAATATTAGAATTGCTTTATTATTATCAAATCTTTTTACTTCATCAGGATTTAAAAGATTTCTTTTTCCTAATTTATCAGTTTTTCTTCCAAAATCAAATAATCCTTCTAACCCTTGCTGCTTACTTACAGAAAAATCTTCTATTGTTGCAGTTCCTAAAATCGTGCTTATATACTCTGCTGTTACTATCTCATTACAACCTAAAAATAGCTGTGTATCACAGGCATCAAGTATTTCAGACCATTTACCTTTATCATATCTATTTTGAAACTGTGAAATATTTTGAAATATTACACTCGCTGATATTCCTCTTGAACGGATTGTTGACATCTTTTTTTCAAAATCAGGTATTTTAGCTATATTGGGAAATTCATCAAGTATAAAATTAACTTGTTTTTTACACTTTCCTCCTCTACTATCAGCAAATTTAATTAATTTAATAAACAAAAATGAGAAAAATAGACCACTCAGAAAGTCAAAAGTTGATTCCATATCAGAAATAATACAGAAGTAAGCACATTTTTTTATTCCTGGCATTGTAAGGTTTATATCACTAACTTCAGTCAGTTTTTGTACTAATTTTGACTGAAATACTTGTAATCTTGTACCTAATCCAATTACAGCTCCTGTTCTTACAGCGTCGGTAGCTTGCTTATAAATATTGTATGGCGGTAATGCAGGATGATCATCTGGTAAGCGTTTAAAGATTTCTTCTGTTCTCTTTACATCTCTACTTGAAACCAATGAGTATAGAGTCGCCATATTTGCTTCTTCTTCTGGTATTTCTAAAACAACATATAATGCTAAAGCTTTTAACAAATTTGTTTCTGTTCTTGTCCAGAAATCTGTTTTTTCAGCACTATTTCCATCGCTTGTATTATCTATAATTACTTGCGCAAAAGTTTGCGCAGACAAGTCATCTTTTACCTCAGATAGAGGATTCCATCTATCCGAATAAGGCATATTTACAAGATTAAAACATTTTACATCATATCCTTCACTTTCTAAAAATGGAGCTAGCGATTGAAAAAGCTCGCCCTTAGGATCTGTAAAAATCATACTCTCTTCTAATTTAGTTAGGTTCATTGCAGTAGGTCTAACATAAGCTCTTGATTTTTTACTACCGCTAGATCCAAATACCGCAACATTTCGATTATAATAAGATGTTGGAGGTAATGTTACTAGGACTTTAGGATTTTCATCTAATCTTCCATATAATATTCCTTTATTAGATTTTGTATCTAAAAGTTTTCTCATATCTTTGCTATTTAGCTCTTCTGAACTCATCCATTGTGCTGTTCCATAGGTACCATTAGTCCTAGAATAATTTATTGTCTTCCCATTATTAGTGACTTGCTTGCTATTTTTATTTGTAGTTATATATAAAAGTGCAATAAAAAATGTATCAATTACAAGTGAGATAAAAAACCATTTGGTAATATTTGAACCTTGTCCTAACTTTTTTAAACTTATCAAAGGATTTACGAACATATCTCCTACAATTGATAAATCAGCTTTCATTCCTCCCATCATTACTTCAGCATTGTTTAAAATGTTATAAGCCTCTACTAGCGGTGTAATTAGCCATATATCTGCGATAAGCACTGTTATAGTTAATAAAACATATCCGCTAACTTTAAGTATTTTTTCGTTCATAATCTTCCTCCTTTTACGCTGTTAAGCGTAAACGCTAATATATTTGTAGATACATTCTCATTGTAATTATAGGTTAATTTTAGAAATTATTAGTGTTTGCTATTTTAATAATTATTTATAATAAAAAAATAGAAGTACAATAAATGTACTCCTACCTTATTTCATTGATAAATCTACTAATATTAAGTTCTTTGGACCTACCTCTATAATCTAATCCCGTATTATGATAACTTAATATTAATCTTTCCTTAGCTCTGGTAAATGCTACATACGCTAATCTTCTCTCTTCCTCCATGTCTATGTTTACTCTAGAACTAGGAAAATTCCCCTCACTTAATCCTATTATAGCGACTGTATGCCACTCAAGGCCTTTACTACCATGAACTGTTGAAAGATTGATTCCATCTATATCTTCTTTTTTTGGTAATATCTCTGATAAAAAATAAAAATCTTTTATCAGAGTATTTATATTTTTATTATTTTCTAATTCTTTTTCTTCCACCCATTCCTTTACTAGTTCTATAAATTCTTTATTTTTTAAATTAAAATATTTTATAATATTTTTAACTGCCTCCACTGGATCTGTTATGGACCTAATCTTAATTATATCTTTCGCAAATTTAGGATCATAATCTTCTATTACATCCCATAAATATACGGATTTTTCTAAACTTTTTATCTTTAGTTCTCTTAATGTATTTTCATCTATTTTTAATAATGCCATATTATAAATTTTAGCATTATCCTTAGGATTATAAATTGCAGAAATTATATTAAGGATTGTCCTATCTATAGCAGCCTTTTTATTTCTTAAATAAGGAATCTTATATAAAGCTAAACTTTTTTCTACAACATCTAATTCTTTATTTGTTCTTGCTATAATAGCCATGTCTCTATATTTAATATCATCAAGAGAAGTTAATATTAATACTATATTTTTTATTTCCTCATATATATCTTTTGACGAAATAATATTAATATCTTGGCCATGTTTTAGCGACTTCATTTCTATGGATAATTGTTTTTTATTATTTTTTATTAGCTTATTAGAAGCATCTACTATATTCTGTGTGCTTCTATAGTTAGTTGTAAGCTTAGTTACTTCACAATTATTATACCTGGTCTCAAATGATATAATATGATTCACATTTGAGCCCCTAAATCCATAAATAGATTGTCTATCATCCCCTACCACAAATAGGTTCTCTGGATTTATCTTTTCTATTATCATTTCTTGAATATCATTATTATCCTGATATTCATCTATACATATATACTTATATGTATTGTGATAATAATTTTCTACCTCTTTAAATTCTCTCAAAAGATAATATGCAAAATATAAAATTAAATCTATATCACATTCATTGTTTTCTTTAAGGTAGTTTAAATAACTATCTATTAAAGATCTTTCTTTAATTCCAGCTTCGTATTCATATTTGTGATACTGCTCTATTTTTTTTACCACACTTTTTATATTGCTTTTATACTTTAACTTTTTAGACAAATCTTCTAGTATAAGATTTCTTTCTTCCTGATCCACAATACTAAAATTCTTATCAAGGCAGATTAAATATCCAAATTTCATAAGTATGGACATACAAAACTTATGAAATGTATTACAGAATATATCTTTTCCCTTTTTCTCATCAATATTTATAAATCTTTTTTTCATTTCAAGCCCTGCAGCTCTTGTGAATGTTATGCAAGCTATATTTTTAGGAGATACTCTACTCATAAAAATATAGCCAGTTCTTCTAGTTAACACTGTTGTTTTTCCTGAACCAGCACCTGCTAGACATAGTATTCTATTATTTTTACTTATAACTGCATTCACCTGTTCATCATTAAGCCCTTTTAATAGATCTTTCCTCATTTTCATATATTCCTCCAGATTTTTAGCCTTGCATGGCCTATCATTTTTTGAAATTTTTTTGTTATATTCTTATTATAGAATAAGCAAAAAAATAAAATTCACCCCCTTTATTGAGTGAATTTTATTTTTTATTTTTCCTCTAATTTTTTTAAATAATTATATTTAAATGTTTCTTTATCCATTGTTTTTATCTTTTTATCCGTAGCAGTCATTAAGTAAACTATTAGTTCACTTCTAAATGCTTTTTTAAAATACTCTGATTTCTCTTGCTCTTCAGTAAATTTATTAATTAACTCCAATTCATTTTTAATATTTTCACATTTATCATCTTCTAAAATCAATAAGGACTGTTTTAGATTTTCTTTTTTATTTTTTATATTTTTCCTTAACTGAGCTAATGTCTTATTATATTCTATCTGATATTCAAAGCTATATTCCTTTTTGAATATCTCAATTTTTTCATCTATAAATTTATTATAACTTTCTTCTATTTTAATAAGTTTATCTGACTCAGTTTTAGATTCTTTAATCTTTTCAGCTTCAACCATGTCTAAAATATCCTTAACTTTGCTTTTTGGTTGAGAGTCAATAAAATCATATTTAATTGAATCAACAAATAGCCCTCCACCATTATCTATCTTCTTCTTTTGTTTACTTCTCACACGTTTAAAATACATAATATAAGTAATTAACTTCCACTTATCATATTCCTTCATTAAAGCTGTAATCATATTGTCGGTTACACCGATTTGCTGCAATTCCATTGGTATATTCTTAGGAATTTCTAGCTGATTTAATACAGTTGTAGCAACTTCTTCATTATCAACAATCTCATTTTCTATGAGATTTTTAGTAGTTTCCGCATCATATTCTAAGCAAATAATGATTTTAGAAGCTTTCTTTCCGTTGATAGGAGTTGAATGACAAAATATACAATCTTTTATAATTCCTACTTCCTTTAGTCTATCGAAAGCTCTAGATGTCTTAGCTTTAAATTCATAATCCTTATCAAAAATTACAGGTATTTTATATCCTAGCGTAGAATATTTCCTTTCAATATATACATGTTTCTTTCTATTTTTGTCCCTTTTATTTCTTTCTATATACATGTATAGCTTTCTTTCTAAACCTGTTTTTAGTTTATTAAAGAATATATCTATATCTATATATTTAAAATACTGAAATTCTATATTAGATAATATCTTGTCTGAAAAAACAATATAATTCCTTCCGCGTGTTTTCTTTCCACTGGATTTATCCGAAATTTCCATACCCTCATTATCTAGTATTGAAGAAAATTTAAATTCTTGTATAAGAACTATTTCACTCGTTTCTGTAAGATAACTTTCGCTTTCTTTCTGATAAAATATACCATTTGATATGTACTTAGTATTTGCCATGGTGATGATTGATTTTCTCATTTCTCTATATGTTTTTCCACCTCTTGTTGTATTCATAATTTTTGCTAATTCATAGAAAGAGAAATATAATCTTTTTTTCCTAAATACATACTTATTTTTTTTATTATCAAATTTTATAGGGGAATTATACTTAATAAATAACTTTATTAAAGCAACAAATACAAAAAACTCAAACTCTCTAGGTATATATCCAGCGCTAGAAATCTTAAACATTACATCATTATTTTTGCTATCGCTATATTCAAAAAGTGTCTCTTCATTTACATTTGTTTTGTAATATATTCCATCTTTTTGGATATACTCTATACCAAGTGCTTCAATTCTTTCTCTTTCAAAAATTTTTTTAGGATTATCTAATACGTCCAGGTATTTATTATACTCACTAGCTGTAATTTCTTTTATAGAAGGATTCTTTGTTACTCTTCTATATCCATGTAGAAAAAATGGTTGGTCAATTATATTTAATTCCATTGGCAAAGAGTCTTCATCGATAACTCTCTTATCATCTTGATCTACGAGAGCTAAATCTAAACTATTTTCTTCGATATGTTCCTCCATTTATTCTCCTCCTAACAATAGAGTCTATAAAATAGTGTACTCAATTAATGGTTCGACAAAAATAAGATGATTTTCAATTAATTTAACTTATATTTTTAAGTCAAAGTAATTATATAATTACTTTTTTTATAATTAATTCCTTTTTTTCTTTTATTTTTCATTTTTTACGAAATAATTTTATTAAAAATATGATTCTTTATTATAAAAAATTCTTATATTTACTCGCTAATTTTCTTGAAAACAATACGTTATTATTATTTTACTAAACTAATAACTTCTATTCAATAATAGTGTACTAAAATAATTGCTTTTAAGTGGCATAGTGTACTCAATCAGTTATTTTAAAACGGTATAGTGTACCTAATTAATGATAATTACTAATGGCATAGTGTACTAAATTGATGATAATCACTAATAACATAGTGTACCTAATTAATGACTTTTTTAAAAATATAGTGTACTAAATCATTAATTGCTAGTGTACTTAATTAATAATTTATAGTGTACCTAATAATTGATATTTATATTTAAATAGTGTACTAAAAATTTGCATTTAGTGTACTAAATTTATTATTAATAGTGTACTAAAAATTTGTATTTATCTTATTTAACCCTTTATTTATACAAGCTCCCATTTCGTGTTAGTTTATCATCATCATATATTAGCTTTTTGATATTATTAGCTTACTATTAGCTTATTTATAAGCATATCACTTTTGTAAAAATAAAAGATATCAAAATAACATATGATACCTACAATTAAAAATATGTAAAAAACAAATCGCTTTTTACAACTTAATAGAATAAATGCTCTCCAATTATCAAACTTATAAGTATTTATTCTAATAATTCCTTATAAATCTACAATTATACATAAAATCCTCTAATTTATAGTCTAATCACTTCGTATTATACATTTAGCTAATAATATACGACTTGTCCATACGGAGCTATATAGAGGGAATATGGAAGTTAAAATGATATTTGCACATAATCTCTTTTTAAAAACATTAAAAGTTATTTCATTTAAAACACTTTGTTTATTAAATAAATTATGTATTTAATAAACAAAGTGTTTTAAATGTTTAGCCCTATATTCAAAAATCCAATATTATTATCATCTTTCTAGTCTAATCTATATCCTTAATACAAAGGTCCATTGTAAAATCTCCTTAATATTTAAATTTAGTATTCTCTATTTTTAAAAATTCTTTTATTTCTATTTCTGCTGACATTGGAGTGAATTAATTTGATTTATATAGTCAACATGGAGTTTCTCGATATGAGCTTGTGATTCAGCATACTTCCCTTTCATATCGGCTAATTTTAACTTCATATCAGCTATGGCCATCTTCTTTTCTGCATCAAGTTCAGTTCTTACTCTATTCTCAAGAGCTTTCAATTCCTTCTCTTTAGTATTATTAAAGTTTTTAATTTGGTCTTCAAGATTAGAAATAATAGATTTATATTTTGTATCTATTGCAGCAATTTCCGATTTTTTAAATGTTTCTATGCTAAAAAGCGTGGATTGAAGATTGTTATTGGATGTTTCAAGTGATTTTAGCCTTGATTCTTTATTTCTTAATTCTTCAGATAATTTATCATTTTCTTTTTGAAGGTTCTCATTTGATTTCTCCATAATTTTAATATCTTTATTTTGATCCTTAATTTGAATATCTCTTTTCTTCAAGATAGATTTTATCTCCGCTAATTCAGAATTTTGTTTTGAGATTGTATCTTCTAGATTACTTTTTACATCAGAAAAAATTTTATTTATTTCCTCTAATTCAATATTTCTTTTTTCCAGTTCTTCAGCCTTCTTTTTCATAGTATCAACTTCAAAATTTAAGTTTTTTTGAGTCTGTTCTGCATTGGCAGAAATGGTAAGTACAGTCTCTTGAGCCTTTTTAGTAATTCCTTTGAAATGATTTAAAATATTATTTAAATTATTCGATATAAGGTTAATTTCACTTGTATAATCAATAGCTTGCTGCTGCTTTGATTCACGTTCTTGTGTAATAAAACTTAAAAAAATTCGTTCAAACATCTCTGTTTGGCTAAGTCCCCTATTAGCAGCCATATCTTTAAATGATTTTTCAATGCTATCATCAGGTCTAACAGCATTTAGACCAGGCTTTTGCTTTTTTCTTGGACCTTCTTCTTCACTATTTGGAGTAATATTCTTATCTTTTTCCATAGCGTATACCTCCTGAAACTATCTTTTCCTATATTATACCATGCATTTAATAGTCAGTATACTTTATAAGTGGAATAGTATATTAAATATATGTAATATTGCATAGAATACTTGTTGTTTTTAAGATACTAAATATAAAATAAAGCATACTAATTATATTTTTGTATGAATTTATTTTTAAAAATATATTATTTATATAATTAAGCTTCAGTATAATTAATTCTTGTGGAGTATGAAAAACAATTAAACGAATATCTTAATGTAAATAATTTTGTTTCAAGAAAATAAAAAAATACCGAATAATCCGGTATTTTAATTGACTAAAAGTGATTTAGGTGTCATAGAATACATTGAAAGGAACATCTATTTTATGAATATTATATTACTAGTTTAATCTTTCAACTAATTCTTTAGCTCTAGCTCCATCACTATTTCCTTCGCATAAAAATATATTAAACCCTATTTCTATAATACTTGAGAAACTAAGGACTGCAATAATTACTGCTTTTGCTAAGTTCGATTTTATATGTAGGTAAATAAATAGCATTATTAATAAATATATTATTGATACTGTATGTGCTCCCATAAAGCATCCTTTTAAATAGTCTCTTGGATTATTTTTTTTAAAGTTATTTAATTCTTCTTCTCCTCCTAAAGGAAAGCATTTAGGTTTGCTTTTAAGAGGATGCGTAATGAAATCTAAAAAACTTGGAATATTTTCAATACTATAGCCAAGAGCATTTTTAATATATATAATTGCATGTCCCATTTCATGAATATACATTGCAAAATATATACTAATTAGTGGTGTAAAGACTATTGCTATTGCTTTTAAAATATCTATAATTTCAATTTGCATAAAATGTAAAATATAGTACATACAGATTCCAAAAGAAGTTGCTAAAATTAAAGAATTTAAAGTTATAAGAATTCTACTAATCCATTTTAGTTTTCTATATAATTTATTTAGCTCAATTTTATTCATATTTATCTCCATCTAATATTTTTTATTTGAAATATCATTTTTATTCACCTAAAATCTTATCCATCTTTTCTTTAAGTTCTTTAAAACAATCTTCACATAGTCCTACTTCATTACAACAATTTAAAAACTTGATGTCGTAAATAGTGTCATAATTTAATATAAAGTCATTATCTTTATTACTAAATCGAGTTATATTATCGCAATTGTTGCAACAGTCATTTATATCAGTAATTTTCCTTTTCCTTATTTTTATCATTTGCATATTCCTCCTTCAATGCAATAAAATTAAGTTTGTTTTAGATTATATATTTGGCGCAATTGATGTAAAATATTTGATAATAAACACATTCGTCACTTTGGTTATGATTGGTACCTTACTACAATAAGTAACTATATTTTAAACAATACGCATTGTGTTCTATTTTTATTAAATTTTAAGTGAAGCTCACATGACTAAAGTCACGTGCATCTTATAATCATAATATGAAGCTTATATGTCACTATATATTTGAATTGCGGCGTAAAAAAACCGTAAAATTCAATTCATGAATAATGCGGTGCTTAAGTAAACCGTTCATTTTTTCAGTTGTAACATTAAATAAGAAAGATACGACATAGCTAAAGCTAAAATTATATTATTTCAACTCTATAAATTGGAATTTGTAGAACAATTTGAACATTAAGGTAAGCTTATCATTAACATAAAAATTTTTTCATTATATTACATTTTCTCTAATATTCTAAACATAATTTCAAAACTACCCATAACAATATAATTAATCTATGTTAGAATAAATATTCATACCATTTAATTTTTATAACCATTCAGTAAATTCCTTAATGGCAGTTTTATCATTATTATTTAAACGCTTAAACATTTCTATCACTTTATCTTCAAAGTAATATTCCCTTACATAATATTGAAATAAAATATTCTTAAGTTGAAGTTTTTCCAAGATTCCTTCAGATTTCACCTCCTCAATTGATCTTAAACATGTTTCTTCCAACTCTTCATAAAAATCATCAAATTCATCAGTACTCCAAAATAAATCTTCATTATCATATTCTTGCATCTCAACCATACTAATATAATCCTCATTCAAAATATCAAATGCACTCTTTCCAACATCCCAGTGACATGATTCCTCAGAACAATATTTATAATACATAAGCTGTGAGTGTGATTCTTTCTCAGAATATTTCTTTAAATTCTTTTCATATTCTTCCTTAGTATTAACTATTGTCCAAAAATAACTATCTTCAAACTGATTTGCATATGCTAAAGAAAACATATATGGTCTTTCATTATCATATGTTTCTTTTAAATCTTCCAGCGCTACTTTTATCGCTGATTTAAGTTTCATACTGAATATTTTCAAATCACTTCGTATTTTATCGGTATTCCATACTTTATTTTCACTCATATATTCCTGTAAATATGTATTATAATATTCGATCTGTATTTCCTTATTCATTAATATCCCCCATATCCGTATTTAAAAACTTTTTTCTAAATTACTATTTGTCTATGAATTATATAAATAATCTTTATTTCACGATTTTTACAATTATGATTTAATTAATACCAAAATTGTACCATATTTTCTATATATTATTATGTCTATATAAAAACATAATAATTTAAAAACACCGCATTATTCAATTTTCAAAGAACATCGTTCATATTTTCAAATTCAATGACACTTATATGTCACTATATATTTGAAATACGACATAAAAAAGTACCGCAAACTCATTTCTGAATACGGTATTTTTATAAGTTATTTATTTTTTTACACAACATTTTTTGTACTTTTGCTACTTCTGCATGGGCAAGGATCATTACGCCCAACTTTTTTTAGAGTGCCTTGTAAAATAACGACCTTCACGCCAAGCAATTTCAAGGTTACCTATTATTTCATGGTAAAGTTTATTCCAAATGCTTTCTGGTAAGCCTCCGTTTTTAAGTGTGGTTTTTTCTACTAAATTATAATCTACAAAGCAAATAAAATTCTCATTGTTTGGCGATAGCTCCTTATTTGTACGGCAATCTTTTTTATAAACATTAATGTATAAAGCATCTGCTTCCATTAAGCCGTGCTTTCGTTGCATCGTTGGTGATGGTGGATTCTTGATACCCTTTAGCCAATCAATTGCATTAGTAATAATCTCAAGAATTTCTTGCTTATTTTCAATATCTCCGATAAACAAATGAGCTTTTAGCCGCTTTCGATTCTCGGTACTGGCATCTTGTATATTATTGATTTTATATTTGTCAGTTGTATGGTTTGGAAAACAAAAGTATTTTACTTCAGTTAAATCGACAGCTTCAGTTGAAGGCTCAAAAATAATTAAATCATTTCGAGCAATTACACTTTTTAATGCAACAGCAAAATTCTTTTCTTTGGTATACATATCAAGAATCTCTTGGTTTGTATACCGTATCCATCCAGTAATCATTCTAGGATTGCTGAAAGAGAACATGTATTGCTCATATTCTTTGTAATGGTCAAAAACTAATATAGACATTAACGTTGCAATTTGACTGATATAACCTCTGTCTATATTTTCAATTTCTATATCAACATTCAGCTGTTTGTTATTATCAATATCGCTGATGCTACGACAATAAATACCAGGCATACTAAGTTGCATTGCAAGCAAAGAAAAAGCTGGGTACTCTCTTTTGACAGTATCAATATTTAATAATTCAAGGTGTTTATTAATGAAAAGAGATAATCCTAGCAATACCCCACTAGCTGTGTCGAATGCAGAATCTATTACATGATCAAATTCATACATAGATAACTCAAGACACTTCGGAATATGTTTTTCAACATAATAAAAACACAGTTTGTCACAATTTCTCTCCTTCTTTACTGCGACTTTTCCATGATTTATTGCATTTCGTAAATTCACATTAATATTTTTTGTAATTTCCTCATATCCATTTGCATCAATTACTGCAACCAATTTACCTAGCGTATTTTGAGAGGTATAATCTTTATTTATTGCTTTCCCTGTTAAAAAAGCAATAACTCTTAAGAAGTTGGACAAACAACTTTCAAGAATTGCAGTATAGGTTGGTAAACGATACAGCCGTGTTTTTATTTCTTGAGATATATTAAAATTACGCAAATCTAATATTATTTCAGAAAGCTGTGAGTATGAATTATACCCCATTAAGAAATACTCAAAAATTGTTTCGTCAATTTCTAAAGTGTCACTATGATTATTATATAAGTTTTCCAGTAATTCATATACTTGCCCACAAACAGATGTGTTCCAATATGAACAAGGATCTGTTGACACTATCTTATCCAAAAGATAAAGCATTTCATGACTTATTTCAGTAATAAATGGATCTATGTTTTTATTAATTTTATCCAACAGTTTATCTGAATCAAATTGAGAGTAAAACTTAACTTTACAATATTCTACAACACAATTCACAATATCACCCCTTTAAAAGTTATATTTATAATTTAATACCAATTTGCTATAATATGAACTTGTCCTAATAATCAAATTCCTATTTATCTATACACCATACAAATAATCTTTACTTCATATTTTTTACAAATGAGATTAAATTGAATATTTTAACCATATTATAGCATATTTCAAATACCGTATTATTCAGTTTTCGAAGAACATTATTCGCTCTTATTATTTTAGTAGTTACATCGTAAAATAATCATAAGGTGAAACCTCTATATCACTTCAATTATTTATCTACAATTCAGTTTTTTATGTTTTAAACTTTAATTGGTCCATCATTTAATTTTGTAAACCTAATAATAATAAAATTATTTGAGCATTAAACAATATTAATTTTTAATTCTTTATTAATTAAATCTTTTTCAGATTGATCTGCAATGTGTTCATATAAATTTATAATTAAATTCTTATTAACATCTAAAGTAATATTTTCATTTGTATATTTAACAGTAATATTTTTATAGATATTACTTATCAATTCTTCATATTTTTCTTTAGTAAGCATTAGGTTCACTATAACTTCTTCTTCCTTAGTCATTTTTTTATCATTTAAATTATTCATTTTTAACCTCCTAGATTGCAATTATTTGTAATTTAATAATACCATACAAGACAGTAAGTATATATATAATATATATAAAGTATATATATATTATATATATACTTTATATATAAATTTTACACAAATTATATATAAAGTTTATATATAGTTATGCATAAAAAACTCCAAGCATTATTTGAAATAATACTTGGAGTTGAGCAGTTATTTAGTTATTAAATTTAACATTTCATTATAACGTTTTAAATGTTCTTGTACCAATTTTGAGTTTTCTTCGAAATAGTTATCAATAGCATCTTCTACTATAGTACTAAGCTCTGCATTATCTAAAACTAGTTTTAAAACTTCTAATTTTTTTATAGATGTTTCTTTTATCATAAAACTTCTTTTACTTCTAACTTCTTTTACAGATTTACTCTTTTGAGTTTTTACATTATTATTTATATCTTCAGAGACACTTTGGCTTATTTCTTTTTTTACTCTTTTAGGGTTTTCGGTATTTGCACTATTTAAATTTTCTAATATACCTAATCCAACATTTTCTACTTCCTCTAGGACATTTTTTTTAGCCACGATTTATTACCTCCTTAGCTAATTCAAGATATTCTTTACTACCCTTACAATTTTTATCGTATAATAAGACTGGCTTCTTTTCTATCTGGCTTCTTACAATAGCTGTATTTTGATGTATTACTGTATTAAATAATTTATCTCCGAATATATCTCTTAACTGATCTTTAAAAAGATCCTCCAGGGTACTTCTACTATCTACTCTTGTAAGCAAGACTCCTTTAACAGCCAAATCTGGGTTAAATTTATTTCTAACTAATTTAAGAATCTTAACAAGTTGAGCAACTCCCTCAAGATTAAATAAACTAGCTTCTAATGGTATTAGTATACTATTGGCCGCAACTAAAGCATTAATAGTAACTAAACTTAGTGAAGGTGAACAGTCTATAAGTATATAATCATAACTTAACTTTGCTTTGTTTATGGAATTAGATAATAAATTTTCTCTATCCTTTTTATTGGCCAATACTATTTCAGCATTGGAATAATTTAAATCTGCTACTACAATATCAATATTTTGAAATGAAGTGTTTATTATAGCTTCATTAAATGCTATTTCGTCCTTAACGCATTCATATATAGTATTTGTATAATCTTTTATGCCTAAGCTTTGTGTTAAATTTCCTTGCATATCATTGTCTATTACAAGTACTCTTTTCCCAAACCCTGCTAAAGAAGCAGCCAAATTTATAGTTGTAGTTGTTTTTGCGCATCCACCCTTCTGATTACATATTGCTATAATCTCCATCCTAATACTCCTTTACTCTTATATTACTATAAATATTAGATTATTTATTCTTTTCATTTTTAGAGGTATACTCCTTTAAATATAATTTTCTATACCTATTTACTCTTATATTATTATGAATGTAAGAGTATTTATAGCTATACCTTTTTTAATATATATTTATATATATAGTTTCATATACTCCTTTACTCTTATATCACTATAAGCATTAGATTGTTTATTCTTTTGAGTTTTTATAAATATACTCCTTTATATATAATATCCTATACTTATTTACTCTTTTACTCCTATATTATTATGAATACAAGAGTATTTATTGTCATACTTTTTCTAATATGTACTCCTTTATGTATGATCTCTTATACCTATTTGCACCTATTATTCCTATACTATTATAAGTATTTAATTGTTTATAATTTTATTTCTTTATAGATATATTGTTATACTCTTTTACTCTGACATTATTATAAATATTAGAGTATTTATAACTTTACATTTTTAGAGATATATTATTATAAATATAGTCTCTTATGTTAATTTACATATTTAATCATTTAATCTTATATTGATATAAGTATTAAAATATTTATGGTTTTATATTTTTAAAGATATAATCTTTTATATATAGATTACTATACTTATTTACTCCTTTACTCTTTTGCTCTTATAATTCTTATACTCTTATGAGTATTTCGTCATTTATAATTTTATTCTTTTATAAATATAATCATTTAGAGGCAGCTAGTAATACTCTTTTACTCTTATATTATTATAAATATTAGAGTATTTATAGTGTTATTTTTTTAAAGAAATATTGTATTATGTATAATTACTTGTAATTATTTAATCATTTACCTTCATACTGATATAAATATCTTATCATTTATTACTTTATTCTTATGAATATATAATCTTTTATATAATAGGTATTATACTTATATAATCTTTTACTCCTTTATTCCTATAATTTTATACTTTTTTATTTATTGTATCATGTATTCTTTTATATACTTATCATTGTAATAAATTTCCATAAAAAAATAAAGGGTAAAATAAAAATAGATATAAAATAAATAGTTTAATCCTATCTATCCTATATCTATTTCCATTTTTTTAAATAACCAACATTAATTGTCCATCTATATCAGTAGGGTATATTGGCATTGGATCTGAACTAGATTTGAAATTTTCTTTTACATGATTAAATACATATTTTGAGAAAAAAGTTTCAATCATACTTTCTAGTTCTTCGTCCTGAGGATATTCAGGTCCAGAGCAATCACTTAAGAGGTTAGATTGCAAACCTAATATCCTTTTAAGGTAAATTTCACCACACCTAGCAAATATTTCGGACTTATTTTGAAAGTATTTTCTATTATATTTATTTTTACTTAAATACATGTTTTTAAAAGGGTGCTCATTAGCCAAACTATCTATATATTTATCTAAAAGATAAATATATTTTCTTGCAATAGGCTTAAACTGTGGTATATCCCTAATATGTCTAGCTTCAAGAGTATAATCCAGCATATGAATTATTTCATGAAGTGTACTAGATACACCGTCTAGGTCTATACATACGCAATTGTAACCCTGAACATACAATCCTAATGCTTTATGCCTACCAAGCTTTCTAAATCTAATGGTGGCATTATTGGATTTTAACCCTAGATATTCTGCTACTCTTAAAAATTCTTGTTCAATTTTTTTAATTTTTTCTAGATCTGTTTCTGAATCATACTCAACGTATGAAAAATATTCTAGAAATTTTGAATTATTCATTCTTTCCTGAACCTTTTCAGGAATGTTTTTTTTAGTTTCAAATGCACGAGCATAATCGCTCGTTATATTTTTTTCATACTCATATTCATACTCAATATCTTCATTATCTTTGAACATTTCTTCGAAGATAGTTTTAGACAGCAGCATGTATTTATTATTTAAGTATGTCAAATTACAGGATTTGTGTTCGCTTAAATTTAAATGTATTGCCTCTAATTTTGCAATACTATATATATCATTTAGAGAGGTCACGAATGGTGACTTCATATAGACATCAAATAAATACTTTATCTCATGACATTCAATTCGAGATAAAGATTTATTTTCTTGAATATTATCTATTCCCATTTCAGATAAATAAAGATTTACATAATGGGCCACTTCTGTCCAATATTTTTTGATACCCATTGATTTTAGCTTTAAAGCTATTGTATATTCGATATCTTTATTTAAATTTATATAGGTTTCCATTGATCTTATAATCATAAGTTCAGCAGAAATCCTATATATATCCATTATATAATAGTTTACATGGTCATATATTCCACTAAAACTATATTTTCTAAATTTTTTATTCAATGCAACATCTAGTGTTGTATAAAAGGTATATTCAGTACCATAAGTATCACGCATAGAAATTTTATAAATTTCTATGTCATTAAGAGATGTTCTGCTAGGTCTAGTCTTTTTGCTATAATTATACTTTAATATAGATCCTTTAACTCTACTATACATACCATCTGATAATGATATTTTTTTATAAGATATATTGATGAAATTTAATCCAATTGAAGAGATAATTCTATTTAAAGCCTCCTCATTAGATTCATCATCTTTTTTAATAAGGAGATTCATATAATATGAAACTAGCTTATCAAAAATTTTTTCATAAGGTAGATTAAAATTTAATTTAATCTTTTTGTTTTGAAATACTGGAGCTATACCTTTCTTATTTTTTCTTTCTTGAATGGATCTTACAGATTTTATTACTTCCATTTTATTTTTCCTCCTAAATTTTTAGCCATTAAGGCCTATAATATTTTTAAGTTTTTAATTTGCTTCCTATAAAAATTATAGAATAAAAGGGGAGTGGGCTATCATGTATAATCATTTTAAATCTCTTTTTATTCTATAATAATTACATAAATATAAAATTTATAAAAAATATTAGGGCTTATGCCTAAAAATTGGGGGGGAAAATTAAATGTTAAAAAACATGATAGAAAGTAAAAAAAGTGAAAATGTATTATTATATACATAGATAACAATGTGAGGAGGTGAAAAAATGAAGTTAAGTTTTAAATTTAGACCTAATATTAATTCAAAGCAATTAGAGATTATAGAAGAATTAAGCTATCATACAATTAAACTCTATAATATAATCAGCTATGACCTAAGAGAGAGTGGTTTTAAAAATTATTATGAAATTGAAAAGTTATATAAAGATAATTGGCATTGTGATTTTTTACATAGTCATACTAGACAACAAATGTTTAAGATTTTAGAACAGAATTGGAAAAGTTATTTTGCTAGTATTAAAGATTTTGGAGTTAATCCTAGTAAATACAAAGGATTACCAAGGCCTCCAAAATTTAAAAGTACAGAAAGAAACAAGAATGAAATTATATTTACTAATCTAGCTATAAGATTTCAAGATGGGATTTTAAAATTATCATTATCAAAATCTATTCAGAAACTATTTGAGGTAGATAGTCTTAATTTTGAAGTTTCAAATAAACTTCAAAGCCTTATAAATTGGAATAGATTACAACAAGCTAGATTTAATTATGATAAAGTACAAAAATGTTGGTATTTAATCGTTATCTACAATAAAGATGAAGTTGAAAATAGTAATGATAATGTTATGAGTATTGATATTGGCTTAGATAATTTAGCTACTATAACCTTTAAAAATGGAATTAACCAATATGTCTATTGTGGCAAGAAATTAAAATCCGTAAACTCTTATGCTAATAAGAGAATAGCTTATTTACAAGTTATCGAAATGAAAAAATATGGTTCTGATAAATTCAAGAACACTAAAGAAATAAATAGACTTAGGAAATATAGAAATAACTATATTAATGATTATCTTCATAAGGTTAGCAAGAATATAATAGATAAGGCTATTAAAAATAATGTAGGTAAAATTGTTATAGGAAAATTAAAAGATATAAAGCAAGATATGAATTATAATAAGTCTTTTGTACAAATACCGATACAACGATTAGTTGAGCTAATAACTTATAAAGCTAAACTGAAAGGTATTGAAATTAAATTGCAGGAAGAAAGCTATACAAGTGGTTGTAGTGCCATAGATTTAGAGCCCGTAACTAAGAAATATTATAATAAAAGTAGAAGAATAACAAGAGGACTTTTTAAAAGTGGATATGGAATATTAAATGCAGATATTAACGGTAGCTTAAATATATTAAGAAAAGCCGAGAAATGTATTCCTGACTTAGTAAATGCTATGAGGGATAAGGGTAATTGGACTCACCCGCAACGAATAAGGATTGCCTGTTAAGGTGGAAATTTAATTATCAAGCTTCGTTAAAAGAATCCTCGTGGTCTTGTACCTGAGGTAGTTCAAGAGGTTAAAATCTCATATAGAAACATCATTAAGGAAGAAACAATTCATTTAAATAAGATGCAATTAGAATGGTATTTTAGAAATACTGCGTATTGTATAAAGGTTGGTGAGATTTAGGATATCAAAGTAAATCTTATATCTCTTCCTGGCTAAGAATCGGGAGGAATAATCCTTGGATTAAAGAGTCTTATAACCTTCTATTTACAAAAGAAGTATTCTATGAGTGTATGACAGTAGATTACCTATTCAAAATGAGAAATTGTTAAATGAAGCTTTAAATCTAAAATATCGTATAGAGAATAGCAGAATTGCAAATTTAAGGTTCGGGTTAGAACCGCAGAGAAAATTTGAAAAAATTGAAACTGAGATTGATTTATACATGATGAAAGTGAAGTTTCAAAGTATATAAAAAAAGGATAACAGATGTGTCTGTTATCCTTTTTTTTACCAAGGAATACCTTCATCTTCAGAAATATCTTCTAAAGGATTATAGTTATTACTTGGATTTATTTTATTTTCTTTTTCTTTCTGTCCAGGTGCATTTCCATATTGAATTTCAGATGCCAGAATTTCCGTTACATAAACAGTTTTAGCATCTTTATCTTTATATGTTCTAGAAGTCAATTTACCCATAACATATACTTCATATCCCTTAATGCCAGCAAACTTAACTGCATTTTCGGCTAAATTTCCAAACATAAGTATATCTATAAAATATGTTACGTTTTTCCCATCTCTATCTTTTCTGGAAGGATCTTTAACAGCTAACCTTCCAGTTGTTGTAGCTTTTTGATTAGAAGGCAAGTACCTAAGTTCTAAATCCCTTGCCCATCTTCCTAAAACTTGCACATTATTAATAAACATATTAATTCCTCCTAAGATTTTATAATGGTGCTGCTATAATAAACAGGATGTAAATGCTTAAAAATAACAATATAAAAATTGCTACATTTAAGAATACTTCACCAATTTTTACTGCTTTTATCAAATACCATATAAAGGATTTTTCCCTTATTCGATATTTTCTTGAAATTACCTTATTCATTTTTGTTCCTCCTAATTTTTAGCCTTAAAGGCCTATAATATTTTTAAGATTTAATTTCTCTTAACTTTATTATAGAATAAAAATTAGGATGTTAAATTAGCAATCTTCAATAAAATCTAGGAATTATGAAAAATGTTTGGATTATCTATATTGAGGATATAAAAAATGTCCAGTAACTATATTAAATAGCTTCTGAACATTTTATACAAAACCATGTAAAATTTTTTAATTTTGGTAATTTGGTAATATATATATTAAATATTTAATATATTTTATATACAATAACTCTTAATTATAAAATACTTATATTTTTTATTGTTTTATTGTTTAAAATATTAGTATTTGTGTTATAATAAGGGTAAAAGAGGACTTGAGGTTACTTTTAGTCTCTATTCGTTAGATCAGAATGTGCAACATCTGTGGAAGGGCGTTGCACTTTCTTACTTTTTTGTGAAGTAGGCTCAATGCCATTAGGATCAGAGCCAAGTTCTATGTCCACTTTATCACTCTTAACAGTCATTTTAGAAGAATTTCCTATACATACTGAAATCAGCATATACATTCCGGCAAAAATAACTATTATAAGTAAGATTAGCCAAGGCATAAAATCACTAATATTCACCATACGCTATCACCTCCTTTATCCATAATAGATATTAATATTGGCTGACTAAAATTTTACCTCAAGTCCTCTATATTAAAGCCAATAGGAGGTGATAGGATCTAACAATAAAAGCTAGTTTCGTGCTGATTATATTGCTAATCTAAGTAAAATTGTGGAATCAATTTTATTTGATTACCTATATAAAAAAAATTTAAGAATATTTAAATTCAATGTTATTACAATACAATCATGCACTTTTATTAAATTGTCTTAATCATTATAACATAATTTTTATTTTTTAACTATATATGTATCCTATTATTAATCTAAAATCATCTTAAAGTAGGGGACTATTAAAAATATTTTATGCTTTTAATAAACAAAAAAAGCCTAAGATATTTGCATAAATATTTTAGACTCTTTATATGATTGCGATATATAATCTAATTTAGTTAAATATTTTCAATTCTTCGAATAAATCATAAGTTATTAAAGACATTTCGTTAATATCTATTTTTTTATTAATATTTTTCATTATTTTTGCAAACCTTAATTGCGTAATGCAATTTGAAAGGATGTATACTGGGGCGATATATTTTTTATCTTTATAGTTTATGACTAATTTATCGCTATAATTAGTATAATTTTCTTTTGAAAATAATAGATCTATATTATCACCAACAAAAGTTATTTCAGTATTATTGAATAGGGTAGGGGAGAAAATTATCTTTATAATTGTTAAAATATCAGATTTAAACTTAGTCTTTTCTTTTGTCGATAATTTTCTCATTAGAGCACCTTCAAAATCATTATTATATGATTTTATATCTTTAATTAAAATATTAGTATTTATAAATTGGCTAAATCTCATTTTTACACCACCTGTATCTTTATCGAATATAAAAAATAGCAATAGATATTTTACATTTTAGATATTATTATGCATTTTAATTTTATTACAATTAGCTATTGTTAATTGTTTAATTTCCTTAATGAAATCTTTAGGAGAATATAATCCCTCACAAATTTTATTTAATTTATCTTCCCACTCAACAGTCATAGATATGTTTTTTAGACTGTCTATAGGAAGGATTTCTATGAGTTTTCTTCCTTTATCTGTAGATATTAATTTTTTGCCTTTTCTTTTAATATAGCCAACATTTATTAATCTTTCAATTATAGCTGCACGTGTAGCAACTGTACCTAGTCCCACATTTTTTAAATTTTCTCTTAGATTTTCATCTTCTACGAATTTAGTTGCTGATTCCATTGTCTGCAGAAGCTTAGCTTCAGTATAATAAGGAGGTTTCTGAGTTGATTTTTCCTTAATATTAATCTTGACGCACTTAGTATCATCATTCATATTAGTACGCAAATAATTTAAAAGATCTCGACTTATTTCTTCTGAACTTTCTAAATTAATATCATCATTCTCATCACCATTCTCAGTAACATCATCATTATTATCTTTATTAGATACATAAATCTTTTTTATTAGGTCCTTATATCCATTAAATTTTAATATTCTCTTAGAGCTTACAAATGTATAACCTGCAACATCTATTTGTATACTTAACTTATCATAAATTGTATCTTTCATGAATACACCGATAAATCTTCTAACAATTAATCCATATATTCGTTGACATTCCATTGGCAGCTCTTTTAGATAATTAAAATCATGTTTAACATTAGTCGGAATTATAGCGGAATGGCTTTCTTCAGTATCTTCAAAAACTCTATTATAATCACAAGATAATTTATTTTGATCTATTTGATCTATATATTGCTTATAAAAATTAGGTAATGTAGAGAGCACTTCTTTCACATGAGTAAGCATATCTGTAGAAAGATTCCTTGAATTAGTACGAGAGTAACTTATTATACCTTTTTCGTAGAGTGCTTGAGCTGCTTTAGCGGTATCTTTACTAGTGATACCATATAAATTACTTGCCTCTATCTGTAAATCATTAAGGTTATATAGTTTAAATGGTTTCTCATATTCTGTTTCTTCAATTAAGCTAACTATTTGGCCATTTGCGTTATTTACTTGTTGAGCAACTTCTCTTAAAAAATTTACGTCTTTAATTTTCTCGTTTTTAGGTATTTTATAATTAGCTTGAAATGTCATCCCATTACTAGCTTTCATCGTTGCATCCATTGTATAATACAATTCTTTTTTAAAATTTTCTCTTTCATAATCACGTTTTACGATTAGATGCAATACAGGGGTCTGTACTCTACCTAAGCTAATAATCTTATTAGTATCATTTCTTATAATACGATTGCTATACTTCATTGTAGCAAATACAGTATAATTAATACTCAACCAATCAGCCATTGCTCTGCATCTAGCTGCAAAAATAAGATTAACATATTCTGTTAAGTCTTTTGAAGTGTCAACAGCACTTCTTATACCTTCTTCTGTTAAAGAGTGAATCCATATTCTTTTTAAGGGAGCAATTATTTTATCAGTTGTAGAAATATATTTAACTATATTATCAAATACAGCTTCAATCATTCGCCCTCCCTGTCAGAATCACATGCATTGTATATAACTTCCGTATTATTATCAGTAAATACTTTCTTTATTAAGTTAAGCTGCTTAATTATTTTCTGATCGGATTTACCATTGGTTAATTTAGGGGTTAGTTTAAATTTGGATGGAATACAGGGATAATTTTCTAGTGACCATTTAGTAAACTTACTATCATAGTTTTTTGCAGCCTGGTATTCTACAAGATGGCCATATCCCCATAATATTCTAAAATATTTTCCTTTATAATAAGTATCGAGATATCCTTGTCCATCTTGCAATCTCTTTATTTTATCTACTATTGATTTATTTCTAAGGTCCATTAATGTAATTAATTGATTACCAAGTTTTATTCCCCCAAGAGCTGCAGCTATTTTTGCTCCGATATCTGGTTTTTCTGTTAGAACAATATTCAACTTTGAAGACTCCTTTCCATTATATAATTACATAGTTAATGGTTTTTCAAGTGCGATAACTTCTATTCCTGGATATAGATTTTTATAATCTTGAGTTTCTTCGTTGTAGCAAGCGATAGCAACCAAATCTTTATTTAGAAGTATATCAAGATAACTTTGAAATGCTTTTTCTTTTTTTAAGTCTTTATTTGATAAATTAAATACATATTGCTTTATATTATCATTTTTTGAGATTACGAAGTCAGCTGCTGCAATACTCTTATTTTCTTCAACATTACATTTTCTTCTTTTTAACATCGAAATTATATTTTCACGACTATCTATACCCTTAGCTATTACGTTATTCACAAAGTCGATATTTTTTTCATTATATAACAACACTATTTCCTTATTGATTTTTAGTGTTGTAGTATCTTCTTTATATAATTTTAATGTTAACTCATCATCAATAAATATCATTACATTAACATTAGTATTAGCATTTTCATGAGTTCTTTCCTCTATATCTTTCTTTATCATACTTATATCTAGTCGTTTTCCTTTTATGGATACTTCATCATGATTTTTTATCTTCGTTATTCTATATACCCAGTATTCTTCTCCTAATTTTCCTTTAACTTTTCCATAAAATCTATATCGCTTTGTCGATAATACATTAAAATTTTCTTCTCTAACTTCAGTATTTGTTACTATTTCAAATTCTGTTAGCCTACTTAAAAGTTTATATATATCAGCTAATCTTCTTCTGTAATTTTCATTTGAATTAATACTTTTAATTGAGTGATTTATATTTTCTAAATATCTTTTCCCCTCAATTCCTAGGTAAACATATTTTCGTTTACTCCTAATTATATAACCACCCTTTTCTAATTTAAGGAGTCTAGTACGATAATATCTTGAACTCTGAAAGAATTTCTCGTTAATGTCCTTAATACTTATCACTCCATATCTACCTAATAGTTTTAATAATTCTATATCTCTTTCAGTTAATTTCACTGTTATTTTCTCCATGGTATCCTCTCCCAAAAATTTTTCAGTTATATTATTATTTTAGAATGAATTAACGAAATTCTACTTGATAAGCATAATAATTTCGAAATATTTTTATATATTCTTTTATAAATTTTCTATATTATTTTAGACGTGCGTTTCATGTAGAGAAATGATTGAATAATTGCTCGAAGTATAAATCGAGCGTCATGAGTATACTAAAATGGGAGCTTTTTTGTAGCCTTTTAATCTAGATATATCAATGTTTAAAGGCAGTATTGGCACTGTGCCAATACTGCCTTTCCTAATAAAAAGCATAGTGGCATAGTGCCACTTGTAAATTTATTGAAAAATTAATCTAAATATTTCTCTATTAAATAGTAGTCTTTTATAGTTATTTTTACGCCAAATTTTTCTTCAGAAAAAGTTCCTCTGAAAGCATAGGATAAAAAATTTATACTATCACATTTTAGTAATTGTGCCTTTACAATTCCATCAAGGTAAGGCTTAAAATATCTGTTATCTACATCATATTGAGTTATAGGAGATATAACATCAAATAATATAAATAACTTTTCAAATGAGTATTTTTTAGACAATGGAGCAAGTAACTTATATGTTGCGAATTTAATAAATTGTTGCTCTTCCACAAACTCACTCATTATTGACTTTGAGTACAAATTCATTGGAATATGATCTGTTTCCAAAACTATTTTGTCTGGGTACTCCTTTACTGACCATTCTTTAATTCTTTCCATTAATATATCATGTTCTGTTAGATTAAATTTATATTCAAATTCTGGAGCCATGCTCATTAATAACTCATTTGAACTTAAAAAGTCTTGCACTACTGAATATAAATTAATCCTTGCTTTTTCTAGAGAATTAATAAGTGATAGTATATTTTCCTCTTTTTTAGAGCTGTATTTTTCATCTTGTAATTTTTTTAAATGCGCATAAATATTTTCTTTATATTCCATGTTACACCTCGTTAAATATATATATTATATACGTTTTATATATAATTTATATATAAAATAAATACAAATATTATATATAAATTACATATAAATGTATAAGTATTTCATAATGTTTACATTAGAAACAATTCTTATATAAATTATATATAAGATATATATAAGAATTATATATAATTGCATATATCTTGTGTTGAAAAATATGAATATTATATATGTATTGAATATATATGTAATATATAATATGTATATAATTTATATGTATTTTAGATATATATTATATAGTTTATGTTTAATAAAGTTTGATTTGGGAATAGATAAGTGCTAATTAGAGTTTATTAATTAACAGATAATCAAAATTTAATAATGAAAATGAGTATTAAGGGGAATTTTAAATGGATATACCTATAACTATTTTCTAAATATAAATAAAAAAGAGCAAAAAAAATGTATATATTCCAATCGAAATATATACATTATGTATAAAGCTTATTTCATTCTATTATAAGTATATGCTTATCAGGATCAAAATCAGATTTATCTATCATCCTCACAATTTCTAATGGTGAGCATCCTATAGCAAATGCTAATTTATGCATTGTTGTCGCTTTTATATTTATCCCTTCTGACTCTAATATATGCAATCGTTGAGGGGAGATTCCTATGATATCCTCTATATCGCTTCTCTGCTTATAATTTTTTTCTCTAACGTTTTGAATATCTAATATAAATACTTTTTCTTTTAGTTCATCTCTTTTTAGAGCATTTTGTCTAGAAATATATTCTCTTTCAAATATTTTGGCTTTTTGCTCTGATAGGTTTTTATCAAAAATGATTTTGTTACATGCTGAACAAACGTAAGCATTAGTAGAATATTCGCCAACTATTATTTTAGTATTTACACATGTAGTATTATTGCATCTTGGACAATATAACATTTTACACCCTCTTTATATAATTGTTTAATTTATTAATATCAAAATTAACATTTACATATAAATTAATTTTGATTTATTCTCTTTTAAAAAACTTATAAATTTTAATCCGTAAAATTCATCAAATTGATGATTAAGATTGTTTTCAATTTCTAACATACTTTCTATAAAAGTAAGTTTATCTTTATAACATCTTATGTTTATCATAGCATCAAAACTATCACATAAACTTATTATCTTACTCATATAAAAGATTTCATCATTCCTCAGACCATTAGGATAGCCAGAACCATCAACTCTTTCATGATGTTCTAAAATTACCCTCAATACATTTGAATCAATTTTAATATTCTTCAGTACATCGTATCCCAAAATTGGATGCTGCTTAATAATAAATATTTCATTACGATTTAACGTTTCTTTCTTAAATAAGATATCTCTATCAATGTATAATTTACCAAAGTCATGTAATGCTCCAGCTTCTTTTAGTGCAAACTGTTCTCTTTCAGCTAGATTAAGATATTTTGCAAAGTTATAAGCTAAATAAGATACTCTAATACAGTGCAATTCAATATCATTCATTTATTTCACCTCAATAGTAATAAAAAATAAGGCATCTTTTTAATTAAGATGCCTTTATTAGGAATATGTAAATCCAGGACTATACTTCTTCGAAGCATATTGCTGTCCACGCATTATTTTTATTTAATCCAATATAACTTTTATAATGTTCTTTATTATTTAGATATTCTAAGAGTATTTTTTCATCTGTAAATACAATGAGATCTTCATCTATCTTTACGTTAGTTGGATACCAGGTAATTGGAATAGATTTTTTCTTATTTAAATTATCATTATTATAATATAAAGTATTTCCATCTTTTTTTCTTAACACTACAGAAATCTGTTTTAAATAATCATCTTCTTTAAAGTCTTTTATTATGGATAATATATCAGAAGTTTTAAATATTGAATTATTAATTAATTTACCTTGTTGTATTGCTATTTGATAACTTTGCTGAAAGTTTTTGTTTAGATAATCAATTGAATACAATAAATCTTTTTTATTATTAGTATTAAATATTTTGTCTATAAAGTTTAATTGACTATTTAATGAATCTATAGAAGTTAAGCAGCTATTAAATGAGTCATTTAACCCTTTTTTATTATCTGACATATTTTTATACTCGCTTAATTCAGTTTCAAGCTTTTCTTTTTCTAATATTGCACTGCTTATTTTATTTTTAATATATTGTTCATGATAAGTTATTTTTCCAAAAAAAAAGATACTTGTAAGAGCTATTATTGATAGTAATACTTTAGTTTTTTTATTCATACTTCTAAACCTCCTGCGCATACAATCATTTTTAGATTCTATATAAAGTAACTTGATTTCTGCCATTCTTCTTACTTTCATATAGAGCCTTATCCGCACAATTAATAAGGGCATCAATATCCTTTGTATCTTCACTAAAGTTACTAATGCCGAATGAAGCTGTTATATTGACTTCTTTACCATCTTCAGTTATATAAGCATTTTCACAAATTTTTAATCTTACATTGTTGATTAAGTTTTCAGCTTCTTCCTTTTTCATATTATGAAGATAGATTATAAATTCTTCTCCACCCCATCTGAATACTTCATCACATTCTCTAATACTATCTTTAACAATTTTTGATAGTTCTTTTAACACTTTATCGCCAAAGTTATGACCATAATTGTCATTTACTTTTTTAAATAAATCAATATCAAATATACTAAGTGAAAAATCAGTGTTTTGAGATATATTAGAACTAATGAATTTCATAAAATAATTTCTATTATATAATCTAGTTAGATTATCTCTCATTGCTATATTCACAATTTCATCATGATATAGACAATTTTGCACTGCTATTTGTATATTTCTTATAACTATATCGAAAAACTCAATTTCAAATTTATTTTCTTTATAGTCCTGTAAGTTTTCAATCAAAATTGCTCCCATAATAGTATCTTTATTTCTCATAGGTATAAAATAGTTATATTTTATGAGTCTCTGATCTGCTGAATTATAATCTAGGAATACATCACTATATATAATTTTGGCTTCACCTTCTAACTCTAATAGCATTCTATTACAATGATCCTCTACAGCTTCAACATATTTTTTTTCAACATTTGTTGCTATAATATTTAGCTTTTCATCAAGGATTAGTATAGAAATATAATCTATTTTATAGTAATTCTTTAAAGAAGTAATAATTGATAATGAAGATGATTTTAATTTTAATTCTGATTTTGAGCTTTTATTGATAGAATCAAGTATCGACTTGATAATATTGTTTTCTTTAGTAAAAAATGAAGAATTTTTTAAACTTTTAATCTGCTTTTTTTGTATACACAAATAAAATAGTAAGAAAAAATTTAAAAATAAAAGTAAACCTAACGTCAATATCATAGACATTCACCCCTATTAAAAAAGACTAATGCAAAGCATTAGTCTTTTTTTAATGTATTATATAAGTTCTGAAATTACTTAAGGTATTGTATTTGTTGTCATAAAGAATAACATCTCCAGGTTCATACTTACTTGTATCCTTTGGCCCACCTTCGAGCTTCCATTGAGAAGGTATATAAGTGAAAATTTGGTCTGAGCTTAATGTTTCAACACCGTTCTTATAAGCTACAATTTGAAAATTTACTATTATTTTTTTATCTTTAAGTATATTTTCAGGCCTAGGAACATCACCTTGCTTTACGAAGACAGATGTTGCAGGAATGAAATATTTTCCATACCAATATTGTTCTTTTCCATCTCTGTATTGAACATCTGCAGGGTATTTATGTTTCCATCCATCATCACCTAACCATTCTCTACCTTTAGGTATTCTAACTCCTTTGGTTAAGGTAAGCTTAGGAAGATAACCTATAGGAACGCTACCATACTTTAATGTATTCATAGATAAAGTTACTCTATCCATAGAGCTGCCAACCAATATAAATGGATTGTTATCAAGATTATAATAACAATCTACAGGTATTCTATTAGTACCATCAAAATAGTAATAAGTAGGGATAATCTCTATCCTATCTTTATCTCTATATAAATATTCTGATGTTATATCAAAATAGAAGGAATATCCTTTTTTTGGAATGGCGTTTTTAAGCGTTGGATGACTATTTTCATCTATCGGTAATTCTTTGACACCATATGATTTATAAGTTGGTTCAGTAAGTTTACTATCTTTCCAAAATACACTATCCCATAATGGATCCCTTATATCAGTTATTCGGAAATCTCTTAGCTTTATAGGATCTTCATACGGACCGAATACCTTGTAAGTATAGTTGCCGGCTGTATCCCAAAGCTCTATATGAAGATATAAATTGTCTCCAACAGGTTTTTCTATTTCTTTTTTAATTCTTTCCTGGTATCTATCAGTATAAGTGTATGGACTTGTGTAGATTACTTCGTATTCTACATCATTCTTTTTATTTTCAAATGTCCATCCAAACTGAATTTTGGCTACTCCTGAAAGATTATCTGAAGCTGTTAATTCTCCATAAAAGCCATCATCTATACCTTTTTTACTAGGCTTTCTAATAGCCCCATTCTCTGTTGAAAATATGCCTGGTTTAATATTAAATTCTACTTCTGGATCTGTTCCGTCGATATAATAGGTACTTTTGCTATCTGCATTATCATTTGTGGCCCTATCAATCGCATCTACAGCTATAGAATATATTCCATCACTTAACATTACTGTTTTATTGTAGCTCTTCTGTGCGTAAGGTAAGCTATCACTATTATCTCTTCTATAATGGCTAGAGTCAGTAACATTGACGCTACCACTCGCAAATCCTGAAAGACTATCATCTACAGAAACTCTGACAGGATATGGAACTGGACTCTTAACCCATTTAGATTGCGGATTATCAATATAAATATCAGGTTTTGTCCAATCTATATTATATAATCCTGATTGTCCTGTAGGCTCTGGGGGTGAATCTGGTATATCAGTCCCTATTAGACGGTCGTTATTATCTCGAGGATTAGGGTTATCATGCTTAGCTGATTCCCAAGAACCCGTAGCTGATAAACTTAATCCTTCACCCTCTTTAGTTATATAAACATTTCCACCTTCTCCAGGTAAACTAGCACTAGTATCCCCTGAAACTGAGATACTACCTAGTGGAAATTCCACAGGAAAGCTAGATGAGTATTCTGAAATAATTGGTGGTGGTTGAAATGTACCTCCATCCGGTAATTCTATTGGTGGTGGTGTTTCCGAATGCTCCCAAGTTGCTGAGCCTGTTGCTTGAGCTGGATTCTGTCCTGTGAACTTAACTGCTATTTGGTATGAACCACTACCTTCTCCGGTCTTTCCCCTATTAGTCCAATCTGTTGAATTAGGGTCAAATACGATTTCTCCTCCTTCTGGGGGTTTTATATCTGTACCTTTGGGTTTCCAATAGAAATGCACGTACCATGCTTTAGCATCAGTCCGCACTTTCGTAGTAACAGTTTCAGCTTTATCTAAATATCCATCATTTTGAGTCAATGCAGTAGTTGGATTTCCTCCATGATGTTCTAAAATTACAAAAGCCAATTCTAGTTCTGGCTTACTTCCATTACCACCAGAACTAACTGTAATTGAAGTTTCTTGATTTACTTTCTTTAAATCATATTGTTTTCTATAAAAATAGTCATTTCTATCTGGTTGAATAACCACTTTTCCATTCTTATCTAACTCATTATCAACTGCAATTACAATCAAATCTGCTATAGGTAAATCTGAAATCTCATAATGATATTCTAACCTACAATTTTGGGTTGGAACAAATGAAACCTCTCCATACCCTTCCTTTAGTGTAGAGCCATCTAATTTAGCATTTTTAAATACCCAACCAGCCATAGGTGTTTTTGGTGGGGTATTTTTAAATAATTCTCCTTTACGAACACTAAGAACACGCTTATCCATCTCTGATACGTGACCTGTAGTCTTATTTGTTCCAACTAGAACTATTTCAACAGTGACTTGTGTATCAACTGGGCTAAACATAGCAAAAACTTGCAATGGATTGGATGAAGAGTGCTTATCTGTTAATTTAATAGTATAAGGATCTTTTGAAACTACACCAGATACATTACCTAATCTATAGCCATCAACGGATTTAATCTCAATAGGAAAGTTTATACTAGAGGCACCGTTTAAATTAGCAGATATAGTTTCAGGTGGTCGAATCTCTTCATTAGTTACACTATCATGATAACGAATTAGAGCATATCCAAAACCATCAGAACCCGCCGATGCAATCACCGGCGGGATTATAAGTGAAAGTATAAAAGGTATTGTTAGGAGTAATAGAATTTTACGTTTTTTAAAGTTGTCCATTCAACTTTTTGTCTGCTCCATTTGGAACAATTGATTCACCACCAATGTAATAAACTTTGGTTACACTATTTCTAAATTTGGCAGTAAAATCATTTAAATATTTTCTAGCGTCAAAATATTTTTGACTTAATTCATTTATATTTTCTCCTACAGTACCTTCATATATTATCATTGAGCTTGTCTTTCCAGCTAGCGCTGTAGATGTTAGAGCGTCTGGAAAGTTTTTGCCACTTGTAAATATTACATTGTTAGCGCTACCTAAATCTCCATCAAATAATTTACGATTATTTATTTGTAAGTTATTTAAAAATGCACTTGTTGTATAACCAATTCTATCTACACCCTTTAATTCTTTTTCTATAATGTCGCTTAAAGCATTTTTGCTTCCATAACTATATTTCCATAGCGAATATCCTGGTTTATTTTTATCTGAATGATTTTTTTCACAGTATTCAACAAATTCTTTTAATCCAGGAACATCGGATAAGCTTTTATTAGTACCTTGCGGTACTAGAAGCATTGGTTGCATGAACTTTGCAGATACTGGAGCAACGCTTAAAGCATCTGTAAAGTTATGTCCACTTACAAAGTGTAATGTATTAGTTGGCTGATGATTAAATACTTTCTTAGCTATTAATAATGAAGTCTGATATCTATCAACGCCACCAATTCTTTCAACTTTAATACCTAAAGATTTTAATCTATTTGTAACGGTATTAGAGACTACACCATCTCCACCAACTATTACAACATTTTTAATTCCTAATTTCTTTATTTGTGCTTCAGTTTTACTATTTAACTTATCCTTCTCAGTTAGTAAGATTGGTGCATTATACATGTGAGTTAATGGTGCCGCTGATAATGCATCAGGATAATCAAAAGCGTTACAAAGTATTATTGTATCCACTTTTTTATTAGCTATATCTGGATAAGCAAATTCCCAATCAATAAGACCTAATTCTTTATTTGACTTTGTGAATTCATTTGATACTTCTATTGCAGTATCAAATCTATCTTTTCCCCCAAGTCTTTTTATTGTACGATTACTTGATTGATTTTGTGATACTGCAGTTGAAGTTGCCACTGAAGTGTTTTTAACATCACTAGCATAAACGCTACTTCCTATTCCTAAAGTTGTAACTACTATAGCAGTAATCGCTACTAATTTTAATAATTTCTTATTTTTCATATTCCATATCCCCTCTTTTCTTTTTATACTATTATTATACATCTTTTTGTTGTCTTTGTCAACAAATGAAAGTGTATTTATATATAATAAAATGGAAATAAAAAGTTATAAAAAAAGTGCTAGAAATTAAGTATCTAACTTAATTTCTAGCACTTTTTAAAGTGAATTATTTATAATATTTTGGGTCCGGAGAATAACCATTTTGAGCTGCTTCAAATTCATTATAAAAATTGGTAGTATTAGTACCAATCTTATTTTTAGAGTATAATTTATGGCCATCAATTTCATAACCATAGATAGGATCTCTTTTTACTATCCTTGCGGTACCAAATCCATAAGTATTATATTTTTTTTGAGAAACAAGCTCTTTTCCTTGATAAAACGCTATGAATGCAACTTCATTTATAGCTCTATCCCCCCAATAAGGTATATTAAATTTTAATTTCCATCCATTTTTCTTAGCAATATTATTATTATTGTAGGTATAGAATTCTAAATCTTTTTTTATCATTTGATTTACTACTTGGTATTTTACTTGCTCAAATTTAGTTCCAAAGCAAGAATCAGGATATTTATTTATAAAGCTTTCTTGTTTTCCTTGATGTATTTCTCCTGTATTTAAATCTTCAATAAAAACATAATCATCTAATGTAAATACTATTTTGATGTTATATTTTTCATCAACCATAAAAAACTGCTTCTTTTTGCTCCATTCATTAGTTATTTCTAATACATCATTTATGTATTTTTCCTCCCAGCTATATATATAGTAGCCATCATATCCTATTGCCATCATAATTGGGATATCATCTAGTAAAGATTTCTGCTTTGCGAAATTCTTTTCAATATTAAGATTAAGAAATAATGTATTATAGAACCTCCAAAGAGATTGTTCTAAGTTTAGATTAACTTTTTTATAATTAATTTTATTTCCATCCGCTATTAATTCTAAGGAGAAATTATCCTTAACTAAAATTAACTCTTTAGCTGCATCATTAGTAGCATTATCTAAAGCTTCATTATATGCATTCTTATGATTTTCTGCCTTAATCATTGTTCTTTGGTTTATTTTTGTTGGGAAAATCAAAACAGCAACGAATATAATTCCAATTAAAAAATTAGTTAATTTCATTTTCGATCATTCCTCCAGTGCTAAAAGAAAGCAATGTCCTATTGGCACCAATATTTTTAAAACTTTTTAACAAGACCCTACTGTTTGCTTCCTGAGTTTCAGTAACAGTAACTTTAAAGCTATCACCATACTTCATTAAATACTTTGATTTCTTTTTATAAATTTCATCAAAAATTTCTTGATTACCATGATCTATAAACACAGTTTGGTAATCATTTATCCCTTTTGGATATATTAATTTACTTCCATGAACTATCTCAACTTTATAAGGCTTTCTAGTTCTCGAAAGCTCTTGCAAAAATTTGTTGTATGTTTCTAAATCAATATAACCATTATTTCTAACTTGTTTCTGAAATTGAGTTGAAGCAGTTCTAATATGATTATCAATATAGTTATCTGCTATAGCAAAGTTGTTGTATATAGGTCCTGTAATAAACAAATAGAAAAATAGTATTACGGCAAACAAACCAGCGAAAAAGTCTTCCACATCTATCACCTCTAATTTTCATTTTTTTAATATAATAAAAAAAGCAGTAGTTTAATAATTATTAAACTACTGCTTTTGATTATTTCTGAGTAAATGTTATAGAATTTATAGTACCATTATCAGTTCTGCCAATAATAGCTAGGAATGAAGCCGTTGGCTCAATGTACTTACCATTTTTTATATCTGTTATATTATAACTTGGTGAAGTATATTCTGTATAAGTACTAGTAGCTTTTGTACTAACTCGAACAACTAAATCATTTGTAGCTTTAGTGTTTATTACACTAATAACTTCAGCTCCTGAAACATATTGGTTGTCATATGAACTAAATTCATTTGTTGTTAAGCTTTGATTTATAGTGTTTAGAGCAGTTTCACTTGATCTTTCAAGTGGTTGTGTTTTATTATGCATATTTAGTGCATATTTTGCAACTATTAATGTTAAAAGTACCGCTAACGCAAGAAATATTTTTTTTACTACTGGTGAATCCATATTAATTACCTCCTAAATTTAAAAAAAAATTAATTTTCTAATGGCATACTCATTTCTTTATTAAAATTATCCATTTCATAACTACTAACTATCATCATAGGTGTGCTGATATACAGAATAACAACTAATAAAATAGGAATAAAGCTTAATCCTCTACTAGTTGACACTCTCTGATAAATAGTTTTCTTATCTTCCTCCTCTCGTTCTTTTGAGTAATATTTTCTGTCGTTACTTAAGTTTGAGAAAGCCTGTGAAACATCTACATCTTCTGATTTTATTAAACACTTAATTATATTATTAAATGGTTTGTAGTTAACTTCCTCGATAAGTTCATTTAAAGCCTCATTATTACTCTTCTGCAGTTTATTTATGGCTCTATCAATTGGATTTTTAAATATAGTTGAATATTTACTTAAATAATCCAAGATTAGATCAGGTGTACCTTTTTCGTAATTCATCAATATAAGAATTACTGTTTCAAACATGATAACTTCACTTTGCATATCAAATTTTGCTAGATTTCTTTTTATAGCTAAATTTGCTTCAGGTATTAACGAAGCAATAAACGCTATTATCAAAGCTAAAATTATCTCATATATTTTTATAAACTCGCTATTTAATGCTATTGTTTTATCAAGAATCTTTTCTGTAAAAACTTTTATTTGATTGTCCTTAGTAATTCCTTTTCCTTGAAGAAAGATTTTAATGCTATCAGGATCATTGTTAATTTTCTTATCTTCAATAGCTTTAATAGCATCTTTTTCAATATCTGTAGAGTCAACTTGCTCGTTATTAATAACAATAACGTTCTTTATAAAGTTTTTATGAGTATTATTAAGAATGTTATAGTAATTAATTTTATGGACAGATATAGTTAAAGAAATCATAATAATAAATGTTGAAATTGAAAAAATAAATCTCTTTAAATAAATCCACTCTATTTTTGTATAAACATTAGAGCGGATTATTAGATCTTTATAATAATAATGTTTTTTACTACCGTTTTTAGGTAAAAACATTGATATAAACTTATTAATAAAATTAACTTTCAGCAATTTTTCTTCCCAATAACTTCTCTTAAGCTTGTCTGTAGTTTGATACTTTGAAAGTATGCTAATTAAATACATACATATTACTGTTGCTATAGTTATTCCTATTTTAGTTAAGAATCCTTTACTACTTTTATAAAACATATCTGTTATTGGTAAATTCAGATTAGCCCATATCTCATATGGAGTTACAGCAAGCAATGGTACTAAGCAACCTAGTGCTTTCCATTTTAACCAATATCTTAACTCTTTTCTTTTAAAAAGCTCACTTTTTATCACATCATTAGTAAATCCTAAGTTTTCTATAAAAGACGAATTACCCTCTTTAGTTAATGGATCACCAAATTCATCAGTAAGAGAGCAGTTTAAGGCTATAAGTTTTAAGTAGTCATTGCTACATTCTTCAGTAAATATCTCCATATCTATAGGATCTTCCATAGCTTTTTGAATTCTTGTAGCGTGTGCAACAACTAAATAATTTGTAGAATCATTTATAGACTCTTCTAAAGCTCTATAGACATCGTCATACATAAGAAAATTTTGTTGTAAATCTTTATTAAATTCAACTAATCCACTAAGCAAGCTAGTATCGTCTCCTATCAGGATTTCTAACACTAAAACTTTTACATAATAACAAAAGAAAGAAAGGATAAATACTACATATTTATTGTTACTGAAATAAATACATACAAATATAAAGCTAAAAATAGCTGATATCCAGGATAATAAATAATATATTACAGCTTTATATTTTAAAATATTATCTTCCCATAAGTTATTATCATAGAGTCTAGATTTTATCTCTATTAACTCTTTTTTTATAACAGGTACTTTTATAAGAATATTGTAAAGTTTATCAACTAACTTTGATTTTTTGGAATTTAGTTTTGTATTTTTACTTGTTTTATTATGAAAAAAATAAATATAACCAACAAATAACCAACAAGTAACTAAGAAGATTATTATAATTTTACTTGACACATCTATCACTCCTTTAAGCATCTAACTGAGGATTAACTATATCTTCAGTTATTTCTTTAGGTATAATTTCAGTGTTAGTTTCAGGTTGAATCATATTATCTAGTTCCTTAACAAATAATATAAACTTCTCTTGATCTTCACTCATTAGATTATTATAAATTTGCTTTATTCTGTCTTGACTTATATTATTTTTTACTATATATCTATCATTTAAAGTATCGTATTCAACGATATTTACAGCTTTATATTTCTTCGCACCGCTCATTCTTTCAAAATACATTTTGACTGTTTCGTATAGAATATCAAATTTTTTATTTAAATCATTTTCACCTTTCAAATTATCTGGGAAAGGCTTTTCATCTAGCCTTATAAACTCTGTAATTCTTTCAATGTATCTTTTTCCATACTTTTCGCCATTTTGATATGTCTTAAGGTGAATATCAAAATTTAATACTCTTAAAATTTGTTTTTCAGCAATATTTTCATCAGAAAAAGCGCCTGTATTAATGGCGCTATTTCTAAAAGCTTCTACTAATTCATCAGCATCTTCAGCATGATGAGTAAACATTACAGATTCAGATGCAACTAAAGCAACTTTTATAAGATATTTAATTACTTCATCTTCTGCTGCTTCAGGAATTATAGTAACTTGTCCGTTACTCTTCTTTAATGCATCTAATCCTTTTTCACCACTTATAGTTAATGTTTTTCTAATGGCCAAGATATTTCTATTAGGAAGTTTTAAGCTTAAATATGCTTCGAAAAAGTCTTCCCATACTCTTAATGTTGTATTTGCATACATTGCTTTAATTAATGCTACTAAAAAGGTTGTTTTTCCTGAACCTTGAGCTCCTGTAACACTAATCTTTTGCTTACTTTTTGCAAGAAAGCTTGATAATTGCTTTACTATCTCTGAATTTTCACCTTCTATGATAGTATCTAGATCACCATCAAAATCATATTTTCTTATAAAAGCACACCATTTCTCTGCAAATGGTGGTCTGTATACAGCAACACGAGATAAATCAGCCATTGTATTAAAAGTATATCCGTCAGCTCTAGAAAGTTGCTTAGCGTCATTGAATTTGTATATGATTTTACATATACGTTCTAGCTCCCTTTGACTGCCAAAGCCTAAAAATTCTAAGTGAATTTCTTTTCCTTTATTGTAGAGCCATATACTTTCATAGGACATTTTATAACTGTCTAAAGTTTTCTTGTTTAGCCTTACCTCCATTTCAAGGAGTTTACCTACATAATCTATAGGAACACCTGAAATTCCTAAACTTAAACCATCTATTATTTGATCTCTTATTTCATCAATTACTCCTAAACCCTTATAATCTTGATATAATCTCTGAGTAATTATTTCTAATTTGTCCTCAAAAGTAAAATTAAATGTCTCCTTGCTAAAGATATACTTTATATCTTCATCTGTTATAAAACATTGAATCTCACCATTTTCTCTAGTCTTTAGTGTATCTAATTCATAGTGTTTAATTAACTCATTTAAAGCTTCATAGTTATATTGAAGTTTATATTTATGAAGTATAATTTCAAACATATCTTGAACTGTAGTAGGTTGAGAAAAGTTAAATATGTAATCTATATTTTCCTCATTTACACCATATGATTGAGTAATAAGGTCCATAATGAAACTTTTCATATACTGCTTAGCACCTATATCTCCTAGTCCACATTTTTTTGATACGCCTATTAAAGTCTTTCTTCTATTAAGTTGCTTTTCGTAGTCATCTTCAGTCGCAAAATCGACAATTGAATTTCTAAGTAAACTATCAATTGTTGATTCAACATAAGTTTTAAGTCTGTCCAATGAGAATTTCTCTACAGTTTCTATCTGTTGACTTTTACTCTTTTTAAAAAAGGATTTAAATTTCATCGTTAAATCACCTCTCTATCAAATCCCTTTAAATAATGTTAATATACCTGTTTTAATCTTCAGCTTGTCCTTAATAACATCATTATTTGACAAGTTCGAGATTTCAGCTATCCTATTACTTAGAGCATGTATCTCATCAAAGAAGAAAATATTTTCTTTTTTAGGGTAGCTGCTATTTGTATAAAAAAATTTGAGCACTTGATGATTATTTATAGCGTCTAAAAAATCAGTACAATAAGGTATCCCGTATATTGTACTTTCACAATTGAAATTAACATTTATATATTTTTTTGAACACTTACTTTTAGTATCAAATTTTCCTAAACAAATAATTACTGTTTGATTTTCAAACAGTTTATATTGTTCTTGAAAAAAATCATTTAATACTTTCTCATTTTGCTCAAGAGTTACAACTACAATATCAGAAGATTTTAATACTTTTTTTGTTATATCATCAAATACTCCTGAATTTACATCTATAAATGTAAAGTCATAGCATTGCTTTGCTGTATCCAAAATATTAAGTATTGTACTTCCAATAGAACTTGAATATAATGTTTTATTAGATTTTTTTGAACCAGTTAGCAGGTCAAGTCTATCCTTTATTAAAACTCTACAATAATTGTTAAAGTCTTCTGGCAATAGCTGTCCTCCTTTAACTAGCCTTTCTAAAGAATCAATGCCAGTGTCATTAAATTTTAATATGTCTTCATTTTCATCTCCTGATAAAAATGCTTGCTCCATTGTAGACCTAATATATTGACTATGAGTTAATAAACAATTAGCATTGTAATTTAGAGAAAAACTAAGTGCTGTAGCAATACAATTAGAAGTTGTTCCTCTTCCATGCCAAGGACTCCAGAAAGCAATTTGCATACTTTTCACCCCTATTTTCCTAATATTTTTTTAAATGTTTTTTTATCTATTTCCTCAATAGAATTTACTATTTCATATATTGCACTTTTATAGCAATTTGAATATGCCTTAAGATCTAAGTATCCATCTGTTTTATTTTCTATTGTATTAACAATATCTACTTCCTCAAAAGGAATCTCAAATATTTCATTTAATCCTGAGATGTTTAATTTTATTTCAGCAAACAATTCATCAAGGAAATGATCTTTAAGTTTTACATCATCTAACATATTATTAAAAATGACTGTAAGCTTGTTAGCATCTATTTTGAACTTTTTAAGAATTATTTTATTTTTAAGCAATGTATGCTTATCAAAATCTTGAAATAATATAATATGTGCTGTATTAACTAAATGAGGAGGAAGATTTTTATCTCCTTCAATGAATACATAATCATATTTTGAGAAATTATATTTATTAAGTTTTTCAAATTCAAATTCTGATTCCATATTAGAAAACACTATTTCAAAATTCTCTCGTACAATAGTCTTTCCTTCATCTAAAGGATTTTTAACTTCAATATCAAAATTATAGTCAAAAAAACTATATACACCTTGGCTTTGAGTTGTATCAATAACTAATACTTTTTTATCCACATTTGCTAATATTTTTGCTAAAGCAAGCATGGTACTACTTTTCCCAGTTCTATCAGCTCCTAAAAAAACATAATTCATTTAGTTTGTACCTCCTACAAATTGTGGCTTCTTATTTTTGTCATCTTCATCTGATTTTGTCTTAATATCTGTACTTGTATTAGTATCTGTTTCTAAATTTTTATTTGTATTAATGTTATTGTTCCTTAATTTCTCTTGAGCATCAATTACTATATTTGGATTATCTTCAATCATTTTTGCAATATTATCATTTAATTCATAAGTAATTTTAGCTGGTGTCTGATTTTCAGGATCTACATATATAGTTGTATATAACATTCCATCTGTTAAACTAGCTTCTACTGAAGCATTATTTATATATTTTCTTTCAATCTCTGTTATATTTGTTATTAAAATGTTTCCATTTGTGATTAATACTTTCTTTTTAGCAGCAACAACGAAGTCACTACCATCTTTTCTCTTATATCTTATATCTACATAATTTGAAACTTCTAAGTTTTCATTTAATATAATATGAGAAAAGTCTTGATTTCTTAAGTCATTTGTCACAAAGTCTTCACTTTTTACAAGTAGACTAGATATAAGAGGAGTATTAGATGGTATTTTTACTCTTGCTAACTTATCTTTAAAGTCTACTTTTTTATTTTCTTTAAGTTCTTCAGGTATTAAATCTGCAGGTACTTTTTTCTCAACTAAAAAGTCCTTAGTAATTTTTGTACCTTGAGGTATGTCCTTGCTAACATATGTGATAGTTTCATATTTTTGATTATTTAAGCTTTCATACTCAGCCTTAGTTGTCTTAATTACTTTTGGTATTTTATAAGCTTTAAAATAAACTATAACCCCAGCCGTAATTATAATTCCTATTGCTAGTCCCTTAACTAAATTTATAGCTATTAATTTTTCTTTTGTTAAACCAGATCGTTTAAATTTAAAAAATGACATATTTTCACCCATCTCCCTTTATGTTAATATTCATAACAAATTCATAAGCAATTCAACTAATAAAATCCCTCCTTAAAGAATAGTTTTAATAGCATATATATAATAATTATGGAGAAAATTAAAAAAGATATTGGCTTAATTTGAGACTTTAAGTATTTTATAATTTCTAAAAAAATTTTTTTGTTATTATTACCTTCACTTTTACTTTTTAAAGTAAGCATTAAAGTATCTATATCTTCTTTAAATTTTCCTTTTAATCCAATGGATATATTATTGTTATATATCAGATCATCTATATCTCTTAGATTTTCTATTGTGACTATGTTTTTAAAACTTGAATTAATCTCATTTTCAAATTTTTCAATTTCACTTAGCGTAGAACTATAACTTAAAGAATCTTTAAAACAATTATTAATAACTAATATGGTTTTATCCATATTTACAAATCCTTTATTAAACCATTCTTTTAAAATTTTAAAGTTTAATAATATATGATTTTTATTTGTATCAATTACAAATAAATTAGTATTTGCTATTGATATTATTGATTTCGTTATATCGTAATCATGGCTATTACAATCGATTATAGATATTTTGTACTTATTCCTTGATAAATCTATAATTTCGTTTACTTTATCTTTATCTAGCTCAAGTGTTGAACCATAGCTATCGGTAATCAAATTTAAGTCTTTAACAAATTCATTGTTAAATAAATTTGATAGCTTATTATTCTTTATGTCTTTATCAACACTATTACTTTCTTCAAAGCTATTAAAATAGACATTAGCACTACTATACTTATCAAGTGATATTAAATTAACGCTATATTCTCTGTTATGAAAACTATTAGACAATACACTTGAGAGAAAAGTTTTTCCTGTAGAGCAAAATGAAAATGTAGCTATAACGGAATTATCTATAACCTCTTTTTCCTTAGTAACAGTTTTAATTTTTTCAACTACAACGGGTTTAATTACTTCCTTTTCAATTTCTACCTCAACTATTTTTTCAATATATTTTATAGTTTCATTAGGAAGATCTTCTACTTGTTGTTGCGATTTAAGTTTATTGACAATTGTTTTTAGGCTGTTATTTTTTTCTAAAGCTTCTTTATTGACGTATTTAACATATAAATTTTGAACATATTCTAAAGAAAAATCTTTAGGATTATCTATTAGTTCTCTAATATCATTTATTTTTATATTGTTAGAGAACATAACATCATATAATCCATAGCTTAGATATGTTGCTAAATCATCTTTATCTTCAGTGCTTAATTGTTCCTCTGGCTTACAGAGAAATATTACTCTCGTTCCTTGCTGCTTAAGTAAAAATAATAATTCATTAAATTTAATTTCGCCTTCAAGTAAATTAGACAAGATAACAACATCAAATTTTTCTAATTGATTCTTATAAAAATAGTCAGAATAATTTACTATTTTAGAGCCTTCTAAGCTTTTAGCTATATAATTATCTACATTCTCTTTACCTGTAGCAATGGCTAGCTTCATGTTTTTTATCTCCTTACTACAAAAATTAATCCTGTAATAAAAATAGAGGGGGTAATCCCCCCTCTATTTATTTAATAAACGTTCTAGTTATTGTTGTTTGATTTTTAAGGAACTCTTTAAGCTCTTTAGAGTTTTTATCTCCGTATACAATCGAAGCTTTTTCTAAACCTGCTTTTACTCCATAATTTATAGAATGTTTAAAATCGTCACCTTTAATAACATAAGTCTTTCTAGATTTCATAGAATCAGCTACCTTGATGGATGTTTCATATCTATCTGCTCCTCCAAGTCTTGTTACGGTCATACCTTCATTATTTAACTCTTTTTCTACCTTATCACTTATTACTCCAGTACCTCCAATAATGACTATTTCTTTATTTTTGGATTTATTTACATACTGTTTTAAAATTTCAGAGGTAATATCTTTTCTAGTTAAAATAATAGCTCCTTCATTTTCTATAGCTTTAGATGAAACTGTAACTGCGTCTGCAAAATCTAACCCTGAGGTAACATAGATAGGTGTTTCAGTTCTCACATTTATTTGTTCTAATATCTTTTCATTAGTTTCATATCTATCTTTCCCACCTAATCTAGTAACATTATTACTAATAGACTTTAATTTAGACTCTATATCCTGAGAAATAGCTCCTGTTTCTCCTATGATAAATACTTTACCCTTTTCTTTTATATTTGATTTTACATAGTCTAGTGTATCGTTAGTTGCTCCGGGTCCTACGTATAATATCGGAGCTTTCTCTTTAGCCGCTAGTGGTGTGGCTGTTAAAGCGTCTGCAAAATCTTGATTTGTCGTTATTATCACAGATTTTAATTTACCATCTACTTTTAACTCATCAGCAAGCTCAAAAGTTGTTTTAATGACAGTTTTATCAGTCTTTTCTTCATTTGGTTTAGTTGAAGGCGGAGTTACAGTTTCATTACTTCCACTACTACTATTTCCGCTACCATTGTCACTACCGTTACTATTTCCATTATTGTTATTACCATTATCAGTATTTCCACCAGTATTACCGTTTCCATTACCATTATCAGTATCAGGTATATGCTCTATTAATTCTGGTTTTTCACTTCCATCAGTAATTGTTATACCTTCTACTATATCTCTATCTATATCTTTTACTGTATCGACTACATCTGTTAAGTCATTTTGTATATCATCAACTTTTCCATCTTTAACAATGTTATCTACAACATCTTTTAGATCGTCTAGCTTATCTTTTATTTCAGGTGTAGTTGTATCATCTTTTTGTTTATCTTCTATATATGTCATAGTTCGTATACGTAAATCAGCTATATCCAATCTGAGAGGTTTATCATTCATTGATTGTTGAACTTGATATAAATTAAACAATTCTTTTCTCGCTGAATCAATATCATTTCTCTCTAATGACTTTTCAGCATTTAATATCATATCTTCAATTTCAGCTTCAGTTAAACCGCTAAACTCTTCAATATCAGCTATCAACTTTTTCGCTGACATATTTTTAGCTCTAGGACCTGGACCTGTACTATTGGTAACTGATTTTTCTATTGATTTTAGTCTGTCCATAAGCTCAATAACATCTAGTCTATAATTCTTTTTATTTATTAATCTAAATTCTATAGGTAGCTTGTACATTTCATTCCTTGCATGTTCAACATCTACCATAGATTTTGATATTTCTGCTTTTTGAACAAGTAATTCTACAGCTTGTTCACGTTTGTTATATATATCCTCTATAGTTTCTATGGCCTTTAATCTATCATAGAATTCTAATTTTTTATCAGAATTTTTTATAGTATCTACAATAGTATATGCTTCTTCTCTATCTGCATCCCTTCTATTCTTTTCTGCTTTTGCAACAGCCTTTTCTCCTTTTGCAATTTCAGCCATTTCATCTTCTAAAGTAAATATTTTACTTAACCTATCATAAAGAGGTGTTCTATCTTCTATGTTAGGTAGTTGAGATATAGTATCTTTAGCTATTTCTATATCAGCTTTTGTTCTACTTAACTCTGCTTTTTCTAAAGCAAGTTTAGCTTGTTCTAACTTCTCAGCACATAATCTTTCTATTGCTTCAATTCTTCCTAATAAATCAGTCTTAGTACCACTTATTTTTAAAGTATTTACTAATATCTTAGCTGTATTTATATCTCCATATTTACAGCTTGACTCAGCTTTTATAACCGCCTTAGTTGCTTCTTTTATTTTAGATTCTTCATCTTTTTCGTTATTTATGTCTAGTATTAACTTATCTAGCTCACTTCTAAGATTGTCTTTTTCCTTGCATGAAGGTAATTCATTTATTAAGTTAGCAGCTCTCTCTATATCTTTTTCTTCTTTAGTTTGTTTAGCTTTATCTAAAGCAGATTGAGCTTCTTGAATTTTCTTTTCTAATTCCTCTTTATTTTCTTCTTCTATAGATTTAATAGCTTCTAGTCTATTTATTAATTCTTCCTTTAATGTAGAATTATTTAACTGATTAACTAGCTCTTTAGCTTTATTTATATCTTCTTGCTTTCTACTGCTTTCAGCTTTTTCAACTGAAGCTATAGCTAAAGTTTCTTTCTCTTTTTCGTCATTTTCTACTGATTTTATAGCATCAAGTCTGCCTATAAGTTCTGACTTTAAAGTTTCATTTTTTAGTTTAGTTACTAATTCTCTAGCTGCATCTATATCAGCTTTTTTTCTTGTATTTTCAGCTTTCACAACAGCGTCTTTAGCTTCTTGTTCTAGCTGTAATTGCTCACTATTATCCTCTGTTCCTTTTTCTATGGGTATTTTGATATCCTGAACTAAAATATTTTTCTTTAATTTAGAGTTATAGTAATTACAATGGTAATCTTCTTCGTCTTTAGCAGTTACATAAGCGAATTCATTCTTTACCCTAACTTCTAAATTAACATCAGAATTATTAATATACTCTTTTAGATATTTATTAGTCTTAGAATCTAAATCTGTAAGTTCTTCAAATTTTATTGTTTCAGGTAATTTAATCGTAAGTCTATTATATTCAGTATCTATTTCTAACCTTATACTTTTTGTAACTCCATTATAAGGTGTTAATCCCCAATCACTAAAATTAGCAATTGCTTTAATGTTTATAATACCTTCTCTTGTAGGCTTGAAGCTTAATCTATCTTTATCTTGTCGCATAATATAGTAGCCTTCTTTTTCTTCTACATCATAATCATAATATTCGCCTAGATCTTCCATAGGTTGAAATATGGTTACTTCTTCATTGACAGATGCCTTTACTTTTATAGGAGTTAGTTTATTTATTCCTTCTATACTTGAATTTACATAAGTTCCTTGATAATTTATTTTTGCATTATCTTTAGGTGCATAATATTCTCCTACAAGAGGATTATTACTTATATCTGCTTGTAAGGAAAATTGCTTACTAAATTCTTGTGGAACAGGCCCTGTAAAATAATTATCATTTAATTTTAAAGTTTTCAAATATATAGATTTAACAATTTCTTTAGGTATAGTACCAGTAAAATTATTATTACTTAAATCCAGTGTTATTAATTTCCACAATTGCCCTATCTTAACAGGAATCTCACCTTCAAATTTAGAATTAGATAAATTTACTTTCTCTAATTCAGTCATATCTATTATATTTTCTAATATGGTACCTGTTATATTGGTATTTTGTATATCAATTTCAAATAGCTTTAAATTACGTAATTCTTTAGGAAATATTCCTGTAAAGTCGTTATTACCTATAATTAATGTCCTAAGTCCTGGTATATTACCAATTTCTTTAGGAAATTCTCCTGTAAAATTGTTGTTATTAATATAAAACCAAGTTAAGTTTCTCAAATCGCCAATTTTATGACTAATCATACCGCTTACTTTATTATTGCTAATATCTAAAGTAGCCAACTTCTTCATAGTGTATAGTTCTTCAGGTATACTACCCTCTAATCCCATATTAGGTAACTCTATAGCGTATGCATTTTTAAAATATCCAATAAGTTTTGGTATATGTCTTTTTTCAGAGTTTCCATTAGGTTGGCACTTTATAGACCTAACTTTTAGCAAATCCCCATACGTCACCTCAGCTATAGCTTTATTATCAAATTGAGACTTAACAGCTTCATAAAGCCATAATTGTCCTTCCCATTCTGATTCAGTTACAATTTCATTATCATCATGTTCAACCATTACGCTACTCTCGAAATCGTTTTGCTGAGTAGCTTCTTGAGCATAGGCTAAGTGTTGTACTCCATTTAGTGTCATACTTGATAACATCACCGCCATCAATGTTTTAGATATAATCTTTTTTGTTCTTTTGCTTATCATTATTAATCCCCTTTCATTTTTTCACTACCTATGAATTTTAAAATATTTATTTAAAAAAGGTTTAACATAATGTTATGCCTTTCTATATACACTAAATCTTTATCTAATATCTATGCTTTGCTATCGTTATCTTTATAATTTCCTACACAAAAAAAAGCAGCCAAATTTAAATTGGCTGCTTCCTAATTAATATTATCTTTTTAATCTTCGTATATGCCATGTTAGGCCTTTCCAATAATCATTCACTTGAGAGATCATTACTTTATGTCCTCTTTGCATTGCAATTGAAACAGTAGTATCTTGTTCATCTCCAGAAGCATGTATAAATTGATTATTTCCAATATATAATGCAACATGGTGAGGAGGATCTGAACCATATGAGAAATAAATTAAATCTCCTGCTTGTATACTACTTGAAGGAACCGAATCAAAGCCAGGATAATCTATTTGAGTATAAGTTGTCCTAGTTATATCAACTCCTATTTTATTATGAATATATTGCATAAAACCAGAACAATCCATTCCACCTTGTTCTGGAGTGCTACCACCCCATAAATATGGAGTACCAATATACTTCATTGCAATTTGAACAATAGCACTATTTGAACCATATAAAACACCTGTACTTAATACCCTTTTAACATAGGTAGCAATCATACCGTTACCATGTATATCGGCATTCCATCCATAGTATGGACCACCATTGTACATAGCAACGCCTTTACCTACGATATCATAAGCTTGTTTATCAGTATTAAGTTTGTTCCAGTTTATTAGAGTCATATTCTGAGTATTAAAACCTGAATTAGAATCTATTATTTTGTAGTTATGTAAGGATAAATTTAAGTATCTATTAATTTCCCAACCACCTACAAGAATTTGAACTTTTGGAGATGATAAAAATATATCCCAAGCTTGTTGAGCTGAAGCAGTAGTAAAACCATTACTAGCTAAAAATTTATTTAATCCGCTATTATAATAATAATTTTCCCAATCTGGCTGCCATATTTGCATCATTCCATATGCACTTCCTCCAGGACCTTGAGTAACACATTTAGGATCATAGTCACTTTCATGCTTAGCCATTGACGCTAGGAGCCATGAAGGAACATTTACTATGCCGCTAACTTCATTGAAATATTCCATAAATTCTTGAGGAACATCATTTCCAATTAAAGTATTATCTAAGTTTATATTATTGCCATCACTGAATAACCAATTAAATTCAGTATCTTTAGATTGTTCTATTAATGCAATAACAAAGTCCATATCTTCATCTTTATTTATCTTTGATATTGTTTCTTTAAGTTTAAGAAAATTTTCATTGTGTTTGACATTTTCTTTAACTAAAATAGGCTTTTTAATTTCAATTTGAATGTCTCCTTCTACTTTACCTTCTTCCGTTCCATCTGCGGTACCTTGAATAATTTCGGTTTCAATTCTATATTCATAGGTATATTCATTTTTAAATGTTACAGCTCTAGTTAATAACTTTACTGTTTCCGTCATGTTTTCTTTTATAGTTTCTAAATTCTCTTTAATAAAGTAAGTTTTATTTTCAGAAATTATATAAGCCATGGCGTCTTTTGTTACTGTATCAGCGTCAGGAAGTATAGAATTATTATCTAAAAACATTATATTTGCTAAAGATGAAGGTTTATCATTCCCAATAAGACTAAAAGATTTTTTAGAATTATCTACAACTTCATATACTTTTTTATTTGCATAGTCATATATTTTATGACCTATAGGATAATTTGAAGGATTTAATTTATTTATATTATTAGTTAAGTCATATTTAATATCTTTACCATTCTTATCTTTAAATCCATTCATTTTATGCCAGTCTTTTATCCATGCTTTATATTCTTTTTTTATATTTCCAGATATCTCATCATACTCAAAATGAGGACTTAAGTCTTCAATAGCTTTATCTGCTAACTTCTTGTAATGATTTATTAGTGTAATATTACCTTTTGGTAAATTTTCTTCATACGTATTAAGATATGAAATATAATTTATTATCTGATATTTATTAACTCTAAGTGTTAAATCTTTTGCAAAATAATCAGTTTCAAAGCTATTTACGTCATTAACTCTATTTTCTACGTAAGTTTGTATTTTCATATTATCTTCTATAGACAATTCATTATCAAATATTCCTTCCGACGAAGTTCCTTGGAACATCGAGAAGATAATGGCTATTAACAACATACAGCTTAAAATTATTGCTCCATATGGAATCATTAATTTAATTAGTAGTTTTTTAAAAAACTTTTTGGCTTTTGATTTAACATAGTGTTTAGCCTTATCTTTTAGACGCATTAAATCTACCTCCTAATAAAAAAATAGCCACGATATTAAATCGTGGCTATTTTATATGCATAAGGGGGATGATTGAATTAACTTTATGTCTTGTTAAGAATATAGTTCTTAATGTATAAAAAAACTCATTTTTAATAGTTTTTAAATTTAATTTTTCGATATTACAAGTATAAATATTGTTATCTATACTTAGAAATGTATTTCTTGTAAAATCTAATATTCCATCCTCTATTAATTGAATACCAAACTCTTTGCAATACATATTACAAATATTAAACGTTTCGTAATCGGATGAAGAATATATTAAAGAATTTTTATAGGGATGAGTATGATAAATTGCTATTTTATCCGCTCCAAGTGCCATACATCTTTTAATTAATTCTATTCTTGGATAAGATACTTCATCTTTAGTACCTTCAGCACATAGATCAATTTCAATTAGTTTGTTGTTTTCATCTATAAAACAACATATTAAAACTTCTTTATCATGTGTTTTAAGATGACTAAACGCTGATAATGCTAATCCTGCTATATGCTTTTTATCTCTTATATACAAATCTTTTTTTGGCTTTTTTATAATTAACAATAATATCAACTCATTTCTAATTATATGTTAATTAATTTTAACATATAATGTTGTCATTGTCAACAAGTTATATTATTTAGAGTATGCATTAACTGCTTTGTATTTTACCTATTTGCGACCAATCTGTATAAGTTTTGTTCAAATTACTTTGCATGGAATTATTAACAAGGATTTTACCTATTTTTGCTTCATTGTTTGCAATCGCGGAGGCAACTAATCTTGTACCTCTAAACATACCTGAAACATTACCGCCTTGGTTATATTCGATAGTATTGTTATCATTCATTTTTACATCTTTCCCTCTTAACATTTCATTTGCAGTTGAAAGTGATTCTTTGAATGTGGCTTTTCCACCATTCCTCTGAGATGCTATATGATTGCCAGCTGAATATAATGCTCTTCCCATAGCTACTGTATTAGAAAATCCACTTGCTATAGAAGTAATATTTTTACTTGTATTTTTAAGTTCAGAATCTCCACCTGTAAGCAAATTACCAACACCATTAGCAAAGTTTGGAGACTTATATTGATTATATTTTTGATTAAGGACATTAGCAAATTCTTGATCCTCACCAATTTTAGTTTTCATATAATCTACTGCCTCTCGACCCTTTAGGTTTGCAGCTTGTCCACCAATGTTAACTGCCGCATTTAAATTTGGCTCCATTTTACTATTAGGGCTATTTATATTAGTACCATTATAGTGAGGAGCTTTTTTGTTTAGATTCATCGAGCTCATCATAGAAGTTCCACCTGCAGAAGAATTCATTGAGCTTCCTATAGAAGCTTCATCTGCAAATGAGTTTGCTGAACTTCCTATAGGTGTTCCATTTGCAAATGAATTTATTGGACTTCCTATAGAAGTTTCATCTGCAAATGAGTTTGCTGAACTTCCTATAGGTGTTCCATTTGCAAATGAATTTATTGAGCTTCCTATAGAAGTTTCATCTGACAATGAATTTACTGAATTACCTATAGGTGTCTCACCTGTGAATGAATCTATTGAACTATTTATAGGAGTTTCATCTGCAAATGAGTTTGTTGAATTCCCTATAGGTAATTCACTTGCAAATGAATTTGAAAAATCATCATTATTCGGTAACATGGAATCTATATTGGAATCAGCATTAGTATTACCACTACCATTACTATTAGTATGCAATGATTGACCAATATTTGCTTTTCTACCAATAGATTGGGTACTTGCACCTCCTCCAGGCACATTAGAATCAGTATTATTTTTAAATACATTACTAAATGTATCTGGTACAGAGTTATTAAGTATATTTCCTTTACTTCCACTTGTTCTAAATACATTAAAAGCACCGGCAACAATGTCAGATGCTGCACCTAATCCTCCAATACCAGCTTTCATTTCGTTAATACCAGCCATTCTTGTAAAGAATCCTTGCAGTCCATTCCTCAGAGTCTCAGCAAGCTGAACTGCCATTTTCATACCTATAATAAGCATAATGATATTAGTACCATTTACAATAAACAATGAAATTATTGTAAATACTATGCCATAAGTTAGCCCCATAACAGCGTTAGTGATTATTTCACCAATCCAAATATCAAAAATTTGGACTTTTTTATTTATTCCCCATAAACAAAAAATTATAGGACTTAAAGATAACATTATTATTAATACCCATTTTCTTGCTATAAAAGCTGCATTTATTTTTAGATATAGCCCACAATATAGGAATTTCAGTATTGCAGTTATAATTAACGAACCACTTTTTAAACTGTCCCAAGATTTACTAGCGCCCATTATTGGAGACGATTTAATCGTACTACTAAATTTCGCGTAGAACATATCAGAGATTGCTGTAATGAATTTAAAAAATATTTCTACGAATACAAAACTTATAGCTAACAGAATAATTACAAATACCCATCTTTTAATATCTTCTTTTACTTCTTCTAATTTTGCAGTTGAAGTTGAATTATATATATACATAATCCCTGTTTTTCCAACCATAACGATTATAAATGGAATAGTAAGTGCGAGAAGTGAATAGTACACTGACATACAAATATTCCATTCTTTTTCGCTTAAAGGCCCGACAGAATTATTATTATTACTTTTCTTGGAATCTGATATTCCTGATAGTGAAATTGACGTCTTATCAAAGAATAATTCACTTAGATTTTCAAAGCCTAAGAGCTTTTTAGCAATTCCTTCTTTGTTTTCTGAACCAAGCACAAAGTCATTTACTGAATTTAGAAGACCAGCTAATGCCTTTTCAATAAAATTTCCTTTATCCTCTTCAAAGGAGTTTTTAACATCATCGAATACTGGTCTTTCAATAGACTGTTCTATATTAATTGCTTCTCTAGTATTAAGCAAAAATGATGATATAGTTAATGTATTTCCTATTATCAATAGCCCTATAGCTATATTGAGAAAGCCTTTCATGCTCTCAGTACGTTTCTCGGGTTTTTTTCTAAATATTATTAGCTGATAACAGAGAATAACGATAGAAAAAAATGTAACTAACAGTCCCATATATCTGATTATATTAAATAATACTTGTGAATTCATGTGCTATCACCCGCCTTATGTAAGAGCAAAATGATGTTCAAAATCAAAAAGTTCAACTTTCATTAAAGTAACATCACTTTCTGTTATAAGCAATGCTTCACCCTTTTGGAAATTGCTTATATAGCCTCGACAATTTGATGAAAGTCCAAAAAATTCTACTATTTTTTCAGCAACATTAGGATCTTGCTTGAGAATAAATTTGGTTGCACAAAGTTGAATAATTGTTTTTCCATTGGGCGTACTAAGAAATTCTTCAATGTTTTGAGATGCTATAACTAAAGATAATTTATATTTACGACCTCGGCGTGATAATTGATTTAGGAACTCTACAGATTCAGCTCTGTCAGGTCTAGCAAAAACCCATCCTTCATCAATAGAAACTGTTTTAAATAAGTCTTTATATTGCCAATTTGAATATTTAGACCAAATCCAAGTTAATATATTAGTCATAGCAAAGTATTGAGTAAAATCATCTAGTTGCTTTAAATTAAAAGCAATTAGAGGATTCTTAATATCTATTTCAGGATCAGATTGACAATCGAACATTGCCATCATAGAATCTCCTGTTATTAATTTCATTATTTCTGCTATTTCTTTTGTATCTTCATTTTCATTAAGTTCGTCTCTCAAATTAGATAGAATAGGTAATTGCTTTTTAATACTTCCCATTCCTGTAGAACTATCCTCATATAAACTTTTAGGGTCTTTTGTGATTCCTCTGTCGATGGTATATAATTTTTTAAGAGCTGACTCTAATCCAGTCAGCTCCTTTCCTCTTAAAGGTTCACCTCGGTAATGCTTTATAAATAGAGAAATCATTTGTCTGATTTCAGCCATTTTCCCGTATAAATCTATAAACATTTCACCTTTGTCATTTAATTCAACCTCTAAATCGAATGGATTTATACCACTTTTTTCTCCAGATTTAAGAGTGATGTATTTACCACCCAATTTATTAATTAAATTTCGATATTCGCCTTCAGGATCTAGAATTACATTAAGCTGATTTGCTAACCGACTTCTAGATATTTTAATTTTTTCTAGTACAGATTTTCCCGAACCTGGTTTTCCAACAATAAAAATCATTGGATTAGTTAGCTCAGCAGAGCCTCTTTGACCAATAAAATTATCATAAACGATAGGACTATTTGTTATAAGATTTGTTCCATAATATAATCCATATTTGTGAGATAGCTCAGTATTTCCAATAGGAAATAGACTTGTGCCAGCTCCTGTATTTATATTTCTTAAATTCTCTTTAAATGGCATGCGATTTATAGGTAACGTATTTATAAAAGCATTCTTTTGATCAAATATTAAGGCTCTAGTTAACAATCCTTTTCTAGCACAAATATCTTGAAATAAAGAGCTTTTTTCACTAAGTTCTAATTCATTTTTTGCCCATATAGTGAATAGAATTTGGCAGTAAAACATTCTATCAGAATTAGTTTGTATTAGTTCTCTAAGATTATCTAAATCTTTTGCAGCTAATTCTTGATCGTAATCTGGAATTTCATTATTTTTTCTCTTGATTGCAATATTAGAATAAATTTTTGAATATCTACTTGATAATTTTCTAATAATTTGACCATCTGGTATATTTTCAATATAAATATTGAAATCTACTACACCTAATTGTGAGAAAAATTCATTAAAAAAACCAATATTTAAATTTCTAGGTAATGATGATATAGAAAACATTCTACAGAGCCTATCACTACCTAAAAATATATGATCTTTCTTTTCTTCAAATACATCTGGTTTTATAATATCTAATAGTGATATCGTACCATTTTCAAATACATCGCTATCAGCAATTCTTTCTATATCAATGATATCATCATCAAATTCTAAACCTTCTTCTTGAATTATAGGCTTTTCTTCAAGGGTTATATTCTCTTCTTCTGAGTGGATATTATATACTGTTCCGATTCCCTCAGAATATAAATCAAAACTTCCATTTTGAATTAAATCTTGAATTGATAAGTTAGAATTTTTATTAAATGAATCATAGAATAATTGATAGACTTCATTAACAGTTAGTATGCGATATTTAATATCTGCATTTCCTATACCAGTTAATACTGTTCTTAATCTAGCTGATAATTCTCGCATTGTTCTTTTTTTGTCATCTGGAAATTTTGAACAAGAAACACTAAGATAGTTTTTTCTAATATAGGTTAGCTTATTTGCTTCTAGTTCTTCCATTTTATTAGTTAAATTACTCCTATATTCTTCAATGACTTCATTGTTAGTCTTTTCTGCATTAATACATTCTTTGAAGTCCTTTAAATCATATTTAGTTGTAGTAGTTTTGTATTTAATTGGGAAATTTAATGACATTAAAAATGATATTATACTATCTTCAAATACAGTCTGCTCTGCATGAGTTAATAATTCTATATCTTTAGTTGAATAAGTGATTATAATACTAAATCCATCATATGTTTCAATACAAGCATTTCCAGATGAATTATAAGGAAATATATTTTTAATACCCATTATTTCTTTAAGAATATAATCATTTTTTATATTTTTCTTTTTATTTTTCTTTTTATCTTTATCATTTAATGATAAATTTAAGTTTTTAGGATCTTTATCGATAGTTTTCTTTTTTGTAAACATACTTTTTAGTATGAGCATATTAAATACTTCATACTAATTTTCACCTCCTTATTCATAAGATTTAAATATTTTCTTTCTACATGTAAATTTAAATAGTTTTAATAAATATTTATCATAGTTAATTTGGTTTTTCTTATGAAAGGCAAAAATAATTGCAACAAACCCTAATAATCCAATTATGAATATCTTAAAAATGACAGAAATCCATATAATATTACCGTTTCTAATAAATGAGTTTTTATTAGAAAAAGAAAAAAATGCATAAAAGATAGGGAGTATTAGCCATCCAGCTTGCCTTAAAGAATATTTACCACCTATAATTTTATCTTCAAAATCAATATCAAAAGGAACGGTAAATCTTCTCATTTCAACACCTCCTGATAATACTTTTTTAAATAAAAATAGCATTAATGCTTATAACATTAATGCTATTTTTTATTGATACTATTTACCAAGACCATAGAAGAATGATGCAATAAGTGTTAATGAACCTAGAAAAAATGAGCCTCCAGCAATCCAAGGTAATCGTTCCATAGCTTCTGTTCTCTTGTCACTTTTTTTGGACATCATAAGAAAAGCTACGCATGCAAGAGAAAATACTATTGCTACTCCACCAAACACTCGTAGAGGGACTTGAACTTTTTCTATTAAAGAGTTACCTATTTGATCAGCTGTAGTACTTTTATCTAATGAAAATGATGCAGCATAAGTCATCGTATTTATTAAAGATTTTAAATTCGCTATTTTTGACATTAAGCTTGTCCTCCTTTATTTTGTAAATGTATTGAAAAAACCAAGTATTGTAGCCAAAGTTCCTAATACAAAAGAAGCTATAGCTATATACGGTAATTGCTCTATGATTTCTGTCCTAGTTTCACTTTTTTTAGACAAAATAAGTTGTATTGAAGTTAAGGCTATTGATAGCACAATTAATACACCTCCAATAATTCTAGCAGGTGTAGCAAGGGTATTTATTATTTTTTCTACATAACTTTTTAATAAAGTATCCATACTTATAATTTATCTCACTTTATTAATTGAATATCTTCTCTTTTAATTAAATAAATATCAATATCCTTATTTGTACTATCTTTTTCTTTAATAATTGCAACTTCATCCGTTTCCATATCGTAGAGTTCCTTCACAGTTTTTCCTAGTATTTTACTATTTTTTTGAATAATAAATACTAATTCGTTAAAATTAAATCCTTTTAAATTCTTATTTATAATTTTAGCCTTTTTTCTCATATTTAAACTCCGTTAAACTCCGTTTAGTATATCTGATATATGTCTTAAAAATCCAAGTACTAATGGGATACTAAAATATAATAAAATTCCTCCACATTCGCACAGAAACATCATTACCCCTGTCTTTTTTAGGGTACCTGATTTTGACATACTGCCTACAATTATTAGCATTACTGCAATAACTGTAAAAATTACAACTAAGGGAACTAAAAGTTTATCTAGTATTTTCCCTATTTCCCGCATGGCTAATGCCATACGATTTCCTAGCTCATCTGCACTCACAGGATCACCTAAAAAGCTCGAATCAGCACTTAAAGCCATAGTAGCTAATGCACTAAATAACATAATTTCACCTCCTTTTATTATAAATAATCTGAAACTTTCTTTTGGGATAAATGATGTTTTAATTTTTTTAATGCTTGCTTTTTAAGCTTTGAGCATGTGTATAAATCTATTTCTGGGGAAACTAAATCTTTTAAAGTTTTATTTTCAAAATATAAAGAAGTAATTATAAATTTTTCCTCTTCGGTTAAGATCTCAAATGATTTCTTTAAAATACTTTTTAAATCATTTGCTAGAACCTCATTTTCCACATCAGGACTTCTCAAATTTATAATTACTTCTGCTCCTTCATCATCTATACTTTGAATATTAGACAATGAATAGTTAATTTTATTTAATTCATCTAACTTTTCTTCAGTGATTTTCAAGTTTTTGATTAAGTACATTTTTTTCTCTTCTTCAGAAAGACCTAATAAATCAGCATCTCTACTTAACTTTTTTAATTTAGTTATTGTGGAGAGTTTAGAATAAGGAACCCCAACTTTCCTATAGCTTTTTTTTATTGCATCCAGGATTCTTTCTCTTATCCAATTTACAGCATAAGTATTAAATTTGACATCTCTTTCTAGGTCAAAACGCTCAATAGCATAAAAAAAGCCAACTGTTCCTTCTGCAACAAGATCATCGAAGTCGATGCCACAAGATTTATAAGCGGTTGCCATTTTAAATATAAGATTCTCATATTTAAAATATAATTCTTGTTTAGCTTGTTCAGAATTTTCCAGTTTAGCTTTTCTAAGTAAAGTGTGATCGTGATATTTACTCATACTCATACAGTATTCTGCAATTGAGTTCCATCAATTCCTTCTGTATAGGTTTTATTTTTGACTATATGCTGTTTGACTGAATATTTTTTAGGTATCCCTGTCGGGATAGAACAATTCATATCTAATTCTAATCTTTCCTTCTCTATGTTGTATTTATAATGTTGTAAGTTTTGTTTTACCATATCTTCTGTAGAAAGCTTTCTACTCCTACTATCTTGTTTTGCAGTTATGGCTTGTAAACGCTTAAGCTGAGCCATAATTTCTATGTCTTCTAATCTTTTCTCACTAGTCATGTAAGTATTTTTTTTATTAAGCTTTCTCTTTTCCTGAGTAGCTTCTTTTCTTCTTCTTTTTTCTTCTACGAATTTCAAGTTCTCTAGTTTAAGAATTTTTCTTATAGTTGGCATAGACACGTTTAATTCTATATGTATTTCAGTAATCGACATTTTTTTCTCAAAATATAGTTGCGTTATTTTTTGCGTAACATTTTCTTTTTGACCTTTTAGAATTTTGCTCACGTATTGTGGGGAAACATTAAAGTGTTCAGCAATTTCTTTATTAGTTAATGTAGGATTACTTTTATAAAAATTTATGATAATTTCTGATTTCAACATTTTCCCTCCCCCAATTAAATTAGTTTACTTTTTTCATTTTTAGTCCCCTAAAAATAGGCGCAGTTATGCCCTATATATTATAGCAATTAGAATTTCATTAGTAAATAATTGAATTTAAAAATATATTTTGAAAAAAATACAAGATTCGACATATGTATTTTATAACAAATGTTTTCAAAAAAATACAAAGTTCGACATATATATTTTGCAATAAATATTTTAAATAAAAATGAATTACTATAAAGTATTATAGAACAAAAAAAATAAAAAAATAAAATTTTTTAAAAAAATTTTTATTTTTTTATTTTTATATATTTTTTTAAAAAATGGATATATTGACATATATATATAATATTAATATAATTTATATATAATATATATAGTAAATATATAACATACATATAAAGGAGTAATGTTTTTATGGATAAAGATTTTATAAAAATAAATTGCCAAGTTGGAAGTGATAATGGCAATAGTGAACATGATATCGTAATCAATGGATATAATATAGCGCAACCTAATGTAGTTTCTAAAGTTAGGAAACTTCCTATGTTAGATGAAGTTAACCCTGAATTTGTCGTTGAAAATATAGAGAGTAATTTACTTATAACAATAGATTCACCATCAGCTGCACCAGGAATATATTATCTTGGAGATTATGCACTGAGAAGTGGTAATACTATAAGAAATATAGAGGTTGGAGTTGATAACAATAAAATTGACTCAGATATAGTAATTATAAATACTGTTGGTCAAATTGCGGGATATGCTGTTAAAGAAGCGTATAAGGTTGATAAAGACTTAAATAAACGTATACTGGTAGATGTAGACATGACTACAGCTCTACCAGTAACTCAATATTCTAAAGCAAATGCTGAATTTTTTTCAAATAAATTTCAAGGAAAGCACAAAGTAACTGTACATGTTGGTAACATTAGAGCAGATGTAGAAGTTAACTTTGATACAGTAAAAACTATTCCGGAAGGAGTTACTGCTATTCATGCTTTGACAAATGATAAATACAAAGATATTTTTAAAGAATTTAATAAGAAATATGATACCAATGTAGATGGGACTCACTTTAAAAATAAGAAAATTCTTCATGTCGCAATAGGAGAAGGAACTACAGAGTATCCAATAACTAATGGACTTGTTTTTGATCCTAATTTTATAGAAGGAAGCAATAATGGAATTGGCCATGCAATTGATAAATCTTTGAACGAATTCAAAGAAGAAGTTAATTTATTGAATTATTCTAGACAAAATTATAGTACTGTAATAAGAAAACCCGAACATAAATTCCATCAAGCAGCAATGGAAATAATTGAGGGATACATTGAAGAAGAAGCGAATGCAATATTACACAACGTAATGCGTGAGCTTCAAAGAGCAAATAATGAGGTTGATATTATTTGCGTTTATGGTGGTGGATCTATACTTATGAGAAATCAATTAGAAAAAAAGTTAGATAATATCAGTACTAAATCTACCGCTAAGCTTTTATATATTCCTCAAGAATATGCTGTGGATTTAGAAAGCTTAGGTATGTATGAGTTTACTATTGGGAATATTTTTAAAGCATTAAAGCAAAAAAAATAAAACTTAGAACAAGAAAGGAGGCATAGATTAAAATTAAAGTTTTAATCTTATATGTAGTCTATGACCAAATCAAAAAGCAAAAGTAGAATGATAAGCATTGACGACAAAACAACCAGACGAGGTAATATAATCGCTGATGAATACTTTAACGGAAATTTTTCAATGTATATAACTAATCTAATTAATTTAGATTTTGTAAGTAAAAAACACTTATTCCCAGAAGGAATAGAAGAAACTTATGTATTGAAAAAGAGAAGAAGTAAAAAAAATAAAGATAAAGAGAAATTATTAGATGATAATAACGTTGAAGAACTAACAATTGATGATGAAGAGAATAGCACTGAAGAATCATTAAGTAATAATGAAGAACTATTAGATAACGATGAATACGATAAGCTTGAAGAACCATCAAAGAATGATGAAGAAGAAAAATATTCTAGTAACGAACATATAGAAGTTTCTTCTGATAAGATTGATGAAGAAATTGATAAAGATGTGTTAGATTGCTATAAATAAATTATTATTATTTTTTAAAAGGCTATCTTTTTAAGATAGCCTTTTAAATGACCTTCTTTCGCTTTAATAGCATTTCCTTATAAAGATATAAAAGATAATCATCTACTCCTTTTATATCCTTATTTTTGAGATAAATATTTTCCCATCTTTTTTCTGTATATTTAAATGAGTTTTCATTTAATCTCTGTTTTAAATTGCTTAAAGCAATTTGTACCGGAATCTTATCAAGTATATCCATATCAGCAGCTATATCAACTTGATATGGCATCATTTCTTTTAATATACTAACTAATTCACTATGAAGAGCACCTATTCCAGGTAGTCCTAAAAATGTAATGTTAGTAAATTGGGTAGCTATATCTGCTTTTAATGGACCTTCTGTTATAACTACTCTTTTTCCAATTTCTTTAGTATTCCATGCCACATGGACATGAGGAATGCATTTAGTTCCTTTGTAAAAGCCGGCACTTGAAAAATTTTTATACCTCTTTTTTTTATTCTTAGGTTTATCGAATCTTATTTGAAATCCTTGAACTTCTCTATTAATATTCCTTGAAGGTATCAGCATACCTGCAGGAGAGTAGAAATCCCATTTATTATATCTATTAATATAGAATCCACTTACCCCTTCAAGAGCATTATTTCCATATTTTCTAATTAACTTAAGGCATATATCTTGCCTTAGATTATAGTTATCAGGAATGGATCTATATTTTTTTGAATTTATTGTATTCTCGAATAATCCCCTATTCATTAAGTTTTTTCTATGATACTCATATAAAGGTAGCAAATCTAAAAAAGATTCATATACCTTGTTTAAATAATGTATAGGTTTAGGTTCAAATCCTTCTTTCTTATCCTGAGTTTCTACAATTTGCTTTGATAGTTTAATTAAGTTGATATCACTATCCTCATTAATTAATTCAAAGAAAGCAGTTTTGGTATCTATTCCTCTCATTTTAGCGTAAAGGTTAACACCACTGCCCTTATTCCCACATTTTACACATTGGTAGACATTATAATATCTACCATTTTCTATAGTTAAATATAGATGTCCACTGCTATCGTTACAAAAAGGGCATAATGCTATAACCTTTTTAGAACCAGCAGTAGGTTTTATAATTCTAATACCTAACTTATTTGCAATATTTAATATGTTAAGCCTTGGATCATTTTTAACATCAATATTCATCATTAAACTCCTCCTTGTAACTATTAAAATTTTAATAAAACAGAAAGGAAAATCCTTTCTGCTATTTTAAGAATTGTATTATATTTGTGTTTACACCAAGCATAGTTAGTATTTTAAGAATGGTATAAACAGTTAGTACAATACTTGTTATTTTTTTAAAAATTTTATTAGTTATTTTTAAGACTAACAAAATTCCTAAAATAATTAAAATGATAAAAATTGTATTATTTGATAAAATATTTATCATAATATTTCTCCTTTTAAGCTATTCTTATTGGAAGAACTAATGATACAGAGGAAGATGTTTCAGCTATCATAGGAAGCGTATTAGAGGAGAAATATAAATCTATATAATCCTCTTTTTGATGAGCTTTCATTAACTCAATTAGATAATTAGTATTGAAAGCTATTAAAAAATCCTCTTCTATATGATTAACAACGTTCTCAATTTGTTCTTCTGCTTGAGCAAATTGAGTTGCTGCTTGCAGCAGAACTTTATTTTGATTAACTGCTATTTTAGTTATAATATCCCCCTGTATTATCCTAATTCTTTGTAACGAAGCAAGCATTTCTGAAGGTGAAACTCTTAGTTTTTTTTCACCTTTTGATATTAGGTTACCGTAAGGTACATAAGCACCTTCTAATTTTCTGATGGAAATACTTGTGGTAGAATCACTAAACTCTACCCATTTTGCTTTATTAGACACTTTTATAGTATCTGATAAAGCTTTTAATAGAGGTAATTTCTCTGCTTTAAGTACAAAGTTAAAATTTAATTCAGGATCTTTAGACTGAATTAAATTAGAAATACTTTGTACCTCTACCCTAAAGCCGTCAAGTGCAACCACTTTGCCATTATCAAGGTCAAAATAGACTCCTTGCAGTATAGGTCTAATGTCATCTGTTGCTTTACAATAGGTGACATTATTTATTAATGAAATATCTTCATTGCTTAACCCAAACTCAAGAAGAAGCTTTTCGTCTTGAGCCTCTATTTTATACTCTATGTCTGGTAGAGTTATAGTCCTTCTAGTTCTTCCACATTTAATTAGCATTTTATTATCCTTTAAATCTATCGATAAAGTTCCATCAGGCATAGATTTTAGTACCTGTATAGACGTATTATCCATTAAAAATTTTGAAGGATTACTAATATCCTCAATTTCTATTTTTGTTTTTATTCTTATTTCTCCATCACTTGCTGAAAGTATCAATATGTTGTTAATAATTTCAGCAACTACAAAGGTATCTTTTCCAATACCTTTCTCTACTATATTTAATGCTCTAACTAAAATTTCCTTATTTATTTTCATAAAATTTCCTCCTAATTTTTAGCCGCCTAGGGCCTATTTTTTAAATTATTAAATTTCTTATCAAAGATATTATAGAATAAAAAAAGAGTGCAATTAAAAAAAATAAAAGCAACTCTTTTTCATGTTTTATTTAGATTGTTTGTTTACATAGCTGGTCTTACAAGGAATACATAAGTTTTTCCCAGTAATTTGCTTTGTGAAAGTAGCTACAACTTCTTTTACATCACAGCCACATTCTTCACACTTTCCGTTAAATATATTTTCTTTAGTTAATTCTAAAGATTTATCATTCTCTATTTTTTCTACCTTTTCAGCTTTTGTTTGTTTGCTATTCCAAGTATTAATAGTATCTTCATCGTAATTGTTATCTCGAGCTCTTTTTTCAAATTGTGCTCGATATTCTAGCATCTTGGGATAGTTTATCTCTTCCCAAATTCTCATATGTCTAGAAATAATTCTTATGAAAGAATTCATTTCAGCGTTATTTAGATAAAAAGATACTTCATTTATTTTTTTATAAGTACCTTTTTTCACATGATATAATCTTCCTCCATTTTTATGTTCAATACATTCTGCCTCACCTTCTGCTGTCTCAATGAAGAATTTCCATTTGGAATCATTCCTCATTGCATCCTCATATGACACTTTAAGTGTATATGCAGGACTTAGATTTTCATCATTTTTATAGAAATGATGAATTTTCATTAAGGTAAATGAGTCACTATCTACCTTATTCATTTTATTAAAAATAATTGCCCTTTCTTTAAATTTAATTCCATTAGGGCTATTAGTTAATATTTGAAAGAGACCTTCAAGCTCTGACGGAGTCATTTTGAATTCCCCTACATTAGCTTTCTCTTTCTTTCCATTTTTTACATCCACAATATTAAACTCTATTCGAGAATATTTACCATGGACTGTAGTTTCAACGAAACCTGTATCGTTCCAGAAGTCGTTAACTTGTAAATTGTCTTTGACCTCCATTATGGACGTATCCCTACCAAACTTTATTAACTTTCTACTTGAAATCATATTAATCCCTCCAAATTTTTAGGCTTTTCGCCCTATCATCTTATACTCTTTTATATAAGTATTCTTTTATATAAGTATTCTTTTATATAAAGTTAAATTTTGCAATTTTGATCGTATTCTGCTTGTACAGCTGCTAATTGCTTTTTTAAGTTTACAATACGACTCTCATGCTCTTTCATATCTTGTTCAGTGAAAATTCCTTCATCATCATATTTCATAGTATCTAATTCACACTCTCGTGCACTTATCTCCATATATAATTTTTCAATTTTACTTGATAAGCTTAAATCTAGGCTTAACACTTCTTTATTAACTTCATTAATGGTATGTTTTCGCAATAGTTCATTTAATTCTTCTGTATTCATCTTATGAGAAAAAGAAACCTCACTAAAATCTTTCATACTAGAAATAAAGTCAATTTCACCATCTTCATATATTAAATAATCGCCATGCCCAGGATGCGGAACACCAAGAGTAGAATGGAAAGTCCCAAGATCGGGATTTTCATCATACATTGGCATCTCAATATATGGCTTCAAATCAATATTGAGATTGTCCACTAGCTTGAAATAGTGAGCTTTTCCATCATTAAATTTATCTATTGTAAGATCGACTACTTCTTCCTTAACTATTTCATTAATTAGGGAATACACTTCTTCTGGATATTCCTTTGCTATTGAGATTATCGTTTCTTTCATAACCTCATTTCTATAAATTATAAATTCAGAGTTATCTTCATAGGCTCCATAATAACACTTTTCATAACTTCCTATAAATACACTACTTTCAATTTCTGCATAAGATGCTTGTTCATAATAATGAATTAACTCATACCCATTTGCGAATTCAAACAAGCCGAGGTTATCTTCATAGTAATATTCATCGGATAGATTTATTTTTATTTTTTTCTTTATAATACGGAACTCTATCCATCCTTCGTAATCAAGTTCTTTAGATTCAGTATATAGCCTTTTTATATTTTCTTCTGATAAATTTTTGACTCTTTCTTTTAAATAGTCTAGATAGAAATTTTTAAGAAATGTATTTTCTTTTTCTACTTTTTCAAAATCTTCTTTTATTTCTGTTGCATAATCATCTTTTGATTCAATATCTTTTTCTAAATTTGTTATTTTACAATTTAACTTAGAAAAATCTTCTCTACATTTATTATTAATATCTTCTAATTGTTCTAGAAGAAAATTATAATGATTAATTTCATCCTTAAAAAAAGTTTTGAAAATTGCATTTTTTATTTTACACATATTTTTAGACATATTTATATCCCCAGTCTTTCTCAATTTTTTAATTACTTAAATCTTTAATGCCTTCTAAAAGTATCTTTAAGTAACTTTTTTAACCTATCTTTTTTTTGATTTCTAGATTTTTCACGCAAGCTTTGTTCCAATAGATGAAACTTTCTTTGCGCTTTTTGAAAATTTCCTAAACAATTTGTAGGACTTTTTCCTTGAAAACTTACTTCATTTTCTTTTATTTTTGCTTCATCTAACTTTTGCTTTCTATTACTCTCTGCTATTAATTCACTGAAAGTATCAATATGTGGAATAATAGCATTAATAGCATTTTGGCAGTCTGCATCAGCATCCTGTAACTCATTTAGTAATTTAGTAGCTACATGGTGAGGTACAAGCCAAAGCTTTGTTTTTTTATCAAAAGTACATCCATATTTGATAAAAATATTGCTAAAAGTTTGATTAAATTGATAACTTAATCCGATGTACTTCCCACAAATACAATAAGAAATAGAATGTTTTAATGACGAATTTTCTTTAGCTCCGCATTTTTTAAAGTATTCATATGACTCAATCATTTCATCAATATCATAGCCTATACTAGAGCATTGATTTATTAACTCAAAAGTAAGTTTTTCAAGTTGCTTGTATGAAAGGCCATAGTAGAATTTTTCAAAAATCTTAGTCAGTATAGAATCCCAGAGACCTTGCTGGATTAAGGATCTATTTAACCTTTCTAATTCATTTCGACTATACATTTACGTTATTTCCTCCTAAATTTTTAGGCTTTTCGCCCTATCATTTTTTAAATTTTTATTTTATTTATATACTTTTATTATAGAATAAAAGCATTTCTTAAAATTTATAAATCTAAATTAGACATGAAATAAAAAAGCAATCATATAAAGTTTTATACGATTGCTTTTTATATTAATTAATATTTACATCTAGCGTTATTTGTTGATCCAAATATTTAGAAAATCCAGCAGTTAAATTAGAACTGGATGATATTATAGTCTCTAAATATTCAGCTTTTGTACTTATTGTAAGAGTATTATTATCTCTTACAAATGCACTTTGTTCTAGCATATTCGCAAGCTCAATTCTATTGAATTCTTTAAGCTTATCTATAACTTTTTCAGTTGCTTCAATCAATTTATAGTCTTCCTGACACAGTTCTTGAGTTTGACTAAGCTCCTCTTCTAATTCTTTTTCTACCTCTTTTATAAAAGGTAGTTCATTATTTATTAGGTTATTTGTATCGTTTGGTGATAGTTCATCTAATTTCTTTATTATATTAGATAGCATACTATAAATACCTTCTGATTCATTCTTACACATTTTTATAATTGCCATCTCAAATGCAATTCTTTCATTTGAAATTTTTAGGTCCTTCTCTAATTCTTGAAGAATTCTAATGCTTTCTAGAATTCTTTCTACTGAAATTTTATCTTTAATTATATTTAATAATTGTATTTCTTCAGGAGTTGCAATTATTAAATTTTCTACATTTTCACTTGTTTTAGTTATTAAAAGATTTCTCCAGGATCTTATGAAGTCTTGAAGAAATAAAGTGATGTCTTTACCACTTTCTATAACTTGTGCAAATTTTTCGAGTGCTTCTAAGCTATTTTTTTGAATTATAAAGTGAAGCAGCTCCAGAATTGTTTCATTCATTGAGATGCCTAGCATCTCTGAAACATCTCTATACTTAATTTCATCTCCTAAAGAAAAAGTTTGCTCCAGCAAACTTAAAGCATCTCTCATAGATCCATCAGCTAATTTACTAATTAAATCAGCAGCACCTTTTTCAATGTTTTTCTCTTCCTTAGTACTTATCTTTATTATCCTATCAAGAATTATATCTTTTTGAATTCTTCTGAATTCAAATCTTTGACATCTTGATAGAACTGTTACAGGTAGCTTTTGAGGATCTGTAGTAGCTAAGATGAATATACCATAAGATGGCGGTTCTTCTAATGTTTTTAGAAAAGCATTGCTTGCACCAGTAGTAAGCATATGAGCTTCATCTATAATATAGACTTTATAATTTCCTTCTTGTGGACCATATTGCATATTAGAGATTATATTTCTGATATTGTCCACTCCATTATTGCTTGCTGCATCTATCTCAATAACATCAACAAATGTGCCATTGTCAATAGAGACGCAGTTACTGCAACTATTGCAAGGCTCACCATTAGTGGAATTCTTGCAATTAATTGCTTTAGCTAATATTCTAGCTGAAGTAGTCTTACCACTTCCTCTATTACCAGTTAAAAGATAACTATGTCCAAATTTCTTATCTTTAACTTGCCTTCTAAGTATTTCAGTAGTAGAACCTTGTCCAACTACATCTTGAAAAGTTTTTGGTCTATATTTTTGATATAACATTTTTAAACTTTCCCCTTTCATTTTTAGGCTTTTCGCCCTATCATTTTTTAAATTTTTATTTATCATATTAATTATAGAATAAAAATACTTAGGTATTATAATGCTCACACCTAAGTATTTTTTAAAAAAACTTATATTTTTTAATATTTTGTGATATACTTTAGAAAAGGGAGATTAATAACGCAGTAAGCGTTAATATATATATTGTTTGTGAAACAAGTAGGCACTTGCCAGAGCTACTTGTTTCTTTCTTTTTTGGTTAAATGAATACTGTGCTCTTCACCTTTCTGGTTCTTAGCAGACGCTTGTACATTAATATTAGTCTGGATAACTACCATAGCTAATGCTATTAGTCCTGTTACACAAAAAACAACTATAATATAAAACGTTTCAGACACTCATATCACCCCCTCCCCACGCTTACTGCGGAGTTATTAATCTACCCATATTTTCAGGTGATTAAAGGAGGGAAGAACAAACAACAATATTATCTCCCTGAACTAGCTAACTATTTAATATTTTTATAAGAGTAGTTTCAAGAATATCATTCTTTACTCCTAACTTATAAAGTTTTTCACACTCACCAGTTTCAAGAAATGCATTCTCTAACTGATAAAGGGTGAAATTTTTTACTGTATTAATCCCTAATTTAACAACATAAGGATGACATCGTAGTTTATTTGCGATATCATTTTGGCCTAATCCTTTTGTTAAATAGGATTTTATTAAATAAAGTTCTTTGAACTTTTTATTTAAACAGAGTGATGTTGCAACATCACTTTGCCCTTTAGCTCTAATATCACTTAAAGCATCTAAAGCTTTAAGTAAATTTTTCTTTGATATGGCTTCAGTTAAATCAAAGATATCCGTTTGATTGGATTTTGATATCACTTGCTTAGCTATATCAATATTCAAATTTTCAATTAAAGATAATTTTTTTACGTCATTTCTGATAACATCCAGATTATCAGATTGTAATAAAAATTCTTTAACTTCATCATTAAGAAAAATATTTTCTTCCTTAATGATTTCTTCTATTTCTTTAATAGAAATCTTTGAGTAGATAACTATTGCGTTTTCTAGCTTCTCAATTTCTACTATCTTACTATTTTTTTTAAAATTATCCCTTCTATCTTTATAGTAAGGTATAATTACACGACAGTAGCTTGGTATGTTACTAGCGTATTTTAAAAAATCTTTAAATATTTTATTATTAAAATCTGTATCTAAAATAATAATTTTAGATGAATCCATTATAGGATAGGTTTCAATTTCTGCTTTAAGATTTTTAAAATCTTGATATTTCTTAATATCAGATTTTATTATATTTAATTCTTTAAACTTCATATGCTTTGATAATTCATTTATTATATTTTCAATACTATAATAATCTGAAGTGATTACTACATATAAATTTTTACGTAAAGAAATATCTTCTACCATTTTTATTCCTCCTGATTTTTAGCCTTAGAGGCCTAGCTTTTTTAAAAAATTAAATTTCCTTATAAACATATTATAGAACGAAATTTTTAACTACATAAACAAAATTCTTAACTACATAGTTAAGAACTCACTTTTATTTTTATTATTAAACTTTTAATTCCTTAGGATATGTTACGTTCTATAGTCTTTTCACCAACTATATTTCCAACAAATAATGTGATTTCAATCCTTTCATAAATATTTTCAATTAATGAACATGAAAAATATTCTACTTCTGAAAGAATATCATCCAAATAATCATTAAGATCATTAACATTTGTCCTTTGCTCTATAGCACTCAGGACTAAGAGAAGATTTATTTCTATATGATTCTTATAAATGATTTGCATCTTACCAATATCTAAATCATCATCGTATAGGTAGTATTCCTCATAGTTTGAGGAATGAAATAATTTTGAAAAATTTAACATTTTTTGCACCATCCTTACATTCATTAATAAATCTTACGATAATCATTATATCTATTTTTTTACATTTTTTCTACACTATAATATAGAAAAATGCGTGGTATAAAAAAAAAGACTACTAGATAATTTAATATCTAATAGCCTTAAAATTGCTATGCAATAAATGTAATTTTTTTATTATTTATACTAATATCCATATCCCAGATTTTAATTTCTTCTGGAATTTCATCTGTATCGTCATCAATAGCACCAATCATAATGATATTATCGAAGGTGCTTTTAAAAGTTACCATAGCATTAAAAAAGTCATTTCTAGCTAATTTATCGAGATGTACGATATCATCTATAATAAGGAGTTTTGTAGGACTATTTATTTTATTAATTATTACACTCATCATAGCAACTGATATTAATAGTTGCTCTCCAGTTGAAAGAGTTTCAAAGTATCTTTTATTTTCTTCAGTCATTAGACCGAAATTAAATACTTCTTTGCTCTTCTTTTTACACTCAAAGAAAAATTTTTCTTTAAGATTAAGTTTTTTTAAAGCGATCTGTATTTCTTCTCTTATAGGTTCTAGTCCACTCTTAACTATTTCCCCTTGAATACCTTCCGGACCAACGAGTAAATGAATCTTTTTGAATAACGTTAATTCTTCTTCTGTTTTATCTCTTTCTAATAAAGTTTTTTCTAACATAATTAGACTTGTTTTGGATCTATCTGCATTTTCAGTTTTAGCTTTAAGTTCATTTAATTTTAAATTTAAAGCTTCCTTCTGCTTATTTAAAAGTTCAGTATCATTTTTAATTGCAAACTTTTCTTTGCTCTCAAAAAACATTTTTAAATGTTCTCTATATATTTCTAATTGTTCTTGCGCAACCGAAATATTTTTTAGTTCTAATTTTAGCTTATGTTCTTCATCTTTTATTTTAAGAGCAGTATTATTCTGATCATCTTTCTTTTTCTCCAATCCATCTATTTCTATATTTGTTTCTTTGATTTTTTCTCTAACTTCTATATATTGTTCTCTAAAATTTTTATCATTAATTATCAAATTTTTTACCTCTTCACTTAAATTATTTATGAAGGGAGTAAAATTTTTTTCACATTTAACTCTTTTATCTAAAACGCATATGCCATTTTGTTCTGCTATTTTAGATATAAGTTCTTCCCTACTAAGCATCTCAAGTTTATTTTTTTCACCTTTGAAAGCTATTTTCTCTTGAGACATTTCAAGTTTATTTTTTTTCTCCTTTAGAGAATTAAGGCTGGATATAGTTTTATTGATATGATATTCCATATTAATAGATTTTATTTCTTTTAGCTGCTCTTCTATTAAATCTTTATTTTTAGATTTAATACTCTCTTCTAATGATGAAATTTTATTTTCTATAGTCAGAATATCTTTGTTTATTTTTTCTAACATTTCAATATTTTGCTTATTTACAGATAAGCTTTTTTCAACTTTTATAAGTTGTTCTCTTAGAAGAGTTTCCTCTTGTTTGTATAGCTGCAGGTTACGCGTTGTTTCAGTTAGCTTACTCTTTAAATCTGAAAGGTGTTTTGCTCCTTCAGATAATTTTTTAACTTCTGCATTTAGAAGCTTCTTTTTACTTTCTATATAACTAAGCAAAGCAGCTATTCCTTCTTCTATTGAATAATCATCTTTATATTCTTTCATCAAGTCACCTAGCAATTTAGTATCTTTGATGATAATCTTTTTTTCTATCCACTGCCTTACTTTTTCTTTATTCCAATTATCTGATTCTCCAAGTAAAGAGTATATAAACTTTCTCTTCTCTCCATCCTTCATAGAAATAAAATCAGAGAAATTTAATACTAAAGGAGTACCTATAGTATTTTTAATTATAGCTTCATTTTTTTGTTTTATAGTTCCTTTTTCTAATAAAGGAGAACAAGTTAAACTTTGAGTAATAGAACTACCATTATTATTTAATGTTCTCTCAATAATTGAATTATCAAGAAAAAGTTTAACTCCCATAGAGGTGGAAGCTTTAGAAGCATATTTAAAAATTTCTTCATTCTCATTTCTAGAACCATTTATAGAGCCTTTCAGCCCAAACTCAATTGCCTTTTTTATAGTAGACTTGCCACTACCATTTGATCCTATAAATAAATCCAATCCAGTTAGAGCTTGTTCCTTTGATTCCTTGCCAAAGTTTATAGTTTCAATTCTTTTTAACATCTTTTATTCCTCCTAATTTTTAGCCTTATGGCCTATTAATTTTTTAGATTTTATCTCTTATAAAAATTATAGAACAAATTTAAAAAGCTATACTTGCAGTATAGCTTTCTATTCTTGTATTCTAAAAAGTTATAACTTACCTAACATTTAAGCTATTTCTTCTATCAGCATTTCTAATTGTTTTGCTGATAGATCTGTAAATTTAGAATATTTACCTTTAAAAAATTTTTTAAAAGCATTACTTCTCTTTTTAGAATCCATAGTCTTTAAAATACTAAGGAGTTTTTCCTTTTCTTCATCAATTTTGTTCTTATTATTTTCTTCTAATATATAGTTATTAGAATCCACATATATTGAAGAACCTAATTCTATATATTCTTCTTCTAAAATTGTTATATTTTCCTTATCTAAATACTCTAAGATTTTACTTTTATCAAATTCATCATAGTATTTAGTAAGTGTAACCTTACTTTTCCTATCGCCTTTTTCTCCTTCTACTTTATCAATTAAATTCGATAGCATGGGATGAGATTTTAATGCATTTCTTTTAGCTAAAGTTTGGCTAATTCTTTCAGCATAGGCTTTATTATTAGCATAATCACTGAAAGCTTTATTTATATCTGGATTTTCCAAATTACAATAGACGATTAAATCATCTTTTAAAGGTACCCAATATCCTAGTGCCTTTTCTTCATCTTTTAATAATCTTTCCTTTGTTATTTTTCCAGCTTCATGATCATTAGCAATGATATATGCCAGATCCTTAACTAGATGGACATCAGGATTATATTCTACTGTAGCAGAAGTGATAATCCTGTTACCCATAGGTCCGGCACCATAGGCAATACATTTATATATTGCTTTCTGAACAGTACAATCATTACTATTAACAACATGAGGATTTCCTACTCTTTCCCCGTTATATGTCATTGTATCAGGAGCTAATAGGCTTATTTCGGCTATCTTATTAAGTCTTTCATATCCTACCGCAGAGATTTCAACCTCTCCTCCGTCAATTTCAATTAAATGTCCGAGCTTTTCATAAAGCTCGACTTCTATAATTACTTTATTCATCTTTTATTCCTCCTAATTTTTAGCTTTAAAGGCCTATAATAATTTTAAAGATTTAATTTCTTAAATCTATTATAGAATAAAGTAGCAATTGCTCTATTTACGTAAAAAAATAAAAAACCTACAAAACTTGTAGGTTTTTAAATTGAGGGATATTCATCAGCAGGTGTAGCCCTCTTGTTAACATCTCTGCTGATATAGCTAGTTTTATTGTATTAATACGCTATAACGATACTAGCAAACGTTCATGACTTTTAGGTCTTATATTATAAAATTTTTTAATAAACATATTTTTAGCTTTTAGTAGCCATATATTTTTTAGGCAAAGCCCATATAATCTTTACATACTTATTATAGAATAAATTTTTAAAAAAAACATTGTATATAAAAATAATTTTAAAATAATTTTTTTAACAAAATTTATTTAGAATTAAATATAATTCATAAATTTAAATTTTACTAATTTATTAGTAAAAAATTATATAAAAAGATACCAAATAAACAGTTTTCTAACTATTTATTTGGTATCTAACTAATTATAGGATTCTACTGTACCATTTTCGCAATCAAAGAAAGATTTATGAATAATATAATTAAACGAAATTATATTATTTAAACAATTAAATAATACAGCAGAAGCCATATAGTTTGTTGCTATATTTTGTGGCATTTCATGTGCTGTAGCTGCACATGATGTAGCCTTTTCAACAGTATCTTCTTCTTCTGTGATTTCTTTAAAATAATCACCTACGGGATTTAATATTATTTTCCCGTATTGTTTGAAGCCAATGATAACTTGACCTATTCTATCATTGGTTCCATTTCCACTATCTATATAGATAATGTTATTTACTTTGGTATCATAAAATACATTATGAAAAATTTTTCGTGTTGAATTATTGTCAACACAAGATACTAAGATAGGAATTTCAGTTCCTTTAAGTATCTTTAATAATTCTTTTTCTTGTGAGATATAAGTATCTTTATAAATCACATCTACATCAGGATATTTATTTTGAATAAGTTCGGCCATAGCTTCACTTTTTGCTCTTCCAATTTGCCTATTGGAAATATTTTGATTTTTTTTATTTTTTGCCTCATACTCATCTCCATCAATAATAATTAATTTATGATTATTATTGAATTGGATTAATCTTGAGAGTGGCGATAATAAGTTAGATCCTGTACCTCCAACCCCTACTATAATTATTTTATATTTTCGATTTTCTTTTAATTCTATCATTTTATTCCTCCAAATTTTTAGGTATTAACCCTATTAATTAAATATTTTAAACACCTTCAGTTTAACTGAAGGTGTTTCTTTAATTATTAATGATTATTCATAAACATTAACAGTGAATTCATCACCGTCAACAATTAAAAATATCTCTCCACTCATAGGATCAATTTCTTCAACTGTATATCCTTTTTCCTCAAAAAAGGATATAAGTTCATTAATTAAGGTTTTCTTTTTCATATTATTCCTCCATATTACTGATTACTGAAAGTTGTAAATTTATCTAGTCTCATACGTTTCTCAGCTGGTGCTACTCTTTCGTAACCACGACAAGGTATAAGAGCCATAACTTGTTCCGGATATGCTTGAGCTGCTATTATAGAACCTACAACTATTACAGTTTTCACTTCCGTACTTTCTTTAATTTTAAGTACAATCTTATTTAAATTTTCTTCCATTTCATAATCTTTACTAAATATAGTTTTGGTAAATTCTATACCATGCTCTGTTTTCAATATCTCTTCTTTCGGAGTAGCATTAACCAAAAGTCCACTTAATGGAAGTTCTAATATGTTATCCTGGTCATTACAAAATCTTATTTGATGTGGTGTTACATTTAGATATGCCACATCATTAATGGTACCGAAAAAGTATCCACACTCTTCTTCAATTTTAAAATTTAAATTCATTTTTTATTCCCCCTAGTTTTTAGGCTTTAGCCCTTTTTTAAACAATTATTACTTAATTAAAGTTCTATTTACTTTATTATCTTCTTCAAAGGAATCTTTAAAAACCATTTGAAAAAATTCCAATATCTTTTCTAGTTCTTCATCTGTCATTTCATTAAAATCAGGTCCATGTCCTGGAACTGATTTATAATTAGATAATTTATTTAATAGTTCATCTCTATCCATTGATTTATTTCTCCTCTAATAACTTAATATACAATTTAAATACTCTCTTTTACTTGAAAAGTTTTCTTTAAAATTATGCAAAGCTTTATTACCTGCTAGCAAATCATTAAATGCACATTTTGCTTCTTTCTCTGACTTAAAACTAAATTCAAATCTATAAATTTCATCTGTTTTGGGTGCAAAAGAACCTTTATGACTTGCTTTTGATTTTGGGTAACTTATAAGCATACTTCCATATGGCATAAATGAATGATCTTCATTCCATTCCTCAATTTGAATATGTGTTCCGTTTGGCATAACACCTTTTTCTAATACTTTCATTTATAAATTCCTCCTAATTTAATTCGTCTTATAATCATTCTGTAACATCCAATTTAAAAATTACTTGAATATATTTTTAAGATTGAAGTATGAAACATAAGACCTAGTATAATAATGTTTAAAATAATCTTTTAATTTAGTTGAATACATATACATATAATCGTCAGGATTTTTCATGCCTTTTTTAATTGCATGATTAAATGCTTCTTTATAGTCATAAATTTTTAATTCACTAAATATTGATTTTCCCATCTTTAATATTCCTTCACAATTTTTTTGATTTATAATTTATTACAAGGCACATTCACATGGCAGAAATGATAATTGACCTTCCATTGGTAAAGCTTTTTTAACTTCTGCCCAAAATTTTTGTGGTGTCATTCTTTCTCCTGGAACAATACCTTTACATTTCATTTGCTCGAATTTTGGTTCTAGCTCTTCTAGAAAATTATCTTTCAAAATACTATAACCTATCTCTTCTTCTGTTTCTTTAGCTTCTTTCCATAAATTTGGATATAAACAATAAATTATATACCATTGCTGTTTTCCAGCCTTTAAACAACCAATACAATTTGCATGTCTAAATAATTCATATACATTAGGTCTTTTGATTCCTATTTCTTCGGTATTTTCTATTGTTCTATCCCAAAAAGCTAATGGAAAATCCGTTTTATAGCCTTTACTTATCATAACTCCTATCCTTCTTTGGATACGATTAGTTTCACCTTTATCAAATCCATAAAGTAAAACTATATCTTCTCTAACATCTCCCTTTGTTACTGGATAGTGATCCTTAAGCCATTCATGAAAAGGCTCTGTTTTGAGCTTATATGTGCATAGCACTGGTCCATTATTAAACTTAAATCCTCCAAGCTCTCTACATACTCTTAATGGAGTTTTATGCTCCCAACCTTCCATATTTGCATAAGTTATTTTTAATCCAAGATAGTCTGCTACCTCTTGTTTAAATCTTTTTATATCTAACTCTTCGACTTCTGGACTTATGTTATGGTTGAGTAAAATTACATTTTTTCTCCCATATCTTCTAACTGCTTCTATAGCTACTAATGCAGAGCTATGTCCACCACTAAAACAAACTATATACTTTTCCACTTATAACCCTTCTTAATGTTTTTACACATTTTGAAGGGCTACCTCGTCAGGCTCACCGTTTCATGCCCTTGACTTAAGGAATTTCAGCTCAGAAACACCATTGGACTTACATTCTTTGCATGTATCCTAAGGACACAAAGTAACTAACATGAAGTTTTACAGTTTTCTTTTTCACCCTCACGCCTTTGTTCTCACAAGTTTGTCAAACTATTGGACTGTGTATCCTCAAGGCTTCTAACCTGGTCTACCAGGACTTTATAAGTGGATTTTTATTTTTATTATTCATGTAATTACCTCCAGCTACTTTTTTAAAAAGTAAATACTGAAAATTTTAGATGGAATTCTTTATTACTATATGAATTTCCATCTACTTCAAAAGAGTAATCAGTATACATTCTAGCAATGAATGTCTTACAATTAATTACTAGGTTGTCATAATCCTCTTTTTTACATGTGCCAAATTCCATGATTACGTATTTTTTATTTTTGTTTGCAATTGAATTTGCCATATATAATTTTTCCTTTTAACCTTTTTTCTGAAATTTGATATCTAAGCACAAGATACCTAATTCCTTATCGAATGAATGTATTGTACGCTCCTTTCTGAATTCTGGTAATCCATATTCAGTACGAATCGTATTTAATATAGAATCCCAATCCTCTTTTCTTATAGGACCAGGTACCCTAAAAAGTTCATTGCCATAAGCTTTTATAATGACCTCTCCTTTGTAATTTTCTAAATCACCTAAAGGATTTGATGGTTTACTTACTTCTTTGGATTTTGATACATTTGAATCTTTCTTTTTAGGTGTAATTTCTTTTTCCTCTACCTCAATATTAAACATACTTAGTAAATCTTGTTCCATTTTAAAATTCCTCCTTAATTTTTAGCCAACTGTGGCCTAATATTTTAATATTAAATTTCTTATCAGAAGTATTATAGAATAAAAAATGAGCTGCAGATTCTCTGTAGCTCATTTTTAGTTAGACTATATTAAAGAATTTATCCATTCATTATATAGCAATCCAGCAGGTTTAAGCCATTCATTAGGAAAAGGCTTATGTTGAAGCGACTCAAGAAGGGGCCTCATCTTAAGATTGCTGTAATTTACTTCATTGTAATAGTCATTGCCATTAGGCATTTTTAAAAACATGTCAGGTATCTTATAAGACATGTTTATATCATTAATTTTAAAGTCTTTTTCAGCTAATCTATTACCACCTAAACAAGCTGAATTCGTTGGGCTGCTGACATGGGCAAATGGGTAATGAAACAAAACAGTCTTTTTAGTTATATAGTTACTGTCTTTTATAGCAGCTACTTTAACAGTTTGAATTATTCCTTGGAATAGTTCAAGTGCAAACAGTAGTTTGGGAACTCCTACAGATTTGAATTTAGTATCAAAATAAGTTATATCTGAGGGTTTGTTGTTCCTCAGCAATATAATGGTTTCTTTTCCGTTTCCTTTATCTATATGTTGAACTGTATGAATATGCTCAAATACAGGATATAAAGGACTTATAACGGTATCCTCCTTTAAATCTTTTTTATCAATAGAAGCATTTAAAGCTTCTACGAAATCAGCAAGACTTATAGTTTTTACTTTCTTAAGTCCACCTTCATCTAAAATAAGTTGGACTGAGTTTATACTACTAAACTTAGCAGTTATATTTTTAAACATATCTATTCCTCCAATATTTTTAGGCTACATTGCCCTTAGAATCTTTATTTTTAGGTTTCTTTAAATATTTAAGTTGAGTCCAAAAATTATCATCATATATAAAGTCAAATGTATTAAAGGTGATGATAATATAATTCCCATCATCGCTTATGAGTGATTCTTGATAATCGAAATCCCATAAACCACCACGATAATCTACAAGTGTTTCAGCAATTGTTCCGTCATTACAATTATCAATGGGAATTGCTAGTCCAAAATAATAAACACCATCAATCTCACAATCTTCATCTTTATCAAAAAATGTTTCTATAACATCATTTGTATCAACAAATGATGAGTAATAGGACATTAACTCTTCATCTTTCTCAATATATGCATTGCATATGTCTGAGGTATCGAAATAATATACATCACTATTTATAGTTTTACTTATTAATTCCGAAATTATATCCACATTAATATCGTCTTCAATACATAAACTCGAGTTAAACGAGTTGTTACTGAATATTAAATCTTCCTTAGATACATTCTCAACTTCTAATAAATTTGCATTATATGCAACAACTAGATTTCGTATAAATGAATCATCATAATTATCATATAAATTAAAATTACCTGCAAAGTTTCTTAAAAAAAGTTTAAGTGATTCTAATTCATTCTCTGTCAATGTTACCTTAGGCAAATCATTAATATTAACCATATCATGAATTTTTTGAATAGTATTTTTGAAGTTGTTATCTGATTCTAATTTTTTTACTAGATAAAATTCATATAATTTTTCTAGCAAATTTTCCGCTTCACTTTTTCCAAAATGTTTAAACATTTTTTATTCCTCCAATTTTTTAGGTGTTAATCCCTTAAGTAGACCATATAATGAAAGAAAATCCTTTCTAAAATATGGATTGCATATGAAGCTATAATCAGACATAGCTAGTATTATGCCATTTTTATCTGAACTCAGATAACTTTCTGCAAACGTATCTCTATAACTCTCACTTAGCATAGCTTCCACTTCACTTTCTACAACATTTTGAAGGTGCTCAACTGATCCATAATTATTTATAACTGAATCAGGAACTATACCCATATAATTAATATAAATTATTATAGTCTCATCATATTCAGGGCTAAAGTACTCTCCATTTACATATTCGAAATAATTTTCAAAAATATCTTCTGGGAGTATTTCTTCAAGAAGATTTGTATCTTCTTCATAAAACTGAAAAGTTTCATCTAAATTTTCATCTTCATAAGGTACTACTCTTAATGAAGAAAGAGGAATTTCCTGAATATTAATACCTGATAAACCTTCTAAAAAATCTGAGGTATATTCATCAAATTGAAAATAAGAATTAGGTATTTCGCAATTTGCTAAATAAGGCATAGACCTTAGAGTATCATTTATATGATATAAATTGATTATGCCTTCATTTTCTATATTAAGACCATTAATCTTAAATATTAATCTAATTTCAAGATAATCCTCTATAAGATAAAAAAGAGGATCATTTAATTTAAATTCACCAGGAATAATAGGACCCTTTTTTAACAGGTCTATATATTTATTAATTTCCATAAATGATTCAATATTATTAAGTATTCTTTTTATACTTAATAGATCCTTTAGCGAATATTTAATCTTGTTTTTTTCATAATCTCCAAGATATTTAAACATTTTTCTTCCTCCTTAGAATAATTCATCATAATCTTCAAATAACTTATTTTCTAATAATGATAAGTTATCTTTTAAGTATTCTAAGGAGATAATCTCTTCCCAGAAATCATTAAAATTATAGTTTTTTTCAACTCTATTGATAGCTTCCTCGATAGCTTCAATGGGAATTGATTCTAGAAATTCGATATCAACTTCTTCATTTATTCTAGACAATTGGTAAGCTTTTTCAATAATAAATTTTATTGTAGCTTCATTATCGTCTGTTTTATCAATTATATTTTTAATGTTTATAGGAAATTTATTATTTAATAAATATTCTTTTTTCATATATTCCTCCAAATTTTTAGGCTATTGCCCTTTTTTATGTGATATGCGAATTGTAAAATATAAAAAATGCCCTTAAAGTGAGGGCATTTTTAGCCTTTAATATATTAAAGGTTTTTTTAATACAGAATTTATTGCTCTTATTATATAATTTTCAGAAAAACATTTATCTGCTTTTCCATCTATATAATAATTGGCATTAACATTTTTCCATCCTTTCCATATAATTAATGTATTTTGGGGTAAGAATGTTTTTAATTTATGTTTTCCTGAAGTAGAATAATATAGTTTTATTACTCTTTTATATTTCTCATAAGATGCTATTTCTACATTATCAAGCATTATTTTTTCTGTAACCGGAAATCCGAGTTCAGAAAAATAAAATAATGTATACTTTTTGCTTAATTGTAGATTCTTTAATCCTTCAATATTTTTCATTAATATTCCTCCAAATTTTTAGCCGCCTAGGGCCTATAATGTTTTTTAAATTTTTACTTCTTATAAAAATTATAGAATAAATCTATTTATATTTTTCATGAAGCGCCAGTATATACATTGAACGTGCTTCAATCCAATTATCATCTAATGGCAGATCATAACCAGTCGTTCCATCAAAATCCTCAAATGCATTACTATAGATGCATTCTGATAGTATGGATTCATTTTCATTCTGTAATTTGACTAATTCTTCTGACCATTCGTTAAAAGTAAAGTCATCCACTACACTTGTATTCATTCTGTAATAGATACAAGAATGAATTAAAATTAATCTTCTAAGATGATTAATTCGTTTTTTCACTTCCACATTGTTTTCATTTTTAGGTACATATGATGGAATTAAATTAACTCGTTGTGCTAGTTAATCACTAGCAATATTTACAAATAGAAAAACTCTAGCATTTTTGCTAATCTATCATCAAAAGAACCAACAATCAATGATAGGAGGAAAGCAATATGCTAGAGCTTAATAAAAATTCTACCATAACAATAAACAACTTAAAAGATTTTATTACTGTCATTTATGTTATAATTGACGATATTTACCAAAAGTAACTCCAGCATACATAAAGTATCGCCGTAATATTGATAAAGCAATAATGTCAGATAGTGAAATCATAACTTTATCCTTAGTGGGTGTAACTTTTAACTATTGATTCCGAAAAGCATGGTTTGGTATTTCTCGAAAAATCTAAGAGATTTATTCCTAAATTTTGCACTAGAACAAGATTTCATAGAACTAG
>NZ_AYSO01000019.1 GCF_000816675.1 Clostridium argentinense CDC 2741 | reverse complement strand
TTTCCTCCTATCATTGATTGTTGGTTCTTTTGGATGATAGATTAGCAAAAATGCTAGAGTTTTTCTATTTGTAAATATTGCTAGTGATTAACTAGCACAACGAGTTAATTTATAAAATTAATTTCAACCGTAATTCTTCATTCTTCATACTTAACTCTTAATTCTTATAGTTTTTTTTCATAGTGTTAGCTAAATTTATTAATGTTGTTCCAAACTATACTGCACCTCAGGGGAACCCTAAAGGGCTTCACTACTATTCCCCAGAGGTGGAGTAAAGTGGCGAACACTGTTCGCCGCTACAAAAGTCTATTAAAGAAATTAATTCTCTAAGGATTAATTTCCTTCTTAATTTTGAATTGTGAATTGTTCTAAGTTCTCCATTGTCTAACTTTTTTATGCATATAAAAAAAGAACACCTAAATTGCTTTAGGTATCCCTTTAATTTATATTTAAGTTCAAGTGTTATCAAGTAAAAATTAAAAATAGTTTCATCTTTATATTCTATTCCCTATTTAAAATTAAATGCTTATTTATTTAAAGCTTTTTCTACCACTGATGAAATTAGGTTTTCATCAGTTATATATGGTAATGTAATATGATCTGTTGATGAATGTTTTTGGTTGTATTCTATAGAAGTTTCTATTGAATGAGGGTTTCTTGCCCAAGCTCTTCTAGCAACTCCTCCCATAACATCCCATGCCATAGAAGATTTTATTATATTATCTACTCTTTCACTACCATCAAGCACAAGCCCAAATCCACCATTTATTGATTTGCTTGTTCCTACTCCTCCACCATTATGAAGTGCTATAAGGCTCATGCCCCTTGCCGCATTTCCTGCAAAGCATTGGACAGCCATATCAGCCATAATATTACTTCCATCTTTTATATTAGAAGTTTCTCTAAATGGAGAGTCTGTTCCACTTACATCATGATGGTCACGGCCTAGCATTATTGGTCCAACTTCACCTTTTCTTACCATGTCGTTGAACTTTAATGCTATATCTATTCTTCCTTGCGCATCCTGATATAGTATTCTAGCTTCTGTTCCAACTACTAGCTTATTTTTCTCTGCATCTTTAATCCAGATGTAGTTATCTCTATCTTGTCCTCTTCTATTTGGATCAATACATTCCATAGCTGCTTTATCAGTTTTTATTAAATCTTCATGATTTCTACTTAAACAAACCCATCTAAATGGTCCATAACCATAATCAAATAACATAGGTCCCATTATATCTTCTACATAAGATGGGAATATAAAACCATCTTTCTCATCTACACCATTTTTAGCAATGTCTTTTGCTCCTGCATCATATACTGCTTTCATAAAGGCGTTACCATAATCAAAGAAATATACTCCTCTAGAATCCAATATCTTAACCAGTTCATAATGTTTAAGTAGGGTTTTGTCTACTAATTCTTTAAATTTCTTTCTATCTTCTTTTAAAAGTCTAGTTCTTTCCTCAAAACTTATGCCCATAGGTGCATATCCACCTTCATAAGGAGCATGACATGAGGTTTGATCTGATAATAAATCTATTTTAATATTTTTATCTACAATATATTGTAGTAAATCAACAACATTTCCATGATAAGCAATTGAAATTGCTTCTTCATTTTTAACTTTTTCTAAAACTACTTTAAATATTTCATCAAGATTATCTGAAGCCATTGATACCCAGCCTTGATCTAATCTTGTTTTTATTCTTGAATAATCAACTTCTGCAACTATTCCACCCCCATTAGCTATTTCTATAGCCTTAGGCTGTGCACCACTCATTCCCCCAAGTCCTGATGTTACAAATATTTTGCCTCTTAAATCTCCATCTTGAGGTACTCCAAGCTTTAACCTTCCTGCATTTAATATAGTATTGAAGGTTCCGTGTACTATACCTTGAGGTCCTATATACATCCATCCCCCTGCAGTCATTTGACCATAGTTAGCAACTCCTAATTGAGTAGCTGTATGAAAATCTTCTGGATTATCAAACATACCTATCATAAGGCCATTAGTAGTTATAACTCTTGGTGCCTTCTTAGAACTTCTAAATAGTCCTAATGGATGTCCTGATTCAACAACTAAAGTTTGTTCATCAGTAATGTTCTCTAAATATTTCATTATAAGTCTATATTGCATCCAGTTTTGACATACTTGACCTGTCTCCCCATAAGTAACAAGCTCATAAGGATATAGTGCTACATCAAAATCTAGGTTATTATCTATCATTACTTGGAAGGCTTTACCCTCCATACAATTTCCTTTATATTCATCTATAGATTTACCGTAAATTCTTCCCTCTGGTCTAAAACGGTAACCATAAATTCTTCCTCTTGTTAATAATTCTTCCATAAACTCTGGAGCTAGCTCTGCATGATACTTTTCAGGTATGTATCTTAGTGCATTTTTAAGCGCAAGTTCTGCTTGGGCTTTTGTTAATGTAAAGCCTCTATCCGGAGCTCTTCTGATGCCCTCTTGAAATTTTGGCATATTAGGTAGTTCATCTTCTAATTTAATAATCATAGCTTTTTCAATATCTAAATTATTTAACATATAGCCACCCCCAAATACAATTTACAATTTAAAATAATTCTATCTATAAAATTACCTTTTACAGGCATCTGAAAGAAAATAACAAGTCAAAGATATTAGTTTATTTTATATCGAACAAATTATCAGTTTATACTCATAGTAATGCCATGAGCTAATCTGACAACATAATATGATGCAAAATAAGCTAACATAGTGGCTGCTTATTTTTCCAAGTACCTTATTACAAGTTTTTAATTGTACAAAGTTATTTCTCTCAATCGTCAATTGTGTATAATTTCTATAAATTACTTAAAAATTACTTTTATAATAAGAAATTAATATATTAAAAATTAATTTCCAAAATACAATTTACAATATATAAAATACTAAATTTTAAAGAATTACTTTTACCCCATTTTGTACTCTTAACTGTACAAAATTATCTTTCTTAATTGTCAACTGCATATAATTCTCAAAAATAATTGAGAACTTTTCAATTTGATATTATGATTTTACTTTACATAATTATTTTTTCAAATTATTATGTTTTAAATATCATTTGCATATCATTATCAATTATCTATGACATTATCTTAATTGATAAAATAATAAAATAATGCATTACAAAGAAATATTAAACTACACACTACTCTATATTCTTTATAAACTCAAAAAATCCTTCCAAAAATATTAACTTTTTTCACAATTTAGCACATTATATCTTTTTGATACATAAATTCATTATTTTTACTTTATTACATTAACGTGTTAAAGTAACTTATACAATTGAGAATTGACGATTAATAATGTATAATTATGGATATTTCTCAGCATTAACTTCCACCCCAGGGGTCTATAACAAAATTATAAGTTTTAAAGCAAAATTAAAATAGCTACAAAAATCCAATCTGTAGCTACTTTCTATATAGACTCCTGGGGTGCAGTATGGTATAGCACAATAATTACAACATTAAAGAATGCTTAAAATATATTGCCTATCTCCATAATTCTAATTTAAGCTCACTTGCTTTGCTCCGAACTATACTGCACCCTTCGACAATTGAAAATTGACGATTGATAATGGAGAATTACTGATACTTCTCCTTTATGGAGAAGTCTTAAATTGTTTTATTAAAAAGCTCTCTAAAGAAATTAATTTATAAAATTAATTTCAACCATAATTGTCAATTTTCCATTATTGATTAAGTTCCCCAGAGGCGAAAAAACTTATTTAAAAACTTTATTTAATTCTTCTGTTCCTTCAACTACAAATCTTCCGTCTCTAATAATATCTATTTTTTCTCCGCTTTTCGTTATTACAGAGATAAATTCTAATCCATCATATGGAAGGGTTATATCTGTATGACAACCTGTGTATGCTTCCTGTGGATTTGCTTTTCTTAATATAGATTTTTCATTATCACGGGCAATAATTTCTTTATTGTCTGGATTATAAACAGGTAAATCCTCACAATATGAGAAACATGTATCACCTACTGCAAAGTGAGGTCCCATTTTTTCAACTATTAGTATTGGAAGTAAATTAACTATTCCATACTTTTGTGCTATAACATAAGCTAGTGTATTGGTTCCTATAGCAAATTCCCCTAATGGAAGAGTTTTATTTGGGAATAATAGATTTTCTTGAATATACTTTTTATTTTCTTCTTCTTCTTCAAAATTAGTACAATTGTATTCCTCAACAAATCCATCCTTAAATTTCAGCTCAAGATTATTGTATTTTAAATCATCTAAATAAACTTCTTCAACATGAAGTATTCCGTTAGTATCTTTCAATACTGGAGACGTAAATACCTCTCCTACTGGAATATTAACATCAGCAACACAATTTTCAAAGTTAGTTTCTTTTTCTGGATTTTTAAGCTCATGCATTTTAACCATTATATCTGTTTTATTTGCCCCTTTTCCTTTTACATGAACAAATTCACCTTTGTCTAATACATCTATAATTTTTTGTTGAATTACTTCATACTTCTTACTATCCAACATGTTTATTTCTAATGTATCTTCAAAGATTTCCTCAAATTTCTCTCCTATTTCAGGAGTTGGGAAAGCTATAATTGTAAAACTTGTCTCTGCTTCTGGAAGATACTTATCTTCTTCTCTTCTTATGTTATTCTTACATTCTTGGAATAACGCTGATTGTTCTTCACTCAATTTTAAAGCTTCTTTTTTACTTTCTGGTGCAAAAGGTATCTCTCCAAAACTTTCAAAAACTAATATTCCTGAATATTTTGCAAGATCTTCTCTAAATTCTTCTAGTTTTTTCTTAGAAGCTTCTATTTTTAAATCAGCATACCCCTTATTAAAGAATAACCCAATATCAAACCTATGATCATAAGTTAATTGCTTATTAGCATCTGTAGTATCTGCCTTTGATAAAATTGAATCCAATCCATATGCTTTAAGCTTTTTAATAAGAGCTCTAGTTATTTGTTCTTGTCCTACATAAACTATAAGTAAAGCTGTAGATTTTTTAGTGTAATCTTTATTATCTCTTTTAAATCCACTAATATAAGCTTCACAAACTGTATTTGCTATTGTATCTACCTTGTCATAATTATTTAAAAATTTAGCAGTTTTTATTTCATTGTCACTTATATATTCACCATATTTAAATAAATATCTTAAATCTGATAAATCTTCATCTTCAACTATAGTTTTTACATAAGAACTTGTTTTTATAAATAAATCTGATAATCTTTCTTTAAATTCAAATTCTACAACTGATTTTTCAAATTCAAAAATAAGATCTTTTATTTTCTCTGCATTGACTTCATGATTTATAACATAGTTATATAAATCTAAAAATAATTTGTTGTAAGCATTAATTCTAGCTTTTTTATGCAAAAAAGCATATTTTATATATTCTCTGTACTTATTAGCTAGCATTGAGGCTATTTTACCTAATTCTTCCCCAAAGACCTCAACAGCATAGCTTGGATTACAATAGCTTGTCTTATAATTTTCACCTCTTATAGGCTCGTAAAGTTTATGATTTTCTTCAAGTAATTCTTCGAAGCTTTTAGATTTGAAATACTCATCATTTAATTTTTCTTCCAAATCACAAAGATTAGATATAAATGATGCTATTTCCCTCAAAAATAAGCAAAACTTACTACTATCACAACAGCATTTTTCTTTTGCAGCAATAGATTTTATTATAGCTACAGAATTTTTATAATCTACCTCATTAAAATCGCAAAAATTCATAGTGCGTCCCCCCCTTTTTCTTATATAAAAGGTTATCATATTGGAATAAATTAGGCAATGAAAAAGCTTATACAATTGAAAATGGACGATTGACAATGGACAATTGTGGATATTTCTCAGTAGAAACTGAGAAATTTAAAATTGATTAACTGTAGCGGCGAACAGTGTTCACCATAACCATTACATCATAATATGTATAAAAAAATGGCGAACACTGTTCGCCGCTAGAAAATATATTAAAGAAATTAATTCGTGAAGAATTAATTTCAACCTTAATTTTCAATTTTCCATTGTCAATTCTCAATTGCCTAACTATCTTTCTCCAAGTTTTAAGTTTGGTATGGCATTTAAGGTTAAGTCTGAGGTTCTTCCGTTTAAGTATTCAAAATATGCTGCGCTTCCTATCATAGCTGCATTGTCGGTACATAATATCATTGGAGGGAATAATACTTTTATATTATTTTGCTCTCCAGCTTTTATCATTGCTTCTCTTAAAGCAGAGTTAGCTGCAACCCCTCCAGCTATAGCAATTTTGTCTACTTTTTTTATTTTGCAAGCTTTTATAGCATTATCTACAAGCACATCTACTACTGCCTTTTGAAAAGATGCGGCAGTGTCAGCTACGTTTATTTCTTCATTTTTCATTTCCATTTTGTTTAAATAATTTAAAACTGATGATTTTATTCCACTAAAAGAAAAGTCTAAGCTTTCTTCATGGAAGTTTGCCCTAGGAAACTTTATTGCATTTTCATTTCCTTCCTTAGCAATTTTATCAATTTTAGGTCCTCCAGGATATCCAAGTCCTAGAGCACGAGCAACTTTATCAAATGCTTCTCCTGCTGCATCATCTCTAGTTTCTCCCATTACTTCAAAATCTCCATAGTCTTTCATATGTACTACAAAAGTATGTCCACCTGATACTACAAGGGTTACAAAAGGTGGCTCTAACTCTTTATATTCTATAAAATTTGCACTTATATGTCCCTCTATATGATTTACTCCAATTAACGGTATATTTAAAGAATAAGCTAGAGATTTAGCATATTGAAGTCCAACTAACAATGCGCCAACTAATCCTGGTCCATAAGTTACCCCTATTGCATCTATATCTTGAAAAGTTAAATTAGCCTCATCCAATGCTTCTTGAACCACTGCACTTATGGCCTCTATATGTTTTCTTGAAGCAACTTCTGGTACTACTCCTCCAAATTTTTGATGTATATCTATCTGAGAAGATATTATATTAGATAATACCTCTCTTCCATTAACCACTACCGCTGCTGAAGTTTCATCACAACTTGACTCTATAGCAAGTATTTTAAAATCCTTCTTCATAATGTCACCTACTTTTTTACTTTGTTTGATTAAAAAACTTATACAATTGAAAATGGAGAATTATTGATGCTTCTCTTCTATGTGAGAAGCTTTCAATTGATTTATTTTTAAAGAAATTAATTTACAAAATTAATTTCCACCGCAATTGTCAATTGTCCATTCTCAATTTTCCATTGACTAAGTCCTTACTATTATACACTTTCATTATGTTTATAATCAATTTTTCTAGAACAACTTTTTAAAGCATGTTTTACATAAAAGAGTTTTGCCTTTATTTGCAGATATGGCATTTTCTCTTGAAATGCCCTTACCACATATTTCACAAAGTAGAGTATTATTGTTTTCTTTCTTTTCTTTAAAATTATTGTTACCTATCTGATTTTTTTTATTTGAAGGTGGTGAATATTCTATAGGTTCTTGAGGATTATCTAATTTCTCTATAGAATAATTCATTTTATAGATACTTTCTCCAAATAATTCAAGCTCAAAGCGAGGATTTTTTTCATCATAAAATTCTTCTATTATAATCCTTCTAACTTGAGCATCATTTATAATAAGTCCACTTTTCTCTATACCATCAAAAATACTTTTAGTTATATTATTTGTATCAGGATGACGCTTTCGAGATTTATAATAAACTTTTAAAATTGCGATTAATGATTCACTAAGTACTACATTAGGATTCTGTATCCTACATTCATAAGCTATTTCTTCCTCATAAAGTGCATATCTATCATGATATTTTCCTGATCTATAAGGAAGTATAGCTCTACCATTTATATTGAAAAGCTTAAAATTAGATTTAGAAATAGGTGAACCTTTTACTATAACTTTTGCATAATTCTTACTCATAAATACTCCTTTTCGATCAATTAACATTACTAAACTATAAATAATAGTTTTCCTAATTCTAAAATTATAACATAAAACATATGTTTGCACATAATTCACTTCATAAAATTTAACATTTTCATAACCTGTTTAACATTAAAATAACTTGAATTTGAACTAATGTTGGGCTTAATATATAATATATATTTAAATAACATAACCTAATAATAGGTATTTAAACAATCAGGGGGCACATTATGGCAAAAAACAAATATACAAAAAGTCTTTCAATGACTCTTATAAATACTATAGTATTTATAGGATTTCTGCTTCTTATTGATTCTTATAGAAGAAGTGAAGCAATACATGAAATCTTTATAGCTGGTGGTATTTATTTTGCAGTTATATATGTAATTCAGGTTATAACTTGTAAGTTAGAAGAAAAAGGAGCTATTGTTGAACCTGAAACTAAAAATAAGAAAAATACTTAGAGACTTTTTATAAAAATGATTAATTAATGGTTAATTAACCAAAAGGATATCTGAATATTTCAGATATCCTTTTTTGATTAACAAAGTTAATTCAATTCACAATTCACAATGCAAAATTCACAATTATGGATATTTCTCAGCAAAAGCTGAGAAATTTAAAATTAATTATTTCTTAAAGTTACGCAGTAACTTTTTTAGAAAACTAGCAATATGAAATTGCTAGTAAAAAAATCCGTTTAAAGAAATTATTTTGCTAAAAAATAATTTCAACCACAATTGTGAATTGTGAATTGTGAACTGTGAATTGTGCATTGATTAAGTTGTGCATTATTTAAATAATGAAGCATATAAATAATTAAAAGGTGGTGATTTTATTAGATTAAAAAATATTTCTCTAAAAGCTAAATTAATATCATTATTGGCTATCGTTCTTTTAATTTTAGTTATAATTTTTTCTATTAATCTATCTATAAAGAATAATAGAGAAGTAAAAAAAGAAATGATATATCATCAATTAATAGATGTTAAAGAGCTTGTTACTGTTAAATATACTTATTCTGATGTAATATCACTAAAAGATAATTTCAAATTCAATGATTTAGTAATTCCTTTTACTGAAAAATCTCTTATTTTAAAGTATGATGGATATATAAAAGCTGGGGTAATTTTAGATAAATCAGATATAACCTTAAAAGGTAATAAATTAATTATAACCTTACCTAATTCTATTATATTGGACCATATTATAAATGAGGACGATATATCAATACTAGATGAAAGGACTTCTATATTTAACCCCATTCAAAGCAATGATGTATTCGAAGAAATTTTAAAATCTAAAAAAGAGAGAGAAGATGAATTAATCAAAAGCGGATTTTTAAATGAAGTAAATACCACCACTGAAAAATTCTTAAAAAATTTCTTTGAAGAACTTAATTATGAGGTAACAGTGGAGTTTAAATAATTGAGAATTGACAATTGACAATGGAGAATGGAGGATATTTCTCAGCAATTGCTGAGAAATTTAAAATTAATTGTTTTTTAAGTTACACAGTAACTTTTTATAAAAAAAACTAGCAATGTAATTGCTAGTTTAGAAATTTATTAAAGAAATTAGTTTGATTAAAACTAATTTCATCTTTAATTGTCAATTGTCCATTTTCAATTCTCAATTGTCTAACTACCAGCTTCCAGATGAACCTCCTCCACCGGATGAGCCTCCACCGAAGCCGCCACCGCCTCCTGAGGATCCACCTCCGAAACCGCCAAAGCCACCACCAGAGCCACCTCTTCCGCCTCTTCGTCCAATACCACTAAAGAATAACATTCTACATATTCTTCCTCTATTAAATATAACATCTATTAGTATTAAGAATATTATAAAACCTATACCTATATTTCCCAAAATGGAATTTCCACTTTCTTGGGTACGGGAAACTTTTAAATTTTTTTCTAAGGTTACACCATATTCTTTGGCTATAGCATCAGCAAATGTACTATATGCTTCTAAGAGTCCTAAACTATATTCTCCATTTCTAAATCTAGGTTTTGCAACCTCTTCCATCACTTGATTGGAGTATATGTCTGGTATAGCTCCTTCAAGGCCTCTTCCTACTTCAACTCTCCATTTTTTATCTTCTACTGCTACAAGTATTAAAAGTCCATTGTCTTTATCTTTCTTACCTACTCCCCAAGTTCTAAAAAGCTTATTAGCATAATCTTCAATAGGATAATCATCTAAAGATTTTATTATTACAGTAGTCATTTCTGCAGAAGTTTTCCTTTCAACTTCTCCTCCTATCGCCATAAATTGCTGCTTGCTTTTCTTATCCAATATTCCTACATAGTCATTTACATATTTATATTCTGTAACTTTAGGAAAATCTATTGCCCATGTAGCTTTAGGGACTATAAAAGTAAATAATAAAAAAAAGCTTAAAATTAAAGTTTTTAACTTATTATTCTTAATTAGCCTTCTCATAGATTATCACTTACTTAAACTCAACTTTTGGGACTTCTTTAGCACCTTCAGCTGCTTTATAGAATGGCTTTTCATCAAATCCAAACATAGAAGCTACAATATTAGTTGGAAATTTTCTTCTTTTGCTATTATACTCAGACACAATTTTATTATAATCTTCTCTTCCAATTGCTATTCTATTTTCTGTTCCTTCTAAAGCAATAGTTAAATCCTTAAAGTTTTGATTTGATTTTAATTCTGGATATCTTTCTACAACTACTAAAAGTCTTGATAATGCATTTGAAAGCTCTGCATCCGCATTAGCTCTTTCCTCCACTGTTTGAGCACCAGATAATTTTGCTCTAGATTCTGCAATTGATGTAAAAATTTCTTTTTCTTGTGATGCATAACCCTGAACAGTAGACACTAAATTTGGTATTAAATCTGATCTTCTTTGAAGCTGAGCGTCAATATTTGCCTCAGCAGTTTTTACCTGTTGATCTAATGAAACAAGCTTATTATATGTTCCCACTACTGGAAATAACATAATAACAAATACAACAACTACTATTAATACTGTTCTTAAAGTCTTTCCCATTTTAAAAACCTCCTTCAACAATTGAAAATTGACAATTGACAATGGACAATTATGGGCATTTCTCAGCGATTACTGAGAAATTTTTGATTGATTCTTTTTTGAAGTTACAGCGTAACTTTTTATGACTAGCAATTACATTGCTAGCTAAAGATAAATTTGAAAAAATTATTTTTCCTAAAAATATTTTCTCCTTAATTGTCAATTGTCCATAGTCAATTCTTCATTGTATAAATTTTCCATTGATTAAGTTGTGAATTTTGAATTCTGCATTATTTTACAGTTTTCCAAGTTCAACATATAAACATTGATTATTTTCTATATTGAACCCTAATTCTTTTGCTTTATTTATTACTTCATCATTATAAGAACCTGGTTGGAACCAAAGGTTTTTTATTCCATGTTCTTTTATAGTTTCTAGTGAATTTAATGCAATTTTAGGATTTACAATTACGCTTATGCCCTCCACCTTTTCTGGTAATTGTTCTACAGAAGAAGCTATTTTTATTCCTTCGATTTCATCATATTTAGGATTTATACCGTATACTGTATAACCTTTTTCTCCTAATCTTTTTAATATTTTGTATCCAAATTTACTTTGATCATCTGTTGCACCTAAAACAGCCCACTTTTTTATCTCAAGCATTTTATTCATAACACATCTCTCCTTCTTAGGCATTTATAATAAAATAACTGGTTAAATATAATAAGGATATTTTCTATGGTATACAAAATAATTTATACTGATAATGATATATGAGCAAATTACCCCAAATCATGCTAAAAGAAAATACATATCATATTTATTAGCTATTTATTGATACCTTAATTAATATTTATTAAGTTATTATCTCCAGCAAACTCATATATAATGTTTATATTTTAAAATAATCATCATCTTATTACAAAAACATCTAATAACTTATAAAATTATTAGCCTAGTAATATAAAGTTTAACCATTATTCTAAAATATCACAATATATTTATATTATATTATACCTATTAAAGATTTTTGTAAATAATGTATAAAAATCTAATATTTTTGTGTTAGCACTAATCTAAGCTTTGTTATATAATATAATATATAAAATAAGTGCTATATTATTATGTATATAGTGTAACACATTATTTAATGGACAGATAACCACTGGAATGAACAGTTTTGTATAATTCACAATTCACAATGCAAAATTCACAATTTTGGATATTTCTCATCAATAGCTGAGAAATTTAGAATTAATTCTCTTTGAAGTTACGTAGTAACTTCTTATAAAAAATTAGCAATAAATTGCTAGTAAAAAATTTATTTTAAGAAATTAATTCATAAAGAATTAATTTCCACCTTAATCGTGAATTGTGCATTGTGCATTGATTAAATTGCTTTCCCCCGCTGGTTAATTAATTAAGTTAAGCAATAGAAAAGGAGATTTAAAATGTTGCCATTAAATGAAATAAGTGTTGATATAATTGAGGATGATTTAAGATATCTTAAGCTTTTATCTCACAAGTTTCCTACAATTTCAGATGCTTGTACGGAAATTATAAATCTTCAAGCTATATTGAACTTACCAAAAGGAACAGAGCACTTTCTTACAGATATTCATGGTGAATATGAAGCCTTTAATCATGTTTTAAAAAATGCTTCAGGAGTAATTAAAAGAAAAGTTAATGATATTTTTGGAAATACTCTAAGAGAGAGTGAAAAAAAGGAGTTATGTACATTAATATATTACCCTGAACAAAAGCTTGAACTTGTAATGCAAGAGGAAAAGGAACTTGATGATTGGTATAGAATAAATCTATATCATCTTATAGAGATATGCAAATTAGTTTCTTCTAAATATACTAGGTCCAAAGTTAGAAAAGCTTTACCACCTGATTTTGCATATATTATTGAAGAACTATTGCATGAACAGCAAATCAGACCAAATAAACAAGATTATTTTAATGGTATATTAGATACAATTATAAAAATTGGAAGGGCAAAGGAATTTATTATTGCTATTTCTCATGTTATCCAAAAACTTATAGTTGATAGACTTCATATAGTTGGAGATATTTATGATAGAGGACCTGGAGCTCATATCATAATGGAGAGTTTAATGAAATATGATAATATAGACATTCAATGGGGCAATCATGATATATTATGGATGGGCGCTGCTGCTGGCTGTGAAAGTTGCATTGCCAATGTTATTCGTATTTCTACAAGATATGCTAACTTAGAAACACTAGAAGAAGGTTATGGTATTAATTTATTACCACTAGCCACCTTTGCTATGAACACTTATAAAGATGATCCTTGTAAATCTTTTAAACCAAAGGATACCGCAGGAAATTATAAAGAAAAAGATTTAAAACTTATGTCCCAAATGCATAAAGCAATTTCTATAATTCAATTTAAGCTTGAAGGGGAAATAATACAAAGAAGACCAAGCTTTGATATGAAAAATAGATTACTTTTAGATAAAATTAATTTTGAAAAGGGTACGATAATAGTAGATGGTAAAGAATATGAGCTTAACGATATAAACTTCCCTACTATTGATCCTAAAAACCCATATAAACTTAATGATGAAGAAAAAGAATTAGTTTCTAGACTAAAATCTTCATTTTTAAGTAGTGAAAAGCTTCAAAGACACACTAGATATCTATTTTCTAAAGGAAGTCTATATTTGACTTATAACTCAAATCTTTTATATCATGCTTGCATTCCACTAGATGAAAATGGTAACTTTAGAAAAAGTAAAGTTGCTGGAAGACAATATAGTGGTAAAGCTTATTTAGATATAGCTGATAGAATTGCAAGAGAAGGTTACTTTAATAAAGGCAATTCAGAAACAGACCTATATGCCTTAGATTATTTATGGTATTTATGGTGTGGGGAAGATTCTCCTCTATTTGGCAAAAATAAAATGGCAACCTTTGAAAGATATTTTATCAATGACAAAACAACTCACAAAGAATGTAAGGATCCTTATTTTGGATTTAGAGATAAAGAAGAAATTTGTAATAAGATATTAGAAGAGTTTGGATTAGATCCAACTAGTTCTCATATTATAAATGGACACGTTCCTGTTAAAGCTGTTAAGGGAGAAAGTCCTATAAAAGCTAATGGCAAATTGCTAGTTATAGATGGAGGCTTCTCAAAGGCATATCAGCCTGAAACAGGCCTTGCAGGATATACACTAATTTATAATTCCTATGGATTACAGCTTGTATCACATGAACCATTTGAATCTACTCAAAAAGCAATAGAAGAGGGAAATGACATATTATCTTCCTCTATAATACTAGAAACTACAAAATCAAGGCAAAAAATAGGAGATACAGACATAGGAAAAGAACTAATAACTCAAATTAATGATTTAGAAAAACTTCTTATGGCCTATAGAAAAGGTCTTATTAAGGAGCTTAAATAAATATATATATTTAAAAATTCTTAACAATCCAAAAGGGGAAAGTGAAAGCTGACCCCTAATTTTTTATATGAAAACTTTATTCAATTCGCAACTTAATTCAATTCACAATTATGGATATTTCTCAGCAGAAGCTGAGAAATTTAGAATTGATTAAATGTAGCGGAGAACAGTGTTCTCCATAATATTTTTTATATTGATATTAAATTATGATATGTACAAAAAAAGTGGTGAACAATGTTCGCCACTACAAAAATATATTTAAAGAAATTATTTTGTTCAAAAATAATTTTAACCATAATTCTTCATACTTAATTCTTAATTATCATAACTTCTCTATAAGATCAACTTCTTGCTCCAAATCATACTGCACCTCAGAGGAACCCTAACGGGCTTCACTACTGTTCCCCAGAGGTGAAACAAAAAACTAGCAATTGCATTGCTAGTTAGAAATAAAGTTAAAGAAATTATTATTCAATCTATTGTTAACACAAAAAAACAATATCCACAACAAGGAGGCTATCTTGTTGTGGGTATTGCTTGTGTTTCGGTTTTTAATATTTTAATATTAAAAAAGGGGGATAGATATTAATTACCTAAAGATAATTTATTAACCAACGTCAATTAATTATCTGAGGTTAACTAATCGCATAATTGATTGGTTTTCGGCATCTTTGACTAGTTATTTTAGATGCCTATCTATTCTAATTTTAAGTTAGCTGTCATCGTTTTTCCATCTCTTATAAATTCTACAGGTACTACGTCCCCTTCTTTATAAGAGTCTTTAATTTTATTTATTTCTTGAACTGTACCAACCTTTTTATTAGCAAATTTAACTATTACATCTCCTGGTTGAAGCCCACCTTTTTGAGCTACACTCAAGCTTTCTACCTTTTCTATATAAATTCCAACAGGTAGCTTATTAGCCTTTGCTAATTCTTCATTAAGGTTTATACAAGAAATTCCTAATTTTAATACTGGCTTTGTTAGGTTATCAAGTTTATTAATCACTTCATTTATCGGAATTGAGAATCCTAACCCTTCAACTCCCTGCTTACCTATTTTAGCAGTATTTATTCCAATTACTTGGCCTTTAGAGTTAATTAATGGTCCACCACTATTACCTGGGTTGATAGCGGTATCAGTTTGTATTAATTTTAATGTTTTACCATCTTCAAATTTCATTTCTCTGTTTAAAGCACTTATAATACCTGTTGTTACTGAACCAGAGAATTCTTTTCCTAATGGATTTCCTATAGCTACAACCTGCTCTCCAACTTCTAGTGCATCTGAATCACCAAACTCTAGAACTCCTGGCATTTCTACTTTTTCTGTTATTTTAAGAACTGCCAAGTCTGCATCTTCTTTATAATTTACAACTTTAGCAGACACTTCTTTACCATTATGGAATATTACTTTAACTTCAGAAGCTCCTTTAATAACGTGATAGTTAGTTAAAACAGTTCCACTTTCATTAAATATAAACCCTGATCCAATTCCTTCTTGAGGTTCAAATTGCCATCCAAAGAAGTTTGAACTTACAGTCTTTGTAGCAACCCCTACAACTGCTGGAGAAACTTTTTTAGCAATCTCCGGTATGTTCATTGAAGATGTATTAGTCACTGGTGCAGAGGTATTATTATCTGTTTGTGGTTTAGTAGTTATATTTATATTATTGCTATTATTCATTATAGTATAAGTAATAGTACCGCCTACTGCTCCACCTAAGAGTGAGCAAATAAGAGCTATTGCTATATAAGCACCAAACTTTCCATTCTTTTTTTGTTTTACAGGTTTTTCTACTGTAAAGCTAGTATCATATATATAGGTTTTTTCCACTTCATTATTTGAGTCATTAGAATTATTAAACTCACTCATAGTATTTAACCTCCTTATCTCAACCCTGTAACTAAATATTAGTATAGTTATATGTCAATTTTGTGTCTGTACAATGACATTTCAATGTCATTATAAAAAACTTTAGACTTTTATAGTATCTTTTTACCTTTATTGTTGTAAAAAATGTTGTTAAAAACATTTTCTTAATATTATTATCTCTATTAATTAAGGATAATACTCTATATAATTAACAACGAAAAATAGAGATTTATGTAAACCCACCCCCTTCTACAATTGAGAATTGAAAATTGACAATGGAGAATTGTGGATATTTCTCAGCAGGCGCTGAGAAATTTAGAATTGATCTATCTTTGAAGTTACACAGTAACTTTTTTTAAAAAACTAGCAATATAATTGCTGGTTAAAAGATCTATTTAAAAAGTTAGTTTGATTAAAACTAATTTTTGTTCTTCATACTTAATTCTTGTAGGTCACCCATTAATTAAACTCTTCTCTAGATATAAAAAAATGGCGAACACCGTTCGCCGCTACAAAATTATCTTTCCTCTTAGGATGCAGTATAATATAGCACAATATCTACATTACTAAACAATATTATAATTATATAACATCTCTCCATAATTCTAGTTCAAATTCATTAATTTTTGCTCCGAATCATGCTGCACCTCAGGGGAACCCTTATACAATTGAGAATTAACTATTGACAATGGACATTCAACAATTGAAAATTGATTCCTTTTTTGAAGTTACACAGTAACTTCATATAAAAAAACTAGCAATAAAATTGCTAGTAAAAAAACAGTTAAAGAAATTAATTCATGAAGAATTAATTTCCTCCTTAATTGTCAATTCTCCATCGTCAATTCGTATTGTTTAAGTTTTATCTATTCTAATTTTAAATTAACTTTCATTGTTTTTCCGCTTCTCACAAGTTCTACAGATACTACGTCCCCTTCATTATGAGATTCTTTAATTTTATTTAGCTCTTCAACTGTACTTACTTTTTTGCCATCAAACTTAACTATTACATCTCCTGGTTGAAGTCCGCCTTTTTGAGCCACACTCAGACTTTGTACATTTTCTATATAAATTCCAACAGGCATATTATTAGCTTTTGCTGTTTCTTCATTTAGGTTTAAAGCAGTAATGCCTAACTTTAATATTGGTTTTAATAAGTTGTCAAGTTTATTAGATGCTTCATTTATTGGTATTGAAAATCCTAAACCTTCAACTCCCTCTTTTCCTATTTTAGCAGTATTTATACCAATTACTTGTCCCTTAGAATTTAGCAATGGTCCTCCGCTATTTCCTGGATTAATAGCAGTATCAGTTTGTATTAATTTCAATGTTTTACCATTATCAAATTGTATTTCTCTATTTAAAGCACTTATAATACCTGTTGTTACAGAACCAGAAAATTCTTTTCCTAATGGATTTCCTATAGCTACAACCTGTTCTCCAACTTCTAGTTCATCTGAATTACCAATCTCTAATACTCCTGGCAATTCAACTTCTTCTGTTATTTTAACAACAGCTAAATCTGCATCTTCTTGGTAATTTACGACTTTAGCTGTGACTTCTTTGCCATCATAGAATATTACTTTAACTTCAGAAGCACCTTCAATAACATGATAATTAGTTAATACATATCCTTCCTCATTAAATATGAATCCTGATCCAATTCCTTCTTGTAATTCAGATTCCCATCTAAGAGAATTTTGATTTATAGATTTTGTAGCAACTCCTACAACTGCTGGTGAAGCTTTTTTTGCGATTTCTGGTATGCTCATAGATGATGTATTATTTACTGTGGTAGAAGTATTAGTAACTGTCTCTTTATTAGAAACTGCACTCTTATTATTAACGTTATTTATTACAGCATAAGTAGCTGTACCCCCTATAGTCCCTCCAAGTAATGAACAAATAAGTGCTATTGCTATAAGATTTCCAGCTTTTTTATTCTTTTTTTGTTTTTTAGGATTTTCTACTGTAAACTTTGCATCATATATGTATGTTTTTTCTACTTCTTTACTAGTTGTATTGTTAGAATCGTTAAACTCATTCATGATATATAATCTCCTTTCATTAATGTTATAACTAAATGTTAGTATAGTTATATGTTTGTTTTGTGTCTGTATAATGTCAATTCTGTGTCATTATAAAAATTTTATTTTTAATAGAATTAAATATAGTTAATTTTTTTAAATAATTTTTGAGATATATTTCTTATCATTATGAGCTTAATTCAATTCACAATTATGAATATTTCTCAGCATATGCTGAGAAATTTAGAATTGATTTGTTTTATGATCACTTTTATTAAAAATTAATTTCTTCAATGATTATGCATTGTTTTAATTTCTCCATTGTCTAACTGTAGCGGCGAACAGTGTTCACCATAATATTTTTTATATTGATATTAAATTATGATACGTACAAAAGAAAAATGGCGAACAATGTTCGCCGCTACAAAATTGTCTTTTCTCTTAGGATGCAGTATACTATGCAACAATATCTGCGGTATTAAACAATATTTTAATTATATTGCTTATCTCCATAATGCTAGTGTAGGCTCGCTGATCTTGTTCCGAACTATGCTGCACCTCAGGGGAACCCTTATACAATTGAGAATTAGCTATTGACAATGGAGAATTATTGATACTTCTCCTTTATGGAGAAGTTTTAAATTGTTTTATTAAAAATCTATCTAAAGAAATTAATTTACAAAATTAAATTCAACTATAATTATCAATTTTCCATTCTCAATTCTCCATTGATTAAGTTGCCCAGAGGTGAAAAAAACTAGCAATTGTATTGCTAGTTAAAAAATCTATTAAAGAAATTATTTTGTCTAAAAATAATTTCCTCCTTAATTGTCAATTGTCCATCGTCAATTCTCCATTGACTAAGTTGTTTTATTTATTTGCATAGATCTCTATAATTTTTAATATTACTTCAACAGCTTTTTCCATTGATTCAATTACAATGTATTCAAATTTGCCATGGAAGTTATGTCCACCAGTAAATATATTTGGAGTTGGTAATCCCATATAAGAAAGCTTTGATCCATCTGTACCTCCTCTTACAGGTACTACAAGTGGTTCTATATTTACTTGCTTCATAGCTTCTATTACAGTTTCAACTATGTGCATTTCAGCTTCAATTTTTTCTCTCATATTATAGTAAGTATCACTTATATCTATTTCAACAGTTCCTTCACCATATTTTTTATTTAGTTCGGAAGCTATTTCTTTCATATAGCTTTTTCTAGCTTGGAATTTATCCATGTAAAAGTCTCTTATTAAGAAAGATGCTTTAGCTTCTTCTACTTCTCCATGAATTTCGTCAAGCATATAAAAACCTTCATATTCTTCTGTAGTTTCAGGTCTTTCATTTTCAGGAAGTTTGTTTATATATTCCATAGCTATTAAGCTAGCATGTATCATTTTTCCTTTTGCTGAACCTGGATGAACATTTCTACCATGGAATTTAACTTCAACACCAGCAGCATTAAAAGTTTCATATTGAATTTCTCCAATTTCTCCTCCATCTAATGTATAGGCAAAATCAGCATTAAATTTTTCAACATTAAAATTATTGCATCCTGATCCTACTTCTTCATCTGGAGTGAAAGCAACTCTTATTGTTCCATGTTTTATTTCTGGATGATTTATTAAATATTCCATAGCTGTCATTATTTCAGCTATACCAGCCTTGTCATCTCCACCTAATAAAGTGGTACCATCTGTTGTAATCAGTGTTTTTCCTGCATAATTTTTAATTTCTGGAAAATCTTTTGTTGATAAAATTGTGTTCTCATTTAATTTGATATCTCCACCATCATAATTTTTAACTATTTGTGGATTAACATTCGTACCAGAATAGTCCGGTGCCGTATCCATATGAGCTAAGAAACCTATTGTTGGTACTTTTTTATCTATATTTGATGGCAGTGTTGCTGTAACAAACCCCTTATCATCCATAGCTACATCAGCCATACCTATTGCTTGTAATTCTTCTACAAGGCTTTTTCCAAGAACCAATTGTCCCTCTGTACTAGGCAATGTATTCGAATTTTCGTCACTTTTAGTATCATATTTTACATAGTTTAAAAATCTCTCTACAAGTTTTGACATTATTATCCCTACCTTTTTCATAAATATTTGCAATATTTATTTTATTATATCACCTTCTTAAATTCACCTCAATTTAATTCACGATGCACATCTTATTAATTAAGAATTAATAATGAAGAATGAAGAATTTATGGATACTTCTCCTTTATAGGAGAAGTTTTTAATTGATTTATCTTAAAGTTACGAGTAATTTTTATTAAGAAATCAATTAAAGAAATTAATTTGTAAAGATTTAATTTCAACCATAATTCTTCATACTTAATTCTCCACTCATATAGTTTCTCAATTGCCTAACTTGTTTATGTATAATTCTTCAAGTTTTCTTGATATAATAATATTATCATCATATAAAGGGAGGTTTAAAAAATGATTGATTTATCAAAAGGTTTAAGCTTTGATTCCTATTTAAAGAAATCCCAAGAAAAGTACGGAGATGTTCAAGATAAAGCTTATAATAATACTGATTTATCAAAAAATGCTAAGGAAGAGATTAAAAAATTAGATAAAATTATTCATGCTACTGTATTTACTGAAGGCTTTTGCCCAGATTGTATAGTTACAATTCCATTTATACAAAAATTAAGTGAAGAAAATTCTAACTTAAAAATTCACTACATGCCAAGAACAGGCTTTGAAGACTTCTTGGAAGAAGCAGTAGGAAGTAAATCTATCCCAACTATTATAACTTTTGATGAAGATATGAATCCTAAAGGTGCATATGTAGAAACTCCAAAGGAGCTTCAAGAAAAGATGGTGGGATTATCACAAGAAGAAAGAAAAGCAATCTATAGTGAATATAGAAATGGAAAATATAATAACTTAATTGAAAAAAATCTATTGGATATAATATTATAAAAAAGGAGTTCATCGAACTCCTTTTTCCAATGCACAATTCACAATTATGGATACTTCTCAGTCATCACTGTGAGATTGTAAATTGATTCTGTAGCGGCGAACAGTGTTCGCCATATAGTAACTATTACAGGAATTATTTTCAAAGAAAATAACTTCTTCCTTAATTGTGCATTGTTTAAATTTATCCACAGATTTAATTTTCTATAATGAATTATTTTATAAATTAATATTTTTTTCCGTATTGATCTACAACTTCCATATCTTTCTCCAATATCCCATGGGCATATCTGATTTCTATTATTATTCTTATATGATTTATGAGTACAACTATTAACGCTATTAATATAAGTATAATAATAAACATATATACTCTATATAAAGTAAAGTTAAATCCAGATGTTGAAGAAAGTGCCATAACTAGAGACCATATTAATATTATACTAGATAATATCAAAGATACGATAATGGAATTTCTAAAATTTTTCCATACTTTTTTAATTTTTAAAGCCCAGAAATTCTTATCCTTCTCCTCATACATTTTAGAAATTCCAATACATATAGAATACACACCAAATAAAACTATAACACTTAACATAATTTCAATTAGCATGTATAGCCCAGCACTCTTTAACATATGAATAATTTCTTCTTTAGATTCTATCATTTCTGGAATTGATACCTTAGATGAAACAAACAATGTTATAATACTTAAGCCCAATATACTACTATAAGAAATTAGTGCATTTTTAAAATTCTTATTTTTATCCTTTAACTTAGAACAGCCATAAACTATTAATACATATCCAATAAGACTAGTAATAAAGTTTACTTTATCCAAACTTTTAACTGGAATATTAAACAACAAAATAAATCCCCAAAATATTGCATTTAAAGGTAACATACCTCTCCCCCTTTTAATTATTTACAAAATTTTATAAAGCCTCTATATATAATATTCCATTTTATGCACTTAATTCCTTTAATGCTTTTATATTGATATTAAATTATAATATATAAAAAAGTGGCAAACTTAACTTAATTCATAATTATGGATATTTCTCAGTTGAAACTGAGAAATTTAAAATTTATTAACTGTAGCGGCGAACAGTGTTCGCCACATGTTATTGCACTAATATTAAATTATAAGAAACATAAAAAAAACTGGTGAACGCTGTTCGCCCCTACAATAATTAGGAATTGCATTGCTAATGAAAAGTACATTAGAGAAATTATTTTATAAAAAATAATTTTCACCTTAATTGTGCATTATGAATTGATGAATTTTCTGAAGTGCAGTATGATATAACACAATATCTACAACATTAAGAGATACTTTAATTATATTGTTTATCTCCATAATATTAGTTTAAGTTCAATAATTTCAGTTCTAAACTATACTGCACCTCAGGGGAACCCTTATACAATTGAGAATTAGCTATTGACAATGGAGAATTATTGATACTTCTCCTTTATGGAGAAGTTTTAAATTGTTTTATTAAAAATCTATCTAAAGAAATTAATCTACAAAATTAATTTCAACTATAATCATCAATTTTCCATTCTCAATTCTCCATTGATTAAGTTCCCCAGAGGTGAAAAAAACTAGCAATATAAAATTGCTAGTTAAAAATCTATTCAAAGAAATTATTTTGTTTAAAAATAATTTCATCCTTAATTGTGCATTGTGAATTTTGAATTGTGAATTATTTTGATTGTCTAACTTTTTCCATTAAAATATTCACAATGTTGAACTATTGGACACTCTTCGCATTTTGGTTTACGAGCATTACAAATTTTTCTTCCATGCCATATTAAGTAATGATGAGCATCACTCCACATTTCCTTAGGGATATTTTTCATGAGCTTTTGTTCTACCTCATCTACATTCTTTCCTTTTGCAATTCCAATTCTATTTGAAAGTCTAAATACATGTGTATCAACAGCTATTGCAGGAACTCCAAAGGCATTGGATAATACCACATTAGCAGTTTTTCTTCCCACGCCTGGAAGCTCTATAAGTTCCTCCATGGTTCTAGGTACTTCCCCTCCATGCTTTTCTAAAAGCATTCTACAACATCCTAAAATGTTTTTGCTCTTATTTTTATAAAAACCACAGCTTCTTATTTTTTCCCCTAGTTCTTCTTCCGTTAAAGTAACTATAGCTTCTGGAGTATTATATTCTTTATATAATTCTTTAGTAACTATATTAACTCTCTCATCAGTACATTGTGCTGATAAAATAGTTGATATTAAAAGTTCAAAAGGCGTAGTAAAATCAAGCCCACACTTTGATCCTCCATAAACTTTACTTAATATATCTAAAACTTTACCTCTATTTTCTTTATTCATTATATCACCTTATTTCTTAAGTTTAATAAGACATCTAAAGTAAAATAATAAGTCAAAGATGCGACGCCTATTTTGTGTTAGATAAGGAAACATATTTTACCCATAGTTTAGCTATGAGTGAATTATTCAGATGTAATATCGCTAAAAATAGACTAATATACCGACTAATTATTTTTTGAAGATATCTAATATTTCTTAATATATTATATCAACTTTAACTTATAATACACAACTTTTCAATTAACAATACATAATAAAGAGAATTTTATATTATATTTCATTAAAAAACCTATCTATTTTTTGTTAGCTATCTTATTTTACAAATTTATTTTAAAAATTTTTCAATAATATGAATAAAAAACTAGTAATTAGGCAAACTAATTAATGAATACGATAAGAAAACTCCAAATACAACAAAGACATAACATATTCTTATTAATAAAAAATTTAAGAATATTCCTTAATTGCAATTAACAAAAAGACTTACTAGAAAAATTTCTAGTAAGTCTTTTTGATTTTTCTATATAATTTCTTCAAGAATTATAGTTCTTTTATAAAATTTAAATTTTTTATAAAAGTTTAATACTTCTTCATTCCCCTCAGCTACCCCTATTATTTTTTCTTTGAATTATTATCATTAAGATAAATTAATGCTCTTTCCATTAATTCTTCACCTATTCCCTGTCCTCTGCATTCTTTTTCTAGGTAAAGAGAATCAACTTCACCAACTAAGTCTGAATTTATTGTACTTATACAATAGCCTATATATGTTTCTCTATCTAAATCTTTAACTAAATCTATATTTACCTTTAAGTCTTTATTATAAAATTTCTCTTTTCTAAGTTCAAAAGTAAATCTTTCATAATTGTGAGAAAAATTATTAGAATTTCCTCTATGATGATTATTCAGTTTCTCCCATAGCGGCTTTATTAAGTCTAAAAGCTCTATACCTCCACTAATATAAGCAATATTATTCATTTTTTTCACCTCTATCTTCTTTATTTTTATTAATATAAATATTTAAAACTTTAATAATTTTAAACATTAGAATTATAAGAAAAACAAGTCCAATTCCTTTTAAAGCCTCATTAAAAATATTAAATCCCATTAAAAAATTAACCCACCATGACGTTTCCATAATAGCTCCCCCTTAAATTTATAATCATATATATTTTAACACAATTTACAAAATATCACTTAAATAATTAAAAATTGACAATGGACAATTATTGATATTTCTCCTTTATAGAGAAGTCTTAAATTGTTTTATTAAAAATCTATCTAAAGAAATTAATTTATAAAATTAATTTCAACCATAACTGTCAATTTTCCATTCTCAATTCTCCATTAATTAAGTTTCCCATGGGTGGAATAATGAAAAAACTAGCAATTATATTGCTAGTTTTTTTATATTATTGCTTATTTCCTATGCCTTTTTCTCTTAATTTTTGTAGCATGTCAGCTGTCATTTTATCTAAATCATATTCAGCTTTAAATCCCCATTCTTCTTTAGCAGCTGTTGGGTCAATTGAATCTGGCCACGTATTAGCTATTCCTTGTCTTACTGGATCTGGCTCATAGCTAACCTCAAATTCTGGCATATGTTTTTTAATTGCAGCTGCAATTTGTTCTGGTTCAAAGCTCATTGCTGTTATATTAAAAGCATTTCTATGTCTTAACTTTGCTGGATCAGCTTCCATTAATGTTATTATTGCATTTATAGCATCTGGCATATACATCATATCCATATAAGTTCCCTTATCAATATATGAAGTATATTTGCCATTTTTTAATGCTTCATAATAAATATCAACGGCATAATCTGTTGTTCCACCACCTGGAGGCGCTACATAAGATATAAGACCTGGGAATCTCACCCCTCTTGTATCTACTCCAAATTTAGTATGATAATAATCACATAATAACTCTCCAGAAACCTTTGTCACACCATACATAGTTTTTGGCCTTTGAATTGTATCCTGTGGAGTATTTACTTTTGGAGTATCTGGACCAAAAGCTCCTATTGAACTTGGTGTGAAAAATTTACAATTTAGTTCCCTTGCAACTTCTAAGGCATTAACAAGTCCACCCATATTTATATCCCAAGCTAATTGAGGTTTAGCTTCTGCTACTGCTGAAAGTAATGCAGCTAAGTGAATTATTGAGTCAACCTCATATTTTTTAGCTATTTCAAGCATTGCACTTCTATCAGTAACATCTAATATTTCAAATACTCCACCCTCAACTATAGGGTTTCCTTCTGGTTTTCTTATATCTGTAGCAATAACATTATCACGTCCATAAACTTCCCTTAGCTTTGCTACTAATTCTGTACCAATTTGTCCTAAACAACCTGTAACTAATATCTTTTTCATAATTGTTATCCCCCCAAGCGTTATCTTTTAGATTATCCCCATTTCTTTTCCTACTTTTTCATATGCTTTAATAGCTTCATCTAACATTTCTTTAGTATGGGCTGCTGAAGGCATATTTCTAACTCTCGCTGTGCCCATTGGAACTGTTGGGAATACAATAGATTTTGCATATACTCCTTCTTCATATAATTTCTTACTGAATTCTTGAGCTTTATCAGCTTCTCCTATTATACATGGAGTAATTGGAGTTTCACTATTTCCTATATTAAAGCCTAATTCTTTTAAGCCTTTCTTTAAATAATTTCCATTTTCCCATAACTTATCATGAAGTTCTGTGCTTTCAGTTAATATTTTTATAGCTTCTATACAAGCACCTGCTGCTCCTGGTGTTAATGCAGTTGAGAATAGGAACGGTCTACCTCTAACTTTTAGCCAATCAATTAAATCTTTAGAACCAGCAACATATCCTCCAACTACACCGATAGCTTTAGATAACGTACCTATTTGGAAATCTATTTTATCTGATAATCCGAAATGTTTAACAGTTCCTGCTCCTTTTCCTAATACCCCTGAACCATGCGCATCGTCAACGTATGTAATTAAGTCAAATTCTTCAGCTATTTCCACTATTTCAGGAAGTTTAGCTATATCTCCATCCATAGAGAATACACCATCAGTTATAACCATTATTTTTTCGTATAATCCTGACTCTTTGGCTTCTTTAGCTTTTGCTCTTAAGTCATCCATATCAGAATGTTCAACTCTTATAATTTTTGCTCCTGATAATCTACATCCATCTATAATTGACGCATGGTTTAATGCATCTGAAAGTATAGCATCTTTTTTACCCATAACTGCTGAAATTGCAGCCATATTACAGTTAAATCCAGATTGGAAAGCTATTGCAGCTTCAGTATGCTTAAACTCTGCTAATCTTTTTTCAAGTTCTGAGTGTATATCTAATGTTCCATTAATTGTTCTAACTGCTCCTGCCCCTGCTCCGTATTTTTTAGTAGCTTCAATTGTAGCTTCAATCATTCTTGGATGAGTAGCAAGTCCTAGGTAGTTATTTGATGAAAGGTTTATAAGCTCTTTTCCATCAATATTTATAATTGGACCATTTGCTCCATTTATAATATTAATTTCATTATATAAACCTTTACCTCTAAGGTCTTGTAAATTATCTTTTAAGAATTTTTCTAATGATTTACTTCCCATTTACTGCACCCCCGTATAAAACTTTTTACCTTTATTATATTCTTCATTTATTATTTAAAATCCTTTTTTATAGAAAGTTTAAGTTATTTGCAATATTATGACATATTGCATAGAATAAGCCTAATAATAATCATATTATTCACTAAGTTTTTTACATGATATGTAAATATTATACCTCATATTCTTTAAATTTAATCCATCCTCTTTTAGACAGATACTTTAGATATGTTACTAACCTGTATAATTCCCCATTAACATCTTCTCTATACTTTTCTGCCATAAGCTTCGCAATATCATACACTGTCCTGTTTCCATCCATATGTTTCCACACCGTAGAGCATCTATCATCTAACTCTAAATTAGTCATAGGAGTTCTTCTAACCATCCAAGCTAAGAATTTCCTTACTGGATCATTGATCTTTAAGCATAAAATAACTCTTCCATTTTTTTCTTTCCAGTCGTTATGTTTAATTTCTGGTACAAACAGAGCGAAATTATGCTTTGTATCAGGCTCTTGATTTTCTATTTCTTCTTGTTTCAGTTTCTTATTTCTCATGTAAAATTCCTCCTAATAACTCATGACTAACTCCTAACTATAAGATATTTTAATATAAATTTATATAATTAAATTATATGTATTTTAGAAAAAATATACTAATAATATAGCAATTCACTTGCCCATAAATAGATTTATTTATGAGCAAAGCGAATCCTTATAGCTTCTAATAAAATCTAATACTTTATCTAGTTAATATTTTTATCTTTTTTGCAAGAGAAGATATAAATCCATAATCCTAACAATAAGAACATTATAAACGCAAATAAATTGCTTTGTGTTATTCCTGTTAAGAACTTTTTACCAAATGCTATATCTACATTAGCAGCAACTAGGCCAGCTACTACTATACCCATTAATGCATCCCCTGCAACTAGACCTGAAGCAAGAAGAGTTCCTTTTTCGACAACTTCTCCTTTTTTGTCCTTATCTTTAGCAAATTTTCTTTCAACAACTTCTCTTATAATACCACCAACTAAGATAGCAGCATTTAAAGTTATTGGAAGGTATATTCCAAGTGCAACTGGTAGTATTGATATACCAGCTAATTCACAGAATAGTGCAATAGCAGCTCCTACTATTATTAATGTCCAAGGAAGCTGAGCTGTCATTATACCTTCAACAATCATCTTCATAAGCGTAGCTTGTGGTGCAGCTACATCTACAGAACCTATTCCATAAGCCTTCTCTAACATGTTGATTACTAATGCAGCAAACACACCAGCTACCGCAAGAGCAATAAACATTCCTAATTGAACTTTTTTAGGAGTACCCCCAATAACAAATGTAGTTTTTAAGCTTTGTGCAGCTCCACCAGCTACTGCTATAGCAACACAAACAACTCCACCTATTAATATACATTTAGTCATATATTCTTGAGAAACTCCACCGGTTAATTTAATTAGCGTGGTTACAAATAGCATTGTAGCTATAGTCATACCTGAAACTGGGTTATTAGATGCTCCAATTATACCAACCATTCTAGCTGAAACAACAGCAAAGAAGAAACTGAATATAACTGCCATGATTCCACCTAAGAATCCACCATTTATCGCTGGTAATAACCATGTTAATGCAAATCCAAAAGCTGCTGCTAAAATAACCCAAGTTAGAGGTGCTTCTATGTCAATTCTACTAACTTTTTCATTTTTACCAGCACCTATTCCACTCATAGCTTGTTTAAAGCTTGTTATTATAGTTGGAATAGATTTAGCAAGAGAGATAAATCCTCCCATTGCAACAGCTCCAGCACCTATATATTTAATATAGTTAGACCATATTTCGGTAGCATTCATTTCAGCTATAATCTTAGTTGCTGGGAATAATGGCTCTACTAATCCTACTCCTAAGAATTTAATTAATGGTATAAGTGCAAACCAGGCTATAACAGAACCACCAAACATAAGCAATGATGCTTTAGTACCAACAATAAATCCAACACCAAGAAGTGATGCTAATGTATCAAATCCCATCATTGTTCCTTGATAGCTTTTAATTACATAAGTAGCCTGTTCTCCCCAAAGTGCAAATCCACCTGAGAAAAGTTTATATCCGGCTCCTACACCAAGTCCAGTCATAACTGTTTTAAAACCTTGGCCACCTTCACTACCAGTTACAAGCACTTCAGCTGCAGCCATACTTTCTGGATAAACTAAATTTCCATGCTCTTCAACAATTAGATATCTTCTAAGTGGTGTAATAAAGAATACACCCATGACTCCTCCAATAATAGTAACAATAACAACTGTAAAAATACTTAATTTTAATCCCCATAAAATTAATGCTGGTAAAATAAATATAACACCACCAGCAATAGATTCTCCCATAGCAGCTAGTGATGCTACTATGTTAGCTTCTAGAATATTATTTCTTTTAAACATTCCCTTTAATATTCCAGTAGCTATTATCGCACCTGGTATACCTGCTGATATTGTCATACCAACTTTTAAGCCAAGGTATGTATTAGCTGCTGCAAAAACGCAAGCTAATATAATTCCTAAAATAATTGAGTACCCTGTTGTTTCGGGCATTGCCACCGAGGTTGGCACAAACGGAACATAATCTTCTCCTTTACATTCACCATAAGCTGTGTGGGACAACTTTTTTCTCTCTTGGCTCATAAAATAATTCCTCCTCTTTTTCAACTTTACTTCTAATAATTAAGTCATATAGTTTGCTCTAAAAAACTATAGATTTAACTCTATAGGGATTTATTAATAAAGGTCAAATGAATTTATTAATAAAAATTCAAATTAATAAATTCATTTGAACATTTATCCTATTTTATATTTTTTAATAATCTCTGTATGAACTCCCACACATTTTGTACTGAAGTTATACTCATATGCTCTTGTGGAGTATGAACATCATATAAGTTTGGTCCAAAGCTTATCATATCAACATCAGCCATTTTTTCTTTTAAAAGTCCACATTCAAGACCTGCATGGATAGCATCTATTTTTGGTTCTTGTCCTGTAATTTCCTTATATGTCTCCACGCAAAGATCTCTTATCTTTGAATTTGGTTCATATTGCCACTCTGGATAATCTGAATCATTTACCATTTCAGCTCCAACTAATTTTGATAGTGTTCCCACTCTATCAACTATTTCATTCTTTAATGTTTTAACAGAACTTCTTATTGCTGATACAAAAGTAATTTTTTCTTCACTAAATACTATAACTCCTAAGTTTAAACTACTTTCTACTAGTCCTTCTATATCTTTGCTCATAGTTTGAACTCCATTAGGCATTAAATTTAAGAAATTCACTATGCTAGTTGTCACTTCACAAGTCAGTTGTTTTTCAGCTTTAACTTCTGAAATTTCTAATTTTACATCTGGATCTTGAACTCTTAATTCTTCTTTAAATATGTTTATAGTATTATTAGCTATTGTTTTTATTTTTTCTAAGTTTGCAGTATCTGTTGTTAAAATAACTTCAGATTCACGTGGAATAGCATTATTTTTAGCTCCACCACTAATATGAGCAATATTAAAGTGAACCTCTTTACCTATTGAATTTAATAATCTTCCCATAAGCTTATTAGCATTTCCTCTTTGCTTAATTATCTCCATTCCTGAATGTCCGCCTTTTAAGCCTTTTATTTCTAGTTTTAACGCAGAACTGTTAGCATTTTCCCATTGGTTATTGATGTGAACATAGTTAGTAACTCCACCTGCACAACTTACTAAGAATATGCCTTCTTCCTCAGAATCAATATTTAATAGTACTTTTCCATCTAAATGTTTAGGGTCTACAGCAATAGCACCATACATACCAGTCTCTTCACCAGTAGTAACAAGCAATTCTAATGCTGGATGTGGTATGTCTTTAGAATCTAATAATGCTAATCCATAAGCTACAGCAATTCCATTATCTGCACCTAGAGTTGTTCCATTTGCATATATATAATCTTCTACAATTCTAAGTTCTAATGGATCCTTTTCAAAATCATGCTTTGTATCTTTATTTTTTTCACAAACCATATCCATGTGACCTTGAATTATAACTGGTGATACGTTTTCATATCCAGGTGTAGCTGGTTTCTTTATAATTACATTTAGCTCATCATCTTGTATTACCTCTAAACTCCTTTTTTTAGCAAAGTTAACTAAAAAGTCACTAATAGCTTTTTCATTACCTGACCCATGAGGTATCTTAGTCATATCTTCAAAAAAGCTAAAAACCTTAGTTGGCTTTAAATTCTCTAGTACTGGCATTTTCCTTCACTCACCTTTCTAATTTCATAAAATCATAATGTATTAATGAAATTTTAATTATTAATATTTTATTAAGAATATATTAATATATTATCTTAATACATTCTTAATACTAGTGATAACCATAATTAAAATCAAACTTAGCATTATTAAATAAAGCGGCAAATTTTCTTAAAAACATCCAGTTTTCTTCATCTTTTTTAATTTTTCATTATTTTAAATATTTTTTTTATTCAGAATGGTTTGTAAATAATTTAATAAAATTTAACAATTTATAGTGCTAAAATTCATAACTAAAAATATTGATATTTTTCTCACCATTTCTTTATCTCTCTCATTGTATTGATGTAACTATTAGTACATATATAGATAACCTACCTTAAAAATTAATGTATGCTATACTTTTAAATATTTCAATTCACAATATAAAATTTGCAATTATATTGAAATTAATTCTTTATAAATTAATTTCTTAAACTAATTTTTTGCTAGTAATGCATTGCTAACCCATTATAAGAAGTAACTACATCGCTTCAAATAGAAAAAGTCTATACCTTATTAGATATAGACTTTTTCTTATATAATTACTCACTTGTTTGGCTACTAGAAATTTCATCGTTATTTTCTTCTAGAGAATAAACTCCCCTATATTTTTCTGGTACTAATTTTGCAACTGAAAGCATAAGTTCTCTTAATGCTCTATTGCTATAATTATTTTTATCTTCGTCCTTTTGCTTTTCTACTATTTCTACTGGTGATCCTATGTTAATAAATATATCTGCTCTTCTAAAGCTTTCTTGCCCCATATCATTATCATTTATTGGCATAAAATCTTCTGTTCCACATAATCCTATTGGTACTATAGTAGCTTTAGACATTTTTGCTATTAAAAGAAGTCCTTTTTTAGCTTCTATCATACTGCCAGTTCTACTTCTTGTCCCTTCTGGAAAAATAACTATGTTCCTTCCCTCTTTTAATCTTTTAATTATCTTTGCAATAGCCTCTTTATCAGCAGAGTTTGGCTTTATAGTTATAGTTTCAATAATTCTTACTCCCATTTTAGTAAAAGAATTTTCACTTAATTTTTCTCCAGCTACAAATATAGGTTTTTTCTTTTCAAGAACTTTATTTAAAACTAAACCATCCGCATTACTTAAATGATTGGCTATAAATATAATTGGACCTTCTAGTTTTTCTATATTTTCATATCCAGTAATTTTAACATTTGCATATTTTTTATAGTATTTATAAATAGCTGATTGTATTAATTTATCTCCTAAGCTTTTTGGAAGCTTTTCTATCAAACGAAATTTAGCAGCTAAATCCATTATTTATCCACCTCTACACTTTAAAATTCTATCATATTTTCAATTTATAAAACTTGTATCAATCTATCCTTGTTTAGGTTTTATTTTTAAAAAGTTTATCATAATACTCCCTTATATATGGGGAATTTATATTCTTAATTATATTATCTTTATCTTCATGATTTCTATTATTATAATTAATAAGACTATTTCTTATTAGGATATTTTTACCTCTCCATCCACAACTACATTTTTGATACTTCTCTTTAAAGCTACTATTATTCATAGTAATTATATCTATAAGTTCATCCTCTTTCATAAAATCAAAAGCTTTAAATTCTTCTATATGTGAAAGTTTAGCTTTTTTATTATAAGGACATATATCTTGGCAAATATCACATCCGAAAATTTTACCTTTAAACTTATTAAACGAATATTCATCTATATGCTTTTTCTGCGTCAAATAAGATAAGCATTTATTAAAATCGTTATCCTTTACTTGATCTTTGAGAGTATTGGTAGGACAAGCATTTAAACATAATTCACATTTCTCACAATTTTCTTTTATAGGATTATCACTTTCTAAGGATAGATCTGTTATTATCTCCCCTAGAAAAATGTAAGAACCATATTCCTTAGTGATAAATATATTATTCTTTCCTACAAATCCAATACCACAAAGATATGCAATATATCTTTCAGGAAGTGGATTATTATCCACAAATCCTATAGCTTTTCCACCTAAACTTTCAATATATCCACATATTTTCTGTAGATATCTTTTTACTACTACATGGTAATCTTCACCTAAAGTATATTTTGAAAAATATTTAACCTTTCGATTTTCATCATGTAAATATGGAAATGCTATTGATATTATAGTTTTTCCATCTTCCATTAATAAAAATGGATTTATTCTTTTTTCTATATCATCTTCTTCAAATTCTATCTGGAATCCTTTTTCTTTCCTATAAGAATAGTAATTTTCTAATTCGGAAAAAACTCTACATGTTGTAAATCCTACAGTTGTAAGACCTAAAGATTTACAAAAGTTTATAATACTAGTTTTATTGTTCATATTTATAGTCCTTTATAAATTTTATTTAATATATTATAACACAACTTATGCGATTGAGGATTGACAATGAACAATGGACAATTTTTGTAAATTTCTCAGTTTCTGCTGAGAAATATCCACAATTCTCCATTGCCAATCGTCAATTCTCAATTATTTAAGTATTCTGCTACATATTTTCCTACTAATTCACTTTCTATTTCTATTTTATTTATTTGTTCATATCCTTTAACTACAGTACCACAAGCGAATATTCCCTCTATTGAAGTTTCCATATTATCTTTTAAAATCATTTTTGAGCTTTCTGAATCTATATCTATACCAGCTTTTAAAGCTAAAGTATTTTCTGGATGAAGGTAAATAGATAGAACTAAAGTATCACAACTTATATAACTTTTGCTATTAGGAACAACTTTATTATTCTCATCTAAAAGTCCTATATTCACCCCTTCAACTCTTTCTTTCCCAAAAACATTAATAACTCTAGATTTTAACATAATAGGTATATTAAAATCTTTAATAAAGTTTTTTACTTCTTCATTAATTGCACTTAGGCCCTCAGTAGTTTCAATGATTCCTTTAATCTTTGCTCCTTCTAGTACTAAACTTCTTGTCGCAAATAATGCTGGATCTCCTGAACCTAAAACTAACACTTCTTTACCTGGCATTATCCCTGCTCTGTTAACCAATTTTAATGTTGATAAAGAAGTAATTATCCCTGAGCATCTATGACTTAATATATTTTTATATCCTAATGGTCTTTCTCTACATCCCATAGCTAAAATTATTGCTCTCGAAGAAATTTCTAAAATTCCTTCTTCATTTACTGCTACTATGGTTTTATTTGTATGTACACTTATGACATCTGTTGAAGTTTTATATTCTATTTCATACTCTATTAGTTTATCAACTAAGCTCTGAATATACTCTGGTGCTGTCAAATCTCCCTCTATATATTTACTTGTAAATCCACTGTGAATACAATTTATTAACATTCCTCCAAGTTCTATTTCTCTATCTATAATTAAAATATCTTTAATACCATTTTCCCTTGCAGCAATTGCTGCCATCATACCACTTGGTCCTCCACCAATAATTACAAGGTCATATTTTATCATAAATAAACCCCTCCATAATAATAGGTCACTAATTTCTAAGTTTCTATACACTACCAATTATAATATAAAATTCATAAGTTGTAACTTATTCAATTTACAGTGGTGAGTTTAAACCTAAAAATAGTATAACCCTATGGGGCTATACTATAAATTTATTTATCTAGAATTATATTTTGATTTCTTATTTAATCTATAAAAAATTAGATAATTATAACTTTATTCCTAAAAATATGAGAAGAATTCCTAATATGATATAGATAATTGTTTCATAAGAAAATTTATTTTTCTTATTTTCTTTTATATATTTTTTTATTTCATCTATTATTTGATTACATAGGCTATTATTTTCAAGTTGAGATAAGTAAACTGTAGTTCTTCTAAATATCTCTTTTAATTTTATATCCACTCGTTTTTCTCCATAAGCTATCATTAAAGTATCATCTTCAAGTTCCCATGGAATACTTTTTTGTGAAAAAAAGTCTGCTAATATTTCAACTAATTCTTCCTTACACAATCCATAAACAGTATAAACTTTTGCATAAAATACAAATATTACTAAAATAGCTGCTATACATATAGTTGTTATTATTGTAAACCCATCTTTTTCTCTAATAGTTTTTAATATTAATTCAATAAAGAGTATATAAAAAAATATTGAACTTCTAGTTATTCTTTCTTTAATAATAAATTTTCTTCTGCTTATAAGAAGTCCAAATGTTATAATTATAACTCCAAATACTATACTTAAAATTTTTAAAATCACAATCTTCCTCCTAAATTATCTCTATCTCTAAATTATATGATTTTAAAAAACTTTATACCATTTAATACCACTATCTTTTTAAATATAACTATTTAATTCTACATTTTATTAACTAAATTTGTTATAGAAAACTAGCAATTACATTGCTAGTTTAAAATCAATTAAGAAATTAATTTATAAATTAATTTCAACAATAATTGTCAATTGTCCATCGTCAATTCTCAATTGCCTAAGCTTATATTTACTAGAATTATTAACACTATTATATAAAAAATCCTAAAGAAATTATTATAACTCCAAGTAGAATTAATATTGCTGACGCCGGTGAAAATTTATTTCTTTTATCCTTATAGAATTCTTTTTTTAGCTCTTCTATTATTTCATTACATTTCTCTTTATCCTCAATGTTAACTACATTAATAGATGTAATATGCGATGTAGATTTTAGTTCAATTTCAGTAGTTTTTTCTCCTATATCCACTGATAACTTATTTTTATTCTTAGCTATACTATAGCTAAAGTTTTTTCTTCTGAAAAAATTAGTTAGAACTTTAGTTGCCTCATCCTTAGACATACCAAAAAAAGAATACGTTTTTCTATAATATATAATTACTAAAATACAAAATATAAAAATTAATATCATTGAGGCTATAAATATAACTATATTATCTAATTCTATTTGAAAAATTCCTTGAAAAATTAAGTAAATGAATAGGAAGGTAAGAAAAGAGCTTTCTTTTATAACTATTTTTCTCTTAGATAGATATAAACCAAATAATAAAACTATCATTCCCGATAAAATGTTAACATACCTTATTATCATATGTCTCTCCTAAAATATTAATATTTACTATAATAACATTTTTTTGAAATTATTTTCAATATCTATACTATTAATATTCTTTTAATTTTATAAATTATATAACATATGATTTAATTATGATTTAATGAAAATATTTTTTCCTAGTTACAGTTATATTCATTTTATTATAATCAATCCCCAAAAATTATAAGTTGATGATATTTAAATAATAGATTATAATTATTACAAATTAGTTTGATTATCAAAATATTTTATAATCAAATCAAAGGAGATGTTTTATTAAATGGATATAAAACCATTAAAGATAGGAGATTTAGAAGCAAGACTCCCTATAATTCAAGGGGGAATGGGGGTAGGTATATCTCTATCTAATTTAGCTTCTGCTGTTGCAAACTGCGGAGGTATTGGAATTATCTCTGCGGCACAAATAGGATATGATGAAGAAGATTTCGAAACTAATGCTTTTGAGGCAAATTTAAAAGCATTAAGAAAACATATAAAGCTTGCTAAAGCAAAAGCTCCAAAAGGAATAATAGGAGTTAATTTAATGGTAGCAATGAAAAATTATGAAGAATATGCTCTAGAATCTATAAAAAGTGGCGTAGATTTAATAATTTCAGGTGCTGGACTTCCTACTGCTCTACCTAAAATAGTCAAAGGCTATAAAACAAAGATTGCACCTATTGTATCTTCATTAAAAGCAGCTTCTGTCATATTAAAAATTTGGGATAAAAAACATAATGTAGCCCCTGATATGATTATAGTAGAAGGTCCTAAGGCAGGAGGACATTTAGGGTTTTACAAAGAAGACATGGAAAAAGAAGAATGCAGCTTAGAGAGTGTAGTTCCACAAATAATTGAAGCAGTTAAACCTTATGAGGAAAAATATGATAAAAACATTCCTATAATTGCCGCTGGTGGAATTTATGATGGATTTGATATTGCAAAGTTTCTAAAGTTAGGTGCTCAAGGAGTACAAATGGGTACTAGATTCGTAGCCACAGAAGAGTGCGATGCACATATAAACTTTAAAAAAGCTTATATAAATAGTGATAAAGATGATATTTCTCTCGTTAAAAGTCCTGTAGGAATGCCTGGACGTGCCATATTAAATAATTTCACTAAAACAGTGGAATGTGAAAAACAAAAGATTGATAAATGCTATAATTGCTTAATTCCTTGTAATCCAAAAGAAACTCCTTATTGCATAACTACTGCTTTAATAAATGCAGCAAAGGGTAATATGGAAAATGCATTAATCTTCGCTGGTGAAAATGCATACAAAGTAAATAAAATACTTCCTGTTAGAGAGCTTATGTATGCTCTTGAGGGTGAAATAATGATTTCAATTGATGATTAATAATTATAATTAGTTAAAGATTAAGAATGAAGAGCTTATGGAAATTTTTATTAAAGACACTTTATAACTTTAATAAAAATTAATTTTCTCCTTAGTTCTTCATTCTTATATTTTTTTGCCATTCTTTTATGTTATGACCCTAAACTTAGTTTAAGTATTATAGCTATACTTCCTTTGAATGCTTCTTCTTCCAAGACTGTAATTAATAATTAATTTATAAGAATAAAATATATTTTATGTGTAATACTAAGGTTGAAATAAAAAGTTAGGAGTGATTTTATGCAAAACTTAAACCAAATGGAATTACAAAATCTTCGTCATCTTATTGGCGCTCATGGAACAATAGCTAATAAACTTGATGATTTTGCTAATCAATGTACTGATCCACAATTAAGCCAAATGCTAAAAACTGATGCTCAAGAAGCAAGAGCTGCTAAACAAAAATTAATGGGATTCTTAGGATAGGAGGGTATAAAAATGCAAGAAAAAGATATAATGAATGACTATTTAAGTATGATTAAGAGTAGTTTAACTGGATATGCTACCATAATATCTGAAACAGATAATCAACAATTAAGACAAACACTTCAACAAATGAGAGACAGTGATGAAGCTCGTCAATATAAAATTTATCAAGCAGCTAAAGAAAAAGGATATTATAAGCCTGCTCAACCAGCAAAACAAGAAGAAATAAACACAGTAAAATCTGAATTAACTATGGGCTAATATCTATTATCCTAAAAAATTAACAAAAGATTATTTTTACTTCAAAACTTACATAAAGGCAGGAATACCTGCCTTTATTTCATTAATCCAATATATAACCTTTTGGATTGATAATTAGTACACATAATATTAGTATTTTCTACATATGTTCATAAGTCTAATAAGTTGATTTTTTAGTACGTTTTTATCACTTCTCCATGAATAAAGTTCCCCTGGTCCTCCATATTCTAAAGTTATGATATCTGGTGAACACTTTGAAAGAACCCATTGTAAAATTTCAAAATCTTCTTCCTTCATTTCCAAATGATAATCTCTAAGTTCTATACCTTCGATTTCGTGAGTACCTACTATATGTATTTCCTTCACTCTATCTAATGGTAATTGCTCTAAATAACTATAGATATCTTCTCCACTATTTCTCGCTGTTACCTTCGCGTGTGCAATATCCAATAATAAATGTGCCTTTGTTTCATCACATATCTTTTTTATTATATGTGGTTTCACACATATATCCATAATTCCAAATTCTTTTATATCAATTGATGAATAAGGCATATTCTCTACTAAAAAAGGGACTTCTATATTATCAATCCAAGCTTTTGTTGTTTCACTCATATATTCAATTATTTTTTCTTCCGTTACATCTTTATCCCAATCTTGCATACATGATGCTAAATGAACCGCATAATGAGGTGATTTAAAATTTTTTATACTATCATTTACATATTTCCAATCTACATCTTTTATATTTTTCATTGTTGCTCTTTCATTAAAACCTAATCCATGTAAAAGAACTGGTCGCAAAGAGAGGGATACCTCAAGTGCTTCATTGTATATGTCATAAAGACCAAGTTTTATATAATCTACATCAACTATGTTTTCTTGTAAGAGTTCTATAAGTTCTTTTGAGTAATTACATCCTAGTAACATTTCTAAACTCCTCTTATTAATTATGGTTTTCACATAATAAATTATTCATTTGGATCTGTTGTCCATCCTTTTGACATAACATCATCATCCACTTTGAAAGCTAATCCTTTATTTCTTACGTATAGGATATTTTTATCAGGATATATAGCGACATCATCCTCTTCTTTAGTTCCAACATCCAGTATTTGCAATACTTCTTTACTATTATTAATAAATTGATGTGCAATATTTTTGCCAGCAGGCTTTGAAATTACATCTCCAGATTTAACTTCAAATTCTTCATCGTTTATTCTTATTATTCCCTTCCCACTCATTATAAGAAAAAACTCTTCTTGCATTGAATGATGATGATATTTTGTGCTTTTATAACCAGGTTCTATATAGTCTATATTTACATATATTTTTTCACTGCCTACAGCATTTCCTACATACATTGTTTTAGCCCCTTGAAACTTGCTAATATATTGATTGGGTATATTATTTATATTGTATATATTTTTCATAAAGCACACCCCTTCTTATTGAAAGTATTTCTATATAAATTAAATCTATTAGCCCTTCTAACTCTACCATTCTAGTAATTCATAATTATTTTAAAATTTTATTCTTATTTAATTAACTTGATTAAAAATATATAAATAAATTATTTTGAATTTTGAATTATCATCACATAATCAAAATAATCTGCTGTTACTCCAATTTTATAATATCCATGTTCAGCAAATACAATTTCAGAAATAAAATCTGTATATAGTGTTTTAGAAAATGGTGAGTTTTTGCCATTTAACTTAATTAAAGTATGATTTGACTTTAAATATTTATCTAAAACTTCATTGTCATTATAGGTAGATAGAATGTCTTCTGCTCTTGCAGAATAGGAGTTTTTATAAAATAATGCTATAGATAGAATTTTATCTTTTAGCTTTGGAATTTTTTCATTAATATCCTCTGCTAGCCATGCTCTATTTGTAGTCTCCTCTTTATAAATATGACCTAAGCCAAATTGTCCAAAATATTTTCCTTTTGGATAATGATTATAGATTTTCTCAAAATTTTCGTACAATTTTTCTTCTCTTTTCATATGAGCTAAATCACTAGAAAATATATTTCCATCATATACTTCTATAGTATTTTTTAAATTATCTATTAACATAAAGAAATCAAAAGCTTCCTCTTTTAATATATCCTCATACAGTTTTTTATTTTTATATATTTTGTCTACTAACACTGGGAGTTTATTTTTATATTTATCAAATTGCTTTTCCAATTCTTCATCAGGAGTATTTTCATCTAAATTCATAATTTCATATAGCTCTTTAAGAATACTTAAGTCTTTTTCAACTTCCTCATATTTTTTATCTTTTAACATATCTATTAAATATGATTCAGTTCCAAATCCATCAATACCTATACCTACAACTTGTATTTTATCCTCATCTTTCAATGCTTTATTATATCTATATATTTCTTTCCACATCTCATATTTTTCAGGTCGTCTTTTTTTATTTACAAATTTATTTAAATAATTTTCATCGCCTGTTTGTAGATACTTATTTTTATAAATTGAATATAAATATTCATCTTCCTCTACTAAATATTTAAAATTAGTTTCCTGTTTCAAGTGCTTAAAAAATTTTAGAAATACCTTTGCATTATCTTTAATATCATGAACTTCTCCTATTAAAAACAATTCATTATTTTTAACATCATCTTTTAATAATTTAAAAGATGAATAATCTTCGTTATCTTCTAAATCAATTTGAACGTTGCTTTTATCTAAATACTTATAATATTGTTTTAAAGATACTTCATCCTTCTCGCTTTTATCAGAATTAGTACAAGATGTAAAATTAAACATCATAATAATTGCAATAATTAATAATGCTATTCTTTTTTTCATATCTATAACCTCCCACATAAATATAATTAAGAATCGATGATGGATGTTCTTATCAATTAAGAATTAATAATGAAGAATTAATAATTATTGTTACTTCTCCTTTATAGAAGAAGTTTTTAATTGATTTATTTTGGAGTTGCCCAGCAACTTCTTATAAAAAAATTATTAAAGAAATTAATTTATAAAATTAATTTCAACCATAATTCTTCATTATTCATACTTAATTTTTAATTGCTATAGGTTCTCGATTACTTTAATATGTTTGTATCTCTAGTAAATCTTCTATTCTGTCATTCATAAATTTATATGAATCATAAACCCCTTGGTTATAAAATTCACTTGATAGTTCCTCTATGATAAAATCTAAAATCATTCCACAAGCTAAATCTCCTAATTCTTCTTCTCTTTCTTCTAAAAAATAATTTTTAATTTTAGATATCATTTCTTCTCTTTTTTCTTTACTTAATTTAATTTTACTGTTCATAGTTTTATTTTAGTGATAAGTTGTCTAGCAAGTATACAACTCTCACTAAAGCCTCCTTTCTTCCATACTATACTTTTTTTAAAATCCTCTATTAATGCAATATTGTATTATGTTACCATAGTTAAATTGTTATTATATTGTAAATATATTCTACCAAAAATATTAATAACCTTTCTTTTTTTCCATATAAAGATAAATAATCATAATAACTAATTGTCTTTTTGATTATTACTGTAAAAAGAAGAAATTACAGTGAGAAATACTTCACTTTTATAAATCCATTCATTAATATCACTTTTATGGTTTTTATTGACAGAGTAATTTGGAAATGATATTATTAATTTGGTTAAATTTAGAAGAAAACTGTGAAGTGTGTTCTGTATATGGGCATCTAGAACATATGAAGTTACTGATGCAACCGGCTTCTAAAAAATTGTATTATTAGGGGAAATTCTTTATGCAATCAAAAAGAACTTGTTCATTAGTAGCAATTATGGCATTAATTTTAGCTGGAACTATTAATGTAAATGTAAATGCATCTGTGCAAGAGAACCACAAAACACTTACTGATAAATTACCAACTAACATAGTTGCCAATTCAGTAGAAGGAAATAAAACTACTATACCTGAATGGACAAAAAATACTCGATATTATGTAGGTGATAAAGTTATACATGAAGGCAAAATTTATGAATGTATAGTAGATCACTCTAGATTATCTCCATCAACAAAGTATGTGTGGAAACTTATGGGAGAAGAATGGAAAAGAAATACTAGGTACTACGTAGGTGATAGAGTTATATATGAAGGTAATATTTATGAGTGTATAGTAGATCACTCTAGATTATCTCCATCAACAAAGTATGTATGGAAGCTTATAGGCGAAATCTAATCCTATATATAGGTCTAAACTATTATAAAAGTCTTTAGTTGTGAGGCCCAAGAATAAAACACTTAAATTTTAATAAATATTGGCTTATTAAAAATTCCTCAAATAGAGGAATTTTTTTATATGTCAAAAGATAAAAAAGACTAAGCTTATATTACTTAATCCTTAAACCTTAAGTGTATGATACTTAACTTTTGCTTTTAAATTTATTATACTGACTAGTTATTTTTTTGAAGATGACTTAACTTTAAAGCCTTCATCTGTAGTTATTATTTTTATGTTTAAAATATTAAGTAACTCAGATAAGCTCTTAACTTGATTAATATATTTGATGTTGTTTTTCTTAACTAACAATTCTACCATTTTTATAATGTCTTCTTTTTGCTCTTTATCAAGTCTGTAATTATCTTTTAAACACAATCCATTAATATAAATTAATGTAGTCCAAATTTGCTCCTCTGCAATTTTATTAATATCCATAAGTACCCATGTAAAATCTTTTCTTCTATAATTTGCTGGATATGCCTTTTTAAAAAATTCTATAAAGTGATTAATAGGCTGTGGATCTTTCTCCTTAACATATTTTCCTAATTGTGCTTTTAGTTGATTCTTTAAATACATGATTGTATTAGGTTTAATAACATCTTTCATTTCGTCTATACTATTATAAATTAATACATATGTACCTTGTATTTGCTCACTTGTTATATTGCCTGCCTTAAGTACTTTTGTAATACTAATATACTCTAATATATTCTTCTTACAATTTAATTCTTTATTATACAGTACTTCCCAAATTTCCTTTGCCCTTAACCCCTCTAAGTTTTTATTTACCTCTAATTGAGTTTTATCATTAATATCCATATTAAAATGTACCATCCTTTTTTTGTTTTCATTATATCATATTAGAATATGAAATTCTTAAGTGACTTTAGTATTAGGATACGATGTAAAACTTAAAATATACTCTAGAAAATAGCTTAACCTCTTAAATATTCTAGTGACGGTTCATTAAAATATATAATATACTTTAATTGCTAAAAAATAATGAACCATCCCTTATCTATTTCTTCACTTTAAATATACAGGCTTTTGTGGTTATGGATATATCCCCATTTTTCTTAATATAATCTTCTATATATCTTCTAAAATCATCTTTCTTTTTTCCTACGAGTACAGAGGTTCCTTTTATACTAGAAGCTTTATAAGAAACAATAGCATCCATATCAGATGTAACAATCTTTCCTTCTAAGACTTCCACATTAACTTCACTAAAATATTTTTCTAATAATGCTTGCCCATTTTCAAGTTGGAATCTATCACACATCCCATTATTATGGAGCCCTAAGGTAGAATCAAATTTTTCTATAAGGTTATTTAGCTCATTCATAGCTTCACAAGAATTGGCTGTGACATAAAATATCCCATCTTTAACAAGAACTCTTTTTATTTCTGATAAGGCTTTTGCTATATCTGGAACAAGATAGAGCATATGTCTTGCAATTACTACATCAAAACTTTCATCTTCATAAGGAATATTTTGTGCGTCAATCTCCTTATATATATAATTTTGTCCTATTTGATCTAATTTTTCTTTTGCATTTTGGAGCATAGAAGCAGAAAAATCAGATAAAGTAATATTCCATTCACTATTTACACTCTCTTTGTTCTTAAGCCAAAGTTCCCCAGTACCGCAACCTAATTCTAATATTCTTGCTTTACTTGGAAATTTCATTTGATTAAAACACCAATTATTCCAATCTGTTTTATTAATATTATAACTATGAAGCTTAGTTCTTAAATTAAAATTTTCAGCATTTTTATACTGTTCTTTTACCTTACCTTCCATATTAGTTATCTTGATAATATCAATAAGTTTTTCAACCTCTAAAAATCCATTTTCTTTTATTTGATTTTCAGCTTTATCAAAAACAGTTATAACCGATTCTAGATGCTTTTTCTTTTCTTCTAAAGCACTTTTTTGAGTGCTAATTATTCTTTCTAAATTTTCTTCTCTTTTATATAAAATTTCTTTTATCTCATTTAAAGATAATCCAATAAATTTTAAAGTAATAATTTGCTGAAGTCTCAAAAAATCTTCTTCACAATAAACTCTATATCCAGAGCTAGTTTTATATGATGGTTTTAATAATCTGATTTTCTCATAATGAAGTAATGTTTTTGCAGTTACCCCTGCTCTTTTAGTAAACTCACCGATTTTCAAGATATTACCTCCCCTCATAGTTATTCTAAGCTCCTACCTTAGGTTGGAGTCAATCTTTAAAAATTCACTATATTAACTTTATTATAATTTAGCCTGTAAACTATGATTTTTCTTTACAGATTCGAAAATAAATCCTATAGAAAAAATTATAATCATAAGAATGTAAGATACTATTGAAATAATAGCTCCATCAATTATATCAGTAAACATCATCATTATTTTTGTAGCTATAGGCACTATAAGTATAATATAATTTTGAGATATTCCTGCTATTATAAAATTTTTGTTTACATCACTTGTTAATATAAATTGCCAAATATAAAGAAGAAATGATATTCCCCACAAACTATTACCTATTAAAAAACTCTCTACTCTATTGTGATTTGCCTTTGCAAATACTTTTCCAGCCCAAAACCAAAATATAATAAAAGCAATAACAAATATCCATGGAATCGTAGAATATATCTGTAAAATAAAATTAACTCTGTTTATAATAATCCCAATTATTAAAGGTATTAATATTATTACTATATATTTAGATTTATTTTTACAGTCCATAAAAGTCTCCCCCTTAACTTTCTAAATGATTTAAGAACCAATCCTTGGTAAGATTGATTAAAGTGTCATAATATTCGAGAAAACTATGGTCAGCACCATCAATACTTTCTAATCTACTCCCCTTAGAAAGTAAGGTCATTGCTCTTTTAGAATTTTCATAAAGAAGCTTTTCCTCCTCATCATTATTACCATGTATTAGCAAAATGGGGCAATGAATATTCTTCATAAGTTCACTTTGATTTGTTAACTCAAAGTCCATAAGCATTTGCTTATCAACTATTACTTGTTTTCTTATTCCTTCAGTTATATTTTCAGTGATATATCCTTTTTCATTTAATTCCTTAATTTGTTCCTCTGTAAAATACTCACCCCAATTATATTTCATTGAACCAGTTAAAGCTCCTGATAAAACCATTGTATCTATATCTAAGCTACAACAATTTAAGCAAATAAGACTTCCAAGACTGTGTCCATAAAGACCTATTTTTCTATATCCTAGCGATTTCACAAATTTAATTGCAGAATTTAAATCATCTATTTCTTTAGAAACAGTTATGCTATCATCATCACTTTCCCCGCATCCACAAAAATCGAATGTTAAAACATTATATCCACATTGATTAAGAGCTTCTGCAAGTCTAGGGAATCTCGCCTTTGAACGCTTATCAGAAATAAATCCATGAGCAAAAATAATTATTGTTTTAGATCTTGTAGGAAAAAGATTCCCTACTAATTTTAGGTTTCTTGAATTAATAAAAGTTATTCTTTCCATATTTACCCCCCTTTTATTAACCATATTATATAAACATAGTTTTTAATATCTTCCATATTAAACTATAATCTCCTTTTTTATTGCATAAAAAAACGTGACTGCTGTCACGCTAATTAAAATTATTGAATTCGCAGTTAACAATTATTTAAATTTTCCATCCCTTTGGTCTATAACAAAGTCATAAGTTTTAAACAAAATAAAAGCAGTCACAACATTTAAATCTGCAACTACTTTTTTATATAGACCCTTGGGGTGCAGTAGGATACGGAACAATATCTTCGGTATTGAACAATATTTAGAATATATTGATTATCTCCATAATATTAGTATAAACTCACTAGCTTTAGCTCCAAATTATACTGCACCTCAGGGGAACCCTAAAGGGCTTCACTACTGTTCCCCAGAGGTGAAAAAAGTGGCGAACACTGTTCGCCGCTACAATAGATTTATTAAAGAAATTATTTTGTTCAAAACTAATTTCTACCTTAATTGTGAATTAAAATATCCTAGAGATATACATTAAGTTTTAAGGTAATTTATCTATATGTATTATCGTCTTCTATTTTTTCCACTGTTTTTATTATTACCTTTAACTCTATCTTTTGGTTTACTCTGTTTTAATCTTCCTTTATTTTCTTTACGATTATTTTCCTTTGTTTCAGGCTTATTTTTAGCCTTAGATTTATATGTACCTATTTTTTTATTTTTATTATATTCTACATTATTTTTATTTCCTTTAGGCCTTATTAAGCATTTTGGTCCATATCCAATTAAGTCTGTTCTTCCTGCTTCAGTTAATGCCTCATGCACTAAATTGTAATGCTTAGGATTTCTAAATTGAAGTAGTGCTCTTTGCATAGCCTTTTCATGTCTAGTTTTAGGAACATAAACTTCTTCCATAGTTAATGGGTCAAGTCCTGTGTAAAACATAACTGTTGATAGTGTTCCAGGAGTAGGATAAAAATCTTGAACCTGCTCTGGTTGATAATTGATATCTCTCAAATACTCGGCTAATTCTATTGCTGAATCTAAAGTACTTCCTGGATGACTTGACATTAAATATGGTATTATATATTGTTTTTTACCTAACTTTTCATTTATTTTAAAGAACTTCTCTCTAAATTTATCATAGGTTTTTCCAGCTGGTTTTCCCATATATTTTAGAACATTAGCTGATACATGTTCTGGAGCAACTTTTAATTGGCCACTTACATGATGCTCTATAAGTTCTTTAAAAAATTTATCATTTTTATCTGCCATTATGTAATCATATCTTAATCCTGAACGCACAAATACTTTTTTAATCTTAGGTAAACTTCTTACCTTTCTAAGCAATTGTAGGTACTCGCTATGATCTACATCCATATTCTTGCATGGGTTTGGATATAAACACTGTTTATCTTTACAAGCCCCAAACTTTAATTGCTTTTTACATGCAGGATCTCTAAAGTTTGCAGTTGGTCCTCCAACATCATGAATATATCCTTTAAAATCTTTAAGATTTGTAATTTCCTTCGCCTCTTCTAATATTGAATCTTCACTTCTACTTTGTACAATTCTGCCTTGATGAAAAGTTATAGCACAAAAAGAACAGTTTCCATAACATCCTCTTGAGCTAACTATACTGAATTTAACTTCATCTATAGCAGCTATACCACCTTGTTCTTCATAAATTGGGTGATAACTTTTTTCATAAGGAAGAGAATATACTTTATCTAATTCTTCTCTATTTAATATCAGCTCTGGTTTATTTTGTACCAAATATTTATTTGCATGCTTTTGTACTATGGTCTTCCCCCTAATTGGATCCTGCTCCTCATATTGTACCTTAAAAGCTTCTGCATGTTTTTTCTTATCTGCACAAACTTCTTTATATGAAGGTATTTCAATATAATCACTTATGTTTTCTAAGTCCTCTGCTACATAACAAGTTCCTGGTACATGGTTGATATACTTAGCCTCTAAACCATCATTTAAATTGTTAGCAATTTCAATAATTTGCTTTTCACCCATTCCGTATACTAGAAGATCTGCCCCACTATCAATAAGCATAGATTTTCTTACCTTATCACTCCAATAATCATAATGAGCAAATCTTCTAAGACTTGCTTCTACCCCACCAATTATAATAGTGACATTTTTATATGCTTCTCTAATTTTATTACAATAAACAATTGTTGCTCTATCTGGTCTTAATCCCATCTTTCCACCAGGAGAATAAAAATCTTTATCTCTTAGCTTTTTACTTACAGTGTAATGGTTAACCATAGAATCCATATTACCTGCATTTACTAAAAATCCCAATCTAGGTTTGCCTAATTTTTTGAAGTCATCAACACTTTTCCAATCTGGTTGAGCTATTATCCCTACTTTATAGCCTACATTTTCTAAAACTCTAGAAATAATTGCAGTTCCAAAACTATGATGATCTATATATGCATCTCCTGTAACTAAAACAAAATCTAATTCTTCCCATCCTCTACTTTTCATATCTTCTTTACTAATTGGTAAAAATGTATTTTTCATTCGCCTCACCTGCTCATCTCTTGTTAATCTAAAATAGATTATATCATTAAATCTTTAGTTTTTACTAAGGATTCCTTATGTTAATTTTTTCATTTGATTATAAATCATCTTTTTAAAATAACTAGTCAGTATGCTCAGATATCTTGCACCATACTGCGTTCATTAATTTTTCAGATACCACAATTATCAGCATCCTTGTCTGATATAAAATATTCTCAACGCCTTTAATTAGTTATTTTTTCAGATGCCTAATTAAGTTTCTGAAAAATAAAATATAAAAAGGTATGCTAAACTATCAAATTAGCATACCTTTGTTGTTGTAAAAGTTACTGCAAAAGCCTTTGCAATTTTAAATTTTGCTCCCCTAAAGTAAGCCTATTACACCTTAGTATAATGAATTTCATCCGTAAAGATGAATGCTAACTTTAAAGATATAGTTTTATATTATCCTAAGAACTTTATTCTCTCATATATAACTATATTACTGATGTAATCCAAATCCTGTTATAACTAATGTAGCCCAATCATCTTCACCATTGTCAATCCAATGATATTCAATATCAAGTTCTTTAAGCCATGCATTAAGACCATTGGTTCTTTTGCTTACATTTGGTGATTGTCTTCCAAATTTATCTTTTATAATTTCAAGCAATTCTATTTGATCGTTTTTACCTAGCTCTTTATCTAACATTTCTGATATAACTTCACAGCACTCTCCATAAGCTTTATGATCTTCATAATATAACTCATTAGCTAATAGCTGCCTTTTCTTATTTAAATCATCTTTTACAGTATTAATTTCTTCTAAATTTGATAAGTACCTTTTAGCTACATTCATCGCTGCAATGTCATTATCTATTTTAATTATTGTTTTCTCTAATTTTGCATTTCTCATTTAGTTTTCTCACTTTACGTTTTTTTATTTAGTCATTTATTAATTATATCATTGATACCTTATGTCTGACAGCTTTATTATTTAAATATCAAAATAAAATAGCTACTCAAATAATTAATCATTTCAATTAGATTTACTAAGCCCCTTAACTTTCCCAGTTCACGCCTCTTATATTTGCTTGCTAATTTCTAATGAACCGTCCCTATGCTTCATCTAGTTTTATTGCTTTTAATACTGGCTTTGGAACATAAGAAGATATTTCTTTATTATACCTGTAAAGCTCCATAACCATAGAAGAACTTACATGACTTAAACTACCTGCTCTAATATATATAGTCTTAAGCCCAAAGGATTCATTAATTTTTGCTAAGTTTTCCTCATACTCATAATCAATTCCATTACGAATTCCACGAATAAGATATTCTACATCTTCTTTATTTGCCAAGTCTGCAATTAATCCATGAAATTTTAAAACAGCAATTTTATTACTATAGGGTAGATCTAAAACTGTCTGCTGTATAGCTTGAAGCATTATATTAGAATTAATTTTGCGATTTTTATCAGGATTATCAGCAATTACAACAATTACCTTATCAAATAAAGATGTTGCTTCTATTAGTACATTTAGATGTCCAATTGTAAAAGGATCAAAAGTTCCTGCATATATAGCTTTTGCCAAATTATTGCTCCTTTCTTAATTTTATTACTCATTATAATTTGAGTTTGCTCAATTTAATACATACTTTTTATAAAATATAATTGTCATGTTATCATTTATTATTTTTCTTTCTTCACCTTGGCAATAACCCATTTTCTCATATAAATAGCAATTTTTATTCTCCTACAAAATTGTATCAAGCTTCCAAGTTGCAGCTTGTGGATATAGTTTCTCAACCATATTTATTACTTGTTGTGCAATACCTTTTCCCTGAAATTCTGGTGAAATAAATATTGGACCTAGTCTATATCTTGTTGTATTTTCCCACCACATAACTCGAATTCCACCTGCAAGCATGTTATTAAAGATTATCTTATAATAATCACCTAATTTGTAGTTAATCCTGCTTATAGTTTTTTCAAGAATTTCATTTGCAGGGCTTGTTTCATAATCTTGATATTTTTCAAGTAAAGGCATAAATGTTTTAACTTGTAGATTAAATAATTCTTCAGCATCTTTTTGAGTAGCTTTTTTCAACTTCAGATTCATTTTATTTTCACCGTCTTTCTTATACTAAAAATAGCGCATATATAAATTTAATATGCGTCTTATAATTAACTAAAAATCATACTTATTTTGATTTATGATACCAATCAATTGCTTTTCTTTCCAAATTCTTTACGAATGAATCCTTACCTAAACAGTATGCTTCAATATCCGATGGATATTTATTTGCAAGTTCTTGCTTAAGCTCTCCATACTCATATGAGTCTTTTGGATGAGCTCTTAGATAATCCCTAACTGCAAGATGCCTTTCAATATCACAAACATTATTAACATCAAATACATGAACATGATGTGTTCTATTCTCTAAACCTTTTCTAAAGTATCGCCTACCTGCAATTCCATATTCCCCCATAGGTTCATATCCTAATTCTTTAAATTTATCGTTATATTGGTCTACTTTTTCAATATCACTCACTACTGGCATAATATCAATGATTGGTTTAGCCTTTAAATTTTCCACTGAAGTACTTCCAATATGATGAATTTCTATTAATTCTTTTACAAGTATTTCTTTTATCTTCTTTGCCTCTTGAGTATACATTGAAGCCCATTCTTGGTCATAATTAACAACAACTACTTTCATAATTTATTTTCTCCTCTAATATAACTTATTTTTACTTTAATTTATAATTAATAAATTCAACAACTTGTCTATTTTTAATTGTTCACTTTAAATATTATATTCCACAATATAAATCTTTATTTAAATACATAACTTTTTTCTTATTTCATTAAGCCTTTCATTATTTACTTCAAATGCTCCTTTAAATCTATCCTCATCTGGTGTTTCTAGAAATACTTCATCGGGACTTATTTTTTCAATTATTTCTTTAAATAGATTAATAGCTTCTTCTGTATCTGAATAATTTTTTATAATGGTAATATCTAAAATAAATTTGCCTTTAAACCATTTTTTAAAATTAGCCATGTTATCGATGTATTTTTCTAATGTATAACCTTCAAGAGGTCTTTGTAATTTCTGAAAAAACTTTTCATTTGTAACTGCCAATTCCCCTATAACCTCATCGCACAATTCGAGAACTTCTCTATTTTCCTCTTTGTTTAAAAGATAACCATTACTCAAAAGTTTCACTTTTCTGCCCTTATCTTTTATGAGCTTTATAATATCTATTAATTCTTCATTTGCCATAGATTCACCATCAGGATTTATAAATACAATTTCAACATCATTTGAATCTAAAAAATTTGATAACTTATTAATAAAATCTTTTGTTTCATCGAAGAAAAACTTTTCTTCTGTTTTTATATCAGTTCTTCCTAATGGACAGAATACACAATCAAAGCTGCAGAATCCTTTTGGAAGTGGATTAATATTTACTGCCTTGCATCCATTTGTATCTTTATATACTTTGCCTATTGAAAATGCTTCCATTTCAATCACTCCTTATTCACGTATCTCTATCATCTAATACATTTGTTAAATTAATTTATTTAAGTACTATATACAATTCATTAAGTACTATGAATTTATATATTTAATTTTATATTCCTGTTCAGTCATTAAATATGAAGGATGATTTAGCCCTGTTGGCGGATAAAATTCATCATGTGTATAAGTAAATCCAAGTTTTTTAAGTAATTGAGCAGATGCAATATTTTTAGGATTATGACCAGCAAAAATTGCCTTAGCATTAAGATTAGTAAATGCATATTTAATCACAGCACTACATGCCTCTGTAGCAATACCAGCTCCCCAATAGTTCTCTTTTAAATGTATACCTATTTCAAAAATCTTATTTTCATAATCATATGGTCTTAATCCACAACAGCCTATATTTTCATTAGTTTCTTTAAGGTATATTGGCCAATATTGAATATTATAGTTTTTATACATTTCTATCTCTTTTTTTAACCTCTCATAAACTTGTTTTTCTGACATTTTACCATCTGCAACAATTAATTTTGTTACCTTAGCATTACCCCAAAGTTCTAAAGCATCAGTTAAGTCCTCTTCACTCCATACTGAAAATCCTAATCTTGCTGTAGTAAGAAAAAAATCTCTCATTCTATATTCCTCCAACAGTTATAAAATTTTGTATATCTATTATATCATTACCTAATATAGGGTTCCTCAATGGAAATTTAACTTATGCATAATTTTAATTTCCATAATAAAAAATCTTTTCTATGGATTAAAAATTAAGGATGAAAGATGAAGGATTATGGTTAAAACTCCACGTCCAAAGCCTTTGGAGTTTTCTTAAAATAAATTTTATTTTAAGAAATTCACTAAGGGTGAATTTCTTCCTAAATTCTTCATTCTTCATTATTAATCCTTAATTTCTAAAGATTTAAGCTATTTTTATAGAAAATTTATTTTCCAGAGTATATATTAAGTTTTCGTATTGTATGCCTATAGAAGATACTATAAATTTGCTTTTTAATATGTAATAAAAGTTCTATAAGCTTTACACTAATTTTAAAATAAGAATATTTTCAGTTAGTTTTAAAGTACTAATTCATATAAATTACATTCATGAACTCTTTTAAATTTATTTTTAATTTCTTCTTTTTCTTCCCCTACGTAATGTGCAAAGCAATTACATATAAATAACTTTTTAATTTTAGATTCAGTAATCTCACTACATTCATTTCCTTCAGTGTAGACATGTAAATATGATTCTTTCCAGTTGAATCCTCTATTTTTATACCAATCATTTACCCACTTATCATCTCTTGTCCATGCTTCAAGTTTCTTTATATCTTTATTCTTTAATCTATTTACTGCTTCATTCAATAGTAAAATTGCAATTCCAAGCCCTCTATATTCCGGTAATACCGCTATATGCCATATAACTCCCCCTAATTCATTAGCATTATAGCAAACTTCTCCTTTTTCTCTTTCGTATTCTATATCAATTAAACCTACTATCTTATTATCAACTTCTGATACCAGCTCAATTGAAGGATTTTCATAATGTTCTTTTTCCCTTAATACATTATCAAAATATGCACTATCTAAAAAGGATAAGACCCTACACCTTACCCATTGAAAATTATCAGCATCATTATATTCTCTTATTATCATTCATATCCCCCTAAGATAATTAAATTTGTAATACTAACTAAATATTTGTCTTTTATATCTAAAAATGCTATTTCTCGAAATATAACTACTGTTTACAATATCTAATAACAAAAAAATTTAAATTTTAGGGCGAACACTGTTCGCCCCTACACCAAATATTTTTTATTTTAAATATATATTATAGATATTTTAATGCATCTACTAATTCCATCTCTTTATAGCTAGAGACAAAATCTCTTAAAATTTTGCAATGTCCTGCTCCATAAATTACTAGAATTCTATCTCCAGGCTCTGATATTGCCTGTAGATTAGCAAAGATCTTTATATTGCGTTCATACCATGCAGTAAGAAAATTTGCTCCATAATATTTATCTCCTGCTGCAACTTTATTTAGATCTAAATATAAATTGCTATGCTCCATTTCAATACGATTTTCATTGTTAAGATATTCTAATATTTCACCAACAGTATTATTCTTTTGTAAATCTTCATTTTGTTTTGCTCCTTTAGCAATTTCTTGATGAATTTTTTCATATAATTGAGGTGAATTCTTTTTAGCATGATCATCAAGTGGTTCAAAAGGTAGAAATGCTGGTTCATCTATTGGATAAATTTCAGGATGATTAAGTCTATTTGCTAAACGAAACCCTAATTGTACTATTTCATTTCGATGCCCAATTATACTGCTTTTTATATCACCATTATTTGAACAATATTCCAGATAAGTATTATTTAATTCTTTTGATGAAGTAATCTTTGCTTCAACAGCAATTTTGTTTGGCTTAAATTTTGATAATTTATCAATAACTTCAATAATCTCCAGTTGCTTTTCATCACTCATTACATCTGCTACTTCAACATTTATAAGATGTTCTCCTCCATTACCAAAATGATATGACCCCAATATCATAACCTGTGCTTTGTTTAAACTATTTTCTACTTTCATAAATTTTTCCCCCATAAATAAAACTTTTTTATAACAACATATTACACGTAAACTACATATTTCCTTCTTTTGTAGATAGATTTACAATTCGTGTTCGGGTGTCTGATTTTGAAATATATATAGCTTCCCCATTATCATCAATGCAATATGAAATAGGGATTGATATTCCACAATTTCTATATGATCCATCTGCATGGCTTGTTCCAATTATCATTGTTTTATATATTTGGGCAATATTTTTTGCCTCGTTTATCCACTGGTCAAATTGCTCATCACTAAACATTCCAACTCCAATTGGATGTGCAATAAAATCAATTTTTTTATTTACATTTTTTAAATCTCTTACCCCTTTTAAGATTTCCATGCAGAGTAAATATCCAATTGTTGTTTTATTATAGTCTACTACCAGTGGGGCATATAGCTCTACATCTTCATTTGGTGGAGTTTTAGCTCTTTCTAAAATTTTCTCCCCACAATTATTTATTACTATTGCTCTATCTTTGTTATTAAATCTGTATGATGTAATAATAGCCACATTATATTTTTTAGCTATTTCACAAGCCTCTTCTAAAATCTTTTCATTGGATAAATATCCTTCTGGAAATAACACTATATCTATTTCTCTATTCATTTTTATTTCATTTTCAAGTTGTTCTATATTTTCCTCATGAATTGGTTGCCCTATTAAAACTTTCATATTTACTCCCTTATATAAAATTATCTAATCTTTCAAATTATCTTAATATGAAAGATTATACTTTTGGTTAATTAATTTTTTCAAAAACAAGTTGCATTCTTGGTGTATTTTCATCTATAGCTTGTCCTTCGTCATACCAAGGGCATGCGGTTTTACATATTAAACTATACTCTTTGCATAAGTTTGTTATTTCATCCTTTGAATATAAATACCAATTAAATTCATCTATTGTATTTGTATTATCATAAGTGAGAGTTACATTAAATCTATTTCCTTCTTTTTTTACTTCTTCTTTTATTAGTAGATTTTCTTTAGTAAATTCTATCTTTCCAACATTCTTTTCAAAAAAATCTTTATTGTAAATATCTAATATAAATCTGCCATTCTTATTCAATAAGCTACTTATTTGCCTAATGATGCTATTATTAACCTCATCATTAAAGTAGCCAAAGCTATGCCACATGCTAATTATCCCATCAAAAGAATAAGGAAGTTTCTCTATATTTCTCATGTCATATGAAAGATATTCAACATTTTTATTAGCTGATTTTTCAGCTTTTATCAAAGCATCCTCATCTCTATCAATTCCTAACACATTATATCCATATTCCCCCAACATATTAGAATGTCTACCATAACCGCAACAAAGATCCAATATTTTTTTATAATTTGATATTGGAAGATGTTTCTTTAAAAAATTCATTTCTATCTCAGTATCAGAGACATTTTTACCTTTCATAAATACTTCAAACCATAATTTTGAATACTCGTTTGCCATTTTTTATATTTAGTAAATGACTGTATAATATGTTTCAAAGCATTGATTTTACAGTAATCTTTACTTATTATACACAAAATACTGTCCAATACGTTCTCCTTCCTTTTCAATTTAATAAATTGGAATTTAGCAAAATCCTTAATCAAAAACAACTTGCCATTTATTATCTTTTATTGCGTCAAAACACATTTTTATTTGTTCGTAAACATTTTTATCCTCATCTAAAATAGGTAAATTCTCAAGAGAAAAATAATTGCTTTCTGTTGTTTCATTGTTTTGCTGGAAACTTCCCCCCAATACCTCACACAGAACAAAGACCTTAACTATCCCATAAGCATATTGGGGAACATTGTGTTTATTTCTATCTTGTATCGCAATAATCCTTATTGGTTTCACATCTAATCCTGATTCCTCTTTAGCTTCTTTAATTGTGTTTGAAGTAATTGACTCATTATAGTCAACCCATCCACCAGGAAGAGACCATTTCCCCTTTTCTTTTACAAGCAATATTCTATTTTCTTTAAAGATTACTGCTCTTGTTTCTATTTTAAGAGTTTGATATCCTGTTTCATTACAAAATAATTCTTTCACATTTTCTATCGGAAATCCTGTCTTTATTGCCATTAATTCTGCAGATATTTCTCTTATTCTCTCAAAACGCTCTTTATCATAAGCATCTTTCGTATAAGTCAGACCAATTTGAGCCATTGATTGTAATTCCATTGCCAGATTCGTTATTGTATCAAAATCATTCATGATATGTATTTCCTCCAGATTCTGTATTTTCACTTTATATCATTATCTCAACAAACTGTGATTTGTCTAAATAGTTATTGCTTTGCTAATCTCTGTTTTAATCACTCGTTTTCAGATTTCAATTCCTCATAATCCACCAACTGAACGATAAGATTCTTTTTATCTTGTTCCAGTTTTTTAATATGTCTAAAATGTTAAATAGCTTCTAATTACTTACATTTCAACATCATTAGAACATATGTACAATAGTTATTCTACTGTTTAATAATTATTTCATATTCAGTTTTAAGGTATACTTACTTTACAATCACATATCCTAATAAAACCTTATATTTACTGGCTTTATTAGGATATATTCATCATTTAACTTACTATACATTAACTACTAAAGATAACATTTTTTATATCCCCCTTTTACAATTGAAAATTGACGTATTGACAATGGAGAATTTTATTCAATTCACAATTCACAATGCACAATCACAATTGTGGATATTTCTTAGCATTAACCTCCACCCCTGAGGTCTATAACTAAACTGTAGATTTTAAGTAAAATTAAAGTAATCACAAAATTTAAAGCTTCAACTACTTTCTATTTTAGACCCCTGGGGTGCAGTATAATATGGCACAATATCCGCGACATTAAACAATATTTCAATAATATCGCCTATTTCCATAAATTTAGTATAATCTCACTGATTCTTATTCCGAACTATACTGCACCTCAGGGGAACCCTAACGGGCTTCACTACTGTTCCCCTGAGGTGAAAAAACTAGCAATTAAAATCTAATGAACTGTTCCTTTAATTTTATCTTAATTCCATGTTCAATATTTTGTTGATTGTTTCTTGAATAATAGGACCACAACATTTACCTAAAGGATTATTAATTTCACATTTTCCATTCTTCATTGCCCCTGTAATTTTAATAATATCCTTTATATCTTTTGCTCCATTATTAAGGATTGCATTAACAATTTGTTCTTCCGTTACCTGGTTACAGTAACATATATATTTAGGGCTGGCGTCTTTTTTATACCAAATAGGAATTTTCATATCTTGCTTTTTAAATATTATATTCTCATCTAAATTATAATAAACAACTTCACAATCTTCATTTAGGCAAATACGATAATTACTCTCATTCACTTTATCTACAAGATCATCAATTATAAAATGCCTAACAGTTATTCCACTTACTTCTTTAGTATTTCCATTGCATATAGGACATGCATAAAATTGTTCTGCTAAACCAACAGAATTTTCTTCACTTGCTCAACAAGATATCTTTATATCTTTACTTTTCATCTTTTATACCTCCAAAATTAAGCTATTAGGACGTAATATAGGGATACAATGTGAAAATTTAATATATACTCTGGAAAATAAGTTTTCTATAGAAAGAGTTTAATTCCTTAAAAATTAAGAATTAATAATTAAGAATAAAAAATTTAGGATGAAATTCACCCTTAGTGAATTTCTTAAAATAAAATTTATTCTCAGAAAACTTCAAAGGTCTTAACCGTGAAGTTTTAACCATAATTCTTCATCTTTCATTCTTAATTTTTCATTTATAGAAAAGAATTTTTGTTATGGAAATTAAAATCATGCATAAGTTAAATTTTCATTGCGGAATCCTATATTATTAAGCTTTCCTATAGCTTTATTTAAAATTTATAATTGTTCTTTGAATTTTTTTCTTCTTTAGCATCAAAAATCTTTCTATCGTTCATAAATATTTGAAACTATAATTTATACCTCTTTTTTCTTTGAAATCTATGAATGGGAAGAAAAACTCTTTGGAACTACATACCTAACCCATTTTACTTCTTCACTTGTAATATTATCCATTGACAACTCATCTCCATAATGTTCTGAAGAAAAGAATATTTCTCCTTCTCTTTGTAGAAAAAGAGAAAACCATTTAAGCCGTTTATTTTTATTGAATCCATTATAAATTATTTCATTTACCACATTTTCATTAATGTCAAAAGTAAAAATTGTCATATCTCTATAGCTATCCCTATTTACTTTCTTACTTAATGGTAGAAGCTCCTTAATAACCTCTTCTTCACTATTCCAGCAATCTATTCTTATACTATCTGCATCTTCTAAAAAATTTAAAACTAATATCCTCCAAAAATCAAATTCTACTAATAAACTTGTATTGTTGAAATGTACTCCATATGTTCTCATATACTCTCCTACCTCTAACAATTGTGGATATTTCTCAGCATTAAATTCCACCCCTGGGGTCTATAACGAAACTGTAAATTTTAAACAAAATTAAAGTAATCACAAAACTTAAAGCTGCAGCTACTTTCTATTTTAGACCCCTGGGGTGCAGTATGATATGGCGCAATATCTGCAACATTAAACAATATTTCAATAACATTGCCTATCTCCATAAATTTAGCATAATATCACTGATTCTTGCTCCGAACTATACTGCACCTCAGGGGAACCCTAACGGGCTTCACTAATGTTCCCCAGAGGTGGAGGTTAATTCACAATTCACAATGCACAATTCGCAATTATAGATATTTCTCAGCAGGTGCTGAGAAATTTAGAATCGATTAACTGTAGCGGCGAACATTGTTCGCCACATAATTAGCAACTGCATTGCTAATCAAAAAAATCTATTAAAGAAATTATTTTGCTAAAAATAATTTTATCCTTAATTGTCAATTCTCCATTTTCCATTCTCCATTGATAAAACCCCAGGGCAACCCTAACGGGCTTCACTACTGTTCCCCAGGGGTGAAAAATTACCAATTGCATTGCTAGTAAATATTTGATTCAAATGTATTTTCTACAACTCCTGGCAATACGCTGTATAGTGATTTTCCCATTTTTTCTTCAAAATATAATTTAGTTTCAAAGGTTGCTTTCCATTTATCAATGATATGTTCATGCATTCCATGTCTTAATGCTACATCAACCATTCTCTTTTCCATTAAACAATATCCACTTGGAAGTGCTAATGCATCGCATAATTGTATCAACTTATCATAATCATCATATTTTGTAGTTTCAATATAATCTTTAATAAAATTATATTCTTCATCGCTACAGTAATCCCACCTGCCAAAGCTGCTTCTTATGTCATTACAGTTAAATGAATGAGTTAAACAAATTCTTGCTACTTTATGATATCCTTTTTCCATGGCAAAATTATAACCAAGTAAAGTATGTTTCATATATGTTGGCCCGAATCTTACTCCAATGTCATGGAGCATACCCAGAACTAATGCAACCTCTGGATTTAAATCCTTGCAATTCTTTGCTATTAATTCTGCTGCTTTTCCAGCATTAATTGAATGTTCTATCCAAGGACCTGGAAACAATCTTTTTCCATCCTCCAATAATAATCTTGCTTCCTCTATAGTTGGAACCCCTTCTTCCAAATAATTTTTCATATTTTATCCCCTTATTTAAAATTATTTTATAAGCACAGTTTGTCTATTTATGTCTATATTCAATGCAAACTAAAAAATTCCTTTTTTACAAATATTAAGAGATAACCTATTTAGTTAGAGATTAGCTACTAATAAAAAATGGCGAACACTGTTCGCCGCTACAGAATTATCTTCCACCCTTAGGTTCAGAATTCTACATCTGCATTATTAAATTTTACAATTGAAAATAAAACTAATTTAAGGAATTGGATTTGTATAACCTTTCTTAATTATATCTTCGTAGTTAGGAGGCAGCATATAACTTTTTATATGTTCAAATTTGTCAATTTTAACATCTCCTAAACCTTCTATTGTAACAGTTATATAATCAAGTCCTACACTGTTATGTGGTCCTATATAAGAATCAACTTGAAGTTTTAATCTAAAAGAGAATGTTCGATAGCCATTTGGCCTTTCAGCATTCAATACATATACTGTGTAGGGAGCAACCATTGGAGTCTGTGTTAGGTACTTTGAGTAATATTTATCAACTTCATTCTGAATATATGGTAACAGTAATGATATAAAAATATCTTGATATAATTCTTCTCTTGATTGCTCTGGTGGCTGATACGGTATGTTTTGTGGATATAATGTATTAGCAGAAGCGAATGTAAGCTGAAATCCTAACATTAGGATAATTAGCATTATAATAGATTTATTAGCATTTCTCATTATCTCACCCTTTTTTCACTCATATTAATATTATTATTTGCATTAATATTAAATTCTTACTGGAAAGTTAGAATAATATTGAGCATAAATGCCAATAAAAATAGCATTGATGATGCTAATATCAATGCTATTTTTCGTTAACTTATATACTTTTTTTGTGTTTTACACCTGAAATATTAATTATTTTGATTATTCATTGATTAAGCTGTTTTTCTGCAGTTAGAAATGTAGCGAACACTGTTCGCCGCTACAAAATTATCTTCCACCCCTGGGGTCTATAACGAAACTGTAGATTTTAAACAAAATTAAAATAATCACAAAACTTAAAGCTACAGCTATTTTCCATTTTAGACCCCTGGGGTGCAGTATGATATGGCACAATATCTGCAACATTAAACAATATTTCAATAACATTGCCTATCTCCATAAATTTAGTATAATCTCACTGATTCTTGTTCCGAACTATGCTGCACCTCAGGAGAACCCTAAAGGGCTTCACTACTGTTCCCCAGAGGTGGAGGTCAATTCTCAATTGCCTAATTATGATCCTGTAGATTTATAGTGTCTGACTCCAAAGCACCAAAGTGTATAACTAGGGATTAAAAATAAGAAAGAAATTATTGGTGATAACATATAAAAAACTTTATGTCCTTGATATTTATCTATAAGAAATAAAAAAGGATAATAATTGACAAATGCTAGTGGGACAATAAAAGTAAAAAATTTTAATATCCATTCTTTATATATATCTAATGGATATTGTGCAAGTTCTCTTCCACCATCGGTGAAAATATTCATAAATTCTAATCCTTCTAAAGTGAAAAAACATATTGATGCATATATCATAAATAAACAAAAAAATAAACATACCCCGCCTGCAATCATTAAAGAAAGTGTTAATACTTTTCCTAAATTCCAAGAAATTCTGCAGGTAACTATGGCATAAATGAAAATAACAAGTGCTTGTCCAAATCTTCCTACTTTTGTGAGTTCTATCTTAGATCCTATTATCTGCAATATTTCATTTTGAGGTCTTACCATAATTCGGTCAAATTCGCCGTTGGATATCATTCCAGAAAATCTATCAAATCCTCTTCCAAAACATTCTGCTAGTGCAAATGACATATATATTGTACTAAAACATAGTAGTACTTCATTAAATGTATAATTTTTAATGGTCCCAAATCTGTCAAAAAGAAAATACATACTAAAAAAGGAAAAAAGAGTTGTTAACACTTGTCCTATTGTGGTAAGTATAAATGAAGTTTTATATTGCATAGCTGAACGTAAATGAATAGAAAGATATTTAATATATAGTTTCATACCTTAACCTCCTTGCACCACTACACGCTTTAATGTTTTCGATAGTAATACCTTGCCGACTATAATAAGAAGTATAGCCCAAATTACTTGTAATACAATTGTTCTAAAGATATTCTCTAAAGGAACATTTCCACTATAAATTTTGAATGGAACATTTTGCATAGATCCAAAAGGGGTAAGGTCTATATATTTAGTTAACCAATCTGGTAAAAGCGGCAAAGGCACAAGTCCACCAGAGAAAAAATCAGCAGTCATAACAAGTGCCATTCTAACTCCCATAGGAGAAATGGTGTAAAAAGTAAGTATATATACTAACATACAATATGCTACAACTACAATGAATGCTAAAAACATAGAAAGAATAAAAAGGATACCTGATACATATGAGCTAGGTAAAGTAAATCTATATGGTTCTGGTAAAAGAAATGCAACAATCAATATTGGTCCACATCTTAAAACCGCTTTTGAAAGTCTTAATGAGCAATTTTTAGCAAACCATAGATTATAAATATCCAGTGGCCTACACAATTCATAAGAAACATTTCCTGTTGCTATCAAATCAAAAATATCATTATCTAAAAACCATGTCATAAAAAGTGCTAAAAATGCTTGTTGAAGCCACATGTAGTTTGAAAGCTGTGAGAAATCCATAGGTGACATGGTAGGATTACTATTATAAAAAGTTTGATATAACATTATATACATAAATCCCCAAGCAAATTGAGTAATTATTCCTGCATATGCAGCTGCTCTATATTGAAGTCCGTTTATAAATCTAATTTTAAAAAATGATAAATATGCCTTCATATCTTATACTCCTTGTATAAACCAACTACTACATCATCTACTGTAGCTGAGTTAACACTAAAGTCATTTAATTCAACCTTTTCAGCTAAATAAGACATGGCAGATGAAATTGATATAATCTCCGTATCAACTGATACAACTGCATGCCCAGAATATTTTTCTAAAAAGGTTAATCCTTTTGTTAATTCATTTATATCACCATTATAATCTAAGGTTATTTTTCTATTTTGGTTAAATTTCTGCTTTAAATCCTCGAGTTCACCATCAAGTAGAACTTTTCCTTTGCCAATTAAAATTATTCGTTTAGTAAGGGCATCTATATCTTGTGTGTCATGGGTTGTAAGTATAATAGTAGTTTTATTTTCTCTATTAATAGTTTTTATAAAATCTCTTACTGCAATTTTGGATACTGCATCAAGACCTATAGTAGGTTCATCTAAAAATAATATCTTAGGACTATGTAGTAATGAAGCTGCTATTTCACATCTCATACGCTGCCCAAGGCTTAACTGCCTTGTTGGCACTTTAATAATATCTTCGATATCCAGTAAATCACTAATCATATTCATGTTATTTTTAAAGCTTTTATCAGGAATTTTATATATATTCTTTAAAAGCTGAAAAGAATCCTCAACAGGAACATCCCACCAAAGTTGAGAACGTTGACCAAATACAACTCCTATATCTCTTACATAATTTATCCTATCTTTCCATGGAATTTTTCCATTTACATAGCATTCTCCGCTATCAGGGTGAAGTATACCACTCATTATTTTAATGGTAGTACTTTTGCCTGCACCATTTGGTCCTATGTATCCTACCATTTCTCCTTCATCTATAGTAAATGATATGTCCTCAAGTGCATTTACTACTTCATAATCTCGTTTAAAGAATGACTTAAAAGCATTGCCTAACCCTCCTTTTCGTTTAGAAACACGGAAACTTTTTGATATTCCTTTCATTTCAATCATTTTCATCCCTCCAATCCTTTAATTATATTTTTTAAGCAATTATTCATGGTGCTAATATATTTTAGCATAATATTTCATTAATACAATGATTTTATTAATTTTGATGAACCGTCCCCTTCAACAATTGAGAATTGACGATTGACAATGGACAATTGTGTATATTTCTCAGCATGAGCTGAGAAATTTTGAATTAATTCTGTAGTGGCGAACAGTGTTCGCCACAAAACTAGCAATCTTATTGCTTATCTCGTTCCGAACTATACTGCACCTCAGGGGAACCCTAAAGGGCTTCACTACTGTTCCCCAGAGGTGGGAAGGCTGGCGAACAGTGTTCTCCCCTACAACAACTAGCAATTGCATTGTTAGTAAAAAATACATTAAAGAAATTATTTTAAGTTGTGAATTTTGAATTGATAAAGTTTGTCACTACAAAATTAAATAACCCTTGTGAATTACTTTCATCAAGGGTATTCTTCAAAATTCAAACTATATATTTTTTCATTCTAATAAATTCAAAATCGTTGCCATTTGTATGTTGAATATATTTGTCTATATATTTAAATCCTATTTTTTCATATAATCTTATTGCTCGCTGATTAAATGAAGCAACTGCTAACATTACGTAGTCCTTCTTATAATCAAATTTTCCTACTGCAAAATCAATACCTGAATTTACAAAACTAGCCCCAAATCCTTTAGATGTTAATTCAGGCTTAAGTCCAAATCCTATCCACATAATCTCTTCTTCAAAATAATAGGAATAGAATCCAACTAGCTTATTTTCTTCATTTAACACTGCAAATTTATCTTTTCCCCATCTATCTTCAGCGAGAGATTCTTCTAAATCTTCTTCATCAGCAGTCATGTCATAAAATGAAAATATGCCATCATACTTCCAATTGTATGCAATTTCATTAGCATATTCACTATTCATAGAAATAAATTTAAAATTCATAGTTATTCCCCCATGCACATCCTACTTTCAAATTTAATTGTGGTACAAAAATATACTATCTTATTGTTTTTGCTTAAGCTTATTATAAAATCCCTCTTTATCTGTCCATTGAATTAAATCAATTTCAAATCCATCAGGATCTTTAATGTAAAATTGTCTTGAAAACTCTTTAACGATAATTTTTTCTTCTTTGTTAACATAACCCTTTATTTTTAAAGTATCTAATAGCTCATCTACATTTTCAGCAAAGTAACCTATATGTCTAAAATTCTGTTCCTCTTCAACTTGGAAGCCTTCTCTTTCTGAAATGAATAGCTCATGTTTGTCACCTTTTAATATGGCATATTTTTTTCCATTTAATTTTATACCACTATCAATCAACTTATAATCAAGTGCATCTTCATAAAATAATATAAACTTATCCACATCTGATACATATCTATTTAAGTGATCTATAATCATAGTATTTTCCTTCCTTTATACTTTATTATTTTTCATTATCTTTAGGACAAACTTCATTTACATAATCCCAATACTCTCCAGGGGTTAGTGGTTTTGGTTCAGTAATCATTTCAGCTACTTTTGCAAGTTCTTTAATTTTATTTCTAAGCATTGGCTGCATACAATTTGGAACATGGTCTTGATTAACCCTGTGTATCATTACACATTCAAAACAATTTCCATGCCACTCACATTTAACTTTAGGGCATGGACACTTTGTGTATTTTCCTGATTTAATCATAGCTCTCAATTCTTTTATTACTTCTACATATTCTTCTTTTTCCATATATAATATCCTCCACTTTAGTAACATATTAAGATACTTGTCATAATCACTTTCTTTAGTAATTCTACAAATAGGCATCACGTACCTTCCTAGTATAATGTATCTTTAAAAATAGGGCAATAATACATTTATTACACTTATAAAAGTACTTTTTTCACTCTGCTAGTATTACAATTTTTCTTTTCTAAAAAGCATTAGGTTTCTATTTTAGACTATAAATATGCACAAAAATGGGGAATATTACAACTTTAAGATTATTAGATAAACCATTGAAGTAACTTGCAAAATTAAATGCAAAAATCTATACAGTCAAATACAAAACACTAAAACTGTTGTAGTTTAACAAAACTACAACAGTTTTTTAAATTTGTGAAGTAACTATTTAATATCAAAAAACATATGAAAATTAAATATATTAATAATAATGTTCTATATTATTAGCTTTTACTACTTTTATTAAATAAAAGAGAGCAAGAATTTCTATCCTGCTCCCCCCATCTCTGTAAATTAATAAATTTAAATTTATTGCAAAATTTGATAGTTTCGTTTAATAGTATTTGTTTATGTCAAAGCTTAAAGATATTTTAATATTTTGTTAATACATACCTGGTCCTAATCTACATTCATCAGCACAGCTCGCGCTGCAATGTCCTCTACAACTTCCACTACATCCATAAGAGCATGCTCTAGCACAGCTATCTCCACACATTGTTGAACAACCTGAGCAACTAGCAGCATAGCTTACTGTTGATTTTTGATCAAATAAATGTTTCATAAATTTACCTCCTTTTAAATTACAAATGAGTTTTACATTGAATAAAAGGGATCAAAGTTTTATATCATGCTCCCCATCTCTGTAAATTAATAAATTTAAATTTGTGTAAAATCTAGTGGTATGAATTAATAATTTTTTAAATTATATTAGTATGGTCCAGGTCCAGCCATACAACGATCTGCACAACTTGTGCTACAATGACCTCTACAAGTTCCACTACATCCATAGGAGCATGCTCTAGCACAGCTATCTCCACACATTGTTGAACAGCCTGAGCAACTAGCAGCGTAGCTTACTGTTGATTTTTGATCAAATAAATGTTTCATAAATTCACCTCCTTTCAAAATAAGTACATTATCCCTGCTTTGTACAAGCACATTCTTCTTCTATAAGGAATATTTCATTGGTATGGAAATTAATGCTCCATTCTCCATTTTCACTATACTTCCAATTATATTTGCTACTTTTTTCTGTCCACCATTCTCTATATTTTAAGGACACTTCTTCCATATCTTCAACTATTTTTTTATACATATCATCTCTTTCGTCTAAAGTTAGCATAGGAGAATCTAAAGTTAATAAAAGCTCCTTCAATGAAGATTTTCTTTCATTTAATATTAATATCTCTCTCTTCTCATTTTCTGTCACAACTCCAACTTTTTCACTATACATTATGATTATTCTCCTCTCATACTTAACACTTTTTCTAATGGATCAAGATAGTTTATCTTACTTATAATATTATTAGGCTTCATAAATCCTTCATTTACAAGTACCTCCTGAAGTTCTCTCGAAGCGTTTCTTTCTAAGTGACTTACTACGCATTGGATCTTAGATGGAATGTTGTATTCATTAGTCAATTTCTTATTTAAGAATTTACATCTTCTACATTGGTATGCGTCACATTCATGGCATATTCCAGCAGTTTCAAATTCCATAAGTTGAGGATTTTTTATTTTTATACCGTTATCTAAATCTCCAATATAGCTTTCTGGATCATCAAAATAGAAAGCTGGACATATATATATTTTTCCATTTGGCGCTAATGTAAAAGTCGTATTTCCTGCATCACAGTTACACATTGAGGTTTGCTCTATTCTATCTGTTAATATATTTAAATGAAGTGGCTCACCTTTCCTATAAGTGTCTGCTACAAAACTCTTAAGTTTTTCAAGTTGCTTTTTATATGCTTGTACATTTAAATCATTCCAGCTTTCAATATCTTCTAATATTACATTTACTCTTGAATGCTTCTCATAAAGTTCTGAAACATATGGTAAAATATTATTTAAATTCTCCTTATTTATAAGTAAAATACACATTCCTCCTGCATTTTCTAGTCCATTAATGGTATTGTCATAGACTTTTATAGAATATCCCTTAGATAATTCATCTTTACTATCTACTATAGATATAGCATCTTTTAATATATCTTTAGATGTTCCTAACATAACTGGTATAAACTTATTATTTGATGCAAATTCTAATGCCTTCTTTAAAGTTTCATCACAAATTACATTATTAGTATTTTTAAAATTTCTATATGTGCAATGCGGTGTTATATTATCTGAAGCTATAATTTGAAGATACTTATGTTGATCCCATTTATCATTAGCCCTCTCCAATTTTCTTCTCTCTGATTCGAGCCCAGTAACTTTTTCAAACTTACTCCAGAAATATTTATTTGCTCTTACATTTGCCTTATGCATTTTACATTGGAAAGTTGCTCTCTGATAAACAGTATCTGTATCAGCAGCATCATAATTAAAGCCTGTACACCATGCGCAACCTGTAGCAACATCACATTCAACACATTCATTAGGGCTTTGAGCTTTTAATGATAACACACTAAAAGGTCTTAATTTGTCATGGTCTATACCTGTATCCACGTGTCCTATTGATAAACCTTTTTTATTATTTAAAGTAAAATCTACAAATCTTACGCAAGGATATATTTTCCCATCTGTACTTATAGCTGTCATTTTCCCTGCACCACAGAAGTTTGAATTTTTAAGCTCCTCTGTCAATGGGAATCCAATATTAGGATCAAAAAATCTTACTGAACAATCTTTCCAAAGTTTATTATCTAGTATATAATCCGCTAATTCTCTAAGCTGTGTTTCAAATATTTTGTCATCACCTTCATGCCAAACATCTTCAAAAACTACATTTGCTGCTACACTTTTTATTCCTAAATTCCAAAGGCTTATTACACTATCTTTTATATAAGGCAAATCATCATGGGCAAAAGTAGCCTTAGTTTGAGCATCTGGAAATTGTTCAAGCCATAATGGTACCTTTTTTACAACTTCATCATAAGAGCCACTTCCATCAGGGAATACTCTTTGCATATCATGCTTTAACTTATTTCCATCTATACTTATTCCTATTGATACATGATTTCTATTTTTAGTTATATATTTTTGTACTTCTGGTGAATCATATAATAATCCATTTGTTGAAAAACTAAATCTATAGGAATTAAACCAAGGATGATTTAATAAAAACATTTGCTGCTTAATATAATCGGATACCTTATCAATTAAATCTATTTCTAAAAAAGGTTCTCCACCTATAAACTCCCATATTATAGATTCACCCTTAAAAAATTCTCTATTATTAAGAATATAATCTACAGCTTTTTTTGCTGTTTCAAAAGACATTTTCTTAAAATTGTTTTTGCCAATCATATAACAATATTTACAAGCTAAATTACAATCCTCTGTAATAGAAAATGTTATATTTCTAGCCTTTCCATCTATTCCATTCCATGCTTCAGCTAATGTACCCATTTTAATTGCTGAACTATTCATCTTATCACTCCTAAATATTTATTATTTTATATAAACTTTATAAATACATTTGCTTTATTATATTTTTTAAATATTATCCAACTTCTTGTGGTATATTTAAAATCTCCATATCTGCTTCATAAAGATTCTTATAAATATCATTACTGTTTATTAGATTATTATGAGAGCCTTGTCCAACAATTTGTCCATTATCAATAACTACTATTTCATCTGCATCTATTATTGTGGATAATCTATGAGCTATTATTATTACGGTATGTTTCTTTGATATTAAATTTAAAGACTGTTTTATAAAATATTGAGATTCGTTATCTAAAGCTGACGTTGCTTCATCAAATAATATTATTTTAGACTTCTTTATAAGTCCTCTAGCTATAGCAATTCTTTGCTTTTGTCCTCCAGATAAATTTACTCCATTTTCGCCAACTATTGAGTTATATTTATTAGGAAGAGACATTATAAACTCATGTATATATGCTGATTTACAAGCATCATAGACCTCTTCATCTGTAGCACTAGAATTTGCTATTTTTATATTCTCCATTATTGATATGTTAAATAGAAAAGGGTCTTGTCTTATAACTGATATGTGGCTTCTTAAAGACTTTTCATCAAATTCCTTAATATCTATATTGTCTATAGTTATTTCTCCAGAATCATAATCATAAAGTCTTAAAAGTAAATTTAAAATAGTACTTTTTCCAGCCCCGCTTTTCCCTACTATTGCTAATTTTTTATTGCTCATGACTTGAAAGTTTATATCCTTAAGTACTTCCCCATCTTCACCATAACTAAAAGAGACATTGGCAAATTTTATATTTCCTTGGATTTCCATTATGGATTTCTCTCCAAAATATTCATTAGAATAACTTAAATTATCCATAAGTCCAAATATTCTTTCTAACGAGGTTAAAGCTTGTTGTATTGTTGCATTCATTTTTGTAATATTCATAAGAGAATTTGAAAACTGCTTTGAATAAGAAGAAAATGCTATAAAAAGTTCAAGAGGTAATATTTTATTTATAACAAAATACCCTCCTATGCCCATAACTAAAACCGAAGATGTAATATTGACAAAACTAGATAAATCATGAGCTACTATATTTGTAAGTGCCATTTCTATTCCCTTCTCTTTAACATCATTACAAATATTATCAAATTCCCTAAAATTATGCTTTTTTATTCCAAGGCACTTTACTTCTCTAATTCCTTGTAGTGATTGCTGCACATTACTAAAATAGTAATCTGTTATATTTTTTAGCTCCATACCTTTTTTCTTAAGTTTTTTACCATACTTCACAAATATATAGTATGAAAAGGGAAAACATGCTATAACTACAAGAGCAAGTTTTATATTAATCTTAAATACAACAAATCCTATTACTATAGCTTTTAAAATATCTATTATAGTATTTACAAATTGAAATGTTATTATGTCGCTAAGTGCTGCTGCATCGTTATGAAGTCGTGATATAAATTCTCCTACTGGCATTTCATCAAAAGCTTTAACTGGAAGATTTAATATCTTATCATACATATCACACTTTAAGTCTTTAACGATATTATTATTAAGATAAGTTTCAATGGATGAATAAAAATGCATAATTACTAATTGTGACAAAGATACAATTGCTAAAAACACTAAACACTTAACTAAAATGTCTAAATTTCCTTGCGGCAAGCTAGAAATTAGAACTCCAAATATATATGGTTCTATTAAGCCAAAAATTATGCTTGATGAAATACATATGAAGAATAGAAGAAGTCTAAGTTTATAGGGTTTTACATAAGTAAATGCTCTTTTTAAAAGTTTCATATCCTCTTTAGTCAAAAACTTTATTTTCATATAAATAACTCCTTAAACTTAGTAATAATTGTCAATACTAATGTATAAGATATTACCATTTGCTATACTATATGTAAATAAATTACATTATTTATTTACATACTTTATAAACTTTTTACAAATACTAATTAAAATTTTCTATAATAGCTTTTCTTTGCAAACTACATTCTGCAAATTTAGTAAAGCTATCAACAAGTTTTAATTTTTTTACATGATTCTTCAACTTTAAGTTTGCTGCATAATAAAAGCACTATGGAGTTCATTTTATAAAATGAACTCCATAGTGCTTCATATAAATAATTAATATATATTTTTACTCTGCGCTCTTTAACGATTCTACCATATTAATCTTCTTTAATCTTTTATACATAACTATATTTACTAAACTTGAAAATACTATAGTTAATATAGACGAGTATACAAAACTCATAGTTTTGATTTCACGAGAAAACATTACCATATCAGTTTCTGCTGTTGTAATTACATATTTATGAAGAAATACACCTAATATTAATCCAGCTAAAGTTCCTATTATTGATAATATAATATTTTCTCTATAAACATATCCTGCTACTTCTTTATCGTAAAAACCTAAAACCTTTATGGTAGCAAGCTCTCTCATTCTTTCGCTTATATTTATATTTGTTAAGTTATACATTACAACATAAGCAAGAGCAGCCGCCGAAACTATTAAAACCAATACCACTGAGTCTACACTATCCATAGTTTTTTTAAATTTATCACTTATACTAGTAGTAGAATTAATAGTAGCTATTTTAGGATTTTTCATCATCTCTTTAGACAATTTATCTTCTTGATCTATATCCCCATTCTTTAATTTAGATGAAAAAGCATTATAATTAACCTTGTCATCAAATAACTTTTCATAATACTTAGGAGACATATAAACGTAATGACTAACGTAATGCTCTGTAATATGATTTACTTTGGCATTTACAGTTTTATCGTCTAATGAAATTTCAATATTATCTCCTTCTTTGATATTTAGTAATTTTGAGAGTTTTTTAGTAATTACTACTCCATTATCGCCAATATCTATTTTTCTATTTTCTTCTCTTAAATTAATAAATTCACCAAGTTTATCCACATCTTTAGGAATTAATATATATCCTTCAACACTAAAATTCTCTTCATTATTATTTTTTACTTTTATGTTTTTTTCAAAGGATAAAAGTGAATCTTCTATTTCATTATAATCTTTAAGTTCATCCATAAATAAATATTCTTTATCTTCTTGAATGCTTTCTCTTAAATATCCTTTTAAATCATAAGTATAAATTTCTCCAAACTGTTTTTCTGTTACTGCAACTATAGAATCCTTTAATCCAAAGCCCGTAATAAGAAGAGCAGTACAACCAGCTACCCCTATTATTGTCATAAAAAATCTTTTCTTATATCTAAAGATATTTCTTGCAGTAACCTTTTCTGTAAAGGACATTCTCTTCCAAATAAATTTTACTCTTTCTAGTAATATTCTTTTACCTGCCTTTGGTGCCTTAGGTCTCATAAGTATTGCTGGTACTACTATTAACTCTTTTATAGAAGCACCTACTGCTGCAAGTGTAGTACAGAAAATAGCTACTAATGCTGAAGTTATTGCTAAATCAATATGAAAATTACCTGCCACTGGAGGAATTGTATACATTATTCTATAAGCATTAAAAATGAGAAATGGGAAAATTTTAAATCCTAAAATTACTCCTATAATACTGCCTATAACACTTGCTGTAAAAGCATAAATAAAATATTGAGAAACTATAGAAAATTTGCTATATCCTAAAGCTTTTAAAGTTCCTATCTGAATTCTATGTTCTTCAACCATTCTCGTCATGGTTGTAAGACATACAAGAGTAGCCACTAAAAAAAAGATTAGTGGGAAAGCAGTTCCTATAGCTTTTATTCTATCAGAGTCATCTTGAAATCCTCTAATTCCTTCATTGCTATCTCTAGTTTTAATATACCAGTTCTTATCTACAGCTTCTATTTTTTCCTTTACTTCATTAACTAAATCTTTATACTCATCTAAAAAAGTATTTTTTGACTTAGCATCATCAACTACAATAGATAACTCAGTATATATGTCTTCTATTTTTATCCCTGGAATTTCAGGAATTTTGGGAAGTGCTAATTCCTTTGCAGATTTTTCGCCTATTTGAAAAAATCCACTAGTTGAACCATTCCCTAAGGAATTTGCTCCTCTTTGATATGTATTTATATATAATGGACTATTAACAATACCTGTTATTTTAAAATCTTTAGTCCCATTAACAGTTTTAATTTTAATATAATCTCCTATTTTTAAGTTTTCTTTTTCAAGATATGTTTTTTCTGTAACTGCTTCACCTTCATTAGTTGGCATAGCTCCATCTACTAATACAGGATTATTAGCAGATTTTTCTCCTATTTTTAAGGAATGTATCTTTATTGCTTTTTCACTATCATCATTTATAGCTAAGGCATCAAAGCTATATCCTCCATAAACTTCAGAAACTCCTACAATTTTTTTAACTTTGTCTATATCTGATTGTTTAAAACCGTTCAAAGATTGTATAGTCAAATCTGCAGTATTATTATCATCTAAATATTTATCTGCTGTAAACTTCATTTCAGGACTTGTAGCTCTAACTCCTGCAAAAAAAGCTACACCTATTGCTACAATAATCAATATGGAAAGAAATCGTGATTTAGATTTAGTTATTTCTCTTAAAATATTTTTCGTAAGTGCATTTTTCATTGTTACCATTCAATCCTTTCTACAGACATTGGATTGTTATTAATGGATACACTGTCAACTTTACCATTTTTAACTTTAATAACTTTATCTGCCATAGGTGCAATTGCCAAATTGTGAGTAATAACTATTACTGTCATGTTCTGTTTTTTACAAGTATCTTGTAATAATTTTAATATAGATTTTCCTGTAGAATAATCTAAAGCTCCAGTGGGCTCATCACATAGTAATATTTTAGGATTTTTAGCAATTGCTCTAGCTATAGAAACCCTTTGCTGCTCCCCTCCTGATAATTGAGAGGGAAAATTATTTCTCCTATCCTCAAGCCCTACCTCTTTAAGTACTTCCTCTGGATTTAGAGGGTTCTTACATATTTGAGTGGCTAATTCTATATTTTCAATAGTATTAAGGTTTTGAACTAAATTATAGAACTGAAATACAAATCCTATATCATATCTCCTATAAGTAGTTAACTGTTTATTATTATATTTGCTTATTTCATTGCCATCTACTATTATTTGCCCTTCACTAGGAGAATCCATTCCTCCTAGTATATTAAGTACAGTACTCTTTCCTGCTCCACTAGGCCCTACAACAACAACAAATTCACCCTTATCTATTGAAAAATTAACTCCATCTACAGCTTTAATCTCTACTTCTCCAGTTTTATAAGTTTTCTTTACATCTTTAAGTTCTATGTATTTATTCAAAAATTTCTCCTCCTACTAGGTCAATTTTTTACACTTTAATTATAGCATAGCAGTTTATTTAAAATAATTTTTTCTATTTTATCATAAAATTTATACAATTCACAATGCACAATGCAAAATTCACAACTAAGGCTGAAATTATTTTTGATCAAAATAATTCCTTAAATTGATTTTTTAACTAGCAATACAATTGCTAGTTTTTTTATAAGAAGTTACTGCGTAACTTCGAAGAAGATTAATTCTAAATTTCTCAGATATTGCTGAGAAATATCCACAATTGTGAATTGTCAATTGAAAAAGGTTGGGAATTGAATAAAATATAGGCTGATAGCTTAAATTATATATGTATATAAAAAATAACTTTTACTAAGGCATCTTCAAAAAATAATAGATCAGTATATTAGCCTATTTTACATCATACTGCGTCGTCAGAATCCGCCCATAGCGCCACTATGAGCAGAACCTAACGCCTTGTCTGATATGAGGCATATTCAAAAAAATAACTAGTCAGTATGCTTATCTATTTTGTATCATACTGTGTCGTCAGAACTTCATGATAGTTAAACTATCATGAAAACCTGTCTTCTTGTCTGATGTAAAATATATTTCGCATCTTTAACTAGCTATTTTATTTCATATGCTTAAAATATACTAACATCTTTGATCAATTATTTTCTTTCAGATGCCTAATTATTATAACGAGGTGAATAATGATGAAAAAAAGAGTTAAAGTAAGTCTATTGGTTTTTCTAATAATACCAATTATAACTATTCTTATTTCTTATTTAGGTAAATCCATAGAAACCTTTGGAGTACATACTGATGACACCAGTGTAAATCTTGTTTTAGATTCTCGTAGTGAGCAAGAACCACCAAGTCATTTTCGTAAAACTTCCGATAAAGTTAATCTCAAAGATAATGAATCTTTAAATTTATCTGGATTAAATACCCTAAATATATCTGGTAGCAAGCAATTTTCCGAAAATGGTCTTGCTTTTATAAAAAAATCTATAGGAGATAAATTCCCCATAACTATTGTTGACTTAAGAGAAGAATCTCATGGATTCATTAATGGTATGCCTGTAAGCTGGGCTAACTCAAAAAATAATGCAAATATGGGATTAACAAAAGAAGAAGTTTTAGCTGACGAGCAGAAAAAACTACAAAGCATTAAATTAAATGAGCCTATTGTTTTTTATAATCATCCTGGCAGGACAGTAATCCCTACAAAGGTTCAAGATGAAAATGAACTTGTTAAATCTCAATCAATGTCATATGTACGTATTCCAGTTACAGATGGTAAATTACCTAAAGATGATATGGTTGATTATTTTATAGAATTAGTCAATTCACAGCCTAAAAATACTTGGTTACATTTCCATTGTAAACAAGGTATAGGAAGAACAACTACCTTTATGATTATGTATGACATAATGAAGAACGCTAAAGAAGTTAATTTAGAGGATATTATTAAAAGACAAGTATTATTATCAAATATGAGTTCAAGTAGTACACAAAGATTTTATAGTGAAGAAAGAAAAAACTTTTTTACTAATTTCTATAAGTATTCTAAAGAGAATAATGATAATTTTAAAACTAATTGGTCTCAATGGAAGAAAAATTCATCTATCAATAGTAGCATGATTAAACAATCATGTGTTATGGATTTAGGAGCATAATTTCTATGAGGTCAAAAAAACTTTTAAGTAAAGTCCTTATATTCTTTGTTTTTTCTATAATATTTCTTAATATATTTGTATTATCAAATAATGTCTATGGAAATAGCTCTTATTACATAAAAAATTCAAAGAAGCCAAAACATCTTTACGTTGTAAATCAAGATAATATAACTAATGCAGAAAATACAATGATAGTTACTCTTCAAGGGTTAATATCTAATCGTTCAACTTCACAAATTTATACTTTAAATTCAAATGAACCTGATTATAAAATATGGCTTGATGACTTAAAAAATAATTATAGAGTTAGTTATGAGATTGTTACAGATCCATGGAAACTATTAGATATATTTAAATCTTATATAGATGGTTATGTACTTTATAGCGATAAGATAGAAAAAGATCCTTCAATAAATAATGCTTGTTCTTTAGCATCTTTAAAAAGAAGTATAGTTGTTGAAGAATCTCTCGAAACTAAAGTTAAATCTTATGGTATAACAAAGCTTCAAGGAGATTGCAGAAACACAGATAAATACTGGGCTTATAATAACTTATGGAACTCTGGATTAAATCATTCAATTGTAATTCAATTATCTCCAGATAAATCTGCTCCATTACGTGATTATGCCATAATGACGAAATCTCTAGTATTCTTTGAAGATATGTCATATGACTTACCACTTAGTAATAAAATATTTAGCTCCATGGATAACGATTCTGTATGTTTAGGATGGGGAGCAGATGAACATACTAACGTAAGCACCGCTTCAAAATATGGTGTAAGCATAGTTCCTGCAGATTGGTCTTATAATTTAACTGCATTAAGTGCTTTCCCATCATTACCTATAGCTCAAAAAAAACAAGCTCCTCCTCCTATAGAAAATGATGTACATTATGTTACATTTATTATGTCTGATGGCGATAATCAACAATGGATTCTTGGTAGTAATTATGGTTCTCCAAAGTGGTATGGTTCTCCTTATAGAGGAAACTTTAATATGGGATGGTCTATAACTCCATCTATATATTATCTAGCTCCCACGGTTTTAAACTTATATTACCAAAGTGCTAGTAATGAAAAAAGTAATGACACTTTTATCGTATCTCCCTCTGGAAATGGCTATATGTACCCTAGTCAGTTTCCTGCTATAGCACTAGATTCTTATGTAAAAAGATTAAATAATTATATGAAAAAAGTTGATCAAAAATATGTAGCTATAATTGATAATGATTCATTTTATAAAATCAATCTTTGGGATAAGTATACTAAAGAATGTAATATTCAAGGATTATTCTATCTTAACTATCATAAACATAATGATTATCATGGAGAAATTATATGGTCCAATAACAAACCCATAGTGTCCTGTAGAGATTTGCTCTGGGCTGGTCTTCAAGATGAAAATATGTTAATTTCAGAAATTAATAACAGAATAAGCCTAGGTGATACAAATGTTCATGAAGCAAATGCATACTCCTTTGTATACGTACATGCTTGGAGTAAAAATATGAGCAGTATTGAAAATGTTGTGAATCAATTAAATAAAAATCCTAAGGTAAGAATAGTTACTCCAGAAGGATTTATGACACTAATAAATAGAAATCTTAAAAAAGATAGATAACCTATCTATAAGATTCCACAATGAAAATTTAACTTATATATGATTTTAATTTCCACAACAAAAATTCTCATTTATAGATTAAAAATTAAGAATTAAGCATGAATAATTATGGTTAAAACTCCACAGCTAAAGCCTTTGGAGTTTTCTTAAAATAAATTTTATCTTAAGAAATTTACCTTTAGTGAATTTTTTCCTAAATCCTTCATTCTTCATTCTTCATTATTAATCCTTAATTTCTAAGGATCTAAGCTATTTTTATAGAAAATTTGTTTTCCAGATTATATATTAAGTTTTCGTGTTGTATCCTATAGTAATATTATCTATCTTTTTATTTATTTTTCATAATTATATTAAAATTACAAGCCATTATATGTATTAAAAACCTGCAGTATTAACAGAGATTAAAATTATATTTTCTATTTTCAAAAACTTACTATTATTCGCACTATTCAAAGAAAAACTATGATTTAATTTCTTCTTATAGCCAATATTAACTTAATTGTAATTAGACATATATAAATTCGCGTGTTAATATAAAATTATAGAATATAATTTTAGGATATAATTAATTAGGAGGAATTTCTATGGATAAAGCTTTAAACATTGATTGGAGCAAATTAGGATTTGCTTATATTAAAACAGATTTTCGTTATATTTCAAAATGGAAAGATGGAAAATGGGATGAAGGAGAACTTGTTCAAGACAACAAACTTGCTATAAGTGAAGCATCTACAGCACTTCATTATGGACAACAATGTTTTGAAGGATTAAAAGCTTATAGGACAAAAAGTGGTAAAATTCAGTTATTTAGAGCAGATGAAAATGCTAAAAGAATGAATAAGAGCTGTAAACGTTTGCTAATGCCTGAGATTCCAGAGGAAAAATTTATTGATGCATGTATTCAAGTAGTTAAAGCAAATGAAGCTTATGTTCCACCTTATGGTACAGGTGCAACTCTTTATCTTAGACCTTTTTTAATAGGTGTTGGAGATAATTTAGGTGTTAAACCAGCTCCAGAGTATATATTCTGTGTGTTCTGTTCACCAGTTGGACCATATTTTAAAGGCGGAATGACTCCTGTAAACTTTATTGTTACAGATTATGATAGAGCAGCTCCACTTGGAACAGGTGCTGCTAAAGTAGGTGGAAACTATGCTGGAAGCCTATTGCCTCATGATGAAGTAGTAAAAAAAGGATTTGCAGATTGTATTTATCTTGATCCAGCAACTCATACAAAAATAGAAGAAGTTGGAGCAGCTAATTTCTTTGCAGTTACAAAAGATAATAAGTTTGTTACTCCAAAATCACCATCAATTCTTCCTAGTATAACTAAATACTCTTTAATGCATGTTGCTAAAGAATATTTAGGAATGGATGTAGAAGAAAGAGATGTTTTAATTGATAAATTAGATGAGTTTGTAGAAGCTGGTGCTTGTGGTACAGCAGCAGTTATAACACCTATTGGAGGAATTGAATATAAAGGAAAAATGCATACCTTCTATAGTCAAGATGAAGTAGGACCTATAACTAAAAAGCTTTATGATACTCTTTATGGAATTCAATTTGGTGAAGTTACAGCACCAGAAGGTTGGATTTTTAATGTACTATAATATATAGACATGCTATTGAAAAAATTAATTTATATACAATATCACTGATTACTTTAGTATTACAACTTAAAATAATTCACACTGCCAAATTCATAATTTATGATGGAAATTAGCCTAATTAGAATTAATTTCCATCATATTTTTTTATTAATAGTACAATTAGTGATTTCTGCAAAAATTAATACATCACCTCAATAATAAATTAGTAGCAAATTTATTATTAAAACACCATAAAATATTTCTTATTTAATTTAAATTAGTGCAAAATCTACCACACATATTTACAAAGTCAGCTGGAAATAACTAAATATGAGGTGATAAATATGATGAATAAGAATACTTCAAATTCTTCTAATGACATTAAATACGCGAATCTACATGAGACAGAAGAAAAAAGACTTAAAGAAATAGAACAACAATTCAATAGTGAATTTGGAACTGAATACTATTTAATGGTTATGAAAAAAGCTTAAACTTAAGAAAGCTATTGATATAATAATTATCAATAGCTTTCTTAAGTTTAACTTCACATAAAAAATTTAATTTCTATAACTTTTTCAATATACATATTATTTTTTATATACTAAAACTCTACTAATATTCTTGTAGGCAATGCGTCTAATTTTTCAATTTTTATAGGCATACAATAAACCTTAAAATCTTTCTTAGGAATTTTGCTTAAATTAGTTAAATTTTCTATCCCATATATGTTATTATTTGCAAGCAAATTATCAATAAATCGGTGATTCTTCCCACGACCAAATCCTAAAGCATCAATACCTACCATATTTACTTTTTTATCAATTAAATAATTTATAACTTCTATTGATACTTCAGGATGATCTTGATACTTTTTCTCATCATCTAAATATCTATCCCAATTAGTTTGAAAAAATACATATATGCCTTCCTCAATCATGGATAAATCTAAATCTCTTAATTCAATAGGTCTATTTTCTATATGGGAAACATCAAATTTTATTCCCTTTCTAATCAATCTATCTAATTCTATTTCAATAACACTCATTGTATCTATATGAGTACCTGAATTGTGAACTGCACCTGAAAAAAAGGTGGTAGCATATTCTTTTTCAGTACCTTCAAAGCATTTAACTTTTTCAACTTTTAATGTTGGAGCACCTTTTATATAATTCATTCCTAATTTGCCAACTTGAGTAACATCAATTAACATAAACTAAACTCCCTCCACTCAACTTATATTTTTAGAAATATATAATAAAAAATTTTAAAAAATTAATTTACTATTCTAATACTTTTATTTATTTTCTAACTCTTCTTTAGATTTCTTTTATATAGTATTTTTTAATAGCTTTAACATATTTGTCTATAATATCAGCTATATAATATTCAACTTCATTTAAGTTTTTATATCTGTATGATTATCTTAAAGCTGTATTTGTAGTTTTATCACCACTTTGCATTTATTGATAATTTTTCTAGCTTTTCTTTATTTAAAATACATATAGTTGACTTATATTTACTTATAATTTTCTCTTCAGATAAATCTTTTATAATTCTACTTAGGTGTCTAGGACTACACCCTAAGTTAAAGGCTGTATCAGATAAATTAAATTTTTCTATTTTATACTCATTTTCTGGAAGCACAGTAACTAAGTAAGTAGCAAATCTATTTATTAACGGATATAACATACTATGAAACAATTCTCTACAAGTCTTTGACAATTTTTTACTTAAAAATTTGCAAACTGATTTATAAAACTCAACATCCTTAGATAAATGTAATAAAACATCTTCAATTGAAATTCCAATTAAAATTGTTTTTCCTACAGCTTCTACATTATGCTGATAACTTAGCTTTTCCAATAACTCTAAATCTCCTAACATATCTAAAGGGTTTGAAAAATCTAATAAAAAGATTTTTCCATTCTCCGTTAGAGAATATACTTTTGTTTTCCCTTCTACTAGAAAATATATATAATCAATTTTCTCTCCACATATATATATAATTTCTCCTTTGCGAAAAACATGTAGCTGCATATAATTAGTCATATCTTCTTCAAATAAACTATAAATATTAAACTTTTCAATATAAAAATTTAGCTTTTCATTATCTTTTAATATTTCCATAGCTATCACCATTCTTATTATAAATTACTTTTTCATTATAGTATCGGACATATGTCATTGTTTTTAGTAAGATATTTATTTCAAATACCTAGCATATAAATTATCATTTTTTTTATTAGTAGTATATCTATATTTGTTCACAAAGAGGACTAATTAACTTATACATTCCATTCATATTTTTCTCTCCCCATTGGCACATCAATTGTAAAATAGGAAAGATTGTCTTACCTTTTTCAGTTAAACTATATTCTACCCTTGGAGGAACTTCTGGAAATATAACTCTTTTTACTAGTCTATCCTCTTCTAATTCTCTTAGTTGATGAGTTAACGATTTATGAGAAATCTTTGTTAAATATGATTTTATCTCCCCAAATCTTTTCGTTCCTTCTTGATATAAAAAATATAGTATTAAAGGCTTCCATTTCCCACCTATCATATCTAAAGTTACTTCTATTTCACATACAACTTCTTTAATTGCCACAAAATTACACTCCTTAATTCTATTTATTAGTTACCAGTTGGTTACTATTTGCATAAAAAGTGCGTACTTAACGCCCTAAATAATAAACACTATAATATTATCATATTAACTAATAGTTTAGAATTTAATTATAGGATTATGTACAATCAATTATAACTTTCTCAAATAAGGAATAGATTGTAATGGCTAAAGAATTCTATAGAAATTTATTTACCAGCCAATCATTATATAAATTAACAGGAGGCATAAAAATGAAAATATTAGCATTGCTTGGTAGTCCAAGAAAGAAAGGAAACACTTCTATATTATTAGATCAATATCTTAAAGGCATAAAAGAATCTAATAAAAATATAGAAATTACTAAAATATATCTACATGAAAAAAATATACGTAATTGTACTTCATGTAACGTTTGTCATAACATTGATATTGGTCAATGTTTAATAAAAGATGATATGCAAGAGCTTTATATTAAATTTAAAGAAGCAGATATGATTGTTTTTGCAACGCCTATTTACTGGTGGAACATCTCAGCACAAATGAAATCATTTATAGATAGAATTTATGCTTTAGATGTAGGACAAGGATACTTTGTAGATAAAAAAGTTTCTCTTCTTATGACTTATGGTGTAAATCTTCCTAACAAAGGACCAGAAATTGTTAGAACTAGTTTTGAAGAAATATGTAAATATACAGATATGAATTTAATTGATGTATATGGAGTATGTACTGACGAATATTTAAAAGTAGCTGAAAACTCTAAAGCTCTTCAGGATGTATATGAAATGGGGCTAAAAGCTTCTTAAACTAACTCTATTTATTCTATAAACTTTTATTTATAAGCTTAAAAATAAAGCAATCTTACATATATTAGTTAAGATTGCTTTATCTAAAAAACTATTCATTATATATTATTACAAAATTTAATTAACAATATCTAATGTCTTTTCTTTTTTCCATCTTATTATTACAAGCGTTATTCCGATAATAATCAAAGAAGAGTAAGTTATAGGTGTGAAATATTTAGGTAGATAAATATCTGTAATCCTACCTATAATACGTTGAAGCAGTTTGCTAATAATAAAAATTATAGGTACTTGCACTCCAATCAAAGTTATATAGTTATTTACCATACTTGATATAAACATCACGATTAATCCAACAACAAAGCTTAATATATACACGGCTATTACTGTAATAACTATATACTGTATAAATGTTAAATCGTACCAAAATAAATAGCTACCAAAAACTGAATTTATATTAGAATTAAAAAACATTTCTACATTGTTAGATGAATAAGCTATTAAAAAACAAAAGAGTTGAATAGTTGTTATTATAAAAGCAGCTATTAATCCAGAAGCCACCTTCTTTTTAAATAAATTCCTCCCATTTTTAGAGGTATGTTGAAGAAGATTTACTTTATTTAGCTTATCTTTTAAAAATATAGGTGATATCATGAAAATCATGCTTATTATTACTAACATAGCTACATATTTTATTAAAGAATTATAATTTTCGAAAATTAGATAAGGAAAAATAGACTCATACTCTCCATTACTAGCTATCTCTTTAATTCGTTTTTCTTGTTTCTCATTTATTGTCTCATATGTAGATCTCATCCACTCATCTTTGTGCTTATAGTCTTCTATTAGTTGTTCTCTTGCTTGTAATTGCCAAAATACATCTGATTTTACCTCAAAGAAAACATAACTATGTAGATTATTTAACTTTTCTATATCTTGATCCATATTTTTAAATTTTTCATAGGTAGTTATCCCTTCATCTACAAATTCTTTCTTTGATTGAAGATATCTATCTGCCTCTTCTACTTGTTTACTATAAGTATCTTTGAAATGTTCAAATTCTTCTTCATCCATCTTTTCTCCATAATTGTTTATCATTTCAACACCTATATTATAGTAATCTAATTCCGGTCTTCCGTTAGGAAAATGCTCTATATAAAAACTAAGAAATAAAAAATATATTATTATACTGATAACCATAAGTACAGATACCATCTTTAGGCTAAATATTTTCTTTATTTCATTTAAAACTACTCTCATTTATGTCCTCCTAATATATACTTTCTCTTTTAAATCTTTTAATACATAAGGAACATAGGATTATTAATAATACCGACCATACACCAACTGTAATTATTTCATAATATTTAAATACTGTAGATACACCATTTCCCATAAACCATAAAAAAGGATTTAAAATAAGATAAAAAGGTGTAAATCCAGTAATAAAAATAGCATTAGAACTGGTTGGCATAAATCCTGGTATCAATATACTTCCTCCAAAGATTATGGTAAATATAAAAAATACAATATAATTATTTTTTATAAATTTTGATATTACAAAGGTAATGCCAGCAAAAAGTAATTCACATATATAAACTACCCCAATAGCAGAAAGTAAATATTGAACAAAAGACATATTCCACCATGATATATAAGGTAATTTATCTTCCCAGTTAAAAGCAGTACTTATTGGAATATTCCAAAGTCCTGAATAATCAAATAAGATAAAATAAGCAAGCAAAGTAACCCCCATAATAATAGTTGTAACTATTATAGAGGAAATTATTGAAGCAAATAGCTTGTCCATAATAATCTTTCTTCCCCTTTTAGATGAATATGCTAAGTGATGAGTACTGTTTTCAAACTCATAGTTAACTAAATAGGCTGTAATTAGAACAACTATTATCATTATTTGAAAAATAATATTCTTAAATAAAGTCTTAAATAAAAAAGAATGCATTCTATAAATTTCTCCTATAAAAAATAGGTTTTTATGTTCTCCATTTTCTTTTAATTTTTCAAATCTATCGCCTAATTTTTTATATTCATTTCTTAAAGTATCAGCAGCTTTTCCACTGAGCCTAGCTGAATTTATCGCACTCTCCGCAATAGTCATTGTGTCAATGGTACTATATCTTTCATCAATATTTTTTATAGATTGGTGATATATTTCTGCAATACTCAACTCACTGATAAATTTTTTCTCCTCTTCGTTGTAAATATCTCCTTTATAACCCTGCGGTGAATATTCATCATCCTTAAAAAGTTCTAATACACTTTCATAGCTTTTAGAAGTTTTTTTAGAAGTAATCTCATTCATTTTATTTAATTCATCATTATAATAATTATCAAACTCGTTAACCATTTTGTCGTTAATTTCATATCCAAACTTATCTACAATTTTATTTAAAACCTTAAGCTCATCTTTAAAATATCCATTATTGAATATAATAAAAAAATTAAAAGCTATAAATACCGCCAAAAGTGATAGTATTATAGGAGATGTAATAGTCTTTTTAAGCTCGTACATTTTTATCTTCATAAAATATCTACACCCTCTCTAATGATTCATCTCTATATTCGTAAAGAAATACATCTTCTAAACTTGGAGTAACAGGCTTCCATGCACTATCAGGTTTTCCTTTATATATAAATCTTACTTTCATCTTACCTTCTTCCTGTTTTTCTGATAGTGAAAAATACTGTTTTCTAAAATTAGATGCAGCATCAAAATCAATTTCTGTTTCATATACCATCCCTTGAATGTTTTTGCATATATTATTAATACTGTCTTTATAAAGTATTTTTTTATCCTTTATCATAATAATTTCATTAGCTATTGATTCAACATCAGATACTATATGAGTTGAAAGAATAACTATCCTATCCCTTGATAGCTCAGTAAGTAAATTTCTAAAGCGAACTCTTTCTTTTGGATCTAAACCAGCAGTAGGCTCATCTAATATAAGAATTTTAGGATCATTAAGCATTGCTTGAGCAATTCCTACCCTCTGAATCATTCCACCAGAAAACTTTCTCATCTTTTTATTAGCTACATCCTCAAGAGCAACTAATTTCAAAAGTTCTTCTATTCTTTTCTTAGCAGCATTATTATCTATACCTTTTAGTGCAGCTAAATAAAGTAAATATTGTTTTGGACTATAATTTTTATAATATCCAAATTCTTGAGGTAAATAACCTAATATATCTCGATATTCATCATCCATTTTCACTATATCTGTTCCATTATAAAGAATCTCCCCTTCATTAGGAAAAATTAGTGTGGTTAGCATTTTTATCAGTGTGGTTTTTCCTGCCCCATTTGGTGCTAATAAGCCATAGACTCCATTTACAAGCTCAAGATTAATATTTTTAAGCACAGAAAAATTCCCATAACTTTTGGTAACATTGTTTACTACTAACATTTTTTAAAACACTCCTTTTATAGTTCTAAAAGTAATAAGCTTTTTTAAACTTTTTATATAGCTACAACCGCAGGCAATTATTACAATTAAATACACATATGTAGGTATATTCATAAGCAATTTATTGTAAAAATTCATATTAAATATACTTAATGCTAAATTTATAAATATCCATCCTCCAATTACAAAGTACTTTGTAAAACCTGAACCTATCTTAGTTATCAAATATAAAAAAATAGTAGAAAATAAAAATAGTGCTGTAACTGAAATCATGAATCCCTTTAAAAAGTTTATTTGCTCATATCTAAGGAAAATCCCATATATATATATTCCATTAGCTATAATACAAATAATACTGAAAATAAGCATTCTCAATGCTGCTAATTGGTATATATTATATTTACATACCATCTCTATTTCGTAGGTACCTTTTTGTTTTGTATTAACAAAAGAAAATAATGACATAATTAAATATAATATTGGAGAAATCATAAATATAAGAGAATATATTACCTCATATTCCATATTAGGATTCTTGCTAATATCTACAGTAAGGGAAATTAATATAGGCAATATTAATATTATAAGAAAACTAATTTCCCCTATATCGTGAAACAGATGCTTAAAACCAATCTGCCTATACATATTTTTTAGATGTGAATAGAATGATTCTTTTGGCTTAATCCCCTTATTTATAATAGTTTTAATTTGAGCTTCTATTTCTAAGTCATCAGGCATTTCTATATGAAACTTCTCCTTATTCATATTGCGCCTCCTTTAATATTTTTCTTATTTTCTTAAGAGTTGCATAGTACTTAGTTTTAACAGTAGATTCTGGCATTTGTACTATATTTGATATGTCTAAGAATGTACTCTCCCCAAAAATTTTTAATCTAAATATTTGTTGTGTTATCCCATCAAACTTATTTACTATATCAATAATTCTTTGAGCATCTTCTCTATACTCTATATTAATTGTAAAATCTTCCTCATCATATATATCATAATCATCAATTGTAACAGCTATACTGTTATATCTATAGTACTTAGAGCGATAATAATCTACCACTCGATTAGTAGCTATTTTATACAACCACGTTCTAAAAGAAGCTTTTTTCCCATCATAATTATTTATTGATTGCAACATACTTATAAATATTTCTTGTGTTAAATCCATAGATAATTCTTTATTAATTGTTTGCTTATATACATATGCATATATTTCCTTATAATATATAGAAATAAGCTCATTTGCTGCAGCTTTGCTTGATTTCAACTTAATTTCCTTTATCAATCGTTTTTCTTTATCCATATTTCACCACTTACTTAACTATTTTCATGAAAATAATCAGTGAGACTTTTTTCATATTCCTTATATAAATTTAATATCTTAAAATGTAGCTTATAATTTTGTATAGATGTTTCTTTAAGTATTCAATTCACAACTTAGTTCAACTCACAATTCACAATTGTGGATATTTCTCAGCAAAAGTTGAGAGATTTAGAATTAATTAACTGTAGCGGAGAACAGTGTTCTCCACAAAACCCAAATTAGTTTCCATTATCAAATATTGAACAGACATGGGGACGGTTCATTACAAATTATAAAATGAAAATTATTAAAAAGAATAAACCTTCCCTTATTCTTGGTTATCTCCATTAATATTAGTTAAATTTATTATTATTGTTGCGAACTATACTGCACCATTATACAATTGAAAATTGATGATTGACAATGGACAATTATTGAAGCTTCTCCTTTATATGAGAAGCTTTGAATCAATTTATTTTTAAAGAAATTAATTTCAACCACAATTGTCAATTTTCCATTCTCAATTCTTAATTGGTTAAGTTCCCCAGAGGTGGATACTAGCAATTATTTTGATGCATATAAACTTTAGGTTGGGTACATCTATATATTCGTAATGGTATTATAAATAGTTTTAATTTGTTTAAACTTTTATTTAATAAATAAAAAAATAACGCCACCAGTTATTTACTGTTGACGTTAATATTGTAACTATTTTGGTTATAACTTATTCTACTATAGAGACCTAGATAATAAGGAATAATATATCGATAAACTACCTTGAAACTCAATGTATATCTTTATGTTATTTTAATTCATAATTCACAATGCAAAATGCACAATTAAGGTGGAAATTATTTTTGATTAAAATAATTTCTTTAATGGATTTTTTAACTAGCAATACAATTGCTAGCGTTTTATTGTAGTGGCGAACAGTGTTGGCCAGTTCTTTTAATTTAATATTTATTCAATAATATATGGTGAACACTGTTCACTGCTACAGTTAATCAATTTTAAATTTTTCTTTAATCAACTCGAATTGCGCTTTCACCGCCAGATTGATAAATGACTAATTCGCAAACTTTGCCTTTTTCATCTTTTAAAAACTCTACTTCAACTAAAACATGCTTTATAAAGAACCTTGTTTCTGATAAAGGTAGTAATTCACATGGTGATTTCATTAACATTTGAAGAAATAATTTTTCATCTTTTTTTGTAACTATTATTTTTAGCTCAGGAGCTAAAAGGTATGTTCCTATATATTCATCATAAACACTTTTATCTATATCTGCTACCTCTTTTTCCTTAGGAACTTCTGGAATGGTATATGGCTTATCAAACAAGATTTGCTGCACTGCTAAAATAGTTTGCTGCTGAAAATCTATATTTTGTTCAAAATTGCATAGATATATAATTGTTTTATCCTTATCTATATAACGAAATAAATAATTATTATATCCTGGCCATCCACCACTATGACTAACTATCTTTCCCATATCATCATCATGATCAATAATCCATCCAAATCCATAATCAAAGGTTTCTTTATTATTTAAACATACTGGTACAAAGGCTTCTTCTAATGTTTTTCTAGTCACTAGCTTTTCTGAATATAATGCTCTATCCCAAATAAAGAGATCTTCAAGATTTGAACTTATCATCCCATCTCCCTGCATTCCATCTAAGAATACAACATATTCTGTTCCAGCTAATTTATCTGGAAGTTCATATTTTTCTGACTCATGAGAGTAAACATATCCATAAGCATAATTAGCTATTTCTTCTTGGCGGTATCTACGATTATATACCCTTGAACTTTTCATGCCAAGTGGCTCAAAGATGTATTTATCCATACATTCTTCAAAACTCATCCCTGTTACTCTTTCTATAATCAAAGCAAGGACAACATATCCAGTATTACTATACTCCCACTTTTCATTAGGCTCAAAATACATAGATGGTTTATATTTTTTTAGCATTTCTAATACGTCTTGATTGTTAGCAATATTGTCACGATTCCATTTTTCTATAAAAAGAACAGAATAATCTGGTAAACCGGATGTATGATTAAGAAGTTGTCTAATCGTAATTCCCTTATAAGGAAAGTCTGGAATCCATTGCTCAATTAAGTCTTCATAATCAAGCTTTCCTTGTTCCTTTAAAATCATAATTCCCATGGCAGTAATTGGCTTAGATACAGAGGCTAATTCAAATACAGAATCGGCAGTTAGTGGACGATTCGTTGATATATCTGCAATACCAAAGGCCCCTTTATAGATTATTTCCCCACCATCTGCTACTAAAACTGCTCCATTAAATTGACTTTTCTCAGTTAAATTCATAAATAAATTATGAATTTTATCTTGTTTTTTATTCATAAAAATTCCCCCTTTGAATTAACATTTAAAGCAAAATAATTAATAAAACATTCTAAAAATATATTTTGTACTAGAATGAATTTGACTAAGATAATAATGCTATTAATAGGTTTTAACAACACAATATGATACAAAACATAACTAAATACTAGCTAATTATCTTTTGAAGGTGCTTATATATTTCTCTAATAGAAACATTTTACTTTAGCTATGTAAATATTTTAGGTTGCTTAAATAAATAGTAAAAAAAAATTATTTTTGTTCTAGTTCTTTTTCAATGACCTTCTTAAATTTTAGTGAGAGTTTTCTTAAAACTACAATTTCATCCCAGTCTAGCTTTGAGTAAAAGCGATTAATAATAGAACGCTCAACTTCTTCGCATCTTTTAAAATACTCAATACCTTTTTCATCCATTTCAACAAAGATTTCTCTACGATTACTAGGGTTAATTTCTCGCTTTATATATCCTTCTTTTTCTAATTTACTGACGATTTGACTAACTGCACTAGATGTAATTTTCATAGCTTCAGCAATTTCACTTATATTGAGGCTTCCATGTTTATGTACTAACTCAAGCAAAACACCCTGCTTTGTGCTGATTTCATCATCCATTAAATCTTTATATTCCTGTAATAACATCAGATTACATGCATAGTCTGCTTCTCTCATCTCTTTTACATATTGAATCAGTTCCTCATTCATTTTAGTAACCTCCATTGTTAACACACCTTAATAATTAACTTATATTAATAATATATCTTTTTCTTCTCTTTTGTCAAGCAAATTATAATTAAAAATATTAAATTTATAATTATGGACATTTCTCAGCAGAAACTAAGAAATTTAAGTAAATATGTATAAAAGAATGGCGAACACTGTTCGCCCCTACAAAAACATATTAAAGAAATATATTTGACTAAAACTAATTTCCACCTAAAGTGTCAATTTTCAATTTTCCATTGATGAAGTTCTCCATTGATTCTATATACTATCAGAATACATCTCCTTTAAAAGCTTAATAAAATTTTTAGATGCCTTAGATAAATAATGATCTTTTAACCAAATTAAGCCTGATGATGCAATAAAATTTTCATCATCAATTTCATATATTCTTACATCGTATCCTTTATGTATTTTAAGTACTGATTCAGGAATAATAGTTGTACCAAATCCTGAAGATACTAATTGTAATAAAACTAATATGTCAGAGCATTCGCATAGTATATTTACATCCAAATCACGATGTAAAAATGGTTCTAAAATCATATTATATAGACCTAATCCTTCAGTACTAGGTACTATAAGTGGATACTTCTGTATTTGCTCATAAGATATCTTCTGTGAAGGTAGTATTATTTTATTTGACGTTACAAAACAAAATTTTTCTGATTTAAAATGAAAAACAGAAAAATCTTTTAACTCCACTGGCATTCTAACAATAGCTAATTCAATAGCTCGTTCTTTCAATAGTTTACATAGCTGTCCTGATTCATTTTGTTGAATTTTATAAGATACATAAGGGTATCTCTCTTGAAAAATACTAAGTAAAGTAGATAATTTATAATATGATAGTGTGTTTACACCAATTAGCAATTTGCCTCTTACACCACTTCCTATTTCTTTAATCTCAATGTTGGATTCTTCCATAAGATTTACTATATTTAAAGCGTTCTTGTAAAGTGCTTTTCCAGCATCAGTGAGCTCAAGAAATTTTCCACTTTTACTAACTAACTTAACCCCAACTTCCTCCTCCATAGCATTTAATTGCTGACTTAAAGGAGGTTGAGTCATGTGAAGTTTTTTAGCAGCAGCAGTAATTTGTTTTTCTTCAGCAATAGCGATGAAATATCTTAATTGTCTAATATCCATAATCATATCTCCCATTTTGTATATGAGAAACATATACAATTCAAATAAAAATAATATTTTTCATATACTTATTTATATGTTACCATAAATTTGGTATTTGAATACAATTTTGCTTATTGCATTAACTTATAAATTTAACAAATAAAATTATATAAAAGAAATAGCTCTCTTTATATAATAAAACCTCTACTAAAAAATTTTAGTTATAATCTTTAGTTTATAACTAAAACTTTTTATTTATAAATATTATTTTAAAATAAAGGAGTATGCTCACTATGGTAATGGATATGAAAAAAGGAAATCCAACAAAACTTATATTAAACTTTGCCTTTCCAATGCTTATCGGAAATATATTTCAGCAAGTATATAATATGGTTGATTCTATTGTAGTTGGCAGATTTGTAGGTAAAAATGCCCTTGCTGCTGTTGGTTCATCTTTTTCCCTTATGAACTTTATTACTTTATTAATAATTGGATTATGTATGGGAAGTTCTATTGTCATTTCTCAATATTTTGGTGCTGAAGACTATGAAGGGTTAAAACGTGTAGTTTCAACATCTTTTATTTTTATGTTTATATTTACTGTACTTTTATCAATTTTAACGTTTTTATTTACAAAACCCCTTTTAATACTGATTAAAACTCCAGTGGAAATATTAGAAGACTCTACTTCTTATCTTAAGATTGTTTTTGCCGGATTAATATTTACATTTTTATACAATGCAATAGCATCACTACTAAGAGCATTAGGTGATTCAAAAACATCTTTATATTTTTTAGTTATTGCTTGTATTATCAATATAGTATTGGATCTTGTATTTGTTTTAAATTTTAAAATGGGCGTTGCAGGGGTTGCATATGCTACCGTTATAGCTCAAGCTATTGCCTCAATTTTAAGTTTAATATACGCTTTTTCAAAAGTTCCCATACTAAGAATGAAAAAAAAAGAATTTGTATTTGATCGTACAATTTTCCCAGTCATAGCGAAGTATAGTTTCTTAACTTCTATACAACAGTCTATTATGTCTATAGGTATGGTAGCTGTGCAAGGTCTTGTTAACACATTCGGTGCGGATGTAATAGCAGCTTTTACTGCTGCTGGAAAGGTTGATTCACTTGCATATCTCCCTGTTCAAGATTTTGGTAATGCCTTTTCAACTTATGTAGCTCAAAACGTAGGAGCAGGTAAAAAAGAAAGAGTACATGAAGGAGTAAAATCTGCTATTAAAATAATTATTGTTTTCTGTATTATTTCATCTATTTTAATTTTAATGTCATCAGAATATCTCATGAAAATATTCGTTGACTCAAGTGAGGTGAAGGTAATAGAAACTGGTATTGAGTATATATCTGTAGTTGGAATATTTTATATGTTAATTGGCTTTCTTTTTATGTTCTATGGTTTCTTTAGAGGTGTAGGTAATCTTACAATGTCTGTGGTATTAACAATAGTATCTCTTGGTACCCGTGTACTAATGGCATACTCTCTTTCTTCTATTTCATATATTGGACAAAAAGGTATTTGGTGGTCCATACCTATTGGATGGCTTTTAGCAGATATCCTTGGATTTATAACTTATAAAAAAGGTAAGTGGCAAAATAATATTATTAATCTAAAAGATAAAATAACTGAAGAAAAAGAATGTATGTAAGCTTAATTCACAGTTCACAATGCAAAATTCACAATTATGGATATTTCTCAGCAAAAGCTGAGAAATTTAAAATTGATTTCTTTTTGAAGTTACGTAGTAACTTCTTATAAAAAACTAGCAATTATATTGCTAGTAAAAAATAGTTAAAGAAATTAGTTTGGACAGAACTAATTTCAACCACAATTGTCGATTGCCCATTCTCAATTCTCCGTTGATGAAGTTCTCCATAGGTGGAAAAACTAGCAATTATATTACTAATCAAATTTAATTTCTATATTAATTATCAATTAGCTTTGTAGCGGCGAACACTGTTCGCCGCTACAAGACTAATTCCAATTTTAATTTTGAATTGTGCATTATTTAACTTTCCCTATAATTGTTTTTTATTTTATCTATCTTCTCTAAAATTAAATCTACTACTTCTTTAGGTGACTCAACAATTACATCTGTACCTACACCTAATAAAAAATCTGAATAATAATCTATGTCCTTTATATCTATAGTTGTATCAATAATCCCAGTGCCATCATCATTAATTTTTATTTTTTTGTCCATCCACGGTTCTAACTGACATTTTCTAACTCCTTTTTTAGAAAGTCTTACTTTTAGCCTTACAGTTTCTTTAGGCTTTGATGGTTCAAACCAATCTTTTAAAGTTATATTGCTAATGTCTTTTTCTACAGTTGTATCTTCATTTATACTTACTGATTTAATATAGTCAATTCGAAATAATCTGTAAGATTGTTTCTTTAAACAAAATGCTGGGCAGTACCAATAGCCATTATGAGAATATATACCAACAGGTAAAATTTCTCTATAACTAATTCCACTCATAGATTCATATTTAATTGATAAAACACTTCTTTGAATTACTGCTTCTAGAATAGATTTTAAGTAAGAATTCTCTTCATTTCTTCTTGGCACCCAAAATAAAACTCGATTTCTCATTACATCAATTTTATCTTTCGTATTATCTGGAAGATAATTATAAAACTTATTTAATGCAGATATAGTATCATCTTCAAAAGGCAATGATTCATAATTTTGAAGAGACTGATAAGCAAAAAACATTGCTATAGCTTCATTTTCTGTAAATGCTATAGGAGGTAATATCTTTTTATTTAATAATCTATATCCACCTTTAGCTCCAAGTTCTGTATATAAGGGAACTCCTAGATCTTCTAAATCTTTTAAATCTCTTTGTATTGTACGTATTGAAACTCCGAATTCCTCTGCTAATTCCTTTGCTGTAAAGTTTTGTTTTCTATTAATAACAATTATTAAATCTACTAATCGTTTAGATTTATTCATAATTTTATCTCCTAGAATATGTTTTTTACTCATTATAGTCTTCTTATAATAAATACGTCAATAGATGTCATAAATACATGTTACATTTATATTGATAATAAGAAAATTACTATTTAGGAGGTTAAATTATGTTTAAAAAATTAGAATGTGTATCCCTTTATACTTCTGATATTAAAAGTTCTGTTGATTTTTATACCGCTTTAGGTTTAAAAGAAAATTGGAAAATTGAAAGAAAGTTAGATAATGGTAAACTTTGGACACTGATTGGATTAAAGTTTCCTGAAAAAAATAGCTCAGAGCTTGTTCTTCAAAATAATGATGATATCAATGTAACAGATATAGAAATATATGTAGATGATGTTGTAGATACGTACAATAACTTAAGTGAAAATCCCAATGTAAATTGGATTAGAGAACCTTTTAAAACTGAATCTGGTCATGTTGCAGTGTTGGAAGCTCCAGATAAAAATGTGTTTGTATTAGTAGGTAAATAATATATTAATTGAAAGGATTGATTACATGATTTCATATAGAGGAAATGGTTCATATTGTTATTCTAACTCCGCTTCTATGTTATTATCTACAATAGATGAAGATGTATGTCCTTCTTTAATAGAAGTGCTTACAGGATTTTCATTAGGTGCTTCCATAGAAGATGGTTTACTGTTTTTTGATAACTCTATAACTACTCCAGATCTAGCAATTAATGCAGCATTTCATTCATTAGGTTTTACTATAAATGAAAGAGTTAGCAATTATGGAGATAAACTTCCCTTAGAAGAATTTTTAAAAGTTCTATCTATTTATCCAGTTATGTTAGGGCCTTTAGATATGGGATTCTTAACATATTTACCAAATCATAAATATCTAAGTGGATCTGATCATTATGTCTTAGCCTTACAAATGGATAACAATGAAATATTATTGCATGATCCACATGGTTATCCTTTTGTATCATTATCTTTAAGTCAATTAGATTTAGCTTGGAAAGCTGATAAAATACACTATAAAAAAGGACCTTATCATTACTGGTTTTCTCCTAAGAAAGAATTAAATCTAAGTGAAGATGAGATTTTTTTAAGAGCAGTTAACAATTTTAAAACCATATATATAAATCAACAGAAGGCAATGGAAAAATCTAAAATGCCTTTTGGAAAAGAAGCAATAAATATAAAGGCAACCGAGTTTAAAAACAAAAAAATTACAAATCGAGAAATGTCTCATTTAATATATTTTGCATTTCCATTAGCAGCAAGAAGAGCACAAGATTTCGCAAAATATTTTAATAATCGAAACGGTGTAATATCAACACTAAAAGAAAAACAATCTAGATTATTTGGCAAATGCCAAACACTAGCAACATTAAATCGCTTAGATGATGTGGCTGATACACTTAAAATCATAGCAGATATTGAGAATCACATTAGAACCTCTATACTAGACTTATAATAAATAAGGCATCTGAAATAAAATAATCTAATGTACTGACTAGATATTTTTTTCAAGATGCCTTAATGCCGTTCTCTTAAAAAATTCTCTAAATCCTTCATTCTGAATATTATCATCTTTATTTCTCTTATTATTCTCTATATCAATATAATACATATTACTTTCTATATCTACTGAAAGAGAATCTAAAGGGAAGCCCACATTTCTTTTTTCATGAGGTTTTGAAGATATTATAAAATTTCCTGTTCCTATATCTTCCCCATCATATTCAAATATGTTTTTATCATCTATCACTAGACATATACCATTTTTATATCTTGCCTTTGCTTGTCCTCCTAACTTTCTAACTAAGGAGCTATAGTGATTTATCATTTCCTCATCATCTAAGCTTTTTCCATTCACTCTTCTAACATGTACTCCATGTTGATTTTCTTTACTTAATCCTTCTATGTACAGTCCTGAGTCACAAGAAAATACTGGACTTTTATAAGTCTTATAATACGCAAGAGCTTTAATCCTAGCATTTTCTAGCGGCTCATTACCACTTTCATCTATTTCATCGAACTTTAAATTAATATCCTTTAATCCTATAATTTCAATATCTAATCCTTCAAGGACTTTTTTCATATGTGCTAATTTTGCTGGATTAGATGTACCATATAACAGCTTCATATTTTCACCCCTAAAATTAATATTTTTTATAATAAACTTAAGGTAATTATCTATTTACTAATTTCTATTTTATTATAAGTTGATAAATAAACCTACTAATTCTAGATGAACAAGTATGCTTATAGGAATATAATGTAAAAACTTAATATATACTCTGGAAAATAAATTTTCTATAAAAACAGATTAACCCCTTAGAAATTAAGGATTAATAATTAAAAATGAAAGATTTAGGATGAAATTCACTGTTAGTGAATTTCTAAAATGGAGTTTATTTTAAAAAACTCCAAAGGCTTTGACGGTAGAGTTTTAACCATAATTCTTCATTATTCATTCTTAATTTGCATTCATTGTAAAAATTTTATTATGGATTGTATAGACTCTCCTTTATTTAATATAGATCTCTATAACTATCCTTTTTCTTTTAAATTATATATCAAAGAAATAGCGATTTTAATTACAATTATAAAATCGCCATTTTTCATATAAATATAGTTTATTACTAATCTCAATACTAAATAATCATTTTTATTCTATTAAAGACGATTTTTAAGCATTTTCCTTAATTCTATAAATTTGTTCTTCTGCTTGCCACATGGCATTATACTTTCCTCGCTTCTTTATTAATTCACTATGTGTTCCCTGTTCTATAACTTTACCATTTGAAACTACAAGAATTTTATCAGCATTTTTAATAATTGAGAGTGTATGCGCAATCATAATCACTGTCTTTTTTGCCTTTAAAAGATTTAAAATTGCCTCTTTTACTGCTAGCTCATTCTCAATATCTAAAGAAGCTGTTGCTTCATCCAAAAGTATGATTGGACTATTTTTCAAAATAGCACGAGCAATAGAAATTCTTTGTCTTTCACCACCAGAAATCTGGTTGCCGTTTTCTCCTACAGGCGTATCATATCCATTTTCCAATTTTTCAATAAAGTTAGCACAGTTTGCTAGTCTGCAAGCTTCCACAATTTCTGCGTCGGTGGCTGAAGGACGAGCATAACGTATATTGTTCTTAATGGTATCATTAAATAAAAATACATCCTGATCAACCATTGAAATCTGACTCAAAACTTTTTCTCCATCTATATCATTGATTGATATACCTCCAATTTTAATATCTCCAGCCTGTGGTTCATAGTATTTAGAAATAAGATTTAGAATTGTAGATTTACCAGATCCAGAATCTCCAACAATTGCAGTTAGTTTTTTATCTTCCGCTGTAAAATTAACTCCAGTAAGGATCGGCTCCCCCTCCACATAAGAAAAGTTCACATCTTCAAAGCATATATCATGAGCTTTAGGTGTAAATATAACATCTGATTTTCTTTCTTCCTGTTCATTGATAATCTGAGTAATCTTTCCTTTAGAAATCATTAAGTTTTTATATGATGTACAATCAATAAAAATAGTTCCTGCTAGCTTTGATACAAAAATTGGGATCATACTAACCATCAGAAAAGCAGCGGTATCTAGTATTCCAGACATCCAAGCATTTCCCGCAGCAATAATAGTTGCTGGTAGGCTGCACCATGCAATGATGTTAAATGTAACACCAACAGGTATAACTTTTTTTTCATATACATAACTCACATTACTATAGGATCTCATTGAATCTGTAACAGCTTTATTCTTCGTTCCTCCAATACCATAGGCACGGAATGTTTGTATACCTGTAATATATTCTACAATATTGCTCACATTATCTGCTAAAATTTGATTTTTCTCACTTCCATATTTTTTTACAGATCGGAAAGATAACCATAAGGCTGGTATAACCATTAAATCAGCAATGAGCAGAATTAGCCCAACTGGAGAATAAACACTTCCCATAAATAAAATAACCATAAGAGAAAGTACTATATTTTTTACAATATCTCCAGATTTATGAGTAAGAATCTTTTCATAGTTATTAACATTACTAGTCACAACATTAATGTATTCACCTGTTTGTCCTTTTGTAAAACGAGCTAAGGATATTTTTTTAATTTTATCACCTAAAAATAAACGTATATTCCGACTTACATTAGCTCCACCAATTTGTCCCTGAGTATAACCAATACTATAGGAAATCAATCGAATAATGAATACAAGTGCAAGACCACCCGTTAAAGAAAGAAGTAATTTTATATTTAAGTTATGGTTCCACAGCGCCTGAATAGAATAATAAAGCATCATAAAATTACATCCAGATAACAATCCTTCTAGCATATTGAGTGTCATAGACAAATAGAATCTTCCATTCTTTTTCATCACTTTATTTGGATTCATAGAGCGCACCTCCTTCTATCTTGTAGGTAATACCACGTGCTTCCTCATAATCTTGCCATGCATGCCTATAATAGAGATTATTTTTAAGAACCTCATCATGAGTACCAACGGAGGTAATTGTACTATTTTCTACTACAGCCACCCTGTCACATTTAAGAACAACACCTAATCTATGCGCTACAATAATTACTGTTTTCCCTTTACAAAGATTATGAATTGCCTTATCAATTTCTACTTGGTTTTCTGGATCTGCTGCAGAAGTTGCTTCATCTAAAATCAAAATAGGGGCATTCTTTAGAATAGCACGAGCTATTGCAATTCTCTGTTTCTCACCACCTGAAAATCTAGATCCATAGCTTCCTACAAGAGTATCGTATCCATTTGGAAGTTTCATAATAAAATCATCAATTTGCGCCTTTTTTGCCGCTGAACGAACTTCTTCAATAGTGGCATTACTTCCCATTCTAATGTTTTCTAAAACACTATCCTTAGTTAAGAAAGTCTTTTGAAATACAACAGAAACATTTTGCAGCAAGTCCTCATAATTGATTTCTTTTACATTCTTTCCACCAATTAAAATCTCACCTTTTCCGACGTCATAAAAACGAGCAATTAACTCAATTATAGTGCTTTTCCCTGCACCAGAACGGCCGACCAATGCGATTTTTTCTCCATCTTGAATGTTTAAATTACAATCTTTCAGAACATTATTTTTTCCATCATAGGCAAAGCTTACATTATTAATTGCGATGTCTCTCTTTTTAGGGAAAGCACTTCCTCCCTCATAAGCAGGTATTTGAAGAATTTCATCAGCTTTACGTATACCATTGAGGACTTGCGCAAAACTGGAACCAAGTTCCTGCAAAGGTCGTAACTCTGTTAAATACAAAGAGCCTACAAAGGCAAAGAGAATAAAAGCACTAGCAGTTAAAGAACCCTTTAAAAACCAGAATCCTCCAAGTGGTACCATAAGTAATAATCCGCACTCCACAATAACAACATAAGCGGCATAAGGTGGTCCCATTCTTTGGGACATTTCTTTCCAAATAGAATACTCATCTTCAATAGCATCAGAATATTTTTTAAAGGAATGACTTCCCATATCGTAGGCTTTAATCTGTTTCATTCCGCTAATATATTCAATCATAGTGGAATTTAGATTTGAAATAGAACGATTGGCTCGCTCCATCATCTTATCTGTTCCACGGAACATAATAGCCATCAATCCAAAGGCTAAAACTAAAGGAATCAATGATACCAATGCCAGTTTCCAATTTACTGTACAAAGGTATATAAATACTGCAATTGGTCCACTGACATAATAAATAAGTTCTGGCAAATGGTGTGCTAAAAATAGCTCTAACTTTTCAATCTCCTCATTTAATGTGGTTTTAATTTCACCTGTGTTTCTCTCACTTAAATTTCCAAGAGGAACCTTTGCCATATGATCTACCACCATACAGCGCACTTTAAATAGAGCATTGTAAGCCCCTTTATGAGACAGAACTCCAGCTATACCAAACATTATAAAACGAATAGCAACTGCAGCAGCAATTAGTACTGCATAATATAACAAAATTTCTTTAGAAAATATATTATTATAAACATTTTCCATAATCTTATATACACCATAATAGGGAATCATTGTGCTAAGACCACTAATCAATGACAAAATTACCGACAAGTATAAATAATATTTATCCTTTCCTGCCCATTTTAATAGAAGCAATATTGGATTTTTTTCTTTTTGTTTCATATAATTCACATCCTCTCAACCTTATTCGATGCACGATTCACAATTGTGGATATTTCTCAGTTATCACTGAGAAATTTAAAACTAATTTTTTAAAGTTACAGGGTAACTTTTTATGAAAGATTAGCAATTGCATTGCTAATTAAAAATATATTAAAGAAATTATTGTGCTAAAAATAATTTCCACCTCAATTGTCAATTGCGAACTGTGCATTGTGCATTGATAAAGTTTCTCCTATAAAATTAATTACTATTTTCTCTGTGAAAGCTTAATTGATGACTGACAGAAAAAATGCTATAATCATATAAGTTAGTTCTAACTAACCATATATTAAAAATCATTGTATCCTTTGACAAATTCCTCGTCAATAAGAGGTAAAAAGGTACTCTTTTAAAGAAAATCTTATGATATAGGCTATATATCTATATATTTGAAATTTAAATAAACATTCTTTCTGTCATATGGGAGTATTAAAAAGATAAAATGGAGTTTTCTAATAAGCTTATATAGAACTCTGTAGTGGGAGGTGATAAGATTGGAATATAAGTTATCCCAAGAAATGGGTGAAAGAGGTTCTGCAGCTTTTTTTACAGAATCACTTGCTTTTCAAAATGTTATTGAAAATGGAGAGCACTTTTTAAAACCTAATCCAAGAGACGGAGAAGGATTTATTTATCAGGTGAATCCTTCTCCAGGTCTATTTCTTTCGATTAGCAACTGGACACCTTATTCACCAATTTATAAGACATATCAGCTTAATCAAAGACGAATAGAAATTTACTTAATAGAAAGTGGTAAAATTTCTTTAATTCAAAACGATAAGAAAACTTTTGATATTCCAGCTGGTGTGAATGTATATTTTAATAAACTGGCGAAAGGTCGTATTTACTTTGAGAATCATAGACCAATTCAAATTATTAATATCTTGATTTTAGAGGACTATATTTCAAGACATTTAGAAAGTCAATTTTCTGAGGATGATTTTAATTTTGCAGAAACCTTTAATTGGAAGACACAGCACTATAACACACCAGAAGTGACATTGTTGTTCCAACAGATTAAACAAAAACTCTTATCTTTTGAAAAGTCTCGTTTATATTATGAGAGTAAGATTGGTGAATTGCTTTCAATCATTGCAAGTAATTTCTTAAACGAAAAACATAAAATAGAAAAAGCTGTAAGCTTTGTTTCAACTAAGGATTTAAAACAACTAGAATTAGTGAAATCTGCAATTGATAAAAATATTATCAATCCACCAGATATTACAGAGCTCTGTAATATTGCTGCAATTGGTCAAACAAAACTACGTGAATCATTTAAAGCTGCGTACCACATGACAATTGGAGAATATATCCGTCTTGCGAAGATGCGACATTCGCTGATTCTCCTATCCAATAGTGAGTTAAAAATTCAAAATATTGCAAAACATATTGGATACGCAAATGCTAGTAAGTTTTCAGCAGCATTTAAAAGAGTTTATGGTTATTCACCAGATGAGTATAGAAAAAATTATTTTTAGTTCAAAGTTTTCTCTATTCTATCACTTATCCAATTGAATATTGACGATTGACAATGGAGAATTATTGATATTTCTCTTTTATAAGAGAAGTTTTAAATTTATTTCTTTAAAATAATAAAATAGACTTAATTCTACAGTTGTAGAGTTAAGTCTATTTTAAATTCGAATTATAAAGTATTAAAATTATCAGCTTTTATTTTTTTAGCAAGAGCAATATTTGTTCTTCATTATCCAAAACATCATAATCTCCTTCTTCATCATCATCTTTATTATATTGAACTCCATTATCATAGTTTTTCTTTAAATACTCTGCTAATTTATGTACTCCTTCATCCTTAGCACATTGAACAAATACTTTAACTCGCTTACTTTTAAACATCTCATTGGCACAAGGGAATTCATTACATTCCCAACATCCATTAATTTTTTTTGATTGCGCACATATTTTAATTGAGCATCCACCAGATTTCTCTCTGCACCCTATACATTTTCCTGATTTTCCTATGCTACAAAATGCACAAACAAGACCGCAGTATGCAATACTATTTTTATTTGTTCTATTGAATATACCATAAAAGCTCCCCCTTATAATTAACTTTAACTACATTATAAAGAAGAATATACGACAACTATATGTCGTATATTATTTATAAATATCAATAATTTCTTTTGCCTTAGATATAAATTTTTCTTTTAATTCTTCAGGCTCCATTACTTTAATTTTATTACTATAATTTAAGAGAATACCCATCCAACTCATTTCACCTTTTGGTAATACAAATTGAAGTATAAAATCTCCATTTTCTAAATCTGTAATACTGCCATTAGGAAAATACTCTTCAACGGAAACCCGTATTTCTTCTTTGCATAATATTTTAGCTTGTATATTTTTTTTCGTTACCTTGTTCTTCTTGCTTAGATAATAGCTCGTCTATATTTTCATGTTTAATAGAGCAGGGTTTATATGTCAACTTTAAGTGTCGCATTCTAATTACTTTAAATAATCTATAATCCTTCTTATTACAGCAATATGCTAATAAATACCACCCATACCATTTGTATATAACGATAACTGGTTCCACTAACCGTATTTTTTTATCTCCATATGAATTTGTATATTCAAATTCTATAATTTGTTCCTTATCAATAGCATTTTCAATAACTCTTATATATTTATCTATATTGCTGCCTTTCCTTGAAAGACTAAAATCAAATCTTATCTTAGGATTCATAAGTTTTTCTTCTTTAGAAACACTGAGTAGCTTTTCAAGGGTTGCTTCAAACTTTTTATTGTCATATGCTGAACACATACTTCTTAAAGCAGTGATAACAGAAATATAATCTTCTGTATTAGCTATTTGTTTTTCTAGCTTAAAACCCTCAATAATCCCATAACCTCCATTTATACCTTGTATAGATGTAATAGGTATTCCAGCTAAATTTAGTGTTTCAATATCACGCTGTATAGTTCTTGTTGAAACTTCAAATTTTTCAGCTAATGTATTTGCATTTACTATATCTCGATTTGATAAACATATAATTATTCCAAGTAATCTATCTATCTTTATGTGCCCTCACCACTCTTTGTATTAAAATCTCATTTTATTAAAGCATCTAAAATAAATTAGTTGATCAAAAATATTATAGATATATTTGCTAGATGGTGCTATATTGCGTTCATATTAGTACTATGAACACAATTTCATTTAAATTATTATTCTTTTTCGTCCTTCGTTAATAGCTTCAACTCTATTATTTACTTCTAATTTTGAATATATATTTATTATATGAGTTTTTACTGTAGCTATAGAAATATATAATCTTTCAGCTATTTCTTTATTTGTATACCCATTTGATATTTCTTTTAAGACTTCTATTTCTCTTTCACTTAATATATCCTCTTTTTTATCCTTTGAAAATAATTCTAATACCTGTGAAATAAATTCCTTATCTTCTCTTGGTAAGGTATCGATTGATATATATTTTCTTATTAATTCTACTATAGGTTTTCCCATTATTGCATATGGCTTAAGTAATCTTTCATCTCTACTATAAAAAATTGCTTCTAACAATAAATTTTTCACTTCTCGTGATTTTATATCCATATTATCCAATAATAGAGCTTTTTCCAATAATGCCATAGTTAAAACATAAACATTACTATTTTTTCTTGAATAAGCTAATATTTCATCAATAAGCTTTTGTCCTTCACCTTTATTATCAAGAATATTTAAAACCTTAGAATATATAAGTTTTTCCTCAATTTTTAATTCATTCTCTTTACTATTTAGCTCTTCACATATAGTCTCATATTCTAATATCTCTTCTTTCTTAACCCTTTTATAATTAAACAACATGGTAATTTTTAATGCTAGTATAGTCAAATATACTCTTGTACCTTTATACTCCTCAATTAATTCATTGATAATTTTTTCTCCTTCATCTAAATTACCTTGAAGAATTTTGATTTCTGCTAAATTATATTTTAGTCCTCTAGAACCAGCTCTAAAATATTCATCATATATAACCTTTGAAAAATTCTTTTCAGCATATTCTATAAGTTCCTCCGCTTTTTCTAGCTGTAATTTTTTTATATATACTCCTGCTAATCCTATTGATATAAAAAACTTAAATTTATATAAACTATCGGTTTCATCAACTATTCTATTTAATGTTTTTGATACATCTTCACTTTCTGTTAATCTTCCCATCTCTTCAAAAATCATTGCTTTCTGCATTAACGAATATATCTCTATATATTTATTTTTTAGTACTTTATTAGTATTTAAGCATAAATCGATTGTTTCTAGCGCCTCGTTTAGCCTATTTATATATACAAACCCAATAGTCGTCATTAGATACATGAAAGTTTTTGTCAAATTATTTTCACATTGTTTCTCTATTTGTGATATTTCTAAATTGTTATAAGGTATATCAAAATCATCTACAAGCATCCTTATTGGGCTTAAATATTGCCATAATCCTTCTTCAAAATTGTTTTCTATTTCATTCAATATCTCATTACATTTTTCTATTTCAAAATTACTATAATGATGAAATACTCTAAAAATAGTTAAATCAATACTTTTTGCCAAATATGAATTCGGTATTAGTGTTACTAATCTTGGATTTAACAACCTATGGCCAAATTTTTCAACAATTTTTAGAGAGCTATTATAATCCTTCGCTTTAATATATAAATTTAATGCCTCATCAAAATCTTCTAGCTTTTCTAAGTAAGATGCTGATAACACAAAAATATTTCCTTGTTCTTTAAGCTGCTGCTCATTAAATAATTTTACTAAATACTCTTTTAATATATTATGATATCTAAAAAATTCAAGTTCTTCGTCTATAGTTATTATAAATATATTTTTACTTATTAAAGAATCTATTATTTCCTTGCAATAATTCTTCTGAAGAATGTTATTACAGAGATTTGGAGTAAAATAAGGTAATGGAGATGTTTTAATTAAAAGTTCCTTTTCTTCCTCGGTTAAATTTGACATAATTTCCTTAGATAAATAGTCAATCATATATCTATTTATTTTGTTAATTTTCTCAAGCTTTTTACTACTTTTGGGAGCCATAGAAATTAACTGTACTCCTCCAATCCACCCTTCTGTAGCTTCATAAATTTTATTAATCTCAATATCACTTATATTTAATAATAAAGTTTGTCTCACAAAACTTTCACATTCTTTAAGAGATAATTTAAAATCATCACCATCTATAAATAAAAGATTTCCTGAAACCATAATGTCTCCAAGATACATAGATATTTCCTCTCTTGTTATAAATACCATATGAATATTATCAAAAGAATTTTTTATAAAATATTCTATTGTTTCAACTAAAAAGCTTTCATTAATATTATGGAAGTCATCTAATACAATGGTTATTTCATCTTTAATAAGTTCATTAATCATGATACCTATCAATGTGTATATCTCTTTTCTATTTACTAAAGGATTTAATATATCTAGATATAATTTCTTATTCTTAACATAATTACCTATAGCTTCAATAAAATAATTCCAAAAAGCAATAATATCATTAAATCCTTCATCTAACGAAATCCAACAGCTTTTTTCATGACTTTTCTCAAGATATAAGGAAATAAGGGTGCTTTTTCCTACTGCTGCAGCACCCTTTATTATCGTAATTTTATGTTCTTTTATACATGAAACTTTCTTTTCTAAGAGTTCTCTTTTTATATTATTTTTTCTTACTTTAGGTCTCATAACTTTTGTGTATAAAATATTATTCATTGCAATCACCCTTATATTTGCTACCTATAATTTTACATAAAATAATTAAAAGTTACCATTTTTAAATTTTTTATTGTTTATAATATATGCTAACATAAATAAAATAATAGATAATAATATAATCATAATTAATCCTCTATGATCTAATGTTTTATTATTCTCTATTGCAATAGCATAGTCAACTACTTTTCTTTGAGGTAAGATTTTTCCTATTTTACCTATAGCCCCTTGACTATCAATTGAAAAAAAACTACCTGAAATTAGGGTGGTTATTACCAAAAGCATTGAACCGAATAAAGTTCCATTATCTTCTGATTTTACTAATGATGAGATAAACAATCCGAAAGCTGAACCTAGAATACATAGTATTCCTACTATAAAAATAAACTGTATATTACTTATATTAGTATTCAAATTTAAAGTATTTATTGATATTAAGATTATTGTGGTAATAGGAAGAAATACCATGAGAAAACATGAAATTGCATGAGCTAAAAAATAATTTATGGTAGTTATTGGATGACTTAATATCCTTTTCGATATATCTTTATCTCTTTCCTCATAAAACAGAGTAAAAAACATTAACCCTTGAAGTAATATGAACATAGTTAGATATCCTAATATATTAGTACCTATTCCTCTATTTTCACTAGAAAAAACATTATCAATACTTTCTCTCTTTAGTAATCTTTCAATGTTCTCTTTAAATTTATGACTTTTTACCGTTATTACTTCATAAACTCCATCATTTGATTTAATAACTGCATCGTATTTATTTAGAACTAAATCAGACAGTTGTGGCTCTTTATTTATATAATTAACATTTATACTATTACTATTTATAGGAAGATTATTTGCTCCAACTACCGCTAAATTAGCTTTAATCTCCAGCCTACCAGTAAAATATATAGCTATAAAAATCATAGTTGGTATAATAAGTATTATATTAATTATATAAAATTTATTTTGTAATATCCTTATAAAATTATTTTTTATTATATTAAAAACATTCATATACTCCACTCCTCCTAAATATAGTCCTCACCATTAAATAAAAAATTTATCTCAATTAACAAAATCATTGTAATAGAAATTATTATACTTATTGTTGTTAAATAGCCATTAAAATTTCCATCATATATTATTTTAAAAATACTTTCTATAATCATTTTTATAGGTGATAATGCTACTATACTTTTAATTCTTTCTCCAAGTCCATCTATTGGAAAAAATATACCAGAGGTTAATGCTAAAATATTGCATACTAATGAAAGTATCTTATTTGTACCTTCCTCATTTTTAATTAATACACATACAAAAGCACCTAATGTTACAGTGAAAAACAATAACACAAGTATAAGTATCAGTATATATATAAACTTATCTCCACCATAATTAACCATACCAGTTATAGATAATATGATCATATCTAGGGTAAAGAGGCTTCCTATAAATAAAAATGTAGATATAATTTTTGATCCATATATCTCCCAATTATTAGTTGGGGAAAATAACACTCTAAGATTACTGTTTTTTATCTTCCTCTCCATAAAAGCATTTGGAGTTATAGTACAAGACGATAATACTAAAAATATAATCATAGTAATTCCATAGTAGTCATAAGCAGTTACCTCTCTGCCACCATAAAATGAGGAAAATAAATATCCAAATAGTACAATCAAAACCATAGGATATACAAAACCAAAGATTATAACCACAGGATTAGTAAATAGATTTCTTATATCTTGTTTTATAAGCTTTACTAAATTCATAAGTCCTCCTCCTAATCCCTTAAATTTCGTCCTGTAAGCTTTAAGAAAACCATCTCTAAATTTCCTTCTTCGCTTTTCATATGTTTAATTTTAAGTCCCATATCAGTTGCTTTTAAGATAATCTTATCTAAATTTTCTATGGTTTTTATACTTGTAATCTCTATTAAGTCTTTATTAGAATAAACTTTTTTAACTCCCTCTATAGAGTAAAAGCAATCTAAATCATCTTCTAATACCCTATCTACATATAACTTGTAAACTCTTTGTTCTTTCAAGCTCTCCTTCAACTGTTCTTTTGTACCTTCTGCTATTTTCTTTCCCTTATCCATTATTATGATTCTATCTGAAATTTCTTCTACTTCTTCCATGTAGTGAGTTGTATATATTATTGTAGTTCCCTTATCTCTTAATTTTTTTATAGATTCTAATATATGGTTTCTTGATTGCGGATCTATACCAACGGTAGGTTCGTCCATAATTAATATCTTAGGCTTATGAGCAATGGCACAGGCAATATTAAGTCTTCTCTTCATACCTCCTGAGAAAGTCTTAAGCTTTTTATTTTCATGCTCAAGAAGAGACACAAATTCTAAAGCTTCTTTTACTTTTTCTTTAAGTTCTCTTCCTTTAAGTCCATATAATGAAGCAAAAAATTCTACATTTCTGTAAGCTGATATATCTTCAAATATAGCTAAATCTTGAGGAACCATACCAATTTGGCCTCTTATCCATTTTCTATTACCTTCTACTGGTTTATTAAAAAATTTTATATCTCCACTATCTTCCTTTAGTATTGTAGATAGTATGTTTATGGTAGTACTTTTTCCTGCACCATTAGGTCCTAATAATCCTAATATCTCTCCTTCATAAACCTCAAAATCAAATCCATCCACAGCTTTACTATCCTTATAATATTTTTTTAAATCTTTAACCTCTATAATTCTATTCATAAATATCACTCCTCTCTTTTATAATAAGATTTTTAACCATAAAAAAAATCAACCCATAGGTTGATTTATAAGGTTGATATTTAAAGTTTTAATTATTTAATTTATGGCATTATCTATCTCAGTATCTTTAAGCTAGATTTTAAATATATAAAAATTTCTCTTCTCGCTTCTATATTTCATAAAGCTTATAATTTATTTTATATTATCATTCCAAAATTAATTCTATCATAAAGCAGATTTTTCCCTCATCTACCGTATAAGTTATATATGCATTATTTTTTTCCGCTAATTCTCTGCATATAAATAATCCCAATCCAGAACTTATTTGGGCATGGTCTCCATAATTATACTTAGTAAAAGGTTCTAATAAATTTTCTTTAATTTCCTTCGGAATAGGAAGGCATTTATTTTCTATAATTATATAAATATTATTTTCATATTTGCACTGAATATTTATTCGTCTGTCTTCACTATATTTGATTCCATTATCTATTAAATTTACAAGAATAGTTCTTATATCTTCTTTTACAGCAAAAATTACAGCGTCATCACTCTTTAAGTTAATATCTATTTTTTGTTTTTGAAACACAAGCTCAAATTCATATATGATTTGAGTTAATAATTCTTTAATATTAAAGTTTTGAGAAATGTCTTACTGAAAACTATGAACGCCTATCCTCGAAAATCCCTTTATATCAATAACTTTTCCCTTTCAAAATAGAGAGAAACGGATAAAAATGGACTTTCAAGGATATCATTTGAACCAAAGATAGTAGTTAGTTGAATACAAAATAACCACCATAGCATTTTAAAATTTTAATCTATTACTTGTAAAGAACTTCAGAAGGTCTCCTTTTGAAGTTTTTTACAAGTCCAGCAAGGGAAAGCGCGGTAGAAAAATCCCTCTAAATTAAGTTTAAAACCTATCTTTATTTCCAAACTGGTATCAACTTGGTATTACAAGCAAAGAAAAAGCCTTGGAAACATTGATAATACCAAGTTCCTAAGACTATATATCCTACTCCCATTCGATTGTAGTCTGTCATTTATAATATATTGACTTTATTTTTTGTCAAGTATTATTGATGGCGAAAAGCCTAAATAGCAAATAAAAACATCCCCAAAAACGATAATACTAAATAAAAGATTGCTTCGTGTTTGATGACAAATGAAGATGATGTTATTTCATCTTTTTCGTTGCTATTTTTTTTCAAGATGATGTGAAAGAATGCTTTAAAGATGAAATATCCGATAATAGCTCCTAGGGTGTTCATAATTAAATCATCTGTCGTTGTGGTTCGACTTTGAGTGAACAATTGACTTAATTCAATACTTAAGGATAACAAAAAGCCCGACAAGGCAACCTTTTTAATTGTTCGAAATTGTTTCCAGATCAATGGTAACAAGAATCCTAATGGTATCGTCATTATAATGTTCAAAACATACGGCATCATTGACTCAGGAGAACTAGAGAATGGAACTAAATAAATTCGATCAAATCCAGATGTAGATGCAGTAACAAACCGTTGCACATCCCAAATTGTTCCTATACCTGTTACGCCATATACAGCTGCCATATACACTAAAAAAATAAATACCCCTAGAAAATGCTTGCAGGAAACACTTCCTCCTTCCTTCTTCTTAGCCCTTAAATAAAATCCTTTTTGAAATACAATACATAAAATACATGTACAAATAATGTTAATTAAAAAATCAGTGTGAACAACATACATAATACATATACGAATATAGACATATAAATACTGAAATAGTGACACAATAATCCTCCTTGTTGAATCAAAATTTAATTATTGACATGATTATAATATCAACAAAAACTTAAGAATAAGTGAATACAGTTCTTAATGTTTTCTTAATTTTTAACGCCTTTAATAAAAATCCAATTTAAAACATAATACATAAAATAATAGCACAAAAATAAGTATACAAAACTGTAAGCATATAGAATATGTCTCCTAACTTTACATTTAAACCTATGACTTTATCATTTTAGAACCTAATTCAAGAAAATGTAGTCACAATCACTCCATCTATATTATTACCAGATATTTCATACTGTTCATTCGCTGGTACTTCAATTTCAATTGTCTCATTTTGAGAAATGGGATAATATGAAATTGTATATTTTTTCCCATCAACACTAACAGAAATGCTCTTTTCTTCTTTTAAATAATCCAAATATTCTTCCAAAGCTAAATTCATTTTCTGCATAATCGCACTGTGAGACAAGCCGACATAACGAATATGCCAAGGTTCATATTGAATTCCTGTAACATCTGTTTTATCCAAGGGATAGCGTAATATAAAGCCGTATTTCCAAGATTTTTTTTCTATCCACTTTCCTTCTGGCGCTTTATCCATCTCCATTTGAGTAGATCCCACATCAAGTGCTAAGCCTAAATTGTGTTCGCTTTGACCTGCTGGCAAAGCATAATCAGAACCCATTTCTTCGTAAAGTCTGCTTTGCTCATCTAAGTCTCGAAAACCACTGCTAATTAAAAAGTGACAAACCCCATCTTTTTCAGCATCAGATATCATCTCAGAAAATTTTTCAGCTATTTCTTCTGACAATTTAATTTCGCTATCAAGTAACCCATACCCCTTTATCAATTCTTTGTGTGTAAATAAATTTATGACATCGGATTTTATACTCTTTTGGTGAATAGGATGTTCATTGTTGACCAAGAGTAGATTCCCTTGATAGATCTGTTCTTCCGTAATCTCAATCTTTTGGATATTTTTAGCTGCCATTTTATCATTTTGTTCATATTTTTGAATCTCTCCTTGAATATCTACTTTATCTTGAGATATCGGTAATATATTAAAAATAAAAACTATGAATAATGCAAATGGCAATAAAAGTCCCCACTTTTTCATTTTTAGTTCCCTCCTTAACTTAACTTGTTTATAGTATAGGAAAAACTTTTAAAATAAAAAGTGGGGTAAATATTAAATTTTCCTTAAATTTTTTACTTGTCAGATTAATGCCTTGTGCAATATCACTAAATTCATCTGGGGGACACTTCACCCAGTCAGCAATCCGCTCAAATAGCAACGGAAATTGCTGTTTGCTAAAAAATAAAGGTGCTACCCACGAATTGGATCAGCACCTTCATTTTAGGCTAAGTATAAAATTTTTCTGTGTCTAAACATTAATTATTAACGTCGCTGTCCACCAAATTGTGTCCTGATACCTTTACTTCCTCAACACATTCTAGTTTAAATATAGCAATCATCCTTGGGACAAAACTCTCCACATATTCAGCATTAAATGTGCCATCTGCGTGTTTTGAAAAAATTTCAGCTAATCACGCTTTAGCTTCATCTTTTTTGCCCTGTTGCACTCGTTCTAAAATAAAATTTAAAAATTGTTTTGTACCTTTCCAATCTACTATCCAAACGGCTTAGCATCTCATTTGAGATGGTTCTCGCCAATGGGGAAATCAAAATAGCTGTTGGGGTATGGTTCGTTTTTCAATACGTAGTGCCACCATTCATATACATATGGTTCAAATCCACTGTGTTCCATAATAGAACATAATAGCCGGCGATTTTCCGCTTCATTGCTTGAAATTTCTTTTGAGATATGATGTGAACGTTCATCCATACAATCGAAGTCGCTCCCCATAGGAACAAGCGCACCCGTGTCCAATCTATAAAGCGTAAGGTCAATCGCACTTCCGCGACTGTGGCTTGATTTTGGCGCTACATATCCCTTTGTAACCATCTCACTCCGATCAATATTGGGATAATATCTTTCTTTTGTGCGGCCGTCTTCCTGCTGCGCAGACCAATGCAAGAAACAGTTTACCGCGCGTTGAGGACGATAGCCATCCCAAAGGAGCAAACCGTACCCTAGAGCAGCCGCCTGCTTCTTTGCCTTAAGCAGCGCAACAGCCAAAGCATATGTCCCCGCTATGCGATTGACTTCATAACCGTCTACCGGTTTTCCAGTGAAATTGTCCCATGTGGCATATTTGGAGTCCCAACGAACTCCATGCAATATTTCATCTAAAAAAACAAAATCTTTTTCCATCCGTATCATCCTTTGAGTGCCAGTGTGATGCAATGATCAATTAACTCGGATAGTGTCACTCCCGCGGCAGCCATCATACGGGGATAACGGCTATATGACGTGAATCCCGGCAACGTATTGACTTCATTCAGTATAATACGTCCGTCTTCCTGCAAAAACATATCAATACGAGAAAGACCTTTACAGCCGAGCGCCTTATAAATTGCTTTCGCCGTCTCTTGTATCTTTATGCGTTTCTCTGCTGACAGGTTTGCGGGAACCAAAACAACTGCGTTTTCGGAACCTTTTTCTGGTTGATCTTCTTGATGAATGCGAAAGATACCATGCGAAAGTGAAATTTGGTCCACTTCACCAACGATTAAGTCGGTACCGTTTCCCAACACGGCACAGCCCACTTCAAGGCCTGGGACAGCTTGTTCAATCAGGACTTTACTGTCATACTGCCTTGCTGTTTCAATGGCGGCGTCTAATTCGTCCTCGTTATTGACTTTATTTACGCCGAAAGATGAGCCGGAACGTGCCGGTTTAACAAAAACAGGATATGTTAAGGAATTTGAATCCGGTATATCACCATGATTTAAAATCAAAAATTCGGGAGTGCCAAAACCAGCATTTTGGGTCACAATGTATGTCAGGGATTTATCCATACACACCGCCGAACTTTGAACATCACAGCCTACATAGGGGATGCCGGACAATTCAAATAAACCTTGTATGGCGCCGTCTTCACCCGATTTGCCGTGCAAAGCCGAAAATACCGCGTCTATACGTTGCATTTGATATCCTTTATTCCCCATAACAAGCAGCCCGTGCATTTTTTTGTCCGGAGAAAGCACTGCCGAACGGCAGTTTTCGTTGTCCCAATCCACGCATGGCTTTTCGCACATTTTCCAAACACCGGATCGGGTAATTCCGATGTATATCGGCTCATATTTTTCTGTGTCGATGTTATCTGCAATCTCTTTCGCCGATTTTATCGACACATCGTGTTCCTCTGAGCAGCCCCCAAACAGAAGGGCTATTTTCAATCTATTCAAGTGTATCTCTCCTCTCAAAATCCAGACAGTTCAATATTGTCTTTTCAACGGTATCATACAATGCCCGTTCGGTATAGTACGCCGTATGCGGCGTGATGATTACATTTGGCATCTTGTGGAGCTTAAGCAAAAATTGGTTGTCAATCGGTTTCTGTGTACAATCAAAATAGAAAAATCCTTCTTCTCCTTCCAACACATCCAAGGCCGCGCCGCCTAACCTTCCATTTTCCAACGCCTTGATCAACGCGCTGGTATCCACAAGCCCGCCGCGCGCTGTATTGATAAGAAATGCGCCCTGTTTCATTACTTCAATCTGTTCGTAACCAATCATATGATATGTATCCGTGCCGAGCGGCACATGAATGGTGAGAATATCGCTTTTCTGTAGCAATTCATTGAGGGATACATAATTGGCCGCCGCCTCTTTACTGTGGCCATACGCCAGCACATGACATCCAAATCCCCGTAGTCGTTCAATAACCGCCTTGCCTATATGACCAGTCCCCAGCACGCCAACAGTCATCTCACGCAATTCTTTTCCATAGACAGTATCCAAGCTAAAATCATATTTTTCCGCACGGCTCATAATGGATTTTGCGTTTCGTATCGCCATCAGCATCAGCATCAATGTATAATCGGCAACGCTATCCGGTGAATATGCCACGTTTCCAACAGCGATCCCCATACTTTCCGCGGCCTTCACCTCTATATGATTGAAGCCAATACTTCGGGTAGAGATATATTTGACACCGGATTCCTTCAGCGCAAGAAGAATGGATTCGGAAATCTCAGATTTGTGCCCCACACTGATACATTGATTGCCATGGGCTAACATTGCGTTGGTTTCCGATACGGCAGAGCTTGTAATGGTAGGTATGACACCAAAGCGTGGCGAAAGTTCATTGAACACTTCAGCCTCGTCCCTCTCACATCCATAAATGGTAATGCCGATATTTTTCATACTATCAACCTCTCTCCTGTCAAATAATTTTAGTTCCCTCCTTGAGTTAACTTGTTTATATGGCTCATCACCACCAGAGGTGCTTGACGGGGAATCCCCTTGTTAAAATGCCTTTCGCTATAGTTTAATTTCGTGTGATTAATGCTTGAACCGCGATAAGCATCTTTCAGCTCTAAAAGCAAGAACCATTGATGGTGATGAGCTGTTTATAGTATAGGAAAAACTTTTAAAATAAAAAGTAGGGTAAATATTAAATTTTCCTTAAATTTTTCACTTGGATTTTACACTTACCCGGATTATTCACTCACTTTATAAGAAAAGCACCAAAACCATCACTAACTCGATGCTTTCTTATTTTTACCTCATCACCTTTTGGGTGACCATTGCGGCTTTAGGGAATCCTCACGTTCTTTGACAATGAAATTTTTTGACTTTGGGGAGGTACGGAATAAGTGCGCTTAATTTTTTTGGAAAAGAGCAGTAAAATCTGTAAAAATTAAAAAAAGCCAGAAAAATGAATTTTTATACACTCCATTTTCTAGCTATACTTTTATCTTTGAGTAGTCATGAATAATCCTGGACTTAATCTCTTTGGGAATCCTCCATTGGTAAACGGACTTCAAATATAGTGCGTATTAAATTACTTTCAGCAGTAATCGTTCCATTATGCTGCTCTACTATATTCTTCGCAATGAATAAACCGAGACCTGTGCTATTTTCTTGATGAGTTCGTGCTTTGTCACCAGTATAAAGCATATCAAAAATATAAGGCAGTTCATCTGGAGGAATGGCATCCCCATAATTGATAATTTGAATAACTACTTCCTTTGAATCAATGAAGCCGTTGATATCTACATACTGCCCCTCATATCCATAGCGATTTGCATTAATCAGGAGATTTTCAAACACACGGGCCAACAACTCTCCATCACCCATAATAGATAAAGGAGAAGTAATATTCATTCTTGCTATCAAATCGTGTTTCTCGAAGACAGGATACAACTCTTCTTTCAATTGAATAAGTAGCTCACTTAAATCAATTTGTTTCTTTTCAATTGGCAGCATGCCATAATTCATCCTAGTTATTTCGAATAATTCATCAATCAACCTTTCTAAGCGTTGAGATTTGGTAAAGGCAATCGTTAAATAATGCCTAATCTGATTTTCAGTCAAGCTATCATCCTTAAGGATTAAATCTAAATAACCTAAAACAGAGGTAAGAGGTGTGCGCAAATCATGAGCCAAATTTACTACTAACTGCTCTTTACTACTTTCCGAAAAATCGCCCCTTTCTATGGCTTGCTCCAATTTTTCACTTGCCAGATTAATGCCTTGTGCAATATCACTAAATTCATCATTTGACAATATTTGAACTCGATGCTTAAAGTCACCCTGAGCGAGATAATGAATTCCTTTTGAAATCTCATTGAAATAGGCAGAATAGGGTTTTGTAAGTAAAAAGAAAAACAATATGGAAAGCAGGATAAATAACAGTAAAAAGACGTTAAAGTCCCCGATATTTTCCATGATTTTACGAACATAAGCTAGTGTATCTCCACGTTCAACATTTGTATAATAATACAATTGGAGTACTTTAAAGAGTAAGTATGTTATGGTGCTAGACAACAACATGCTTAAACCTAACAACATTATCATTTTTGAACGAAAGCTTTGTAATATTTTACCCATTGAATTTATAACCTACCCCCCATACAGTTTTTATCAATTTGTTTTTTCGTTTATCCTCTTCAAGTTTTTTCCGCAAAGTACGAATATGAACCATAACGGTATTCCTACCTTCATAGTATGCATCCCCCCATACCTTCTGAAAAATATCCTCTCCACTGTAAACTTTATTTGGATGACTGGCTAATAAATATAAAATTTCAAACTCTTTCCGAGTTAACTCAATATTCTTATCATATAAAGTAACTGTACGGTGTTCAGGCGAAATCACTAATCCTCCAAATTCCAAGCTTGAGTTATGTTTAGTTTTAGGCTGATTTAACTTCATAAAGCGTCGTAGTTGGGCATTTACACGAGCTACCAATTCGATGGGGGTGAATGGTTTAGTCATATAATCATCTGCTCCAATCACGAGTCCTTGCACTTTATCAAAATCAGACGTTTTAGCGCTCAAAAAAATGATGGGCATATTATGTTTTTCACGAATGTGACGGGTAACTTCATATCCGTCCATTTTCGGCATCATAATATCCAAAATCAGCAAATCAATCGGTTGAGTCTGAATAACCTCAACGGCTTCTTGTCCATCAGATACCTTAATAATATGGTATCCTTCTTTCTCTAAATGGATAGCAACCAGATTAGCAATTTCTCTATCATCATCAGCTATTAATATTGTTATATTCTTCATCTATCTCACTCCTAAACAAAGGTATATCTCATATTCCGGTACGGATAACTCTCTGAAAAATTATTTTTGCAATTACCGATTCTTAATATTTTTACTCCCAACACCCTCTCTTATATTATGGATTTATTAAGCTCTTTTACAATAGCTTTTGTATAGTAAATAGCCTCTTTCTGAGTCGGAAGTATATATGGAGAATACCATAACAGTACTCCAGAAATTTTATTGCATTGATTCACGTATTTGTCTAATTTAATAGCATCTTTTTGATGAATGCCAGATACACCAAAAATTATTTCTAAGCCTGGACTTAAAGCGTTATTTTCTTGAATAGCATTTAAAATAACAATTTTTTCTTTTACAGATAAACTGTGTTGTTCTCATGTTGCCCCACACACTAAAATAGATTTTACTCCTTTTTTCAGCCAAGTTGATGATATGCTCTAAAGTTGCTTGAACGTTTATTTCTTCGTCGTAATGAAAGGCAGTCGGCACGGCAACATGATAGTTTTCTTTTAAATTAAACAAATGTAATCATTCTATTCATTTAAAGTTATCCAAATTATATACTAAAATGAAAATGACATCAATCTTTTCACTTATAAAAAATGCGACTACATTGATGAAGGTGTACGTAAAATGGGTAAAAAATGGGAACTTATTATTATGAGTTTTTATTTATAGAAAACGCTTCGTAAAGATTTTTTTCTAAGTAATAATTAAAATAAAATAGACTTAATTCTACGATCGTAGAGTTAAGTCTATTTTTATATTTTCTCACCACTCTTTTTACTAAAGTCTGTATATATGCTACAACTTTTAAATAACTTCTCTTCTTAATTATGTATCTTATATCCTTATCATTCAAAAGGTAATTCTATCATAAAGCAGATTTTTCCCTCTTCTACCTTATAAGTTATGTATGCATTATTTTTTTCCGCTAATTCTTTGCATATAAATAGACCCAATCCAGAGCTTATTTGTGTATGATCTCCATAATTATACTTAGTAAAAGGTTCTAATAAATTTTCTTTAATTTCCTTTGGAATAGGAAGGCATTTATTTTCTATAATAATATAAATGTTATTTTCACATTTACACTGAATATTTATTCGTCCGTCTTCACTATATTTGATTCCATTATCTATTAAATTCACAAGAATAGTTCTTATATCTTCTTTTACAGCAAAAATTACGGCATCATCACTGTTTAAGTTAATATCTATTTTTTGTTTTTCAAACATAAGCCCAAATTCATATATGATTTGAGTTAACAATTCTTTAATATTAAAGTTTTGAGCTGTGTATCTCTTTCTCTCTTTACCTCTTGCCACCACCAACATATTTTGAACCATTGTATGCATCCTTTTAGATTCAGCTATAATTCTATTATGAGCTCTTTCTGTTACCTCCTTGTCCATTTCGCCCTTTTGAAGCAGCTGAGTATATCCTATAATTGCAGTAACAGGGGTTTTCATCTCATGGGTTGCATAATTAAAAAAGTTTCTCGATGATTTTTCTAACTGCTCTATCTTTTTCTTTTCTAACTGCAGACATTCCATTTGCGCCTCTATTTGATCTTGCATTCTATTAAAATGATGAATTAAACTTGCTACCTCATCATTACTCTTTGCTTCTAATCTATTAGAAAAATCTCCTTGTTCTACAAAAGTCATACCTGTTGCTAAGGTATTTAAGGACTTTGTTGTTTTCTTTAACCAAAAATATATAATTAAGATCATTGCTATAAATAGCAGGCTTTGAATAAATACAATCTTTGTCATAAGATTAATAGAACCTTTATACTCACTTAAATAATCTTTTTGAAATACTAATGTTCCTACATAATTATCTCCTACATACATAGGATAGGCATAAGTAGCATAAAATACTGCTTTTTCATTATGTATATATAATAATGATGACTTTCTATCGCTATCTGTCATTATCTTTTCTGTATATTTTTCATCTAGTAGCTTCCCGGTGAATTGTTTATAATTGTTCCTATCATCATTTATTGAAGCGTATATATCATATTGTTTATTAATATTATTTAAGATTGGCCATAATTCACTTTTATTATTAAAATTAATTGTATTATTACTTATAAGATATTGTGTTTTCATTTCAGAAAAGGTAATAGTCCTTATTTTTTCCATATCATTTTTAATAAAAGTCTGCAAATTTTTTTCAAATATTCCCCATATTATGATGTTTATTATAACCAACACACTTAAACTAGCTATTATAACACCTATAGTGATTTTCCCTCTAATAGTTTTTAACATCTCATTTACCTCATTACATAACCAATTCCAAATACTGTTTCTATAAGAGTATCTCCATGCATTTCTAGCTTAGCTCTAATTCTCCTAATATGAACATCTACTGTTCGAGTGTCTCCAAAATATTCATATCCCCATACTTTATCTAAAAGTTCTTCCCTTGAAAATACTCTATTTCTATGGGTAACTAAATAAAAAAAGAGAGCATTTTCTTTTCTCTTTAAATCTACTTCTTCTCCACTTTTAAATACTCTTTTCCCTATCAAATCTACAGTAATATCTTCTCCTAGGTCTAAGGTTTGTTCTGAAGAAAAATGTTTTTCTTTTTCTAAACTTCTAAATAATACTTTTACTCTAACTATAACTTCTTTTATTTCAAATGGCTTTGCTATGTAATCATCTGCTCCTAGTTCTAATCCAACAATTTTATCAAAAATATTATCCCTTGCAGTAATCATAATTACCAAATATTCTCTTGATATTTTCTTACAAATCTCAAATCCATCCATATCAGGCAGCATAAGATCTAATAATACAAGATCTGGTCTAAAACTTTCCACTATATCCAATGCACTTTTACCATCAAATACACTTTTAACTTCATAGCCTTCATCTTTTAAAGCAATTGTTAAAACATCATTGATCGAATATTCATCTTCCACTACCAATATTTTTTTACCCATTATATTCACCCTAATCTCTAAAATAGCAAGTAATTTACTTGCTTTAAACAAACCTATATAGTGATGTTATACATAGGAATACAATGCAAAAACTTAATATATACTCTGAAAAATAAATTTTCTATAAAAGCAGCTTAAATCCTTAGAAATTAAGGATTAATAATTAAGAATGAAGAATTTAGGAAAAAATTCACTAAAGGTGAATTTCTTAAAATAAAATCTATTGTAAAAAATCCCCAAAGCTTTAGCAGTGGAGTTTTAACCATAATTCGTATCTTTCATTCTTAATTTTTCATTCAAGAAAATATTTTTTGTTATGGAAATTAAAATTATGCATAAGTTAAATTTTCGTTAAGGAACCCTATATAACATCACTATATAATTTAAAATTGACCACAATTTTAATTCAATTCTTAATAAATTATTTCAATTTTTTGTATATACAAAAATTATATATTAAAACCTCGGTTCTATCAATGTTCTCCAGATCACATTGAGTTAAAGCCATAGACTTCTAATATTCAATTTTATATTTTTTATATACAATATCTTCTGTTGTTACTGTGTCATCTTCAAATTTAGTTAAATGTCTAGCTAAAAATAATTCTGTTCCATCTTCGCTTAATGCAATATATACCTCGGGAGATGACGTTTCACCTTCATCTTCAGTTTTCTCTTTATATATAACATTTAGCCCATCATTTCTTATTTCCTTAATATATCTATTTATAGGAATTATAGACTCCATGTTTTTTTCATTTTGCTTAAACTCTTCTATGCCTAGCATATTATTTCCTATATATTTTGCCCACATATTGATGCCATCTGGTACTTCAAATAATACTCTATATTGATTAGTCTTAAAATTGAACTTACTGATGGAAATGGTCTTATGCAGTGGAAAATGTAAATAAGGTCCCTGTTCACTTATATATTCATCTTGGAAAATCAGCATTTCATCACTATTTATCATTACTCCCCTTACATTATCTATTTTACCTTTTTGATTTGACCCAATATACTTATCTAAATTAATATATGATTCAAAAAAAGCATTTTCTTTTTCTAATTTTAATTTATAAACTTTTAAATCTTTATTTATCCACACTAAGGATTGTAGTGAATCTACATAATGAAGAGTGTTAAGACATCCATCTTTTTCATATTCTTTATCATGAACATCATGGAGTTTCTTATTTTTCATATCATATAAGTATAGCTTTTCTTTATTAGATGCCGTTGTTATATAAATTTCTACATAGTTTTCATCATCTGAATTAAGTCTAATATGGCACGCACTATCATACTCGCTACGTTCTTTCAATTCATTTATTATCTTTGTCAGTTCAGGAATTTCCTTAATTTTATCTTCCTTTTTATAATCTATGCTAAATACTTTATCATTTTCAAGCAATTTAAATCCTATCATTTTGGGTCCCCATACACGATTAAAAACTTCCTTTGAAGTTTTTATTAAATTATTATTTTCATCTACTTTATATAAGTACTCTTTCATATACCCTGCTATTGGATGGGTTACTGATGTTTCTCCTAATATTGGTCCGCATCCTTTATCAATAGCTCCATAAACTTCCCCTTCATGATAAAAAGCTGGTTCAAAATAATCTCCTTCATCTAGTTTTAAATTTATCTTTTCTACCGTTACTTTTGGATTTTTATTTTTTTCCCCTAGTTTTTGATCTCTTACATCGCTTTCAATAACTATTCTTTTAACTGTTTCTTCCTCTCTCTGTTTACAACTAATTAGCTGTGTGGTTAAACTTAAAAGTACTACTGTACATAATATTTTCTTATTCATGCCTCTCCCCCCTAACATTATATTATCAAATGGTTTTTACAAACTAACTTTAACTTGTTTCCAAATTGTAAAATCTCCAATTTTTTCATAAAAATATCCTAGAATACTTGTATTTTAAGTATTCTAGGATTAACAAAATTTATTATACTTTCATTTAAATATGGAGATATTTTCTTAGTTACTATATTTTAAAACTTACATGTAAATAATTTATATCTTAAGACTTTATCTAAAATGCATAAGAATTTTATAATGTCGGCAATCTGTATAATCTTATTTACTCTTTAACCCAATAACTTCTGCAATCATTAGATCTGCTTAGAAAGCCATATTCAATTAGTGCTCTTCTTATAGTTGCAAAATCGTCATATACTGCCTTTAATATTTCATTTATTTCTTTTTCTGAATAAATTACGCTACTTTCAAATCTTTTCATTATTTCTTCTAAAACTATAATTTTTTTCTTTTCTCTTGATGGATAATTTTTTAATACCCCGCTTTTATCCATATAATTTTCTATAACCTGTACCTTCTCCTCATCAGTTATATTGAATCTATCATCTAAGGTAGTTGCTGTCTTATGGGCATCACATATAGTTCCTTTATCAAGCTTATTTATCTTTTTGTTAGTACTTTGAGCTAATAAATCCATAATGGCTAAATATAATTTTGCCTGCTTTTCTTTTTCCCTTAGTTTATAACGATGATTTCTTATAGTAGAGGTTGCAACGCCTAACTTATTAGATATTTCTTTATCTGATAATCCCTGTGAAAAAAGGTTTATTATTTCTCTTTGTACCTCTGAAATCCCAGTAAAACTTGAATTCATATTCAATAAATATTGCAGCATTGAACTATGCTTCTCTCCTATATGAATTTCAGCAGCTTTCTTCGCTTCATAAAACTCCGAATCAATTTTATATATTTTACCAATAGTAAAATTTTCTCCACAAACTACACATTTAATATTATCATCACTTTGAATATATCCATTCTCTATATCATCTATTGTTGCATTCCAGAACTCTTCATTATTTTTTATTTCTTCGTCACTCTTATTCATCAATGTCTTCTCCCTCTCTCCAATATTTTGAACCATCTTTTTCTCTAAATAATAGTTTATAATCTATTAATCCTCTTCTAAGTAGAAAATAATCTTCAAATGTATGCCACTCATTAATTATGCTATTAACTTCTTTCTCAGTGTAAAAATAATTATATTCAAATTTACTAACAAGATAACTCAGAATTTGAACCTTTAGTTCTTTTTTAGCAGGCCAAATTTTTATTCTACCTTTATCATCAAGAAATCTTTCTATATTCCCCATAATATACATTCCTAATTCCATAATTAATATATTTATTCCAATAAATATTATTTACAAGTATAATTATATAATCATTTTTATATTTTGTCTATTTATTTATAGATAAAATCAAATTATGTTTATATATAAACTATCATATCTAAGTAATGCTTAATTATTATCAATTTCCTTATTCAATTAAATATATCAAAGACATTTAAAATTCATAATATGTATTAAGATTAATTTTGAAAGGAGATATATAATGTATCTAACAGGTGGAATTGTTCGTAAAAATAATCCCCTATATTTGGAAGCTAGTAGAGATTTAAATCTAGCCTTTAGAAAATTTCCTTGCATTATAGTTTTCTGTTTTTCTGAAGCAGATGTCATAAATGCATTGAAATATGCAATATCAGAATGCATTCCATTTAGAATTAGAAGTGGAAGACATGATTATCAAGCAAATTCAAATGTAAATAGAGGATTAGTAATAGATATTAGTAATATTAATTATACTTTCATCGATAGAATAAATAATACTGCTAAGCTTGGTGGTGGAATAACAAATGGAAAGATGTACTCTGACTTAATAAGCAAAGGTTATACTATCCCTGCTGGAACATGTAAAGATACAGGCCTCTGTGGTCTAACTACTTGTGGTGGTGTAGGATTTGCATCAAGATTACTAGGACTTTCTTGTGATAATTTATTAGAAGTAGAATTAATAAATTATGAAGGTAAGAAAATAGTTGCAAATGAATGTTGCAATGATAATTTATTTTGGGCTGTAAGAGGTGGGCTTGCCTCAAATTTTGGGGTAGTAGTTTCACTAACTTATAAAATTACTCCTGCATGCGATGTTTCAACTTATGTTATAACTTGGGACAGCAAATACTTTATTGATGTAGTAGAGCTTTGGCAAGAGCTAACCCCTCATGCTGATGTTAGATTAACAACTACTGTAGTTTATGAAAAAGACCCCTGTGGTGATATCTTATTATCATCACAAGGACAGTTTTTTGGAAGTACAGAAGAATTAGAATGTATAATAAGGCCACTTATAAACGTTGCTCCAACAAAATCTGTAGAAATAGAATGTGTTCCATATAGAGAAGCTATAGAGATGTGGAATGTTGGATGCCCTACCCCTCAAAAATTTAAAGCAACAGGCTCTTTTATATATGATCCACTTAATAGATGTATATTAGAAGCTTTAGAAGATGAAATGATAAATTCTCCTAATAATTATAGCCGATTCTATGAGTTTATAGGGCTTAATGGAAATGTAAGTGACATTGATCCAAATGACACTGCCTTTGTTCATAGAGACTCATTGTATTTATTAGAAATAAAATCTATATGGACTTCAGAGAGATTTAGAGAGGCTAATATTGATTGGACAAACGATGTTAAAGCTCTATTAGATCCTGTTGGAGTAGGCACCTATAGAGGTTTTACTGATTTTGATATTATAGATTGGCAAAATCAATATTATGGAGATAACTATCTAAGGCTTAGAGGAGTTAAAACTGAATATGATCCTTTTAATATATTTAAATTCCCACAATCAATAGAGCCTTTTAATATTTAAATTTAAGATAAAAGCATTAATCAATAAATAATTAATGCTTTTATCTTAAATTTTTCTATATATGCACCCCCAAATTGTATGTTCTAATATACTTTTGTATAATATATTTCATATAATCCTTTTTATCTTTTCTATATTATCTAATTATGAAGTATATTATATAAATTTAAGGAATATAAGGAGGAAAAGATTATGTCATCTAATTTAAGCAAAAGTGCTGAAAAAGTTCAAATTGTGCTTAATAAATTTGGATTTGAACTTAATGTAATTGAACTATCTGATTCTACTCGTACTGCACAAGAGGCAGCAGATACAATAGGTTGTGATGTAAGTCAAATAGCCAAATCTTTAATTTTTAAAGGGAAAACCTCTCAAAAACCTATATTAATTGTGGCAAGCGGTACTAATAGAGTAAATGAAAAGGCGATTAAAGAATATTTGGGAGAAAAACTAGAAAAAGCAGATACAGATTTTGTACTAACTCATACAGGCTTTGCTATAGGAGGCATCCCACCAATTGGACACAAAACTTCTATTACTACTTTAATTGATGAGGATTTAATGCAATATGAGGAAATATGGGCTGCTGCTGGAACACCACATGCTGTTTTTAAACTTACTCCAAAAATTCTAGTAGAAATAACAAATGGAGATATAACATCTATAAAATAAACTAAAGCCACAAAATGCTTATGTATGTTTTGTGGCTTTAGCTTATGTAAAACTTATATTTATATAAATTTTAATCAACAATTTTTATATTTTTTCAATCAATATATCCACAAAAATGTGGATAAGTTGCATATAATAAATTTTTTTAGATAGAATTATTATATTAAATATATGTGAGGAGGTATCTAAACATATGTCAAAGCATTCTTTAGAAACTATAACCAGAAGACTGTTATTAATACATTTATTACTTTTGGTATCATCAGTTATTCCTTTATTGCTATTTAAATCTAGCCAATTTGCACCTTACCTGCGAATGATAAGTTATTATAGTATAGTTGCGTCAAGTTTGCTTATTATAGTTAGACCATCTAGTAAACTTTCGGATAAAGTCTTTGGTGTAACGTCAATTATTTTAATTATCATTAAAACTATTAATAAATGGTATTAATAATAAAATTTATATCTCTTAAAGATATTTAAAGTTATTTCTTTAATAATTTTATTTCCAGGCTTCTACTAAGAGAGAAGCTATTTTTTTTAATTCTGAGGGAGTAAAAGAAGCATATCCTACTACAACAGTCTTTGTATCTTGAACTTTTCCAATATAATAATTGGACAAAGCATAAACTCCAACGCCTTTATTTTTTGCACTTTCAATAAGCTGAGCTTCACTCATGCCGTTATTTACTTGTAAAAGAATGTGCATCCCTGCATCCTCTCCGCTTATAGAAATCATATGACTTAAAGGCATTAATCCCTGTAAAAATGTATCCCTACGGTTTTTATATATTTTTCTCATACGATTCAAGTGGCGCTCATAGTAACCACCTTGTATAAAAGCTCTTAGTGTACGCTGCTCAAACTCCGAAACTGTACAGGAATAAAACATAAGCTGTTCTCTGTAATGTAACAATAATTTTTTAGGTAGTACCATATATCCAATACGTAAAGAAGGAGCAAGGGTTTTAGCAAAAGTATTCAAATAAATTACCTTATCGTTATGATCTAAACTTTGCAGAGTTGGAATGGGTTTTAGTACAAATCGATATTCACTATCGTAATCATCTTCTATAATATATCTTTCATCACTTTGTGAAGCCCATTGCAAAAGCTGCCTTCTGCGATTAATGCTCATTATTGTTCCAATTGGAAAGTGATGTGATGGAGTCACCTGCACAACAGTAGCAGAAGTATTTCTAAGTTCATCAATACACATTCCTTCTTCATCCATCGGAATTGAATACATATTTACTTTACGGCTTTGCAGAATACAAGAAGTTTTATAATATCCTGGGTCTTCCACTGCAAAAACATGCTCTGGAAGCATTTCTGTTATAAGACCTAATAAATATTCTGAACCTGCACCTAAAACTATTTGTTCTGCTGATATATTCATATTACGAAATTCTTGAAGGTATTTTGCTATTACATTGCGCAATTCAATATCACCTTGAGGATGTACAGGTTTAAGCAAGGAATCCGCCTCGTTGTTAAGACATTCACGCATTAGTCTTGTCCAAACTGAAAAAGGAAAATTACTAGTATCCACGGTATTCGTTTTTAAATCAAACTTTATATCACTCGAAGATTGAGTTTCATGTTTCACTTCCCATTCAACTTTTGATTTTACTTTAGGTATAAATTCAACTTGTTGAACATAGTACCCCTTCTTTTCTACAGCATTAATATATCCTTCTGCTTTAAGCTGATTATATGCATTTTCAACAGTAACTTGGCTAACTTGCAAATGTGAAGAAAATGCTCTTTTAGAAGGAAGTTTTTCACCTGCTTTTAAGGAACCCTCTTCAATCATATGTCTTATATGCATATAAAGCTGCTCATAAAGAGGCTCTTCTTTTTTATCATCAAATATCACTGTAATCATAGCATAACTCCTATCTGGCATTATTAAATAATTGAATTCTGGTTATTGAAGGCATATCAGATGTATTATATTATTATTTCAAGAATATTGTCAAGATTATGGAGGTTTTAACATGACTCAGGAAAGATATGAATTAAATAAAAACTTAGCACAAATGCTAAAAGGTGGAGTAATTATGGATGTAACTACACCAGAACAAGCAAAAATAGCAGAAGCCGCTGGAGCATGCTCCGTTATGGCGCTAGAGCGTATTCCTGCAGATATTAGAGCAGCTGGAGGGGTTTCCCGTATGAGTGATCCTGCTATGATTAGAAGTATTCAAGAAGCTGTTTCTATTCCAGTTATGGCAAAAGTTCGTATTGGACATTTTGCTGAAGCTCAAATTTTACAAGCTATTGAAATTGATTATATAGATGAAAGTGAAGTTTTATCTCCAGCAGATGATATTTATCATATTGATAAAAAGCAATTTAATGTTCCTTTCGTATGTGGAGCAAAAGATTTAGGGGAAGCACTACGCCGCATAAATGAAGGTGCATCTATGATACGTACTAAAGGAGAACCTGGAACAGGAGATATTATACAAGCAGTACGCCATATGAGAAAAATTATGAGTGATATCCGTGCTATTGCTTCAAAAAGAGATGATGAATTATACTTAGTTGCAAAGGAATTAGCAGTTCCTTATGAATTAGTTAAATACGTTCATGAAAACGAGAAATTACCGGTTGTTAATTTTGCCGCTGGTGGTATTGCAACTCCAGCAGATGCAGCATTGATGATGCAGCTTGGTGCTGAAGGTGTATTTGTTGGTTCCGGTATATTTAAATCTGGTAATCCTGAAAAACGTGCTGCTGCTATAGTGAAAGCAGTTACAAACTATAAGGATGCTAATTTAATAGCTAAACTTTCAGAAAATCTTGGTGAAGCTATGGTTGGAATCAATGAACAAGAAATAGAATTACTAATGGCGGAGCGTGGACAATGAAGATAGGTGTATTATGTCTACAAGGAGCATTCATTGAGCATATTAAAGTTTTGCGTAAATTAGGTGTAGAATGCTGTGAAATTAGACAACTTAAAGATTTCACAGAGGATTTAAGCGGGCTAATTTTACCTGGTGGTGAAAGCACAGTTATTGGTAAATTATTAACTGAACTTAATTTACTAAAACCAATACAATCTGCAATAGAAAAAGGGCTACCTGTATTCGGTACTTGTGCGGGACTTATTCTATTATCTAAAGAGATAAGTGGTGACAATACAACCTATCTTAACTCTATGGATACTATTGTAAAAAGAAATGGTTATGGACGACAGTTAGGAATCTTTATGAAGTTTGCAGATTTCAAAGGTATCGGACAAATTCCTATGGTTTTTATCCGTACTCCTTATATCATCTCTTGTAAAGATACTATAGATATATTAGCTGAGATAGATGGAAGGATTGTAGCTGCAAGACAAGATAATATGTTAGTTACTGCTTTTCATCCTGAACTAACTGATGATGTACAAATTCATAAATACTTTTTAAATATGATATCTGAAAGTAATTATAATAGCTAACTCCTATAAACAAAGAAAGAGCATAAAGGATATATGTACCACTTTCCTTTATGCTCTATAAACTAATCTTTTATTATTTAAATCATTGAATTCCTTCTATTTCTAATTCCAATCTTTTAAAAAAGTCATCCATGAATTTTAATCGTTCAATACCAATTTCTTTTGCTTTTTTAGTATGTAACTTTTCTGGAATTTTCTTAAACTTTACTTCATATTCAATAAAAGGTGAATGCTTTGAAACATCTTTTAGTCTTCCATTTTCTGAAGTATTTGTGCCTACTTGCTTCTTTACTGATAAACTTTGTCCAAATTGTCCTGCAAGCATAAAACAGCGTGCAATTCCAATTGAACCAATTGCATCAAGTTTGTCTGCATCAAAAAGTATTTTAGCTTCTATTGTTCTAGGTCTATTATCAGTTCTAAATCTGTGTGTAATAATACAATGCTTTATCTTTTCAATTTTATCTTCTTCATATTCTAAATTTCTTAGTATATCCTCTGCCATTTCGCTTCCCAATATAGCATGGTCAATTTCTCCTGATTTATCTTTACTCTCCTTAACTCTAGCAATATCATGTAGTAATACTGCTGGGATAAGAACTTCCAGGTCTACATTTTCCTCGTATTTTGATAAAAACATACATAGATTATACACTCTAAGCACATGATCAAGGTTGTGTGCTGAACATGACAATTCCTTTTCTACAATTTCTCTAATCCTTTTATGTCTTATATCCATATCTATCCCCCATTAACAATTAATTTTATTTATTATAATTTTACCAAACACATGTTCGTAAATCAATATGTGTTTCAAAATTTGGATGAATATGAATATTATGCATTTTAATAAAAGATATAATTCTAGAATTTATCAATAAATTAAGCCTTGGTTTCCCAAGGCTTAATTATTTATCACTTTTTACTATTTTTAACTTCAGTCCATATATCGTCGAATAATCTTGTAGCTTCTCCTACATCTTTAATAAGTTCATTACCTTCTACTGCCTCTCTTGGTGGATAAACAGCTATGTCATTTAACTTACCTGGATCAATTAGAGGATAAGCTGCTTGATTTGGGTTTGCATAAGGGAACTCTTCAGATACTTGAGCACTAATTTCTGGTCTATAAATGAAGTTTATAAATTCCTCTGCTAATTTCTTATTTTTAGCCTTTGCTGGTATAACAAAGTTGTCATACTGTGGAACTACCCCTTCTTTTGTTAGAACTGTTTCCAAATTAGGATTCTCAAGCTTGGCAAGATATGCTTCTGTACCCCATACATATCCTATTGAAGCTTCTCCATTTATTAATAATGTTTTTGGCGATTCACTATCAAAAGCTTTTATGTTTGGCATTAGCTTTATCAAATCTTCCTTCGCCTTTTGAAGTTCTTCAGGATTTGTAGTGTTTATAGAATATCCATTCTTTTGAAGCGCCATACCTACAATAACTCTTGGATCATCTAAGATAACCATAGAATTTTTAAACTCACTATCCCATAATCCATCAAAGGATGTAATTTCTTTTGATATCTTGCTTCTATCCACTACTATATAATTGCCTCCCCACATATAAGGCAGGCTATATTTGTTATTAGGATCAAACCCTAAATCTAATACATTTTTATCTATGTTCACAAGATTAGGTACATTAGCTTTATCTATTTCTTGAATTAGCTTTTGCTTAATCATTATCTCAATAGCATAGTCACTAGTAACTACTAGATCATAAGGTATATTTCCGCCCATAAGTTTTGCCAGCATTTCTTCGTTTGAAGAAAAAGTAGCGTAATTAACCTTTACATTATATTCTTTTTCAAACTGTTCTACAACTGATTGAGGTAAGAATTCAGACCAGTTAAATAGATTTAATACTTCTTTTTCAGTTTGTCCTACATTTCCGAACATAATAAATCCTGCTCCAAATACCATTAGTGAAGCTACTACTGCTGATAATGCTTTTTTAATCTTCTTGTTTTTAAGAGCATTTCTTCTTATACCTTCAGCAATAAGTACCATACTTAAAGTAAATACCATCATCACTGTTGATAGAGCATTTATTTCTGGAGTAACACCAAACTTAACCATTGAAAATATCTTAAGAGGCAGTGTATTACTATCTGGTCCAGAAGCAAAAAAGCTTATAATAACATCATCTAAGGATAAAGTAAAAGCAAGCAATCCTCCTGCTATAATCCCTGGTGATATTACTGGCAATGTAACCTTAGTTAGGGTCTGCCAGGGGGTAGCACCAAGATCTAGTGCAGCCTCTTCTAAAGCAATATCAAATCCATCTAATCTTGCTCTAACCACTACAATAACATAAGCAATACAAAATGTTATATGTGCAAGTATTAAAGTTAATAATCCTGCTTCTAAATTAAGTAAGGAAAAAAAGGCAAGCATTGATATTCCCATAACTATCTCTGGAATAACCACTGGAATATATAATAACCCTTCCATAACCTTTTTTCCCTTAAATTTATATCTATACATACCAATAGCAGCTAATGTACCTATAACCACTGCAAAAAAAGTACTCACAAAGGCTATAATTAAACTATTTTTTAGTGCTTCTAATATTTGAGCATTATTTAATAAACTTTTATACCAATCTAGTGTAAATCCCGACCATGTAGCATTTAATTTTGATTTATTAAAAGAAAATACTACTAAAACTAAAATTGGTAAATATAAAAATCCATATACTAAGGCTGCATATATTTTGCTTAACAGATTTTTTTTCTTATCCATTAACTACTAACCTCCTCTGTGCCCTTTTTTGGTGTGGTTCCCTTAAAGTAAAGGCCAATAGCTATGAGCATTAGTATTATTACAATTACTGCTATAGCTGAACCAAATGGCCAGTCTCTGGAGGTTAGGAACTGATTTTTAATTAGGTTAGAAATAAGCATTGTTTTACTTCCACCCATTAAGTCTGATATAAAGAAATAACCTAATGTTGGTATAAATACAAGCATACATCCTGCTACAATACCAGGCATAGTTAAAGGTAGAGTTATTTCTTTAAAAGTTTTATAAGGTGAAGCACCAAGATCGTTGGCAGCTTCTATATAACTCATATCTAATTTTTCTATAGAAGTGTAAATAGGAAGCACCATAAATGGTAACATTATATAAAGCATTCCTATAAGCACAGCACCATCTGTATAAAGCATTTGTATTGGATTGGAAATAAATCCAAATCTCATTAAATAGGTATTAATTACCCCTTCCGTTCTTAATAATATTATCCATGCATAGGTACGAACTAAAGAATTAGTCCAAAATGGAAGTATAACTAAAAGTAATAGAAGTCCTCTATATTTTTTATTAGCTCTTCCTATAAAATATGCAAATGGATATCCTATAATCAAACACCCTACAGTGGTACTAATAGAAATAATTAATGTCTTGATTAATATTTGTCCGTATATAGGAGATAATAATCTTTTATAATTGTCCAATGTAAAAGGTAACTGGATATCTCCATATTCACCTCTTGATAGAAAGCTAACTATTAGCACAAGAAGTAGCGGAACAATAAAAAATGTAATTAACCATATGGCGACTGGACCTATGGTTTTAAATATTGGGGCAGACTTTAAAAATCTTCTCTTAAAACCCTCTTGATTCTCTAATGAAGCATTTTTATTTTCTGTCCTATGCAATAGCTTTCCAAGAAAGTTTGAAAAAGCTTTGCTAAGTTTACCCCGCATTATTGTACCACCACTGCGTGTTTAGGGTTCCATGTGGCAAACACGTATGGTTTATTATGAGCATCTAAGGAGTATACGTCACTTATAGGTTCTGATACAACGAACTCCATGCCATTTTTAGTAACAACAACGGTTTTAATAACCGAACCATTATAAATTCTCTCTTTAACATTTACCTTTATTCCAACCATTCCAATATCAACATTATTTGAAAGTTTAATTCTTTCTGGCCTAATTGCAAGACAAATTTCCTGTGCCATAGAAATCGGAGAATCAGTTATTAGTATTTCTTCTCCAGCATCTTTATTTATAAGATATCTGTCCTCACCTTTTTCTAAAATTGTGCCTTCAAATAGATTAGTTTCACCAATAAAGTTTGCAACAAACTTAGTTCTTGGTTTTTCATAGATTTCTGCTGGAGTGCCAACATGTTCTATAACACCCTTATTCATAACTACAATTCTATCAGACATAGTTAATGCCTCTTCTTGATCGTGAGTTACATAAATAAATGTAATACCTAATTTTCTTTGAAGCTGTTTTAGCTCTAATTGCATTTGTTTTCTAAGTTTTAAGTCTAATGCTCCTAAAGGTTCATCTAATAAAAGCACTTTTGGATTATTTATAACAGCTCTTGCTATAGCAACCCTTTGCTTTTGCCCACCTGAAAGTTCATTTGGCATTCTATTTTCATATCCTTCAAGTTGAACCATTTTTAACATTTCACTTACTCTTGCTTTGATTTGGCTTTCTGACACATTTTTCACTTTTAAGCCAAAAGCTACATTTTCAAAAATATTCATATGAGGAAATAATGCATAACTTTGGAATACTGTGTTAACACATCTTTTGTATGCAGGCACTTTTGATACATCTTCTTTATCTATAAAGATAGAACCTATACTTGGATCTTCAAAACCTGCTATCATTCTTAATGTTGTTGTTTTACCACACCCACTGGGACCTAAAATTGTTAAAAATTCTCCCTTCCTAATATCTAGAGAAACCTCTTTAACTGCTAAGGAATCACTTCCTACGAATCTTTTGCTAATACCTTTTAATTGAACCATTACGTCAATCAAGAAAATCACCCCTACCTTATATTGTTTGTTTATGTAAATTTAAAATTACTAACTTTATATAATTGACAATTTTAATTGCAAATCATCAATTTCCTTAAATCATGTTATATAAAAATAAAAAACCCCTTGCACAAAAATTGCAGGGGTGTAGATTTCATAAGTATTTATCTCTTTGATAAAACTAGCTGTCTTTGTATATGGATTATAAATTACTTTATAAATTTAGGACAAACTCCAAAGCGTTAACCAACGTTATCTTAATATTGTTTAAACTACTTCTTTATTAAGACGCTGCTGTTCCTATTTTCTCCATTAACCCCTCTTCTTTATTTATTTTAAATAATTGGTTTTTACTACTTATCGACTTATCCGTACTCATAATATCCCTCTTATCTCAAAATAAAATTTTTAATATTTATCTCTTAAATTTATAAAATGATAACCTATATAATAAAGCTATCAGCTTAGATTATACCAAAGCTATCAAGAAAATTCTACAATTTATTTATATTTATTTAATGTAAATTTAGACAATTGATTTACTCAACAATTATCTGATTAAGTCAAGTGATTTATAATATTATATTCTAATATCTCTATAAATTTCATGTTTTCCATAAATACATAAAAATATCCCCCAAAATAAATTGAAGGACATTTTTAATATCTCAAATTTAAACGCTATAAATTATTTAACTACCCTAAAAAAGTTACCTAAAAACATTAGGTATTTGGCAGGGGCAGCAGGACTTGAACCCGCAACCAATGGTTTTGGAGACCACTACTCTACCAATTGAGCCATACCCCTATAACGAAGATTATCTTATCATATTTTAGTATATATTGTCAATATAAATATAGTTCAGTATCTTTATATTTTAAAACAATTTACACCTTAATTTAATCCACAATTCACAACAGAAAGCTTAACTTAATTCACAATGCAAAATGCACAATCAAGTATGGATTATTTAAATGTATACATTAATTTAAAATTGGCATATCTATATATGTATATAAAATATTAATATTATTAAATAATGATTTATTTTTTGACATTATTTAATAATATGATACAATTTATTATTAAATATAAAAAATTCAATATTGTTAGGAGTGAATACTATGGGAAATATCGCGGCATTTTTTGATATTGATGGAACAATATATAGAGAAGGTTTAATAACAGAAGTTTTTAAAAAGATAATAAAATATGAATTAGTAGAAGAAAAAAAATGGTATAGTGAAGTTAGACCATCTTTTGTTAAATGGGATAAAAGACAAGGTGATTACGATACTTATTTGTTAAAAATGGTAGATATATATATAGAAGCTATAAAAGGTATAAGTAGACATCATATAGATTACATTGCAAAAAAAGTAATAGAGCAAAAAGGTGATAGAGTATATACATTTTCAAGAGAAAGAATAAGATGGCATAAAGAACAAGGTCATATAGTTATTGCCATATCTGGTTCTCCAATTGAGCTTGTAAGAGAGATGTCAAGCAAATACAATATGGATGATTATAGAGGTTCAATATACTTACTAGATGAAAATGAAACTTATACAGGTGACATAATACCTATGTGGGACTCTGAAAGCAAAGAAAAAGCATTGATGGAATTGAAAGAAAAGTATGATATAGATCTTGAAAAAAGTTATGCATATGGTGATACATCTGGTGATTTTACCATGTTTAAATCTGTAGGAATACCTTACTGTATAAATCCTACTAAAGAGCTTTTAACAAAAGTTATGGAGGATGAAGAAGTAAAGGATAAAATAAAAGTTATAGTTGAGAGAAAAGATGTAACTTATAACTTAAATATAGATAATATACAATTTTTATAATATTTCTAAAAAACTTTATAGAGAATTTATCTGAGGTTTTATTTTCACAAACCTAAAAGGCCTAAAAACTATTAGCACTAAGCTGCTTAGCTACTAAGCCTTATGGATCTGTTCTACTTAACTCAGCTTCTTCTCTATATCTTAACTAAAATAATAATCAGTGAATACTACATTAAATTGAGTATTCGCTTTTTTAAAATATTAATTCTAGTAGTAAATTTTTCATGTAAATTAGGAATACACTTATTTTCTCATTCATTCTTTAGTAAAACTTTAAAAATCATACAATAAATTTAAATTAACTCAAAAAACATTATTGGTTCACTAATTTTCTTCCTAATAAAAATATCCACGCCATATTTACAGCTAAACTAAAAACTAAAATTTTTCCATTTAGATAACTATTTTTTATTATTTCTAAACTATAATAGTTAGGTACTATATAAGTTAGGAATTTTATTTTACTATCTATAAAATAATTTATTGCAGGTATAAACAATATAAAACTACAAAGCTTAGTTAATGTTAATCCTTGAAGTTTATTTTCTCCAAAAGCTCCCATAAAAATTGTAGTTATAGGTGCTAAAAGTGAGGTTAAAAATACTATTATAAAAATATTAATCATTCTAGCTTTTATTAAATTTGTCGTTATAAATAATATTAAGTTCATTATTAAACTAATAACAAAAGGCATTGATAATCTATATATTAAGTAATTTACTTTTTTAAGGGGTGTTACAGAAAAATATATTATTAAATTTTGATCTTTTTCATCTAATAATATTAATCCTACAAGTACTCCTATAAGAAAAGGTGTCATTATTAATGCCATCCACAGTATAAGAGCATAATAATTGTTTAAAGGCATACTAAACTTACTCTCTATAAATTTAATTCCTATTGTACAAAATATAATTAATAATAATGGACAGGTAAAAGAAATTAAATACATAGGATCTTTGTATATGCTTTTTAAATCTTCCTTTATTAAAATTAATAATTTTTTCATGCTTTCACCAGCCTTAAACAAACTTATTTCTTAAAATTACTTTTGCTAAATCGTATAAAACTATCGCCCAAATTATAGATATTAGAAAATATATAATATTAATTTCACTTTTATAAATAGCTCCTTCAATTAAGGCTATGGCTATATAAGTAGGAAATAGATTGAAAGGTCTAAAGCTTGTAACTTTAAAATAATTTAAAAGTGGAATTGCTATTACTACACCTACTAGTGTTGCTATTAAAAAATAGTGATTTAAAGTTTTTGAATACATTCCTGTTATTAAACCTATTAATGTAAAAATTATAGAGTTTACTAGAACCACACTTGTTAATAAAATTATATTGAATTCTGCTCCTTTAACTGTAAAAGTAATAATTAAACTTACTATGACTGAAATAAGACTTAAAGATATACACTTTGATATTATATACTCTTCTAATGTTAGTGGAGTTATAAATAACGCTAAAGGTATACCTTGATTCCTCTCTAATAACACCATAGCTCCTACAAAGAAAAATCCTAAAAAAGTGGGATCTGAAAAAATTAAAAATACTAATGCACTATTGGTAAAATTATTAGGTATTAATTGAAGAACTAATATATAAATGATAGAAATAAAACTATATACAAAATAAATACCATTTTTATATTGAGACATAATATCATATTTTATGCTGTGTAAAATTCTCATACTAGAATCCTCCCTGTAACCTCTCTAAAAATTTCTTCTAAGGACGCTTCTAATGTATAAATCTTTTCCACTTCTTTATCATTAATAATATGAAGAAATTCCTTGTTTTCTCCTAAACACTTTAAGTTAAAATCCTTTTGCAAAATATCCCTTTCTTTATATTCAACTCTAATTTTTTTATCCCCATATTTAAGTTTTAAAGTTCTTGGACTATCTATAAGTTTAATTTCACCGTCTACTACAAACGCAACTCTATCGCATATTTTTTCTGCAATGCTCATATTATGAGTAGTTAAAATTATAGTTTTTCCCTCATGTTTTTTCTTTAAAATAATATCTTCAATCACCTTAGAATTATTTGGATCAAGGCCTGAAGTAGGTTCATCTAAAAATAATAATTCAGGATCATTTAAAAGTGCTCTACAAAAGTTTAGCCTCATCTTCATACCCTTTGATAATTCTTCAACCTTTTTATGTCTATGATTTTCTAATCCCACTATTTTTAGCAATTCTAAAATGTTAGTGCAACTATTCTTATAAAGTTTATTAAAAAATTCTAAGTTTTCTATAGCAGTTAATTTCATATATAAATTAGGAAGCTCAAATCCTACTCCAATTTTCTCATAATATTCTCCATTACAATTTTTCACTTCTTGGCCCATTACCTTAACAGTTCCTCTATAGTTTTTCATAAGTCCTAGAAGAATTTTTTGGACCGTACTTTTTCCTGCTCCCGATGGACCTAAAAATCCAAAAATTTCACCTCTTTTAATGTTAAAATTCATATTTCTGATACTGTCTTCTTTGCTATTTTTATATCGAAAATTTAAATTCTCAGCTTCTATCATAAACTTCCCTCCGCAATAAAAATCAATTGTTCGTTTTTGTTTTTTAATAAAACATACTGCAACTTTACAGTATGTTTTATTTGATTAATTTAAGTTTCTATGTCTATATAACTTATTTATTATAATTCAATTCCTTTTATAAATATAAATAAATAGCTATATAATGCTTCTTTTGATAATTTTTCACAAGGATTACACTTAATCATCGTCAAAATTCCTTGCAAAAAAGCTGCTGCTATCATTTTTGATAATAAGACATTATGTTGATTTTCCTCTAAATGACTTAAAAAATGTCCTTCTAACATTGAAAGAAATTTAAAATTAAAGCCATCAAATTCACTGCCTTTATTTCCTTCCATTAGAATTACAAAGTTTTTATTAAAAATTTCTTCAAAGCCTAGTGGAAAAAAAGTATTTAATTCTGAAAAAATTATTTCCTTAGAAAGATTATTAGCTTCTACATTACTTTTATGATGATAATTTATTAAATAATCAACCTTTTCTATAATAGGCTTCACTACAATTGAAAAAACCTCATTTTTGCTTTCAAAATAGTTGTAAAAATTTCCTATGGTAGTTCCTGCCTTCTTGGCCATAGTTCTAATTGCTGCTTTTTCAAAACCTTTCTCATAAAACTCATCTTTAGCAGCCTCAATTATAGAATTTCTAACTTCATCCTTTAGTACTTGCATAAAAAATCACCCGTTCTTTATTATACGTCTATAATATGCCTGCTTTTATAAAATGTCAACTTAATTTAACAAAAATAATCATACTTTTATATCTTTACCATTAGATTAGCATTAAAACTAAATTAGTTCATAAGTAATAGTTATTATTCTATGATATAATTGTTTTATATTTTGCATGGAGGGGAGATGTAAATGGAGAATTTAAAACTGCAGATAAAGAAAAATCTCCATATATTAGTTATAATTTTATTAGCTTATATAGGAATTAAACTTATTGATAACTACTCAATAGTAGCGGATGCTTATAGGTTTGTTATGGGGATATTATCACCTTTTATATTAGGTGCAGTTATAGCTTATGCATTAAATCCATTGATGGTTTATATCGAGAAAAAATTGAAGGTTTCTAGGGGAATAAGCGTACTCCTAACTTGTATAATAGTAATTTTAGTATTCACTCTTTCTATAGTATATTTAGTACCTGGAATTACTGAAAACATTAAGAACCTTATTAATTCTATACCATATATGGTTTCGTCTGCTAATGGATGGATTGGAGATAATGTTAATAGTGAATTTGTTCTAGAATTAACTAAAAAGTTTGATCTAGCCAAAACCTTAGGAGCATGGTCTACTACTTTATTTAATGCTTTACTCTCATCATTGGTTTCAGTTACTGCTTCTATTATTAAATGGGGATTTGCTCTTATTATTGCGGTATATTATTTAATTTACAAAGAAATTTTTGTAAATTCTCTTAAAAAAGGAATATTCATTATATTCAAAAATAAATATGGTGTAAAAATATTAGAATTATTACACTGTACAAATGATATGCTGGGAACATATCTAGGGGTTAGGGCTCTAGAATCCTTAATAGTTGCTATAGCTTGCTTTATAGGATTAATATTTATAAAATCTCAATATATTATACTTATTTCTGTATTCTTTGGAATAACCAACATGATTCCAATCTTCGGACCATTTCTAGGTATAGTATTTGGGACAATCTTAAATATATTCTATTCACCAATAACAGCTTTCGTTGTATTTATATGGTTATTTGTATTACAACAAATAGATGGTAATTGGCTTGGACCTAAAATGTCTGGTGATAGTGTAGGGATTAATCCTGTTACTTGTATACTTTCACTAAGTGTGGGTGGTGCAGTTTACGGAATGGTAGGTATGCTTATTGCTGTTCCTATAGCTGGAGTTATGAAAATATATTATGAGAGATTCATGAAAAGATATGATGATAGACACCCAGAAATTGCTCACATGATGGATAATACTAAAATAGATATAAGTCACTTAAAACCTGAAAAGAAAAAAACATCTTAAAAACAACTTTTAAATATAGAATTCACAATTTATAAATAGGTCATTTCTTAGTTTTTCTAAGAAATGACCTATTTATTTTAAAAGCACTGCTCACATTTTACTAACTATGATCTATATAAAATTTGCTAATACCCAAGTTGCTTTCCAACAAAAATAACTTTTATTCTTCCTTTAACAAATTGTCCTCTTATAATTACAAAATCATTACAAATTCTATTTGGACTTTTACAATCAATACAGTATCCTAAAGTGGTGCATGGAGTATTTTTATTTAGTCTTTTAGCATCAATAGGCGCTGAATAATTTCGAACTCTTTTTTCCGCTTCATCTATGTCTTTAACTATCTTATTTATTCCAGCTACTAATATAACCTGTTTAGGTCCATATAACATTGGTGCGACTCTACTTCCATTACCATCTATATTATAAAGTTCGCCACTTTCAGTGATAGCATTTGTACTACAAAGAAAAGTATCTGCTGAAAAGTTTTTCTCATAAATTTTTCTTTTTTCTTCCTTTGTAATACCCTCTTCATATTTATCTAAAAAGATGTATTTTTCATTACGAAGAAAGTCTATAACCCCAGTTTCAAAAAGCGTCATAGAATCGCCAACTCCAACTATAGAATCATTAGAAATTAGACTTTTTAATAATTCTATTAATTCAGCTTCATCATTAACAAAGTAACCTTCCATATTGCGTTTATTTAAACCTTCTATGGTTCGCTCTACTCTTTTTTCGATATACCATGAAAGATTTTTATCCATTTTAAATACATCCCTTCGAATAAAGTAATTTAATTACATTAGTTCTTTTAAATATAGTCTTTTATTATATTTAAAAATGATACTATATCACCTAGATTATTTAAAATAATATCATAAACAATTTCTCTATCTAGCTTTAAGTAATCATGTACTAATATATTTCTAAATGATGCCATATTACATAAACTTTCTTTAAGTTTTCTATCTATAATATCATTTTCATATAATATATCAAATACATCCCTATTACTTTCAGGTTTTCTAAACCTTAAATCTGATATTAAATGATTAGCAATATCCATAACACATTCAATTGTCAAGTGTAAAAATCTCTCAGATGAACCATATATTAAAGGATTTTTTATATACTCTTCTCTACTGTATTTTTTAACATCTTCTAAATATCTTAAGTATTCCTTTAGCTTATCAATTCTAAAAATTACTATTTCTCTTCTAACCATTTTCTCCTCCAAAATATGTTCCATCTTTTAATCTTTTTATAATTTCTTTATCATATATATCGCTAAAATATTTAAAGTCAAAATATTCTCTAATAATTAGCGATTCTATAGATACTCTTTCGTAGCAATCTATAAGAAGTATACCATCTTTTATTATTTCGTACTTTAAAGCTATTGGAGCATTATCTAAGGATACAATATCTACATTCCTTTTAAAATATGCTTTTCCAATATCTATTATTTCACCACGAATAAATATTTCATCCATCTTCGAATATTTATTTTTAAATTTAATAGCTATATCAATATCACTGTCTTTATTGTATTGATTTCTAGCTACCGATCCAAAAAGGTAAGCTAAATCTATAGAGTATTTATCATTTATTATATATATAAACTTTTTAATATTCTCTATTGAAATCATATATTTTCTTTCCTCTCTAAATAAATATACTCTAATTATATCATACCTCTTATTCCCTTATTCTATAAGCTATTGTTTTTATTGTAAATCATTGCTATATGTGGAATATTGTCCTCTAAATAGACTTCTGATACTTCTTTAAATCCAAGCTTTCCGTAAGCCTTCCTTAAACGCTCCTGCGCAGAAATTTTTATGCTTTCCTCATTTAATTCATTTTCTATAAAATTTATAGCCTTTTTCATAATCTCTGTGAAAATCCCCTTATATCTATGTTCTTGAACGGTTAAAACTCTACCAACAGCAACTTTGTCATGTACTAATCCTTTAGGGATTATTCTAAGATAGGCAATTATATTATTATTTTCTTCTTTAAAAAGATGATAAGATTTTAAATCAAGACCATCTAACTCTTCATATGGACAGTTTTGCTCCACCACAAATATATTAATCCTTTCTTTTACAATATTATGTAACTCTAACGTAGTTAACTCTTCAAATCTCTTTAATTTCCAAGTCATAATATATCCTCCTTCATTTGCTTTATATTATAAATTTTTAAGAAAATAGTTAATAAAATGTTATTATACTATTTTAGATTTATAATCAATGATTTTAAATTATTATACAATATTTCTATAAACTAATAATGAAATTTTTATGACAAAAATAAATAATATTTTTATCCATAAAAATTTCATTGTATATTATTAAAACACTATATTCCCTTTTATTTTAAGCCATTCATCTTTTAATATATCCATATATGCTACATCTGAAAATTCACCAATTCTAGAGTCAAAATAACCACTTCTAATTATGCCTATTTCTTTAAATCCCAATTTTTTATAAAGACTTTGTGCTCTCTTATTATCTATCATTGTAGTTAATTCTATTTTATTTAAATTTAAAGATCTAAACATAAAATCTATAAAATAATATAATGCATCTATTCCGTAGCCTTTCCTCTGTTCAGTAACTTCACAAATTTTTATTCCAAATTCAGATTTTTGATTTCTACTATCAAAACCATTATAATTAATTTCTCCAATAGGAGCCATATCTTCTTTTCTTAATATCAAAAATCTCTTTCTTTCTGGATAAAGCTCACTATTTTCTATTTCTTTTAATATGCTCAATCTAATTCTTTCTTTACTTTGAAGAGTGCCAAAAGCAAGAGTAGCATGTTCCATCATACTTCCGTCATTCCACCATCTATATAGATATTCTTCATCCCCGATTTCAAGTGGTCTTATAATAACCTTTTTTCCTTTAATCAATTTATCCCCCCTAAGATTTATTTCATATAAATTAATACTATAACAGTTGTGTTTCTAAATCTAAATAAGCCTCTAATAACCATGGATGTATAACTTTAAGATTTTCTTTATTATCCATTTGATATTTAATAAATTTAAATGCGGATAATTCTAATGATGTATTAAGAGCTTTTTCCACTTCATTAATATAAGGTGGCGCTCCTTTTTGATCCCACTCTATTTTATCTGCTATAAATAAAACCATATCTAATGGAGAAGCATTGGATCTTAATGTAGTATGACAGTTAATAGCCTCTAAAATTTCTTTATTACTAATATTAAATATTTCCATTGCCATAACCCTAGATATTTTTTGATGAAGAATCATTGGAAACTTTTCTTCTTCTAATAAAATTTCTATATTAAGTTTCTTACAAAGTTCTAGTTTTTCTTCATTTGGATAAACACCACTTATATCATGTAAAAGTCCTGCAACCTCAGCTAAATTTTCATTAATGCCAAATTGTTTAGCTAAAAGTTTAGCTTTTTCTGCAACCCTTAATGAATGATTATCTATTATAATTTTATTATGTTTCATAAGAAGATTATGGGAATCCTCTCTAATATCCCCTGTTAGAGTTACATCTCTTATTATTTCTTTGAATATATCGTTCATTCTAATTACCTCATTTTTAATTTTTCATTTTTAATTCATAGCAAAAATTTTATTATAAAAGTTAAACTCATGTATAACTTAAATCTTCATTGTGGGGCATATATAATAAAGCCATCTGGAAGAGTAAATAAATTATTCTATCTCAGATGGCTGAATACCTTTAAAATTTTATTAAGAAATTATGAACCGTATACACGTATCAAAGCTAATATATTTAAGGTACGGTTCATTAAAAATTGTAAAAATCACTAAACAGCTTATCTAAGAATTTTAAAGTTTTAATGAAAACTATGAACCATTCCTAGACTCTTTTATCCATAACAACAAATTTAAAACCTTCATATTCTACATATTCGTCACATTCTGTAAAATTAAGTTTCTTAAATAATTTTAGCGCTGCTATATTATTTTCACTAGTTTCTATATATATTCTTTTTATATCCATGTTATTAAATATATACTCAGTTGCTACTTTTACTGCTTTATAGGCAATACCTTTGCTCCAATATCTTTTATCACCTATTTCTATGCCCATTTCTCCTTCACTTCTTACTCTATCTATACTAAAAAAATTTACAAAACCTATAGGCAAATCTTCATGATTTGTAATCATGAAATATTTATATTTTCTACGGCTTATATCTTCATTTATTATTTCATTTTCAAATCTCCTACAGCACTCCATACATTCCTTAATTAACTCTTTAGTGTTTTGTGGAATTGGTCTTGGATCGTGCTTGTTTATCTCTTTATCTATCCTCCATGAAAAAAGGCTATTAATATCCTCATCACAAATATCTCTTATTTTAATTTCATCATCTTTATAATAAATCATTTAAATCCTCCTATACTTAGGGACTGTTCATTAAAAATTGCAAAAATCAATAGATAGCTTGTCTAAATATCTTTTAAATTTTAGCTAAAATTCATGAACCGTCCCTTATAAACTTTGTTTATTTCTTCTATCATATATGTTGCAAACTTTTTAAGTTTCTCTTCATTCCACTTTTCTTCATCAAAGTCTCCATTGTATATATTTAACGCCTTTTGTATTAAATTCTCATAAGTCTTATAGTTTGTTTTTCCCCAGCTTCCCCCTTCATGTTTAGAGGATACTACTCTTTCTTTTAAATAATAAAGAACTCTACATAAATTTAATATTATATATACTGGATTTTCCACTATCTCATCTACTGCATTTTCAACATCATTTAAAATAGAATTTATATAATATTTTTCAGGAACTTCACTAAAAACTTCCTTTATGTCTTTTCCATACAAACAACGTCCTCTTTTATTTATTATGGTTATATGTGCTGCTAAATCAGCATCCTCTCCATTATGGCAAAGAAACTCCTTATCTTTTATATATCTCTCTTTATACTCTTTTGAATAATGAAGTTCAAAAGGAGTAGGATATACAAAATTATTACTATACTTTTCTAAAATTACACTAACTTCAAATCCTTTTTTAGGTGCAAAATCAGATAAATCTATTAAAATATCTATAAGCTGTCTTTTAACATTAAAACTTAATTTATCTCTTACAACTACAAGAAAATCAATATCACTAGATTCACTATTAAAACATCCCATAACCATTGAACCATGAAGATATATTCCTACGAGATTTTCTCCTAATAAATTTTTATATTTTTCTATAATTTCTGTTAGTAAAATGTTTATATTCATCTTCATATATTACCTTTAGCAAGTGTTATTATATAGGACGAATTTTATTCTAAAAAACTCCAAAGGCATTAACAGAGGAGTTTTAACTATAATTCTTAATTTTTAATTCAAAGCAAAAAATCTGCTATAAAAATTGAAATAATATATAAATTAAATTTCAATTAAGAAATCCTATATAATACTATCCTTCACTAAATTAATCTCCTTCCTATTTATGTATATTCAAGAAATAACTAGTTCTATTTTAATTTGTTTTGTATTATGCTGCATTAACAAAGTCTCTTAAGGATTCATATATCCAACCTTCTTAGCTATTCTATGAATTCTTATAAGAGAATATTTTCTCTCTCTTAATTTACAATAAAATAAAAAGATATAGTAAAACAACTAATATTGAGATTACTCAATATTAGTTAACCATTCATCTGCTAAAACTGCATACTCATATGTATCATTCCAAATAGGCTTTCTTTCTCCATCATACTTGAAAAATACATTCTTTTGCAAATACCCTTCTCTTCTCATATTTAATCTCTCTAATAACTTCCATGAAGCTATATTCTCAGGATTGCACATAGCAATTATTCTATGTGCATTTAACTTATTAAATCCATAATCTAAAACTTTCTTGCAGCTTTCTGCAGCATAGCCTTTTCCATAATATATAGGGTTAAAAACATACCCAATTTCCCATGTGGCAAACTCTTTTGGATCTTGTTGATTAAAATAGATATTTCCTATTAATTTATTATTCTCTTTTAAACAAACTGCCCAAAAAGCATCTTCCTTTGAACCATATATTGCTTCTTCTTTACATTGTTCTTCAGTATAAATATCATATGGCTCATATTTTACCACTGTTTCTTGAGAAAGATATTCGTATAAGTCCTTCCAATCATTTGGAGAAAATTTTCTCAATATCAGCCTTTCCGTTTCTAAAATTCCCATCCCTGTACTCCCTATTCCCCAAACTTAAACTCTTATAAAAATTATCATTAACTTTTTAATATTTTCCTACTTAACTTGAACTTAATAAATACTATATGGCTTCTTGTTATAAAAACTAGCAATAAAATTGCTAGTTTTTATAAATTTCATACCCTAATTATATGAAATTACATTATTAAATTTTTAAATTCTGCATTCAAATACTATATTTTCTTCATTTGGATCTGAAACTATGCCGCAGTTTCTTATTATTTTTATATGCTTAAATCCTACATTTTTCAAAATCTCTTCAAATTCATTGATATCATATAATCTCATAGAAAAATCCATTTCTTCACTTTCAATTATTTTGTCACCATCTAAAAGTTCATATCTTAATGGAGACGAAATAATTTTATTCACTTTATCATAATGAGACCTTGAATATTGTACTATAACTTTACCATCAGCTCTAGTCATTCTATTTGTTTCTTCCCATTTATCACATTCTTCTGCTTTACACTCTGTTGTTAATACATCTAGTAATAAAGTGCCATTATCATTTAAATTATCTTTTAATCTATTAAGACTTGATACAACAATTTCTTTATCAAGTAATAATGAAAATGAACCTGCAGGTATCATAATTAAATCATACTTAGTTTCTGTCTGAAAATTATGAATTCCAGCGTTAAAAACATTTCCATTTAAATTCTTAGCTTTCATCCTTTCTCTACAAGAATTTAACATATCATCTGAAATATCAAATCCTTCAATATTAAAACCCTCTTCTAAAAAAGGTATAATAAATCTGCCTGATCCACACATAGGTTCTAAGATTCTCATCTTCTTATCCGTTACATAACTCATATAAAAATCTAATTGTTTTTTGTCTGCTGTCGGCTTATCTAAATCATAAATTTGTGTGCATAGACTTCCATAATAACTCAATATTATGCCCCCCTATTTATCTAATTATTTAATAATAAATATTTCTTTTCATTTAATAATAGCTTCTTACAGTAAAATCTTTAAGAATAAATCTTACTTACAAGCTTTAAAAACAATTTTTCTTACACTATCTTCTGATAGGCAATAAAGTGTTGATAATTTATTTATAGACAATCCCGAATTAAAAAGAGAAACCATTTTGCTATTTCTTTCATTTAATTCTTTTCTATATCCACTTTTTTCGCCCCAAGAAATCTTCTTACTTTTTTTGGGTATATAAATGATTTCACCTTCCACATACTTTTGTATCTCTTCTAATAATTCCTTAGGTAAAACATTTTTTCCATTTATATAACTCAATACTATATCCTCCCTATTTAAGTCCATTAATAAATAGACTCTAAAAACAAGGAAAACCTCATGTAAATATTCTAGATTTCACAGGTTTATTCCCTGTTTATAGAACTCTAACCTCTATTTCTAGATATTTGCTGACTGTCATTTGAATCTCTCCTTTCAAAATATATATGTAAATTTTAACATATTAATATAATCTATTCTACTAAAGTAAAGCTTATTAAAAGCTTATTATTTAAATAATCTATTTTATTTTTCTGATGCTCATAAATAAATATATAAAAACTACTACTAGAAGCATAAAAGATGTTACTGCTAGTCCATATCCCACAGAAAACTTTGTAGCTATATATCCTATAACTGGCCCTCCTATAATTTGTCCCAAAGAGTTAATCTGCCCATAAGTGGAAATAATAGTTGCTTGATAGCTCTCAGGAGAATTGCGAACTATTATGGCGTTATATAATGGAGCATTTAATTTTGTAAATATTATAGAAATCCAATAAAAAGTTATTCCGCAAATAAAGTTTATGCTAAAAGCAAAAGCACAAATACTTAAGGATGTAACTAAATTAAAAACAAATAATAATATTATCTTTTTATCAGTATTTTTCTTTTCTAGCTTTTTGTCCACATAATCTAACAAAAATATACTAATTAGTGCTGCTACAATGTTTACTATTCCAACATAACTTATTTCATTAAGATTTATATTTTTAGGTATTCCAATATCTTTCACCAAATGTATAGTCCAAAGTCTGTCAAAGCCTTCACTGTGAAGTCCATAGAATACAGCTACAATTAAAAGCATACTTAATACTTTATTACTTGTAATATGCTTCAATCCTTCTTTAAAAGTAGCAACCATTTTTCCATAGGTACTTAATTCATCTCTTTTTATTTTTTCAAAAGGTCTTTCACCCATAAAAACATATAAATAAATAGCTAAAATTAGAAGCCCTGATCCACCAACAATAATAGGTATATTTAAGCTAAAGTTACCTAAGTATACACCTATTACAACCCCTAAAACAGCTGATATCTGCTCTAATTTCATTGCTTTTAAGAACACATTTTCAATATTTTGTCCCTTTAGTTCATTACTTATCCATGCTATATCTGAACCACTAATAAAAGTAAATCCTACTCCCCATAAAAATTGTGATAACATCACTGCCCATATCATCTCAATACTTCCCATAACTATAAAGGCTACTCCTATTAGCGCTACTCCTATAATGATTGAGAGCTTTCTACTATATAAATCTGATAATATGCCAGTGGGTATCTCAAAAATAAAACAGGTACTTTCAAGTACAGTTCCTACTATTATGAGCTGTAGTGGATTTAATCCCACATTATTAATCTGATATAAGCTGCTGCTAGTAAATACTACAGTAAGAAGTAATGAAACTAGAAATATATAAATAAAATATATTTTTCGTGAATCAATTTTATTTTTCATGCGTACCCCCTATTCTATATATTTATTATCATAGAACTAAAATTTTTTCTCAATATAAAGAACAATTATATTCAATAATTCCTTATATTAAATCTTTGTAGCATAAAATATATAGGGATACAATGCGAAAACTTAATACATACTCAGGAAAATAAATTTTCTATAAAAATAGCTTAAATCCTTAGAAATTAAGACTGCTAATTAAAAATACAATTAGGGCCAAATTTATTTATCCTTTATTTTTTTGTACATACTCCATGTACCTACTTCTTCAAATCCAATTTCTTTATAAATTTTCCCTGCTTTTAGATTTTCATAGTAAAGACATAGAGTTTTTCCTTCTTTCAACAGTTCTTTGCATAATATATTTAAACAAGCTGAAGCATAACCATATCCTCTATATTTTTCCTCTGTCATTACATTTACTATCATTGCAGAAAAACTATTTTCAATAGAGGTTTGTGCGTAAGATATCATATTACCATCTATCTCTGCATAGTAACCTCTTGCAGTTTTAGTTTCAAAATCTTTTAACAGCATTTCTTTAAAATTTTTACTTCCACCTTTAAATTCTTTAATTTTATCTCTTAATTCAACTATTCTATCCACATCATCTACTGTAACCTTTTTAACTACTATATTGCTATTTACTTTAAATTTAGGATTAATACTGCGTAAAATGCTATAGTAATTTTTTTGTGGAGCTTCTAAAGGTAGCCCAGTTTCTTCAAATTTTGAAACAACTTCTTCTTTCCCTACTAGCATATAAAAATTGCCAAAGCTTTCTATAATTTTTGTCATTGCTTTTACATCAAATTCGTTATTAGCATATACCATAATAAATCCAAAGCACTTAAGAAGAATGCCATTCAATTTATTATTATTAAATCCTCCATAGACTTCCTGGAATCCTCCATCATATCCAAACTCTTCAATATCACTTATTAAATAGTGATTAAATTCCGCCTCTTCTTTTAAGAATTCCATAACTATTAAATTATCGCTTTCATTTAATTTTCTGACCATAGCCACGCCCCCTTTAATTAACATTTACATAGTCTATTTAAGTCTATAAATTAAGTTATCTTTGCTTTTTTGCCCTTAGCAAATATTTTATTACAGTAACATAAAACAATAATTACTGTACATAAAAACCCAATTATATCTGAGATAGTATCATAAACGTGATACTTATAAGTTAATGCTCCTAATAATGCAATCCCCCAAAATGTTATTGGCAAAATTAGCAAAGTTAAATTTAATAAATATAATTTTGTTTTCTTAATATAAAATAACTGAATAATGGTATATATTAATATTCCTATTATAAAGCTTATAAGTTCCTTTAAAGAAATAGAAACTGGAATATCACTGGATAATATCATCTTATATGCAAATATTAAAAATGTCCAAATAGATAAAATAAGGCTTATGAATAAATCTGCTGCTTTCTTCATATTGAATCCCCTTAATCATATAAATTCTATTCTTTCACTTAAAGCTGTATTAACAAAATTTTACTATTTAAATTCAATATATTTTTCATAATTCCTCTATATTATAAAAATTAACACCTTACATATATAGATATACCAGCTCTAAAATTAATATATATGTGAAAATAAGATATCTTTTAGAAGCTATTGAATTCACAATTGCGGATATTTATCAGCATTAACTTTCACCCCTGGAGTCTATATAAGCTAAAGAACTAAAGCAAAATTAAATTAGCTATAAACCATAAATCTATAGCTAATTTCTGTGTAAACCCCTGGGGTGCAGTATGATAAGTCACAATATCTACATCATTAAACGATATTTCAATAACATTACATATCTCCACAGTATTGGTATAATTCACTGGTTTAGTTCCAAACTATACTGCACCTCAGGGGAACCCTAAAGGGTTTCACTACTGTTCCCCAGAGGTGGAGAACTAACAAATTGTATTGCTAGTTAAAAAATCCATTTAAAAAATTATTTTGATTAAAAATAATTTCCACCTTAATTGTGAATTTTGCATTGTGAATTGTGAATTAAAGTACCATAGATATATATATTAATTTTTAAGGTAATGTATATATATATATACAAGGTGCAATAGTAATATATTAAATGAAGCTGCATTTTTCTCCAGTATAATATACAGCTAGTCGGTGTAATGCTCTTGTAGACGCTATATATAAAAGCTTCCTATCAAATTCACTTTTATAATTATCTTTTGAAGCATTATATATAATAACCACATCAAATTCTAATCCTTTTGCCATATATGCAGGAATAACTAAAGTACCTTTTTCAAATTCACCACCTTTTATATTCAATAATTTAATATGGGTTAATCTATTTAATCCTTCTTCAATTTCATCTGACTCTTGCTGAGTTTTACAAATGATTGCAATAGATTCATAGCCTTCTTTATAGTAGCAATCAATATCTTTTATAATGTTCTCATAAATTAATTCTTTACTTTCTTTGAATGTAATTACTGGCTCATGTTCATGTCTTTCAAAAGAAATAAAATCCTCTTTAATATTTAATATTTTTTTAGAAAAAGAGTTTATTTCTATAGAAGCTCTATAACTTTTATTTAAAAAAAGTTTCACTGATTTTTTCTTGTGTAGTATTTCTTCTATATCATCATATAGGGATTTATCTCCATATTTTTCAAGCGTCTGGTTAAAATCACCTAACATTGTATACCTTGCCCCATTAAATAAAAGCTTAAAAACCTCATATTGAAGTGGATAATAATCTTGTGCTTCATCAATAACTACCTGCCTTATCTCTGAAAACTCTTCATTACCTTCTAGTTTTAATTTAATATATAAAAGTGGTGCACAATCTTCATAACAAATATGTCCATTATTAAGATTTTCTTTAGTTTCTAATATTATTTCTTCAATCTCTCTAGGAAGATTTAATCCTTTAGATAGTTTTAATAGAATATCATTTTTATTAAAAAGTATTTTATATAGGTCCATATAATCAACTTTAGTGAATCTATGGATATTCTTCATAAACACTTTTGATTCTTTTATAGAAAGTAGTCTACTAAAAGACTTTATTTCAAATTCATGATTAGGACTATTCTGTACAATTTTCTCAATTTTTTCAATCCTTATCTTTCTTAAAGGATGAATTTTATTTAATATGATATTTTCAATTCTTCCAAGTCGTTTTGCTATTGGCATACCAATTTTATTATTAAGAAATTGATTCTTTATTTGTTGTCTTGTTTCAATAATTTTACCGTTATAATAAATATCTTGAAACTCAATTAAATTATGCTCAAAATATTCTATTAATCTATCAAGAAGTTTTATAAATTCTTTAGAACCTTTAAATTCTATGCTTTGCATTTTTACATGGGATTTTTGAATATTATTAAGAAGAATTAGAGACTCAAGTTGATCATTTCTACTTTCAAATTTAGAATTACTTCCTAAAAATTTATAGATAATATCATCAAAAGTGATTTGTTCCACATTCTCCTCTCCTAGCTCAGGTAAAACCCCAGAAATATATTTGCTAAAAATAGAATTTGGAGAAATTATTATAACGTTGTTAGAATTTATTTTTGAATCCATTCCTATATAAAGTAAAAATGCGATTCTATGCAAAGCTATAGATGTTTTACCACTGCCTGCCACTCCTTGCACAATTAAAAGATGATTTTCAGTATCTCTAATAATTATATCTTGCTCTTTTTGAATAGTTTCAACAATATTTTTCATCTTTGAAGATGAATTATTACATAATACCTGTTGTAAAATTTCATCATTAATTCTTATACTGCTATCAAAAAAGTATTTAAGTTTTGAGTTTTCAATCTTATACTGTCTTTTCATTAGGATATTACCATAAATTATTCCAACTGGTGAGTTATATGAACCTCTACCAACCTCACATTGATAAAACATACTAGAAATAGGAGATCGCCAATCATATACTAAAATTGAATTTGTTTCTTGATCCATTAAATTATAGATACCGATATATATTTTTTCTGTATCATCAAAATCATCTTCTTTAAAATCAAATCGTCCAAAATAAGGAGATTTTATCATACGTTCATATTTTTTTATTTTTTTCAATGTACTTTCATAGCTCTGTGTTTGATTATTTACTTCAAAAAGGTATTGGTTCATTTCTGGAACTTTATCAAAATCATTTGAAGAATGGGATGTTTGCTCCCACATCTCTTTTCTGGAAGCTATTACTTTACTTAATCTGCCATTTAACTCTTCTTTTTCTTTCTCTAGTTCTTTTTCTATAAAGCCTAGCGTACTCTCAAGATATAGAATTTCCTCATGATTGTCTGGTTCAAAATTATTCATTTTTTCACCCTCCCATATTTTTTAAAATACCTATTGACATTGTTATTTGTTTTATGATATAATTATTATGTAATATAATATATAATTAGGATTTTTATGTCTATTTTTATTATATGTAAAAATCACATTTAAGTAAACCTTAAATGTGATTTTATTTTATAGTTTAATAGTGAAAATTTTCCATAATTATTTTTCTTATGACATAACAACTATGAACTTATACAATCCTCTAGCCTTAAAAACTTGATTTTTTCAGAATATTTAGTTATATTGTATTTAAAGTAGCTTTATGAATATATCATCAAAGATTTTTAAAATTTTAATAGTAAGAATAAAGAATAAAATATCTGTACATAATTTAAGATAAAAATATTTATTTATTGATATTTCAATGTAATGTTTATCTCTCTAGTTAGGCAATACATAACTATTAAGTTGAATAAAGGAGGACTAACATGGAATCTTTAGATAAATTATTTGATGATGATTGGCAGGGTGACAGATATACTAATGATAATTTAAAAGAATGTGAGCAATGCGGCAAGCTCTGTTCATCGGAAGATTTGTGCAAAATTGATGGTTTCTTTGGTAAATTTATAACTGTCTGCCCACAATGTGCAGTAGATATGGATTCAAGCATATATATGTGTTTTAATGACAGTGACGATATTACTTATGATGAAACTGATTTTGATTCATATGATTAATATATTTTTTGTAAACTCATAAAAGAACCTTTGTTTATACAAGGGTTCTTTCTTAATATATTTTCTATACAAAAATCTTTTGTTTTTAAATGCTAATATTAAAATTTCTTATCTAGTTTTAAAGTTTTATTCTCCATAATACTCTTCTCTTAAAATCCCCATAACAACTTCATCATGATATTTGCCATGTCTGAATATTTCTTTTCTAAGTAATCCCTCTTTTTTAAATCCACATTTTTCATAGCTTTTTACTGCTCTCTCATTAAAGGAATATACATTTAATTTTATCTTATTTATATTCATTTCTTCAAATATAAAATTTATAAGAACTTTCATCGCATCCGTTCCATAGCCTTTACCTAAGTAATTTTTATCTCCTATAAATATTCCAACTGTAGCTACACTATTCTTCCAATCAATATTATTTATACCACAGCCGCCAATATATTTTTTATCATTTAAAGTTTCTATCGCAAAGTTATATAAGTCTTTATTTCCTGACTGTCCTTCAAACCATTTTAATTCATCTTCATAAGTATATGGATATGGTATGTTAGGAACTAGCAAGCCTCTAATCTCTCTATCATTCATATACTCCTGTGCATTTTTTATATCTTCTTTTCTATACTCTCTTAATTTAACTTTTTCACCAATATACATTAATTTTCCCCCTTTATTAATTTCTTAGATACACCTTAATCAAGCTCCCCCACATAGTTTATAGATGGTTTCAACAGCCAATATGATAAACTAGGCTACTATACTAATCTACTGTTTTTAAGGATATCTAAATTTATTTAACCGAATATCTATTTAAGCGATTGAAAAAAGAACTTTAAATCTTGCTTTATATCTTGTGATAATTCATGCCATCTTACCCCCTGTATAGCTCCTTCTAATGCACATAACATATTATAGCAAGAAGTATCATCAATATTTTTTATTTTAATAAATGCTTCCTTACTTCCTATAACCTTTAGCTCATCAGCATTTTTAACTCCTGCATCAATTAATTTTTCTTCTAAAACTTTGCCTATATTAGGCAGTTTAGATAGCCTGTCCAAGATACCATCCCCCTAATTTATATATGTTATGTTTTAACCTCTATTTTAAAATATCTCTATATTTCTAAATATCAATATTCCTATGATTATTGCAGCAATAATGCCTAATAATACAGAAAATATTACATATTGAGCATTGCTTTTACTCTTTTTAAATATGTAGGAACTAAGAAAATATATTATAAATGCAAAAATAGCTGTAATCAAAATATTTTTAAAATCAAATTTTGCTGTAAATTTTGGGCTAATTGCAGAACAAAGTCTTGAATTCATAAATGTGGCTACTGATAGTAAATATAAACATGCAATATTGGTTTTTCTGTTTCTTTCTTTAAATTTTTCATCTTTTAAATTAAAATTATCATAAAACTTAGGACTTACAAATTTAATACACTTATCATAAAATTCTTTCTTAAAAGAAAATAATATGCCCATAATAAGAAATACACCTGACATAATTAAGAAAGTGATACTTGGACCTAAAACACTATAAAAAAGAGTATACAATAATAAAAGAACTATCATAAATAATACTATTCTCATTTAATTCTCCCCCTCTAGCTCTATAATATCAATTTAGGCATCTTTAAATAAATAATTTCACTTTAGGTTTACACTTATTTTTTCTATAATTCTACTTCTTCATTAAATTTACCTTTATTTTGAAATCTAAAGATATTGCGTAAAGTTTAAAGTATTATATCACATTTTTCTTTTTTTAACATCCGAAATATCCTCCTTTATGGAGAAGTCTTAAATTGTTTTATTAAAAATCTATCTAAAGAAATTAATTTCAACTATAATTGTCAATTTTCCATTCTCAACTCTCCATTGATTAACTTCCTCAGAGGTGGAATAAAAAATAAAGACTATTATTATAAATAGTCTTTATTAAGGTTATTTAAAATCTAATATTTTTTAATTTTGTTTCATATATTCTTTTCTTAACATAGAATATACACTTATATTTCCATACTCACCCATTTGATAATTATAATAGTGTTCTCTTAATACTCCATCTTCACAAAAACCTATCTTTTTTACTAAGGCTATAGATGGAAAATTGTCTCTATCTATCATAGCAATAATCTTATTCATATATAATTCCTTAAAAGCAAATTTAAGAAGTTCCTATACATTCACTGGCAATTTTTTCTCTCCAATGATGCTTAACGACGATATATCCTATCTCCGTATTATTTGAATATAAATCAATATTATAAAGCCCTATATCACCAAGAAATTCATTAGTTGTTTTATCAACTATGCCCCATCTAATGCCTTCTTTATTTTTATACATCATTTCTACTTTCTCTAAATACATCTTTGCTTGCTTTTTAGCATCTATAATCTCTGTACCAGAATACTTCATTACTTCCTTGTCGGAAAAAAGCTCCTCTATATCTTTTAAGAAAATTTCATTATATCTGGAAAGTATAAATCTCTTTGTCTCCAAGGTAGGAAATTCTTCAAAACATTTATCTCTTAATCTAATATGATATTCTGGTTCACTATTCATTTACATCACTCCCTCATTCAATGGAGAATTGAGAATTGTAGAGACTTCTCCTTTAAAAACAAACTCTTAAATAAATTTAAAATAGTTGTATTAGTTAGCATACTAACTAATTATTTTTTTAAGATACCTTAGTTAAATTCTTCATAATCTTAATTAATATATAAAACTATTCTTTATTATATATTACCAAATATTCAGAATACTTTCATGGTACTTTATACTACTATAAAGCTTATATAATACTATTGCAGTTGATTATTATAAGTATAATGCTTATAACTCTTTAATTTAAGTTTTATTTTATATTTTTACTTTTATCGCAACACCCCTTAAATTTATTATTGTTTCTTGTATATTTATAGTATCTAACTTCATTGTCATAAATTATTGACAATTACCTAAGTTAGCAGTAAAATCATTTTACAATCATCCAGTCGACCGACAGGAGGTTTTTTATGGAAAGAGATACTAGGAAAATTATTATAGAAAAAGCTACAAAAATTATTGAATTAAAAGGTGTTAAGAATACCAGTCTCTCAGATATATCAAAAGAATGTGAAATTAGCAAAGGCACCCTTTACTACTACTACCCCACTAAAGATGAACTTATATATGATATAGCAGATAGGCATCTTAAAACCTTAACCGATAAACTTGTACACTGGATAGAAAATATTGAAGGTGAAAATAAACCTGAAGAAATTTTATCTACAGTTTACAAATCTATTTTATCTCAAGAATTTAGAGGGAAACTCCATATATACCTTATAAGCGAGGCATTAATGGGAAATAAAAAACTTGAGGAATACTTTAAGGAAAATTACAACTATAGCAAAGAAGCTATAATTAAGGGACTAAAGAAAATATATAAAAAAAATGATATTAGTTTTTCTGCAATGGCTTCATTAATTTCTGCTACAATAGATGGTTTCTTAATTCAAAATCTCCTTAAAATTAACAAAATACCTATAGAAACAATAACAAAATTCATTGTAGCAAATTATAATAATGTATACGAAGAAAAATAGGTAATATATTTTCCATTAAACGTGAAGATTGGTTTCATAATATTTGGATTATTAAAGTTTTCTAATCATTATTTTTATAAACTTAAAAGGGGATGATCACATTGACACTAAACAACTTCTATTTTAAGGATAAGCTAAAAAAAGATATTCATGTATATAAATGGACTCCAGAAGATACAAAAATAAAAGGAGTAGTACAAATAGCTCACGGAATGGCTGAACATGCAGGAAGATATAATGATTTTGCAAGATTTCTAAATGAAAATGGATATATTGTTTATGCTGATGACCATAGAGGTCATGGTAAAACAAGCCCTAATGAACTTGGATACATGGGCGAAGGTGATGTATTTCATCTTATGGTAGATAATCTTAAAGAATTAACAGATATAATAAAAAAAGAAAATCCTGAACTGCCTGTATTCCTATTAGGTCATAGCATGGGTTCCTTTATTTCTTTAAGATATAGCGAACTTTATGGCAGTGAGTTAAAAGCATTAATTTTATCTGGAAGTAACGGAAAACAAAATCTTAAATTTTCCTTCGGAGTATTGGTAGCTAAAATGGAAATGAAGAATAAAGGTCCTAAAGCTCCTGCTACTCTTATGGATAAATTAAGTTTTGGAAATTTTAATAGTAAATTTAAACCTAATCGAACAAATTCTGATTGGCTTACAAGAGATACTAAGGAAGTAGATAAATATCTTGAAGATACTATGTGTGGCACTATACATTCCACATCATATTTTTATCATTTGTTAAGAGGTCTTAAAAACAATTATAAGCATGAAAACTTAAGTGAAATACCCCCAAATTTACCTATACTATTAGTAGCAGGTAAAAAAGATCCTGTAGGATTAATGGGACAAGGTGTTAAAAGACTTCAAAATAGTCTAAGAGATGCAGGTATTAAACAAGTAGACATGAAACTTTATGATGATGCAAGACATGAGATACTAAATGAAGTTAATAAAGAAGAAGTGTATGATGATATACTAGCATTTTTAGATAGAAATCAAAAATAGTTTATATAATTGGCTAAAGTCTTTTTTAGTTTAATAGTTATATATTATTTATAATTTATATTGCTATGTAGGATACTAATTTAAAATATATATTCAAATATAAACTATAAGTTTAAGAAGAATTTAAACATTTAAAATTAGGAGGAATTTTATGAATTTCAGAGTTCAACATGACTGCTTAAATATAGATTGGAATTACGTATCTGAAACTTTAAAAAGAGTTAGAATGGCATATTTTGAAGCTGAGATACATAAAAAAGCTTTTGAGAATAGCCATACAGTTGTATTCGTTTTTGATAATGATACTCTAGTTGGCTTTGGTCGTGCTATTTCTGATGGAGCTTACCAAGCTGCAATTTATGATATTGCTGTATTACCAGAATATCAAGGTAAAGGAATTGGAAAAATAGTTATGGATAATATTATTAAAGGTTTACCTCAATGTAACTTCATATTATATGCTTCACCTAGCAAGGAAGTATTCTATGAAAAAATGAACTTCAAGAAAATGAAAACAGGAATGGCATTATTTCTAAACCAAAAGAAAATGCAAGAAAAAGGATTTACAGAATAATTAATCCATAATTGATTTTTCTGTAAAAAGTTTAATTATTTTATAAAGATATTAATATAGTTATGATAATTAGGATTATTATAGGGATACAATGTGAAAACTTAATATATACTCTGGGAAATAAATTTTCTATAAAAATAGCTTAAATCCTTAAAAATTAAGGATTAATAATTAAAAATGAAAAATTTAGGATGAAATTCACTGTTAGTGAATTTCTAAAATGAAGTTTATTTTAAAAAACTCCAAAGGCTTTGGCTTTGGAGTTTTAACCATAATTATTCATCCTTAATTCTTAATTTTTAATCCATAAATGAGAATTTTTATTGCGGGAATTAAAATCATGCATAAGTTAAATTTTCATTAAGGGCCGCTATAAAAATAACCCCTTTAATTTACGTCTTATTGATTTTAATTATTAAAATTTTCTGCCAGCTCAGACAATGCTTCGTTATGCACTCTATAAACAGTCCATTCATCCATAGGAACTGCTCCTAACTGTTTATAAAACTTAATTGATGGCTCATTCCAGTCAAGACACCACCAGTCAAGTCTACCACATTTTCTATCTACAGCAAGTTTCGCTAAAAATGAAAGTAGTATTTTTCCGAATCCTTTTCCTCTCACTTCTGGCTTCACATATAAATCTTCTAAATAGATACCTGGTCGTCCCAAAAATGTTGAAAAATTGTGAAAAAATAACGCAAAACCTACTGGTTTACCTTCATATTCTCCAATTACAACTTCTGCTACCTTACGTTCAAATAATGATTCTTTTAAAATTTCTTCTGTAGCAACAACCTCATGTAGTAATTTCTCATAATCTGCTAACTCCTTAATAAACTCTAGAACTAAAGGAATATCTTTCTCTTCTGCAAATCTCAAATTAAAATCTTTTACTTTAGTATTAATTAAAGTGCTCATGCTTTACCTCCTAATGATTAAGTATAATTTCTATAAATATATTAAATTCTAGATTGTACATAAATAATTATAGCATGAATTTGAAATAAAAAGAATATTCTTGATTATTGTCTTATGCTGTCATATATTAATGAAATAATAATTAATGTTAACTTTTAAAAATATTCGCTCTATTATAAGCAATAATCTATATAGAAATATACTGGTTCTGAAATTAAATAACTTATATTGATTTTTTAATAAATAAAAAACCCAGTAAAACAAAGTTTACTGAGTTTTTGGCAGGGGCAGCAGGACTCGAACCCGCAACCAATGGTTTTGGAGACCACTACTCTACCAATTGAGCCATACCCCTATAACGAAACTAATTATATCACATTACTTTCACAAATACAATACGAATTTTATTAAAGTAATTTATTCAATTTCATAAAATTAATTGTTAACTGTCAATTAAGATGTATTCAGAAATAATAATCCAGTATGTTAGCCTATTTTACATTATACTGCGTCATCAAAATCTTCTCATAACATCACTATGAGCGAGTCCTAACGCTTTGTACTACATAAAATAGGCTAACCTTTTTAACCTATTATTTTCTTAGATGCCTAATTTAAGCCTATACATATTTTAATTATTATTGCACATTAAAACCTGAAGATTTAACCTTTGATAATATTTCATCAAAGTTTTCTGTTCTAACTCTTACCACAACTTCTTTAACCTCTGTTTTACTCTTTGGATCTACAACAACAAAACTTATTATATCACCTTTATTTTCAGTAATAATCTTAGATAATTTTGATATTTGGCCTGGAATATCATGTGCTATAATAGCTAAACGATGCCCTTTATTTAATCCAAATAGTTCAGTAAATTGATGGAATATTCCATAGTGAGTTACTATACCTTTAAAATCTCCACGTTCATCTACAACTGCTATAAATGAAACACTTCTAGTCTCTAAGAAGTGTGCTGCTTCTTCAACCTGTTCCAATGGTTTTATTATTGGTACATCAGTTCTCATAACGTTTTCTACTAAAAAATCTGAAAGTAAACATTCTCTTTCTACACATTTTTCATAATAATAAGTGTATATTTTTTCTTTCGATATAGCTCCAATAAACTTATTTCCTTCTGCAACTGGAATTGATAAAAATCCATGCTCTTCCATAAGTTCTAATGCTTCACCTATTGTCATTTTTGGCGTAACAGTTATAAGTTTATCTCTTGTCAACATTAAATTACTTACAAACATTGTTTATCCCTCCTTGTATTAAGGTACTCATGAATATTATATATCAATTATTAGAATTTTTAAATATTTCCTAAGTATTTTTATCGTTATAATATATAATTATAATAAAATGTTCATTAATTAACACTCTCTATGATAATATATTTATATAAGTTTAGATTTTTTACATAAATATAGTTTGATTTGAGTAAATATTTAATATAGGATATGGCATCTTTCGATTATTATTTTCTTTCAGGTGCCTAAGTGGGGTTGGTTTATGAAAATTAGTTTAAATAAAATAGTTCATGCACTTTCAATTGCTCTTGATTTAGCTATGGTTAATTCTGATATGGGACTAAAAATGATGGAAGATATAGATAGTAATAATAGCACTAAGTCCAAATTTTCTCATCATTCTAATCGAACAACTTATATTTCATTAAGAATAGGTAAGCAGTTACAGTTAGATGATGAATCATATAAAAACTTATATATATCAGCTATGCTCCATGATATTGGATGTCAAGGTATTTTTGATAAAGCTCATACCTTTAAAGAATATATAAAAGAGCACTGTATTGAAGGTGCTAATATGATATTAAAAATCCCTATGTTTATCCATATGTACGATATTATTTTATATCATCATGAGAATTATGATGGTAGTGGAGCAATGAAACTGAAAAATTATTTAACTCCTATTGAAAGTCAAATCATAAGGCTAGCAGACTCTATAGAAATTTTATATGATGAAGCTATACCTTTTTATATGCAGAAAGATAAAATAATAGAATATGTTAAGAAAAATAAAGGAATACTTTTTTCTCCTAAAATAGTAGAGGCATTTTTGGAGATATGTCCTGCTGAAAGTTTTTGGTTAGATATTAACAACACACCTTTCTTTCCTTTTATATTACAAGATATTTTGCCTAAAGATATTACCTATGTTACTTTAGAAGAATTTGAATATATAGCAGATATTTTTGCTTCTATAATAGATAATAAAAGCTCTTTTACTGCAAGCCACTCTAGAGGTATTGCAAATCTTGCTTATGATTTTTCAAGACACGTTGGATATAGCGATTCTAAGTGCTTAAAAATGAAAATTGCAGGACTTTTACATGATATAGGAAAAGTTGCCATTCCTAATGATATTTTAGATAAAAATACCTCACTAACTAATGAGGAATTTTCAATTATTAAATCTCATACCTATTATACAAAACTAATATTGGATAGAATTGAAGAAATATCTGATATATGTGATTGGGCTTGTAATCATCATGAAAAACTTAATGGTGAAGGATATCCTAGAAAATTAAAAGCTGAAGAAATCTCTGAAGAAGCTAGGATAATAGGAGTTTGTGACATTTATCAGGCTTTAACAGAGGATAGGCCTTATAGAAAAGGAATGTATATGTATGAGGCATTTAGTATACTAGATGATATGGCTAACAATGGATTTATATGCAAAAAAGCAGTTAAATATATGAAAGATACTTTAATTGCTAATGCTCAAAAAAATTCTGCTAATGTGTTTTCAGAAAATAATTAATTATTTTTCCAAGACATTTTAATAATATTTATTTTTAGTTATAGTTTACAACTACTATGGCAATACTTTGTCTATTGCCTTTTCTTTTTATTGCTTTTGGGCTAAAATATTAAATGAGGTGAACTTAATGGAATTTATCGTTAATACTATAGAAGAGACAGAAGGACTAGGTGTTCAAATAGGTAAGCTTTGCAATAGCGGGGATATTATTTGCCTTATAGGTGATCTAGGTACAGGTAAAACTCACTTGACAAAAGGTATTGCAAAGGGGCTAGATATACAGGATAACATTACAAGTCCTACATTTAATATAGTTAATGAATATGATAATGGAAGATTAAAATTTTACCATTTTGATGTTTATAGAGTTAATGATCCTGACGAAATTGCAGCCATTGGCTTTGATGAATATATTTTTGGTGATGGAGTTAGTGTTATTGAATGGGCAAACTATATTGAAGAATTAATCCCTGAAGATAGCCTAACAATTGTTTTAGAAAAAATTCCACAATTAGGCTCTTGTTGTAGAAGAGTAACTATAAATTATACTGGTTTAAGATATGACTATATAAAGGAGTTAACACTATGAGAATTTTAAGCTTAGATTGTGCAACAGAATGTGCTACTGTAGCTATATTAGAAGATGATAAATTAATTGGAGAAATAAATTTTAATTATAAAAAACAGCATTCCGTAATTCTTATGCCAATGATAGATGAGGTTTTAAAAAATACCTCATTAAATATAAATGATATAGATGGATTTGTAGTTTCTAAAGGCCCTGGTTCTTTCACTGGTCTTAGAGTTGGTATGGCTACTATTAAAGGGTTGGTTCAAGCTTCTAAAAAACCTTTTCTAAGTGTTTCTACACTGGACGGTTTAGCAAATAACTTATTCTATGCTAATGGACTTATATGCCCTATTATGGATGCTTTAAGGGGAAATGTATATACTGCTCTATATAAATTTAAAGATAATAATCTTATATCATTAACTGAACCTATGGTAATTTCTCTTGATGAGCTTATAACTACTTTAAAAGAAAAAAATGAATCTATATATTTCATAGGTGATGGAACTTATAAATTTAAAGAAAAACTTTCTAATGAATTAGAAAATATTAATTTTGCTCCATCCCATCTGAATTTGGCAAGAGCAGCTTCTTTAGGACAAATAGGTGTAAAATATTTAAGTGATGGAATACAGGATGATATATATGCTGCTGCTCCAATTTATTTAAGACTTTCTCAAGCAGAAAGAGAATATGAAGAGAGAATGAAAAGTAATGGATAGTCTATATACTGAATTAATGAATACTAAAACTACTAAATGTGTTCAAGAAATATCATCACTAAGCTTTCCTATTCCTTGGAGTTTAGAATCTATTGAAAAAGAGTTAACTAATAAATTTGCTCGCTATGTGACTTTAAAAAATAATGATAAAGTTATTGGTTTTGGTGGAATGTGGGTTATTTTCGAGGAAGCCCATATAACTAATATAGCTCTTCATCCAGAATATCGGGAAATGGGCTATAGTCATATAATTCTTGATAGTCTTGAATCTATATGTAAAAAGGAAGGTGTAACTGCTATGACTTTAGAGGTTAGAGCTTCAAATATAGCAGCGCAAAAACTTTACGAGCATCATGGATTTAAAGTTGAAGGAATTAGAAAAGGCTATTACGAAGATAATAAAGAAGATGGACTTATAATGTGGAAAAGAGATATTTAAATAATCGTGAATAATTATCACGGTTTTTTTTATTTTATATTAAAACAGTTATAAGAATTTTTTATTAAGGAATCATATATATACTACTTTGAAAACTAATGTATATCTCTATAGTATTTTAATTCACAATTCACAATGCAAAATTCACAATTAAGGTGGAAATTATTTTTGATCAAAATAATTTCTTTAATAGATTCTTTAACTAGCAATACAATTGCTAATTATTATTGGCGAACACTGCTTACTGCTACGGTTAATCAATTCTAAATTTCTCAGTTACTACTGAGAAATATCCAAAATTGTGCATTGTGAACTGTGAATTTTGAATTTAGAGTTTTAAAAAGGCACCAATAAATGTTAATTATTCTCAGAGATAGACTAAATTTAGAAGTGGTATATCTATATAGTTATATATCTCTTTCACAATACATAAAAAGCTAGGATAAAATCCTAGCTTATTTTTCTATTTAATTTTTTAGCCATAGGTTCCACTTTAAATATTGATACGGAAACTCTTTTATATAATATAAATGTAAGCGCTGAAATTATCACTGCTTTTATTCCATTGAATGGTAACATTCCATACATTACATATTTTATTAACTCACTTTGTGGCATATCTGGCATATATAGTGGAATTAATAAAAATACATTTGCAAGTACTCCCACTATCTCCATAGATATAAGCCCTATAGTCATTGAAATTAATGCTGTTTTTATAGTTTTATTCTTATGATAAATATATGCTGCTGGACAAACTAATGAAATCCCAATTAAAAAATTTGCTAATTCTCCAACAAATCCAGTATGAGTCCCTTTTAGTATTAATATTAATACATTCTTAAAAGCTTCTATTATTGCCCCTGCTAATGGTCCAAAAGCAAAGGCTCCCATTAACGCTGGTACATCACTAAGATCCATCTTGAGCCATGGGAAAGTCGGCAATACTGGGAAATCAAAGTACATAAGTATAAAAGCAATTGCTGATAATAATGAAAGTTTAATCATCTTATCTAGTGTAAAATTTTTTCTCATTTTAAATACCTCCTAAATTTATACAACTTCTAGGAATCATATAAAAATTAAAAAACCTGACATATAAAAAATACGTCAGGGCAGAATAATTCTTACACAATCTTCTTTCATCCAGACTATACTGTCGGCCTCGGAGTTTCACCGAATCATGCCTCTCGGCTCGCGGGCTTTACCGCCGGTGGGGACTTACACCCCGCCCTGAAGAGTATCAAAATATTTTTTTCACAATCTAATTATATAACAATTTTAAAATTTTCTCAATAGAATAATGATAATTAGTTATAATTATTTGAATATTTATTTAGATTTTGTCCCATAATTTAGATATACATTTAGATACAATATTATATACGTGATTACCTCCTCTGTATCTAAACATGAGAGGATTGTAGGGCTTATTAAAGCTTCCGGGAGGTGATATAGTGAGTAATATCATCCTTTGTATTGTGGTTCTTTCAATAACATCAATAACCACAATAACTATATTAGCTATTTTCTGCTATAAACAAGAAAATGTTAAGATGCTAATGAAAAATAAAAATGATATAAGAAGTGATAAAATTTTATCAGATTTTATATTTAAGATAGATAAAAAAAATAGTAAATAACTTCTACCAAAAGTTATTTACTAAAACTCATTTATTGCGTATATAATAGAGCTAATTACAGAGCTCTATAATCCTCTCCCCTATATTATGTCACTTTCTTTTAAAAACATACAATATTATTGATTATTTTTTAATTTAAAGTATTTAAAATAGAAAGGTTCTAAGAATATTTTATATTCAATAAAAGTCAAATTTCATATATATAAGTGTATAATGCTAACTTCAAGTATACCTTCTTTTTATAATATTTCAGTTTACTGCAATATCTACAATAAATTTATCTATTCTATAAATACTTTAACTGTACTTCCTAATTTATTGTATTTTGAGGATATTTTAATTAAATTTTCTATGTACAATAAAAAATTAGTATTATTCTCAAGAACCATTTTTCCCTCTTTAAGAAAGGTTATACATTCATAGCAAACTCTAATATCATATTTTGAATCAACATATATATGTTCAAGTACACTACCATGACCAAGATTATTATAGTTTCCTTTTTTAGCTAAACTTACCACTTCTTCGAAGTCCTCACATTCTCCTATAGGATTTAAAACTTCTTCTTTTAACTCATCTTCTAAATTATAGACTTGAAATTGAGCCTTTAAAAAATCTTCTATGTTTTCTATTAGTACTTCCTCTTTTAATACATATAATATAATTTTTTCTGATTCTTTTTTATTATACAAACTCATATCGATTTTTTCATCTAACGCTCTTAAAACTTTATCAACTTCTAAATTACTATCTTCAAAATCTGGTTTGTAAATTATAATATTATAACAAATTCCACCTTGTAAATATGCTCCCATACTAACTCCTTCCTCATTTCTATACTTAAACATCTTCAGCAAAATATTCGCCCTATATTTAACTAGTATTTTAGATGTTCTAATATTTTATATAAATTTAAACCTTTTAATAAATTCTCTTTTTACATAACAAAATATAAATTACTACTTTTAAATGATGAAATCAATATCGAAATTTGTCTATTTTAACTTAATTATCTTCTTAATTTTCTATCTAAATTTATCAAAGTCTATTTCCGTAAATTTATATTTATTTTTGATATATTGCTCAATTATTCACCATTTTACTCTTTAAAACTAAAGATTAATAGTATAAAAATTTTAAATCTATGTAAACATCTATATTGTATGGTAAATTAAAGAAAATAATTCAGATAGAAAATATTTTGATTATTTTTATATTAAACTAAGAAAATTTAAAAAAGGCTTATAATAAAATATATATAAATTTTATTATAAGTCTTATTTAAGTATTTATTTCTTCATTACTTTCTCATAGATAGTGATATTCTTTTTCTTTTTTCATCTACTTCTAGTATTCTAACTTCTACTATATCTCCTACTTTAACTACATCTAGTGGATGTTTTACAAATTTATCACTTAATTGGCTTATGTGTACTAAGCCATCTTGATGTACTCCTATATCTACAAAAGCACCAAAATCTGATACATTTCTTACTGTACCCATAAGTATCATTTCAGGTTTTAGTTGAGACATTTCAATTACTCCGCTTTTAAATATTGGTTTTGGAAGCTCCTCCCTTGGATCACGACCTGGCTTTTTAATTTCTTTTATTATATCTTTTAATGTAGGAATCCCTACCTCTATTTGTTCTGCTAAAGATTCTTCCCCCATGGTTTCAACTTTTTCATCTATATCCTTAAGCTTAAATTGTTTTAGTTCTTCTTTACTATAACCTAAAATATCTAATAATTTCTTTGCTGCTTTATAACTTTCTGGGTGAACAGATGTATTATCAAGTGGTTCATCACTCTCCATAACTCTTAAGAAACCAGCACATTGTTCAAAAGCTTTAGCACCTAATCTTTTTACTTTTAAAAGTTCTTTTCTATTTTTAAACTTACCATTTTCTTCTCTATAAGCTACAACATTTTGTGCAATAGTAGAGTTTATTCCTGAAATATAAGACAATAATGAAGGCGTAGCTATATTTAGATCTACTCCTACAGTGTTAACACAATCCTCAACTACTCCCTTTAACGATTCATCTAATTTTTTTGGAGTTACATCGTGTTGATATTGCCCTACCCCTATAGATTTAGGATCAATTTTAACTAGTTCTGCTAAAGGATCTTGAAGCCTTCTTCCTATGGATATAGCGCCTCTTACAGTTACATCTAAATTAGGATATTCCTTAGTAGCAAGTTCTGAAGCGGAATATACTGAAGCCCCTGCTTCTGAAACTACTACATAGTATATATCTTTTCCATTCTCTTCTTTTACTTCCTTTATAACTTGTGCTAAAACCTCTTCTGATTCCCTACTAGCAGTACCATTCCCTAGTGAAATAACATCTACATCATATTTTATAGCCATTTCTTTAAGGATTTTTATAGATTTTTTAATACTATCTTCACTAGCTGCAGTAGCATAAACAGTAACATTGTCCAAGAATTTTCCCGTCTCATCCAATATTGCTATCTTACAGCCTGTTCTAAATCCTGGGTCATATCCCATAACAGTTTTTCCTTTTATAGGTGAAATCATAAGTAGAGCTTTTAGATTTGCTTTAAATATATCTATAGCACCATTTTCACCTTTATCTGTAAGTTCTGAACGGATTTCTCTTTCTATTGAAGGATATATTAATCTCTTTAAACTATCTCCTACAGATTTTTCTATAAATTCATCAGTTATACTATTATTTTTTAAAGTCTGTCTTTTTAAGTATTCTATAATCTTATCCATATCACAGCTTATTTTAACAGAAAGTATTTTTTCTTTTTCTCCCCTATTAATTGCAAGGATTCTATGAGAAGGAATAGATTTTACAGCTTCACTATATTCGTAGTACATCTCATAAGGTGTAGTTTCTTCACTATCTCCTTTAGTTTCAATAATACCCTCATTAAAAACTAAAGTTCTTATATACTTTCTATACTCAGCTGTATCAGAAATCCTTTCACTTATAATGTCCATAGCACCACTTAGTGCATCTTCTATAGTGTTTACACCTTTTTCTTCACTTATGAACTCACTAGCTAAAGCTTCTATATCTCCTTTAAATTCACCTTCAAATATAGCTTCTGCTAATGGAGTTAATCCTTTTTCCACTGCAATAGTAGCTCTTGTTCTCTTCTTAGGCTTAAATGGTCTATAAATATCTTCAATTTCTGTTAATGTTTCAGCTTTTATAAGAGACACCTTTATTTCTTCTGTAAGCTTTCCTTGCTCATCTATAAGCCTTATAACATCTTCTTTTCTTTCTTCTAAATTCCTAAGATAGTTAAGTCTTTCTGAAAAGCTTCTTAGAACTATATCATCAAGACCTCCTGTTCTTTCTTTCCTATATCTAGCTATAAAAGGAACGGTATTACCTTCATCTAACATTTCTATAACACTATCAACTTGAATTTTACTTAAACTAAACTCTTTTATAAGTTTCTCATTAATACAATTCATTCATTTACCTCCATTATTAATTCTTTAGAAAACCACTAAATATAATTCACAATTCACAATGCAAAATTCACAATTATGGATATTTCTCAGTTACTACTGAGAAATTTAGAATTGATTCTGTAACGGTGAACAGTGTTCGCCACATAATAGAAATTATTTTATCTAAAAATAATTTCCTCCTTAATTGTGAATTGTGAACTGTGCATTGTGAATTATCTATACACTTCCTATCATACCTTATTATACACATACATATTATTAATAAGAAATATTTTTATTAGGAGAGTGTTATGAAAAAATTTATTATACGCTATCTACTTTGTGTTTCTCTTGTTCTTTCTTCCTTAAGTTTCCAAAACCATTTTAACATATATAACTTTAATACTTCAAATGTTAAAGAAACTATAGCATATTTATCTCATGATGATTTAAAAGGAAGATTGGCAGGAACTCTAGAAAATCAAATAACTGAAAAATTTATAAAAGATAAGTTTATAAAAAATAATTTAATTCCTTTTGATGATTCTTTTTTACAATCTTTTAGCATCAAATATCCTAAGGTATTAGAAGGTGATCCTTCATTATTAGTAATGGATAGTAATAATAATATAATTGAGAAATTTAATTATGGAGTGGAGTATAAAGAAGATTTCATTAACTTTAAAGTAAATGAAGCAACCTTTGATAAAAATCACATTAAAAATAGTAGTAATGAGGCCTTAGTTATTAAAACTGATAATGCTTCAATAGTGTTTTATGCTACAGATACCGATGACTTAAACTTTAGAAGCTCTTTTATGATTTATTCTCCTTTTGATCTATATATAAAGATGAAAATGGAAGAATTGAAAAGATTAAACGATTTTTTAAATATGGGTAATTCTATATATGTATATATACCTTATGAAATTTCTCAAGCTAATGTAAATAATGTTATGGGATATATAAAGGGTGCTGATAGTAAGAAAAGTCCTATAATTTTATCTTGCCACTTTGATCATGTGGGACAAGATATCTTAGGAAATGTTTATAATGGGGCCTTAGATAATGCTTCTGGTACTGCTTTTCTTTTAGAAATGGTAAGTTACATTCAAAAGCTAGGAAAAGCTGATAGAGATATTTTATTTGTAGCATTTAATGCAGAAGAATTTGGTTGCATTGGCTCAAATGAATTTTTAAATAAATATAAAGACAAAATTTCAGAAAGCAAACTTTATAACTTTGATATGATAGGAAGCCTTAAAGGTGTACCTCTTTGCATTATGGGTGGAGATAAAGATACTAAGGAAACCGCATTAATAAAAGATTTATCTAAAATTTTTGAAGAAGAAAAAATATATTTTAATTATCTCTTTGAAAATTCTAGTGACCATGAAGGCTTTAGACGAAATAATATAGAAGCAGTAACATTATCAGATTATGATTTATCTAGAATTCATACTCTTGAAGATAAAGCTGAATATATAGATGAAGATGCAATAAAAAGATGTTTCAACGTAATATCTCAAGAATTGATAAGAAATTATTATAAGTATAATCCTTTAGTTTATTATAATAAACAAGTATTTGCAGTATCCATATTAGGCGTATTTTTATTTTCTTATCTTTATAGAAAACATGAAAATTGAATAAGAAATTATATAACTTACTAGCAATAAAATTGCTAGTTTTTTATTATAAGAAGATATGCAATAACTTAAAAGCAATTATAGGTTTATTAATGTTTTAAAGGATAAATATGACTTATAAAGAATAGATAAATATAGTACTAATATTTTTAATTATTTAGTTATATTTTACTTGAAAAGTATAAAGCTAAGGAGAATACACCATGATTTTAAAAATATTATGTTTTTTGTTGTTTTTATTCGCTATAAAATCATTGATAAATATCTTTAAAAATATAAAAAGTGTAAAAAGCAAAGCTAAAGTTTATATTATAGAAAGTGTTCTAGATATAATTGTAGTTTTATCTTTATTAACAGGGTCTTTCTTATATATCATAGTTAATAAATTTTCTTTTAGCCATATATCTTACATTGTATGTGCTATAGCAATATTATCTGATTTAATAAAATTATCCATAGAATTATTGTATAAAAAAAATAATTCTAAACATTATATATTGCAAAGTATTTTAAACATACTATTAGGAATATTATTTATCTTTGATATAGGAGTAAATACTTATTACAATAAATATAATTCTCATTTAGGTACTATAATATTTTTCTTGCTTATAGCTAAGCTATATATTTATTTAATCTTTGGAGGAGATGAAATAAATAACGAATAATTGTAAATTATAATATTTTAGAGATTATATTTTTACTTTTTTAAATATCAGATTAGGAATTGATGCAAAATAAAAGTAAGGATTCTTAGTATTTATAAGGAGATGATATTATGAATATAAACTCACCAATCTCTATTCCTCATGGACAGTTAGGGATTATCGCATTAGAAAGTAGTGGTGAATTGGGTAATAAAATTGATAGTTATTTAATAGAAAAAAGAAAAAATGATTTATATGATAATTTTGATGATAAGGACACTTGTAAAAGGTCGTATCTTATTCCTACTAATGAAGTTCGTTTCTCTAATGGTGAAGGTAAAGTGGTATTAGAAGATACTGTACGAGGTAAAGATATCTATATATTATGTGATGTTGGGAATTATAGTTGCACCTATGAAATGTTTGGATTTAAAAATCATAAAAGTCCGGATGATCATTTTCAAGATATAAAAAGAGTCTTATCTGCAATAGGCGGTAAAGCACGAAGGATTACTGTTATAATGCCGCTACTATATGCTGGAAGACAACATAGACGGAAGGTTAGAGAGTCGTTAGATTGTGCTATTGCCCTACAAGAGCTAGAAAGGCTAGGTGTTAGCGATATAATTACCTTTGATGTACATGACCCTAATGTTCAAAACGCTGTACCATTAATATCTTTTGATAATCTTTATCCTACATATGAAATCCTTAAAACTTTTATAAAAGAAGAAAAAGACTTATTTATAGATAAGAGTAAAATGCTTGTAATAAGCCCCGATACAGGTGCAATGGATAGAGCTATCTATTACTCTAGTGTACTTGGCCTTGATATTGGCCTTTTCTATAAAAGGCGAGATCATTCAAAAGTAGTTAGTGGTAAAAATCCAATTATTCAACATGAATATATAGGTAGAAGCATAGAAGGACAAAATATATTAATTGTTGATGATATGATTTCTTCTGGAGAGTCCATATTTGATATAGTAACAGAACTTAAAAAGCATAAAGCTGAAAAAATATATGTATCAACAACTTTTTCATTATTTACTGAGGGTATTGATAAATTTAATGAGTTTTATGAAAAAGGTCTAATAAACAAAGTATACTCAACAAATCTGACCTATATTCCTCAAAATGTTAAAGATTCTAAATGGTTTAAAGAGGTTGATATATCTCAATTTATAGCAAATATAATAGATAATTTAAACTATGATAAGTCAATTAGTCCATTATTAAATGCAACCAAAAACGTTAAGGCTCTTTTAAATAGCACGAAATTATAATTAAATTTGAAATAAATAGTGCAAGAGAAAATAATAAATTATTATTTCCTTTTGCACTCCACATATAAATTTAGAATTCTTATTGTTTATCTAAAACTTAATCTTTTCTATTATTTCATCAATAGTTAGTTTATACTGATTTCCAGCACTCATATCTTTTAAAGTTAATATGCCACTTTTTGCTTCATCATTTCCAATTAGGATTACATTTGATATACCTAACTTATTTGCATAATTTAGTTTTTTAGCTATTTTTCCTTCTTCAAAATACACTTCGGAAATAATTTCTTTTTCTCTTAGTTTACTAGCAACATTAATACAATAATCTAGAGAATCATCTACCGGAATTACTAAAACTTCTGTTAATGTCGAAACCCCTTTACTTTCTATAATTCCAGCTTCTTTTAGTTGATAAAAAAGTCTTGTAAGTCCAATAGATATTCCAACCCCCGGAAGTTTCTCTTTAGTATAATATTCAGCCAAATTGTCATAACGGCCACCAGAGCATACAGAACCTATTTGTGGATACTCATCTAGCATAGTCTCAAAAACAGTACCTGTATAGTAATCTAATCCTCTAGTAATTTTTAAATCTATAATAAAGTTTTTATCTGATACTCCAAAGCATCTCATATAGTGAATTACTTTTGAAAGCTCTTCTACTCCTTCAGTATAAGAGTCATTTGAGATTTCTAATTCCTTTAGAGAATTTAATATTTCATCATTGGTTCCTTTAATATTAATAAACTCTATAATTCCCTTAATATTGTCAGCAGAAATATCTATTTTTTCCAATTCCACTTCTACTGCCTCTATACCAATCTTATCTATTTTGTCAACAATTCTTAAAGCTTCTACTTTATTTAAAACTTCAAAATGTTCAAAAACACCATTCATTATTTTTCTATTATTTATGTGTATTTTAAACTCTTTTAATCCTATTTCATTAAATATAGAACAAATTATACTTGGAATCTCTGCATCATTTATAATATTTAATTTCCCATTGCCAATAATATCAATATCACATTGATAAAATTCTCTAAATCGTCCCTTTTGATTTCTTTCTCCTCTATATACCTTTCCTATTTGGTATCTACGGAATGGAAAAGTTAAATCTGACATATGCTCAGCTACATATCTTGCTAATGGAACTGTTAAATCAAACCTTAAAGATAGATCACTGCTTCCTTTATTAAACCTATAAACTTGTTTCTCTGTTTCTCCTCCCCCTTTAGCTAATAAAACCTCTGATTTTTCAATTACTGGTGTATCTATAGGTATGAATCCATATCTTTCATAAACCTTTTGTATTTTTTCAAGGATTTTATTAAATAATATTTGATCTTGTGGTAATAGTTCCATAAATCCTGGCAATATAGATGGTCTCACAATTTCTTTACTCATTATTTTCCCTCCAATAAATTATAAATTTTTATAATAAAAAAACCCTATAGGTGCTGTACCTATAGAGCTGATAATTTAGCATTTATCTTATCATCACCATAGTTACAATATCCTAGTAACATTAATAGACTTGTATCTATGGCTAATTTTTTCCATAAACCAAGTCTTAATAATGATGATGATGAATTGTGTAATTTATTAACTGGTATTTTAAAATCACAACTATTCCTCCTGAATCAAAATTTAGAATATTTTAACACATTTTTTCCACATATGCAAGTTAGAATTATGCTCCTTAAATAAATTAACTAGCTAAAAATACACTGGATATTTTATTCCAGACAAAAACACATATAAGCTGTTCATAATGAATTTATGAGTAAATTATATTGACATAAGATTATAGAAAATAAGCTATATAATTATCTTTTGAAAATGTCGACATATTAATTCTATAATATTCGTTTATAATGCCTATAGTTCTTCTTTATAAAAATTACCTCTAGGTAAAGTTCCTAGAGGTATTATTCTATTTGTTTTGCTTTAAATATCCAGTTATAAATTCATCAAGTTCGCCATCCATAACAGCATTTATATTTGCAGTTTCCACACCTGTTCTATGGTCTTTTACTAAATTATATGGATGAAATACATATGAACGTATTTGACTACCAAAACTATTATCTTTAACTTCTCCAGTTAAATCTTCTATTTTATCTTTATGCGCTCTTTCTTTTAAATCGATAAGTTTTGCTTTAAGCATTTTCATGGCATACTCTTTATTAGTATGCTGACTTCTTTCGTTTTGACATTGAACTACTATACCTGTTGGTATATGCATAATTCTTATAGCTGATTCTGTTTTATTAACATGCTGTCCTCCAGCTCCACCAGATCTATAAGTATCAATTTTTAAATCCTCTGGTCTTATTTCAATGTCTTGGCTTTCAGTAAGCTCAGGTAAGACTTCACATCCAGCAAAAGAGGTTTGGCGTTTACCATTTGAATTATACGGAGATATTCTAACAAGTCTATGAACACCTTTTTCAGCTTTTAAATATCCATAGGCATATTCTCCACTTATCTTTAAAGTAACACCTTTAATTCCTGCCTCATCTGCCGGTATATAATCTAATACCTCAACTTTAAAGCCCTGTTTTTCACAATATCTTGTATACATTCTATAGAGCATTTCCGTCCAGTCTTGAGCATCATTACCGCCTACACCAGTATGAAGTGCTACAATAGCGTTATTTTTATCATACTCACCAGATAGTAATATCTCTATTTTAAACTTATCAACAATATCACTTAATTCCTTAAGTTCTTTTTTAATTTCTCTATAAGAACTTTCATCCTCTTCCTCTATGCTAAGCTGTATTAAAACTTCCAAATCTTCAACTCTTTCGCTTACAGAATTAAATTTTTCCATTTTATCATTAATAGCCTTAGCATTTTGAGTTATCTCTTGAGCCTTATTTACATCATCCCAAAAGCTTTGTTCCTGCATTTTCATCTCTAATTCATGAAGATTTTTTTTAAGAGATGCAATGTCAAAGAGAAACCCTCACTTCCGCTAAATTTTCTTTAAGATTATTTACTTCATTTAATGCTTCTTCTAATTGCAGTATCAATATTATTCTCCTCTTCCACAACAATTTTTATATTTATGTCCTGAACCGCATGGGCAAGGATCATTTCTATTTGGCTTTTCTTTCTTTTTTAAAGGCACTTTTGTAAGTGAACTATCTTCGTTAGTTGAAGTTTCCTTAGCCACTCTTTCTCTTTCTGGTGCCTTTTCTATTCTTACATGGAATAAATATTTAACCGTTTCAACCTTAATATTATCGATCATTTCATCAAACATATCGCTACCTTCCATTTGATATGCTTGAGATGGGTCTTGCTGTTTATACGCTCTTAACCCAATACCCTGTTTTAAGTGATCCATATTATCTATATGATCCATCCATTTAGAGTCAACAACCTTAAGAAGTATAACTCTTTCTATTTCTCTCATTTGCTCTTCGCCAAATACCTCTTCCTTATAATCATACATTTCTTTGGCAACTTTTAAGAAACTTTCTTTAAGCTCATCATTTGACATTTTCTCAAGCTCCTCAAAAGTATACGTTCCCTTTTCCATAAATAACTCTTCCATGTAGTTTATAAGGTTTTTAAGTTCATCATCAAAGGTTTCCTCAACGCCACTAATATGAGATTTAACTGCTGATTCTATAACATCTTCTATCATACCTTGAATTTGATCTTGTAAATCTTCTCCAGTAAGCACTTTCTCTCTTTGACTGTAGATAATTTCTCTTTGCTTATTCATAACGTCATCATATTTAACAACATTCTTTCTAATATCAAAGTTATTACCTTCAACTTTCTTTTGTGCACCTTCTATAGCATTACTTACCATCTTACTCTCTATAGCATCATCTTCTGTTAGTCCCAATTTTTCAATAACTCCTGCTATTCTTTCAGAACCGAAAATTCTCATTAAATCGTCTTCCAATGATATGTAGAATCTTGATTCACCTGGGTCTCCTTGACGACCTGAACGTCCTCTAAGCTGGTTATCTATACGTCTAGACTCGTGTCTTTCCGTACCAATTATTTTTAGTCCTCCAAGGTCTACAACACCTTCTCCAAGTTTTATGTCAGTACCACGTCCAGCCATGTTAGTAGCTATTGTTACCATAGATTTTTGTCCAGCTTGAGCAACTATTTCCGCTTCTTTTTCATGGTATTTAGCATTTAACACCTGGTGTGGTATTCCTTTCTTTCTTAACATCACAGATAATATTTCTGATTTCTCTATACTTACAGTACCAACAAGTACTGGTTGACCTTTTTTATAAGTTTCAGCTATTTCATTAACTATAGCGTTATATTTTCCTTGCACAGTTTTGTATATAGTATCTGGCTGATCTTTTCTTATAACAGGTCTATGTGTCGGTATAACAATAACGTCTAATCCATAGATTTCTCTAAATTCACTTTCTTCTGTCTGCGCTGTACCTGTCATACCTGCTAATTTTTTATACATTCTAAAATAATTTTGGAATGTAATTGTTGCAAGAGTCTTAGACTCTTTTTCTACTTTAACATTTTCTTTTGCTTCTATTGCTTGGTGAAGACCATCACTATATCTTCTACCTTCCATTAATCTTCCAGTAAATTCATCAACTATTATAACTTCACCGTCTTTAACGATATAGTCTTTTTCATCTTTCATCATATAGTTAGCTTTTAGTGCTTGAACTACGTGATGTTGAATATTCATATTCTCTGGATCTGCATAGTTTTCAACATGGAAGTATTTTTCAGCTTTTTCAACACCTTCATCTGTTAATATAACAGAGTTAGCTTTTTCATCTTTTGTATAATCTGATTCTTCTTTTAATGATTTTACAAAAAAATCTGCAACTCTATAAAATTCTGTAGATTTCTCTCCTTCACCAGATATAATGAGCGGAGTTCTAGCTTCATCTATTAATATAGAGTCAACCTCGTCAACTATAACATAATTAAGCTCTCTTTGAACCTTTTCTTCCTTATATACAACCATGTTATCCCTTAAGTAATCAAATCCAAACTCATTATTTGTTCCATAAGTTATATCTGCGCCATATTGTTCTTGTTTTTCAGCTTGACTTTGTCCATGAATAATAACTCCAACTGTAAGTCCTAAAAATTCATGAACTCTTCCCATTTCATCCCTATCTCTTTTTGCAAGATAGTCATTAACTGTAATTATATGAACGCCTTTACCTGTTAAGGCATTTAAGTATGCTGGAAGAGTCGCCACTAAAGTTTTTCCTTCTCCAGTTTTCATTTCTGCAATTCTTCCTTGGTGTAGTATAATTCCACCAATTAACTGGACGTCATAATGTCTTAGGCCAAGAACTCTTTTAGATGCTTCTCTTACCACTGCTGCTGCTTCAGGTAGTATATCATCTAAAGTTTCACCATTGTTAAGCCTATTTTTAAATTCTTCTGTTTTTGCTCTTAATTGTTCATCATTTAGTTTCTCTATATCTGCTTCTAATTCGTTTATTTTTTTAACTATAGGCATAATACGTTTTATTTCTCTTTCACTATATGTTCCAAAAATCTTTTCAAAAAGTTTCATGACCGTCATCCTCACTCTTCATCTAAACTTTGATCTATGTATAACTGGTTTTAGCAACTACTGATATTATAACATATAAAAATTATAGCCCAAATAAGCTAATAATAATATGTAGTAAATTCATCTTTATGTTTAATAGTAAATAAATATGCACTTTAAAATTATAGCATTTATTTATATTTCCTTCAACTTTCTGTGTTATATTATTCAAAATTATTAAAAAAATAATGTAAATTTAATTTAACATTTTAAAAAAGAATTGGAACAAAATTAAATTAAAGCTGGTAGATTGCCTACCAGCTTTCTATATATTAGGTATTAAAATTGTTGTTCTATTAAACCATAATTCCCATCTTTTCTTTTATATAATACATTAACTTGAGATGTTTCCCCATTCTTATATACAAAGAAATCATGTCCTAAAAGCTCCATTTGAAGAATTGCTTCTTCAGTAGACATTGGCTTTATTGCAAATCTTTTAGTTTTAACTATTCTAGGTTCAACATTATCATCGTCATAAACATAATCATCTATATTATGAAATCTTAATGAATCTCCATGATTTTTTCTTTGCAATTTTGTTTTTTGCTTTCTTATTTGTCTTTCAATTTTATCTAAAACTAAATCTATCGCTGCATACATATCTTCATTTTTTTCTTCAGCTCTCAATGTCACACCATTAAATGGTATTGTAACCTCTATTTTATGTTTATTTCTTTCAACACTTAAGGTTGTATTAGCCACAACATCCTCCGCAAAGTACTTGCTTAACTTTGAGATTTTTTTGTCTACCACTTCTCTTAGTGCCTCTGTTAATTCGATGTTTTTACCTATTGATTTTACTTTCATAATTACAACCCCTTTCTAGAGTTTGTAGCACTCATGTTCCTTATTTAGTTTGTATTAATATTGTAATACTTATACCGATCACTTTCAATTTAATTTTTTTGAATTTTTCGAAACATAAAGCTAATAACCCTCTACATGTCTTTTACTCTCTTTCACATTATATTTTTCTATAGACTTTTAGGAATGCAGTTTATCCATAATTATGATATAATAATTATATGCGTGGGTATGAGAAAATATAGCGTAGAGTACTATAAACACTTATTATTTCTCAATTTTATTATACTCTTTTTAAGCATTATAAATTATGTATAAATATTTTTATTATAATTTATGTTGAAATTTTTTAATTATTAATATGTAAAAACTATTTGATAAAAATAAAATTAAAACTGTAAAACATCTTTTTAAAAAATAGCTCTTTGAAAATTCAAAGAGCTATTTAAATTTTATATAAAATATTATCTTAATTGCTTAATTGTCAGTGAAACTGATATGGTTGATAACAATGATAATGTTACCGAAATAAGAGAATTATTAACTATTGTTATTTGATCTCCTGCCGCTAATGTTAAAATTCCCTGTCCACTAACTTCTCCTGTTGCTACTAAAACACTATAATTAATATTAGTTTGAATTACACCATTTACTGCAATTGCAAATGCTGCATTAACACCTAACGTTGTAGCAACTATGAACTGAATTTCATAATCACCTGAATTATTCACTGTCACCTGTGCATTTCCTGGTGTATGAGTTAATCCTACAACCACACCATTATTAGTTAATGGTAAACTTGCCCCTCCTAGGAATACTCCTAATCCAAGGGCTGTACCTGGTGAGTAAAAATATCCATAACTAGTTATTCCAGCTCCGGTTGGACCTGTTGGACCAGTTGGACCTGTTGCTCCAGGAGTTCCAGGCGCTCCTGGTGCTCCTGGCGCTCCGTCTGCTCCAGCTGGACCTGCTGGTCCTGCTGGACCTGTTGCTCCTGGTGCTCCATCTGCTCCTGGCGCTCCAGCTGCTCCTGTCGCTCCGATTGGTCCGGCTACCCCTGCTGGACCAGTTGGGCCAGTTGGGCCGGTTGGGCCTGTCGCTCCCGTTGCTCCTGCTGGGCCTACTGGACCTGTTGGTCCTGTCGCTCCTGTTGCTCCTGCTGTGCCTGCTGGGCCTGTTGCTCCAGTTGCTCCTGCTGGACCTACTGGACCTGTTGGTCCTGTCGCTCCTGTTGCTCCTGCTGGACCGATTGGGCCTGTTGCTCCCGTTACTCCAGTTGCTCCTGCTGGACCAATTGGACCTGTTGCTCCTGCTGGACCTGCTGGACCAGTTGGGCCGGTTGCTCCCGTTACTCCTGCTGGACCGGTTGCTCCTGCTGGGCCTGCTGGACCAATTGGACCTGTTGCTCCCGTTACTCCTGCTGGGCCTGCTGGACCAATTGGACCTGTTGCTCCTGTTGCTCCTGCTGAGCCTGCTGGACCGGTCGCTCCTGTTGGGCCTGTCGCTCCCCTTGGACCTGTTGCTCCAGTTGGCCCAGTTGGACCTGTTGGACCTACAACACATTGTATGCAGTTATTACAATGATTATGGCAACATCCTCTAGAGATACTTCTTCCTCCATACTCTTCTAATTCATCATCTCCATCATAATAATAAAATTCAACTTCAATATAAGGTGAATTGTCACCCCTACTTGAATCATATTGTATTAAAGTAGCTGTATCATTTTCTAGTCCAACTAAAGTCATTCCATAATTAGGATACTTATTATTAATCCATCCATTTACAAATGAAGTGATGTCAAATTCAATATAAGAATCAACCTCCGCATCATCCATAGTAGTACAATAGAAATCTTCAGAATAACTTGGGGAATGATTCCAAGTAGCTAAATAATCATCAAAATCTTCTAAATTTCTATAAAGCCTAATATCTTCATTATATAAGTGCATGTCTAATTTATGACTTACATATAAATATAAAGAAGCTTTTTCTATTTTTACATTCTCATTCTCAAATTCACTAAAATCAAATTTTAGCAATGACCTAAATAATTTATTAAAGGGTTGAGCTACCGATTTATTACCTGTAAATAAATATTTTACATTCGAAAAATTGGCATTAAAAAACTGCGATGTCACAAAAATATCCGCTTCAGGATATAATGTTATATTATTCATATATATATCCCCCCTATCATATTTATTTTATGCTTAAGTCTCTAAATTGGTTATAGCTATTTATACATTTATGATAGTAAGTGTCAAATACAATACGCTTTATTTTTAGTAGAACTTACTATTTTTAAGATTTAAATTAAATTTCTATTTTAATAATATTTTTCTTAACAAAAAATAATGCTATGCATACGATATTGTATACATAGCATTATTTTTAAGTCGTTTGACCTGGTCTTTGACCCCACACTCGCCTGCTGGAGCTTTCGCTACCCAGATTCACCCTCTCACTACTAACCCTCTCGTTTTTCACGGCAGGACTTACCTCTAAGCCGCACCATGCTCATTAAAACTTTGTTTAACTTACGTGGATCGTTTTGCCTGCGACTGGCATCGACTTTCAACCACAAACCCGACTTATATTTTATTATTATACTACACTTTTTGAAGCAGTCAAGATGTATACTCTTCCAGCTCCAAATTTTTTTAATAATTTTACACAATTTACAGCTGTAGCCCCAGTAGTTATAACATCATCAATTAATAAAATATTTTTTCCTTTAATACAGAACTTCTCATTAAACTTAAAACAATCACAGACGTTACTCCATCTTTCTTCCTTATCTAATCCTATTTGATCCTTAGTTTCTTTGACTTTTTCTAATAGATCTAAGCAAGGTTTATTAATTTTAGAAGATGCTACCTGGGCTAAAAGTTTAGCTTGATTATATCCTCTTTTTCTTCTTACATTTTTACTTATAGGCACAAAAGTAATTATATCAACTTTTAAAGCTTCTTTCTCAATTAAATCACCCATATAATTACCTAAGAGCTCTGCTGCTAAATAATTATTAAAATATTTTAAAGACAATACAAGTTTTTTAATAATGTCATCATGCTTTGCTATAATATAGCATTTATATCTCTTATTTTCTTTTATTATATAATAACTTTTATTAATAAACTTTATTTTGCTTTCACAACTGTTACATATTATTTTATCTTTAGTATAAGATTTACATATAATGCATTGTTCTTTCGTCGGATATATTACTAAAGATATACAATGTATTAAATATTTTAAAATTTTAAAAATCCTTCTTCCCACGCTTTCCTATTTAATTCTCTCATTATAAATTTAGCCTTATGTATATCTTGTGTTTCTTCTTTACAAAGAAAAATCACTTCTCCTCGTTCTAATGATTCCGCTCTTTCTACCTTACTTGTAATATAAACTAGAGTTTTATAATCATAAATTTTATCATCTGCAAAAAATACCATTACATTAATATTATTTAAATCTTCATGGAACTCATCATAATCATCTGTAATTAAAATACTATTATTCGAAGATAAAAATTTTTTAATATATGTCTTATCTTTTTTATCTTTTATATGGTAATATATATTTTCTGTTAATTTTCTTTTTAATTTATCCATATAGCTATAAATATTTAGGACTTTAATCTTATCTGGCACATATATTATAGTTCTTCTATTCAAAGATATAGCCCAAGTTAAATATTCATAAGCTGCTAATGGTAAGTCTTCATTTATGTTAATTCTCGTAGTAATTACTCTAGGTTCAATTAATGGTGTTTTATTCTTATTCATAGGAAAATATATATTATCATCCTTCAGAAATACAGGTTCAATAGAATACGAAATAGCTATCCCACTATCATTACAAAGCCGAATCAAAATTCTTTCTATGCTTTTTTTATCTTGAAGTGGCATATACCCTAAATCATCAAAGATAATTAAATCATATCTATTACCTAAGTATAATGCTCTATTATAATTACATATAATCATTTTGCCTTTAACTTCCTGTGATGAATCTTTTAAATATATATATTTCTCTTTATTAATATAATTTAGAATCTCTATTTTACCTTCAACTTCATTAGTTATATATACTATAGATTTATTATTATTTAAATAATAGAATATAGTAGTTAAAAAAATTGTAGCTGTATTATAAAAATAAGAAATAACATTTAATCTATCATGTTTATTTCGACAATATCTTAATATATCTTGACTTACTTCTTCTTTACCTCTAAACATGTTTATATTTATAGCCATAGTTATCTCCTCAAATCATATATCAAATATTTCTTTTATTCTCCATTTTAACCCTGAATATCTTTCAAAAGTTCTATCATTATCCTTCATAAAACTAATAGCTTTTTGAGAACCTACAAGAACAACCATTTGTTTTGCTCTGGTTATACCTGTATATAGTAAGTTTCTATTCATAAGTAGTGGCGGCCCCATAAACATTGGCATTATAACTACAGGAAATTCACTACCCTGACTTTTATGTATAGTTATTGCATAGGCAAGTGTAAGTTCATCTAAAAATACAGAGTCATACTCTACAATTTTATCATCTTCAAAACTAACTACAACTGTATCATTTTCTTCTTTAATATCAATTATATAGCCTACATCACCATTAAATACCCCAATACCATTAGCCTCGTCTTCAGCATTATATTTATTCCATTTTAAAGTATAATTATTTTTTGTTTGCATTACTTTATCACCAATTCTAAAAACTATATCTCTAAACTCTTTTTCCATTTTATTTTTTGATTTAGGATTTAATATATCTTGAAGCTCTCTATTCAAATTATCTATTCCAACTATACCCTTTTTCATAGGGGATAAAATTTGTATATGTTTTGTTTTATCCCATGATCTATTAAATTTAGGAAGTCTAGTATTTATTAAAGATATAATTTGTTCTAATATCTTTTCCGTATCATAACATTCTATAAAATAAAAATCGCTACCCTTTTTATTTAGCATAGGCATTTTACCGTCATTAATTAAGTGGGCATTTACTGTTATCATACTTTCTTTACCCTGTCTAAATATTTCATTAAGTCTTACAGTCCTTATAGAATTACTCTCTATAATATCTCTAAGTACATTTCCTGGACCTACAGATGGAAGTTGATCTACATCTCCTACTATTATTAATCTTGTGCCTAATGATATTGCCCCTAAAAGGTTATTCATTAAATTAATATCTATCATTGAAGCCTCATCTACTATTAAAACATCACATTCAAGAGGACTACTTTCATCTCTCAAAAGTTCAATACCCTCTTCTCCTGCACCTATCTCTAAAAGCCTATGAATAGTTTTAGCTTCTCTTCCAGTAGCTTCTGTCATTCTTTTTGCAGCTCGCCCTGTAGGCGCAGCCATAAACACCTTCATACCAGCCTTTTCGAATATACTAACAATACAGTTAATTATTGTAGTCTTTCCTGTACCAGGACCTCCTGTAATAACTTCAACACCGTAAGATATTGCTCCTTTTATAGCTTCAATTTGTGATTTTGCAAATTTTAAATCATTTTCTTTTTCAAAAGATTTTATTTCCTTTTCTCCATTAACCTCTAACTCATCATAAGAACTTGATGCAAGTTCAACAATTTTTCTTGTTACACCTAATTCTGCATAGAGATATGGAATAGTAAAAACTGCACTTTCTCCATATATATTCTCCATCTTTAACTTACCTTCCAAAACACTATCATATACAGATTTTTGAATGCTTTCTTCATCAACAGATAAAATCTCTTTACACTTAACAATAAGCCTTTCTAGTGGCATATATGTGTTTCCTAAAAGACAAAATTCATTTATAACATATCTTATTCCACTTTTAATTCTAAAAGGAGAATCTTTATCTATACCTAAATTTTTTGCTATGTTGTCTGCTGTTTTAAAACCTATTCCTGATATAGTTTCTGTTAATATATATGGATTTTCTTTAACAATTCCTACAGAATTTGCCCCAAATCTTTTATATATTTTCATACATTGATTAGCAGAAATTCCATAGGTTTGAAAAAAAATCATAATGCTTCTAAGCTCTTTTTGTGAGGAATAAGATTTCATTATAAGTTCAATTTTTTTCTCCCCTATACCATTAATTTCTCTTAATCGTTCTATATTATTATCTAAAACTTCTAAAGTTCTTTCTCCGAAAAAATCAACTATCTTTTTTGCAGTAACAGGTCCTATTCCTGAGATAACTCCACTAGCTAAGTACTTTTCTATTCCTAAGATACTGTTTGGTAAAATTTCTTCAATACCTGATACTTTTAGTTGTTCCCCAAACTTAGGATGAATCACTAACTCTCCTGTTACTTTATAATGCTGACCTTCACTAATATAAGGGATTATACCTACAATAGTTTTTCTAATATTACCATTTCTTATATTGGCAATGGTATAACCATTATCCTCATTTTTAAAGACAATATCATCTATTATCCCTGTTATATCTATCATGAAAATCTCTCCTAAAAATTCTTCTTTTGATTAATTATATCATAGCTGCTTGTATGGTTCTAATTCTATTCTTCATAGGCGTTCCATATAGAACAGAATATAATTAAAAACTGTTAATTTATAATAATTGATAATTCAATTATGAACCTTATGCTATTTTAAGTCTTTCATTATGAATTGGCAAAAATATATTCTATATATAATATATTTTTGCCAATTCATAATCATTACAAACCTGTTAAATTATGCATATAGGAATACAATGTGAAAACTTAAAATATACTCTGAAAAATAAACTTTCTGTGAAAATAGCTTAAATCCTTGGGAATTAAGGATTAATAATGAAGAATGAAGAGTTTCGGATATTTCTCAGTAGTAACTGATAAATTCAGAATTGATTAACTGTAGTGGTAAGTAGTGTTCGCCATATATTATCGAACAAATATTAAACTATAAGACGTATTAAGAAAACTAACGAACGCTGTTCCCCAGAGGTGGAAAACTAGCAATTGTGTTGCTAGTCAAAAAGTTTATTACAGAAATTATTTTTCTAAAAATAATTTCCACCTTAATTCTCAATCGTCCATTGTCAATTCTCCATTGATAAAGCCCTGTACTAAATTAAGTACAGGGCTTTATGCTTATATATATCTTCTAATTTGGGCTACTTTACTTAATTTTTCCCATGGAAGATCTAAGTCTGTTCTTCCAAAGTGTCCATAAGCAGCTGTTTGTCTGTATATTGGTCTTCTTAATTCTAATTCTTTTATTATAGCACCAGGTCTTAAATCGAATACTTCTTTAATTATTTCAACAATCTTATCATCTGATACCTTTCCTGTTCCAAAAGTATCAACTTCAATTGATACAGGATTAGCTACTCCTATAGCGTATGCAAGTTCTACTTCTAGTTTATATGCAACTCCTGCAGCTACTAGATTTTTAGCCACCCATCTTGCAGCATATGCAGCTGAACGATCAACTTTTGTTGGATCTTTTCCTGAGAATGCTCCACCGCCATGTCTTCCGTATCCACCATAAGTGTCAACAATTATTTTTCTTCCTGTTAATCCTGAATCACCTTGTGGTCCGCCTATAACAAACTTTCCAGTTGGATTAATATAGTATTTAGTATTTTCATCTAATAATTCAGATGGTACTATAGCATTTATAACATGCTTCATTAAGTCTTCATAAATTTGCTCTTGATAAACATCTGGGCAATGTTGAGTTGATATAACTATTGTATCTATTCTTACCGGTCTTTCATCCTCATACTCAACTGTAACTTGAGTTTTTCCATCTGGTCTTAAATATGATAAAGTTCCGTTTTTTCTAACTTCTGCCAATCTTCTTGATAATCTATGAGCCATAGCTATTGGAAGAGGCATATATTCTTCAGTTTCAGATGTAGCAAATCCAAACATCATTCCCTGATCTCCAGCCCCTACAGCTTCAATTTCCTCTTTTTCTTGTCCTCTTTTTTCTATTGCCTCATCAACACCTTGAGCTATATCTGGAGATTGTTCATCAATAGATGTTAATACAGCACAAGTATTGCAATCAAATCCAAATTTAGCCCTTGTATACCCTATTTCTTCTACAGTTTTTCTAACTACCTTTGGAATATCTACATAACAATTAGTAGTTATCTCTCCCATAACCATAACCATACCAGTAGTTACTGCTGTTTCACAAGCTACTCTAGCATTAGGATCTTTTTCTAATATACTATCTAAAACCGCATCTGATATTTGATCACACATTTTATCTGGATGTCCTTCTGTAACTGACTCTGAAGTAAATAATCTTCTCATTTCTTAATCTCCTCCTCACTACGTTTATAAAATAAAAAAACTCTTCTTAGATAAGAAGAGGCTAAATATACATACTTGCACTCTCTTATCTTGCAGAATTACTTCCGCAGGAATTGGCACCGTTGTACATACGCACCGGTTGCCGGGTTTCATAGGGCCCGTTTCCCTCCACCTCTCTTGATAAGAGTATTATTTTATTATTAAGTTTACTAGATAAATACTAACATAATGTCATTTCTCTGTCAACATCACTACTTTAAATTATATTAAGGAGAAAATTTTTCCATAAACATTACACATATTATAATATGAGAAGAATTCAGCTATTTTTTAAAAAGATAAGAAGATAAGATTAACAAACAAAAGACGCTACCTCATACATGGAGACTCTCAAAAAATTCTCTATAGATACTGTAAGAAAAATACTTTCTCTTTATTTCTCTAAATATCACTTTTTTTTGGAATGAGTCGGATAATTTTATCATCACCTACACTAGGATTTCCTCTTCCATCCATATTACTGGTTGTTAGATAAATTGATCCATCTTCCGCCTGAATAACCTCACGCAAACGCCCATACTCATTCTTTAGCCATGATTCTACATTCTTAACTTCTGTTCCGTCCTCATTTAAAGAGATAGCAAGTAGTTGTTTTCCACGCAAAGTAGCAACTAGCAATTTCCCTTGCCATGGTCCTTGATTTACGAAATCAATACCAGAAGGTGCCCATGTATCTTCTCCACTGTGTATCAAAGGTTTTTGTGTTGCAATTTCTTTAGACTCTTCATTTCCTTGAACGAGAGGCCATCCATAATTTGCTCCTGGTCGTATAATGTTTATCTCATCATGTCCTATCTGTCCGTGCTCTGATGCATACAAGATATCTTTTGAATTCCACGCTAAGCCTTGAGGATTTCTATGCCCTAAGCTATAAATAGGCGAATTAAGAATTGGATTATCTACTGGGATACTGCCATCTAATTCTATTCGCAATATCTTCCCTGCTGTACTGGTTAACTCTTGTGCTAATGCAGGATTTGCTGCATCTCCTGTTGTTATATATAATTTCTTATCTGGCCCTATCTTTATCCTTCCTCCATTGTGAATTTGTCCACCAGGGATTTTATCCAGAAGAATCCGGTCAATGAACGCCTTGTTATTCCGTTCAATTAATCTAACAACCCGATTATAGATTTGATTGCCTTCTACATATGAATGCATAACATACATATAATGGTTTTGCGAATAATTTGGGTCTAGCACAATCCCCATTAATCCGCCTTCCCCTTGACTTATAAAGGGTGCACCAAATGTGATTAGTGGCTGTGTACTAAGTTTGCCATCTTCAATCACTCTAATTGTTCCAGGCCGCTCCGTAAAATACACTTTACCTTCATCGCTTATCGCTATAGCCCAGGGTACATATAAATTTTCAGCGATAATTTCAATTTCATAAGGAAATTCCTTTGATATGACTATATTAGCTTTAGTATTAGCTACATTACGACTACGCAATATAATATTAGATAAAATATTGTAAATCCTTTCTCTCATATTGTTATCCTCCAAACTTAAATAAATCCGCATCTAAATACATACTTTAATTATATTAGAAGATATTTGTTTTAATGCATTATTAGCCATGCCTTAAAATGCTCTTTAAAGCATAATTTAAAAATAGTAGCGGTAAAGCAATCCTTTCATACTAATAAGTTGACTTAAAGATTTCGCCTAAAAAGCTATGAATTTAACTCTAATATATAGACAATAAAAAAACGCAGCAGACTTCGGACTACTACGCATAAAATCATGATTATTACAAAATAAAAACTACATATGAACTCTCAAAACAAGAGAACAAATGTAGCTTTTTACTTGGTGGAGGAGGACGGATTCGAACCATCGAAGCGAAACGCAACAGATTTACAGTCTGCCCCCTTTAGCCACTCGGGAACTCCTCCATATATTATGGAGCTGGCAATAGGAATCGAACCTACAACCTGCTGATTACAAGTCAGCTGCTCTACCGTTGAGCCATGCCAGCATATTATGTAATTTTTGATGGTGGTCGCAACAGGGATCGAACCTGTGACCCTCTGCTTGTAAGGCAGATGCTCTCCCAGCTGAGCTATGCGACCATAATTTGGTGGAGGAGGACGGATTCGAACCATCGAAACGAAACGTAACAGATTTACAGTCTGCCCCCTTTGGCCTCTCGGGAACTCCTCCACATTATAAAACTGACCATTAAAGTAGAACTTAGCCATATTTACTATAAGTTGCTCTACTATCAATAGATATCAGTATTTTCACAAGTTCTTCAGAAAAATTCCTGAGAACATTGACAAGGAATAGTATATAATTTTATAACTATTTTTTCAAGTTTTTTTTGCATCATTTTCGGTATTTATACTTTATTATCTCCATTTTTCTTATTTTTACTTCATATTTCGTATAACTATAGTTATTGTTTTAATTATATATTATTTCTTTCAAAGCTAAGGATTCACTTAAATAACGTGCATGTAAATTCCTTAATACACGTTATTTACTATATTATAATTATTGTCTATCTTATATATTAAACTAAAATTTATTGCAGCATCTCTTTATTTTTCATGTTTAGAGCAACCGTTTTCATATTTGAAAAGAATGAATCATCTTTAAAAAACTTTTCATATTTTTCACAGGCTTCTATGCAATAGTCATATTGTTCAGTAGATAAATAAACTGTTATTAAATCTTTAATATGATGTAATTGTGGAGTTACAAATAATAAATCGTCTAAAAAATTATCTGTTTTATAGTTCAATACTTTATTTGTAAATATAGCAAATAAGAGTATCCCTGATATCCAAACATACTTTGCTCCCATAACTCTAAACTCACTAATATCCCATCCACTTAAATGCTGTTCTGCATCATTACCATAGCATTCATCTTGCTTATAAAAGATATATGGTGTTGATATTATAACACTATCTGCTACCTTAAAGCATGCTTCTAATAACTTTTTTCCATCTGTTTTTTTCAAATGCTCTATAACATCTCCAAGTACTATTAACTCATATTTAGGAAAATCTTTTTTATTTAAGATATCAATTGCATTACCAATATATATATTATCATAAATATAATCATGTACTGGCGTGATATATCTATCATATATTTCTATTCCATCTATTAATATATTCCAAGGTGCATATCCCCCATCAGTACTCTCTCTTAAATCTAAATACTCTCTAACTAAAAATCCTATCTTACCAAATCCAACACCTATTTCTAGTATAGATTTAGGTTCCAGACTATAAATTGCAGGAATTAAATTTGACACTGAAGCTAAATTACTAGAAGGCATATCACCAACTCCTAAAATATTTAAAATTCTTCTAGTTATAATATAGATTTTTAAAATAAAAATGTTACCTTGCCCTTAGCAAATACTAAAACGTATTTAAATTACTATCTTTAAGGAGTTTACAATATAAATTAATCAGTATTCTCCACAGTATCCATATCTATAAACTTTCTCGCTATGTTCTTAACTTCATAAAGTTCTTTTTCTGATAAGTAATTTTTTAATACATCTAAGCTTTTTCTTACTCCAATCTTTTGATTTTTATATTGCAGATAATCACTAATTTTATTCTGCTCCTCTTTTGGTATTTTATCACTCATTGTAAAAAGTTTTACTTTATCATTAATGGATAATGCTGTCTCAATCTCTTCTGGTGGAACTTTTATTACTGAATTTTTTTTCCTCTGCTCAATATTATAAGAATCAAATTCTCCTTCTACTATTACTTCTACATTTTCATCAAGTTCATCTGAAAATAGCTTTGTATCTAAATTCATATCATTAAATTTGCTTTTACTATTATCCATTTGAATATTTTTTTCTATTTTCTCTTCTTTCTCTAACTCTTTATGTTCATCATTTTTTTCATGGATACCGAAAATTTGATCATTATCTATCATTATATTCTCTCTATTAAATATATTTGACACTATCTCTTCGTTCCTTTTATCTGTAGCATAAAATTTAAAAATGCATATAGTGAATATAGTATAAAGAATAACTATAAAAGAATAAATCTTTCTTTTCATTACATCACATCCTTGTAGTTAAAATATCTTTTATAATTCTTTACCTAAAATTTAGCAAATATACATTTATCACGATGTAATCTTTAGTAACTTGATAGCAATTAAAAACATGTTTTAAATGCTTATATTTTTCAATTATTAGTTTTTCTTTTAATTTCTTTACTTTCCTATATATCTCTATATTTTTATAAAATTCACTAATTACTATATATTATTTAGCATATATATTTTATTAAGACTATTGTATATAGTGTATAAAATTCTTTAACACTATTTAATTTATAAACTTATTAGTTACTCTTTAATAAATGCTAGATATGTTTATAAATTTCAATATAGATTTTTTATTAAAATTCAATATTAAGATACTTATTCCTATAATTTATACTTTTAATTTTTAATTAATTAAGAATACACATTATTTAAAATATAATCATAAATAATTAATTAGGAGGTGTAATAGGTGACTAGAGTGAAGACACATTATAACAGTCCCTTAGCCTATTATAATTTAGCAAATTTTGTTAAAGACTACTTGGATGAAAATACTATTATTATTTGCATAGGAACTGATAGATGCATAGGGGACTCTTTAGGACCTTTAGTAGGAACTTTTTTAAAGGAGAAACAGTTTCCACTACCAGTTTATGGTACAATATCAGAACCTATTCATGCCTTAAATCTTGAAAGTAAACTATCTCAAATAAAAACCAAACATCCAGATGCGAAAATAATTGGTATAGATGCTTGTTTAGGCCCTTTTTCAAGTATAGGAGAAATACAAGCAAGAGATTTCCCCATTAATCCTGGAAAAGGTGTGGGAAAACAACTTCCTCAAGTAGGGGATATATCTATAATTGGAATTGTAGACTCTAGTGAGGACACTGAATTATTTACAAATAGAAATATACGACTAAACCTAATAATGCAATTATCTAAAGTAGTAACTCGTGCACTAATACACTCTTATTATTTAGTTTTTAACGAAGAAATTTCAAAAGAATCCTAGAAAGTTCTCTCTAATTTTAGAGAGACTTTTTAATTTTATCCTACAATATTAAAATAAAAATTATGGCTTCTTTAATCTAAAGAATCATGTTAAAGAGTTATAAAATAAAGTAGAATAAAAAAGATTTTTTAAAATTTTCTCATTTTATTAATTAAGTAATGCATTCAAATTTTCTATACTCAACCCTCCTGCATCTTCCTTCTAAAAAATTTAATTTTCAAATAGTAGGTTTTGCTAATAAGACTAAAATTAAAAGGACATACTTTAGAGTATGTCCTTTTAATAACTAACTTTCATATTAAATTAATAAAATGATAAATCTTCTCCACTGAATGAATCATCCATTTTATCGATGAAGTCTAAAGCTTTACCAGTTCCTAGTGCAACACAAGAAACTGAATCTTCAGCTACATATACAGGAACTTTAGTATAATCTTGTATTAGCTTATCTAATCCATCTAGAAGTGCTCCACCACCAGTCATAACTATACCTTTTTCAGCTATATCAGCTGCAAGTTCAGGTGGAGTTTTCTCTAATACTGCATGAGTACATTCCGCTATAGCTGCTACTGCCTCTCCTAGAGCCTCTCTCATTTCTGTTGAATTAACAACTATATTTTTGGGAAGTCCTGTGATAAGGTCTCTTCCTCTTATTTCCATACTTATTTCTTCTTCTTTTTTATAGGCAGAACCTATATTAATTTTTAAATCTTCAGCAGTTCTTTCACCGATCATAAGTTTATGTTTCTTTCTTATATAACGAGTTATTGATTCATCAAAATTATCTCCCGCAACCTTGATTGATTCTCTAACAACCATTCCACCTAATGAAATAACTGCGATATCTGTGGTACCTCCACCAATATCAATTACCATATTTCCACTTGCCTTTGAAATATCAAGACCTGCACCTATTGCTGCAGCTAAAGGCTCTTCTATTAAATGAACTTTTTTTGCACCAGCATTTCTTGCTGCATCTTCAACTGCTCTTCTTTCAACTTCTGTAGCTTCACAAGGAACACAGATTACTACCCTTGGAGCTGATTTCTTATTTCCACAAGCCTTTCTTATAAAGTGTTCAAGCATTTTTTCTGTTACATCATAATCTGAAATTACTCCGTCTCTTAGTGGTCTAATTGCCACTATATTTCCTGGAGTTCTTCCTATCATTTTTCTAGCTTCTTCTCCAACTGCTAAAACTTTATTTGCATTTTTGTTTATGGCAACTACTGAAGGCTCTTTTAAAATAACACCTTTACCTTTAATATACACAAGCACTGTAGCGGTACCCAAATCTATACCCATGTCTGTCCCCATTCCGAAAAAAAACATCTTAAAATTCACTCCTGCTCTTTCGTATTTTAATATATACAGACTTATAATAAAAATCTTTTATATTCTCCTATTATAATACGAAATATTTTATCCTTCAATCGTTTTATATTTCATCTTTGTGGCCTTACCGCCTCTTATGTGCCTTTCAGCTTTATTTAAATCCAAAATATTTTTTGCCTCTTCAGCAATCTTTGGATTTATCTTGGGTAATCTTTCTGTCATATCCTTGTGTATAGTACTCTTACTTACCCCAAATACTACAGCTGTTTTTCTAATAGTAGCTTGAGATTCAATAATATATTTTGCAACCTCTAGTACTCTATCTTCGATGTAGTCTTTCAAAGTGTTACCTCCTTAACCCTTCTATATTTATAAATATGCTAAAAACTTGGTTTAAATTACTTTGTTATCAGTCATTTTCCGACATAATCGGAAAATGACTAATATTTAAGTTAGTTATGAACTAATATTTTTTCACTTAAGATAAATGGTTAACTAAATAGTTACTTTTTATAACTAACGAATTTAGCTGGATCTACATTTTTACCGTCTTTTGATACTTCAAAATGTAAATGTGGACCATATTCTTCATAAGCAAAGTTTGTTGTATTTCCTATCTTACCTAATTCTTGAGAAGCTTTAACATTATCACCTTTTTTAACATTTACTTTTTCTTCTAAGTTACAATACTTAGTAAGAATTCCATTTTGATGATCTACTTCTACATATGTTCCTTCTGTTGAAACATCTACAGATTTAACAACTCCATCCATAGCCACTACAACAGGTGCTCCTTTTTCAGTCTTAATGTCCATACCAAAATGTGGTCTATAATCCTTAGTTGATGCCATATATACAGGATCTTCTGAATAAGCTCTTGCTAATGAACCTTTAACAGGATTTACAGCTTCACTATTATCTTGTTTTGATACAGCCTTACTATCATTTTCCTTCTGAACTTGAACATTTGGTACAGGTTCTAATTCTTCTTTTTTAACCTGTAATGCATCATTAAAGTTCTTAGGGTCTACTACCGAATCACCCTCAGCTTTTGCAGTTTCTTCTATTACAGGTGGATTAGTAGCAACATCTTTTCTATTTCCAGCTGTTATAACTGCTACTGTAGCCACAGCACATAAACATACAAATAAGATTACGTAGAAGCCCTCCTTCTTCAAGAATTGTTTAAATTTAGATTTATTATCCATAAAAACACCTCCACTAGTATTGTTGTCCTATATAAATAACTTCATTCAATTTACATATGAAATTTTTTCCTTATTTTTCGACTAAATTTACTATTCAAATTAATTTATTAATAGACACATTTATATAACTGCATTTTTTACAATAATATTTTTAATATAAATAAAAAAATGTGAAAATTAATTAGATTTAATTGAAAAGTTATTAACTGAAATTTAAATTATAATAGTTTAGAATAAAAAGATTAGTAGTTTACCTCTATATATACATATTATGTAAGCACAAAAATGGTTAATAAATTTTATGCAGAATAAAATTTATTTATAAAAAAAGAAAAGTGATTTCATCACTTTTCTTTCATTAATATTATATTTTCCTTAATCATTCATACTTAAAATACTAGAAATAAATTAATTCTCAATCCTATAAGGTAGAAATACAAATAATTTAATAATAAAATTATATAAATATATAGATTAAATTGAAGTAGTACATCTATAGATAAAACACCTAAAAAGTTTATGTATAGCTAACAACTACTTACTTAAATATTTAATTCACAACTTAAAGTAATGCACAATTCAAAACTCACAATTAAGGTTGAAATTAGTTCAAAACTTCTTCCATAAAGAAGGAATATCAATAATTCTTCATTCTTAATATTCAATTTTCAATTGTATAAGGGTTCCCTCTGAGGTGTAGTATAATTTTGAACAATATTAATAAATTTAACTAATACTATAGAGATACTTGAGCTGTTAGTTTTTCATGGGAAGTTACTTCACACCTTCAAAAAGAATTAATTTTAGAACTGGTACACCCCTCTGTAACTGATATCTCTATCTATATATAATATGTTAATTATTTGATCTTTAAAGATAATTAATTTTTATTTTTAGATTTACCTATTAATTTTAGTTACTTCTATACCTTTATAATAGTGACTTAATATTTGTTTGTAGCTTTTTCCATCCTTAGCCATAGCATTTGCCCCCCACTGGCTCATACCTACACCATGTCCAAAACCGTTACAACTTATTTCTAACTCACTATCTAAAAAATTCAAATTGAAATTAGCGGAATTTAAATTATATAAAGTCCTGAATTTAGTTCCTGCTATAACCGCATCTCCTAGTTTTATTTCCTTCACACTTCCTCCCTCAGTTCGTCCTAATATTTTAATTTGACTTTTAATGTTGCTTACTGCCATATTAGCATTATATTCATTATTCGCTTTATCTACTAACTGCTCATAAGGTACTTTTACAGTGCTTTTATATCTAGGTGCCTGTTCCTCACCTTCACTTTCGACACTTCTTAAATATGGAAGAGCATTAACAAATACATCCTCAGAATTTTCTGTTCTTCCACTACTAGTTGAAAAGTAATATGCCCCTCTTGCTAATTCATTATTATAAGTAATAACTTGACCTTCTGTTGCCTTTACAATTTCCTCAACTTTCTCCCAATTTTCCTTTGCTGAATCTCCCCAAAGCTCCATTCTTTTTTCCTTATTCATATAAACTTGACAATGAATAGTATCACAAAGATCTGCACCATTTCCTTTTGAGCATCCTCCTCCCAATACTTTAGTATGTGCTATGGTATATGTTCTTGCTGCTACTGCCTGTGCCTTTAAAGCTTCTATTTCAAAATTTATAGGCATTTCACTGCTTATTACTCCTTTTACATATTCCTCTAATGGTAGTTCTACAACTCTATTCTCTTTACTAAGATAAATTTTTACTACAGGTACATTAATATTATAAGTAGCTGTTGTACCCTTTCCAGTCTTACCATCCTTCATCTTTACTTCTTGCTCTTTTATTTCAAAAGGATTAGTGGTTTCTTCTTTATTACCTCCTAAAATAAAATAAGTTGATAATAATAAAAATACAAATCCTAAAGCTAAAAATATTAGCACCCTAATAATTTGTGAAGCTAAATCCTCAGAGACTATCCCTTTGCATTTGTTTATATTTCTATAGTTATTTGTAGATCTCATTTTATTCTCCTCCTACTCAGTATTCCATAAGCTTTTACGTTAATTTACTGTATGTATTTATAATATTGCTGTCAAAATATTATTAAAGTTATTAGATATTTATTAATAAATCTCCAATAATATAACTACTAATTTATTTTTAAGTAAAATAAAAGAGATTATGAATAAAATCCATAATCTCTTTTATCTATACCCTAATTCTTTCAATGTCTGCTCCTAGCTCCCTCAATTTTTTTTCTATAGAAACGTATCCTCTATCTATATGAAATATATCTGATACTGTAGTTTCTCCTCTAGCACAAAGCCCTGCTAATACTAATGCTGCACCTGCACGTAAGTCTGTTGCTTTTATTTCTGCACCTGTGAGAAGATCTACCCCCTCTACTACCGCGCATCTTCCATCTATTTTAATGTTTGCTCCCATCCTTATAAGTTCTCCAACTTGCATAAATCTATTTTCAAATATAGTTTCTGTTATTAGACTTGTTCCTTTTACCGTACATAAGAGGCTCATCATTTGAGATTGCATATCTGTTGGAAAACCAGGATATGGCATAGTTTTAATATCTATAGGTTTTAATATATTATTACCATCAACAATTAAACTATCGTTGGCACATTCAATTGTAACTCCCATTTCCTTTAATTTTGCAATAACTGGTTTTAGATACTCTTCATCAATGTTATTTATCTTTATTTTGCTTCTAGTAATGGCAGCTGCTATCATAAACGTTCCTGCCTCAATCCTATCAAATATAGGTGTATGACTTACTCCATCCAATGCATCCACACCTCTTATTATTATGGTGTCTGTTCCTTCACCTTGAATATCTGCACCCATTTTTCTTAGGAAAGTAGCTAAGTCAACAATTTCTGGTTCTTCCGCTGCATTTTCAATAATGGTTTCTCCTTCTGCCAAAACTGCTGCCATCATTATATTTTCTGTTGCTCCTACAGAAGGAAAATCTAAATATATTTTTTTGCCTATTAACTTTCTTGCTGTAGCCTCTACATATCCATGCCCCATAGTAATATCTGCTCCTAAAGCTGATAATCCTTTCAAGTGCAGATCTATAGGTCTTGATCCTATATTACATCCTCCTGGGAGAGAAATTTTAAACCTTCCAAATCGTCCAATCATTGCTCCCATTATTAAAAATGAAGCTCTCATCTTTCTCACCAAATCATGATCAACATTGCTATCATTTAATCTTGAAGTATTTATTGTTACAATATTACTTTTGGAATCTATATCTACGTCTGCATAAAGTGACCTTAATACATCGCAAAGCACATAAACATCTTCTAGCATAGGTGCATTTTTCAAAGTACACTGTCCGCCACTTAATATGGTTGCCGCTAATATAGGCAACACTGAATTTTTTGCTGAACTTACGTTCACTTCTCCTCTTAATGTTTTACCACCTTTTAAAATGAATTTATCCATGTTAATCCTCCATCAATAATGCTGATTTAAAACGCTAAGGTTATTTCTGGGGTACCCATAATTAGATAATTACCTGAAGAGTATCTTACAACAGCAAATTGGAAGTCTATTAATTCATCATTTACTCTTTTAGCAACATAATTTCTAGTATTACAAATAGTACTATAACCATTATTTAATTTTACAGTATTTAAACCTATAGCTTTTTTGTTTTCTAAAGCGTTTATTATACTATAATTAATAGTTTGTAAATTTTTTTCTTCAAGCATAGACTTAACTTGACGATAATATTGTACATTATAAGCATGTTCTGATAATACTTTATCTAATACCCCTTTTAAATCTTCTAATTTATTTTCATTAGTTTTTTCTACTAAATTTATAGTTATTAAAGTTTCATCTTTATAGCAGATTTTCTCAATATAACCATAAATCTTATCAAACTTAAATTCTCTATAATTAGAGTTATCATATATTGTTTTCTCTTCTATTGAAGTTGTATATTCTCTTAATAATAGTAATAAGTTTTCATAGTAGTAATCATAGCTTTTATTGGCCTTAAAGGTGGTTGTAATAGAAACTTCTACTATATTACTATTTGTTATAGATAAGATTTCATTAAATACGTCTGTCCTCTCTTTAGCCTGAGACAAAAATATATTAAAATTAATTATAACTATAGTCACTATCAAAAAAATTACTGTTCTTTTTCTCTTAATCATATCAATTCCCCCATTCACTTAAATTATTGACTTGGGTATAAAATTTTATTCCCTTATTTAGGAAAATAATAAATTATCCCTCCTCAACTAAGAAGAGGGCTAATAATTGGAGAATTGATATATTATATATTATTAATATATAACCAAAGCATCAAAATTGTGCATTGTTGTTTAATAATGTAGAAAAATAAAAAAAATTATGATTAATTATCATAACTTTTCACATATATATTTAAAATAATAAGTACTATATAGTTATAAATAAAAATTAGAATTTATTAAATGTCTATTTAATTTTTTTATAAACATAATTATTATAAAAATTAAATATACTATTATTTTAAGGAAAATCTTAAAATATATTTATAAATTAAATAAAAAAGAAAAGTGACTAGGCACTTTCCTAAAAATCATAATAAAAATCCATAATTACAGTTTTATTTAATACTAACTAAATAACGAAGAAAAAGTAGAAACATTTTTTAATAATTTAATAGCAGTATTTAAATCAATATACTTTTCTCCATTTAATTCTATACTATTATTTTTGAACTGCTTTACCGCTTCCTCATATTCGTATTCAATATTAGCTACAGAAGAATCCGGCACTTTAATTCTATTATTATCCATTTTCCTCTTCCTTTCCGACATAATATATACATAGTATATATTAAAGTAGAAGTTTTTATCCTTAAATATATATTTCCTAGGAAATCGACAAATTTACACATTTAAAATCTTACAATATTATATCTAATACATTGTTTAATAAGAAAAATATCCATTTCATAATTCTTTTAGCTGCAATTTACACCCTATATAAAAATTTTAAAAATATTTATATTGGACAAAAAGTAAGCTTCCACAAATAGTAACACTATTTGTGGAAGCTTACATTGCAATATTTATATACAATATATTATAATACTAATTAATTATTTTATTGAAGATACTTTAAGCCTCATTAAAGATCTTCTAAGAGCTCTTTCTGCTCTTTTAACATCTATATTATCTTTATTTTTTAGTCGTTCTTCTGCTCTCTCTTTAGCAGATTTAGCTCTTTCTTCATCTATGTCTTCTGGCCATTCAGCCACGCTACATAGCATTGTTACTACATTATTTTTTACCTTTATAACTCCGTTAGATGTAAAGCCATGAAATTCTTTATCATTTATATCTTGAAAGGTAGTTATAGTTGGTACTAAGTCAGATGCCATAGATATATGGTTAGGAAGTATTCCAAATCTTCCTTCACTACTTTCTGAGTTTAATTTCACAACTTCACCTTTATAAAATTCTTTATCTGGAGTCATTATTATAAGTTTGAAACTTTTCTCCATAGCTTTCCTCTTTCATAAATTTTATTCTTATTCTTAGGCATCTGAAGGAAAATAATAATCCAAAGATGTTAGCATATTTTATATTAGACAAGGCGTCAGGTTCTGCTCATAGTGATGCTATGGGCAGGTTTTGACAACGTAGTATGATAGAAAATAGGCTAACATACTGGTATATTATTTTTTTGAAGATGCCTTAATCTAAAGTTTTAGCCTTTTCTACTGCTTCGTCAATAGTTCCAACGAATAAGAATGCAGCTTCAGGTAACTCATCATGTTTACCTTCTAGTATTTCCTTAAAGCCTCTTATAGTCTCCTTTATAGGCACATATTTACCTTTAATTCCTGTAAATTGTTCTCCTACAGTAAATGGCTGAGACAAAAATCTCTGAATTTTTCTCGCTCTACTAACTACAAGTTTATCTTCCTCTGAAAGTTCATCTACTCCTAATATAGCAATTATATCTTGAAGCTCTTTATATCTTTCTAGTATATGTTTAACTTTAGCTGCTACCTCATAATGTTCTTCTCCAACAACTCTAGGGTCAAGCATTCTTGAACTTGATTCCAGCGGATCTACTGCTGGGTATATTCCTAGCTCAACTATTGATCTTGAAAGAACTGTTGTTGCATCTAAGTGTGAAAATGTTGTTGCTGGTGCTGGGTCTGTTAAGTCATCAGCTGGAACATATACAGCTTGAACAGAAGTTATAGAGCCGTTTTTAGTAGACGTAATTCTCTCTTGAAGTGCTCCCATCTCAGTAGCAAGTGTTGGTTGATATCCAACAGCACTTGGAATTCTTCCAAGTAATGCTGAAACCTCAGAACCTGCTTGCGTAAATCTAAATATATTATCTATAAATAACAGCACATCCTGACCTTGATCTCTAAAGTATTCAGACATTGTAAGACCTGTCAATGCAACTCTCATCCTTGCTCCAGGCGGTTCATTCATCTGTCCAAAAACTAAAGCTGTCTTGTTAATAACTCCAGATTCTTTCATTTCATTATAAAGGTCATTACCTTCTCTTGTTCTTTCTCCAACACCAGTGAAAACAGAAAGTCCACCGTGTTCTTTTGCAATATTATTTATAAGCTCTTGAATCAGTACAGTTTTTCCTACTCCTGCGCCACCAAATAAACCTATTTTTCCTCCACGCTGATATGGTGCTATAAGGTCAATAACTTTGATTCCAGTTTCAAAAACCTCAGGTTCTACAGATTGTTCCTCAAAAGAAGGTGCTGGCCTGTGAATTGTATAATAACTTTCTCCATTAAATTCACCTTGATCATCAATTGGTTTTCCCAATACATTGAAAAGTCTTCCAAGTACAGGGTTCCCTACAGGGATTGCAATTGCTCTTCCTGTATCTACTGCCTTAACTCCTCTTTTTAAACCTTCTGTGCTTTCCATTGCTATAGTTCTTACTATATCATCACCTATATGTTGTTCAACTTCTGCAATTATAGTTTTGCCATCCATTTTTATTTCTATAGCATTATATATATTTGGAAGTGATCCTGATTCAAACTTTATATCTATAACAGGTCCTATGATTTGTACGACCTTTCCTATTCGCTGTGACATATTACCCCTCCAAATTCATCAGTGTTTTTTAAATTATTCTTGTGCCTGTGCTCCACCTACTATTTCTGAAAGTTCTTGAGTTATGGCACTTTGCCTTATTCTGTTATACTTTAAGTTAAGCTCATCCAATAAAGTATCTGAGTTACGAGTTGCTCCATCCATAGCTTCCATTCTGTAACTTTGCTCACAAACCTTAGAATGAAGCATAGAATTTAGCACTTTTCCGTTTAAATATAAATCTATTACATTTTCAGTTAAAGTTTCTGAATTAGTATTAAACTCCAAAGTTCCATTAGAATGGTCAAAATCCTCCATATTAATCGGCAGTATTCTTTCCATTCTAACATGTTTTTTAAGTTGAGAAATAAACTCTGTATAAACAATATGGACTTCTGAAACTTCTCCTTTTCTGTATAAATCAAAGGCATGATTATATATAGCTGAGGATTCTTTAACTGTAGGTACGTCACCTACGTCAACATATTCTGCCACTGTGTCAATCTTATATCTATTGAACAATGTCTTTCCTCTCGCCCCTACAACTAGTACTAAACTATTTTCTATATCATTTTCAATTTCATCTATAACATAATTTACTATAGAACCATTAAAGGAGCCACATAAACCCATATCAGAAGTAAGTACAATGTATAATTTCTTAGAACTATTGTTTTTGACGGTGTAAATACTCTCATCTTCATAGCTTTTTAAGACCTCATTATATACTTCTTCACACTCTTTAAAATAGTAATTATTAGCTGACAATTTTTGTCTTGTCTTTTTAAGCTTTGAGGTAGCAACTAGTCCTAATGCCTTTGTAATTTTCCTAGTGTTCTTTATAGATTTAATTCTTCTTTTAATTACTATAAGTCCTGTTGCACTCATTTTCTACACCTCTATAGTTCTAATGAGAATTCACTTTTAAACTCTTCTATAGCAGCTACAAGTTTATCCTCAATTTCTTTATCTAATTCTTTTCTTTCTAATATAAGTTTTCCAACTTCTCTATAATTTGTATCCATAAATTCTAAGAAATCTCTTTCAAATTCCTTAATTTTATGCACAGGTATATCCATTAGATGGCCATGAACACCAGCATATAAAATCATAATTTGTTTTTCAACTGGCATAGGAACATATTGATCTTGCTTTAGTATTTCAACTAATCTTCTACCTTTTTCAAGCCTTCTCTTAGTTTCTTTATCAAGATCAGAACCAAATTGAGCAAAAGATGCTAACTCTCTATATTGAGCAAGTTCTAATCTTAATGTTCCTGATACTTGTTTCATAGCTTTTATCTGAGCATTTCCTCCTACCCTAGAAACTGATATACCTGCATTAACTGCTGGTCTCTGCCCTGCGTAAAATAGCTCTGTTTCTAAGAAAATCTGACCATCAGTAATAGAAATAACGTTGGTAGGTATATATGCTGTAACATCACCTGCTAAAGTTTCTATTATTGGAAGAGCTGTTAATGATCCTCCGCCTAACTTATCAGAAAGCTTTGCAGCTCTTTCTAATAGTCTTGAATGTAAATAGAAAACATCTCCTGGATAGGCTTCTCTTCCTGGTGGTCTTCTAAGTAGTAATGCCATCGTTCTATAAGCAACAGCGTGCTTAGATAAGTCGTCATATACCACTAAAACGTCTTTACCTTTATTCATGAAATATTCACCCATACTACAACCTGCAAAAGGTGCTAAATATTGTAGTGGTGCTGATTGCGAAGCAGTAGAAGATACTACAATTGTATAATCTAATGCGCCCATTTCTTTTAAACTATTAACTATATGTGCAACTGTTGATTGTTTTTGACCTATTGCAACGTAAATACAAATAACATCTTTACCTTTTTGATTTAATATCGCATCTAAAGCTAAAGCTGTTTTTCCTGTTTGTCTATCTCCTATAATTAACTCTCTCTGACCTTTTCCTATTGGAATCATTGAGTCAATTGCCTTAATACCTGTTTGTAATGGTTGTTTAACTGATTGACGTTCAATAACACCTGGCGCATTTACTTCAACTGGTCTGAATTCTGTTGTATTTATTGGTCCTTTACCATCAATAGGCATTCCTAATGAATCTACAACTCTCCCTACCATCTCTTCACCTACTGGTACTTCTACAATCTTACCAGTTCTGTGTACTATATCGCCTTCCTTGATTCCTTTTTCTGAACCAAGTAAAACACAACCTACATTGTCTTGCTCTAAATTTAGAGCCATACCATATACTTTATTAGAGAATTCTAAAAGCTCTCCCTCTAAACAATCATCTAATCCATATACCCTAGCTATACCATCACCTATTTGAATTACAGTACCTGCATCTACGGTATTAATCTTATTCTCGTATTTATCTAATTCTTTTTTTAGAAGAGCTGTTATCTCTCCTGGTTTAATATGCATTATTTCACCTCAATCCTATATAAAGACATATCTAATTTAAATGTACGGATTGTCTCATACTCTTTATCTTACCTTTAACGGTACCGTCTATTATGTCTTCTCCTATTTTGATATAAACTCCACCTAAAATATTTTCATCAATAACTTCTCTTATGACAACATTAACGCTATAGAATTCTGACAATTTCTTTTCTAAATCTTTTCTTTGACTGTCACTTAAAGAAGTTGCTGTTCTAACTTCAGCCTCGATAGTTTTCTTTTTATTATCATAATTTCTTAATTTTTGTTGTTCGTCTATGCTTTCATCAAGTTCTCCAAAACTTCTATCTGATAATGGTCCCTTGAATAAAACTCCTCGATGCTTAAAGTTAATAAGCTTTCCTTTTATTGTAGCATCAATCACATCTTCACCTACAGTTACATGGATTCCACCCAAAATACTACTATCTAGAACTTCTTCTATAACGAACTTTCTTTCATAGAACTTTTCAAGATTAGTTATTAAATTTTTTCTTTGAATTTCAGTAAGTGGATTAACAGTTTTAACTATTCCTGTTAATACTTTAGACTTATCTTCTAAATAAACTTTATCTTTTCTCTTTTCTTCCATAAGTCCTTTCATTGTTTCAAATCTATTTCTTACAGTTCCATCTATAACGTCGTCTCCAACTTTTATAAACATACCACCTAATAAATTTTTATCAACTTTCTCTGAAATTACAATTTCTTTATTATATTTTTTTTCTAGTTTTTCTTTCAAACCTAATTTCTGTTCATCACTTAGCTTTACAGCAGTTCTAACTTCAGCTTCAATCATATTATGACGTTCAAAATAAATAAGTCTCATTTGGTTGTATTTTTCTTTTAAATATAATATTCTATCTTTCTCAATTAATAAAATTAAGAAATCCAGAAGCTCCTCACTAACTTGATCTTTAAAGAGTTTTGTGAAAATTTCTTTTTTAGCTGCTCTGTGTATTTGAGGATGTTCTATTATTTTAATAAGTTCATCACCAGTTTCCATACTTTCGACAATGATACTTAGGTCTTCTAAAGTTTGTTCTAAAGTTCCTCTCTTTTCACAAACATCATATAATGCTAATGCGTATCTTCTGTCTAGAAATTCATACATTTTAATTACCTACCTTGGAAATAAACTCATCAATAAGTCTTTTATGCTCATCCTCATCAATTTTCTTCTCTAATGCTTTCTCAGCTAAAACTAAAGATAAATCAATAACTTGTGATTTAATTTCACTTTCAGCTTTACGTTTTTCTCTTTCAATGTCCTGCTTAGCTCTTGCACGAACTATATCTGCTTCTTTTTTAGCTTCTTCAATCATTTCGTCATAAACTCTTTCAGCCTTAACTTTATAAGTTTCTATTAATTTTTGACCCTCTTCTTTATATCTCTTAACCTTTTCTTCTTGCTCTATTTTTAAGCTTTCAACTCTACTTTCTTCAAATTTAGCTTTTGCAAAAGAAGACTCAACTTCTTGCTTTCTTGATTCTATCATTTCCATTGTTGGCTTAAAAACAAATTTTCTTAGTATAAAAAAGAATATAAAAAAGTTTATTGTTCCAGCTAAAACTATACTTAAATTTATATCCATATAAAATCCTGGTTTTATATCCTAAACCAGGATTTTCACCTACCCTTCTTAATAAATTTTTTAGCCTTTTACACCAAATAAAACTAATAATAATCCTATAAGGAAACCATATATAGCTGTAACCTCTGAGAAAGCTCCTCCTATGATTAATGCGTTCATTATTTTTCCGCTTGCATCTGGTTGTTTTGCTATACTTTCAACAGCTTTAGCAGTTGCGTTTCCTGTTCCTATACCTCCACCAATAACTGATAATGCTGCTATACCAGCACCTACTGCTGACATACCTGCTATAAATGCACCTGAATCTATATTCATAATTAAAATCCTCCTTAAAATACTTTAATTTATTTATAATTTTTTTAGTGTTCTGACGTTATCTTGATATGAATCATAGTTAACATTACAAATATTATGGTCTGAATTATTCCATCAAAGAAGTCAAAGTAAAAAGCAAAGGGAACCGGAATTCCTATAGTTGCAATAAAATGAATATGGCCTAATGCTTCATATAATAACTCCATAACCATTGTTGCAGCAAATACATTACCAAATAATCTTAAACTTAATGATACTGGTAACATTACTCTTTCCAATATATTTATTGGTAATAATAGGGCTATAGGGCTAGCATACCCTTTAAAGTATCCTTTTAATCCTAGCTTCTTAATTGTGTAACCTTGAATTACTAAAAATGTTGTAAGTGCCAATCCTATGGTTACACTCAACTCTGATGTAGGTGGCTTTAGCCCAAACATACCTATCATATTTAATGAAAATATATATAATGCTAATGCTCCAATATAAGGAACAAAGGCTAGTTTATCTTCTCCCATATTTTCACTAACTATTCCACTAAGTTTTTCGATTATTATCTCTATGGCACTTTGAATTTTTCCTGGAATCCTTTTAACTGTTTTACTATAAAGAATAGATAATATTGCTGTTACGCCGATAAAAATCCATTGAATTACTAAACTTAATGTAATATCAAATGGAAACCCAAATATATTTAACGTAAATATAGGTAAAACTTCCTCCATGTAAACACCCCTTTCTTATTGTTTAGCTTTAAAGCCATATAATACTAATGAAATAATTTGAGAAGTATATCCAGCAATAAATATGAAAAAGTTAATAGTATTTCTATTAACTATATAAGCTGCAACTAACGAAACTATAACTACTCTATAAATTTGACTTAGTATTAAAATTATTTTTGATATCGAATTATCTTCTTTCACTGATATATTTAACACTAAGCTATTTACTAATAAGTTAATTAGTGCAATTCCTATTCCTAACATAAAAAATAAGCAGGCCTTTCCAAATATAAAATATCCTATGGATATAAATATTAATGATAAAATCAAATCAAAGCTTGCTACTTGTTTTAAAAGTGATGTATTTTCATTATACACTTGAAATTCCTCTCTCTATGGGCTTACTAAGATATACGCTCATTAAGCTACAATAAATTATATGCTTAGACATAATATTAATAAACACTGTAATTTGACTATATTAGCTCGTTTTTGTGAATTGCAGTTTAATATACCTAAATATTTCATTATTGATATGTTTTGCTCTCTTTTAATCTATTTTTCTGAGCGATCAGATATTTCCTTCAATTGTTATTCAATTCTTCAACAACGGGGAATTTTCTGACTGATTAGTTCATAATGGTTATGAATAACGCTTCATAATATAATTCAATAAATTAATACCCTATTAAAAATTAAACGATTTTATGAATTTATTATTTTTTAAAATTTCATTTTACTGAAAATTTTATAGACGTTATTGTTTATCACTTTTAATAATATGAATAATCTAAATCGAATTTCATGCATTTTTTATTATATTTATATAGGTATTTTGTGAATTAACACCTGAAAATATTCAAGTTTAATCTGCTTTATACTTTTATTTACTCTTATTTCCTCACTAATTCAAAAAAAATAAAAGCATTAGAATTATGAAAGTTAATTCTAATGCTCTATAATTTTACACATTAATTGGAAAAGTAAGCTTTTAATATATTGCATATTTCAATAGAAGTTTTTCCATTCCCATAAGGATTTGAAAGATTACTCATATGCTCATAAGCCTTCTTATCTCTAAGAAGTTTGTTAGCTTCAAAAACAATTATATTTATATCTGTTCCTACTAGCTTAACAGTACCAGCCTGTAATGCTTCTTGTCTCTCTGTAACATGTCTTAATACCAGTACAGGCTTACCTAAATGAGGAGCCTCTTCTTGAATTCCCCCTGAGTCTGTCATAATCATATAGCACTTATTCATAAGATTATGAGTTTCTTCAGTATCTAATGGATTTAATAAATGTACTCTTTTAATTCCACTTAGATGTTTTTCTACGTCTTCTTTAACTATAGGATTTAAATGAACCAAATATACTATTTCTACATCTTCATTTTCATCAACTATTTTTTTTAAAGATGTACATATATTTCCTATTCCTTCTCCCCAATTTTCCCTTCTATGGGCAGTTACCATAATTACCTTTTTATTTTCAAAATCAATGTTATTTAATTCTTCAGTTTTAAATTTATAGTTTTCCTTAACAGTATAATTCATAGCATCTATTACAGTATTGCCTGTAACAAAGACACTATCTTCTCTAACATTTTCTTTTAATAAATTTTTCTTTGTAAGAGTAGTAGGTGTAAAATGTAAATCTGCTATAGAACCTGCTAACTTTCTATTCATTTCCTCTGGGAAAGGAAAATATTTGTCAAAAGTTCTAAGTCCAGCTTCTACATGTCCCACTTTTGTTTTATTATAAAAAGCAGCTAGCGAAGCTACAAATGTAGTGGTTGTATCTCCATGTACTAATACTATATGTGGTTTTTCTCTTTGTATGACTTCTTCTATACCCTCAAGTGCTTTGCAGGTTATTCCACTTAAACTTTGCTTTTCAACCATGATATTTAAATCATAGTCTGGTTTTATAGCGAAAATCTCTAATACCTGATCTAGCATTTCTCTATGCTGTGCAGTTACACATACCATCGAATCAAATTCTTCTCTTTTTTCAAGCTCTTTAACAAGCGGCGCCATTTTAACTGCTTCTGGTCTCGTTCCAAAAACAGACAAGACCTTAATTTTTTCCATAGATTTCACTCCTTAACTATTGTTCTCCATCGAATAAACCAAGTTCCCAAGCTATAAAGGCAATAAAAGTAACTACTGATGCCAATAAGAAATATGCTTTCTTACTGCTTATTTGCATTGCAATTATAGCTATACCACCTAATATTGCACTAATTAAATACATTATTAAAACAACTTGTCTTTGCGTTAAGCCAAGTCCTAATAATCTATGATGAAGATGTCCTTTATCTCCTTGCATTATAGGCTTACCATTTACCTTTCTTCTTATCATGGCAAATAGTGTATCATAAATTGGAAGACCTAATGCTAAAAGTGGAACAGCTATAACCAAAGCTGTTGCAGATTTAATTGCTCCATCAATAGAAATAGCAGCTAATAAAAATCCTAAAAGTTGTGAGCCTGTATCTCCCATAAATATACTTGCAGGATTAAAATTATAGGGTAAGAATCCAATAATTGCACCGCTTAATATAGCAGTTAAAAACGCTGCATCTACTCTTCCATTTATGATAGAAACTATAAATAAAGTTACACAAGATATAAATCCTACTCCAGCAGCTAACCCATCAACTCCATCTATTAAATTAAAAGCATTTGTTATACCTATAACCCAAATAATAGTTAGCGGAACTCCTAATAGCCCTAGATTTAGAAAGCTACCTCCACTATTTAATGGATTTGTAACTAATGTTATTTTAAGTCCAAATACTATTAAAATAATTGCTGCTACTATTTGAAAGACTAACTTATATTTTGGTCTTAGTTCTTTAATATCATCAATTATTCCACCAATTACAATTACAGTAGCACCAATAAGAAGTCCTAAATCTTGAATAGAAAAATTACTTATGTTTAGAACTACTCCTATAACAAAAGCAATATAAATTGCTACTCCACCCATAAGTGGAGTAGGTTTATTATGTATTCTTCTTGAATCACTTGGAATATCTATTGCCTTTAATTTAATGGCTAATTTTCTAACTAATGGTGTTGCTACTCCTGATATAATTGCTGTAATAATCACCAGTAAAACTATATTATCCATATAAAACCTTCCTATGAAATTTTATTCACTTTAGTTTCTAAACTAAAATAATGTTGTTCAATGTGATAACTACTAAAATTCAATAATTTACATAACTATAATTAAGTATTATTTTTTACATTTATTGATTAAACTCATATTTATGATAATAAATATAAATGTTCATAGTTAACTTAATTCTTAACTAACTAAGAAAAAAATATTTTAATTATTTAAATATGAACCTTTTTCTAAAAGATTATCTTAGTTTCAATATCCATCTTCTTCTGTAAGGGAGTCATCATTTTCAATCCACTCGCTAACATATACTTCCCTATAATCTATTTTGGTATCTCTTATTATAACTTTTTCTATACCAGCATTTATTATAAATCTTTTACAAAGTGCACAAGGAGATGCATTTTCAACTAAACTTCCTGTAGATTGCTCTTTTCCTACTAAATATAACGTTGACCCTATCATATCATGTCGCCTTGCAGAGATTATGGCATTTTGTTCCGCATGAACTGATCTACAAAGCTCATACCTAGTCCCCCTAGGAACTCTTAATTCTTCTCTTTTACACACACCAATATCACTACAATTTTTCCTTCCACGAGGTGCTCCAGAATATCCAGTAGCCATTATTTCATCGTTTTTTACTATTAACGCTGCAAAATTTCTCCTTAAACAAGTTCCTCTCTCTAAAACTGTTTCACATATATCTAAATAATAATTATGTTTATCTATTCGCTTCATAAAATCCCCTCAAAAATTAATATGTATTCTACCTTATTATATAAAAAAACTATAATAAAGTCACGTATTTTCAGTTTTCATCTTAAATCGCTATAATGTTAACTATTTTTAATTAGCTATTAAACACTAAATAGAATCTTATAAATTACTTTAATTAATGAATTTTATTTAGCAATAACTTGTAAATAACTTTAAAAATTTTATGAAGTAAAAATAAAATGAGCACTATGCAATATCAAAACAAATATTTCATAGTGCTTACTTTAATAGTCTAAAATAAATATACAGAGATTATAAAAATATTTTGTACTAATATAAAATTTAACTTTATATAAAACAGTTTTAAAATTAACGCATATACTTGAGATAATTTATGTTTTCTAGTGCTGTAATTATGTCTATTCATAGTTACAATTATAAAAATTTCCTACTTTTAAAAAAAGCTTTAAATCTATAATATAGCTTCTAAATCTTTTTCTGGAGTAGAAATTGGTGTTATGTTATATTTTTAAAAAAGTTTTTAAATTCATTAACATTCTCTTTATAAATCTTTAATATAACTTACTTATCTTCTTTTAATATTATAATAAATTGCTTAAAATTTATTTTCAATTTATTAACATCTAATATACTTATAGTTATTAAAATAATTATTAAAATTATAAATAGGCTTCACTAACATTTGTCTAAATGTGTAATTTGTAGTAAAATAGTTTATATGTAAATTATGTAAATACCTTTGAAATTTAATATAATATAAAATATAATTAACTAAATACTTATAAAATTGCAGAGGTGTATTATGGATTATATAATAAAAGCACTTAAAAAATGCATTCTTTTTAAAGACCTATCAGAAGAAGAAATTAAGAAAATCTTATCCACAGTCAGATATACTATATATAATCAATGTAAAAACTGTGTTAATTGCAAAACTTGTGTTTTGGCACTTGAAGGTGATGATTGTACTTCCTTAGGCATTGTGCTTGAAGGAACTATAGAGATTCAAAAGCAATATCCTAATGGTAAAATAGTATCACTTAGCACATTGAAAACAGGAAATATATTTGGAGAAGCAATTGTTTTTTCTAAGCATCATAAATATCCTGCTACAATTATCAGTAACAAAAATTCAATAGTTATGTATATTTTAAAAGAAGACATCATATCAATGTGTAGTGGCAATACATTAATTTTAAATAACTTCATGGAACTTTTATCCAGTAAAATACTTAATTTAAATAAGAAAATTACTGAACTATCTTTAGAAACTTTGAGACAAAAACTTTGTTTCTATTTGCTACAAGAATATAAAAAACAAAAAAATTTAAAATTAACTATTCCTATGTCTAAGAAAAGTTTATCAGAGTATTTTGGTGTTCAACGACCTTCTCTTTCGAGAGAATTAATTAATATGAAAAATGATAAATTAATTAATTCTGATAAAAATATTATAGAAATTTTAGACTTAGATAGACTTCAGCAGTATATTGATATATATTAATTATTGGCTAAAGCCTTATATTTCAATGACTCATAGCATAACCTTGAAAATTTCTAAAAATTTTGTTAAAAAATAATAATTTTCTCTTGATAATTATTATCCGATAGTATATAATAATCTTGTAAGGAAGATTAAAACAATTAAACAAAATAATTCATTAAATTAGTAAATCATATTACACTATAAACTAAAAAATATTTTTATTTATTATTAAGGAGGATTTTTTATTATGAAAAAGTTTGTTTGTACAGTATGTGGATATATTCATGAAGGAGATTCAGCACCAGAGTTTTGCCCAATTTGTAAGGCACCAGCTGATAAATTTATAGAAAAAGTTGAAGGACAAATGACTTGGGCTGATGAGCATAGAATAGGAATAGCTAAGGACGTAGATCCAGAAGTTATAGAAGGATTAAGAGCTAACTTTGTAGGAGAATGTACAGAGGTTGGAATGTACTTAGCAATGAGCCGTCAAGCTGATAGAGAAGGATATCCAGAAGTTGCTGAAGCTTATAAGAGAATAGCTTGGGAAGAAGCAGAACACGCTTCTAAATTTGCTGAATTATTAGGAGAAGTTGTAGTTGCTGATACAAAAGCTAACTTACAAGCAAGAGTTGATGCTGAGCATGGAGCTTGCCAAGGTAAAAAAGATCTAGCTACACTAGCTAAGAAATTAAACTTAGATGCAATACATGATACAGTTCATGAAATGTGCAAAGATGAAGCTAGACATGGAGCTGCATTTAACGGATTACTAAACAGATATTTTGGAAAATAATAAATAAAATAAATTATATTAATATAGGCTATAGCATACTCTATAGCCTTTCATTCCCTATCCCATAAAAAGAAGCATGGCAAGCCATGCTTTTTTTATTTAAAATGAGTATTTTATTTTTATTATGATTTTAGTTGATAATTATATATAAACATAGCTTGTTTATTTCTCTTTTAAAATTTTCTATAAGCAAACGGTATCTGATATTTCTCGCTTAAATCATTTTTATTGGTAAAAATAATATATCCCTCATAATAACCTAATGCTGAATCTTCAGGTACAGCTATCTTAACAGTAATTAATTTACTATCCATACTATTTATAATTACATTCTTATCAATATCAATTGTCACATTATTTTCAATGGCATTATTCCCCATTTGGCTCTTTAAATATTTAACATCTATCTTAAAGTCCTTATTTAATGCTGAACTATTACTTATTTTAAGGCTTTTAGTCTTTGCTATTTGATTATTTGTATTTTCATTAAAATTTAAAGAAGATGTTATATTATCTATCTCTATTTTTTCGTAGTTTTTATTTAAAGAGGCTGTCTTATCTAAAACTTGAAATTTAACTTTTGAATATACTGCTTCATAGGCATCTATCATTCCTGCGCCAATCTCATATACGCTATAATCATATTCTAGATCATCAGCAGTATTCATTAGAGCTGCTTTTATATCAGAAGGACTATAGTTCTTATTCTTTTCTAATATCAAAGCAACAACTCCAGTTACATAGGCAGTTGCCATAGAGGTGCCTGACTGTCTTTCATATGCTTTATCATAATTTTCTATTCCTTCTTCTCCTTTAAAATAACTGGGCACAGACGATAGTATGTTAGCTCCTGGTGCAATTATTTCAGGTTTTATTATGTAAGTTTCATTCACTGGTCCACGAGAGCTAAAATCTAATAATACTCCTTTAGTTATTTCTAATTCAGAAAAACTATTAATTTTAAATTGTATTTCTCTTTCTTTAAGTGTAGATAAAATAGCTTGTCCTTCTTTAAATGGCAAAGTAAATACAGTAGGATAAACTTCATGTTCTCCAAAGTACATAGGTACGTATCCTTGTTCTTCATTGTCATTAATTACTATAGTAAACAGGGCTCCTTTTTCTTTTGCATTTTTCCCCTTTTCCATTAAAGAATTTTTTCCTCTACTGACCAAGGCTACAGAGTCATTCAGTTTCTTATCATTAAAATCTTCTTTCATTCCATATCCACAATAAATAACTTTAAGATTCCTATTATTATAAAGCTGCAAATTTTGTATTTTATCTCTTAATAGTAATCTTAAAGTATAATTTTCATCTAAGGAACTAAAATTTCCCTTTATAGTAGGTATTACCATATGATTATTACTAGCACCTACAGTTATTCCTAAGGAAGCTGTTCCCGGTGTAGATATTGTATATGGCTCTGAACCATTGTTTCCTGATGCTGATACTACCATAACTCCTAAATTCATCGCATTGTTTATTGCTATAGATGTAGGATATAGTGGATCATTTACATCTATTCCCAAGGATAAATTCAAAATGTCCATACCATCCCTAACAGCTTTTTCTACTCCGCTTATAATACTCTCCATAGTCCCAATTCCATAAGGTCCTAAAACTCTATATGCATATATTTCTGCTTCAGGTGCTACTCCTAAAACACCTAAGCCATCATTTCCAACCCCCTGTCCAGCTATTATTCCTGCTACATGGGTACCATGGGTAGTATAATAAGTGTTCTCTCCTTTTTCATCATATTCAGGTGCTTTGGAATTTTTCCACTGTTCATATGTAGTTTCCATAGGATCGTTATCCTTGTCAATGAAATCATATCCACCTTTATAAACATCTCTTATTGCCGGATGATTATAATCAATTCCTGTGTCTAAAATTCCTATCCTTATATTTTTTCCCTTAATCCCTTCTCCATGTAATTTATCAATATTCTTTAAAGGTACTGAACTAATTAGCTTTGAATTTTCACTTAAATTTTCTTCGACTTTAATAGGCTTTATTTTTACTTCACAATCACTATAAATACTCTTAATCATAGGTATCTTCGATAATTCTTCTATCTTATTAGCGGGAACACTCACTGCTGCTCCATTAAATACCCTTTCATAAGAATTTGTAACTTGAACTTCAGTAATTTTCTTTTTACTAACTTCTTTAATAAAATTCTCATTGGCCTCATCATTTTTAAAGCTGCTAATAGTACTTCTATATTCATATGGATTTTTTTCATCGAACTGAACAATTACTTTTACTTTCTCATTACTATTTAAATCTATATCTCCATCTAACTTTAGTACTTCTTCAGCTGATTCTATGTTATTATCTAATACCCTCCAATATTCTTGTGCCATTATCATTTCACTACTACTTAAAGTAATAATAAAAGTAGTGAAAATAAATATAGCTAACAATTTCTTAAAGTTTCTCTCCTTCACTTTTATCCCCCTTAACCACCTTATTATAGATAAACCACTCTAAAATTTAATGTATATCTGAATATAGCTTAACACTTTGCTATATTAATTTACGACCTTAAAAAGTTGACAATTGACAATAGAGAATTGACAATTATTGTTGAGATTAGTTTTAATCAAACTAATTTCTTTAAATAGATTTTTAATAAAAGTGACTTCGTCATTTTTAAAAGGAATAAGTTCAAAGCTTCTCTTGAGAGAAGTATCCATAATTATCCATTATCAATCGTCAATTCTCAATTTTGTATTGATGTGAACTTAAATAATTTAATAGCACAATTGTATGAATTCATAGATTAAATTTCAAAGTGATACATCTATATATTTGTACTTTAATTGTAAATTCCCTTCTTTTTTTCAATATAAATCTATTTAATAAATACGTATAGTACTATTCTAATTCATAATATCTATACTTATTTATTTTTATTTTTGATATAGTATAAATAATGATTATAAATTAAGTTTATATTTTCCTATGAAAAATGAACGAGATTAGAAAAAGCTTCTCAAAAGCTGTTTTCTTAATGTTCTCCTACACTTATAGCTTGTATTTTAATGCGAGCTATTTTTTATACAATAAAATAATTGAGAATTGACAGTTGGCAATTCTCGTAGAAATTAGTTTGATTAAACTAATTTCTTTAATATATTTTCTAATAGATAATTTTAAATTTCTCAGCCATCGCTAACAAATATTTAAAATTAGAGTTTTGCATTTTGAATTTAATAGTTCTAATTACAATACTAAAAAACATTGACTATGTTCACACATACATTAATTTTGTAACTTGTATGCCTAAAGATTATCCAACAACTTATAAATATTTCTTTTAATAATAGAATATAAATTAAAGCCCCGAAATTATATCGGAGCTTTAATACTTAGTTTATTTAATTAAAAATTTTAATAATACTCCACCATACTCTGCTATTAATGGAGCAAATACTAATGATATTATAGTCATAAGTTTAACTAATATATTCATTGATGGACCTGATGTATCTTTAAATGGATCTCCTACAGTGTCCCCAACTATCGCTGCCTTATGAGTTTCACTGCCCTTTCCTCCAAAATGTCCTTCCTCAACATACTTTTTAGCATTATCCCAAGCTCCACCAGCATTAGCCATCATTATAGCCATTAAAACTCCACTGGCAACTGCACCACTTAGTAATCCTCCTAAAGCCTCTACACCAAATAAAAATCCAGTTAATATAGGAACTACTATAGCTAATATGCCTGGAAGTATCATTTCTCTTAATGCAGCATGAGTTGATATTTCAACACATTTTGAATATTCAGGAGTATTCTTTCCTTCCATTATTCCATCTATTTCTTTAAATTGTCTTCTTACTTCTTTAACCATGTCATTCGCTGCCTTACCTACTGATTCCATTGTTAATGCACTAAATAAGAATGGAAGCATTACTCCTACAAGTACTCCAACTAAAGTAACTGGGTTTAATATATTTATCTCAATAAGCCCAGAAGCTTCTGCAAAAGAAGCAAATAATGCTAATGATGTTAATGCAGCAGACCCTATAGCAAATCCTTTACCTTTTGCAGCTGTAGTATTTCCTACAGAGTCTAGCTTATCTGTAATTTCTCTAACTTCTTCAGGTAAATTTGACATTTGAGCTATTCCACCTGCATTATCCGCAATTGGCCCATAAGCATCAACAGCAACAATAAGGCCAGTTATTGATAACATTCCTACTGCTGAAAGAGCAATTCCATATAGTCCCATTGAACTATTATTACTTCCACCCATTACAAAATAAGCTATTAATATTTCAAGAGCTATTAATAATATTGTTCCCATAGTGGATTTCATACCAACTGCCATACCAGAAATAATATTAGTTCCTGCCCCTGTTTGTGATTGATCTGCTATTTTTTTCACGCTCTTATAATCTGCTGAAGTATAAACTTCTGTTAGTTTACCTATTAAAATTCCTATAATCATTCCACTTCCAACAGCCAAAAAGCTGTTCAAGGTACCAAAAATCATCTTACTAGCATATAATGCTCCTATTAAGAACAACCCACCAGAAATATAAGTACCTAAGTTTAAAGATTTCTGTGGATTATCACTTTTTGAAACCTTAACATATATAGCTCCTATAATTGAAGCTATTATACCTAAGGATACTAAAATTATAGGATACGCTACCCCATTTAAACTATCTTTATAAACTACAGCTCCTAAAGTTATCGCTGAAATAATTGATCCCACATAAGATTCAAATAAGTCAGCTCCCATACCTGCAACGTCTCCAACATTATCTCCAACGTTATCTGCAATAACCGCTGGATTTCTTGGGTCATCTTCTGGTATTCCTGCCTCAACTTTACCAACAATATCTGCACCTACGTCAGCAGCTTTAGTATATATACCTCCACCAACTCTTGCAAATAGTGCTATTGAAGATGCTCCTAATCCAAAACCTGTTAATATACTTGTATCTCCATTAAATAGCAAGTATATTATTGAAATCCCTAGCGTTCCTAGGCCTACAACACTCATTCCCATAACTGCCCCACCAGAGAATGCAATAGATAATGCCTTTCCTATGCCATGCTTTGCTGCTTCTGCTGTTCTCACATTAGCTGATGTAGCTATTTTCATTCCAAAATATCCAGCTAAAATTGAAAATATAGCTCCGCATAGGAAAGATATACCAGTTTGAAAATTTATAAATATACTAAGTAAAATTACAACTATAACTATAAAAACACTTAAATAAGTATATTCTTTTCTTAAGAAAGCCATTGAGCCTTCTTTTATATAGGATGCTATTTCTGACATCCTTTCATTTTCTACTTTCTCTTTAACAATTGTTTTACTTAAATAAAACGCGAAAATTATTGCAAGCACTCCGCCTACAATTCCTAATAAATATGCTTGTTCCATAATATCACCCAAATATAATTTTTAATATTTTATTAAAATACTAAATAAAATTATATTTTTATCCTTTTCCTTTAATTAAATTCCTTAAATTGGACTAACTTATCCTATTAATTATAAGATAAATTTTTTAAAATATTTTAAAACCAAAACTTTTAATTATAATAAATATAAACAATATTATCCATATTTATTATAATTAAAAACATTAAACACTCTCATATCTCAACTACCTCCCCTTAATAATATTAAATTCTCTGAATATAAATTAGAATATATAAATTTATAATATATAAATTTACAATATTATAAATTTTCAAAATAAAAAAATTTTTACCATTAAGTATATTTATTTTGAATTAATATGCAAAATATTATGCTTTAAATGTATAAATTAACTTTAACATAAATGTAAACAATTTCAAATACATTCTATATTAAATTATATTCTTTAAATCTTGTTTATGAATTATTTCCTAGAAATGTTAAATAATTACTAATCATTTTTGAAGTTTTCTTAAATAGGTTAAAACTTTCATGTAAAAATCAAATAAAAGGTTATATTAAAAAACTCCAAATTTGTTGCATTAAGCCAATGTTAAAACATTAAACAAAAGTGAAACTTTTATAATAGTTTATTAGAAAAACTATTAAATTTCAATATATAAATTGAATTTTTTTTTAATTCACTATTTTCAGTATAGTTTCTAAATAACAACCTTTAGCATTTAAATATTAATAATACCCCAAATAAAATATTTTTATCACAAATATAATTCTTATTATAAATAACAATTTAAATCACTTAATTATTAATATATATATTCTTTAATGCCTTTATTTACTCTACTCCTTGTTACTTTCATATATCTTATTTATAATTAAAAAAGATATAACTAATTTATTAAAGGAATGATGGTATTGAGAGAAACAAATCTATCGGAGGATAAAAAGCATAATATAATCTATGCTTCAATTGACGAATTTAGTGAAAAAGGTTATAGCAAAGCTTCTACTAATACAATAATGAAAAATGCAGGAGTTTCTAAAGGCCTTATATTTCATTATTTCGGGAATAAAAAAAATCTATATATTTATATAGTGCAATATACTTGTGATCGTATGTCTCAATTCTTATCTTTAAATACACTTAAAGGTAAATATGATGTCTTTGAATTAATAACAGATATTCTTGTAAGAAAAGTACAAATTGCATATGAACATCCCAAAATGTATATGCTTATTTTTGATGCCTTCTATAATACTCCAGATGAAGTTAAGGAAGAATTTAATAATAAAGCTGCTAATATTAAAAACTCAACTATAACTATGCTTAAGGACAAAATAGACACCTCTAAATTTAGAGAGGATATTGAATATGAAAAAGCTGTACATCTAATTTATGTGTTCATAGAAGCAATGACTTCTAAACACATAGATGCTTTTAGAAGCCGGCCAGATAAAGGATTGAGTCAAATAGACATGCTACTTGAAGAATTGAAATCCTATATAGATATACTAAAAAAAGGTGCATATGAATCAAAGTCGTGATAAAATCACGACTTTTTCCATAGATAAATTTAAATATTTTTCTACTATAAAAAATTTTATGTCTTAACATTTCTAATCTAATTTTATATTTAATCTTAACTTGGTAGAATAATTATCTTCACTTTCATCTATGTGTTTATACCCTAGACTTATAGTTCCTTCCCCTTCATTTCCTGATTGAAAGTACATAAAATTTCTACTATTCGATTGCCCATCTCTTTTTTTAGGATTAATTTCAAATGGATTTATTTTTTTATACTCTATAAATTTTATTACATTAGGATTTAACTCATTAATAATATCCCATTTAGCCGTTATAGTTGAATTTTCATATAGAGATATAATAAATTTAGAATTCTTTGGTATTGTAATGTTAATGCTATCATTATTATTAATATTATATTGATGAAATTTAAGTAAACCTTTATTATCAATAATTATATAAATATTTTCAGAACCATCTACAGGATTAACATATTTATGATTTTCAAGCCATAAATCTCTAAAACATAATTTGATTACTGTATTAGAATAAAACTGAAAAATGTTAAATAAAGATATCAATATTATAAATAAAATAATTGCATTTTTTCTTCTCATAGTATATCCTCCTCTCATTATAGCTAATATTTCGTTTCTACTATTTTATGAACTATTCTTCATTTGCATATCTATAATTTTTTTGCCAATACCCTTAGTAATTTTTAAATGCAAAACATTAATTAATTCTATATTTAATTAAACATACCTTTATTTTAATTTTTTTATATTATCTCTTTGAAACTTTATTAATAAAGTTATTAACAGTTTTTTTAAGTCTTTTTATTTATCATAGTTTAGGTTATTTAAAGATAAAAATTAAGAATTATACTAATTATATTAAGTTTTTAGGTAATATTATGCAATTTTACTATCTACATAACTTCTCCACAACTTACTGATATAATGTACTCAAAGCTTATAGTAAAAGGAGTGATTGTTTATGAATAAAAAACTTTTAGTAGCAGCAGCTTTAACACTTTCACTAGGAATTACATCTATTGCTTATGCAAGTAATTTATCAAATAAAGATTATGATATTCCTAAGGTTAATAGCTCTACTTCTCAAGATTTATCAACAAAAGAAGATGTTTATAATGACGAGTTACTTAATGAGTTTGACAACGTAGATGTAAAATATAGAAAACAAATTCTAGAAGAAAAAGCTAAAGCTGTAGATAAAGCTATAGAAGATGGTAAAATTTCTAAAGAAGAAGGAAATAAAATAAAAGAAAACCTTCAATATAGAATAGATGAATGTAATAAAATTATGAATAGAGGGTCTTTAAGCAGAAGTGGTAGATTTGGTTGCCATTAAATCTATAAATAAAACCGTGACTAATAGTCACGGTTTTATAATTCAAAATTAAAAGTAATTAAGGCATCTTGAAAAAATAACTAGTTATTTTATTCAGATGCCTAATTTCATTCTCAATTTATATTCTTAACTCTTAGTTCTCTATATTATTCATATCTTAATGCTTCAATAGGATCTAACTTTGCTGCCTTTCTTGCAGGATAAATTCCAAAGAAAATTCCTACTGATGAAGAAAATATTATAACTGCTATTATGGATGTTATCGATAATACAGGAGTTATTCCTGCAAAACTACCTAGTCCATAGGCTGCTACAATTCCTAATATCATTCCTATAATTCCACCTAAAAGTGATATTATAACAGATTCTGTTAGAAATTGAAGGAGTATAGTATTAGTTGTGGCACCTATTGCTTTTCTTATGCCTATTTCTCTAGTTCTTTCAGTAACAGATACAAGCATTATATTCATAACTCCTATACCACCTACTAATAATGAAATAGCTGCTACTGCTGATATAAATCCTGTAAATATTCCTAACACTTCATTTACTTGATCTAATTGCTTCATAAGGCTTTCTGCAGTATAAACTTCCCTATCTCGATTATTATGTCTACTCTTTAAAACATTAATTGCACTATTTCCTGCTAGCTCAATATTCTCCTTTGTGTCAGCCATAATATATAGGGTATCTATGACAAAATCTGTAGGATATAAACTTTCTAAAAATGACAAAGGAACCATACTCATAATAGGCATATCTTCATTTTCCGCCATAAACATCATCTGTGAGCTTTTTGTAACTCCAATTACCCTTGCCTTCTTAGCAGATGCTTTAGGACCTACAGTAACATACTCTCCCACTACATCTGTATATCCAAAAAGAGATTTAGCTCCTATTTCATCTAAAACAATCACTGCTTTGCCTTCATTAGCCTCTATCTCATTAAAAAATCGTCCATGGATCATTTCTACACTTTGAATAAAAGCTAAATCTTGATTTCCTGCTGAAATTGATGCCTTTTTAGATTTTGTTTCTGAAGATATGTTACCCATTTTATAAGAAGAAGGAGTTATATATTTTACTGTATTAACTCTCTCAGCTATTTGCTTAATATCATTCTCATTAAAATAATCGGACATAGTAGCCTCATTTGAATTAACTTTTATACTTACTGTAGAGGATCCTATTTTTTCAAATTCACCAGTTATAGAGGATTTTCCACCTTCCCCTAAGGATAGAATAGCTATAACTGAACTTATTCCTATAATTATCCCTAACATAGTTAGAAAAGATCTTAGCTTATTAGCCTTTATGCTATCCATAGCCATTTTAAAATTTTCTATAAAGTTCATATTAAGCCTCCTCTCCATTTATCTTTATGATTTTAGATTTATTAAGTATTATTCTATTATTTACTATCTCATCGTCTACAATTAGACCATCTTTAAACCTTACAATTCTTTTAGTATGTTGAGCTACATCTGGTTCATGGGTTACCATTATTATAGTTGAACCTTCATCATTTAAATCTTGAAATATTTTTATAATATCATTAGTAGAATTAGAATCAAGATTTCCTGTAGGTTCATCTGCCATAATCACTGCTGGATTATTAACTATTGCACGTGCAATTGCAACTCTCTGTTTCTGTCCACCTGAAATTTCAGTAGGTTTATGTTTAATCCTATCTAAAAGCCCTACTTTTTCAAGTGCTATCAATGATTTTTCTCTTCTTTCTTTAAATGGCAATCCTGCATAAACCATAGGAAGCTCTACATTTTCTAATATTGTCATACGAGGAAGTAAGTTGAAGGCTTGAAAGACAAATCCTATTTCTTTATTTCTTGTAACTGCTAATTCATTATCACTTAAATTGGATACATTTTTCCCATTTAACAAATAAGTACCGCAATCCATCCTATCTAAACAGCCTAATATATTCATGAATGTAGACTTGCCTGATCCAGAAGGTCCCATAATTGAAGTGAACTCACCTTTTCCAACCTTTAAAGTAACTCCCTTTAAGGCCTTAAAGCTAATATCCCCTTGCGCATAGGTTTTTTCAACGTTCTTTACTTCTAGCATTATTTAGCCTCCTCTACATCTGCCTTTACCTCATCACCATTATTAATAGTATTAGGATTTAATATTATCTTTTCTCCCCCTTCTATACCTGATAAAACTTCTGATTCCATATCAGACTCTAATCCTAACTTAATTTCTTTTTCTACTGCTTTATTATCTTCTAATATATAAATAAAATTTTTACCTGACTTATCTGCTTTTATAGCCTCTGCTGGTATTTTTATAACTTCTTTTTTCTCTCCTAAAAGTATATTGACATCTACATCAAATCCTGCCATCAATCCCTCTATATTATCTAAAACACTTAGTTCTACTTTTAGTGTAGTTTCTCCACTCCCCATAGCAGATATTGGTTGTTTAGCTACAGGATCTACATGTTCTACTTTTGCTTTATAACTCTTACCATTAAATTTTACTTCGGCACTTTGTCCTGCTTTAACTTTGTGTGCATCAAATTTACCAAGACCAACTTCTATTTTTAGGTTACCTAAATCTTGCACTACTACTGCGGGTTGATTCATATTTCCTATAGTACCCTCTAAGACATTTATTTCTGTAATAGTACCATTAAATTCTGCATTAATACTTCCCATATCATAAGATACTATTACATCTCCATCTTTTACTTTATCTCCTACTTTAAAATTAACTTCTGAAACTTTTGATTGAGGACCATAGTACTCTTTGACTTTCTTTGAAGCTATAATCCCTGTAGTACTTAGATAAGATTTAACTTCTCCTTTTTCCACTGATATAGTTTTAACTTCTGGAACTTTTCCTTCTTTTTTCTTCGCTATAGGTAATGATACAGCTACTAAAACTAAGGCTACTACCAAAATACCTATTATAGTTTTTCTTTTCATTCCTTATCCTCCTCTAATATAAAGTTATCAATATATTTTATTTTTACATCAATTGATAATTTATTTTGTTATGTTTTCATAACTATTCTACCACCTTTTTTAATAAATTCAACTAACAATTTTATAAATTCGTGCTATAATTTAATTGTAATTATATTAATAGTTAGGAGTAATGTTTATGGATGACAAAGAATTAACTGTCATTGCAGAAAATATGCTTTCAATTTTTCCATTGATTATAAAAAAGTTTTCTAAAATTGGAGACTTTGAAAATAATCAATGTTTACCAATTTCTCAATGCAATATATTATTTTTACTACATACTTTGGGAATTTTAACTATGTCTGAAATATCAAAAAGACTATCTATAAACAAATCTAACTTAACGCCGCTTATAGATAAGTTAATAAGTGAAAATTTAGTAGAAAGAATCCCTGGAGAAAAGGATCGCAGAATCATACAGATTTCACTTACCGAAAAAGGTGTTGGCTTTGTGGAAAGTCGCAGAGGACTTGCAACATCAAAGCTAAAGGAAAAATTTTCACAATTTAGTGAAGAAGAATTGAAGGAATTATCATATAGTTTTGATACCATAAATAAAATAATCTCTAAAATGGAAAATTAATAGCAAAGTGAACTAGTTCACTTTGCTATTACAAATTCTTTATTAACTTTAATCATTAGTTATCTTAAGTAATCTTTTATTGAAAATCTCTTATGCCCATCTCTTCCCTCTGTTGTTTCTGCATAAACCATAGAATTTAAAACGCTTTCTTCAACAGCTTCTGCAGTTGCTCTAAAGACTAGATCCATCTTCTCCTCATTTATCGCCCCAAAGGAAGTTATGTGCTTTTCCTCATAATGATTTATTTTATTAGTAGTTGTAAAGGAAATTACTACATCTCCACTTCCATTTCCAACATAAGAGCCAGTTCTCGCCAATCCTACAACTGCTCGTTTAGAAACTCTTTTAAGTTGCCTTTCATTTAAAGGTATGTCAGTAGCAATTATTATTATTATCGATCCCTTATCTATTTGTTCCATTTCTTCAAGGTCACAGATTTCTTTTCCTATTTCTCTATGATTAATTATTAAATCTTTTTTCCTTCCAAAATTAGAAAGCACTAATGCTCCTAGAGTATATTCCTTATCGCCTAATTCTATAATTCTTGATGATGAACCTATCCCTCCTTTTAATCCATAACAACTCATCCCTGTTCCTGCTCCTACAGCTCCTTCTTCAAAAATCACATCAGCATTTTCTATAGATTCTAGAGCATGATTACTTTTTATTGCCAATTGTCGTATATCATTTAAATATCCATCATTACATTCGCAAACCACTGGATTTATTGTACCTGTTGTATCTCCTATATCAGCATTGTTACTGAGCATATATTTTATTAAGCCTTCACTTACTGCTCCTACACTTAAAGTATTAGTAAGCAATATTGGAGTTTCAATATTACCAAGTTCCTCTATTTGAATAGTTCCTATAGTCTTACCAAATCCATTTATAATGTGGGACGATGCCATAACTTTCTCCTTGAAAATATTGCCCTCATGTGGAAGAATAGCAGTAACTCCCGTCTTAATTCTATCCTTGTTTAAAGTAACATGTCCTACTTTTACTCCTTCAACATCAGTAATTAAATTATTTCTACCTGTTTTTAACTCTCCTATAACAATTCCATATCTTCTAATTCCCATATTGCCCATGATAATCTCTCCTTTATGAGTTCTAAAATATAAAACTTAAACTACAACTAAATTATAACAAAAATCTTCTTTATGAATTAAAAAAGTAGTACATATATAAAACCCTAGATATAAAACTTTACATCTAGGGTAAATAAGCGTAATCTAAAATTCATAAACGACAAATATATTAATTAAATTAAGAATTCTCAGGATACAGTAAAGCATTAGGGATTATACTTTACTATATAAAAGGTTATTTAAGGTTTTAAGTAATCTTAATTTTTGTACTAATTATTTTATTGTCAGAGGGATTAATGATGTTTTAGTTACGCTATTTTGCTATATTTAATTGTATGTAAATTATATATCATTCATTTTAGGTTCAAGTGCTAATCTTAGAACATCCCCTAAAACATTAAAACTAAGCACGGTTATCAATATTAAAAGTCCCGGAAATACTGCAAGATAGGCTTTATCTGACATTCTAGCTTGTGCTGCTTGAAGCATGCTCCCCCATGAAGCCATAGGTTGCTGTACTCCTAAGCCTAAAAAACTAAGTGCAGACTCTGTTAATATTGCATCAGCTATATTAATACTTGATGCCACTATAACTGTTGGTAATACATTAGGTATAATATGGGTTTTAATTATATACCAATTACTTGCCCCTAGGGATTTTGCAACAAGAACATAGTCTCTTTCTTTATAAGATAAAGTCTCTGATCTCACTATTCTGGCTATACCCATCCATCCAAAAGTCCCTATTATTACTATTGTATTTACTATGCTTGGCTTTAAATAAGCATTAGCAATTAATATTAAGAAAAATATAGGAATACACATAAGCATATCAATTATTCTCATTATAATTGAATCTAAAATACCTCCTACATATCCACTTATTGCACCTACAATAGTGCCAATTATTATAGATACACTCATAGATAGTATACCTACCATAATGGATATCCGTCCTCCATATAATGCCCTTGTAAAATAATCTCTCCCAAGTTCATCTGTTCCAAATGTGTGATTAATACTTGGGCCTTGAAACTTAATTGCTATATCTATTTTATTAGGATCATAAGGGGATAAAAAGGCAAATATTGAAAAAACAAAAATTACACAAAGGGATATAAGTGAAAGCTGCGCTAACTTGTTTCTTTTCATTTGCATTTTAAAATTAGTTTTAAATCTACTTTTTATCACTTATGTCCCACCACCTTAATCCTAGGGTCAACCAATATATAAAATAAATCCGCTATTAAATTACCTAAAATCACCATAATAGATGTCATCATAGTTATTGCCATAATTACTGGATAATCCATTGAAAATATTGAATTGATTCCAAGTCTCCCCATACCGGGCCATCCAAAAACTGTTTCTGTGATAAAAGCACCAGATACTAATGATGGTAAGCTCATGCCCAATATAGTTATTATAGGAATTAACGAATTTTTCATAACATGTTTAAATAGAATTCCCCTTTTCGATAATCCTTTAGCCATAGCTGTAGCAATATAATCTTCTTGAAGCTCTCCTATGGTAGCTGACCTTACATATCTAGTTAAAACTGCACTATTAGGAAAACTTAATACAACGGTAGGTAATATACCATGCTTTAAAACATCTAAAAAAGAATTAACGCCTATGGTTCTCATACCTACACTAGGAAGCAATCGAAGTTTTAATGCAAATATAGTTATAAGTATCATTGAAAACCAAAAACTCGGTATAGATATACCTATATAGCTTAAAGTACTAACAAAATTATCTACAAACTTATTTTTATTAAGAGCTGTATACATTCCTAACGGAATTGATATTAATATAGATAAAACCATTGATGCTCCCATAAGACCTAATGTAGCAGGAAGCCTTGATAGAATTTCCTTTGCTACTGGCTGATGAGTTATAAGAGAATAACCTAAATTTCCGCTTAAAGTGCTTTTAAGCCAATAAAAATATCTAATAAAAACTGGTTTATCTAATCCTAAGCTTGCCCTAATTACAGCTACTTGTTCTTCTGACATTTGAGGTGTTCTAAACCCCTGCGCTGGGTCACCTGGAGCTAAATTCATCAATATGTATGATATGAAGGAAATAAATAATAGCATAGGAATAGCTTCTAATACTCTTTTGAATATATGTTTCTTCATAGTGCTTTCCTCCATCTCTTTATTCAATTAACAATGGACAATCATATAGGGTTCCACAATTAAAATTCAACTTATACATGATTTTAATTTCCATAATAAAAATTCTTTTCTATGAATGAAAAATTAAGAATGAAGAATGAAGAATTATGCTTAAAACTTTACGGTTAAGACCTTTGAAGTTTTTGAGAATAAATTTTATTTTAAAAAATTCACTAAGGGTGAATTTTTCCTAAATCCTTCATTCTTAATTATTAATCCTTAATTTTTAAGGAGTTAATCTGTTTTTATAGAAATTTAATTTTGTTCCAATTGTCCATTGTTAATTCTAAGTTTATTTAGATTATTTTTCTATCATGTAAAGCTTAGATAAATCTTCAAACATATATATAGGTACTGTCTTAGCTTCTTCTACTCCTCCAAAATTAGAACTTATAGCAATTAATGACTTTGTATATTGTATTGGGTATATTGCTGCATCTTCTGCTATACCTTTTTGTATTTTTTCATATATTTCTTTTCTTTTACCTTCGTCTGCTTCTTTTGCCCCTTTTCTCCATAAATCATCCATTTCTTTATTTGAATAACTCATGGCATTAAACATTGCACCAGTAATATAGGCACTAGCATATCCGTTAGGGTCTACCCCCATAACATATCCATTTAATATTAAATCAAAATCTCTCTCTTGTTCACCTACAAGTTTACCAAAGAAAGCATTTCCATCTATAAGCACTGGTTCAACCTCAATACCTATTTCTTTTAATTGTTGTTGAACAATCATAACTGTGTCTTTATCACGATCATATTGGAAATTTAATTTCATTTTCTCAACACCAACACTTTTCATAAGCTCTTTTGCTTTTTCTATATTATGTTCATATTTAGCTACATCTTCAGTATAATATTTAGTGCTAGGTGCTAAAATTGAATCTGCCATTGCCGTATTTTCTAGGTTCTTAAACTGGCCTTTTAGTATTTCTTCTTTATTAAGAGCATAGCTAATAGCTTGTCTAACTTCTTTTTTCTTTAGATTCTCATTTTTTTCATTAAAGATCATATAACTTAACATACCTTCTTCAAATGAAGTTGTGCTAAATCTATCATCATTAGAGAATTTTTCAAACTCTTCTTCTGTTACATAAGCTGCATTAACTTCTCCATTTTCAAAAGCAATTTTAGAAGTATTCTTATCTGGAATTATTCTATAAACTATACTTTCAAGATGAGGCTTACCTTCATGATAATCTGTAAATCTTTCTAAGGTTAAACTTTCACCTTTTTTCCACTCTTTAAATTTGAAGGCACCTGAACCTATAGGATTATTATTTTTCTCTGATTTAGCCAAATCCTTTTCTCCTTCAAATATGTGCTTAGGTATTGGTCTTAATGATCCTAAATTGGCATCAAAAGGAGCAAATACTTGAGGTAGTTTAAATTCAACGGTTAATTCATCTTTTTTAACTACATCAATATTTTTTCCATCTACTACAAAAGACTCTCTATCAGCAATGCCATTCTTTTCATCTTGTATAGCTTTCACTGTAAAAACTATGTCATCGGCAGTGATTTTTTGCCCGTCATGCCATTTTAAATTACCTTTTAATTTAACTGTATATGTAAGTTTATCTTCTGAGGATTCCATCTTTTCTGCAAGATAATATCTTGTCTCATCTTTATCTACAATGAATAATGGATCAAATAAGGCGTTATTCACAGTAAACGTAATTCTATTTTGTTGAAAAAATGGATTTAAACAAGTAGGATCTGTATTAGCAGAAAACATCATTGTACCTCCATCTTTTTTAACAACCTCTTCTGTTTGTTCTACTTTTTTTCCTGTTGTATTGCTATTTGTTGATGTATTTGCCCCACAACCCATTAATCCTAAAGTTAAAACTATTGAAAGGGCTGTACATAGAAACTTTTTACTTTTCATAACTTTCCCCCCATAAATATAAGGTATTTAATTTACCCCTTGTCTCCATATAGAATTCTATTAAAAATTTACTGAAAATTCAATGTTTTATGACTATTATATTAACTTTCTATGAACTTACCTTTTACTATTTGTAAATCAAATAGATACAATTTCTTTTTCCTATACCAATAAAAGTACTTTTAAATATTTTTGTACTTTCAATTTTAATTAAATTTATTTTATCTCTATAAATCCATTTTAATTTTTTATTCTTCATCAAATTTAGCCTTTTTAATGTTAAAATATATTCAAATATACAAAAGGAGGACAATAGATGAAAGGTAAACATATTTCCTTTATTTTATTAATTATAGCCATATTATTAGGAGCTACATGGGGATTAAAAGCCGTAAACAATAGATATTATTCAATTGAAAAAAGTATTAAACACTTAACAAGTTCTAAGTTTAAAGGAAGACTTACAGGAACAAAAGAAAATAAAAAAATTGAGGAACATTTAAGTATTTTGCTAGAGAATATAGGTGTAGATAAGTATAAAGACAATACTAATTATGCCATTCCCTATAATCATGTATATTATCCTTTAGAAAAACAAACCTATAATATAGACCTAATCCTCAAAGATGGTAAAAGGCTTTCTCTTAAACGAGGAGAAGACTTTCTAGAAAATATCTATAGCGATATGAAAAAAAATTTGGATTTTACCTTTAATGTTGATGATAATGATGACAAAATTTTAGTTGTTAATAATGTAAATAAACTTAAAGATATACAGTCTAATGAAAGGATAGTATTTCTTAAAGCAGATGTATTTAAGAGAAACATTAATACTTCTGAAAATTTAGATGATACTAATATAAATCTAATACAAATTTCACCTAAAACTTATGAGCTTTTAGAAAAGAATAAAGGTAGTAAGATTGAAATTAACTTTAAATCTTTAAAGGAAAATGTACAGGCTAATAATATAGTTGGAGCGATTAAAGGAAAAGATAGTAGTAAGGCATTAGTTCTATCTGCCCATTTCGACCATATTGGTAATATAGATAATAAAATATTTAAAGGCGTTATAGATAATGCCAGTGGAACTTCGCTTTTACTTGATTTAAGTAAAAAGCTAAAAGAGCATTATAGCGAAAATCCTCCTGAGCATGATATAGTTATTTGTTTTTTTAATGGTGAAGAATCTAATCTTCAAGGTAGTAGTGCCTTCGTTAATACCTTAGTTAAAGATTATAGTGAATTATATAATATTAATATTACATCTATAGGAATAAAAGATGATGTTAATACTATTTTTTCAACTACAGATAATAAAGAAAATGAATTAATGGTAGATTTGAAAAATCATTTTGATAAAAATGATTTTAAATCTAAAATTGGTACTTCTTATTCACCAAGTGATCATGATGCTTTTATAAGGAAGAATATTGTAGCAGTAAATATTTCTAATGAGAGTATGGATAAAGTTCACACTTTAGAAGATACCTTAGATGAAATAGACTTTAAATATTTAAAAAATACTAGTAATGTACTTTTTGATTTTATAACAAATAACAAAAAATCAACTTATAAAATTTCTAATTCTAATAAAGATAATGTGGTTTCAACTCCTTCCCCTGAGGATATAAAAAAGCTTAATAAAGTTTTTGATATCTTAAAGTATCATCAGTATATGCTTGATCCAAGTAATAACAAAGGAGTTATAATGAAATCCAATATAGTATTAGATAGTAATCCAAATACTGATAATAGTATAAGTACATTAAATAAATTCTATCCTAATCTTAATGTAGATGAGAGTATAGGTAATTTTAAATTAACCTCTCTGAATATTTCTGAGTATTGGCCTAATATAGATAGGAATTCTCTTGAACCAAATAAAGTATATTTTAGAGATTATAATATTGATGATATCGATAATTTGGAACTACTCTTTAAAAGTAAAAATGAAGAGCAATTAAAAGTTAATTTATTTATAGAAACTCCTTTAAACAATATGAATATATGGCAAGAATATCCTATAAATAAATATAAAATTAGTAATGATACAAAAAATATAAATGGAGAGAATTATTATTTGTGCTTAAAAGACAATTCTCCAAAAGCATTATATAAATCAATAAAGATAAAAGATAAAACTTTTCATTTATTGATTATCCCTTCTTCAAATAATGAAGAAAATATTAATATTTTAGAAACCTTAGATTTAAAATCACCAATAGATAACTTAATAAATTCTTTTAAAAATTCATATGTAGCACTTACATGATATTAATTGACTAAGAATTCTATAGCCACTAATTTAGTAGCTATAGAATTAATATATTAATGCCAATAAAATTAACTAGTTTAATAGATTAAATCAGTCTATTGAACTAGTTAATTTTTTAAATTATATCTCTAAAGTTTTGATATTTTGTTTGAAAATATAGAAGAATTTCTTTATAATCTTCCATGGTATCTATATCCATTAATACTCCAGGTTCTTCAACATTTATAGATTTAAAGCCTTTAATATTAACGAAGTCTCTTAATGTATTATAATGCTTAGATTTTATTAGTTCCTCTATTAGATAACTTTTCATTAATAGTGGGTGGCCCTTTTTTCCTTTATACATTGGAATAACTATATCTTCATTTAGTTTTAGCATCTGTTTATATATTTCTTTATCAATAACCGGATAATCTCCAGGAATTAAAAAAAATTTCTCCTCTTTAATATTCATTAATCCTTTTTTTACTGAGCTAAACATTCCATCTAAATAATCAGAATTGTAGATTAGTTCCACTTTAGGATATTTGCTAAGTATGCTCTCTATTTCTTCTATCCTATTACCACCTACTACTATAATTTTAGAACATAAACTATACATTCCATAAATACATCTTTCAATTACAGTCTTTCCACCTATGTCTAATATTAGCTTATTTGTACCAACTCTCGTTGATAATCCAGCAGCTAAAACTATTCCCTCAACTTTCATATGTAAATGTGGCAAGGATACTCCCATCTTCTAAAGTGGGAGAGGAATTGCCACTTGGCTTTAGCCAAGAAATTCTCACCACAATCACCTCTCTTTCTTATTATGTTTGATTTTCACTAAAATATATAGTATGTTATATCTAGTGAAAGGTGTTGAGTATTATAGGAATAACAATTACTTCTAAAGTACAAATATATCCTACTGATGAACAAATTGAGAAACTAACTAAAACTATGATTAAAGTTAGAAAAGCTTTGAATTATATATCCAACTATGTTTACGATAATAATTGTCTTAATCAAAGTAAAATTAACAAAGATACTTATTATTACCTTAGAGAAAAATATAGCTTAAAATCTCAAATGGCTCAATCAGTAATGAAAACTGTAATTGCTAAATATAAAACCAATAAATCTAATGGACATGATTTTACTTTAGTACAGTTTAAAAAATTAGAATATGATTTAGTTTGGAATAGAGATTATTCCTTAACTAATGGTGTATTTTCTCTTAATACTTTAGATGGTAGATTAAAAATACGATTTGAAACTAAAGGAATGGAAAAATATTTTGATGGAACATATAAATTTGGTACTGCTAAGTTAGTATATAAATATAATAAATACTTTCTGCACATACCAATGACTAAAGAATATCCGCAAACTACACCTTTTGCAATTAATAAAATAGTTGGAATTGACTTAGGAATTAACTTTTTAGCCACTGTCTACGATAGTTATGGAAAGACAATTTTCTTTAATGGTAAACAAGTTAAAGCTAAAAGAGGACATTATAAAATTCTAAGAAAACAGCTCCAAGAGTGTGGAACTAAATCAGCGAAACGTAGAATTAAATCTATAGGCTCAAGAGAAAACCGTTATATAAGTAATATTAACCATAATATTACAAAGGCACTCGTTGACCATTATGGAGCAAATACATTATTTGTACTTGAAGATTTAACTAACGTTAGAACTTCTACAGAAAAAGTTAATATCAACAACAGGTATGTTTCTGTATCTTGGGCATTCTATCAATTTAGGGAACTATTAACATATAAAGCTCAAATGAATCAATCTTTAGTAATAGCTGTTAATCCTAAATTTACTTCTCAAATGTGTCCTAAATGTGGGCATATTGAAAAATCTAATAGAGATAAGAAACGACATATATTCTGTTGTAAAAACTGCAACTATCAATCTAATGATGATAGAATAGGAGCAATGAATCTTTGGAGAAAGGGTATTGAATATATAGAAGCTAACTCCAAAGAGATAGTAGAGTAAACTCTACTATTTGGGCAACTGTCAATTTGCCTATAGTAACCTAGGGTTGAGGAAGGAGATACTTAGTATCAGTAGCACTTCGTGTACTAGAGTTACAAGCTCCCACCTCTATAGTTGGAGAGTTATTGACATTTAATTACTTCTTATAAATTCCTTTCTATTTTTTAAACTTTACCATTTAAAATTGATTTTATGGCACTTTCAATTTCTTCATATCCTGTACATCTACATAGATTAGATTCAAGCCATTGCTCTATTATAGTATCATCAGCATCGGGATGAATCTTTGAGAGTGAATGGCAAACCATTAAAAATCCGGAAGTGCAATAACCACATTGAAATCCCCAATTTTCAACAAAGGCTTTTTGAATAGGAGCATCTTTTAGTCCTTCAACGGTAAGAATACTCTTTCCTACAGCTTCCACAGTAAGCATTAGACAAGCTTTTATTGGCCAATTATCTACCAAAACAGTACAAGTACCACAATCTCCATTTTCACAACCGGGCTTTACACTAGTAAGACCAAGTTCTTGACGTAAAGTATGTAATAAAATATCTGAAGGTTTAGCAATCACTTGCCTATTTTCTCCATTTATATTCAGTGTTAAAACAGTATTATTTAATATCTCAAGCATTTTTACTAACTCTCCTTAAACTCTTCTAATACTTCACATAGCATTGTATGGAGCATAAACTTTCTATACTCAGAAGAACCACTAAGATCATTTATTATACTATCAGATATGCTATTAATAATTTTATTTATTCTTTCATTTATAGAAATTAAGTTATCATTTAAAATGTCTTCTATTAGGTAATTTCTAAATGGATATTCGCGTAATCCACTAAAAGCAATATTTATTCTATTATTATTTTTTAATGCTGCTATTGTAATTAAAGGATAGTCTATCTTTTCATTTTTTGTTCTTTTTACATGTATGCAAGGAAGCGAAAGAAATTTAGATTTTATAATTACTTGTACAATAAGCTCCCCTTTAGCAAGTTCAATTCTTTTACTAAATATGTCTTTTAGAGGAATACGCCTTTTTTCACTAATACTCGCTACTACTATCTCACTGTCCGATACCATAAGAGGTAGTATAGCTTCTTTATATATAATAGTTCCAGCTAAGTTTCCTCCTAATGTTATCTTATCCTGTATTGTATGGTCAGCTATCCTTTTAACTGTCAAACTAAGCAATGGAAAAAGATTTGATTCTGCAATATTAGTAAGTGTTACAGCAGAACCAATTATTAATTCGTCATTTTTCAATTCTTGTTTATTACATTCTAAAATACCTTTAATATCAATGACTGCTCCTGCATATACATTATGCATTCTTGCCATGCTAATAAATTCAGTTCCTCCACCATAATATATTGGTTCTTTCCCTATAGAATTTAATTTATCAAATAAATTAACAGCTTCTTCTACGGTTTCTGGTTTATAATATTCAAAATCAAAGGGGATCATATTTACCTCCAGTCTTAGTTTTCCATATTAATTCAGGTGATATTGGCAATTTATCAAAATCCGATTGTGCCGCTAATGATATAGCATTAGCAAAAGCAGCTGATATTCCTAGAATACCATGTTCTCCCATACCACGAGCGCCAAAAGGAGCATCTATTTGAGGAGTTTCTATAAAATCTACTATATATTGGGGGTTTTGCCCATAGTGAATTGGTTTATAAGTACGTAAAGAAGTATTTTCTAATATGCCAGCATCATTATATAAAAGTTCTTCTCTAGTAGCCAATCCTAGTCCCATACTCATACCACCCATTATAAGTCCCCTAGCAGTTTTGGGATTAATCACCTTACCTACATCAATAACAGTTGCAGCTTTTAATAATCTATAAGTGTATTTCTTAGGATCATATTCTATTTCGACAGCTTGAGCACCTACCGTCCATGATACCCCAGCCTTACCTTTTCCTGTCTCTTTATCTAATTTGGTCAAATGTTTCATAATGTAACTGCCGCGTCCAATCATTTGTCCTCCTATAGATGTTCCTCCAGGATATTCATATCCGTAAACTAAATCTTTAAATGTTACATATATTTCAGGATCATCTCTTAAATATACCCTTTCATTTTCAACCTCTAAGTCCTTTGGAGTACATTTAAGCACTATAGCTCCAATTTCTCGTAATTGCCGTATTAAATCTTCTGCAGCATCAATAACTGCATTTCCTACCATAAAAGTTGTCATACTTGCAACTGTCTTCCAATGCTTGGGTGAAGTTTGAGTATCTACATTCATGACTACATAAACTTTGTTGATATCCATTTTCATCTTTTCTGCAAATATCTGAGCTATGGTAGTTTTCATTCCAGGTCCAATTTCCACAGCAGAGAAATTAAGATTTACACTACCATCAGTATTTAGAGTAATAATTACACCGGATGAAGCATTGGTTGGTGAATCAGATGTTTTCCAAAAGCAGCTCACTCCTTTAGCTCTTATCATGCCATTATCTAATTCTATCTTTGTACCTTCCTGCCAATTAATCACCTCTTTTAATTTTGATATACAGCTAGGTAAATTTCCTGTATTACTTAGTGTAATTTTATCTTGTGTTGGTGAAAGATTTCCAGGATATATAGCATTCTTCATTCTCAATTCTAAAGGATCTATTCCTATTGAAGTTGCTACTTTATTTAACATTCTTTCAATACAAAAAGTGAATTCTCCATGGCCGAAGCCTCTATAAGATGTGACATATGTATGATTAGTATATACTGTGAATACATCACACCATACATTTTCAATATTATATGGGCTAGTGCAATCAACAGCTATTGCTTTTGCCATACGTGGCCCAGTATCAGCATAAGCTCCACAATCTACATGGTAAGTACACTCTAAAGCTTTTATTAAACCATCTTTGGTAGTACCTATTTTAAGTTTAGCTTCAATTCCTATTTTAGATGGTGACGTAGTTATATCTTCTTCTCGAGAATTGGCTATTTTAACCATCCTTCCTCCAACAGCCTTTGAGGCAAGATATGCTATGAATTCAAGCTGAACAGTAGCTTTTCCACCAAAAGCTCCTCCAACTAAAGGAACTCGAACAATAACATTACCTTCTGGTATATTGTAAAGTTTACTTAATCTCTTTTTTACTGAAAAAGGTGCTTGAGAAGAGGAATATATTATTACATTTCCATCTGGCAGTATTTGAGCTTTAGCATTTCGAGTTTCCATAGCAATATGGTCAGATTGTGGAAGTGAAAAGCTTGATTCCATAATAACATCGCTTTCTTCCCATCCTGTGCTCATATTTCCTTTTCTAATCTTCACATGGTCAGCAATATTTGAATTAGGCTTAGGGTATACATCCTCAACTGTACAATGATATTGCCCCAAATTTTCATGTATTAGTGTAGCAGATGGTTTTATAGAATCACCTATTGAATTTACTACAGGCAACGGATCATAAACAACCTTTATAAGCTTTACAGCCCTCATTGCTTCGTCCTCACTATTTGCTACTACCACAGCTACAGGTTCACCAAAATATCTTACCTTATCTTTTGCAATAGGAGGCCTGTCTTCAATTACAGAACCACTTAGTACAGAGTAATACTCACCAGTGATTACAGCTTGAACACCAGTAGCTTTTGATGCTTCTGAAGTATCAATTGATTTTATAATGGCATGAGCATGAGGGCTTGTGAGCATTTTAGCATGTAAAATATTAGGAGTTGTTGTATCACCATTATATTTTGCAGCACCAGTAACTTTATCCCAAGCTTCTTTTCTAGGGGTATTTACTCCAATTCTAGATATGTACTCCATGTGCTTCTCTCCTTTATATAAATTTTGAATAAATGAAATCTATTTATATTAAAATAGTTTTTCCATATTTATCTATAGTATTCATAAATAAAAAAAATCAACTAAAAGACTTCAGTACTGTAGGGTTAATATTGTTAATAACTTTAATATAAATTTAAAAATATTTTCTAAATTTGCACCAAAGTTATTAATTTTTTTATGAATATAATACTTGTTATATTCATAAATTTTCTATATTTTCTTTGATTTTATGACATTTTATTAACTGTTCATTAATCTTTTTTTATAAATAGGAAATAATTTTTTGTATATTAATGGTAACATTTGTAACTTATTTTCATTTTTTGTTTTAAAAAACTTTAATTGAAAACAGTTACAAAAATCCTCTTTATTACTCTTTTATTTTAAAAGACTATAAAGTAGGTGAATAAATTATGAACAACAATCTATACGAATTATTAAGGAAAGGTAAAAATAGGGATTCTAAATGTATTTTAGAAATAATTAATAAGTTTAATCCCCTAATAAGAAAGTACAGTAATTTGTTAAGCTATGATGATGCTGAACAAGATCTAATAGTATCTCTTATTGAAATAGTGTACAAGCTCCCATTAAGCACAATTTCCAACAAATCTCCTGATAAATACATTGTATCTTATATTCATTTCTCACTAAAAAATAAGTATATATACTTGTCTAAAAAACAATCACTTCTATTAAAACAAAATGATGAGTTAAATTTAACTATATGTGAAGATCCTATAATGCCATATGACTTATATAATTCTATCTTTATAAAGGATTTACTAAGTCAAGTTACTGAATTGCAAAAAAACATATTAATATTAAAATTTATACAAAATTATAGTGAAACTGAAATTTCTAATATTTTGGATATATCTAGGCAGTCTGTAAATAGAGCTAAAAATAGAGCTTTAGTAACATTAAGAAGGTATTTAAGTGCATAAAATAGGAGGTTAAAAATGGATGATTTTATAAAATTAGCTTCAACACAGGGAATATGGAGTGCTTTAAGCATAGTTCTTATTTTCTATATATTAAAAATGCAAGAGAAAAGAGATTTGAAACAAGAAGAGCGGGAAAAAAGTTATCAGGAGATAATTTCTAAATTAACAGATAAGTTAAACATAGTTGAAGATGTGAAAAAAGATGTAGAAGAAATTAAAAATCATGTATTTAAAGAAAATAAATGAAAGATAATTTTATTCTAAGAAAAATTGTGATATAACTCATTGATATTATAACTATATATGGAACAACATATGAATATCTAATAACATTTTTTATAAAATAAAAATTACTGTTACAAATCAAGATATCATGTTAATAATCTACATATTAACATGGTATCTTATAATATATCTTATTTAAATGCTATCTTTAAAATAAAAATGCTAATATATAACTTTTATTTCTTCTTTTTATAAAAATAAAATATCCCAAAAATTATACAATGAATATTATCATGTGATGAATATAATGCTCATGAAATAGCAAAAGAGCACTTCTTTAATTAAGTTAAGTAAAATATATATTGTATATATTCTACTAGCGATTTTTCACAGCGATTTTATTATCTACTCTTACTATTTCTACAGTTCCTATAATATTTTTGTAATTATTATTAATAACAAATTTCACCCCATCCTGTACTACTACAAAATCATTTTCTTTTTGCTCATCCAGAACAATATCGAACTTACTACCACTTCAGCAAAAACCAGTTGCTACAAGCCTTATAGCAGTTTTATTTTGTTTATTTAAAAGGATTATAACATCATTTAGTACTGTAGGCGATATTATAACATTAAAGTTTGACTTTATACTTTTCTCTACCTTTTTACTCTTTTTTAAAAATGAAAATATCCCCATTTCATACCTCCATATACAGATAAGCTACCTTAAGAATTGATGTATAGCTAATAACTATGTCATTAAACATTTTAATTCATAATTCACAGTTTTCAATTGTAAACTGTGCATTGTGAATTGAATTAAGTGTAGATTCAATAATTCTAATTATAATACTAAAGTCATCAATTATTTTTATTTTTCTCATTCTAATAATTATTATAAAAAATAGATGTGGAGATGTTATGAAGATGGCATTATCACAAAAGCTAAAAATACCATAATAGGCATAAATTACATGAAAGAAATGATGAAATAAAAATAATAAAACAAAAACTGTTGGCATATTTATTTTGCCAACAGTTTATTAATTATAATTAATTATTTTGTTCCGAAAAGTCTATCTCCTGCATCTCCAAGACCTGGTACTATGTATCCTTTATCGTTTAGTTTTTCATCAAGTCCTGCTAGATATATGTCAACCTCTGGATGAGCTTTTTGAACAGCTTCTACTCCTTCTGGTGAAGCAACTAAGCACATAAGTCTTATATTCTTAGCTCCTCTTTTCTTTAATGCAGAAATTGCATCTATAGCCGAACCACCAGTAGCTAGCATTGGATCTGTTACAATTACGTCTCTTTCCTCTATATCCTGCGGTAATTTGCAGAAATACTCTACTGGCATTAATGTTTCTTCATCTCTATACATTCCTATATGACCTACTTTAGCAGCTGGTATAAGTTTAAGCATTCCATCAACCATACCTAATCCTGCTCTTAATATTGGAACTATCGCAAGCTTCTTTCCTGAAAGCATTTTACAAGTTGTTTTACATATTGGAGTTTCTATCTCAACATCTTCAACTTGTATGTCACGAGTAACCTCATAAGCCATAAGCATAGCTATTTCTTCAACTAGCTCTCTAAAGTCCTTCGCACCTGTATTTTTATCCCTTATAATAGCTAATTTGTGTTGTATTAATGGATGTGTTATTTGTATTACTTTACTCATGAATTTTGCCTCCTACTTGTTGTATTTTTTTTCTATTTCTGTAATTTTATCAATTCTGTTTTGATGGCGATTGCCTTCAAATTTAGCATCTAAAAAAGTATCAACTATATCAAGAGCTAAGCCCTTACCAACAACTCTTTCACCTAAAGCTAATATATTTGCATTATTATGCTCTCTTGTTGCATGAGCACTAAAAGTATCACTGCAAAGAGCTGCCCTTATTCCTGGAACCTTGTTTGCAGCTATACTTATTCCTATACCTGTGCCACAAATCAATATTCCAAAATCAAAGTTTTTAGCTGCTACTTCTTCAGCTACTTTTAATGCATAATCTGGATAGTCACAAGAGTCTGATGTGTTAGTTCCAAAGTCCTGTAATTCATAGCCCTTAGCCTGTAAATGTTTTATAATTTCATTTTTTAAGCCTAATCCACCATGATCACTACCTAATGCTATTCTCATATTTGCACCTCCGAACTTCATTGTTTTCTATTTATTATTATAAAAAAAAGATATTAGTTAAATACTAGTATCTTTTTTTATTTTCTCAATAAGTAATAGAACATTCTCCTCTAATTCATTAAAGGTTTTAGAATATATGTCAATATCTCCTCCAAAAGGATCAATTACATCTCCTGACTTTCCTATATACTCATTGAAGGTAAATACCCGATCACTAAACTGCGGTACCTCCGTAGTCAAATAAGTTTTTATATAGGTTGTCATGGTTAAAACCAAGTCAGCTTGTTCTAATATATCAATATTCAATTGAACTGCATCTCTACTGCTAATATCAATGTTATACTTATTTTTCAAAATATTTGAGGTATGTATTGAGGTTTTAGAAGAAGGATTAATAAATAAACCTGCTGAAATTGCAGATACATTTTCTAATTTGCAATGATGATTGAAAAGCGCTTCTGCCATATTACTTCTACAGGTATTTCCTGTACAGATAAATAATATCTTCATAATTACTCCTCCTTTTAAAATTTATATAATTATACTAAATAATCTAAAGTAAATCAAAAGTTCACTATAACTTTTATTATTATCATTTAATCTCAATTATTTTAATCATAGATTTATTATATCAAAACCAGCACTTTTATTTAATCTATTCATTATTGCAAGACCTACACCTTCTTCTGTAAACGCCTCACAAAGTATAACATCAACATCACTATGATCAAAACTTCTTAAAACCTTAAATAGGTTTTTTGCTACATCCTCTAAATTTTTTCTGCTTCCTAAAGATACCACGGTACCTAGCTTATAATTTTCTATAGTTTCATCTGTAGCTATTATTCCTACCTTTTTATTATTTTCTATATAATTTAACATCATTTCGTTGATTTTTGCAATAGTTTTTTTAATATCTCCCTTAAATACTTTTACTGGAGCCTTAGGTGCATAGTGTCTATACTTCATTCCTGGCGCCTTAGGCTTAAATTCTTTTGTAGGTTTTGAAGTTATAGTGGGATCTATATAAACATCTTTATCAATCTCTCTAAGCATTTCTATAGTTATACCACCTGGCCTTAGTATGCAAAGTGGTGATGATGTACAATCCACAATAGTAGATTCTAAACCTACTTCACTTCTGTTGCCACCTAAAATGCAATTAACCTTTCCACCTAAATCTTCTATACAACTCTCTAAATCAGTAGGGCTAGGCCTGCCTGAAATATTAGCAGAAGGTGCTGCTATAGGAGTATTGGACGCCTTTATAAGCTCAAGTGCTATTTGGTTTGATGGCATTCTTATACCTATGGTTGAAAGGTTGGCACTTGTAGTCTCTGGAATTATATCACTTTTCTCAAATATTATAGTTATTGGCCCTGGCCAAAACTTATTCATTATTTCTTTAGCAATCTCTGGCACATTTTTGACATAAGGAGATATATCAAAATCTGCTACATGAACAATAAGAGGATTATCTTGAGGACGGCCTTTAGCAATAAATATCTTTTTTACTGCTTCACTATCTAATGCATTTGCCCCTAATCCATATACAGTTTCTGTAGGAAAAACCACAGTTCCCCCGTCTTTTATCACATTTCCTGCTTCCCTTATTATATCTTTATCTATATTTTCTTCAACTAAATTCGCAACCTTTGTTTCCATATATTTATTCTCCTAAATTTTATATTGTTTAAGGAATCTGAAAGAAAATAATAAATCAAAGATGTCAGTCTATTTTACATCAGACAAGGTGCCAGATTCTGCTCATAGTGGTGCTATGGGCAGGTTCTGACAACGCAGTATGATGGGAAATAGGTTAACATACTGGTCTATTATTTCTTTCAGATACCTTAGGCATCTGAAAGAAAATAATAAGTTAAAGGTGTTAGTATATTTTATATCAGACAAAGCATCACACGTCATCCATAGTAGTGCTATGGGTTGGTTCTAGCAACATAGTATGATGTAAAATAGGCTAACATACTGGCTTGTTATTTTTTGAAGATGTCTAAATTACATTTAACATTATAAATCCTAAAACTATACCACTAAGTATTGATAAGGTAGTAGTAAAATCATCTGTTAGTTCATTACTTTCTGGCAACATTTGACCAAAAATAACATAAAGCATTACACCACTAGCAAAAGCCAGACACTTTCCTAATATTGCTTGTGAAATGTTTCCTAAGATAATTCCTAGCCATGCTCCTATAGCTGTTGGCAATGCAACTAAAAAAGCGTAGAACAATATTTTAGAAGGCTTAACTCCTGAGATAATAAGAGGAGTCGCCATAGCAAGTCCTTCAGGCATATCATGAATTGAAATCAATATACTCATCTTTATACCTAAATCTGCTTCTTTTAAAAAACCAAATCCCATAATAAGCCCTTCTGGAAAATTATGAAGCATAATACCTAATGCCATTAAAAAAGCAACTTTCATATGTGTATCTTTATGAAGGCTTGTTTCCTTGCTTAGCATATCCGTTAATAATATAATTATTATACCAAACAAAACAAACAACAAGGTATTAATAAATCCATTATAATTTAACGCTTCTGGTATTAGCTCTAAAAAAACTATGGATACCATAATACCTGTAGCTATTCCTAAAATTGTTCCCATCAATTTTTTAGAAGGATTCTTTATAAAGACTCCTAGTGCTGCACCTAAAAGTGTTCCTGCAAGCGATACTAAAGCAGAAAATAAACCTATATAAATTACAGTTTTCATATGTGTCCCCCTAACCCAATATTACCAATTCTATTACTATCAATTTATTTTAGGTTAGGGAAATTTATTCTTATCTTCTGCATTCTTTTATTATTTCTACTGCACTATCAGTGAAAACCGTATTTACACACCTCTTATATAAATACTCAAGTAAAATATACTTTTTAATTCCACCTTTTCTAATTATAAAGTAAAAATATGGGTCTTCCTCCAGCAATCTTACTCTGCTATAATATTTTGCTACTGTTCGTTGTTTTCGCAAAAATTTAGGTCCTATTTGATAAATCCTTTTATTTCTAAACTTTGATTTGGTTATAATCATAATATTAAAATATTTATCACTAGGAATAGCATGAACTATTGCAATTTTATCTATTATGATGTTATATTTAATTTTTAATATTCCTGTCTCAATAAAAAGTCTATCATCCCTCTGCTCAAACTCTAAATAATTTTCATTATATCTTATTAACATAGCTTGAAATATTAGGAATTCCGTTACTAATAAATATATAATAAAAAAGATATTAAACTTTTTAGAGTAAAATAATACCATTGGCAATAAAATAAAAATAAAGCCCATAGACAGCATAAACCTTTTATAAGATTTTTTTTGCTTCTTAAGAGCTTTATTTATGTCCATAATCTCACACTCCATAATAATAAATTAATTTAGCTAATTAAAACATAACAATTTAGTAAATATATTGTTAGAAATATTCTATTATCTAAACATTAAATTAGATATAAATAATTATTTATACTGCTATATAGTAGTAAGTTAAAATATCAGTTAGTTATTTTTAAGATATCTAATTTTTAATCATTATTTCCCATTGCTTTCATTTTTTCTGCTTGGTCAGTTGTGATTAATCCGTCTAACATCTCGTCTATATCTCCATCAAGAAATGTTTCTAATTTATATAGTGTTAAACCTATTCTGTGATCTGTTACTCTTCCTTGAGGATAATTATAAGTTCTAATTCTTTCACTTCTATCCCCTGTACCAACTTGACTTTTTCTGTCTTCAGCTATACCTGCAAGTCTTTCAGCTTCTGCTGCTTCAAACAATCTAGCTCTTAATATTTTAAGTGCTTTTTCTTTATTTTTAAGCTGAGATTTTTCGTCTTGGCATGATACTACAAGCCCTGTTGGTAAGTGAGTCATTCTTACTGCTGAGTCAGTAGTATTAACGCACTGTCCACCGTTTCCTGATGCTCTAAACACATCTACTCTTATATCGTTCATATTAATTTCAAGATCAACATCATCAACTTCAGGAAGAACTGCAACAGTAGCTGTTGACGTATGAATTCTTCCACTTGACTCTGTATCTGGAACTCTCTGTACTCTGTGAACTCCACTTTCATACTTAAGCTTACTATAAGCCTTGTCACCTTTAACCATGAATACAATCTCTTTGAAACCACCAATATCAGTTTCATTTGCACTCATTACTTCAACTTTCCATCTATTTCTTTCAGCATATCTTGTATACATTCTAAAAAGATTTGCAGCAAATAGTGCAGCTTCGTCTCCACCAGCTCCTCCTCTTATTTCTATAAACACGTTTTTATCATCATTAGGATCCTTAGGTAATAATAAAATTCTTAGTTCCTCTCTTAATGTTTCTATTGATTCATTAAGTTCTTTTATTTCTTCTTGAATCATTTCTCTCATTTCTTTATCTGATTCTTCATTTAACATTTCTTTATTAGTATCTAAATCCTCTAAAGAGATTTTATATTGTCTATATTTTGTTACAACAGCTTCAAGATCAGAATGTTCTTTACACAGCTTTTGCCATTCTTTTTGGTTAGCCATAACAGATGGGTCACTTATTTTGTTTGAAAGTTCATCATATTTATTTTCAATAAAATCCAATCTATCTAACATAAAATTATCACTCCGTATAATCAATTTAAATTTATCTAAAATCTAGTTTAATTTATCGTAAACACCTAAATATTATTATTCTACATCATATCATTATACCAATAAAATAATTTGTTTGCAATTTGTGAAATAAAAATTTCACTGTGATATCTAAAGTAAAATAATTAGTAAAATATACTAGAAGTTCTCTAGAATATCTGACCGATTATAACCCTATCATTTTGGTATAAGTCTTTTAAAGAATAGATATTTTCAAACCCATTTTCCTTTAAAATTTTTATCACTGCTTCTTTCTGATCATGACCTATTTCAAAGGCTAGATATCCCCCATTTTTTAAAGTGCATTTACTTTCTAAAGTAATTGTTCTATAAAAATCTAAACCATCATCTCCACCATCTAATGCTAGATGTGGTTCATAATTTTTAACATCCTCCATTAAAGTTTCAATTTCATTCTTTCTTATATAAGGTGGATTGGAAACTATCATATCAAAGGTTTTCTTTTCCTCTATTCCTCTATTTAATAAATTACTATAATAAACTTTACATCGCTCTCTTACCCCTAACTCTTCTATATTCTTCTCTGCTATCTCTAACGCTACTTCGCTTATATCATAAAGAATAACATTTGAATTGCTTATGTAATGTGCAATAGAAATTCCTATTGCACCACTGCCTGAACAAACATCACATATATATTTAAGATTATTTTCTTTTACAATTTTTATACATTCTTCTACTAATATTTCCGTGTCTGGTCTTGGTATTAAAACTCCTTCTTTAACATGAAAATCTAATCCCATAAATTCTGAATTTCCTAGTATATATTTTATAGGCATTTTTTCACTTCTAAGCTTTATGAGAGATAAAAATTCTTCTTCATCTTCTTTAGAGACCTGAATATCTCTATTCATCATTATATACAGTTTTTCTACCTTCAAAACATGGCAAAGTAAAAGATTAGCATCTATCATATAACTTTCAATTTGATTTTCTTTCAATATTTCATAACCTTTAGTTAATAATGTTGCTATTTTCATAAGCTACCTCATCCAATACTTCATCTTCTATTCCTTCTGCTTTTTTTAGAGCTTTTATTGCCACCTCTATCATTTCTAGATCTGGTTCTTTAGTGGTCAGATTTTGAAGCATAAGGCCTGGTTTTGCAATAATTCTTGATAACTTACTTTCACTTTTTCCTAAGAACCTTATAATTTCATAAGTTACGCCAGATACTACTGGAAGCAATAATATTCTAGAAATAATTCTTTGTGATATTGATTCCCAACCTGTTAATGAAAATATTAATATACTTATAATCATAACTAAAAATAAAAAGTTTGTTCCACATCTTGGATGTAATCTACTAAATTTTTTAGCATTTTTGGGTGTTAACTCTTCTCCACTTTCATAGCAGGCAATTGACTTATGTTCTGCGCCATGATACATGTAAACCCTTTGTATATCCTTCATTTTTCCTATTGCTACAATATATATAAAAAATATAGTTACTCTTATTATTCCTTCTACCATATTTAATATTAGAGGACTATCTTTTATATAGTTTTTGGTAACATTAGCTAAAAAGGTTGGGAGTATAAAAAATAATAGTGTTGCAAAGCCCAGAGATATTATCAATGAAATTCCAAGTATTATATCCTGTCCTTTATCCTTAAAAGTTCTTTCAAACCATTTATCAAACTTACTTTCTTCCTCTTCTTCTGTTTCAAATAATGATGCTGAATAGTTAAGACTTTTTATTCCTATAATTAAAGATTCAATTAAAGATACAAATCCTCTTATTATAGGTAGAGATAATAGCTTATTTTTTTTGGTATTACTTACATAGCTTTCACTTTCAACTTTAATTTCTCCGTTAGTAACCCTCACAGCAGTAGCTATGCCTTTAGCCCCTCTCATCATAACTCCTTCTATTACAGCTTGCCCTCCTACGGAAGTCTTTCTCTTTTTTAAGCTTAAATCCTTATTCACATAACCACCTACCTATTTATTTTCTTCATTTTATAATACTTACTTAAATATACCCTTTTTTAATTCACAACTTATTCAATGGAGAATGGAAAACTGACGATTGATAATTAAGGATAAATTATTTTTAGCAAAATAATTCCTTTGAATGTTTTTTTGTGGCGAACACTGTTCGCCGTTACAGAATCAATTATAAATTTCTCAGTGATAACTGAGAAATATCCACAATTGTCCATTGTCAATCGTCAATTCTCAATTGTTAAATCCTACGATACTTCGTTTAACTGTTTTTCCTTCTCATATTTATCTTTATATTCAAAATAACACTTTGGACAAAGCGCCTCATATTCTACATTGTCTTCTTTATCTATAGCAATCTGCTCACCTTCAAAAACGAACTTGCCATTAATCATTCTTCCATTTAATAGAGCCTTCTTGCCACAGTTGCAAATAGTTTTTAATTCTTCCAAACTATGTGCTAAAAGCAATAATCTTTCACTTCCCTCAAAGCCTCTCATCTGAAAATCCGTTCTTAATCCATAGCATATAGTTGGTATATTCATCTTTACTGCAATTTCAAAAAGCTCATCAATCTGTTTTGCTTTAAAAAATTGCACCTCATCTCCTAAGATGCAATCTATATGGCCGTTCTCTTCTATATATCTGCCTATCTCATCATATAAATTTACATCACTTGGTACCCAAAGGTCTGCTTCTCTTGTAACACCCAATCGTGAAACTACCTTATTTCCTCCTTTAGTATCAGTTTTAGGCTTTACTATAAGTACTTTCATACCTCTTTCTTCATAATTATGAGCTACCTGTAATAAATTTGTTGATTTTCCACAATTCATAGCACCATATCTAAAATAAAGTTTGCTCATTATAATTACCTCCACTTTTCAACACAAAAACATAACTATAGAGTTTCACAATTAAAATTTAACTTACATATGATTTTAATTTCCATAATAAAAATTCTTGTTTTAAAAATTAAAAATAAGAATTATGGTTAGAACTCCATTGTTAAAGCCTTTGGAGTTTTCTTAATAAATTCTATTTTAAATTTTCACATTGCTCCCTATATATTATATATAGATGTAATACTTCCAAATTTAATTTATAGATTTATATAATTGTGTTACTAAATTATTAAAATTTCTACCTTATATAATTGACTATTGTCAACTGTCCAGCCTCAATTCTCCATTAATTAAAGTTACCACATTTAGCTATAAATTAATTTTTAAGGTAATTTATCTATATATGATGTTTTCACTATTACAAAATCGTATAATTTATTTTAATCCATAATTAATTGTAAATCAAATTAAGCTTTAATAAAAATTGTTGGAAATTTCTACACTCAGCTTTAAATTTATTGACTTAAAGTTTTAAATTATGCTATAATCAAGTAGTTGACAATACGGGTAAGTATGTTCGAAAGAGGTGAAAATAATGAAAGAAGGAATACATCCAAATTACAATCATGATACAGTGGTTAAATGTGCTTGCGGAAACACTTTCACAACTGGTTCAGTAAAAGATGAACTAAAAGTTGAAATATGTTCAAAATGTCATCCATTCTTCACTGGAAAGCAAAAGATTGTTGATGCTGGTGGAAGAGTTGATAAATTCATGAAAAAATTCAACATTAAAAGCGAATAGTAATGAATATATAAGGCAAGAAAATGTAGTTTCTTGCTTTTATTTTTTTATGGACAAACTTATATGCAAAAGTCGTGATAACCTATCACGACTTTTTACTTCATAATGAACAATTTTTAATTGTTAAGCTTCTATTTATTGTTTTAATAAATCTGTATTTTTACTTAAAATATCAAAAAAATCTTTATTGCTCTTAGTTTTTGATAGAAGGTTTATAAGCTTTTCAGTTACCGCTTGAGAATTACCTTCATTATACATAAGCTTTCTAATACTATATGTAATCTCTAATTCTGATTTATTTAATAATAAATCTTCTCTACGAGTTCCTGACTTATATATATCTATAGCAGGAAATATCCTTCTTTCTTGAAGAATTCTATCTAAATGAACTTCCATATTTCCTGTACCTTTAAATTCTTCAAAAATCATATCATCCATTCTACTTCCAGTTTCCACTAATGCCGTTGCAAGTATAGTTAAACTTCCACCTTCTTCAACATTTCTAGCTGCACCAAAGAATTTTTTCGGCATTAAAAGAGCCCCAGTATCTAATCCACCAGATAAGGTTCTTCCTGTTCTTGTTATTGTAAGGTTGTATGCTCTTGCAAGTCTTGTTAAACTATCTAATAATATTACAACATCCTGCCCCTGTTCAACCATCCTTTTTGCTCTTTCAAGTACCATATATGCTACTTTAGCATGATGCTCTGGTTCTTCATCAAAAGTTGAGTAAATAACATCTCCATGAATACATCTTTGCATGTCTGTAACTTCTTCTGGTCTTTCATCTATCAGTAAAACTATTAATTTGGTTTCTGGGTGATTTGTGGATATGCTTTGAGCAATTTTCTTTAAAAGAGTCGTTTTACCTGCTTTAGGTGGAGCAACTATAACTCCTCTTTGCCCTTTTCCGATTGGCGATATGATATCCATAAGTCTGGAAGATAAATCATTAGAATCGGTTTCAAGTTTGATTCTTTCCGTTGGATATATTGGAATAAGCTTTTCAAAAGATGTTCTTCTAGAAGCTTTTTCTGGATTTTCCCCATTAATATTTTGAACAAATAATAACGCTTTATACTTTTCGCCTTCTTTTGGTATTCTGACTTTTCCTTCTACTTCATCTCCAGTTTTTAAGTTGAACCTTCTAATTTGTGATAGTGATACATATATATCATCTGGTCCGCTTAAATAATTGTTGGATCTTAATAATCCAAAATTCCCATTATCACTTATCTCTAATACACCTTTTGCTGTGTCTGACTCATTTATTAACTCTCTGAGTCTCTCTTTTTTCTCTTGAACTGTTTCAGTTCTTTCTTCTTCAAAATCTGTAGAATCTTCTTCTCTTTGAAGTTCTTTATTAACTACTTCCATTTTACTATATTCAGGTTCTACTACTTCTTGTTCAACTTTATTTTCTTTAGGACTAATTCTCTCTCTTAAAACAATCCCTGACTTTTCTATTGATACCGGCGATACTTTTTTTATTTCTTGTATAAGCTCAGCTTTTTTAAACTTAGAAATATTTTTTATACCCAAGCCCTTTGCAAGTTCCTTAAGCTCACTAAGATTCATTTCATCTAAGTCCTTACTCATGAGAATTTCCACCTCCGAATTCTTAAATTATCTATTTTAAGTACAAAATTATTCTCTATGATACATATGTAAATATTGTTAGGTTAAATTATATCCTATTTAAAAAGTTTTATCCATATTTTTCAAGAAATAATTGGAATATTTTTAATATGTACTATAAATACTTTAAGTTTTATGTATTTCTAAAAACAGCAACTATTAGTAAGGTTACAGTGCCTTATTATACATATACCATATATCTTTTGCAATATTTTTTCAAATGTTTTATTTGTTTTTTCTATTTTTACATTTCAAATTTAATAATTTACTCTTTTTATATTGTATTACTTTTGCATTTAAAATAAATTTATCTTAAAAATATATTGCACTTCGTTACATAATATGAATAAAATGTAATTGTATTATATACATTTGCTGGAACTATTCTTATTTAAGAGGGGGAAATAAAATAAAATGAAATTAAAAAATATTAAGATTGCTACACTTACCATAATACTAGTAATTTTATCTAGTATGTCTACTCTGATTTTAGGCGGAGACGGTACTCTAAGTATAAAAAAAATGAATGATAATTCCGTTAAATTATCTTCAAAGTCTATTACATCACTTTCTACTGTAACAAATATGAGAGCCAATTTCATAAATCTTAGACTTTATGTATTAAGAAATATAACCTCTTATAATGTTGATTTAGAAAATGCTCTAAACTCCCAAAAAAGTGATTTAGAAGATGAAATTAAAGATTACTTAAGTATAAATATGGATTCTACTGAAATAGATCTTTTTAGTTCATATAAAAATTTATTTGATGATTACTGGAATAACTGGTTAGAAATTAGAAAAGATTTAAAGCAAGGAAAACCCATATCAAATAATAGAATAAATGATTTAAGTAAAATAGGAGATGATTTAGAAAACATTTTAAACAAGCTTAGACTTCACTTACTAGATAATGCTGATAATATAATTAATGAAAATAGTGAAGTGTATAAAAATACTATGATGAACTTTCTTATAATTCTGATAATAGTTATATTTATTAATATTGTAGCTTCCATATTAATAGTTTCAAGACTAAAAAAATCTTCTAAGGAAATGGTTGAGCTTTTAGATGTATTTTCAAAGGGAGATTTATCTATAAAGATTGCTGATTCTAGAAATGATGAATTTGGAATGATGAAATCTTCATTAAAGTCAACTAAAGATAATATATGTGAGATGATTACTGTAATAAAAGATAAAGCTCAATATATAACTGATGCCTCTGAAGTGTTATCAAATATTTCTAAGCAACTTTCATATGCTTCTGATGGAGTGAGTGCTACCATTCAAGATGTATCGAAAGGCACTCTTTCACAGGCAGAGGATCTATTATATATCACTACATTAATGAATAATTTAAATGATGATCTTAATGATATGATAGAGTCTACAAAGGAAGTAGAAATTAATAGCTCAAATATTTATATTAAAGCAACTGAGAGCAATAAGGATATGGAGAATCTTAATTTATCCATGAAGAATACTTCTGAATCCTTCTCTAAACTAACAAACATAATGTCAAGAGCAGAAACATATCTATCACAAATATCTTCAATTACAGATTTAATTAATAGCATTTCAGAGCAAACAAACTTGCTAGCCTTGAATGCTGCAATAGAATCTGCTAGAGCAGGAGAAGCTGGAAGAGGATTTTCCGTAGTTTCTGATGAAATTAGAAAGCTAGCTGAACAATCCAAAACCTCATCTCAAAAAATCAGCAAGCTTATAGAGAATATTTCCATTGAATCAATTAAAATGTTAAAAACTGCTGATGACATGAAGAATGAAATAGAGAATCAAAAATCAAATATAGATATAGCCATTGAATCTTTTAAGGAAATCACAAAATCCGTTGAAGAAATGAGTCCTAGGATTACAGCTGTCAATAATAATACTACTAATATTATAGATAAAAAAGCTTCTATATTAGATAAAATTCATTCAAGTTCGGCTATCGCTCAACAAGTTTCTGCTTTTTCACAGGAGATAGTAGCTTCATCAGAAGAAACCTCAGCCTCCTCTCAAGAAGTGGCATCTACTTCTCAAAACTTAACTGTTAAAGTTAGGGAAGTTCTAGATGAAGTAAATAAATTTAAGTTAAGGTAAGTGTACTATCTCTTTTAAAAAGATATATGGATAAGCTACATTAAAACTTAATGTATATCTAAATGTGGTACCTTTAAATATTTTAATTTACAAATTTAATCAATGGACAATTGAGAATTATGGTAGAAACTAGTTTTAATCATACTTCTCAATTGTCCATTGTTTTAAGTTCTCATTATAAAATGGAGAACTTTTAATTTATCTTATTTTTCTTTTCCTTTAAGTGAGGCTTTTATAAAATTACCAAACAATGGATGTGGCCTATTTGGCCTTGATTTTAATTCTGGATGAAACTGAGAAGCTACAAACCATGGATGATCTTTTATTTCAACTATTTCCACTAATCTTTCATCAGGGCTTGTTCCACTTAATATTAATCCTGAGTCCATTAATTGCTTTCTAAATTGATTATTGAACTCATATCTATGTCTATGTCTTTCATATATCACTTCATTATTGTATGATTCGTAAGCTTTTGTATTTTTCTCTAGTCTACAAGCATACAAGCCAAGCCTCATAGTCCCACCTTTTTCATCTACTTCCTTTTGATCTGACATTAAATCTATTACTGGATAAGGTGTTTCTGGCATAAGCTCTGCACTATTGGCACCTTTAAGCCCCAATACATTTCTAGCATACTCTATAATAACGCATTGCATACCTAAACATATACCAAGAAAAGGCACTTTATTTTCTCTTGCATATTTTATTGATTCTATCTTACCTTCTACCCCTCTATCGCCAAAGCCACCGGGCACTAATATTCCATCTACATCCCCCAAATACTCTTTTACATTAATACTTGTGACTTCAGAGGCATTTACCCACTTAATTTCTATTTTAGCATCATTATTCAATCCACCATGATTTAACGCTTCAACAACTGATATATAAGCATCATGCAATTCTACATATTTACCTACTAAAGCAATTTTAACATTTCTTTTCAAGTTCTTAAGTTTATCAACCATGTTAACCCATTCACTATTATCTATAGAATTTGAATTTAATCTCAATTTTTCACATACTAGTGTATCTAATCCTTCACTATGTAACATTAATGGAACTTCATATAAATTTTCAGCATCTAAATTTTGTATTACTGAAGAACCTTGTATATTGCAAAATAATCCTATTTTATCTTTTAAATCATTAGAAATTTCTTTTTTAGAACGACAAACAATTATATCTGGTTGAATTCCTATTGATCTTAGTTCTTTAACTGAGTGTTGAGTTGGTTTTGTTTTAAGTTCACCTGCTTTTCCTAAGTATGGAACTAAGGTAACATGTATAAAACATACATTTTCTCTTCCAACCTCATATTGTATTTGTCTTATTGCTTCCAAAAATGGCAATGATTCTATATCTCCAACAGTGCCACCAATTTCAGTTATAACCACATCAACATCTTTTTCTTTTGCAACTCTATATACTCTATCTTTTAGTTCATTTGTTATATGAGGAATCACTTGAACAGTGCCACCTAAATAATCTCCTCGTCTTTCTTTAGAAATTACTGACCAATACACTCTTCCCGAGGTTACGTTATTATTTTTACTTAAGTTTTCATCTATAAATCTTTCATAGTGTCCTAAGTCTAAGTCTGTTTCTGCACCATCGTCAGTTACAAAGACTTCTCCATGTTGATACGGACTCATTGTACCTGGATCAACATTTAAATAAGGGTCGAATTTTTGTATAGAAACTTTTAGACCTCTGTTTTTTAATAATCTTCCTAAAGAAGCCGCTGTAATTCCTTTTCCTAAAGAAGAAACAACTCCACCTGTAACAAATACATATTTTGTGTTCATAATAACTCCTCCTCGCTAATTTTACCTATACATTAATTTATCAATATTTTATAATGCAAAAACAAAAATAATAATTTTAAAAATAACAATAATTTTTCTATTAAAACATGTTGACAAATTAAAATAGTTTGATTATAATAGAAATTACCCTATTATATAATGGGATATTTATATTTAAAAAACAAGTACTATACTATCATAATTTTTTGCTTTATGCTAGTGTTTTTTTGTTTTTTATTTTTATATATTTTCTTTTGGGTTAAATACACAAATACAAACAACAATAAAAGGTGACCTAAGTCACCTTTTTTAATATATAATTTACTATTCATACTATATTTTTATATTTTAATAATATTAATTAAAACTATAAAAGTATTTACCAAATTATGAACTATACAAGTTATCACAATTAAAAATTCTTTTTCATACTTCATTAATATAGTTGCATATATATTTTTTCTATTGTATTGTTTATAAAATTCTTCTTATAATTTCTTAATATTTATATCTAGTGTTGTATATAGAACTTCTTGACCTTGAACTACCATCTCATATTCTATATGTACATTACCCCCATCATTATTAACATTCATCTTTAAAGCTTTAGTTCTAAGTTTTAAAGATAATCCTCCATGAGGAGTACTATATAAAATATCTTCTTGATGATTTTTTTCAAAATTCATATTAGTAGTTATACTACCCTCTCTTATAAGAGAAAATTTTTCTTTTTCTATTTTTAAGATAGTAGTAGTACCTTCCATACCTGAAACTTCTGTTTCTTCATACTTTGCATGGAACACCCCTTCTTCTTCATAAAATACTCCTGGAGTTACTACCTTAATTTCTTCTTCATCATTTTGTTTACTATTTAAAGTTATTATAGCATTATCAACCATATATCTTCCTCACTAATTAATTATATATTTTTCAAGTTCATTATCGTTTACTGTTTTTACTTTTATTATATTATTTGACGGTTTGCCATACTTGCCATATTTAACAGTAACAAACTCTTCATCTTTTCCTTTACTATAACGAGCTGTTGCTTTTGCTGCTAATTCTATATCATCTTCTGTAGGTTCACCAATTATAACTACCATCGACCCTTTGAAATCTGCTGCTAAAAATATAGTATCATTCTTAATTAGAAGATTTTTTATAATTTCTGCTTCCTCAGCCGTTCTTGTAGATATAATTTTAGAGTTAGTACCTATCCTAAAATGTCTTCCTATTTTTAATAGTTCCAACTCTCTATCAGATGCATCTCCTTGACTTTCTAATATGTCTTTTAATCTTCTAGAATAGTTAGGTTCTGTAAGTTTACAACCTCCTGCTGGCGATGGATACTCAACTATATTCCACTGCTTAGCAAGTTCCATTTGAACTTTTCTATTTCTTCCTTGAATGTCTAAAAGATTTTCTCTGTTTACTAATCCCTTTTCTTCCATCTCTGTAGGCAGAAGATTTTTAGCACACAGTGGTCTTAATATTTTAGTGCCTATTCCACTTTCATTTTTAACCTTATCTAAAGCGCTTCTATTTTGAGACATAGGTCTTTGATTTAAAACCTCACCTGTTATTATAAAGTCTGCATTAAACTTTTCTAATAGTTCTCCACAATATCTCATCATCATTGCATGACAATCTATACACGGGTTCATATTCTTTCCATATCCATGCTTGGGTTTTTTTACCATTTTAAAATGCTCTTCACTAAAATCTATTACTTCAAGTGGTATATCAATTTGCTTAACCATCTTTTTAGCATTCTCTTCATTAAAAAAATGTGACTTAAAGCAAATACCGATAACTTCCACTCCTTGATCCTTTATTAATTTTGCAGCTAGTATACTATCTAAGCCACCTGAAACCATTGCTAAAGCCTTTGTCATGTTCTTTCCCCCATTTAGTTTAATTTATACTTTGTCATACCTCAGTTCACAACTTTTTTTCAATGCACAATTATAGATATTTAATTCATTATCTAATATTTTAATTGTATTGCTAGTTTAAAATTAGTTGTAGAAATTAGTTTGATTAAAACTAATTTCTACTTTAATTGTCAATTGTCCATTTTCAATTCTCAATTGGCTAAGGTACATGAAAATAAATAACAAGTAAAAGATGCGACGTATATTTTGTATCAGATAAGGAAGCAGGTTCCACTGCTAGTAGAGCTACCAGTGGGTTCTGCTGACGCAGTATGATGCAAGATAGACTAGCATACTGACTTGTTTATTTTTTCATGTGCCTAAATATATTATCTATTATTTCTTTCCACTGCAAACTCTATTAATTCACTAATTAAATTACTATAAGATAGTCCTGTTGCCTCCCACATTTTAGGATACATGCTTATACTAGTAAAACCAGGTATTGTATTTACTTCATTTAAATACACTTCTTCAGTATCTTTATCAACTAAAAAGTCTACTCTTGCCATTCCTGCACAATCTAATGATTTATATATTTTCACTGACTGTTCTCTTATAAAATCTAACTTCTTTTCATCAAGTGCCGCAGGTATCAATAATTTTGAAGCCGCATTTTGATATTTTGCTTCATAATCATAGAACTCTTTAGCAGGTATAATCTCTCCCGGTATTGAGGCCTTAGGATTATCATTGCCTAAAACTGCAACTTCTATCTCTCTAGCATTTAACCCTTCTTCTATTAATATTTTTCTATCATGTTTTAATGCCTCTTTTAAACCACCTTCAAGTTCTTCTCTGTTATGAGCCTTAGTTATCCCTACAGAAGAGCCACTGTTTGAAGGCTTAACAAATACAGGATATCCTAATTTCTCCTCTATCTTCTTTATATATTCATCCTTTGATGTATCATAATCATAATTAGTTATAACTACATAATCAGCTTGTTTTATTCCTGCATGCTCTAATATATACTTTGTATATATCTTATCCATACAAAGAGCTGAGCTCATTACCCCTGGCCCAACACAAGGTATATTAAGCAATTTACATAAGCCTTGAACTGTTCCATCTTCACCAAATTGACCATGTAAAACAGGGAACACTACTTCTACTTCTTTATTAAAAACAACTTTTTCCCCATTAGGACTTTTATGAAACTCATCCCTTTCCCAATCTCCATTTTCAATATTATCTATTTTTCCTGAGTATTCAAACCATTTACCATCTTTAGTAATCCCTATTGGATATATATCATATTTACTTTGATCTATATGTCTTAATACAGAAGAGGCAGATACTCTTGAAACTTCATGTTCTGTTGATTGTCCACCAAATAATACTGCTACTTTTCTCTTCATTTAACATCTCTCCTAAATCGAAATTCATATTATTATAATATTCTTTTGTTTTAATTTGGAATCTCCATCATAATTACTGCTACAATATAGTTTATTTATTTTCACTAACTTTATCAAGGAAAATTATTAAAATTGTAATCAACAATTAAATTTTTTTAGCTAAACTGCATTACAAATCTACACATAATAACACTATTAAACAAGATTGTTAAATATTAATATATAAGAATTAAGAATGAAAAACACGCTAGAACACTAATTAATCGTTTTATTTAGATATGTGTAGCTCACAATTGTAAGAAAATAAGCCTAACTTTCTAAAAAAGTTAGGCTTATTTCCTATTTATATTATTTATATTAAGTTTGGGGAGTTTACTTAAACACACTTTCAAATATCTCAAAAACTTTAGATTTAATTACTATATTATTATCATTTGAGTTATCTATTAAATTTACGCCTTCATTATTATTAACTAAATTATTTACCCTATCATATTCTTTTTCGTTTAAAACCTCTTTCATTTGCTTTTCAGTTTCTTCATAAGCAATTGAACCTTTAGTGACATCTACAAAACAAAGTGGAGGGAACATTACACACCACCAATTTTGACCTTCTCCACTACCTATAACTATTCTATAAGCTTCATACTTTCCTTGTGGTAAAGTTATGTTTCCATAGGTTTTAACAGGGAAATATTCTTTTGATAGAGTACTTTCCACATCATAGCTATATCCATTTTCATTTATTACTTCTTTTGCTATGTTTAATATATTTTCATTTTCTATGTCTAATATTTTCCTTGACTCTTCAATAGATTTTGAATTATTTAATTTTGGTGAAATATATTGTAAAACTTTATCTCTAATTTGAAGTTTTAACGCTTGATCACTTTCATTATCACTATTTGCTATTACATGAAATCTTATAAGTTTATTAGAAATATCCTCTATACATACGCCTGCTGCTTTAATAGAATTTGATTTATAAGCTGAAAACATTGTAATAATTATTGCTAAAGTTAATAAAATTAATATCTTTTTTTTCATATTTAAATCCCCCTAATTGCTTTTATTATTATATTACAATTATTTCCAATTATATTTTTTATATACAATCTTTTTTTTATTTTTTAGTATTTAATTTTTAAAAAATTCAATATAAAATAACTAGTAGAATATGCAATGGATATTTTGTATCTAAATAGACATTATATTCCACAATAACCAAGCTACTATTATAGAATCATAATATATCATTTTACAAAGCATGCTAACTAGTTATTTTCAACAATATTAATAATTGTTCTCAACCTTAATTTTTCATAATCAATTATTAATCTACTACCCCTACATTCATTATCTTATTATTTACATCTACAGTTATCTCAGCATTCTCATATAAGATATTCCACTTATCTTTTATTTCTGACCATAATTTAGGCTTATATCTCTTGATATATTCTCTAATTCCTAGTGAATCAGCTTTTATGTCTTTTTGAAGATTTGTTGCTACTTCCTCTAATTCTCTTTTCATCGCCACATTTAAATCTTCTTTAATCTCCTTGATTTCTTTCTCATTTAAAAGTTTAGCCCCTTTATAATATCCCTTAATACTTCCTTCATTTGTTATGTTATAATTTACAAACAATTTCCCGTCTTTATAATCAACCTTAACTTTACTTACATTTTCATCTATATAATAATCAATTGGACGTCCATCTTTATATACAACTTTTTTTCCTGATCCTAGCTTGCCTCTAATTATTTGAATATCTTGAGTTTCAACATCATTGACATATCCAATTATGCCAAAATTTCTGATTATAGCCATTCCTGAAAGGGATAAATCTTGTTTTGCTTTTAACTCTTCTTCTTCATTTGTACTTTTCTTTTTTTTCTCTTGCATCATATTTGTTTTTTCTTTCTCTTTTTCTTTTTTCTTTCTTTCTTCTTCTGGTTCTTTTTCTTCTTCTAATACAATATAAGGCAACATACTATCTTGCTTTTTTACATCTTCCAAATAATTATGTAAAGTAACAGGAATAATTGCTCCATATCTACTATTATTACTCATGATACCTGAGATATAGGATTCTATATTTTCTTCCATTGTAGGTTTATAGGAAACATAATCTTTAGCCACATCTTTTACAATTACTATCATCATTGATCTATTTAAAGTAGCATCTCTTTCCACATAATCAAATACTTCTTTTAACACTTCTGGATAGCTGAATAGTCTATCACTTATAACTAATAATTTCGTATGTCCAAAATGTAATGACCTACTACTTTGAGCAATAGCTTTAAAATAAGTATCTGTCATAGAGTAACCACTAGTAGTTATGGCTATCTCCTCTGCAGTTCCTTTTTGTGGGTTTAGATTTCTTATATCAGGAAACCCATAAGTAACTTCAATAATTGATAATGGCTTTTCTGAGAAAGCTTCTTCTGATCCTATATGCTTTAACTCTTTCACTTTATTAATATCTGCACCTATATCTACTGCAATAGTTGATACAAAAGCTCTTCTATCTATTTCAACATTATCCCAACAACCTGTTAAAAGTAAGCACATTATAAAAATTACGAAAAATTTTTTAACTCTCATTTTCTATGCTCCTTTTCTTTTTAAGTAAACTTATTAAATAAGATATAATAATAACCACAATTATAGATATTATAAAGATCATTTTAGACCTGCTAATATCTCCAGTATGTGTTTCTATCATACTCTCAGGGTATAATGCAGCTATATAAATAACAGGTACAAATAATATTGATGAAATTTTTACATGTTCCAAGTTTAAGGATTTTCTTACTATATAAGAAGAAAAATAATATGTATTACAAAAAGTAGTAAAATAAAATAATATCCATAATGCCATAACTAATCCATCCCAACGTTCTAATATCCCACTTCTTGTATTTATGGATTTAAGCATAGTTATTGTAGGAAATATTCTTTCTGCCGTTTGTTCAACAGATAGAGTGGAAATTACGAATATAAAGGTTATAGCATAAAATAATGCTATGAAGATACTACTACTTCTAAATATTTTAGTTATGCTTTCTTTTCTTTTAACATGAGGCAGCAATACAAATACTATACAAAAGCCATTAATTAAAAAAAGTATATCTAATGCTCCTTTTACATATGATATAGGCTTTTCCTTTAGCATTGGAAGCAACATACTAAAATTTGAATTTGGAATATTAAGTAGTAATATGAAAACAGTTGGAATAACCATAATCCAAAATGTAATTTCATTAAAATGTACTATATTCTTAAGTCCGCCTCTTACTAAATAAACTCCCATGAAAATCATAATTACAATTATAAATTCTCTTGGCGTTTTCTGAAGTAAATACATGTTTATAACATCAGCAAAAACTCTAAGTGAAATAGATAATATATAGATCATTATAATTGCATAAGCTAGAGATATTATGTTTCCTAATATTCTTCCATAAGTGTTATTTAAAATTGTTACAATATCTCTATAATCATTAAGTTTCATAAGATGGTTAATTATATAAAGAAGTAAAAATAACACTACTCCCATAATTAAAGCTGAAATCCAACCATCACGCCCTACAATCTTAGCAAGAGAAGACGGCCCATAAAATACCCCTACACCTATCATTGAAACTACTAGACTGGTAAACAATCCATGTTCTCTTATAAAATCATTGTTCTTCATTTTCACTCCTCCAACCTTAGTAATTTATTTTTGCCTTATTTTATCTTGAGGCTTCATAAATTCTGGTCTTTGTCTAAACTTTATAAAAGGAAGTCTAACATATAAGTCTTTCATATCCCTAGTAACAAGGTTTACTGCTGGTGATAAATATGGTATTCCAAAACTTTCTATTCTTGTTAAGTGTATTAAAAAGAATATTACTCCAACCATAATTCCATACAGACCCAATATGGCAGATAATACAACAAATAATACTCTAAAGCAGGCAAAAGCATTAGTTAAAGAATAGTTTGGTATTAAAAATGTGGTAATAGCTGTTATTCCTACAACTATAACCATTATAGGGCTTATAAGCCCTGCACTTACCGCAGATTGACCCATTATTAATCCTCCAACTATCCCTATTGTAGAGCCTACAGGTTTAGGCAACTTTACAATGGCTTCAATCAAAAGAGCTAAGCTTAATTCCATAAATATTACTTCAATATAAGATGGAAAAGGAACACCCTCTCTGGAGGCTGCTATAGCATAGGCAAGCTTAGTTGGTATTATAGAAGTATGAAAAGATGTAACCGCTACATACATTGCTGGCATAATTAATGAAATTATTATAGCAATTAATCTTATAATTCTAACACCAGATCCATTAAGCCATCTATTATAGTAATCATCAGGAGATTGTAAAAAAGTAGCTAGTACTGCTGGAACTATTAATACAAAAGGAGAACCATCCACTATTAAAGCAATTCTACCTTCGTATAGAGCTGCCGCTACTACATCCGGCCTTTCAGTACTTTGCACCTGTGGAAACGGAGTAAAACTGTTATCTTCAACATATTGTTCTATATAACCACTATCTAAAATAGCATCAATACTTATTTTTTCTAATCTTTTCTTTAACTTTTCTAATACATCTCTATTTACTATGTCATCTATATACATTATTGCAACGTCTGTTTTTGATCTTGTACCAATTTGAGAAGACTCAATTCTAAATCTTGTGTCTCTTATTCTTCTTCTAACTAATGCAGTATTAAATCTTAAAATTTCAGTGAAACCTTCCCTTGAGCCTCTAATCGCCGTTTCCCCTGAAGGCTCTCCTACACCCCTATTAGGAAACGCTCTATTTGCTATAGAATAACAAACATTCAAACCATCTATAAATAAAAGTGTTTCTCCGACTAAAACTATATTTACTCCATCACTAAGTTTGTCAATTTCTTTCATATCAGAAATGGTAATTAACTTATCTTTTATTTCACTTGGAGATTGAACTTTTATATCTCCAGTCATAAGTGGTCCCATAAGATATTCATTGAGAAGATTTTTTTCTGACATTCCATCTATATAAACAATAGCAGCTTTATATTTATCATCTATATCAAATTCTCTATAAACAACATCTGTTGAATTTCCGAATAATTTTTTAACATACTCAATATTTTCTTTTGCACTGGTATATATGGTATCATTTATAACCTCTTTCATGTTTTACCCTTCCTCTCACTATTTTTTAATTTATAATTTATAAAACATTCTTATTAAGTATACAGATACTGCAAAAATTATAAGACCAAATCCTATATATTTTGCCTCTTTATAAGCTTTCATCTCATTATTATTTTTAAAATAAGCTGTATCAACAAACGCTACAATGCCACCATTTAAAATACATAAGATTAATATATATATATCAAAATTTTCTAATATCTTCATAAAATACCCTCACTTCTGCATTTTTATGTAACCTTATTGTCTACAGTAAAGGGGAAAAATATACTTTTTTCCAAACTATATAAGCTCTCAAAAATTAGAAATAAAAAAATATGAACTTAAAAATTCATATTTTTAAGGGTAGTCTTAAATCAATCCTTAGACATCTTCAAATACATCTAACCAGTATAATATTACCTTTTATACCTTACAGAAAAAACTATCCATATTGAAATTAGCACCTTATGTTATACAAAGTATTCGCTACATCTTTGACTAACTATTTTAGGTGCTCATTACAAAATAAAAACGTGGCTATTAGCCACGTTTTTATATAGTCCTTGTTATAAAACATTCCTTATATTTAATTTTTAACTTTTCAAAACATCTTTGAGCTTTTAACATATCATCAAAAAAACCAAATACTGTAGGACCACTTCCACTCATCATCGATCCTAATGCACCTAATTTTATCATTTCTTCTTTTATATGCTTTAAAAAAGGATATTTTTTTATCGTAACATTTTCAAGTAAATTTCTCATATTTGTACTCACAAACTTTATATCACTATTTTCCATGGCAGAGATTAATCCTTCTGTATCAGGATGTTTAAATATTTTTTTTATATCTAGAGCTTTATAAACTTCCTTAGTAGAAACTCCAAAATTAGGCTTAACTACAACTAATATATGATTATTAAAAGACTTTAGTGGAGTTATAATTTCACCTATACCTTCACATAGTGCAGTGCCACCTAAAATACAGTATGGTACATCAGCACCTATTTTAAGTCCTAATTCCATAAGTTCCTCATCACTTACATCATTTTTGTACAGATCTCTCATAGCTTTTAAAGTTGCAGCAGCATCAGCACTTCCCCCTGCCATTCCCGCAGCTACAGGTATATTTTTAGTAATATTTATTCTAATTCCTTCAGAAATTCTATAAGTATTTTTAAATAACTCTGCTGACTTATAAACTAAGTTATTGTTATCTACAGGAAGAAAATGCTTATTACATTTAATATGTATTCCATCATCACATTTTTCAAAATCCAATTCATCATATATATCTATATTCTGCATTATCATTTTTAACAAATGATATCCATCGTCTCTTTTTCCTACTACATCTAAGGATATATTTATCTTTCCATAAGCTTTAATCTTCATCTAATTCACCACCATAAAAATATTTCTCATTAGTATAGTATAACAATTATAACAGATATATAAGCTTTTTTTAAAGGGCTATTAAGTTTTTAAGCATACAATTCTATCCAATAAATACAAATTAAAAATTACCACATTTAAATTTTTATCCTTAAAAAAATAAAGCTGCAAGGATAGTTCCTTGCAACTTTGCTCTACATTACTGCTCTACCTGGGATAATCAATTTATCCATAGGTTTAATATCATTTTCTTCTTGTAATTCATTAATCTTCATAACCTCTTCCTTAGTGGTATAATACTTTTTAGCTATTTGCCATAAGGTATCTCCTGGTTGAACTACGTAAATAGTTATACTAGCTTTCTTTTTAGGCATTTCACCTTCTATAGGCATCATCTCTGTTAAGAATTTTTTCTTAACTGTATATAATACCTTACAGTAGTTTCTAACTATTGCTCTTACACAAATATTACCTGCCTCAATACTAGCCTCTAACATTTCAAGATACATTTTGCATATAGCATTCATGTCTATCTTAGCACCATTTACATCAGTACTTGTAGTAAATGGTATCTCATCACTTACAGAAGCCACATAATCTTTCTCATCGCTAGTAGAATATAATACATCTACCTTAAGTACTCCATCTAAAGCTACCTTATCTTCCATAATTTTTTTGTCAGTAATATTAACAGTACCTGTAGCCATTATAATCCTATTTGGTTTAGGCATCTCGTTATCTAACTCAATATCACCTTTAACTAGTGTTTCATTTCCAACATTTCCTTGGACTACGTTCATATCAAAATCTTGCTTTTCCATTCTAATTATTTGACTTGGAGAATAAGCATCTTCTATCATTTCAACTTCGTCTTTACTCATAACATTAGTAGTAGTCTTAACCAAAAACTCTACTTCTAATATTCTATTCTCTCCCATATCATCTTCTTTAACTTCACATTCAATTGGATGAATTAAAAAGTCTGTATTATGTTCCATTCTTTGTGATATTTTTTCTACGTCTAGTTCCTTTGTTAATAGTACATTTTCACTTACGCACATAAGTTCTCTAGAATTTTTAGCTTTATATAAGGCTTGAACGTTAGCAACAGCCTCTATATGAATTCCACCATCATAGAGTCTAATATCTTTTTTACCTAGAGTAATAAAGCATTTAACTATTCTGCCTATCTCAGGCTTATCCATATCTATCTTAAAGTCAGTTTTACCTATAATTTCCCCTTGAAATTGTCCTACAACCTTATCTACTACCATAGGATTTTTCAAGAATTGAATGTCGTTATTGCTATCAACATGCTTAACTATTTCAAAGCTATTCTTTTTAATAACTTCACATTCAACATTCATAACACCTTGAATACAAATTTTTCTCTCATTAACTATTATACAATGAATATGTTCCATATCAGCCTTTGCTTCGCAGAGCATATCGTCTGTTGCATCTGGGGCATCAAGATTAGTATTAAATTTAGTATTATAAGTAATTGCATGAGCTTCAGTATTCTCATCTTCCCTAGCCATATATAAAACATTAAACTGAATTTGACCTTCTACTACTACTTTTCCATTCATTACTTCTTTATTGGTAACCAATGGCGTTGCATCAAGCATCAATATTTCAGTTACATCTGGAAGAGTATCTGGTACTACGTATTCTTCTTTTATAACTATATCTTGAGACTTTTCACCTAATGATTGTTCATAGTCTATATTGTCTTTAACTAGATTCAAATCCATAACCTAATCCCTCCTATAAATACCTACTAATAATTTATATATATCCCTTAATAAAAATATGACTGAAATACAAAACAATAAATTCATATTTTCGCCATATTACGATAGTTTTAATATTTTTTTTAAATTTTTTTATCATTTTTGTTGACATTTGTCGATATTTGTTCTATTATAAAGATGGTTATTGACCATATAACCTCTCATAAATTCTCAATACCCTTTTATACCATAGCTGAAAGATGGATACCCCATCTTTCATTTTTTTATTTAGAGATAAAATTCGATTTATTTATATAAGATGATTAAAATAAGATAGTTGCTCAAATATACAGTGAATATATAATAATATCAATATGATTTAAAATCTAATCTAGTTAACATAAAAAAAAGAAAAACGATACATAAAATTTGTATCGTTTTTCTTTATTTATGTCTAAACCTTATCCAGCAAATACTAATTGAACAGTCTTTGTTAGTACATCCGAATAACTGTATGTAACAGTCCTCTGAGATCCGTTTTCTAATCTGATGACAAAAATACTATCGTAAGTTTTTTCTAAAATTCCATCATTTATTAGTATTTTTCTTCTGCCACCATTAGCTTTTAATGTTACCTTCTCGCCAACATGACGTTCAATATCTTTTTTAATTGAAGTCAATACATCCCTTCTTTGCATGGTAAACACCTTCTTTCATCTTATATTATACGCCCAAATCACATTTATGTCAAAATAAAACTTATAATTTTATCACTTTTAATTAATTGTTGTCAATAATAATTATACGGGAAATTCTTTGATAATTTTGTAACTAAATTATATTTGCTAAGGATTGGTTGAATTTTCATGTGTTTTTAAATATGAACTCACTTGTGTAACTTTAGTATGGCTGTATTTGAAGATTACTATACTTATATAATTTTTATTCTTAAATTATTAACAATTAACAAAGTTTTTTTAAAGTTTTTTAATATAGAGATTAAAGATAACATCATAATAAAAATTGAAAATGAAGGCTTCATATAGGTATATAATGCTAAAACTTAATATATCCCCTGGAAAATAAGTTTTCTATAGAAACAGTTTAATCCCTTAGAAATTAAGGATTAATAATTAAGAATGAAAAATTTAGGATGAAATTCACCCTTAGTGAATTTCTTAAAATAAAATTTATTCTCAAAAAACTTCAAAGGTCTTGACCGTGAAGTTTTAACCATAATTCTTCATCTTTCATTCTTAATTTTTCATTCATAGAAAAGAATTTTTGTTATGGAAATTAAAATCATACATAAGTTAAATTTTCATTAAAGGACCCTATATTCCTTCAATAATTCAACTGCTGTTTTATCAAAGTTATTTAGTAATTTCTTATAAAAAAGAAAAGTGACTCAGTCACTTTTCTGAAAATAAATTTATGACATAAAAACTTTTTTTGACTTTTAGGTATTATTTTTTAACTATTTTATATATTGAGACTTAGGAAATCCTTCTCTATATTTTCCTCTAGTTTGAAGTCCTCCAACTCCTTTTATTCCTGTTATACTATTTTGAACTGCATCCTGAATGTCTACTATAGTGTCGATACTTGTATAAGCTATTCTTTCACATATAAGTACAGGATCTAAACAATGAATTAAAACTCTATTAGGTGAGCTAGCAAAGTTTGCTCCTGCATCTAAAAGTGCTTCATAACATGATTGACAAGCCCCTGCAAAAATAACTAAGTCATCATAATTTGATTTATATTCTCTTAACTTGGATACACACTCTACAAAGTTTTTAGAATTTCTATAGTTATCTAAATTCATATAATCTGTTACTCCCTTTGTCATACCATCATGACCCGTAATAACAACTATATCTGGATTCACTTCCTTAACTACTTCTAATATCTTACTTGGCTGCTCCTTTTCAGCTATTATTCTACCTACAGCCTCTATTGAAAGTTGTTTATAGGTTTTAAGGCATACCTGAAGATAATTAGGATCTCCATCTACATGAAGTACTTTACCTGGCCTTCCAAAAAATAACTCTCTATTTTGTACTACTGTTTTCTCTCTTCTTACATAATCATAATAAGATTTATCTAATACTTCAGCTGCTTCGCCCCTGTAATTAGAAGTTCTAGATAGCAATATTTTTTTAATAGAAGAATTTATTTTTTTATTGAAAACTTTATCTATTTCTCCTAACCTATCCCTAGATACAGGTTCCAAATCTTCTTTAGAACAATCTGCCTCAATTCTTATGTTTAATCCCTTTAGCACATAAACCTCTTTTCCATTCTCTTCTTTAATATCTATAATTTTAAAAGCTATATCTCCATCATAAGATTTTCTTACTACAACATCTCCTATTTTCATATATAATCCTCTCCATATAACTAGCTATAATTATATGATATGGAAATGTCAAATTAAGGTGATAGAAAAGCTATAGCTTCCCTACTTTCCCAATTAAAGTTATGTTTATTAACTACGTATATTTAAAAATAACTAACTAATATAGCAGTTCATTTTTCATTATACTAAATAGCCATATATATGTTGACTCTATAGAAATCTAGTTCTTTTTCTAACGCAAAATATACTGCCATCTTTGATTAATTATTTTATTTCTTATGTCTAACACATAAATAAATTAAAGTTATGTAATTAATATAATTACATAACTTTAATTAACTACAATGAATAAATTATTCCAAATTATAAATGTTACTAAACTCTTTAATAAATGTTGTAAATTTTTCTTGTTCAGAGATCAACTCCTCCATCTTCTTGTTAAAGGTGTTCTGAATCCAATTTACTTCGTTATAATAATATCTGTTGCATAATCGCCAATAACGCTGAGGAAATAATAAAAATGAATATAAAATCTTATATTCTTCTTTTGTAAGTGGACTTATACTATTGTATGCATCTATTATTAAATTAGCATATTTAATATCCCACTCTCTTCTTTTTAGTACCTTAATTAAAAAATTTGATATGTCATAAACCCGTACTTCTCTTTTACAATAATCAAAGTCAATAACATTAACATCATTATTATCATTAATTATTATGTTATGATATGTGTAGTCATGATGGCAAAAGCTTTTGCTCTCCTCTGTTTGTCTACAAATTTCAAAGTAATCAGAAGAATTAAGATTATCTAAGGCTTTTTTACTTAAATTTTTATAATAGTCTACTGTCTTTAAATAGTTAATGTCAAATTCATATTTATGATTTTTCTTTTTCCTCACCATTTCCTTCATCTTATCAAAGGATTTGATTCTTTTTTCAATAAGATGTGGCCATCTTCCTAAATCTGATTTCAATTTGCTATTTTCAGGTGGTTCGTATCCTTTAGAAGCAATATGCATATGTGCTAAATTTTTTGCAGCTATAACTAAGTCGTCATCATTATAAAAGTCGCACTCTCTACCATCAATCCACTGGGATAAAGTATAAATATCTTCATTTACCAGTGCATAAGGATTCCCTTCTTTATTTAAAAAATACCTATCTATATTTAGAAATCCACTCTTATATAAGTGCTCTTTTGCACCATATACAAATAATAGCTTTTGAGTGCCGTAATTAATTTTTTTAAGGCATTTTGCGCCATCATCGGTCTTTAAGAAGTATACACCTTTATTAGGTTTTATACTCTCTATTTTAATATCAAATTGACGCTCAATCTCAAATTCTCTCATCATAGTTAACACCTCCCCTATAATTTATATGTATTGATATATGCGTTTAGAATATGATCATGGGAACTTCTCAGTTATACAATTGAGAATTGACAATTGACAATGGAGAATTATCGATACTTCTCTTTTATAAGAGAAGTCAAATTTATATCTTTTTAAAGTGACACAGTCACTTTTATTGAAAAAAACATTTGAAGGAATTAATTCATAAAATTAATTCCTACCATAATCCTTCATTCTTCATATTTAATTCTTAATTTTTATAAACTGTTCATTATAAACTTTTCGTTGCCTAAAGTTATAAACCAAAATATTTAAATAAATAACTATATTAGTTTATATAGCTATCGTATTAAGTAGTATATGTGCACTATAAGTCCAATATTAATATTTGTTATATAACTTATCCAACCATAACATATTCTTCTATACTTAATTAATATAATTTATTAATAGTAGCTTTTCTAAAGATATCTGAAAAAGTATGTTTAAGGAGTTTTAGTATGAAAATTGGAATAGATGCAAGAGCAGCTAAATGGTATAGAGGAACAGGTATTGGCACGTATACACATCAATTGATAAATTCATTAAATAAAGTAGACTTCATAAATGAATATTTATTATTTACTGCTGAAAACTATAATAGTCAAATTGATTTTAAAGATAATTTTTTTCTTTCCCCCATTAAAGAAAGTAATTCTTCTAATTTTTGGGATGAAGTTAATATACCTAATATGTTAAACGGAAAAGATATAGATATTTATCATGTTCCTCAAAATGGAGTAGGGCTTCCTATTGAAAAAAAGTGTCCTTTTATTATAACTCTTCATGACACTATTCCTATTCATATGCCTGAAACTGTAGGTGATAGATATTTAGAGATATTTACAACTAAAATGAAATCCATTGTGGATAACTCTGATGGTATAATTACTGTTTCGGAGTTTTCTAAAGAAGATATATCTAAGGATTTTAATTATCCTAAAGAAAAAATTTTTGTAACTTATCTTGCTAGTGAAAATATATATAAGCCTATAGACAAAGCTATAGCAAGTTCTATATTAAAAAAACAGTATTCTCTTTCTAATAATTATATTTTATATGTAGGTGGCTTTAGTCCTAGAAAAAATATTTTAGGACTTATAAAAGCATATAGTAAATTACCTAAAAATATAAGGGAATCTCATAACTTAGTTATCGCAGGCAATAAAGGTAAATCCTATGAACTGTACAAAAAATGTGCTGAAGAATATAACGTAGATAATTATGTTATATTCCCTGGATTTATTTCTATGGAATACATGCCTTATTTATATAATGCTGCCTCATTATTTGTATATCCGTCATTTTATGAAGGATTTGGTTTACCACCTATAGAGGCTATGGCCTGTGGAATTCCTGTGATAACCTCAAATACAACTTCTATTCCTGAAATAGTAGAAGATGCAGCAGTATTGTTTAACCCTAATGACATTGATGAATTAAGTAATAAATTATATGAGGTTTTAATGGATGAAAATATTAAACAGGAGCTTATTCATAAGGGTTTTATTAAAAACAACTCCTTATCTTGGAAAAAAACAGCTTTGGATACTTTAAAAGCGTATAAAACAATACTTTCATTACGATAAATAATTAAAATAAGTTTTTTAGATTATTTTAGAATTACTAAAAAAGCTGCTTTAGAATTAATTTAAGAATTTAACTCTAAAGCAGCTCTTACTTATATTCAAATTTGAACTCATTGTAAATTTTTTAATATCTATTTAAAGCTTCTCTTTTAAGGAAATCTTCCCAATACCACTTAATCGGCCTTGGATTTTCTATCACTATTATTGATTGAAAATAATCCGTAGTTACACCTTTATTAGTTTCAAAGAGCTTATTATCCACATGTAAGGTCTTATTTCCTTCATATACTTCAGGAAATGAAAAACACTCTTTAAAAATTTTCTTTTTATATGGACTTCTTTTATTATCTAATACAATTATTTTGCTTCCATTTTCTATCCCAGCTTCTTTTAAAGTATCTTTTAAATCTGTGGTAATATTATAAAAATCCTTTGGCCGCAAACTACCATAATCATAACATTGTCCTTCTTTATATATTATATTTATACTATATATTTTATCTTTAAAATTAGAGTCTTCTTTAAGATTTCCGCCTAAAAATTTCACATTATTGATTTCGTTTTGATAAGCATGTTGTGTACCATAGTGAAGATAATACTTGCCGCCATCAAAATGTTCATATATTTTCTTAAAATTCTCATAATTCATTTTACCTATTTGTTCATAATAATCTTTATTAACATGTACTGGTGAGAAAAGCACTTCATTTATTCCAGAGTTGTTTTTTAAATTATTTACTATTAACTTAAGATCAAATACTCCTTCACTACCTAAATATTTTACATATATATTTTCATTTTCTTCTAAATCTTTATCTAGATCTTCAAGGGATTTTAAAAATTCACTGCTTTTTCTCCCTATAGTCCACTCTAATTCAGAATATTTTAGAACATTTTTCATTTTATCCAATTGTTCTTTAGGAATTTCCTTATATTTCTCTAATATATCTTTAAAATAATAAATTACACCACCTTGTTCTTCTGCAATATCTAACCCAACTATAGTTAATTTTTTATCCTCTGGTAAACTTTTATTTTTTAGATATAATTTTTTCATAAATTCCCTTGCTTCTTCGGTATTTCGCATTTCTATAAGTTCCCACTCAAGAATATCATCTAATAATTTTTCATCTCCACTTTGTAAATACTTATTTAAAATAATTCCAGATGCATGTCCCCATTCCACTAGAAAATATTTTAAATCCCAATTATCCATCAAATAATTTATAAATTTATATTGAATATATGAGTCCTCTTTAACTGCATAGACTTATTTGTGAAAATTATGCTTTTATCATTTATATTTTTCCATATTAAATCTAAATCACTATTATCATCAATATCATTAAGCTTTAAATCCCTGCTGTTTTTCTTAATATAATTAATATTATTCATAGGATGATTATAAAAAACAAATGCTCCTACTAAAACACATAAGAGACATATAATAGATACAATTCTTTTCTTCAAATATCTCACCCTTTAATTTTTTAATATTATGATACAATTCTAGCGTAAACCATTTTAAGACAAATATTAATTAATAATTCATGAATATTATTTCATTTTTTTAATTTATTATAAAATTATTAAACAATATTCATAACTTCCTCTTACTTTTCAATAATTTATGCAAAATTTAAAAATATCAATAATAAAGTGCCAAAATTTATTTCTAATCTAGGATAAAATTATATTAAATAAAGCTAATTTTTTATTTCGAATATCTAAACTGGATTGAGTATACTTTGGACCATAAAATAGGTTAGTAATTAATCTTAATAGCTTTGTTATTGGTGGAATATTTATGAAGGTCCTTCTTTCTGAAATGCTACTATATACTTATATAATAAAAAGAATAGCTATAACTTCATCGTAGCTATTCTTTTATGTTAACATTTTATATTACACTATAATAACTTTTAAACTTCTCTAAGAATTCTTTTCTTTCTTCCTCATATTCTAATTTTCTTTTAAGTTTAAATAAAAATACTTCTTCTGTCCATAATTTTTTTCTTTTATAATAATTCTTACTTACACTATAAAAATCCTCAGGAAAGTATAACATTCCATATAATACTTCTAATTCTCTATTATCAAGATTTATATTTTCTTTATAACAATTTATTATATTATGTGCCTTTTCAAAATCAAAAGCAAAATTTTTAACTACTTTATTTATAAAATTACAAAGGTCATGGACTCTTAAATCTATAATTGCATAGTCAAAATCTATAAAATAAACATCATCCTCTTTGATTAATATATTGTGATATGCCAAATCATGATGACATAAAACTATTTTATCTTCTTCGCTACAAAGTTTTAAATACGAAGATGAGTTTAAAATTTCTATACTCTTATCCATTTCCTCTATATAATAATCTACATTTTTTATAAAAATTTTATCAAATTCTTTTTTATTTTCATAAGTTTTAACTAAATTCTTAAAAATTAAAAGTTCTTCCTTCTTTCTGGCCAAATTGTCGATTAGAGTTCCTACCATATATCTATAACTATTTTCTTTATATCTAAAGCCCTCAGATGATAAATGAAGCTTAGAAAGTGCTCTAGATGCCATACTAACCTCTATGGGGTTATTAAATTCGCATTCTCTTCCTTCAATTAGGCTCATAACTACATAATAGCTATTATAATGTTTAGTATATATTTTACCTTTTTTATCCTTTTCAAAACTAAGGATATTATTAAAATTATTATTTTTTATATAATTAATAGCACTATCTATAAACTCTAGATGATCTAAATCATAATCTAATTTCTTTAATATTTTATTTCCCTTATTTGTAGAAATTATAAATAGTTTTCTAATTGGGATTATATCATTAACCTTATAATTATATTTCTTGAAAAGTCCTATATCTAAATCATATTTACATAAAAAATCTCTATCTCTAAATCTTCCCTCTATCATTGCTCCACCTCACCTATTAGGGAAAAACCGTCCTCCTCCATAGCCTTTATTAATTTGTTACTATACTCTTTATCACTCCAATTTTTTTTATTTTTTCTATACTTATCATATATTTTCATAAATTCATGAGGATATGATAGCATTGCTAATATAAATCTTTCACTGTTATTATCTAGCTTTTCTAATTCACAAAATTTCTTAACATGCTTTTCCCAATTTAAATTTGCACCTTTTCTTTTAAGCTTAGATAATAAGTAATAGGCATCCATTTCAACCATATTATAGGCTATGTCATAAAAATTAACTATTTCTAAAGTTTCTCCCTTATCTAAATTATCAAAGCCAACATCGCTTAAACATACCTCAGCGTTCTTCATACTTCTTGAAATTAAGTCCATATAGTTTGAACTATAAATATAATTCATGCATTCTTCAGCTCTTTTTAAATATTTATCACCATTAAAAGCTAATACTTTTTCAAATTCATTCTTAGGTCCAGCTTTTTTTATTGTTTCCATCTGCTTAGAAAATCTCTTTATTTGCACTTTATATTCTTCAACTAGCTTACAAGTATCATTATTTATTCTTCTTTTCAAATAACCGTTAAAGCCACAAGAATTAGCATGAAATTCAGAAATTAATTGCAGCTGATTAGCTACCCTTTCATCTAAACCTCTTTTGCTCAACGACTTATTATCTTTCAATATAAAATCGATCTTTTTAATCCCTTTTTCTTTTAGGTATTCCCCAAAAGTATCATAGAAAAATCTTCTCATAGCACCACCCCTACTTGTGCTTTCTTTTTAGCCTTTTAGACATTTTATTTAATATTTCTTGCTTCTCTTGTTCCAATTCTTGAAGTTTCTTTTGTCTCTTCTTAATCTTCTTAAGCTCTTTAATATGCTCTTCCATTTGTCTTAACTTCTCATCATAGTCATCCACTGTTCTTAGTCCATTATCTTCTTCACAATCTTTTTCATAGCTCTCTATTTTGTTTTCTTCGTCTTTTTTATATGACATAACACCCCTCCATTTAAAATGATAGACTTAGATCCTGAAATTTCTAAAGTTTTCTATAAATTCTTGCTTTTCATCTCGATCATCATAGAAGAATTTTAATTTTTTTAGAAAAAATTCTTCCCCCCATGGTTTCTCTTCCCAATAATATTGAATACCTCTTTGCCAATAATCCTGGGGAAATTCCATAAATGCTGCCATTATAGGAATATCATCTTGATCCAATCTATGGGTTTCCATATAAGCATCTAAAATCTCTCTAGCACTATTTAATTCCCATTTACTATATTTCATCCTTCTAATTAGAAGACTACTTAAATCATGAAGATAGGAATCTAATATACAATAATCAAAGTCTATGATATTTATGTCCCCATTATGATTAACCAATACATTGTGATGAGCATAATCATGATGACAAAAGCCTCTATTACAAACATGCTTCTGCATTTTCTCCATATATTTACTACTCAAAAGATTTTTTATGCTGTTATCACATCTTTTTAATTCTTCTTCCATAATGCTTAGATAAATCAAATCAAATTGGGATTTACATTCTTTCTTATCAATCCTTTTCTTAAAATCTAAAATTTCGTTTTTTCTTATCTTATAGGTTTCTATCCATCTAAACCAGCCAATTCTAGGTTGCATATTGGATTTTATAATAAAATTTTCACTTTTACTGTGAAGTTCTCCTAGTTTTTTAGCCGCATTTTTAACATCAAAAGGATTATCATAATTACTTTCTCTTGCATTTATCCATGGGGTTAGATAAGCATATTTATCATATACCTTAATATAATCTAACCCATTTATAGTTTTAATTATTTCAGGAACATAATTAAAATCATTGTTTTGAAGATGTTTAATTGCCCCCAATATAAACAAAAAATGCTCAAATTCATAGCCTATGACTTTTAAGCAATAGATATTATAAGGAGTTTCCACTCTATATACACTTTTATTTTTTTCTACATAAGTTATATCAATATTATAGTTCTCCTTAACTAATTGGCTAATAGTAGAAAGGTCCAAAAATCTCCCTCCAAAACAGTCTTCTATTTGTAATATATGAAAAGTATTTATAATGTGTGTTTTAATTTGTAAAGTTTGTAACATATATTTTTAATTAAACTAATATAGTAATATATAGTTTTGGTTTATTATTCCTTTATAGTGATACCATTTCTAGATTTAATCTGTAGTAAAATAATTGCTATTTTTTAGTGTCCTAATTATCATATATTTAATTGAAAAATTGTTATTGCTACTGAGAAATATTTATAGTTATAAATTATGTATTTCCATTGTTAAATTAATTACTATAAAGAAGAATACTGTTAATTTATATTAATTATAAGGGGTGAAATTCTATGAGGATTGCAATTGATGCTAGAGGTATCAATTGGTATGGAGGAACAGGAATTGGTACTTATACAGAGAATGTTCTAAAAAATCTACTTAATATAGATAAAAAGAATTATTATCATATTTACTGGTCTGGGGAAAATTATGAAAAATATGAGAAAAATAATAGTAAAATAGTAATGGCATCAAAAAAATATCATAGATTTTTTCAAGATCATTATTTTCCTTATAATATGAAATCTGAAGATATTGACATATATCATATCCCCCAAAATGGTATAGGACTAAATTCTTCTATACACTGCAAGAAAGTAGTTACTATACATGATTTAATACCTTATATTATGCCTGAAACTGTAGGTAGAGGATATTTACTAAAATTTTTAAAAGAAATACCTACTATTATGGAGCAAGCTCATGGTATAATTACTGTTTCTGAGTACAGTAAAAAGGATATATTAAGATTTTTTCCTATAGATGAAAAGAAAATTTTTGTAACCCCTTTAGCTGCAGATATAAAGTACAAACCTTTAAACAAAGAGGTTTGCAAAGAGTTTATTAGTAAGAAATATAATATAGATAAACCTTTTATATTATATTTAGGCGGATTTAGTGAGAGAAAAAATATACACTCTCTAATTTCAGCTTTTACAAAAATATATACAGATTTAGATAGTGAATTTAATCTTGTAATTGTAGGCTCTTATAGAGATGCTTCTCAAGAATTGGTAAAGCTTAGAGATAAGTTGAATATGACAGATAAGATATTATTTACAGGTTTCGTCGATGAAGAAGACCTTCCCCTTTATTATAATGCTTGTGAGGCTTTTGTTTACCCTTCTTTTTATGAAGGTTTTGGACTTCCTCCATTAGAAGCTATGAATTGTGGTACTCCAGTTATAACTTCTAATGTAACATCTATACCTGAAGTAGTAGGTGATAGTGGTATGCTCGTAAATCCTCATAGCATAGATGAGCTTTCTAATGCCATAGGTGAAATGCTCTCAAATGAAAGCTTAAGAACACACTATGGAAATCGTGGCTATGAAAGAGCCAAGTTATACTCCTGGGAAAATACAGCTAAAAACACACTAAATGTATACAACGATATTTACGCTAAAGTAGATATATAATAGATTTTTTCTTAAATTACTTTATTATCCTATTAATAAAATATAAGTTTTCCCTAAAAAGCTAAAAATAAAAGTGTAATAAATTATATTACACTTTTATTTTTAGCCTAAAATTAGTATTAAAATATATTCCAAGAATTTATGCCTAGTTATTAATTTAAGCACCTAAAGAGTTTTTATCTTAACTGTGCAACATCTTTTGTATAACTATACTATATTAGTTCCTATAACATAGTATAATACAAAATAGACTGAAATATTAGTCTATTATTTTTATTAAGATGCTTTATTAATATATTCTTAGCATATCATGACTGAAAGCTTTTATCTATATTACTATAGTAACTCAAAGGATACAAAAAATTATACTTCTTTGCCCCTTTATTTAAAATAAAATAAAAATAGCATAATCTACTCTATATTTTATTAATATCTTTTTCTACTCTTTTCTCAAACCATTTAGAAAAAATTAACTCTTCTTCAAATCCATATTTAGTATAGAGCTTATGAGCAGCTTCATTCGAACTTATAACTAAAAGCTTAATTACTCCTATATCCCTATTTTTTAATATTTCTACTGACTTTTTAATTATAGCTTTTCCTATCCCATTTCTTCTAAATCTATTTAATATTGCAATATTGTCAATCCAGCCTTCATTATCTATATTTGCTAACATATATATTCCAACACTATTATTATTATTTTTAACTATACCTACAAGGTCTTCATTTCCTTTATATTGAAAAATTAAATCCTGCACTTCCTCTTCACTTAAAGCTCCAGCATTAGGACTACCTTTAAAAGCTTCATTATGGATTGTCCTAAATTCATCTTTATTCTCATCAGTTAAAGGAATAAATTCTACTTTTATATTATTTTCCAATTGTGATATTTTATCCAAATCATATTTCATTATAGTAGCATCGTGGATATATTTAAAATTATAACTTTCTATGCATGAGGATAAGTACATTATTTTATTTCTGATACCTAAAATTATCCTCTTGGTAAAAGGAGTATCACAAGCTTCCTCTGCTTTACTCATCAAAGAAGATAATATCTTAGAGTTTTTTTGTAATGTATCTTCCGCTATGTACATATCAGTAATGTATACATCTCCAGAGGCTTTAGTTTCTCTTGTTATAACAGATATCGTTCCTTTTATATATCCATCTTCAAATATAACAAAAACATTTTCTCCATAATTAAATACTTCACTCTCAAAAAGCTTTATCATATCTTCAAAACTCTTATTATAATCTATATCTAAGTTGTTTATAAAATTGTATAAATCTTCTTTATTCTCATTACATAATTTATTGAAAGTTAATATTTCCATAGTTTCCTCCAAATAGGATATAAAATTTAACATCTATACTATATTATATCATTAAATGATATGTAATTATAAATTACGTATCATTTATAAAAATAATTAATAGCGAAGAACTAGTTTATCTCTCAATTCTCCACTATTAATTGCTACTCCTTATAAATTCTTTATCTTTTAACTCTTCCTTAAATTTCACATATAGTTTACCTAAATTTATAGCATCATCAAGAGCATTATGTTGATGACCTTCAAATTCGATATCATATGCTTTCAGAGCATTTATTAATGAAATTTGAGTTTTACTATTTAAATGTTTTGTTATTACAGCCTGTAAGTTTCCATAATTATTGACCATTTTATCTACAATGGAAAGGTTACATTTATTTAACCTTACATCTCTTTTAAATGCTCTTATATCATCATTTCCCCAACTTATAAAAATTACTTCATCTTCCCCTACCCATCTTTCAAATCTAGAAAAAACTTTTATAAAATAGTCAGCATTATCTATTTCCTTCTGTTTGATATTTGTTAATATTTTACAACGATCGCTTAAAATCCAGTTAAAAGATGGTTTTATATACGAGTAAAATACTTTATTATCATTGCTGCTATATCTTACTGCTCCAATTGAAATTATTTCATTGTTTACACCTTCCACATTGGTACAGTTCATTTCAAAATCGAAAAATATAATATCTAAATTATTATTTTCTAATATTTTATTTATATTTTTAGCATCATTATTTTCTTTATTTTTTCTTTTTAAATCTTTTGTTTTTTTATTATTACCATAAAACTCTTTCAAAAACTTATACAGTTCTTTACTATTATTCTTATTAAAAACCAATTCCCAATTTCTATGCCATTGTAAATTTAAAGCTATTTTAGATAATTTCTTTATACTGCATTTATTTTCCTTAAATCCATTTAAAATTTCACTTATTTTATCTATTACTCCTTTAGAATCAGTATTAATATAAACTTTATCCTCAGAAGTTATCTTTCCTTTTATCTCTAATCTTTCAATTTCCGCCATTAGACATTTTAAGCATTTTATATGTGCTTCTCTTAAATCTTCAGCATTAAAAGTTTCTCTTGATTTGAATATTAGTTTTTTCTCATTAATAATCAAAAATAATCCCTTACTATTACCATTATCAGCATTAAACTTCATGCTGTAATAACATATAATATGTCTCTGCTGATTTTCCAACTATTACATCTCCTTTAACAGTGTAATTTATAATAAGCATTTTAAAATTTATATATACGAAAATTTATAGTTTAAAATACATATATTCTTTTATATATAATACCAATTTTAATAGCTTATACCTTAAAATATCTATACTGCCTACCAGTCATTTAATATAATTTTATAAATTAAAATAAAATATTATAATTGCTTATGTATTATAATTTACAAGTTTATATTTTTATATTAAAATTATAAATCACTATTCAAAATCATAACTAAAATTAACAGATAAATCAAATAAAAATTATAAAAGCACTAAATCTTTTAGAAATTAAATTATAAATATTACCTTATCAACTTTGCAAAATTCACCATAAAAAAGAAAAGTGACTCTGTCACTTTTCTTAAAATATCTTAAACTTCACAATATAATTGAGAAGTTTCTATAATTTCTAATTCCTTACCCCTTATTTTATCATAAAATTACTCATATATATTTTTATAAGAATCCCCTTAAATCCTCTTCTTCCTTAATTTCATTTAATAAATGCTTTATTTCTTGATCTTTAGATTTGTCCATTACCAATATAACATCCCCAGCATCTACAATAACTAAGTCCTTAAGCCCAAAGCCAATAATTAAATTTTTGCCTCCAAATACAGAGCAGTTTTCACTACTATTCAAAAAAGCTGGTCCAGATATACTATTTCCTCTATAGCACTTTAAAAATCTCGTAAGTGCTGCAAAGCTACCTATGTCATCCCAAGTAAATTCACATTTTATCACATAAGCCTTACGAGTCTTCTGCATTATTCCAAAATCTACAGATATTCCGTCTATAAGGTTATACTGTTCCTTAATAACATCCTCCTCATATTCTTCACCTATATGCATATAAATCTCCGTTATACAGTTATGCATCTTAGGAAGATATTTTTCCATTTCTCTTAAATATACATCTGCCCTCCATACAAACATACCACTATTCCAAAGATAGGTTCCTTTTAATAAAAAATCCTTAGCAACTTCAATATTAGGCTTTTCAGTAAATCTTTCAACTTTGAAGGTTGGAATATTTCCCCCTATAGGTTTACCCATTTCAATGTATCCATAACCAGTTTCTGGTCTTGTAGGATTTACCCCTATAGTAACCAATCCTCTCTTTTTTTCTGCTATCTCAATTGCCTGATTTAAAGTATCGATAAATTGCTTTTCACCTTCTATATAGTGATCTGATGGTAATACTACCATAACAGCATCTTTATCTTTCTTTAACAATTTAACAGCAGACAAACCTATGCAAGTTGCAGTTTCTTTATTCGCCGGTTCTAGAAATACATTCTCCTTGCTTATTTCAGGCAATTCTTCATATATCTTATCAATATATTCTTGATTTGTAACAACAAAGATATTTTCTTTACTTACTATTGGCTTAATTCTATCTACAGTATTTCTTAAAAAACTCTTATTGTTCACAGTTTTTAAAAACTGCTTGGGATTATTAGCTCTTGATAAGGGATACAATCTTGTTCCTTTTCCACCTGCCAGGATTAATGCGTACAACAAAATATCACCTTTACATATTGCTTAATTTCATACTATGATATCTTTTGTTTTTTTGTGATAATAACGGATAAATTTATATTTAATTCCATATAAAGTTATAAATATTTTTTATAATACTAAAACCTTAATAAGGTTTTTAATCTATGATTCTTACTCAGTTAGTTATTTTAATATAATTAAGGGAATTAAATTATTTTTTATTTATATTTATAATTTATTTTAGTTTTTTGTTGACAAGGAAACAAAATTCACATATACTTAAATTGTTTCCTAGGAAACTTTTTAAAGTAAAGGAGGTAATATTATTAATAAGTCACATGTCCTTTTCCATAATTTTAAACAAGTATATGAAAAACAAGATTTATTAGGTAAGCTTACAGACACTTATGGATATTTCAATGATTTTCGCCTTTCAGAAGTACACTGTATTGATTTAATAGGAAAAATAGAGGATCCCAATGTTACTAAATTATCAGAAGCTCTAGATATGACAAGAGGAGCTATCAGTAAAATGACTAAAAGAATGTTGGAGCAAAAGGTAATAACGAAATATCAAAGGTCCGACAATAAAAAAGAGATATATTTTGCACTCACCGATCTTGGAAAAGAAATTTATGTAAAGCATGAAAAAGCACATAAAGATTATGAAGAAAGAGATCTAGAATTTTTTCAGCGAATAAAAGAAGAAGAACAAGATATTATAATTAAATTCTTAGAAGAGTTTAATCATCATTTAGAAAATAAAATTAAGGAGTTAGATATATATGAAGATTGATTTAACCGTTAAAATAGGTAAGGATATGTGGAATAAGCTTTGGAATGAAGCTTCAGAAAACAAAAAAATGACAATATTGGGCCATATAGGAACTCATTTTGATGTTATGGATAAAGAATTCTCGCTGGATAACACTGAGAGAAATGGAAAAGTATTTGATGTAAGTCATATTAAAGATAGAGAAATTGGAATAGAGGATATAGATATAACAGCAATAAAAGAAAATGATTTTGTAATGTTTTATACAGGATCTTTAAAAGAAAAAGGATATGGTACAAAGGAATATTTTAAAAACTATCCTGAGTTATCTGAAAAACTAATCCAATATCTTCTTGATAAAAAAGTAAGTATAATTGGTATAGATACAGCAGGAATAAGAAAACCTTCTGAGCATGTAAAAATAGATCAATATTGTGCTGATAATAATGTATTTGTTATTGAAAACCTTGATAATTTAGAAATATTGTTAGAAAAGACAATGAATAAAGAGTTTAGAGTCCATACCTACCCAATAAACATAGAAGGAATGTCAGGACTTTGTTGCAGGGTAATTGCTGAAGTTTAAAATAAAAAATCTTAGAGAAATTTTCTCTAAGATTTTTTATTAAAGAAAATAATAGGTCAAAGATATCCGTGCACATATTTTATATCAAACAAGGCATCAGGTTCTGCTCATAGTGATACTATGGGCGAGTTCTGACAACGCAGTATGATGAAAAATAGGATAACATATTGATCTATTATTTTTTTCAAGATGCTTTATATAGACTTTATTATCTCTATAATCAATTTAGTGGAATCTATTAAATCTTTTATGTGTAAATGCTCCTCCAATGTATGAGGCTTTCTTTCCCCTATCCCTAAGTTCACTGCTTTTATTCCATTAGCATTTAATACATTTGTATCACTTCCACCACCTGTGGCAGCAATTGATATTGGAAAGCCTAAGCTGCTAGAAGCATTTTTTACGATTTCAACTATTCTATCACTTTCCTCTACGGAAAATGCACCATACATTCTTTGTACATCTATATCAACTTCTGCACCAAATTTTTCTGCAGCATCTTTTAAACATTTAACCATATGTTCTGATTGTTTATCTAATTTTTCATTAACTAAACTTCTAGCTTCAGCTTTTATAGTTAATTCTGGTGATACTATATTTGTAGGACCATCTGCAATCATTGAACCTATATTAGCAGTTGTATCTTCATCAACTCTAAGTAATTTCATATTACTTAGAGCATGTGAAGCTACTTCTATAGCACTTATTCCTTCTTCTGGACAAACTCCAGCATGAGCAGGTCTTCCTTTTACTACTGCTGTTATTTTATCTTGAGCAGGTCCTTTAACTATAATTTTTCCTGGCTCTCCACCGCTATCAAGCACAAATCCTAATTTAGAATTTAGCTTACTATAATCTAAATTTTTAGAACCAAATAATCCACCTTCCTCATAGATTGTGAATGCTATTTCAATTGGTCCATGCTCTATATTATTTTCTTTTATAACTCTTAACGCTTCAACTACAGTAGCTATTCCTGCCTTATCATCTCCACCTAATATAGTTGTTCCATCACTATATATAACATCATCTTTTATAATAGGTTTTATTCTATTCCCTGGAGATACTGTATCTAAGTGACAACTGAATAATATTGGTTCTACTTCTTTTGTTCCTGCAAGCTTAGCTATAACGTTTCCAGTATTCGAACCTACTTTTTCTCCTGCATCATCTATTGTCACTTCTAGCCCAATTTCTCTAAGTTCATTTGCTATAAAATCTGCAAACTGTTTTTCATTTTTAGTTTCACTGTCAATTTGAACATATTTTAAAAACTCATTTACTATTCTATCTCTATTTATCATAACATCCTCCATCTTTAATCAATTGACAATTGAAAATGAACAATTGACAATTGAGGTGGAAATTATTTTTATATAAAATAATTTCTTCAAATTTGTTTTAAACTAGCAATACAATTTCTAGTTATTACGTGGCGAACACTGTTCGCTACTACAGAATCAATTATAAATTTCTCAGTTTCCACTGAGAAATTTCCATAATTGTGAATTGCGAATTAAAGAAAAAGGCACTATACAGTGCCTTTAATTTTTATCCAAAGAATAATGGTGCTCCTGGTCCTAGGTTAAATCCTAGCAGGTACCAAACTATTAATAATACTATCCATCCTAATAAGAATATTAATGTATATGGAAGCATCATAGATATTAATGTACCTATTCCTGACTCTTCATCATAAACTTGTGCTGTTGTTACTATGAACGCAAAGTAACTCATAAGCGGTGATATAATGTTTGTTGATGAATCTCCTATTCTATATGCAACTTGAGTTAACTCTGGAGAGAAACCAAGCTTCATAAACATTGGTACAAATACTGGAGCCATGATTGCCCATTTAGCAGAAGCTGAACCCATAAACAGATTTATGAATCCTGATAATAATACAAAGGCAACTATTAATGGTAGACCTTTAAACTTTAATGCTTCTAAGAATGCTGCTCCTTTTACTGCTAATACTGTACCTAATTGAGTATAGTTAAAGTAAGCTATAAATTGAGAAGCCGCGAAAGCAAGTACCAAATATCCACCCATGCTTGCCATTGCTTTAGACATAGCACTTACAATTTGTTTATCATTTTTTATTGTTCCTGAGCCTATACCATATCCAACTGCTGGTATAAGGAAGAATAACATTATTATAAATACTATTCCGTTCATAAATGGAGAGTGTCCAAGAATTTCTCCTGTTTCAGGATTTCTTAATATACCGTTAGCTGGTATTAATAATAAACATAATGCTCCTATAAATAATAGGAATGCAATTCCAGCAAATAAAAGTCCTCTTTTTTCTTCTTTACTTATTTTATCTAGTTTTATTTCCGCTGAGTTTCCTTTGTATTCACCAAGTCTTGGCTCAACAATTTTCTCAGTTACTAATGTACCTAATATTGTGATTAAGAATGTAGACACAAACATAAATGCCCAGTTTGCCATTGGTCCTACTGTATAAGTTGGATCTATCATTTTAGCAGCTTCCGTACTTATACCACCTAATAATGGGTCAATAGTTCCTATAATTAAGTTAGCGCTAAATCCTCCAGAAACCCCTGCAAAAGCAGCTGCAATACCAGCAAGTGGATTTCTTTTAAAACTTGCGAATATTAAGGCGCCTAATGGTATTAGAACTATGTATCCTGCATCTGATGCTACGTTTGACATTATACCTGCAAATACAACAACTGCTGTTATTAAACTTTTTGGAGTTGATAAAACTAATTTTCTAATTAATGTTGATATAAGTCCTGTACCTTCTGCAACTCCAACCCCTAACATTGCAACTAGTACTGTTCCTAATGGAGCAAATCCTGTAAAGTTAGTAACAGCATTTTCAAACATGTATCTTATTCCATCTGGTGTCAATAAGCTAACTACACTAACTATTGTATCTTTAGCTTCATAAACTCCTGCATCATTCTTTGCGATTTTTGTGAAATTAACATCAACTTCAGCTTTATAGCAAATATGCGATATTATCATAACAATAACACATAATATAAAGAAGATTGTTACTGGGTGCGGCAGTGCATTTCCAGCTTTTTCTACACCGTCAAGAAATTTTTGAAACAAACTTTTTCTTTTCTTTTCAGCCATAATTACCTCCTAATATTTTATTTTTTGTTTAAATAGATTAAACATTCTTAAATGTAATCCATTACTTAATAGCTTGTACGAATTTTCGACAAATTCATACAAAGGCCATTACTGATATTAGAATATTATCATATGACTTTCCCCCAGTCAATCCATTTTATTGTCAAAAAAATTTTAAAAATATAAATTATATTAAAAATAAATTAATTGTACTATAAATTATATTATATGTAAATTAATAGCATATTTAACCCAACATTTCAAATCATTATGTTATATTAAATACTGTATTATATATATAATTAATACCTTATAAAAGGTAATATTATTTTATATTTTAAGATATATAAAGGTTGTATCTTTACCCTATTCTTTAGTTTGAATATTCTAATTAACTGTATTTTCAAAAACTTATAATCAAAATATAAAAAGCTACTGTAATATAACTAAAATATTACAGTAGCTTTTTCTTATAAATTGATTTTTATTTTTTCTCCATTTTTACTTGAAATATCAATAATATTTATTCCTCTATATTCTTTCAGTATCTTCACGAAATTTTTTATATCATTTTTCTCTAAATTTTCTATAAATTCAAAGTTCTTACATGCTATTTTATTTAATAATTTCTTCCTACAAAAATCACTAAGTGCAACGCTCAATAACCAATAAGGACAATAAATAGTTATTTTCTTCTTTTCACTATGCTGAATTTTAATTTTTATTATTCTATATAAACCTGCACTATATCTCCATCTCCACTTTTTATATCGACAATAGTGCCTTCTAACCCTGAATCTATAGCCTCCATAATCATACCTAAATCTACACCATTTTCTTGTAACTGTGGTATGTTTTTTATAGAATTTCCAAAAGCTTTAATTACCTTTAAAGGTATACTCATATTTACCTTATCACTGTTGTCTTTCTGAGAAGTAACTTTGATTTTTAAGCTTTTTTCCAATTTATCAAACTTATTAAATTTATCAACTTTATTTTGAATAATAACTTCACTTTTATCATTATTAAGTGATTGAATAAGCCTAGCCCCCTCCTCAGCAGTAATTTTGTTTTCAGAAATCATTTTTGTAATTCTTAATACTTCTTCATTCATAATTAACCCTCCCCAATTAAGCATCTGAAAGAAAATAATAAGCCAAAGATGTTAGCTTATTTTATATTAGACAAGGCGTCAGGTTCTGCTCATAGTGGCACTATGTGCGGGTTCTAACAACGTAGTGTGATAGAAAATAGGCTAACATACTGGTATATTATTTTTTGAAGATGCCTTACCTAATTTATTTTTTTAACATTTCTATTGCCTGTTCTGCTGTAATTTCTCCTAGCTCTAACATATTTAATATGTCATCATTGCTATCATTCTTTCTAGCTAATTTGTATCCTAATGCTTCTACTACATCATCAAGTTTTGCTCTTACTGTTGGATAAGATATTTTTAATTCTTTCTCAACATCTTTAATACTTCCCCTACACTTTAAAAATACCTCCATAAAATGTATTTGTTCATCATTCAAATAGTTTATAGCTGGTAAATCAAATTCATTTTCTATTACTGTATTGCATGTGTTACATTTTAATCTTGTGATTTTAAGGTTAGAAGCACATACTGGACATTTACTTATAAGTTTGTACATAGTAATCACTTCCATTTGTTGTTTTATAATTTAATTATACTATACATTTTATATTTTTCAATATATATTTTGAATATTTTAATTAAAATCATCAAATAAATTAATATTGTTAATTTGTTTATTAATAATATTAATTTTTTATAGTTTATATTTTTCAATAAATTAATTTATTAAAATATCCTAATTACAATATATACTCTTATACTGGAATAAGTTTCATAGCAAAAATTCATTATACAGCAATAATATATGTTTATTCATCAATTAAATACATTATACCCTAAATTTTTACATTATTTATGTAATCTGTATATTGATAATAAGTTAACAAAGAGTTATAATCTATATGAACTAGTTATAAAAATCATATTATAGGGGGGATATTTATGTTTAAAAAATTTACTAATGGCTGTGTTAAGTTAGTACAAAAGTATTTACCTGATCCATTTATCTTTGCTTCAGCACTTACTTTTATTGTTTTCATCCTAGGGATATTCTTAACTAAACAAAGTCCGTTAGATATGGTAAAACATTGGGGTAATGGTTTCTGGACCCTACTTGCCTTCTCAATGCAAATGGCTTTAGTACTTGTACTTGGGCATGCTTTAGCTAATGCACCTGCATTTAACAAGCTACTTAAAAGACTAGCACAAATTCCCAAAACACCTTTTCAAGCAATTATAACTGTTACAGTAGTATCTTTATTAGCTTGTTGGATAAACTGGGGTTTTGGTCTTGTTATAGGAGCTATATTTGCAAAAGAAATTGCTAAAGTTGTAAAAAAAGTAGACTATCGTTTACTGATTGCTTCTGCTTATTCTGGCTTTTTAGTTTGGCATGCAGGACTTTCTGGATCAATCCCACTAACAATTGCTAGTGGTGGAGAGGATGTAAAAAGACTTACTAAAGGAGTAATTAATGCTCCTATACCTACTAGTGAAACTATTTTTAATCCTATTATGCTTGGAATTGTAATCGTTTTATTTTTAACCTTACCTTTAATAAATAGAGCAATGCATCCCAGCGAGAAAGAAACAGTAGTTATTGATCCTTCTTTATTAGAAGAGGCTAAGGTTGAGGCTGCCAGCGCTGTTGATATGACTCCTGCTGATAAAATTGAAAATAGTCCTGTAATTTCAATAATTTTGTGTTTACTTGGTTTTTCTTATATAATTTATTACTTTATAGAAAATGGATTTAATTTAAATCTTGATATTGTTAACACTATATTCTTATTTTTAGGAGTTTTACTTCATAAAACACCTAAAAATTATGTAACTGCTATATCAGATGCTGCAAAAGGTGCTTCTGGTATTTTACTACAATTTCCATTCTATGCTGGACTTACTGGAATGATGATTGGAGCAAATTCATCTGGTGTTTCAGTTGCTGGATTAATTTCAACTGGCTTTGTTTCAATTTCAAATAGAGTTACTTTCCCTGTATTTTCTTTCCTAAGTGCAGGTATAGTTAACTTCTTTGTTCCTTCTGGAGGTGGACAATGGGCAGTCCAAGCTCCTATTATGCTACCTGCTGGTCAAGCTTTAGGAGTATCTCCTGCAATAACCTCTATGTCTATTGCATGGGGTGATGCATGGACAAATATGATACAACCATTTTGGGCATTGCCAGCTTTAGGAATTGCCGGATTAGGTGCTAAGGACATAATGGGATACTGTATAATTGACCTTATATACTCAGGATTAGTAATAACAGCTGGCTTCCTATTATGTGGTATCATATTCTAAAACAATTGGCTTTTTTCTAACATTTAGAGGGATAGTATTAACTGTCCCTTCTTTTTATTAAATATATGATTACATATTTGTACCATTTCTATTTACTACAATGTAGATTCTTATAATATAAGCAAAAAAGCCTAAGATTTTAATCTTAGGCTTTTTTTCATATATATCATAAAATTATTTTAAAACGAAGGTATTATGCTTCCATTATATTTTTCTTCTATAAATTTTTTAATTTTTTCTGAAGTTATAGCTTCACATAAAGCTTTTATATCCTCTTTTTCTTCATTTCCACTTTTAACTGCTATTACATTGGCATAAGGAGATTCCTTATCCTCAATTACTATGGCATCTTTAGTAGGATTCAAATTAGCCTGTAAAGCGTAGTTTGTATTAATTATAGAAGCTTCAACATCATCTAAAGTTCTTGAAAGTTGTGGTGCATCTATTTCTTGTATCTTTATATTCTTAGGATTTTCTATTATATCTAATTTAGAAACTAAATCTTTGTTCTGAAGTTTTATAATTTTATTTTCCTCTAATAGTTTTAATGCTCTTGATCCATTAGTAGGATCATTTGGTATTGTTATAGTTATACCGTCTTTTAATTCATCTAAGCTTTTTATCTTCTTTGAATATAATCCTAATGGCTCTAAATGAACTTTATTTAAGGCAACTATATTAGTTTTATGATTTTTATTAAATTCTTCGAGATATGGAGTATGTTGAAAAAAGTTTGCATCCAGCTCGCCATCTTCTACTGCTCTATTAGGTAATACATAGTCAGAAAAAACCTTAATTTCAAGATCATATCCTTTTTCTTTTAATATTGGTTTAACTTCCTCTAATATTTCCGCATGAGGTACTGCTGTTGCACCTACTGTTAATTTTTTGCTATCAGCTTTTTTTCCACATGCTCCCAATGTAAAGACTAATGAAACACTTAATATTATTGATAAAATTTTCTTCATTTAAATTACCCCCTATTATTTCAATTTCTTATAAACTATATTTCCAAAAGATTGAATACATTGTACTAAAAGTATTAGCACAATAATCGTATATATCATTACCTTCTCATTAAACATATTGTATCCGTACATTATAGCAACAGAGCCTAATCCTCCTGCTCCTACTGCACCAGCCATTGCTGAATATCCTATAATAGTGATTGTAGTTAAAGTTATAGCCGATATTATAGAAGGCATGGCTTCCTTCACTATTACTTTAAATAATATTTGAAAATTGCTAGCCCCAAAGGATTTGGCTGCTTCTATCAATGATTTATCTACCTCATTTAATGCTGATTCTACTACCCTTGCAACAAAAGGTGCTGCTCCTATAGTTAAAGGTACAATCGCTGCTTTTTCACCAATTATTGATCCTGTTAAAACTTTAGTCAAAGGAATTATGGCTATTATTAATATTATAAAAGGAAATGATCTTAAAATATTTATAACCACATCTAGAGTTTTATATATTACTCTATTAGGTTTTAATCCATCTATCTTAGTAACTGTTAATACTAATGCTAATAAAAACCCTAATGCTACAGCAAATAGTGTAGACCAAAATACCATATATAAAGTCTCTAAAAAACCTTTTAATAATATATCTTTTAGTAAGGTTATAATCTCGCTACTCATTATTAATCACCTCCCAAGATATATTTTTAGTTGAAAGATAGCTAATGACTTTTTCCTTATTACAATTATCAATATTAATTACAAGACTTCCTAACACATCATCTCTAAATCTTTCAAGTTTTCCCCATACTATAGACATATCAATATTTAATTCTCTTGCCATAGAAGTTATAATGCTTTCATTGGATGTCTCCTTAGGGAAAAATATTTTTATATTTACTCCAGTAGCTGGAACAATATCTTCCTCTCCTATTAATCTTTTTAAAGCTTTAGGAGGCTTTACGAAAAGTTCTTCAACTTCTCCCATTTCTACTACTTCTCCACTTTCCATAATTGCAACCCTATTACAGATTTCTCTTATCACTTCCATTTGATGAGTAACTATAATTATGGTTATGTTAAGTTTTTCATTAATCTCTCTAAGAAGATTTAGTATATCCTTAGTTGTTTTTGGATCTAATGCAGAAGTTGCTTCATCACATAAAAGTATATGCGGATCTAAAGTTAATGCTCTAGCTATTGCTACTCTTTGCTTTTGTCCTCCACTAAGCTCTTTAGGTCTAGAATTAATTTTATCTTCTAAATTAACTACCTTTAATAATTCTAAAACTTTTGACTTTATATAGTTTTTATCAAATCCCCAACATTCTAATGGTAATGCAATATTCTCAAATACAGTTTTCCTTTCAAGAAGAGAAAAACTTTGAAAAATCATTCCTAGATTTCTTCTAAACTCTCTCAGTTCCTTGTCTTTCAGGTTATTTATTTCCCTATTTTCTATTTTTATAACGCCACTATCATACTTCTCTAATTTATTTAGACATCTTAGCAATGTAGACTTACCTACACCACTATGACCAACTATACCAAATATTTCTCCTTTATTTATCTTTAAGTTTATATCCTTCAGTACTTTTAAGTCTCCGAAGCTTTTTTCTACTGACAGAATTTCTATCAAAAGTATCACCCCTTTTTTAGTACATAATTTGCTATATATTATACCTACTTCATAATTAAGAATAATTTTTAATATTACTAAAAGCTTCTTTCTATCCTAAAAGAAATCAATAAAGTTCTAAATATAAATTACTAATTATTATAATTAGCTGCTTATATTCTAAGATACTTATTTAGTATCTTCAAAAATTGACTTGTGAATGTATCACTACAGTTTTCATTCTATTATTCCATTAGAATATAGTAATAGCTCAAACTTAAGTCGAACTTTATATCTTGCTAGTAGAAAATAGATATTGCATCTTAATTAATTGTTTTATCTTATATGCATTAGATAATAAATATTATATAAAAATGGTAAATATTGTATAATAAACATTATTCGCGAATAAATAAAAAATTAAAGCCCGAGGAAATCCTCGGGCTTTATATACCAAAGTATCCTCATCTCTCAACATAACGTTGCAGGATTTAGCACCAATGTACATAATGTACTGGTTGCCGGGTTTCATAGGGCCAGTCCCTCCACCACTCTTAATAAGTGTTATTATTTTTTTATTATTTTTTTCTTTTTTATTATTCTATATCTATTTTGGATTTATTTCAAGTACTTTTTTAAAACTTTTTAATTCTTTTTCAATTTTGCTTTAAATTTTTTTATTCCCTCACCTACATAATCTCTATATACAAATAGTAACAGACCAATTTCACCTATTCCTATCAATATATAGGTTAAGTTAACTTCCATAAAGGTTGAGTATAATACGTAAAGTGTTAATGCTATGGTCATTATAGAAAATTCCTTTATATGATAATTAACTTTAAAATGCTTTAAAGATATAAAAGTTCTCATAGCAAAGAATATTATATAAGAAATTCCTGTTGAAATAGCTGCACCCTTTGCACCATATATAGGTACTAATAGAATATTACCTATTATATTAGCTATACATGCTACTGCTGCAATATATATATGCGATTTAGGATTTTTAAGGAAATTAATTCCCATAACAGTAGTCTCAGAGATTGTGTACATTATTGGCATAAAACTTAAAAATGGAATTAAGAAAATAGCACTTCTATATTCTTTACCAAGTAGCAATATTATTAAATCTCTAAATAATATTAGAAGTATGCCCCCAAGCATCATTACCACTGTTATTAATAGATTCATTTTCTCAAAAAACTTTGTATCATTAGGATCTTTTTCATAACGCTCAAATGCTACTGGAACCCAAAAAGTTGTAAAAGAGCTTTGAATTATATTTAATATAGAAATAATTTTAAAAGCTGATCCATATATTCCAACTTCATTCAAGTCATTAAAATGTTTAATGGCTATTTTATCTGCTGATTGGAAAAGCCAAGTGATTACAAAAGTAAATAGCAATGGTATTCCATATTCTAATATTTCTTTTTGACTTCTCTTATAATGCTTTTTATTTAAGGTAAATATGTTCCAATAATTAAGTTCTACCACTACCCCCACCAATGTAACTACAAGATTAGAAAAAAAGGCTGCATAAGCTAGTGTTCTAAAGTCTCTGTTAAAAAATCCTGCTGATAGAAGTATAAATATTAAATTTGAGACTTTCTGTGCTATTAAAAGCGCAGAATATGTTTTTCCCTTTTGCTGCATTCTAATTAGCATAGTTGCAAATCTATTAAGTATTAGAAATGTTGTATGTACTATTAATAATATAATTATTCTTATACTATATTCTCCAAATAAATAGTTAGATATTTGTTTGCCAAATAAAACTAATATCAATATAGAAGCTATATTTAGTATGAAAGGAATTTTTAAACAACTAAAGAGTAGGTTCTTTCTGTCCTCTTCTTTCTCTTCATAAAAAAATCTAACAAAGGCTTGGTCTATTCCACAAATTATAAAGGCCATTGTTATATTTGTGTATAACTCAAACATTGAAAATTTCCCAAATTCCTCTGGTGATAAAAGTCTAGTAGTTATAGGAGTTGTTACAACTGCTATAAGAATGCTAATCCAACTTCCAATGGAAAAAGATAAAAACTTACTTATCAAACTATCCTTCTTCATAATAGTTCTCCTTCATTTAACGTTCTCTTTATAGTTGCCTTAAAAGACATATAACTTTATTTTATACTTCTATATTATTATGTCAACATTTTAATTCTCTTAACATAGGGTCATAATGGTTACGAAGTTATTGTATATCTCATTATAAGTATGCCTTCAAATATTTTAATTAACAATTTTGTCAAATGTAATCATTATATAACTTGCATACCTATATTCTAAGTTCTTTAAACCCTTTTCTACAAAATTTTAAACCTTATACATAAATTCTTTATATTTTGAGCAATATATAATTATAAAGAGTATTAAGGAGGTTTTCTTATGAAGAAAAAATCCGTTCCTCTAGTTTATCCATTAGAATTTGAAAGCAATAATGATTTTCATAGTGTCTCCTATGATATTGAATTGTCTTATGAAAAAAAAGATATAATAAAGGATTGGACTTATGATTATTTATCTATAGAAAATCATTATAACTATAATTCTAATACCAATATGTACTTAGATGAATTTCACAATGATCTATCCATTGATAACAAAGACATAGACTATATACACAATAACCATAACTATTATTCAAAGTATTAAGAATAAGAATTTCATTTCATAAATCCTACCTAATATATAAAAAACGTGAGCTTGAAAGCTCACGTTTTTTATATATTAGGTAGGATGAAAAAATATTTATGAATAATAAAAATACATTTTTAATCTCTAAAATACAAAATTTGCTTTCAATTATTAGCTTATATCCCTTACTCACCCTAACTTATTCATTACATATTGTTTTAAGCTATCCAAATTTTCTTCACAAGATTTAAGAGAGTTTCCTCTGGCTGATATATAAATTTTTATCTTAGGTTCTGTACCAGAGGGTCTTATGACAATCCAAGAATTATCCTCCAATATGAATTTAATAACATTTGATTTAGGTAAACTTATATTTTTTATATTATTATTCTCTAAAGTCTTAGCAAATCCTAATTTATAGTCTTCAATTTCTTTTACATTGTGGTTATCTATACGGGTTATATCTTTTCTAAAAGAATTCATTATATTATTAATTTTATTTACTCCTTCAATTCCATTAAACTCTAAAGATATTAATTCTTCTTTATAATATCCATATTCTTCATAGAGCTTTGTTAAAGCTTCATATAATGATATACCTTTAGTTTTATAATAAAGTGCCATTTCACATACAAGCATTGCACCAATTATTCCATCTTTATCTCTTACAAAATCTCCACATAAATATCCATAGCTTTCTTCAAATCCAAAAATGAATTCTTTAATATTTAATTCCTCAATAAGCTCGCCTATATACTTGAACCCTGTAAGAACTTCTAAAATTTCTATCCCAAATTCTTCACCTATAGGCTTAACCATATCCGTAGTTACAATGGTTTTAATTATCACTCCATTAGAAGGAAGCTCTTTTTTCTCTTCTAATGAAGTTAAAATATAATGACTTAAAAGTACTCCTATTTCATTTCCTGTTAATAGCTTATACTCTCCTGTATTATATTTAGCCATGACACCTATTCTATCGCAATCAGGGTCTGTCCCTAATATAATATCAGGATTAATTTCTTTAGCCATTTCTAAGGCTATATTAAAGACCGTTGGATTCTCTGGATTAGGATAAGGTGCCGTTGGAAAATCTCCATTAGGATTTTCCTGCTCTTTAACTATAAAAGTATTTTTGTACCCTAGTTCCTTAAATAATCTTCTAATAGGAACATTTCCTGCACCATGCAAAGGCGTATAAATGATATTCAATTCTTTACTATTTTCTTTTATTAATTGCTTTCTTATAGTTACATTCTTAACCTTTTGTAGATAGGAAGAATATATATCTTCTCCAATATAATTTAATAGCCCATTGTTTAAAACCTCATTCTTTGAAATCTTTTTTATGTCATCAAAATCTTTAATTAGACTAATGTGGTATAAAATTTCCTCTGCTGCTTTGTCAGTTATCTGAACTCCACTTTCATTATAAACTTTATATCCGTTGTATTCTTTAGGATTATGAGAAGCAGTTATAACTATACCCGCTTTACAACTTAATTCCCTAACAGCATAAGAAAGAATAGGTGTTGAAGTTAAACTATCAAATATATATACTTTTATATTATTTCCACAAAAAACCCTAGCTGCAAACTCTGCAAATTCATAAGACATATGCCTTGAATCATATGCTATAGCTACAGAAATATTCTCTTTATATTTTTTTATTAGATAATTGCTTAAACCTTCTGTTACTTTGCCTATAGTATAGATATTCAATCTATTGGTACCTGCCCCTATAATTCCCCTTAATCCTCCTGTGCCAAAATCTAAATCCTTATAAAATCTATCTTTTATTTCATTTTCATCAATAGCTTTAAGCTCGAGTTTTGTTTTTTCATCTACTGAATTAGAATTCAACCATAAATTATACTTTTCTTTATATAGCATATTTCCTCCTAATTTTAATTAATAAAAAGCTATATTTAAAAATCGTTACTAAACTTTATTTACTATATAGACCTTCAAAACAACTAATCAAAAGTATAATGAATATTTTGTTTTAGGCGATAAGTCAGACTTTATTGACAGTAGTTTACCGAACAATATCTATAACTGTAATATTTACATAAGATATTTTAGCATACTGGTTAATTACTTTTTAAACATGTATTATTTAAAGATAAAGTCGTCAATTGCTATAGAGAAAAGAAACATGTACACAGTGTAGTACATGTTTCTTATATCAGTATATGAAAAACCGTCAAAATATTTCATATTTTCCACAAAATATTATTTAAAACTATTCTGCTCTCTCTTCAGTTTCTTCAACTTCTTCTTTTATTTCAGGATTAAAAAACTCTAATTCATCCTCATCGAGCTTTGCACCTGTAGTTTTTATTAAATCAAAGATTTCTTCATCATTTAATAACCTTGCTTCCACCCTATCAGCAAAAGTTCTAAACATTTCTTCTCTAAAATACTCTGAATTTATTCTAGGTAGGCTTGGAAGTGGTGTAAATCTATAATCCATTGCTTTTTTTGCGCCTTCAATATCATATTTAAAGTAAAATTTGGATTCTTTCTTTACAAGTTCCCCGACTTTAATCTTTTCTCCATCACTATTCTTAAACATTAACCATAGTATGTCTTCCCTATTATTCATATCTTGAAGCTCCTTTATTTCTAAATTAAAGAAAAGCAAGTATATTCCTACTCATTTTTCCTCATTATATTTACATTAAAGTTTTAAATATTACATCTATATATGATTTATTCTAATCCTTTTAGTTATCCTTTCGCAATATTAATTACTACTTTTAATGGTGTACTCCTTTTAAAATTAACTTTCAACACTAGTCATAGTGCATACGTAGTATTAGCCTTTTTAAATATTTTATCAGTTATATCCTTTTAAATCCAAATATTAAACAAACTACTTAAAAAGTTAATGTATAGCTAATTTAGTTAAATTATTGCATACTTTAATTCACAATGCAAAATTCGCAATTATGACTGAAATTAATTTTTTATTGCCAATGTCCTGCTAGTTCTTTATAAGAAGTAACCCATCGCCTGAAAAATAAATAATTTTAACTTTCTTAGCTTTTGCGAGAAATATCTATGATTGTTAATTTATATAATATTATTCCCCCCTAATAATAATCAATTCATAATACATATTCCATAGTTATAACTGTTAAATACAATATATTTTAGATTTGATAAAAAGTTAAAATACATAAAAAGTGCTAATAATTTATACTAATTATTAGCACTTCTGTGTTAATTTACAGAATCATATAATCTTTTTATAGTTTCTTTAGGATTTAAGTAAAATTCACTACTTCTAATCTTATAAAATCTCCAACCTACTCTTTCTAGGGTATGTTGACGTTCAAAGGCTTCTTTCCATGAATACTTCTCTTCCCTTTTCGAACCTAAACATTCAATAGCAATTTTATGTTTAGCCTTTATTACAAAATCTATTTCATATTTACCTACTTTAACTTTAGGGGTTACTTCTATATTGAGATCCTTAAGCTCTTTTAGCACATCTTCTTCAAAGGTTGTAAGGATATAGTGTCCAGTTTCTTCTTTTTTAGTACATTTTTCATATTCCATAGCATATTCTAATAAGTTATATCTTATACCCTTAGGATTTAAATCCTCAAGATCTACAGAGTGAAATAACCACATTTGGTTTCTTGCCCTACTTGCAGCAACATTAAATCTTCTCATATCTGAATCCTTTGAAAGCACTCCGTATTTTACATTATCTGCTATAACAAAAGATAAGAACATTACGTCTCTTTCATCCCCTTGAAACGAATAAGCATCACCGCAAACTATTCTCCTCTTAATCATTTCCTCAATACCTAGTTTCTCAATTATAAGATTTTCAATGAACTCTGCTTGCGCATCTCCTAAAAGGGATACTACTCCCATAGTCATATTTTCATATTTAGAATCATTACAGCATTCAATAATCTTGTCCACTATAGCATAGGCTTCTTTTATATTTATGGCCTTACTTTCATCTCTAAAAGCTTCTTCCACTTTAACAGTAACTATAGGCTGTTCTAATGGATTATCATTTTTGCCACATCTTAAAGGTATAATCTCATTAGAATAGCATAGTTTATTACTAAAACCTATAATTTCATCAACACTTCTAAAATGCTCCTTTAAAATTAGCCTGTTAGGAAAAATTCTTAGTGCTGTATTATATAAACTTGTTTTTAAATCAAACCACTCTGCATGTGGAATTCCTTTAAGATGAGTTTCAATTAATTTTTCCACCATTGAGCTATCCTTACCTATTGCTTCTGGACTTATCTGTTTCTCATCTCCAACTATTACTGCCCTTTCGGCTCTCATTAATGCAGTTAATGCAGTAATGTCACTTTGACTACTTTCATCTACTATTATGACATCAAATAAATTTTCATTTATCTTTAAATTCTCAATAACTCTGTTTATAGGCATTATCCATACAGGAATAACATCTTTACAATTTTCCATTTCTCTTTGAGCAATTTTTCTGTATTTAACTGCTTGAGTACCAGTACCCTTGCCTATTCTTTTTATAGCTTCCATCCAAGTAAATAAGCTTCTCTTTTGTAATTCGGTAGTTCTTAATATTTGATTATACCAACTTTGCTTACAAACTATTTCTTTAACTAACTTATCTTCAATTGCTTTTTCTTCATAAAGCGCTCTTTCTAAACTTTTAATATCAACATCAAGCTCTGTAGTTATATAATCGTTCCATACTTTATGTTTAAAAGCCCCTTCAAAGTTTTTAAAGTTTGATTTTAAGGTTTCTCTTTGATGAACTAAAATGTATTTTGTAAATTTAGGACAACTATCCATAAGCATATCTCTAAACTTCATTAACTTTTCTATATCTTGAGAGCTTTTATTTAAATAACTTATACGCTCATAATATTTTAATACAAAGCTACTGTTATTTTCTTCTATTTTATCTGCAAGCTCCTCAAAACAATTATATTTTCTCAATGCTTTAATATTATCATCTAAGTACTCTGCTAAATCCTCAAATTCCTTAATTGCCTTTAAGCTAAGAAGAGAATCTTTAATATAGCTATAGCTCTCTTTTTCATAGAAATTTATTTCTCTATTAAAATGCTTAGCTTTAAGTAACCCTAAAATTTTATCTTTATAATTGTTTTCCCATTCAATCACCATAGTTATCTTTTCAATAGCATCTTCTATAATACTATTGAAATTCACATCAGCAGGGGTTATTATTCTTCCTCCATACTCTTTCATAGTATTATTATAATAATTTTTAAGATCACGCTCTAATTTATATAATTTTATATAATTATTTATAACTTCAGCATGTTCCAGTGTAGATATAGGTTCATAATCAATCTTAACACTGTCTAATATATATTTAACATTTCCATGAAGTAATTTAAAGATAGCACCTATCTTACCTTTTTCTCTAAGAACCTTTTCCACTATTTCAAAGTCCTTTTTGAAATTATTCATATCAACATTTTCAGGAAGTTGAACTTTATGCTTATTAAGCTCACTTTTTAATCTTGAAACTTCTTTTAAAGTATCTCCACAGTGCTCTATAAATTCTGCCCATATATCTCCTTTAACTTTGCTACAATAATAATTTTTCATTATAGTATAAACATAAGTATTCTCAATTTCTTCTATATTTTTATAGGCTTCATCTAATAAATTTAATAAATGATTATTAGAATAACTGGTAACTTCCTTATCACTCCACTGACTTACAACTTTTCTATGGATATAGATATCACTTAAAAGCTCTCTATATTTATCTATTTTTTCTACCAACTCTATTAATTCAGGAAGTTTGTCCATATATTCTTTAGTATTTTCATAGTTCTCTACCTCTATTAAAGAATATATTTCCAATAGTTCTAAAAATTCTTCAAACTCTTCATTGGTTAAAGGAGATTTATCCTTTATAGAAAGACTATCGTCTATATAGCTTAGTTCTTTGCTATTTTCTCTTATGTACTTTGCCATATCCATTAAAGTATAATTTTCATTATTATAGGTAACATTATGATTTTCACTATACTCTATCTTTCTTAAACTTTCATAAATTCTATCCTGATTATCCTTACACTGTTTTAATTTAAATTTTAGAAGCTTAAATTGTTTTTTAAGTTCAGTAGTGTCTAAAGATAAATTTTCAGTAATTTTGCGTACTGCATCATCCAAATCTTCCATAGCCTTTGCATCATCGCCTAGTATACTCATACAAAGAGAGCGAATTTCTTCTGGTATCTTATTATTTAATACTTTAAGCGCTCTATCTGTTTGACTTGTAACTAATACTCTCTTACCATGAGCTAAAAGATGACAAATTAAATTTACTATAGTATGACTCTTGCCTGTACCTGGAGGCCCTTGTACTACCACTCCAAAATTTTCTGATAACCTCTTTGTTATTTCTTTTTGATCTTCATTATATGGTAGTGGAAATAATAAATCTTCACCTATCTCTTTCCATTTTTCTACTGTAACTTCATCTACTTCAAGTTTTTCATTATTAACTAACGCTTCTATAGTCTTAGGAATCTTATAGCCCTTTCTTATCTCCTCAAGCATAGAGTTTAATTCCATATTCCACAGTCTTGTATCAACTTTTCTAAAGATTATAACAGGTTCATCATAAAAAATTATATCTCCATTTTCTTCCATATCTAATAAAGAATCTAGTTTTTTATAATCATTACTATTATTTTGTATATCTAAAATATCTATAATTTTATCAATTGCTCCAGTTACTTCATCTTTATTTCTAGCATCTATACCTAGAGACTTTATTTGTGAAGTAGCTTCAATTATTTTTTGTAATGGAAAAGGCTCAAAACCACTTAAAATATCAAGTTCTATATTAGTTAAGTTATTATAAGGTTTTAATGAGAATACACTATTTTTATCGTCAAAACTTAAATCCATCTTTGTAGTAAAAATAGGATGCATTATTTTTACATCTTCAACTTGTCCAATTAATAGTCCATGAGCATATATAACTTCTAAATTTTCACTATTTTTTTGTAATTTTAAATATATTTTAGAAAATTTATTGTATATATCCTTAGCATTCTTATTTATTTCTAGCCATTCATCTCTATTTTCATTGTTAATAATATTACAACCATCTATGTCTAATATATGAGATTCAAAAAATACTTCCTCATATTCATTTATATTTCTTATTCGCTTATCATTGATATTTTTAATACTATGCAAATAAGTAAATATCTGCTCTACCTTTTTATTACTGCTCAAATCTAAACCCTCCAATTTTACTATTCACTCTATATAAACTACTTTAATTCTTCAAAAATACTCATTCAAAAATACTACAAATATTTTATCTAAACAAACTCATAAATTCCATTGATAGCTGTATTACCAATGAATTCTCTAAGTTAGTATGCCATAAAGCAAGTTAAATTTTATTTTCTCAAAATCTCTAACTTTAATTACATTATAATTTATGCCAATAATATTGTAAAAGATTTTACAATATACAGTACTATCTTAAAACTTTCCAAATTGTAAATTACATATTATATTAAATTGTGAATTGAATATCTATAACTTTAAAATCAAAATAATAATTATTTTGATTTATTAGGTTAGCTTTACAACTAGTATATCTATAATATTGTACTACTTTTTTAATTATAAAAAAACTTATAACAATAATTCGTCATAAATTACCTGTATTCTTGCCTTGTATTGTATTATCCTTCAAATTTTATTACTTGTTTTATGTTTTAAGTAAACGGTTCAGAAAAATGAAAATTTTCCGTCAACTATAGATTTTTTTCATTCAAATTTTGTTATTTTTTTAACGACTTTATGTTATAATATATCTAGAAATGTTGAGGTAAAATCTTCATTACTAAAACTATATGGGTATAAAATTATTTAAAGGGGATTAGGTATATGTTTATTTTTGAAACACATTTAAAAAAAGTTAAACATGATGTTTTAAAAAGTATTGCCATTTTGGCAAAGAAAGACAAATTAACACTTGAAAAACTAGAAAAAATTCACGAATGTATAGTAGACAAAGATAAACCTCAGTATAGATGCTGTATCTATAAAGAAAGAGCTATTGTAGGACAAAGAGCTAAACTAGCTGCAGGTTATTTACCTTCTGGTGAAAGCCTTGATGATCTTGTAGACATAAAGAATGATGATCAAATTATATATGTTATAGAGGCTGCTTGTGATAAATGTCCTATTAACAAGTTTACTGTAACTGAGGCTTGTAGAGGATGTATTGCACATAAATGCATGGAAGTCTGTCCTACTAAAGCTATGGTTCGGGTAGGTGGAAAAGCTTATATAAATCAAGAGCTTTGCAAGGAATGTGGTCTTTGCAAAAAACAATGCCCTTATGAAGCTATTTCTGAGGTCTTAAGACCGTGCAAGATAGTCTGCCCTACAGGTGCACTTTCTGTAGCAACAGATAGACAAGCCATGATTAAAAATGAAGATTGTATCCAATGTGGTGCCTGCATGACTGCATGTCCTTTTGGTGCTATCTCCGATAAAAGTCTAATTGAACCTGTAGCAAGGAGAATATCTCATGGTGAAAAAATGTATGCTATTGTTGCTCCAGCAATTGCAGGACAATTTGGTCCCAAAGTGTCAATGGGCCAAATAAGGACTGCTCTTCAAAACATAGGATTTATAGAAATGTATGAGGCTGCTTGTGGAGCAGATGTGGTAACTGCCCATGAAAGTAGAGAGTTTATTCACAAAATGGAGAGTGGTGATAAATATATGACCAACTCTTGCTGTCCAGGCTTCTTTAGTTATATTGAAAAAAAATTCCCTACTGAGGTAGCTCATATATCTACAACAGTTTCACCTATGATAGCTACGGGTAGATATATAAAATCTCTAGATAGTGAAGCTAAAATAGTATTTATAGGGCCATGTACTGCTAAAAAGTCAGAAATAAGAAGAGAGCATATAAAAGATGTTATAGACTATGCTTTAACTTTTGAAGAATTATCTGCACTATTAGATGCATTTGATATGGATCCTGAGAAATGTGAAGATTCCAATGTAGATGGTGCTTCAATTTATGGTAGAGGTTTTGCCGCTGCTGGTGGATTAACTGCTGCTATAGAAAATTATATTAATAGTCAAAATGTGAATGTGGAATTTAAGCCTGTAAAAGTTAGTGGTCCAATGGAAATAAAAAAAGCTATGTCATTAGCTAAAGTTGGACGATTGCCAGGAAATTTCATAGAAGGTATGATATGTGAAGGTGGATGTATAGGCGGTGCTGGAACAATTCTTCCACCACTAGCAACAAAGGCAACTTTCACAAAACAAAATAATCAAGCTACTAGAAAATCAGTAATTGCAAATGAAAAAATTGTAGAATTTGAAGCTTTAAATTTAGAAAGATTATAATATAAAAAAGTTCCATATTACACCGATAAAAAATTAAACTTTAATAAATAGAAAAAATGGATAAGGAAATTTTCCTTATCCATTTTTTCTATTTATTAAAACCTAAGTCAAAATGTAATAATTTTAATGATGCTAGTTTTTACTCAATATAAAGTACTTTTATTTTACTTTTTAATGATACAAATTCTTTTGAAATTTCAGTTAATATTAATTCTCCTGTTACTTGTTCAATTTCATTTATCCCAGTAACAGCTGCAACTGCAATGGAAGCAGATCCGCAGGAAGTTTCATAATAAAATGTATTGACTTCATTTACCCAAATAATGGGGTGAATTTTCACTGGTTTATTTTCTATTTTTGTATACCAAACTACACCTACAGCACTTTTTCTTAAAAGGTCTAATTCGCTAGTGACTTCATTATGAACCTCTTTATAGTTACTAGGTAATTCCCCCTCAATAACAATATGAACGATTCCACCAAGATCAACTAAAAATGCCTGTGTATCATTAGAAAGTTTAACTTCTTTTGAAAGTATATTCATTCCATTAAACATACTTTCAACATTATATTCATTATCCGAATATTTATTTACAGTTGAATGAACAATACCATTAAATCCAGAAACAGTAAAATCAACTATTGATTCTTTTTTTAATAGCGAAAAAACTACTGCAGCAGCTCGCGAAGCATTTCCACAAAATTCACCTCCAGCCATTTCAAAATGTAAGTCCTTTGGAATAAGAAAACCAGACTGTTCAACTTCAAAATTATCATACTTGTTTACTAATTCATTGCCATTACTACTATACCATTCTCTAGTTTGTGAATTTTCAATAAGCTGAATTGCTGTAGTATTTCCTCCAGCTGCACTTACTAAATACTTCATATTACCATTCCCCTTATATAATTTTTTACTGACCATATCTATATAAACAAATTATTTAAAAATATACTTAATTGAATTAATCTTAAAATTTTTATAAGTTTTTAATTATGATAAATCATTTATTTTTTATAATGGGATAATTAGAGCTTTGCTGAATCATTGCAACTAGCATCTATATCTAGACACCCCAATTCCAAATTTAATGTATGAACTTATAAAATTGTATTAATAAATTGTTTTAGTTTATATTTATATAATTGAGAATTGACTATTGACAATGGACAATTGTGGATACTTCTCTTTATAAGAGAAGTTTTGAACTTATTCCTTTTAAAAGTGACCAAGTCGCTTTTACTAAAAATCTATTAAAGAGATTAGTTTGGTTAAAACTAATTTTATCCTTAATTGTTAATTGTCCATTTTTTAAGGTTATGAATTAATATCAAACTGTAAATTATATTCAAACATACATTAAAATTTATTTCTTTTTAACAAAAACAGGATTTACTTACGCAAATCCTGTTAGCTTATATTATCTACTTTAAGACTTTCATTTATTTTCTTAAAAATATCTTATAATCTAAAAATAGTTTTTTGTAGAAAATATCTTTTAAAGGAAAGTCCTTCTATTTACAAGAGTTTCTCTCTATTATTTCATAAGGCAGAACAAAATATTTTTTATCTATTTCTTCCTTATTTATTATTTTTATAAGTAATCTCATGCTTATTGATCCCATATCATAAAGCGGTTGTGATATAGTTGTTAAAGTTGGATAATACATAGAGGCTAAATCTGTATCACTAAATCCCATAACATCTACATCATCGGGTACAGATATATTTCTTTCTCTCAACGCATTAATAACACCTACTGCTACTTCATCACTTCCACAAAATACAGCATCTACTTCATTGTTCTCAAGTATAGTGTTTATGCCTTTATATCCTTCTTGAGCATTTAAAGAAGAAAAATAAACTAGAGATTCATTAAATTCAAATTTTTCTTCTATTGCGCTTTTATAGCCTTTAAAAAGTTTTTCGTAATTTCCGCCATACATTGATGGAAAGAATCCTATAAAAGCAACTTTTTTATTTCCTTTATCAATTAAATAATTAGTTGCATCATATGCAGCTTTATAATTATCTATAGTTACACTTGGAAATTTACCCTTCTTATCACCTGTACCTACAGATACAATTGGTAGTTCAAGCTCATTAATAAGCTCTTCAACTTCGTCTACAAGAGCACTCCCTATATAAACAACTCCATCTACCATCTTCTCTTTTAGCATTCTAAAGCTCTCTTTTTCTCTTTCTAAATCTAGATCTGTATTACAAAGCATTATGTTATAGTTATAAATGTTTGCAACATCCTCTGCACCTCTAACCACTTCTGGAAAAAGTGAATTAGCAATATCAGGAATTATTATTCCTATTGTGCTTGATCTATGTGTCTTTAAACTTCTTGCTAAAATATTTGGCCTATACCCTAATTTGTCTATTGCATCTAATACTTTTCTTTTCGTATCTTCGTTTACAACATTTATTCCATTTAAAACTCTAGAAACAGTTGCTATTGAAACTCCCGCTTCTTTAGCTACATCTTTTATTGAAGCCGCCACGTTAATCACTCCTATTATAAATTAAGCTTTATTATTTATAGTAAGTTATAGAAACATAATTTACAATAGTTTTTCCTAATAAAATGTATTCTATGTTAACTATTAGCTTAATCTTTCAATTTCTTTTTCTTTAAAATAGATTGTTGAAAATGTATAGGCTAAAGTTGAAATTACTATTGTAGAAATAATTAATAGTTCTGACATATTATCCTCTCCTTACATCCAATCTTTAACTTAATTATAATATCTTGGACAATTTATTTGGTTACAAATGAATTACATTTAAATAAATATAAATTTAAACTTGTAATTTTTCTTCCCTATAATATAGACGCTTTTTAAAGATAAAAAGTTTCATCATTTATCGAATTTTAATCAAATTCTAATAAAAGTCTTCTATATTTTTTATAATTGTCATAAATTTCTTTTTTGGCCTCTTAATTTTGAATATGAGTAGCCATAATATTATTTTTTCAATATAAAAAAGAAAAGTGATTAGTCACTCTTCTTAAAAATTAATTGGATGTATCTTATATACTATTTTAAAAATTTGTTTATTTTATTACCTGTAGCAGCTTATCCACTAATATAAACTCTGTAGCTAATATAATTATGTATATGAGTATTAAAAATAACAAATGTCCTTGAGTTTTGCTTCTGTGCTTTCCTTTTTTCCTTCTATTCTTCTTTGAAAAGAAACTAAAATATATAAATATAAATAATGGTATGTTTGCTATAAGTAGTATTGCTATAAACTTTATTGGGTCCTGCATATCTTAGTCATCTCCTAAAAATTTAAATTCATTGTCTATCCATCAATTTTATATTACTCTTAATCTTTTAACAATTTTTTTAACTTACATTTATGTTCATAGTACTTACACTTTTGTAATATATAGATTTTACTGTCAGTATATCCTACACAATTGAGAATAGACAATGGAAAACTTTAGATACTTTTCCTCTATACGAAAAGTTTTAAATTGATTTCAACTATAATTTTAAACTTCCTATTGTCAATTCTAAATTATTTTATAACCTGTATAATCATATAAAAAACCTTATTAATCAAATCTAAATCTGATTAATAAGGTTTTAAGTGCATCAAATAAAATAACTTATTTTATTTCTTAAGATAATTTTTCTACAGCAAGGCTTAAATTCTCTCCATTTATCTTAACTTCTTGATAATTAGAATCTGCATTATAAACTATCTCAACAGCTAATGTATCCTTAGCAATTTGCTCTTCAAATTTTCTAATAATATTTTCAAGCATTTCGTTTCCAGATACATATATGTTAATCTTATCTGCAACTTCGAATCCACTTTCTTTTCTCATATTTTGAATTTTGCTTAATATCTCTCTTACGTGACCTTCTTCTCTAAGCTCATCTGTAATATTAGTATCAAGCACAACTCCTATATCTCCTTCACCTGCAAAGGCATATCCCTCTAAACCTTGCATTGTTACAAGTAGATTTTCAGATGTTAATTCTATTTCTGTTCCATCTACATTAATATTAACAATTTTGCCATTGTTTATAGCTTGTGCAAGCTCCATTTGATTCATTGAACCTATAGCTTTTCTTATACCAGGTATTAACTTACCATAAGCTTTTCCGAGTATAGGTAAGTTTGGTTTTATTTCAAAATTAACGTATTTTGAAATGTCAGCACCAAGTTCAACTTCTTTTATATTAAGCTCATCCTTAACTATATCTCCATAATATTCTGGAAGTGTTCCTATTGAAACAAGCATCTTAGATAATGGCTGTCTATTTTTAATATTAGCACCATTTCTTGCGCTTCTTCCAAGTTTAACTATTTTATATGCTTTGCCCATTTCCATTTCTAATAACTCATCTACTAAATCTTCTCTGTACTCAGGCCACTTACATAAATGAACACTTTCTTCAGCATTTTTATCAAAATTAACTACTAAATTTTGATATAATTCTTCTGTAACAAATGGTATAAATGGAGACGCTACTTTAGCTAAAGTTGTTAATACTCTATATAAAGTCATATATGCTCCTATTTTATCTTCTGTTAAATCTTCAACCCAGTATCTTGCTCTATTTCTTCTTACATACCAATTAGAAAGTTCATCTACAAAATCTTCAAGTTCCTTAGCACCTTGAGTAATTCTATAGTTTTCTAAATGCTCATCTATATTTTTAACTAAAGTATTAAGTTTAGACATCATCCACTTATCCATTACGTTTTCTGATACAAAGTCTTCATACTTAGTTGGATTAAATTTGTCTAAATCTGCATATAAAACATAGAAGGAATAAACATTCCATAATGTTCCTATGAATTTTCTTTGTGCTTCTATAACTGCTTCTTCATAGAATCTTGAAGGTAGCCATGGTGCACTAGCTGTATAGAAATACCATCTCAATGCATCTGCACCTTGATTTTCTAGTACAGTAAATGGACTTAATACATTTCCTTTATGTTTAGACATTTTTAATCCATCTTTATCTAAAACGTGTCCAAGCACTATACAATTTTCAAAAGGATTTCTCTCAAAAACAGTCGTTGATATAGCAAGTAATGTATAGAACCATCCTCTTGTTTGGTCAACAGCTTCTGATATAAATTGTGCTGGGAAATTGGACTCAAATATTTGTTTATTTTCAAACGGATAGTGATATTGAGCAAATGGCATTGAACCTGAATCAAACCAGCAGTCAATAACTTCTTCTACCCTCTTCATTTCTTTTTCACATTTTGGACACTTTAAATGTACATTATCTATATATGGCTTATGAAGCTCTATTCCTTCAGGTACATTTATTCCTTTTTCATGAAGTTCACTAACACTTCCTATCATTTCTCTGTGACCACATTCACATTCCCAAATTGGAAGTGGAGTTCCCCAGTATCTATTTCTTGAAATACCCCAGTCAATAACATTCTCTAGGAATTTTCCCATTCTTCCTGTTTTTACGTTATCTGGCATCCAATTAATTTTATTATTGTTCTCTAATAACTGATCTCTAACAGAAGACATTCTTACAAACCAGCTCTCTCTTGGATAGTAAAGAAGTGGTGTATCACATCTCCAACAATGTGGATATGAGTGTAGGAATTTTTCTCCTTTATAAAGAATATTGTTCTCTTTTAAGTAAGCAACAATCTTCTCATCTGCTTTTTTAACGAACATACCAGCCCATGGAGTTACCTTCTCAACAAATTTTCCTTCTGCATCAACTAAGTTTATCATTGGAAGATTATAACGCTTACCTGTTTGGTTATCCTCATCTCCATATGCAGGTGCTGTATGAACTATACCTGTACCATCTGTTAATGTTACATAGTCTGCATGAACTATATAGAATGCTTTTTCCTCTGGAGTTTCAAATTTAAACATTTGCTCATATTCTTTTCCAAGTAAAGCTTCTCCTTTGAATTCTGCAACAACTTCATATTCTCCCTCAAGTTTATTTAAAAGTGCTCTTGAAAGTATTATATTTTCTTCATTATGAAGTACTTCTACATAATCATATTTTTTATTTACCGCTAATGCCACGTTACTTGGTAATGTCCAAGGAGTTGTTGTCCAAACTAGCACATATTTATTTTCGTCTTTTAGTTTAAATTTAACATATACAGAGTTATCTTTAACATCTTTATATCCTTGCGCAACTTCATGAGATGAAAGTGTAGTTCCACATCTTGGACAGTATGGCATTACTTTGTGACCTTTATAAAGTAAATCTTTATCCCACATTTGTTTTAATGCCCACCAAACTGATTCAATGTAATCATTGTGGAAAGTTACATATGGATTATCCATATCTACCCAATAAGCTAATCTTTCAGACATTTGTCTCCACATTTCAACATATGTAAATACACTTTCCTTACATTGCTTAACAAACTCTTCTACACCATACTTTTCTATTTCTGGTTTACCTGAAATTCCAAGTTTCTTTTCTATTTCAAGCTCTACAGGAAGACCATGGGTATCCCATCCTGCTTTTCTTAAAACCTTGTAGCCTTTCATTACTTTATATCTTGGAATTATGTCTTTCATTACCCTTGTTATAACGTGTCCTATATGAGGCTTACCATTTGCTGTTGGAGGACCATCATAAAATGTAAAATATTCACCATCTTCATTTGAATCAAAATTCTTTTGAATTACGTTTTTTTCTTCCCAAAGTTTTAATACATCTAATTCAATATCCATAAAACTCTTTGAAGAATCAATTTTCTTATACATAGTAAATCTCCTTCCTAATATTTAATCTATATTTTATTGCAATCTATACTAATGATAATAAGATTAATCCTCATTATTATCATTAACACAATATATACTTCCTATAATGAAATATATTTTAAAAAATAAAAAACTCCGTCCTAAATAGGACGAAGTGAACTTCGCTATACCACCTATGGTAATATCATAAACTCAAACACTAACATGTTCTATCCTTTAACGCAGAAATACGGACAAACTTACTAAAATTCAGCCTTCAGCTCCTAGGTGATTTTCCCTTAACCATCACTATGAGGTTTCACCAAATCCTCACTCTCTGTAAGTTACTTGTTAAAGTACTTTTCCTAATCTTAGCCTTTTAAAATTTTCTAAATTAATTTTATATCAATTATAGTACAGTAAATTTTTATTGTCAATTTATTTCTATCCTTTTTCTCTGTTAAATATTCAAGATATTTAACAGAGAAAATTAAACTTTATCTATTATTTTTATATATTACGTTTATTAGGATATAATAGGAAGGATTTTATAAAGTATATTATTTAAAATAATGCTAATAATTAAGTAAAATATAGTTTAATCTTTCATAAAACTATACTAAGCTATAACTTTAGTTAAATTTTAAGATCAATATAAGTAGAACTTTTTATTTATAAACTTAAAAACCTTTTGCTAAATATTTATAATAATTCCAGCTATTTATATCTTATACTATAATTAAGATAAATTTAGAAAGTAAATATAAAATAAATAATCTATAAGGAGAGATGAAAATGAAATTAACTTGGCTTGGTCATGCTTCTTTTTTATTTGAGGATAGTGATGGTAGAAAACTTCTTACAGACCCTTTTGATGAAACTGTAGGATACACCGTTTTTAAAGGTAGAGTAGATGTAATTACCATAAGTCATGATCACTTTGATCATAATTACATTAAAGTAATCGGTAATGAAGCCAAAATCATAGATAAGGTAGGCTTTTTTAATGAATGTGATATTCCCATTAGAGGAATACCATCTTTCCATGATGAGGTTAAAGGAGCAAAGCGTGGAGAAAATATAATTTTCATAATTGAAATGGATGGATATAAAATTTGCCATCTAGGAGATTTAGGTCATTTATTAACAGCTGAAGAATTAGATATGATTGGTGATGTAGATATACTCCTCATTCCTGTAGGTGGAAACTATACCATAAGCGGCAGTGAAGCTGCTAATATCGCAAACTCAATTCAAAGTAAGATAACTATACCTATGCATTATAAAACTCCTCGCCTAACTTTTCCACTAGATGGAGTTGAAACTTTCTTAACTCACATGAAAAGTGGAGAGAGAATTAATAGTAACTCCATAATAGTTGAAGATATATTGAATGAAGATAAAAATAAAGTGCTAATACTTACAACATAAAAATTCAACTATAATATAGTCATTACATTAAAGCTTAATCCTTATACAAATATGCTTACTTGCTAAAATATTTTTAAATTACAATTACAAAAACTTATCTATTATACAATTCACAACTTAAAATAATGCATAATGTCAGTTCACAATTACAAACTGAGCATTATGCATTCAATAGCACTAATTAAAATACTAAAAAATAGCGTTTATTCTGATATATACAATAAAATTAACATGAATATATCTATATAAAGCATTTATATGATAGCTGATAATTATAGAAGCAATATGATTTCTATAATTATATAATAATGTTATAATTTTTTAACTTCTTTAATTTTATTATTTATTATAATGTATTGGAGATAAGTTATTTTATTAAATCCACGTTTTCCATAAATAAATTTATATGATGTATAATTACAACATAATAATATGTAAATAAAAGAAGGTGATAGTATGATATTAAAGGATATCTTGATAGGAATAGAGTACTTACTAATTCAAGGAACTTTAGATATATCTATAAATGAACTAAAATATGACTCTAGAAAGATAACTTCTAATGACGTATTTATATGTATAAATGGAACATTAGATGATGGTAATAAATACATAGATGATGCTGTGCTAAAAGGAGCAGCTACTATAATAACCAATAAAAATATTAAAATTGCTCCTCATATTACAGTAATTAAAGTGGATGATACAAGAGAAGCCCTTGCTATTATGTCATCTAATTACTATGGTAATCCTAAAAATAACATTAAAATAATAGGAATAACAGGTACTAATGGGAAAACTACAACTAGTTATATGATAAGAAGTATCTTAAAAAATGCAGGATTCAAAACAGCATTAATAGGTACTATATGTAATTATATAGGTGATAAAAAAATTGAAACAGATAAAACAACTCCTGAATCTTTAGAACTTCATAAACTTTTAAGAGAAATGGTAGATAATAATATTACCCACTGTATTATGGAAATCTCCTCTCACTCCTTAGCTTTAAAGAGAACCTACGGGATCACCTTTGAATATGGAATATTTACTAATATAACTCATGATCATTTAGATTTTCATGGAAATTTTTATAACTACTATCAATCTAAAAAAATCCTATTTATAAATTCTAAGAATTCAATTATAAATATAGATAATGAGTATGGGAAATCACTTTTAATTGAATTTAAAAATCGTTACACCTACTCATTTAAAAATAACGGTTCAATAAGCGCTAAAATATTATGTTCTTCCTTAGAAGGTTCCTCATTTTATCTTAATTACAAGGAAAATTCTCTACCTATTAATTTAAAAATAGCAGGATTATATAATATTCATAATGCTTTAGCTGCTTCTATGGTAGGAATTTTGGAAGGCATAAGTTTGGATTTAATAAAATTCTCTCTTGAAAATCTTCCTACAATTGAAGGTAGATTTCAATATGTATGTGAGGAATATCCTATTGATTACAAAATAATAATAGATTTTGCACATTCTCCTGATGCTATAGAAAAAATATTAAATACAGTAAAACCTTATACTAACGGAAGAATAATAACTGTATTTGGTTGTGTAGGCAATGGAGATAAAGATAAACGCCCTATTATGGGACAAATTGCTACTAATTTAAGTGATCACGTTATAATTACTACAGATAACCCTAAAAATGAAGATCCAGAAGAGATTATAAATGACATTAAAAATGGCATATCTTCTGATAATTATTCTGTAGAAATACATAGGCCTGCTGCAATTAAAAAGGCACTTTCAATTGCTAAAAAGAATGATATTGTTCTAATTGCTGGTCGTGGCCATGAAAGTTCTATGAAAATTAAAGATAGAACACTATATTTTACAGATGAAGAGGTTGCAATAGACTTTCTAGAAAAAAGAATATAAGATCTATGTAAAAAAATTATTAAGACTACCTAATTATAATTAAGTAGTCTTTTATACTCTTATTTTCTTATATATTTCTTGTTAAAAATTGTATATTTATTATACAAAATGACATGTTACTATTACAATGATCTAACATATTTTTAGGCTTTGGTTATCTTTATTTACACATGACCTTTGCACAAGTACATTAGAAATAGAAGAATATACCTAAACTCACAATTAACAATTACAATTCTTAAACTAACTATATAATTTCTAGTATTCTTCTAATATAATAGTTTTTCCTTTTGATAAGCTTCTTTTTACATCCACTATTCTTTGATTTGATGATCCTCTATATTTTAAATCATCATCCTTTTTACTAATATCAAATTTTCCATCTACAAGGACATCAATGTTTTCAATTAATTCTCTCAATCCTACTTTTTTATCACTATTTTTTAAAATTTCTTCAAAGGTATATCCTGTATAACACCATATATCTTTATTTAATTTCTTAACTTCCTTAGCTATTTGTGAAAAAGCTTCTGCTTGTTCTACAGGATCTCCTCCGCTAAAGGTAACTCCTTTAATTAATGGATTTTTCTTTATATCATTAATAATATTATCAATATTAAAAGCTTGACCATCATTAAAGCTATGAGTATGAGTGTTAAAACAACCTTTACAGTTATGCATACATCCTTGAGCAAATAAAACCCGCCTCATGCCTGGTCCATTAGTCAAACTTTCATGTATTATTCCTGCTAATTTTACCGTTTTATTCATTTAATCACCTATATACTTATAATTTCTTTTTCCAAATTGTTTATATACTTCATCAAAATATATTAATATTATTTTATCATAAATATATGAGAAAAATCTGTGACTAAATTTATTTCTGGCTTCTTTTATATAATTTCTTTTTCTTCATATTCACCTTGAGATATATAATAAAGTCCGTAGAAGTATCTTTTTAACTGTAGTAGTTCATAGAAATTTCCCTGTTCAACTATTTCTCCATTTTTCATTACTATTATTTCATCATATTCTTTTAATATGTCCCCCCAAAGCCTATGAGTTACAACAACTGAAGTTATATCTTTCATAGCTACAAGAGTTTTTTCTATGGCATAAGCCGTTTCATTATCTAAGGAAGAAGTAGCTTCATCTAATAGCATTATCGGTGTATTTTTAATAACTGCTCTTGCAATTGATATTCTTTGCTTTTCACCGCCAGATAAGAGGTTGCCATTCTCTCCAAGTTCACTATTAAGTCCATCTTTTAACCTAATTAATAATGGATTTAACCCCGATATTTCAATAGCTCTATTTATTTCACTATTACTATAACTTCCAAATAGTGTTATATTGTCTTTAAGACTAGCATCAAATATGAATACATTTTGCTGAATTATTCCTTCCAATTTATAAAGATTTTCACTGCTTATATTTTTTAGTTCTGTTCCATCTACTAGTATATTTCCACTGTAGTTTTCATAGTACTTCAATAATAATTTTAATATAGTAGATTTTCCTCCACCGCTAGCCCCTACTATTGCGTATTTTTTGCCCTTTTTAAAACATAAATTGATACTATTTAGTATTTTTCTTTCTTTATCATAACTAAAACTAATGTTATCAAACACTATTTCCTTATTAAACTGAGTTTTCTCTATTAACAATTTATCTTCTCCTGTATCTTCACTAAGCTTTTCAATCTTAGCTGAAATCTCCTTTAAAGACTTAATTTTATTTATATATTGTATACTCATCATAATTGGTTGAGTTACATTATTTGATAATTGAACACAAGCAAACATTGTTCCTATGGTAATTTTTCCTTTTATACATAAATAAGAACCAATTCCAAATACCACTGTAAATATTCCATAAGCCATAAAAATTGCTATTCCTCCTACCGGGGTTTCAAAAATATTAAACTTATTTTTCTTACTTTCTGCATCATTATTATATTTGCTATACTCTTCTATCATTTTATTTTCAACATTGAAGCTTTTTATTACATCAAATCCTAAAAGTATATCTTTAACCTTTGAAATAAACACTCCTTGACTGCTAGAATATTCACTTCTGTATTTACTTAACTTTTCCCCAAATATTTGTGGTAATAAAAAGCTTAGAATTCCTAATAAAAAAACTGATATGGTTATTTCTATGCTTAAAGTTACCATACTTACTACTGCTAATATAAATCCAAAGATTACTCGTATAATTTCAAATATATTAGTAAAATAATCATTTTCTATTAAAGACACATCGCTTGATAGCATGGAAATATATTTTCCACTATTATCACCATTAAAATCTTTTATATCTTTTTTAAGAATGTTAGAAAATATGTCCATCTTTAAGAATATCATAGTCTTTTTAATATAATAATGCTGTACATTTTTTCCTATAATACTCATTGAAGAATTTAGAATAAAATATCCTACCATTACTATAACAATAATTTTATAACCTTCTATATCTCCCGCCTGTGCCACGTCTGTAATATACTTAAAGATAAAAGCTATACAAACATCAATTGTTCTCACCAAAATTGCCATAATAGCAGTAATAACAAATAATCCCTTATGTCTAAATAAATATTTTCTCATAAAGACTCCCCCTTTTTTAGATATCAATCTAATATATATTTAGATGAATATCATGGTAATATTATACTAATTCAATTAGGTATTTGTCTATATATTCATTAGATATTTATCTAATGAATATGTTAACTTTCTCATAAAAAAATAATCATGATGACAGTTATATTTCATCATGATTATTTTTAATTTAACTTCTTCTTCTAATCTAATTTGAATTGATTATTAAGATATTTGATTGTATTCTTTAAGGTCTCTTTATTTAATTTATAATATACTTTTCCCTCTTGTTTATCCATTAATACTATTTCAGCTAAAAATAGTTGAGACATATGATGTGAAATTGTTGCAGTTGTAAGATTTAATCTTTCAGCAATTTCCATTCCATACATTTCTCGCTCCATTAATAATTTTATAATGCTAAATTTACTTTTATCGGAAATTGCTTTTAAAATCAAATTATATTTATCATATTCATCAGTATCTTTTAATCTTCTTAAAACATAATCTTCATATTTAAAACCTATTCCAACAAAAATGTTTTTATCATCTATCATATTATAATTAATAGAACAAAACCCTATATATAATGGATAGATACATATATTTTCAAACTGTTTATAAGGAATTGCTTTAGATAGATTATTTAAATATTCTATACCTTCCTCTTCTATTTTTTCTTTTAAATATTTATTAAACTTTTCTCTAATTTTATCTAAATTTTTATAGTAGTTTTCAAATATGGGTTTATATAATCTTAAAAAATTGCACAACTCTAAAGCATATTTCTTAGGCTCATCTATAAATAAAAATAAATTCCATTTTTCTTCTGGAGTATAGGATAAATTTTTAATATATTCTATAATATCACGTTTACTTGAGCAAATTTCTTTATATTTTTCATTTACTAAATTAGAGTTACCTATGATTGAATGTAAAATAACTTTAATTAAATTCTTTATTAACTCTTCTTCTTTCTTTTTTTCTATGTCCATTAATACTTCATTAAAATTATCTATTCTATGTTCTTCATACCCTAAAGTTGCTCCTCCTATGCTCACAAGCTGAGTACCATTATTATAATCATGAAAAAAGAATCTTAGCTTTTCTCTATCTAATCCCTTCCACTTGCCTATATTTTCTATAAATCTAACTATGTCCTTATCTAATTCTATTCCATATTCATCAATAATTTTATGCATTAAATTCATATTTTCTAACATATATAAACTAAAAACTAAATCATTAAATATTCCTATAGCTTCATCAAATATAATTTTCATATTTTCTCCCTCATTTTTATCTAATTAAACCTATCATATAAATTATACATTAAATTCATATAGCTAAAAATAGACTCTTGCTTTATTTAGCTTTTAATCTATATTTTACTCACTAATACTAGAAATTAAAAAAACCAAGGAATATTCCTTGGTACTTTTAATTATTTATTATTTATATTATAAACTTTTTTATGATCTTCTGTATGAGAAATTCTATCTTCTCTCTCATGATATTTTCCTGATCCAAATCTTTCATCTAGGCTTAGATATCCTGTTACTCTAGATACACCTTGAATGTTGGTACTTCCGCAAGTTGTGCACTCAAATTTTTCGCTATCCAAATAAGTACCACATTCTTTACAATATTTTATATGAAAATTAATTCCCAAATAGCTTATGTTGGTATTTTCATAGGCATATTTAATTATATCCATTATATTATCACCATTTGGATAATCATCAACCTCTAAATAACTTATATGACCTGAATTACAAAGTTTATGATATGGTGCTTCTATATGAATTTTATCTATTATAGATATTGGGAATCCTACAGGTACGTGATAACTATTTGTATAATACTCCTTATCCGTTACCCCCTCTATTTCTCCAAATATCTTTTTATCTTGTAATATAAATCTTCCACTTAATCCTTCTGCTGGTGTCGCATAGCAACCCCAATTTAATCCAGTTTCTTTAGTTAGCTTATCTGTAAAGTTTCTTATAAAAGTTATTATTTCAACCCCTAATGTTCTTGAAGCTTCATCTTCTCCATGATGCTTTCCAGTTAAGGCTACTAAAGTTTCAGCAAGTCCTATAAAACCTATAGCAAAGGTACCTTGCTTTAATATTGGCTCAATCGAATCATCTTGTGATAATCCTTCTGATCCCTTTAACAGTCCTTGACCTGCAACAAAAGGTAAATCTTTTATCTTAAGCTTTTTAAGTACATTATATCTATGCATTAATGCTTCACTTGCTTGTTCTAATCTATTTTCTAGTAGTGAAAAGAACTTTTCCACATCACTTTTTGCAAGTATTCCAACTCTTGGAAGATTTATTGTAGTTGGTGCTATATTTCCTCTACCTTTTGTGCCTGGCTCTCCATTGCAATTACTCATTACATAAGTTCTACATCCCATAGTTGCTGGCACTATTCCTTGATCATAATAAACTTTATTAAAATCAGAGTCTATATTCATGAAAGTAGGATTCATTCTCTTACTAGCTACTTCACATGCAAGTTTAAATAGATAGAAATATGGATCATTTTCTTCCCTATTTACACCTTTTTTAACTCTAAATATTATATTAGGAAATATAGGTTGTTCTCCGCGGCCTAATCCTTTTTCGTATTCCTTTAAGAATATTTCACATATAAGTGCTGCATCTTTACTTTGAGGTATTCCTATATTCATAGAAGAAAATGGAACTTGACTACCCGCTCTAGAATGCATTGTATTCAAGTTATAGACAACTCCTTGCATGGATTGCTCTATTATTCTTCTTAATTTTTTTTCTACTGCTTCTTCTAATACATCTTCTGATATTCCTAATTCTTTTAATTCTTTTCTTATTTCTTCTCTTGTTGGTTCTACAAAAGCGGCTAAGTCATTATCAAAATCTGCATGGGATTGTCCTCCAAACATATCGTTTTGAGTAGATTGAAGTAATATACAAGAAAGTTCTGCTGCCGAATCTATACGTTTAGCCTTTCTTAAATAACCATATCCAGTATTAAAACCTCTTTCTAAAATTTCTTTAGTAGGGATATGCAAGCAGTTTATAGTTAAATTATAACTATCTAAATCGTGGTAGTATAAATCTCCATTTTCATGGGCTTTTGATAGGTGCTTAGGCATAGTAGATAAGTTATACCATTTATTAGATTCACTAGCTATTCTAAGTAGTTTAGAACTAAAATTGTTTCCAACATTAGCATTGTCTCTATCAGTTTCTACTCCTATTCTTTCTATAGCTTTCATCAAATCAGATTTTATTTCTCTAATCCTAGTTCTTTCTTTTCTATAATTTCCATAAGCAACACCTATAGGCTTATGACCATTCTCAAGCAAAGTACTCTGTACTATATTTTGAATTTCTTCTACTGTTAATTCTTCTACATTTAAATTCTCTATTCTTTTTATTATCTTTTGAGTTAACTCTATTTTTTCACTTTCTAGCAAATTATAAGATATTTCATCTGCTGATCCTTTAATAGCATTGGTTATCTTAACAGAGTTAAATTCAACCCTTCTACCATCTCGTTTAACAACATATAGCATAAATTACCCCCCTAAAACACAACATATTGCACTCGGATAATTATACTCTACTAAAAAAATTATATCAATTTATAAAAATATCTATGAAAATGGACTATGGTTTATTAATTACATTTAACTTGTAATTGTTCCTTTTTTCATGTGAACATCATAATTGACATAGAGATTTATTTAAAATATCCATTAATCTAAAGTATAAAAATATTCAAAAATGCTCAAGCTATATCTATAATTATAATTCAATGTTAATTATAACCATATTAAATTTAAACTTTATTATTACAGTAAATATGGTAAAATCATAACAAGTGAAATTTTTTTGTTCAGGAGGAATTTAGATGAAAACAGGTACAGTTAAATGGTTTAATTCTGAAAAAGGATTTGGTTTTCTATCAGTTGAAGGTGAGGAAGATGTATTTATTCATTTCTCTGCAATTCAAGGAGAAGGATACAAAACTTTAGAAGAAGGTGACAAAGTACAATTTGAAGTTGTAGAAGGTTCTAGAGGACCTCAAGCAGCTAATGTTGTTAAGTTATAATTTAGCTTATATAATTAAATATTCTTATTTCTTTATAAATAGCTGCACCCTTCACATTAATATGAAGGGTGTTTATAGCTTAAATAATATTCAAGAATCAACTAGTCAGTATACTAGTCTATTTTTCATCATAATCAATCGTTAGGACTTAATGATAACTTGAAATTTCTGAGAGTACATGATGCAAAGTATATGCCCATCTTTGACTAGTTATTTTTTCATATGCTTAAACTATTTCTTTATTAAATTTTTTATGCTTATACATTTTCTTATCTGCACTACAGATTATAGCCTTAAAGTCATACTTTTCTCCTCCAGCTATTTCAAAAATTCCGTAACTAAAGTCTAAAATATAGTCTTGTTCTATATGATTCTTACATGTTTCTCTTAAATTTTCCATAATTTCAATTGCCTCATCTTCTCTGCACTTATCTAATAATATTAGAAATTCATCTCCACCTAGCCTACCATATAAATTATTACTATTGATATGCGATCTTAATACTTGAGAAAATTTTATCAATAATTCATCACCTATAGTATGTCCATAGTTGTCATTGACATATTTAAAATTATTAATATCTATAAAAACTATAGAACTTCTATAATTTTTCTTATAAAATTCATTAAGATAATATTCTATTATCTGTTCTAAATAACCTCTGCTATAAAGACAAGTTAGGCTATCATAGGTTGCTTTTTCTCTTAACTCTCCTTGAATCAAATGACTTCTAACTGCTAATCTAAATTCATTCAATATATATTTTACTGTTCGTATATCTTCACTTGAAAAAGCCTCTTCTATAACAGTACTATCTAAATTTAATATTGCAGTTAAAACTCCATCTAAATATATAGGTGCACTTAAAGTATTGTGTATATCTAAAGATTCCGTTGAAATAAGCATATGCTTTTTTGAAGGGTCCATATAAACTTCATTAAAATTCCTAGGATTTTCTATTATCGCAATATCTTTAAAATTATTTATTTGATGAAGATATATTTCCTCTTTTTTTAATATTATTTTTTTTAAATCATCAGAATATCCATAAAGAGATATAAACTTAAATCCATCTCCATCTTGTGTTATTTTAAGCAAGCTACCTTTAGAAGCCTTAGGTACTAATTTTATAGCTGTATTTAATATTAGATCATAAACCTCTTTCTCATTTTTAAGGGAAATTATCTTTTCACTAACAGCATATAAAACTTCTTTTCTTTTTTCTCTTTCTATTAAGCTTTTTTTATAACTGTATATTATACAACCCTCCATAACACATATTAGTGTTAATACCCCAGTCAATGTTACTAGTAAATTATTTGTCAACATATTAACCCCACTTTTTAACATATATGTTTATTCTTAATTATACAGAATAATTATGAATATTTGCTATAAAAAAGATAAAAATAATATATATTAGTATTTATTTTATAGAAAAATTTTTATAGAGAAATAATTTAAAATTTGTATTTAGAAAGGTTTTTGGGAAATTGTTTTTGTATATCTTCAAATTAAATTTATTTATTAGTCTAATACAAAACTTATAATACAGTTGAAAGGATGATTTAATGTTTGGCAAAGTAATAGATATGAACAATACAGATGCATTTGTAGAGCTTACAGAGGGTATAACTATAAATGTATCTGTAAGCAAGCTTCCTAATCATATAAGAGTTGGTGACAAAGTAGATGTATCTTTTTCTAATACTTCAAATATGTTAAATAATAAAATAGTAGATTTTCTATAATTTTTATTGTGTTTTCTTTAGTTACATAATATAATGAAATTGTAACAAAACCTAATAAATTGCTAGGGGTGCCTTATGGCTGAGAAATGAACAATTCATTGACCCTTATACCTGAACTGGATAATGCCAGCGTAGGAAAGCGTCTATATTAAAATAGAAATTAATATACCTTATGCCTATATAGGCATAAGGTTTTTTATATGTTTAGTATTTTATAATATGTAATTATTAGATTTATATTTCTTTAATATACACTTTTAAAAGTAATTTTATTTTTAATATATATTAAGACGTATTTGATTTATTATTTTTTTCAGATGTCTAAAATAAAAGGGGGTTCAATTATGTTAAATGCATTACAAGAAAACTTATCAAAGATTTTAAGCAGTACTACTACAATTTTTACATTAATAGGAGTCCTAATAATAATTGTTGCTTTTACAAAAATCAAAAAAATCAAATTTTCTACATCTATGATAACTCAAATTGGTGTAGCTTTAGGTGTATCCCTAGCACTTAGCTTTATAAAGCCTTTTAATGCACCTTATGGTGGAAGTGTTACTTTGGGAAGCATGGTTCCAATTATAATTATTTCCTATATCTATGGTCCTGTAGTTGGAGTTTTAACTGGATTTCTAAGAGGGGTATTAGACTTTATAATTGGTCCAGCTCAGATACTCCACCCTATACAAATATTATTTGACTATGCGCTACCATTTATGGCAATAGGTCTTTCAAGTTTAATTAAGAATAATAAATTATTAGGAGCAGTTTTTGGTACTTCACTAAGATTTATATTTCACTTTATTTCTGGCTTTATATTCTGGTACACTTATGCACCAGAAGGTATGTCTCCTTTAGTATATTCATTCTTATATAATATTTCATACGTATTTTTTGATGGATTAATCTGTGTATTAATATTAGCAGTTCTTCCTCTTGAAAGATTACAAAGAGAACTTACAAGAGCTTAAAAAAAAGCCTAGGGAACTCCCTAGGCTTTTAAATTTAAAAATCATCTGGTTTTTTTTCATATATTCCTATTTTCCATTCACCTTTTTCATATTTATTAACTACATAATAGTTAGTTTCATACTCACCAGCATGTCCCTTAAAGGTGATTATCGCTTTATATTTCGTAGAAGTATATCCTTCAGTATTTATGTTCATTACTATATCAAAGCCTTCTACCTTTGCATCCTTCACTAAAGCTACATCAGACATCTTATTAAACCTTTGCTCAAAGTTCAATAAATCAGTAGATAAAATAAATTTTGACATTTCTAAATCTGAACTCATATTAATTCCTATTTTAGGATTGTCTTCTTTACTCTTTTTATACATATCGACTGCTTCGTATATCGTATCATAATAAACATTTTGAAAATCTATAGGTTTTCTTATATTCCAGAAATTTTTAATTATATCATTATCAAGTCTTTTTGATACTATATAATTTTTATCATCATTATAAAAATTTGCACCATCATTTTTGTCTAATCCAGCAATATAGTTAAATTTATGAACCTTATCAGGTCCTTCATAAATTTCAAAAATATAATCTGCTTCTAGTGGGCTTTTTGTATCAACTTCTTTAGCACTTGATAAAATTTTATATATTTCCTGTGCTACTCCAACATCAGTAACGGTAAATTTATAACTTTTATCTCTTGTACTTTGGATAGTGATTTTAGTTGCTTTTTTTTCTTTCATAAATTCAAAAGCATTGTTATTGCTCCTTAGCACACTACAACCAGTAAATATAATTACATTCACTAAAACTATTAATAATACTGTTGCATACTTCTTTAACTTATACACAATTTTCCTCCACACTATAAAATTAATAAAAGAGAAGCTGATATTGCTTCTCTTTTAACTTTTATATTTTTAATTATAATACTTATATGATATTAAATCAAATATTAATTGGATTTAAAAGTCTTCATTATATTTTCAAATATTATAGGAATATTTTCTTTATGACTTTTATCTTTTATATAGAAACTTGATTTTATTTTATTTCCATTTAAATTTAAAAAATAATCATATGTTCTATAAAAATCTTCTTTAGAAAGAGAAATATTATATTGCATTGAATAAGCCTCATCTTTCCCTATGTTTAACTTAACTATTTTATAATCATCAACACCTATATCCTTTATATGTTTTTCATTTTCCTTAATTATAGACTGTATGTCCTCATTTTCGTCCCAAAGTTCTATATGACCTTTAATTATATTATCATCAGAAATAAAATCACTATGATATTTAACTTTCTCATTGCTTACTTTAGACTCACTATTAATCCAAGATTCAGGCAATCCATAAGTAATTTTCTCTACTATTTTATATGTCTTGAAAGATCCTATATTATTTTGAGTTAATGTAGCAATTTTTAGTTTTTCTTCAAAGTAATTTCCAAGACCAATTATTAAAATCATAAGACCAACCATTATAATTGCTAAACCAGTTTTTCTCTTATTTATCATTAATACCTTCATCAAATTTTCCTCCATAAATTATTATTAATATAATATATGAATGCTAATATTAAATTATTAGAAAAGAATGTAACTTTATTAAATTTTGGCTATATATTAAGATTTGTAAGACAATACTTAGTTAAAAATTGGGTAAATGCTTTGTATAATATAAAAAAACAACTTCTACGCATTGCATTGTAATGCACATAAAATATTGCAATACAATATTCTCTAAGATGTTAACAAATTATTTTTTAGGAATTTGTTGATACTAAATAAATAAAAAATGAAGGGATTTTTTCCCCTCATTTTATTTGTTTATATTATCTTCTAACTGGTACTACTACTGTAGAATTTTTAAAATCATAGAACATTAACCAATATCCCATTTCCATATCATCCTTATGTGGCATCCATGCTACAAATCCTGTTTTTCCTCCATATGGTTGATCGGACTCGGATTTTTTGCCTGGTAACGCATATACGATATATTTTAAATTTCCATTACTATCATACTTATGACCTATCATAAAATGCTTATGCTTTGCAATATAAGGATAATAACAAATCATTGGATAATAAATTACTGTATATTTTTTATAATCATGCATGCAATACATTTCTTCCATTTTTTCAACAGGAATTTTATACCATACACAATTTTTAATATCATCATATTTATCCATTTTTTCAAACTCTTTAACTATACCTTTAAAGAATTTAGTCATCATACTCTTAGTATCTTTTTCCTCGTACATTTCTCCATGCTCTTCATGATAAGGATGACACTCATGTTTCATTTTATGATCATAGTCTTTTTCCATGTGATCGTAATGTTTTTTCATTTCATGACCACACTCTTTATTCATATGATCGTAATGTTTTTTCATTTCATGACCACACTCTTTATTCATATGATCGTAATGTTTTTTCATATGATCGTAATATTTATTTATATGATCACAATCTTTTTTCATTTCATGGTCATAATGCTTATTCATATGTTCATGATCTTCCTTCATATGATCATAGTCTTTTTTCATATGATTACAATCTTCTTTCATATATTCATATTCTTTTTCCATGTAATCACAATCTTTTTTCATTTTATAATCATGATACTTGTTCATATGCTCATGATCATAATCTTTCTTCATATGATTACAATCTTCTTTCATATACTCATATTCTTTTTCCATATAGTCACAATCTTTTTTCATATACTCATATTCTTTCTTCATGTGACCACAGTCTTTTTTCATTTCATGATCGTGATCTTCTTTCATGTGCTCACAATCCTTTTTCATTTTGTGATCATCACAATGCTCATGCTCCTTATGATGCTCTTCCTTGCCTTTATGATCATCACAATGCTCTTTTTTCTCTTTGTGATCATGTTTATCATATTCATGATCTTTGCATTCATTCATTTTTTCTTCTTTCTTCTCTTTCTTCTTCTCTTCTTTTTTACATTCTTTCTTTTCTTCTTTTTTATGATCATCTTTTTCTTTGCATCCATAATCGGACTTATGCTTTTTCTTTCTCATTTCTTCGTCTAATTCAGAGTTTTCCATATCATTCTTAACAGTAGCTATATTTTCTTCTATATCACTTTCTACTACATCATTTTTTGCTATATTATTTTCTACTATATCATTTTTTGCTGTATTACTTTCTTCTAAATTATTTTCTTTTACAGCTTCTATTCGTTGTTCATATACCTCACTCTTTGCTATATTATTTTCTTCTATATCATTTTTTACTGTATTACTTTCTTCCATATTATTTTCTTTTGCAGCTTCTATCTGTTGCTCATATTTATCAAATCTAACTTCTCTTGGCATAGGTTTCATATCTTCTTCCGAAATAACCTCATATTCCTTCCAATCTTTAGACACATCTGAAGTAATAAATCCATGCATTACACATGCGATTTTGCTATCATCAAACTTAACAATAGCTGCTCCTGCTATTTTATCAGCACCTATACCACTATTTGCTATATTATTCATGTCATATTCATAAGTAACATCGGCTCTGCCATAATCATCTATGTTCATTTTAGCTATTTTCATTATTTTTTTAGTATCTTTCTTATCGCAAATAAGTACCATATGACAAGGTCCTTTTTGTTTATTCACATTTTGAACATAATATGACAATTTACATTTATTATTTTTCATCTCTAATTTAGCATAACCTGATGGAGCTTTATCTTGGTCTAAAGAATATCCTTTTTCATCTTCTTGCAATATAATAAAGAATCTACTATAACTTTTTTTAGGTGTCACTTCACGTTACCTCCATTTAAATTTATACACTATAAATATATGAGAGGGAACTTTAAAAAATGATAAAAACCTATACAAGATAAAGTTTAAACTCCTCCCATTTTGTCTTATAGTAGATTATATTTATACTTATTAGATAATATTCTATTTAATGTTAAAAACATTAAATTTTTAACTAGTTATTAATTGTAAAAAATACATTTTAGCTTTCTTAAAATATTTTTAGTTTGACAAAAATATATTCATAGTCTATAACTAATTATTTTGTTTCAAATATTCACAAATAATTTTTTAAAATAAAAAAATCATTTTTACTAACTAAATTTTTAATTAGCAAAAATGATCCTTCAAATGAATTTTTAATTCTTTTTCTCTTCTAATATATTATTACTTAGTGTAGCAAATTCTTGTATACTTAAAGTTTCTCCTCTTCTATTAGGATCTATCCCTGCTTTTTCAAAAGCTCTTTGCAGTTTTTCTTTATCCATACCTAAGTTTTTCATTCCATTCCATAGTGTCTTTCTTCTCATATTAAATGCTTGACGTATTATATTAAAAAACAATTTTTCATCTTCTACATCTACAGGAGGCTTATCTAATTTATCTAATCTTATAACTATCGAATCAACTTTAGGGGATGGTATAAAGCATGATGGTGGAACTCTTCTTATTATTTTTGTATTACAATAATATTGTACTAATAATGAAAAAGCTCCATATTCTTTAGTGCTATGCTCTGCATCTATTCTTTCCGCAACTTCCTTTTGAATCATTATAGTTAAAGATTTAAAATTATAATCACCATTTAATAGATTAACTATAATAGGAGTTGTTACATAATATGGAAGATTTGCAACAACTTTCACACTCTTTTCATCACCTATAAGCTCATTATAATTTACCTTTAAAGCATCTTTATGTATAAGTTCAAAATTGTCATATTCTTTAAGCTCTTCTTGTAATATAGGTATTAATTTATCGTCGAGTTCAATACTAGCCACTTTCTTAGCTTCTTTTAAAAGTTCTTTAGTTAAAGTTCCTACACCTGGCCCTATTTCTATAACATAATCTTCTTTTGAAACCTCTGCTCCATAAACAATATCCTTTAAAACATTATTATCAGTTAAAAAATTTTGTCCTAAACTTTTAGTAAATTTAAATCCATACTTATTCACTATATCTTTAGTCGTTAAGTTCTCCATAATTCATCTCCTTATCTATTTTTTTGAGTGCTTCTACAAACTCTTCTTTAGATATACCATAGTTGTTCAATCTAGTTACAAATTGAGATGCATTACAATATCCTATCCCTAAAACTCTACCTAAAGCATCTCTTCTATCTTTAGATTTGCTATCTCCTGTGAGCTTAAAAAAGTACATATCTTGAATATCAAATTCTTTCCTAACTTCTTTCATTTCACACTTAGCACTTTGCAATGCTTTTATTATAGTCTCCGGTGATGCATTTTCAACTCCTATATCTCCATCTTTAGTACCTTCTTTTTGACTTATATATGCATGTTTAACATTTGGCACTCTTTTTGCTATTATCTTTCTTATTTTTTCTCCAGCAAAATCAGGGTCTGTGAGTACTATAACTCCCTGTCTTTTTTGTGCTTCTTTTATCTTATTTATTATATTTTGATTTATACCAAATCCACTTACTGCTATAAGTTCTGCATCCACAGCTCTTTTTACAGCAGTAATATCATCTCTTCCTTCTACAACAATAACTTCTTTAATCATCTGCTCCTCCAATATATTTCCATATTCCCTTATGTCATTTATAATTTTCTTCTATATATTTATTAATGTCAACTGAAAGTTATATACAAATTTAATTTATACAAAAACTATATGTAGTCATTAGCTGAGTATTGTCTTTATTATATGTTGAAAATAATTTTTTAATTAAGATAAAAACAAGTTCCTAATCTTCATATAAGTTAAAATTTTATAATTATATAAATTTTTAAAGTAGTTTATCTATACATTCTAATTCTATATAATATCCTGATAAGAAAAAAATAGGAGCATTGCTCCTATTTAAGAATATAAACATTTACTGTTCTTCTACCCCAATTGATCATTTCATTATAAGTATTGAAATATAAATCAATTATATTTCCTTTGATAGCTCCTCCAGTGTCTTGTGCTATAGCATATCCATAACCCTCAACATATACTTTCGTTCCAAGAGGAATAATTCTTGGATCTACAGCAATTGTACTGTAACCGTCTGGGTCACGAACACAGTTTACTCCTATAGCAGCAACACCATTGTCATCTCCTCTATCAGCTGTATACGCTGTAGATGACATAGTTAACATTTCTGTATAATAATCCTCGCCACCACGAGAAGGTCTTAAGACCCCTAATGTTCCTATATCAACTACTTGATTAACAGGTTGCTTTTTAACTTTTTCATTTAGAACTTTACGAGAAGTTTCTTTACCATCTTCATACACAACCTCTGTTGTGATTAATTTCTCGCCTTTTTCTCCTTTTTGAACTACATTCTTAGTTCCTTGAGGCAAGTCTTCATTCTTTCTAACTTCTGTTGTAAAATCTAAATGCTTAACCTCATTTTTAACTTTCTTATTTACTCTTGTTATTTGAACTTTCAATCCATTCTGTAGAAGTTCTGACTTAGCAGGTGTTATTTTATCAAGCTTATTTAAAGCTATATTCTCTGCTTGTAGCATTTTTTCTACATTATCCTCTGCAGACTTAACGTTTAACACCTTTCCATCAACATTCACTTCAACATCTATAGCTTTATTTATATATATATTGTCTCCATCTTTCACTTCACTGTCTAATGCCACAGATACTTTATCAAATTTACTTACCACAATACCCTCATTTTTTAGTATTGTATCTAAATTATTTGATAATGTTGTAATTTGTACTTCCTGGCCATCAATAACTATTGATATGGTTTTTCTCATGTTTATTATAGTAATAGTTACCCCTAACAATACTAACATTACTATAAATAGTGCCTTCTGCCAAGTTGAAAAATAAGTATTCAACCTCAGTTTTGCATTCATAATCATAAAATTACCTCCCTTAGACAAGAGTACTTCGAAATTATAACCTAAGTTTTGCAATTGTGTCAAATTTCAAGTATCTTTACATTGAATTGATTCTGTAAATATACGTAGTGTACATACCTACAATGACGTGGTCAGCACTTATAATTGCAGAAAAATCAATCCTTAAGGGTAGATTTGTAGAAGACCATATTGAATATTTTTTGATGATGTTATGATTAAATATATTTAATAAATTATATAAATATTACTTGGAAATAAGTTTTGTTCATAATTTATTAACATTTTTACTGCTGCTTTTTTCATGGAAATCATAGAATTATATATATTAAAAACCATTTTACTCCATTAATTCCACTGAATTTCCTTATTCTTTTGTGATTTTTAGGAACTTTTTTCAACAAAATGGATTTTATATATTGGTATTATACCCTATTATTTTATATTAAACAACCTTTTAGTGTTATTTATGGTATTTATTTCCACAGTTTCTCTATTTAAATTTTTAATTTCCATTATCTTTTCTATTATATATTCTATATAATCAGATTGATTTCTTTTTCCTCTATATGGTGTAGGTGCCATATAAGGGCAGTCTGTTTCAACAAGTAATCTATCTATAGGGACTTCTTTAACGACCTCTTTTATTACTTTTGCGTTTTTAAATGTAACTACTCCTGTTACGCCTATATAGTATCCTAATTTCAAGCACTCTCTTGCAAATTCTACACTACCTGAAAAACAGTGGACTACTCCCTTAACTTCAGGATATTCCTTTAGTATATCTAAAGTATCCTTATGTGCTTCTCTATCATGAATAACTACAGGCAAATTTAATTCTTTTGCAAGTTCCATTTGCATTCTAAAGGCGTTTTTCTGAACTTCTTTTTCAGGATTTTCTTCCCAATAATAATCTAGTCCTATTTCTCCTATAGCTTTAACTTTAGAGTTTTTAGATATTTTTCTAAACTCCTCAATTAATTCTTCATTTACAATATCCGCATAGGAAGGATGTATCCCTATAGCAGCATACATAAATTCATATTTATTAGAAAGATCAACAGAAACTTTAACACCTCTTAAATCTGAACCACAGTTTAAAACTCCTATAACTCCTTTTTCTTGTATATCTCTTATAATATTTTCTCTATCTTTATTAAAAGCTTCATCATCATAATGTGCATGTGAATCAAATATCATTTCTTCTACCCCTTTTCTTTGTTAGGCATCTGAAAGAAAATAATAGTCTAAAGATGTTAGTATATTTTAGGCATATGAAATAAAATAGTTAGTTAAAGATGCGAAATATATTTTACATCAGACAAGGAGATAGGTTTTTATGATAGTCTAACTATCATGAAAACCTAACGACGCAGTATGATACAAAATAGATAAGCATACTGACTATCTATTTTTTTGAATATGCCTCATATCAGACAAGGCGTCAGGTTCTGCTCATAGTGACGCTATGGGCTGGTTCTGACAACGCAGTATGATAGAAAATAGGCTAATATGCTGGGCTATTATTTTTTAAAGATGCCTTATAATGATGAAAGTAATGGTGATAATAACCCCATTATTCCACCTAATAATGCACCTAGCCATGTAATAGCCTTAAGCTCTTTACTTGCAATATCCAATATTAATTTTTCTACGAACATCACGTCAAAACTATTTATTTTATCCTCTATAATTCTAGCTATATTAAAGCGTTCAATAAGTTGTGGTGCTTTATTATCTATGAATTTCTTATATAGGTTTATTAATACTTTGGAAAGTTTATTTACTGTTTCTCCATTAGTATTTACTAATAGACTTCTTGATGATTTTTGGGTCACGCTATTAAGTCCATATTCAACTATAGATTTAATTTTGTCCACAAAATCTTCTTTATATACAATGTTGTCCACAATTTTTATTATCATATTGTTAATAACTTCGTCATAAGAAAAATTCATATTCTCCAATACATCTTCTAGAGTTTCCATGCTGCAAAATTTTTCTTCTAATTTATTTAACAAATTTTCTACTATATCATTTTCCTTTAATTGTTCTATGAAAAAATTAGATATAGTCTCAACAGCAGAATCTTTCCCTTCTTTAGATGTATTATTAATTATCTCACTTAATTTCGTTTCCAAAATTTTGTCTATAATATCGTTTATTACCATTACTATATCAGTAATATTTTGCTCTTGTGAAAGCAATTCTTCTGCTCCATTAACTATTTTTTCATATATGCTATCTGATTTGATAAACATAGCAATCATAGGGCTCATTCCACTTAGAGCTTCAGTTATTATATCTTTTATCTTGGCTTCTGCTTTTTCTCCCTTTATTCCTGTCTTAATATAAGATGAAATATCATATCTTTTATTATATGTATAGATTTTTAAATTGCTTGTCAATCCTTTGGGTATAATGTCATTTAATGACTTATCGCAATTATCTAAGTCTCTCATCTTATCATTTAATACTTTTTCAATGCTTCTCTTTAATTCATCACTATCTATATAACCTTTGCTCCTAGCTATTAAACTTTCTTTTACAGTATTATAAACATTATTCCCTAAAAACTCCTTAGGATTATTTTTAAGTTTATTTTTAATTTCTATAGTCATAGCTTCACAAATTGCTTTTTTAAATTCTATACTTCTAACATTCTCTAATAAAGATTTAGATAAACTATCTCTTATTCCATAATAAATTTTATTATAGTTGTCATTTAGCAACTCTTTTGCTTTATCCTCGATTGTGATATCGCTACTCTGTAATTCTTTAAACTTCTCTCCTACATAATTAGAAATTCCCTCATTTATATTATCGTTACAAAGAGCTTCTAATATTGTTTCTTTAGTTAGTAAATGATCTCCTACTGTTTCTCCTACACTTTTTGATATTCTTTCTTTCTCTTTGGGAATAAGACCTGGGGTAAAAGGTATTTTAAAACTACCTATTCTTAATTCCTTATGAGGTCTAAACAACATTTTTATAGCTAACCAATTAGTTAAGTATCCTATTACTGCACCTACAATTGATCCAATAATATACTTCATTTCTTCACTCCCTTTTAATATATAAAATCATAATTCAATATACAAAATATAATAACATAACTCTTAAGATATAGGCACTTAATATGATAAATTTTTTGGATAATTCTAAATAATTTATGGGGAAATATGGTTGTTGTCGATATATGTATGATGGCTATATGTTAAAAAAATCTATTTGACTAAATTTTAAGTATTATTATATAATTCAAAATATGAAGTTATCTATATAAATAATTACTAGGGGGAAATTATTATGACGTTAAAATTGGACATGATTCAAACTTTAGCCTTAGCAATAGTTGTCTACTACATAGGTAGATGGATAAAAACTAAGGTAACTATTCTAGAAAGATTTTGTATACCTTCACCAGTAGTAGGCGGTCTTATTTTTGCCATCTTAAATTTAATACTTACTGAAAGCAATATAATGACTATATCTTTAGATTCAACTTTACAGAATCCTTTTATGCTTGCTTTTTTCACTACCATAGGTCTTGGAGCAAGTTTTAAACTTATAAAACAAGGTGGAATCCAAGTTGGATTATTTTTTATTGCAGCTTTATCGTTAGTAATATTTCAGGATATACTTGGTGTTTTTCTTTCTAAAACTATAGGAGTAAGCCCACTATTAGGACTTCTATCTGGTTCAATAACAATGACTGGTGGACATGGTACCGGTGCAACTTGGGGGGCATTATTTGAATCTAAATATGGTCTAGCTGGTGCAACAACTACAGCTGCGGCAGCTGCTACTTTTGGACTTATATGTGGTAGCTTAATTGGTGGACCTATTGCTAAAACTTTAATTAATAAAAATAAGCTAAAAAATAATGTTGATACTTTTGTAGCAGCAGATACAGAGATTAAAGAAAAAGTAAACTACGAAGAATTATTTAAGACTACTTCTATTATCTTTATATCTATGGGTCTTGGAACTATCTTAGAAATGATTTTCACTAAAATAGGTATTACTTTACCTGCGTACATTGATGCTATGATTGTAGCAGCGATAATATTAAATACAGGAGAAGGTACAGGTAAATGGAAAATTAATTTAAAATGTGCAGATATTATTGGTAATATAAGTTTGAATGTATTTTTATCAATGGCACTTATAAATTTACAACTATGGGAATTAAAAAGCACAGCAGGTCCACTACTAATTTTACTTATTGGACAAGCAATATTAATGGCTATATTTGCTTACTTTATAACCTTTAGGCTTATGGGACAAGATTATGATGCAGCTGTTATGGCAGCAGGCCATTGTGGATTTGGAATGGGTGCTACACCAAATGGAGTAGCAAACATGGAAGCTATAACTTCAAAGTATGGAGCTTCACCAAAAGCATTTTTTATACTCCCAGTGGTAGGGGCTTTTCTTGTAGACTTTTCAAATTCATTGGTAATAACTCTCTTTGTAAACCTTTTTAGTTAATTAATTCCAGTATATGCTTATTTTTTAAATTTTTTTAATTTTTCACTTTTTTAAATTTTTGAATGTACTTTTCAAAAGACATGATTTTCATCATGTCTTTTGAACTGAAAATTTAAAATAAGACATCTAAAAGAATCTCAAATCAAAGATATCAAATTATTATTGTTTTCAATAGTTTTTAACAATCTATCAATCTTCTACATTAAAAGGTTAAAATTATTTTTGATCAAAATAATTTCTTTAATGGATTTTTTAACCAGCAATACAATTGCTAGTTATTGTTGACGAACACTGTTCAGCGCTACGGTTAATCAATTCTAAATTTCTTAGTTACTACTGAGAAATATCTGCAATTGTGAACTGTGAATTTTGAATTTAGTAGTATTAGTAGCAATACCAATAAGTATTAGCTATTTTCAGGCATAGATCAAATTTAATCAATGGAGAATTGAGAATTATGGTGGAAATTAGTTTTAATCAAACTAATTTCTTTAATAAATTTTTTTAATGCAAGTGACTGTGTCACCTGAAAAGAAATCAATTTAAAACTTCTCTTATAAAAGAGAAGTATCAATAATTGTCTATTGTCAATCGTCAATTCTCAATTGTATAAATATAAGCTAAAACAATTTGTTAACACAATTTTATGAGTGTGTAGATTAAATTTAGAAGTACACATCTATATATATATTCTTCCTATACTTTTACTGCTATAATGTAATTAATACGTTTTAAGGATGGTGCAAATATGTTTGATACTCATATTCATACTGACTTTTCTAGTGATTCAAAGATGAATATAAGGGATGCTATTAATTCAGCTAAAAATTTAAACTTAGGAATAGTTATAACAGATCATATAGATTTAAATTATCCTGATAAGACAAAATTTAAAGTTGATTTAAAAGAATATTTTAAATGCTATAATTCTTATAGAAGTAATAATATATTAATAGGCATAGAATTAGGAATGGATATGAACTATAAGAAAGAAAATGAAGTAATTTCCTGTCATCCCTTTGATCAAATAATAGGTTCTCAACACTCAGTAAATGGAATAGATGCTTTTGATCAGTCATTATATAAAGAAAAAAGTAAAAAAGAAATATTCTCACTTTATTTTGAAGATATGATAAACTCTATAAAAACTCATAATTATATAAATACTTTAGGTCATATAGACTTTATATCAAGATATTGTCCTTATGAAGATCAAGAACTATATTATAATGAATATAGTGATTATATAGATGAAGTTATAAAATTGTGTTTATCTTATGAAATCTCTTTAGAAATAAATGCAAAACGTCTAGATAATTCACTAAGTACTAAAAATCTTATAGATATTTATAAGAGATATCGTGAGCTTGGAGGAAAATATGTAACCATAGGTTCTGATGCTCATATTCCATCATCTATTGGATTAAACTTTAAACAAGCTCTACAAATTTGTGAGTATGTAGGATTGGCTCCTATATATTATAAGGAAAGAAAAGCTGAGTACATAAAAAGGTGTGACTAATAATCACACCTTTTCTAAGTTATTTTACATTATTAAAAATATCTATCTTATCTATGCTTTAGTATCATACATAATTTCGAAATATCCCTGTGGATGTTTGCAAGCAGGACAAACTTTAGGTGCTTCATCCCCTTCATGTATATATCCACAATTTCTACATTTCCAATATTGTTTCTCTTCTCTCTTATATAATCTACCTTCTCTTAACGCATTCATTAAATCTAAATATCTTTGTTCATGAGCTTTTTCAACCTCTATTATATGGTTAAAAGCAAACTCAACTTCAGGATATCCTTCTTCTTTAGCAATTTTAGCAAACTCAGGGTATGCTGTACCCCACTCTTCTTTCTCGCCTTCTGCTGCATATTCAAGATTTTGTAATGTATTTCCCACTCCTATAGGGTATTCTGCATCAACCTTTATATGAGCTTTTCCTAATCCTTCTGTTAATAGATTGAAAAAAACCTTAGCATGAGCTCTTTCATTATCTGCTGTTTCTTCAAATATTGCAGCAATATGCATATGTCCTTCTTTACGTGCTATGTTAGCATAATAAGTATACCTATTTCTAGCTTGAGATTCCCCTGCAAAAGCTTTAGCCAAATTATCTGCTGTTCTGCTTCCAACTAAACTTTTCATAAAACAACACTCCTTCAAAATTTCTCATTTCATATTTTTACCTAAAAGCTCAAAATTAATTCATAATGAATTAATTTGGTAATTGAGTCTTTATACAATAAGTGTAACAAATAAATATATATTTTTCTATATTTTACAAATATTATAAAAACTTTTTTTAAAGTACTTCAATAATTGCATATTTAACCTAAATACTCTTCTTCTATACATCAATGAATTCTTATAAAATAAGAATTATAATATTTGCATGTCATACTTTTCCACATTCATATTTTTTTGAAATAATCATATATTAATATAGTATAAGATAAAATAAAAAGAGCGTAATAATTATTACACTCTTTTTACTTTAAGCATCTTAAAAAATAATAAGCTAGCATGTTATCTTGTTTTACATTATGCTAAATTGTCATAACTTACCCATATCAATAATATGATCTGATCCTGGTGTTTTATCTAATATAAAATAGACTAGCATATTTAACTTTTTATCTTCTTTCGGATAACTTATCTTACTATACTACCTGTTGGTAGTTGACCTGGATCTACTGTAAATAATTTACTATCATCATCAGTTGCCGCACATAATATCATGCCTTGAGATAGTTCTCCTCTTAAAGTTACTGGTTTTAGATTAGCAACTAATACTACATTTTTACCTATTAATTCTTCTGGACTATAGTTCATTGCTATTCCTGATATAACTTGACGAATTTCTCCGCCTAAATCTACCTTTAGTTTAAGTAACTTTTTAGCTTTTTTAACAGGCTCACACTCTATAACCTTGACAACTCTTAAATCTATTTTATCAAAGTCATCAATTGTAATTTCCTCTTTTATTGGCTCCATCACCGGTACTTCAGTTGCTTTTTTAGCTTCTTCAGATATCTTATCCAGTTCAGCTATTTTAGCTTCTACATCTATTCTTGGGAACATCACTTCACCCTTAGAAACCTTAACTCCTGATTTTGTTCCATTAAATGATGATAAGCTTTCCCATGTTGTTTCTGTAATATTTAATTGACTATTAATTTTTTCACTTGTACTTGGTAAAAATGATGATATTAGTACAGAAACTATTCTTAATGACTCTGCTAAATTATATAAAACTGTTGCAAGTCTTGGCTTTTGCTCTTCATCTTTTCCAAGTATCCATGGAGTTGTTTCATCTATATATTTGTTTGTTCTTCTTATTAATGTCCATACATGATCTAAAGCATTAGATATATTTAATTCTTCTATAGCCTTCTCAACTAATATAGGAGTTTCAAGAGCTAATGAAATTAACTCTTCATCTACAGCTTCTTTAATATCTGGTGAAGGTATTACTCCATTGAAATATTTCTCTATCATTGTAGCTGTTCTTGAAACTAGATTTCCAAGATCATTAGCTAAGTCTGAATTTGTCTTCTTAATAAATATTTCATTATTAAATAAGCCATCTGAACCAAATGGTATTTCATGTAGTAAATAATATCTAACAGCATCTACTCCAAAATGATTAACAAGTACTACTGGATCCACTACATTACCTTTGGATTTTGACATTTTACCTCCATCAACCAATAGCCATCCGTGACCAAAGACTTGCTTAGGTAATGGCAATCCTAAAGCCATAAGCATTATAGGCCAGTAAATAGTATGAAATCTTAGTATATCCTTACCAATTAAATGAACATCTGCTGGCCAAAATTTATTATAAAGATCTTTGTCTTCACTATTATATCCTAATGCAGTTATGTAGTTTGAAAGCGCATCAATCCATACATATATAACATGACTTGGATCAAACTCTACTGGAATTCCCCAAGTGAATGAAGTTCTTGATACACAAAGGTCTTGTAATCCTGGCTTTAAAAAGTTATTAACCATTTCATTTTTTCTTGATTCTGGTTGAATAAATTCTGGATGAGCTTCTATATGTTCAAGTAATTTATCTGCATACTTAGACATTTTAAAGAAGTATGCCTCTTCCTTAGCTTTTTCAACTGGTCTTCCACAGTCTGGGCAGTTTCCATTAGATAATTGAGTTTCTGTCCAGAAAGACTCACAAGGAGTACAATACCATCCCTCATAAGAACTTTTATAAATATCTCCCTGCTCATGAAGTTGATTAAATATTTTTTGAACTGCTTTTTTATGATAATCCTCAGTAGTTCTTATAAATTTATCATATTTTATATCCATAATACTCCACAGTTCTTTTATCCCTGCTACAATTTCATCAATATATTCTATTGGTGTAACACCTTTTTCCTCAGCTATTCTTTGTAATTTTTGACCATGCTCATCTGTTCCTGTTAAGAACATTACCTCATGTCCTGTTAACCTTTTAAATCTTGCTAAAGCATCTGCAGCAACAGTTGTATAGGTATTTCCTATATGAAGATTCGCAGATGGATAATAAATTGGTGTAGTAATATAATATGGTTTTTTGCTCATTCTTTTACCTCCTGTATTTTAAAATATAAACTTTCACTCTATTTTTAAGAGATCCAAATTGAAAAAGAAATTAATTATTAATCTTTTTATAATTTCATAATAAAAAAATCTCTATATGGAAATTTTTCCATATAGAGACGTTATATACGTGTTACCACTCTATTTTATACTTATTTCACAATAAGTACCTCATTAAGTGACTGGCAAAAAGCTTTTATCACCCTGCAATATATCGGTTGCTCCCGTACCTTCCTCACTTTTGCTCAAAAGGTCTGCTCCAAGGCCATATTCATAAAGCTTTATGCTACTAGCTTTCACCTAATCTAGCTCTCTTTAAAACACTTAACTTTATTACTCTTCTTTTCATAGCATTATGTTATTATTACTATTATGATATGATAAAGTAGTTTTTATGTCAATATAATAAAATTTTTAAGTATTTTATTAAAGTAATCCATTTTTCATCTATCAATATTGCTCCAACAAAGATATCTACATTATAGCAAAAAATGTATTTACTATTTTATAAAGCTTACATATAACATTAAAGTTACAATACTATCAATAATCAATGCAGATGGAATTCTTAATGCTATAACATTATACTCTAAATCCTTTTTATATTTGTCATATCCATATAGAGCACAAAGTAAACTTATGGTAAACATACATAAAAAACCAACAGCACTATTATAATAACTAGGTAATAAATTTACTCTACTAATGTGAAAAGCTTTATTTATAAAATAAAATTTTATAGTAAAAATAATACCATATACCACAAAATACATTATTTTTCTTAGCCTTTTACTTAATTTATATTCTATGAGAGCTACAAGAGATACTATAGCCATACCTGGTATAATCCATATAAGTCCCATAGAAACTATATAAACAGCTCCGAAAAACATTCCCTCTAAGGTTTGAATAAATGCACTTATTGCTTCCTCTTTTCTATTTCCAGAATTTTCGTTTATAAACTCTGTATCTTTTGATGTAATATAAAGCTTTGCTTTACCTCTTTCAACAGAATCAATAAAAATTACTGCATCTTTATAATTTACTGGATTTATAGACACCTTTTTACTTCTTGATAATGGTTCTTTAAAGTCTCCTCTATAAAAAGCTTCACCAGATATATCTTTTTTTTCTTTTGATATTTTCATCTTAACTATATCTGTTTGACTTTTTAATTTTTCTGCTGTTCTACTAGTACTAACTAGGAATGTACCTGGTTCTTCACCATAGGTAGCTACAGTACCTATATCAACATCATAATCTGAATTAATTTTATTTTTATCTGCTCCTATTCCTACTCCAAATGGTCCATAATTACTATCTTTTTCACCATTGATAGGAAAATTCAAAAGATTAAATCCAAATTCCTTACCTTGAAATATATACTCTATCAAAACATAAACATTTTCTTCATCTATTGCCATTGTCGCATTTCTAAATTTCACCTTTGTGATTTCAGATAAATTTCCGCCTAATTTAGGTTCTGTCACTTTACCATCTTCTATCCAAATGTAGTAAAATTCATCAAACCCCATCATATAACCAAGTATATATTTATTCTTATATTTTGCACTTACTGGTAGTCTTATATTATCACCTATATTAACTCTAAAAACTTTGTTTAGTAAATAATCTTTTATTTCAATATATCCATCATAAAAAACTGCTACTATATTTTCTGAAACTTTTGTTTTATTAGTTACATTTTTTATACTTGTTTTATCTATCAAATTTAAATCATCATCTAGTTTTAATATTTCAATAGTGTTTTTATCTGCACCTGTTAATAAAAAGTTTATATAGATATTCTTATTGTCCGTAATAACATCTATATCTTTTGGCTCTCTATCAGAGGATATAAATTGAGCCTCTCTAATTTTTCTACCTAATTTATCTATTAACATTACATTAATAATGTCACCGTCTTGATGCGCAACCACATAATTACCCTTATATTCAATGATATCTGGAAACTCTGTTATGTTTCCTTGTGACAAAAATACTTCCTTACCCCATTTTTCACTTGGTGGTTTTATGGCTTCTTTGTAGTTCAAACTATAGTGAAAACAAAATATAACTATAATTATCACACCTACAATTGTGTAAAATTTTCCCCTCTTCACACATACCCCTCTACTTTCTATATATATATAACTACTTTAAAGTTTAATGCACAACTTTGATTAGTTCACAATTCACAATTATTGTTGAAATTAGTTTTATCAACTAATTTCTTAAAACATATTTTTTACTAGCAATATAAAATTACTAGTGATTATAGCGAACACTGTTTACTGCTACAGAATAAATTTTAAATTTCTCAGCGACAACCGAGAAATATCCATAATTGTGCATTATGCATCGTGAATTGCGAATTAAATATCACACTATGGATTCTTGAGGATTTAACGCATCTCTTAAAACATCCCCTATAACATTAAAGCAAATTATAGTTATGGTCATAATAGAAGCTGGAATAAATATTTGATATGGATAAAACATAAGTGAAAACCCTGTATTATACATAAGTGATCCCCAACTTAGTAGTGGATATCTCATACCAAATCCAATATAACTTAACAATCCTTCTAATATAAGCACATTAGGAATTTCCATAGTTATAGTAACTATAGCTACGCTAATTACATTTCTAATTAAATGATTACAGATAATTCTAGAGGTACTAGCTCCTAATGCCTTTGCGGCTAAAACATACTCCTGCTCTTTTATTTGCAATAACTGTCCCCTAATTAATCTTGCAACATTATCCCACCCATTAATTGTCATAGCAAGAATTAAGCTTAGAGGTCCCGATCCTAAAATAAGGTACATTAGGGTTATTATAACTATGAGTGGCACACTGGTTACTATTTCTAGTATTCTCATTATTATGTCATCAATAATACCACCATAAAAACTGCAAATACCTCCATACACTATTCCTATAGATAAGTTTAAAAATGCTATAATACAACTAATCCCTAATGAACTTCTAGCTCCTTGCCATACACCTGCAAAAATATCTCTGCCTTCATCAGTAGTACCAAAATAATGAATACTATTTGGTCTTAAATTTTTCTCTCTAACAGGCTCAAAGTAATCAAATTTCGTAAAAATTGGAGAAAAAATTGTCATCAAAATTATAATTAATAAAATAATTACAGCTAAAATTGCAATTTTGTTTTTAAAGAATTTTATTTTTACACTTTGCCAATAGCTTAAACTTCTCTCGCTCATTATTTCTTTTTCTTTGATTTCACAACTAACAACCTCAAAATCTTTCTTTTTTAATTCTCTCATAAACTCTCCCCCTAAAGTTTAAAATACTTGCCCCTTTAAAATATGTTATACCAAATTCTACATATTTTTTAAGAGACATACAAATAATTTACTAATTATTAATAATATTCATAAAAATAACAAAAATATTATTATTTTGTCATTTGTTATTAACAGTATAATTTGCTTCTGATATAATTAAGTAATATTGATATTAAAAAAGGGAGGAGGTAATTATATGTTAAACAAAAAAGAGGTTAAAAGTGTACTTTCTATTGCATTGCCTGCCGTTGGAGAAATGGTTTTATACATGATGGTTTGGGTTTTAGATACTCTTATGATTGGACAATATGGAGGACAAATAGCAGTTAGTACTGTTGGTATTTCTGGAGAAATATTATATACCTTTGCTAATATTTTTATAGCTATGGGTGTATCTGTTGCCATAACCTCTATTGTAGCAAGACGTTATGGTGCTAAAGAATATGATACTGCTGAGGAATATGCTACTATCGGATTTGCAATAGGTACTATAATTAGCATAATTTGTACTGTTATAATTTTTATTTTTTCTAAACAACTCTTAACTGCTGCTGGTTGTGAACCTGAGGTCCTAGAAATTGCTATGAGATATATAAGAATTGTTTGTTTTGGAATTGTATTTAATATGATAACTAGCCTTTACTCATCAATACAAAGGGCTTATGGAAATACAAAAATTCCTCTTATAACATCCTTTATAGTAATATTAATAAATATGACTTTAGACTATATACTAATTTTTGGTAAGTTTGGTGCTCCAGAGTTAGGAGTTACTGGTGCTGCATTAGCAACTATAACTGCTCAAATTTGTGGATTTTTATTTTCTACATATTATACCTTTAGAAAGTCTAAGATCAAAATTAGATTTAAATATTTAAAATCCTTAACTATAGAAAAAACTAAGACCTTATTTAAGCTGTCTATACCTGCATCACTTCAAGAAGGTGCTTTTAGTATTAGTAGGTTATTTACAACTTTTATGATAATGAGATTAGGAACTGTTGCTTTCTCTGCCAATACAATAACCTCAACCCTAGAATCATTATCTTATATGCCTGGCTGGGGATTTGCTGTAGCATGTACAACAATTGTCGGAAATAAATATGGTGAGAAAGATTATAAAGGTGCTATGAAATATGCCTATAACTGTGCAATTTTAGGATTAATTTCAATGATTTGCATGGCTTCATTATTTATAATTATGCCTAAATTTTTGATTGGTCTATTTATAAATAGTGGTGAAACTGAAGTTATTTCTTTAGGGGCTAAGTGCTTAATGATAGCCGCACTTCAACAGCCTAGTATGGCAATTTCCATGATATATGGAGGCGCCCTAAAAGGAATAGGTGATACAAAAATACCATTTAAGGTATCTCTATTTACAGGATGGTGTATTAGATTACCATTAGTATTTTACTTTATTTATATAACTCAAAGCTCAGTAACATACTTTTGGTGGATTTGTGTAATCCAATGGATAGTTGATGCTGTACTAATTTATGTCGCTTATAAAAGAAAATTTAATAGCCTAATAAAGGAATACCCTGTTGAATCAACCCAGAGTATTTGATAAAAATTTATAAATACATCTAATTAACCGAAATTCTTTTAAGTCATATGAAATAAAATATCTCTTGTATTGTGAGCTAATTCTCACAATACAAGAGATGTCTAAATTGGTATTGCACCTCTAAAATATCTAGAGGTGCTTATTTAATTTAGCTTGATCTTATAATATATCAACCTGTAAAACTAAAGACTAATAATTAAGAATGAACAATTTTAATATATTATAAATTTTGCTACATTTACTGCTATAAGTACTGCACAAATATCTACTAATATTGCTACCCATAAAGTATGTCTTATTTTTTTGATTTGTACTGCTCCATAATAAACTGCTAAAGTATAAAATATTGTTTCTGTAGATCCCATAATTATAGAGGCACAGGTACCTATAAAGCTATCTGGACCATATTCTTTTACGATATCTGTAAAAATTCCTATAGCACCACTTCCCGATAGTGGTTTCATTAAAACTAAAGGTACAACCTCCGGTGGTACTCCCACAACATCCACTGCTGGCTTTATTAATGAAATTAAAAAATTCATAGCTCCTGATGCTCTAAATACATTAATAGCTAAAAGCATTGCTAAAAGATAGGGAAATATTCTAACGCAAATTCCTATTCCATCTTTTGCACCTTCTATGAAGCACTCATATACCTTAACTTTTTTAAATATTCCATAGGTTGTAATTAAAATTATTATTATAGGAATAATAGCTTTTATTATATATTGAATTAAGATTCTCACATCCATAGCAATCTCCTTATTTTAATTAATAATTAAAAGTTATATATAAATCTATATAAGTAATAAATAGAATTAATTTTATTTTTTAAAAATGCTTTTGTAGTAGTTTACAAAGAACTATCCCTATTAAAGATGCACAAAATGTTGTAATAAAAGCAGCCAAAATTATTGCTCCTGGATTTTGAGAATTTGCTGCTGCTCTTATAGATACTACTGTTGTTGGAATAAACTGAATACAAGCGGCATTTAATATCAGAAATAATACCATATCATTGGTGGCTCTACCTTTCTCCATATTTAATCTCTCCATCTCTTCCATAGCTTTTATACCAAAAGGTGTAGCCGCATTTCCAAGTCCAAACATATTAGCAGTAAGGTTCATAGTTATAGCTCCCATTGCTTTTTCATCTTTAGCTGCGTCTTTAAATATTAGTTTTAATATAGGAGTCAATACTCTAGAAAGTTTTGAGGTTAGTCCACTTTTTTCTGCTATTTTCATAACTCCACACCACAGACACATCATTCCAACAAGTCCGATTACTAAGTCCACTGTTGAAGAAGTAGTTGATACTATTGCTTTAGAAACTATTTCTCCATCTCCATTTAATATGCCAAATCCTATACCTATAGCTAATATAAGAAACCATATTACATTTATCATGCAAATTCCCTCCATAAAATTAATTTTTTCTAATCTATAATGCAACATTTAGTCATATACCCTGCACATTTTTATTAATAGATTAATAATATATATGAAGAATGGAACTATAAAATTTCACTTTGTACAAACTTTTATAATATGCAAAAGTCAATGCAAATTATATTATTGTGAACTTTGATAAGAAGCATCCACAATTTTTTATTTTAAAATATTAATTTTTATTTAAGCCTATAAACATATCAATTATTTAAGTTATAAACGAAATTTTAAATTTATAGGAGGAATTTATAGTTGGATACTAGTAGGCTTTTAGAAATTCAAAAATCTGAGGAAAATATCCCTGTATATTTTAATAATCATATAGTTTGGATAAATCATATAAATACTAAACAAGAAATAGCTAAAATTATAGACTTAGATATATTAGAAACTTATGTAGTTCCTATTCGTAAATTATCTGAAGGAAATAATATTTTATAATATATAAATTATTAATTAAGCTTATTTTCAACTTGAAATTAATGCTATGCAATGCTAACATTTTATTAAGAAATAATTCGTAAGAAACAAGAAGATTAAATTTTAAAGGAGATTTTTATGAAGGAAAACAATTTACAACTAGCTCAAAAAGATATCGATGAGGCACTATACACTATTGAAAAACTAGAAAAAAGTATAAAAGAAGATGCTCTTTCAGAAGATTTTGTTAAGAAAAATTTTTTAGAACTAACTAGAAAAATGCAAGAAATTGAAAACCTGTTAAAAGAAGAAGGAATATTATAAAAAAGGAGTTCATTGAACTCCTTTTTCTAATTCACAGTTCACAATGCACAATTATGAATATTTCTCAGCTACCTCTGAGAAATTTTAATTGATTCTTTTTTAAAGTTACAGGGTAACTTCTCTCGCAGAATAACTAGCAATTGTATTGCTAGCCAAAATATCCCTTCAAAGAAATTATTTTTCTAAAAAATAATTTTCTCCTTAATTATGCATTATTTTAAGTTGTTATATATAACTTCCTTTAAATAAAGTCCTTTAGCTTGTGCAATTGGACCTGCTTCTTCTCTTTTCTTTTTATCTAATATAGTTTTAACCTCATCTACTGATATTTTTCCAGTTCCTACTTCTAAAAGAGTTCCTGTTATAATTCTTACCATATTCCATAAGAATCCATCTCCATTAAATTCTATTTCTATTAAATCTTCATTCTTATTTATATTAATATAATTTATAGTTCTCACTGTAGATTTTTTCTTTGTTTTAAGCGTAGTAAAGCTTTGAAAATCATGAGTTCCAACTAATATTTTGCTTGCCTTTATCATATTTTCTAGATTTAACTTTTTATCTATATGATAAACATACTTTCTATTAAAAACATTTCTAAATTTACTATTATTTATTCTATAAATATAAGTTTTAGCTTTAGCATTATATCTAGCATGAAATCTTTCTTCTACCTCTTCTATTTCTTTAACTACTATATCTTCAGGTAAAAATTCATAAAGATAATCAATCATCATTTCTTTGCTTAGCATACAATTAGTATGGAAGTTTGCTATGTAATTTTCTGCATGTACTCCTCCATCGGTTCTCCCACAACCAATAAGCTCTATTTTTTCACTAGTCATTTTAGAAAGCACCGCTTCTATTTTTCCTTGTATAGTATTATCATTATCGCCAAGTCTTTGCCATCCCTTATATCTACTTCCGTCATATTCTATAGTTAGTTTTAAATTCTTCATAATATAAATCCACCTTTTTTTCTATATTCTTTCTAAGTTTACTATAATTTAATCTCTTTATTCAATTAAAAAAGACTACCAATTATATGGTAGTCTATATGATAATCTTATATAAATTATTTTGTGTGTTCTTTTACTAATTGATATAAAATTCTTGATCCTGCACCTGTAGCACCAGATGTTATATAATCTAACGGTTTACTACTCCATGAAGAACCTGCTATATCAAGGTGTAACCAAGGTTTGTTTTCAATAAATTCACCTATAAATAATCCAGCTGTTATTGTACCAGCATTACGTCCGCCAGTATTTTTAAGATCTGCATTTTCTGATTTTATAAGTTCTTTATATTCATCAAAAGTAGGCAATCTCCAAACTTTTTCTCCTGTTATTTTTGAAGCTTTATCAAGAAGTGAATAAAACTCATCATTATTTGAAACAACACCAGTTGCTGTATCTCCTAATGCAACTAAAACAGCACCTGTTAAAGTTGCTATATCAACAACTTTAGAAACTTTTTCATTTCTTATAATATAAGTTACTGCATCAGCTAATGTAAGTCTTCCTTCTGCATCTGTATTTAAAACTTCGATAGTCTTTCCTGCCATTGATCCTATTATATCACCTGGCTTATAACTTCCTCCAGAAATACAATTTTCACAAGAAGCTACTACAGCTACTACATTAGCTTTTAATTTCATTTTAGCTATAGTGTGCATAGCACCTATAACAGCACCTGCACCACCCATATCCGATTTCATAGTATCCATACTTGCTGATGGCTTTAATGAATATCCACCAGTATCATAGGTCAATCCTTTACCTACAAGACCTAATATATTATCTTTATTTTCACTATCTCCCATATATCTCATAACAATAAGCACAGATTCCTTATCTGAACCTTTTCCTACTGTCAAGAATGAAGTCATTCCTAATTTCTCAACTTCTTCTTCACTATAAACTTCAACTTCAAAGCCTGCTTTTTTACCTATTTCAACTGTTCTATTAGCAAGCTCTCTTGGAAATAAAACATTTGACGGTTCATTTACTAATTGTCTAGTAATTATATTCCCTTCTCCTAAAGAAATACCTTCTTTTATTATGTCCTCATATGAATCTAAGTTACAAGCCAATATATTTATTGTTTCAAGTTCTACTGGCTTCTTTTCACTCTTATATGTGTCAAACTTGTAGGTTGACATTACTGCAACTTCTGTTATTGCCTTAATAGCATCACTCATAGAGTTAGTTTCTTTTAGCGCGCCTACATGTATATCTATTGACTTAGCTTTTAATTTTATAGCTTCTTTAATAGCCTTTCCTGTAACTTTTCTTAATCTCTCTATTTCAAAGCTTTCTACCTTACCTAATCCTGCTAATATTAACTTAGTTGGAGCCTCTTTTCTAAGAAGATTTAAAACTAAAATATCTCCATTTGTAGCTTTAAAATCTTCAGCCTCTAAAACATGAGCAATTGAATTTTTTATAACATCATCAGATAAGTTTTTACCAACTTCTTTCATACCTTCAAATATAAATATAGTTTTTACATCGGATAACCCATTAAAATTTTTAAAATCATATGCTTTTATATTCATTCTATTATCCCCTTTCATAAATCAATACGGATAATTATTATCAATTGACTTTCTTTATTATTTAAATTTTATCTCTATAAAATCTTATTGTCAACTACATTATATCAGAAAATTCTTTAATTTATAATAAATATAACTTTCCTTAAAGATAAAATTATTAAGAAATAAACCTATCACTTATTATCTTAAAAAACACTCTTATTAACTTTTATATTCAAGCATTTAAATAAAAATAACTAGTTAAATATGCTATCATATCTTACTAGTTATTTTTCTTATAACATCTTATTATTTTATAACTTGTGGTTCTGAAAACCCTCTTCCAAAAACTTCCTTAATATCTGTTATTGTTAGAAATGCTTTATCATCTATTTCTTTTACTATTCTTTGTAATTCTACTATTTCTTTTTTATCGCAAACAACAAATAGTATTCTTTTATTTTCTTTAGTATACATCCCTGTACCGTTTAGACCAGTAACTCCTCTATTTAACTCTTTCATTAAAGCTACTGCAATTTCCTCAGATTTATCAGAAATAATATGTACTGATTTTGAAGCATTACCACCACTTATTATATTATCCACTACTGTAGATATAATATATATAGCTATTAACGCATACATTCCCTTTTGTATGCCAAACACTATTAATCCTACAATAATTATACATGCATCTATAAGTCCCATGACCTTGGCTAAAGATACACTTGGAAACACATGTTTTATAATTGTCGCTGCAAGATCTGTTCCTCCTGTGCTAGCAGATGCCCTTAATACTAGGCCTATTCCTGCTCCTAATATAATAGAGCCAAATATACTTACTAATATTAATTCTACATTTATAACTGGTAAAAACTCTGTATACCATAGCGCAAAGGATAAGTATAATGAAGCAAATATAGCTTTCCCCCCAAAGGACTTGCCTTTTAATTTTATTCCCAATATAAAAAGTGGTATATTAACAACTATATTTGTTATCCAAAGTGGAATTCCATATCCAATTGTCTTAGATGTAATATATTCTAAAACTATAGCAAGTCCTGAGATTCCTCCTATAACTAATTGATTAGGTTTAAAAAACATATTTATAGCTGAAGCTAATAGAGTTGTTCCTAATATTATCATAAAATATTTCTTTAGTCCTTCTTTTTTGAAAACCTTTTCCATCATCATTCCCTCCTTTGTATCAATAAACCCTCATATGTTATAACATATTTAATATTAGTTGTAAACAAGCTATTAATACATTGTAAATAAACTATTTATGGAAATATAATTCTTATAGTGTAATGATATAATATAGGGTTCCACAATAAAAATTTAACTTATACATAATTTTAATTTCCATAACAAAAATTCTTTTCTATGAATGAAAAATTAAGGACGGTTAATGGAATATTGTGGCTAAAAATCCATCATCAAAGTCTTTGGAGTTCTTTAGAATAAATTTTATTTTAGAAATTCACTAAAAGCGAATTTCTTCCTAAATTATTCATTCTTAATTTTCAAGGGGTTAAGCTATTTTTATAGAAAATTTATTTTCCACAGTATATTTTAAGTTTTCATATTGGATACCTATAGATAAACTACCTTAAAAATTAATTTATAGCTAAATGTATCTATGTTTAAATATTTTAATTTACAGCTTTAATCAATGGGGAGTTGAGAATAGACAATTCTCAATTATATAGATAGAAATTTTAATAATTTAGCAACACAATTATATAAATCTATAAATTAAATTTAGAAGTAGTACATCTATATATAGGATCTACATCATAAGCTAATTTAATTATATTTAAAATAACTAACCGGTATTTCTAGTGATTTTACTTTAAAATATTTAATATATCTTACCCTAATTATATAACCTAATAGCTATTTTAATCTATTTTTAAAGCTTATACCTATAATTTGTGTTATCATATTATTGGCTTCTTAAAATTTTATAATAATGTAATATTTTAGAGCTAATATTTGTTTACTAATAGTGAAAACTAATAATATAGTTAACACAAATGAGATTAAAATTATATAACTGTAACTCGAACCTAATTTTTTATAATTATAACTTTAAGGAGAGTATGATGGAATTTTATAATATTTTTAAAGATATTTTTAATTTTATATTTTTAATTAATATAGTTTTTGCTGTTATTGTAATCCTTTTTGAAAGAAGGAATCCTGCAAGTACATGGACATGGATTATGATTATGTATTTTATTCCCATTTTAGGATTCGTACTCTATTTATTTGTAGGTCAAGACTTAAGAAAGCAAAAATTTTTCTATTATAAAAAGGAAGAAGAAGATAATTTACTTTCTATTACTAAAGATCAGAAAAATATATTAAAAAATGATTACATAGTAAAAAATAATGAACTATTATCTGAATATCATGATTTTATTAGATTAAATCTAAGTACAGATAATGCTATTTTTACAAGTAATAATGACATTCAGCTTTTAAACAATGGTGACGAAAAATTTCCTAAGCTTATAAAGTGTCTTAGAAATGCCAAAAACTTTATACATATGGAATATTATATATTTAAAAATGATGATATTGGAAATGAGATATTAAATGTATTGGTGGAAAAAGCTAACGAAGGTGTTGAGGTTAAACTCTTATATGATGGAATGGGATGTTTAAGACTTCCTAAAAATTTTTTTCAACCCCTTGTAAAAGCCGGTGGTGAAATTAGTTGCTTTTTCCCGCCTTTTATACCTTATATAAATTTAAGAGTAAATTACAGAAATCATAGAAAAATTTGTACTATAGATGGATTTCATGGTTTTATTGGTGGACTTAATATAGGAGATGAATATTTAGGGCGATCTAAAAAATTTGGATTTTGGAGAGATATGCATCTTTATATAACTGGAGATGCTGTAGATTCTTTGGAAATGAGATTTTTGCTTGATTGGAGATTTGCTGCAAAAGAAGATATAACAATGGGTCCTAAGTATTTACCTATAAAAGGACAGATAGGTAATAAATGTGCTCAAATTATTTCTAGTGGTCCAGATTCTCAATGGGGTGCTATAAGAAATGCTTATTTAAAGATGATTAATAGAGCTGAAAAAAATATTTATATAGAAACTCCATATTTAGTTCCCGATGATAGTATATTAACAGCACTAAAAATAGCTGCGCTATCGGGTATTGATGTAAGAATTATAATACCCGCTAAACCTGATCATATGTTTGTTTATTGGGCTAGTAAATCCTACGTATGGGACTTAATAGAAGCAGGCGTTAAATGTTATACATATAATACTGGGTTTATCCATAGTAAAATGATAGCAGTAGATGGAAGAATGTGTAGTATTGGAACTGCTAATTGGGATATACGAAGTTTTAACTTAAACTTTGAAGTAAATGCTATAATATATGATGAAGATACTACTAAAGATGTAGAAGATTCCTTCTTAAATGACATTAAAAGCTCAACATTCTTAACTGAAGAGCATATGAAAAAAAGGAGCTTAATAGTACGAATTAAAGAGGCCGTATCAAGACTTTTATCACCAATGCTATAGCTACTTTTAAACTATAATTGTTGTGCATTTTCTACTATAATAAATATTAAATGATTAATACCTAAGGCAATTAATACAAAGCATATTAATTGCCTTTTAATAATTATTAATTTTTTAATTTTAATCGTAAAGTAATTTCTATTATATAAATTATACCATTGATGGTACAAAGACTAATAAGGTTAATGCTGTATCTATTAGTAATCCTACAGAAAAGGAAATCATCATAACATTATCTAAATCTTTTTTATATATTTTATATGCTAAAGCATAGCTAAAGAAGCTTATTATTATACAAATTATTGCTCCTATAAACTTTGATGCAATTACATCTGGAATTGCATAATAATATTGAGTATATACTACAGAAATAATACTCATAATTTTTATAATTGTAGCTATAATTTCACTACCTATAAATAATTTAAGTCTCTTGCTAGTACTAATACTATAGTCAAAAAAGCTTATTATTCCAACTAGTAATAATGAAGGTATTATCCATCTTAATCCATATACAAATATATATGCTAATGCATATAAAGAACCTTGTAACATTGCAGTAAATGCCATAACGTACTCTGAACTTCTAGGAACATTATTAACTTCTTTAAACTCATCATTCATAGAAGCTAAGTTAACATTATATTGATTTTGTCCAGAAAAACTTATAAATGCCATTGTATCCTGACTTATAGATGGATATATACAAAGATTTCTAAGTCTTGTTGCATAGTGAAAAAACTTAACTTCTCCATCCTTAATAACATAATCTACTATACTTTCTTGAATATCTTTTTTGCCAAAAACTCTTTCTGTAGTGGCCAAAAATCTAGCACCTTCTTCTGAATAAACACCTACATTATCATAAACATTCTTGTTATTATTGACTTTTAATTCTTTTAAAGTTGCCTTATCTCCATTTAAGTCAAATTGAATAACTCTAGTACCCATAAATTCACCTTTATATCTTTGCTCTACTAGAATATATCCATATTTATCATCCTGTGAACAGGCTAGGTTACTATAAGTTAGATTATCTCTTCTTTCTATTGTTATTATATCCCTTATCTCTTGAAACTTATTATCTTTTATATATACTGCCCTAAAATCTCTTTCATCTTGTAATAAACTTATAAAGTAGCCATCTTTATTTTTTACTGCTGAAATCATATTTACTTTTTTAGTATCAATAGACGTTTTGTAAGAAGTCTCCGTATTTATTAATTCCAGTCTATCATTATAACTTATTAATAACAAATTATCTTCTAATTGACACATAGCATTCACATTAGTTATTTTTCTATCATCAATTTTATTGAAATCTTTATCTAAAACTAAAGTTCCTATATAACCTACTGAATTTTCTGTAGATCTAAAGTTAAATAGATATCCATCTTTAGTTTTAACAAGTGTGGTATCCATTATAAAGTCTTCATTTACATCATAACTTTTCTCATTTAATTTTTTTCCTACTCTATCTGTTACCACTAGGCATAATTGATCTTTATTTTCATACCCTACTATAATTTTATCATCATCTTTAATCAAAACTGGGTTGTTTTTAATCTCTCCTTTACCTACATGCACTTCTTTGCTCCACCTATCAGATGGTGGCTTTTTATAAAGATTTATATTAATAACATACTGAAATAATAATATAGATATTAACATAACCCATATTATTATAGAATAGCTTCTCTTAGCATTTTTCATTGATATGTCCCCCTACCCCACAAATTTAAAATCTTTAGTATACTTTACTTAATTAATTATTCTTAACTTCTCCTTTCGTATTTAATTGTAGCAAAAGTACTATTAAACTACTTTACATTCTAAATATAAATATGTAGTAAATATAAATACAATCTATAGCTTATTTAGTTATTGGATACAATCTGAAATTTAATTATAAGAATATTATACCAATTTTTCATAAATATACTATTACAAATCTAATATCATATAATTCATTGAAGATATTATTTATCTACGCAATTACATATATTTACCATTCCGTACTCATACCTTCCAAAAACATATTTTAATTTAATGAAATCTATTTCTAATATTTTTGATTTCATTAATTCTTTGATTTTATATTTCTTAAAAAATCAGAACTATTTTCTTCTAATTCTCTACATTTATAATTTTCTTTTCTAATAATTTTACTTTTATATTTGTATTCTCTTATAAAATCTAACTCACAATACATACTATTTCTTTCACCACCATCTAATTATGTGATATTATATACTTATCTAGATTTTAACAGTAAAATATTTATTATATCAATAATAAAATTAATGGATTTTAAGCTCAAATCATATGCTTAATATAAAATCTACAGCAATATATTCAAGGCAACTTCAAAAAATAATAGATTAGTATGTTAGCCTATTTTCCATCATGCCCCGTTGCCAGATATGAGGCATATGAAATCTAACATCTTTGGTTTATTATTTTCTTTCAGATGCCTAATTCTAATATTTAGATGAAAGAGTGATTATTTATGGATATAACTGGTAAAGTCATTAATATTGATGGTAATAAAGTTTATCTAGTTACAAAAGGCAAAGAGTTTGTTACTGTAAGACGAAACGATGTAAAACCTGTTATTGGACAACTTTATACTGGTAGCGTAATTAAAAAACCTACTTTCTTCTCATATTTAATTCCTGTAGTACTATCTATCTTCTTAATTGCAGGTATCATATATATATTTAATGGTTTTTCTGTTAAAACTTCTTTAGTTGCAGATATGAATTGTACTGTTAAAATAGATGTTAATAATAACAATAGGATAGTAAAAGCATCTGCTACAGATTCTAATGGATTTAAATTAACTAATAGTGTAAATATTGTGGGAAATTCCCTAAATGATGGATTGATGATGTTATTTGATGAGGCTATTAACCAAAAACAATTAAATATACCAGACGGATTTCATATGGGTGAAGTAAAAATATATGTAACTAAAAATAAAAAAAATAATATTTTGAATCTAGAAAAATTTATAAAATATGCTAATGAGAAAAAATATATTATAAATGTAAATAATAATAATAATAAATTCTAATAAAATAAAAGGTTTTGACTTTTAGTCAAAACCTTTTATTTTACAAATCTAGGTATTTCAAATTGCAATTTAGCATTTGGTATATTATCTAATATATTTTTAATTCTACCTACCTGTTTATAAGCCCAAGCTATATCTGTTGCATACTGATGCCAAGGACTAGCAAAGTTTTCTACATTCCATTTCATTTTATATAGTGTATCTTGGTCTGGCTCTCTGAACGATGATTCTGACCTATGTATATAATTTTCAGATATCCATTTTGCTCCACCTTCAACAGCTTTTTCAGGAGTTGTCCATCCTTCTTCATAGGCTCTTTTAGCTCCCCCATTTATAGGATCACTATCGAATGCACCTATACCAAACAAATTATAAACTTTAACAGTTTTTCCATCTGGAGTTTTATAATCCACACCAGTAGCAAGTTTAGAGGTTCCATTTCCTGTCTCTAAAATTGAGTGTGCCACTAAATAAGCTTGGCTTACATTATACTTCTTTGCTGCACTATCGAAAGCTTTTCCTAATCCATTTAAAATACCTTTTCCTTTAAGCTGAGCATCTAAATCACTAGCAGTTATACCTTCCATATAGTTCAACTTTAAAAATTGGTACATACCATAATCACTTACTGAAAATCTTTCTGCATCAGCAAATTGCTTAACACTTATACTACTTGCACTTGTATTAAACGGTGCCCAGCGGTTATATATTGGACGTTGATTCATCTGCTTGTCCACAAATTGGTCTAAGGTAAATCCATAATCCTTGTAAGTTACTGTTCCCTTACTTGCGTTTACTGTGCTATTTGCTTCTTTAACCGTAGTGAAATCTATAACTGCACCTGAAATAAGTTTAACTCCATTTTCACTAACTAAAGAATCTTTCACCATAATGCTATAAGTTTCATTATACTTATAACCACCAGCTGGCGGATTCACTCTAATTGCTTTATTATTAGCATCATAACTAAAAGTTACAGCTGGTCGTTCACTATTAGCTGTTATGACTATAATATTATCAGATAGATTATTTATCGCATTGCTGCTCAATCTATCATTAAGATATATCGTCCAAACTTTATTAATAGGTTGATTAATCTTATGTTCTATTTCTAAAATTGAAGCCTTAGCAATGTTAATATTTAATAAAAATATAAATATCATAGTCATAACCATAGTGCCTAAGCTACGCCAAAGTTTTTTCATATAATTTCTCCTCCCCCCTATTTAAAAAAATTTTAAAAACTAAATAACCCTTTATAATATTTTAGATATATTATAAAGCTTATTTTAAATTATACATGAAATTCCATACCTTTTATATAATTAATTTACCTTTTTAATAAATTTTCCCTTCTTATTTGCAGTAAATTTATATTTTAAATGCGTTAATATAAACTTTATAGTATATAATAATTAATGACGTTGATATTTAAAGGAAGGTGTAATATGACTAGCCATATTAATGAAGGAATAAGACTAAATAAATATATTAGCGAAAGTGGGTTTTGTTCTAGAAGAGAGGCAGATAAGCTAATTGAAAAAGGTTTCGTATATATAAACAATAAAAAAGCAGAAATAGGCTCAAAAGTAACTTCTAAAGATATAGTTAAAATTAATAATGAAATAATTAAGCCTAAAAAGAAACGAGTTTATATTGCCTTCAATAAACCTGTAGGAATTACTTGTACTACTGAAAGACATATAAAAGGAAATATAATAGACTATATTAACTATCCTGAAAGAATATTTCATATAGGAAGATTAGACAAACCTTCTCAAGGATTAATATTCTTAACTAATGATGGAGATATAGTAAATAAAATTTTAAGAGCAGGAAACAATCATGAAAAAGAATATATAGTTACTGTTGACAAGCCCATTACTAATGAATTTCTTCATAAAATGAGTAGTGGAGTACCTATATTAGATACAGTAACAAAAAAATGTAAAGTAAAAAAAGAAAGTAAATATGTGTTTAAAATAATATTGACTCAAGGTTTAAATAGACAAATTAGAAGAATGTGTCAATATTTAGGATATAACGTTACTAAACTAGAAAGAATTCGAATCATGAACGTAACTCTTGATAATATACCTATTGGTAATTGGAGATATTTGACGGAAGAAGAAATGAACACTATAAATGAGCTTGTAGAAAGCTCACTAAAAACAGAAGAAGCATCTAAAAGAAGTTAAAATAATTCACAATGTACAGTTCACAATTCACAATTAAGGATGAAATTATTTTTTAGCAAAATAATTTCTTTAATAGGTTTTTTAACTAGCAATATAATTGCTAGTTCTTCTGCAAAAGAAGTTACTGTGTAACTTGAAAAAAGAATCAATTAAAAATTTCTCAGCTTCTGCTGAGAAATATCCACAATTGTGAATCGTGCATTGAATTAAGCTATGAATTGAATAACATGTAGATGAATTTTATATTAAAAAAGCATGGGGTATATACTCCATGCTTTTTTTTAATCCACAGTATTAACATGTCCACTGTGGATAACTTGTTAATTTACTGTTGAAAACTATTTTACTTCATCAGCAAATAAAGTTTTAAACTGATCATTAATTATATCCTTTGTTTCTTTAACTTCTTTTAAGCTTGGCTCAAATTCATCTGAAATACTTAATACTATTTCATAAACTGTAGTAGGAACTTTATCATCTCCATAAACAACTACATAATCCTTCTCTGATTTATCCCCATTTATATTTATATAATATGGATAAACTTTTGCTTTTGCTGCTTCTATTTTATTATCTTCCATTGCTTTATCAACTACAACTTTTGCTTTTTCTTGATACTTAGCTACATCTTCTTCTTTCATTATTTTTATAGTGTTAACTTCTGAATAGCCATAATCTTTTTCTGCTATTGAGTTTAGTAATGATTTAAAGCTTTCATGTTTAACCTCTTCTGTTTTTGTTTCTTCTACCTTGTTTTCTTCTTTAGTAACTTCTTTATTTGTTTCAGTTTCTGTCTTACTTCCACAAGCTGTTAGTGAGAATGTCATCATCCCAGCTAAAATAATAGATAATACTTTCTTCATAATAATTTCCTCCTAAAAACAATTAACTATTTAGCCATAAAAATTAATATTAATTTAAAATATTTAGTATTTTAATAAAGCATTATAATCCCTTGTTTTTTGACATTTTTAACTTTAGTGATCACCATGAATAATTATATCACTTTATTAAATTTTTGCAAATACTTCAAATAATATTAATATTTGGGTTTAGTTAATTAATTAACGCTAATAAGTTATCAACAATTAATATACAGCTTCTAAGATATTTATATTTAAAAGCCTAGAAATTTATCAAGATTCTGTGGATAATCCTTTACTTATACACATTGTCCACATTTTGTATGTTGATAATTTGTGGAATTGATGTTAATAGTCTAATAAAAAAAGTGTTTATTTGAAAAGTATAATATTATCAAAATATTTTTTAAATTTTTTCTACTTTTAATTTGTTATTTTATCAATATTATTAACATTATCCACATAATTGTGAATAATTTGGGGATAAGTTGCATATACTAATTTTTATATTTTTTAAATAATTCCTCTTTTACTATAAACTCTGTTAATTAATTTACAATCTTGTAATAATTCCTAAAATTTGAAATATTACATTATTTTTCAGTTTATGATATAATTTTAATTGCTAACAGAACCATGAGCTTTTAATAAAAATTTTAAGTAGGGGGCTGGTATGATGAAGAATAATATAATTTATGTGAATTTTCAGACTAAAACTCGATATAAGCTTAAACCTAAAATAACTTTAAGCCTAGTTATTTTTCATCTAAAAAATATCTTTAGAACAAAGAATAAAGAAATCCCACCAAAAATACAAATATATAATTTTAGAAATTTATTATAGTACGCAAAGGCGTACTTTTTTTCTACAATTATAAATTGATTATATATTTAGTTAATGATATATTATAGTTTAATTAAACTTTAATTTAGGAGGAATAATATGAGAATAGGTCTTGGATACGATGTACATAAATTAGTTGAAAATAGGAAGCTAATTATTGGCGGTATAGAAATTCCTTATGAAAAAGGATTGTTAGGACATTCTGATGCTGATGTTTTAATACATGCTATAATGGATAGTCTATTGGGCGCTTCTTCTCTAGGCGATATAGGAAAGCATTTTCCCGATACTGATCCTAAATACAAAGGAATTTCAAGTATAGCATTATTAGAGTGTGTTGGTAAGCTTTTAAAGGATAACAATTTTGAAATAAATAATATAGATTCAACTATAATTGCTCAAAAACCTAAGATGGCACCTCATATACCTACTATGGTAAAAAACATAGCTAATGCTTTAAATATAGAAGAGAATAAAATAAATGTAAAAGCTACTACAGAAGAAGGTTTAGGTTTTACAGGTAGTGGTGAAGGAATATCTGCTCAAAGTATTTGTCTTTTATTAGATGGCTCAAAAGAAAAGCGTGATTAAATATCACGCTTTTCTTTGCTTAAAATTAAAATATAAAGATTGACTTTAAGCCTCTACTCTCTTTATAGTTGAAATAGCTTAGTAACTTCACCTTTATAATTTAATTATACTGTATCATCATCTTCTTCACTTTTATACTCTTGATCAATATCATCATTTTGCTTATTATCTTCATTTACTCCAATATTATATTCTGATTTTGTATTATCATCTTCTCTAGGCAATTTATTAGGTTCTAAAAATGCAGCTGCTAATCTTATAAAAGTTCTTATATCATCATCACTTAAAACATTATCAAATTTTAAAATATCTAATTGTTCCTTAATAAAATTAAAAGCTTGATTCTCTTTAACATTATTAGGAGAATCTTTAAAATTATCTTCTACATATTTTACTCCTTCCATAATTAGTCTTAAAATTTTTTTAGTTTCTTCATCAGCAAATCCTAAGGTTTGAAGCATTATCAATATAGTATAAATATTCTCAAACGCTTTTTCTTTTGGTTCTATATTATTCTTTTTAAATATTAATACTATACCTGTAATCCCGAGCACTACAGTAATAATAATTAAAACTTGTACCAAAATTTCACTCATAAGAACCTTCCTTTCTAAAACATACTTCAATATCTGTATATTCTGGAAACGGAAATATTGATACATAATATAAAAAAACCATTTCTAAATTTAGTCTATACAATGGTAGAATCGCGATATTAAATTATTTAATGGACGATTTTATCCAACTCTCAATTATAGATATTTCTCATCAAAAGCTGAAAAATTTAAAATTGATTAACTGTAGCTGTGAACAGTGCTCTCCATATATTATCAGTTTATCTATATATATCACTTTTAAATTTAATTGATATATAATCCATATCATTGTATATTATACTTATATTTACATTTTACTATTCTTACGTAGTAATGATATTTAGCGGAGGATTAAATTAAATGAAAAAAATGCTTAATAAAAACATAAAATCTCCTATTATTTTATTCGGAATAATTTTTATAATATTTATGTCTTTTATAATAAATAATCATTTTATTAATAATAATTCAGACTCTTCAATGACTAGCAACCAATGGATAGAAGATATTGATTATCTAAATAATCTTCTAACAGAGAATCATCCATACCTAAATAAGAATAGTACTAATTTTAATAAAAAAATTGGTAAGCTAAAAAATGATTTAAAAATATTAGATGATGAACAAATAAAAATAAGGTTAACACAAATTGTTGCTTCATTAGGAGATGGTCATACTAATATAGAATTAGTTAATAACTATGATGAAGTATATCCATTATATTTACGGTGGTATGGGAGCAGTTTAGTTGTAGAAAGTTCATCATTGGAATATAGAGATTTAATAGGTAAAAAAGTAGTTGAGATAGCTAATAAACCTATTAAAGAAGTAGTAGATACTATAAACACTCTTATTCCAGCTGAAAGTGAAATGTGGGTAAACTATATGAATTCTGTATATATAATTCAACCAAAGATACTAAAATATCTTGAAATTGTTGAAAATGATAAAACAACATGGAAATTCCAAGATGATACTGGTGAGTTTATTACTCGAGATATATCTATAAAGAAAAATGGTAGTTTTGAAGTCGAAACTATTGAGCCATATATAGCAATTAAAGATAAAACTGATCATGATTGGTATTGGTATAAATATATAGATAAAGACAAGATACTATATTTTCAATATAATGTTTGCTACGATAAATATACAATTGGTGATAATAATGCAGATTATCCTGTTTTTAATGATTTCTTATCAGAAATGAAAGTTTTAATTGATAGCAGTGATATAGATAAACTTGTTATTGACCTGCGAAATAATGGTGGTGGCGATTCAAGATTAATAACTTCTTTTATAGAAATGATAGCTAAAAACGATGAGTTAAATAAAAAAGAAAAAATATTTGTTATTGTAGGTAGAAAAACTTTTTCAGGTGGTGTTTCTGCAGCATCCGATATTACAACAAAGCTAGAAGCTATTTCAATTGGAGAGCCTACAGGGGGATTAGTAAATTGTACTGGAAATACTAGAAGGGTTGCTCTTCCAAATTCAAAGTTAACTATATCATACGCTACAAAGCAATTTTATTTTTCAAGTAAATATGATGGCTCCTTTATCCCTGATATAATAGTAAATCAAAGTATAGAAAGCTCGAGAAAATATATAGATGATGTTTATGAAACAATAGTTAAATTTGATATAAAATCATAGTCATATCTGCTAATATTTAAAGTTTGAAAGGATTCTATTGATATGAAAAATTTATTTTTAACTGGTGAAATAGGTGTAGGAAAATCTACATTATTAAAAAAGCTCATAGAAAAAATCAACACTTCTATAGGTGGATACGTTACAGAAAGAGTTATAGATAATAATACACTTAAATATAACTTAATTTCTTTATATGATGGTACTGAAGAATACTCCATATCTCAAATGCCTTTAAATAAGCACTCCAATAATCCTAAAGTTTTTTTGTCTTCTTTTAATGAAGGTGTCTTCAGTATATTAGAAAAAAGTTTCTATGAAAGAAATGTAGTTATTATGGATGAATTAGGCTTTATGGAATCAAAGGCTTATAGATTTCAAGATATTGTATTTAAATTGTTAGATAGTTCTAATGCAGTTATTGGAGTTTTAAAGAAAAGGGATTGTGAATTCTTAAATAATATAAGGAGTAGAAAGGATGTCGTTATAATAGAAGTTACTGAAGAAAATAGAGATACTCTTCTAGAAAGATTATTACTTATATTAGTTAGTTTTGAAGTACCACTTAAGAAAAAAGATGCTTTCTATTGGAGTGAGGAATTAATTCAATTCTATAATGATGCTATTAACTATAAAAAATGTGAATATACAAAAATCATTATAGATGAAATAAAAAAGTATGTACCTGATTTTAAAGATAAAACTTTATTAGATATAGGTGCAGGTATTGGTACATTTTCTATTCCTCTTTCTAAAGAAGCTAAGCATATAACTGCTGTAGATTCTTCTTTTAATATGTTAAATTTTTTTAGAAAGAAAGCAAAGTCAAAAGAAATATCTAATATAGATTTTATACTATCACCTTTTGAAAAAGCTAATATACCCCCTCATGATATTACTTTAAGTATTCATGGCGGCGGTGCAACTTCTAAAGAAAGTTTATCAAGTTTTTATGATTTAATTCTTGATTATGGGTTTATTGCAATTCCAACTAGCCATAATTTTAATAGAGAAATACTTTATGAAATGCTCGATAGACCTATACGAAAATTTAATGTAATTGACACCTTAGAAAATTTAAAATTACTTAACTGTAACTATGAGCATAAAGAACTGACCTATAACTTTCCTCAATTTTTTAAAAACTATGATAATGCCTTAAATTTTTTTAAAGAACACTTTAAAATAAAAAATGAATTGGAAATATCTATACTTAAAGAATTTATAGATAAATATATTTATAAATATGAAAATGGATATCTATTTGATAATATAAAAACCTCTTCATTTATTGCAATAAAAAAATCTTAATTTAGTAGTTATTATGTATAACTGAAAAATTGCTATGTTTATAATTAAATTTTAAAAACATAAAAACCGTGACTGTTTAAAATGTACCCTATAGGATGGACACTATAAAAAAGTCTATCCTATAGGGTACTTTTATGTATAATTAAATAAAGAATAATTGATATTAGGAGAACTGTAATGAGTAAAAAAATATTTACTGAAAATGAAATAGCAATATTATCTAAAAATAAATTTGTAAAAAATGTTAGTAGTAAAGGAATTACATATACTGATGAATTTAAAAGATTATTTATTGCGGAAAATGAAGATGGAAAATTTCCACGACAAATATTCGAAGAATGTGGATTTAATATAGATATTTTAGGTTTAAATCGCATTCAGTCATGTGGTAAAAGGTGGCGTGCAGCATTTCGAAAAAATGGAGTAACTCAACTTCAGGATACTAGAAAATTCAATACTGGAAGACCTATCGAAAAAAATTTGTCTATTGAAGAAAAGTATGAAAAACTTCAGGCTAAAATAAAACTCTTAGAAGCGGAAAATGAACTACTAAAAAAGTTGGAAATGTTGGAAAGGAGTGCGAAAAAGAAAAAGTAAAATTGCTAACGCAACAAAAATATATCCTTATAAAATCAGTTATAGATAAATATAAACTTAAAAATTTGGTTAGTTACTTATGTAAATTATCTAATATTTCACGTTCAGGGTATTATAATTACTTTTCTATAAAATCTCATACTAATCGTATGTCACGCAAAGAGCGTGATTTAGAAAGCTATAATAATATATTAATTGCATACAACTTCAAAAATCGTAAAAAGGGTGCTAGACAAATTAAAATGACTTTAGGAAATCAATTTAATATTAATTACAATCTAAAGCGTATTGGAAGAATAATGAATAAATATGATATTATATGTCCACATAGAAAAGCTAATCCTTATAGAAGAATGATGAAGGCTACCAAAGAACATTCGATCTTGCCGAATTTATTAAATAGAGAATTTAAACAAGAAGTACCTGGAAAGGTATTACTTACTGATATAACATATCTATTTTATAAAAATGGTCATAAGGCTTATTTGTCGACCGTTCTAGATGCATCTACTAATGAAGTGTTAGCCTATAACTTATCTAAAAGCTTAAAAATAGATATTGTAACAGATACTATTGAAAAACTAATATCCTCAAACAAGTTTTTAATTTCGTCAGATACATTTATTCATTCAGATCAAGGGGTTCATTATACTAGCCCTATATTTCAAAAGATATTAAAGAACTATAATATAGGACAATCAATGTCTAGGAGAGGCAACTGTTGGGATAATGCTCCGCAGGAATCATTCTTTGGACATTTTAAGGATGAAACAAATATTAAAAATTGTAATACATTTGAAGAGCTTTTAAAAGAAGTTAGTAACTATATGGATTATTATAATAATTATCGAGGTCAATGGAATCTAAAAAAGATGACTCCCGTAAAATACAGAAATCATCTTCTTAGTACTGCTTAGACTTTTTTTAAACTGTCCTTGACAAAGGGTACATTTTAGTTATGTCACGGTTTTTTATTATTCACCTAAAGCAGCTTTTAAGTCTTCTTCTACAGTTGATATTGGAGCTATATTAAATTTTTCTATTAATACATTTAGTACATTTGGAGACACAAATGCTGGTAGTGATGGTCCAAGCTTAATGTTCTTAATTCCTATTGATAACAATGTTAACAATATACATACCGCTTTTTGTTCATACCATGAAAGTATCATTGATAATGGTAAATCATTCACTCCACATTCAAAGGCTTCAGCTAAAGCTAAGGCAATCTTAATTGCTGAGTATGCATCGTTACATTGTCCCACATCTAATAATCTTGGAAGACCTGCAACTGTTCCTAAGTCTAATTTATTAAATCTATATTTACCACAAGCTAATGTTAATATTACTGTATCATTTGGTGCTTTTTCTGCAAAGTCAGTGTAGTAATTTCTTCCTGGTTTAGCTCCATCGCATCCACCTACTAAGAAGAAATGTTTTATAGCGCCTGATTTAACAGCATTAATTATAGCATCTGCATGATTTAATGTAGCTTCATGTCCAAATCCTACTAGGATTTTCTTTTCTGCTTCATCTTCGTTCCATCCACCTAGTGCTAGTGCTTTTTCAATAACTGGAGTGAAATCTTTAACTCCATTTGTTTCTTCTATATGTGCAACATTTGGCCAACCTACTACACTTGTAGTAAATATTCTATCACTATAATTTTCTCTTGGTTTTTGTATACAGTTTGTTGTCATTACAACACAACCTGGAATACTGTCAAATTCTTTTTGCTGATCTTGCCATGCTCCACCATAATTTCCTACTAAGTGTTTATACTTTTTAAGCTCTGGATAAGCGTGACATGGTAACATTTCTCCATGAGTGTATATATTTATTCCTTTTCCTTCTGTTTGCTCTAATAATTGTTTTAAATCTGTTAAATCGTGTCCTGAAACTATTATAAATGGACCTTTCTTCTTTGTAATTAATACTTCTGTTGGCTCAGGAACTCCATAGAATCCTCTATTTGTATTACTTAATAATTCCATAACTATTAAGTTAACTTGTCCTAATTCCATAGCTAAGTCGAATAGTTCTCCAATTCCATTCTCTAATTTAGTTATTCCAGCTAAAGCTTTATAGAAAAAGTTATTAACCCTTTCATCAGACTTTCCTAAAACATTTGCTTGATGTGAATAAGCTGCTATACCCTTTAGTCCATATACTATCAATTCTCTTAATGAACGAATATCTTCATCTGGTGACCCATCATTCATTATTCCATGTTTCATTCCTTCATTAACCATATCATCAACAGTTTTTGGTGAAATGTACATAGCTATATCATTTCCAACCATTGCACCGACTTTATTCTCTAATGCTCTTTTGATCTCTTCTGACTTATTTATATATTTAACGAATCTCTCCTCATCAAAGTTAACATTTGTTAATGTGGAAAATAGTCCATCCATCATAAACTCGTTTACTTCATCTTCAATTTTAATATTTTTTTCAATTAACTTTTCTCCATATAATGATATACTCTTTAATTGATGGATTAATAAATCTTGTAGTGCTGCTACCCTAGGATTTTTACCACAAACCCCTACTTTAGAGCAACCCTTTCCTCCAGCTGTCTGCTCGCATTGATAACAAAACATTGACATTTCTTTTTCCCCCTCTGCCTTTGATTTAAATATATTTTTAATCGCTTCAAACATTTTTGTTTAACTCCTTCAATAAATAGAAATATTTTTTACTTCAATTTATCTAAACAATATTTTCTGTTTATTTACCTTACAATGAAATTATATCAATTAAGTATAAAATAATCGGTAACAAATGTTACCTAAAATAAAAAAACTCTACACTTTTTCGTAGAGTTTTTTATTAGTTTTATTATCTAATATCATTTACTAAAGTATCGAAGTTAGTTCTAATATCTGTCGCTGTTTTTCCATTCATAACATCTTTAGCCATAGTTTGTATTCTGTCAAATAGAGTTGTATCATTAGTTATTTTAACAGTTGTAATATTAGGATCTACTTCTTTAACTGCATTTTCTATAGATCTTCTCATGTTATCATCTAATTTCATATCAGTGTTTTCTAATGTAACACCAACTACAGCAGTATTGTCATTAACAACTACAGCATCTCTGCTTACTCCTTTTACAGCCTGAACTTTAGTGCTTATATCTTGTGCTCTCTTTGTATCCGCGTTTCCGTTTGTTGTATTGGTACCATTTGTTGTATTGTTACCATTCGTTGTATTGGTACCATTTGTTGTTGTTTTATTACCGTCTGTTGTTGTGTTAGTACCATTCGTTGTGTTAGTACCATTTGTTGTACCTTTATTACCGTCTGTTGTTGTAGTTGTACGACATCCCATTAAAGGAAGTGTAAAAATAGATAATACCATTACTGAACATAATAGTGTTTTTAAATTTTTCTTCATAGTTTAAATCCTCCTCGTTCTTTTATAATATTAGTTTGCACAAATTAGAAAAATTTATTTATATTTTTTTAGAAGTTTTTACATAAACAAAAAGAGCAACTTCCAATAATAGAATTGCCCCTTTTACTTTGAAATTATACCAATATTATCTCTCTAAAAATTTTCCTATTTAAAATATACTTACCATCTATATATTTAAGTTCAAATTCACTTATGGCAGTAACTTTTTCTGCTTTTTCTATATGAAGTATATAACCTTCTTCATTTCTATTTTTAAAAAAAATTTTAGAAGCTTTTATTACTCTCATAGGAATTCCTTCCAAATCATAAATCACCGTTGGAACTTCATTTAACATAATCTTCTCTCCTTCTGCCTAATTTATAACCTAATTGATGATATATAATATTAAGAGTAATAAAGTTTTATGATTGTTTTTTTATATTATAAAAAAGCCACTATTAAAATAGTGACTTTTATTATGTGTAAACTATATTTTATTCTTCTTCGAATTGATCTTTACCTACTCCGCATAATGGACATAACCACTCTTCTGGAACATCTTCCCAAGATGTTCCTGGTGCTACTCCGTTATCTGGATCTCCTTCAGCCGGGTCATAAACATATCCACATACTACACAAACATACTTTTTCATAATATTTCCTCCTAAATTATAAAATTATCATATATATATTTTTCTAGAATTAATCGAAAAATATACCTAATATTCTATTTTTAATATATGCAAATTAATCAACTTTCTCTCTTTTGTTGTAATTATAATTTAACAGATATTATTGTTACTGTAAAGAATAATAATGATATTATCAGAAAATATTTTAAATTAATATTATATATTAATTAATAATAATTCTTATATCGCTATTTATCTAATATTACTTTAATCTATCTACTTACATTATAAAAATTTAATTTTAATATTTTCTTTAGACTCTTTTCCTGTTATTTTAACTTTTACATTTTTATTATTCTCATTAGAGATTTTTATAGTTTCATCTCTTAGTCCACTCTTTCAAATATATCTGGATAATTAATTATTAATCCTTTTTTATCAACGAAAAACTCAGTAGCAAAACCACTGTCTAAATTCTCATACTTATATTTAAATCCTTCTAAATTTGTATCTAAACAAGTATATCTTTGCGTCACAGGTTTTAGCCTAAAATTATGAACATCAATATAAATTACCCTTATTTCACTTAATTCTCCAGGATTTAAAGATAATCTTCTAATTGGAATAGTATTAGTAAAAGGCGTAATTGAAATATCAATATCCATACAGCCTCTTAAATCTTCTATCTCTTCGCCACAACTTTTTCTCCAAACTCCATTATCATCTGATAATAAAGTAATATTTGCAGATTCACTATCAAATTTCCTTATATCAACTTTATTTACTTTCCAGTCTAAATTGCAATTTATCTCATAATTAATACGAAATGGTGCATTTTCATTCATCCCTATAACAACAGAATTCGCTACTATTCCATCTTGATCTTCATAAAGGCATAAATGTTCCGTAGAAAATCCATCTAACGCCTTCCAAATTAATTCTTTTTTCATATAACATATCCTCTCTTTATCTTATTATGTAGTTATTAAATTAATTTGCTTTAAAAGTATATCGTTAAATATGTTAATAACTTTACATACAATAAACATACTGTTTCAATTGTTTGTTATATTACTATTATTATTCAGTATACTTCAAATCAAATATATTAAATAATAGTTTAATATAAATTCTATAAACTATAGAGTATTTATTTATAAATTTTATTAAAATATATTAAAAAAATATTATCTTATTAACTTGTTAAAAATGATTTAAACAAAACTAGCCCTAAGGATTACTCCTAGGGCTAGCTTAACTATTTTATTGTCCTAAAGTTGCAACCATAACAGCTTTTATAGTATGCATTCTATTTTCAGCTTCATCAAATACTATAGAAGCAGAGCTTTCAAATACTTCATCAGTAACTTCCATTGATTCTATGCTAAATTTTTCATATATCTCTTTTCCAATCTTAGTTTTTACATCATGGAAAGCTGGTAAACAATGCATGAACTTAACATCTTTATTTCCTGTTAATTCTAACATCTTTTTATTAACTTGGTATGGCATTAATAATTTAATTCTTTGTTCCCAAACTTCATCAGGTTCTCCCATTGATACCCAAACATCTGTGTATATAACATCTACGTCTTTAACCCCTTCTTCAACATTATCAGTTAATGTGATTTTTCCACCAGTTTCACTTATAATTTTTTCACATTTTTTAACTAATTCATCTTCTGGAAATAATGATTTTGGAGCTACTATTCTAAAGTCCATCCCCATTTTAGCAGCACCTATCATAAGTGCATTGGCCATATTGTTTCTGCCATCACCAGCATAAACAAATTTTATTTCACTGAGTGGCTTTGAGAAATGCTCTCTTATTGTTAAAAAGTCAGCTAATATTTGAGTTGGATGGTCTTCATTTGTAAGTCCATTCCATATTGGAACTCCTGCATATTTTGCAAGCTCTTCAACTATTTCTTGACCATATCCTCTATATTCTATTCCATCATACATTCTTCCCAAAACTCTAGCAGTATCAGCTATAGATTCTTTTTTACCCATTTGACTTCCTGTTGGTCCAAGATATGTTACATGAGCACCTTGATCATGTGCAGCAACTTCAAAAGCACATCTTGTTCTTGTTGAATCTTTTTCAAACAATAACGCTATATTTTTACCTTTTAATTTTTGCTTTTCAACTCCAGTATACTTAGCTTTCTTTAAATCCTGAGCTAAATCAAGTAAAAAATTAATTTCCTTTGGTGTAAAATCCATAAGTGTTAAAAAATGCCTGTTTCTAAGATTAAACATATTCAATTCCCCCTAATCAATATTTTTTATATTTAGCTATACTTAAACAATCATTAAAATTTATTACTTTAAATCTTAGCTTAATACTTTAATTCTTCTCTAATAAATGGCATTGACATACATCTTGGCCCTCCTCTTCCTCTAGAGAGCTCACTAGAAGCAATAGAAAACACTTCTATATTATGTTTATCTAAAAGTTCATTAGTTACATAATTTCTATCATAAGTTATAACTTTACCTGGTGATATAGCTAGGGTATTAGAACCATCATTCCATTGTTCTCTTCCCGAAATTATTTGATCTCCATTACCACATCTTATAAGTGTAATATCACGACCTAAATATTTAGATAATATAGCTTCTAGACTATCTTCTTCTTCCATTGCAACTATTTCATTTTTAGTTTTATCGTAGCTTAAATTTGTTACTTTTAAACTAGCTTCTATAGCTGGATGTATGGTGAATTTATCATAATCAACCATTGTAAATACTGTATCTAAATGCATAAATGCCCTTATTTTAGGTATGTCGAATATTAAAATGTTTTTAAAGCTTTCATTAGCTTTAAAAACATTTTTAGCTAAAGTAAATATAGCCTCTTTGTCCGTTCTTTCACTATACCCTACTGCTAAAACATCTTTAGACAATACTAATTGATCTCCACCTTCTATGTGAAATTCATCCTCTCTATCGTAATAAATTTTAATATTAGAGTCTTTGAAATGAGGATGATATTTAAATATATATTTACCAAATATACTTTCTCTTCTTCTAATAGGCTTTTTCATAGAATTAAGAGATACACCATTTCCTATGCAGGCGAATGGGTCTCTAGTAAAATATAAGTTTGGCATAGGATCTAGCAAGAATGGATACTCATTAGAGCTCTCTTTCATAGAGATATCAATTTTTCTAACTCCTGCCATTACAGTATCTATCATCTCTTTAGGCAACATAGAGAGAAGATATGACTTTATTTCATTTTTAATATAATCCTTTTCTATATTACTTTCACATATGATTTCATTTATAAATCTTTTTTTAATTTCTGAGTTTTTTACAACTTCAGCCACCAAATTTTCAAGATATAAAACTTCTACACCATTAATTTTAAATAGATCTGCAAATTTATCATGTTCATCTCTAGCGATTTTCAAATAGGGAATATCATCAAATAAAAGCCGTTCTAGATACTCCGGTGTAAGGTTCTCTATTTCTTTTCCAGGTCTATGCAGAAGAACAGTTTTTAAATTACCAATTTCTGAGTAAACTTCTATATTTCTTTTTTCCACAAACTATCACTTCCTTAATTCATAATGAGAAACCTCTCATTTCTCTACAGGATACCCTACTTGCAATTCATAAATCTTATTTACTAAGGTTATCTAAGTGAACTTAGAATTTTATATATTTTTCTTTATTATGAATTGATTTATTAACTTTTCTAAAATTACGTAAGTTTTATCAAAAATTATTTAACTATCTTAGTACCTGATAATCCTTTCAATGCTTCTTTCGCTTTCAAAAGAGAAGCAATTATTGCAACTTTATCATCATCATGCATTACAAATTTTTTACATGCTTCTATTTTAGGTAACATACTTCCAGGTGCAAATTGATCTTCCGCTATATATCTATCAACTTCCTCTAAAGTTATAATATCAAGTGACTTTTCTTCTGGTTTATTATAATTTATACAAACTCTCTCTACCGCTGTTAATATTAACAAGCAATCCGCATCTAATATCTCACTCAATTTCTCTGCTGCAAAATCTTTATCTATAACTGCGGCAACTCCTTTAACCTCTGATCCTTCTTTGATTACAGGTATTCCCCCTCCGCCGCATGATATTACTATATTGCCACTGTCAACTAAATGTTTAATTGTATTTTTTTCTATTACATCTATTGGTTTAGGTGATGCAACTACTCTTCTATACCCTCTACCAGCATCTTCTTTCATAATATATCCTTGTTCTTTTTCTAATTTTTCAGCTATTTCTTTGCTATAAAAGGATCCTATTGGTTTTGTTGGATTTTGAAACCCCTTATCATTCTTATCTACAACAACTTGAGTGATTATTGTAGCTACAGGTTTATTTATATTTCTTCTAGCGAGTTCCTCTGAAATGGCATTTTGAAGGTGGTATCCGATATATCCTTGTGAGAATGCTCCACATACATCAAATGGAAATAATACATTTGTTTCATTTTGTTTTATGGCATCCTCTACAGTAGCTACTATTTGTCCAACTTGAGGTCCGTTTCCATGAACGATAGATATTGTATGACCATCTTCTATCAAATCTACTATTGATTTTGCCGTTTCTTTACATGTTTCTAATTGAGCTTTTGCACTTTTATCTTTTGGATTTGATTGCAGTGCGTTTCCCCCTAAAGCTAACACAATTTTCATTATTAACCCCCCCATATATTTTTAACACTATTTTATCTGACGCACATATTCAGAATATTGAGATATTTATAACTTCATAGTAAATTTTTTTCACTTTCATGTCAATAATTACAAATTATCACATTATACAGAGGCGCTACAAAAAAATGCATAACAGCCTAAAATATTATGCATTTTTACTTTATTTGATGCAAAATTAACACACTGTTTGAATATTTATTCTTAACTAATGAATAAACTTTTTTTATAGACTAATTGCGACAATTATTTTATAATTCTACTGCCTGGTTTAACGTATGGAACTTGTTTTTTACACAGTGGACACTCATCAGCATCAAAAGTTTCTATATTCAATTTTATTGCACTATATAAAGGTAATTTTAATTTACAGTCATCACTGCTTCTATCAACTATAGAACAAACTCCCACAACTTCTGCTCCTAATTTTTCCAGAACCTCAATAACTTCCATAGTAGATTTTCCTGTAGTTACAACATCTTCTGATATAATGACTTTTGTCCCCTTTGCAATTTCAAATCTTGATAAAGTCATAACTCCTTCCCTTCTCTCAGTAAATATTGCTGTTTTACCTAATTGTCTAGCAAGCTCATAAGCAACTATTACTCCTCCCATAGCTGGACCTACAACTACATCAAAATCCATATCCTTTATCTTTTCTACAACTAATTTTAAAATTTTTTCTGCTTTATCTGGATACTGTAATAATCTTGCACATTGACAATATTTATTACTATGTTTTCCTGAAGATAGTAGAAAATGTCCTTCTAATAATGCTTCTGTTTCCACTAATGTATCTATAACCATTTTATCTTTATTTTCCATTGCTAACCTCCGAAATATATTTATATTTTGATGAATTCCTTTTAATCTTAAATTGCAAATTTATCAATATTTTATTTGATTTTTTAAATTATTCCCCTTATTTCACTTATATCTTTAATTCCTTCAGATTCTAAATATTTTTCTATACCATTTATTATGTCTAAAGTTACATCAGGCTTTATAAAATTTGCAGTACCTATTTGAACTGCCTGTGAACCTGCCATTATAAATTCTATCGCATCTTGCCATGTTCTTATTCCACCCAATCCGATAACTGGGATATCTACTATTTGACAAACTTCATGAACCATTCTAAGTGCTATAGGTTTTATTGCTGGTCCAGATAATCCTGCATATATATTGTCAAATACAGGCTTTTTCTTATATATGTCAATTGCCATTGCCTTAAAAGTATTCACAAGAGATAGTGCGTCCGCCCCTGCTTCACAGCATCTATATGCCATTTCTCTTATATCTTCGGCGTTAGGTGATAGTTTTACTATAAGTGGTTTCTTACATAATGCTTTAACTTGTCTTACAGCATCATAAGCAATATGAGATTTTATACCTAATGCCATCCCACCTTCTTTAACATTTGGACAGGATATATTAAGTTCAATCATATCCACATTACTGTCATTTAATTTTTCTATTCCCTCTAAATATTCCTCAATTGTAGAGCCTCCTAAATTGGCTATTATTACTGTATTCATTTTTTCCATTTTTTTAATTTCATCATTTAGAAAATGGTGTACTCCAGGATTTTGAAGCCCTACACTATTAATCATCCCTGATGAAGTTTCTATCATTCTAACTCCATAATTTCCATCCTTAGCATTAATGGTAAGTCCCTTTGTGCATATACCTCCAAGTTTTGATACATCAAAGAGTTCATTATATTCTTCACCAAATCCAAATGTACCTGAAGCTGCTATTATGGGATTTTTAAAATCTACTCCGCATATATTAACACCTAACAACCTAAGTCAACCCCCTTACAATAAATTAAAACTCTATATCCTCTCCTGAGAATACAGGACCATCTACACAAGTTCTTTTATTACCATACTTAGTCTTACACGTACACACTAAACAAGCCCCTAAACCACAAGCCATCTTCTTTTCTTCTGATATATAGACTTTAATATTCTTCTCTCTACACATATTTATTACCTTATACATCATAATTTCTGGCCCACAGCACAGCACTAAATCATATTTTTCAGGTTCAAATATTTCTGTTATATATCCTTCATGACCATAACTTCCATCTTCTGTTGATATATTCACTGAGTTTACTTGGTCTTTTATCTCTTCTAACCCATATACATCATGTTTAAACCCTGCAAACACATCTATTTGAGAATTTTTTATTTTCTTTGAAAGATAGTGTATAGGAGCTACACCTATTCCCCCTGTTACTAAAGCTACTTTTTTACCGCTAGCTTCTTCTATATCAAATCCATTTCCTAATGGACCTACAACACTTATTTTATCTTCTCTTTTAAGTCTGCTTAAAAGTTCAGTTCCCTGTCCTACTACTGCATATAAAAACTCTATATTTTCTCCCTTTTCATCTACGTTATGTACACTTATAGGTCTCCAAAGTATAGGTTCATTATCCCAGCTTCTTAACATATAAAATTGTCCAGGTTCTGCTTTAAAGTTTCCTTCTATTTTTAACTTATATATACCCTCACATACTTGAATATTTTCTATAACTGTATTTACTGTGTACTTCTTATTTATATTCATTGTAACTACTCCTGCCTTATAGCCCTTAGTATTTCATCTCTCATTCTTATAACTTCTTTTCTAGCATATTTTGCAAAGTTTGCTTCTCCGCCTTCATATTTTTTATAAGCAAGCATTATACCTCTTGATGAATTTACAACTCCACCGTTTCCATTCTTTAAATATAATGCAACATCTTCTGCCTTCCCCCCCTGTGCACCATATCCAGGTATTAAGAAGAACATTGAGTTTAGCTTGTTTCTAAGCTCTACACCTTCTTCTACATGAGTACATCCTACAACTCCTCCTATTGAGCTATATCCACACTCTCCTATACATTCTTTTCCTAAGTTCTGAATTTTTTCCCCTACTAAATTGAATACCTTTTTTCCGTCTAGCGTATCAATATATTGAATGTCCTTAGCCCCTTTATTTGAAGTTCTAACTAGCAGAAATACGCCTTTTTCTTTTTCTTTAATATATGGAAGATATGGTTCGATACTATCTAATCCCATATATGGGCTCAATGTTATAAAATCAGCTTCAAAATCTCCTTCAAAATGAGCTTTACCATACATTTCAGCTGTTTTTGATATATCTCCTCTTTTTATATCTCCAATGCTTATTCCGCCTTTAACCTTTATATACTCTAATGTTTTTTTATAGGCCATAAGTCCTGATATTCCTAATGCTTCATAATAGGCTATTTGAGGTTTATAGCAAGCTGCAACATCAATAGTTTCATCTATTATAGCCTTATTAAACTCGAATATTGCGTCTTCTAGTGAACTAAATTTATTTAGAAAAATATTTGGTATATAGCTTAAATCTGTATCCAATCCTACACACACATGTCCTTTTTCTTCAACAGTTTTAAATAATTTATCTATTATCATTTTTATCTCCTTATCAATCTTATTTATATAGGATAAATTATCAGTTTTCAGTCATAAAATTTTTATGGCTGATCTCTGATAACCTAATATTGAAAATAGTTTTTCTTATTAACTTATTTTTTAAACCGTCTAGTTATATTCATCATTAGAATAAACTTCTTTTCCGCCTTTTATAGTTTTAACTATTTTCCCATATACTTTCATTCCATTTAAGGGAGTATTTTTTCCTTTAGACCAAAATTCTCTTGAATTTATCTCGTAGCTTGCTTCTAAGTCCAATAGCACTAAGTCCCCCTCGTAGCCAATCTCAATTGTTCCCTTATTTACTCCTAACAACTCACTTGGATTTTTGCTCATTATTTCACTTAACTTATTTAAGCTTATATTCTTTTCTCTTACTAACTTTGTGTAGGCTATTGAAAAGGCTGTCTCTAATCCTGAAATGCCTGGTGCTCCCTTTATCTTATCTTCTTCACTATGAGGAGCATGATCTGTAGCTATTGCATCTACATATCCCTCTTTTATAGCTTTTATTAAGAAATCTATATCCTCTTTATCTCTAAGAGGAGGATTTACTCTATAATTGTATTTATTAGTTAATGCCAAATGATGAGGTGCAACTTCGCAGGTCACTTTTAATCCTTGCTTTTTTGCTTCAATGATATCACTCATTGCTTCTAAAGCACTTACATGTGCAATATGCAGTTTACAATTGGTAATTTTAGAGAATTCTATGTTTCTTTTAGTCATTATGTTTTCAGCAATTCTCATATCATAATTTGATAGATATGGATCCTCGCAATGACACATTACAGTAAAATCTTTCTCTTCTGCCTTTTTCATTGCTTTTAACATCACCATGCTATCAACTACGTCTTTTCCATCCTCAGAAATTACTTTTATAGAATTATCTATTTCATCTAAGTGACTAATATCTTGTCCATTAAAATTTCTAGTTATTGAAACCACTTGATGTATATCTATAAGCCCTGTTTCTTTAGCTTTATCCTTAACATAGTTTACAGTATCCATAGAACTGCACACAGGATTTGTATTCGCCATGAGGTTAACCATTGTAAATCCACCTTTAACTGCTGCTTTAGAGCCTGATTCTATGTCTTCCTTATAGGTTAATCCTGGATCCCTAAAGTGAGCATGCAGATCTACAAAGGATGGCATTAGAGTTAAGCCTTTTGCATTTATTATATTGCAGTTCTTTTCCAAATCCTTACCGATCTCTGTTATGATTCCATTCTTAATATACACATCTCCTATAAATGTTCCACACCAATCAACTACCTTAGCATTCTTTATACACAGTTCCATAAATACTCTCTCCTTTTGAGAGTTTATTAAATAAACTCTCCTACTTTTCTTATATCATCACAGTATTTGCATCTATATTCTTTTGCCTTTTCATTTACCAAGTAGTGAACATGATTTAAATATGGTTCTATAGAAGTTATACATCTTGGATTTTTGCATTTAATAACATTCTCTACTCTCTCAGGTAACTTTAAGCTTATTTTTTTAGATATATTTTCATTTTTAATTATATCTATGGTTATACCTTTATCCATAAGGCCTAGAATTGCGTAATCTATGTTTATGACATTCTCTATCTTTATAATGTCTTTTTTACCTAACTTCTCACTCTCAGCATTCATTATTAATGCAACTCTATATTCTGCCTTATCTAGCCCTAAGTAATTGAATATTTTTATTCCACCACCTGCTTTTATATGATCTATAACTATTCCATTTTTAATGCTATTTATTGTTAACATATTCATACTCCTCCTAATTCATTATTTAAGCTAAGCCTAATAATTTAGCAATTAGTGCCATTCTTACAAACATTCCATATTTAGCTTGTTTGAAGTACACTGCTCTTTCATCATTATCAACATCATAAGATATCTCATTTACTCTTGGCAGTGGGTGAAGTACTATCATATCCTCTTTAGCCATATTCATTTTTTCAACATCTAAGATATAGGAATCCTTTAATCTTACATAATCTTCTTCATTAAAGAATCTTTCTCTTTGAACTCTTGTCATGTATAGTATGTCTAGCTCTCCTATAACATCTTCCATTTTTTCTACTTGAACAAATTCTACGTTTTTCTCTTCTAAAAGTCTTATTATATAATCGGGAACTTTAAGCTCTTGAGGTGATATTAATACAAATTTATTGTTTTCATATCTAGATAAAGCTTTTATAAGTGAGTGTACTGTTCTACCAAATTTTAAATCTCCACAGCATCCTATGGTTAAATTTGATAAATTGCCTTTTATACTTCTTATTGTTAAAAGATCTGTTAAAGTTTGGGTAGGATGTTGATGGCCTCCATCTCCAGCATTTATAACTGGTATTTCTGAGTTAGATGCTGCAACTAATGCTGACCCCTCTTTAGGGTGCCTCATTACTGCTATATCTGCATAGCAAGCAACGGTTCTTATAGTATCTGAAATGCTTTCTCCTTTAGCTACTGAACTTGAATTTGGTTCGGAAAATCCTATTATACTTCCTCCTAGTCTTAACATAGCTGCTTCAAAACTAAATCTTGTTCTAGTACTTGGTTCATAAAAAAGTGTAGCTAATAATTTTCCTTCACAAAGTTTTGAATACTTCCATGGATTTTTAATGATATCGTCAGCAAGTATAAATATTTCCTCTAGTTCATTTAAACTAAAATCCATTGGCTCAATTAAATTTCTTCCTTTTAACATAATGACATCTCCTTTTTACCTCACTGGGTTAATTTAAAGGTATTAGTGTAACTTAATAGTTTAAAATTTTATAAAATAAAAAATGCTTTCCTGAAAGGAAAGCATTTTTCTTTACTATAAACATATAGCTACAGCTATAATTATAGCTACACCTATATACCTACATAACACTACTATCTTCCCTTTCTGATCTCACAGGATCAAACTTAAAAGGATTATATTAAAGTTTTAACATATTTCTTTATCTTAAAATACATATTATATAAATCTTTAATAGTTGTCAAGATATTTTATTCAATTACAAATATTTTACTTGAATGTATATTATATTAATAATTTTATAATTATAAAATTTAAATAATTATATGAATCCATAAATTAAATCTATACTTAGTATATATCATATTCACCAAAACTTGCTAAAATAACATAATATGTATTATAAATTTATTAAAATAAAATAATTTTAAATTATTATATTCAAATATATAGATATTTGAATATATATATAGTATAATATAAATATCTAATATAAAAATTTAAAATATACTGTGAAAAATAAATTTCTATAAAAATAACTTAACCCCTTAAAATTAAGAATTAATAGTTAAGAATACGAATTGTGGATGAAATTCACCTTAAGTAGATTTCTTAAAATAAAGTTTACTCTAAAAAATTTCAAAGGTTTGACGGTGAAGTTTTGACCATAATTCCTATGTTTTATTTTTAATTTTTAATTCATAAGTAAGAATCTTTATTATAGAGATTAAAATGCTGTATAAGCTAAATCTTGATTAAGGAATTCTATATATATACTATAATAAATGTCATGAGTTATACAAATATACTAAATATTTTTATTAATAATCTAAATTTGATATGTAGCTAAACATTACCACTAACTAAATGATTTATATCATAAGTTTTTGGTACACTAATATTATAACCAACTACTTAAAATAAAGGAGGAAAATTTTAATGAAAATATCATTTGACGAAAAAACAAAAAATGCCCTTTTAAGTAAGCTTGAAAAAAGCGATAAGGACGCTTTCAGATTAATGATCAAAGGCTTTGGTTGAGGCGGCCCAACTTTAGGAGCTGTTCTGGATGAGCAGAAACAAAACGATATAACCGAAACAGTTGAAGGAATAAAATTTGTTGTAGATAACGAGGAAGCAGAAATATTTGAAAATTGTAGAGTCTTCTATTCAAAAACAATTTTTGGAGAGACTTTTAGAGTAGCATCAAGTACAGTAGCACCAAGTACTTGTTAGTAACTAAAAATATGCTAACACCATAATCTTATAAAAATTATCAAATATTTCTATATAAGAATAAGGCATCTTCAAAAAAATAATAGACCAGTATGTTATCCTATTTCCCATCATACTACGTTGTCAGAACCTGCCAATAGCATCACTATGAGCAGAACTTGACGCCGTGTCTGATATTAGGCATATTCAAAAAAAAATACTAACATCTTTGGTTTATTATTTTCTTTCAGATACCTAACTAAAAAAGCTATGAACTTTCATAGCTTTTTTTTATTTTTATACAAATAATTTTGTACCTATTCTCCTGTCATATTCGGACCATGTTCCTGGTTCAGTTATATCCTTAATTTGCTCTATCTTATTCATTGTTGCATCTACATAATCAGCATAATGGACTATAAACGCCTCTTCAGTATTAGGTGCTTTAGGTGAGCCATATTCCACCTTACCATGATGTTGAACCACGCATCCCTTTATTCTATGTTTGAACTCTTCTGTATAAAGTTCTGGTCGGTCTTTAAAGGCATCTTCTATCATATTTATACCTATTACTATATGCCCCTCCATTTCTCCCCTCATACTCATAGAAAATGGTCCATCATAACTATATTCATATATTTTACCTATATCATGAAGCTTTGCAGCTAAAATAGCAATTTCTTTATGTCTACAATTGTATCTATAAGCAAAAACCTTAGTCAAATAGGTAACATTTAGAGTATGCTCAGCAAGTCCACCTAAATATCCATGATGTTGACTTAATCCTGCAATTGCTCTTTTAAATTTATTTAAAAATTCTATATCATTAAAGAAATAATCATTTAATGCTTTTACTTCATTATCTTTAAATTCTTCATCAGATATAGATTTAAGATCATTCATTATATCTTCTATAGGTCTTTTAACAGTAGGAAGAAAATCTTCTATTCTAAAATTTTCTATTTTTTCAGATTTATTTATTTTAAATTTACCATCTGAAACTGCCTCTATTCTTATAACATCACCTATATTATATTTAGTACCTTCTGGTATAAATACCTTTAAATCCCCACTATTATCTCCCACATAATGCATTACTCTTCCCTCAGCATCATAAAACTTCTTTTTAATCATAACAAGCATGATAAACTTTTGGGAAGATTGTTTATCTTTAATATCAATTATACGTAATTGTTTCATATATTCAGCTCCTATACCAAAAATAATTTCTTAAATTCGTAATTATTTTGTGGTATATGATAATATTTTATCCATGCTATTAGGGAATATTGTAATTTCTAATTTTCATCAGTATATTCGCTAACAATTCTTCTTACAAGCTTTTTAATTGAACTAGCTTGAGCTACTAATGTCATTACAACTAAAAATACAAGAATCCTTTCATGTTCTTCTTCTTTAAAATCATGATTTTTAAAGTAATCGCTTAATTTTTCTTTATCATTAAATTCTTCATTTATGAAAAGTGCATTAAAACTATCCTTTTGCATCTTTGAAAAAACTTCATAAGTATCTTCCCATGATAAAATATCATCTTCTCTAGTGTTTATTTCATTGAATGCTAGTTTAAATACCTTTCTTATTTCTTCTGTAGTAAGTATAGGTCTCATATAACTTAACAAAACTAATTGTATTAAGTGAATTTTTGTATAACCTCTTTTTTTCCCATCTTCTGGCTTAGATATCACTTCACTTTTTATATAGTTTTGAAGTATATTATTAGTAAAGTTATCATCATCAAATCTATCATTTAAGTAATCCTTTACCTGTGATAAAAACAAATCATATTGTGGTAGTTCTTCATAAGGAATCACACTTTTTTCAGCAATCTCCTCTGCCATAACAGATATTCTACCTAATATATTAGATAGAGCCTCAGGGCTAAAGCCTTTTTTCACATTATTATTTTCTTGATTCGAATTATTTTCCATATGCTCACCTCAGATTCAATTTATTTATTACTACATTTATCTTTAATATTTCCTTCGTATTCATATTATATGTTATATATAAACTTATTACAAATTATTTTTAACCATAAAATACATATTATTCATCTCTTAAAAGCTATTTTTTTATTATTAATTTCGACAATATTATATTAATTGCAAATCAGGAAATAAAATATTGCAATCTTTTAGTTATCAACATCATTTAATGATATCCACAGCAAGTTATACACATTTTATTATAAGTTATTCACAAAATCTGTGCATAACTTTCCCTTTATTCATGCCAATTTCCAATATTGTTGTTTATAACTGTGAATATTTACATGTAATTATCCACATTATCAACAATTAGCCTGTGTATAACTTGTTATATTTTTGTGGAAATAATTGAATTAAATCCGTCATTTTATTGTACCTAGTGTCCTTTTCTATACTTTTATTAATTATTATGTAATTTATGGAATTTTATTTAAATGATATTATATTCTTAATTTTTTTACTATATAAATACATGTAACTCGATATTTTTAAAAATAAATATGAAAATTTTTGGAAATAAATAAAGTTAGTTATGTATTTTGATTTTAATAAAAGAACATATGATACTATAAATTGCTCTAATAAGTATTTAGTTTAAAAAAATATATATTATTATACATCTAAATTACTTTTTTAACCATAATATATAATGTTTTCTCATAATATTCGACATTGTTTAGTGATATAACCATATTGTTACATTTATTTCTCAAAATATTTTTATTAATATAATTGTTAAGTTTATTAGTACAACCGCCCTATTTAGCAGTAAATCGCTTGATTTCAACGTTTATCATCGGTGTAATTTTTTGTATTTTAAATTAAAAATAATATTGACATTTGTATAATATGGTAGTATATTAACTATAGATGGAATTTAGTAGAAATTTTGTAACTTTATAAGAGTATAGGTTTAAGAAATTATGCTAAATACCTAAGAATATATAATATTAAATAATATTTTGTCGAAAAAACTTTTTTGCGTTAGGAGGAAATACATTATGAAATCAACTGGTGTTGTAAGAAGAGTAGATGAGCTTGGAAGGATCGTTATCCCAGTAGAGCTAAGAAGAACATTAAATATAGGTGAAAAGGACGCTCTAGAGATATATGTAGATGGTGAGCAAATAATATTAAAAAAATACGAGCCTGCTTGCATATTCTGTGGAGATGCTAGAGATGTTATAAACTACAAATCTAAAAACGTTTGTAAAAACTGCTTAGAAGCATTAAAAGCTGAATAATCACTTTTATAATAAAAGGCGTTAGCATAAATTTTGCTAACGTTTTTATTATGTTTTAAAACACTTTAAAACGCAGATAACCTTTTACACGTATTAAACTATAAAATTAAATCTACAGCCTATTAGACTTGTTTAAACACTATACAACTTTATTTTTTTATATTACATTCTACTATTTTATCTATTAACTATTTATTAAATTAATGACTAGTTAAATTTGCATATTATATATTTTTTCTACTTTATAAAAAGTTATATAATAACTTTTTATATTTTGTAATCTTTTTTTAACTTTCTCTATATTTTATAATGATACAATTAAAATAAATAATATTATAAAAAATAAACCATCGAATAAATCAATGGTCTATTTATATAAACTTCATTTATTTTCAATGCTTAAATTAATAATATCTAGCTCTAATGACTATTAGTTAACTATTCTTCTTGCAGTCATATAGTCGCTTCTAGTCATTGGAGATACTTTAACTTGCTCACCTGTTTGTGGTGCATGTAAGTACTGATTTCCTCCAACATAGATACCAACGTGATCTGGACTTCCATATCCAAAGAATACTAAATCACCAGGAACTAGTTGATCTCTTGACACATAGGAACCTTGTCCAATTTGTGTGTAAGTAGTTCTTGTAATATCTATACCAAAATGTGCATATACATATTGAGTTAATCCTGAGCAGTCAAATCCTGATGGATCATTTCCACCCCATACATAGTCTATGCCTAAAAAACTATAAGCATAATCAACAATAGCTTGTCCACTAGCACTACTTGATGATGTTCCACCACTAGACGGTTCCTCATAATTACCTTCATCATAACCGCCACCTCTTGATGGTTTATTATTTTCTTCTTGTTCTGCTGCTATTCTTTGCTGTTCTGCTATTCTTTGTTGTTCTGCTAGTCTTTCTTGCTCTGCTATTCTTTCTTGTTCTGTATTAAATGCACTTTGTTTACCTTGTGCTACTTTTAACTCATCTTCTGCTTTAGCTTTTTCTGCTTTAGCCACTTCAAACTCTTTATTATGGCTTTCTTTCATAACCTCTAAATCTTTTCTTCTATTGTCATTTTGTTCTTTAAGGGCTACTAATTCAGCCTTTTTATCCTCTAGTTCTGCTTTTTGCTTTTCTAATGCAACTTTTTTATTTGTTAACTCAGTCATAAGCTCTTTATCATAGTTTATTATTTCTTTAACATTTTCAACTCTTGAAACTAAATCTGAAACTCCTTCTGAATTTAGGATAACTTCAACATAACTATCCATTCCATTCATATACATAGCTCTCATTCTTTGATTGAATAAATCTTCTTCTTCAACCATGCTATCTTCTGTTTGTTTCACATTTTCTTTAGTACTTTCTATTTCATCTCCAGTTTTAGCTATTTTACCATTTGTTTCGTCTATTTCAATAATTAAATTTGATATTTCATTATCTAATTTTTGAATTTTTGAATTTATTTCTTCTACTTTTTCTTGAGCGCTTTTATATTCATTGTCTTTTTCACTAACCTGACTATCAAATGGATTAGCATAAGCTATTACACCCATATTCGAAGTCACTATTGCCATTGCCATAGCAATTGCTACGATTTTTTTATTCACATCAATCCCTCCCAGTAAAATTTCTTTTTAATTATAACATCATTTAAAGGGCAAACTCAAGGTTTCAACCAATATTTCTTTTATTTTGTTACAAAAACTTTACTTTTTCTATAAAATATGTGTTATAATATACCATTTAAGTTGATATATATACATTTTTGAGAAAATATATATTTATTTATATATTAATGGAATACTTATAAACTTCAGATTTTGGCATCTCTCTATCTTTTGCAACTTTTTTTATGGCATCTTTTTTACTAAATCCCTCTTCTATATAAGTTTTAATATGTTCTTCTACAGATAAGCTATTCCACTTAGACCTCTCTTCTTCCTGCAATTCTTCTAAACTTTTTCCTTCTAAAACTAAAACATATTCACCTCTAGGTGAATTTTCTTTATAGTATTCTATAGCTTCATCTAAAGTCATCCTTATAATGTCCTCATACATCTTAGTAAGTTCTCTACATATTGCAATCTTTCTATCTCCTAAATTTTCATATAAGAATTCTAATGTATTTAGTATTCTATGAGGTGCCTCGTAAAATACTAAAGTTTCCGTTCTGTTTACTAAATCATCAATAATAGGTTTCCTATCCTTATTTTCTCTAGGTAAAAATCCTCTAAAAATGAATTTAGTTGTATCTAATCCTGAGTAAACAAGGGCTGTAGTAATAGCTGTTGCACCTGTAAGTACTTCAAAATCTATATTTTCTTCTATACATTTTTTTACTATTACTTCACCAGGATCTGAAATTCCTGGTGTGCCAGCATCGCTTATAATTGCAATATTTTTATCTTCTTTTAACATTTCAATTATATCTTCACTTTTTCCATTTTCATTATGTTTATGATAACTAATTAAGGTCTTTTTTATATTAAAATGATTTAATAGCTTTAGACTTTGGCGAGTATCCTCACAAGCCACAACATCTACCATTTTTAATACTTCTAATGCTCTTAAAGTTATATCTTTTAAGTTTCCTATAGGAGTTGGTACTAGATATAATTTACCACTCATTTAAATCATCCTTTGCAATAATTATTTTAAAACTTGAGAATTATACATTTTTATTATTTCTTCGCTATATCCCCCATCTTCAGTATGAACATTTAGTGGTTCATCCCATTTTAAAAAGGCACCACCATCTCTTTGCCCTTCTATTAAGACTATATTAGGTGCTTTTCCTGGAGAAGGGTGAACCATTCTTATTCTCTTAGGTTCTATCTTGTGCTTTCTCATAAGAGTTACTATATCTATAAGTCTATCTGGTCTGTGGACCATAAACATTCTCCCATTATCCTTTAATAGTATTCTACATGCTACTATAACATCCTCTAATTTACAACATATTTCATGGCGAGCAATAGCATTTTTATCATTCATATTAATTATCCCTGAATTATGAAGCTTATATGGTGGATTAACTGTTATTACGTCAGCTTTTTGAATAGCCTTTAAAAGCTTTATATCTGTTAAATCTCCATTTACAAAGCTAATTCTATCTTGAAGCTTATTATAAGCTACTGAGCGATTTGCCATCTCTACAAATTCTTCTTGGATCTCTATTCCCATTATACTATTACACTCTGTCTTTCCTGATAGAATAAAGGGAATTATTCCTGTTCCGCTACATAAATCTATAACTCTTTGATTTTTTTTAACCTTGGAAAAGTTTGCTAAAAGCACTGCATCTACACCAAATCTAAAGCCTTCTTTTTTTTGGATAACATGAATGCCTTTTAATTGCAAATCATCTAATGTTTCATTATCTTTTATAAAATTCATATTTAAACCTCACTTTTAATGAAAGTAACTTTTTAACTTAGGCATATAAAACAACTATTCAAAAAACAAGTATATCTTGTGTAAGAGAAGAAAACAACCTACTTGACAGTTAAACTATCCTGTTATTTCTATCATACATCATGAGGCAAAATAGACGAATATAATGATCAATTATTTTTGAATATGCCTTAATGTTAAATATAGGAAACATTATATAATAGTAGGCTAAAAATTTCATTATGAGAACCTTATAAACTGTATTCTTTCTAGTTTATAATTTAATTATAATTTATTTGCGCCTAAAATTTATAATCACTTATATTACCTACAAAATAAAAAAGAACCTTTCGGTTCTAAACTATTTATATTTTAAAATAAGGTATATTTTTTATAGGGGGAGAAGCAACAAACAAATTTATATAGGTGTATACTTACTAAATAAACACTATAAACTAGAATATAATATTTGAGTGTTGCTTCTAGGGTTTTATATTTTGCTTAAATCTTATATTAGTATATTTGCCAAAAAAGTATTAAAATATACAATGGAAATAAATTTTTATAATTTCTTGCTTTAAATTTTTAAGTGATGCTTTAAGAAAATGTTATTGAAATTTAAGTGATCTATAAAACTAGTTATAAAACAACTAAGTTTTAAAGGTCAAATTTCATAAATATAATATTTATTTTAAAACATAACTAACTTTAAAAATTAAATAATTAGAGAAATGAGAGTGATAAAATGAAGATTTTAAAGCAACTATCTATCATACTGCTTATTACATTTCTTGGTGAAGCTATAAGTAGTCTTCTTAATTTACCTATACCAGGAAATGTATTGGGTATGCTTTTATTACTTTTAGCCTTAATGACTAAAATAATTGAACCTAAAGCTATAGAAGATATATGCAATTATTTTTTAAGTAATTTAGCATTCTTCTTTATTCCTGCAAGTGTGGGAGTGCTTGGGTGTTTTGATATTTTAAGAGGAAATATATTTAAAATATTGATTGTATGTGTAGTAACAACAATAATAGTACTGCTAGTAACCGCTTATACAGTACAATTTGTATCGTCTTTACAAAAGAAAAAGACTAAGAATATATATGAGGAAGTGAATATTAAATGAAAGAATTATTATCAACGCCATTATTTGCTATACTAATTTCATTATTATCTTACATATTGGCACAGTACATTAGTAAAAAAACTAAAATAGCATTATTTAATCCCTTACTATTATCTATGATATTTATAATATCATTCCTAATAATATTTAAAGTTCCACTAGAAGACTATAATAGTGGAGGTAAATTAATTTCTTTCTTTTTAACCCCTTCAACCATAGTTTTAGCACTTCCACTTTATAATAAAATTGATTTATTTAAAAAAAATGCATTACCTATAATCATTGGTATAACTGTTGGTAGTTTTGTAGGTATGATTTCTATTATTGTTTTGTGTAAATTGTTAAATATAGATAATACTATTGCCCTTTCACTAATACCTAAATCTATTACCACACCTATAGGTATGGAAATTTCAAAACAACTTCAAGGTATACCCGCTATTACGGTGACTGCAATAATTGTAACAGGAATAATTGGTGCTATAATATCACCTTTAGTATTTAAAATATTCAAGATAAAAGATAGTTTATCTATTGGTATAGGAATAGGAACTTCCTCTCACGCAGTAGGTACAACAAAAGCAATAGAGATAGGAGAAACAGAAGGTGCAATGAGTGGACTAGCTATAGGGATTGCCGGATTAATTACTGTATGCTTAAGTCCAATAATATTAAAGATTTTTAACATCTTAATGTAATAACTAAAGATATACCTTAATAAACTTTAAATATACTATGTGTAAAGAAGGTATATCTTATGGAAATGATTTTATATCCCTTTAAAAGTGTTACATTTGATGAAAGCACTTCAATAATGCTAGATGCCTCCTTTCTTTTATCTTTAGTCTATGACGAGGATATAAAGCATTCTGAATGTATAGAAGTTCTTAGAAGATTATTATTAAATAAATGTATTTTATATGTTACCTCTGTAATTTCTTCTGAGGTATTAAATCAAATTATGTATAAGGTATTTATGCTTGATATGCAATTTAAATCTGGGAAGAATACACCCTTCAATAGTCGTAATAATATACGAACCATTATATCTAGTTTTAATAAGTACGATCGAAAAACACTTAAAGAAAAGAGAACTGATAAGCTTGTTGATATACCTTATAAAAAGTATTTTGATAATCTTTCTAAAAATATTTTAAAAAAGGAATTATTAGCTATATACTATAAAACTGCTGTTAATATGCATACTCAACTTGAAAACACTATAAAATTTAATTATTTAGATATAAATAAAGATTGTATATTAAAAGCTAAAGAACTTATGGTAAAACATTTAATTTCTGTGAATGATGCCACTATATTAGCAACTGCTGAATGTCATTGCATTAATTATTTGCTAACTTTAGATAGTGACTTTTTATATGCAGAAAGTAGTAGTATAAGTATATTAAAAATATAACCCTATAAGTCAATTATTAGACTTATAGGGTTACTGCATTTTTAGGAGTAATATAACCTATTGTAAATTATTTAGCTGGTATATATATTACTTCTCCAGCTCTTATAGCATTTTCATCTTTTATTTCATTAAAAGCTTTAATTTTTTCAACTGCTTCTTTTAATGAAACTTCTGGCATTTTCTCCTTAGCTATACTATATAAATTATCGCCAGATTTAATTTCATACTTATTTCCACTTAAATTTTCTTTATTATCTTCCTTTTTTTCATCTGTGTTTTTTTCATCTACTTTTTTATCAGTTTCTTTTGAAGGCTCTTTTTTGTCATCTGATTTTTTATCGTTTTCTTTTAAGTTCTCTTTTTTCTTATCATCTTCTGTTGAAGCTGAAGCAGCTTTAGTTTCTAAAGCAACTTCATAAGGAATTATAATTTCTTGTCCTTGGATTATTTTATTAGAACTATTTAAATTATTTCTTTCCATTATAGTTTCTATAACTAAGCTAGTATCATGACTTGGCATGTATGCACTAGCTATACTGTATAATGTGTCATTTTTCTGGATTACATATATTCCTTCTTTTATTCCATCTTCTTCATTTAAACTTGAATTAGAGTTTTTGTCTGAAGGTTTATTTTCATTTTCCTTTTTGTCTTCTTGTGTTTTATCATTGTTGTTGTTAACTTTTTTTTCATTTTCTTTTTTTTCTTCTGGATTATTATTTTCTACTTTCTTTTCTTTATCATTATTTTCTTTATCTTTTGTCTCTTTATTGTTAGTTTTTTTACTCTCGTTGTCTTTATTTTCATCCTGCTTTTTCTTATCCTTTTCAGTTTCTGTTACCTTTTTATCATTTCCATTATTAGTGGATAAGGCAGCATCTTTTTTTCCTATAAAGCTAACAGTTAAAAAAATTCCTACTAAAACTACAGCACAGGTTATAGCTGCAATTATTTCCTTTTTAAATTTCATAATGTAATACACCTCACTAATTTCTAATTTCTATCTAAATAATTAACAGATATTTGGATTTTATTCACTTTTCTAAAATTTATTTATAATTTTTTTATATTAAATCTATGAAATAATATAATTGGTTAAAAATGTGACAAATATCTTATTTCAAGCAAAATAAAAATAGTATCCATTCTGCTTAAGTTAAAACTATGCTATAGACCTACGTCTAAAAACTAAAATTATAAAGGAAAAATCATTTTAGATTTTTCCCATTTAAATTAATTTTATTATTTAAATTCATTTTCTAATTGATCTTTTACTTGCTGTGGAGTCATACCATCAGCATTAATTATTGGAGTACTAACTGATGTATTTTGTATTCCCATTATATTTTCTTCTTCTCCAGTTACTATTACAGCATCAAATTTATTTAAAAAACTCTCTGTGTTTTTCTTATTTCTATCAAATTCTCTGACTGTATATCCTTCTTGATTTAAATAACTTTTTACTGGATTTAATCCCTTTTGAACAGCAACCTTTTTCATAAGCAAATCGCCTCCTTCCAATCTTATTATTAACCCTTTTTACTAAGTATATTCAAATTAAGTTATCTTAAATAAAATAGCTAGTTAAAACTATAGCTAAGTGACATACAAAAGTAGGCTGTTATATTAGCTAATTATTTTTTAATATATATAATTAAGAGCTAAAATTTTTCTAGAAATCTATAACAATTATTTTTTACTTTATGTTATAATCTTAGTGCATCTTTATAGATGAGGGTGGGTGAGGGATATAGAAAAAGAAGGTAGAGAGGATGAAAAAATTTTTCAACCTTAAAGAACATCAAGTAAGCTTTAAAAGTGAATTTACTGCAGGTTTAACTTCATTTTTTGCTGCAGTGTATATCATTGTAGTAAATGCAAGTATTTTAAGTGATACAGGAATGCCTTTAGAAGGGCAGATTGTAGCTACTGTTTTAGCCTCATTAGTTGGTTGTTTATTAATGGCATTTATAAGTAATTCACCATTGATATTAATGCCTGGTATGGGAGTAAATGCATTATTTACATATACTATAGTTAAATCCATGGGATTAAGTTATGAGCAGGCTTTAGCAGCAGTAGTTATGTCTGGAATTCTCTTTTCTATAGTAGCCTTTACAAAATTATCTACTATAATATCAAAAGCTATTCCAGAATCATTAAAAGAAGCAATAACAGTAGGCATAGGTTTATTTATTACTTTTATAGGCCTTCAAAAGAGTGGACTCATTATAGGTGATGCAAAAAACCTTGTAGCATTAGGAAGTTTAAATTCTCCAGAGGTTTTAGCATTTTTAATAACTTTAGCAATAACCTTATTTTTATTCCTAAGAGGAGTTCCTGGTGCATTTTTAATTAGTATTATTGCTGGAACTTTAATTTGCTTTAGTTTTAACATTATTGATCTTACTGGAGTCAACTTTGGTAGTATTAATATTTCTAGCTATAACAAATTATTTTTTAGTATGGATTTTAGTCAAATATCTACTTTATCCTTTTGGATAGCCACATTTTCATTAACTCTAGTTTTAGTTTTCGAAAATATAGGATTGTTACATGGTCAGATAAACGGAATGCTAAAATCTAAAAACAAATTTAGTCCTGCATTAAAAGCAACTGCATTATCCACTTTATGTTGTGGATTATTAGGTACAAGTCCTTCTGTGTCAACAGTAGAAGGTACTGCTGGTATAACTGCTGGTGGGAAAACTGGTCTTACTTCACTAATTACTGGTATGCTATTCCTTGTTTCACTATTATTTATACCATTTATAAAAATAATACCTAATGCAGCAATTTCACCAATATTAATAATAATAGGCGGATTAATGATAAAAAATGTAGAAAATATTAATTTCTCAGATTTTACAGAAGGATTTCCCGCTTTCTTAACAATAGTGCTAATACCTTTAACTTATAGTATAGTCGATGGTATAGCCTTTGGTTTTATAGCTTACCCGATGATGAAGTTCTTTAAAAAAGAGCAAAAAGAATTATCAACTTCCATGTACATTATTTCGTTATTATTCTTAGCTTACTTCATACTGCATGGAATTAATATTTAAAGCGTGACTTTGTCACGCTTTTTTGAAAGATGAAGATTTAAATTTTTATTTATATACAATAAATAAAAAAAGCGACCTAAGCCGCTTTCTACAGTACTGTATATCCTTTGTCTTCTATTGATTCAATAATATCATCAATACTAATAAAGTAGTCATCATATACAATTTCAATTTCCTTACTTTCAGTTAATATCTGACAAGCTAAGACTCCTTGATTATTTGAAATTGCACTTCTAACATTAGAAATATCTTTTGATGTCACCATATCGCACACTTTAAGTACTGATTTCATATTTTTCCTCCTAATTTTCCTTAAATAATTCTTTTATCATATCTGGATCTTCTACTTCGCCTTCCAGTTCTTTTATATCTACATCGTTAATAATATCCTCATAGCTACCAGAAATCAATGTTAAGTCTTCAATTTTTACAACTTTTAATTCATCTTCTCCATCTTTGATTCGAACTTTAACTTTAACACTTTCTTTAATTACACTATTGCTAATTACTTCACCTTCGCCATAAGGTGTATCGACTATAGATCCAACCTTTGGAAGTTTCTTTCTTATTTCTTCATATATATCTTGTTCGTAATTTAAGCAACACATAAGTCTTCCACATATACCAGATATCTTTGTAGGATTTAATGATAAGTTTTGTTCCTTAGCCATCTTAATTGAAACAGGAACAAACTCTCCTAAGAATGTAGAACAGCATAAGGTTCTTCCACAAGGACCAAGTCCTCCTGTCATCTTAGCTTCATCTCTAACCCCTATTTGTCTCAATTCTATTCTAGTTCTAAATATAGAAGCTAAATCCTTAACTAACTCTCTAAAATCTACTCTACCATCAGCTGTAAAATAAAATATAACCTTATTATTATCAAATGTATATTCCACATCTATAAGCTTCATATCTAAGCCATGTTTTAATATTTTTTCAGCACATATATCATAGGCATCTTTTTCTTTTTGCTTATTCTCAATATTCTTCTCTATATCCTCTGGCTCTGCTTTTCTTATAACATTTTTAAGTGGAGAAACTATTTCCTCTTCGCTAATGCTCTTGATTCCAATTACACATTCTCCAAATTCCACTCCCCTAGCAGTTTCAACTACTACGAAATCACCTTTTTTTATATCTAAACCACTTGGATTAAAGTAGTATATCTTACCAGCCTTCTTAAATCTAACGCCAATTACTGTAACCATGTTACACCTCCTGCATCTTCAGTAACATAACATCAAAAGCTAACAAATTATTTACATTTCTATCAATGTTCTCTCTAGTTTCATTTATTATATTAATAATATCATTTAATTTAGTGAATGAAAACATATTTGCACATTGTTTTATTTCTTCAAGCTTATCTTTATTTATAAGTAGTTCTTCACAACCAATTTCCTTATAAATAATAGTATCTCTTATAAAAGAAATAAAAACTTCCATTATATCTACCCACATATTACTGTTTTTCGTAAAAAACTCTTCTTCCTTAAATATATCTAATTCTTTCATATTGTTTAAGAGTAATATCATATTTATAGCTTTATCCCTTAATTCTCTAAAGTCTTCATTATTCATTAGAAATTCAGCTTTTCCTGGAACACCATTACTAAAAGACAGTAGTAATGCTATATTGTCCTCATTTAGTTCAGGATAATGAACTTGTAAATATGTACGCATCTCATCTTCACTTAATGTATTAAATTTATGTATTTGACATCTAGATTTAATAGTATCCAATATATTTTCTATATTTTCACATAAAATAAAAACAAAAACATTTTTAGGTGGCTCTTCTATTGTTTTTAGGAGTGCATTTTGTGCTTGAATAGTCATTTTATGACCTTCATGGATGATGACAACCTTTTTTTCTGATTGATAAGGCTTTTTATTGATTTCTTCTATAAGTCCCCTTACGGCATTTACTCCTATAGAAGCTTTATTTTTTTCTAATCTAAAATGAACAATATCAACATAATCCTTATATTCATTTTCACCAATAAGCTTTATTGCTATATTCTTAGCAATAACACTCTTACCAATGCCATCTTCTCCTAAAAAAATATGAGCATGAGAAAATCTATTATTATTTATTGTAATATCAAAAGTTTTAATTATTTCTTCGTGTCCTATTATACTTTTATAGCCCACAGCATTCCTCCCAATATATTACAAATTTACAAGTTTATATATTATATTAGATTTATAAATAATGTGCAGTAAAATATTATATTTTACTGCACATTATTAAATTTAAGTTTATATTATTATACTCTTAAGAATTTGTCTACGTCCACTACAAATATAGTAGCTCCCCCAATATCTACTTCTACAGGATAAGGTACATACACCCCTGTTGAACCTGCTACTGGTGAAGGCGATGAAACTATTTGCTTTCTAACCTTGCATATATCTTCTATTAATGCTAGAACAGTATCGACCTTATCATCTTCAACACCAATCATTAATGTAGTATTTCCTGATTTTAAAAATCCCCCTGTAGTAGCAAGTTTTGTTACTCTGAATCCATTCTCAGTTATAACGTCTATTAAATCGCCTGCGTCATCATCTTGTACTATTGCAATAACTAGTTTCATAACAATCCCTCCTTATTAATTAATCTTAATATATAAATTTTATTATTTATATATTATAAATATTCTATCATATTCTTTAAATATTTTTTAATATATTTTTTGTTAACCTATAAATTTTTCTACTTCCCTTATAATATCTTCATGAACTTCTTGCAAGCTTCTATTTCCATCAATAACTACTATATTATCCATATTAGTTGCAATATATTGATATCCTTCATAAACTTTCTTATGAAAATTGTTACCACTATTTTCAAGCCTATCTAAATCTCTTTGACTTAACTTTCTCCTTAGGCCCTCTTCATAAGATACGTTAATCATTATGGTTAAATCTGCTTTTACTCCATTAAGTGCAGCGTTATTTATATACTTAATTCTATCAATACCAAGGCCTCTACCTATACCTTGATATACAATAGATGAGTATACAAACCTATCAGAAAGTACTATACACCCTCTTTCAAGAGCTGGCTTTAAAACCTCTTCTGCAAGTTGTGCTCTAGATGAAGCATATAATAATGCCTCACACATACCACACATTTCTGCATTTGAGTTATCTAATATAATTTGACGTATCTTTTCACTTATATCTGTTCCTCCCGGTTCACGAGTTAACAGAACTTCATGACTCTTATTTTCTAGATAATCACAAAGCATTCTTATTTGAGTACTTTTTCCACTACCATCTGGTCCTTCTAATGCTATTAATAACCCTTTTTTCATAGGTTCCTCCCTAAATTTAAAATATCTATTCCTCTACTATACTAATCTTATTCTCTTCTACTCCTAGTATTGTAACATGATTTTCAATGTAATAATTAATAGACTTTATAATGTCTTTATTTATAATCTCACCTGGCATTATCAATGGAATTCCTGGTGGATAAGGAACAATTGAATCTCCACAAATTTTATTTAAAGAAGAATTTATATTAATTTTAACTTTCTTCTTTTCCATAACTTCATATGGAAGCAGCCTTAATTCGGGTATTTCCTGCTCTAGAACCTCTATTCTATTCTCTCTTAACCTTTCTATATTACATGCCTCTAAAGCTCTATATAGAGCTTCAAAATCCATTCTATCATTAAATGGTGAAAATATAGCTACTACATTTCTTGTGTCACTTAACTCACATTGGATTTTTTCTTCCCTTAAATATTCTAAAAGTTTATGCCCACTATATCCACTTTTAACATTAATTATATATCTTGTTTTATCTAAGTCTATATCTGAATATAAATCTTTTTTACTTATAATATGAAAATTTTCTAATTTATTTATTTTAATTCTATACTCTTCACATAACTCTATTAACTTATCATATGCATCTTTTCCATAAGTCTCTAAGAAAAATCTTCCATAATCCATAGATGCCATAAGCATATAAGAAGGACTTGTACTTAAGAATGATGAAGTATAAAAATCAATCTTTTCTGTATCTATTCCATGATTTACATGAAGAAAAGCAGTTTGAGTAAAGCTTGGCATAGTTTTATGTGAACTTTCAACTGCCATGTCGCATCCTAACTCTAAGGCATCTTTAGGTAGCTTTTCATTTGCTCTAAAATGAGCACCATGAGCAGAATCCACTAGAACTTTCATATTATATTTTTTAGCTTCATTAACAATATAAGATAAATCACAACATATTCCATAATAATTTGGATAAGTTATAATTATCCCTTTAGCATCATTATGCTCCCTTATAATACACGAAAAATGCTCCTTATCTATGGAAAAAGGAGCATCATATTTATAGTTTATCTTATTTTTAATATATATTGGTTTTAATTTTCTCATAATAATTCCATTATATATAGAACGATGACAATTTCTTTCTACTATTACTTTATCACCTTCATTAAAATTTGAAAAAATCATTGCTAAGTTTCCACTAGTACTTCCGTTTATTAAAAAATAAGACTTTTGACTATTATAGAAATTACTTAAAAGCTCTAATGACTCCTTTATTATTCCATCAGGATTATGAAGATTATCTAATCCATCTACTTCTGTAACATCGCAACTTACAATATTATTGAGAAGCTCAATACCCTCTTTAGTATAATTTAGTCCTCTTCCAGCTTTATGTCCAGGCATAGAAAAAGGTACATTATTTTCCTCTACATACCTCAAGAGCCCCTCTACAAGTGGTAATCTTGACATTCATTATTCACTCCTCTTAATAAGAACTGTATTAAACTTCTCCTAATACAGTTTTTATAAAATTCGTAGAAGTCTGTTTCAATATTTGAATTTATTAGTCTGTGCTCACAGCTAATACAAATACCCCTACCATATATTATTATACCATTATTTAGAGGCTTTCCGCATATTATACATTTCATTTTTATTATTAATCCCCCTTGTAATTGCTAAGCTTAATATATCCCAATTATCGCCCCTTACACTATATTTTATTCATCTAGTACTGATTATTTATTTTGTCCACTAAAATTATCTACTAAAATATTTCCTAATATTTCTACCTATTTTAACAATACACTACTTAATTCAATTTATAAGTGACAAAAATTATAATTTAAGAATATTTCTCAATGAATTATGAAACTTTTTAATATATAAAACATACCAATAAATAAATTTTTCTTGGATATACTAATTATGATATATTTTAATTTGAATGGAGAGATATTTAGTGAAGCAAAATATAATAAGTTTTTTATCAACTATTAAAGAAGATATCTATTCCCTATGCGAGTTTTTATATAATAATCCTGAAAAGCCTTTTTCTGAAAATAAATCATCAAGATATTTAATAGATATGTTAAGAAAATATGATTTTAATATTATAGATAACTTTTTAAACATACCAACCGCATTTTACGGCCAATATGGAGAAGGTCATCCCAAAATTTGTGTTATTTGCAAATATAGTGCTGATGAAAAGGATGGACACATCTATGGAAACAACGCTAATGCCTCTATTTCAATGGCTGCTGCCATAGCTTCAAGAATAGCAATAGATAAACTTTCTGGTAGTATAGTCATAATAGGATGTCCAGGACTTTATTCCAATGGTAGTGAAATCAAAATGACCCATGAGAATGTGTTTGAAGATATGGATGTTATTTTAGCCCCTCATGTAGATAATTGCAGCTCTGAAAGTGGTACATCTATGGCATCTATTCCATTAAAAATGGAGTATATACTAAATACTCCCTCTAATAATTCTTTAGATTATTCTATTTTTAATCTTAACGCTATAAATGAATTAGTTAAATCATCTTGCGATAAATGTTATATAGATAATTTATGTATAGACATAAACAATAAGGTTCATGGTAAAAAAGTTAAGGAAATGTTCAAATTTAATATAAAATCTCCTAATATAAAAGATACGGAAGAAATAGAACGCAAAATTAGAAACTACCTTAAAACATTAGAAACTATCTTGAATGTTAAATATGAAGTAACTCTTTATGAACTTCCTTCAAAAGAACTTGTAAGTAATAATATATTGTCTAGGATATTTTCTAATAATTTAAAGGAATGTGGTATTATTAATGTTTGCACCCCTAAAACTATGGAATACTCTCTTGGTATAGGAACTATTAGTCATACTACCCCCACAATATATCCTTCTATAGCAATTACTGAAAATGAGGATATTAACTGCCCTTCACCAGAATTTAGAGAATCAACCTTATCTTCTCTCTGTAAAGAAAGAATTATAAAAGCAGCAGAAGCTCTTGCAATAACCGCTGTAGATTTTATTGAAAGAAATGATTTATTAGAAGAAATAACAACTGAACTTCATAAAAATATAAAAAATAATAATTAATTATTATAAACTAAAAAATAAAAAAAGGATAGCTATTAACTATCCTTTGTTACTTCTTAATATATTAAGTACATTAACTATTATAAACATTGTCCATAACATAGTGCATTTTTTTCTTTAACGTTTTTTAACTTTTGAACTAATGTATTACTAGGTTCAAAATAGAACTTAGAAATTTTACCATTCATTTTATAAACGCAACAATATTTATTTAATTTAAAAATTGAACAAATATATTTTTTAGGACTTATAATTCTAAAAAATTTACTTCCTTGAGAGCATTGACCTATATACTCTATATCTTTTATTTTTACATCTTCTACTAAAAATTGAGCATCTCCTCTTATTCTATGAATAATGAGTTGATCCGCTATTATAGAATATTTATACTTAATACTACACTTATAGGCTTCAAAAATACAACACCCTATAGTTAGAAATAAAAAGAATATATTACAAACAAATCTCATACTTCCTATCAAACTATTTATAAAATCCGATAATAGTATGAAAATAAGCATTATACCAAATAAAAATAATAGCACTGGTAATTTTTTTCTATATATAATTTCCTTATACATAGTCCCCATCACTAAATCCTCCTAATTTTACACCTTAAAATTTTCTTGTTATCTTGTCCTAGAGTATTATACTAGGCTTTATGGAAATAATCCACTTGAACTAAAGCCTTTTAAAGCTCACTAATAGTTAAATTACCTCTTTAATAGGGTTTATTATAAACTATTATTATATAGCATCATTTATCTTGCGTTATATTGTCCATACTTTCTAATGCAAATATTCTCTAAATTAAAAATTTTGGGATTAGAAGCTAAATAATGAATTTTTTATTTTATCTTCCACACTTCCGCTAAAATTAATCATTCAGCCCACTATAACCTCATATTATAATCACTTCCTCGATTTTGCCTTACAGATATATAATATTGATATCGTCCAGAATTGATATCAAAAGTTTAATTAATTTTTAATTTTTTTTAGACATTTGATGACATTTAAATTAGTCATTTTGTATTTTCTATTCGAAGATATAGTGTCATCTATATATAAATATTTCGTATAATTTATATATAGGAATATTTAGGGGGAATCTTATGAGATCTAGAGGAAGATGTTTCAACCGTAAAAAATGTTGCAAACGAGATTCTGACTTTCTTGAAAAAGCATTTTTGATTGTACTTGCAGTAATAGTAGGTATTTTATTATTAAAGTCAATTGGCAAAATACTTCTTTTCTTATTAATGATTGCAGCTCCAGTAGTAGTAATAATAATTACTGTTAAAAAATACAAACATTGATTTTTATAAAAAAGTAGGTAGTTAAATATGAAAAAGTTCTTAATAATATTATTAATTGTATTAACTTTATGCTTTATATCATGTGATTACAATCCAAAATCTATTTCACTAAAATATGTTGATAGTATCACCATAAAGTTACTTTATTTTCCTCCTAAAATGAAAAAAATAACTAAAAAAAATGATCTGGAGGAAATTATAAAATTTTTAAATACACTTGATTATAATACCACAAAACAAGTGCATACAAGCGAATCATTACTTTCGATAGAAGTAGAGGGAGAACTACATTGTTCTTTAATATTTGCAGATAATTTAGTAAGAATCAATGGTACGTGGTATGAAGTAAATGATAATACGTTAATAGAATTAAGAAATATATATAACAATTTACAATATGATGAAATACCAATTTCTTTATTAGAATACAGCAATTATAATAAAAATAATTGAATTTTATTACATAGATAATATAATTTTTATTACTTTATAATTGTAGAAAAAAATGTTAAAATTTAATCCAGAGTTTTTCATTCTCTGGATTTTTTAATTTATTAATTATTTTTCTTAATCTTTTAAGGTGCTTATAAATATTTAAGCTATTACTAATCTAACACTATTATACTTTATACTCTCTACAGACTTATAAAATAAACTTTCTAAAGAGTGCTCATAAGTAATTTCATCACTATAATCAAAAAACATAGCAATTTATGTCCTACAAAATTTTTCTTAGCCATGTAAATCGTATTATAAGATATACTATGCACATCCTCATGGTACCAAGCACATTTTATACTATATATTATAAACTGCATAAAAATCCTATGAAATAATTTATTTTTATTTATAATTATTAACTTTATAATAACTCTATAGATATTACATACAAATTAGTAAAATTTAGATATAATGTTATATAAGTAACAATTTTAATGAGGTAACGCTATGAAAAGTAAAATTCCTGACATGATAGTAAAGCTTTTAGATGATTATTTTGCATCTATTAAAAGTGCATTTAGAGATAAAATCTTTGGAGTTTATGTTTATAATTCACTTGCATTAGGTAAATTTGATGCTAATAAAAGTGATATAGATTTTATAACTATACTTAAAAATCCTCTATCAAAACAAGAATTAAAATTATTATATTCAATACATAAAAAGCTTAATATAGAAAGTCCCTACGGAAGAAAAATGGAGGGCATGTACATCCAATTAAATGATTTAGGTAAAAGTAATTCACAAATTGCACCTTATCCTTATTTTGCTGATGGTAAACTCACTACTAGCGGGTATTATGATATTAACCATGTTACATGGTGGGTATTAAAGCATTATGGCGTAGAAATAAACAGCCCTAAAGCTTGTGACCTTAATTTTGAAGTTGAATGGAGTAATGTATTAGATACAATGGATTATAATTTAAATATCTATTGGAAAGATAAGATAAATAAAAACATAGTTTTCTTATTTGATAGTTGGATAGAATTTTCTATTTTAACTCTATGCAGAATTTTATTTACTCTTGAGAATAAAAAAATAACCTCAAAAGTTGAGGGAGCTAAGTTTTCAATTGAATTTTTATCCTCTGACTGGAGGTTAATAATTGAAGAAGCCATTCGCATAAGGGAAAATACTTCTAAAGATTCTCTCTATACATCAAGAGTTATAAGAGTAAAAGAAGCTAAGAAATTCATTTATTATATAATTAATTATTGCAATAAAAATTATAAACTAAAGTCTTAAATATCTCATATTTTTAAACAATAAATATACAGTAAAAAAGGATTAAATAGTTTGATCTAATTAATCCTTTTACCTTTATATTTCTAAAAACTTTTATTAAAAGTTATTTTATAATGAATTTTCCATTTTTATATTTCTTACTTCTTCAATAATTTTTTGTGGATTCTTCTTAAAGTTCTTCTTTATTTCATCACTATAACCATATATAGCCCATGGAGCTTTCTGTGAAAGTAACTCTACAATACTTATTGCTTTTTCTTCATCTTTTTTCCAACCTACATTCAATGAGAGCTTTTCATTTTTATCTGAATAACACATTACTGAAAATGATGTACCTGTTCTAATTCCGTTTTGATAGTGTTTAGTTCTCACATTATATACCCATACTAAATTTCCTATAGGCATAAATCTTATACTAAAAGGCGTTTTATCTATTATCCAATTGTTTGTAATAGTTATTCTTTTACTAACATACTCTGGATAATTAATTTCTTGATTTATTTGGTTTTCCATATAATCTATATTTCCATATTTGCTTAATTTTTTAATAACTTTAGTACTTCTATAATTCGTTATGGCAATTACTCTCTTTATAACAAGTATAATTAAATATATTAATCCAATAAATATACCTATGTAAAATATTTTTTCTAATACTCTATCCGTTTTTGAATCTTTAAGCATAACATCTATAAATCCATTATTTATATCTTGTATTGGTACTCCCAATCCTTCCGCAATTTCTTTCTTTATTTCACCAAGTAACTGAACCTCGCTAGCATTCTCTAATCCATCAAATTTTTTAACTACAAATGAGACGTTTTCCATTTCATTTGAATTTTTTGAAGATACTTTAGCAGGTAAGGCTACTGTAACAAATTTATCCTCAATAATTGCAATATATATATTCTCTGTTATTGCTCCCTTACCTCCATCCTTGGCAATATAATAACCTGAATCTGCCATATACTCTATATTTAAAGTTGCATAGCCCTCTCCAGTCTCATTATATTCTTCGAGCTCCTCTACAGTATTGATTTCTTCTGGTTTTCCAAAAATAGATGGAATTTTACCTTTCGACTCAAATAACGCTAATATAATAATACTAATTATTAAAATAAGCACTAGTCCACTGATAATACTCGTTTTTCTTATTGCTTTTTTTATAAAATTATTTCCCATTAAATGATTTTCCCCCTTTTTCATATTAAATAATTAATTGAAGTTTTAAATGACTTTTTCTATCCCAATAAAATATCGATATATTAATTTAAAACTTAACCTTATAAATTATTTACACCATTAAATAAAAAAGAGAGTTTACAAATAAATATTTGTAAACTCTCTTTTTTGGAGGCGCCACCCAGATTTGAACTGGGGATAAAGGCTTTGCAGGCCTCTGCCTTACCACTTGGCTATAGCGCCAAAACTTTGGTGGCTCGAGCAGGAATCGAACCAGCGACACGAGGATTTTCAGTCCTCTGCTCTACCGACTGAGCTATCGAGCCATATTGCTAAGCTAAGTAAAACTTAGTTAGCACTACCTGGCAACAACCTACCCTCCCACACAGTCTCCCGTGCAGTACTCTCGGCGTCCTAAGGCTTAACCTGCCTGTTCGGAATGGAAAGGGGTGTTACCCTTAGGACCATCATCACCAGATTTAAAATTTATATAAGCTTCGCATTACTTCGTCAACTTCAGTCGCTGCGGTACTCATTTACTTAAGTAAACTCTGCTCCTCGCTCCTTCGTTTCCTTGTACTACTTGCTTCTATTAATTTTAAGGAAATTTGCTATAAACTTTGTACTACTTCGTCAACTGCATTCGCTGCGGTGCTCATTTACCATTAGTAAACTCCGCTCCTCGCTCATTTGTTTCCTAGTATTACTCGTTTCTATCAAATTTTAAAAATTCATATAAGCTTCACATTACTTCGTCAGTTTCAGTCACTCCAGTGCTCATTTACTTTAGTAAACTCCGCTCTTCGTTCCTTCACTTCCTTGTTCTGTTTGCTTCTATTAATTTTTAGAGA
>NZ_AYSO01000018.1 GCF_000816675.1 Clostridium argentinense CDC 2741 | reverse complement strand
GTTGTATGCAATTAATATATTATTATAGCTTTCTAAATCACGCTCTTTGCGTGACATACGATTAGTATGAGATTTTATAGAAAAGTAATTATAATACCCTGAACGTGAAATATTAGATAATTTACATAAGTAACTAACCAAATTTTTAAGTTTATATTTATCTATAACTGATTTTATAAGGATATATTTTTGTTGCGTTAGCAATTTTACTTTTTCTTTTTCGCACTCCTTTCCAACATTTCCAACTTTTTTAGTAGTTCATTTTCCGCTTCTAAGAGTTTTATTTTAGCCTGAAGTTTTTCATACTTTTCTTCAATAGACAATTTTTTTTCGATAGGTCTTCCAGTATTGAATTTTCTAGTATCCTGAAGTTGAGTTACTCCATTTTTTCGAAATGCTGCACGCCACCTTTTACCACATGACTGAATGCGATTTAAACCTAAAATATCTATATTAAATCCACATTCTTCGAATATTTGTCGTGGAAATTTTCCATCTTCATTTTCCGCAATAAATAATCTTTTAAATTCATCAGTATATGTAATTCCTTTACTACTAACATTTTTTACAAATTTATTTTTAGATAATATTGCTATTTCATTTTCAGTAAATATTTTTTTACTCATTACAGTTCTCCTAATATCAATTATTCTTTATTTAATTATACATAAAAGTACCCTATAGGATAGACTTTTTTATAGTGTCCATCCTATAGGGTACATTTTAAATTATGTTGGTTTTTTATAAATATGATTTTAAAAACTTATTATGAATTTAATCCCCATCTTTTATTTTTTCAAGTAGCTCCAATACCTCTAAATACATCCACACCAGAGTAACCATTATTGATATTGCACTATACCATTCCATATACTTTGGTGCACCACTTTCTGCTCCTCTGCATACAAAGTCAAAATCTATTAATAAGTTAGATGCTGCAATTACTATTACTACTACAGATAACAGTATACCCATAGGTCCACTTGTATGAATAAAAGGTATATTAACTCCAAATAAGGAAATTACAAATGTAATTAAATAACTTATTGCTACTCCAAAGGTGGCTATAAATATCCCCTTTATGAATTTTGAAGGCAATCTCCCTATCTCTTGATAAATAAGCAATATGGAAATTGCTATTGCTATACTTAGCAATATGGCAGGCATAACTATCCCTGGATAATATTTTTCAACTTGCAATGATACACCAGCTAATAGAAATCCTTCTCCTATGGCATAGAAGGGAGCAGCAAAAGAAGAAGATTTAGGACTTATGGTTGTTACTATAGCAAGTGGCAGTACCATTCCTACACCTAATAATATAAGCCATATAGATGAACCTATATACTTGCCATTCATTAAGTACCATGATATTGCACTAGATGCTATCATAATTAATAATAGAACCAATGTCTTATTTCTTGCCCCTGAAACTGTCATTCGCTCCTCATAGGAATAATCTCCTATCTTTTCAAAGCCTGAGAATAGAAATCCATTAACCTTAGGAGACTTGATTCTCATAATACTCTTCCTCCCTAGATAACTAATTACTATATTGACAATTTATCATCCTAAAATTAGTAAATATATATAAAGAGATTAAAAATTAATTAAATTTTTCTAGTTTTTTCTTATAGCATAATGGCACTATGGTAAACCTTATAAAAGCTAATATAAAAAAGACAACTCTAATTATTCACTCTTAATCATTGCCCCTTAATTCCTAAGAGCTTAAGCTATTTAAAATTAAAAATTAATAGTTAAGAATGAAGAATTAAAGATGAAATTTGCTTTAAAAAACTCCAAAGGCTTTGCAATTGGAGTTTTAACTATAAATTCTTCATCTTTCATTCTTAATTTTAAATTTATCCACAGTTTTAGTTTTAAAAACCATATTATTAACAAATTACCCTGCATTATGTGTAAAACTATCTCATGTGGCATGAGTTATCATTCTTTACAATGCACAATAAATAAATAAATATTATTGTTTTTTATAGAGTTTATTTTAAAATCCATTAATTTTAATCACACATTTACACTTACTCCATATATTGCTTTATAAGAACTTGCTTAATTGAATAAGGTAAGGTATTAAAGCTGCAATCACATCTGCGCCATAGTGCAGATTTCCTGTACATTAAAAAATATGCAAGATTTAGCTTAATATTATTAGGCTAGTCTTGCATATTTATATTTTATTCAGACTTTAAATCACGTTTACTTTCTACAAGTTTTTTCCAAGCATATAGCGCTAAGGATACACAAATTACTCCATATGCTACAAATACTCTAAAATACTCCCCTATTTGTGCATTATCAAATAAGTTTTTACCTGCCATAGGTGAAACTATAAATAAGGTATGGAATAGCACAACTCCTAGTATTGCCTGCTTGTTTGTAGCTTTAGACACAGTAGCACCGCCTATTAAAATAGCCGCTATTGCAAACATACCTACCTGTTCATGGCTTCCATAAGTATTTAATGTTCCTATATTTTGTAGGAATATTAATTGTCCCCAAGCAGCAAGCACTGTTGAAATTATTATAGCTATAACTCTTGTTTTATTTACATTTATACCTGAAGCATTGGCAACATTTAAACTTTGGCCTACAGTTCTAAAATCTTGACCCAATTTAGTCTTAAAAATTAATACATTGAATAGACATAATACTAAAATTATTATCATAGTTACTATAGGCACAGATACTACAGATAAAGTTTTTGTTATATAAGGTATATATAATGAGGCATATAAAAGAGCACATACTACGATTAATATAATCTCTCTTTTATAAAAACTTATTGTTTTATTTTTATATTTAACATATTTAAAAATAGACCATAATAATATCATAACAATAGCTATTATTACCCCATAATAAAGCACATCTAATCCATTCTTTTTCCATATATCATCTAATGCATATTTTATTCCACCATTTAAATCCACTGTATTTTTAATACCCACTCCACCAGGAATCATAAGTTTAGCGTTTTTCATAGGTATTAAAGTTCCTACTAAAAATAGAAATAAAAGTTGGTAAAGTCCATTAGCAAAATACCCCAATATCATACTTGTAATCATCTCTTGACCTTTTGTTTTATTTAGCAAAACTCCTGTCAAATATCCAAATACGATTGCAAGAGGAGTACTTAAAAGTACACAAAGCATAAAGCCTCCCAGTCCAGATATTTCCCAATGAGTAACTGCAATTATAGCAATTTGTGCTGCCATAGCACCAATTACTATACCAAAGTTTAATCCCATACCAGCCATTACAGGTATTATTAATGACAATACTAAAAATGAATTTCTAGCTATTCTTATTACAAGTTCTGTTAGCACAAAGGAAATTGACTGGCCTGATAATTTTATTCCTATAATACATAACACCACAAATAGTATTGTCACCATATTATTAAAAATTCCACCTTTTGCTTTATCAATAAAACTGTTATTGTTATTACTCATCAGAGCCACCCCCTCTTGCCTTTGTTAATGCATAAAGGATTATTCCATTACTTATAATTATCCTTACGACCTCTGATAGATTTCCTTCTGAAACCATTTGATTTACAACAGGAAGACCTAAGGTTAATAATCCTTGAAATAAAAATGTTCCTATTATAACATGAGATATCTTTGCACTGGTTGTAGATGCTCCACCTATTAAAACTGCTGCAACTGCTGCAAATCCCATCATCATAGGTGCTTGATAAAGCTGATAAAATCCATAGCTTTGAGCATACATAAGTATTCCCACTGCTCCTAGTATTGTTGATAATACAGTTCCTATAATTCTGGTTCTATCCACATTTATTGCCGATGCTCGTGCAAACTTATTATTACTTCCTCCTGCTGCCATCATAATTCCTGTTTTACTCTTCAAAAATATCCAAACTAACAAGCAGCATAGAAAAAACATTATTATTAACCCTGTAGGTATTCTAACTTTTCCTATATTAAATGCTAGAAATTCATCTAATACCTTACTATATCTGCCATCTAATGTTATAGTAGTTCTTAGTCCTTGCCCTATTGGCCATCTTATCTCAGAACTCTTGAAAGGCAATAATAACCATCCTATACACATAAGAGAAACTGCTGAAAATCCTGCATAAGTTCCTATCATCATTTCTGAACCTTTAACCTTATTAAGAAGTAATCCATAGGCATATCCAACTAATGCGGCAATAGGTATGGCTATTGCTATTGCTACAAAAAATGCTATCCCTCCTCTAAGATTAAGCTCTATACTTATAAGGCCTCCTAATATTCCTGCTAATATCCCCACAGGCAATCCAAAGTTAAGGCCTATACCACATAATATTCCCGGTACCATAGCTAAAACTAGAACTCCATTCATACCAAATCTTACAAGCATATCAGATATCAACATACTTATCGGTAATTTAAGTACTACTGCAAGTATACAAAGAAGTATAAAAAAGGCAGTTATTATAATTCTAGGGAGTCCAAACTTATCTACAATATTTTTAAGCTTTTCCTTCATTTATTTTCCCCCTCTTTTAAATTAGAATTTAGACCTGACATTAATAATCCAAACTCTGCATCAGAGGCATTTGGTTTTAATATCCCAGATATCTTACCTTCCGTTACTATGGCAATCCTATCGCATATAGACCTTAATTCATTTAATTCACTTGATGTAATTACTACTGTCATTCCTTCTTCTTTATTCAGCTTAACCAATAAATCCAGTACCAATTTTTTAGCTCCTATATCTATTCCTCTAGTAGGTTCAGATACAAATATAACCTCAGGATTTAAAGTAAGTGCTCTAGCTATACAAACCTTTTGCTGATTTCCTCCACTTAATCTTCTTGTAGGTTGAGTAGGGCCTGTACATCTAATATCTAAATCTTTTATCATATTAAGAGCATGTTCTCTTACTTCCCTACTATTCATTATTTTCATAGGCCCTATTTTGCGAAAGTAATTATTATTGATTTGCATAGAAGTTACTACTATATTAGTTTCTATTGAATCATCTAATAATAATCCCACTCCTCTTCTATCTTCAGAAACAAATGCAAGTCTACTTTTTAAGGCTTTTTCTGTATCGTTTAATGGAAGCTCTTCAGATTTATATTGAATTTTTCCAGTGCTTGGATATAAACCCATAATTCCATTTGCTATACCAATCTTACCTTGACCAGCTAAGCCTCCTATACCTAAAATTTCGCCTTTTTTAATCTCTAAATTTACATCCTTTACTCTCTCACCAGGCATCTCTACTTTAAGATCTTTTATAGAAATTATTGTTTCATCATTTTCATGGTCCTTAAATTTTTTAGACGATATATCTAGCTTTCTCCCTACCATAAGTTCAGCAAGTTCAACTATATTGGTCTTAGAAACTTCTCTGCTAGCAACAAGTTCACCATCTCTAAGTATTGTGATATTATCTGCAGTGTTAATAACTTCATCCAACCTATGAGTTATAAATATAATAGCTATACCACTTTCGGCTATTTTTTTCATGGCCTTCATCAAAGTTTCTGCTTCACTTTCAGTTAGAACCGCTGTTGGTTCATCAAATACCATAAGTTTTACATTTTCCTTATCAATTTCCCGTGCAATTTCAACAAATTGCATATATCCTACTGGTAATCCTCCAACAGTCGTTCTTTCGTCTATATCAATTCCTGTAGTTTTTAAAGCTTTATTAGCATGTGTATTCATAGTGTCTATATCAAGAGTTCTCAATCTTTTACCAAAAATTTTGCTTATAATATTACTTTTAGTTATTTCTCTATTAAGTTTTATATTTTCTGTAATAGTAAATCCAGGTATCAGCATAAACTCTTGATGTACCATTCCTATACCTAGTTTCATTGCATCTTTAGGAGACTTAATATTTATCTTCTCTTCATTTAAATAAACTTCTCCTTTAAAACCGCCTGTCGAATGTATAACTGGCATTCCAAAAAGTATATTCATAAGGGTAGATTTTCCTGCTCCATTTTCACCAAGTAGAGCATGTATTTCCCCTGGTTTTATTTTTAAATTTACTCCTTTTAGTACATTATTTCCGAAGTATTCTTTACCTATATTCTCCATTTTTAAAACATATTTTTCATTCATCCAGTGGCCCCCCTAACTGTTGAAATAATATATTTTATTAATTCCAAAGGAGAACTCTCCTTTGGAATTATAGATCTTTTATTAGAAATTTATATAATCTGATAATAATAGATAATAATTATCATAAACTTTTCCTGATGCTTCATCCTTATATTTATAAAGCTCAAAAGGTTTATCTGTTAAAGCTTTTAAAGTTTCTTCTATTTGACCTTGATCATTATTCCCATTAGACTTTCCTTCTAATACAGCTTTAGCATACTCTACTCCAGCTTCAACAAATAACATATTTACAGGTACTGGCCAAGTTGAAAATCTATCCTTTCCACCTTTTTTACCAATTTTAGTACCTATTTGCTCAACTATATAACTAACATCACCTTTCTTATCTTCTGGAATTTCTATTCCCAATGCGCCTGGATATGCATGGTATGGAGATGGGCAGCATTGTTGAGGGAATATACCTCCTTCTTGAAGTGTAGATTTAATTAAAGGCTCTTGCATTGCACAGTTAGTTGAGAAAAATGCTGTATCTTTTCCAAACTCCTTAATTTTTCTTGGAACATCCTCTAATATAAATTGTTGAGCTCCTGGAACTCCTGCATCACCTGTTGGATCTGGTGCTGTAGCATCAATAAACTTTATCCCCTCTTTTTCACAGGCAGCTTTCATATTATCTCTTCTTTTAGCTAACATTTCATAAGACATATGTCTTGGAAAAGAATAGTGGACAAAAGTTTTCGCTCCCATTTTTTTACCTTGTTCAACCATCTTTGTTCCTATTCCTACATCATCAATTTGCAATACTACATCAGCTTTCGATGATATCATAGCTGGATCCTCTCCAGGAACCCCTGCTATAAATAACATATCTGGTCTGCTTTCTCTAACTTTATCAATTGCAGCGCTGGCCCCCGGTACTGCTTGAACGAATACTATGGCTTTTACATCTGGATCAGCAGCCAAGCTTAATGTATTAGCTATGGTTGTTTCCTGCTCTTTAGTAAAATTGTCTGGGTATGTTTGTAGTACTATCATATCTCCATATTTAGCCTTTACTTTTTCCGCTGCTCTGTACTCTTCTTCTCCTTGAGAAACTGTACCGGTTATAACTCCAATTTTAAAATCCTTTTTCTCTTCTGCATTCTCTTGTTTCTGCTCTTGATTACTGGTATTTTCCTTATCTTTTTCACCAGTACTAGGTTTAGAACATCCCACAGTTCCAACTAGCATTGCCATTGATAAAAGGGCTGCTAATATCCTTTTCTTTAACATAATCCATCCTCCCCTTTATATTCTATAAATTTAGCTAATAATATAGAATATTAATTTTTATTCTAAATATTACTACATTATGCTACAAAAAGTGTTTACATTCTTTGAACTAATTGTGAATTAATTATAGTAATTTGAATTTAATGTAAAATTTTCATCATATGTTAATTTTTTATTTAACATTTATACATGTTTAAAAATCAATTAAATTTAGTTTTTAAAATATTGTAATTTTAACCCAGCATAAGAATAAGAGAATATTAATTAATTTGGAAATATGCGTAAAAAAAGCCTTAGAATAATTCTAAGACTTTCTAAATATTAATATTTTATTGTTAACGTTAAATTATTAAATAAATTTTAAAAATTATTTTACGTTTTAAATATAATAGATTAATAATTCTTTATAAGTTCTTTTTATCCTTAATTATGTAATTTTTCTAAAGCCCTTACTGCATCTCCATCCCCTAAATTAGCTGCTTTTTCATAAAGTTCTCTAGCCTTTTGCAAATTTATATCTACCCCTTCTCCGTGTTCATACATATAGGCTAAATTAAAATATCCAACGGCTACATGATTTTCTGCAGCTTTTTCATACCATTTAAATGCTTCTTTATAATCTATTTCTATACCTCTACCAAAATAATAAAAGTCTCCAATAGCAGAAAGTGCTTCTACATCACCTAATTCAATAGCTTTTTCAAACCACCTTTTAGCTTCATTATAGTCTTGTGCAGTAGCATTGCCTTTATAATAATACACTCCTATATTAAAAGTTGCTTGAATATGACCTTTTTCAGAAGATAATTTGTAATAATATAATGCTTTCTCATAGCTTTGAGGAACAGCATGTCCATTCTCGTACATTACTCCAATATTATATTGAGCGCTTGAATCACCTTTTTCTGCGGCTCTATTATAGTATTCTAGTGCTTTAGCATAATCCTTTTTCACTCCGCATCCATTATAGTACATATCTCCTATGCTTACTTCTCCATAAGTTTCTCCTTCTTCAGCCATTTTTTCATACCACTTAAAAGCTTCTTTATAATCTTGCTTTACATCTACTCCTTTGAAATAAGAGTCTGCAATAGCTTTTTGTACATCTAAACATCCTTGTGCTGCAGCTATTTTATACCACTTTAAAGCTCGCTTTATGTTTTTTCTCACATAGGCTCCATCCCTATACATATTACCAATGGCAATTTGAGCCTCTTCATCACCATCTTTTGCAGCTTCCTTATACCATTTAAAAGCCTCTTTATAATTTGTTTCTGCTCCTAAACCATTATAATAAGAAAACCCTAAATTGTATTTTGCATCTACATTTCCTTTTTCTGCAGCTTTTAATGACCAATATAGGGCTTTTTCACAATTTTTTTCTACGCCCTGTCCTTCAAAATACATGTCTGAAACTCTAAGTATAGCGGCAATATATCCTCCTTCTGCTGATGATAAATACCATTTAAAAGCTTCTTTATAATCGATTTCCATACCATGACCACTGTAATACATAGAACCTATATTATATTTTGCAATAATATTTCCTTTTTCAGCAGATTTTTTATACCAATTTAAGGCTTCCTTTTCGTTTGTCTCTACACCTTCTCCATTATGATACATATAGCCTATATTTAATTGTGCATGTTCATTTTCTCTTTCTGCTACAATTTTATACCACAGAAAAGCTTTTTCACAATCCATTTCAGTACCTTCGCCGTTACAATACATATAAGCTACCGACATCTGTGCATATTCATCACCTTGTTCTGATGCCAATTTATATAATTCTAATGCTTTTTCGTAATTTTTTTCTATTTTATCACCGTGATAATACATATCTGCCAATATAACTTGTGCTACTAAGTCTCCTTCCTCAGCTGCTTCAATAATTTTTTTATTCATGCACTCTTTTCTTTTTATTCTAAACTTACTAATAGCTTTAATTAATAAAATACTACCACCAACAATTATTATAGTAATTGCTAGCCATCTAGGTATAGATAACATTTAATGTCCCCCTTATTTATTAAAAATCTAATATACATCATTAATTATATTATAACAACTAAAAAATGTAATTATAAACAATATAAAAAGTTTGTATTATTTAAAAACTTTTCCTATTATAATTAATTATAAAATCCTCTTATTTATCTATTATAAAAAATAATATGCTCTAATTAGTTATTGTTTTGAATATCAATTATAGTTTCATACAATTCTTCAGGAGTTTCTGCTTCAATAACTTCTGAGTCTATAACAACAAAATATTTTTCTGAACATATACTACATTGTCCTTGGCAAGGTTCAATGTAAACATCTAAATCTTTATACTTCTCTTCTAACTTTTCTATGATTTCTTCTAATCCTTTACTTACATTATTTTCACAAAAGAAAATCTCTTTTTCCATAATCTTAATCCCTTCTGAAAAATAAAATTTTATAAAATTATTATTTATACTTATCCTAAAAGTTATTCTATTTATTTTAAAAATTATCATAGAATCATCTTTCTATTCAAAGTTCATTAATTACATTAATGAGCAATTATTATCTTTTAAAATTATAGTTTTATGATTATACTTATATATAAGATTCCATAATAAAAATTTAACTTATGCATGATCTTAATCTCCATAATAAAATTTTTATCATGAATTAAAAGCAAAAAATTAAAGTAATTATTTTAGGAAAGTTTTAATTGAAGATCACTTCTTCAATTTAGTTCTCTATATAGTAACCAAATTAAATAATAAATATACTGCTATTTAGTCTATTTATCTAAAATATATTCATAAATTCAAGTGTATTTTAAGATCTTAAATTTAGAATTAAATAAAAAGGAGTATATAAATGAGTTATGGTATTTTTACTTTATTACCATCGCTAATATCAATAATGCTTGCTCTTATAACTAAACAAGTATTAATTTCCTTATTTGCTGGAATATATATTGGCGAATTAATATTATCTGGTGGAGCATTATTGCCTTCACTAAATGCATCTTTAGAAAGAATAATATCTGTTTTTTCCGAAGGTTGGACAACTAAAACAATTATATTCTGTATATTTGTAGGCTCAATAATAACTTTAATTCAGATTTCTGGTGGGGTTGAAGGTTTTGTTGATTACTTAACTGCAAAAACACAAACTGTAAAAAGTAGAAAAGCATCAATGATGCTTGGATATATTGTTGGAATAGTAATTTTTATAGAATCTACTATAACTTGTCTTGTTTCAGGAGCTATAGCTAGACCTATCACTGATAAATATAATGTTTCAAGGGAAAAACTAGCTTATATAGTCGATTCTACATCTGCCCCTATGTGCTCTATTCTCCCCTTTAATTCATGGGGTGCTACCTTATTAGGAGTGATCTCTGCACAGATAGCTGCTGGAGTTATATCTGGAAATCCTGTTCGAATATTAGGTAAAAGTTTATTATTTAACTTTTATTCAGTTATAACTATACTTTCTGTAGCTTTTTACATCCTTACTGATAAAGATTTTGGCCCCATGAAAAGTGCAGAAACTAGAGCAAAAACTACAGGCGCAGTTATAAGAGAAGGTTCAACTCCTCTTATCTCTGATGATGTAACAGAAATTCCAACTAAAGAGGGTATTAAGCCTAACATGTGGAATATGATACTTCCTCTAATAGTATTAATAGGAATGATTCCTCTAGGCCTTTATATCACTGGAAATGGTAATACATTAAATGGTTCAGGTTCAACTGCAGTATTTTGGGCTGTGTTTGCAACTATAGTCTTCTGTGGAATACTATATAAAATTAAAGGTATAATGAATTTAAATGAATTTATGAACTATACCTTTAAAGGTGCTAGTGGAATGTTACAAGTAGCTTCAATTCTTGTATTTGCTTTTGCCATTGGTAATGTAGTTGGAGATTTAAAAACAGGAGAGTTTATCGCAAGTACATTATCTGGTAAAATTAACCCTAGTCTTGTACCTACTTTAATATTTGTGTTCTCTTCAATAATAGCGTTCTCGACAGGGACAAGCTTTGGAACTTTTGCTATAATGACACCTATTGCTGTATCCATGCATGCAGGGCTTAACGCTAATCTATATCTTTGTATAGGTGCAGTAATTTCTGGAGGCGTTATGGGAGATCACTGCTCACCAATTTCAGATACAACAATAGTATCATCAATGGCAACAGCTTGTGACCATATAGATCATGTAAAAACTCAGTTACCCTACGCATTATTAAATGGTGCAATAAGCTTTGTTCTTTATATAATATTTGGATTTATATTATAAAAGGTCATGACTAAATAAAATGTACCCTATAGGATGGACACTATAAAAAAGTCTATCCTATAGGGTACTTTTATGTATAATTAAATAAAGAATAATTGATATTAGGAGAACTGTAATGAGTAAAAAAATATTTACTGAAAATGAAATAGCAATATTATCTAAAAATAAATTTGTAAAAAATGTTAGTAGTAAAGGAATTACATATACTGATGAATTTAAAAGATTATTTATTGCGGAAAATGAAGATGGAAAATTTCCACGACAAATATTCGAAGAATGTGGATTTAATATAGATATTTTAGGTTTAAATCGCATTCAGTCATGTGGTAAAAGGTGGCGTGCAGCATTTCGAAAAAATGGAGTAACTCAACTTCAGGATACTAGAAAATTCAATACTGGAAGACCTATCGAAAAAAATTTGTCTATTGAAGAAAAGTATGAAAAACTTCAGGCTAAAATAAAACTCTTAGAAGCGGAAAATGAACTACTAAAAAAGTTGGAAATGTTGGAAAGGAGTGCGAAAAAGAAAAAGTAAAATTGCTAACGCAACAAAAATATATCCTTATAAAATCAGTTATAGATAAATATAAACTTAAAAATTTGGTTAGTTACTTATGTAAATTATCTAATATTTCACGTTCAGGGTATTATAATTACTTTTCTATAAAATCTCATACTAATCGTATGTCACGCAAAGAGCGTGATTTAGAAAGCTATAATAATATATTAATTGCATACAACTTCAAAAATCGTAAAAAGGGTGCTAGACAAATTAAAATGACTTTAGAAAATCAATTTAATATTAATTACAATCTAAAGCGTATTGGAAGAATAATGAATAAATATGATATTATATGTCCACATAGAAAAGCTAATCCTTATAGAAGAATGATGAAGGCTACCAAAGAACATTCGATCTTGCCGAATTTATTAAATAGAGAATTTAAACAAGAAGCACCTGGAAAGGTATTACTTACTGATATAACATATCTATTTTATAAAAATGGTCATAAGGCTTATTTGTCGACCGTTCTAGATGCATCTACTAATGAAGTGTTAGCCTATAACTTATCTAAAAGCTTAAAAATAGATATTGTAACAGATACTATTGAAAAACTAATATCCTCAAACAAGTTTTTAATTTCGTCAGATACATTTATTCATTCAGATCAAGGGGTTCATTATACTAGCCCTATATTTCAAAAGATATTAAAGAACTATAATATAGGACAATCAATGTCTAGGAGAGGCAACTGTTGGGATAATGCTCCGCAGGAATCATTCTTTGGACATTTTAAGGATGAAACAAATATTAAAAATTGTAATACATTTGAAGAGCTTTTAAAAGAAGTTAGTAACTATATGGATTATTATAATAATTATCGAGGTCAATGGAATCTAAAAAAGATGACTCCCGTAAAATACAGAAATCATCTTCTTAGTACTGCTTAGACTTTTTTTAAACTGTCCTTGACAAAGGGTACATTTTAAAATGTCATGGCTTTTTTATTTAAGATTAATAAGAAAAATTTAAAATCTATTTTAATTCCTATTTTTATAACTCTTTCTATTTTTTAAGTATAAAATAAAAGCCACTTGATATTTCAAGCGACTTTTAAAATTATTCTAGTATTGAAATTGCATTAGTTGGACAACCTTCTTCTGCTTCTTTAGCAGAATCTAAAACATCTTTTGGTATTCCATCAACTTTAACGCCTGCTTTTCCATCATCTTCAAATTCGAAGACTTCTGGACACACACTTGGACATAATCCACAAGATATACACTCATCTTTATTAACTATTGCTCTCATCTTAAGAATCCTCCTATATTTTTGGTTATAATATAGAATTCCTCTAAACATTGATTTCTATACTAATAGATAAAAAAGAAAAATGACTAATCAAAGATATCTTAATATTAATTTTATGATAAACTAAAAGACGTGAGTTTCCTCACGTCTTTTATTACCTCTTAAATCTCATTATTCTCATAGCATTTAATATAGCAAGTACAGACACTCCTACATCGGCAAAAACTGCTTCCCACATTGTTGCTATTCCAAAGGCACCTAAAATTAATACCAAGGCTTTAACTCCTAAGGCAAATACAATGTTTTGAATAACTATTTTTCTAGTTCTTTTTGATATTTTTATTGCAGTAGCTATTTTAGAAGGTTCATCTGTCATGATAACCACGTCTGCTGCTTCAATAGCTGCATCAGATCCTAAACCACCCATTGCAATACCTACGTCTGCTCTTGCAAGAACTGGAGCATCATTTATTCCATCACCTACAAAGGCAATATTCTTTCCTGATGATTTTTTACTATCAATATTCTCAAGTTTTTCTACCTTTTCGTGTGGTAGTAATTCAGAGTAAACTTCATCAACTTTTAATTGGCCTGCTACCTTATTTGCTACTTTTTTATTATCTCCTGTTAACATAACAGTATTTTTAACTTCATTATCCTTTAATTCTCTAATAGCTTGTATAGCATCTTCTTTTAATGTATCTTCAATTACTATGCTTCCTGCATAAACTTTATCTATTGCCACATATACTACTGTTCCTACTGAATCAGTTTCTTCAAATTTTACTTTTTCAGCATTCATAAGCTTATTGTTACCTGCTGCAACCCTTTTACCTTCAACTTCTACAACTATTCCATGACCTGCAATTTCTTCATAATTGTTTACATCATCTTTATTAATTTCATTTTTATATGCCTTAACAATTGAAACTGCGATAGGGTGATTAGAGTAGCTTTCTGCATAAGCTGCATATTTTAAAACTTCATCTTTGTTAAATCCATTTGATGAATTTATTTCTGTAACATTAAATACTCCTTGAGTAAGTGTTCCTGTTTTGTCAAATACCACTGTCTCTACGTTGTTAAGAGCTTCTAGATAGTTACTTCCTTTAATTAAAATACCATGCTTTGAAGCTGTTCCTATTCCACCGAAAAATCCTAAAGGAATAGATATTACAAGAGCACAAGGACAAGAAATAACTAAAAATACTAAGGCTCTATATACCCACTCTCCAAAAGTTGCATTACTTATAAATATTGGAGGTATTATAGCTAGTGTAGCTGCTATAATTACTACTGCTGGAGTATAATATTTTGCAAACTTTGTAATAAAGTTCTCTGCTTTTGCTTTACGATTACTTGCTTTTTGTACAAGATCTAGTATCTTAGAAACTGTAGATTCTCCAAATTCTTTAGTTACTCTTACAGTAATTACTCCATTTTGATTTATAAATCCACTGAGTACATCATTTCCTTCTTCAACATTACGTGGCATTGATTCCCCTGTAAGTGCTGATGTATCTAGCATTGATTTTCCCTCAATGACTACTCCATCTAATGGGACCTTTTCTCCTGGCTTCACAACTATAATGTCATCCACTGAAACTTCTTCTGGTGATACTTTAACTATTTCACCATCTGTCTTTAAGTTTGCAAAGTCTGGTCTAATATCCATTAGTGAACTTATAGATTTACGAGATCTATTTACAGCTATGTCTTGGAATAATTCTCCTACTTGATAAAACAACATAACTGCTACACCTTCTGCAAAATCTCCAACGCCAAATGCACCAACAGTTGCAATAGTCATTAAAAAGTTTTCATCAAAAATTTGCCCACGGGTAATATTTTTTAGTGCTCTAAGAACAATTTCTCCTCCTACTATAATATAAGCAATTAAAAACATTATGCGTTCTATATTAATATCAAATTTACCAATCATTGCAGTAGCAAATATTGCTCCACCTAATGCAAGCTTTATTATAGCTTTTTTAGTACTTCCATCTCCATGACTATGTCCATGGTCTTCCTCATCTTCATCATGACGATGTGCAGCTTCCTCATGATGATGTTCATGACTATGATCATGATTATGGTCATGACCACTACAACAACTAGTTCCTCTAGTTTGTAAAGTTGCTATAGATTTTTTCCCTACCTTATCTTTAACAACAACATCTGGTTCTAGCTTTTTAACTATAGCTTTTATTTCTTCTTTAATATTATTTAAGTTTTCACCTTCTTTAGGTTTAAAAACTAAAGTTTTAGTCATAAAATTTACTGTTACTTCTTCTACACCTTTTATTTCTCTAACTTTATTTTCTATTTTAGAAGCACAATTTGCACAATCTAAGTTTTCTAATATAAGTTCTTTTTTAGCTTTGATATTACTTTTCTTCCCTTTTTCTTTTACAATTACATCTGGCTCAAATTTTTTTACTATAGCTTTTATTTCTTCTTCAATTTTGCTTAAATTTTCTCCATTTTTAGGCTTAAGAATTAAAGTTTTAGTCATAAAATTTACTGTTGCTTCTTCTACTCCGTTTATTTCTCTAATCTTATTTTCTATTTTAGATGCACAGTTTGCACAATCTAAATTTTCTAATATAAATTCTTTTTTAGCTTTGATATTATTTTTCTTAGCTTTTTCTTTTACAATTACGTACGGTTCGAGCTTATTAACTGTATTTTTAATTTCATTTATTATTTTATTTACATTAGCCTCATCATGTGGTTCAAAAGTAAGAGTTTTAGTCATAAAGTTTACTGTTACATCTTTTATGTCTTTATTATCTTTTACTTTGTTCTCTATTTTTGAGGCGCAATTAGCACAATCAAGATTCTCAAGTATTAATTGCTTTTTACCCATATTACTACCCCCTTTAATCTGAACATATGAACAATCATTCATATGTTATATTATAATCATACTCTTGTTTTTTGTTACTGTCAATATAGATAAAAAGTATATTCTTAACAGATTTTTAACAAATTTTGTTTATTTCAATTAACCTCAATAATTTTAAAAATGTGATAATATCTACACTATATCTTTACTTTAGTAATATCTTTAAATTTTATTTCTTTGATACTTTTATTGCTAAATATCTTATTACTTAGTCATTATAGTGAAACTATAATTTATAGCTAAAATATCATTATCTAAATCTCCGTAAAAAATTATATTTTTAAAACCTTTTTTAAAAGCACTATTAGTATTATCAACAATGGTAATGATAATACTAACAAATTAATATGTGATAAAAAAATTTATAATGTACTAAAATAAATAGAAATACTAGAAGAATAAATTATATCTAAAATTACAATTTTTACTTATTCTAAAGAACCGTAGTTAATTATCCCATCTTAGAATTAATTATTAATTTAAATACCTTTATTAAATTTATCTTAACACTTATAATAATATTTAATTATAAAGTTTTATTGGGGTGTAAGAATTGAGTTACTTAAAAAGAATAACCTTTAACTGGAACAAAGTAAAAGATAAGAATATGTATCCTTTTAATATAAAATCATTAATGAATACTGATTTTATAGATACAGAACATAATGTAGTCTTTTTAGTAGGGGAAAATGGCTCTGGTAAATCAACATTATTAGAGGCTCTTGCTCATAAAATTGGATTTTCAACAAAAAGTGGAAGCCAAAATTCCATACTTAATAGTACTTTAGATGATTTATCTTTAAGTTCTATTATGACTTTATCATGGTTACCTAAAATTAATAATGGCTTTTTTTTAAGAGCAGAAACCTTATTTAATTATGCCGAATATCTTGAGGATTTAGCAAATGATCCTGATATAATTAGAGATGAAGTATATGCCGCTTATGGAAATAAAGAGCTTTATGCTCAATCCCATGGTGAATCTTTTTTAAGTGTAATAACAAATAGATTCTCTAGAAAAGGAATTTATCTTTTAGATGAGCCCGAAGCTGCATTGTCACCTGAAAAGCAAATAGCTTTTTTGAAAATACTTCATGATACTGTAAATGAAACAAAATCTCAATTTATAATTGCTACTCACTCACCTATAATAATGTCTTATCCAAATGCAATTATATACGATTTTAATAGTGATTTTATAAAAAAGATAGACTATGAAGATACTGAACATTTTAAACTTACTAAAGACTTTTTAGATAATAGAGAAAGATATTTTAAATATTTATTTTAATATACAACTTAATAAATAAAAAAAGCCGTGACATCTCACGGCTTTTTATCTTATAAATTATTGTCTGTATTATTTTGTATACCTAACTGCTTTAATATTTCTAACTTACCTACCCTATTTACTCCACTGTATTCAATATCCTCTTTATCATCAATTTTAATATTGTATTCTCTTTCAATTATTTCTTTTATTCTAGGTCTGCAAAAGGTTCCTTGACACCATCCCATAGATGCTCTAGTTCTTCTTTTTACTCCATCAATGGTTGTAACCTTAATGCCTCTATGAAGTGAATCTACAATTTCGCCTTCTGTTACCTGCTCACATCTACAAATAATCTTTTCTGGGCAAGAATCTATATCTATCTTATCCTTTATTTCCTTAAAAGGCACAAGATCTTTTTTAGTAATTATAGGTTTTCTATAAGCTATGAAATTATCTTTCTTCTTAAGAACACATCCTGCATTTTCTAATATGTCTTTAACCATTAATGCTATAGCAGGTGATGAGGTAAGTCCTGGTGATTGAATTCCGGACACATTTATAAATCCCTTTGTAGATGTTTCTTCAATTATAAAATCATCTGTGCTGCTTCTAGCTCTTACCCCTGTAAAGCTTCTAATAAATTTATTAATATCAATTTTATCTGTAGTTTCCTTAGCAAGTTCTAATATTTTATTCATTCTTTCTATATGAGTAGAAGTATCATCTTTTTCTGAATCATCGGAAGCATCTGGTCCTATTAATAAATTGCCATGATAAGTGCTTGTTGCCAAAACACCTTTGCCATAAGCGGTAGGCATTTGAAACACTACTGTATTAAGAACTTTTCCCGTATCTCTAGCAAATAGTAGGTACTCACCACTTCTTGGAAGAATTTTAAAATAATCCTCCCCTACCATAGAAGAAATTTCATCACTATAAAGACCTGCTCCATTTATTACAAATCTAGAAGAAAAATTTCCATTGTTGGTCTTTATATTAAAAATATTATCTTCTTTTTCTATGGATAAAACCATACTATTTAAGAATAACTCCACACCGTTTGCTATGGCATTTTCAGCAAGTGCAATTGCCATCTCATAAGGAGAACATACTCCTGCTCCTTTACAATAAAGAGCATATTTTACATTAGGATTAATATTAGGTTCAATTTTTAATATTTCTTCTGTATTTATAACGCTTAAATCATGGCAGCCATTCATAATTCCATTTGCCATAAGACCTACTAATGGTTTTATATCCTCTTCAAAGCTTATTACTAATGAGCCTGTTTTTCTAAATCCAAAATTCAATTCTTTATCAAGCTCTTCATACATCATTCTTCCCTTGTAACAAAGCTGCCCTTTTAAAGTACTGTGTTTTTCTGCATATCCTCCATGAACTATAGCACTATTTGCCTTTGTAGCACCCATAGAAACATCCACATCTTTTTCTATTAGTGCAATAGAAAGATTATATTTAGAAAGCTCTCTTGCAATTGCTGTGCCTACAATTCCTGCCCCTATAATTGCTACATCATAAATCATACTATTCTCCCCTAAGCTACATATTTCTTGTTGCTATCAAGTCTATTCCTGTTCCTAGTACATTTTCAATTATTATATCTCCAACTTTAATTGGTGAAGATACTTCAATATCATCTAAAAGTTTCATACATTGAAAGTTTAAATCTTTAGGTATTGCACCATTAGTTTTTACAGGAAGTCTATTATGAATTCCTCCTTTTATTTTAACAGTTGAAGTTACTACTCTTGTTGGAGAAGTTAATTCTTTAACCCCGTATTCTGCACCTCTTGGACATAAATTACCACTAACTTTATAATCATTGTCTACATCTACTTCTAGATGACACCCTCTTGGGCATACTATACATATTAATTCTTTAGTCATAATTAACTCTCCTTCTCCACAGAAATTATTATTTCATCTTTATTAGCACTTTCGAGAATACTTTTAGGAATCATTATTTTTTCCATTTCTCCTGGTGCCATATGCTTTCTCTTAAAGCTTAAAAGATCTTTATCATCAGCTTTTACCTTGATAACAACATCTTGATAAACATTATTTACTCTCATAAATACATCTATTCCCTTATCAAGATTTTCTACTCTTACTTTTTGTGGCACTGTGTAATTTATAGCATTACCATTTTTAATATAAATATAGTCTTCGCTATTTTTAATTTCCCCTTTTATATATTTTGCTGCATTACGTCCTGCTCTTTGGCTTTCAGAAGTAACAAAATCAACTAAGTCATGCACATGAACTACATTTCCACAAGCAAAAATACCTTCAGCACTAGTTTCCATACTTTCATTTACTACAGGTCCACTAGTTCTTCTATCTATTTCAACGCCTGCTTTTTTAGATATTTCATTTTCTGGTATTAATCCTACTGATAGTAAAAGAGTATCGCATTTAAATTCTACTTCTGTTCCCTTTATAGGAATTCTATTCTCGTCAACTTTTGAAATGACAACAGATTGAACTCTACCATCACCCTTTACATTAGTTACAGTATGTGAAAGATATAATGGAATATTATAATCATTTAAGCATTGAACGATATTTCTATTTAATCCATTTGAGTAAGGCATTAATTCAACTACAGCATGAACCTTAGCTCCTTCAAGTGTCATCCTTCTTGCCATTATAAGCCCTATATCGCCAGAACCTAATATAACAACATCTTTTCCTACCATATAGCCTTCCATATTAACATATCTTTGAGCTGCTCCTGCTGTAAATACTCCTGCAGGTCTATCTCCTGGAATTGCTATAGCTCCTCTTGTTCTTTCTCTACATCCCATTGCTAAAATTATAGCCTTAGTGTTAATTATCATATATCCATCTTCTGAATTTATAGCATGAATTTCTTTGTTTGGTCTTACATCTAAAACCATCGTATCTAACTTAACATCAACAGTAGTTTTACCTAATAAATCTATAAACCTTTGAGCATATTCAGGTCCTGTAAGTTCTTCTTTAAAAGTATGAAGTCCAAAACCATTGTGAATACATTGCTCTAATATTCCTCCAAGTTCCTTATCTCTTTCAATGATTAATATATTTTCTACTCCATTATTATGTGCTTCTAATGCTGCTGCAAGCCCTGCTGGACCTCCACCAATAACTACTAAATCGTAATTCATTTTTACGCCTCCTGCTATTTCTTTTTAGTTTCACCTGTTAAAATATAAGAATTATTTTTATCTAGAAGTATTTCCTCAAGATTTTTTCCAAGTTCCTTTGATAAAATTTCTTGAACTCTTGGGCCACAGAAGCCACCTTGGCATCTTCCCATTCCTGGCCTACATCTCTTTTTAACTCCATCTAGGGTGGTTGCCCCTACCGGTCTTCTTATACTATCTATTATTTCTCCTTCTGTTATGTTTTCACATCTACAGATGATTCTTCCATAGCTCGGATTTTCCTTGATTATTTCAGCCTTTCTCTCTGGTGAAAGCTCCATAAATACTATTTGCTTACGTTCTTTTATAAAGTTTTTATTTTCCTTAAATTCTAAGCCGCTATCTTTTAAAAGTTTAATAGCTTCTAACGCTATTGCTGGTGCTGAAGATAATGCTGGAGATTTCATGCCTGCTAAATCTATAAATCCTTTTGCATCCTCTGCTTCTTCAACAATAAAATCAGTTCTTTCCGAATATGCTCTAAGTCCAGCAAAATTTCTTATACTATCTCTAAAAGCGATATTTTTAACTGATAGTGCAGCCTTTTCTCTAACAAAATCTAATTGCTCACTTGTAGTTGAAAAGTCTTCTCTATTTACTATACTTTCTGAATCTGGTCCTACAAGAAGATTTCCATGAACTGTAGGTGTAACAAGCACTCCTTTACCATGTTCATTTGGACATTGAAAAATTGTTTTCTTTACTAATTCTCCCTGTGTTTTATCCATTACAAAATACTGTCCCCTTCTAGGGCTAATAGTATAGGCAGGTTTAGCTACCATATTGTGAACTTTATCTGCATAAATCCCTGCTGCATTAACTATATATTTTGTATAAATTGGTTTCTCTGAATCGTTAATAGTTATTGTATATCCATCTTCTAATTTTTCTATTGAAGTAACTTCAGCACTTAGTTGAAGCCTTACTCCATTGACAACTGCATTTTCCATAAGTGCAATTGTATATTCCCATGGACCTACTATTCCCCCTGTAGGTGCATGTAATGCTCCTGCTATTTCTGGGTTTATATTTGGTTCTAGTTTTAAAGTTTCTTCTTTAGTTAATATTTGAAGATTTGGCACTCCATTTTTTGTACCATTTTCATAAAGTGTATTTATCGTTTTTAAATCTTCATCATTAAAAGCTAATACTAGTGAACCTATTCTTTCAAATGGAACGTCTAGTTCATTACAGATTTCTTCAAACATTTCATTTCCCTTAACATTAACTTTAGCCATCATAGTTCCATTTTTAGGGTCATAACCTGCATGAACAATAGCACTATTTGCTTTTGTTGTCCCATTTGCAACATCATTTTCTTTTTCTAACACCTTCACACTTAAATCATACTTTGCAAGTTCTCTTGCTACAGAAGCACCTATTATTCCTGCTCCTATTACTACTACATCATACATAAACAATTCCTCCCAAAGCGTTATTTCAATTGACAATTGAGAATTAACAATGGACAATTGTGAACATTTCTCAGCATAACTGAGAAATTAATAACTATATTTTATAAACTAATTTTCTTAAAATAATATTTAACCTAATTTTTCATCTTTAAATAACATTTGTTTTTGAATCTTCAATATAAGTTAAAAATTAACCATAATTTTTAATCCTTCATCCTTAATTCTTAATTTCTAAGCATCATGTTCTTCCCACTCTTGTGCTCTTATGACTGCTTTCCTCCAACTTTTGTAAAGCTTTTGTCTTGTTTCCTCTTCAAGGTTTGGTGTATATTCGTTATCTATATTCCATTTATCCATAATCTCTTCTTTATCTTTCCAAAAGCCTACAGCTAGCCCTGCTAAATAAGCTGCACCTAATGCAGTAGTTTCCCTTATAAGTGGTCTTCTTACGATTTTTCCTAAAATATCTGATTGAAACTGAAGTAAAAATCCATTTGAACTTGCTCCTCCATCAACCTTTAGTTCTTCAAGCTCAAGGCCTGTATCCTCTATCATTGCATCAATTACATCCTTAGTTTGATAAGCTATAGATTCAAGAGCAGCTCTTATTATGTGGTTTCTATTTGCTCCTCTTGTTAATCCAAAAATAGCTCCTCTAGCATACATATCCCAATAAGGTGCTCCAAGTCCAGTAAATGCAGGAACTATGTAAACTCCACCATTGTCTTTAACCTTTTGAGCAAAGTACTCTGTATCATTTGAGTCATTTACTATTCTAAGCTCATCTCTAAGCCACTGAATAACTGCACCTCCAACAAATACACTTCCTTCAAGAGCATAATGAACTTTATTGTCAATTCCAATTGCAATTGTTGTTATAAGTCCATTTTTACTTTGTATTATTTCGTCACCAGTGTTCATTAGTAAGAAGCATCCTGTGCCATATGTATTTTTTGCAGATCCCTTTTCAAAGCAAGCTTGACCAAATAGTGCTGCTTGCTGGTCTCCTGCTATACCTGCTATAGGTACTCTTGTACCACCTTTTCCACCAAGGTTAGTTCTTCCATAAATTTCGCTACTATTTTTAACCTCTGGAAGCATACTTTCAGGTATATTTAAGGCTTTTAATATTTTTTCATCCCATTTTAATGTTCTAATGTTAAAGAGCATTGTTCTTGATGCATTAGTATAATCTGTTACATGAACTTTTCCATTGGTTAGTTTCCAAACAAGCCAGGTATCTACTGTTCCAAATAATATTTCTCCCTTTTCAGCTTTTTCTCTAACGCCTTCAACATTATCTAAAATCCACTTAATTTTTGTGGCAGAAAAATATGCATCTACAACAAGCCCTGTATTTTCTCTAATATATGATTCCCAGCCATCTGCTTTTAGTTTGTCGCATATTTCTGCTGTTCTTCTACATTGCCAACCTATAGCATTATAAACCGGTCTTCCTGTCTCTTTATCCCATAAAATTGTAGTTTCTCTTTGATTTGTAATTCCTATAGCAGCTATATTTTCTGCTAGTAATCCTGTCTTTGCTAAAACCTCTGTTAAAACTCCATATTGAGATGCATAAATCTCCATAGGATCTTGCTCCACCCATCCCTTTTGAGGATACATAGGTGTAATTTCCTTTTGAGCAATTTCGAGAATATTTTGCTCCTTATCAAAAATTATCGCTCTTGAACTAGTAGTCCCTTGATCTAATGCTACAATATACTTTTCCATGTGATACTCCCCCATCATATATATTAAATTTACAAAGTTAATGTTAGCCGAATATCGCTACGGTCTTATGTATTTAAATCTACAACTTGAAATAATTGAGAATTGGCATTGGACAATTATGACACAAAATAATCCTTTTATTTTTCACCAATTATTCAATAAATAGAAAACAAAAAACTACAAAAACAACACACCTAAAAAGGCGTTTTGTTTTTGTAGTTTATCTCTTAATCTCTTACTACATAAACCATATTTCATTTTTTGTTGAAGATACTGCCGTGGCTCCTGCTTGAAGTGCCATCATTATATCCTCTTTATCTTCAATTAATCCTCCAGCAATAACTGGTAGATTAGAAAAACTAACTATTCTTTTTATAATCTTTGGCATAACACCAGGTAAAATTTCAATAGCATCTGCATATCCAGAATTCATATGTTTTTTGCTCCCTTCAAGGGACAATGAATCTAGTATAAAACATCGCTGTACTGTTATAAGCCCTTGCTCCTTAGCATTTTTTATCATACTAGCTTTAGTGCTTATAATTCCATCAGCTTCTGTATTCTCTTTTAAAAAATTTATTATAATATCTCGATTTGAAAGTCCGTCAATTAAATCAATGTGAACAATGGCTATTTTATCACTATCTTTAACTTTCTTAACTATGGTTCTAATGCTGCATATATCACCAAATAGAATAAACACAACCTTCGAATCAGCTTCTAATGCTTTTTCAAGTCCTTCCATATCCTTAACAGCGGATACTACAGGTACATCTTCTAAAGCTTCATAAAACAACTTTCCCATCTTAATACCTTCTTACTATTTATTATAATATAATTGTTACATAAAATAAAGTAAATGAAAAGGTTTTTCCTCATATTTATAAAAAATTGCATAAATTATTGTGAATTTATGCAACTTTTCTCAATAGCACTGTTATTTTTCACTTATATATTTATGCTATTAATCATTATTTTTAATTTTCTCTTTATCTATGTCTACCACCCTTAAAGGTTTTACTGTTGGTCCTTCTATTATTTCACCTTTTATAGTAAATCTTGAAGCGTGGCAAGGACAATCCCAGCTTTTTTCACTATTATTCCATTGAAGCTCACATTGCATATGAGTACATATTATCTCCACACCATAATAATTATCTTCCTCATCTCTATATACACCTATTTTTCTTCCCTCATATTCAACTACCTTACCTTCACCTTTACCTATATTCTTAATAGATTTTTCAGGATAATCCAATTTTCCTTTAGTATATCTTTGTGTGAACTTGGAAGCATTCCCTCCTAGCTCCTTAATTGATGATGCTACATTAAATCTTGAAGGAGTATAAACATCTATCCAAGGGCTTTTACCACTACTTATTAAATCAGTAATAAGCATTGCTGCAACAGTTGAGCTAGTCATCCCCCACTTTTGAAATCCTGTAGCAACATATAAATTTTCTGTATTAGCAGAATACTGCCCTATATAAGGCACTCCATCTAATGGTGTCATATCCTGTGTTGACCATCTATATATAATTTCCATATTTTCATAGAGTTTTTCTCCGTATGTCTTTAATGCCTCATAACATTTCTCAGTATTATAAAACTCTCCAGTTCTATGGGATTCTCCACCTAGCAGCAATACATCTCTGTCACCTAGTTTTTGTGTTCTAAAAGATCTTTTAGGCTTCTCTGCACTTATATACATTCCATCCACATTTATGTTTTTAGTATCTAGTCCTAATACGTAGGAACGTTCTCCATGCATTCGTACAAAATAAAGACCATGGCTATTTAAAATAGGAAAATGAGTTGCAACTATAACCTTATTTGCAGTTATCTTTTCATCTTTGGTTGAAAGAATTAGTTTTTTATCCTCTTTATCCACATCTAAAATTCTAGTATGCTCAAATATGTACAATCCATCACCATTTATCTTTTCTGCTAAAGCTAAAAGATATTTTCTAGGGTGAAACTGTGCTTGATTATGAAAAACCACTCCTGCCTTTATATCAAAAGGAAGAGCTACTTTCTTAGCAAACTCAGCAGATATTCCTAAACTTGTGGCTGCTTTTACTTCTTTTTCTATTTTATCTATGTATTCCTCAGATTCTGTATAAACACAAGCTATTTTTTCTTCAAAGTCACAGTCAATATTATTTTCTTCAATAATCTCCTTTATCTTTTTAATTGCTGATTGGTTTGCGTCTGCATATTGTCTAGCTTTTTCTTTTCCAAAATCGTTAATGAGTTTATCATAAATTAAATCATGCTGAGAAGTTATTTTTGCTGTAGTATTTCCTGTAGTATTTTCACCAATTCTATTTCCTTCGAATACTGCAACATTAAATCCACTTTTCTTTAGCATATAAGCAGTGCTAATTCCTGCAAGTCCACCGCCTATTATTGCAATATCAATTTCAAAATTACCATTTAATTTTTCATAATTTGTAGTTTTTGTAGTATCTAACCATAGAGATTTATTTATATTTATCATAATATCCCTCCTCTATATTAATTTTTACAAATAAGAGGATTATTATTTACAAAATGCTAATTTTATAATTATTATATGTTTATAATTATAATATGATGATGTTAGCTTTAAAGTTGATGGATATCTTAAAATAATTTACATTTTTAATGTTATAAAATGTTATAATTAGAGATATTCTTTTAACAATTCACAATTGAGGAGACTTCTCCTATAACGGAGAAGTTTTGAATTAATTTCAACTATAATTATAAATTATGAAATATGAATTAAAATATTTATATAGTGGGGTATCAAATGAAAAATGAGAAAAACATAAGACAAACTTCTGCATTTAAATTATTTTTGCATTCTTACAATAGATTGATGTTTACTTATTGGGAAAATCTTATTTTTGAAACAATATATAAACTTTTAGCTATGGTAGTATTTATTCCTATGATTTCTATGATATTTAATGGACTATTATCTATTGCAGGTTTTAAAGCAATCACTAATAATGAGCTTTTAAGATTTGGTTTTAGTAGATATGGATTTTTAACTGTTTTAATACTACTTCCTATAGCTATAATTCTTATTTTCTTAGAATTTTCTATGCTTATTATAATTTCTTATTATAGCAATAAGGGAAAAAGGGTTCTCATAGGAGATGCTTTTATAAAATCTCTTGGATATTTACCTTCTATATTTAAATATGGAATTTTAGGAATCGCAACATACCTTCTTCTTTTAGTTCCATTATTAAATATAGGCATAGGTTCTACTCTTTTACCTTCTATAGAAATACCTAACTTTATATCAGGAGAGCTATTTAAAACTACAACTGGGATAATATCTTATACAATAGTTTTTGCTATTATTATATATTTAAATATTAGATGGATTTATTCTCTTCATATTATAGTACTTGAAGGAAATAACAATTTTAGAGTTGCTGCTAAAAAGAGCAGTAAAATGGTTAAAGGAAATTACTTTAAAATTGCATTAAGAGTGCTAGTAAGTATATTTATATATGTATTATTTATGCTTTTATTAATATCTCTATTAGCCTTTGTATTAATATTAATTTACCTTTTATTAAGTAATATAATTGCAGAAGAAAGTGTTATTTCTTCCGTAATAACGTCCATTTTCTTTGCTTTAGTGGTTATTGCTTTTTATATTTCTACATCAATAATTACTCCTTTTTATATAAATCTTATAACTAAATTGTATTTAGATAGATGTGATAAAAATAAAATCAATATTGAAAAGAAGAATATAAAAACTGCTGATTACAATACAAAAAGCTTTTTAGTTAAATATAAAAAATCCTTTGTTGTTTTTCTTTTATTGCCATTTGTAATTATTTCTTTTGTCCTGCCTATAGTTATAGATCCTTTTGAAGGTGGCTATACAGATTTAGTAATTATGGCACATAGAGGAAGTTCATTACATGGTGTGGAAAATACTCTAGAAGCAATAGAAGGAGCTATAAATGAAAAAGCTGATTATGCTGAAATAGATGTGATTCAAACTAAAGATAATGAACTTGTAGTAATACATGATTTTAATTTAAAAAGGCTTGGAAAAGTTAATGCTAATATCTCTAACCTTACCTTAGATGAAATAAGAGAAGTAACATTAAAACAAGGTGATTTTACAGGTAAAATTAGCACCTTGGATGAAATTATTAAATTTTCTAAGGGAAAAATAAAGCTAAATATAGAAGTAAAGTTACATGGAGATGAAGAAGACTTTGTTAATAAATTTATAGGGATTATTAAAGATAATGATTTCATAGAGCAATGTGTAGTTCAATCTACATATTTTCCTATTTTAAAAGAAATAAAAAAAGCTGAACCCAAACTTAAAGTAGGATATATAATATATGCTGGACTTCCTAAAGTTGAATTTATCGAAGTTGACTTTTTAACAATAGAAGAATCCTTAGTAACAGATAAAATTATACATGCTTCTAGATTACTAAATAAACCTATATATGTATGGACTGTAAATAGTAAGAGTTCTATGGAAAACTTTTATCTACTAGGTGTAGATGGAATAGTTACAGATGATGTTCCTACTGCTAAAGAAGTAGTAGCTGAAATGAAAGAAAAATGATTTCTTACTATGTATGAATGCAGAAACTAGGTTCTTACTAAAATGATTTTTTATTATTAATTGTGGCTATCCAAAATGGATAGCCACAAAATTATTTTCATACTAATATAAATTTAATTATAATTGAGCTTTTATAAAATGGCATTAAGAAAGCAAACTATATTTTAATATTAAAAATATACTGAAAACTTGTTATATTATGTTAAAGAATCAAGGCTAATTGTTTATCTATCATAATCATATTCTAGAGTTCTTTTACTCTCTTTCACTCCTATTTCCATAGATCTTTTTACTATTTTCTCTAAATAATCATTTTCTGAATACTGCCCTATTGAAGCTAATACTAAAGAGTCTCTTAAATATTTACTATTTTTTTCAAATAATGTCTCTTTCATTGGAAAGCCATGATGTTCTGCATACTGACAAGCAAATTTCATTGTTGTTCTTGTATTGCCTTCTCTAAAAGGATGAACTTTCCAAATTTCAGCGATTATTTCTGTAAATTCTTTTGCTTTTCGATCTAAGGGCATTTCATCCCAATTGATACGATTTAATTTGTTTATTGCTTTCTCTATATCAGTTTTAATTAAACTAAAATCTGAATACTCTACTGACATCCCATCTAAAACAAATTCTGCTTTTTTCATATTTATAGTTCGTATTTCCCCTGCCCAATGATATAAATCTTGAAAAATATGTTTATGGATTTTTTTCATATGTTCAAAATCAAACTCCTTAATATCTATCTCATCATCAACAGTAACTAATCTCTGTACTGTAAAATCTGCTTCTGCTTGATTTAATATTTCTAAATCTCTTATGTTTAACTTATTAATAAGTACATTTGTACCTTTATACAAATATGAATCTGCCATAGTATCACCCCTATTTGCTTTCAGGTACTTTATACTTTTCAATTAGTTTCTTGATGTTATCTTCAATCTCAGTTTTCCCCTTTATATAGTCTTCCAGCATCTCTTTACATTCCTCTGAAGGCTCAACTCCATCCAGCGAATTAATTGCAATTGCTGATCGTACTTTTTTTGATCTTTCTTTTCTTTCATCTTTACTTGTACTCAATTTCTATCACTCCAACTTCATAATATATTTACTTATATACTTTCTATAAAATAAAAATATAAAATCATATACCTCACCGTCTAAAAATATAAAAGATTTATTTTTCGCTTCAATATTAACAGTTTATTCTGAAAATTTATATGATTTTAATAATCTAAATACATTATCTCTATTATATTATAAATTTAGCACATTCTAAATAATATAAATAATTAAATACTAATAAACCTGTTGTGCTAAAAGATAATTTTTCATTAATAGGATTATTATTCCACAGTAAATTAGCATAGTAATCCTAAGAATTTAAAATGTTCTTTTAAAAAGTTTTATCCAAATATTAAATCTTTGATTTTCGCAATATTAGGATTAATATTTAAGATTTTATTTATGAAAAAACAAAGATTATGGGCTAAAATTTTATTTGTTATTCTAGAAACTAGTCCCCACATAGATTTTGCTAAAACTCTTTGGATATTTAATTGTCCAGAAAGCTGAGAAAAAGAAGTTTCAACTCTTCGACGAGCTTTAAAAATCATTCGCCTGAACTGTTTTGAAACTTTAACTTTAGAGTTAGTACGTTTTATAGTTACCAGGTTTATGTGATTTTCAGATTTCAAATGTAAAGCCAGGCTTTCTCCAATATAGCCTTTATCTCCAATAACTGTTGTAAATGGAGCGGTAGCTGTTAAGTCCCATATTGCGACTCTATCGTCTGTATCAGCTGGAGTTAAGATGAAATCTGATATATATCCATCTAGAGCTATGATAGCATGTAATTTAAACCCATAGTAAGTTTGTTTCTTGGAAGCACATTTACCGTAGGCAGCCTCCGACTTAAAAGATCTGTGAAAGTGTGCTCTACCAAAATCGCATACTGGTATAGGCATACTATCTATGATTCTAACCTGATCATGTTGATAGTTAAGGAAACTTGTTAGTTCCTTACGAATAACTTCAACTACTTTAAAAAGAGATTTTCTAGTTCTATGAAATCTTGTTCTAGTACAAAATTTAGGAAATAAATCTCTTAGATTTTTTCGGGAAAATCCAAACCATGCTTTTTCAGAATCAATAGTTAAAAGTTCACCCACTAAGGATAGAGTTATGATCTCACTATCTGACATTATTGCTTTATCAATATTGCGGCGATACTTTATGTATGCTGGAGTTACTTTTTGGTAAATGTCGTCAATTATAACATAAATGACAGTAATAAAATCTTTTAAGTCGTTTATTGTTATGGTAGAATTTTTATTAAGCTCTAGCATATTGCTTTCCTCCTATCATTGATTGTTGGTTCTTTTGATGATAGATTAGCAAAAATGCTAGAGTTTTTCTATTTGTAAATATTGCTAGTGATTAACTAGCACAACGAGTTAATAAAATTTATTATATAAATAATTTTATAAAAAACTAACAAACTTCTAAAAATACTTTTATTAATTAAATATTGAAATTTAAAAGACAATAAATAATATAAGATTTGCTACCTTTCTCTCTAAATTTTCTATATAAAATAATATTCCTATGAAAAAAGCATATACTTAATTTCTATACTCTTCTCATAGGAAATATTTTAACTATATTCTTATAATAAGTATTTTAAAAAGATCAAGCTATTATTAAGATATCTTTTTACCTTTTGAAATAACTACGTTTCTAGTTTTACTTATTTTCTCATAAAATAATATATCTTTTCTTATCATTTGAAGAATTAGATGTATTCCAAGTACAGGTAAAGCTAGCATTAATAATATTACAAATCCTGCTTGTATGTATGGATTTGTATTTATTAAATAAGATTGTGTGGCAAAATTCATATAGCCAAAGACGCCATAATATAGGATTGAATATCTTATTAAAACTTCTTTAAATTTTAGTTTTTCCTCTGTACCTTTTATTCTTATCCTAACTAAAGTTTTTCCTAGTGTTTTACCGTTCGTTACATAAGGTAGCACTATAAAATATAGGAACACCACTATTGCATTAGCAAGTATATTTTTTTTATCTCCAAAATAATGCAATACTATATCAAGTATAAACCAATCTACACTAAGAGCTAATGCTCTTCTTATATATCCTACCCTTATAACATCTTCATTTATTTCTTTATCTAAAAGTTTTTGTCTTGGCATTAAATATGAAAATATAGGTGTTATTAAATAACCTAAATATCCACCTAAAGTATTTAACATTAAGTCATCAACATCAAATAGTCTATATGGACAATTATATATTCCATATATTCCTGTTAATTGTGTTACTTCAAAAAATAAAGATATTAAAAAGCATATAATTACTGTTTGTTTTAAATTTCTTTTAAAGTAATATCTTAAGTATATTCCCATTGGTAATAGTAATATAGCATTAAAAAATGCTTGTAAAAACGCAGGTTCCCTAAGAATTCTTAAGTACGTTGCTGGATTTGATAATACTACTGACGTTTCTTTTATAATATCTTTTATAAAATTAAAAGGTACTAATTGATAAAACTGCCTACCAGCTGGTATCCAACTACAAGTATCACGAGTAGGCGGCAATGGTAAAATTATTAGATAAAATGCCACTAAACAATAATATAAAAAAGAATATAATATTAATGCTCTAAATTTATTTATATAATTATATTTTCTATATTGATAAATAAGAAAAGGAACAGTCAGTGCAAAAGCAAGTACTAAAAATGTTGCAAATGCTGTAAAAATAGATTGAAAATATACACTCATTTAAATCATCTCCTTTTCATCTTAAGTTATTAAAAATATCTAATATCAACTTTAGTGTAACTCTATTTATTATGAAATATTTATACCAATAATTATCACTAACTGTAATTCTTATCTGAATATATTTTAATATATATTTACTGTAATAGTAAGTTACATTAATGTCACATAGAAAAATCATGATAACTAATCAGGATTGAATTATATAAAATAGTTCATATAATAAATTAAAAGCGTGGAATTTTATCCACGCTTTTAATCTATTTCTTTTTAATTACAGGTATTTGAATTTCTGTCATATAATCATCTTCATTATTAGAATTGCCCGCTCCTACAAGATATACCTCTCTTATATTATCTGCTATTTCATAATCATTAGCTTCAATCCACTTTAATGCGAATTCATAAGATTTGCCAATCATTTTAAAAGAACCTTTATGAATACAACAAACCATGTTTTCTACAGGTTCGAAATATTTTACTTTAACTTTGTCACTATCAGGTATATCAAATTCTATAGGTTCTACCACTTCCGTATCCACATTCTTTTCTTTATATCCGTATTCATGATATATGCTAAAGCATGGCCCGCTTACCTTACCTTTATTAGCAAATACATGTTGATTAAGTTCGCTCCACAATTTACCCTGTTCTCCATAGCTTTCTACTACATCTCTAACAGAAGCTGCCTTAAATCCTTCTACTTTTTTAACAACTATATCATAATTATCCATTATACAATCCTCCTTATTTAAGTATTTAACTAAAAAATTTATTTCTTTTAATGTATCATTAGACTTTGAAATTTCTTCTTTTATTTCTTTTTCTTTTTCTCTTAACTCTTTGATTAGTTCTTCATTAGTTAAATTTTCATTAAAAAGCTTTTTAATATCCTTTAAAGAAAATCCTGAACTTTTTAACAGTAGTATTTTGTTTAAAGTTGATAGCTGCTCCACATCATAGTATCTATATGACGTAAAATCATCTATCTTTACAGGCTTTAAAAGTCCCATATCATCATAATGTCTTAAAGTTTTAACAGAGACTCTTCCTATTTTAGAGAATTCTCCTATTTTAATCATATATTTACCTCCTTGTGCACATTGAGGATGAGAGAAAAACTATAACTTAAACTATTATCTTTCTAAATATAAAGTTTTTATTGTACGTTGTACATCTAGATATATTTCTTAGTAAATTCAACTTTATAATTGATAAAAACCTCTCTTAGCTATTTATAATTTCCCTCTAAATAAATAATAAACCCTCCTATTATAGGAGGGTCAATAGAGTTTTTAATTTTTTATTCTACTAATTTAAATTTATTTAATTCCAAAGAAATTGTCTCTTTTTCTCTAACTATAGTTTTAGGTTTAACTAATTTTTCATTTATTAAAATGAATCCTTTTTTAATCCCTTCTTCTATCTTAGAACGACTTAAATCTAAAATTTGATTTGATAACAATTTATCTAATCTTATTTTTTTATCAATAACGTCAATAGTTATTTCAACATAATTAAACCCTTTAGCAATTAAGTCTTCTATCAATAGCATATCTATTTTAGATTCTCTTTTATAAACTTTACCGTCTAAATTATTTAATACTGGAATTGCCTTAAAAGTATTTAGCATTTTATTCCATGTATGATTATTAGGACATTTGTATATGGCATAATGAAATATATTTTTTCCATTTGCATTTTGTCTTCTTTTTAATGAATCTATAAATATAACTTTTTTTCCACAGTTATGACAATATCTTTCTTCACTATCTAAACTATTATTATGAATTTCCCAATTTAAATATAATACTTTCTCCATATTCCTCTCTCCTTAAAACTTCAAGAGGAATATTTATTTTGAGGGACGGTTCATTAAAGTTTGTAACAATAATAAACTCTATCCTAGTTAGTAATGCATTAATCATAAACTTTCTACTCCTCTTGTTTATTGATTTGAATACACTACTTTGTAATAAGGAGTCATACGATTTCACCTACTTTCATAAGGCATATGAAAGAAAATAAAAAGTTAAAGATGTAGTATACTTTGTATCAGACAAGGCGTCAGCTTCCGCCCATAGTGGTCTCTATGTGCGGGCTCTGACAACGCAGTATGATACAAAATAGGCTAACATACTAGCTTATTATTTTTTTGAATATGCCTAAAAAGGCTATAAGAAGATAATTCCTCTTATAGCCTAAATTTTTTAAATTCTTAATTTTAAATTAAATAAAGCAAAGCTAACCCATAAATTATGGGCAAAAAATTAAGATTAATCCAGCTCTATAAGTTTTCTACCTTCTAATTGCTAATTTTTAAGAAGCATAACAAATAAACCTAATTATTTAGGTATTTTAAAACTTCTTTATTAATTAAATAAAAATTTAATTAGCAATTAGCTGGTTTCATAACTATAAGCCCTCCAAAATTTAATCTTTATAATTCATAATATATGATAAAATTAATAAATTGTCAATAAAGTCAGAAAATTATTGCATATTCCACTAAGATGTTTAATATCTATAAATTTTAAATAGAACCTTCAATAATTTAAAGATACACTACTATAATTTTTTTGAAGTAAAATTTAAACCCTACCATTATTGGTAGGGTTTATTTTATGTAGTATTTTTAAAATTGATTATAAATGTATGATGCTTCTGGAGAATTTTTAAAAACTAATATTAAAAATAATCCTATTAATATAGTAGAATATAAAGCTATTTGTGCAATTTCACTTTTTCTATATTTTTGTAAAATATTCTTTAATATCATTGTTTATTTTTAACCATCCTCTCCATCCTAAATGCATTCCATCACTCATAAAATATTTTTCATATTCCTTATCTGAATAATTTAATGCCTTAAAGCCGTAATCATTAGCCATTTTTTCAATTCTATTGTAAAACTTATGTCTTTCTACTTTATCTAATTTCATATGGTCATACCAATACCCATTAACAGGCATTATAACTATTAATGGCTCTGCTTTTAGCTCTTTGCAACTTTTTAGGAATAGCTCATAATCTTTATATTCCTTTGATACATCAAGCTTACTATTTTTATAATGTCCATCTAACTTTTTTAAGTTATCTTTTAGATAAGTATTAAAATACTTATCCTCAATATAAAAATTATTTTTAGTAATTGCTTTTTTTCCTTGTTTCTCTGCTTTTTCATATTCATTTTCCCAATTAATCTCTTTAACAGCTATTGCTTTACTTGGTGTCTCCTTAAGCAACTTATACGAATTAATCTTATCTTTAATACCTAATATATACTGTCTTCCAGAATAGTATGGCTTTAATAATGCAGATTTTATATTACTTAATAAATCATCATTAGTATATAGTTTTGCATATAAATTAGCATATTTATTTTCTTTTGATTCCTTAGTTAAGTCATAAACTCTATTAGCTATTTGCTTTTTATTTTCCTTACTTATAGCTTTATTTCTCATATAGCTATAAAATTGCACTTCAGAAAATAAGGCATTAAATTTATCACTTTCAATCCCTGCTTTATTTTGAAACCATTGCAATGATACTACATATACAATTTTTTTCTTATCTAGCTTCTGATTTATTCCTCCTAGATTTATAGCATGTTCAAGATTTTGAACATTACCTTTTCCTATTATATTAGGTATGTAGTTAAATTCACTAATTGGGAAAAATTCCTTAGGGTTTTGCTTCAGCTCAACACCTAACTCCGATGACCCGTATAGCATAAGGTTATTTTTTTCATAGGCCTCCTCTTGTAAAAACAACCCTTTATCTTTAACTGGATTTCCATATAGTGATGCCACTGAATTATTGTAAGCACTCTCAAGCTTTCTTGATATTATAAAGTCAAAAGTAAATACAAACGCTATTAAAATGCAAATGGAAATAATAATGGGCCTAAGCTTTTTCATTTTCTAAAACCCTTTCTTTTTAAGAAAAGCAATTAGATTATTTGGTGTTTCGATATCACTTCTCTCAAGCTCTGTTGGTTGAAGTTTTATACCTAATCTTTCTTCTAATTCCAATAATATCTCTATACTACCAAGTGAATCTAATAAACCTGCATCAAATAGATTTATATCTAAATCCTCTTTAAACTCATCTGTTCCACATATATCTTCTAAAATTTCTAATACTGTATTTTCCATAATAACACCTCCAATTTTTTACTTATTATATAAATATCCTGAGAATAATAACAGTCCAAAGCAAGCTATATTAAATGTGATAAATATAGATATACCTTGATACCATTTTTTATTTTTATTAGCTTTGTGAAATTTAGATTTTCTCTGATATATATCTGTACCTATTAACACAAAAGCTTGATATAATCCATAAATTAAATAAAAAAACTTTGTCCCGTGCCAAATTCCCATTATAGTCATAGTTATAACCTGTGCTACATGAGATGCTGTCAACCTATTTTTAAAATATTTTTTTCTTCTAGCTTGAAGCACAAATCTTGAATATATATAATCTCTAAACCAAAACGAAAGAGACATATGCCATCTACTCCAAAATTCCTTCATATCTTTACTTATAAATGGTTTGTTAAAGTTTATAGGGGTTTTCACGCCTAAAAAATAGCTTGTCCCAACTGCAAACAAACTATATCCTGCAAAATCAAAGAATAGATATAAGCTATAAGCATACATATAATTTAATGAATTCACAAATGTTATATCCACTGGTATTTTTGATAACCAATATGTATAAATAAGTTCCCCTATTATAAACTTATATCCTAAACCAAGAACTATCTTTTTTATCCCTGGAATAAAATAGTCATCAAGATATTCATTTCTTGATATTTTTGCACTTAAATCTTCATTAAATCTTCTTAGCCTATCTATTGGACCAGAGCTAAATGCCGGAAAAAATATAATAAAATAAGTTAAATCAACAAATTTTATTTCCTTGATTATTCCGTCATAAACTTCTATGATAATTTGTAAAACTTTAAAAGTTACATAAGATAGTCCTATAAATCCTAGAGTTCCTAAAGATAGCCTATGAGATATTTTACTTAATATAAGTGGCGCTAAAGATAGCAATATAGTTAGGTGAAACAATATCCTACTTTCTGTATTCTTCCTAATATACAAGTAAAGGTAAATAAGTATTACTTCACTTAAATAAAAGACTATAAAGCTAATACTTTGCTTTTTATCTCCGCCTAACATTACAAAAATCATAAATACAGAAACTATCATCCCATAGTATTTAATTCTTTTTTCGCAATATCCTAATATAAAAGCTGGAACTAATGCTATTAAAAGAATATAAAAATAAAAAATATCTCCATATTGTGTAAAATTCATTATAGTTCCTCCATCAATGCTTTTCTGTCAATTTTTCCATTTGTATTCATAGAAAAACTTTCTTTAAATTTTATTTGACGTGGTACCATATATGATGGAACTAGTTCCTTAAGCTCATTTTTTATAAGGATTCCATTCTTTAGATTTGATAATTCATTCTTTTCTTTTAAGACTACAAAAGCTGTTAAATGAGATATCTTTTCTCCATTATATACTGGAAGTACTACTGCATTTTGTACATTAGATACCTTTTTAATATTATTTTCAACATCTTCAATCTCTATCCTATACCCATTTAACTTTATTTGAAAATCTTTTCTTCCGCAGTAATATATAAGATTATCTTTTTCATACACTAAGTCCCCAGTTTTATATCCACAAACTAAATTCTCTTTAATAAAGTTTTTTCTAGTCATCTCTTCATTGTTTAAATAACCTATGCTTACATTATCTCCAAGTACAACTAGTTCACCTTTATCTCCTTTGGTAACTTCTTTCATATTTTTATCTAATATTTTCACTTCAGATGAAGGTATTTTATATCCGATTGGTATTGAAATATCACTGTGTAACATGTCATTAGTAACCTCAACTGCAGTTATTAAAACTGTAGCCTCAGTAGGCCCATAACCGTTGATAATTTCTACGTCTTGAAATCTTTCTTTAAGTGTGGTTACTAAGTTTTTAGTAAGTACTTCTCCTGCAAAAATCATCTTTTCAAGGCTTGGCATAAGCTTCTTATTAAAACTATCATCAGTTATACAAATTTCAGCAAAAGATGGAGTAGATATCCAAAGTGCTATATTAGAATCATTTAAACTTTTATACAATGCTTTAAAGTTACTTATAGTATCCTTATCTATTACATATAATGTTTTTCCTAATGAAAGCCCTATGTATACAGACATTACAGAAACATCAAAGGAATAGGACACTTGATTCATAATAAAACCATTTTCATTTTGAACATTACAGTATTCTCCGAACCAGTTAGTAAAAGCTTCAATGTTTTTTCTATTTATTTGAACACCTTTAGGCTTACCTGTACTTCCAGATGTAAATAATATATAGCAATTTTCCTCGGGTTTTACCCAGTTTTCTTCTGAAATAATATTATTTTTAAAATCCTCAAAAATTAATTCTATGTCATATTTTTTTAAAACTGTGAGCTCTTTTTTGCTCTCAATTGGTAATTCTCTAAAAGTAATTAAGAGCTGTGAATTACTTTCTTCAATAATTTGATTAACTCTTTCTAATGGAAACGTAATATCAATTGGTATATATGCATGCCCCGTTTTTAAACAAGCAACCATTGCAATTAACATTTCATTTTCCTTATGTCCATAAAGAACTATTGGTCTTTTCTCATGGTTATCTTGATATTTCTCAATAAAATAACATGCTAAAGCATCAGATTTAGAATCTAGTTCACTATAAGTTAACATTTCTTCATTATAAATCTGAGCTATTTTATTCGTTAAAGCATACTGTTTTAATTTTCGCAAAAACTCCATTTTTCCCTCCAGCATTACTTGTTTTTGAATATTTCTAGTGATATTATACTCTTTATAAGAAATACAGTCAATTTGCGACAAATTATGACAATATTAAAAATTATCGTAATATTAATTAAAATAAAAAACATTGTTAACATTTTATGAATGTAGTCCTCCTTGCTCAATAAACAAGGGAATACAATAAAATGTTAACAATGTAATAAATAAATTATATTAGAAATTTAAATTTTTCTATTATATATAGAGTTAAATATATTTTAAGATTTTTATCTACAATATGCTGTAAATATTAAAATAAAAAGTTAAGCATATAAAGCTAAGCAGCTACTATCTTTTTACTAATGGAAAGGCAATAACATCTTTTATAGAATTTGATCCTGTTAAGAACATTATCATTCTATCGATTCCTATTCCTAGTCCTCCTGCTGGTGGCATACCTACATCTATTGCCACAGCAAACTCTTCATCCATAGGACTTGCAGTTTCAAGTCCTGCTCTTAATTTATCCGCTTGATCATGAAGCAGCACTCTCTGTCTTAATGCATCATTTAGCTCTGAATAAGCATTTCCAAGCTCTACTCCATAAGCATAAGGCTCAAATCTTTCTATTAACTCAGAATTTTTTCTATGAACTTTGCAAAGAGGTGAAGTTTCTACAGGAAAATCTATTACAAAAGTAGGTTCTACTAGCTTTGAAGCTGAATACTCATCAAAAATAGTCATTATTAAATCACCTTTTGTCATGTCTTTAATATCTAATCCTTCTAAAGCTTCCTCGCTTAATAATTCTCTTTCCTCTACTATTTTTACAATTTCTTCTCTTGATAAGAACTCTACATCAATCCCTGTATCTTCTTTTACTAAATCACACATTCTAGCTCTTCTCCATGGTGCTTTAAAATCAATTTCTACACCATCATAGACACTCTTTGTTGTTCCGTTTACTTTAGTAAATACATACTCATATAAATTCTCCATAAGCCTCATCATATCTGTGTAGTCCGCATATGCCATATAACATTCAAAAAGAGTAAATTCAGGGTAATGAGTTCTATCAATCCCTTCATTTCTAAAGGATCTTCCTATAGTGTAAACCCTATCTACACCACCTACCATAAGCCTTTTCAAATAAAGCTCAGGAGATACATTCATATAAACGTCAGAGCTTAGTGCATTTACATAGGTAACAAAAGGCTTTGCTTCCCCTCCACCATATTTAGTGTCGAGAATAGGAGTTTCCATTTCAAAAAATCCTATGCTATTCATAAACTCTCTTATATAACTTAAAGCTCTTGAACGCTTTATAAATCTTTCCTTAACCTCTGAATTCATAATCATATCTAATGAACGATGTCTTTGTCTTAAATCCATATCTTGAATTCCATGGTACTTTTCAGGTAATGGTCTTATAGATTTAGAAAGTATAGTGAACTCACTCGCTTTAATTGTTATTTCCCCTGTTTTAGTCTTAAATACTGTACCTTCTACCCCAATAATATCCCCTGTGTCTATAAGTTTTAATAAATTATACCTTTCATTACCTAATGCACCCTTATTTAGATATACCTGTATATCTCCTTCTTGATCTCTTAGGTTTAAAAATGTTGCATTTCCCATTCTTCTAAGAAGCATTATTCTTCCTGATAGCGTAAAAACTTCTTCTTCTTTTATATCATGAAAATTGTCTATTATATAATTTGAATAAACACATTCTTTAAAACTATACGGGTATGGATTTATTCCTCTTTCTATTAACTCATTTAATTTTTTAACTCTTTCTACTACAAATTCATTTGCGTCATTCATTATTTCTCTTAAATCTTCAATATTTTCATAATTTCTAAACATTAATGATACCACCTTTCATTTTTAAAAGTTAGACATCTTCTTAAAGTAACTAGTGTTTTTTATATTAGATGTCTTATTAAAATTAAAAAAAGTCAAAAATAAAACTCTCACCTCCAAGACAATAGTCTTGGGGACGAGAGTAATTAACTTCGCGGTACCACCCCAGTTTGTTAATACGTCACCATATTAACCTCTTCAAGTACGTCACAATTTCTGTGATTATACCCTAGCTCTATAACAGGAGCTCCTGTCAAAGTATACTTTTAACTAGCAAGTTAAAATCCACCTGAAACTCAGAGTCTTTTTTCGATAAATAATTCATTCACTCCCTCTCACCTACTGGAGCTCTCTGTACAACAATTAATTTATCTACTCTTCTCTTCATAGTCTTTATATTTTAAATATTATTTTAATTCGAATAATTGCAAAAGTCAATAAGAAAATTAACTTTTTTTAAATAAATCTATAATTATGAATATTTTGCATGATTATGCAAATTTTATTCATTCCTTGTATTTTTATTTATAGCAATATAAGGTTAATTACAAATAAGGGTTGGCGAATTAAAAATAATGTATTATTATAAATATTGTTTGTATAATTATTAACTTTATAAGAAAGGAAATTTATTAATGGAAAATTTAAATCAAAGGAAATATTCCTCAGCTGATTTGTTACGTTTTATTATTCCATCATTAATAGGGGTACTATTTTTTATGACACCTATTTTATACAATGGAGATATTACTATACCTGTAGCTGTATTATCTAAATTTGTTCTTAATTATTTTGTAGAAATACTACCACTTGTTATGACTGTCATTATATGTGTAACTGTAACAGGAACTATTTTAACTAAGATATTTAAACCTAAATTTATCTTAAAAAATAGCTTTTTAAATACATTATTTAATATATCACCTATTTGGCTAATTGCAAGAATTGCTGGTATGATATTTGCAGTTTGTACTGCATTTAAAATAGGACCTGAAATGATTTGGTCAGAAAATACTGGAGGATTGCTTTTATATAGCTTATTACCTATCTTATTTTCTGTATTCTTATTTGCAGGCATGTTTTTACCATTGCTTTTAAACTTTGGACTATTAGAATTTTTTGGTACGTTGTTAACTAAGGCAATGCGTCCTATTTTTAAATTGCCTGGACGTTCCTCAATAGATTGTATTGCTTCATGGCTTGGAGATGGTACCATTGGAGTACTTTTAACTAGCAAACAGTATGAAGACGGATTTTATACCACTCGTGAAGCAGCGGTAATAGGTACAACTTTCTCTGCTGTATCTATCACTTTTAGCCTTGTTGTAATTTCTCAAGTAAATCTTGGTCATCTATTTGTACCATTTTACTTAACAGTTACCTTTGCAGGAATTGTGGCAGCAATCATAACACCACGTATTCCACCATTATCTACAAAACCAGATACCTATTATGGAGATAATAAACAAAATATCAAAGAAGAAATTCCTGAAGGTTTTACTCCTTTTCAATGGGGATTAAAACAAGCTGTTGAAAAAGCTAGTAAAAGTAGTGGTGTAACAGGAGTCTTAACAGAAGGTATTACAAATGTTTTAGATATGTGGATGGGTGTTATACCTATAGTTATGGCAATAGGTACTTTAGCATTAATAATTGCAGAGTATACTCCTATATTTAAATTTTTAGGACTTCCTTTTATTCCTTTACTTGAATTATTAAGAGTACCTGAAGCAAAAGAGGCTTCTCAAACTTTAATTGTAGGATTTGCAGATATGTTTCTACCTACTGTTATAGGAAGTACTATTAAAAGTGATTTGACTCGTTTTGTTATAGCTTGTACTTCAGTAACACAACTTATATACATGTCTGAAGTAGGTGGATTACTAATAGGCTCTAAAATTCCTGTTTCCATAAAAGATTTAATAATAATCTTTATTGAAAGAACTATAGTAACTCTACCAATTATAGTACTGATTGCACATATATTGTTTTAAATATAATATATTTAAATAAATCCTAGGAAGCTTTTTTCCTAGGATTTTATTATTTAAAGATATCTTATTCTTCATCATAAAAATCTAAATAAGAATGTTTTTCTCCATCTTTTTGCCATCCTAAAATAGCATCCATATTCACATTTTGTGCTGATCTAAATATGGATTTATCTACGTCATTAAAGTTTTTCTTTAATTCTGCAATTAGATCCTTAATTTCAAAACGTTTATTTCCAATCTTCTTAGCTGCAACCATACATGCACAGTTTAATGGCCATATACCACTACTTTGAGTAAATTTTTGAATATAACATTCCTCTACATAATAAAGAGGACGAATTAGTTCTAATCCTTCAAAATTTGCAGCCTTTAACTTAGGAAGCATAGTTTTATAGTTTCCTGCATAAAGGACATTTAATAGTGTAGTTTCTATAACATCATTAAAGTGATGTCCTAATGCAAGCTTATTACAGCCTAATTCTTGTGCTTTTGAATATAATGCTCCACGACGCATTCTTGCACACATATAACAAGGATAATCCTTAGCAATATCATCTACAATTTTAAAAATACCAGATTCAAAAATATGAACTGGAATATTTAAATAGTTACAATTATCAATTAGCAACTCTTTAATATTTTTATGATAACCAGGGTCCATAGCAATAAACTCTAGCTCAAAATTCATCTGCCCATGACGTTTAAGCTCTTGAAATAACTTAGCCATAACTAAGCTATCCTTACCACCAGATATAGCTACGGCGATTTTATCCCCTTCTTCAACTAAATTATAATCTTTTATTGCTTTAATAAATTTAGACCATATGGTTTTTCTATACTTTTTAATAAGACTACGCTCAATTTCTTCAAGTGGCTTTCTTTCATTAAAAGGAATTAAAACCTCGCAACCACTTCCTGCAATCTCGCTCATGCTATCACCTCTCTTTTCACGAAAATATTATATCATCAATAATGGTTTTTGTCTTTGGAAAGCGTTTAAATTATATTTGGAAATAATATTGGTATTATGTATACTTTGTGTTAATGTTTATATATAAATACAAATATCCCAAAATAAGGAGTGCGTGTAATGTTTTCCAAAAAAATTAAAGCAAGGATTTCTATTATATTATGTTCATTAATGATTTGTAGTATTATTGGGACATTAAATTTATTTTCAAAAATAGAAGATGGATATAAGAAACGGTTAATTAAAGAAATAGAATCTCTTATGACTGAAGCAAATAATGTTGGTGCAGAATTTAACTGTGAACTAGATTTAGAGGCTCAATCGGTAAAGGATCTAACTGATATAGGATTCCTCTTGAAATTTGGTATAGAATCTCAAAAGAAAGTAAACGCTCAAAAACTTGAGATGAGGCAGCTTGCGCATAAGTCAACGCCTTCTGAAAAATATATTGCTGAAGAGGCTTATAAAACCTATGAAGGCAATACTATTTTAAATATTGATGGATTCAATTTATCTTTTACTTATGGAATTGGTATAAATATCCGTTATTCCTTTGTACGAAATATAGATGAATATGGATTATACACCCAAAAAATGTATAAAGTTCTAGATGTTAATTCAAATATTAATAATGATAATATCAATGAAGAAAATTTTATTATAAAAAATTTTGAACAAAAAGACTGGTATATATCCGAAATGACAGATTCTTATGCGCAAATCTGTGGTGCAGCTAAATATACATTAGAAATTCCTGGACAAGGCCTTATAACTTGTGCAGTTCCTTTTTCAGCAAAACTCGATTTTGGTGAAGGACTATTCTTATATGAATCTAACTCTCTAATAGACAATTAAATTTAATATATAGAAAAAGTCATCTAACATAATTATGATAGACGACTTTTAAATCTATTCAGATAAATTTTTTATAGATGGATCTTCAAAGAAAGTATTTGCATTATAAAGTATTAACATATCATTTATTTGATTTTCCTGTATTAGTGTATTTAGTCCCTCACTATAATATCTAAGATCTACCATATAAATTTCACTAAAATGGGATGTTAAAAAAGGGATAAAGCTGTTTGCATAAGAATCTTTAACCACTAATAGCTTTCTTCCTTCCCCCTTATTAGTTGTTATTTTAATTAATGGATGGTTTCCATTGAAAAATACTGTATATTTGTCTTTTTTATTGATATTATTCATATCGTAAAGAGATTCATAGCTTTTATCTTCGCCTAAATACTCTACTTTATATTTTTCATCATCCTTTGGTAAATATAATTCAATACTGTCAGGGTTTAAATGCCTAAAACCACCTTTTGAGTATAATGATCCATAAAATTCATCTGTAACTTTTTGTATATTAAAGTATTCTTCTCCCTTTGGAGTAATCCCCATCTTCTTACTTAGTTCACCATATGCATAATATGCACCTTTTGTTGTCCAATGGTGATCTGTTTTATAAAATATGTACTCATCCTTTTTCGAACTTAAAGTATCATATAAATCAATAAAATTTATATCATTATTTATAGATTTCTTAACTTTATCAATATATGTAAGCTCATCACTATCGGAAACGTAGTTAGGAAGCTTATCTTCTAATATCTTAACAGCAGTAGGTACTAGCATAAAATATTTATTAATGTTAGGTGTTAAGTTGTCAAAAGAATTTATTGTTTCTACTTTATCCTTTAAATCCTTATCTTCTGGTTTATTAAATTTTTGAATCAAAAAACCATCTTTACCTAAGTAAACATCATTATTTTCCTTTTTTCCTATAGCTCTATCTGTATCAGATTTAACTCCTATCCAAAAATCTCTTAAAGCAAATTGATCAGAAATATATTTTTCATAACTTGAGGTAAACTTTCCACCCATAAGATTTTTAAATGAAAGCTTTGGTAGTTGCTCTAAGTTTCTATTTTCCGAATCCGAAAATTTTCTATTAGGAGTTAATATGTTTAAAGTCACCATAAGACCTATAAATAATAAAAGCAATATTGCCATAATATATTTATATATTTTGTCATATCTATTCAAGAAAAACACCTCTTTCAAAGTGAACATATATAGATATACCAGCTCTAAAATTAATATATATGTGAAAACAATTGGTATTTGTTAGTATTATAATTGAAACTATTGAATTCACAATTCACAGTTCACAATTCACAATTTGTGAATTGTGAATTGAAATTCTCAAGGGTGTAGTTATATTTAGCTATATATTAATTTTCAAGGTAGCTTATCTATATATATGTATATTAATACTATTAAAATCTAAAGTATAAGAAAGGATTATAGGTTTCATTTACTAGATAAGCAGTTGAAAGAAATATTAATATTAAATATATAGGCGGAACAACTATGGCACCTACCATCTTCAATCTTTCTCTTATACTTACAATAACCTTTCTTGGAAGTGGAGTTGAGCAAATTGCTAATACTATAAACAATACTATATTAGTTGATATGTAATATAATGTCTTACTGTCCATTAATAGATGCTTGCCAAAACCAAACATAGTTCCTATGAATCCCATTGCTAAAGATAGGCTTTCGAATTCAAAAAATACCCATCCAACAATAACTATAATAAGAGTATAGATATGTCCTATAAATTTAGGTCTATTCTTAAGCCATTTTAAAAGGAATAACTTCTCTATGGTTACAAAAAATCCAAAATACAATCCCCATAAAATAAAGTTCCAGTTTGCTCCATGCCATAATCCTGTTAAAAACCATACTACAAACAGATTCCTAAGCTGCTTTAGCTGCCCTGTTCTGTTTCCGCCAAGAGGAATATACACATATTCTCTAAACCATGAACCTAATGAAATATGCCACCTACGCCAGAACTCAGTTACACTTTTTGATATGTATGGGTAATTGAAGTTTTCCATAAGATCAAAACCAAACATTTTCCCAAGGCCCAATGCCATATCAGAATATCCGCTAAAATCAAAATAAATTTGGAAGGTAAAGGCAATTATCCCTAGCCATGCAGAAATTACTGTAAGTTCTGCCATAGGAGTTGCTTTCACAGTAGTCCAAAGAAGCCCTATATTATTTGCAAGAAGTACTTTTTTAGAAAGTCCTCTTATAAATAATTCTGCTCCTTCGCCAAACTTATCTAAAGTTTCTTTTCTTTCATCTAATTGCTTAGCAACATCCCCATATTTTACTATAGGGCCTGCAACAAGTTGTGGGAACATAGTGACATAAGCACCAAAAGATATAATGTTTTTTTGCACAGGCACTTTGTCTAAATATACATCAATAGCATAGGACATAGTTTGAAATGTATAAAAAGATATTCCCACAGGAAGTGGAAGAGTTGACGCATTTATACTTAAATTAAAAATATTATTGATATTATCCACTACAAATCCATAGTATTTAAAGAAACAAAGTATCCCTAAATTTATTACAATGGAGTTTATAAATACCGCTCTAGCAATCCCTTTACGTTCTCTATACTTATCTATAAGTAAACCGTTAACGTAGTCAAATACTGTTGAAAATATCATTATTAATATGTACAGGGGTTCTCCCCACGCATAAAATACAAGACTTACTAAAAGTAATATTAAATTCCTAAGAGACTTAGGAGATATATAATAAATAAAAATAGTTAGTGGTAGAAATACGAAAATAAAAATTAGACTACTAAATACCAAAGTTTGTCCACCTCCTAAGCAACAGCCTAACTCTCAAACTATTGCTACTTAAGAGCTTCGTCAAATGCACTTTCTATTTTATCAGCATCTTTAGATATTGCTAAAAGAACATAGTTGTCTTTAGTTTTTAATACATGTTTTTCTATTAAGAAATATTCATCTGGAAGATAATCTTTAAAACTTTTACCTTGTTCTTCTACTCTTTTTGATAATTTTCCTTTAACACTTTCTACATCATTAGCATCCTTAACTTTAATTACTGCCACTTCATCAGCTTTAAGATTTGTAGGAGCTACGTAAAGAACAAAATTCTCAATTTCATCAGCACTTATGTCATATAGCTTTTGAAGTTTATCATTATCTCCTTCTTTCATTTCATCTAGATTAACAGCTTGTTTGATTTTTTCACCTATTTCTACTGCTGAAAGGTTCTTAGCTTCTTCTTTTTTACCAGAACATCCAGTTAAAGCTCCTAGCGCAACGGTACCTACAACCATAGTAATAAGAAATTTCTTGTTGATTTTTTTAAATAGTTTTAACATCTGCTTTAAATCTCCTTTTTCTATATTAAATTTTTAAGTATCTAAAATAATTAGTCAAAGATTTTCAAGATATCTCAAGTCTTATTGCATCACTAATTTCTCTAGATAGAATTCTATCTAGAGGTCCTATTAATGTAGTACGACATAAAATATAGAAAAATAGTAACCACCTATTTTTTGAAAATACCTAATAATTATTTTACATTATTTTTTATATAATCAAGCCATAACTCATAAAATTGATATTTAGTGTGTTTTCCGTCAGGCTCATATAAATCTTTATGTTCTTTTAATAAGGGTGCTATATTAAAATAATCCACGCCTTCCTTTTGTGCCATATTTATTAATGCATTATTAAATTCATCAACACGAGTGTTTGCAAGCAATTGATCCTCTTTCTGTGCTTCTTCATTAATAGGAAGAATAGAATGAATATAAATATTTGCCTTAGGTAATTTTTCCTTGAGCATATGTATAAGATCTGCATAATTCTTTGCAAATTGCTGACCATCTATTCCTGTCTCCAAATCATTCATTCCAAAAAGTATAAATATATTTTCTGGTGATAAACTAGCCACCTTGTCCACATCTTTCTGTGCCTTAATAACAGTATGCCCTTTAGCAGCTATAACACGAGACTCATCTAGAAACTCATAAAAACCTAAGCTTTCTGCTATAGAATCCCCCATAAACACAGCATTTTTAAAAAATTCTTTATTATCAATTTCTACTTTTTTAACTTGACCACTATTATTATTTAAAGAAGACCCAGTATTATTATTTTTTTCTTGATTAACTTTATCTATATTTAATGTATCTTTATCTTTTTTTTCAGGAGTTCCACTTTCTTTAAAACCGTCAATTTTATTATCATTATTTTTATCTATATTAACATTACTTTTTGCCGATGCAGTATTCTTACCAAAAACATTCTTAAATACATAATTCTTTATAGGTATTGATACAGCAAATGCAACTAAAGTAGTAACGGTTATTGACGTAAAAAATCTCTTTGGATTAACAATTCTTAATTTTCTTCTTTTTCTTCTTCCATATCCTTTCATAATACACCTCTAGCAATCTTTTCGTAGTTAATATATACATTTAAATGTTAAATCATAACATTTATCGACAAATAGTATATAAGAAAATTATATCCCTATTTTTTCTTAAAAGGTTAAGAAAAGGTTAAGAAAAGTTAACAATTTAACTTTATTTATATTTAGTTTAAATTAATATAAAACTCTATGCAACAAAAATACTACATAAGATTTTATGTAGTATTTTCCAATATAATTCGAAATTTTAAATTTCTTAATTAGTCTATCACAATTTTATATTGTAACCTTTTATTTACATTTAATTAATAATAAATTTATGGTATTTAAAGTAAATTTCAAGATATACTTAAAGAATATACTTTTATGAAAAAATTCTCATACTTAGCTGATTATATTTGAATTTGAGAAAATATTTACATTAGCTTAGTTATACACTTTCCTATGTTAATAATAGTTTATATACTGTAGTAAATTTTGCCTAAATTGCATATTAATCATAACAATACTAAAATATTATTATTGATTTTACATCTATTTTAAATTAAAATGAAAGGAATTATAAATAACTAATTTTACTACTTAAAACAACAAATTTTAATTTCTACTACAAGCCTCAATATAAATATTCGAATATTCATATTTTGATATCTAATATCCAAATTAAGAGAAATTTAAAATCTTCCACAAATTTAAATTTATAATATTTCTCTAAAAATATGTTAAAAAATAATCTATTAATGTAAAAAATAACGAAATTATACTTTTATCTTCAAAATAATGAAGGAGGCCATCTATGAAAAATTCTTTAAAGTTCAGTGAAATATTATCTATAGGACTATTATTATTTGCTATTTTTTTCGGTGCAGGAAATATGATTTTTCCTCCTGCATTAGGTCAAGCTGCTGGTACTAATACATGGATTGCAATCTTAGGTTTTATTGCTGCGGATGTAGGCCTTTCACTGCTAGCTATAATAGCTGTTGCCCTGGCTGACGGTAACTTTAATAAATTAGCTAGCCGTGTTCATCCTAAATTTGCTAAGTTTTTTATCATTGTTATTTATATGGCAATGGGCCCATTATGTATTGTTCCAAGGACAGGTGCAGTATCTTATGAGATGAGTGTAATACCTTTACTACCACAGGGTTTTCAAGGTGGGTGGATTGCACGAATTTTATTTACCTTTACATTTTTTATAATTACTTATTTCTTAGCATTAAATCCATCTAAATTAGTAGATCGTATAGGTAAGATATTAACACCTGCTTTACTACTTATGATAGGTGTTGTGACTATAACTTCTATTGTTTCACCAATAGGCAGTTTTTCAGCTCCAATTGGAGCGTATGCTCATACACCTTTTTTAAGAGGATTTTTAGACGGATATCTAACCTTAGATGCTGTTGGTGCATTAATTGTTGCTATAATTGTCATAAACGCTATTAAAGAACGTGGTGTAAAAGAACCAAAGCTAATTGCAAAAAATACAATTTATAGCGGCATAATTGCTTCATTAAGCTTATTAATTGTTTATTTTTCATTGTCATATTTAGGTGCTTCAAGTATTTCTCTAGGCCAGACAAAAGATGGTGTAACTATACTTACAAATGTTATGAGCCATCTGTTTGGTACAAGCGGTATATTATTATTAGGATTAATTATAACCTTTGCATGCCTGACAACTTCAGTAGGTCTTGTTTCAGCTTTTGGAAATTACTTTGCTGAATTGTCTTCAAAGCTTTCCTATAAGAAAATTATAGGGCTAGTTTGTTTATTTAGTTTTATAGTATCTAATTTAGGTTTAAGTGTTATTCTTAAGGTGACTGAACCTCTTCTCCTTATGATATATCCACTAACTATTATTTTAATATTAGTATCATTTATAGATAAATATATTAATTCAAACCCTAAGGTTTATATTGGAGCTATGATATGTGCATTTGTTATAAGTTTTATTCAAGTAATTGAAGGCTTAGGATTTACTTTTTCTCCTCTATATGAAATTGCGCATATGATTCCACTTTATGATGTAGGCATTGGTTGGCTAATACCTAGTATTATTGGTGGCCTTATTGGATTGTTTGTACCTTATAAAACTGCTAAAGAATTAAATGCTTAACTTATAGTTAAAGCCTTATAAAAGCAAAGCTTTTATAAGGCTTTATTTACGGAAAAATATTACTATAGATGTACAATCTCTAAAATTATAAAAGTATAGAATCACTTTCGGGTAATATAATCTAGATATATTATCTATTTTCATTATTTTAATTAAGGCATATTAAAATAAATAACAAGTCAAAGATGCGACGACTATTTTGCATCAGACAAGGAAATAGGTTCCGTTGATAGTAGAACTATCAATGGGTTCTGTTGACGCAGTATGGCACAAAAGGGTCTAGCATACTGACTTGTTTATTTTTTGAATGTGCCTAAATAAATAGGTATTGTTCCTAAGCATACTGCACCTCATGGGAATCCTAAAGGGCTTCACCACTCTTCCCCTAAGGTGTAAAATTAAAGTTAATTATCTACTTTTGAAATAGTGTTCATATTGATATTGAACATTAACTCATCTAAGCTTTTATATTTCCACACTAGAAAATATACTAAATTTATAACAAAAATTATAATTAAAATCATATTTAAATAAACATTTATATCAGCAGTAAAACTCTCCTTAAATAGCTCAATTACAATTTTAGTATTTATAAAACTAATAGTATAGGGTAAGAAAAATATAAAATACATTTCTTTCGTTATTAATTTCTTTAACTCTTTTTTTGTTAGACCTATGCTCATTAACCCTTCATATCGATCTCTATCTAAAAGAGTATCATTATAAAATTTAAAATGTATTAAACTTAATGTCATAAAGTAAAGTAATACTGATATAAACCCACCAAAATATATGGTCATATTAGAAGAATTTCGTTGTGCTATATATCTTGATAATCTGGATGTGATATCTATATTATCATCTAATGAGTATTTTTTAATATTATTATATATATCTTCATTAATTTTGCTTAATTGTTCCCAATTTTCTACTTCATATCCAACATAATAAGAAGTTTTATATTGCTCTTCCAATTCTTTATATAGTTCCTCAGATATAATATATACGTCTCCAATTGGTAAGCTATAATCAATATTGCTTCTTATAATATCAGTAATTTTTAATTTTATATCATTTATATAACTATAAGATTCCTTTATATTATTTTTATCAATAGATTGTATTTCCTTATTTATAAAAGCTATTTCATTTTTCTTTAAAGAAAGTTGTTTTTTATCTTTTGATATTAAAAGAGAATTATAATCACTACTTTTTATAAAGATTATATTATTCTCTTCATTTGTCATCAAAAACTTAAATTCATCTTTAACATATTTAAAATTTTTATTATTAAATATATTTTCTATAGATTTTTGGACATTATCATAATTAGTGTTATCTTTTAAAACTATGCTATATGTGTAAGGTACTGCTATATTCAATTCTTTTTTTAATATATTTATTTCTATATAGGCCAAGCTTAATAATACAAATGAAAAAGTTAATAAAAATGTGCTTAAGATTATTAGCGAGATCATATTATTTATTTTTCTTGTTATACCAGATAAAAATAACATATTATTCTTATTTAAATATATTATCTTTATATCTTTTATAAAATTTAAACATATTAATAAAATACTTTTTAAGAATATATAATTTATCAATATTAACAAGATAAATTTTATAAAGAATATACCTGTATTTTCCCGAGTAAATTTATTAATATATATAATTATTGATAATATAAATAGAAATATTAAAATACTAAATATTTTATAAAGTTTTGTTTTTTCTTTATTGTTACAATGAGGAAATAATAATGAATAAGGTGTAGATTTTATTATCCTTCTTGACGCAATAAAAGGAACTATGATAAACAGTATCCCATATCTAATTACTACTTCCTTAATTACCTTTATAGAAAAATAAAAATTCATCTCAGGGCCTTCCAGCATTGATGAAAATATTATAAGAAAGAACTTAGAAAAAATTATTCCTAAAATTATTCCTAATAATATAGATAATCCGCCAATAATAATATTTTCAATAATAATTATTTTATAAAAAGCTCTTTTATCCATTCCAATGGTTTTAAATATTCCAAACTCTTTTTTTCTTAAAAGCATAAAATTCTTTAATGAATATAACACAAAAAATATAGAAATAATAAACAATACTTCTCTAAAGCTCAGTATTTCATCTTTTACTATTCGATACTGTTTTTCATATATTTTAGGATGATTCAATATAACAGAAAATATAAAGTAGGCAAAAACTGATGAGGTACTAGTTACTAAATAATATATATACTTTTTTAGATTTCTAAAAGTATTTTTAAGTAATATCTCTTCAAATTTCATGGGTTTTTCCTCCAAGGAAAGATATAACATCTAAAATGCTTTTATAGAAGTCTTTTTTACTATCCCCGCTGTATATTTCATTATAGATTTCTCCATCTCTAAGAAATACTACCCTTTCACTAAAACTTGCCACATAAGGATCATGAGTAACCATAAATATAGTTGTTTTCAACTCCTTATTTATTTTTTGAAATAGCTTCAATATATTTTGTGAAGTATTAAAATCTAGTTTTCCTGTACCTTCATCTACAAATATCATCATAGGATCATTTATAAGTGCTCTTGCTATGGCAACTTGTTGCTTCTCACCACCGGACAGATTTATAATATTTTTTTTCAAAATCTTTTCAATACCTAAAAGTTCTGAATATCTTAATAGCTTTTCTTTAATAAATTTTTGCTTTTTCCCTTCTAATACTAGTGGCAGTATTATATTATCTTCCACATTTAATTCCTCTAATAATTTAAAATCTTGAAAAACAAATCCTAAATTTCTTCTTCTATTAAGAATTAGCTCTTCATCTTTTTTAAATTTAATATCACTACCATTAATCTTCATTTTCCCAGCTGAAGGTTCTAAAACTGTTGATGCAATTTTTAACAAAGTGCTTTTTCCACTTCCAGATGGCCCCATAACGGTTAAAAAATCACCTTTCTCAATAGATAAATTTATATTTTTTAAAGCTATTATTCCTTCACCATATACTTTATATATTTCTTTTAATTCAAGTAAATTCATATTATAACCTCTAAACATTTTTAATTATAAGCTTAATTTTTGTACCTATATCTTCTTGAGATTCAACATATATTTGATGACCAAGCTTATCGCAAGCTTCTTTTACTAAATATAATCCCATACCTGTTGATTCTCCATATTTTCTTCCAGTCTCACCGGTGTAAAAAGCCTCAAAAACTCGTCTAATATCTTTTTTAGATATCCCTATACCTTTATCTTCTACTTCAACTATAGTATTATTCTCATCTCTAAACCCTCTAATATCCACATATTCACCTTTATTTTTAGAGTATTTTATTGAATTAGTTATAAGCTGTTCCATTATAAATAATATCCACTTTCTATCACTATTAATAATAAGATTGTCTTCTACACTAACCCTTGGAAATACACCATTTTTTATAAATAATCTCTTAAGAAATATAACTTCTTCATTAATAGCTTCTTTAAGAGAAAAATTACTAATATTAAAATCATGCTCAAAGTTATCTAATCTAGCATTATAAAGGGCAAGTTTTAATCCTCTTTCAAGTTTATCAACTTCACCTTTTATATTCTCAACTATTTCTTCTCCATCATTTTCTTGTATATAAAGTTTTATTACAGATAATGGCGTTTTCATATGATGCACCCATTGATTTATAAAAGAAAGGTGCTCTTCTTGTTTTTTTAATTGAATATGAACCTCTTGTTGATAAAAACCATAAAGCTCTTCACAAAGTTTATTCATACTTCTACCTAAGGAAGAGTCTCCAAATTCCCCCAATACTTCCTCAAAGCTATTATATTTATTATCTAAATTTTTATAAACCAACTTGTTCTTATAATATCTATGAATTAAATAACATATCAAAAGAAAGGAACTTAAAAAGATGAAATACATTAAATTGGGTACACTATTTACCCCACCAAAAATAAAATATATAGTTAAAAGAGCAATAAAGTTCACTAAATAAAGTATTATTAGCCCCATATGCTCTCTCAAAAATAGTCTCATTAATTATTTCCTCCAAGTAACATTTATTTTATATCCTGAACCTCTTAATGTTTCTATTCCATCTTCTATTCCTATCTCTAAAAGTCTTTTTCTAGTTCTAGTTATATTTACATTGAGGGTATTATCATCAACAAAACTCTCATCATCCCATAACTTTTCTAAAAGCGTTTCTCTAGTTGCAACTTTGGGATATTTTCTTATTAATGTATCTAAAAGCTCTGTTTCTTTTTTGCTTAAAACTATGCTTTTATCGTTGAAATGAAGTTCAAATCTCTCAGGATATAAGATTAATCCTTCAAGTTCCACAATCCTTTCATTAGCTGGTGATGAATATTCTCCATAAACTCTTCTTAAATTCCCCTTTATCTTAGCAAGGACTACTTCATAATAAAAAGGCTTAGTTATATAATCATCAGCACCACTTTCTATTGCCATAACTTGATTCATTTCACTATCTCTTGCAGATATAAATATTATGGGACATAATGATATTTGTCTTATTTTAGTGCACCAATAATATCCATCAAATTTAGGTAAATTTACATCTAAAAGCACTAAACTAGGATTTTCTTCTTTAAACATCTCCAATATATCATCAAAATCTTCTGCTACAACTACTTCATAACCATATCTTTCTATATATTCAGCAAGTAGCCTTGCAATATTGTTATCATCCTCAACAATCATTACTTTATAATTCATTAATATTATTCCTTTCTTTATGATTTATTTTAATTATAGTATAAAATTTTTCTACTTTTAAGATTAGCTATTAATAACTATTTTATTAGACTACCTTAAAAATTAATATATAACTTAATATAACTACGTCCTTAAATATTTCAATTCACAATTTAAAACAATGCACAGTATTAAAAATACTAATTCCTTTAACGCATAAATTAATTTTATAATTAATTTATTACTTACATATCACTTTCTTAACTCTGGATATAAAAATTTATACACTTTTACTCTTTGCTCTATTCTTTCCCCATAATATTTTCTTGCATAATCAATCATCTCTTTGTCTTCTTTACTATTTCTTATAATCCAATTAGCCATCATTTCATCATAATTTTTATCTACATAGCTTTGAGATATATACCATGTTCCAAGCTTAATATTTGTATCATTCTCAGCAACTTGTTCCTTTTTATATAAATTTTCTCCCATTTCCTTTGCAATTTTTATACCAGCTTCGTCTGTAATCTTCATTAATCCTGAAGGTTTTCCCTCTACATATTCAACTGGCTCAAAATTAGTTTCAAAATGAATCACTGCTGCAATTAATATTGGATCTACGTTGTATTTCTCTCCATATTTTTCGATTATACCTTTATTATTTAATGGATAAATCATAGTTCTAGCAAATGCTATCATTCCTATTATTAACATTACTAATCCTACTATGAGTACTCCAAACTTTTTCATATCCATATACCTCCCTGCTCCACTTAACCCCTTGAAAATTAAAATGCTATATAAATTAAATTTCCATTAAGAAATCCTATATTTAAATGTTTATATTACTTATTGTAAAACTATGTGATGATATAAACTATTGATTTATATTTCACTATCATTACAATGTTGTAATACTTATGAAATATTAATAAATAACTTATCATTAATTCCATTTATTTAATGAATTTTCCCCATTTAGTTAGCAATAAACAATGTTATACTTGGAATATAAATAATTCATTGTTTTAGGGAGCAATGAAATGAAATCTGAACAGTTAAAACAACATCGTACCTACTATAATCAAAAATTAATAGATGCTGATTCTTTTTTTAAAGAATTTGGTGAACTGGATAATAAAACTTATTGTAATGGTGCTATTAGTAAGAAAAATAAAGAATTAATGGGATTAGCAATTTCTGTATTAACTCGTTGTAATGAATGCATATTATACCATTTAGAAGGCAACTTTAGAAGAGATTACTGAAGCAATAAAAATTGGTGTAATTGGTGGTGGATCTATTACTTATCCCAATGCCAGATTTGCATTTGAAATGATTGATGAACTAACAAAAGAGTAACAGATTAAAATTATTATTTTACATAAATATAGCCGTAGAGTAAGTTCTACGGCTGCTTAATTATCTAATATCCTGCCCTGTATAATAAACTATTCCAATTGCTCCTGGGCCAACATGAACTCCTATTACTGGTCCTATGTCGCATATTTCAACCTTTAAACCAAAGATGTCTTTTATCTTATTACTTAATTCAATTGCCTCATTAAAGCAATTGATGTGATGAATAACTACTTCCCCTAATCCATATTTATTAGTATCTTCTAGCATTTTCTCCAACATTGTTGTTACAGCCTTCTTTTTGGTTCTAACTTTTGTATATATTGTTGTTTTTCCTTCTTCAACCGTCAAAATAGGGATTATTTTAAGTAAATTCCCGATTAGGGCACTTGCGCCTCCAATTCTCCCACCTTTTTTTAAATATTCAAGATTATCTGGTATAAATAAAAACCTACTTCTCTTTAGGTTTTCTTCAGCAATCTTCTTAACTTCTTTTAATTCCTTCCCTTCCTTTGCTGCTCTTGCGGCTAAAATAGTTGCAAATCCAAGCTGCATACAATTAGAACGAGAATCTAATATTTCTATTTTTGCATTTTTATATTCTTCTAAAATCATATTTTTTACTATATGGGCTGTTGAGTATGTCCCACTCATATCTGAAGATAAAAATATACAAAGAATGCTATCACCATTCTCTACAATATATTTCATAACATCATATAACTCTTCAATGGAAGGCTGAGAAGAAGTAGGTATTCCTTCCTTCTCCATCTTTTTATAAAAGTTGTCATTACTTATATCAGATTCTTTAAAATTATCATTTTCAAATATAACATTTAAAGATATAGTTTTTATATCTAATTCTTCTTTAATACTTTTATTAATGTAGCTTGTGCTATCAGTTAAAATTTTTACCGCCATAACTTTCTCCTCAATCATTAAATTACTATTTGCCGCCAATTTACATAGCTAATATTTAAATTGTTTCTAGGCATATGAAATAAAATAGCTAGTTAAAGATGCGAAATATATTTTGCATCAGACAAGGAGACAGGTTTCCATGCTAGTCTAGCTATCATGGAGTTCTGACGACGCAGTATGATACAAAATAGATGAGCATACTAACTAGTTATTTTTTGAAGATGCCTTGAGCTAAGCATCTAAAAAATTAACTAATTAAAGATTATAAAGATGCTTTATTATAAATTTATATTTATTATTAAATTTTAGTTACTTTGTAAATAAGTATATATACTTATTTGAATTATTGAAACCCTATAGACAAATTTTAAAACTTTTTATTTATAAAGTCTTTATATATTTCTATATTTAATAAGTTTTTCACTTTACATATTAATTTATTCAAATTAAGAAGTCTTAACTCTATATTAACAACTATAACAGCTTTAATACTTATTTACTTCAATTTTTCTTAACTTTCTATATATTTTTTATTTAGCTACCTTAAATATTTTAGTTATTGGTAATTATCCTTACTTGTTCTAAAATCTTATATATCAAAATAAGGAGTAGAAGCTATCGCTTCTACTCCTTATTTTATGTTAACCAAATAAAACTCTATCACTTAATGATTCTTCACTTTGAAGATTGTCAAAATGAGAAAGTAATTTATTTACTGTTAATTCTCTTTTCTCATCTTTACATACATCTAAAACTATATTCCCTTGATGCATCATTATTAATCTATTTCCCATGCTTATGGCATGATTTAAATTATGAGTTACCATTAAAGTTGTAATTTTATGTTCTTTTATAATTTCATCAGTAATCTCATTAATTCTTTCTGAAGTCTTAGGATCTAATGCCGCTGTATGCTCATCTAAAAGCAATATTTGAGGCTTGCTCATTACAGCCATAATTAATGAAAGGGCTTGTCGTTGTCCACCAGATAATAAACCAACCTTAATATTTATTTTATTTTCAAGACCTAAATTTAATTTACATAACATTTCCTGAAAAGAGGCTATACTTTTTTTAGATATACCATTAGTTAAATTAAATGTATTTCCTTTATTTTGTGCCATAGACATATTTTCTAAAATTGTCATATTAGGCGCTACCCCTGACGATGGATTTTGAAATACTCTTCCTATAACTTTTGAACGTTTATATTCAGCCATAGTAGATATATCTTTATCATTTAGAACAATAGTTCCATCATCTAGTGCTATTGCTCCTGATATTATATTCATAAGAGTAGATTTTCCTGCTCCATTACTTCCTATTATAGTTATGAACTCTTCTTTTTCCACATTAAGATTAAATTTATCAAATATAACTTTTTCATTTACTGTATTACTATTAAAAACTTTATATAAATTATTTATCTGTAACAAGAACCTCACCTCCTGTTGTTGCTTTTTTTCTAGTTTTAAAACTAAAATTTCTATTATTTAATGATAATGCTATAATTACTATAATTACGGTCACAAGTTTTAAATCCGTAGGCTGAAAGCCTAGTTCTAAGGCAATAGCTATTATAGCCTTATATATTACTGAACCTAATATAGCCATAGTAGTTCCTTTTACTATATCAACTTTTTTAAGTATCGATTCTCCAATTATAACAGCAGCAAGTCCCATTACTACAATACCAGTTCCCATACCTACATCTGCAAATCCCTGATATTGAGCCATTATAGCTCCAGATAATGCGACTAGTCCATTAGAAATCATAAGTCCTACTATCTTAATCATATTCTTATTAACTCCTAGAGAAGTTACCAATTGCTCATTATCTCCTGTAGCTTTAAGAATAAAGCCTAGCTTAGTTTTCAAAAATAAATCTAATATAATCTTTGAAGCCAATGCAAAAATAGCAATTATGATTATAGGATTAGAAACTGCTGTGAAAATAGTATCTTTCCCAAATAGAGGAATATTAGATTTTCCCATTATCCTTAAATTTATTGAATATAATGCTATCATCACAAGAATTCCTGACAAAAGGTTAGTTATTTTCAGTTTTACATGAAGTAATCCTGTTATGATTCCTCCTATACTTCCCGATATGAAAGCTAATAAGCATGCTACAAATGGATTTATACCATTCATAAGACAAACTGCTGCAGTAGCTGCACCTAATGGAAATGTTCCTTCTACTGAAAGGTCAGGAAAATCTAGTATTCTATAAGTTATATAGACACCGATAGCCATTATAGAAAATATTAATCCTTGCTCTAATATATTTATCAATAGTCCCATCTAATTAACACCTCCTGCAACCTTCTCAGCTTTATCATTTAAATCATCAGGAATAGTGATATTCAACTTTTTAGCTGCATCAGTATTAATTATTAACTGCATTTCATCTAAGGTTACTATAGAAATGTCTTTAGGATCTTTTCCGTTGATTATATCAACAGCCATAAGTCCTGTTTGAAACCCAAGTTTATAGTAGTCAATACCATTAGTTGCTAATGCACCAGACTCAACATGTGCTTTTTCTGCACCTATTATTGGAATATTATGTTTAAAGCATTGAGCAGAAATTAATGGCATTGATGATGCTACTATATTATCTGTAGGCGTGTATAACACATCAACTTTCCCAAATAGAGAATTTAATGCTTGTGGCACATCATTAACATTAGTTATTCCTGCTGTTACAATTTCTAATCCGAATTGAGGTGCTGCATTTTTAGCATTATTTACCTGAATTTCTGAATTTTTTTCACTGGTATTATATAAAATACCTACTTTTTTAGCTTCCGGTAAAATTTTCTTTAGAAGTTCAAACTGTTTATCAATTGAAACATAATCCGAGGTACCTGTAACATTTGTTTCAGGTTCTTTTATAGACTTAACGAGGCCAGCCTCTACTGGATCTGTAACTGCCGTTACTAAAATTGGTATATCTTTTGTTGTATTGTAGGCTGCTTGAGCTGCAGGTGTTGCTATAGCCATTATCATATCCATTTTTTGAGATACAAATTTTTGTGCTATAGTTTGAGTTGTAGGAATATCTCCTTGGGCATTTTGAAAATCAAAGGTTATATTTTTACCTTCTTCAAAGCCCTTTGATTTTAAACCATCAATAAATCCGTTTCTTGTAGCATCTAGTCCTGGATGCTCGATTAGTTGTGAAATACCGATTTTAATTTCTTTATTATCATTGGAATGTGTTTTATTAGAATTTACACATCCTCCTAAAATAGCCGCAGTTAATAACACTGCAAAAACGCTTTTTAATCTTTTTGCTACCATACTACCATCCTCCAAAATATTTATAATTTTTATAAGGCATCTGAAAGAAAATAATGGGCCAAAGATGTTAGAATATTTTTTATCAGACAAGGCGTCAGGTTCTGCTCATAGTGGCGCTATGAGCAGGTTCCGACAACGCAGTATGATGGAAAATAGACTAACATACTGGTTTATTATTTTTTGAAGATGCCTAAAATAAAAAACTCTCCTATAGGAGAGTTATATAACAAAAAAACATAGACTCATTTTAATATCTCCTACAAAACTACCATTTTACCTAATTAAAATCTACTACACATAATGATATTTAATTTTAGTTAACCTTCTAAATACTACTACAAAACTACAAAACTACTATTCTACTATTTTACTACATAAGCCAAAAAATTGACTTGTTAATATTCTATGTTTATTTTTTAAGATTGTCAATATTATCTTTTTTACATATTTGGAATTGAACGGTGTCCTATTCCTATTACAACTTCATTTAAATGAAGCAATCCTATGCTCATAAATATACATACACTTAAATGCTCTCCGTATCTTGCTATTCCAATTTTCCCACCAACATTAAGTCCATTTGCTTTTGCTGCAACTTGCATAATTGCTTCTCTGGTTGCACCTACTACTGCACCATCATGAACATGACAATCTTCTATTATTCCATTTCTTTTTGAAGCAACTAGTGCTCTTTCTATTATTTTAGGAATAGAACTATTAATATTTCCGCCAACATCTACTGCTACTGTCAAAATTCCTTTTTGGCTTAGCTCAGCTTCCAATACTTTTTCTTCTTCTCTAGAAGATATAGCAAGTTTTAAAGCAATTTTTGCTACATCTATACTATCTATAACCATAATATTTCACCTCAAATTTATTATTATACAAAACATTATAAACTAATTCATTGAGTAGTTGAATAAAATTCTCACTATGAATTAATACTTTACTTTTACTAGAGTTCAAATAAAAACAAAAGTAACTTTATGCAAATCTAATTAATGACCTTCATATAAAGCTACTTTTATAAAGAATTATATTTTTATTTTTTTTACTATACCTTCATATAGATAATCTAAATACTCTGTGTCTACATCTTTATCTTTTAATGTATTTATCCTATTTTTAGCTTTGTCTAACACTTCTTTTGCCTCAGCAAAATCCCTTTCTTTTATACATCTACTTGCATATTCTAATAAATAATCAACTTTTAAAACCAACTCTGCTAGATCTTCTCTTTTATCATTAACTAATTTAACTAATAAATAATATATCTTTGGAGAAGAATTTGCCTTAGAATTATTTAGAAGTTCATTATTCTTACTACTTTTTTTAGACATTTTCTTACACCTCTTTGCATTTTATTAGTTATATATTCCCCATTTATAAATAATTAATTGATATTGTGAAAAATATTTTAATTGATAAAAATTCCAATATTTTATTTAAAGATTTTTATAGAAAAGCTAATATATATTCGTTAGTTTTAAAGTGCTTATATGCATTCCATAAAAATATTTAATTTTTAAATTAGTGTTTTACAAACTTTATTTCTGGATATCGTTCTGCTATCTTCTCTAGCTTCACAGACCCATCACCTTTAATATATTTATTAAAAAATGAAAGGCTTACATCATTAACTACATGATGAACATATTTTAAATCTTCACCTTTCGTTTTAAATACTGATGTAAATTGATTAAGATCAGTGTAGCTCATATGGTCTGTATTAGGAATAGTAAGAGAGTATACACCACCAGTCATAGCAGCTTGTCTTCGTCTGGTTAATTCACCCCATAGATTGTTATACATATCACTGTTTAAGCCAGGTTGCTCTTTTGCGGCATTCATATAATCTTCACTTTCCTGCGCATCCATTATCATAAATGGTTTTCCAATGCCCTTTTCGGGTGCTGGTTTTCCAAACAGGCCACCATCCATATTAATACCAGCCTTAACTCTATGATCTTCAAGTAACATATGCATGGTATTCGCTCCTCCATAGGAATGACCAAGCATGCCTATACGGTTCATATCAATAAGTCCACCAAAACCATTGCCTGAAGTATCTTTATTTAATTCTTCTAATTTATCTAAGACAAATTTTGCATCTTCAGTCCATAATTGCATGTGTTCATCTAATGAAGGTAATCCATCTTCTAACTGAGTTTTAACAGGAGCAACACGCCCATCAGGAAACACAGTAACTGCTGCATCATAGGTATGATCAATAGCAGCAACAATATAACCATGGCTTGCTAACTCTTCTACCTGAAAAGTGTTTTGATTACGATATAGAGCCATGCCATGAGAAAATATTAATATTGGCCATGCTTTCTCTTCTTTTGATATTAACGCATCCTGATGGGAATTAGTCTTAATTTGTCCCAAATGATTCAAAGCAAATACAGGATAAGACAAGCCAGTGGCTAATTCCCTAGGATTTTTAGTATACGGTGCTAAAGGCTCATTGCTTCCAGCCTTTGCAGGATACCAAATCTGTACCATCAACTCTCGATGATCATTTGGATCTTCTGTATAGTTTTCAGGTCGTTTATAATCAATAAAATGAAAAGCCTTTGTTCCTAACTCATACGGTCCCGTAGGTTTAGCAAATGAGAACATTGGCATAATAAGTGGTAGCCCAACTGCAACTATAAAGTATATTCCTATAAGGAATCCCTTAAATATACGAGCACCCTTTGAAGCTGACACTGTATATTTACGTGGAAATATAAAAATTTGTAGTAACAATATGACTAGCACTAAGTATGCAGGAATCATTTGCCACCTATATCCTTCTATTATTAATTGTAGAGCTGTAACCACAATAGAAATTCCTAGCAAAATTACATTATTACGAGTAGCACCTCTTTCAAACATCAAAACCCGACCTAAGACTAAAAAATTTAATAAAATAATAATTAATTCCATAACCCTCATAACATTTCTCTCCATTCCTTTATTATATTTTCAAAATTTCCAAACTTTTAATTAAACCCTTTATTTTTACCACCTAAAAATCTTTCAAATTTATTATATATGTACTTACTAATATAAGATAAATTAAAATAGCACAAGAATGTACTTTTAATGCAATTTCTAGTGCTATTTTAATTGTTTTATTTAAATATTTTTTTAGTAATATTAGTGATGATATAGGTGAATGGTAATGATAATATTATTAACAAAATAGATATAAAAATATATATTTTATCTGAATTATAAAACATAAATAATTCTCTTGCTTGAGGTATTACAAATGCTGCTGAGAACAATATACCCATTACCATTACAAGTAAAGCCTTAAAAGCATTTAATGGTTTTGCTACTTTTAATAGAACAATTAAACTAATTCCACCTAATACCAGTATAGACAATGTTCTGCATTGTTCTATCGTTAGATTATTAAAATAACCTAACAAAAATATTGTAAGCGTACTTAATCCTATTACTATACCATTAGGTATTGATACTTGAAGAACCCTTTTTAGAAACCCTCTGCTGACACGTTCCTTATTAGGTGCTAGAGCAAGGAAAAAAGATGGAATACCTATAGCAATAGATCCTATTAAACTTAATTGGATTGGCATAAATGGAAAAGGTAGTAATATCAATCCAAATACAAGAGAAAGTATCATAGAGTATACTGTCTTCGATAAAAATAATTCTGATACTCTCTCTAAGTTATTTATAAGCTTTCTGCCTTCTACTACAACTTTAGGAAGAGCGCTAAAATCTGAATTTAACAATACAAGTTGAGCTACTGCCTTTGTAGCATCAGAGCCATTAGCCATTGCAATACCACAATCTGCTTCCTTTAAAGCCAGAACATCATTTACCCCATCACCAGTCATAGCCACAATATGCCCCTTTGATTGAAGAGATTTTACTATTGTTTTCTTTTGATGAGGAGTTACTCTACCAAAAATAGTATTATTCTCAATAATTTCTGCTAATTGTTCACTATCTTCTGGTAAAGTTCTAGCATCTACATATTTATCAGCACTTTTAATACCTGCTCTCTTTGCAACAGCAGATACTGTTACAGGGTTATCTCCTGATATTATTTTTAGTTCAACACCTTCTTTTTCAAAATATTGAAAACTCTTAGTTGCCTCTCCTCTTATAATATCTTCAATAAGAACTAGGGCTGTTTTTTCTACATTATTTAATGTCTGATTTTTAAATTCATCCTCTGAGGCCTTTGCTAAAAGAAGTACCCTTCTTCCTTTTATAGCTTCTTCTTCAACAATTGATTTTATTTCTTTATATTCATCTTTTAAAATCATTTCTGGAGCTCCAAGAACCCATGCTCCTTTTTCTTCAAATTCAACTCCACTCCATTTTTTTTCAGAAGAAAATGGTATTTTATTTTTTATTTTTAATTCTGGTTTATCTTTATATTTTTCTAATATAGCTTGTTGCGTTGGATTTATACTAGGTGATCCATGAACTATTCCTGCAAGAATTTTTTCAATATCATTAATATCATTATTTTCTAAAGCTACTACATCTACTACCTTTAACTTTCCTTCTGTTATAGTTCCTGTCTTATCAAGACATAACACATCCACTCTAGCTAAAACCTCTGTAGCTGGAAGCTCTTGTACAAGAGTATCCCATTTAGAAAGTCTTATAACTGCTACTATAAAAGTCGCGCTTGTTAAAAGTACAAATCCTTCAGGCACCATACCTATAATACCTGAAGCTGCTCCTATAACTGCATCTTGCCAACTTCTATCAGCAAATAGAAGTTGCGTAGCAACAAGTAATATTCCTATAGGAATTACAAGCCAAATTATTACTTTAAATATCTTATTTACTGCTGTTTGAAGTTCCGAATTAATAAGCTTATATCGTTTTGCCTCTTCTGCAAGTTTAGCTGAATATGTATCAGCACCAACACTTGTTACCTTAGCATAACCATTTCCTGCTACTACAAAACTTCCTGATAAAATTTTCGAAGAAGACTTTTTTAATACAGGATCTGATTCCCCAGTAAGCAAAGACTCATCCACTTCAATTTCACTTCCATGTAATATTTCTGCATCAGCTACTATTTTTGCCCCTGGATTTAGAACCATAATATCATCAATAACTAAATCTTCCATAGAAATTTCTTTTTCTACTCCATTTCTCATAACCTTAACATTAGTCATGTTTAAAAGAGAAAGATTTTCTATTATGGCCTTAGCACGAACTTCTTGAACAACACCAATCATCGTATTAGTTATTATAACTCCTGCAAAAAGAGCATTCTTAGGTGATCCTGCTATAATAACAACTATGGCTAAAACTGCATTTAAAGCATTAAAACTAGTAAATAAATTTGCTCTAATTATCTGTCCAATTGTACGGGATGGTGTTTTAGGAATAATATTTACTTTACCTTTTTTAACTCTATCCTTTACTTCTTTATCTGTAAGTCCATAATTCATATCATTACTTTTTGAAATTTTATAAGACTTGTTCTCATATATAAACTCTGATCTCATATAGCCACCTCTTTTTAGTTCCATTTGAATTACTTATACCAATTACGATATCTTCAAAGAATAATTATCTAGTATAAGCTTATTTAATGGAGTTTCTCAATGGAAATTCAACTTATACAATATTTTAATTTCTATAACAAAGCTCTTTTCTAAATAACTATTTAACATATCTATATTAAAAATATACATAAGATAAAATTTCAAAGTATTAAATAAATAATATTTATTATTTCTCTTATATAATTTAATTCTTAGTTATAATCCTACTTCTTTATATATTTTAATTATCTTTTATTAGAATACACTTAGAAAATGCCCATTAATTTATTAGATTTCCATTTGAAATATTATACTTTTAATTAATAATAAAGTTTATCCTTATTTCTTAACAATAATTCGTTTTTACATACATCTTTTATTACATAGATGTAATGTTATTGTAAGGAAAATAAATAGCAGATATGTACCCATTATCTTAAGATTAAAGCATAGATAAAGTATATCTTTTGATAAACTTTATGTTTAAATAATATTCTAATTTATAGTAAGGAGAAATGTAAATGAAAAAAATTATTAAATTATTATCTATATCATTACTTTCAATGTCTTTATTAACAGGCTGCTCACTAACTGATAAAATTTTAAGTAAGGCAAATGGTGTAGCGTTATACGGGAGCCAACAGCAAATTGAAAATACCATTGAAAAGTATAAAAAAGAATTAAAATCAGAAACATCCTATGAAATTAAAGTAACAGAAATGGACAATAAAAAATTAATGATAATAAATAAAACTACTGCTGAGGCATTTATTAAGCGAGGTATATTTAAAAAAGTTGATAAAGATGATAATACAGAAACATTACAGTCTTTACCAACAGTTACAAGTGATACTGGTGTATTATTTGCAAAAAATAATGTTAAAAATTTAATGATTAATGATAAAAAATTAAATATTAAATATGAAGGAAATACTATTATTGGCGATGGCCGCGTATATGTTGATATGTTTGCAATTGTTGATGATTCAATTTGGAAAACAATTGATGGTGAAGAAAAGACTATAGGATTATTAGAGTTCAATAAAGATCCTAAACATGAAATGATTAACTTTGATGTGGAACTCGCACAATTAATAAAATTTGAATAAAGCTTAAAAACATAAAAACATTATAATTTAATTATAGATGTTTTTATGTTTTTTTATTATAATGATGATAAAATATGTAAAATATAGCTTTATTTTTCATATTCATTGTAAATCTTATTTTAAATCTATAATTTAAAATACAGATTCAAATTTTTAAAAAATATGGAGGGGGTTATGGTAAATGGTAACTTATAAAAGATGTTCAGAGGTAGATATAAATTCAGTCTACGAAGCTTTCCAAATTGGTTTTTCTGACTATATTATAAAAATTAATATGCCTAAAGATGACTTTATAACTAGATTTTTAGGACCAGAAGGAAACTGTTTAGAGCATTCATTTGTAGCACTTGATGAAAACAAGGCTGTTGGTGTTATACTTGGGGGAATTAAAGTATATGAAGGAATAAAGACAATAAGATGCGGTACCTTAGGCGTTCATCCAGAGTATAGAGGTAAAGGAATTAGTAATAGACTTTTTGAACTCCATAAAGAAGAAGGAATAAAAAATCAATGTAAACAACTATTTCTTGAAGTTATAGTTGGTAATGATAGAGCTATTAATTTTTATAAAAAACTTGGTTATGAAAAAATTTATGATCTTTCCTACTATTCATTTGATGATACATCAAAGTTAAAAAAATATGATATTACAAATGTTCATATCAGAAAAATTGATTTATCTGAATTTGAGAAAGTCATAGATAAAACAAAAGACATTCATATTAACTGGCAAAATGATATGGACTATGTAAAAAAATGTGATAATACATTCTATTATGGCTCATACTATGGTGATGAATTAATCGGGTCTCTTTGCATTAGCTCCAATGGAAAACTTAGTTTTTTATGGATTAAAAGTGAGTTTAGAGGAAAGGGAATTGCCACATCTCTTTTAAACAAAGCTTGTGAAGAATTAGCTATATCAAAAGTTGCTGTTGCATTTCCTAATAACAACCTTTTACAAGGATTTTTAAAACATATGAACTTTAAAAAAGATAATATTAACCAATATGAAATGTATTTAACTTTATAATTAAATTTATAAGCAATATACTTATTCTATTTTAACCGTGATAATTATCACAGAATATTAAATGAATTACTATATAATTAACTATAAACTAACTTACCTAATGATCTCAAAATATTATATTAATTTATTTAATAGGAGAATAATGATATGGAAAAGCAAAGAGTAAACTATAAAAAACTCTATTATGGATTTCCTGTTTTTTTCATAAGCTTTTATGATGAAAATGGCGTTCCTAATGTAACCACACTTTCATCATCCTATACTTTAAGAGATATGATTTGTCTAGGTTTTGGCAGTAAGGGATACGCTATAAACCAAATAAAAAAAGTCAAAGATTTTGTTATAAACATACCAGATAGAAGCTTAATGAAAGAAATAGATTTCTGTGGATATTCCTCAGGACATAATTGCAAAAAATTTGGTTTTGTAAACTTAACCCCAACAAAATCAGATATTATAAATGCACCTATGATTGAAGAATGTCCAATATCTATTGAGTGTACATTAACAGATGTAATGGAAAAGGATTATTATTATGGTATTACCAATATATTAGCTCAGATTAAAGGTAGATGTGTTTCATCAGAGCTTTTAAATGAAGAAGGATATTTAGATTATAAAGAACTAGATCCAGTTCTTTATGTTGGTGATGATAGTGAGCGTGTCTACAAATATATTGATAAAAAACATATAGATAGTTCAAAATCTTTTATTTAGTTTAAAAATATATTCATATTTTTAAAACATGTCTTTGATAAAGATATTAAGAGAGCTAATGAATAGCTCTCTTATATAATGTTTTTAAAACAATATTATAACAAATTATTATTATTAATTTTATTTATTTGATATTTTTCAACCATCTATATGCAGTTAGCATGTCATCCTCATTATCATAAATGTTCATCTTTTTAGCTATCGCAAAAGCAAACTCCATAAATGCTTGTCCAGTTGAGGTTATGATGTTTTCATCAATTACAACATCTTCATTTACTACATGTGACTTATTAAACAAATATGAAAATTCAGAGTCAAGTTGTATTCCCTCTCCATCTCCAGTACATTTTTTATTATCAAGGATGCCGTAATTAGCCATTAGAAAAACTCCACCACAAATACCAGCAATAACTTTTTTACTACTATTTAATTTTGTCATGAAATCTCTAAGTATTGAATTATTATAGAGATTATCATTACCAGCTCCACCAGGAATTATAAAAACATCTATATCATCTGGATTAAGCTCTGATATTATTTTATCTGGTAAAAATCTTTGTTTCTCTCCACTTATATATGGCCTATTTTCTAAAGCAGCTGAAAAAACATTTTTCTCATCAAACAGTGATGCCGCAAACATAATTTCATAACCAAGGAATCCGTCATAATAAAAAATACATACATTCATATAATCATCTCCTATTTAATTATTTACTTTACAATATTTGAGATATTTAAGTTATTATTTTCTTTTACGTGCTTTAATTATAAAATATAATGGCTGACACCTATATGTCAGTCATTATATTTCTCTAATAATTCTTTTAAATACTCTCTAGTTTCCTCTTTTAGATATTTAGGCTCTATCACTTCACATTCTTTACCAAAGCCTAAAATAAATTTTATTAGCCCTTCTTCATATGGGAAAAAATCTTCAACAATGAACTCTCCATCTTCTAAAATTTTAATTTTGTCTTTAGAAAAATATTCTTTCAATTGTTCTCCAATTTTACAAGTAAATTTTAACTTAACTTTAATACTTTTATTGCTGTATCCTTCATCAAATATTTTTTCTATTTCTTCTTTAGAAATATCTTTTTTTATAAAACTATCACCTAGCTTAAGATCTCTTATTCTAACTAATTTAAACATTCTATAAGAATTTTTTATTCTACAGAAAGCTATTAAATACCACGAACCTTGATCAAACTTTATTTGAATCGGCTCAGCTATTCTTTCATAGTACTCCATCCTTCTATTTATATAATAAAACTCTAGTAATCTACTCTCTTCAATTGCTTTATTGATTAAAAATAAATATTCTTTAAGTTCATCCTCCATACTAAAATGAGACATATTTATACTCAATTTATCATAATCAAATATTTCTTTTTTATATATATTTTCAAACTTTAAAACAATATTATTAAATTGCTCGTTATTACCAAACAAAAACTTTAAATTATTCATTATTGATATTAATGGTTGAACTTCTTTTTTATTTAAAAAGAGATTATCTAAATTATAATTTTCCATTATATAAAAGCCGCCATTTTTTCCACCAATAGAAGCTATTGGAACACCTGCTTCACTTATTTTTTCTATATCTCTATATATAGTTCTTATAGATACTTCAAAGTGCTCTGCAAGCTCCTTTCCCGTAACCATACCCTTATTAGAAATTATTAATAAAATTGATAATAATCTATCTACCCTCATAATTTGCACTCCACGTTTTTAACGTTTTTACCCTTTCTTAATCTTCACTTTCTTATAATTTAATCTCTAAGCATATAAGTGAAAAATTTAATGACTATTACTAAATTAATTTAAGTGAGATTTATCTACCTATTTTTCTTCTTATCACCAAAAAAATATATTACTCGATATTATTTTACATATTTTTTAATTATAATAAAAAAACTACTTAAATGTAAAATATTTTATTTATTTTCCAATAATTATGACACACATTGGTTGAGAATGGTATTAATGCAATGTTATAGTATAGCTATAATATACACTACGAGGGGGATATAAAAATGAAAATGAAAAAAATTCTATTGTCGTTTTCTTTAACAATAATTCTTTGTTTATTTTTAGGAGTTAATGTTGAAGCAGCAGTTGTAAAATCAGCAGCAAATAAACCAAAAGATATAAAGTCTATAAAAGTAGATAAGACTGCTAATGCTAGAAATGGTAAAGGTTTAAAAGATATAACATTAGAGGAGTTTTTTAAGAAAGTTAATAATAAAAAAGAAGAAGAATTGATAAAAAAAATAGTAGTAGGTTCAGAACCAGATAGTATACTAATTTTTAAAGAAAAAGACAAGGAATTATATACTTTAATGGTACATAAAAATGTGGATCCATCAGATATAGTTGATAATATAAATGTCTTTTTTATGTATGACTTTACAGAAGGTAATCTCACTAAATCAATAATATTGGGAAATTATCTTGAATTATTAAACTCGCTAAATGATACTAACTCAAAAGCCTTATTTAAAAATGTAGATAATTATATTAATAATAAAGAACTAAGTTCTCAAATATTACCTTACATTATGAATTGTGCTGATGTAATATCCTACAATGCAGATGAGCTTGCAATGGACACAATTCTAAATGATAGTAGAGAATACTATTTTGAATCTCAAGTAACATCAGATAATAAGGGGTATATTGGAGTAAACCTCCATACAACAAGGGGAAAAATGGAATACTCCATAATAATAACCAAATTCTAACTGTAAATACTACCGAAATATATATGTTTAAAAATTTTATAAAAAAAGCTGTGAACATCTTATCCTTGTTCACAGCTTATATATTGCCAAATTTTACATATCATATGAGAACGGTATTAATACAATGCTATAGTATAGCTATAACATATGCTACAGGGGGGATATAAAAATGAAAGTGAAAAAAATTCTATTGTCATTTTCTCTAATTATGATTCTTTGTTTATCTTTAGGAATTAATACTCAAGCAGCAAAGGCAAAATCCATAACAAACAAACCAAAAGATATAAAGTCTATAAAAGTAGATAAGATTACTAATACTAAAAATAGTAGAGGTTTAAAAGATGTAACATTAGAGGAGTTTTTTAAGAAAATTAATAATAAAAAAGAAGAGGAATTGATAAAAAAAATAGTAGTAGGTTCAGAACCAGATAGTATACTAATCTTTAAAGAAAAAGATAAAGAATTATACACTTTAATGGTATATAAAAGCGTAGATCCATCAAATATATTTTACAATATAAGTATTGTTTTTGATTATGACTTTACAGAAGGTAAATTAAATAGATCACTAACATTAAGAAATTATTTTCAATTATTAGATTCTCTGGATGAAACTAATTCAGAAACCTTATTTAAAAATATGCTTGATTATATTAATAATAAAGAACTAATTTCTCACATGTCTATTTATGCTAGAAATTGTATTGATGTAATGTTTAATAATGCGAATGAACTTGAAATAGATAGCATTTTAAAAAATAGTAACGATTACTATTTAGAATCTCAAATGGCAACAAATAATAAGAGTTGTACTGGAGTAAGTCTTGGTACAGTAAGAGGAAAAATAGAATGTCTTATAATGATAGCTAAATTTTAATTGTTACTAATACAAAGTATATAAATTTAAAATTTCATAAAAAAGCTGTGAACATTTTATCTTTGTTCACAGCTTTTTTTATTAAGTTTCATATATATTAAATTTATATTTTATTTACATAGCTTGTTCTTCTAAATTTCCACTGGTAAATTGGCTATTATAAAGATCTGCATAGAATCCGCCTTCTAATAAAAGCTCATTATGATTACCTTTTTCAATTACACTACCATTGTTCATAACAAGTATTAAGTCTGCATCACGGATTGTTGATAATCTATGTGCTATAACAAAGCTTGTTCTTCCCTTCATAAGTTCTGTCATTGCTTTTTGTATATAAGACTCTGTTCTTGTATCTACACTACTTGTTGCCTCATCTAAAATTAGTATTGCGGGGTCAGCAAGTATGGCACGAGCAATTGTAAGTAATTGTTTTTGTCCTTGAGAAATATTAGAAGCCTCTTCATTTAATATTGTATCATATCCATCTGGAAGAGTTCGAATAAAGTGGTCAGCATGAGCTGCCTTTGCCGCCTTAATAATCTCTTCATCAGTAGCTCCACTACGTCCATAACCTATATTTTCTCTTATAGTACCATTATATAGCCATGTATCTTGAAGTACCATTCCAAACATACTGCGTAAATCTCCACGATTTAAATCTTGAATATTAACACCATCTATGGTAATCTTACCATCATTTATCTCATAAAAACGCATTAATAAGTTAACAAGTGTAGTTTTTCCTGCACCAGTTGGACCTACAATAGCAATAGTTTGGCCTTGCTTAACATCAATATTCATATCTTCAATAAGAGTAGCATCCTCTTTATATCCAAACTTAACGTGTTCAAATTTAACTTCACCTTTAGGAGATTCTATAACATTGCTGTATTCACTATCCTTAATCTCTTCAACTTCATCAAGAAGTTCAAAAACACGTTCAGCAGATGCAACAGTTGATTGAAGAATATTTGCTATATTTGCTGTTTGAACTATTGGTTGAGTAAATTGTTTTGAGTATTGAATAAAAGCTTGTATATCACCAATTTTAATTTTTTCTTTAGTAACAAAAATACCACCTACAACACATATAAGTACATATCCTAGATTACTAATGAAAGTCATTAATGGCATGATAATACCAGAAATAAATTGAGCTTTCCAACCTGCATCATATAATTTTTCATTAATTTCATCAAATTCATTTATTGACTTTTCTTCATGTCCAAACGCCTTAATAATTTTATGACCAGTATACATCTCCTCAACATGACCATTTAGCTCACCAAGTGACTTTTGCTGCTGAGCAAAATGCTTTTGTGATTTTGATGCCACAACTTTTGTTACAAATATATATAATGGTAAAGTTACAATACAAATAAGTGTTAATACTGGACTTATAGTAAGCATCATAACAATAATACCTATAAGTGTAAGCATAGATGTTATAAGTTGTGTAATACTCTGTTGTAGTGTACTACTAATATTATCAACGTCGTTGGTAACACGACTCAGTATTTCCCCATGAGTATGAGAATCAAAAAACTTAAGTGGTAGACGTGAAAGCTTATTATTAATATCATTACGCATATTATAAACTGTTTTCTGTGCAACGCCAGCCATAATTAGCTGCTGAACATAATTAAAGGCTGCACTAATTATATAAAATGCTATTAAAATAAGAATTATACGTCCTATATAATCAAAGTCAACACTAGGCACAGGTTGATTCATCTTTATAGCCGTAAATTTAGCCATAAGACCTTCAAATAGAGTTGTCGTAGCTTTTCCCATTATTTTAGGTGTTACAATACTAAAGACCGTACTTAGAATAGCCATTAAAAATACTGCATAAATTTGCAGTTTATGAGGTGCTAAATATCCTATTAATCTTTTTAGTGTTCCTTTAAAATCCTTTGCTTTTTCTACAGCCATTCCCATACGAGGTCCACCATGACCTACTTTTGCTCCATTGTTTGGTTTACGCTCTATACCTTTTTTGCTCATGCTAATTCCTCCTCTGACAGCTGTGAAGATACAATTTCACGATATACATCACAATTATTTAAAAGTTCTTTATGATTTCCTATTCCTGCAATTTGTCCATCATCTAAAACTATAATTCTATCTGCATTCATAACTGTACTTACTCTTTGTGCAACTATAATTACTGTTGATTTCCCTGTTTCCTTTTTAAGTGCTGCACGTAATTTTGCATCTGTCTTAAAATCCAAAGCAGAAAAACTATCATCAAAAACATATATCTCTGGTCTTCTCACCAATGCACGAGCTATTGAAAGACGTTGTTTTTGCCCTCCTGAAACATTAGTTCCACCTTGAGATATAACTGATTCAAATCCATCTTTCATATTAGAAATAAAATCTGAAGCTTGAGCAATTTCTGCTGCATGTTTAACTTCTTCATAAGAAGCATTTTCCTTACCATATCTTATATTGTCGGCTATTGTACCACTAAATAAGACTGCCTTTTGAGGCACAAAGCCTACCTTCAACCTAAGATCTTCTTGAGTCATTTCTCTAATATCTATACCATTAACTAAGATACCACCACCACTAACATCATAAAAACGTGGTATAAGACTTATAAGTGTAGATTTACCAGAACCGGTTCCCCCTATAATTGCAGTAGTTTCACCAGGCTTTGCGCTAAAAGAAATATTACTTAACGCTGGTTTCTCTGCACCAGGATAATTAAAAGTAACATCTTTAAACTCAATATAGCCTTTTTTATTAGAGCTTTTAGTATTATCGCCATCATTTATTTCTGAAACAGTATCAAGCACTTCATTAATTCTCATCGCTGAAGCTGATGCACGAGGAATTAATATAAACATCATAGAGACCATAATTAACGAGAACATTATTTGCATTACATATTGAATAAATGCCATCAGATCTCCGACTTGCATACTTCCATTGTCAATACGAATACCTCCAAACCAAACAACTGCAATTGTTGTAAAGTTAAGTACTACCATCATTATTGGCATTAATGCAGCCATTATTTTATTAACCTTTATAGCTGTATTAGTAAGGTCTAAATTTGCTTTATCAAAACGCTTTTTTTCATGGTCAATCCTATTAAATGCACGTATTACTCTAATTCCTGTAAGATTTTCACGTAATACAAGGTTCAATTTATCAATCTTTAATTGCATCATCTTAAATAATGGCATACCTTTTTTCCCAATAATACCTATGGCCATAGCAAGTATAGGCATTACAACAATAATGACTAGTGATAACTTTGCATCTTTCGATACTGCCATTATAATACCACCAATACACATCATTGGGGCACTAATCATCATACGAAGCATCATTACTAATACTTGCTGGATTTGTGTAATGTCATTTGTAGTTCTTGTAATAAGAGAAGACGCTCCTATTTTATCGAATTCTTGTAATGAATAACTTTCAACTCTTGAAAAAACATTTTTACGAAGATCTTTACTAAATCCTGTTGCAACTTTTGAGGATAAAAAGCTAGCTAAAATTGTACAAATAGTACCTCCTGCCGCTACAAGAAGCATAAATCCACCAATTTTCAAAATGTAATTTGTATCTCCATTAACTATCCCAGTATCAACTATATTTGACATTAAAGTTGGTAAATATAGTTCAGAAAGGGATTGAAAAAATACAAGTATTAAAATAACAGCTATAGAAGCTGCATATGGTTTTAAAAACTTAAACAACTTAATCATTAATAATCATCTCCAGTCAGTTAAAGCTATTAAACTTTTCATGTAAAATTAAGTTAATAAATATCTTTAATAAAAAACTTATTGACTTTAGGCATCTGAAATAAAATTCTATTTAGTTTAATATTACATACCTACCTTTTTGTCGCATACCTTTAAAAGATTATCACGCATTTGCATCAATAACCTACGAAGTAAAACTTGTTCTTCCATTGTAAAATTACTAAAACATTCCGATTCTATATTTTTTACAATTTCATTCATCTCTTTACAAATCTCTCTACCATATTCAGTTAGGTATACTCTTGATATCCGTTGGTCTTCAGGATCTTGGCGTCTCTCTACAAGTTTTGACTTTTCCATTCTATTTAGCATTACCGTAATAGTAGCAGGCTTTATTTCAAGCTTACTAGCTAGTTCTTTTTGACTTTGCCCATCTTTCATATATAAAACATGTAACATAGGTGGTTGCCCAGGATAAAGACCTATTTTATCAAGTTGCGTATGAGTGCGGTAGTAATGCAATCTTATCACTTGGTAAAAAACATGATATAGTGAATCAGATTCATGAAAATTCATTTATTTCCTCCTAACTATTTAGCTGGCTAAGTATTTTTTAATATTATCATTAAGTTATTTTCTAGTCAATAATTTTGTACAAATTTATATAAAAAATTTTAACTTTCTTATTTAATGCTTTTGTTTCAGATGACTTACTGCTACATATTTACTAAGTAGCTCCACTTTCCATATAGAATTCATATAAAAATATATGAACTTAAATATAAGTTTTTAGCAAAAACTGACTGAAAAATTTTCATTAGTCTACTAATAATATTTATAATTGCTTTTATATTATTAATCATTGAGAATTATACCCTAAATTGTGATAAAATTCACATTTATTTATGCTTTTGAAATATTAAATTTACGCAGAATTGATCTTGAAGCGTATTCATATAATGAAATAAATGTAAATACATATGAACGAGTTAGATTTAAAAGAGAATGAATTCAAAGAGAAGTTATTTTATAACCATAAATACCATGATGCTATTTTAATGAGCATTATAAAAAAATGTATGTTTAGAAAGAAGTTTTTTATCCACATTTTAAAAATATAAATCAATAATATCCACATTATTAACATTTATTTATATAAGTTAAATTTTATCTATGATTAGAAAATTATTTACTTTGTACTTTAATTGATTTATATATGATATTAAGAGTCAATAAAATTTAAAATAAAAAATTATAATGAATATTTAAACTTATATGCTTAACAATAATACTAAAATACAATATTAAAAAAGGTGATATTATGAATGATTATTACTTAAATGCAGCCAAAGAATTAGAGAATTGGAAATCAAAAATGCGAAAAAAGCCTTCTATAATTAGCAAAACATCAAAAGGTCTACAAAATAAATTTAATAATGTAATTCCAGAAAAATATCATAAAATGTTAACATCTGCAATAAAAAATATGATTAAATTTGTACTTTTAGGTTCAGAAATTGCTACTAAACCTCCTTATGGGATTTTAGATCTTGAAGAAAAAGAAAGATTAGTAAAAGAAAAAATTTTAACATATAAAAGGACCGCTATGATAGAAGGTGCCAGTACAGGTGCTGGAGGGTTTGTTATGAGCCTTGCTGACTTTCCATTACTTCTTAGCATAAAAATAAAATTTTTATATGATGTTGCTTCAATTTATGGATTTGATGTTCGTGACTATAAAGAAAGACTATATATACTTCATATATTTGAGCTTGCATTTTCTAGTCAAGAAAATATAAATAAAGTATTTTCAAAAATGGAGAGATGGGAAGAATACTCTAGTTCATTACCTAATGATATGAATTACTTTGATTGGCGAAAATTTCAGCAGGAATATAGAGACTATATTGATATTGCTAAACTTATGCAAATGCTGCCGGCTATTGGAGCTTTAGTTGGTGCTTATGTTAATTCAAAATTATTAGATAAACTTGGTGAAACAGCAATTAATTCATATAGAATGAGATTATTTAAATAACTATGATTTATATTCTATTCTTTAAATGTTTTTTATAATGGAACAGAGAGAAAGTAATTAGTAAAATACTTATTAATGCTAACTTGTTATTCTTTAACACTTAATTAACCACTTACTAAAATATATCATTCTATATTTTAAATCATAGTATATAATATCATTAAGTTTATGGAGGCTCTATATGGGTAGATTCTGTAGATGCTATAACTGTAATGCTTTTAAAGGTGAAATTCCTCCTTGTGCTCAATTCTTAAATAATTCTAATCCTTTAATAAAAGATGGCAGGTTACTGTATCGTAATTTTAATAGAATATACTGTTTTTTAAGTGTAAACCCTTCTAATAACAATAATAACAATAATAATAATAATAATATGATAACAACTTCCTCTAACCTTCAGATAAGTATTTCAAATTTTATAATAGGTCTTTATATAAGTCAAATTCAGAATAACATCATCGAATATGATAATAATTCTATAATTCATAATAATAAAACAGCTAACGATTTTATTCATAAAGCTCTAAATAATAACATATCTATTGATGATGAAATTAATGCTTCTATAGCTTTCATTATATCAAACACTAACGCTATTTTACCCTTATATACAGCTACAATAAATATAACCCCATTAAATTTATATATTCTTATAACCCTACATCTTCTTGAAAATAATCCTGCTCTCTTCTTTGGTAATAATGATTATGCCTTAGAAGATGAAATAAATTTTTATTTATCTTCTTTATCACTAAAATTTCCTTTTTTTAAATTTAAAAATTGTGGTAAATAATATATTAAACCTTATGGAGTATCCTATAAGGTTTTCTTTATAATATTAAATTTAATCTTTAAGTAATTTAAAATAATATGAATATTTTTGAAATTTAAAATACATAATATTTCCCCAGCATATAATATTGATAAATATAGTCGATAATTGTTGTAAAATTATATAATTTAAGGTAATTTTTAAAAGGAATGTAAAATAACTTGTAGAATAAATATATAAAATATAATAATGCGTAATATTTATATTTTATACATTATTACTACATTTTTAAGTTTTTTACAACAGTTGGGAGGTAATTAAATGTTAAAAGAAATCGTGCCTTCTGGAATTTTAGGAATAGGTGCATGCATTCCAGAAGAAATTAGAAAAAATGACTTTTGGGAAAATATCGAACTAGTAAATTTACCTGAAGGTAGAAAAAGCCCCTTTGAAAGAATAGATGAAAGAAGAGTGTTTCCAGCTAATATGCTGCCTTCAGACGCAGAAGTTAAAGCAGCAGAAGTAGCTATTAAAGATGCTGGTATTTCAAAGGACGATATTGATCTTGTCATGGTTCATTCTATGCTTCAAGATGAAATAATTCCTAGTAATGCAAGTTTAGTTCAATATAAATTAGGTTTAAAAAATGCTGGTGCTTGGCATATTGATACTTGTTGTTCAAGTTTTATTACAATGGTTACCACTGCATCTAATTTAATAGCAATGGGCGAATTTAAAAATATCTTAATCGTAACTTCTGTATTTCATTCAAGAATTCTCGATTACTCAGATTATTTAAGCCTATATGCAGGAGATGGAGCTGGTGCTGTAGTTATGGGACAAGTTCCTGAGGGAAGAGGATATGTTGCATCTTGCTGCAATTCTGATGGTTATTATCATGATGCATTCACACTTGCTGAAAGAATGCCTTTAAATCAGAAAAGAAGAAGATTCTTTGAACCATCTCCACTAAGACCATTCTTTACAACTAATCCTATTAAAACAAATAGAGTCGGAAAGAACTCTGTTGATATAATGCAAGAACTTCTTGAAAAGACACTTAAAAAAGCTAGTATGAATTCAGAAGATATTGATATGTTCTTCTCTCATCAACCAGCTGATTGGGCTCATGATGCATGGAGAGATTCAATTAATATTCCTAAAGAACATTCATATCAAACCTTCCGTAAGTATGGAAATCTTGCTTCATCTTCAATACCAGTAACTCTTTATGAAGCTAAAGAAAAAGGATTACTTAAAGAAGGCCAAACTCTTTTACTTGCATCTTCAGGTGCAGGTGAAAATCACATTGCTGCAATAATAAAATTATAATAATTTTAGAAGATAAAAAAATTGTATAGAGTTGTTGCTATTTTAAATAATTAAGCTTTTAATGTTAATTTATCAAAACTATTTAATCACTCAAATAATTTTTTTTAAAATATTAAAGAGGCTAAAAGTTATCTGAATAGTTAATAATTTTCATTTATACGAGGGGGATTTTAGATGTACAAAATAAGATATGATAAATCAAAAAACTGTATTTATGTTGTGGTTGAAGGAAGTTTGAAAATGGAAGAAGCTAATAATTATGTAGTAGACTTCAAAAAAGCTGTAGATAACGCAGGTCCAAATTTTAAAATTTGCACTGATTTATCAAAGACTACAGCGGTTCTTCCTGAAATCAATGATAAACTTAATGAAAGCAAAGCCTATGCAAAAGCAAAAGGATATAAAAAAGCTGCATTTATAATGAGTTCTGCTGTATTGAAAATGCAAGTAAAGAGAGTATTTGAAGAAGATCAAGAAAGCCTTTTTGATAATATAAATGATGCTGAAAAATTTTTAAATAGTTAATCTTACATATACTAAGGTTAATAATTATTTTATATTTAAATATCTTTTCAAAAATAACTAGCCAATTATGATGACATACTTGACTAGTTATTTCATTTCAAAGTATTTATTATAATTAGCTCTAAACTTTGATTAAACATTGCTAATTTACCTCAATTTTTAGTTTCCTCACTTAACTCTTTAACTACGTCACCAATAATTTTTATTCCTCTCTTTATATCCTCTTCATTAACCCTTGAGAAACCTAGTCTCATAGTATCTGTACCGCTATCATCGGTATAAAATATATCTCCTGGTGTAAATACCACTCCTTTTTTATAACACTCCTCAAGTACAACTCTTGAACTAAGTCCGTTAAGAAGTTTTATAAATATATGGAGTCCTCCCTGCCCCATTATATATTCATTAGGAATGTATCTTTTCACTTGTTCTAAGGTAAATTCATACTTATATCCATAGTATTTTCTAATTTTCTTTACATATCTATTAAAAGCCCCACTTTTCATATAATGATAAAATGCTCCTTGATCAAGAAATGAAGAATGAATAGTTCTAGCTCTTTTAACACTCTCTAATGCATCTATCAATTTAGCATCTCCAAAAATCCAACCCAATCTTAATCCTGGAAAAAGTATTTTAGAAAAACTTCCAATATAAATAACTCCATTACCTTTTGTACAAAGGGATGCTATTGATGGAAGGTGTGAACTAGAATATAATAACTCTTCGTTGAAACCATCCTCTATTATAGGCACACCGTATTTTTGAAAAACCCCAAATACTTCCTGCCTTCTTTCACCACTCATGACAACACCAGTAGGATTATGATATGAAGGAACAATATATGATAATTTTATAGAATTACTTTGCAAAGTATCTTCTAATATTCTAGTATCAATTCCATCAAAAGTCATAGGTATTCCAATTACATTTAAACCATGAGCCTTCATAATTTTTAAGGCGGTATTATGAGTTGGATTTTCACAAATAATCATATCTCCTGGCACTGTTAAAGAACTCAGTGCTATATCAAAACCTTCAGTAAATCCATTAGTTATTAATATTTCTTTTCCTTTTGTATTAACTCCTTTCTCCTCCATATAGTCCATAAGATATTCTATCAATGGTCTATATCCCTTAGCATATCCATAGTTTAATAGCTTATCTCCTTCTAAAGAAAATCCATTTAAAAAAGCCCTTTTAAACTCCTCTAAATCAAATAAATTCTCTTCTGGAGCAATACTTTTAAAAGAAATCATTCCTTTTTTCCAAGGTAATTCAGTTTTAATTATATCTAAATCTCTACAAGTACTTCCATAATTATTAATTTTAGAATTCCAATCAATATTGAACTCTCCACTTACTAGCTTTGTTTCTATAGCTACAAAAGTTCCTTTGCCTTTAAAAGTTTCAACAATACCATCACTTTCTAAATTTTCATAAGCTGTAACTACTGAATTTCTACTTATATTCAGCATTTCACTGACTTCTCTTGTAGAAGGTAGTTTACTTCCCTTTTGAAGAAGTGCTTTTGCTATACTGTCTTTTATATGCTCCTCAATTTGTATATATATTGGTAGCTCATTATTAATTTTAAATGATGAAAAAATCAAAGATTTTTCTCCTTTCAAGCTAATGAATATTCGATAATCTTATCTAATAACTCACTATATTTCATATTGGCTCCCTCTGCACTCTTAGGAAAAAGAGAATTTTTTGTCATTCCGGGTAAAGTATTTAATTCTAACACATATGGAACTCCCTCACTTACTATAATATCAATTCTCACATATGCTTTACAATTAAATATATGCCAACATTGCTTTGCTATTTGTTTCATTTTTTTCTCTAGTTCATAGGGTAATGATGCAATAATTTCTTCAGCACCATCATCCTCATATTTTGAATTATAATCAAAAAATTCATTTCTAGCTTTAATAGCTATTATTGGCAATATCTCTCCATTTAACATTGGTATTGTATATTCATTCCCTCTTAGATATTTTTCAATTAATATATCATTATCATATTGTAATACTTTTAAAATTCCATCTTTAAGTTCTTTTTTATTATTTACTAGAAATGTTCCTATACTTGAACCTCCGTTATTAGGCTTAACCACCATGGGATAACCAAAGCCTTCTATAATTTTCATTGGTAATTGATTTATATCATTAACTATAATGCCTGGTGCAACTGTTATATCTTCACTTTTTAATATCCTTTTAGTTTGGTTTTTATTCATACAAAGAGCACTAGTAAGAACATTACAACCTGAATATGGCATGGATATACTCTCTAATACTCCTTGTACTATTCCATCTTCTCCGAAGGCTCCATGCAAGGCAATAAATACAAAATCTACTTCTTTAACCTTTTCTATTATTTCCTCTTTTGAATTTATTACTATAGGTAAAACCTCATATTTACTCTTATCAAGATTATTTAATATCTCTTTACCTGAAAGTATAGAAATCTTTCTTTCTGAAGAGACTCCTCCCATCAATACTCCAATCTTCATATCAATCACTCCATATAAATTTTCTTAGGTACTGAAAGAAAATAATAAACCAAAGATGTTAGTATATTTTATATTATACAAGGCGTCAGGTTCTGCTCATAGTAGCGCTATGATCGGGTTCTGACAACGCAGTATGATAGAAAATAGGCTAACATACTGGTTTATTATTCTTTTGAAGATGCCTTATTTTAATTATATGAAATCACTATAAATCAGATAAGCACCACCTTATACGGAATTTACTTATAAGGTGGATTAAAAGTATTCTTTTTTGAAGTTATGTAATCACTTCTTATAAATGACCAGCAGCCGTAGTATCTCCATAGTATTAGTTAAATTTATAGTGTTGTTTCAAACTATGCTGCACCTCTGGGGAACCCTAAAGGGCTTCACTACTGTTCCCCAGAGGTGAAAAAAACTAGCAATTATATTGCTAGTAAAAAAGTGAGTTAAAGAAATTATTTTGATCAAAAATAATTTCCACCTTAATTGTGCATTTTGCATTGTGAATTGTGAATTAAAATGCCATAGAGCTATACATTAATTTTCAAGATAGTTTATCTATATAAAATAACTAGTCAAATATGTTATCATACTGACTAGTTATTTTTAAAATTTTCTTAATTTAGGGCTTAAATTTAATTTCTCCTAAATCTTCTTTAGCATTTTTGCGAATACGCTCCACTATTCCTCTAGATACTTCTGTATAATCTACCTTTTCCGCCTTTAGATTTTTTTCTAAGTATTCAAATGCATCCCAAGGGTTAACTGTATCTCCACAAGTAAATAAATCCACAGCTGCATATCCATATTCAGGCCATGTATGAATAGTTAAATGTGATTCTTGAATAATAACAGCTCCACTAACTCCCCAAGGATTAAACATATGAAATGTACTTGCCACCACTGTAGCATTAGCTTCTTTTGCCGCCTGTAACATATATTCTTCAACTTTATCATAACTATTTAGTATTTCTTTATTGCAATTATAATATTCTACTAAAATATGTCTTCCAAGTTGCTCTAATTTAATCATAATCTCTCCTTCTAAATATCAGCTTAAATATTTAAATAACTTTAATCATTAATAATACTGAAGATATATCATAAATGAATTTGTAAAACTCATTCTAATCTCCATTATTTATTAGTATTACGCTTTTCTTTTCTCAATAAGCTGAAATACTTTATTATTACATTTATAACAGCCTTTTTCTTTTAGCTCTTCTATAGTATTAAACCTCTCCGAAAATCCAACTTTCATTATTTCTCCACATTCCTTGCACTTATAGAAGCGAACTGTTACTTTTAATTCCCCAGTGTAAATTGGCTCTTGATAACAGTTTTCTATTAAAGATTTACTACTAGTAGTAGTTTTAAGAATAATCATCTGTCCTATATTTCCAATTATTTCTGCACCATCATAATCATTAAATGCAGTTAATATTTCTGAAACCATAAGTCCCATATCAACAAAGTATTTTTGCATATTAAGCTCAAATTCTGGCGACTTATGTGCATAAGAAAGAAATATATTAAGACCACTTTCATTTTTTAAAGCTTCAAGTCCTCTTGAAAGGAATAAGTTCATTCCTTGAAGAGTATATGGTGGGTCAGTGAAAAAGCAATCGAACTGTCCCTTGAAACTTTCTGACAATGGGGATCTTAAATCTACATACTCACAATTAATAGGTAGTTCTTCCTTTTTAGCTATACTACTTATATAATCAAGAATTCTATTATCAATATCCATAACGCAAATTTTTGTTTTACTGTATCTTATATCACTAAATAGCTTCTTTAATAAAAATCCTAAAGCTATACTTACTAAATCATCATCACCTATACATAAAATCCTTTTCCCTATCAATGCAGAGTTTCTAAGACATAATACTGCTCTTTTTATAGCAGTATCAACTGTACATTTTGATTGATCTATAGTAACATCAGCCTGGGGACGATTTATAAATATTTCATTTAAAGCTTCTTTTACTTCATTAATTTCTTTAATATCCCTCCATGATTCAGAAAATAATTTTGTATATAACTCTATATTCAATCCATAAAAGCCTAGATTTTGTTCTACAAAGCCTCTACCTTTTCTAGTAAGTCTTACCCCTCTATCTTGAACTACTAAATCACATTTAATTAGTTCTTTTTTTATAGCTGTAATTACAGGGATAGGTAAAAAATTTTTTCTAGCTAATTCTTTTGTAGAAATACCTTCTTTAAAATATATATTAATTAATGTATTTGTTATAGCTTGTATTCCTTCATCTATATTTACATTCTTATTTACAGTTTCTAAATAATTTTCCATTAGTGTATACCTCTCTCTCAAATATCAATAATTTAAAATATGCAGGCATATGAAAGAAAATAATAAACTAAAGATGTTAGTATATTTTATATCTAACAACACAGTATTATAGAAAATAGGCTAACATACTGGTTTATTATTTTTTAAAGATGCCTAATACCCTATAGCCAAGTTAGAAGCATTAGATAGAGAAATAAGAAAAGGCTATAGCAACATCAAGTCACTACAGCCTTTTAAGTCGTATATGTTAAAATAGTATTATTTAAAACCATAGAATGTATATATTAAAATAATACCCTACAGCTCTAAAATCTTTTTAAGAATTTAAAGCAAATAGTGCTATATCTTAATATAATAATTACAAAATCTATAGTAAAAAATATACAATTTCCCTTTTGGGTATAAAGATACCGTGCAAAAGCACGGTTTAATAACATATATAATAAGGTTGAATGCTATCCGTGTTCTAACTTTTTTCTTAAAAAACTCGTCAACAAATAAACCTGAAACATCTCAGATTTTTAAAATTTTTTAAGAAATAACTATTCAATTTAGTTAGTTAAAAACACCTACACTCATAAAGCACTCTCCTTAATTCCATTTTTTAATTTTAATGTTGTTTAATGCTTAATTATATGATTTTCATTATAGCATATAAAAATATAACACACAATATGTAAACTTTTTTCCAAAACATTTTATGTAAATTTATCAATTAATGTGTTTTACAATTTATCAATTACTACTGTTTATTTTAAAGAAACAATGTAATTATATATTGCTATTTCATTCCATTAATTGTAATTTAAACTTTGAATTTTTTCCAAATTATAATATTGACATGATTATATAGCCTGTGATATTATTATAAGTTTGATAAAAAACTTCATATGTGTTATACTTAATATATGAATACAATATATGGAGGCGAGTTATTTGTTTGAGATTGGTGATAAAATTGTTTACCCAATGCAAGGTGCAGGAGTAATTCAAGGTGTAGAAGAGAAAATTTTTCAAGGAAAAAAGCAACAATATTATATAATAAAAATGTTAACAAATAATATGGAGATAATGATTCCATCTTGGAGAATATCTAATGCAAATATACGTTTAATTAGTGATGATTCTACACTTAAAAACGTGTTATTCAACCTTAATGCTAGAGAGTCAGAGCCAAATGAATCTCTCAATTCTAAGCAAAGATATCAAGTTAACATGGATAAAATTAAAACGGGTTCTTTAAAAGATGGTGCTGAGGTAGTCTATGACTTAACCCAACTAAACAAGGAAAAAGCTCTTAATACAAGTGAAAGCCAAATGCTAATGAATGCGCGAAAATTTTTAATTGATGAGATAATTTTAATTAAGAAGATCACTGAAGATGAAGCTAATGATTTATTAGATTCTATTATTAGTTAAAAATATCATAATAAACTTCTTTTTTATAAAAACAAAATTTATACTATATAAATAACTATCTTATAACCTTCCTTGATATAGTTTTAAACTTTATATTGTCCACTTTTTAGATAGTTTAAATATATCATTACGTAATCTATTCGATTTATATCCTTCATTCTTAGTTCTTTTATGCATTTCCTATATAGTAATATACTCATTATAATAGAACAAAGATGTGAAAACATTATCTAAAATATAATATAATTTTCTCATGTGAAAATTATATTAAAATTTAATACTAATATATTAAAAAAACCTCATTTATTTATGGTACGGTTTTCCGTAACAGTTATAAGTGAGGTTTTTTAATATTAATTGTTTATTAAAGGTTATTTGTAGAATCATAAATAATAATCCCATCTCTAAAAATTTGTTTTTTTATTTCTTCATTTAGTGAATCAAGAAAAACAATATCACAGGAATATATACCTATTATATCATTTATTTCCTCTACAATAGTTCCTCTATTTTCCTTAGTACATTCTATACAAATATCTATATCAGAATTTATAGTTTCTGTGCCTTTGGCTCTTGAACCAAATAAAATCACTTTTTGTATTTTACTATTATCTCTAAAATACTTAATTAAACTTTCATATACCTTCTCATTAATTCCATACATTTTATCACATCATTTCATTTGAAATATTGTTTAATAATCTTTCTATTGCATCGATATATTGATTTATTATCTTGTTCTTGATTTCTTCATAATCTTTTTCATCATAAATATGTGATGTAGAATTTCTTGATAATAAAATATCATTCCAAACATCAATATCATCAATTAATCCTTCTTTAAATGCCTGTTTATAACATCCTCTAGGATTATTTATTTCCAATCCAGATGCCTTAAATATTTTAGATAACAATTTCCATGTTAAATCTTCTAACGTTTCATACTTCTTTATTATTGAATCTCTGTATACTTCTTTAGTTATTTCATCAGGGTCATCCATGTTGTTAAAATTGTCTCTAATATTCTTTAAATGAATTAACATTCTAAAAGTATAGTTGTATGTTAAAGTAATTGACTCATTATACTTATCCAATATACCACTCAATTTAATTCTCCTTTCAAAACTTAAAATCTTTATTATATCACTCTAAAATAAAGTCTATAATAATTCTAATATAATTTACTCTTATAAGTTATACAGTATTATAGCTATATATTGAATTATTAGCTATTTTACTGATATTATATCATATTATTTTTTATAAAATAGATTATTGTTTCTAAATATAAATATAAACTATAACCTAATATGAATAAACCATATTAATATATTTAATAGTGTAGTGCATCTTTTTATAATTATTATTTTCTCTATTTCCTGGTAAATAGACTTTAATTTTTAAATTCTTTTCATCTTTTTTTATTTAATAAGATCAAAACTCATGCTTAATAAATTTCTTAAAATAAAGTATAAGTTATCTACTTCTATATTTTATCATTTATAACGAATTTGATTATGCATAAAAAATAGGCTAAGAGTAATAATAAATATACAGGGCATCTTCGAAAATAACTACTTAGTATTTTAGTGTATTTTACCATACTATATTGTAAGAATTTAATAATAAACACAACTATAAATGGAAACTATACCTTGTTTGACATAAACTATTCAACACATCTTTTACTAGTTATTATATTTCAGACGCCTAAAATTATAATTTAAGAGGTGATAAAATGGCTCATACTTTACCAAATTTACCATATGCATATAATGCTCTAGAACCTCATTATGATGAAGCTACTTTAAAAATACATCACGATCTTCATCATAAAACTTATGTGGATGGTTTAAATAATGCAGAGATGAAAATTGAGGAATGTAGAAAAACAGGTGACTACGCATTAATTAAACACTACGAAAGAGAATTAGCTTTTCACGGAGCAGGTCATATATTACATACATTATTCTGGGAAAACATGGCTCCTAATGGTGGAGAGCCTAAGGACGAAATATTAAATCAAATAAATACAGACTTTGGAAACTATGAAACCTTTAAAAAAGAATTTTCTGCAGCAGCTGTTGCAGTAGAAGGCTCTGGTTGGGCTATACTATGCTGGAATTGTATGTTTCAAAAATTAGTAATATTAACTGCAGAAAAGCATCAAGATTTAACCCAATGGGCAGTTAAACCATTATTAATTCTAGATGTATGGGAACATGCATATTATTTAAAATATCAAAACAAAAGAGCAGCCTTCGTAGAAGCTTGGTGGAACATAGTAAACTGGGATACTGTAAACGAAAGATTTAAACTTGCTAGTAAAAAATAAATACTATAAATTTTAATAAAAACCTGAAGTTTTTATACCTTCAGGTTTTTATTTCTATTACCAATACCTTTAATTTCATTTTTTCTTATCATCTATGAATATATATTCTTCGAATTATTTTATCAGTTTTTAAAAATAAAACTCATATCACTAAAATGATATGAGCTTTTATTATTATAATATAAATTAATCTCTAATTGCATTTAATTTGTGGAGTAAATACTCTTTTTTATTTAGAGGATCATAAGTTGTTTTCTTACGTACTTTATGTTCCTTAAACTCTGTATTTTGATAACCGTAAAATTTTGTTACAAACATCCCTTTACCTCCAGTATATGATGCTATTTTTAATTTATATTCTTTTGAACTTTCTACTGGAATAAGTCCTTTTACATAAACTTCCTCATCAATAACAATAGGATTTTCAAAAGTTGCACTCATAATTTCTAAATCCCAAATCGCTTTACTTAAAACATTTCTAGGAATTCTAAGTTCAAATTCGTGTAAAGGCTCTAATAAATCTGTTTTAGCCTCATATAATGCCTCCATAAATACCATAGGTGTTACATTTCTAAAGTCTGCTGGAGTACTCATAACACTATTAAACTCTCCATGAATTAATGTAACTTTTATATCAGTAACCTCCCACCCAAATAGTCCTTGTTTACTTGTCTTAATCACTGCCTCTTCAATGGCATTTTGAAAAGATTTTGGTAATGAACCTACTGAAACCTTTGAAATATATTTAAGTCCTTCGCCTCTATTTAAAGGCTCTATTTTTAAACCAACAGTTGCCCAAAAAGGATTTAATTCTTCCTGCATACGAATTATAGATGTACCAATCCCTTTCGGAGTTTCTTTATAAATAGTTTGGATATCTGAAAACTTTACCTTTATTCCATGAGAATCCTCTAAGATAGCACTTAATATCTCCATTTGAACTTCACCAAATAAATTAATATATATTTCTTTCTGATTGTCATCTGTTCCTATTTCTAATAGAGGATCTTCTTCCGCAAGTAGTGTTAATATCCCAAATAAATTCCTATTTTCTTCTTTATTAATAGCAGAAATTGTAGTTTTCAATGTTGGTTTAGCTATAGATGTATTTTTGATTTTATGGTTTTTTACACCTAAAACATCACCTATTTGAAAACTCTTAAGGCCATATAATATTCCTATATCTCCAGCTTTTATAGTTGATACTTCAACAAACTTGCCATTTTCTAGGGCACTAATTTTTTTAACCTTTTCTACCATATCCTTACTAGGTACACTAATTGTATCTCTTACAGATATTTGCCCCTCAAATAGCCTTACATATACCTTTTTTTCATTTACATTTGTTCTTTCAATTTTAAATACTACCCCAGATAAATCATCATTACTATCTCCACTAGAAAATGGCAAATAGCTGCAAATTCCATCTAATAAGTTTTTAATGCCAAGTCCTGTTGATGCAGCACCATAAAGCACTGGATATAAGCTACCTTGCTTTGAATAGAATGAAAGTTTTTCCTGTATATCTTTTTTATCATACTCTATTTCTTCAATATATGCTTCTAAAAAAGCTTCATCTAAATCTGATAGAACATTGATTATATCATCGTTAATTATATTTTCTTCAAATAAATCATTTAGAGAAATATCCTTACTTCCTTCACCATTAATCTTTTGCAATCTAACTATTCTATCAGATATAGTTGATTTTATTTCATTAATAAGTCTATCATAATCAGCTCCAACTCTATCTAACTTATTTATAAATATTATTGTTGGAATTTTAAGTGCTTTTAACGTATTAAATAGTATTCTTGTTTGAGATTGTATACCTTCTGCTGCAGATATAATTAGTATTGCTCCATCCAATACACTTAATGATCGTTCTACTTCTGAAATGAAATCTACATGTCCCGGGGTATCAATGATATTTATTTTAATATCATTCCACATAAATGATATAGCAGATGACTTAATAGTAATTCCTCTTTTACGTTCAAGGTCCATTGAATCAGTTTGTGTGTTACCTAAATCAACTCTACCAATTTCTTTTATAGCTCCGCTATAATATAAAAGATTTTCTGTTGTAGTTGTTTTTCCAGCATCAACGTGAGCTACAATTCCTATATTAATTATTTTCATATATATTATCTCCTTAAATAAAAAAACTGCAAATGAACACACGCCCATTTACAGCCTCATAATTATATGACCTAAATATAAACATAGCAAAAATAGGTATAAAAATACCGTGTTTAGAACACGGTTTTCCTACTATGCAGATAAGGTGTAACATGCTCATTATTATATTGGCTATTTTAGAAATACATAAATAAACATCTACTATTAATTTAAAAATTAATTGCAGAGGAAATAAACCTTGATATATTCAAGATTTTTTAATCTATATTCTAAAAATCACCGTTATTCAGTTAGTTTAATTTAAAACTACCTCTTTTTGCATAATTTACATCACCTTTACGTTTATATTTTGTTTTATATTTATGTTTATATTTAAGTTTAATCTTATTATACGAAATCCTCTTAATTCTTCAAGAGGTCTATTTAATTATAATTGATTTTTCTACAGAATCCATATTGTTAAAATTAAATTTGATAGGTTTTATTTAATGTCTTCAATTCATCTCTTAATTTTTCCCTAACCCATAATGGTTCAAGAATTTCTACCCCTTTAAAAAATCTAAAAGCTAATGACACATAGTAATCAACTTTAGTTGTTTTCACATCAACTATATAGCTATCTTTCTCTTCTTTAACTTCTCCATATTTAAAAGATACATGATCCTTTATGCTAGGATATAAATCCTTTTTTACCCTTAGTTTTATGATTATACTATTTTTATTTTCATATGCATTTTTAAAACAACAAGTACTATAGTAATCCTCCATATTAAAGTCCTTAGGGGAATCAAATACTTCATCTAATAAAGAGATACTCTTTATTTCTTCAATATTTACATGAATTTTTGAATTAGTTAACTCTGAAAATGCAACAATGTACCATATACCATCTTCAAATACAATTCCATAAGGCCTTATTATCTGATCTACTAAATTTGATTCTATATTTTTATTTTGACTTATCTTTATTTTGAAATTATACTTAAGTGCTCGTTTTACAATATCAAAAACATAAGAATTTTCAATGGTAATATCATTGCACTTTATATCAAAAACTATTTTCTTTTGAATATCCTCAAAATCTTCTTTAAAACATTTGTTTACGAGATTTTCAATTTTTAAAAATGCAGAATTAGCAAAAGTAGCATAACCTGGAACATTAATTATATCAAGTATCTTCTTAGCAAGAAGTAAAGCAAAAACCTCATCTTTATTAAACATTATTGGTGGTATAAAATAATCATCTAATATTTCATATCCACCCTCACTGCCTGGATAAGATATCACAGGCACGTTGATTTCACTTAGCGCCTGCATATCTCTATAAATAGTTCTAATATCAACCTCAAACATTTCTGCTAACTCTTTTGCAGTCATTTTCTTATTATTATTTAAAGCTAAAATAATAGCCATTAATCGTTCTATTTTTTGCATATTAAATTACCATGTATAAAAATGTACCTTTGATTCATTATATCTATTCGCTGGTTCTTTCTTCTCAGCAGGATAACCAATAGATATAATTGAAACAGGAATTATCTCTTCTGGTAACTCCAGTACACTTTGGACATCTTTGGTTCTTTGCTCCATAGGGTATATACCAATCCAAACTGCACCTAGCCCTTTATCATGCGCTGCTAATAGTATATTTTGAGTTGCTGCAGCACAATCTTGAGCCCAAATATCAGGTTTTCCACTATAAATATTTGTATCTGCACAAACTGCAATAGCAACCGAAGCACCTTTAAGTGGAGTGGCCTCAGGATCTACATCAATTATCTCCTTCATTTGATCTTTATTTTTTATCACTAGAAACTCCCAAGGTTGCTTGTTATTTGCTGATGGTGCAGCCATTGCAGCTTTTAAAAGCTCCTTTATGATTTCATCAGAAACTTCCCTTTCTTCATATTTTCTTATACTTCTTCTTTGGAAAATTGTATCCATAGTTTCCATAATAAAGCCTCCTTATATTTTTTATTATTAAATGTTTTATATCTATTTTATTCTCTCTTTTATATAACTTTATATTAATAATAACATGGTAATACTGACATAAACCTGTCAGTATTACTATGTTATTATTAGCTTTTTTAGAAATCCTATTTTGAAAACTAAGAAATTTAAAATTGATTTATTTTAAAGTGATATAGTTACTTTTTATAAAAAATAAATAGCAGCATACAAAATGCTGCTATTTATTCTTCTAAATATATTAAGCTTCTTCCTTATTTGCAAATTGGCTATTATAAAGTTTTTCATAGAAGCCGCCTTTTTTCATTAGTTCCTCATGATTTCCTTGCTCTATTATATTTCCTTCATTTATAACCAATATTAAATCTGCATTACGAATAGTTGAAAGTCTATGAGCAATAACGAAGCTAGTCCTTCCTTTCATTATGTTTCTCATAGCATTTTGAAGCAATAATTCTAGTCTGGTATCAACTGAACTAGTGGCTTCATCTAATATTAATATGGCTGGATCTGATATTATAGCTCTAGCTATAGTTAATAACTGTTTTTCTCCTTGAGATATATTAGAAGCTTCTTCATTAAGAATCATATTATATCCATCTGGAAGAGTTTTAATAAAATGATGGACATTAGCTATTTTAGCTGCTTCTATGATTTCCTCTTTAGTTGCTCCAAATCTTCCATATTCAATGTTGTCATAAATAGTTCCTTTGTATAACCACGTATCTTGAAGAACCATTCCAAACATTGATCGTAAGTCTTCACGTTTCATATCTCTAATATCTACGCCATCTATCTTTATAGCTCCACCTTTAACATCATAGAATCTCATCAATAAATTTATCAAAGTTGTTTTACCTGCTCCTGTAGGTCCAACTATAGCTACCATTTGGCCGCTTTTTATTTCTGCACTTAAATCCTTTATTAGTGGTTTATCATCACTATATCCAAATTTAACATGTTCAAAAGTAACATCCCCACGAGGATTTTCAATCTTTACTGAATTCTCAGGATCTGGAATCTCTTCCTCTTCATTTAATATTTCAGATACACGTTCAATTGCTGCAAAAGCAGATTGTATTGTAGATGAAAGCTGAGTTACTTGAGAAAGTGGTTGATTTATTTGCCATATATAACGTATAAAAGCTTGAAGGTTACCTACTGTTATTACTCCGCTAATGGCATAAATTCCTCCAATAACCCCTATAGCTGCAATACCTAGATAACTTATTAAAGAAATCATTGGAGACATTATACTTGATATAAATTGGGCCTTAAATCCTGTGTTACAAAGCTGTTGATTTATATTTTCAAACTCTTCTATAGCTTCATTTTGTTTTCCATATAGCTTTATTTCATTAAATCCAGTATACATTTCTTGAACCGTACCATTTAATTTTCCTAAAGCTCTTTGTTGTCTATAGAATAATTTTTGTGACTTACCAACTATGAACTTTGATACTAAATAACTTAAAGGTATTATAAGTATAGCTAAAAGAGCCATTTTAGTATTAATTCTAAACATCATTATAACTGCTAAGGATACAGATAATATTGAATTAACTATCTGTATAAAACTCTGCTGCATTGCATTAGATATTGTATCTACGTCATTTGTAATACGACTTAATACATCTCCATAGCTGTTACTATCAAAATAACTTATTGGTAATTTTCTAATCTTATCTTGAATAGCATTTCTTAAATCTCTCATGGTATTTTGAATAGCATTAGTTAATAAAAAACTTGCTATATAGGTAGATATTGTGCTAGATACATATATACCTGCCAAAATTCCAAGTATCTTTGTAATATAATTAAAGTTTACAGCTGCTCCCTCTATGCCTTTTCCTATATTAGCTGCATCCTTTATAAGTTGTGTTGTTATTAGCCCTTCTGTCATTGGTGCAACAGCATTAAAAAAAGCTGCTGATATTATAAATATTATGGCACCAATAAAAGAAAATTTATAATTTTTTACAAAAGGAGCAATTTTACTTATACTAGCTTTAAATTTTTTCATTATGCTAACTCCTCCTTTGTAAGTTGAGATGATGCAATCTCACTATATATTTCACAGTTCTTTAATAGTTCCCTATGGGTGCCTATTCCCACTATTTCTCCTTCATTTAATACTATAATCTTATCACTATCCATTATAGATCCTATTCTTTGTGCAACTATTAAAACCACAGCGTCCCCTGTTTCTTCTTTTAATTTTGCTCTAAGAGTTGCATCAGTTTTAAAATCTAGAGCAGAAAAACTATCATCAAATATATAAATTTCTGGTTTTCTAACCACTGCTCTCGCAATAGACAGTCTTTGTTTCTGTCCACCTGATACGTTAGATCCACCTTCACTTATAGATTCATCGAATCTTTTAGGTTTATGTGTGATAAAATCGTAAGCTTGAGATACTTTTGCAGAATGTTCAAGTTCTTCTTTATCTGCATCTTTTTTACCAAATCTAATATTACTTCCTATAGTACCTGTAAACAATAAAGTTTTCTGTGGTATAAATCCAATCTTTTCCCTTAGAGAATTTAAATCATAGTCTCTTACGTCTACTCCATCTATCTTTATGCTACCTTCTGTAACATCATAAAACCTTGGAATCAAATTAATTAAAGTACTTTTTCCACTGCCAGTACTTCCTATAAAGGAGATTGTCTCTCCTTTTTTCGCTGTAAAAGATATATTCTTAAGTACAGGCTCTTCTCCACCTGGATAAGCAAAGGTAACATTGTTGAATTCTACAAGTCCTTTCGCTTCTATGTCTTTAACTCCATTTTCTGGACTTTTTATAAGTGGATCTGATTCTAATAGTTCTTGAATTCTATCTGCTGAAACCTGCGCTTTAGGATACATAACGAATACCATTGAAAATAGCATCATAGAAAACATAGCATGGAATAAATACTCTATAAAAGCAACCAATTGCCCAACTTGAAGGGTTCCTACATTTATCATCTTACTTGAAATCCAAAGTATTGCTAAAATAGCTATATTTAATAAAAGAAAGAAGGTAGGTTGTGAGACTGCCATAAGTTTATGCAGCTTTTTGGAGATATCTGTATAGTCTTCATTGGTTTTACCAAATCTTTTTCTTTCATAATCATCATTACCAAAAGCTCTAATTACTCTTATCCCTGTTAAATTTTCTCTAGATATACGATTTAATTTGTCTAATCTCTTTTGCTGAGTTTGTGACATTGGATGAGATTTTTTAGCTATAATAACTACTCCTATTATTATAAAAGGTATTGTTACTGCTAAAACTACAGACAATGGCAAACTTGTTTTAAGAATCATTACTAAACTTACAGTAAACATAACTGGTGTAATTAATGCTATTCTAAGTAAAGTATTAGTAAATAGTAATAATTGGAATGCATCATTAGTAGTTCTAGTAATCATTGAAGATACTCCAAATCTATCATATTCACTATGAGAAAATTCCTGTGATTTTCTAAAAATATCATTTCTCATATCTCTAGTTATGCTAGTGGATATTTTTGAAGAACAATATCCAACTAATATAGTACCCATAACTCCAATTATAGATATGCCTACAAGTATAAGACCCTTTTCTTTTATATAAGCTATATCACTATTAGCTATACCCACATCAATAATTTTAGCCATTATTGTTGGAATACCTAATTCAACTAATGCAAAACCAAAAACCGATATTACATTTAACATAATAAACAGTTTATAATTCTTTAAATATTTTAATATTAATTTCATTATATTCTCTAACTCCTTTCATCATATGTTTAAAATTACTCTTAATATGAGCCTGCTGATTTATGGTATAAAGTATATTATATACTATGACTTTTTAATGTCCACATATATTTTTAAAAAATTTTGTACTTTTCATATATAATTTTTCTATTTATCTTTAAATATATATATCTATATCATTGGTAAAAACTAATGATATAAGAGTATAGATAAACTGCCTTAAAAATTAATATATATTAGTATAGCTATGCCGTTAAATATTTTAATTAAACTAATTTCTTTAATAGATTTTGTAGCTACGAACAGTGTTCACCACTTTTCTATCTCTGATAAGCTTAATCAATTGAGAATTAAAATAGAAATTTGGCAATTGTGGTGGAAATTAATTCTTACAAATTAATTTCCTTAAATAGATTTTTCAATAAAAGTGATTGTATCACTTTGAAATGTAAATTTTATTTCCTTATTTCCTTTGATGCTGTACAACTATTATCATCAAAATTTAAACTTCCCCATTTACACATTTCTTCTAGAATAGGCATAAGAGATAATCCTTTTTCTGATAAAAAATATTCTACTTTTGGTGGAACTTGATGATATTCTTTACGAACTATAATATCGTCAGATTCAAGCTCCTTTAGTTGGCTACTCAACATCTTATGAGTAATACCCTTAACAGATTTCTTTAGTTCTCCATAACGCATAACTTTACATTTAGATAGCCAAAACATTATAACCATCTTCCACTTACCACCAATTATAGATAACGTATATTCAAATGGTGCTGAGTATACTTCTATTTTTTCATCCACTTCACTCTCTCCTTTTGGTTAGTATCTTACATTAAAGTGCATACTATCTTTTTATTATTATTTATATAATAATATATTCAAAAGTATTTTGTAAAATAATTTATATTTATGAAAGGAGATTATATTATGAACAAATTTGTAGAAATAAAACCTGAAGAACTAAACAAAAGCCCATTTCAACTTATAGGCACAGATTGGATGCTCATCACAGCTGAAAAAGACAATAAAGTAAATACAATGACTGCCTCCTGGGGCGGCTTTGGTGTTATGTGGGGTAAAAATGTAGCATATATTGTTATAAGACCTCAACGTTTTACCAAAGAATTTGTAGATAGCTCTGATACTTTCTCTCTAACATTCTTCGATAAAAACTTTAAAAAGCAACTGGGTTATCTTGGAGCTGTATCTGGTAGAGATGAAGATAAGATTTCTAAATGTAATTTAACAATTCAGCATTCAGATAATACTCCATACTTTGAAGAGGCAAACCTTGCAATTATATGTAAAAAACTATATGCTCAGGATTTTAAGCCTGAATGCTTTATCGCAACCGAACTAGATGAAAAATGGTATCCTGAAAGAGATCATCATACAATATATATAGCTGAAGTAGAAAAAGTTCTCATAAAAGAATAGTTAAAAATTGTTACGCAAGCTTTACTTGTGTAACAATTTTTAAAATCAATTGATTCTATCATTAAAGCTTCCTTATTTTTATTTACATATATCTTTCATATATTTCTAATTTAATTATCTCATTTATATTTTCATGTTACTTACATAAAACCAATCGTCAACATGTGCCACTAAAAATAAAAAACTATAATTAAATAGCCTGTTTTCTCTTCTTGATAAAGGTAAGTATCATAGCTAACATTACTAATATAATGCTTACATTTAGTTGTATATTCAAGCTTAATCCGTTTATTAAGGTTTCTAATAAAATAATTATGACCATTGATATTGCCATATTGCTAGCTAAAGATTTCTTTTCTATTGCTAGCCAAATTCCAATAATACCTACTGAAGCTACAATTATAGAAGTTATTATAATTTCTTCTATCCCAAATATTATCATTGAAAATGATATTGAATCATTTAATATAGGTTTTATACTCTCTGTAATCAAGAATATTCCTGTAACTATTATATATCCTAATATCATAAAAATTGCTGTAAGTATTCCTATAGAAAAGAATCTTAAGGATAGTTCCTTTCTACTTATATCTTCCTTCGATACTTTAAAATGCATCATTGAAGATAAAGCTGTAAATAATAATACCTCTATTCCACATATAAATTTAAAAATATTTTTATATATTTGCATATCGGGGTTATTCTCAACTCTTGAAACTACAGCCATAAAATATATTAAGATAAATAGTCCTATAATAGATATCTTAAATAATTTAAAATAGCATTTTTGCTGCTCTTTTGTTATTAGATTTAACATCTTATAACCCCCTTTACTTATTAATAAGTAAGATATAAAAAATACTTTTATATCTTATTCACATAATTCTTTATATCTTCTAATAAGGTCTGACATCATTTCTTCTGTAATAATAGGTATCCCCATATCTTCAAGCATATGCTTTAAAAACTTTATTTTCTTTACTATATCGTTCTGGGTTCTATGAAATATAATTGGTGAAAGCCATATATTTGTTAACATCATTATAACTTCTGCAGATTCCTCTGGATATTCTGACTTTAATGATCCATCTGTTTGTCCCATTTCAATTATATCTCTGATTATTGGAACTACACGATTCATCATTTCTTCAATATTTCCAAATATAAAGTATGGATCTTTACATTTTGATTTTATAGAAATATCCATTAGTCTACTTTCATCATCATTGATACTGTACATAACCATCATTCTCAGCTTCTCTAATGCAGTTAAATCTTTTCTACTTAAAATAACTCTATTTATTTCAGAACTAACCCTTAAAAATTTTCTATCCAAAACTCCCTGTAAAATTTCTTCCTTTGATTTAAAATGATGATAAATTGCACCTTTACTCATTTGTAATTCATTTATTATGTCTTGTATGCTAGTCTTTTCATATCCCTTTTCTATAAATAATCTTGCAGATATATCCAATATTTGTTCTCTAGTTTCTTCTGGGTATTTATTTCTTGCCATTACTTATCATTCTCCTTACATACCACCAGTCGGTATGTATATTTTATTTTATATCTTTCTAAATGTCAATTAATATAAAATATTATTATATACGATAATATGATGTCTCATATAGTTCCTTTTAACTTTAAATTTTTCCTTAAAAATAATATAATTATTAAAATCACTCAATTATGAAAAATCAAAAAACTCCCTTAGCGAAATTCTATCCTCTGTGTTATACTAATAGTGAACAAAGATAAATTTTTAATTTAATGTCAGAAAATTCAAAAATTCTATCTTAGTGAAACTAAGACATCAAACTAAAGAATAAATTATGCTATACAGAAAAAACAATAATATATTTTATGCATAGCCGAAGAGACAATAAAATTGATTAATTAATCTCTTGTAAAACAAACATTAAGGGTAATAATTTTAATTTATATTTTATTTGGGGGTAATTTAAAATGATTTCAAATGATATGGTCAAACTTGGAAAAAGGCGCTCTATTATACGTGATATTTTCGAATATGGAAAAATTAGATCAAAAGAAATAGGAGCAGAAAATGTATATGATTTTAGTTTAGGAAATCCTAGCATTCCAGCACCAAATTGTGTAAAAGAAACTATTATAGACTTATTAGAAAATGAAGACTCTATACTTTTACACGGTTACACATCAGCTCAAGGGGACTTTAATGTTAGAAAAACAATTGCAGATTTTATCAATAACAAATATGATACAAAATTATGTGCTGATAATATATATATGACTGTTGGAGCAGCTGCATCTCTTACTATATCTTTAAAAGCATTGGCTGTTCCAGGAGATGAATTTATTGTTTTCACTCCATTTTTTCCTGAATATCGTACTTTTATTGAAAGTGCTGGCGGAAAGCTTATTGCGGTTCCATCTAATGAAGATGATTTTCAAATTGATATAACAAAATTTACTAAGGCAATAACACCGAAGACTAAAGCAGTTGTTTTTAACTCTCCTAACAACCCTTCAGGAGTGGTTATATCTAAAGAAAATGTCATTGCGCTTTGTAAAGTACTTAAGGAAAAGTCAGCGGAATATGGTCATCCTATATATTTGATTTCAGATGAACCTTATCGTGAATTAGTATATGATGACATTGAGGTTCCATATCTAACAAAACACTATGACAATACCTTAGTTTGTTATTCCTTTAGTAAATCTCTTTCATTACCAGGAGAAAGAATAGGATATATTGTTGTATCTAATGAGATGGAAGATGCAGAAGATGTATATGCTGCAGTATGTGGTGCAGGAAGAGCACTTGGATATGTATGTGCTCCAAGTCTATTCCAACGAGTTATTGCAAAATGTATTGGTGAAACTTCTGATATTGCTATTTACAAAAAAAATAGAGATTTACTTTATAATGGCTTAACAGAGTTAGGTTTCCAATGTATAAAACCAGATGGCGCATTTTATTTATTTGCTAAGTCAATGGAGCCAGATGCTAATGCTTTCTGTGAAAAAGCAAAAAAACATGAATTATTATTAGTTCCTTCTGATGATTTTGGATGCCCAGGCTATGTAAGAATTTCTTATTGTGTTAAGACTGAACAGATAATTAATTCTATGCCAGCTTTTGAAAAACTTGCGAAAGAGTATAAATAATAAGTAGTCAATATATCAAAGGAAAGAATCAGATAATTTATAGTAATTTTATTTAACACATTTTTATAATAAAAAACTTTTTATATAAGATAGCCGCCCACTAATTAATAAAATTAACTGGGCGGTTTTTAACATTATATGAAGAAATTTTATATACATTTCTTTAAAAAAACTAATTGCTTATTTCTCATGTTTAAAGATAAATTTATAAGTATATCTCCTAATATCATCATCCATGAGGTTAACTTAAATTTAATTACTAAAAGTATTAATGTACTTAAGTTTACTATTCTAAAAAGTAATTTAGACTTAGTTTTCATATATAAAAATTTGCCTATAAAAGAATTGGCATCCTTTAGGACAACATACAATAATGTATACTTAATTGATATAGCAATAACTCTAATATATGCTATTTTTATATCATAATTTAATAAATTTAAAACTTCTAAAGAGGCCAAATATGCAATTGCCATGATGATAATCTTTTTAGAACAACACATGTAATAACCAACTTTTCTATAGCTCTTAATCAATTTAAATTTTTCATTTCCATATTCATTTAAAAGCTTTAATTTATTTCCTAGGACTAAAGTTCCTAAGTATGTGACAACTACAGTACCAGCAGGAACACATGCTATTAAAACATATAAAATAACTTGTGGTTTTATATATTTAAAGCTCCATGAAGTAGCATATCCTTCAAATTCTTTTATAAAGCTATACCCTATAAGCTTAGAGAAATATATATCTATAAATATCATTAATATACAAGCAAATATGGAACAATAAACCATATCATCGATAATTTGACCATCCTTTTCTATGAATATGCTGCACATGAGCCCTAGTATCATACTTTGACTCATCCAAATACCTGCTCCTATGTTCCCCATTCCTAATATTATAATGATTAATGATGTTATTGCCGATAATACTGTATATTTAAGTCCACATTTTAAATATATAAGACTAATAATTAAAGGAACTAGTATATCTAAATATAGCGAATATCCAATACCGGTCCCTATAGCTATCACGCTTAACACCACAAACAACGCAGATAACATAGCCGCTTCTACCATGTCTTTTGTTTTAAACATTTACTCACCTTTTTCTATAAACTATAGTTTTTCTTAAGGAAATTTAATGATTTAATTTTTTTATACATTTTATAAGAATTGTTTTCTGTTATTATACAAAGATTTGTAGCCTAAATTTAAAGATAAAAATACAGTTATACAAACAGAAGTACAGATTGCAATCATAATAGCTATTTGGTACATAATAGCTGTGGTAGGTACTGTACCAGATAATATTTGTCCTGTCATCATTCCAGGTAAAAAGATTATTCCCATTCCTACCATGGAATTTAGTGTAGGAATTAAGGCAGTTTCTAAAGCATTATTAGCAAAAGGCTTCAAAATATCTTTAGGTTCTACTCCTAAATTGAGTAAAGTATTAATTTTATTTTTTTCTTTGTCTATGGAATCCATAAAGGCTTTTATTCCAATGTTTATTCCAGTCATAGCGTTACCAATTATCATACCAGCTAAAGGTATAGTATATTGAGGATTAAATATAGATTTATTAATCACTATAGCCACAAAGAAAAATAGAACAAAAAGCCCTGAAAATGTTAGAGAAGCCCCTATTGCAATCTTAAAATTATGGTTTAAGTCCTTTCTGCTTTTAATTACTCTATTAATAGAAAATGTTATCATAAGTACCAAGAAAATTACAGTAAATATAGGCTTGGGATTGCTAAATATGTATTGAAGTATATAGCCTACAATCACAAGTTGAACTGACATTCTTAAACTTGCAACTAAAAGAAGCTTTATTTGATTAACTTTTGATTTTTTCATTATTAGTAACACAATAATCAGTAATAAATAAATAAGTGAAAACTGGAAAATACTTAGTGCAACTACGTCTTCCATCTACTACGCTCCTTTACAATTTCAACTTTATTTTCACAAAACTCTTCAACAATATCTTTATCATGGCTTACAATTACCATATCAATATTTTTTTCTTTACAGAAGTTTATAATATTTTTCATCACTTTACGGCTGCTTTTTTCGTCTAAGGCCGAAGTTGGCTCATCCAATAATATGACCTTAGGACATAATGATAAAAAAATAGATATATAAACCCTTTGGCGTTCTCCACCAGAAAGGGTAGATGCATTTTGATCTAAAGGAACATTTACATAGCAAAGTTCAGTAATGTAACTAATATATTCTTTCTCAGGCATAGGTGTTTGCCTTAAAGAATAAAAAGTTTTAAAATTATCTAAAATACTCTCATCAAAAAGAAAAGGTTCTTGAGAAACTAAGCTTACCTCACGTCTTAAAGCAATAGGGTCATATTCTTCTATTGATTTACCGTTATATAGCAACTGTCCAGATACTGGACTTATAGAATTATTTAATAACTTTAAAAAAGTGCTTTTACCACTTCCACTTTCCCCAACAATAAAATTAATTTTGCCTTTTTCAATTTTTACATTATCATAAGTTAAATTATACTTATAAATAAGATTGTTTGCTTGAAATAATTGTTCAGCCAATATTTCACCTTCCTTGATTTATATTAAAGTTAACACTAAACCTAATATATCCGATAGTCTTAATACACAAAAAAACATTAACCTCATATTTGATTATTAAAATAAATCTATTGTAATTAATTGCGCACTCTAAGATTTCTAAGTTAATTATTTATCCCAATATGTAGGACGAATTAGTGATATTGGTAACTTTGTATTAGAATCTCCCTTAGCAGAATTAATCTGAGCTTGCGTGATAAATATACTATTTGTAAGATTAGCTCCTCTTATATCAGCATCTCTCAAATCGGCACCAATAAGATCTGCACCTCTTAAATCCACTCCCCTAAGGTCTGCTGCAATAAGAAATGCTCCTCTTAAATCTTCTCCTTTTAAATTAACTTTCTTAAGGTCTGATCCAATAAGATTTAGCCTTCCGACAATTGTATTTTTACGTTTCAAAGTAGTTTTTTGTCCTTTACGAGCTTTAACTCTCACAAGTTCACTAGTCTTTGAAAGTAGTGCATTAACTTTATTTCTGTGTGATACTATATCTAGCTCTATGAGAGAATCGGCATCTAAATTAGTAATCCTCATGGTTTCACTTATCATGCAGCTAATTTCCTCTTTTATACAGCTATCACACTGCACCCTTAGTGCTTCTGTTAGATACCATAGCATTTCATGAAGCTGCCTCATAACCAAAAACACATCAAACATTTGCTTTGCAGTTTTAGAATTATTTCTCCAATTACACCCCTTATATGTAAGCTCAGCAACTTTTTGTCCTGCTCCAAAGCATTCATAAGCAGTACATCCTTTAAGCCCTTTTTCTCTAAGCTCTTTATGAACAGCACATTTAAAATCAGATTGCAAATTTATACAAGGTTTACCTGCATCTTTATCCATTGGAAACCCTTCAGAAGCCGAAAAATACAATGCAACACAGCAAAACCCAAAACATTTTTCACAGTCCACTCTCAAACTTTCATATAATCCCTTATCATACTTACCCTCATCTTTATATGACATACTTATTGTCACCCCATATTCCTAAAATATAAATAATTTTTGACCTCTAAATTATATCATAGACTTATATATTGCTCTTATATACGTCTCTCATTTTATGCGTTTCTATATCTGCTAATCTTGTTGGAATGGGAATATGACTTTCTTTAGTTACTAAACTCTTTATAATTTGTGTTGAAGCTTCTAAATCTATATGATTGCCAACAGATAAAAAAATAGGCTTTACATCTTTATGCGTTCTTAATACACGTCCATAAATCTCGCCATGTATCACTATATCTGTGTATGCACCTTCTATATTTCCAGGCATTATGAAATCTGTATTATCTACTTTATAATAACTTTTTGCCACTCCAATTGTAGGTTTATTTAGATATATTCCTGCATGAGTAGCTATTCCCATATGCCTTGGATATAAATATCCATTACCATCAAAAATATATAAATTAGGCTTACTCTGTAATTTCTCAACTGTTTCTAATACAAGTGGAAGCTCTCTAAACGCCAAACAGCCTGGAATATATGGAAATTCTATTTTCCCAACTGAATGTACATTTTCAATTACCTCTTTTGTAACCGAATTTATTACAACAATACAACACACTGCATATTCATAATCATCTTTTTTCCAATATGCAAGATCTATTCCTGCAATTTTTGATATGGATTCAATTTGAATTTTAGAATTTATTATTATTTTTTCACTTAACTTTTCTTGAATATCAATGCACTGCTCTTCGTTATAAATTTTATTTTTGATTACTTCATTCATAATTCTTACCCCTAACCCCTATTATTATTACTATTAAATCTTCTGTAGATCTCCCTTATTATAAATTATATTACTCTATTCATATATGATAATATATCTCGTATCTATATTCGTGTGTTTACTATTGTATATTTAGTTTCTATATTTGATTTAAGTTACTATCAATCAAAATTTATTACATTGCCGCCTAAAAAATGAAACTGATTTTCTACTGAAACCCACTTTAGGGTGTTTTTAATATACAAAAACAATGAACTAGCTTACTTATATTTCAGCTAGTTCACTTAGTCTATTTTTACTGCATCATTAATATTATGCGTTGTGTTGCTGAAGTTACTATAGCCGTACTTAATAGCAATATTATGCAATTATTTGAATTATAATTTTATTCTATTTCTAGTTCAAGTGATCCTTTTACTTCTATATTTGTATTAACGTCTATTTCAATATCATTTTCAAATTCAACTACAATATCATGACCTAAATCTTTAATACTACATATTATAACATCACTATCCTCTATTTCTTTTACTAGTCCTATTGCAATAATGCTTGAAGAATTCTTAATAAGTTGAATAAATCCAGCTTTATCATCATCTACTACTTTATATTCTGTTACTAAATCTATTTTTATATTTCCTTTTAAAATGTCCCCCTTTTTTCTCTTGATTGAAGCTCCATCATTTTCCAAACATTCATCATACTCTATAAAATGAACATACCCTACTGTTCTGGAACTATCAATTTTAACTCTAGCCCATCTTTCATAGCCATATCCATATATTTCTTCAATCTCAAAACTTTCCATGACTAATCCTCCTTATTGCAATTTATTAAATGATTTTGGGCCACTCGACATCATTGATCGAATTTTTCCATCTTTAAATATAGCAACAATACCTTTTTTAGGTTTTGCTGCTCCTTCTAAGAAGTATATTTGCTTTCTCTTAACTTCTCTTAATATCCCATTATTTTTAACTTTTAATACTGTTCAGTAAAGTTTTTAAATCCTTTCGCTGTGTTTTCAAACTCTGATACATCAACATCTAATCTTTCAGCTAATGATGGTATACGTTCTGGATGTTTTCCCCAATAATCAACAAAGTGCTTTACTCCCCGATTAGTTCCACTAAGATATAATTAATTTACCGAAATAATATTTTCAACATCTACCACTATTTTATTACTCTAAAAAGTAATGAACTAGCCTACTTATTTTTCAGCTAGTTCATTTTGCCTTTATTCACTGCATTATTACAATTATGCAGCTATATATAGCTTAACAAAGTATTATATTTTATAATATTAGTAATTAACTATTTTTACTCATTGCTCTAACGAATTTATCAATTGTTTCATTATCTTTTAATAAACTGCTAATATATAACAAAACATCAAACTCATCTTCGTCAATATCATAATATATCATTCCTGGGTCAACAAATGGTTTATATCGAATTCCACATATCTCCTGATTTGAACTTAGTATAATAAACATTCTTTCCGTTGCTGTAATATATTTATTACTACAATTAATATTATTTTTATTAAGCTCGTACGCTTTTGTATCTATTATAAAAAACAGCTTTCCATTATCAACATATAAACCATATAATATATTATCATCAGCTACGCCCCCAACTCCATTTATAGGGCTATTAATATCCTCTATTTTATACTCATTATCATATAATACTATCTTTGAACTTATATCAAAATAATTTCTTAAAATAATCATACTATATATACTCCTTTAATGTTTTAATCCTAACAAAGTATTCAATACATCATCTTTTTTCATGGCACCATTTATAACGGCGTTCCATACTTCATCATTAGTAGGATTCAATCCCAAATCTTTCAACTTAGCCTTCTTAGAATTGAATAACCATGTTGCATCCGGCCCTACCTTATCTCCATATATCTTCATATTTCTTGCTTCAATAGGTGCTAAATCTTCTGGCTTCATTTTTGCTCTTGCCAATATTTTATCTTGATTTCTCATTCCAATTACTTTATTAGCTATTTCTTGTTTACTTGATTCATTTGCAACCATTGAATTAATTTCTTTTTGTATCTTCTGCGACTGCTCTAAGTATTCTTTTCTAATAATACGATTATCTTTAGCTGCCTCTATATTTGTAAAATCATATTTTGAATATGCTGTACCTCCATTAGGAGAATAACCGTATGCTGCTCTTTCGTCAATATGAATTTCTTTAAGTACCTTTTCACTTACCTCATTTATAGGAATCCCTTCACCAGTAACACCTATTCCAGTTTTACTTGCCGCCTCTAAACCAAAATTAGATTTATTTTTAGAATCACTCAATAATTGCTTTTCAGGGTTACTTCCCCCCTTAGCAACCTTACTACTACGAGGAATATCATCTAGCATACTAGTTTTCCCTTTACTAATCGTAGCTTTTCGTACCCCTAAAATAGTGGATACTACTCCAAAACTATTTAACCAATGTTCTTTTGAGAAAGGATCTTCTGGATTAACTGCTCCTTTTACCATATCTGCAGTACCAAAGCTAAGCCAATTAGTGAAATCATATACTGAATTAAATGCTTTCTCTGATCTTTCTGCATTTGATTGTAATGTTGCTTTTATAGCGCCAGGAATTCCAATCGCTACCCAATTTACAAAATCATATGGTGAATCTAAGGCTTTCTCCCCTCTATTTTCAAATCCCCTCCAAATATCACAACCTATTTCTTTTAGTGAATTAAACGATTTAATAATTGGTGAGTGATTAGCCCCACTTAATGCACCTTTAAATGCATTCATTATGCGAGCACCAATATCATTTTCTCCTCCACCTGATGAACTTGAATTGGTAGTCGATGTACTAGCAGCTGCACATATTACCCCTACACATGCTACAGCAACTGCACATGCAATTGCTGCTCCTACTCCAAATGTTGCCACTGATGCTACCACTGCTACTGCGGCTACTGCAGCAAGGGCTAGTTTTCCCCAACTAAACTTTTTCTTTTCTTCCTGCTTATTTTCCTCTTTTTCCTGTGGTTTTTCTTCTGGCTTTTAGGCTGCCTTTGGTTCATGATCAAATGGAGAATATGTTTCTCTATCTCTTGCATCTTCTACTACGGTATCTCCTAAAAAATGAAACTCGTTTTCTACTGAAAAACCACTTTATATACCTATTTTTGTTACTTTAATATCTCTATCTAGAGAAATTAAAAATCCGTACTGACATTTCCAGTCAAAACGGGTTTTTATCTTTTACTCTATGTTATTACCTAATACTTCAAATCCCAAATAACCAAATGCTAGAAGCTCTAAATTATTTTGATGATTATTTTTTATTTTTTCTAGGACTTGCCTGTAGTAAACAGGTAATCTTTCATCCAAAAAGTCTATATATTCTCTTAAATAATTTTGAAAAAGCTCTATATTTCCCTTAGGAAACAATCGAACGGTCTTTAGAGAAACGTATTTTTGTTCATCTGTCATTGTAGCAAATGTTTTTTCACGAATATCGCTAATTTCTTGCTCAATTTCTTGTTTTGTAACAAAATCATTCTCAGCCATAGATATACTAAAATCTTCATTATCCCATATTATTCCTAGATTAATTTTATTATTTTGGTATATAGGTGTAATTATAAGTTCCGCAAATTCATTAGTTTTGATTACTTCATTAATTAACTGCTTTAACTCTGTAAAATCAGTATGTCTTCTATTCAAATTGTGATTATAAATTGTAAATTCGTGAACTAATTCACAAATCTTTCCTGGTTTTTTATTTATCATAAAACATTCTCCTTTATAGTCCACCTTCTGGCACCCAATTTGGTTTGTTTAAATCTGCTACCTGAATAACTTTTCCAATTTATGTATCTACTGCAACATAGTGCATATCATCTACAAAATATAGCTTAGCCTTATTACCAGTAGCTATAGAGGTACCCCATCTAAGCATAATGCAGGTAACTTAATACCAGTTCCATTAAGGATAATTGACCTATTGAAATTTTTCCTGATAAATTTTAAAACAATAAAAAATTCAATATATTGTCGATTATGGAGATGTTGAACTAAAGAATTATTTTGAAAATGGTGATAGTGATGATCTATGTTGAGAGAAGTTTATCCCTAAGAACAAGTAACTAATTACCTAAAAGAACAAATAGATATTGAAATAAAAGAACTTGAATTAGATGAATTGAAATCTCTTATGGAATATACATTTAATCTAAGAAGAGGATAAATCGCTGGAAATCTGTAAAACTCTTAAAAAGCAGCCAATAGCTCACTACGTTCTCCTAACGCCGCTATTGGCTGCTTTTATTGGACATGTTGCTTTGTCTGTGCCCAAGAAACTCGCAGAATAGGTAACTTTTTATTTCTTTTCGAACTTAAATAGTTTAGCCGTTACTTATTGAGTGTACTCAACTCATTTTTAAGGATAGTTACCCTTTTAATCTAGCAAAACAGATACGTAATAATATTATTCATTTTCTTGCAAATATTTTTCTAAAATTTTTCTTGTATAACTCCCATTTTTGGGTAATAAACCAAATGTTTTGTATGCCCAAATAACTTCTCTTTGAACTTGACCTCCGTCATTTTCATTCATAATATCATAATAGAACTCTACATTAAATTTTCCATCAGCGTTAATAGAGAAACTCATTTGCTCCCATAAAGGCTGACTATTTTTTTCAAAACAAGAATACAAATCTAATAATAGTATATTTAATTCTGAAAACAACTCATTATATATAGTTTGAGATACTCCATAATTTTCTGAAATATTATGTGATTTAACTATGTTTCCATCTTTTAATTCCTTAAAATAGAAAACAGATGACATACTCATTTTCCCTTTTTCTATTTCTCCTAAATAATATATTTGGCTCCATTGTACTGGAATCATAGATATAATATGTTTTCCAATCTTCATATATAATTCATCTAATTCTATTTCCATTGCTATCATCCTTTCTATGGATTCATTATAATTTGAATAAATTTTTCACCATCAATCCAATAGTCTACATTAAAACTATGAGTTCTAGCTACATTTCCAGAGTAATTAGGGGTAATGTCCACCTTAACTTTACTACCTTCATTCAGTGCATTTGCCCAGTTTTGCTCCATTTTATACCATTCCCCACCAGACCTATTAATTCCGCTGTTTTGAGGAACTAAATTATCTATTTGACCTGAACCATTAAATTGTTTTCCAATTAAATGGCCTCCATCGTCTGTAGGTAGTCTGTCAGCACCTCCAACAGTTCTTTGAGCATATGGATTTCTTATACCTTCTCCCAATTGTAAATCACCTTGGGCATTTGCAATTCTACCACTGCTATCAGTGGCATACTTGTATCCATTACTATCAATGTATTCTACATAAGATTTCAATACCTTTTTCCTACCTACCTTATCATAATGTTCACCATATTCTACTATGTTTCTATCAGTAGTTCCACTAACTTCCTTAGCATCAATATTTTCATTAGAAGAACTATTACTATCTCCACTACTTCCACTATTAGAAGCTTCCTTATAAAATACAAGACCAGATGCCGCTATAGACGTTACTCCATCTAGACATAATTAATACCAGTTTACAGTTTTACAGTCAGAAAAGAGAAAGACGGTCATCAAAACGATAACCGCCTATCCTATTGTAGCATGATTATTAAATACGAGAAGTAAGACCGTCAATATTCCAATTGCTTCTAACAATATTAAGACTGTTACTGTTACCATCTAAAGTAGGTATAACACTTATAGAATATATGCTACTTTCAATTTTTTTGAAATGTCTTGGTGAGTATTGAATTTCTGCCTCATTATCACAAAATGCATAGTCATACGCTGAATAACTATAAAATCCTGTAATAAAATCTACAATTTTTTCTGTCACGCTATTTATTTCACTTGCCAAGTTTGTCTTTATTAGCTCTTCTTCATCTATATCTAACAAAAATCCAAAGTAGCCTTCATCTTCTTCTTTCTCAATACGAATAGTAGTTGTAAGGTTTTTATGCCCAAACAAACTACTGTTGACTTCCACTTGTCCATAGTAGTTTTCTGCTAATGTAGTATAAATACTATCTACTTTTAAGTTAATTAATGAGTCATATTCAAGCCATTCTTCACCATCAATATCTTTACTTACTTTCATTTTTTTTAAGCTTCCATCAGTAGTAACAAAATATTTAACTAACCTTTTTATCTCATTTTCTATTGCTTGTATAGAAAACTCTCCATAAACAAATCCTATTGATATAGAACTTCCCATTATTGTCATCACCTCTACTTAATTTTTATTCCGTTTCCTAGATGGAAATCTATCTGGTTACTATTAAACTTCCATCCACCAATATAGTTACCTGACAGATCAGTATATGCCCCTACACTAGTATTCTTATTTATATAAACATATACATCATCACCCCTATAGGTTGATTTATACACGTCAGTAGCTGTTTCTATATGATTTTGAATAGCTTTTTGATACACTTCACCTGTAGCCTTATTCCAGTTGCCTGTTACGTCAAAATCACCAGCATGTTTAAACTCATGTTGTAGTTTCTTCGTAGTAAATGTAGCATCCGGTAGTTCTGCAGTTTCACCCACTCCCTTAGCATCACTAGCATCAATATTTTCATTAGAAGAACTATTACTATCTCCACCACTTCCACTATTAGAAGTCATATTATAAAATGCAAGACCAGATGTTGCTATAGAGGATATTTCACCTACGCTGGCTATAGACGTTACTCCATCTAAACATAATACAGGTACATTAATACCAGTTCCACTAAGGGATAATTGGCCTATTGAAATTTTTCCTGGTAAGTTTTTGCCTATATTACCAATTGATTTTACACCATTTGCTAGTGTTGCTACATCGAACACAAATTCTGTAACATCAAATGCTGTTTTATATGGTGCTTCATTTCTTAAAGATTCACGTATTTGTCTAGCTTCTTCTTTTATCGCTTCTCCTCTTGCATCAAATTCCATCCGTGTATACGCATATTTATAATTCCAAGGCATATTTTTTTGTATTGTATTAGCTATCCTTGTCATGTTTGAAATATATTGAATGCCTATGTTTATAGCTGCATATAATTCTGTTTTAAACATATTGGCTGCACCAGTCATAGCACCCCAAAATTCTGCCTTTAATACTTCTCCGTAATCAGTTTTAGATATGTCTCCTCCATTTTTTGATAATTGGGAGTTTACATTATCTACCCCAGCTTTTGCAGCACCTACCGCAGCACCTGCAACTATTGCTCCTACTGCTGCTACTGCTAATGTTGCACCCACTCCGAATGTTGCTACTGATGCTACCACTGCTACTGCGGCTACTGCAACAAGTGCTAGTTTTCCCCAATTAAATCCTTTCTTTTCTTCTTTCTTTTCTTCCTGCTTCTTTTCTTCTTTTTTCTCTTCTGGCTTTTGAGCTGTCTTTGGTTCATCTTTAAATGGAGGATATGTTTCTTTATATGTTGCATCTTCTATTGTGGCATCTGCTTTAAAATGAATTTCATTTTCTATTGAAAAACCACTTTGAGTACCTGCTTTTGCTACAAATATCTGGCTTTCTGCTTTTATATTTACATTTTGTGGTGTTTTTTATATACAAAAATAATGAACTAGCTTACTTATATTTCAGCTAGTTCATTTAGTCTATTCTTACTGCATTATTTAGATTATAAAGTAAGTTTTATTATTATCTTTATTGACTTCTACTACTATATAAAAAATTTTATATAGCTATTTTATTATTTATATAGTTATATTTATTTTTTAATTTCTAAATATTTCTGCATCATTTCCCTATATTCTTCATCTTTTGGCTCTATATTTAGAATTTCATATTCCCATATTATTTGCCTTTCTCCTGCTGAAAATCCGCAATTTAAAACATCATCATAATTATATTTTATATTAAACTTTCCTTTATTATCAAGAATAAATGTGAGATTAGTCCATACTTCTTCATTATTTTCTTTATATTCATTATACAAGCCAACAATATCTCTTGTTAATTCTCTTAATAATTGACGATATATTCTTTTATCAACATTGTATCTACAAGGAATATCATGCCCGTAAACTATCTCCTTTTTTCTGCTTTCCTTGAAATAAAAATATATTTCTCTTGAATCATCTAATATTTCCCCATATAAATATATTTTTTCCCACTTATCTGGAATCATTTCATCTAATTTAGTACCAATATTTTGGTATATTTGTCCCATTTTTTCAGTTTCCATTTTAACCTCCTGCTTGATTTAATATTTCTATAAATTTTGCTTTCATTCCTTGTATAACATACTCTACTTCAAAGCTTGAAGGTCTAAGACTATTTGCTTCATATATAGGTTCAATTCTAACCTTAACTTCTTTTCCTTGCTTCAAAGCACTAGCCTATTCTTGCTCCATGTTATACCATTTTCCACCTGACCTATTTATTTGTGAATTCATCGGTACTAGATTATCCAATTCACCTTATCCTAAAAATTGTGTTGCTATTAAATGTCCTCCATCATCATCTGGAAGCCTATATTCTCTTCCTGAGATTCTTTGAGCATATGGATTTCTACTACCTTCACCAAGTTTTAAACTTCCCTCAACTTCTGTAATTAACCCAACATCATTTGTTTTATATTTATATCCTTCTATAGTTTCATATTTTACATTTGGTTTTAGCACTTTTTTCCTCTTAACCTTACTAAAATGATCCCCATATTCTACGTCTTGTGCAGCATCCGCCATATTTTTGGAGCTATTCTTAATTGCATTTTTAGCATCTTTTGAACTCTTATCTGCTGCTTCCTTCATAGCTTCATTGTAAGATATCTGTGTACTTGTAGGTTTAATTTTAACATTATTAATTGGAGAGCTTCCATTAAAATCTCCTATACCTTCAAGGGCAAGTTTATTTCCGAATCTACTACTAAAATTATCAGCCATGTTCTTAAATTTATTAATTGCATTTTCTATGGCATCGCTAACTTTTGCTGCTCCTTTTTTTACCCAAGGGACTGCTTTCTTAAATAATTCCTTTGTATTATGGAGTGCCCATGCTGTTAACGCACCAATTGTAACATCAAATAATGTATTCCCAAAGGTTATTTCCTCATGTTGCAGACTTCTCCTTACTATGCCTTCAAATCCATTGGTTATTCCGCCAAGCACCATCTTTCCACGTATAGCTTTTACTGCATCAAAAGGTCCAAATATTGCCGTTGAAAGTGCACCTATAAATGATTCTCTGCCTCCAGCCCACATATAGGCAGAGGCATCATTAACTTCTTTATTCATTCCATCTGATGCTGCCTGGCTTAAAACTGCTGCTGTTCCTGCTATTGCCGCACCCATTCCAACTGCATTTGCTACTGCTCTACTCCTGCTATTGCTACCGCTCCTACTGCTACCACTGAAACTACTGCAAGCCCTGCAAGAACACCTACTGCTAGTTTTCCCCAACTAAACTTTTTCTTTTCTTCTTTCTTTTCTTCCTGTTTCTTTTCCTCTTTTTTCTGTGGTTTTTCTTCTGGCTTTTGAGCTGCCTTTGGTTCATCATCAAATGGATAATAATAACAAATGCGAGAGGAACTTGCTGATATTTTAAATAATCAAACTTTTTTGAACCTTTCAAATAAATAACCCATGCCTTTTAAAGCATGGGCTATCATTTAGTTACTATTTTTCTTTATTTTTAATTTCTAACTACATAATACTGTAAAACAATTCACTGAATTTACTAAAATATTATATATGAATACTAATCTTCAAATCCTCTTTCTTCATCAACAACGTCTCTAGTTGGTAATGTATGCATAAACTTATTACTTCCCATTCTTCTTGCTGAATCTATTTCTTCTTCACAAATTGGTACTAATGTAAAGAAATCTACTTTTTCATTTTTATCCAGTGGTAAAGATGGAATATCTTCTGATATACAGAACATAATAGTACTTAGCCATGTGTCAACATGAAATGGCAATGGCACATCTCCTGGTATCCCATTTGGTATAATTACTCTTTCAGTGATATATCCTTCATTTTGGTGTGGTAAATGTGCAAATCTTCTTAATATCCTTAATGGCCATCCATATCTGTCAGTTTTACAAGAGTTCTTATCTAGGTTCCAGTTCGAAGGTAATTTCATCATTAATTCAGCATATTTATATTCATCATCATCTTCTGAATATCCCATAGGATAATCACTCATTCCTTTTGTTATAAGTGTTATATAATCTTTTTCTTTTGTTGGCTTTATTATATTAATATCTATTTTCACTTTACTTCCAGGTATTATTTCACTAATTGTTTGATCAATAGTTCCTAAATGCTTTTCTATATGATTAACTACTTTATCACTATATTGACAATCAAACTCTTCTTTTCTTTCAGCTTTATCATCTAATTTTTTATTTGCTTCTTTTTCTATTATATCAACAATTTCTCTGTTTCTTGCATACACACGTGCTTGTCTTAATGCATCCCACAATTCTCCATCTTCTTTTTTATAGCTTACACTAACGTCAATTCCTTTTTCTATTAGAAGCTTAGTACAATCAACTTTTTCATTACGTGTTACTGAAAATAATGGATTTCTAAAAATATCGCTAGTATCTATTTCAGCACCTGCATCTAGTAAATATTTTACTACATCAATATTTTCATAAGAGACAGCATTTTTTAAGGCTGAACAATCAAACTCACCACTACGTTTATTTATATCTAAGCCTAAACTTAAAAGATATTTTACAATTTCAACATTTCCATCCATAGCAGCCCTATGCAACAATGTTCCATCTGATGAATCTACATAGTTTATATATTCTGGATGCTCCTCTAACAATTTTTTTAATGAATCAAGATCATGTTTCATAATTGCTACATATATTTTTCCAAGAATCGTCATAATCTTATTTCCTCCAATTTCTTTATTTTATCTATTTTCAGCTATTTCTCCTAATGCCCTAAGTGCCTTTCGAACCTCCTGCTCAATTAATCCAGGTTCACTACTTCCATAGAGTTCTATAGCTTTCCTTTCAACATTCCTTAATCTATCTACAACTTCTTGCAAATTAGTTACATTATGCTGGCCTGCTTTATTTTGTGCCCATACTAAATTATCTAGATCTAAAATTGAATCTATATTATTTCTTCTTAATATTTCAGCGCCTTCTTCCACAAGTCTCTGTTGTTCTTCTCCAATTCCTTTTTTATAAAGTATATGATGTGCATGCCACCTATCACCTTTATTAGATTTTGGTTTAGGTTTATATTCTTCTAGATACTGCCCATAATTTATGTCATTTAACCTATCCAATTTCCCTGTAAGCTTATAATACGCTTGGGCTTTAGCACTTTTACTGCATTTCCCTTTTTTATCAATATATTTGCAAAAATCTTCCCAAGAAATATTTCTATCTATATTATCATTTGCTGCCGATTCAAGAATATCATTAACCAACTCAGTAGGCTTAAGACTTTTTCCTTTCTTCTTAATATCATTCTTAATTGCATTTTTAACATCCTTTGAACTCTTATCTGCTGCTTCCTTGATAGCTTCATTGTAAGATATCTGTGTACTTGTAGGTTTAAGCTTAACATTATTAACTGGCGACTTTCCATTAAGGTCTCCTATACCTGCAAGAGAAAGTTTATTTCCGAATCTACTGCTGAAGTTATCAGCCATGTTCTTAAATTTATTAATTGCATTTTCTATGGCATCGCTAACTTTTGCTGCTCCTTTTTTTACCCAAGGGACTGCTTTCTTAAATAGTTCCTTTGTATTATGGAGTGCCCATGCTGTTAACGCACCAATTGTAACATCAAATAATGTATTCCCAAAGGTTATTTCCTCATGTTGCAGACTTCTCCTTACTATGCCTTCAAATCCATTGGTTATTCCGCCAAGCACCATCTTTCCACGTAGAGCTTTTACTGCATTAAAAGGTCCAAATATTGCCGTTGAAAGTGCGCCTATAAAGGATTCTCTGCCTCCAGCCCACATATAGGCAGATGCATCACTAACTTCTTTATTCATTCCATCTGATACTGCCTGGCCTACAACTGCTACTGTTCCTGCTAGTGCCGCACCTGTTCCAACTGCAGTTGCTACTGCTGCTGTTGCTACTGCTCCTGCTATTGCTACCGCTCCTACTGTTACTACTGAAACTACTGCCAACCCTGCAAGAACGCCTATTGCTAGTTTTCCCCAACTAAACTTTTTCTTTTCTTTTTTTTCTTCCGGTTTCTTTTCCTCTTTTTTCTGTGGTTTTTCTTCTGGCTTTTGAGCTGCCTTTGGTTCATCTTTAAATGGAGGATATGTTTCTTTATATCTTGCATCTTCTATTACGGTATCTCCTAAAAAATGAAACTCGTTTTCTACTGAAAAACCACTTTGAGTACCTGCTTTTGCTACAAATATCTGGCTTTCTGCTTTTATGTTTATATTTTGTGGCGTTTTTATTATTATTTCGCTATCTGCATTTAAACTTAGTTTTTTAGGGCTTTTAAGCGTTACTCCAGTATTGTCATCAAAACTTATATTAAGCGGCTCTTTTGATCCACCGTTTATGTTTAACGCACCTGGAGTCATTTCTATTTCGCTGCCATGTTCTGTTCCAAAATATCTTTTAGTTGTGTCTGATGTTTTGGCACAGCTGCCTCCATTTTTTCTTACACAACCTGTTACAATTGGAGCTTCACTACTTCCATTTGGAAAATAAAGTGTTGCACTTGTTCCAGCTACAGGCATTGAATACATTGTATTACCTGTAGGCGGTGCATATGAAAACCAGGCGGCTTCTTTACTTTGGCCTTTGTCTATATCAAGATTAAGTTTTACTTTTTCACCTTCTACAGCAAGAACTTTTCCTTCAAGAGATCCACCGCTTAAAAGTGAATTGTACATCTTTGTCTGCCATATACCATTTTTTCTACATAAACGATATTTATAAATTACTTCATTTTTTAAAGCATAAGCTGAATATTGATTTACATAAAAGTCTTTATTTTTAAACCTTATTTTATCTCCAATATCATACTTTTCTCTTCTTTTTATTTCATAATAAAAGTAGTCTGTATCATGCCCTGCCTCAAGTCCACCTGCTTCATGAAATCTCTTTAAATCCTTACAAGCTTTATAAAAGCCCTTATCTTCTATTTCATAACTTACTTTAATTGGTCTTCCAAAATAAAACATATTACGTGTTTCAATTATATCACAAAATAATTCTGAATTTAATTCGCTAGCTATTCTCTTTAAAAAGCTCCAATCAGTTTCTTTGTATTGAAATAAGGGCTTGTCTATTTTTTTCCCCTTTGATGTACATTGTGTATAACCATAACCTGAATAGTCCTTTAAGATTGTTCCTATAAGCTCCTCATATGTCATATTAGCATTTTGGAAGGATATGCTCTTTTCTTTTATATCCAGTTCAAAACTGGATGTTATTCCTTCTATTTCTAAATAATATACTCCATTATTATTTGTTGTCTTTATACTACTTATCATTCCGTTAAATAGTATCTTACTTTTATTTTCGTTAACTACATTAATATTTACAGAGTTCTCCCTTAAATTCTCATCTTCTAATTCTTCATAAACACATATCTTATCACTAGCGGACGCATTTATAGCAGACTGAAATTTAATTGAATCATCTATTAGACATTTTAAGTATAAATATCCATGTTCATTAGGTTTATTATCAATTTTTATGTCTTCTATACGCAGTAATTTATAAGGAGATTTAACCCTTAGTGCATGAAGTACCCCCATTTAATTTCTCCCCTCTTTTCTCTCATTTACTCCTGTTCTTGACCATTTGTTTCAAATTTTATTTTTCCTCCATATTTACATATAAGCACTGAATCCGTTGTAAGTGCTGGTTCTCCTTCAACTAATGAATCTTCTTTTGCATTCATCCAGTCTTTTAATATTTTTACACAGCATTTTTTTCCGGTAATTGTTCCTCCCTTTTCTGCTACTAAATAAATATTTCCTCCACTAGATGGACAGTCTCCATGACATATGCCAAAATAGCTTATGTTATCTTCCTTTCTGTCAGTTTTATTCATCTTAGGATTTTTACCTACATATGATCCATGGCTTACTGGAAGATTTATTTTTCTTGCATGAGTGCCTTTATCGCATCTCATTTTTGCTCCCCTAACTATATAGTAATTGTCTCCACCACTCATATTTTTCACTTCCTCTTTTAAGTTTTAAGCCTATTCAACTTGCAGCCTCTCAAGCTTTATTCCTCTAAAATCACGTCTTAATAAACTTTCAGCAACATCAAGTCTTATTACTACCAATGGTTTTGAACTCTCTTTTATTTTAAAAATTTTCTTACCTTCAATTTTTTCTTTATCTAGTACTATCTTTTTAACTACTGTTTTATTTAAATTAAATTCTGCTTTATCACTTAAACATTCAATCTCTTCAAGTATAGGCAAGGAATAGTTTTCTTGCCTATCACGAAGTGAATCAATAAGCACTAAGGTTTTAAATAAAATATTCCTATCATATTTTTCAATTATTTTCTTCATATCCTCAGATATTAAGAATAATTGACTATCTAAAATATCTAGGAATTCACACCCCTCATCAGCACTAACTTGAAATATTGTAATGTCCTCAATTTTATGAGCATTTGGAAGATTAAGATTTTTTATATTAACCTTTTTAAACACATCAATAAGTCTTGGAGTATTTGTATATCTTTCATCTTGATTTAATAAAAAATAGTCCATAAATTCTCCTTTTCTATCTAACTTTCAGGATATATTATCTGAGTCGCATCCATATATTCTCCTGCTAATATGGCTATATCTTCTGCTTTTTTCATTTCCTTATAAGGTGATGTTTCTATAAATTTTTCTATCATAGTTTTTAGGAATTCTACTGCTAAAATATGATACTTATCAACTTCTTTAAGGATTATATTTTCTATATCCATATCAGTTATATTTTTTCCGTACTCTTTTTTCTTTTCTTTAAGTTCTTCTTTATAATTAAAAATTGAATTAAAGATAAAGCTTAAATCTATATTGATAGAGCATTCTTCCTTATGCAAAAACCAATTTTCATCATAGAAATCAATTCTATATTCACCCTTATTTTCAAGAATGCTGGTTCTAAGTAAAGAGAAATAAATATATTTAATTTCTCCTTTTAATTGTTTTTCTTGAAGACATATAGCTTGTCCACATATTTCATCAAATATTGAAACCAAATTTTCCTCTATATCACATTTATTTCCCTTATAGACTTCATCAATTTCAAGAAACTTATTAATCCATGCATTAATTACATATTTATGTTGAAACTCCGTTAAAATTTCTTCTTTATTGCTTTCGATTATCATAGTATATTGCGACCTCCTATTTTAGTCACATTTATTGATAGATATATTGGCTTTAAAATTAATGTATATTGACTATTTTCATTATCTGATTAAGTAAATAGTTCTTGCTTTTAAACATACTGCACCTCAGGGGAACCCTTATACAATTGAGAATTCACGATGCACAATGCACAATTATGGATATTTCTCAGCAAAGACTGAGAAATTTAGAATTGATTATTTCTTGAAATTACAATGCAACTTTTCGCGAATGATTAGCAATTACATTGCTAGTCAAAAAGTACATTAAAGAAATTATTTTGTTAAAAAATAATTTCAACCTTAATTGTGAATTGTGAACTGTGCATTGTGCATTGATAAATCCTCAGAGGTGGGAAAGTGGCGAACACTGTTCGCCGCTACAAAGTTTATTAAAGAAATTCGTTTAATTGGATTTACTCAATTTTCACTTTTCCGCCGCTCATTGTTACATCGTCTTGTATCTTTACATTAGCTCCTGCTTGAGTTAAATCAACTCCACTGCTTCCTTGAATAGATACTTTTCCGCCTCCAGTTATTTCAATATCCTCTTTAGCATCCAGTACTATTTTTTTATCACTCTTAACTTCTATTCCGCCATCATCTGTTAATCTCATAAGCAAATTACCATTTCCTATTATTTCAACTGCTCCTGGTTTCATTACTACTTCTTTACCATACTTAGTACCAAGACTTTTTACAGAAGGATCGCTTCGTTTTTTAGAATCACTTGATTGAAGATTTACTGAACTTATTGCATATGCATTTTTTTCTTCATTATCCGGGAAATATAATCTTATAGCATCTCCAACCTCAGGCATACAGTACCAGCCTGTACCATCTGGTGATGAATAAACTGTGGAGTAAGGGAACCATCTTGATCCACCTTTATTTTGGCCTCCATCTATTTTTAAATTAATTTTAACTACATCATTTTTTGTATCTAAAATACTTCCTTCTAAAGATATACCTACTATCTTGTCATTATAAATTTTTCTTACGTTTATTCCTTTTGCATCTCTCAAAACATATTTGTTTGAAATTACCCCATTTACAAGTTCCATTTCTGATTTATATATATAAAGACTTCTGCCTTTAAAATTAACTAAGTTGTGCAAATACATTATTTGATTTGTTAACACTTCATAGCTTATTAAATTTACATCATTTAACCCATTAACACCATTTCCTGATTTAAGCTTATATTCTTGTAACTCCTTCTTTACTGAGTAGTTAAATTCATCAAGCTTATATGTTTTACAACAGCCTGAGTTTCCTATTGAATATCTTATATTTTCTAATTGGCATTCTGGTACTACTGGTACATTAAAATGTGAAGCTAATCTTTTTATAAATTCCCAATCTGTTTCTTTATACTGAACTATGAATTTATCTATTTTACTTCCATTTGTAATCTTATCTAACATTTGAATATTTTTATATCCAGTGTTTACAATATTCAATACATCCTTATAGCTTGAGCTTTCATTTTGGAATGTTCTGCTTTTTTTACTTATATCCATAAGAAAAGTTCTACTTAAGGCTTCTATCTCCAAAGTTCTAACATCTCTATTTGCATTAACTTGAATATTAGTAACTACTCCTTGAAAAACATGAGTTACAGAATTTTTGTCGTCTTTTACCGATAGTGCAATGTTCGTATCAGCATCTGCTGTTTCAACATATTTGTCTGCATTTTCTTCATCAATGATTCCACTTATATAAAGCTTTGCATGCTCATTCACTTCTCTAGTTATCTTTAGTTTTGTTATTTTTTGAAACTTATAAGGTGCTACTAAAATGTCTCCTTGAGTATACATGTATTCCCCACTCATTAAACCTCATCTCCATTCTCTTCCTTTACCACTCTTATAGTGCTAACAATTTGAAATGCAACATCTCTCCAGTCCTTATAACTTTTATACAAACAGCTAAAAGTTCCCATTAAAGTCTTTTCTTCAAATTCAAGAAAGAACATTAAATTATATAAAAAATCATCTATTGCTGAGCTCTTAAACTCAAAATATCCTATATTTTTAGAATTAATATTTACAACACCATCTTCATAAAATACATTAGATGGATTAGTTTTCCTTATGATAGTCTTCATTCCGTCTTTTAATTCTTCTACACTTTCCTCATCTAGTGGACTATCAATAATATTTAAGGTTACTGCTATACTTCCATCTTCATTGCTCTTTATTATTTCTGGACGACTTTCTGATGGATATTTAAATTTTCTTACTTCTAATGGCATATCCTCAAAATCTTTTGGAATATATATTTTTAACTTTTCGTCAAAGAATTCTTTCTCTTCAAATTCATAATATCTATCCCCAATTTTTGCTGTGCCATTACATATATCTCTTTTTTCTTCTCTTTTTTCCGCTTCATTTATAAAATCTAAAATTTTCTCATCAACTCTCTTATCCACTTTTCCCATCCTCCTATATTTTCACAATTAAAGATTAAATTCTTGAAAAATTTATAATGATACTTGGAATTTTTAAATATTATTATTTTCTAATCTATAAGTATAGTCTTAAATCTTCCGCTTTTTCTACGTTCACCAGCAGCTTGCCCATTATTTTCCCTATTTAATACATCTAAAAGATAAAGATATAATTCTTCATTGGAGTAATCCTTTTTCTCAATACCTAATTTGTATAATAAATAGCTCACGATTATTTCTTTTTGAACAGTATCCCTGCTTTGAATACAAGTCATTCCAAAAGATATATCCCATGCTTCACTAACGTTGGAACTTAATAATTGCCTTCCAAACTGTCTTAAAATATCAGGATTTAAACTACTTTCACCATAAGCTGAATAAGGTGCATTTATTGTATTCACTGTGTCATACTCCGTTGACATATCCCTAAAATCTACATAATTATTTCTAAGCCTAGCTCCCTTTTTTAGCTTAAATCTGCAAAGCTCCATTTCATCTATATTTATTTGTAAGTTGTCATCTAAAAATATTTCAGACTCTGATTTAATGAAATCCTTATTTGTGGTTTCTCCTAAGAATCTTATTTTTAGTACTTGAACTTGGTTGGTTGATTCATATGGAATAGTATAGTTTTCCTTTAGTATATAAATCATATCTTGATGCTTTATTATGCCTTTAGTCACAATTATGTAATCATTATTTACCTCTATACTGCATCCTGAAATTATTCCATTAGAATATTCCTTAAAGCTTATATCTAAAATCTCTCTTGGGAAATCCCTAAGTTCTTCTAGCATTTCAATTTTTAAAATTCTTCCCGGTTTAAATAGTGGATATGTATTTGAAAACACAGCTTCTCACCTCCTAAATTAACATGACTCAGAATATATTTAATTCATTTAAAATTTATGGGAGTCTTCATTGATTTCTACCTTTTTATTTTTGTGATAATGTATTGTTCCTCTTATTCCTTGGAAAAAACATGTAGCAAAAGCAACACTTATTATAAAGCCTACAATACTACTCATACCATTACTCAACATATACAGCTGACTTAATGTAAAACAAACAAATAGTATAACTGCACAAACTCTACTTTTTTTATATACTCCAAAAGCTAATCCGAGATCCAAAATTATAAGTATTAGAGCATATAAAATTAATTCTGAAGATCCAAAATTACTTATTTTTGTTAATACTATTACTGATATTAATTTTATTAGGCTAAGTGCTATTGCTGACCTCCATGCACTTTTTATGCACTTCAGTGCTTTTTCATTATCCATAGTTATCCTCCATATTTACTTTAATTTTCATTACTTAACTTAAGGCTACTTAAGTCCATCAAAGAAATTTTTCTCCCATTGATCATTTTCAAAAGGATAAAATTTATCTTCACCTATATAGAGTTTCTCATTATGTCTTAAAACTGAAGTGACATAAAATCCCCATAGTTCTTCCTTTGCCCAAACAAAGAATTTTACTTCGTTGTTTACAATGCTATCTGTATCCTGCTGAGCAATAATGCCATCATACATTTTCTCTATTTCCTCTGGTAATATAGGTTTTAAAACTTCTTCTTCTGTTTCATAGGTATATTCATATCTTATTTGTCCATGTATATCCTTTAAATATATCTTTAAAGTTACCTTTTCCATGACATTTTCCATAAATCTAGATATATGTCCCTTAGTCTTATCTCTACCTTTAATTAAGCTTTTTTCTTCTCCCTCATGAGTATAACCACTTATAATATAAGGAAGTGCTGGAGTTTTTATATCTATTTTTATGTCAGCATATCCAAAATTCTTAGCATGTAGATATTTAAGTGCTCCATTAATACAAGCAAGTTTTAGGTCATAATTCTCCTTGGTATCTTTTTTATTTCTCTTAACTTGAATAACTTTACCAGGGATAAATTCCTTTAAGGCATCCTTAAATATTTCAACCCTGCAAGATTGTCCAGTTAATTTTATTATTGAGTAATCAAAAAGCTCATGGTCTTCATAGAGATTTTCTAAAAAACTCTTTATTATGTTATATATATCTCCTTTAAGTAGAGTATTTATTTCATATACACTTATATCTATATTGGGAGCATCTTTCACTATTTGAAGTTTGTCGTTATATATATAAGAAAGCTTCCACTTATCAAACCTTATAGTATCTTCATTTACACCTTCACTATCTTTTGATGTTAAATTCAACTTTAAAAGACTAGGATCACTAAAGAATTTCTTTTTTACCTGCTCTGCTAGTTCAAATAAGAAATAATAATTGCTTTTCACCTTGTAATATTCTTCTTTTCGCTTACATTCATAAAGTTTAAATTTAGTAGGAATTATCTCTTCTGCCTTCCCATACTCTTCATTTAATAATTCATATACTTTTTCTATTCCGTATTTATCTATAGATCTAAATATATCTATATCAAACTCATCCATTATAGTCTTATTTATCATGGCGTTATTTTTAGATAACTCTTTAGCCATTAAAATCTTTATAAATTGCATTATTCTAAAGGTAAGATTATTACCTCCAAAATCCGTATCTCCATTTTCATAGGAGGTTTCTATATTTAGTTCATAAGAAACCCTATTATTGTATATGGTAAAATTACAAGCTGAAAGGTCAGTGGTTCCCCCTCCGCAGTCTATTATTAGAGCTTTATATTCTTCTCCCTGAACATAGTTCTTCTTTTCTATTAATTCAGATATAGTGTTATAAAGAACTGCTGCACTTTCATCTAAAATATTTTCTTCTTCAACTACATAATCATTTAGTATTTCTTTAAATAAACTATGGAATTTATATTTCTGTTTTGATGGACAAGATATATATATGTGCTTAAATTTACATTTGAATCTTTGGTTTGCCTGGGATATTATATAAGTTAAATATGCTTTTATAATATATTTTCTTGCTATAAATGTGGCTTTACCACTTTTATCTATTACTTTTTCAACTTTTTCAAAATCACTTACCCATCTTTTAATATCGTAAAATATAGTTAATCCATCATCTATATAGCTTCTTTTGGATTCTTTAATTGCATCATAAGCAAACATGTATTCTATATTTTCTTCTCCTATACTTCTTATAGCTACTACACTTGGAATAAGTGGTGTTATTTTTCCATAATCTTTAGTTGTGTCTAAAATTTCCACAAGTCTTACTTGGCTTTTATTTACATCCTCATCAGACTTATCTCTATTATTCAGTGATAAAAATTTTTCTTTATTTATATAGATACCTGCTGTAGTGTTAGATGTTCCAAAATCTATAGCAAGGGGCATTGAAGTTTCTTCTACTTCTTTTATTTCAAATTGCAGAATAGGTAATGAGTGAAACTTTATAAATCCCTTTGTTATGTCTTTGTTTCCTTCATAAATGTTATAAAGAAGTTCTGATTCTTCCCTTTCAAAATAAAGTAAGCTATAATTCTTAACTATTGATTCTTCTGATGGAATATCTCCATTATTTATTAAAAAATATTTATTTTCTCCATATTCATTTATTTTTTTAACATTAAATATACTGCAAATTTTAAAATCACCATCTACTAAAAGCATATTTGCTTCTTCTAATTTATCTTTGCTTTCTATTTTATATCCATCATATATCTCAGTATTAAGTCCCTTATATATTGTTAACTTCCCTGGATACTCTATTTTTTTATCTTCTAATACAAGCTTTTCTGATTTTTTTAAAAATCTTTCTATTCTCTCTAGCCCACCTTCTCTAAACTCATTTATAAGAAGGCTGTCTTCTTCTCCACGGTATTTCATTATAAGCTTTATTAATTCTTCTTTATCTAAGGGATTAACTAAGCTCTTTACTATTTTCTCTTTAATACATATTTCTCTTAGCTGAAAGGTAGTCATAAGCTTTAAATCTTTTTCTTTATATGTATTTTTATTATCTTTTTCTTTTCTATTATCTTTATATAATCTATATGAATACGAAGTCATTGCGCCTCCTTAGTTTTACATCATAATGATTTCATCAAGTATCATAGTATTTTCAGCACCTAAAATTCCAAAGTGTTGATTCCAATATATAAATCCATTAGTATTTATAGGCAAAAATAGTTTTATTATAGTTTCTATTTTTTTATTTAGCTCCTGAGTTTTACGCCTGCCTAAATATATATACATTTCTTTTGGATTATCTTGATTTATATATACTCTGTTATTTTTAAATACTTTGTTTAGTATTTTATTAAATAAGTGTAGAGATGCTCCTGTTTTATATAAAGTAATAAGTCCAGTTAATATGTAGTCTAGTTCATCTTTTTTAAAGTACTTAATATTTAAATATACTTCCTCTCCAAAGAATCCATTTTTTATATCTTCCATAATAAACTTTTTATAAAACTCTTCCTTGCTTATACCTTGATTTAAATCTAATCTTCCTAGGTAATGAATCACTATATCAAATAACACTTCTCTTAATTGGCTGCTTTCCTCTACGTCCACATCAAATAAGTCTTTAAATATATCATAAAATCTATAGTAAGGATTAACCTCTACAACCTTATCTTTTGGTAAAGAGCTAGTATTAATATCTGTAAAAGCAATTTCCATGTATGGGCTAGATACCTTAGCTAATGTAAATTGAACTTCTTCTCTAGGTATGTTCTCTTTATCTGCTTTTAATAATATATCCCAAATGTAATTCATATTAATCTTCCTTCACAATGATACTCTGGATAAAACAGTTGAATTTCTGATACTAAAAAACTTAGTATGTCTCTGTTTAAATAAAAATTATTGTCCTTTGCTCTAAAATAGAGAGCTAATACCTTTCCTCTATCTCCATCTCTTATTTCATCAAGAATAAATTCATTCATATTGTAGCTCTCTAAAGTTTTGTCCTCTTTTTCTTCATTTAGCTCTAAATATTTAAATTCTAGATATTTAGATACCTTAAAGGACTTTATAATTCTCTCTAATTCTCCCTTGGTTTTTACATTGCACTTGTTATTTAATGATAATTTTCCAATAAAGCTAGAATCCATCTCATTAGACATAAGCTCATAGTTATAAATGTCTATAGACGAGGTATTTTTAGAAATAATTTTATACACATCCCATTTTCTGCCCTCTTCCTCTGATGAGCATATAACTATTGAATCTTTCATAAACTTTACGTATTGAATATTATTACCTTCATAATTAACTAAGTATCCATGATTTCCCCTTTCCTTTTCAATGAATATCATATGCTCATAATTAATCTTATCCTCACAAGGCATTGGAAACCCAAGACTTTTAAGAGAAATCTCTTTTATATTCCAAAGAGGAACCATATCATACTCAATGAATTCCTCATATTCTTCAAAGTCTATGGAAATTTTATTTATATTTTCATCTTCACCTATATCTTCCTTACACTTTATTAAAACTACATTAGCTATTTTATATATATAAGGATTGTTTATTGTAGTCCATGGAATGTTATTATTTATAAACATCTTATAAAGTTCATTGAGCTTTTTTATATATTCCTTGTTTTCTTTTAAAGAAAAATAAGCTTCATATGTGTTTTTATTTGTCTCAATAATACCTTTGAAAGTTTTTTTACTGCTAAGTATATCTTTAACCATTAAATAGTCGCACTTTAAAAATACCTTAAACATAATCATAGGTTGATTTTCTCTTAGTGAATTAAAAACTTCCTCCACCTCATATATGCTTTCTTCCATATCTTCTTTTAATATAGGATATAAAAATTCATTAGTTGGATCTAATTCTTCCCGTTTTGCTATGGTAGAGAATACATTATACTTTCCTTTTATATCTTCAATCTCATTAAAAACTCTTTCTTCCAAATCATTGAATCTATTTTCTGTATATTTCTCTAAAGACATAAACACACCGCTTAAAATCTTTTTTAAAATCAATCTATCTTCTAAATTCTCAATATTATTTAGCTTTTCATAAATCTCATTTTTCATTTTTTCTCCCTATTCCTTACTCAATTCCTTATCTAAATCCTTATTTATCATTTCTAGCTTTTCATCTATCTTTTTTACTTCTTCCTTAAGGCCCTCTTTTTCATATAATTCTTTTGCTAAAGTATATAGCACCTTTGCCTCTTTAAAATTGCCTTTGATATTCTTTTCATCTCCATCTCTTTGGTATCTATCTGCTTTAGATTTTCTGCTGGAACTTTCATCTATTTTCTTATCCATAAGTTTTATCTTGCTGTTTAATTCAGTTGAAAAAATATTAGAGCCTATTTGATCATAAAGCTGTTTTGCCATAATATAATACATTTTAGCCCCAACATAATCTCCTGCACTATAGCTTGTATCTCCTTGTTTAATGTGATTTACAGCCTTATCTTCAATTTCTAGTTTCTCTTTTTCTTTCTCATCTTTTTCTTTTTTCTTATCTTCTTCTTCCTTCTTTTTCTTTTCTTCTGCTTCTTTATTTTCTTTTTGTTTTTCTGCTTTCTCTTGATAAATCTTATCTAATTTTTCCATTGCTTCTTTTCTTTCTTCGTTTAAATGAAGATCTGTTGCTAAGGTCTTTGCTTCTTTATAAAGTTTCTCTGCTTCACCTATATTTTTAAGGTCTAAGTTTGTATCTCCTAGATATAATAAATCCATTACTTTTATAGAATTTCTAACTAAATCTAGCTTGTCTAGTATATAGTCTTTAGCTAAATTATCAACTTCATCCATTTCATCTGAAGCATTTAAATATCCATCTAAAGCCTCTTCTTGTTTTTTATCCTTTAATTTGTTATCCGCATCAATTATAATTTCTGTAAATTTACAATATCTATCTAAACTTTTCTTTTCATCTTTCAATTTATATTTTGTGGCTATTTCTAAGGCTTTTTTATAGTCTTCATTGGCTTTAGTTATATTTCCATTGTCCACATATTTTGCTGCACTTACTTTATAGCCATTCATATTTTCTATATTGTCTTTCTTCTTCTTTCTTTGTATATTAAAAATCACCCCGGAAATAATTAAAATTATAAGTATAGGTATAGCTATACTTATTATCTTTTTTATAATCTTTTCTCTATCAGGATTCCTATAAGTTTTATCTATAAAAATTCCTGCTATAGTATAATTCTCTATGTCCTTAAGCTGTTTTGATAACAACATATCTTCAACACTATTTGCTAACTCTTTTGGTTCTTTTGCCTCATCAATGGCATCTTCTATTTCTTTTTCATCTATGTTTTCCCATATTCCCCTTGTAATAAGGGTAATAATATCTCCATCTATTAACTTTATTTTCTTTGATATATACGGTTCTCTTAATTCATCTTGTCCTAAATAACAATATAAGTTATTCCTCTCACTATGAGCTGCTATCTTATCTAAAGAAACCTCTTCTTTATTCGCTAAAATTTGTGTAAGAGATTGGTCATTACTTTTATACCTTAAAGCTCCATCCCTAAACAAATGAAATCTTGTATTTCCAGCCACGGCATATCTAATCTTCACATAATCTGTTACAACCACCGTTATGGATGCCTTTAACTTTGTATAAATACCAGCTGAAGAAAGTTCTTCATTAGCTTCCTTTAGGTACTTTTTTATAAATCTTTTTTTCATAGTAGGTTTTTCAGTGAAACTTCTTATAATACTTGTAACAGCCATTTTAGCACTTTCTAATTTTTGGTCATCATCTATACCATCTGCTATTACATAACATGCATAATCATCTAGTTCTATAAACGCAAAGTAATCTTTATTTTGTAAAAACGTGCCTGCCTCTGATACAAAAGCAGTCTTGAATTTTGAATTTAATTTTCTCATTCTTTCACCTCTAAACCTCTTTATAGTTATAAGTATTTCATAAGTATAATGGCACCATTATATTTATCCTCTTTTTGCAAATTATCTATTTTATCTATTATTTTCTTTCCTATACCAGAAAAATTATTATCCTTAATAGTGCTTTCTATATCAGCCCATGTTAAAGCTTCATAAATACCTCTATTCATTAAAACAATAATGTCATTCTTTTTCATCTTTATAGGCGTATCAAAAATTTCAAAGTTTTTAAATTCCTCCATACCCAGATAATATAAAAGTTTTCTCTCATTAACGGCAGATAATGCTATTTCCCTGGAAAGTTTCCCCTCATAAAACCCTTGTTTTGCTAAAACATCTAAAGTATGCCCTTCATTTACTTTAAAAAGTTCATCATCTCTTAAAACTGCTATAATCGTATCTCCTACCATAGCGTAATAGAGAAATCCATCTATTATTGCCGCACTTACTAAGCTAGTGCCCCCTTGATTGCCATTAATTCTATTTAAAATTTCTCTATTGGAAGAACTAAATGCTTTATTAAAAAAATACTCCATTTTTCCTGAAGTTCTATGATTTAAAAAAATATCTATAAAAGTATTAACTGCTACTTTGCTAGATATTTTTCCTCCCCTATTCTTTCCAAATCCATCTGCTAAAACTGCAAGGGTTCCAAAATCTGAAGTTACCACTTTAAAACTATCCTCTTGCACTTCTTCCTTACCTATGGTACATGCTGCTTCTACATGTATAATTTCTTTTTTGTATATTTTAAGCAAATAAATTTTTAATAATATAAGAAAAATTAATAAGCTTATAAGAACAGCTAATAAAATATAGTAATTACTTTTAATTAAATCCATCATAGTAATTTACCCCTAATCATTATCTTCCCATTCAAAATGTTCTCCACAGAATGGTACAAATAAAAACTTGCTTTTTCCAAGTTCAATTACATCATAAGCTGTTAGTTCTGTTGGCATATAAGCTGCATCCCCATTTAAGTAAGCAATTCCTGATGAATCTCCTGGCAGTAATACATTATTTTTCTTCTTTTGATCATATACAACAATTGCATGATTTCTAAGAGACACTTTATTATCTCCAATTATCTGTATGTCCATATCATCCGCTCTGCCTATGAAGTTTTTTCCTGCTTTAATTTTATAATCCTTACCTACTCTTGCTCCTTCAATGCATACAAGCCATCCACAGACTGGTTCAATTTCTTCATATAAAAGATCTGTTTCTATGTCCAATTCCTTTTGGGAAGTAACTTCATTACTCTTTTTTGAAGCAGTTTCTATGTTACAATATGGGCATAAAGTCCCATAACGTCTCTCACTAAACATATGGCCATTTTCACATCTAATAAGTCCCATTTTAAATCACTCCATTTCATCTAAGTAAAAGCTTAATTTTCCCAACAAATAATATGTCTCCTTTTTTTATAGTGCAGGGACTATATTTTGCTACTTTGTAAACAATATTGTCTTCTTTCTTTTCTATAGATATTCCATTAGCTGAGCATAGATCTTCTATATACCATTCTCCCCCTGCATAATTTAATACTGCATGTTCATAATCTATTAAATTAGAGTATATAGATTCACTTAAATCTATATCTACTTTGTTTTCTTTATTACTTTTACCAATTATCATTGATACTTTTTCTGATAAATTCCACTCTTTTATAATTTGATTATCTTCATTTACTAAAACTATGGATTTAATTGAATGAGCATCATATGGCCTATCTATACCTTCAATTATCTTAATAAAAAATATTATTCCTATTATCACTAACCCTGTTATAAGTATGGTTTTAATTTCTTGTGATTCTATGGTTACATATATTAAAACTCCTATTAGGGTAAGAATTATTCCCACAAATAAATTTATTATTTCTATTGCTTTTAATATTTTCTTATCTTTATTTTTTATTTTTTCATGATTCAAAGTAATTCACTCCGTTACTTCTTTTTTGGGTTAAAAAAGCTATTGAAAATTGCAGAAGTGTCCATAGGATTTTTTGAATCCTTTTTTAAAAAATCGTCTCTTACTTCACTGGTGTTTCCATTAAACCCAAAGAATTCTTCAAATTTGCTATTTAAATTTTCCATAGCATCTTTAATATCTCCAGTTTTTTTACTATATGTATTACCCTTTTTCTTTTCCCTATTATTTTTTAAAGGGTCTTGTGTTTTAAAGATTTTCTCATCATATTCTTTTCTACTTTTCTCATCACTTAAAACACTATAAGCTTCATTTATAAGTTGAAACTTTTCACTTAAGGTCTTATCGTTTATGTTAGTATCAGGATGATACTTTTTAGCTAAGTTTCTAAAGGATTTTTTTATCTCATCCTTAGTTGCATCTTTAGATACCTCTAATATTTCATAAAAATTTTTCATACTTTCCCTCAATTTTAAAAATTATAGGAGAACTAAGTCTCCCATAATTTATACTTTAGAATTTACTTGTCTACTGCTCTTTATTAAGCGCCGTAGCCACCTTCTATTGTAACCTTATCAAGCTTGTCTTTCTTTTGCTTAATTACAAGCTCAAAAGTACCTACTCCTTCTGTATCTCCAAAATACTCTTTGTAATCTACAACAAAAGCATTTGGGAAGAATATCTTTCTTATAATTTGGTCTGCTGAAAGTACTTCTACAGTAACCTTTCTATAGCAATCAGCCTTTTCTGCTGGAATTAATGACCAAACTCCCATTTGTCTTGTGCTATCAAATTCTTCTCCATCTAAAGCTGTTAGTATTTTCCCACTAATAACCATAGTGCTTCCAACATCTTTTGAACGAGCATTTGAATCTTTAGGAGTATCTGTTTTAAGAACTACCTTTTTAACGCTTTCTACTCCAAGTGATATCTTGTCAGCGCCTTCTATTAATACTCTAAATCCCATTTTCTCACTCCCTTAAATATTTTAATTTTATTTTTCATAAGGATTTATTATTCTCCAAATCCACCTTCGAATTTAACCATTGCAGTTTTGTCTTTCTTTTGTTTAAGATGTAACTCAAAAGTTCCTACGCCTTCTTCATCACCATAATCTTCTACATAATCAACCACAAAAGCATTTGGAAGATTTATTTGTCTTACTATTTGAGATGCTGATATAACATCTATTGCTACATTTCTATAACAATCTGCTTTCTCCGCTGGAACAAGTGACCATTGTGCTAACTTTATAGTACTGTCTGCAGCTTCACCATCTACTGGTGTTAATATTTTTCCTTTAATAATTAATGATGTTCCAAGGTCTGTGGAACGTGCATTAGAATCGTCTGGAGTATCTGTATTAAACTCCACTGTTAAAATGTTTTCGATTCCTAGATTAATAGTTTCAGGACCTTCAACCTTTAACTTAAATCCCATTTTCTCTCCTCCTTTTATAAGTTATATTTATAATTGACTTTTGGTAATATTTATTATCAAAAGCAATTTGCTTAGTTATTTTTAAGTTTTTAAACTTAAAAAATTATATAAAATTATATAAAATTAAATTATAAGTTAACCTGCAACACTTGTTGTTATTTCAACTTCTAAATTCTTAACGTTTCCGTTGAAGATTATATCTATATTGCAAGTACCACTACTTTCATCTATGGAGAAGCTTATGTCATCTCCTTCTTGAATAATAGAATTTATATTACCTTTGCTAGATAACCATCTGCTCTTCATGCTACTTGGATTATTGCTAAAGAACTTAACAATATTATCTTGCTTAAAGTCATTAGTATGGAATCGTAACATTCTTTCTATATAAGTAGTTACTAAGGTTTTATATATTGACTCAAAGTCTGAACCTACAGTTAGTAGACTTCTTGCCTTATAAACTGTTATTTGTTTTATATCTTTTCCATCTATCTGTGCATTATCTGATGAAAATATAAATCCAAATTTCTTTCTATTTATTGAATTCTTTATTTCATTAGTAAAGCCTGATATTTCTTTTGCTAGTGTAGTTGTAACTTTTAATGAATTATCTGAGGATTCAATATCGAATCTAACTCCTGGATATTCATAAGATACATTTTTATAGGATTCTCTTAAAAACTCTGGGCATTGATATGCAGCTACAAGTCCTGCTGATATATATGCTCCTCCTATATAAACACCTTCTATCCAAAGCTTTAATATATCTTCCTTTTCTTTAGAAAGTTTAGCTACACCTTCGTCAGTTACAATCATTCTATTATCAAGAACAACTCCTGATTTATCCTTTGGAATTATTGTAAAGTTAGGCAAGCACGGTATAGCAAATTCGCTATAGTCCTTTCTAATTAATGGAGAACATTTATCTATGAATCTATCTATTCCCGCTGTGGCTATATGATTAAAGCTTGTTTCCTCTCCTGTTTGGAAACTAAAGAAAACTTGAATACGATAATTTTTTACACAATCTAAAAGTAGTGCTAAATCTTCCATAGTAGTTCCATCCGTCTTATTTGATTGAACATTACCTTTAAATCTTTCTCTTCTTACTTTATTTTTACTTACTCCTTCTAACTCAACAGATGGAGCTATTCCAAACCAAATTGTATTAGTGAAATCGTTTTTATCATTTACTGTATTTAAATAAGCATTGAACCTTGGTAAATTATTTGGATTAACCAATCTATTAACTGATACATTAGTAACTAATAAAGATGGAACCATACCTTTGTTCTTTGTTTTATATTGATCAAAGAACATTTTAACTCCTATTAGTTTTTCTACTAGTGGTTTAACTGTTTTTATGAAGTCATCTTTTGCACTTTTATAAAACTCTAAATATGTATTATAATTTGTTGCCTCTTTTTCTACATCTATCTTACTCTCCATAGTTGAAGCTAAAGGACAAAATGTTCTTACCACTAAGCTTTTTACATAATCTGTTTGGACATCATTTACTGCTTCATAATCTTCTTCAAAAGCTTCAATTAATCCAGCATTTGCATTATCATCTAAGGCAACTAGTGCTGTATCTTCAGTTTTAGGAGCTTCTAATATTTTAAGTTCTCCATTTTCTCCCATGCTTAATGCACCAATTTTAAGCTCAACACTATCTGATTTATTTTCTTCTTGTCCAAGAAGTAATCTAGTTTTGATATCCTCAATAGCTAGAGGAATCATAGCCATAACATTGTTGTAGTTATTACTAGCTTCTTCGAACATGTAGTTAAGCTTATCTCCTAAATCCAACTTGCTTGGATCTTCTTCATCTAGTTCCTCATATTTAGAATATAGATATTGAATTTCTTTTCTTGATTGCTTAATATCATCCATAACTTTTTTTGGTGATATCATATCTAGCAAGTTTTCAAATTTGAAATCTACATTTGCTATACCTTGAGCACTCTTTGTATCAATTAATGTAAACAACATTTTAAGAAAATCATTTGACTGATTAATTGGAATTTCTGTTACATACCCTTCTGGTAGATTTTCTGGTTTTTCTAAGGTATACATAACTTTTTGATTTGTTGCATTATAGAAAGAATAAACAACTGGTGAAAACTTATCTAAAAATTCATCAAAATTTCTAACTAGAAGATGTTCATTAATTTCTTTTATCTTATCGTCATTTAGACTATTAAGACCTTTTGTGTCACCTATTATTGAGATCAAATCTAATTTTTCAGGATTTATTTCCTCAAATAATATGGTTCGATTAGTCTGTTCAATAACTTCCATTCATGTCACCTCTTTACATTTTTACATATTACATCATTTAATTTTTATCATACGTTTAAAGTAATCGTATGAAAACTTCCTTTCTTTATACTAATTTTACATTTTATATTATTTTTATTTTATTTTTTCAAATTTGTTGTAAATTGTAATTTATCATATTATTTTGTAATTCACAGTTAATTTATGTATTTAAAATTATCATTTTTTTAATATTATTTTTATATTTTATAAATTAAAACTAAAAATTAGATTTTTTTTAATTTGACTATCATAGCATATTAATTTAATATTCATCTTTAAAAAATTAATATATATTTTTTTACATTATATGTAACATAGTAAGACTAACTGTATACGAGGCTTATTGAACATTTTCATTATATTAAATTAGCTCTAAATTCTATTTATGAGGTGTATATTATAAATTTTATTATATAAATTTTCATAAAATTTACATATATGGATATTACATAATTTTAAAGTATGATTTTGTAGAAAAAAGTATTTTTATATAGGTCATTATTCTATGTAAAATAATATAATAAAAACAGTTTTCTAATCGTTGATAATAATGGCTTTATTGTATCTCCATTATTAAATTCTGCTAAAATATTTATATTTTTATTTTGTAGAAAAAAATAAAAAAGCCTGACCTAGGTTAACTCCTAAATCAGGCTTTTTTCCTGTGCGATTTTATTTAGTTAGATACTTTTTCAAAATCTTTATGCTCATCATTTCATAAAATTATATATTAATCTTAAATAGTTTTTTACTATTATTTAATCACTGTCATACCGCCCATATATGGTTGTAGTGCAGCTGGAATATTTACAGAACCATCTTCGTTTAAGTTGTTCTCTAGAAAAGCAATCAACATTCTTGGAGGTGCTGCTACTGTATTATTTAATGTATGTGCAAAGTATTTTCCATTTTCGCTATCTACACGGATTTTTAGACGACGAGCTTGTGCATCGCCTAAGTTAGAACAACTTCCCACTTCAAAATACTTCTTTTGTCTAGGAGACCAAGCTTCTACATCCACTGATTTTACTTTTAAATCTGCCAAATCTCCAGAACAACACTCTAAAGTTCTCACTGGTATATTCAAAGATCTGAAGAAATCTACTGTATTTTGCCATAATTTATCATACCACATCATACTGTCTTCAGGCTTACATACAACAATCATTTCCTGCTTTTCAAATTGATGAATTCTATATACTCCTCTTTCTTCTATTCCATGAGCTCCTTTTTCCTTTCTAAAACAAGGTGAATAACTTGTTAATGTTTGAGGTAAAGAAGCTTCTGGTAGTATGGTATCAATAAATTTACCAATCATAGAATGTTCACTGGTTCCAATTAAATATAAATCTTCACCCTCAATTTTATACATCATAGAATCCATTTCCGCAAAGCTCATAACGCTAGTTACAACTTCACTACGAATCATAAATGGTGGAATACAATATGTAAAACCACGATTTATCATAAAGTCTCTAGCATAAGAAATTACTGCAGAATGAAGTCTTGCAATATCTCCCATCAAGTAGTAAAACCCATTACCCGCAACTTTTCTAGCACTGTCTAAATCTATTCCACTTAATTTCTCCATAATTTCAGTATGATATGGAATTTCGAAATTAGGTACAACAGGTTCACCATAACGTTCTATCTCTACATTTTCGTTATCATCTTTTCCAATTGGTACACTTGGATCAATTATATTTGGAATAGCCATCATAATTTTTTTAACTTTTTTCTCTAATTCATCTTCCTTTGCTTCTAACTCAGCCAGACGTTCAGAGTTTGCAGTAACCTGCTTCTTTGTTTCTTCTGCTTCTTCCTTTTTCCCCTGAGCCATTAATGCACCAATTTGCTTTGAAATCTTATTTCTATTAGCTCTTAAAGCTTCAGCCTCCTTTTTTGTATCTCTTAACTCAGCATCCAAAGTAATTACTTCATCTACTAAATCTAGCTTATTGTCTTGAAACTTATTTTTTATGTTTTGCTTAACAATCTCTGGATTTTCTCTTACAAATCTTAAATCTAACATATTTTTACCTCCTGATTAAATATATATATTATTATTTGAAACCATAAAATAAAAAACCCCCATCCCAATATATAAACTGGGACGGAAGGTATCCGCGTTGCCACCCAAATTGCTGATAAATACTAAAAATCAGCCACTCGAAATTAGTATTATAGAGGATACCACCCTTTCGATTCATCACCGACAGCTCCAAAAGTGGAAAGATTTAGCCTTTCACCGATTCACACCATCCATCGGCTCTCTGAAGAAATTCATAAATCGTAGCTTTTATAATCACTGTTTTTTTGCTATATTTTATTATTTATTAATTATATATATATTCATACTGATTTTCAAGTAAATACTAAATCTTTTCTTTCTTAGTTAATTTAATTAATTAAATTTATTCCCTAAAACAGAATAAATATTCTTAAATTTAAATTTCTTATATTTTTTACATAAATGATGCTTTCATAAATTTATATATTATTCTATATCTTAATATTTCACTTCTCTTTACTAAGAATTCTTTGAATTGCAAATTTGCCAGCAATTGCTGCCCCTTGAAGTCCACCTGGTGGACTAATCCATTGGCCTGATAAAATTATATTACTAAGTCCTTTAATATAAACAGATGGATACCAGCACCTACAATTACTTATACCTCGTCTTGTAGATCCTCTGTATTTTTCTACGCTGCAAAAATCCTATTAGTAAAATTCATCCATCCATTATCTTGCACACTTTTTGTCAGCCATTAAAAGTATTGTGTCACCTAGCTGAATATCAAATAATTCTAATAACACAAAATAACTACTCATATAATTAAACTATATTTCCTAACCTTATTAACAAGCTAAATGAAATCCTACATTGGATAGTAAATAACCATACTTAATGAGCAAATTGTATCACCTATATTTTTATAAACATGAGGTTTATCCACCTTAAATCGTATAGAATTACCTTTTGTTACAACAAAATTCTCACCATTTATATTTATAGTAAGCTCTCCAGAAAACACAGTTATAAATTCCTGAGTACCTTGTTGGTGAGCTTCTGAAGCTAAATATCCTTTAGTATCAATCTCAATAGAATAGGTTTCAAATCGAGTTGTGCTATCAAAAGGAAATACAGGAAATATCCTAACCTTGCCCTCATCCTCAATAAGTGGCTGTACTTGAGACTTATCTACAATTTCAAAGTCAGCATTAGGCATGCTCATAAGTTCAGTACATGATATTTTAAGTCCATTTGCAATCTTCCATATTGTTGATACAGTAGGATTTGCTTCACATCGTTCAATCTGACCAAGCATACTCTTACTTACATCAGTCATCTTTGAAAGCTCATTAAGACTAAGTGCTTTTTCTTCACGAAGTCTTTTTAAATTTTTTGCAATAATCAAATTAAGCTTTTCCAAAATTTAACCTCCAATTCATTGACAGTATACTGCACAAATAGTATCATTATATTGTATAGTATAATATATCGTCCTTTTTGTATATTATATCATACGAAAATTAGGAGGTAAATATACATGCCAAATCTCACAGCATTCTTATCCTATGTCCTTATTGCAAACTTTGCTCCTGGGGCAAATACTATTATATAAATGTCAAATGCAGGCCGATACGGATTTAAGAAAAGCATAATGTTTAATGTAGGTGTTTTCTTTGGTGTATTTACCATATTTGTTCTAAGCAGTATATTTAGTGTAATACTTTATGACCATATCCCATCAATTAAATCAATTATGGCCTACGTTGGTGCAGCTTATATTCTATGGCTTGCATGGCAAATCTACAAAAGTGACCCTCAAAATGACGATAGGACACAAAAGCGTACAAACACACTTTTATCGGGATTACTTTTACAATTTGTAAATCCTAGTGTTATTATTTATAGTCTTGCAACAGTTTCAACATTTATAATACCTTATTACAAATCTACATTTATGCTTTTATATTTTTCTTTAATTCTTGCTTTTATTGGCTTTCTAGGAACCTGCTGCTGGGCATTGTTTGGCTCTATTTTTCAAAAGTTCCTTATAAAAAATTATAAAATTGTCAATATTGTTATGGCACTATTGCTTGTCTATTGTTCTATCTCATTATTTCTTTAGCTAATAACTATTTTAAAATTAAAAAATAACCAAATTTAATATAATCATTATAAAATTTTATTATCTAAAAAATAGCTCTGCTAAATACTTGCCTAATTTTATTTATATTTTTATTTTTACAAATTAAAATCACAGTTTCTAGTTAAATAGGCAAGTTTATATAAAATCAATTATAGAAAATTAATGAACTAAGTCAAAAAGTTACTATTAACTTTAGCTTAAAAAGGAGGTACATATGAAACGTAAAGAAGCATTAACATTATTAAAAGAGCATGTTAAAACAGACCGTGTATTAAGACATTCTCTTGCTGTTGAAGGCGCAATGATAGCTTATGCAATAAAATTTGGGCAAGATGAAAATTATTGGGGATTATTGGGATTGCTTCATGATATTGACTTTGAAAAATACCCTGAAGAACATCCAAATCGTGCGCCTGAAATTCTTGAAGCTGCAGGCTTTTATGAAACATTTATTGCAAGTGTTCTTTCTCACTCTTCAGAAACTAAAATCCCAAGAGATTCAAAAGAACGTCAATGCCTACATGCAGTGGATGAAATGGCAAGCTTCATCATTGCAATTGCATTAATGCGTCCTACAAAACTTGAAGGATTAAATGCCAAATCTGTAAAAAAGAAAATGAAAGATAAAGCCTTTGCCAAAGCAGTAAATCGAGAACAACTAATAACATCTGCTGAAGAATTAGGTGTTGAATTTAATGAGCACGTAGATACTATCGTTAATGGTCTAATTGCACATGAATCAAAACTGCAAGAAGAAGGATATAGTTTATTAGATTAACCAGTCAGACACTATAGGGATACAATGTGAAAATTTAATATATACTCTGGAAAATAAGTTTTCTATAAAAACAGCGTAGATCTTTAGAAATTAAGGATTAATAATGAAGAATGAAGAATTCAGGAAAAAATTCACTAAAGGTGAATTTCTTAAAATAAAATTTATTTTTTAAAAACTCCAAAGGCTTTAGCAGTTGAGTTTTAACCATAATTCTTCATCTTTCATCCTTAATTTTTCATTTATTGAAAAGAATTTTTGTTATGGAAACTAAAATTATGTATGAGTTAAATTTTTATTGTGGAACCCTATATAGTGACTAGATTATTTCAAAACAATAAAATGATAAAAACAGAAATTAAGTATAGGGATAAGCGTAGATTTACATCAATGAAAATTTACGCTTATTCCTATTTAACTTCTTTAGCAAACTAACAATAGTTTTATTTAAAACTGATTTTTACATTGTAGGGGCGAACAGTGTTCGCCAGTTCTTTTTAATACGTCTTATAGTTTAACATTTATTTAATAATATGTGGCGAACACTGTTCGCCGCTACGGTTAATCAATTCTAAATTTCTCAGTTATCACTGAACAATAGAACCTACTATTGATTCAAATCTTAATATAATTAGATAATTCTCGAAAATACTTGGATTTTCAATTTTTATATGGTTTTTTCCTTCTTTATTTCTTCAATCATCCACTGATATTGTAAATCTCCAAGTCCGTACTGTGAAAACAGTGTAAGTAGTTCTTCTACGAGACTTTTCTTATTAAGATTATTTTTGATATAACGTATGATATCACTGTTTTCTTCTCGGTAGCCAAGATATAAATTCATTGCCTGATAAGTGACAGGCAGCATTTTTGCATCACATTTTTTTCTATCACAAAGTATGGTTTTATAGATATAATTATAACCCTCTGTATCAATTTCCACAGCATCAGGCAGCATTTTATCCTTTTGCTCTTGTGCCATGCAAAAAAGTACATCACCATCAAAATGAATTTGCTCCAAATACGAAAGAATCGTAATAAAGTTCATCTGACAGAACATATCATCACCAAACCATAAAACGATAATGTCAAACTGTTCATCAAATAGCGGCTTTAATGGCTCTATTACAATTTTTTTATATCCTTCAATTGTCGAGTTGAGGGAATGCGCTCTTTTTTCAATAAATTCAGGCGAGAAAATTTTTTCGTCCGTTTCACCCCAGCACATAGCCTCATTAAATGGAATATAGACAGCTTTTTCATTCATCAGGTTATCTCTTTGAAAAGAATCAAGCATACATAAACCGTTTAAAATATGCAATGTTTTTAAGGGGTAGTTTCTTTCAATTTGACTTTGTACATTCTTAATAGTTTCATTTTTCATTGCTGTACTCTCCTTATTTTGAAATAGTGGAGAACTATTTTTCTGATAAACAGCAAGAGGTAGCGGATTTTCACGAAACCTTTTCGGCGACATTCCAATCATAGTAGAAAACGCTCTTGAAAATGCTTCCTGCGACGAATAGCCATATTTTATTGCGATATCAATAATTCTGTTATTAGTGTTTTTAAGCTCACTTGCAGCACAAACCAAACGTCGCTTTTGCATATAGCTTTTCATGGTTTCACCAAAATAACGATGAAAAATAACAGAACAATAATAGGGTGAAAAATTGCACTGCCTTGCCAATTCACTTAGTGAAAAATCTTCTGTTAAATTTCTCTCAACAAAATCCAGTATTCTTTTCATATTGGTGTCTATCATCAAACATTCCTCCTTTTTAAAGATAGTAACACATCTTAAATATTTTATTTTGATATTAATTGTGATATTAAATAATAAATGTGATAAAAAATAAAAAGATACTAGTAAATAAAGACAATGACAAAATAACTGATTAAGTCAATTGGTATTGGAAAGCACAAGAAACCTTCTGAATGAAAATTAGAATTGCAATTTTAAATAAGAATTACCGGGGAAATGGCATAGGTTATACCACCTTAAAGATGTGAATTAATGAAACTTTCTTCGACATTAAGCCAAGTAACTGTCACTTGGCTTAATTCAATCTATTCCTATGCTTATAATATAAAATATTAAAGAAAAGATAACTGCTCATTAGTAGATTTATTTAATTTATCTTTCATTGGCTTTGAATAGCTACCTGAAAGATTGTATTTGCCTTTTAATTCATTAACCATAATGTACAACTTATCCTTATATTCCTTGTTTGCACCACCTGTTTTATATAGAGTTTGCAGTGGTTCATACAAATGATTAAAATCTTTTTTTATAAAATCAAAGAATACCGAACGAGTCTTTCCTCTTAGATAAAGTACTCCAGGTAGGACATAACTAACTCTACAATCAGCAGCATTAGAATATAGAGCATCAATATTATCTCTTCCATCTGTTATATATGGAATGATTGGCATAAAATGAAGTCCCGTAGATGCATTTGTCTTTGAGAATTCCTTTAACATAGCAAACCTTTTAAGGGATTCCACACCATTTGGCTCTATTTTTCTACGAATATTTTCATCCATACAAGTAATGGTTGCTGCAACATTTACATAAGTAATAGAACTAAGTTCTGCAATTAAATCATAGTCTCGCAAAATCAAATCTGACTTTGTGGAAATGATGCAAGGTGTTTTGTATTTTATCATTAATCGTAGAATATCTGGCATTATTTTGTACTGTGCTTCTATTTGTTGATAGCTATCGGTTACGCCACCAATATTAACAACTTCTCTTTTCCAAGTTGGACTGCTGAGTTGTTCTTCCAATCGTTCAACAATATTAGTTTTAACATATATATCCTCAAAATATTGCTCAGAACCCATATATTGATGTGAGTATATAGCATAACAGTATTTACAGCCATGCTCACACCCCCTATATATATTTAAATCCCAAGCAAATGGTATTTTTCTTTTTAATTTATTACATGCTGTGGTACAAGTTATCTCTTTGTAGCTTACCATATAAATTCATCCACCCTTATATAGATATATCAGTTTTAAATTTAACCTATCTCTGAAAATAACTAGCCCTTATTGGTATCTGGACTAAAATTCAATTCACAATGCATAATTCACGATTCACAATTATGGATATTTCTCAGCATTAACTTTCACCCCTGGGGTCTATATAAGCTAAAGGATTAAAGCAAAATTAAATTAGTTGCAAATCATAAATTTATAGTTAATTTCTGCGTAGACCCCTGGGGTGCAGTATGATAAGTCACAATGTCTACACCATTAAACGTTATTTCAATAACATTGCATATCTCCACAGTATTTGTAGAATTCACTGGTTTAGTTCCAAACTCTACTGCACCTCATGGGAATCCTAAAGGGCTTCACTACTGTTCCCCATAGGTGAAGAAATTAATTATGAATTAAAATACCATGGATATATACATTAATTTTTAAAATAGTTTGTCTATATTAGAATAAATTTAAAATCTAATACTAATAATTATAGTTGCTTCTTTCAATTTTTATTGATTTTTTCTAATTGGTATCCAAACTTCAAACTTTGAATTAGCTGGATCTTGATTTAAGTATAATTCAATATCTGGTGCATCTGCATATTCATATCCTGACGTTGGTAACCACTCTGTAATTATTCTTTTTTCAATTTCTTGAATTGCTGTTGGCATAGTACCTTGTCCAGGAAAAACTGCCCAAGTGCCTTCAGGTATTACATATTCATACATCCCCTCTGGTACTTCTTTATCAGTTTCTACAGCTACATAATATTCCCATCTCTCTAAGCTATCCATACAAGCACTAACCCCTAATACCCCCTTAGAGTCTGCATTCATAAGAGATACTATCTGATTAATTGTTCCATTTTGTGCTGATTCTTGCCATAACTTAGGTACAGATTTAAAATTTTTCTCAATATTCTTTTCTAATAGTGCTTTTACTCCCACTATTCTAATTTCTTCTTTTTTAACTATACTATACTCCATTTCTCCTACTCCTTTTATTGTTATTTTAAAACTAATAGGAGGATATGCTTTTAGGAAGGTTCCCTCTTTTTGAGCTACTGAAGGTTATACATGATGTATTTTTTGAAAAGCCCTATTAAAAGCAGTTGGAGATTCATAGCCATAGCGTAAGGCTACATCAATTACCTTATCTCCACTTTGTAAATCAAATGCAGCTTTTGTTAATCTTCTATTTCTTATATACTCTGATAGTGGCGTTCCTGCTATATATGAAAACATTCGTTGAAAATGATAAGCTGTACAACATGCTATCTTCGCTGCTTTTTCATACTCAATTTCTCCCTCTAAGTTTGCTTCAATATATCCTAGTGCTTCATTTAATTTTTCTAACCATTCCATTAAGCTATCTCCTTACAAATAATAGTATAGTGAATTATAAATTTAAAAACCTCTCATCTAATGTACAAATATGAGAGGTTGCTATTTACTTATTAATTAAATTTTCTTTTATATTCAAATTATACCATATTTTGTTTATGCATTTAACCTAGAATTATCTACTCTGTTATATCTTCTAGTTTAAAATATATTATATCTTTTGTATTAGGTAAATATTTAATTTTAACAACATCTCCTTCATAACAATTTTCTATAATATAATCATAAATATCATTACCGTAAAATAATTCAAAGTTAATCTTATTACTTGTTTCTATTTCCATATATTCGTAATCAATATTATTTACTATATTAATGTATTCAATAGTTGTAACCTCTTCAACATAACTTTTTGACACAACATAAGGCAAATCTTTGATGGTTGCCATTAAAGTTGATGAATATGATTGTGCAAAAAAAGTAAACCCCATTGAAAATAGTATTATTAAAATTACTAACATAGTCTTCAAATATTTTTTAGATTTAATCATATATTTAAGCAATAATATTATGATATTAATAATAAACACTTTACTAAAAATATCTAATATAAAATGGTTCCAATAATTCCAATATGTATTATTCCTTAATCCTATAATTCCAATAAATCCCCATAAATACGTTGCAATAATGAGACCTAAAATTACCAAAATGTGTTTATTTTTTAATATATTTTTTACATCTATAAATAAAAGTAATAGATTTCTCATAAGATCTAAATCTCTAAATTTTAACCATACTTTATCTTTAAAACTTATTTCTTCATTAGTTTTATCTTTATTAATAAGCCCTTTATCTTCAACATTCATATATCTTATTTGAAGCTCTTTTATTTTTTTCTCAAATATTGGTGCAAGTTTTTTACCACTATTTAGAAAATCATTAATTATAAGTTTTGCTTCATCTTTTTTTCCTATATTAAAATATATCTCAGCTTTTAATATAGTACAAAATATATCATCCTTTTCATCATAATCAGCTTCTAAAAGAATTTTATTACTTTCTTCGTATAGACCTTTGAAGTTATTATAATTTATTTTCAACTTTCTATAAAGTTGAGCATCATTTTGCCTTAGTTCTTCTAGTGAGCTTTGTGATTCTTCCCAAAACTTATCAAGCATAATTTCATTACTTGTAGCAATATAGTGATTTATTAAATAACAATAATATGCACATTTTGAAGAATTATCCAGACTTTCAATATCTAAAGACTTTATTACCTCTTCTGCCTTTTCTAATTGATTGGTAAAATAATATCCATTATATAAATTTAAGATGGCTGATATTTTAAATGTCTTATCCTTTATTTTGCTCGCAGCTTTTTGTTGCTCTTCTATGAATTTTTCATAATCATTAAATTCATCGATTATGTACATTCTTTTTCTTTCATTCCACTTATAATATATAAATTTTAAAATCCGCATTTTTCCTCCTAAATTTTCTTTAGTTCTTTCTTTTTAATCTTTATCTTCTAGATATTAACTTTAATGTTATCTCTAACCTTTTAATTATCGTAATATAGGTCACAATCTTAATAATTTAACTATAAGAGCTTTTTTAAGAACTTTATTTTTCCTCTTAAATCCAATCTAGCATTGTTATATATATTAAAGACTATAATATGGAGAAAATGTTTTTTCTCTTGATGTGTATTAGGATCATTCATATACATCTTAAGAACGTAACCATCTTCCAGTTGAAATCCACTGTTTGGAAGTCATTCACTATAAATTTATCTACACTGTGCTTGATATTCTAATTTGTAATTACCAATAATAGAAAAGTCCCTAACGAAAATGTTAAGGACTTTTCTATTAATAATTATAATTTTATAATAACATCACAAAAGATAGGTTAACTATTTTCTAGTTAGCCTCATTTTTATATTCCTCCATCTGTTTCAAATAATTAATTTGAGTTTCTGTCTTTCCTCTATATTTCATATCATCATTAACAGAATTTTGGTTGATATTATTAGATTGAGATGTTATAGAGAGCTTCATTTCTTGAAATTGCTCTTCTGTAAGATCTATGTAACTATAACATTTTGGACAAGTAATACAATATTGCTTTCTATATGGTATTATTGGAATGAAAAACAGGGTAAACCATGTTCTTACAACACATAAATTCCAAACTTCATCACTATTACAATAGTTACATGAACGTTCAAATACTGGTCCAACAATCTTTCTGGTCACTTTCCCCCATCCCCAAATTATCATTTTATCACCTCATATCAATAATCTTTCCTAATTGTACCATTTTCCAATATTTATCTCAATATACAACACAAATATCCATAGTTCTACATATAAATTATTTCATTACTTACAATAAGATTTTTCACACCATCAAACTTTATCTTTATAATTCATCTAATGACCTTAAAACAAAATAAATGTTCTAAATTTAAAATATTTACCCTACATAATGACGTGGACAATTTATGTAATAACATTGATAAAATATATCGTAATCTATTTCTACAAAGGGCTTAATGCCATTAACAACCTGTCTATAACATTCTTTAATGCTATTTAATCTAACCTTTTCTCCATCAACATACTCTTTACAATCCTCTTCGCTATCCCACTCTGCATAATTAGTTTCTTCTTCATAAATATTCTTCACTATTTCTTCTTCAATTTCATTCATCTTTTTCTCTGATGCGTCTATACCATATGACTCTTTTAGTGCATAAAAATACTGACCAATCCAACTTTCATCTTTATAAAGATTATCTTCATCATATAATTCTATACATTTATGATAATCACCAAGTATATACATACATTCTGCTAATTCACTGGCTCCAACCTCTAAGCTTTCATAACTACTCTCTAATAATAATTGAATTATTTTTTTACCCTCTTCTAGTTCTCCATTCAATGCTAATTCTCTTCCAAGAAGTAAAGCAATTCTTCCATTTATCTCCTCATCTTCATATGGGTATGTGTAAATTGACTTTAATTCAAGAATCCCTTCTTCCTTATCATCTGAAGCAATTAAACTAACAGCTTCATTATATTTATATATCTTATGAGGAGAAATTTTAAAAGCCTTATTAAATAATATTATTGCTTCCTTATAATTCTTTCTCTTAAAAAATAATTTTCCTAAAGCATAATATGTATTATCATATTTCGATTTACATTCTATCGCTTTCGTAAGTACTTCAACTGATTTATCGACTTCTTCGTATTCCTCACTTAACAAATATGCCATATTAGTAGCCCACAAAGAATACCTGTCCTTTGACATATTATTTTTATTTTTGTTATAACAATCTTCTAAAATATCAATTGAAATTTTTGTATCATTTCGCAACTCTAAATTTATCATTGCCATAAGCGAAAAAGCTTGAATATTAGAAGGATTATTATTAACCTCTATTTCTAATTTTTCTTTACATTCATGAAAAGCTTTAGCTCTTTCATCAAATTCTAAATTCATAACACTCTGCAATTCTTTTACCATTTTGGTTATATTCACTTATATCACTTCCTCAACACCTTGTACATTAATTATATAAACACTCCATTTAGTTGTATATATTTTAAATAAAAAAATAGCCTTAGCTAAGTTATATCAATAGCTAAGGTTAGGTCTCTTAATTATTTATGATATGATCCTCCCAATCTCTCTAAGTGAGTTTTTCATAGTCTAGGTCAAACATTGAAAGTACTGAAGATCAAAAAAGTTATACTAGAACTTGCTTGCTATAATAATCTCTTAAATAATCTAAATAAACTAATTTACATAAGCTTTGTTGCATGGGTAATTTTCCCATATGGGTCAATATGAGTTAACTTAAATTGATGTTTACTTGTAATTTCTATTACCACCCTGTCCTCTATAAACTTAGATATAAATTCAATTTTTGAATCTTCTATATTGATAGGTAGCAATTCGTACATATACAATACTCCATACCTTTTAGCTATTGTTATAAATACGTTGTCTTGGTCACTTATTATATCAATTTTATTATCTTTACCATTTATTAAGTATGAACCTATATACTTGTTTAAGGTTCTATTGTCTACTCTTATGACACTACAGCTTTGACTAATGGTTATATCTTCTCCTAATATAATGGCTGCAATATTCTTTGATATTTGCTCTACAGGAGTAAGATTAAAATTGCTTAACACTATTATTGTAAGGTCATCTTCAATGTATCTACAAAAATAGTTTACATATCCATTTACATCCCCAAGGTGATAGAATTTATTTCTTTGCATATCATTTATTATATCTTTATCTAAGAACCAACCGTATCCACAAACATTATTATACATATTAAACATTTTTCCAAGTTGATTTTTGCTTACTAATTTCTCAGTATTTAGAGCTTTACTCCACAGATATAAATCTTTGACATTTGAATACATATCATATGCACCCTTAGCGTTTGTCATATCCACAAACTCTGGGTTAATGATTTCCTTCCATATGGTATATCCACTAGACAAGTTCTTTATAATCTTCCGGCCATCATCAAATCCTGTGGATTCCATACCTAATGGCTTTAAAATATTATCTTCAATATATTTTTCATATGTTATTCCAGAAATTTTCTCTATAATATATGCTAAAATAGCATATTCTGTATTTGAATATCTGAACTCTGTTCCAGGATCAAAATTCAATGGTTTATTTTTAAATTCATTGATGGTATCTTCCAATGTTGTAAATAGCCTCATTCTAGCTGGCCAATAGTTTATGTCACTAGCAAAATCTTGAATACCGCTACTATGACTAAGTAAATGATGTATAGTAATTTTATGTCCTTCTATCATATCTTCAATATAGCTATCTAATGTTTCTTCTAAATCTATTAGGCCGCTTTGTTCCAACTGTAGTATTGCCATTGCTATAAAAGCTTTTGTTATCGAACCTATACGAAATCTAGTTTCCCCTGTATTTTTGATATTTAACTGATGATTCGCTATTCCATATCCCTTACAATGAATTATTCTATCTTGATAAGATACTAAAATAGCGCCATTAAAATATTCTCTCCTATTCAAGCTTTCTAAATAATCTTCTAGCAGTTGATTAATACTTTTCATAATATTATTTCCCCACCTTTTGCATATTGAATTTTTTACAATTGTAAGTTATATAGCTTTCATTAGTTTCTGATGTGCTGATAGCTAAAGTTTTCACCCTTTTATTCCCTTTCACTAAAAAAATCATCGCAAAACTTATTCCACTTTATCTCATATTCTTCATGGGATATTAATTCAAGATCATACGGCGAATAAACTTTTCTTTTCCTCGCTTCTTCTACAAAATCCTCTAGGTAATCACCTTGTTCTGTCAAATATCCTTTTACTTTAGAATATCCCTTACTTACTGCATAATAAAGTCTAGTATGTCCATCCAAAGATATAAAAGAATCCTTTATTTTTGCTAGAGAAATGATGATGTCTTCTTCACTTTTTATGAAAGCCTCTATAGCTTTAACTTTGTCCATATCCACGAAAAACTGTGAAGGCTGAATATCCTTAATAGTTATATGAAATATATTAATAGGTGGAAAAGCTTTTATTAATTCCATATCTTCGCTATAGAAATTAATAATGTGCCCAGAATAGAATCTAAATTCATCTATCAATTTAAATACATCAACTTCCTTATCAAAAAGTACAATAGCAGAATCTTTATTTATTATTTTAAAACTACATTTATACTTTTCATCAACAATAAAGGCACCATGCTGATTTAAAATATCTTTATCAAACCTATCATCCTCATAACTGTTAATTCTTTGTATTTTATGATTCATTTTCTCACTTCCTATCTATGATTATATTAAGCATTTTACTTTTAAAATTCATATACATAAAGCCTAATTATGAGAGTTCAATTTAAGAATTCACTAAGGATAATTTTTGCATTTGTTTATGATACACTTCACCATTACACATACAAAAAATAGTGTTTTCAATCTATATTCCAAGCCTCTTTGGCTTATCATACCTTATTATACTTACATTAATTATACTGTTTTTCTTATTGAAACCTTGTATCCTAAGTTAATTATTAAATTATATAAAATATTGGCTTTTGATTTTTTTAATCGAGTAGTTATTGATTTTAACGAATAAAAGTTTCTTCTAAACCACATATATCCATCAAACAATTCCTCTGCACTCATGTTTTTAGGTTTAAATGCTACTCTAGTTTTTCCATTATAATATGACCAATCATCAGTTAATAATCGTCCTTCTTCCTTCAACTGATAATACAATGGTGTCTTTGGCAGTGGTGTTAGTATGCTAACTGTAACGCCATCAACGCCTAGGTAATTGCACATATCTAGGGTTGTTTTAAATACTTTCTTTGTATCAGTATCAAATCCAAATATTATTCCTGCTTGTACACAAATGCCATATTTATGAACAGAATCTATTAGCTCCTTATATTTATCTACATTATTTACTCCTTTGTTTACACTCTGTAGAGTTTCTTTTGAAAAAGATTCTAATCCAACAAAGAAATAAATACATCCTGATTTTTGCGCTAAACTCACTAATTCTTCATCTTTACATCTTTCTAAAGTAACCTGTGCTGCCCACTTTTTATTTAATTTACCAAGTTCTTTTAATAATTCTTTTGCATATTCAATGTCTCCAAAGAAATTATCATCCCAAAAAACAAAAAATTTACTTTTGCTATTTTTAATATCCTCTATCACTTCATCTATTGGCCTTTTTCTAAAGGAATCTTTATATATTTGCTTTAGATTACAATAAGCACAACTATAAGGGCACCCCCTTGTTGCAAATACCGCACCTTTAGTAAACCATCTTCTCTTTATTAAGTCCCTTCTTGGTATCGGAATTCCCTGTAATGTTGGAGTATTTAAACATCTATATTCACTGTCATAATTTCCATAATAAAATTCTTCTAAAAATCTTGGCCAACTGCCCTCAGCTTCTCCTATAATTACTACATCACAGTGTTCTCTTACTTCCTCTGGTAAAAGAGTTGCATGAGGTCCTCCAAAAACAACTTTACTACCTTTACTTCTAAATGTTTTTGAAAGGTCATAGCAATGAGGTGCATTTGCAGTATTAACTGTAATTGCAACTAAATCATAATACTTTTCAAAAGGTATTTTTTGATTATATTCGTCTATTAATGCAATTTCATATTTATTTTCATCAATAAATGCTGCTAAATACGGCATTGTTATTTGTATAAAGTTGTTTATCTGCCTTTTTCTAAATCTATTAATATCCTTATTTTCAGGAGTTATCATTAATATACTCTTCTTCATATACCCTCCAAATAATACTTTATTACCTATGTATTTTTATAAAGCCACTTTTTTAGTCTATTCACAACATCACATATCTTATGATAACACTTTTAATACAACCCTTAGTAGTATTAAGAAAAATCCCATAATTTCATTTCTTAAAATTACGGGATTTTTCATTTCTAACTATTTAATTACAGTTGATTTTTTAAATGCTTATAATTTTAGTTTCCTATGTTAGATAACTCATAGTTTTAAATTTACTACTTATTATTTTCAGCATAAAATTTAAAAGCTTCTCCAATAAATCTAGATGCGCCAGCACCAAACTTTTTATCGGTTACATTTATCCAGCTAGAATTTGATATATAGAGTTCTGCCATATATCCTAAATAATTATCTCCCCCATCTACTTTGTAAAATTCATGACTTTTTTTAGTTTCATATGATATTTCTTCAACGATTTGTTGAATTTCCTTTGAAGTTGGATCTTTACTTAAGTCTGATGCAAGCTTTTCATGCAGCTCTTCTAATTTAGGCTGCTTATTTCCTACGCAATTTTTTAGAGCTTCTCCTATAAATTTAGATGCACCATGACCATATTTCTTATCAACTGCTTCTATCCATTCAGGGTATACCAAATAAATTTTTATCATATAGTACCAATGTTCATCCCCATTTTCCATCTTGAAAATTTCGTAATCTTTCTTTGCTGTATTTGTTATTTCTCCAGCAATTTGTTGAATCTCCTTTGAAGAAGGATCTTTACTTAGGTCAGATACAAGCTTTTTATATAGTTCTTTCAATTTAGGATGCTTATCTTCTAAACAATCTTTTTTAAACTTATCATATTGCTCTGCCATAGTAGTTAGCATGTCATTATTAAGACTTTTCTTTATAGCTTTAGCATATCTTTCAATACTTCCATATTGTTTTATAGCACTTTTAGCAATTTTATATTCCTTAGATTTAATCTTTTCAATTAAATCATTATATTTATCTACACTACCATAAATTTCAATTACCCTATCCTCATGTTCTGTTTTAAATTCTTCCAATACATTAAAATACTCACTCATATCAAATTCTTTAAAATTCATCGTGCTTTCTCCTTTTAATGTTTTATTTATAAGCTCTATTAAACCATTCAATCTTTTCCGTTTTAGTATAAGCAGCTTTTTCTGATTTTTTAGAGCTTGCATTTTATCAAAATATGGACTCGTCATTATATCTTTAATTTCTTTTAAAGGTATATCAAGTTCTTTAAAAAATAAAATCTGCTGCAAGGTTTTAAGAGCTTCATCGTCATAGAGCCTATAACCTGCCTCTGTAATTTTACTTGGTTTTAACAGTCCTATTTCATCGTAATAATGTAGTGTGCGCACACTTATTCCTGTCAAATCTGAAACTTGTTTCACTGTTCTCATTGCTACACCTCTAAATTTAATTTTAAAGCTATTAATACTATTTAACACTCCGTCGACTATGAGTTTTTGTTAATATATTCAAGCTTGTTTTTATATTACACTATGACGCTATGTTAGAGTCAACACTCTTTTATATTAGCTACCTATATCTATAATAAAAAATAAGGAGCCTTCCCATCATTAGAGAATTCTCCTTGTTATTGTCAATATTTAATTCTATTCTTGCATATGGTATAATTTATTTATTATTCCGATTACTAGCAAATAAATTATATAAGGGTGTGTTAATCTATGGGAGGTATTATAGTTTTAGTTATAATTGCTTTATTCTTATGCTTTGGCATACATGAATCGAGAAAGATTCGTGGGCGAAAAAATAATATGTATAAGGTATTGGGTATTAACAAACGTGATGTTAAGTGTAATCATAAATTTTTAGTTGCATATGGTATAAATAGCGACATAAATACAAAATGCACTTTAATACTTCATACGGATTATGTGTTTATTATTTTACCAACAATCAATTATAGAATTTCAAAGGAACAATTAATAGGTGCTTCTTTATTTACTAAGGATGAACTCGTACAAAGGAAAAATACTGAATCATCATTGGAGCATCGGATAGGTGTTTCTACTTACGGAAAACAAACAGAGGCAATTCTCGATGCACTTCGTCCACCTACTAAGACGGTTAAATTTAAAAGGAACTATATGCTTATTAGTTTTAATTCAAATGAAGGCCAGGAAGAGTCAATTATTTTAGCTCCAGAAACTGATAGTGATAATAATTTTATTAGACTAACCGTTGGAGCATTTAATGCAGTTTATAAGACAAAGCCAAAACCTATAAATTCAGATGATATCAGCTCAGAAACTGTTGATTTATAATGCAAAAACCCTTGACATACGTCGAGGGTTTTAATGATTGAGGCTAAAATCTATAATTAACTTTAATACACTGAAAATAGCCATCTTTTTATATTATCTACTTTATTTACTTATAAAGTTTAATTCATTACATATATCATCTATTTCGTCATAGCTACTTGTTATATCCATTATGCTATTATTAAGCTCATCAATAGCCGTAAAAATTTCTTCCATAGCAGTTGCAGTCGATTCTACAGTTTCACTAATATCATTTACTAAACTTAATGTATTTTTCATCGTACTTTCAAGCAATACAGATTGTGATCCAACATTTCCTGAATAACTTAATACATTAGAGGTATTCTTATTAACATCTTTAAATAACTCTTTAACATCATTTGTATGTTCATTACATAATTCGATTGACTTTTCCTCTTTTAATATTTCTTCTGCAACTACCTTTGTTTTATTAGATATATTATTTAATATTAATTCTATTTGATCTGTAGATGTTTTTGAATCCTCAGCAAGTTTTCTTACTTCTTCTGCAACCACAGCAAAACCTTTTCCATACTCTCCAGCTCTAGCTGCTTCTATTGATGCATTAAGAGCTAATAGATTGGTTTGCTCTGATATTTTTGTAATACTGTTAATAATATGGACTATTTTTGTATTTTCATCACTTAATTCATTTATCATAGATACCACACTTAAAATATTTGTATTTACCTTATTCATTTCTGAAGATAATATATCTACTTTATTATTACCTTCTAATACAACATTTTCAGTTGACTTAGATAATTCCTCCATAGTTTTAATGGCATTCGTAACTTCTTCTGCTTTTTCTACTCCACTCTCTATTGAAGTTTTCATTCCAATCATTACATCCACTTCTTTGGCTGCACTATTAGCAACGTCGCTTGTAGAGCTAGTTATTTCTTCTGCTATTTGTCCTGCTACAGAAATTCCACTTTTTATTTTCTCATTAGTTACTGTTAAAACTTTTATAGTACTATATATTTTTTCTAGCAACAACTCTGCTCTAGATTTAGCTTCTTCAGTAGCCTTATGAGTTTCTTCTAAATCTTTATAAATCCTTTTGGTAGTAATGGCATTAATTGATAATATAGCTGATCCTGCTATTATGTATCCTATATAAAATACTAATTCATAGTATTCTGCTGAAGCAAACAATGTTGTTTTATAGCCTAAAAAGAAATACACTACAAGTACTATAGCCAAAATTGCTTCAATAATTAATATCCTTAAATCTTGATATACACTCATTAATATAAAACCATAATATATCAAAATAAAATTAGTCCAATTTGGGTTTGATATAAACATTATACATATAACAACAGTGTACATCATTACCGTATAATACATTGTTTGAATAATATATTTCTTCTTTATTAATATAAAATCAATTACAGCTAAAGGTATGGAAACTCCAACTAATATTAATATTGCATTCCTATCTGTATTTAAAATTATATCAACAATTGCCCTTAATACTACTGATGATATAAATGCTGCCAACATTATTTTATTCTTCAATTCCGCATTTTTTTTATAATCCATTACTACTCCCCCTTACTCAATGTCCCATTATTATTTTCGTAATATTGCTATATAGCTTTACCATCTTCCCTACTTTTTTGTATGGTTTTCTTAATTTACTGAAATATTCTTCGATAATTATAAATGGACATATTTAACAATGAGAATAAGGCGGAGATAAAATGAGTATAAAAATTAAAAACATCAAGTATTACCATCCTAAAACAAGCTATTCTAATGAATATTTTTTGAAACATTTTTCGGAGCAAAACGTAGATATCTCCGGGTTATTGAATGTTACTGGAAGAGACCAGAGATATATTTCTGAAGATTTTCATGAAAATTCTTTAACTATGGCTATAGAAGCTTGCAACAAAGTAATAAGTACTGCAAATATAGATGTACAAGATATAAATTTAGTTGTATTTGTATCTTCTACACCAGAATATCTATCTCCTACAAATGCTGTTAAAATTCATGATGCTTTAGGTTTATCTAAGAATGCAAATGCATATGATATGAATGGTAATTGTTCAGGAATGATAATTGCCATGGATCAAGTCTGTAGAACAATGAAAAGTAATAACAGAATTAAATATAGCTTACTTGTAGGTTCAGATTTATCATTTAGATATTCAAGAAGATCAGAACCTATTACTTATGCTAACTTTGGAGAATCTGCATGTGCTGTTTTACTAGAAAACACTGATGATAATATATCAGATTTCATAGATAGTTCATCTTATGTAGATAGTTCATTAAACTGCTATATAAAATTTCCTCATGATGGCTTTTCTAAGATATTACCAATAGATGGAGATACGCCAAAAGATAATAGACTAATAGAATGGCTAGATTTTAATACAGATGATGCATTCGCAAGTTCTGTTGATTCAATAAATGAAATACTAGGTCGAAATAATCTAACTAAAGATGATGTTAAATTATATTGCTTATCTCAATTTGCAAAGAAAAACATTGATATGATAAGAGAAACTTTAGAAGAACCAGAACACAAATTTCCATTCGTAGGTGACAGATTTGGATATACAAGTGTTACAAGTCCATTTATGGCCTTAGCGGATTCTGTTTCAAATGGTAACCTTAAACGTGGAGATTATGTTATTTTATGGACAGTTGGAGCTGGTGTGGTTGCTTCATGTATACTACTTAGATATTAATATAAATCACAAAGTGAGATGTGAACTTTTTGATCCAAATTATGTACTAGCCTTCTATAGACTAAAAAAGCTGTAGTTTTATCTACAGCTTTTTAACAATTCACATTTAAATACTATTTATGCAAATTCCTATAGTATTTTGGATATTTATCACTTTTATTTTTATTACAAATGCTTATTGCCTTTTCCTTATTAAGTGGAAGCATACCTTCTGATTGCTTAAATACTTCTTTATTCACCTTCTGAGCAAAGCACCCTATTTTAGGTTTACCAATATAATTTTTCATTTCAATCCAAAGGCTTTTTATAGACTCTTTTTTTACATTTCCAAAACTCATAGGTACAAAGTCACAAGGATATAATTCCCCTGAAGCACTTATATAGGAATGTTGATTTCCTGCACCACAACCAAATTTAGCTTCACTTTCTGTATACGCAAAAGTTGTTATCTTAGGTAAATCACTTCTTTTATTTGCCTTATGTTGTATTTTTATAAGCTTCTCCCTATCACTCTCATTATAAAATACATTGTTTAATTGCTTTTCAGTTAAAAGATTTCCGCTTAATATAGGTTCTAGTATTTTTACTTCATGAGCACCATTATCTTTGGCAAGCTTAAATAATCTAAACAGTTTTTCCTCATCAAGATTCTCCTTTAATATAACTGTTTGTGCCATAGTATACAGCCCTGCCTTATTTGCATTTTTAAGTGCTTCAAGTGCATAATCAAAAGCATTTTCACTGTTTCTATTCTTATTATGTTTCTCTTTATCGTAGGAATCTAAGCTTATTCCTATACCAAATAATCCTCTATCCTTTAATTTTTTTGCTTTCTCATAGCTTAAATTAAAACCACTAGCAAACAAAATTGATGTGCTTCTACTATCTATAGCCCTTATAATATCAAATATATCCTCACGTATTAAGGGTTCTCCTCCTGTTATTCCAATAATAGGCACATTCATATCTTGAAGCTCCCTTATAACCTTAATCCATTCTTCCTTTGTTAATTCCTTTTCTGCTACCCTATTTTTTGCACTGCAATAAAGACAATTATTAGGACATTTATTGGTTATACACAAGTACATAGATATAGGTGCAGTTCTTTCAGCATACATTTGCTTTGTAAATATATTTATAGGTTCATCTACTGTTAAAATATTTTGTATAAATGATTTAGATGGAAAAGGTGGAAAAAAGGTGCTCAATATGTACTTATCCTGATGCTTCACTATCTTCTCGCCCTTTAAAATACCATTCATCATTTTTATGTATTTTAATAGGGTGAATTTCTCATCTTCTTTTAAAATGTTATAAACTTGTAATAGGCTCTTTAGAACATTTTTATCTATAGCCATTTTTGTCATAATCCTTAAATTATTAATACTCATTCATTTCTACTCCTTTCTAAAGACACCATATGCAAATTTATGATTTATCTCATAAGCTCCATTTTTATATTTTTCTTTTTTTATTTTTTCAATTATTAGTGGTTTAACTTCATTATAGTTCTTAAAAATTTTCCTAGTTCCTGCTGCTGCCCCAGTTATATTCAGCCATTGTAAAAGTTCCTCTGGTTCTTTAAAATTAAAGAAAACCTCACCTTCTTCTACCTCCAAAGCTTTAAATCCGTATTGGCTGCACCATTTAACTAATCCACTCTTTCCTTTAGGTAAATTTAATTTTATATCCATAGGTTTAATTACTTCCTTTTGTTTCTCACTCATAACCTTCAAAAAAATACTTTCTATTTTATCCAAAGTTCCTTCAACATTTGTGATTATTGCCAATATACCTCTTGGTTTTAAAACCCTATTAAAAAGTTTTAAAAGTTCATTATGATCAAAATAAGAAAGTGCCCAGCCAAAAAATATAACATCATATTTTTCATTAGTAGTTTTTAAAAATTCAATACCATCACTCTGAATAGCTGTCACTCTAAGATTATTGGTATTCAAAAGCTTCTCAAGCATTTTGTTTGACTGATCTACAGAAGTAATCTTATATTTTATAGATTTATTTAATAAACTTTTTGTTATGTAGCCTGTCCCGCAAGCAAAATCAAGTATTTTTAATTCACTATCTGTTTCTATGTATTTTGAATGGATAATATTATCTGTATATCTACTCATCTCTTTAAGCCAAAGATGATATGTATCTGAAACTTTATCATACTCTTCCTTATATTCATCCCTGCTTACAACTTCTTTTTTTATAAGTTTATATCCAATCTTTGAGTAGAACCATATTTTATTTATCATCTTTTCTCTCCTACAAATATAAAATAATACCCTTTATCATAAAACCTTTGTATGTGAAAACATTCTTCCAATAAGCACCTAACTTCATCTCTAGTTCTAAAAAATAATTGTCCAAATAGAGTAAATTCAAATGCCCTCAGTAACTTTGTTTTTATATGCTTTCTATTAAAGTCCATCATAACTATCTTTCCGCCATACTTTAATGTTCTATTTATTTCAACTATAAGGTCTTTTTGTTCTTTAATATGGTGGAAAACATCACTTAATATTACTATATCAATAGAATTGTCCTCAAATGGAGTTTTCAGAGCATTACCCCTTATGCATACCAAATTTTCCCTTTGATTTACCATTGAAAGCATCTTCTCACTTTCATCAAGTACATATACAGTCTTACAACTATTACAAATATACTGAGCTAACCTTCCAGTTCCCCCACCTATATCTACAACTACTTCATGCTCATCAATATTTGCAGCAGACTTTATTTCTTTATGTTTATATAAATTAAACATAGCCATAAATTTATCATAATACTTGTAAACCTTGTCAAAATCTTTTATTTCTTTCATAAACACCTTTCCTCAATAATTAATACTATAAATCATTATCAGTGGTTCTTTTAGATTTCTATCCCATACCTGCATTTTAGGTAAATTATGCAAATATTTTTCCACTTTATTATACCGCAGTTATATGTATGCATAGTATATTTAAAATATTCTGATTAAAACTTTTTTCAAAAGTTAGCCTATATTTTAGATAGTTAGCGCAATATTCAATGCTCTAATCACTTGTGATATACTTTATATATTCTTAAATATGAGATATCAAATAAAAATTTAGAGGTTCTAATATGAACAACATTTATTTTATCGGCAGCACAATGGGTGTAGGAAAAATAACTACTTGTAATGCAGTTAAGGTTAAATTAAATAATAGCGTATTTCTTCACGGAGATTGGTGCTGGGATATACACCCATTTAAAGTTACAGAAGAAACAAAACAAATGGTAATAAAGAGCATTTGCTTTCTTTTAAACAGTTTTATTCAGTGCTCTGAATATAAAAACATTATATTTTGCTGGGTTATGCATGAACAATCAATTATTGATGATATTGTTTCACGTCTTAATTTAGAAAAATGTAATGTAAAGTTTCTAACATTAACATGTAATGCTCAAGCACTTAAAACTCATTTAATAAAGGATATTAATGCCGGTATTCGAACAGAAGATATAATATCAAGAAGTATAGAACGCCTGCCGCTTTACGATAAACTAAATACATACAAGGTAGATATATCAAATATGAGCCCAGAAGAAGCTGCTGATTTCATCATCGAGAACCGCTAAATTAAAGCTAGTATCTCTGACCTTTTATAGTCAAAAATACTAGCTTTATTTGTTTATAATCCTTTATTTATGATACGGTTCTTCATATCGATACGATAGTAAGTAAGGCTTCATATTATATTTACTCTTTAAATTATTTTATCATTATTCTTATTTAAGTTAGTATGGCTTAAATGTATAATTAACATATTTCTTATCAACTTTATCACCAAATGCCTTTACTAAATATGAAAAATCTTGTGTTATCAATGATTTTATAAAATATATGTATCCATCATCTATTGTTTGTAATTTTATTGAGTTACCTGTATCTAAACCTGATACATTTTCTTTATCCTCTTTACTACTTATATTAATTTTATTATTATCTTTACTAAATGGATTAAAGCTAATTTCTAAATAAGGAGTTATCCATTTACCTGTCTTTTCATTGTATCTATTACCAAAATAACAATCATTACTAAATTTATTTAAAATTATATTTTGTGTTGCATTTATAAATAATTCAGCTACTTCAATAGCTTCTCTAACCTCACTCTCACTCGGCAACATATATTCATGCTCTAACCTATTTCTTATATTCCTTATTCTAGATACTAAGAAAATTGGCGCTAATTCCAGTGATTATATAAATCTTAATTTTATAGATGAATCCTTATGTACATCTATACCTGTTTCAAACCCGTTTATTAAAACTTTAACTTGTGGATATTTTCTATCATTAAAATTTAAGCAATCATATCCTAAATACGATATAATCCAGTCCACTTGACAATCTATTGCACGCTTAGAATTACTCAAAGCTCCTACTAATCCTTTTTTATTTTTAATTTTATAATCATATTTAGCAAAATTCAAAAAATCATTTGGCTCTATATCAAATTCTGTAGTTAAATCCCAAGATGAACTTACTAAAACAATATTAAAAGAACTCCATATAATTTTTATTGAATTTTTTAAATCCTGTAATTTCACTTTCTTAACCTCTCTGACTAATTATACATATAATAATTATTTTTATAAGATATTATATTATTTAAACTTATATAGCACTCTATAAATTCAATATACTTATTTCAAGATTTCTTAACATAAAAGAAGGAATAGTGTCCTTCATCACTCCTTATTTAATTTATATTTAGTTCTTATATACTTCAAATTTTCTATCTATTTTCATTATTTTAAGTATAATAAAAATAGTATTGCTGGATCTAATTTTTCTTCAACAGCTAATATATTTATATATACTACAAACATCGGTTGAGGTTCATCCAATGCTACATCACACTTCCTTGCTATTTTACTCACCTTATCATATATTCTCTTTTTTACATTAGGCTTTACTGACACATACTTGTAATATATTTCACTATCACTCATTGTACTTCCGGTAAAACTTCTAGCTACTTCTGCTAACTTAATAAAATCCGAATTAAGTTTAATCATTTTTTCACCTACTTATATTCTTTCCATAATTTTTTTACAGATAAAAATTGAACAACAAAATTGCTTAATAAACTGCTAACTATATCACACTCTGCTTTATCATAGTAATAATATGTCACGTTCTTTAGAGTACCATTATTGTTTATTGCTTTAAAAATATGTGTATCATTATTTGGTGAAAGTCCTATTATAATTAATTCACCTTTAATGCTTTTAAACTCATTCACTGGATATTGCTCTTCAAATTCTAATTTTTCATCATTAACTTTTAAAATAATTGAATCATACATATTTCTTAATGCCTCATTATCAGTAAACTTCCAACTATCTACATCTTTCTTAATAGTAGGATTGTTTTGATATCCATTTGCCATCTTTTTAATTGCTTCATTAGCTTGACAACTTTGATTCATTGAAAAGTTTTTCCCAAAGCCACTATATGTTGTTAGGACATTTGAATACAAATAGTAGTAGTTTTTATCTATATTAAAGTCATCTGTTGCTTTATTAGTTAGCATATTTCTAAATGAATCTTCTTTATATTTATTATCAAGTATATTAAATGAACCATGTAAATAATATACACCTTTTTGAGTAAATTTCTCTAAATTTTCATCATAATTAGTAGTAAAAATATTATCAATAGATACAAAAAAATCTCTTAATTTTTCAGGATATTTTATATATATCTCATTTACCTTTCCATTATTAAATATTGAATATATAAAAAAAGTCTTAATAGCTTCCCTAATATAAAATTTTTCTGGATTTACTATATTATTTTTATGACAAAACAAGTCATATATTAAATAGTAATCTTCAAATCCAATATCTGATAAAATTAAGTTTTTTCTGTTTTTATATCTTTTTCTCATATCATCTAAACATAGTTGTTCTTCATTTGATAAAGTGAACTTATTGTAATTGTCATTCATCATATACTTAAACTCCATAAATAAATATCCAATTAGATTAACTAAATCCTCAGTATTTTCTAATATAATATGCTTAGGAAAATTATCCTTTTCTAACGCTTTAATTCCTCTTACAATAATTGCTTCATTGGTATTTTCATAGCCTCCAAATTGTATGTTTATCCCATTTCCTACTAGCAAACTTTTCATTATATCAACCCCCACGCATTTTTTCAATTTTTTATCGAAACACCATAAATTTCTTTATATTGCATTATAGTCAAATTAATTTACCCACCAGTAACTATCATCATCTTTAAAATCAATATCATATATTTTATCATTGTACTTTGAATCAAGAACATCATCATTTTGTTTCTTAATAGGGTTTAACCAATCTGATTTTTTCTTTGCCCATTCTATATATTTTAAAACTCTATCCTTCATATCACTATCCTCAATATTTATTACTACTTCTTCTAATGCTACTATATATTCATCTATTAGCTTTGATGTTTTATAACTTTCTGCACATTCTTTTAACTCATCTAATTTCTTTAACTCATATTCCTGTCTCTTCTTCTTTTTCATCTTCTCAATTTGTTTTTTTCTTTGTTCTTCTGCTTCTAATTGTCTTCTTTTTCTAATCTCTCTGTGAATTTCAGCTGTATCTATAATCGTAATTATAAAATCGCCTATCATTTCTTCTATTTTCTTACTATCTAAATCTCTCCAATTCTTTTTAGGAGCATTATACTCGTCTATAAATAGGGATAACTCTCCTGAATATTTATAATCATAAGCTGGACTCCAATAAGATTCATTATCAGCTTTTATATGTTTCATTCTAATAAGCTTTTCTTTTAATCCTATTTTTACTTCTTCTCCATCTATACAAACTTTAGTATCTTTACGTTCACTTTTAATTTTATATCCTAGTTCTTCAATAGTTTTAAGTATTACATTAAAAATTCTCAATGCTCTATTTTGATTTTCTTTTGACACCTTTATATCAATGTTATTTGCTCTGCCATCACTAAACATATCTCTATCATTTCTATAAATTTTGCACTCTTTTATAAGATAATGTGGCTTATATAGTCTTTCTGGTACTTTTATCTTCTCACATATATTCAACACATTATTTTTATCTTCATATGTCATGTGTTTCAATTTATCAGTATTCTTATAACTGGCATTTTTTCTAAATTCATTCTTTTGTATTATTACTTTATTATTACCGTCAAAATTAGGTAATGGAATTTTTTTAGGGCTAGAGCCATTTCTAACTTTCATCCAATATCCACTTTGAGGAATAGGAACATTTAAACTTCTACAATGCTTTCTAAGTGCAGTTTCTGATATTCCATATTGATTAGCCAAGTCTTTCATTTTAATATTCCATACTTGTTCATATAGCTTTTCTCTTTCTAGAAGTATAGTCATTGTCACATACCACCTTTCAAAACATTTATCTCTATTAATTTTTTAAGTTATGATAATGTCATACAATGATTAATGTCTTTTTATTCGCTATTATAAATCTCTATCTTAATCATATCATCTTTACATAATTTTCTAAATTACTACATTTAAATTTAACGTATTTATTCCAACATTTCTTAACATGAAAAAAGAAGGAATAGCATTCATAGATATTCCTTCCTCTTTATTTAGATAATCAGCTAAACTATCATTTATATTAAGTTTTATTAAATCAATTTCTCTTAACTCATTAATTGTTATTTCTAATACTTTTATCATAACTTTTATAAATCACATAAACTAATAGTGTTACTATTTTATTTAATATAATGTTAAATTAACTCTATTTACTTACTGTAACTTATTATTTAGATATTAAACATTCTTTTAACTTTATTGCTATAGCTTCGGCTAACTTTACTGGTACTGCATTGCCAATCATTTTATAATTTTCATTTATTGATGTGCCTAAAAACTTAAAGTCATCTGGAAATGTTTGAATTCTTGCACATTCTCTTACAGACATCCTTCTTACTTTGTCAATACTTCCTTTTTTAAATTGCCATTTATCTTTATCTATCTTCTCCATATCTGGGCTATCTGGATGTATCTGTGTCTGCCTACCACTTGCTTGAACTGTAAATGCGACTTCATTCCAACCTCTTTTTCTATTTCTGCTCATAAATATAGGTGAAAATGATCCTTCCATCCACTCACCTGGATTATCTCTTAAATCACCAATAGCGCTTTCTAAAGTTACGTAATTTCCTTCTTTATTTGTAAGTTCAGGAAACTCGTACGAAACTTTCAAATCATTTCTAACTCCTACTATAAAAACCCTCTCTCTGTCTTGAGGTACTCCATAATTTTTTGCGTTAACTACCTTATAAGTTACAGTATATCCTGCCTCTTTAAACATATCTACTATTTCATTAAAAGATTTTATATGAGCCTTAGATACTATACCTTTAACATTTTCAGCTACAAATGCTTTAGGTCTTTTATCTTTTATCACCCTAACATACTCATAAAATAATTGACCTCTGCTGTCTTCTTTTCCCTTCATAGCTCCAGCTAACGACCAAGATTGACATGGTGGTCCACCAATAATAATGTCACATTCTGGTATTTCTTCTGACTTTATATCGACTAAATTCTTTATTATCAATTCAGTATTTTTATGGTTATATTTATAAGTTTTCTCAACTTTTTCATTGTTATCATTTGCCCATATGATGTTAAAACCAGCATTCTCAAATCCTAAATCTAGTCCACCACATCCGGCAAATAAAGCTACTGTTTTTAACATAACTTTATTCCTCCTTATTTCACATTATATAACTCTATGTATTATATCATATACTTATTTATTCTAAAAAATAATCATTAAATTTAACTTGATGGTATAATATAGTAAAAACCATACTGAAGAAAACTTATGAGAGGTGAACAAAATGTCAAAAAAGAGTGACTTGCTAGAACAAAACATAGCTGACTTAGTATGTAATTATAATACTATTCCATCCACTATACCTTCGTGGATGAAAGAACTAGGAATAGTAGCTGCTTCTGAAATAATTAGTTCTCGTCGTATAGGAGCTGAAAATAAAAACAATAAAACCGACGTACTTATTACTTTAAAGAACTCTGTTAATATTAAAATATCGGCAAAATTAAGTTCTGCTGATTATTTTGGTAATTGGTATGGTCATGTAAGATTCTTACAAGAGTTCGGCAGTGACACATTCAATAAACTTACTAAAGATGCAACTGACTGGGCCAACTGGTGGATTACACAAACTGACGCACCATTCGTTGGTGTTAGCATTTGCTTTGGTAAACGTTCTGGTAATACTGCTAGAAAATTCCTTGATATCTTTTCTCCGGAAGATATTCTATCGATAGTTAAAGGTTTTGAGAGTGATGATAGTGATGCTACTGCAAATTGCATGTATATCTCATCTAAATCACCAACTAGCCTAGGGGAATTACTTAACAATTTATTACCAATAACATTAGAAACTATTGAACAAGTTGTTGGTGAATTCATGATTGCATATAGACCTATTAATCCAATCACAGAAGGTACTAATAGAGGTAAAAATGTTTATACTCAATTTGTCCCTTACAATAAATTGGACAACCCTATCAAAATAATATCACCTAAAGAAATTGAAACATTAGGTGAGTTTAAAGTTGTAGAACCTAACAGATTGAATCATAATCATATTTTAGACAAGTTAGAATCTGAATATAATATACTAATTCCAAGAAAGAAATAATATTATAGGTAATAATATGCTATTGTATATTATTACCTATTAGCTTTATCTTATTTTAATAAAAACCTCATTTATTTATGATACAGTTCCACCTTTCTTATTCTAAATCCTCTATATATCTGCTCTAGCCGCATCATTCTAAATAATTGGCGAGGGAAGGTCATTTTTGAAAAGCATAGTTTGTAGTTATCGCTGTTTAGAACTCGTTAGGATAGACCTAGAGCTCCTTTAAGAATACTCAAATACAAAAGCACAGTTAGATATAATATATGTTACATAAGTAAGTTCAACGATTTAAGTCATAAATAGAAATTAGTTCAACTTGTTATTAAAATAAGTATATATTATATTACAAGCTATCCTTAGTTTAGTTTTAATATTGAAATTTTAATTTAATATCAAAATAAAATATTGTATTTTTGATAATTACATGGTATATTATGGTTAAAGCTTAATAATTAAATTTAGGCGAAAGGAGTGAATTTTTTTTATGCAAAAGTTATATGAGGTGATTTTAAAATAATTGCATATAGGTTCAAAAGGATTTTTTATGAGTACTTATTATACTCTTTATTTGTTGTGCCTTTTGAACAACTTTGATTTAACCTTTCAGCCTTAATAGTTTGTATTAGAATTCACGGTACAGGTTAGCGTGTATTTTTTATGCCCAAATATTAGGTATGCCACAGTAGGTTAATCTTGCTGTGGTATTTTTATATACTTTTTTATATAAAACTTCATATGACTTTATCTCAAACTCAAATTAAGCTTTTAAATTTAAGTAAGCTAAAATTTAGCTTACTACAGAAAGGGAGACTTTATGAGTTTAGAAAAGTTAGGATGGAACACATATTTTGAAAACAACTTTGAGCCATATTTAAATAGCGAATTTTTACCTGCAAGAGTCATAACTCAGCATAAAAGTAACTATATAGTGCGCTCAGAAGAAGGAGATTTCAATAGTAAACTAAGCGGTAAGTTTATGTATAATGCAGACGTTAAAAAGGATTACCCAGCAGTTGGAGATTGGGTTGCAATTAAAACCATTAATGATACTGAAGCCATTATATATGCGATATTACCAAGGAAAAGCTACTTTGCTCGTAAACTTGCTATATCCGGCGGAAGAAAAATGAAAAATGGCATACTGGTTGGAGGAAATATAGAAGAACAAATTATAGGTTCAAATATAGATATAGCATTTATTGTAAGTGGCCTTGATAATAATTTTAATATAAGCAGAATTGAAAGATATATTACCTTAGTTCTTAGCAGTGGAGCTACACCTGTTATACTGTTAAATAAATGTGACCTTTGCGATACCATACCTGATTATATAGAAAAAATAAATACTATTGCAAAAGGGATAGCAGTACATTCCATAAGTGTTTTAAATAATATCAATATGAATATCTTTGATAAATATTTATGCTGTGGTAAGACCGTAGTATTTCTTGGTTCTTCTGGTGTAGGCAAATCTACAATTATTAATTACATTTTTGGTGATGAAATACAAAAAACAAATGCTATAAGCAGTTCTAATGGCAAAGGCATGCATACTACCACGAGTAGCCAGCTTTTACAGCATAGTTCAGGCTGCACAGTTATTGATACTCCAGGTGTTAGGGAACTGCAGTTATGGGCTGATGAAGATATACTTTCAGAAAGCTTTGAAGATATCTACTCTTTAGTAGAACAATGTAAATATAGAGACTGCAAACATGATAAAGAAGTTGGCTGTGCAGTTAAAGAAGCTATTGAAGATGGAAGATTAAGTATTGAAAGATTTAACAACTACAAAAGCCAGCTAAAAGAACTGAAAATTCTAAAAGATAATAAGAAATCCTATTACAATAATAGAAATAAGAGAAGAGGGTAAATTGAATGTTAAAATTAAAAGAGAACAATTATCATATCATAAAAAACTTAATTAAAAATTCATCCCAAGATTTATCTATATTTTCTGTAATTAATGGAATTATGCCAGGTGAAATTTTTGTAGATCGCGATGATAATCCAACATCAGTATTAATACAAACTTCTGAATGCAATCTTCTTGCAGGAAGCCCTAATAATGAAAAGTTTAATTCTAAGGTAAAAGAAGAATTAGATTTTTGGGATGACTTGATTTTAGATACTGATGAATGGGAAACTAAACTTTCTGAAGTTCACCAAAACAAGTTTATTAGAAAGTATAAAAGACGTCATTATGTTTTAAATAATCTAAAATATCCCGATTACAAGCAGAATGTAAAAGAAGGATTTTCCTTAGAGAAAGTGGATCCAAGCTATATAAGCAAGTGTAATCTCAAGAACTCAGAAAAAGTAATGGATTGGGCTAATAATTGGGGAAGTATTGATAATTTCAGCAAATACGGTGTAGGTTTTATGATAAGGAACGATGATACTATCGTTAGCTGGTCATTAACTGATTGTGTATATGACAAAAGAGCGGCAATAGGGATTCATTGTGATTCCAATTATCGTAAGAATGGTTTTGGAGCAATTGCTGCAGCTGCAACTGCAGATTATTGTCTTTGTAATGGGATAACAGAAATAGATTGGTTATGTGTTGATACCAATGTTGGATCAATTGCAATAGCTGAAAAACTTGGATTTGTGAGAAAAAATGATTATTATGCTTTTACTTCATATCCACCAATAGAAAATGAAAATGATTTAACTTTAGAGCAGTGGGAAGAATGGGCTCTATTCTATGAAAAAGCACTGGAAGAAGAGCCACGTTTATTTTGGGATTGTGCTATATGCTGGATGAAAGCAAATAATGTTAATTCAGTAATCAAACTACTAAACGAAAAAGTTGAAAGTGGATGGAAATGTACAGTTGATGAATTATCAAAATTATTCCCAAACTTTCGAAACAATCCTAAATGGATAGAATATCTAAACCATTTGAAAGCCATATGGGAATAGTTAAAACTATTGAATTTAAGAAATAGCATATATAAAGATTAATTTATCTAAAAAGGAGTGAGTATGCTTTTAATAGCCTATTACACTCCTATTCTTTTTATAAATTGCAAGTTAAAAGGTCTACACGTTTTGAACGTGTTATATTCTAAAAGTATGACGTTCCTTATGATACGGTTCACCGTAACAATTATAACGTAGACTTTCAGGCATTATGCTTTAAAATTTGAAAGAGGATACTTCAAATAATACCCTCTTTCTTCTTAAATATTATCACCCTAATCTAATTTATTATGTAAATAAGTCATATGTCATATGGGTGCCACTACCATTCGTTAGTTTTTTAAGTTCCATTGTTTGCTCCTATTTTATTCTTCTCCTACAATGAACACTAGTTATATCTAACTGATGTGACTGTCATCCATAGCTCTGCGTAACAGCGACAAATGATAAAAATTCGTTAACTGAATTCGCTACAACTGCTTAATACTTGAGTTGTAAAAGTTTGCCCATGCTACATTATTGTCGATACATCTAAACATTCTGTAAGCTATGGGTTTAAATCCACATTTGGGCCAAAATGTTGAAGAAGCAAGATTGGTTATTCTCCAATCTATAATTATGTTGTTATATCCCTTTTCTTTCATAATCTTATAGCCTTCATTCATTAATTTTTTACCGATACCACTTCCCATTTCGGAAGGATAAGTACCCGCAATACTTAGCTCTACTCCATCATCGGGTGACATCAAATCTGAATTAATAGTCCCATATACTTGAAATCCTAATTCCTTCATGTCCTTTGTTGCAATGAGAACCGTTGCATCATCATCCTCTACTGTACCCCTATACCCAGCTTTTATTTGTGCTACAACTTCAGGTAATGCAAGTTCAAAAGTTGGTGCCGAACTTTGATAGTACTGGATTATTTTGGACATCCTGCCCATCGCTTCACTATCCGTTTTATTGGCAAGTCTAATATCTATATCAGCTACATTTTCAAAAGGCTTGTACTCCTCCATGTTCATTATCGCGTGTACTTGCTGAATAGAAAAGCTTAATCTCAGGAAGGCCTCATAGTACTCTTGACTTCCAAACGGTACTAAAGTATATTGATTGAAACAACCTTGTTCAAGCCAAATAACTGAAACCTTTGCATAGAGATTCCTTATAAGTTCAGATGATTGACCCATTCTAATTGCGATTCCCTCATAGGGGACCCATGCATGCCTGCCTCTTCTACTATCAATCTTTATCTCTCCTATTAGATAACCTACTAGTTCCTCATTAGAAAATGCCCCTATCCCGATCACTTTACTATTAACGAACAATTCCTCAAACATATCTGTAATGTACTTTGTGTTAAGACAGCTATTTTTAAGAAATGGATATACCTTACTCTCAAGATTTTGTCTTTCTATTAGCAAGTCAGCCATTGCAGGTATATCATCAGCTGTAATTAATTTGAATTTACATTTGTTCATTTCTATCGCCCCAATTGAATTTACATTTCATAATAAATTATAGCATGACAAAAGATTATTAAATATGTAAACAACAATTCCTAATTATTTATTACATAAATTCCGAGCATCTAAGTTACACGGTTATCAAATGTAACCCCTGTAGTTATCACTTATCTACCAAAAATCGCCGTCACTTATGATACGGTTCCCCCTTCATTATTCTAAACCCTCTATAGATCTGTTCTAGCAACATCATTCTAAATAATTGGTGAGGGAAAGTCATTTTGGAAAAGCATAGTTTGTAGTTGGCTCTATTTAGAACTTCTTGTGATAGACCTAGGGATCCTCCAATTATGAAGACTATGTCACTTTTACCCATGGTTCCTAGGTCTTGTATGTAGTTTGAGAATTCTTCTGAGGTTAGATTCTTGCCTTTTAAATCTAGGGCTATTACGTGCATATTATCTTTTATTGATTTTAGGATAGCTTCTCCTTCTTTGCTTTTTATTTGTAGTTCTTCTTTTTCTGAAGCATTGTCTGGTGTTTTTTCATCTGGTAGTTCTATTATTGAAAGCTTACAGTATCTTTGAAGCCTTTTTGAGTATTCATCTATTCCATCTTTTAAATATTTCTCTTTTATTTTTCCTACGGTTATCAGTGTCATGTTCATATGTTTTCTCCTTATAGTAAAAATAGTTTACACAATATTATAGCATAACTTATTTTGTGTTTATTATTTGATAATATTAATCTTAAGTGTTGACTATACTTTTAAAACAATTTTATGATCAAAATTAGTCCCTAGGTTTTGGGTAAAAACGCTAGGGACTAATTCTGATTTTTTATTTTTGTTATATATTGAAAACTTAATTAATTTCCACTGTTTCTTTCACAACTATATTGGAATTCAGGCTGTGTTTGAATATAAAATCCACTTCTCACATGACCTATCCAATTTTGAAAGATTTCCTTCCAATCATTTCTTCTAAAAAAATCTCCAACTGGCTGATTAGAATCCCATTCTAAAAGTAGGAATGGTCCTATTCCGAAAGCCCAAATACCGTTTTGCTCTACATCTACTTCCCTAATGAGAAGAAGTGGAAGGCCAAATTGATAAGCCATAGCTGGTTCAATCTGGGCAAATGGACTACCTTCCCATATAGTTTGACTTTGAGGCTGACCAAGATTATTTTCTATAATATTAACTTTTCTTTGCTTCAAATTAAGTGCTACTAATCCATAGCTAGACGAAATCATTCGACGTATATTAGTTAGCGGTGTTTCAGTATATTGTTCGCTAATTGGTAATGTCCTTGGAAATAATAAAGCCGTTCTAATTTCTCTAATTAAGATATTTACAAATTGTTGTTGAGCACTATTAAGTCGACTCGGATGACTTAGAAATACTGGAATTCTATATAAAAGGCTTGCTGATTCTTTCATCAATTCACTTGGCTCTTGATATTGAATATTATTTTTGCTTTCAATTTTGTTATCTTGTACCATTTATTAATCTCCCCCTTTATCAACTTATGAAAAGGAGATAAAAATGTCTACTTTGTTTTAATGATATAAATTATTATAGTTTTTAATAATATTTGTAAAAGTTTCTTTTAAAATATGCTAACTACTTGATGCAGATATTCATTGATTATGATTCCTCATTAAGATTTTTAAGATTCTCTAAGTAACATAATTTATCGAGTTTTTGTAGTATGTCTTTATATTTTTTATTTATTAAATCATTATCATATAAATCTTTATACTGAATATTTTCTATATCAACTTCTATAATTTTATCTACATTTTCACCATATAATTTTATAAGTATATTATAATAATCATTTTCTATTTGTTTTAGTATATTTTTGTCATAAAAGTTACTTCTAAGCACATCATGGTTTACCTTTTCTATTATTCCATACAGCTGATATATATAGCTTATATCATTTAAGTTATATTTTTCTATCAGACAAGAAATGATATTAGGATAATTTTTGTTTATGGGTATTATATGATTGTAAGCATTCTTTCCATTTTTTATATCTTTAATAGTTCTAATACTTTGAAATATTGCAGTAGCTATGTCTAATCTTATATTGTTTACATACTTACAAATTTCTTGAGTGTTAATTTCTTCTTGGTATTTTCTACTTTGTTCCCTGAGCTTATACTGCTCCTTAATAGTTCTTTCTGTAATCTTCTTATTTATAATCCAATTTAATAAAGCTCCTATTAATGTTCCTGTAAGTACAGATGCTGATGATATTAATGGGATTATTAAATTATCCTGTACAACAAATAAATATTCCACTTACTCCACTCCTATCATTTAACATCTATAGTTTTTATGAATTTTACATTATTTATTCAAATACTACTAATAAAATTACTAAAAAATAAAAAGCTGTGACACAGTCACAGCTATTAGAACTAAGGATAAAATTATCATTATTTACTTCTTAAAAATATCTTAGTTTCTTCCAATGTATCTTAATTGATTTTCTACAAAACAAAAAATCCCTATAAAAACTCTTTTTATTTACAGGGATTATTAATCTTTTACGAAGTTTTATAATTTAAATATCATACAAAAAATATTTATAATGAAACTAGATCTAAATTATTTACCACAACATTTTTTATATTTTTTACCACTTCCACAAGTGCATGGATCATTTCTACCAATCTTTTCTTCTTTAACTATTACTTTAGAACTTCTCCACTCTTTAGTTATCTCTTTTCTCTTTTCTTCTGAGAATATTCTATCCCATTGTGGTAAGCTGTATAAGTAATCAGCCTTTGATTCTAGCATGTTGAAATATAATTTCTCAAAGTTAATTTGAATTTCAATTTGTGAATCAGCTTCTATGCTTTCTAAATCTAGTTCTTTTTCTAAGCTTTCATTTATTCCATCTAAAAATCCCATGAAATGAACATCTGTTACTTCATGTTCTTTTGCTAAATCACTAACCTTTCCACTTACTTTTCCTTCAAGATTAGTTAGAACCTTACTATATATAAGGGTTTCTATTTTAGCATACTCTTTCCAGAATGCTGGTTCACCATTATTTTTTACGAACTCTACTACGTAATTAGTCCAAGCATTATATAAACTCATGTTTTTATCTCCTTTATGCATAAAAATATTATACCTTTGTTGATTATACTTAATTATAATAAATATTTAATTTTCTTTCAATATTTATTATAATTTTATCGCTTACGCATTCCATCTATTTCTTGTTTTGAAAATGGCTTAGATATATTATAGTTTCCGCCTAAACTCTCTATATTTTTATTTTCAACAGTAATCATTATTTGCTGTATGGAAGGTAGCTGAGTTAAGGATGTAGCTATACAAGTTAAGGTTGTCTTCTCCTGCTCTGGAGACATTGTAACTTCTGCTACACTGCTTAAATTAACATAAGCGATTCCTTCTTTTATTGAAAAACTAAGTAGTCTTGTTTCCTTAGGAAGAATAGATTTAGATTCACTAACAACAGCTGGTCCTTTTATAAGCTCCTGCATTATCATTTCTCCCACTAGCTCTTCCTTATTAACAAGTCTTTCTTCTTTAGCTATCTTTACATCTTTATCATTTTTAGATCCATCAAAATATAGCTTTATATCAATATATTCACCTTTTTCTGATGGCAATTTTAAATTTTGAAGCTTTTCTTTGCTTAAAATACTATTTCTATCCTTGTTTTCGAAACTACGAAAAGCTAATGCTGCCAATGCTAAAACTAAACATAATGCTACTATTAATACTTTTTTATTCATAACTTCCCCCTTATTGCTCAATAACATTAGCATTTATTAAGCCTCTTGCTCTTAAAAATATTATAATGACACAACCTCACTATGTCTATCTCTATGTGCCATAGTAATAGTTATATCTCTTCCTGCCTCTATTGAATTTTCTCTTAAAAGACTTAAAACCGTTTCATATGCTAATTGTGGATAGTTATTTGTATTACTTAAATGTCCTAAATAAATAGTTCTATGCTTTTCATTCATTATTTCCAATATAGCCTTGCCACAGGCTTCATTTGAAAGATGCCCAATATCACTTAATATTCTTTTCTTTAGTACATAAGGATATGGACCAAATTTTAGCATCTCAACATCATGATTACTTTCCAATAGTAATATATCAGCATCTTTTATAACAGATTTTACACTTTCAGAAAAGTGACCTAAATCTGTAGCAATACATGCCATACCTTCTTTAGTATGAAATGCATATCCTGAAGGATCTACAGCATCATGTGATATGCTAAAAGTCTGTACTGTCATATCTTTAATTTCTATGTATTGTTTATCTATTATTTTAATATTCTCTTCTTTTATCTTACCTATTTTATCTTTCATGGCTTCCCATGTTAATTCATTAGCATATATGGGTATATTATATCTTCGAGACATAACCCCTACGCCTTTTATGTGATCTGAATGCTCATGAGTAACAAATATTCCATCTATATCCTTAGGACTTTGATCTATTTCCTTTAATTGCGTCTCTATATTTTTTCCTGGTACTCCTGCATCCACTAATATTTTTGCATTATTACTTGAAACAAAAATACTATTCCCACTACTTCCGCTAAACAATGGACAAAATATCATATAATTCTCCTTTGCCTAGTATCAAAAAACTAAAGTACCGAAAGTTAGTAATTTGCTTATACTACTACTCAAATATTTCTCTAGTTATATCTGCACCAAGCATTTTAAATTTTTTCTCTATATTAGGATATCCTCTATCTATATGGTGTATTCCTTCTACTGTAGTCACACCTTCTGCTACAAGTCCTGCAATAACTAATGCTGCCCCTGCTCTTAAATCTGTAGCTTTCACATGGGATCCTGTAAGCTTCTCAACTCCATCAATTATAGCAATTCTTCCTTCAACATTTATGTTAGCACCCATTTTTTTTAGTTCATCAACGTGCTTTAATCTACTTTCATATATACTTTCATTTATAATGCTTCTTCCATTTGATATAGTCAATAAAGTGCTCATAGGCTGCTGAACATCTGTTGGAAATCCTGGATAAGGTAACGTTTTTATATTAACCCCTTTAAGTCTTCCATTAGATTTAACAGTAACCATGTCATCACATTCGATAACTTCTGCACCCATTTCTATAAGCTTTGCTGATATGGATTCTAAATGCTTTGGAATTACATTTTTAAGTGTTACTTCCCCTCCACAAGCAGCTGTTGCAATCATAAATGTTCCTGCCTCTATTTGATCTGGAATTACAGAATAATTGCATCCTGTAAGTTCATCAACGCCTGTAATTTTTATTAAATCTGTACCAGCACCTTTTATATTAGCACCCATACTATTTAAAAAGTTTGCAACGTCAACAACATGTGGTTCTTTAGCTGCATTTTCTAATACAGTTATTCCCTCGGCAAAAGTAGCCGCTAGCATAACATTTATAGTTGCACCTACACTTACAACGTCAAAATAAATACTAGTTCCAATTAACTTGTCAGCTTTCACACTAACAGCACCATGTTCAATAGTAACTTTAGCCCCTAATGCTTCAAAACCTTTTATATGCTGATCAATAGGTCTAACCCCTATTGGACATCCACCTGGAAGCTCAACTCTCGCTTCTTTAAATCTCCCTAGTAAAGCTCCTAAAAAATAATATGATGCCCTCATTTTTCTTACATCTTCTGTGTTAGCATTTAAGCTAGCTACATTTCTACTATCTATAGTTATTGAGTTTTTTTCCCTCTTAACATTACATCCTAATGATTTAAATATTCTCTCTATACAATTAACATCTTCTATATCAGGTATATTTTCAATACAACAAACTTCTTTACTTGCCGTAATAGCCGCTGGTAAAATAGCCACTACTGCATTTTTTGCTCCGTTTATTTCTATTTCTCCATACATGGATTTACCACCATTAATCACTAATTTTTCCATTACGGTATCATCCTCACTATTTAATATATATTAAAGTTTCTAATCAAATTCTAATTTAAAAATTTACATTACAATATATTATATCATATACATATTATATTTTAACATTAAATTTTAAAATGCATAGCTTTTAATTTCCCATTATAATATAAAGCCTATAGCCTATATATGCAAGAGTTATTACATATATATATTCGTAACTTTTACTTTATTTAAGGTATCTTTAAAAAAGTAGGTTAATTATACTGTCTTGTTATTTTTTTGAAGATGCCTAAATACAATTTATCTTAAATATGGTATAATGTTTTATTATTATAATTAAGATAGTTTTTGTGTAATATATTATTAAGATGCCTTCAAAAAATAATTAATTATTTTTTAAAGGTGCATACTATACATAAAAACCTTTGGGTTATGGAGGATAACTTATGAAATATTATTTAGTTGCACTATTTGATGAATCATCATCTTCTGGAATTACGGAGCTTCAAAGAAGTATAAGCAAAAGATATAGACTTTACAAAAATACTCCTGTACTTCATATACCTTTAGGAGTTGTAAATAATAACGATATTGATAAGCTAGATGGTGTTCTTACTAAAATGTTAAGTCCATATAAAAAATTTAAAATAGGTATAAATAATAATATTATATTTAATGAAGACTCTAACATGGTAGGGTTAAAGGTTGAAGATAAAGGATATATAAATCGTATTTCTAGAAAATTGTTTGATACTTTATCATTATATGGAGTTAATATTAAAGAGTATAATGGCTCTACTTTTAATATACCTATTTCTAATGCTAATCACTCTATTAGAAAAGCATCAATGAATGGAAATCTTTGTATAGATAATAAAAGAAGTAAGGAAGATTTCTATAAATTTATAAAAATAAATAGATTTGAGATTTGGAAACAAATGAATAATAATAAAGATATAGTTAAATCCTATCCTTTAAAAGATTTTTAGTTGGCAGTTTGGAATAAGGCATATTCAAAAAATAAACAAGTCAGTATGCTAGACTATTTTGTGCCATACTGCGTCAGCAGAACCCATTGATAGCTCTACTATCAAATGAACCTGCTTCCTTGTCTGACGCAAAATAGTCGTCACATCTTTGACTTGTTATTTATTTTCATATGCCTAAAATAACTAGTCAAAAATATGACACAAAGTACTTTATCATATTGACTAGTTATTTTTTGAATATGCTTATCTTAGAAAGGAGTATTTCTTATGATTTATTATTTAGTAGCACTACTAGATGATTCTTCTTATAAGTATATTGAGGAAATACAAAAAGAAATTTGCTATAATTATAAACTTTTTGATAAAGATGATAAATTACCTAAGCTTCACATTACTATAGAAGTTATACATGACCCCGACATGGACATGCTTATAAAATCATTAAAGAACGTACTAACGAAATACTCTTCCTTTGAAGCTAAATCAGACGGTGTGATTTGCTTTGACCCGCCCTATAAATCTGTAAATTTAAAGATACGAGATTATGGTAGAATATTAAAGTTATCAAAGGATATTAATCATATATTAAAAAAGGAAAAATTTAATGTAAGAGAAAATATTGAAAATTATGATCTTCATATTTCCCTGGCAAACAGTTATTTTTCCAATAAGCAATGGAGTGACTTTGAATACGCTTCTGCTTGTAGTTTTGCTAAAAATAATGATAAAGATTTTATAATTAAAATTAATGAATTACAGCTTTGGAAACCTGTAAATGATGAAAATGAAATGATAATCTTTAAATTTCCTCTTACTTAACCTTTTATGAAAGGTGGTAAACACAAATGAATTTAAAAAAACTATTTGAGATGCAAGAAAACCTAGATAATAGAATTGAAAGTGAACATAATTTACAAAATCAAGAGTTATTCTATAAAAAGATATTAGCTCTTCAAGTTGAAGTAGGTGAACTGGCTAATGAAACTAGATGCTTTAAATTTTGGAGCTTAAAAAAGCCTTCTGAAGCTTCAATAATTCTTGAAGAATATGTAGACTGTCTTCATTTTATTTTAAGTATAGGACTTGAGACTAATTTCCAAAACATTGGCCTTAATGAAAGCTTAAGTTTTAAAGATAATGCTGATATAACTAGTATGTTCTTAGACCTTAATGAAAAAATAAATACTTTTGCTAAGGATAAATCAGAAAAAAGCTATATAGATTTATTTGAGAAATTTATTCTTTTAGGAAATGCATTAGGATTTAGCAATAAAGATGTTGAAAAAGCTTATCTAAGTAAAAATGAAATAAATCATAAAAGACAAGATGAAGGTTATTAAAGCATATTAAGAAATAACTAGTGAAAGATGTATCATCTATTTTTCATTATAGAACTCTAATGACGCTCTATAATGAAAAGTAGGCGGGCATACTTACTAGTTATTTTTTAATATATCTAATATATCTAGATTAATATTAATCCTAATATTGGGAAACACTATCTCTAAGGATGGTGATTTAAATGTTAGGTATAATAATAGCTATAATTTCAGGTATAAGTATGAGCCTTCAAGGAGTTTTTAATACAAGGCTTTCAGACACTGTTGGACTTTGGGAAACAAATGTCATAGTTCAAGGAATTGGTCTAATAGTTACATTTATAGTAATGCTTTTAGCTGGTGATGGTAACATAAAAGCTGTAAAAGATGCCAATAAAATTTATTTATTAGGAGGAGTTCTAGGTGCTGTTATTATATATACAGTAATGAAAAGTATATCGACCTTAGGAACTACTTACGCTATAGGAATTATTTTAATTGCTCAATTAACTGCCGCAGCAGTTATAGATCATTTTGGCTGGTTTAGTCCAGATGGATGTAATGCAGTATGTGGAATCAAAGAAATTATAGGAATTGCTATTATGATAGTAGGTATTATAGTATTTAAATGGAAAAGTTAGCAAAAGGTGTGATACGGTCACATCTTTTTTATTTTTAATCTTTATTTTATAATAAAGTTAATAGATATATATTATGAATTTTATTATAAAATATTAAAAAATTTAATTCTTCTAAAATTAAGTTTATACTTTGTTGTTAATTTTTAAACTAATATGTTATATAGCTAATTATAAAACTTCAAAAATATAACTTAATTATAAATCTTAGTAAGAATAACGTGAATTTAGTTACATTTAATGTAAAATTATTCATGAATTTTTGCATAATTAAGTAATTAATAGCTATAATTTTCAATATTGTTAAACTTTTTACTAAATTGTATTGAAATATTAAATAGTTAAATAGATAATATATATGAATGTAATAAAATATTAGGGGGAGAATTATGGATTTTAAACAATTAGAAGCCTTTATAACTGTGGCAAAATTAAGAAGTTTCTCTAAGGCTGCAAACGCTATCTATCTTTCACAACCGACGATAAGCTCTAATATATCTAGTCTTGAAAAGGAATTAAAAATTCAACTTTTTGATAGAACCTCTAAAGAAGTTAATTTAACTCCTGCTGGGGAGTCTTTTCTAGAATATGCAACAGATATAATTAATACTAGAAACAATGCCATTGCAGACATGTCAAATTTCAACAACAACATTTCTGGAAGGTTGCATATTTCTGCAAGTACTACACCTTGCAATTCTATATTACCTGAGCTAATTAGTAATTTTAATGATACTTATTCAAACGTTAAATTTAATATAAAAGAACAAGGCTCCGTTGGAATTATAAAAGATATTTTAGATTTAAATTGCGAAATTGGATTAGTTGGTACAATGATACATAATAGCAAAATAAAAAGCTATAAAATTATGGATGACGAGTTAGTTATAGTCTCTCATCCAAATCTAAACTTGCCAGAAGTAGTTAAGCCTTCCGATTTATTAAACTATAAATTTATAATAAGAGAAAGAGAGTCTGCAACCAGAAAAACATTTGAATCAGCTCTTATGGATGGAGATATAGATGTCAATAAATTAAAAGTATTATGTGAAGTTGATAATTTGGATGCACAAATTAAATTATTAAAATTAGGTATGGGAGTTTCCATATTATCAAAATGCCTATGTGATGATTTAGTTAGTTGTAATAAGATGAGAATAAGTACTATAAAAGGGCTTTCATTAAAAAGAAGTATATATCTTATAGTAAGTTCTAGGAGAACTCTTACACCTATTGCTACAGCTTTCTTTAATATGTGCAAAGATATATATGATTTTAAATATATTGAAAAATAATTAGTAAGTATTATGATACATTTTATTTTAAACGATTTAAATAGAATATTTATAGCAGTAAACTTAAGTAATTTACTGCTTTTTTACGTGTAATTAATTTTTCATCTAATAAATTATCCTAATTAAGTTTCAGTAAATTCCCAGAGTATGATTAAATCTTTCAAAATTGATAGTTAATATTCTAATCTATTTTTTGAAAATGATTAATATAAATTTTTAACATTTATTTACTATATTCATATAATATTATTAGCGTAACAATCGATAGGAGGCCTTTTTATGTTCTCTTTTAAAAGAAAGTTATCACCGACGTTAAAAGATGCCTTATCTAGTAATCTGTATAACAGCTATAGGGTGATAATTCAATATAGAAGTCTAAAAGACGGACTAGAGAAAAAAATTAAATCTTTTAGAGGCGAATATCTATTTTCAATAGTAAGTATAAATTGTATGGTTGCTATCTTAAACTCATCTGCTATAAAGAGACTTTTAGAATTTCCAGAAGTTAAGTATATGATGTTAGATGATTATGCATTTTTATGCGGTAGAAGTGTGTTGTATTCTAATGGCATATCTCTCCAAAGTAATAATAGCATACTAAAAGGAAATTATAATTTAAGTGGTAGAGGAATAGGAATTGGTATTGTAGATAGTGGTACTTATCCTCATAGTGACCTTACTCATTCAAATAATAAAATAAAAAAATTTGTAGATCTCTTAAAAGGACATACTTATCCTTATGATGATAACGGGCATGGTACTTTTATAACAGGATTAATTTGCGGAAGTGGATATGAATCTAAAGGTAAAAATAAAGGTATTGCAGAAAATAGTCATGTTGTCATGGTAAAAGCCTTTGATAATATAGGTAAATCTTATATTTCTACCACACTATTAGCTATAGAAAATTTAATTGATCTTAGTGAGGAGTTTAACATAAAAATAATTTGTTTGCCTTTTGAAACCTATGATATATCTAAAAGAGTATTAGCTTTGTATTCAAAGCTATTTAAAAAAGCCATTAACAATGGAATGATTGTAGTAGTACCTTCTGGTCATAATGGAAATAGAGAAGATAGTATACGAGGAATAGCAACTTTAAAAGAAGTAATAACTGTAGGTGGAATGGATACAACTATAGGAAATAAAATTTATGATTTTTCCTCCTGTGGATCCTCAAGAGCTTTATCTAAGCCTGATTTTGTAGCCGCCTGTGTAAATGTAACTTCTTTAAATACTGATATAAATTATGTTTCTGAAAGAGATGGAATGAAGTTATATCCTTCTAAACTTAAATACTCCTATGTAGATTATACTGGCACTTCTATCGGCTGTGGATTTATTGCTGGAGTATGCGCATTATTATATGAGTATAATAATGATTTAAAGTTTGAAGATGTTTATGGATTGCTAAAAATATCTTCTAAGCTTTTGAAAGAAAAAAAATATATGCAAGGTAATGGTTATATAAACTTAGATAATATCCTCCCTCAAAAAACTTAAATATATAACTTGAACTGTAGATAGGTATATAATTGGTATTCCTATCTACAGTTCTTTTCTAGAATTCTTAATGCCAAAAAAATATTTAAAATTATGAACTATAAAAAAACTTATTAATACAACTTCACATATATGATTCCATATGTAAAAATATAGATAGAAACCAATATAATAAAAATGGAAAAGGTAGGATATTATTCGATGAAAATTAAAAGAGAATTTCTAATTGTTCCCATGTTAATAATATTATTATTTAGTTCAATTAATGTGTCAGCATTGGAAATATCTAAAGTTACTGCAATTATGAGTGGCGGTGCAATAGGTCATCATCATAAAACAGAACTTATAAGCACCTCAAATAGTAGTCATGAATTTATAGATTATCATCCTCTAACTCCTAATTGGAGAAAAGCAAGTTCCTATATAATTACTGACAATGTTAAAGGATTAAAATATAAAGAGATATCTTCATTATTAAAATCCAAATTAAAAAATGAATTGATAAATATATCAGCAGACAGCACTAGATTTAATAGAATTGGTATATATTGTGATTTTATAGTTAGTAAGCATAAAGGATATCGTATAGAAAATTGGTCTGGAAAAGTAGTTGATACATGGGAGTTTACTGTTAAAACACCTATAAATGCATATATGGAACCAGTATATAAACAATGATTTGATAAAAATGTTTAAAATATAAAAATAAACCTTGATATTTAATATTTTATCTAATATCAAGGTTATTTTTACATAACTATATTATCGTATTCCTCTTTTTAAAAGCTCTCTGCGTAATAAATTTAAAGCTATATTTGTAGCTCTCTCTCTTATTTTTTGACGATTTCCTGCAAGATTTAATTTTTTAATTATTATTTCACCTTTAATAGATAATCCTATATATACAAGTCCTATAGGTTTTTCTTCTGTTCCACCACTTGGTCCTGCTATTCCTGTAATAGATATACCTATATCTGCGCCTGAAGTTTTTGTTATTCCGCTTACCATTTCTTCAGCAGTTTCACTACTTACTGCACCATAAGTTTCTAAAGTATTTTTGTTAACACCTAGTCTTCTTATCTTTGATTCATTACTATAAGTTACTGCACCTTCTAAAAATGAAGAAGATATACCAGAATAATTTATAAGTTTTGCAGCAATCATTCCTCCTGTACAAGATTCAGCAGTAGCAATAGTTAAATTATTTTTTACTAACATTTCTGCTAATACTTCTTCTAAAGATGTTTCTCCTTCCCCATAAACCCTATCACCTAATATCTTTCTCACTTTTTCTTCTATAGGTTTTATTAATTCATACCCTTCCTCTTCACTATGGGATTTAGCAGTTATTCTAAAGGTTACTTCTCCATCTTTTGCATAAGGAGCTACAGTAGGATTTGTTTGATTATCTATAATATCACTTAACATATCTGCTGCTTCACTTTCACCTACTCCTATGACTCTTAACACCTTAGAAACTAATATACCATCTTGATATTTTAAGAGATATGGTACCGCAGCTTCCTCAAACATAGGCTTCATTTCTTTTGGTGGCCCTGGAAGAGTTATAAGTATTTTCCCTTCTTCATCAATAATACATCCTGGTGCTGTACCATTATTATTTGGAAGTATTACAGCATCTTCTGGAAAATATGCCTGCTTTTTATTGCTCTCTGACATAGGTTTGCCTAATTTGTTGAAATATCCCTGTATTATTTTTAAAGATTCTTTATGTAATACACTTTCTTTTCCAAAATATTCAAAGGCTACTTCTTTAGTTAGATCATCTTTTGTAGGTCCTAGTCCTCCAGTGGTAATAACTAAATCTGACCTGCTAAATGCTAACTTATAAGCCTCCTTTAATCTTTCAGGGTTATCTCCTATAACACTTTGATGATAAACAAATACTCCAAGTTCACTAAGTCTTCTTGCTAAATATTGAGCATTAGTATTGACAATATCTCCTAGTAATAGTTCTGTTCCAACACATAATATCTCTGCTATCATTTTAAACCCCTCTTTTTACTTCTTAAATTTTAAAAATATCTCTTTTTTATATTATATCATAGGTAATTTTAATATTTTCATATCTATAAATATATTGTCCTATTACCATAAAACTATAAATGAATTACTTCCTCTAGCTAATTTTATTATTAAATAATAAAATTAGATTTATAAACAAATAATATTTAATGCACTTTCTATGTTTTAACTTTAGGTATCTGAAAAGAAATAATAAACTAAAGATGTTAGTATATTTTATATCAGACAAGGCGTCAGGTTCCGCTCATAGTGGTATGCTATGAGTGGGTTCTGACAACGCAGTATGATGAAAAATAGGCTAACATATTGGTCTATTATTTTTTGAAGATGCCTTAACTTAAAATCACTTTTTTAGCTAAGGATACTATTATGAAACTAAATCTGAAAGGATTGATATTATGCCTAGAAAAACTAAAAATAGTCGTAATAAATATAAAAATTATCAATGTAACCCTCCAGGTTTGAATAGCTATGGAATGCTTAAGTGTAAGGTTATAGATTATAAGGAAGAAAGAGAGAGTGAAAAAACTCCTCATTTTCAAATTCACGTTCAAGCAAATAATGATCATTATAAATTATCTATAAATGTTAAATCTGCTGAGAAACCTAGTGAATTAAGATTTTATTTAAATAAAAATTTTATTCATCCTATTATTTCAAAGATAATTGATGTACCATATGGATTTTCTTATAGTTTTGAATACACTTTAGATTATGTCCGGGGAAATCTTGGCTTTACTAAAGAAGATATGATTACTTTACCTCATGATGCAGAAGGTTATGATAATGATATTACAGATAAATTTGTTCAGATAATAAGTGAAGCTAGGAATAAAAATGCTGACCTATATGCTTTTGGAGCAAAATGGTCACCTGGAATATATAAATCAAACAGAGATATCGGCTCATTTAAATTAGTACCTAATTGTGGTATGCATAATATACATATGAATCAAGGTAATACAGGAGATCATCAATATGAAAATGGTGTTTATCAAGATGGTGGACTTTTAATATATTTTCCATCTCAAAATACATGGACAGCAATATTTCTTGCTTTTCAATCTCAATCATGGGATACAGATGATAATACTGGAATGGCTAAAGATTAATGAAACTATGGCTTTAAATATTTAAGATGTTATAAAAGGAGAGAATATTACCTTTTATAAGTAATATTCTCTCAAATCAAATTATTTTTCTATATTACATGTCCACTTAGATATACCTTCATTCATATGATATAACTTGATGAATCCTTTATCTTTGCTAAATACCCTCTAATAAATAAAAAGCCTTTATGATAAAATGCATAAAAGCTCTTTTAATAATCCGCACTATATAAATTAATATCCTTTATTTAAATCTACAACATTAAATAAATTTTCATTATTTTTATAATGACTTAAATTTTTATACACAGTAGTAAATCTTCGTTCATTTCTCATTTCTGAAATCCATGAATTATGGGAATTTATTATTACATTTTCTAATTCCCAAAGGATACTATTTTCATTTAATGGTTCTTCCTCGAAAACATCTAGTGCTGCAAAGGCAATTTTACCTGTTTTTAAAGCTTCAGTAAGTGAACTTTCATCTATTATACTTCCCCTTGCTACATTCACTAAAAATACGCCATCTTTCATTTTATTTATAGTATCTTTATTTATTAAATGATGAGTTTTTTCTGTATAAGGTATAGTTATGACTACAACATCACTAGTATGAAGTACCCTTTCTAACTCATCTATAGAATAGCATTTATGAAAATATTCTTCTTCATGACCTGAGGTATTAATGCCTAATATATTAGCTTCAAAACCTTGAAGTCTTTTAGCCCCTTCCTTTGCAAGACTTCCTGTACCTATAAAGGTAACTGTCTTTCCATAAAGTTCTAGTAGGGAAGTATCCATCTTCCATTTATGAAGTCTTTGATTTTCATAAGAATCTTTGCTTTTTTTAAGCATTTCTAATATTTTTAATACAATCCATTCTCCTATAGGAATGCTATATCCACCTTTATTATTACAAAGTATTATATTTTTTTCTTTTATGATATCCCTAGGCACTTGATCTATACCTATACTAGACAATAATATTAATTTTAAACCTTTCATTTTCATTATATCTAAAGTTTCAAAGGGATTATAGCAAACTAATATTTCTACATCATCTAGTTCTTCATTGTAGGTTATAGTCTTTTCATCTTTAATTATAACTTCATAGCCTAAGTCTTCTATTGCCTTAATCTTTTCTTTACCATAATTATAAGTAAATAATACTTTCATAAATATACCTCCAAACCTTTATATTACTAAGTACAAGTCAATTAGTCATAACTTTAAGCTAATAAAAAACTTTATAAGATTATTCCTCAACAATTAGATTTTAAAATAAACTGCCTTATAGAAATCCATAAGGCAGTTATCAATTTGACATATGAAAGAAAATAATTAGTCAAAGATGGATGTAAAATAGAATATCATACTGACTAGTTATTTTTTGAATATGCCTTATTTAAATACATTTTCTAAGTTATTAAATAGGCTACTGTTCGCTTTAATTTTATTGTCATTTCCTAATACAGTATAAAAATTCTTGTTCATTATATCTTCCATCATTTTTGCACAGCCTTTTATATCTTCTTCTGTTGTGCTTAAAACTTCTTCTCTTTCTTTTATTCTATCTTCTTTAGTAATATGTCTTAAGTAAAAGGCTACCGCTCTATCACCCTTCATTGAAGGTGTTAAAGGTGCGTCTAATTCACTAATTGTACCTATAATATATTTAGTCATCTCTCTCTCAGAGGTAGAAAAGTTTTTAATATAATCTACAACATTATCATAAATTTTTAAGCTTTCAGCTAAATTTGGATCTCTATAAGATACAAATACTAAGTTTCCGCTTCTAACTAAATTTGCAAATCCTCCATAAGCTCCGCCCTGAACTCTTATTTTATTCCATAGGTAGTCAAGACTCATTATTGTCTTTAATACTAATAATTTTCCACTGTATTTATAATCTAACTTCTTCAAGTTATATCCTTTAGCTACATATTGAACATTTGAGGAAGTTAACAAGCCTTCATTTTTCTGTTCTTCTTCAAATTTATAATGCTGCTTTTCATATTTCTCATCTTTTAAATCTTTAGCTAATATACCTATATTTTCTCCTAGGATATCAAATTCTTCTTTCTCACCTGTAATAGTTACCATTAGATTATTTTTATTAAATATAACCTTTTTAACATGCTCTAATTTCTCTATAACTTCATCTATTTTATTATCAAAGTTTTCTTCTATATCTTTTATGAATTTATAGTATTCATAGCCAGAAATATATTCCATATATTTAGCTGTTGGTGTGTAATAAGAATTTAGCCTTGAAGCAGCTACTTGGTGTCCTCTATCAATCATTTTCATTTCTATTCTAGATTTTAATTGTTGAACAATTTCTCTTATACGTTTTTTATTTTTAAAGTTAGTATAGTTAAATATCTCTGATAATAACTCCAATTGATGAGGAATTTTATCCACAATACCTTTAGAATAACCCACAATATATGGATAATACTTGTTACTATCTAAATCATCTGCAAATATTTCACTCTTAAAATAAATTCCACCTGTATTAATTAACATTTCATTAGATAAATCCACATAAGATTTTTTATCTGTATCCAGTTTGCCTAATAATGAAGAAAGTAAACTTGCATAAGGTATATATTGCTCTTCTAAGGACATAGCATCAAAATGAACGTTTATATACGCTATTTTGCTACTAAAAGTATCATGCCATAAAACTCTAACCCCATTAATTTCTTTATCTACTATTGCTAAATCATCAACAGTCTTTTCTATATCTGTTAATGACAGCATAGGAATTGTTTCTAATACTTCTGGTGAATCAGGTGTATTTTGACGTTCCATTAAAGAATTAGTTTGTTTTATTATATTTTCAATTTCTTCATCATTTAAAGTTTCTTTATAAGTTTTTAGCTTTTCAGAAATTCTCTTATCTGTTTCTTCTGCTAATCCTTTTTTAGGTTTTAATATTAATAATGATGAATGATTATTATTTAGTAAATATTTATTAATAAGATCCTCAAAATAATTTGTAGTTAATGCAGTTTTCATCTTATTAATCATATCGTCATATTCTAAATGAATTATAGGGCTTTTTCCATATAACCAACTATCCATAAGAGATATATAATAAAATAATCCTTTAGGGAATCCCTGAAGATCCGCCTCTCTTAATCTAAATTCTGTTATATTAATGCAAGCCTCTATAAGCTTTTTATCTATTCCGTTATCTACAAGCTGCTTTAAAGTATTATAAACAATTCTTTCAAATTCTTCTTTTTTACTTTCATCGGAATTTTTAACTACTATACTAAATATAGGTTGTAATATACTTGCATCTAAGCTTCCATATACATCTTTACCTATATTAGCATCTAATAATGCTTTTTTAAGAGGTGCACCTTGAGTTTCTAATAATAAGTATTCTAAAGTATCTAATGCTAAATGCACTTCAGGCTCATAAGCTCTTCCCGTTACAAAATTTAAAGCCATAAAAGTTTTATCTTTCTCACTATCATCTATAGCTATAGGATATTCTTCCACAATTTCAATTTTTTCTTTAGGTGGTGATTGAAGTTCTATCTTAGAATTTATATCTTTACAGTCAAAATTACTTAAATATTCTTCATTTATAAGCTTTAAGCAATTATCTAAATGCATATCTCCATACAAGAAAATATAGCTATTAGATGGATGATAATATTTAGTATGGAATGCTAAAAACTCTTCATAAGTTAAATCTGGAATATGTTCGGGATCTCCACCTGACTCTACTCCGTAGGTTGTATCAGGAAATAGTCCTTCCTGAATTTTTCTCATTAGCACTCCTTCTGGTGAAGAAAATGCACCTTTCATTTCATTGTATACAACACCTTTATAGGTTAAATCATCTTCTTTATTTTCAAGCTCATAATGCCAACCTTCTTGCATTAATATTTCTGGCTCATTATATATGTTAGGGTAAAATACTGCATCTAAATATACATCCATTAAGTTTAAGAAGTCTTTCTCGTTCTTACTAGCAAGAGGATATATAGTCTTATCTGAAAAGGTCATAGCATTTAAAAATGTGTTTAAGGATCCTTTTATAAGTTCAACAAAAGGTTCTTTTGTTGGAAATTTTCTTGAACCACAAAGTACACTATGCTCTAATATATGTGCTACCCCTGTACTGTCCTCTGGTGGGGTTCTAAACCCTATTGAAAAAACTTTATTGTTATCATCATTTTCTAGATGTAATAACCTTGCTTTAGTCTTTTCATGTTCAAAAATTCTTGATATTGAATTTATTTCTTGTATATTTTTTTCTTCTATAAGTTTAAATCCGTTATAAATTTTACCTACTTCATATCTCATAAAATCACTCCTAACTTTATTACATTATATCAGACATACATAAAGGAAACACATATCCCTTTAAATATATTTTACTTACTTAAAGTTTAATATTCATTTAAATACCTATATTATAATTTAAAAAAATAATTTTTATATCCTTAAAATTTAATGGCTTCTTTATAGTAAAGAAGCCATTAAATTTGAAAGTATTTTTCCCTATATATTTCTAGTTTTATTAACGCTTAAAATTAATTTACTTAATAACACATTAATTTTTTATTTCTGTTTTATTTTTTTCTAACTTTTCTAAATTTTTAGTTGCAGTAGAAAGCATAAGTTTCATTCTATTTAATTGATTTACTTCACTAGCACCAGGATCATAGTCTATTAGTGTAATATTTAAATACGGGTATCTTCTCTTAATTTCTCTAATCATACCTTTTCCTATTACATGATTTGGTAAACAGGCAAATGGTTGTATACAAACCATATTATTAATTCCAGCTTCTAACAATTTAACAATCTCCGCTGTTAATAACCATCCTTCTCCAGCTTGATTTCCAAGAGATAAAATGTCATCTGTTCTTTTAGCTAATTTTTCAATTGTCTCTGGTGGTGTGAATCTTTTACTATTACTAAGAGCTTTTTTCATTTCACTTATATAAAATTCTATATATTTAATAGCCAATTTACCACCTAAGAAATCTTTTAAACTTCCACCTAACTTCTCATATTTAAACTTCTGATTATAAGAACAATATAATAGAAAATACATTAAATCCGGTACTATTACTTCTGCTCCTTCTTTTTCTAATATTTCTATAATATTATTATTTGCTAAACTATGATATTTTAGGAAAATTTCTCCAACTAATGCTACCTCTGGCTTAATTGTATTATTAATTTCCAAACTATCAAATTCATTTATCATTTGGTTTATAATATTTTTAAATTCTTTAAAACTTCCACTAATTATGTTGTTTTTACATATTTCTAACCATTTTAAATAAAGTAAGTCTGTTGAATTTTTTATCTTCTCATAGGGCTTTACTCTGTTTATCATTTTCATAAGCAGATCACCATAGGTTACTGCCATCAAACCTTTATTAACCATTGGCACAGTTATTTTAAATCCTGGGTTATTCTCTATTCCTTGAACACTTAAAGATATAACTGGTACTTTTTCATATCCTGCATCTTTTAATGCTTTTCTTATAAGACCAATATAGTTGGATGCTCTACAAGTGCCTCCTGTCTGAGAAATTACTACAGAAGTACTACTTAAATCATAATCTCCAGACTTAAGCGCACTTATGATTTGACCTATTACTACAATGGCAGGATAACAAGTATCATTATTTACATATTTTAATCCTTCTTCTATGGTATGCCTATTAACTGTTGGTAACACTTTTAAATTGTATCCTGAACTTTTAAAAGCAACTTCCAACAGCTTAAAATGTATTGGAGAAAATTGCGGACAAAGTATTGTATGTTTTTCTCTCATCTCTTTTGTAAATACAGTTTTATCGTATGTGTTTATAACTTTTAACTTAGAAATTTGTAATTTATTTCTATTATCTATAGCAGCCTTAAGAGAGCGTATTCTAATCCTAGCTGCACCTAAATTATTGACTTCGTCTATTTTTAGTAATGTATATATTTTCCCGAAACTTTCTAATATCTCTTGTACTTGATCTGTAGCAATTGCATCTAATCCACATCCAAAAGAGTTTAATTGGATTAACTCTAGATTTTCTCTATTACCTACAAAATTTGCAGCCCTATATGCTCTTGAATGGTAAGTCCATTGATCAAGCACTCTTAGTGGTCTTGAAGTTTTAGCTAAATCAGCTACGGAATCCTCTGTAAAAACTGCCAACCCTTCTTCTGATATCATATTGGCTATACCATGATTTATTTCTAAATCTAAATGATATGGTCTACCGCTTAATACAATTCCCTTTCCACCACTTTTATCTAAGTCTCCTAAAATTTCTAATGCTTTATTTTTTAAGTCTTCCTTAACCTTTATAGCTTCCTCATAAGCTTTATCAATTGCAATATTTATTTCTTTTTGACTTATATCAAAGGCTCTTAATTCATCATATAAATTTTTTTTCATTGACTTTTTATCATTAAAATTTAAGAATGGATTTTTATATATAATATCTCCACTTCTCAAAAATTCAATATTGTTTTTAATAACTTCTGGATAAGAAATTACTATAGCGCAGTTATAGTGATTGTCTGCGGTCTCATCTTCTAGTTTCTCATAAGGAATACATGGATAAAATATAAATTTTAAACCCTTTTTTATAAGATTTACTATATGACCATGAGCAATTTTCGCAGGATAACAAAGAGACTCAGATGGTATAGTATCAATTCCTTCATTATAAATTTTCTTTGTAGAATTTGGAGATAATACTACTCTAAAACCTAGTTCCGTAAAGAAAGTGTACCAAAATGGATAGTTTTCATACATATTTAAAACTCTTGGTATTCCTACTTCTCCTCTTGTTGCCTCTTCTATGGTAAGAGGTGTATATCCAAAAATTCTTTTATATTTATAATCAAATAAATTTGCCGCTTTCTTTTTATTTTTAGCAACTCCTACACACCTCTCACATCTATTACCAGAAATAAATTTTCTACCATCGGAAAATTTATTTATAGTAAGCAAGCAGTTATTACTACATAATCCACAGTGATTAAATTCATTTGCTACTTTAAATTTCTCAAGGTCAGATTCTGCTAAAATACTAGAAACTTCATTTTTATTATAATTTTCTTTTGCAATAAGAGCAGCACCAAATGCTCCCATAAGTCCTGCGATATCAGGTCTTATAGCTTCTTTGCCAGAAACTTTCTCAAAGGCTCTTAAAACAGCCTCATTATAAAAAGTTCCTCCTTGAACTATAATTTTTTCTCCAAGTTCCTCAGGATTTTTTATTTTTATAACTTTATAAAGGGCATTTTTAATTACAGAATAAGATAATCCAGCAGATATATCTCCAATATTTGCTCCTTCTTTTTGAACCTGCTTAACTTTAGAGTTCATGAACACGGTGCATCTTGATCCTAAGTCTACTGGACTTTGTGATAATAAGCCTTCACTAGAAAACTCTTCAATACTCATATTTAAAGATTGTGAAAACATATCAAGAAAAGAACCACATCCTGATGAGCAAGCTTCATTTAATTGAATAGAATTTATCACTCCATCCTTTATTTTAATGCACTTCATATCTTGACCTCCTATGTCAAGGATAAAGTCCACACCTTTTAAAAAGTGCTCCGATGCTTTATAATGTGCAATGGTTTCAACTTCTCCAATATCAATATTTAGAGCTGACTTTATAAGGGCTTCTCCATATCCAGTAACAGTGGCTTTAACAATTTTTATTTTCTCATCCATCTTACTATATATATCTCTTAATATGTTTATAGTACTTTCTAAAGGATTTCCCTTATTACCATCATAAAAAGAATATAATATGGCACCTTCATTATCTATTAATATAGCTTTAGTAGTTGTAGAACCAGCATCTATACCTAGAAAAGCTTCACCTTCATATGTAGTTATATCTCTTCTTTTAGCCTTACAGTTATAGTGCCTTTCTCTAAAACTTTGTAATTCTTGTTCATCTTTAAATAATGGCTCTAATGTATATGAAGTAGATACATTGTTATTACCTAAGTTTTCAATAGATTTTAATAATTGTTCAAAGGTTATAGCTTTCTCTTTTTTAGATTCAATAGCTGTACCAATAGCTACAAATAGTTGAGAGTTTTGTGGAAATAATATTTCTTCCTGTTTTAATTTTAAAGTCTCAATGAATCTTTTTCTAAGCTCTGATAAAAAGTATAAAGGTCCTCCTAAAAATGCTACATTCCCCTTTATTGGCTTTCCACAAGCAAGACCACTTATGGTTTGATTTACAACAGCTTGAAATATAGATGCAGCTATATCTTCCTTTGTAGCTCCTTCATTTATAAGAGATTGTATATCAGTTTTTGCAAAAACTCCACATCTTGCAGCAATTGGATAAATAATCTTATAATTTTTAGCTAACTCATTTAATCCTTGAGCATCAGTTTCAAGTAATGTAGCCATCTGATCTATAAAAGCTCCTGTACCACCAGCACAAACTCCATTCATACGTTGCTCTAAACTGCCTTCAAAGTATGTTATTTTTGCATCTTCTCCACCTAATTCTATCGCTACATCAGCAGTATCTATAAAAGTTTCAATTGCTTTTGTGCAAGCAATAACCTCTTGAATAAAAGATAATTCTAAAAGCCCTGAAAGTGATAATCCACTAGACCCTGTCATCATTGCTGTAATATTATAATCTTTATATTTATTAAAAGCTTCTTTTATAAGTAAAGCTGTAGTTTCTTTTATATTAGAGTAGTGTCGTTCATATTTACTATAAATAATATTATCCTTCATATCTAATAATACAAGCTTAATAGTAGTTGATCCTACATCCACTCCTAAATGTAATATTTCTTTCATAAACTTCTCGCTCCAGTACTATCATTATTAAGGCATCTTCAAAAAAATAATAGATCATATGTTAGCCTATTTTCTTTCAGATGCCTAATGTCACCTACATCATGAATAATATCCATAATATATGAGCATCATTTTATGATTTTACCCTTTTTCATATATAATATACTTATTTTTTATTCTATATATGAAAATTATAGAGCAGGAATAAAGCCATTTGTTTTACACAAATGGCTTTATTTTATAATTTTGAAAGTAAGGTTTTTCCTAGTATAGTTACAAAATTTACATCATCTAGTGCAAATTCCTTTTTTCTAGCGGAAACAGATAAATATAAAACTGCCCTAACTTTATCATTTTTTATAATAGGTGAAACAATCACTGATTTCCAATTTGGCATAGAACTTAAAGAATCACATTCATTGATATTATCCCAATCTATAGTACAAATATTATTCTTATTAACTATAACATCTCTTACTAAGCTTTCATTATATTTTTCAGAATTTATCCATTCTTTATCAAATGCTCTTCTTCCATAGATATCTCTTATTTCACTATCACTTACTAGGAATATGATTCCATTATCTGATTCTGTTGATTCTATAATTCTTCCTAATGCATTATAGAGCATTTCTTCTCTTTCTTTACTGGCTCCAACAATTTCAACAAGATCAATCATGGTTGAAACATTTCTAAAATCTTGATTTATGTTACCGGAAATAATCCCTGTAAGCTTATTTGTTGGATTCAATTTGCCTCTATATTTTTCACTCCATACCACTGATCTGTTCCTACCTGTATTTTTAGCAATATATAGAGCTTGATCTACTTTTTCTATTAATTCTTCATACTGAGTAGCATGTTCGGGAAAAGTGGCTACTCCTAAACTTATAGTAACATCCCGTTTACCCTTTAATATGTTTCTCTTATGAATTTTATCACGAATTTTTTCTGCAACTGTATAAGCTCCATACATATCTGTTTCTGGAAGAATTACTATAAATTCTTCTCCTCCATATCTTCCACATATATCTGTTTCTCTTATATTATCCAGTATAATATCACAAATTTCTTTTAATACTAAATCTCCTGTTCTATGGCCAAATCTATCATTTATATCTTTAAATAAATCTATATCAATCATAAGAATAGAAAAACTAGAATTGCATTCATTGCAATATTCTAATTGATTGTTAATTGCTTTTTCTAAATACTTTCTAGTAAGAGTAGAAGTCAATTTATCTGTAGTAGAGCTGATTTGAGTATTATACTTATCAAGTATAATACCTAATATCTTAGTAATTTTTAAACATTCTTTTAAGCTATCTTCATTAATATTATTTAATATTCTCTCAGATTCTAAATAAATATACCCTATAGTATTATCTATATAATATATATCAGAATTTCTTTTTAAAATTTTAATTCCTTTATCACCTTTACCATCCATTATTATTGGAATACACATACTTGATTTAATAGATGAACTAGTTATTTTACAAGATGTAAGAGTAACCCTTTCTATAAAATCATCTTTAATAATATGTGGTTTTCTAATATCTCTCACTCTATTAAGTATAGTTAAATCTTTAGGTAATTGTTTATTGCTATTACTACTTGCTAAAATTTCAAATTTTCTGTCATTTTCAACTACTATTATTGCTCTACTGGATATAGTTAAATAACATAAGTATTGAACTATTATTTCCATATTCTTTATACTATTTGTTGTTAAATGTTCAAAAACATCTGTTATATTCGTTATTTTTGTAGGTAGTGATAAAGAACTTAGTTCTCTTAAAGAATCCATAAAAAAATTACTCTTTATAAATTCATTATAATTTAATAAATTAAATAAATCTTCTACATCATTCTCTGTATTAACTTCAATTTTATTCTTATTAGAATCTATAAAGTTTTTTCCATATTTATAACATTCAACTATACACTTAAATCTTTCAAATGGCAATACCATATTATTGCAAGTAATAAAACCTACTCTAAAATCTTTAGGTACTTGTAATGTTAAATCTATAATTACTCCACAAGCTTCAAAATAATAGATTGCCGCATAAGAATATTCTTTTTTATTATAAAAATAATTTGCTATAGTTAAATAAACTATCCATAATAAATAACTTTGCTCTTCTTCCTTACAACTGTTCAAAACATCAACTAGGCTTTCTAAATTAGCATTATCGTATAATACTGTCTTAAGAAAAATGACTCTTGTAATATTTCTATAGGATTTAACTTCATTTTCTATTGGTTCAATTAGACTTAGCAATCTTTTAGCTAATTTAATACTGTTGTTTAAATAAAAATTTGTCGCTGAAATACATACTATTGAAGCCGCAGTATCTTTATTAGTAAAATTATTAAATTTTTCTTCTAATTCTTTAAACAATTCTTCTATATCTTCATATTTATTTTGCTCAAGTTTAAAAATTAAGTTTAAAAGCTCAATTTCAAATCTAAATATTACATCAGAGTTCTTGTAAGAATCTAAAGCTTTTTTCATATAATTTTCTGCTATACATATCTCTCCACAAATATAGTGAATCCTATATCCTAAAAGATAAAATTGCCCTGCATCCCTTTCTGTTACATTGTATTCATCAATATATCTCTTACTCAGTAAATAGTATTTATAAGTTTCGCTATATCTTCCAAATTTATATAATATATTCCCTAAATAAGTATTACAGTAAAACTCTATAGAAGGATAATCATATTTTTTAGCTTTTTCTGATGCTAAAATATAATTATCGTAAGCATCGTTATATTGATTCAAGCTATAGTGAACAAAAGCTATATTTGTTAATGCTATTATTTCATCATATACTAAATTCTTTTCCTTACTTAAATTATATACTTTATTAAAGCATTCAAAAGCCTTATCCGTATTCTCATGATAATCACTATATATAACCCCTATATTATTTAGTACCCTTATTCTCTGTCTATAATTTTCATCATTACACAATTCTAAACATTCAGTAAGCATTTGTAATGCTTCTTTTATTTTATTTGTATATATAAATATACTGCATATTATACTATAACATTTGAATTTATATTCTGAGTTTTTTTCATCACATTTTTTTAAGGTGTCTATACAAATATTATAGGATTCTTCATATTTTCTTTCTGCTAAATACATAGACGCCAGTATAAAATTATATGCTATTAAACCATCTTCATAATTTATTTCCTTTAATATTTCTTTTGCTTTTTCTTCATATACCTTAGCTTCTTTTATATAATTTCTTTCAATATATATCTCTAATATATTAATTAGAGCATCTACTACTTCCTCGTAACAATGCTCTTTTTCCCCTAATATCACTGCATCTTTAAAATATTCTAGAGCAGTATTTTGTTCATCTTCTTGAACATATAAATTGCCTATATTTAGCATCACATTTAATATATACTTACTATTACTTCCACTGATTTTTAAATAATGTAATATTTTAAGAAAATTACTTATGGCATCTTTTTTATTATTCAGCATTAACATTGTCTCTGCGTTTTTATTATAATAATTTATTAATTTTATTTTGTCTTCTGCTCCTTCTAAATGATAAATAAGCTCCTCTAAATATTCATTTCCTCCTTCTAAATAGTATCTTTCTAACATCTCTGCTGCTAATTTATGTTTACGCTTTTTTTCATATTTATCTATTCTATCGTTAATATATATTTTTAAAAACTTATTATAGAAATCAAAAACAAAACCTCTATCTTCAATTTTCTTACATAATACTCCTTTAGATATTAAATCATCTATAAATTTTTGAAGTTTATTAATGTCTATATCTACAAATATACTTATCATCTCTAAAGAAGTTGCTTTATCAAATATAGAAATTACTGAAAGAATCTCATAAGTTATCTTATCAAACTCATTTATTTGACTCTCTAGTGCTTCATGCATATTTTTAGGAAATTGAAGATTTTCAAAATCATATTTTTTATACCATTTTCCGCTACTATCATTTATATATATATATTTTCGAAAAAAAATATCCTTTAATAATTCCTCTACAAATAAGGGATTCCCACTGGTATTTTTATAAATTAACTCAGTAAAATTCTCCGGTATATGCTGCATACATAATATATCTTTAATCATAGTACCTACTTCATCAATATTAAGTTCTTTAAGTATAATTTCTAGTCTTATATCTTCTTTTACTTTATATATAAATTCCATGAACTTTTTATTTTTTAAGCACTCACCATCACAATAAGTAAATATCAACATTAACTTATTATTCTTATTACATTTGCTAAAATTATAAAGAATAAATTCTAAGATAAAATCATCTGCACAGTGTAAATTATCTATTAATATTATTATAGGCTTATCCCAAAATACCTCTTCAATAAAATTACTGATGTTATTTATAACTCTAAATTTTTCTTTAGCTCCTATTAAAGTTTCCATAGGTGTTATATCTATATTATCTGCTATTTCAGGAACAAATTTTACAATATCATAGGCATATTTATTTATAGTTTCTTGTTTTGCCTTTGAAACAACCTGTCGTATAAATTCACTAAAAACTTTCTCACTACTTTTACAATCTATTTTTTTATCTAAGGTACTATAAACCTTTGTGTTCTTTAACTTTAATAAATATTCTAAATGCTTTAAAAATCTAGTTTTTCCTATACCTGTCTCTCCATGTATAGTAACTATTTTATTTAACATTTCATACTTAATTAAAGAATTATAAATATTTATTATAGATTTTATTTCTTCTTTACGACCTACTAATTTATTATTAAAATTTAATTTTTCAAGTAGTTCTTTTTTATAAGGTTTATAGTTTGTATTAAATTTATTATTGATATCTACTATAATATCTGCTATGCTATCATATCTTTCTTTAGGGTCAAACTTTATCATCTTTTTAATAATACTATAAAATTTTTTATCAAATTTGTTTGTAACTTCATAGTCTTCATAAAGATAATTGTTTATGCTTTCAATAACATCATTAATACTTTTATTGCTTAAGTTGTGGTCATTACTTTGTAAATACAATATTAGTAAAAACACACCTAAAGAATAAATTTGAGATTTTATTGTGTATTCTTGTTTGTTTATATTTTCTGGAGCTTTGAATAAATTTTCCTTTGTAAGTTCTTCTGTAAACTCATATTTTGTTAATTCAATAGTAATTAAATCTTTTAATTTTATAATATTATTTTTACTATCGTAATAAACACTATCTCCATTTAAATATTCATAAATATATCCTTGTATATTTAGATAGTTTAAAAGTTGACATAGAGAAGTAAAAACATCAATTATTTTTTCTTTGGTGTCACATTGTAAATCAATAAGTTTATCTTCTTTATCCATTAATTCAATAGTATAATAGTACATTTTATTATAAACTTGTTTATTATCAATCATGTCTACTAATCCAAACTCAAATATAGACAGCAATCCCACCTTATTAATACTCCCTAAACTTGAACAATTATCTATACAAAAATTAATAAAACTTTTGGGAATGTATTTTGAATTAAGAATGTTAAGTTGTACTATTTTCGAGTTATTTAATATATCTACTGCCTTATAAGAAGAATACAGCCTACTTTGCTTTTTGTGTTCAATTACTCTATATCTATTGTTTAAAATTTCCACCCTTAATTACACCCCTTTTCAATACCCCTCACTAAATAATTTACCATAATTATATCAAAATAAAACATTTTTTTAAATATTTTCCATTTATATCTAAATAAATTAGCTAAAAATAGAGTAGATACTTTAATATAAATATTATGCTATAAAATAATCCTGAAATTACTATACTTTCTCTTAAAAATTGCTACTAATTAAAATTTTGAAATGGAAAACTTATGAAATTAGTTTTTTAATAAATTTACTCATTAGAATAAACTATTGCTTACTTCATATCCATTTTCAACTATACTAATTAATAACTCTTTTCTTTAAAAATCAGCATTATCTTAAAACATAATGAAAATACAAGTATCTACTCAAATTTTTATGTTAAAATTTCATATCCATCTTCAGTAACCCTTATAGTATGCTCCCATTGAGCAGATAACGAATTATCTGCTGTAACTGCAGTCCAATTATCTTCAAGTATCACAACCTCAGGCTTTCCTATATTAATCATAGGTTCAATAGTTAAAGTCATATTTGGTAGTAATATCATACCTTCTCCTGGCCTTCCTATATGCGCTACAAAAGGCTCTTCATGAAATTCCAACCCTACTCCATGACCACCAAAATCGTATACTACAGAATATCCATGGCTTTCAGCATGTTTTTGAATAGCATTGCCTATATCTCCAATAGTTTTATAAGGCTTAACTTGCTCTATACCTATCTCCAGACATTCTTTTGCAACTTTCACAAGGTCTTTAGCCTCTTCTGATGCTTCTCCTATGATATACATTCTACTTGCATCTCCATAATATCCATCTAAAATAGAAGTAACATCTACATTAACAATGTCCCCATCTTTTAATATAGTTTTTTCATCTGGAATACCATGACATACTACATCATTTATAGAAATACAAGTGCTTTTAGGATATCCATGATATCCTAATGTAGCCGGATATCCACCATGTGAAATTGTATATTCATGTATCCATGTATTAATTTCTTCTGTGCTAATACCTGATTTTATTTTTTCACCTACCATATCTAATATATCCCTAGTAAGCTTACATGCCTTTCTAATTCCCTCTATTTGTTCTTCAGTTTTCATGATATCTCTAGGTATTGTATATCCCACTTTAAGTTCTAATTTTCCTAAAAATTCATCTTGGCTCATATGACATTTTTTGTATTTTCTTCCGCTTCCACACCAACAAATATCATTTCTATTAAATTTGTTCATCTTTTTTCCTCCTAATTATAGAAAACAAGGTAATTTAACCTTATTATTATAAAGCCTATCTATGTTAAATGCATTTAAATACAATATAAATATTTGAATTTATAATACATAAATTATATTATAGTTTTAATATTTTATTACTTAACTATACCTAAATAAGTTATAGACATATTGTTTATAAATATTATAATAAAGGTAATACAACTTTTTAAATAAAAATCAGTTATTAATATATGATAACTTGAAACTTATTTTTTCACTCACTATGTAAATTTAAAATTAATAAGAAATTAAAAGAAATATATCAGGCTATTTACTAAGTTTGAAGTCTAAATAAAGCTAAGGAAATTCCTTAGCCCTACTTTAGATATCTTTTTAAAAATAACTAGTCAATATACTAAATTATTTTGTATTATACTAAATCATCATATTACTAATGTAGCTACTTATTAACAAAATCTATTGATCTATATAATACAAAATATTCGTCATATCTTTGACTAATTATTTTATAATATTTACTCAATATGATAGATATATATATACCTAATTTCTTTATTTTGTAATAACTTTAAATAATCGTATAAGGACACATCTTTTCTGTTTACACTATGTTGCGCCATAAATAAATCATTTTGACCAAGAACTAAATTATATTCTTTTGCATGTATAACTTGAGAGTGATAAGGATGATTATAATTTTGAGGATCTCCATATTGAACTACATCCCCTATTTCAAGAAAATCATATAATGAATTAAAGTCATTCAATGCTTCTAATACTGTCATTTTTTTAAATACCTTAGCAGCATTTTGACCAAATCCATTTTCATCACCCCAGTATCGCTTAAAATATCTTGCACTTCTCCAACTCAAAGAGATTTTTTTTAATTGTTTTTCATCATTTGTATAACAAAACCAACTTTGATAGCTACCATAATCTTGACCTATATTTCTCATACCGCCTGCTGCTAAAACCTGAGATACAAAATTTGTACAGTCATCACCTTTAAATAAAGGATATTTATTATTAGGACTTTCTGCATGCATCTCAGCATAGGCTTTTGCAGCCTCTCTATTATACTTTCCAGCTCTCTTGTTGCTTTTTTCATCATTAAGTAGAGGGTTAATTATGTTTTTCTTAATTTTACGTGCCATATTTCTAAAACTCAAATTACCACCTACTTATTATTCCTATTATTAATTATATACGCAACTATATATAATTTGTTAACCAATATTTTCCACACTAAACTTTTTCTCTTAATTTTCCCATGAAAAATAATCCAACCATATCTGGTCCTGTATGACTAGTAATTATAGTTCCTTCCTCATTAGTTATTATTTTTTCTACATTATCAAATTTTCTTATTGCTTCTTCTAAAAGCTTTCCATCTTCATAATTATCCCCATAACTTATAGCCACAGTTATTTTTTCATCAGGATTTATATTATCTTTAAATTTTTCAACTAATGTTGCTATTGCCTTTTTCGTTCCTCTTGTCTTTGAATAACTTACTATTCGTCCCTCATGATTTACATACAGTATAGGCTTAACATTTAAAAGGCTTCCTACCACCGCTGCTGAACTTGATATTCTTCCTCCTCTTTTTAAATGTGATAAATCATTTACTGTAAAGAAGGCATGAGTTCTTGTTTTTGCTTCTTCTAGAAAATCTACAATTTCATCTTTAGCTTTTCCTTGCTTCATCATTTCATAAGCATAGTATCCTAACAATCCCTCTCCTAAACTAGCAGACATTGAATCTATAACAGATATATCTGCGTTAGCATATTCTTCTTTTATATTTTCTACAGCCATTCTAGCACTATCAACAGTACCTGATAACGCTCCACCTAAAGATATGTATATTATAGATTTGCCTTCCTTAACTAAAGGTTTAAAAACTTCCTCAAATCTAAAACTATTTATTTGAGATGTTGTAGGCATTTCTCCTGATTTCAACGCTTTATAAAATTCCTTACGATTAAATTTTTCACCAAAGTCATCTATTACATCTTTGCCTTTATAGCTACAATTAATTCCTATACCTATAACATTTTCTTGTTTTATAAAGTCAAGGGTTACAGTACTAGCAGAGTCTATTATTAAAACTATATTTTTATTCATCTTATCATCCCTTCCATAGAGCTTAATAGCTTTCAATAGTTATTATTTAGAAATTTTTAAGTGTTTAAGACAAAAATAGCTGCTCAAAAACTCAACAAATATTTTATGTGAGATAATTTGACAACTTCTTCTAAAGCAGTATATTACAAAACAGATTTTCATACTAATAAATTATTTTTCGAAGATGTCTTATTATAATTTTATCAAAATTTATTAGTTTATTATAATGTAAATTGATAATTATAATCTAAAATTAATAATTATAATCTAAAATTAATAATAATTATTTCCCTAGCTATAATTATTGTTATCATTTGCTATTTAATTATTACAAGCTAGATAAGGTGCCTTAAATAAAACAACTATTCAAAGGATACTTAAATTAAATCTAGTAATAGGTTATACCTATTATTAGATGTTTAACCTAAAAATTCCTCTAAAAATAATAGAAAGCATAAAATATCTTAAAAATTTAGATATTTTATGCTTTCAGATGACTTAATACTTATTCAATAACTTTTCCTATCTTTCTAAACTTATAATATCTTTGTGTTAATAATGCTTCTATTGGTTCTTTTTTTAATCTAAATACTGTTTCTTCTAAATGTCTATATATACTGTTAGACATTTCTTCTATATCTTTATGTGCACCACCTATTGGCTCTTTAATTATTCTATCTATAATTCCAAAGTTTAATAAATGTTCTGATGTTATTTTCATATCTTCAGCAGCCACCTTTGCTTTTGAAGCATCCTTATAAAGAATACTTGCAAATCCTTCTGGAGATAGTATTGAATATATGGCATGTTCTAGCATCCATACCTCATCTGCTACTGCCATAGCCAATGCTCCACCACTTCCCCCTTCTCCTATAACTATTGATATTATAGGTACTTTTAGGCTGGACATCTCCATAAGGTTTCTCGCAATGGCCTCTCCTTGACCTCTTTCTTCTGCACCTACACCACAGAAAGCACCAGGTGTATCTATAAAACATATAACAGGTCTTTTAAACTTTTCTGCTTGTTTCATGAGCCTTAATGCCTTCCTATATCCTTCAGCATTAGGCATTCCAAAGTTTCTCATTATGTTTTCTTTAGTATTTTTTCCTTTTTGAATTCCTATTATTGTAACAGGAGTTCCTTTAAAATCAGCAATTCCACCTACAATAGCAGGATCATCTCCAAAATATCTATCTCCATGAAGCTCTATAAAATCTTTAAATACTCTCTCTATATAATCAAGAGCAGTAGGTCTTTCTACTAATCTAGCTATACTAACCTTATCCCAAGAAGTAAGGTTTTTATAGGCTTCTTTTTGCATTTTATAAAGCTTAATTTCTAATTCTTGTATATCATTATCCAAATTCATATCATTCTCAGCAGCTTGTTTTTTTAATTCCATTATATTTTCTTTAAGTTCATATAATCTTTTTTCAAACTCTAATGGTGCCATAAAATTCACTCCTGTTTTATCACTAATTAATTATAAATTGTGATATTTTAAAAGCTTTGATAATGTTTCTTTTAATTCGTTTCTTCTTACCACCTTATCAATAAAACCTTTTTTTAATAAAAATTCAGCTCTTTGAAAATCATCAGGTAATTTTTCTTTAATAGTCTGCTCAATTACCCTTCTCCCTGCAAAACCAATTAATGCATTAGGCTCAGATAGTATTATATCGCCAAGCATTGCAAAGCTAGCAGTTACTCCTCCTGTTGTTGGATCTGTAAGTACCGTAATATATAAGTTTCCATCTTCGTTATGTTTTGCTACGGCTGCTGAGGTTTTTGCCATCTGCATAAGGGAATATATTCCTTCTTGCATTCTAGCACCGCCTGAAGCTGTAAATATTATTATAGGCTTTTTACCTTTTGTAGCATTTTCAATAGCTCTTGCAATTTTTTCTCCTACTACAGATCCCATACTTCCCATCATAAATCTACTATCCATAACTCCAATTACAGTATCAATACCATTAATCTTTCCTTCTCCTGTGATTACAGCTTCTTCCATGTCGGTAGACTCTTTAAGTGAACTAATTTTATCTTCATATCCTTTAAATTTAAGAGGATTTGAAGATGTCATATATTTATCATACTCTATGAAAGTACCCTTATCTATAATTTGAGAAATCCTCTCTCTTGCACCTATTCTAAAGTGATAACCACAACTATCACAAACCATGTAGTTATTTTTTAAATCTCCTTTATAAAGTGCCTTACCACAATGGTTGCACTTTATCCATAAGCCATTAGGTATATTGGGTTTACTTTGATTATCTTCATATTTAGATGGATTACCATCAGTATTCTCCATCTTTAATTGAATATATTTATTCTTCTTAAAAAATTTATTAAACTCAAACATTGAGTTACCCCCTTTTAAGAGTTATAGCCTAGTTCACTAGTAACAAAGCTAGTATCAAAGTCTCCACTTAAAAACTTAGGGTTACTTAAAATTTCTAGTTGAAATCCTATATTAGTAGTAACTCCATCAATTATAAATTCTCCTAATGCTCTCTCCATCCTGCCTATTGCTTCCTCTCTTGTTCTTCCATGCACAATAAGCTTCGCAATCATAGAATCGTAAGTAGGTGGTATAATATATCCTTGATATACTGAACTATCTATCCTTACTCCTAATCCTCCCGGCAAATGAAGATAATTTATTTCCCCAGGACATGGCATAAAGTTTTTACTTGGATTTTCTGCATTTATTCTACATTCAATAGCATGGCCATTTAACTTTATATCTTCTTGGGTAAATGCTAAACTCTCTCCATAAGCTATTTTTATTTGTTCTTTTATTAGATCCATTCCTGTAATCATTTCTGTTATAGGATGTTCAACCTGTATTCTAGTATTCATCTCCATAAAATAATAATTTCCATGCTTATCTAACAGGAATTCAATGGTACCAGCATTTTTATAGCCAATACTTTTAGCTGCTTTTACTGCTACTTCTCCCATTGACATTCTCAATTTTTCAGAAATAGTAGGTCCTGGAGCTTCTTCCATAACCTTTTGATTTCTTCTTTGTATTGAGCAATCTCTTTCGCCAAGGTAGATAGTATTTCCATAATTATCTGCAAGTATTTGTATTTCTATATGCCTTGGTTCCTCAATAAATTTTTCAATATACATAGAATCATCCCCAAAAGCAGTCTTTGCTTCTGTTTTAGCAGTTTCAAAGGAAGATATGAGTTCTTCTTCATCTCTTACAATTCTTATTCCTCTTCCTCCACCACCTGCTGATGCCTTTATCATAACAGGATATCCTATTTTTCTTGATATTTCTAAAGCACTTTGAGAATTCTCTACTATCCCATCAGAACCAGGTACTATAGGAACATTAGCATTAATCATCATTTCTCTAGCCTTTGCCTTATTTCCCATATTCTCTATATTTTCAAAACTTGGTCCTATAAATGTTATATTACATTCCTCACACATCTTTGCAAATTTACTATTTTCCGATAAAAATCCAAATCCGGGATGAATAGCTTCTGCCCCTGTTAATACTGTAGCACTTAATATATTTTCTTCATTTAAATAACTATCTTTAGATTTAGCAGGTCCTATACAAATTGCTTCATCTGCTAATTGAGTATGAAGTGCATCCACATCTATTTCAGAATAAACTGCTACAGTCTTTATGCCCATTTCTCTGCAAGCTCTAATAATTCTAACAGCTATTTCACCTCTATTTGCTATCAATATTTTTTTAAACATAACTGTACCTTCCCTAGTTTAGGCATATGAAAAAATATGCCTAAATAATATTTAGAATTTAACTTCTATAAAATTAAAATATAAGTTCCACTATAGATAAACTATCTCAAAAATTAATCACCTACTGCAAAAGTTAACTCTGCTTCACAAGCTACTTCTCCATTTACTGTTGCTATTGCTTTACCTATACCCATAGGTCCCCTCATTTTTATTATTTCTACCTTTAGTTTTAAAGTATCTCCTGGAACTACTTTCCTTCTAAATCTAGCATTTTTAATTCCGCCAAAATAAGCAGTTTTACCTCTAAAGTCATCAGTATCAAGTAATGCAACTGCACCTACTTGTGCCAATGCTTCAATGATTATCACTCCTGGAAGTACAGGCTCCTTAGGAAAGTGTCCTTGAAAAAAGTACTCATTCATAGTTATATTTTTTATTCCTATAGCACTTTTACCTGGAATAACTTCTTCAATCTTATCTATAAATAAAAAGGGATATCTATGAGGTATTATTTCTTGTATTTGTTTTATATCATAACTTTTCTTTTCCAAACTTTTCTCTCCCATATAATAATTTTTTACTAAATTTTAATCCTTCTTTATCTTAAATAGACATTGGCCATACTCGACCATATCTTCATTTTCTACTAATATCTCTGTAATAGTGCCATCTACATCACTTTCAATTTCATTCATAAGCTTCATAGCTTCTATTACACAAAGCACATCTCCCTTTTTAACTTTACTTCCTACCTCTACAAAAACTTTGGAATCAGGACTAGGTGATGAATAAAAGGTTCCTACTATAGGTGAATTTATAGTGCATAGGTCTTCACTACAATAAGCCTCCGCTTCAACTCTCTCCGGCAATTTTTCCATAGTTTTTTTACTATTATTTTCTAAATCCAGTTGAGTATCTACTGTTGTTTCATGCATAATAGGAGATGAATTCTTCTCTACAATATTAACAACTTCAATTTCTTTTTTCATTTTTATTTTTAGTCCATCTTCCTCTACCTCAAAGGATGTAAGATTTGATTCACTAACAGCTTTTATAAGCTGCTGTAAGCTTTTAAAATCCATAATTACTCCTCCCATTTTTTAAGTAAAATACTAGCATTATGTCCGCCAAATCCTAAAGAGTTAGATAGTGCATATTTTAATTGTTTAGTTCTTCCCACATTAGGAACATAATCTAAATCACAATCTTCATCTTGAATTTTAAGACCTATAGTGGGAGGTATAAATCCTTCTTCTAAAGATTTAATACATACTATAGCCTCAACAGCGCCAGCTGCTCCAAGTAAGTGCCCTATCATAGATTTGGTTGAACTTATTGGTATTTTATATGCGTCTTCTCCAAAGACCGATTTTATCGCTAAGGTTTCAAATTTATCATTATATGGAGTACTTGTTCCATGAGCATTTATATAAGAAATATCACTTGCTTCTATTTGAGCTTCTTCTATAGCCATCTTCATAGCCCTTGCTGCTCCTTCACCGTCTGGTGATGGTTGAGTTATATGAAAAGCATCACAAGTTGCACCATATCCTAACATTTCTCCATATATCTTCGCTTCTCTTGACTTGGCATGATCAAGGGATTCAAGAATAACAATTCCTGCTCCTTCTCCCATAACAAATCCATTACGCTCTTTATCAAAAGGAATTGATGCCCTTAAAGGGTCTTCACTTTTTGTCAATGCTGTTAATGAAGAGAATCCTGCCATTGCTATATCAACTATAGGTGCCTCACATCCGCCTGCAATAATTACATCTGCTCTACCAGATTTTATCATTTCAAAAGCTTCTCCTATTGCATTTGTACCTGTTGCACAAGCAGTAACCACAGTAGAACAAACTCCTTTTGCCCCATACTTTATAGCTACATTTCCAGCTGCTATATTTCCTATTATCATAGGTATCATAAATGGTGAAACTCTATTAGGTCCTTTTTCCATTAATTTTTTATATTCAACGGTTATGGTTTCAAGTCCACCTATACCTGATCCAATAAATACTCCAAATCTTTCTTTATTTAAAGACTCAATATCTAAATTTGAATTTTTAACCGCTTCTTCAGCAGCTACCATGGCATATTGGCAGTACTTATCCATTCTTTTTGCTTCTTTTTTATCCATATAATCTTCTATATTAAAATCTTTAAGTTCTCCTGCAACTTTTGCTTTGAAATTTGAAACATCAAAAGTTTTTATAAAATCTATTCCACACTTTCCATCTTTAATTCCATTCCAAAAAGTTTCTAAATTATTTCCTAGTGGAGTCAATGCTCCCATACCTGTTATAACAACTCTTCTATCCATAAATGCATCCTCCTATAAATTCTACATCACCATTCCGCCATCTACATTTATTACTTGACCAGTTATATACTTAGATTGCTCAGAAGCTAAGAAAACTACTAAATTTGCAACATCCTCACTACTACCTAACTTCTTTAATGGAATGTTATTAAGTAAATTTTCTTTAATATTGTCCTTTAAAACCTCTGTCATATCTGTTTCTATAAATCCTGGTGCTATGGCATTTACATTTATTCCTCTACTACCAAGCTCTTTAGCTACTGACTTAGTAAGTCCTATAACCCCTGCTTTAGAAGCACTATAGTTTGCTTGCCCTGCATTTCCTACTACACCCACTACTGAACTTATATTTATAATCTTTCCACTTCTTTGTTTCATCATAATAGGAGTTGCATGCTTTATGGTATTAAACGTACCTTTTAAATTTGTATCTATAACCGTATCAAAGTCTTCTTCTTTCATTCTCATAACCAAATTGTCTTTAGTTACTCCCGCATTGTTTACTAGCACATCTACAGACCCAAAATTTTCTTTACAAATCCTAATTAATTCTTCTGCATCTTTTAGCTTAGCAATATCACCTTGAACTGCCTTAGCCTTTACACCTAAAGCTTCTATTTCTTTTACAAGCTCATCAGCTTTATTAATACTATTTTTGAAACTAAAGACTATATTAGCACCTAAAGAAGCTAATTTTAATGCTATTGCTCTACCTATACCTCTACTTGCACCTGTTATTACAACATTCTTTCCCTGTAACATAATACTCACTCCTATTAGCTCTTTAAATTTTTTACTGCATTTTCTAAAGAAGATATATCTTCCACATTTAGTATCTTTAAACTTCTATCTATTTTCTTAACAAATCCATTTAAAGTCTTACCTGGCCCAATTTCAATAAAGGTATCAACACCATCTCTTATCATAGTTCGTATGGTATCTTCCCACCTAACTGAACTCATAATCTGTAACTTTAAAATGTTTTTGATGTTTTCATTTTCATTTATATAGTCTCCAGTCACATTCGTTATTACAGGAATTTTCATTGAATTAAATTCTATTTTATCAAGCTCTACTGATAATTTTTCCGCTGCTGTTTTTAGCATTGATGTATGAAAAGGTGCACTAAGTGGTAATTGTACAACTTTCTTAGCTCCCTTTTCTTTGCATAATTGTGATGCTTTTTCTAAAGCTTTTATCTCTCCTGCTATAACAATTTGTCCTGGACAATTCAAGTTAGCAAGTTCTACAATACCTTCATTATTTACTTCATTACAAATTTCTTTTATAATATTTTCTTCTAAACCTAAAACAGCTGACATTCCACCAAGCCCTACTGGTACTGCTTCTTGCATGAATCTTCCTCTTTTTTTAACTAATTTAACTGTATCTTCAAATTTTATAACATTACTATAAATAAGTGCTGAATACTCTCCAAGGCTTAATCCTGCTGTTATATCAGATTTTACTCCATAATGCTCTAGCGCTTTAAGACAAGCTATGCTCATAGTTAGTATAGCTGGCTGAGTATTTTCTGTAATGCTAAGTTCCTCTATAGGTCCTTCAAAACAAAGTTTACTTATTTCAAACCCTAATTTTTCGTTAGCTATATTAAATATATCCCTACATACATCTATATTTTCATAAAGTTCTTTTCCCATTCCTACATACTGAGAACCTTGCCCAGGAAATATAAAAGCTATTTTACCCATAGTTTCCTCCTATTAATAATGGCTAAAGTTAAGCATCACCTTATATGTCTCTTCAAAAATTTCCTTTATTATTTCTTCACAGCTTTGTTCTTTGCTTACAAGTCCTGCTATTTGTCCTGCCATTACAGAACCCATATCAATATCTCCTTCTATAACAGCTTTTGGCAATGCACCTCTTCCTAATTGATCTAATTGTTCTGGAGATACATTTTCTTTTTCAAGCCTTTGAAATTCTCTAGCCAATTTATTTTTTAACACTCTAACGGGATGCCCTGTACTTCTACCTGTTACTGTTGAATCTATATCTTTTGCAGATATAACTTTTTCTTTGTAATTTTTATGTACGTTACATTCATGTGCAACTAGAAATCTAGTACCTAATTGTACTCCTTTAGCTCCTAACATGAATGCAGCTGCTACACCTCTACCATCACCTATACCACCAGCGGCTATAACAGGTATATTTACCCCATCTGCAACCTGTGGAATTAATGCCATAGTTGTAAGTTCTCCTATGTGACCACCAGCTTCACATCCTTCTGCTACTACAGCATCTGCTCCATAACGCTCCATTCTCTTTGCTAATCCAACAGAAGGTACTACTGGTATAATTTTTATGCCATGAGATTTCCACATTGCAATATATTTACCAGGATTTCCAGCACCAGTTGTAACTACTTTTACTCTTTCTTCACAAACTAATTTAGCTATATCTTCTGCATGAGGACTAAGCATCATAACATTTACCCCAAAAGGCTTATCTGTTAGCTGTTTTGCCTTTCTTATTTCTTCTCTCACATGCTCTGCTGGAGCATTTCCTGCCGCTATAACCCCAAGACCTCCAGCATTTGAAACTGCTGCTGCTAGTGAACTATCCGCAATCCAAGCCATCGCTCCTTGAATTATAGGATATTTTATATTTAGCATTTCACAAATTGTAGAACTCATATCTATTCCTCCTATAAAAATAAAATTGTGGTTTTGCCACAATTTTTAATGCACAATTTACAGTTTAAAATGTACAATTGTGGAAGCTTCTCAGCTATAACTGAGAAGCTATACATATTAATTATTTATCTTTTTTTCAATATAATCAACAATACCTTTAACATCTTTTATGTCTTCTATTTCTTCATTAGGAATTTCTATATTAAATTCTTCCTCTAATGAAATAATTACTTCAAATAGTTCTAATGAATCTACTCCTAAATCATCATTAAAAGTTGAATTTAATGCCACCTCAGCCTCTTCTAATCCTAATTGATCTGCTATTATTTTTTAAACTTTTTCAAATACCATTTTTATTCCTCCATATAATCTTTTTATTTAGATACCTTATTCCAATTTATTAATGCACTACCATAGGTAAGGCCTCCACCAAATCCTATGATAATAATTTTATCTCCTTTTTTAAGTAAATTTTTTTTATTCAGTTCATCAAGTGCTAATATAATACTTGCACTTGAAGTATTGCCATACTTACTTAAATTCATATAAAATTTATTAATATCATAATTTTTTCTTTTAGATACTGCTTCAATTATCCTAAAATTAGCTTGATGAGGTACAATATAGTCTATATCATCAATATTAAGATTGTTTTCTACTAAAATTCTTTCTATGGATTTTTCTAATACAGCTACAGCAAACTTAAATATATCTTTGCCATTCATTACAACTTTATCGTGAAAATCTTTAGTGCCAGAATTATATATATTCTTTAAATCTACAGCAGAACAAGTTAGTGACCCTCCTTTGCTACCATCAGCTCTACATTGAACAGAAGTTATGCCAACTTCATCACCTGTAGCAATTACTGCTGCACCAGCGCCATCTCCAAAAAGCACACAAGTACTCCTATCATTCCAATCAATTATTTTTGATAATACTTCTGCACCTATAATTAAAGCTTTTTTGTAAGCACCATTTTTTATAAATTGACTTGCAATATCTATACCATATATAAAACCACTACAAGCTGAAGATATATCAAATGCCATAGCATTCTTAGCACCTATTGCCGCTTGAACATTACAAGCTGTTGATGGTGTTAATGTATCTTGTGTTATTGTAGCAACTATAATTAACTCTATTTCATCTGCTGTTGTATTGCTATCTTGTAATGCCAATTTAGCTGCATTTATAGCAAGCTCTGTTGTAGTTTCATCTTTAGATATATATCTAGTTTTAATTCCAGTTCTACTAACTATCCATTCATCACTAGTTTCTACATATTGAGACAACATATCATTAGTTACTATATTGCTAGGTACATAGCTTCCTGTACCTAAAATTTGAACGTTTTTCATTATTAACCCCCGTTCATAAAGTCTAATATTTAGATTTAAAAAATTCATTAAGCTTTTCTAGGGATCTAATTAAAACATCTTCTTCTTCCTGTGAAAGTCCTTCAACGGTAGCTTTTATCATCTCATGATGAAATTTTTCATGTATTCTATAGGCAAGCTTACCTTTTCTAGTTAGGTTTATCTTTACAGATCTTCTATCTTCTTCACATCTATTTCTTTCAACATATCCCTTTTTTACAAGCTTATTTATTGCTGTAGTTAAAGTTCCTACAGTGATTTTTAAATTTTGTGCAACTTCACTCATAGTTTTGACCTCATACATACCTATAGCTTCAATGGTATGTGTTTCAGTTATAGATAAATCCTTTAAAACACTTTCTGCTAATGCTTTTTGTTCTATTTTTAAAATGTCATTAAAAGTTTGAACTAATAATTCATTTAATACCTGTTTTTTTAAAGAAGATTGTTTCATATTTTTCTACTTCCTTTATTTTGATATTCAAATAGTTTGATAATCAAAGTATAAACTTATAATTATTCTATGTCAATATTTTTTTTAATATAACAATTATGAAATATATAATATGTATTTAAATATTTACAAATTAAGTATAAAATATACATTGCGGATTTATAACCTTCTTTATGAAAGTAGAAATTAAAAATCTTTGCTACTTCAGAATTTAAGAGATCTGTATAATTATTGAAAAATAGTTTTTATATTAAGCAAGAATAACATTTTTACAACATTCTATCCAAATAATAATTGTTTTTTAGATAGTTCTATCCTGTAAATTTTATAAACTCTTTTAAATTTTTTAAGAGTTATTATAATTAATCTTGTAATAATGATGATATAAAAAGATCAACTCATGAATTTTGTTCATAAGTTGATCCTAAATTTATATTTTTAAAAATTATTTCATTGATTCAATAATGCTATCAACAATGGCATCCATTGAATCTCCGTCATCTTCTTTCATACTAGAATTTACTGTCATATCGCTGTCTAAAATAGTCATTTCTTTCATCTCATCTAAAAGCTCACGCATTAACTTTCCAGATTGAGGTGCCCATGAACCATTTTCAATAAGAGCAAATGTACGTTTTTGAAGATTTAATGCCTTCATGTCCATTATATAATTTAGCATTGGTGGATAAATATTTAAATTATAAGTTACTGAAGCAAGGACTACGTGACTATATTTAAATGTTTCAGAAATCAAATAAGAAACATGTGTTTTTGAAACATCATACATAACTACATTAGTTATTCCTTTTTTCACTAATCTTGTTGCTAAGTCATTAGCAGCTGCTTCTGTATTACCATACATTGTTCCGTAAACAATCATTACACCCTTTTCCTCAGGTTCATAACGACTCCATTTATCATATTTACCTAGTAAATATTCAAAATCATTACGCCATACTGGTCCATGTAATGGACATATAATTTTTATATCTATAGTACTTGCTTTCTTTAAAAGAGCTTGAACATGAGGACCGTATTTACCTACGATATTTGTATAATATCTTCTTGCATCATCAATCCAATCACGATCAAAGTTTACTTCATCATTAAATAATTTGCCATCTAATGCTCCAAAAGAACCAAAAGCATCAGCTGAGAATAATACACCGTTAGTAGTATCATATGTTACCATAGCCTCTGGCCAGTGTATCATTGGAGCAGACACAAATACAACATTATGTTTTCCAAATGACATAGTGTCTCCTTCTTTGACTTCTATCAATTTTCCATCAACTTGGAAACCAAATTGACGCATGAATAAAGAAGCTTTTTCAGTACATACAATTTGTACATTTGGATAACGAAGAATAATTTCTTCAATGCAAGCAGCATGATCTGGCTCCATATGGTTTATTATCATATAATCTAAAGTTCTCTCCCCAAGAAGCCCTTTAACATTTTCAAGTAATTGACGACAAATTGACCAGTCAACTGTATCAAATAGCACTGTTTTCTCATCTAAAAGTAAATAAGAGTTATATGAAACCCCTTTTTGAATAGGGTGAATATTTTCGAAAAGAGCAAGACGACGGTCATTGCCTCCAACCCAATAAAGATCCTCAGTTATATTTCTAACACAATACATAGATTAAATCCTCCTTACCTAGAAACCTTTTATTATGCTTAATTATTATAGAAACTAAACTTCTATAAACATATCTTTCTCTTCACCACAAGCAGGGCAGGTCCATTCTTCAGGTAATTTCTCGAAAAGTGTACCTGGATTTATTTCTCCTTCAGAATCACCTACAGCTGGATCGTATTCATAACCACATCCGTTACATACATGATATTTCCAGCTTGGAGCAACTTTCTTTGGAACAGCTCTCTTAATTTTCTTCATTAGTGGAGCTTCTTTTTTAGGCTCTCCATTATCTAGGGCCTCAGTAAGCAATGGTAATATTTCCATTAAATCACCAACAATACCATAGTCTGCGTTTTTAAATATTTTAGCATTTGCATCAATATTTATAGCAACAATAGTAGAAGCATCTTTTATACCCTTTAAGTGTTGACCTGCACCTGAAATACCGCAAGCAATATAAAGATTTCCTTTGAATTTTTGACCTGACATACCAACATAACGATTTATTGGTACATATTTAAGTGTTTCAGCTACTGGACGTGATGAACCTATAGCTGCACCAGCTTGAACTGCCAAGTCTTCTATAAGTTTCATATTTTCTTTTGCACCTATACCTTGACCTACACTTACCACTCTTTCAGCTTTAGCTATAGGAGTGTCTGTAGGAATTCCTACTGTAAAATCGTATCCATCTGCTTTAAGTGCTTCCACAAGTGCATCAACTTTTTCTTTAGCAGTTCCATCTTTGAAGATAACTTTCTTACGATAACCTGTAGCAGGTCCCTTTTTAGTAGTCTTGCCTGTACCTTCTGTCTTTGGCATTTTACCAATTATGTTAGCAGCAATAACTATACGTTGAATTTCATTAGTTCCTTCATATATTGTACAAATTTTAGCATCTCTATAAGCACGTTCAACTTCCATACCTTTTAGATATCCACTTCCACCAAAGATTTGAAGTGCATCATTTACAATCTCAAGACAAACGTCAGAAGCGTATTGTTTAGCCATAGCAGCTTCCATACCATAATGTTCATGATTTTCTTTTAACTCTGCTGCACTATAAATAAGTAATCTAGCTGCTCTAAGCTTTGTTGCCATATCAGCTAATTTAAAAGAAATAGCTTGTTGTTGGCATATAGGTTTACCAAATTGAATTCTTTCTTTTGAATATTCTAGCGCATTTTCATAAGCACCTTGCGCTATACCAAGAGCTTGTGCCGCTATACCAATACGTCCACCATCTAAAGTTGACATGGCAATTTTAAAACCTTCGCCCTCTTTACCTAATAAATTTTCCTTAGGAACTTTCACATTATTGAAAACAAGTTCTGCAGTTGCGGAAGAACGAATACCCATTTTGTTGTAATGTTGTCCAAAAGTAAATCCTTCCCATCCTTTTTCCACAATAAATGCACTAATACCACGAGTACCTATATCTGGTGTAGTAACTGCAAAAACAATATAAGTATCAGCTTCACCACCATTAGTAATGAAGATTTTTTCACCATTTAAAATATAATAATCGCCTTCTAATACAGCAGTAGTTTCAGTACCACCGGCGTCACTTCCAGCATTCTCCTCAGTTAAGCCAAATGCTCCAATCTTTTCTCCCTTTGCTAATGGAACTAAATATTTTTGTTTTTGTTCTTCTGTTCCATAAGCGGCAATTGGATATGCACCTAAAGATGTATGAGCAGAAAGAATTACACCTGTACCACCATCTACTCTTGATAATTCTTCAACGGCAATTGCATAGCTTATTACATCTAATCCTGCACCACCATGTTCTTTTGAATATGGAATTCCCATCATGCCCATCTCAGCTAGTTCTTTAATTTCTTCTGAAGGAAACTTATTTTCCTCATCCAACATAAATGCAATAGGCTTAATTTTCTCTTCAGCAAACTTTCTGATTCTCATTCTCAAATTTTCATGATCTTCTGTAGTTTTAAAAAACATAACCGCACCTCCCCTTTAATTAACACGATTCATAACTATCATTCTGCATTGATTTTATCAACTTATCCAGTTATTTTTTATTTGTGAAAATTGTCTATTTAAATGTATTACTTAAAAGTATACTTAAATAGTATAACTTTATTGTATACCTAAAAAGTATACATTTCAATCCTAATTTTAACTTTTTTATAAATCCCCCCCATAAAACCCTATTATTTATTCTAATGTTATAAGATTTTTGTCTACATACTCTATGTATATATAATCCTATTACTAAATATTACAATTAAAACTAAGCCCATAGCTATAGGAATATGATGTAAAAACTTAAAATATGCACTGGAAAATAAATTTTCTACAAAATAGCTTAAATCTTTAGAAATTAAGGATTAACAATTAAAAATAAAAAATTTAAGATGAAATTCACTTTTAGTGAATTTCTAAAATGAAGTTTATTCTAAAAAACTCCAGAGGCTTTAACGGTGGAGTTTTAACCATAATTCTTCATTATTCATTCTTAACTTTTAATTCATTGTAAAAATTTTATTATGGTAATTTAAATCATGTATGAGTTAAATTTTCATTAAGGAACCCTACACTTCTTAATAAAATAATAAAAGTTATGGACTAATCCATAACTTTTACTATTTTATATATAACTTTATTTAAATCATTTTCATATTCAAATTTATATGCACTATTCACGTATTTTACAAATGAAGCTAACCAATGAAATCTTAGTCTATAAAATACTTCTACATTTCCACCTATCTTATCATAATTGCTCTTATGAATACATCTTGAATTATACCACTCAACAACATCATCTTCTTTAGTTACAATAGATTGCACCCTATCACAAGGCATACCTTCTAATAAATAGTTATTCATGGCATCAAATATATCTATTACATTGCTGGGATGTTCTTTTTCCTTTGACATAAGCCCGCATTTAACCCCATTGTCTCTATAAAATTTGGCTGCTATATCCTCAACCTCTTCTCCATAAATTTCTTTAAGCTTAGTTATTATAAAAGCTTGACGTGTTTCTGCATTAGCTATTTTATTTTGAAGCCATCCATGAATATTAGTTAAATCTATAATCTCTTCTAATTGTTTATTTGTATCTATCATTTCACCGTAAACTTTAGATTCATTTACTATAGTCTCTGCTTTTTCACCATACTTCTCTATATAAGCTTTAATAAAAGCTCTTTCTATATCCTCAAATAAAATAATTTTGTTAAATAACCATTTATGTATTGGAGCTAAAAATGCACTCATATTTATTCCTCCTGTATTATCAAATTTGTTTATATGTTATCACGTTATCATAAAAATAACCGTAACATAGGTTACGGAGATTATTTTATAGGTAAAACTTCAAATATTAATGTGACTATACATAGTATACTGACCAATACCCATAATATTAAAAACATTATACAGATATATTCTACTAATGCTCTTAACAGCTTAAAAGGTAAAGCTATACAAATTAATGATGTACATATAGCTACTATGCTTCCATATAATATGATATTGAAAATCTCTCCTATTAAAATTATTAAGCTATAATTCATATTATAAAACCTCACTCTATAAATATAGCTAAAATAGCTTTATATAATATATAGTAGAGTAAAATTTTATATGTGTTCTTAATAACTAGTCAATATGCTAGCCTATTTGAGTTATACTCACGCTATGACTTACTTAAGTGCAACTATCATTGGAATCTTTGTCTTGATATAACACAAAATATTTATGGCATTTTGACTAGTTATTTTATTTTAAATATCTGAAATTATTTTTCCATTATATATTTTAGTGGATCTACAGCTTCTCCATTTACCCTTATCTCAAAATGAAGATGAGGCCCTGTACTGTTTCCTGTATTTCCTACATCCGCTATATGCTGCCCCTTGGAAATACTCTCTCCCTCATTTACATAAAGTTTATTGCAATGTGCATACAAGGTTTCTACATTATTATCATGTGATAAAATAATTACATTACCATAACCATTTAAAACTCCTGAAAATGTGACCCTTCCATTAAAGGCAGCTTTTATTGGAGTATTTTCATTTGCACCAATATCTAATCCCTTATGCATAGCACCCCATCGTTCTCCAAAATGTGAGGTAATAACCCCATTGGCAGGCACATAGAGCTGTTTTTCTAAAAATGCAACTGAGGAATCTTCATAATCTAAATTAATAACTGGTTTTGTTTTTTCTATTTTAGTTACAGTGAAGGTTATTAATTTTTCCTCGTTATTATTATGGTATACAATACTATTTACTATCTGCTCACTAGTCATTACTGAACTTAAATTACATTTTACTTTTTCATAAGAAATGTTATTATTTGTATCTATACTTTCTATATCTTCAAGCTTTGCTGTATCTATATATTTGTCTTTTACCTTTTCTAACGCTTCCTCTCCCACCTTATCACTTTTTACAAATCCGATCAGTTTTTCATCGGATTTCATCGCATAGGCATCAACAATTATGTAGTTTGAAAGCATATTTTTTAATTGTTCCTCTGTAAAAAATTTGTCTATATCAATTTTACCTTTTTCAAATCTAAAGTACTCTTCTAATTGAATTTCCTTAAAAGCTGTTTTTTCTTTTAAACTATTATAAGCATCATCTATGCAAAATTTATCTTTTACATAAGCTACAGCCTCATCTTCACTATATACCACATACCCGTTGTAATCTAAACTATTAAGAAGTAACATATAGCTTATTGCAATTATAGTTACTGCAACTACTATAATCTCCTTAATATGGCTTCTAATCTTTTTCAAGCTATACCTCCTTTCTAATAGAATAATATTCCCTTATAGATAATTTTTAAACATAATATAAGTATTTAGGTAATTTTCATAATTTAAATTTAACTATGTGGTATACTAAGTATGAGAGAAAAAATATATGCTGTTTTAAAATGATATTAAAATCTGCATAATTGACAATCATCCTCTCTCAATTGTCACTTGATTAAGCCGATAATAAAATGAATAATATTTTAAAACAATGCAAATAATTATCTTGGTATTTTATACTAAAAGTGAGGGATGGTACATGAGTACTTTCATGTTTAAGAATAAAGATTTTGGATACACACCTGTAAGCAATGTCTTTATAGATAAATATATGGCTACAGCTAGAGGAGAATATGTAAAAGTATATCTACTAGGACTTAAATATTGTGTAAGCGGAGAGCTAGGTGCTAACTCTGCAGTAATTGCAAATACTTTATCTCTGTTAGAAACAGACGTGTTAAATGCGTGGAATTATTGGAGTGAAGTAGGCGTTATAAAGATGGCTGCTATAGATAATATGAGCAACTATACTATAGAATTTTTAGATTTAACTAATAACATTGAAGATACCAATAAAAAAATTGATATTCTTAAAGAATTAAATAACAATTCAATTAAGGATATGCTTCAAGACATAGAAAAACTTATAGGAAGAACCTTATCTCCTAAAGAAATTGAAATATATTTAGGATGGCAAAAAGATTTTAACTTTTCACCTGAATTAATACTTCTTTTAATACAATACTGTATATCTAAAGGTAAGGTTGATTACAGATATTTTGAAAAAATTGCCATGGCATGGCATGATGATAAAATTCAAACTGTTGAAGATGCTCAAAGTTTTATAAAGAAACATGAAGATAAATGGGTTAATATAAGAAAAATTTTAAAATATCTAGGCATTAATACACCAGATATTATGAAGCCTCAAGAAGAAATGCTTACCAAATGGTTAACAGTTTATAAATTTCCTCTAGATATTATATATAAATCCTGTGACATATGCTTTGAAAGACTTAATAGAGCAGATTTTAAATATATAGATGGAATATTAAATAGTTGGTTTAGAGATGGAATTTCAACTTTAGAGGATATAGAAAAGAAAGATAGAAAGAAACTAACTCATAAATCTATAGTTAACAACAATTTATCAAATAAAGGCACCTTCAACAATTATGAACAAAGATCCTATAACTTTGAAGAATTAGAGAAACAATTACTAGGATGGGATAATAATGATTAAACAACATCATTCTGAAATAATGAAAATTTATGAAGATATTCGTAAATCTGAAGAAGATGCTTTAAAGTTAAGAAAAGAAGAAATTGAACAAAAATTACCTATGGTTATAGCAATAGAGGACGAAATAAAAAAACTTTCTTTAAAATTATCCTTGGCAGCAATAAAATCTATGGATAACAAGGAAACCTTCATAGACTCTATAAAAGAAAAAATTATAGATCTTAGAATGAAAAAAGGTGAGCTATTGGCCTCTAATGGATATGATGTTAATTACTTAACCTTAAAATATAGATGTAATAGATGTAAGGACACAGGATACATCTATATAGAAAAGTGTAGTTGCTATAAACAATATTTGGTTCAACTTTATTACAATAATTCAGATTTAAAGCATTTGCTTAATAAAAATAACTTTAATAACTTTAATATAAATTATTTTAATAATAAATTAAATAATAATGAAAAGGTCAGCTCTAGAGCAAATATGGAACGTAACTACGAAAGAGCTATAGAATTTATAAAAAACTTTAACGATATTGAAGATAACTTACTTTTCTACGGTAATTCAGGAACTGGGAAAACTTTTTTATCTCATTGTATTGCTAAAGAACTTATTGAAAATGGATATTTTGTAGTTTACAAAACCTCTGATGATTTAATTTCAGCTTTAAAGGAAATTAAATTTAATAACAACAGTAATATGGAAGACTGTCTTATAAATTGTGATTTGCTTATAATTGATGACTTAGGCACAGAGCAAATCTCAGACTTCTCTAAAAAAGAACTTTTTAATTTACTTAACACAAAGCTTTTAAAGCAAAAGAAAATGCTCATTTCCACTAATTATGCATTAAGCGAACTATCAGATGTTTATTCTGAAAGATTTACTTCAAGATTATTCGGTAATTTTAGTCTTTTTAAATTTTATGGAAATGACATTCGAATATTAAAAAAATCTACAATAAAAAAGGTAACATAAAAAATTATGTTACCTTTTTATTTTAACTTTTTATTTTCTTAGCTAATATTGCTGCACCAATTGCTCCAGCATATCTAGCTAATTTATCTGATTTTACTTCACTATTTAATTTGTTACAAAGACTTTCTATAATATAGCCACATTCGCATAGACCACCAGTTAAAAAATATTTTTCTCCTTCATCGTGCTTTTTACACAATGAAGATACTTTTGTAACTACTGAGTCAATAATTGCAAATGCTATATCCTCTCTTTTCTTCCCACTTCCTATAAGGCTTATAACTTCTGACTCTGCAAAAACAGTACACATTGAACTTATTGTAGTATTTCCTCCCTTAGAAGCTAAATTGCATAATTCTTCTATATCTACTGATAATATATTAGACATAATTTCAATAAATCTTCCTGTACCTGCAGAACATTTATCATTCATTATAAAATTTGTAACCATATCATCCTTAACAGTTATAATTTTAGTATCTTGTCCACCTATATCAATGACAGTACAATCTTCCCCTAAAAGATATGAAGCTCCCTTACCATGGCAGGTTATTTCCGTTACTGACTTATGTGCATAAGGAACAGAAACTCTTCCATATCCAGTTGCTACTACTTTTCTATTTTCTTCATATATACACATATCCTTTAATTTCTCATCTATGGTCTTTGATGTTTCAATACTGCTCCATCCTGTTGGCATGACAAAAGTATTTTTTAAGTTATCATCCTCAAATATAGCTACCTTAGCAGCAGTAGATCCTATGTCTATTCCTATATAGTACACTCTTATCTTCTCCTTTTAAAGCATTTCAATAAATGCAGCCATACGAGTTTTAAGTTGTCCGATATCTGAAGTAGAATAGTCTGTCTCTATGTTCATATATGGTATTTTCTTTTCTTCATTTACAAACTTCTTAATTCTATGAGTCTCAACGTTATAAGTATGACAAGCTTGTAATGTTATATCTATAACACCATCAACTGAAAATTCATCAACTAGCTCACTAATTAAATCTAATCTACCATCATTTGGTGCCATAACTGAACATGGAATACTTAAATATTTTTCTGCTAATGCGTCAATTGGATCTTTTGTTTCATCAACTAACTTAATCTTCTCTTTAATTCCAGAACAGTTTTCAAAGCAAACTACTACTCCACCACTTTCTTCAATGGCAGTTAAAACTTTATCTGCTACTCCACCTATAGGACAGCCAGTAATTAATATTCTTGGTCCATTTTTATAAGTATCTTTTTTTTCATCATAATTAACTTTTATATCTTCGATTGTTTCTTTTAACATTTTATTTTGTTCTTTTTTATCAAAAGTATAGTGGGTTGCATCTATTATTTTATGGAGTTGTAATCCACTTATTGGTGCTGGATTTAATTTTGCTAATGAATAAAGATCTTTTAGCACAGTTCTTTCTTCATTACGAATTTTAATTGCTTCTTTAAGTGCTTCCTCTGTTATTTTAACATCAAATTGATTCTCAAGCCTTTCCATAAAATATTTAATTTCTTCTTTCCATACTTTAAGAGCATGATCTCTATTAGTATTTTGAGGTAATTGCATAACATGTAGTGGTTTTATTTCTTCTAGATATTCATACATTTTCTTTTTTCCATCACAAGTAGTTTCTCCCACTATTAAATCTGAAAAATATGTATATGGACACTTGTCTGTTAATGCAAATCCATAGCTTGCCTTTATAAGTGGACATAAGTTTTTAGGTAAATGTTTTTCTGCATCTGGAATAGTTTCTTCACTAACAGCACAAAGGCTTATTGGATATGCTCCTGCTGCATATATGGCCTCTACCGGTGCAAAAGTACAAAATGTACCAACTACCTTTTGTCCTTTATCTTTTAGCTCTTTAACTTTAATAAAGCCATTTCTTCTTGTTTCATTAAATTCTTCAAAGTTTTTTGGTAAATTATTCATTGCAAACCCTCCAAATATATAATATATGAGTAAAATATTATCTAGTCTTTATAAACACTTGAACTTTAATATCTATATCCTTAATAATTTTACTGCTTTTTTATGGGATAAAATTATTAATATTAAATCTTTTACCAGTTATTTTTCATTACAGTTTAAAAGCTCAACTACATATAGTTGAGCTTTTAAATACAAAAGGAAAACTTTAATTAAAGGATAAACGACTATAACCAACTTCGTCTTGAGTTAATGTTAACATATATTTTGACAATTGTGAATTTTTGTTTTTCAATGATTCCATGCTTATCTATAGATATATTAAATACTCTTAGGGATTATAAATGATTATTTTTATAGTATTTCTTCACAACGAAAAAAAACTTGAATGTTTACATTCAAGTTTTTCATGGAGCTGGCAATAGGAATCGAACCTACAACCTGCTGATTACAAGTCAGCTGCTCTACCGTTGAGCCATGCCAGCAATTATGGCGACCCAGAAGGGACTCGAACCCTCGACCTCCGGCGTGACAGGCCGGCACTCTAACCAACTGAGCCACTGGGCCATATGTGGTGGTCGCAACAGGGATCGAACCTGTGACCCTCTGCTTGTAAGGCAGATGCTCTCCCAGCTGAGCTATGCGACCATAATGGTGACTCCTAGGGGAATCGAACCCCTGTTACCACCGTGAAAGGGTGGTGTCTTAACCGCTTGACCAAGGAGCCATATGTCATTTTGCTTTTGTTAGGTCGGCGCTTTCCGCACACCCGACAAGTAATATAATACCTAAAATCCTTAACAATGTCAACAATTTTTCAAAAAAAATTTCACTTTTTATCATAAAATCTCATTTCCTATTATAAACCTAGATAAATCAACAATTTTACTGACACTTTTCTATAAGAAAAAAGTCATAATTTGAAATTTATTATAAAATTTTTAAAATAAACTTACATATTTCTTCACAATATATATTCTATTCTAGATTAAATAATTTATGACTAATATGCTATAAATTATTTATTAATGATTACTTGATGGTTTTATTAGTAATACTTATAATAAGTTTAACATTATTTTTTCTTTTTAGAAAGGAGATTTTATTTTGAAACATGACCTTATTATAGTTGGTGGCGGTGCTTCAGGAATTATGGCTGCTATTATGGCAAAAGACCTAGGCATAGATGTAGCTATACTAGAAAGCAATGATAGGATAGGTAAGAAAATTCTTACCACAGGAAATGGAAGGTGTAATATAACCAATAAAAATATAAATGTTTTAAGGTATCATAGTGAAAATAAAACTTTTTTTAATAAGGTCTTTGAAAACTTTACATTAAAAAATACCGTAGAATTTTTTAATTCAATTGGTTTGTATTTAGTTACCTTAGATAGTGATAAAATGTATCCTATGTCCTTGCAAGCTTCTTCTGTACTGGATGTTTTTAGATTTGCTCTAGAGGAAAGAGAAGTCCCTATTTATTTAAATCATAAAGTAAAAGAAATAAATTATAAGAATAAATTTATTATAGATTGTGTTAATGAAGAAAACTTTATTTGTAGCAAACTTTTACTTTGTACGGGAGGGAAAAGCGCACCTAAAACCGGTTCTGACGGTTCTGGTTTCACCTTAGCTAGAAAACTAGGACATAGTATAATAAATCCTATTCCAGCTCTTGTGCAACTTAAATTAAATCATAATAAGTTAAAAGCACTATCTGGTGTTAAATTTGATGGAAATACACATATATATGTAAATGATAAATTAAGAAGAAGTGAATTTGGAGAGGTATTATTTACAGATTACGGTATTTCTGGCCCTCCTATTCTTCAACTTAGTAGAATTGCTTCTTATAATTTATCTAAAGGAAAAGATATATCTTTAAAAATTGATATGATGAGCAATTTTTCAAAAGATGAATTAAAAGACTTTTTAGAAAATCATTTTGGAACATACTCATATAGATCTGTACATGATGCTCTCATAGGAATAATTAACAAGAAAATTATTCCCATAATACTTAAAGAAGCTAATATTGATAATATACATAAACCTTGCTGGTCACTAGAGTGGGAAGAAAAAGAAATGTTATTATCCTTATTAAAAGAATGGACATTTAAAGTAAGTGGTACTAATTCCTTTGATAATGCACAAGTTACAGCTGGCGGTGTAGATACAAAAGAAGTAGATGAGAACACCTTACAATCAAAAATAGTTCCTAATCTATATTTTGCTGGGGAGATATTAGATGTAGATGGAGATTGTGGTGGCTTTAATCTTCAATGGGCATGGAGTTCTGCCTCGGTAGCGATCAAAAGCCTCAAAATGTCAGAACATCATAATAATAAATAGTAATCATTGTACCAAATTAAAGATTAATAATTAGTACTATAAAAAACAATAGTATTATTAAAAATAAATTTTAAAGTAAAAAAGCTAGTCTATAAGACTAGCTTATTTATATTTACTTGTTTAAAGCTTCTAATAATTTTTCTAGATCTAATCCATGAACTGTAGCTGCTTCTTCTAAAGTTTCTGCTTGTGCTGATGGACATCCTACACAACCCATTCCAAAGCTCATTAATACATCTACAGAATTTGCATGTTGTCTTACAACCTCACCTATTGTCATATCTTTAGTAATTTTCATAAATAACACCTCTTCCATTAATTATATATTAGGCATCTTTGACTAGTTATTTTAGATACCTTATTATTATCTTCTTATATGTTTTTTTTATCCTTATTGATTAACTTTATTATACAACACAACTTCAAAAAAAAGTGTAACTTTTGTTACACTTTTGTATTTTAAATAAAAATTTATATACTTATTAATTTAAATAATAAAATAACATCCTAAATAGGATGCTATTTTACTATTTAGATAACGTCTTTTTTTGTAAAGATTAAATTACTTATAACTAATAAAGCTACTATGTATATAATTATTATAGCTAGTGAAAATCCTAAAGTCCCTCCATCAAAAAATTTAGGCATATTACTGCTTATTAATGGGTTTGAATCATAAGCTTCAAGATTTAAATTTCCAAATATAATATATTTAGTCCACCAATGATTTCCAGCCAGCATCATTAATGGCATACTTAATGAGTTTGCTATAATAGCTGTACTTAATGCTATTCCAATTCCTTTAAAAATTGCAGCTAAACTAAAGGCTAAAGTTAAATAGAATATGTCTTTTGGTATTGAATATAAAACTTTTTTTATTAATATAAGTATAGTATATTCACTTGTTACTTTTGTACCAAAGAATGCTACTCCTAACAGTGATGAAAATGCAAATACAGAAATATAACTAACTAATAAAAAGAATATTACTGCTATATATTTTGAAAATAATATAGAATTTCTGCTCCATGGACGTATTAAAAGCTGCTTTATAGTTCCTTCTTTCCATTCATCAGTGAATATTTGTGCTCCTAATACCATTGTAAACATACCTATAAAAGAGCTTGCCCACATCATGGACATTTGTATAAAGCTTACATAGTCCATATTTATGCCCTTGCTAGGACCTACAACCTTGATTATAATTGCTGATGCTATAGCTATAACAGCCATAAATATATAAAAATAAGGTGCTGTTCTTTTTGTGTTTACCTTCATAATTTCGTTTCTAATTAACTGAATAAAACCCATATCTATTTTTCCTCCTTAGTCATACTTAAGAATACTTCTTCTAAGGATTGAGTAATCTGTTTTACTTCATAAATTTTCAATCCTCCATCAATCAATTTGCTTATGATTAACGGAATCTCATCTCTTCTTAAACTAATTACCATTCTATTTTTCTCTACTTTAATAGTTCCAACAGAATTTACTAGTTTTTTAGCTAAATCTATATTATCAACTTCAATTTCTACATCTAATTTCTCTTGTAAATTATTATTTTCGTTTTTAATAGTACGTTCTCCTATTAATTTTCCCTCTTGAATAACTATTATATTATCACAAATAAGCTCAACTTCTGATAATAAGTGGCTTGAAATTATTATAGATATATTTTCTTTTTTTGCTAAATATCTTAAATATTCACGAAGTTCATGTATTCCTTCTGGATCAAGTCCATTAGTTGGTTCATCTAATATAAGAATTGATGGTTTATGTAAAAGCGCCTGCGCTACTCCTAATCTTTGCTTCATTCCTAAAGAATAAGTTTTTACTTTTTTATTTATGGCATGTTCCAGTTTAACAAGTTTAACAATTTCATTTATTCTATCTTGTGACACTGAAGTTTTGCTCATTCTTGCAAAGTGAATCAAGTTTTGCATTCCACTCATATATTTATATAATTCAGGATTTTCAATAATTGCACCTATATGCTCTAAAGCTTTAATTTTATCCTTTTTAACATCATATCCCTCAATAAAAATATCACCTTTATCTATTCCTATAAGTCCAACCATCATACGTATTGTTGTGGTTTTTCCTGAGCCGTTAGGTCCTAAAAATCCATAAATCTCTCCTCTATTAACAGAAAATGAAAGGTCTTTAATTATTTTTTTCTTTCCAAAGGATTTATAGACGTTTTTAACCTCAACTACCTTATCTGACATATTGTCTCACATCCATTTCTTTGATAATAAACATTTATTAGGTACCTAAAAGACTGTACAATTTACATCCATACTCATTTTACAACTTTTATTTAATGTATACCATTAATGTAAAATTATAATATTATTAAATTATTTTAATATAAGTCTATACATTCTAAAACAATTCGCAAAAATAAAAATAGTTCCTAACCTAAGTTAAGAACTATTTTTCATTATATATTAACAAGTTTAAATAGACTTATTCCAATAAACAATATGCCCTCAATAAATAAAATTATTAAAAACCAATTTTTATTTTTGATTACTAATAATAATGATGGTATTAAAAAAATGGCAAGTATAATATGATGCGTTATTGATAAACTAAGACTTCCAAATTGTATAGAATATAAAATAATTTTACTGAAAAGAATCAAACATAAAACTTTAAACATTACAATTATTATACTTTTATAGTTTGATTTCATTTCTTACTCCCCCTTAAATTCACCTCTACCAAAATCATACCACAATTCATTTAAATGTAAATAATACTATAATATGTTGCAGAACTATTATGATGCTATATTTTTCTGCCTCACAGAGTTATCTACAGATTGGAATTTAATATAATTTTCTATGTAAAAAAGCACATGAAAATCATGTGCTTTTTGTTATAATTCACTTACAATCATTGTTTGATCTCTTCTTGGTCCTACAGATACTATTGATGTTTTAACGCCAGTAAATTCTTCTACTCTTTTTAAGTATATTTTTGCATTTTCTGGTAATTCTTCGTAAGTTCTAGCATCTGCAATACTATCATCCCAACCCTCAAACTCTTCGTATATTGGCTCACACTTAGCAAGGTCTTCTAAGCTTGCTGGAAAATAGTCTATAATTTTGTCCTCAAATTTATATCCAACACAAATCTTTAATTTTTCAAGTCCTGCTAATGTGTCTATTTTAGTTACTGCAAAGCTTGTAAGTCCTGACACTCTTGCTGCTGTTTTTAATATTACAAGGTCTAACCAACCACATCTTCTGCTTCTTCCTGTTGTTGTTCCATACTCATGACCCTTTTCTCTTATCCAATCGCCAACGTTATCATTTAACTCTGTTGGAAATGGTCCTTTGCCAACTCTTGTAGTATATGCTTTAACTACACCAACGGCACTATTTATCATTGTTGGTCCAATTCCTGTACCAACGCATACTCCTCCAGCAGTGGTATTCGATGAAGTTACATATGGATATGAACCAAAATCTATGTCAAGTAATGTACCCTGAGCTCCTTCAAATAAAACTTTTTTATTCTCTTTTATAGCATCAAATATTCTAACTGATGTATCTTGCACATAGGGTTTTAATCTTTTACCATAATCTAAATATTTAGCATAAACTTCATCTAATCTTAAAGCTTCCCCACCATAAAGCTTAGTTATGGCTTTATTTTTAGTAGGTAAATATTCTTCTAATTTACTTCTTAAAACCTCAGGTTTTATAAGATCACAAACTCTTATTCCATTTCTATCAACTTTATCACTATAGCAAGGTCCTATTCCTTTACGAGTAGTCCCTATATCATTTTTACCTCTAGCTTCTTCTTTTAATTTATCTAATACCTTATGATATGGCATTATAACTTGTGCTCTATCACTCACTATCAATCTATCTGGAGTTATGTTCTCTCCTAGTCCTTCTAAATATTCTATCTCTTTAAATAATGCTTCAGGATCTACAACTACTCCATTGGCAATTATATTTAATTTTTCTTTATATAGTATTCCTGAAGGAATTAGATGAAGTTTATATTGCTTATCTCCTACCTCAACAGTATGACCTGCGTTGTTTCCTCCTTGGAATCTAACAACTACATCTGCTTTTTCTGCAAGATAGTCTGTCATTTTACCTTTACCTTCATCTCCCCATTGGGCTCCTAAAACTACAAATGATGACATTCTAATTCCTCTCTTTCGTAAATTTATTTTTATCATAATTTCCATTAATATATTTTAAAATAATCTTATTAATCCTAGTTGGTATATGATGTTAAAAGGCTAAATGTCAATCTTTAGTAGGCCCAACTATAAAATATTATTTAAATCTTCCATATTATTTGCCTAAGATAAAATTTATTTATACTAAATCTATTGTTGTGAATTACTTATGAAGCTCTTATATATATTAAGATTATCTAAACTCCATATTCGCTCAGAAAAATTACCTATTTCAGTATCTTTTAATGCTTTATTCATATCGTACATTCTAGCATCAATTATATCTAAGTGATGTAAAAGTTCAGCCTCTGGTATCATAGGTTTTTTAGGACTTCCATACTCAGGTTCATAGTGATGTGTTAAAATCATATGTTGTAAAAGCATTACTACCTCTTTATCAGCATTTACTTCTACCCCAGCTTTTTCTACTAAATTGATACCTAATATAATATGCCCTAAAAGCTGTCCTTCTATTGTATACTGAGATACTATCCCTAAATTACTAGCACTCATTTCATATATCTTAGCAATATCATGAAGTATTACACCTGCATATAATAAATCTTTATTTAAGTGAGTGTATATTTCTAATAATTTTTCACCTGCTTTTAACATTGTAGTAATGTGATATAAAAGTCCACCTTTTACTGCATGATGATTAGATTTTGCAGCGGGATAATGAAATAACTTATCTCCGCAATTATCTATAATTTTTTCTGTTATATTTCTAAGATCTTTATTTTCTATTTTACAAATATAATCTAAAACAATTTCATACATATCTTCAGATTTATGTGGTGCAGTAGGAACAAACTCTTCTATATTAATATCATCACTATCATTTATTGTTCTTATCCTATCTATTTTTAACTGAAGCTTTCCTCTATATTCATTTACTGTTCCTCTAACTTTTACTAACATATTTTCACTAAATAATGTTTCAAGTTCAGGTGAAACTTCCCAGAGCTTTGCATTTATTTCACCTGTGCTATCAGTTAAATTAACATCTAAGTATTTATTAGTAGTACTATTGTTAGTTAGCTTACATTCTGCCGATTTTATTAAATAATAATTCTCTATTTTATCGCTCTTTTCAAATTCGTTTATTTTCTTAATCATAAAATCTCCATTTCTTTTATATTCCATACTATATCTCCTTAAAATTAATCAATAATAATTATTTACACCTATTATTAATATTATAATATATTATATAACCTTCTACACAAAAATATATTAGAATGAATAGTTTCACATACTTAAAAAACATTTTATCTTTAGAAATTAATTCTAAAGATAAAATGTCTAAATTAACTATTGCATAAGTTTATATATTATAAATATAATCGCTACTATTAATGCTATGGTAAAGAATATCTTCCAGCCACTTATAGGGGTTTCACCTTGTATTTCTCCCGTTTGACCATTTATATAATATTTATAGACTTTATTTTTAAAGCTATAACTTGAAATCCATATAGGAAGTAATATATGTTTAAATTTTACATCTTCAAATGAAGTTTTTATATTTACATTTCTAACTTCATCAGCATTTATTTTATTAACTACTCCTGAATATATTATGTCATTTATATGCTCCTTAGCACTATTAAATCCAGTAACATGGTTTATTCCATAACGCTCAGCATAAAAACCAGATATAAACTCAGGATTATAATGAACTAATTCTTTTAAATCATATGGTTTAATTTTATCCATCAAATTTCCATCAAGTTGAGTAGAAGCATTTATAAGTACATCATCAAAGAATTTGTTATAATTTCCATTAGTATATTCCCATCTAGTTCGTCTTTCTTGTCTTGTCTTAGCAACTTGTTTACCATTTTCATTTTCATAATAAGTTACTGTAACATAGTAGTATGTTCCGGCTTCCGCTGTATATGTAGAGTACGTTTCTGTATCATAGGTCCAAAACGGAATATATATTCCTTTAAGCTTATCACTTTGATGTCCATATTTTAATGCTCTAGGAGCAAAAAAATGCTTTCCTATCCATTGACTAAACTTTATTTTAGCTTCTTTATCTCCTATTTTAAATGGTATAAGTGATTCTGGCACTATATTACTTTCTTCTCTTTTAACTATATGTGAAGAGCCGCAAAATGCACAAAATTGGGCGGTATTATTTTTTTCTAAAATAGTTTCTGCACCACAGCTATCACAATGTATAACCCTAGTCTCTGCGCCCCAATCAGTGTCCTGTTTATCGACAGTGCTATAAAAATCATGCTCCTCTATATTTCCACCTTCAACTTCAATCTTTTTATTATTTGAACAATAAGGACATGTTAACATCTTTATATTAGGATCATAAATCATGTTAGCACCACAACCACTACAAGTAAATTTATCAGTATCTTTTTTTGACTTTACTTCGTCATCAATTTGGCTATTCATAATATCCCCCTAATATCTAAGATTTAGTTCCACATTCAGGACAAAACTTAGCATTTAGATCAAGTTCTGCACTACAATTTGAACATAATTTTTTTGTATTTTGAGGTGAGCCACATTCAGGACAGAATTTAATTCCATTTTGTATTTCAGCATTACATTTTACACATTTAATTTTTAAGTTTATAGTTTCTCCACACTCAGGACAGAACTTAGAATTTTTATCAATTTCTGTATTGCATTTTTTACACTTTATTGTCTCTCTATTACTCACAGATTGATTAGAATTTAAAGTGTTGAGAGCATTATTCATCATAGTTCCTATAGCAGAGCCTGCTCCGAGTCCTGCACCCATTCCAGCAAGTCCATTACCTTGATTTTGTGCTGCATCTCTTATTGCTTCAGATGCTTGATATTTAGCATATTGATCAATATTACCTATAACCCCCATAGAAGTTCTCTTATCCATAACTTTTTCAACTTCTTCTGGAAGAGATATATTTTCTATAATAACATTTGTAAGACTAAGTCCCATAGCTTCAAAACGAGACTTTAATTTAAGGGTGGATTGTTCTCCAAGCTCATCGTAATATCTAGCAAGATCTAATGCTGCTATATTGGTTTCTGCAAGTAAATCTGACATTCCAGAAACAATTAATCTTTTTAACTGTCCATTTATATGTTCTGTATCAAAAATTTCACTAGTACCAAATATTTCTTTCATAAATATTACTGGATCTAAAACTTTAAAAGAATAAATTCCAAAAGCTCTAAGTCTAAGCATCCCAAATTCAGGATCCCTCATCATCACTGGATTTGTAGTGCCCCATTTTTGATTTGTAAATTGCCTAGTATTTACAAAGTATACTTCTGCTTTGAAAGAAGAATTAAAACCATATTTCCATGATTTTAGTTTTGTTAATATAGGTAAATTCTGTGTAGTAAGCTCATATAATCCTGGAACAAATACATCTGCAATTTGTCCTTCATTTACAAATATGGCTACTTGCGATTCCCTAACTGTTAACTTTGCACCCATTTTTATTTCTTTGTTCATTACTGGAAATCGATATACAATAGTATCTAAATCACTATTTGTCCATTCTATTACCTCTATAAATTGGCCTTTTAAAAAATCAAATAATCCCATAATAAATCCTCCTTCTAACTATAGTTGTCAATATTTAATTATAAGCTAAAAACTTACTTAAAGTCTAAAATCTATATAATTGATTTAATTTTATCATATGATTTTCCTGTTATCTATATAAGCAAAATAGTTGTTCAAAAGTCATTATATTATAAAATAAAAATACATAGCCTTTAGCTATGCGTTTTTTAGTATTACAATACTACTTTCTAATAAAATCTCGTTGTAAAGTAATTAGCTTAAAAATTCCCATACTCTGCTAAGAACTTACTATAATTGCTCATTATTAATAGTCAATTTTCAAATTCATATTAATATAAACTTAAATAAGTTAATAATAAAATTCTATAAATATATAGATTAATTTTAAAAATAACATATATTTATTTCTTAGGAAATTATTTAAATGTTTTCTTCTTTATCACTAGCTATTAATTCTAACTCAGCGTTTCTAACTAATCTTTTATTATCTTCATCTTTGAATTCCTCTAGTATGAGTGTAACAATATCAACTAATATCCAAATACCGAATCCACCTAAAGTCAAAAGCATAATAATAGCGGTTCCCGCTTTTCCTACATAAAATCTATGGATACCTAAAAATCCAAATAAGATACATAATAATAAAGTAATATACCAGCTTTTATTACTAACTTCTTCATATAAATCTTCACCACAATTTTTACATTTACTTAATTCTTCTTCATTACTGTAATTACACTTTGAACATACCATAAAACTATCTCCTCTATATAAGTTTCATTAATATAATTTATGATATGTTCATAATGTATATAACTAAAAATCTTTAAAATTTATCTAATAAAGACTTAAAAGTAATTATAATTCTTTTATAAAAAGGTAGACCTCCTTAAAGGTCTACCTTATATTATTTTATTCATATTTTGCCACACTAAATCATAGGAAATCTATCCAATATCTGATGGAAAATATACCATTGATTTTTGACTGGTTATTTTCTTTTATATGGTTTAGTTAGAAAATAGTTGAGTTTCATATGCCTTTAAATCTGAATCTCTAAACACTATACCTACACCTATTTTCTTAAATTCTTTATTTAATATATTAGCTTTGTGACCAGGTGAACTCATCCATTGTCCAACTATATAACTAGCTGTAACACTAGCTTTATCTCTCCCTTGACTCATTTGAATATTTTCACCAGAGGCTGTCCAATTTGTATAACCATTAATTTTCATCAAATTAGAAGGGCTTCCAGAGATAGGAGAATTATGATCAAAGAAGTTATTCTCTAACATTTCAGCAGATTTGATTCTAGCTATTCCTCTTAGTTTTTCTTCCATAACAAGTGGAGCTAGTCCCTGTTTTTCTCTCTCTATATTACATAATCTTAAAACTTCATCTTCAACTGCATTTAGATATTCATAGTTACCGGATTTTACAGTATTATTTGTAGTTTCCGTTTTTGGTTTAGAAGCTGGCTTTGAAGTTTGCTTTAGAGTTGGTTTAGGAGTTGATTTAACATTTGATTTAGCAGCATTTTTATTTGAACTTGCAGTTTCTTTTTTCGCTGGTGAAGCAGCTGGCTTTTTACTTTCTTCAACTTTTTTATTATCTTCTACTGGTTTACTTTGTTCTACGGTTTTATCAACAGCTACTGTATACTGTTGCACTTCACTAACTGATTTTTTATTATCTTCTACTTTATTAGATTGAACCTTATTATCTGATACTTGTTTACTTAAAGTTTTATTATCAACCTCTTTTTTATCATCACTTTTTGTTTTATTTTCTGTAATTTTTGCTTCTTGTTGAATTTCATCCTTAATAGATGTCTCCGTATCTTGTTTAGCGTTACTGCACCCACCTAATACAGTAGCTAAAGCTATAAGTATTACTACTACATTATTTTTTCTTCTTAGCATAAAAATTTCCCCCCTATGTATTCTTTATAAAGAAATTTAATGTTTGGTTTTAAGTATAATTGTATTTATCTTAAAATTCATTATTAAATCCCTTCCTGTATGACCAAATATAACCAGAATAAATACATAAATCAGAATATAAGAACAAATTTTACAATTCTTATATAAAAATACATGCCTTATAAGAACAGTGGCGTACCCCCTTGTTTTTCCGCTGATATGCAGTTTTAAGCTCTCATTTATGTAGGACACTTATCCAATAATAATCTTAATCTCCATAAATTTCTTGACATTATTTTTTAAAATTATTTATAATCTTAGCTTTTTGTGATTTTTCGCATATAAAAAAGGAAGTAGTTTCCTACTCCCTATGAATTATATCTAACGATCCAAACTTACTATATTGTCCAAGCCATGCTAATTTTACTGTACCTACAGGGCCGTTTCTTTGCTTAGCAATTATACATTCAGCTACGTTTTTATCTTCACTTTCTTTGTCATAATACTCATCTCTATATAAGAACATAACAAGGTCAGCATCCTGCTCAATAGAGCCTGATTCCCTAAGGTCTGAAAGCATAGGTCTATGGTCAGCACGTTGTTCAGGTGCACGAGAAAGCTGTGATAATGCTATTACTGGACACTTCAGCTCCTTAGCAATAGCTTTTATACTTCTTGATATTTCTGAAACTTCCTGTTGTCTACTTTCTCCACCACTTCCACTCATAAGCTGAAGATAGTCTATTAAAATCATATCTATCCCATGCTCCATCTTTAATCTTCTACATTTAGATCGCATCTCCATTATAGATACACCTGCTGTATCATCTATAAATATTTTTGCATCTGCTAGTGGTCCAGAAGCTCTTGCGATATTTTCCCAATCTCTTTCATCAAGCTCTCCTGTTCTTAATTTAAGCATATCTACATTTGCTTCAGCACATAAAAGTTTATAGGCCAATTGCTCTTTGCTCATCTCTAAAGAAAATATAGCAACACTTTTTCCTGCTCTAAGTGCAGCATGTTGAGCTAAGTTTAATGCAAAAGTAGTTTTTCCCATAGAGGGCCTAGCTGCTATAAGAACCATATCACCACTTTGAAATCCTGATGTCTTTTCATCTAAATCTTTAAACCCAGATGGTACACCTGTAGTTTCTCCTTTATTGTTATAAATTCTTTCTATTTCTTCAAAGCCTCTTTCAAGTACTGTACTCATAGGCTCAAAATCACTTGCATTTTTCTTTTCTGATATGTTAAATACATTTTTTTCTGCTAAATCTACTACTGCATCAACATCATCTTGCTTATTGTAGCTTGTTTCTATAATCTCTGTTGCACTTCTAATAAGCCTTCTTAAAGTTGACTTGTCTTCAACAATCTGTATGTAAGAGGTAAGATTGGCAGTAGAAGGTACAGAACCACTTATTTCTGTAATATAAGATATTCCTCCTGCCTCATCTAGCTTCTCTGTGGATCTTAAATGCTCTATCAAAGTTATCATATCTACAGGTATATCCTTTTGATATAACTCCTTTATAGATTTAAATATAACTTTATGTGAATCTCTATAAAAATCTTCACCTTCTAAAGTCTCAGCAGCTGCAGCAATGGCAGCCTTATCTATAAGCATTGACCCTAGAACGGATTGTTCTGCTTCAAGATTATGAGGCATACTTCTAAGAGGTGCGTTCATGACATCATCTCCTTAACACTCTTATATTAATTATAACCCTGCTAATAAAAGTTATAGCAGGGTTATAATTTATTTTTTAATTTAAATTATATTCGAATTTATATTAAAATACAATCTCTAACAGCTCTTCTATAGTTGATACAGCTATAACTTGTATATCTGAAAGACCTAAAGGCACTTCATTTATATTATCCTTAGGAATGATAACTGTTTTGATGCCTTTTCTTCTAGCACCATATACTTTTTCAAATATTCCCCCTACTGGTTTAACCTTTCCTCTCAGTGATATCTCTCCTGTAATTGCTATATCTTGCCTTAATGGCTTATCTAGTAACGCACTTATAATGCATACAGTTATAGCTACTCCAGCTGAAGGACCATCTATATTTCCTCCTCCAACTACGTTAACATGTATGTCATAATCTTTAATATCTTTATTTGTAATTTTTCTTATTACTGATGCTGCATTAAACACTGAATCTTTTGCCATACTTCCAGCAGTTTCATTAAACCTAACTACTCCTGCCCCCTTAGTTTTAGCTTCAAAAACTGAAGCCTCAATTTCTAAAGTTGAACCTAAATATCCAGCTACTCCTAAACCATAAATTTGACCTATTTCCTTATCATTAGTAAGTACTACTTCTTCATAAGGCTTTAGCCTACTAATAGATATAACCTCCTGTAAGGCTTTCATAGTTATTGTAGTTCTATAACTGCTATCATCATTATTATATAATACATAACCATAAACATCGGCTAATATATTTACAGCTTTTCTTCCCTCAATAGTATATCTGCTAATTTCTTTAGCTACATTTTCCTCAAGGTTAACATTAAGCTTATTAGCTGCATTTTTAACTATATTCTCTATATCTCTTGGGGATAGTGGCTCAAAATACACTTCAGTGCATCTTGATCTTAATGCTGGATTTATCTCACTAGGTTCTCTAGTAGTAGCCCCTATAAGTACAAAATCTGCTGGTGCACCATTATCAAATAAATATTTTATATACTTTGGAGTTTGTTCATCATCAGGATCATAATAAGAAGATGAGAATTCAACTCTCTTATCTTCTAGAACCTTTAATAATTTGTTTTGAAGAATACTATCTAATTCTCCAATTTCATCAATAAATAATACTCCACCATGAGCATCTGTAACTAAGCCTGGCTTTGGTTCAGGAATTCCCACTTCTGCTAAATCCCTTTTACTTCCTTGATAAATTGGATCATGTACAGAACCTAAAAGAGGATTTGCAATTTCTCTAGGATCCCATCTTAATGTTGTTCCATCTACTTCAACAAATTTAACATCTTCATTATATGGAGTATGCTTAAGCTTTTTAGCTTCTTCTAAGGCTAATCTTGCAGCAGTAGTTTTCCCTACTCCAGGCGGTCCATAGAGTATAATATGCTGAGGATATGGAGAAGCCATTTTTGATATCAATGATTTTATTGCTCTTTCTTGTCCAATAATTTCTGAAAAACTTTCAGGCCTTAGCATAGACATTATATTTTTAGTAAGTTTTTTAGAGTCTAAAATCTCAAGTTCTGCATACTTTCTAAGGGTTTTTGCATTTTCAGGCCCCTTTTGTTTTTTAATTATTGAAAGTCTTACCTCATCTACATACTTATCTTGTTTTTCTATTAAATACTGCTCAACATCTTTTTCTATTTTATTTTGAACATATCTTTTAGCAACTATATCTGCTAATAATTTGCTTGTCTCTTCTAACACCTCTGACATATTAGTGCTATTAGGAACGATATCTATTCCTTTTCCATTACTTATAATCTTATTTGCTGCATATAATCTTCTATTAACATCATGACTATCTATGTGCTTTTGAAGCTTAAATTTAACTATTCTTGACTTTATAGTGCCTTCTTCTATCACCTTATACATTAATTCGTATAATACATCTACCTGCATATCAAGTGGTAATATTTTATCCATATCGTTACTGTACAGGTCATTAACTGATAATATATTCAAATTTAATCCGCTTTAGTAAGTGTACCAAGCACTACACCTACTAAAGCGTTTCCTCCCTTCAGTTTATAAAATTACTACTGTTCACTAACAACAACCTTAATTTTAGTAGATACCTCAGGATATAATTTTACTTCTATCTCAAAAGCTCCCATAGTTTTTATTGTATCCGTTACTATTTTCTTTTTATCAATATCTACATTATATTGTTTATTTAAGGCTGTAGCTATATCCTTGCTTGTTATAGCTCCAAATAATCTTCCATTGTCTCCAGATTTAGCTGTTATTTTAACTTCCTTATCTTTAAGATCTGCTGCTAATTTCTGTGCTGCTTCTATTTCAGCTAACTTTTTCTTTCTTTCAGTTTCGTTCTTTTTATTTAAAATATGCATATTGGCATCATTTGCCTCTTGAGCTAATTTTTTAGGGAATAAAAAGTTTCTTGCATATCCATCTGATGCATTTACTACATCTCCTTTTTTACCTACTCCCTTAACATCTTGTAATAATATAACTTTCATTATTTTTCACCTTCCCTTAAGTATTTATCTATAGCTTCTTTTAGCATTTCCTCAGCTTCGTCTAAAGTTACAGATTTTATCCTAGCACCAGCCATTGTTAAATGACCACCACCACCTAAGGACTCAAGTATAACTTGCACATTTATATCCCCAAGAGATCTTCCGCTAATATACGCATCTAATCCCATTTTAACAATAACAAAGGACGCTTGGATACCTGTAATATTTAGCAGTTCATCCGCTGCTTGTGCAGTTAATACAGTATTTTCTATATCTGGTGGACACTGTGCAATTGCTAATCCATTATTAATTTTAGCATTTTTCATTATCTCTGTTCTTAAGATATAGTGATTTAAATCTTCACTAAAAATCTTTTTAACCTCAGTAGTATCAGCACCTAGCCTTCTTAAAAAAGCTGCTGCCTCAAAGGTTCTAACTCCAGTTTTAAAATGAAAATTTTTAGTATCTAAGCAAATTCCTGCAAGAAGTCCTACCGCTTCTACTGGTTTTAATGATGGTTTTTCAACCATATATTGTAGAATTTCTGTAACTAATTCGGAAGTTGAAGATGCATAAGTTTCTATATAGCTTAGTAAAGTATTTTGAATATAATCTTTAGCCTTCCTATGATGGTCTATAATTACTACTCTTTCAAAATTATTTACTATATCCATTGATAGTACATGACTTTCATTATGAACGTCAACTAGAATTAATATACTTTTATCATCCTTATAATCTAAGCATTGTTCAACACTAACAAAAGCTTCTTTGTAATCGTCATCTTTTTCCAACCTTACTAATAACTCTTTAATTGAATTATTATGTTCATCTAACACAATATTACATTCTTTTCCTATAGACTTTACCGTACTGTATAGTCCTACAGCAGCCCCTATAGAGTCAAGATCAGGGTTTTTATGTCCCATAATATAAACATTACTACTTTCATTTATAAGTTCAAGTAATGCATGAGCTATTACTCTAGCTCTTACTTTAGTCCTCTTCTCTATCTCCTTAGTTTTTCCTCCATAGAAAGATAATTTTTCAAAACTTTTTACAACTGCTTGATCTCCACCACGGCCTAATGCTAGGTCCTTTGCAGCTTCTGCAAATTCTAGATTTTGGGCTGGAGTACTTCCTCCTCTACCAACACCCATACTTAATGTTACTGCTAATTTATTTCCAACGTTTATTTCTCTAACATTATCTAAAATATCAAATTTTTTTTCTAATTCTTTTTCAATATACTTGTCTTGAACCGTAAGTACATATTTATTAGATTGATATTTCTTAATCATAGCATTAAGATTTTGACCATAGCTGTTTATTGTTCTTTCAATATCTGCTCTAAGTTGAGGAGCACTATCTTCTACTGTATTTTTTATCACATCATCTAAATTATCTACTTCAATTAATATGACACTTTCTTTATTATCACTAATATCTTTTATTAACTTAACTTTTTCAGTTACATCGTAAAAATATAAAAGTATTATTTTATCATTTTCACTTTGAGAAATTTCAGTATCTACTACATTGGTATGAATATCATAATAATCATCCCCAATATTTACTGCCTTATAAGAATTTTTCTTACCTTCTAATATCTGCTTTACATTAAATTCTTTTACAACTTCTTTTATGCTTTCACCTATTATTTGTTTTCCATCAAGTTTTACAGAAATATTTTGGTTATACCAAAGTATATTTCCTTTTCCACTTATCATTATTAATGGAAATGGTAGGTTTGAAAGTGTGCTTGTAGTAGCTACATCCATCTTAGAAGATATGTTCTCTATAAACTTTTTCCACTCATAGTTTTTAACCTTTGAATTCTTTACATTGTATACAACTAATATTAAATAAAACACTAATGAAATTAAAGCTATTTCATAATGTTTTAACCAAAACAATAGTAGTATAAACAAAGCTATTACAACCATATAAAGCTTATTATTATTAGTAAAATAACTGTAATTTTCTTCTTTAATTTTCATATAAAGCTCCTTTACCTTCTTAACATTCTATATGGGTCTAGCTTCCTAAAATCTAGAATCATTTCTCCTATTCCTACTAAAATATATACATTCGTTAATTTTAAGAAAAAAGTAAATATTATTATAATAAAGGTTAAAGTCTTAGAAAACTTCTTTTTATGAATTAAATAATAACTAATTGCTGCTACACCATTTATTACAAAAGTCATTATAGCAAATCCAGATGTTGCTATAAACAAATAGTTACCACTTATTATTCCCTTAGATTGAAGAATAATTGATAAGCAAACTAAAGCTATTAACAATGCTCCAAATAAATTAGTTATATAAAAGTGCGTAAAAGAAAGAACATTAACTGATTTTTCTTTTAATCTGCTTAAAACTACCCTACTAATAGTCATATTAATATAGGCAGAAATAAAGTTGTAAAATGCTATACCTATAGGAATATATCCTATAAGAACATCCTTAGTTAAAAACTTTTCCATTTGATCAATGAATATAAGTTTTTCTTCAGAAATTCCCATATCTAGATAAGCTTTTTTAGTAAGTTCTAAAGATTCCTTCATATATTGAGACGTAGTTATGAAAAAGCTATTCAAGAAATCCATTATGCTTTTCTTTTCAACTAGCCATATTGTAAATAATAAAGTTAGTATAGTAGATAAGATTCCCGATAAAATCAACGCTATCAGAGTAAAATATGAACTTTTTTCTGACTTAATACAATATCCTAAAGTCAAACCTACAATAGCGTAATCTAATGCAGCTGTAATTGCTGTTATAGGATTTATTACAAAGCAGGTTAAAATAATACTAACTATAATACAACTAATGGTAGTCTTAAAATCTTGTCTTAAATAAAGTACGGTAATTGGTATTGGAAGAAGTGCTGTTCCCATTATAGACAATACTGGAACATATGCTGTAATAATAATTAGGATAATTATAAATACTGACATAAATGCTGCTTCCATTATAGATTTAGTGCTATATTTTTGATCTTTCATTCTTTCCTCCGTTAGTTTCTCTCTTTTAAATGATTGTAAAGCTTGCTTAAATCTTTACCTTCTCTTTCTAAGCTATCCTCTTCAACTATTCCTAATTTTAGCTTTCTTTTCATGCTCTCATCTACTGCTAAATGAGAATATCCTAGCCTCTCTGCTAACATATACAATATTATTATTGCACCTGAAATGCAATCTAAAATAGCATCTTGAGCTACATTGCTACCTTTACTTAGCAATTTAAAAAAATCCCCTATAACACATAACAGCTCAGCTTTTAAATTTTCAATAATCTTTACACTAGACATGATATTAAAATCTTCTTTTCTCATATCCCCAATCCTTTCCTAAGCTATAAATCTATTTTAGTTTTTTTTCAATATTTATGCAATAAGATATTGACATTAGGAGCATTTTATTATAATTTATAAAGTTATATAAATATATTTTATAAATTAATTAATATATTATAGCCATTTACATATTATGGTTTATATTATACTATAAAATTCAAATTAAACCTACAACTCTATATTTAACATTTATTTAAAATTAATTTCTATGTAAAAATAAAAACAGATTCCTTTCGGTATCTGCCTTATTTTTCTCGATATTTTATTTATAAACATATTCATTCAGCATATTTTTAACCTCTGGCACATCTGAAATAATATCATCTATCAACCATTTGCCATCAATTCTTATATAATCTTCATGATCAGCATAAATTACCCAATCCATATCACTAGAAGAAAAAAACTTTTCTCTGTCTATTCTTTCATATGGATTACCTATATCAGTATCTATGTTCTTCACTTTCCCATAAGGATTAAACATATCAACATCTATTTCAAAATGTGTTTCTTTGGAAGTATCTATTTCATATACCTTTTTTATTCCATGATTTATAAGTATGTTTCTTAAAATTTTAGGCGTGACCTTTTTATCTATAAAAAAATAATCACCAAACAATGAAGCATCTTCATTCCTGCGAAAATTTCTACGAGATTCTACTATACGATTTTTTATTTCCTCAGCTTCCTCATTTTTTAAAACTCTTCTATAAAATAAAGGCTCTGAATATCTTAATCTTTTTTCATTTAATGATATTATAAAACTTTTAAATTCCTCTTTTTCTTCTTCCACAGCTTTATGCATTATTTCTTCTTTCCCACATGAATAAGAATGCATGCAATAACTATTTATATCTATATATGCATTTTCACAAGAATACACAATATACTTTTTTAATTCCTCTATTGTTTCAAAATCTTCTGGTATGCTTTTTTCAATTTCATTTAGTATACTGCTTAAAATTTTCTCTCTAGCTAATGAATCATTTAATGGTTCAAGCTCGTATTCTACATAATTCCTTGTTCTATAATATCTATGATCAACACTATTAAATAAATGATTATACTTGTTAAACCAAAATGCACTATGATAAATGCAATATCTTCTAGATTCCTTATGTAAATTAGTTATTATATTCAATGCTTTTCCCCCTTTTAAGTTTATATAACTTTTTACTGAGTATAAAAATAATTTTATTAATACATATTAATATTGTTATAGATCTACATACTTATTTAACATATTCTGAGTGTTAGGTACCTCTGAAGTAATCGCATCTATTAACCAGCTGCCGCAAATATATATATCCCCTTCATGATCAGCAAAAATTACCCAATCCATGTCGGTAGAAGACCAATACCTATTACTTTCACTTTCCTTATAGGGATCAAATATAGAAACATCAATTTCTCTATATATTTTTCTAGCTGCATATATCCCATATAATTTCTTTATACCTCGTTTAATAAATATATTTCTTAATATCTGTGGTGGTAATTCTTTATCTATATAAAGACAATTGCCATACAACATATCTTTATCATCACAAGTTAATTTTCTATAAATTTCTCTTAAGGATTTTTCAATTGCTTTACCTTCTTCTTCAGTAAGAACTCTTCTATAAAATAAAGGTTTAGTATTTTGAAGATTTTCTTCATCTAAAGATGTTATGAATTTTTTTAATTTTTGTTTTTCATCCTCTACGGCTTCATGTACTGCTTTTTCTAAATAGGCTTTATACGGCTTAAAAATGTATTCATCTTCATCAATCTTTGAATTTTCTATGATGTATATAGTATGTTTTTTCATATCTTCTATTGTTTTAAAACTTTCAGGCATTGTTTTTTCAATTTCATTTAATATAAGCTCTAATATTCCTTTTCTTGAATTTGTATTACTGTATTCTTCAGCTTGATAAAGAATAAATTCTTTTGTTTTATTGTATCTATAAATATTTTTTTTCCTAACTCCAAACTTCGGTTCTCCAAAAAGGCAATATTATATATGCAGTATCTTCTAACCTGATTATACAGGTTTACTATTGTATTCAATACTTATCCCCCTTAAAAAATTTATAGGCAACAAGTATTTTTATTGTTGCCTATAATTATATATAATAAATAGCTACTAATCAAAAGTATAATTTTAAATGTATTGAAGGCCTTTTATAGCTTTAGTAAAAAGCGTTGTTAAAGTCGTTATTATTGTAGTGATAAGAACTTTATCAAATCCAAAATTAGGCATTTCACCATATATAGAAGGTCTTAATTTCAATACTAAGCCATCAACTATCTGGTCCAAAGATTTGTTACATTCTTTATAATCCTTATTTTTTATACTTTCCCAAACTCTATAACAATTTTCTTCTTTCCAAATATGATAATTAAACTTATACTTACCATGTATTCTTAAACGGACATTAACATGAGGATTACATTTAACAAGATTTGTAGCAGTACCTGCACTCTCATGTACGTGAACATTTGTAACTTCTATCGCTAAACCATCTGTAAGTCGGCTATCCATTACTGTTTACTCATAATCATAATATCGATAACCAGGACATTCTTCCCATGCATATGCTATTGGACATAAATATGTTCAATACTATAGCAAATAGCAGAACTAATGAAATATTTTTTAGATTTTTGTGTTTTCTTATAAACATTATTATTCCCCCTTTTTACCTTTATCTTAAATATGCAGAATTGTGATAATCTTCAGCAAATTTAGGCTAGTTAAATTATATCATTACTTTTTTTAAAATTAACCCAATTTATATTTTTATTGTATGTAACTTACATTATAAAAAATATATCTATAATTATCTTTAGTTTAAATCATCTATGAACCTACTTATTTTGTAAATCATATATCTTTAGCGCTTATTTGCATATTAATTAAAATCAACAATTTAGCCATCACCTATACTAGTTAATTTCGACAGGTAAAAATGGGATTAATATATTTAAACATAAAATAAAAGCAGCTCCCTTTCGGTTGCTGCTTTACTTTACTTACTATTCTGTTGTGAATGGTAATAAAGCTATGTTTCTAGCTCTCTTAATAGCTACAGTTAACATTCTTTGGTGTTTAGCACAGTTTCCAGAAATTCTTCTTGGTAATATTTTACCTCTTTCTGTAACGTACTTTCTTAATTTATTTATGTCTTTATAGTCAATAGCTGTAGCTTTATCTATACAGAATGAGCAAACTTTTCTTTTAGCTCTTTTTCTGTTTCCGCCTCTTTTACGATCCATTGTCATTACGCTCTCCTCCTTACCTATTAAAATGGAATGTCCTCGCCATCATCCATAGGAGTTATATCATTTGATACAAGATCATCCTGTGGGAATCCGCCGTGGTCATAATTGTTAGTTCTTGTATTCATATCTGATGATTTTTCTCCCCATTCAAGGAAATGAACTTCATCAGCAACAACTTCAGTTACATATCTTCTTGTGCCGTCTTTTGCTTCATAAGAACGAGTTTCTATTCTGCCAGCTACACTTATAAGTTTACCCTTACTCATGTAATTAGCAGTGCTCTCAGCTTGCTTTCCCCAAACCACTACTGGAATGAAGTCTGCTTCTGGTTGGCCTTCTTTCTTAAATCTTCTATTAACGGCAACAGTAAAAGTGGTTACAGCTGTTCCTGTACCTGGAGTAAATTTTAACTCTGGGTCTTTTGTTAATCTTCCGATTAAAACAACTTTATTCATAAAAACACCACCTACTAGTTTTCTGGATTGATTATGATATGTCTTATAACTGTGTCAGTAATTCTGAATACTCTATCTAACTCTTTAGGTAAGTCAGCTTCTGATTTGAAGTTGATTAGAGTGTAGTGACCTTCGTTAACTTTTGCGATTTCGTAAGCAAGCTTTCTCTTACCCCAAACGTCAACATTTTCGATCTCTCCACCATTGTTCTCTATTACACCTTTAAATTTTTCGATATTAGCTTTAACAGCTTCCTCGTCTAATGATGGGTGTAATATGAATATAGTTTCATATGCTCTCATTAGTTTCACCTCCTCCCCTCGGACTAACGGCTGTGCTATACACAGCAGGGATTACATCAATACATTTTACCAGTTTAAAATCAAAAAATCAAGTAAAATATAAATAATAATTATTTTATATAGAAAATTCTACCTATTTAACAGTTTATTTTATTATAAATTATAAAATAAACTTATTTATTCTTCGCCTTCTTTTAGTACTTTTTTTATAGAACTTTCAAATTTACTTCTAGGAAGCATAATTATTCTTTCACATCCTAGACATTGTATCTTTATATCAGCACCCATTCTTATAATTTTCCATCTCTTACTTCCACAAGGGTGAGTTTTTTTAGTTTCAACAATATCATTTATATCAAAATTTTTCATAAAATTATCATCCCTTCTATTGCCCTAATTTTTAATGGTTTTTCATATAGAAAAACAAATTAAATTAGAATATTAAAATTTCTTTTCTAAATTTATTATACTATATAAAATAAATAAAAAATCAATAATCTTTATATAAATATTATCGGTTTTTCTACATAAAATGTGATCAATTTATTAGAAATTACAATATAAAATATTTCTTTTTAACTTTATAAAAAGTTAAAGATTGTACGTAAACAAAGAAATTGCATAATTCTTATGCAATTTCTTTGTTTATAGATTTATCTTTATAAGATAAATAACTAAAAGATGAAGAGGATAAAATACATAAAATGCATATTTTATATTCTTACCTTTTTTACCATTATAATATTTTATTGGTATAAGAGCTAATATAGCAAAAAGCCCTTCCCACATTTGGAGATTTAAAAGTGCTATTAATGGAACACCATAAGCTAACATATACAACATATAAATTATTTGAGAGATACCTATAAGAAGTATCTGTTTTTTAGCCATTTTATTAAAATTATCATGATATTTGAAGAAAAAGTATATCATAAATATTCCCATAAAATCTCCATCTATACGCAGGAAAAATGCTAAAATTGCAATCCCCCAAATGATGATAATATTATGTTTTAACTTTAAACTATCATATAGCCATATAGCTATAAGCCCTAAAAATAAATCAAAAATAGTATTTAATAATAATAAATTTTCTCCAAAAGCCAGTCTAAAGGTTTTAATAAAAGGCAACTGAGATATTAATGCAATTATTAACAGTCTTAAAGCATATTTCTTCTTATTTCTGGTTTTTAAATATCCTTCAGCAATAAAATAGCAAAATATAGGGAAAGCTAGTCTACCTATAATCTTAAAAGCTATAACTTCAGGATAAAAAATAGTTCCTATATGATCTAAAAACATTGTTATCATAGCAAAAATCTTTAGCTGAGTTGAATTCATTTTTATTACCTCCATAAATTTATTTCTCAGCATAAATATAAGCTTCATTTTTAAGGAATTTATAAAGATTTATTAAAAACTATAATTTATCTTTAAATAGCTAAATTAATTTTATTGTAAAAAATAAAAATCACCACCTAAATTATAAAATTTAGATAGTGATTTTAAATATCATAGTGTTTACATATTGTACATTCATAACTGAGAGATAGTAATACTCTTTTTACTTTATAATAATATGCTATGTTATAAAATATATCTTGTTGATTAGTTATTTGGAAGACATGTTATATTAAAGTTGTACTTCCGTATAAAAACTATCTTCTTTCTTAAATATACTTTTAACATTAATTTTCTCTTCATTTATTAGTTCTTTAATACTGCTAAATCCATTCTCGTCAACTCTTAAGCTTATTCCACAACTTTTAGTTATATAAGAAGGTGTTGGCATCATTGTTGCCTTAATTTTAGCTTCAACACATCCACTTTCTGCTTTCATAGCTTCATGGGTGTTATTAAATACTAATATATAATAACTGTCCAATAGCTTACCTCCTAAACTTTATAGCTTTATTGTCTTACTACTATTCATCATTTCTATAATAGCATACATATTTGTTATTTCCCCAACTTGAACTTTATCTTTTATTTTATAGAAATCTAGACATAGTCCACAACTATATATACTAACGCCTCTTTCTTTTAGTTTATCAATGCTTTCTAAAACCAAAGAATCTTCAACTACTAATTTTACACCACTATTTAAAAATACTAAATTATTAGGAATTATATCTGCCTCTGAAAGAGCAAATAAATAACTTTTCATTAAGGCTTCACCTAAGGCTTCATCTCCGTCTCCTAGCTTGTCACTTGAAACAACAATTGTAAATTTTTCATTAGCTTCAAAATTATTTTCAATTTTTAGCTGTTGTGACTCTCCTTCACCTTTTGTAATTGTTATATGATATAAATTATCCTTTTCTGACACATTAACCTCTAAATTCGCATTTTCTGCAAATTTAACAACATTATTCTTCGCAATTTCATTGTCAACTATAATTGTTGCAACTCCATTTTCAATAGTGTCAAAATATTTTTTGGTATTTACTACAGGTAGAGGACAATTAAGTCCTTTACAATCTATTATATGATTCATCATAATTCCCCCTCTTTATTTTCTAATTCCCTAGAGATTATAACTCTTTAAATATTAATTTATACATTTCCAATTTTAATTAACTTTATGTTATATTAATATAAAGCTTATAAAAGCTAAATTAATTATATCAAACAAAAGAACTAATGTAATATTCAAAATGTAAATAGATAAAATATTTTAATTAACTTTTTAAATAATGAATATATCTTATTCTTTAGGAGGTCATAGAATGAAAGTTTATTTAGATAATGGTGCAACATCTCATCCTAAACCACAAAACGTATATAATGCTATGCTTAATTATATGACTAAAATTGGTTCTAATGTAGGTAGAGGAGCTTCAAGCTCATCACTTATGGGAAATAAAATAATCTATGAAGCAAGAGAAACTTTAATGGAATTTTTTAATTTTAATAAAATAGAAAATGTTATTTTTACACCAAATATTACATACTCACTTAATATGCTAATAAAAGGCTCTGTAAAAAAAGGATGGCATGTTATAACTTCTGTTATGGATCATAATAGTACTTTAAGATCATTACATACATTAAAAGAAAACAATATTATAGAATTAGACATAATAGGCGCTTCACAAAATGGCTTTATAAATATTGAAGAATTAAAAAATAAAATTAAAAATAACACAAAACTAATTGTCTTATCTCATGCCTCCAATGTAGTAGGAAGTATTCAACCTTTAGAGGAGATTGGAAAGCTCTGTAAAGAAAAGAATATTTACTTTATAATAGATTCTGCACAAAGTGCAGGAGCTATAGATGTTAATTTTGAAAACTTACATTGTAGTGCCTTAGCCTTTACAGGTCACAAAAGTTTATTAGGTCCTCAAGGTATCGGTGGTTTTTTAATTGATGATGAATTTAACTCAGAATGTATTTCAATAATTGAAGGTGGCACAGGAAGTCTTTCTTCAAGCGTTAATCAGCCACAATTTATGCCTGATAAATTTGAAAGTGGTACTATGAATGCACCAGCTATTGCTGGATTATTAGCGGGTATTAAATTTATAAATAATGAAGGATTAAATACTATAAAAGAACATGAGGAATATTTAGCAAATAAATTTATTAATGGTTTATTAAATATGAAAGACATAATAATATATGGTCAACAAAATATAACAAATAGAACTTCAACTATATCGTTAAACTCTAAAAAAATGGATAATAGTGAACTAGGATTTATATTAGATTCTGAATATGGCATTATAACGCGTACTGGACTTCACTGTGCTCCATTAGCACATCAAGCAGTAGGTTCTTATCCTAATGGTTCTATTCGATTTAGTTTTGGGTATTTTAATGATTTAAAAGACGTAAATTATACTTTAGATTGCATTAATAAGGTAATCAAATAATTTCTATAACAAATTTAAATAAAATATTAAAATTTAATATTTAATATATAACTGTATACGAATAAAGGAAGCTGAAGCTTCCTTTTGCTTTTTATAAATTGTAACAACTATTTATAAAAAATCTGCAATGAAATAGGCTAGCATAATAAATAATTTATATATATATTTAAATAAAAATATATAAAAATTTAAAGTATATAACCTTCCTATTTTGGTAATAATTACAATAGGAGGGTTGTGTATGGTAAATAAAATAATATTCGATTCTTTATCTCATGATTGTATATATAATATACGTGAAACATTAATCAAAGAACTTATTCCAATAATTAAATCAAATAGAGATATTGTAGTTTTATGTATTGGTACTGATAGATCAACTGGTGATAGTCTCGGACCTCTAGTAGGAGAAAAATTAAAATTTTTAGTAAGAAATAAAGTTCATATATATGGCAATTTAGAAAATCCTGTTCATGCCAAAAATCTTGTGGAAACAATAGAAAATATTAATACATTATATCCAAATGCCTTTATTATAGCTGTAGATGCATCTCTTGGTTCACTACCTAATGTAGGTAAAGTAATCATTGAATCGAAACCTTTAAACCCTGGATCTGCACTTAATAAAGACTTACCTGCAGTAGGAGACTTAAGTATAACTGGAATAGTAAATATTTCTGGGGCACTTGAATTTATGGTGCTTCAAAATACAAGATTATATATAGTTATGAAATTAGCTGATGTTATAGCTAGCGGAATCTATCATTGTATTCTTAAAGCTATAGGCGGTAAAAAGTTTTCTAGTATGGAAGATAAAAATGAAATAAATGATGTTTTAAAAAAGATTGAAATATAGCTAAATCATAGGGTATGTAGCATCCCATAAAATTTTCTTAATACTAAGAAACTCCTAATTTCCATCTGCTACATACTCTTTTTATTTTATATTTTTTGCAATTATATTTTTATTAAATACTTATTAATATTATAATTTAAATTTATCCATAATAAAACTATTAATTTTATTTGAAATTAATAGTACTCCAATATTTATCTATTACTAATTACATAAATTGAACTGCACTATAAATCATATATTATGTTTCATGTGAAACATAATATATGAAAAAGGTTATTAGAGATAATTCTAATAACCTTTTTATTATCTAACAGAGAGTAATTAGCAATATTATGATTTTATATTAAATAAAACATAAGTCCATAATTATTATTTATAGTTCTAGATAAAATATACAATACTAATTACTAATTATTTTCTAAAGATATCTTATTATTAAATCTTAGTATTCATAGCTTGATGTAGTGCTCTCTCTTCTTCCTCTGATAAATCATATCTTGAAATACCTTTGTCTATAGGTTTTGCATATGTAGTACTCTCATTTCTTCCATAAATACTTGTTAATAATACTCCATTGTTATTTGCATCTAAAAAAGCAACTGAATAGCTTAAATCACTACCTATATTTTCAAAAGCTTTATATCTTATAATAGCTACCTTCTGAATACATGATTCAGTTAGTGCTCTAGTTGTATTACAGATTTTTATTACCTCGTTGTTATTCTCTTTAATATCTTCAATAGAATCGAGGTAATTTAACAATAGTTCTTCAAGGTTTTTATTATTAACACCTCTCATCATTCTTCTATATTTTTTTTCTATCTTATTTAATGATATAAATGCACTAATTAATAAAATAATTAATAATGTAACTAATGCTATTAATCCTAGAGTAATATATAACTGATACTCACTGATAAAGTTTATGATTTTGTCCATTCTCTTCATCCTTCCTTCATTTGTTTCATGTGAAACATTATAACTTTAACAAATCTAAAATCCGTTGTAGATCCTCTTCAGAATAATATTCAATTTCTATCTTGCCTTTGTTCTTATTTTTAGAGTTTAGACTTACTTTTGTATTAAAATAATTCTCCAATTTACTTTCTAAATCCTTATAATAAGGATTTAAACTTTTACCAACTGTTTTTTTCTTTTCCATTGAATAATTTTTTATATACTTTTCAGTTTGTCTTACATTAAGTTCTTCATCTATAACTTTTTGTGAAATTTCATATTGAAGATTTTTATCTTCAATGACAAGTATAGCTCTTCCGTGACCTTCTGAAATTACTCCTTCAATTATATATTGCTGAACTCTATTATCTAAGTTTAATAATCTCATACAGTTAGCAATTGCACTTCTAGATTTAGATATTTTTTTACTTATTTCTTCTTGTGTTAAATTATACTCTTTTATTAATCTTTTATAAGCTAGCGCTTCTTCAATAGGATTTAAGTCTTCTCTAACTATATTTTCTATAAGAGATATCTCCACAACTTCTTTAGAAGTTAGATCCATAACTATAGCTGGAATTTCTTTTAATCCTAGAGTTTTAGCAGCTCGCCATCTTCTTTCTCCTGCTACTATAACATAAGTATCATTTTCTTTTCTTAATATAATAGGTTGTATTACTCCATGCTGTTTTATAGATTCTGAAAGCTCCAGAATTTTATCAGGATCAAAATTTTTCCTTGGTTGTTCTTTATCAGCTTTTATAAGATTCATAGAAATTGTAGTAATAGCTTTTTCATCAAAAACTTCTTCTTCGATGTTTTCTGGAATAAGTGCACTGAGACCTTTGCCTAAAGCAGATTTTTTTGCCACTATTTATCACTCCTTTGCTTTGACAAAAATTCTTTTGCCAATTTTTCAAATGCTTCGGCTCCTTTACACTTGTCATCATATAGCATTATTGGTAATCCGAAACTTGGTGATTCAGCTAATCTAATATTTCTAGGAATTGAAGTTTCATAAACTTTATCTCCAAAATACTTTTTAACTTCAGCAACAACTTCATTACTTAGCTTTGTCCTGCTATCATACATGCTTAAAATAACTCCTTCTATCTGAAGTTTTTTATTTAGAGATTTTTTTATCAACTCAACAGTATTCATAAGCTGTCCTACACCTTCTAAAGCATAAAATTCACATTGAATAGGAATTAACACACTATCAGACGCAGTTAATGCATTGATAGTTAATAATCCTAATGATGGTGGACAATCTATAAATACATAATCAAAATCTTCTTCTAACTCTTGTATTTTTTTCTTTAAAATCGTTTCTCTACTAGCTTTGTTAATTAATTCAACCTCTGCACCTGCTAAAGTCATAGTTGATGGTGCTATATAAAAATTATCTACTAACTCACACTTTCTAATTATTTTATTTAATGAAATATCAGTAGTTAATACATCATGCATAGAGAATTCTAATTTTCTTTTGTCAAAACCTAATCCACTTGTAGTATTCCCTTGAGGGTCTATATCTATTGCTAGTATTTTATTTCCATGCATTGCTAAGTAAGAGCAAAGATTAATGTTAGTAGTTGTTTTTCCAACGCCACCCTTTTGATTAAATACACATATAACTTTCATAGCTAATACCCCCATTCTAAAAGCTGCTATGTAATTTGACTTTATATATGTAATTATATATGTATATAAAATACAATAAAAGTCTTATTTAAAATTTTTATATAAATTTCTTATATAAATAGATATTTGTATTTGTTTTTTCCCATAACTTTACTTTACAAGAATCTATTCTTTAAAAATTACTATAAAAAACTCACATATTTTATCAAGACATAATGAAAATAATCTTAATAGTTAACTCCATATTTTTATTAATAGGCTATTATAAGATTTTCATAGATTACTTTAAGCACACTCATAAATTTAAAAACAAAAAAGAATGTTTCACATGAAACATTCTTTTACTATTATTTTTTTTGTATAGTAATTGTTACTTGAATACTATCATCTAATTCTTTTGATCTATATTTAGCATCTATTCCGTATTTATCAAATACCTGTTTAATAGTATTTACATATATCTTAGCATTAAATATACCTTTTATTCTCTTCTTCCCATCAGCAGCTATTTCTTGTTGTGATAACTTTAATAATTCTCTATCTATTAACTGCTCTGTTTTACTTACATTTAAACCTTTTTCTATAACCATATCTAGTACAGCTTTCTGAAGATCTAAATCTGGCAATTTAAGTAACGCTCTAGCATGACGCTCTGTTAATTTGTGTTTTATAATTTTATCAGTTAACTCTTTATCTAGCTTAAGTATTCTAAGCTTATTAGCAATTGTTGATTGCTTTTTACCTATTATTTGAGCTAATTGATCTTGAGTATAAGAATGGTCTTGAATTAAGTTGTAATATGCAACTGCCTCCTCATAGAAATTTAAGTCTTCTCTTTGTAGATTTTCTAAAAGAGCAATAGCTGCAGAGTCCTCATCGCTTATTTCAATTATTATTGCTGGCACTTCTGTTAACCCTATTTTTTTAGCAGCTCTTAATCTTCTTTCACCTGCTACCAACTCATATGTATTGTCATTATTTTTTCTAACTGATAATGGTTGTATAATTCCGTATGCTTTAATAGATTGACCCAATTCTTCTATAGTCTCATCATTAAACACTTGTCGTGGTTGATATTTATTTGGTGAAATTAGTTCCGTAGAAATATAAGTTACATTTTTTTCCATAGTAAACCCATCCCTCTATTTTTTTCCTCATATTTACAATTCTCTTTTTATTTTAAAAAACCCTTCTTTTTTTGTGTATTTTTACAAAGAAGTTTCTACCATAATTTTACATTATCTTAGTGGATTCTTTGTTACCATACCTGCTTTTCGAGGATATTTTTTAGGAGTCTCCTTAAACTTCTTTATTACTACTAAATTATGATTTAAATCGCTACCTTCTATTGTTACTTCCTCTATTCTTTCGACTTCTCCCCCTAATATTTTTAAAGCATTTTTAGCATCATTCATTTCTTCTTCGATAGCTGGTCCCTTTAATGCTACAAAATATCCCCCTATTTTTACATATGGAAGACAAAATTCACTTAAAACAGTAAGATTAGCCACTGCTCGAGAAACTACTGCATCAAAGCTTTCTCTACAATTGTTCTGTTTTACAAAGTCTTCTGCTCTTCCATGTACTGCCTCTATATTTTCAAGTTTTAGTTCTCTTATAACCTCATTTAAAAAGTTAATCCTTTTATTTAATGAATCTAAAAGAACCATTTCACATTTTTGATTTATAATTTTCATAGGTATTCCTGGAAATCCTCCACCTGTACCTATATCTATTATTCTTTTAGCATCTTTTAATTCATCTATTTTAAATACCTTTATAGAATCAATAAAATGCTTTTTTATTATTTCATCATCATCTGTAATGGCAGTTAAATTTATTTTTTCATTCCATTCTTTAATCATGTCTTTGTAGAGCATAAATTTATTATATTTATCTTCGTCAAAACTTAAATGTTCGTTATTACTTGCTTCCTCTAATATATTGTAGTATTTCATGATTATCCCTCCATATATAGCTATTCAGTTTTATTTTCTTGGTTTTTTAATCTATTTCTTTGTTCAAGATAAATCATTAAAACTGAAATATCTGCTGGTGATACTCCTGAAATTCTTGACGCTTGCCCTATATTTACAGGTCTTATCTTATTTAGCTTTTGCATTGCTTCAATTCTAAGTCCTTTGACTTCATCATAGTTTATATCTTCAGGTAAAAACTTATTTTCAAATTTTTTAAATTGAGCTATTTGTTCGAGTTGTTTTTCAATATAACCCTCATATTTTGAAATTATATTTACCTGCTCTGTAACTGCATAGGAAAACTTAGGTCTTTCAGGATCTAATTCAGCAACTATATAATAGTCAAGTTCTGAACGTTTAATTAACTCATAAAAACTTATAGGCTTTTTAAGTGGAGCTGACCCTTTAGTATCTAGAAAATCTATTACTTCTTTTTTATTAGTAATTTGAAGATTTTTTAATCTTTTAACCTCATTTTCAATTTGTTCTTTTTTTGTTATGAACTTATTATACCTATCGTCTGTTACAAGCCCTACTTTATATCCCATCTCTGTAAGTCTTAAATCTGCATTGTCTTGTCTTAATAAAAGTCTATACTCTGAACGTGAAGTCATCATTCTATATGGTTCATTAGTACCCTTTGTAATTAAATCATCTATTAATACACCTATATATGCGTCTGAACGTTTTAATATTAATGGCTCTTCTCCTCTTATCTTCAGCACAGCATTAATACCAGCTATAATTCCTTGACCTGCTGCTTCTTCATATCCTGAACTTCCATTAACTTGACCTGCTGAGAAAAATCCATCTAAATGTTTAAATTCTAATGAGAGCTTTAACTGAGTAGGATCTATGCAATCATATTCTATAGCATAAGCTGTTCTCATCATTTCAACATCTTCAAGACCAGGAATAGTCTTAAGCATTTCTATTTGTACATCCTCTGGTAATGAACTACTCATACCTTGAACGTACATCTCTTCTGTACCTTCTCCTTCAGGCTCAATAAATATTTGATGTCTCTCCTTATCTTGAAACCTCATAACTTTATCTTCAATTGATGGGCAATATCTAGGTCCTGTACTATGGATTGAACCATTATATAATGGAGATCTATGTATATTTTTCATTATTACTTCATGAGTTTTATTATTCGTATATGTCAAATAGCAATCTACTTGTTCTCTGTCTATATTTTCGCTCATGAAAGAAAAAGGTACAACCTTTTCATCTCCTTTTTGTTCCTCCATCTTAGAAAAATCTACTGAACGTCTATTTATTCTAGCAGGAGTTCCTGTCTTAAATCTTCTTAAAGAAATACCTAAATCTAATAGGCACTTAGAAAGATGATTTGATGGATAAAGACCACTAGGTCCTTCATTATAACTTATATCACCTACAATTACAGTAGATTTTAGATATGTTCCTGTAGTTAAAATCAATGCCTTACAAGTAAAATACGCTCCAAATTTTGTTAGGACACCTTTAACCTTGTTATTTTCTACATCTATACTTATAACTTCAAGTTGCTTTAAGTATAAATTTTCCTCTTTTTCTATAACATTTTTCATTCTTTCAGAATATCTTTTTTTATCTGCTTGAGCTCTTAAAGAATGAACTGCTGGACCTTTAGAGGTATTCAACATTCTTGATTGAATATAAGTATGATCTATATTTACACCCATTTCTCCGCCTAATGCATCTATTTCTCTAACTAAGTGTCCCTTAGCTGTGCCACCAATATTAGGATTACATGGCATAAAAGCAACGCTTTCTAAATTCATAGTACACATTAAAGTCTTGCATCCCATTCTTGCTGTAGCAAGTGCTGCTTCACAACCTGCATGCCCGGCTCCAATTACTATAACATCAAAATCTCCAGCCAAATATTTCATAAAGTCACCTACTTTCCTAAACAAAATTCTGAAAATATCTTATCAATTATGTTTTCCTCTAAAGTGTTTCCTGTTATTTGACCTAAAATTGTCCAGGCATTTCTAATATCTATAGATGCTAGATCAATTGCAAATGTATTTTTAAGTGCATCAATAGAACTCTCAATATTTTCTTTAGCTCTAAACAGTGCTTCTTTATGTCTAGTATTAGTTATTATTATATCATTAGTAGCTATTTCACCTTTAAAGAAAAGTTCTTTTATACATTCTTTTATCTTTTCAATATTTTCTCCAGTTTTTATGGAAACATTAAATATATAATCAGAATTTAAACCTATTAAATCATCTTTATTTATTTTACCATCTAAATCAATTTTATTTAATAGTACAATGTATTTTTTATCTTTTATATATTCTATAATTTCCTTATCTTCTTCCTCTATAGCTCTACTATTATCTAATATTAATACTATAAGGTCTGCTTCGTTTATTTTTTCTTTAGACTTTTCAACACCTATTTTTTCTACTAAATCTTCTGTTTCTCTTATTCCAGCTGTATCAATTATTTTAATAGGTACTCCACTAATGTTTATATATTCCTCTATAACATCTCTAGTAGTTCCCGGTATATCCGTAACTATTGCCCTATTTTCCTTTGTTAGTGCATTTAATAATGAGGATTTACCTACATTAGGTTTTCCTACTATTACTGTATTTAAGCCCTCTCGCAAAATTTTCCCTTCATCAGCTGTATCTAAAAGATTATTTATAGTTAATAATACTTCATTTAATTTCAAAACTGCCATATCTGCAGTAACTTCCTCTAAGTCATCTTCAGGATAATCTACAGTAGCCTCTATGTGGGCAATTGTAGATAACAGATCATTTCTTAATATTTCTATTTCCTTGGAAATTCCACCCTCACTTTGCATAAGAGCAGACTTCATACTAAGTTCAGTTTTAGCATTTATAATATCTATTATAGCCTCTGCTTGACTTAAATCTATCCTTCCATTTAAAAATGCCCTTTTAGAAAATTCACCCGGTTCAGCCATTCTAGCTCCAGCTTTCAAAACTTCTTGCATAACCCTATTAGTAGCAATTACACCACCATGACAATTTATTTCTACAACATCTTCTGCTGTAAAACTCCTAGGTCCTTTCATATAACTTACAATAACTTCATCTATATGATTTTTATCCTTATCAACAATGTGACCATATCTCATAGTATAAGATTTTATATCATCTAATTCTCTTTTATTTTTCCCTTCAAAAATAGAACTAACTATTTTAAGAGACTTATCACCTGAAACCCTAATTATAGATACTCCACCTTCTCCAACAGTAGTGGCAACAGCAGCTATTGTATCAAACTCTTTCATCTATTCTATACCTCCTTTGATTTAAATCTATCCTTAATACATACGTAATATTATCAAACTACTATTTCTTATTTTATCCTAAAATACAAATAAAATAAAAACATTATACTATTTTACTATATTATAAAAAGCATGACAAAGTCATGCCCTAATTACAAATTAAAAGTTAGACAATGAATATTTCTAAATTAATTCTATGATGTTATTAATAGTTCTTCTTTTGTAATACTAAACTCTAAAATTTTAAATATGTAAATCTTCTATTAATTTTTATTTAAAGATTAATAAAAGATATTATGTAGACTTATATAATTTATTGAATATCCATTAATCTTATTTTTCCTATAGAACTAAAAAGAAAGCCCTTAGGCTTTCTTTAACTCAATTACTACTCTTCTTTTAGGCTCTTCACCCTCACTATAAGTCTTTACATTTGGGTCATTTTGAAGAGCTGAATGTATTACTCTTCTTTCATATGGGTTCATAGGCTCAAGCTTTAACGTTTTTCCACTTAACTTAACTTTGCTGGCCATTTTTCCGGCAAGTCTTTTTAGAGTTTCTTGTCTGTTATATCTGTAATTTTCAGTATCTAGTATAACTCTCTTATACTCTTCATCATGATCTTTATTTACAACTAAGCTAACTAAATATTGAAGAGAATCTAGAGTTTCTCCCCTATAACCTATTAAAATCCCCATATTAGGTCCAATTAAGTTAATTTTGATCTCATCATTTTCTTCTTTTACTCTGATTTCAGCTTTCATATTCATTGATTCTAAAACTTCCCTTAGAAAGTTTTTAGCTTCATAAACACGATCTCTCTTAATAGTTACTCTAACTCTTGCAGGTTTAACTCCTATTATATTTAAAAAACCTTTGCTTCCTTCTTCTAATATATCTACTGTTACTTTATCCTCTGTTAACTTTAATTCTTGTAGTGCATTTTTAATAGCATCATCTGTGGTTTTCCCCGTCATCTCAATACATTTCATTCCCTATGACACCGCCTTTCTAAATTTAATAGGCATATATATTAACTATTTTCTAGTTATAAACATATTACGTAACATTTTTCTTAGGCTTTAATGCTAAAGTTTGTGCTAACTGAAGTAAGTTATTTACTACCCAATATAAAACTAAGGCTGCCTGAAAATTCAAACTCATAAATCCAAAGAAAATTGCCATACCAATATTCATTGAAGAAGTTTTCTTTGCCGCTTCACTATTTCCCGCTGGCTGCATAGCCTTAGATGATAAATATGTAGTTATAGTTGATAATATCGGCAATATATAATATGGGTCTGGTTTACTTAAAGCTGGAACCCATAAGAATGAAGCCCCTTGATAATCTAATGTACTAAATACATAGAATAACGCAATTAATATAGGAAATTGAATAAGTAATGGTAAACATCCTCCCATTGGGTTTACCCCTTCTTCTTTATAAAGCTTCATAACCTCTTGTTGAGCTCTTTGTGGGTCATTTTTGTATTTGTCCTGTATTTCTTTAGCCTTTGGCTGTATCTCAGTCATCTTTACCGAGGACTTAGTTTGTTTAATACTAAGTGGAAGTAAAAACAATTTAACTACAATAGTAAATAATATAATAGTTAAACCAACAGATATATTTTTATCAGTTATACCTGCCGAAATTATATCATATAGAAAATAAAAGAATTTTCCTAAAATTCCTGCTAACCATTCTTTCAAAATAGAACCCTCCTAAATTATAGTGTAGTTATTATTTAACTGGGTCATATCCACCCTCATGAAAAGGATGGCATCGTAATATTCTCTTTATCGCCATATATCCACCTCTTAAAGCACCATATTTTTCTATAGCCTCTATAGCATACTGAGAACAAGTAGGCGTATATATACAACAAGGTCCTTTCAAAGGAGATATGTATTTTCTATAAAAATTAATTAGATTTATTAATATTTTTTTCAACATTGTATAAACCACTTTTTCTGAATAAGTCTTTTATAGCGTTTTCTACATCCTTATAACTTTTATCTTTTGAAGCAGCTCTAGCGACAAAAACAAAATCATAACCCTGTTTTAAATTATCTTTATTCAATCTGTAACTTTCACTTATAAGTCTCTTAACTCTACTTCTAATTACACTCTTACCTACTTTTTTACTAACCGAAATTCCTATCCTATTAATATTATTGTTTTTATAGTTTTTAAAAACATATAATACTAGTACTGAGTTCGAGTAAGACTTTCCTCTTCTATATACTAACCTAAATTCAGGATTCTTTCGTATTCTATCTAACTTCATTATCAACTGCTCCTTTTTTCCTGCAATTGCAGAAAAAGGCCACATTAGCGGCCCTTATGCTGTCAATCTTTTTCTTCCTTTAAGTCTTCTTCTTTGTAAAACGTTTCTTCCAGACTTAGTTTTCATTCTTTTTCTGAATCCATGTTCTTTTTTTCTTTGTCTTTTTTTAGGTTGGTATGTCATAAACATGTGCGTACACCCCCTTCTTTCGATTAAATAATTTATAGCAATTATAGTATCACTATTTTATGGTTTTACTATTAGATTATATATTTACAACCTTCTAATGTCAAGATGACTATAATCACAAAAAATCCGAGTTTCTTCTACTTTATTGTTGATATTTTTCAATTATATAATTTACTTTTTGTGGATAACTTCTTGAATACAATATTAGATTTTGATATCATGTAATAAGACCTGTTAATAACTTCTGAATAGTAAAAGTTATACACAGCCTGTTGATAACTTTGTGCATAACTTGTTTCTTTTTTATAAAATAATAGTGTTTACTATTATATTTTTGACTTTTTATCTTATTTTATACAATTTTACTTGTTGTGAATAGTTATTTTACTAACACTGTTAATAACTTTTCATATTTTTTATTTTTATAATAAGTTATTAACATGTGAATAGTTTTATCTAAAATTGTCAACAACTTTAAATGATAATATTCACCTGTTAATAAAGTTGTTTATTTTTTGTGAGCTATATGTGAAAATTAATTTTTTCTATTAATTAATTTTTCTATTAATTATATAAAAATAAATTCATTAGACTGGAGGATAGGAATAGGAGATGAACACCCAAGTGAAAGAATTATGGGAAAAAACCTTAAACACTCTCAAAGGGGAACTTACAGAAGTTAGTTTTAATACTTGGATAAAAAGTATTGAACCTATATCGCTAGAAGATAGCAATTTAAGATTAGGTGTTCCTAATAATTTCACAAAGGATATATTAGAAAATAGATATAAGGATTTAATTATAAATTCTGTTAAGTCTGTTTCTAACAAAACATATAATATCAATTTTCTTATTATATCTGAAGAAGCAATTGAAAAAGATACTTCTAAAAAACAAGAAGAGCAAAAACCTAAATTAGTAGTAAATGATGAAATGTCGGCTATATTAAATCCTAAGTACACTTTTGATTCTTTCGTTATTGGAAATAGCAATAGATTTGCTCATGCAGCTTCACTAGCGGTTGCAGAATCTCCTGCGAAAGCATATAATCCATTGTTTATATATGGAGGAGTTGGACTTGGTAAAACTCACTTAATGCACGCTATTGGCCATTACATACAAAATGTAAATTCAAAATCTAAAGTCGTATATGTATCCTCTGAAAAATTTACTAATGAACTTATAAATTCTATTAAAGATGATAAAAACGTAGAGTTTAGAAATAAGTATAGAAATGTAGATGTGCTTTTAATTGACGATATTCAATTTATAGCTGGAAAAGAGCGTACACAGGAAGAATTCTTCCACACTTTTAATGCTCTTTATGAAGCAAATAAACAAATTATATTATCCAGTGATAGACCCCCAAAGGAAATTCCTACGTTAGAGGACAGATTGCGTTCAAGATTTGAATGGGGACTTATTGCAGATATACAAGCACCAGATTTTGAAACAAGAATTGCTATTTTAAAGAAAAAAGCTGATGTAGAAAATTTAAACATACCTAATGACGTAATGGTATATATTGCAACGCAAATAAAATCAAATATTAGAGAACTTGAAGGAGCACTTATAAGAATAGTGGCTTACTCTTCTTTAACTAATAGAGAAATAAACGTGGATTTAGCAGCAGAAGCTTTAAAGGATATAATTTCTAGCAGAAATACTAGGCAAATTACAATAGAACTAATTCAAGATATAGTTTCAAGTTATTATAGTTTAAAAATAGAAGATTTTAAGTCTTCTAGAAGAACTAGAAATGTCGCTTTTCCAAGACAAATTGCTATGTATCTCTGTAGAAAGCTTACTGACACCTCTCTTCCTAAAATAGGAGAAGAGTTTGGTGGTAGAGATCACACCACTGTTATTCATGCTTACGAAAAAATATCTCAAAGCTTAAAAAAGGATGAAAACCTACAAAATACAGTAACTGAGCTAACTAAAAAGATTAATCAAAAATAATTAACATCTGTTATTAATAAAATTAATTAACTATGTGGATAAAAAATATAATATAATAAATTTGTTAATATTGTGGATAAATATATTTTTTTCAATGAATTTATCCACAATTATTTTTATCTTATTTTTGAGTTGTTTTAAAGGTTCATAGGGGTTATCCACATACTCACAGCCCCTACTACTATTACTACTAGTTTTTTTATATTATCTAAGCTATTCTATACACAACGTAAGTTGTTAATAAGGAGGTTACTAAATAATGAAATTTATAACTGAAAAAAATCTGCTTCAAGAAGCAATATCAAATGTACAAAAAGCTATAACTGGAAAATCCACAATGCAAATATTACAAGGAATATACATTAGTGCGTATAAAAATACATTAACACTTATTGGTTCAGACATAGATGTTTGTATAGAAACGAAAATAAATGTCGAGGTTATAGAAGAAGGTTCTATAGTTATTGATTCTAGACTTTTTGGAGAAATAATAAGAAAACTTCCAAATGCAGAAATTGAAATTACTTCTATAGATGACAATACTATAGAAATAAATTGTGAAAAGTCTTGTGTTAATTTAATACATATGAATGCTACTGATTATCCATTGTTGCCATCTATAGATGAGGATATGATCTTTACTATACCTCAAAAGACCCTTAAAAATATGATAAAAAGTACTATTTTTGCTGCAGCTCAAGATGAGACACGACCAATATTAACAGGAGTTTTATTTGAACTTAAAGAAAATAAACTGAACTTAGTAGCTCTTGATGGTTTTAGAGTTGCCTTTAGAAGTGAAAATATAGACTATGATTATAATAAAGAAGCTGTTATACCAGGAAAAACATTAAATGAGGTATCAAAAATACTAGAAGATAATGAAGAACCTGTAAAAATAACCTTTACCCCAAACCATATTTTATTTAATTTTGGAAATACTAAAGTTATATCAAGACTTTTGGAAGGGGAATTTATAAAATATAGTTCGATAATTCCTCAAGAATATAAATTAAGAGTTAATGTTAAGAAAGATGAAATTTTAAGCTGTATAGAAAGAGCGTCCCTAATGGCTAAAGATGGAAATACAAATTTAGTAAAATTAGATATCCAAGAAGACACCTTAATAGTGACCTCTAATTCTCAATTGGGAAAAGCGAGAGAAGAAGTTTCGATTTTATTGCAAGGAGAAACTTTAAAAACTGCATTTAACTCAAAATATCTTATTGATATATTTAAAAATATGGATGAAGAGGAAATTATAATGGAATTATCTAGTGCAGTAAGTCCATGTATTGTAAAAAACAAGGATAAAGATAATTGCACATATTTATTACTTCCAGTTAGAGTTAAATATTAATTAAGGTAAGGTGCGAGATGGTAGAAGTTAAAATAAATACTGAATTCATAAAACTTGATTCATTTTTAAAATTTGCTGGTGCATGTTCACTAGGATCAGAAGCTAAATTCTTCATACAAAATGGAGAAGTTAAAGTCAATGATAAAGTAGAGATCCAAAGAGGAAAGAAACTTTATAAGGGCCATATAGTTGAGTTTCAAGGTGAACAATACAAAGTAGTTTAGCTAACATATATGCACCGAAAAAACCCGGTGCATATTTTTAAATTTTAGCTGTTTAAAGTAAAATTTACACTATTAGCTTATAGTATGTTATAATTTAAGATGGGTGTTTATATGTACGTAAAAAGTTTACTTTTAAAAAATTTTAGAAATTATGATGAACTAAATTTAAATTTTGCAAATGGTACAAATGTATTTATAGGAGATAATGCACAAGGTAAAACTAACGTTTTAGAAGCCCTTTATTATGCAAGTATAGGTAAGTCTCATAGAACAAACAAAGATAAAGAGCTTATAAGATGGAATGAAAATGAGGCTTACATAAAGGTTGATATCGGAAAAATTAGACTTGATAAAAAGATTGAAATAAAAATCTTTAAAGAGGGTAAAAAAGGAATTAATATTAATTCTATAAAAATTAACAAATTATCAGAACTTATGGGTATACTAAATATAGTTATGTTTTCTCCAGAAGATTTAAACATAATAAAAGATTCACCATCTTATAGACGAAAATTTATGGACATAGAGCTTTGTAAGCTTGATGGAAAATATTATTATAACTTATTAGCTTATAAAAAGGTTCTTAATGAGCGAAATTCAGTTCTTAAAAAATTTAGTAGCAATACGGACATATTAGATATATATGATTATAAGCTTAGTGAGTATGGTGAATACATCGTAAAAAAAAGATTACAATATATTGAAAAATTAAATGAAAAAGGTAAAATTATACATAAAGAAATAACTCTAGATAAAGAAGTCATAGAGTTCCAATATTTAATGCAATTAAAAGGTAATGATATAAAGAATGAACTTTATGATTCATTAACCAAAAATAGAAAAAAAGATTTTGAAAGAAAAACCACCTCTGTAGGCCCTCATAGAGACGATTTTTTAGTTTTAATAAATGATATGGATGTTAAGACCTATGGCTCACAAGGTCAACAAAGAACTTCTGTACTTTCCATTAAGTTTGCATCACTTCACATAATTAAAGAGTTAACAGGAGAGTATCCCCTTTTATTATTAGACGATGTGTTATCAGAGTTAGATACTAAGAGACAGGAATACATTTTAAACTCTATAAGTGATGTGCAAACTTTAATCACGTGTACAGGAATAAGTAATATTGAAAAACATTTAAATAAAACTAATAGTGTAAAAATATTCAAGGTCTCAAGTGGAAAAATAACAAAGCTGTAGCATGTTAAGGAGGATAACCATGTTTCTACATTTAGGAGAAAATGTAGTGGTTCCTGTAAAAGACGTAATAGCAATTTTCGATATGGAAGCCACTATGTATAGTTCGGATACAATTCAATTTATAAGGATGGCAGAGGAAGACGGATTTGTAGAGCGAATAACCAAAGAAAAACCTAAATCTTTTGTTATAGCTGAAGTTAATAAGAAAAGTAAGGTTTATTTATCTCCTATTTCTTCAGCCACCTTATGTAAAAGAACAGACATTGTATATTGTGAGCTTTAATTAGTTAGGAGGATATACATGAATAATAATCAAAACTATGATGAAAATCAGATACAAGTGTTAGAAGGACTTGAAGCTGTTAGAAAAAGACCTGGTATGTACATTGGTAGCACAAGTGCTAGAGGACTTCACCATCTAGTATACGAAATAGTTGATAATAGTATTGATGAAGCAACTGTAGGGGCTTGTAGTAATATAAATGTTACAATTCACAATGACAATTCAATTACTGTAATCGATGATGGTAGAGGTATGCCTGTAGGTCTACATCCTAAGTTAAAGATACCAACAGTTGAAGTTATAATGACAGTACTTCATGCTGGAGGTAAATTTGGTGGCGGCGGATATAAAGCATCTGGAGGATTACATGGAGTTGGAGCTTCTGTAGTTAACGCTCTATCAGAAATATGTGAGGTTGAAGTTAAAAGAGATGGACATATTTGGAGACAAAGCTTTTCAAGAGGGAAAGTTGTAACTCCACTTGAAAAAATTGGTGATACTGAAGAACATGGAACAAAAACTTATTTTAAACCTGATGAAGAAATTTTTGATGAAGTAGATTTTGATTATGAAACTTTATCTCAAAGATTAAGAGAATTAGCATTTTTAAATAAAGGTATAAGAATAACTTTAAATGATGAAAGAGAAGATAAGAGCCATGAATTTCACTATGAAGGTGGAATTAAATCCTTTGTTGAGTACTTAAATAGAAATAAAGGAAAAGTACACAATGAGCCTATCTATGTAGAAGGTAATAAGGATGAATGTATAGTTGAAATAGCACTTCAATATAACGATACCTACAATGAGAACTTATTCTCTTTCGCCAACAATATAGATACTATTGAAGGAGGAACTCACTTAGTAGGTTTTAAAGCTGCGTTAACAAGAGTTTTAAATGATTATGCTAAAAGGTTCGGATTCTTAAAGGAGAATGACAAAAATTTAGGTGGAGAAGATGTAAGAGAAGGACTTACAGCAGTTATATCTGTTAAGGTAATAGATCCTCAATTTGAAGGTCAAACAAAAACTAAACTAGGTAATAGTGAAGTTAGAGGTGTGGTTGAAGCCATAGTTTCTGAGGCTATAAGCAATTTCCTAGAAGAAAATCCTGCTGTAGGAAAAAGTATTATAGATAAAGGGTTAAATGCTGCAAGAGCAAGAGAAGCAGCAAAAAAAGCAAGAGAGCTTACAAGAAGAAAGACTGCACTTGAAAGTACTTCATTACCTGGTAAGCTTGCAGATTGTTCTTCAAAGGATCCAGCAGAATGTGAAATATATATAGTTGAGGGAGATTCTGCCGGTGGTTCAGCTAAACAAGGAAGAGATAGAGGATTTCAAGCTATTTTACCTTTAAGAGGAAAGATAATAAATATAGAAAAGCAACGTCTTGACAGAGTTCTTAATTCTGAAGAAATAAGAAACATGGTTACTGCTTTTGGAGCAGGAATAGCTAAAGATTTTGATGTTTCTAAATTAAGATATCATAAAATTATAATAATGACAGATGCTGACGTTGATGGAGCTCATATAAGAACATTACTTCTTACATTCTTTTATAGATATATGAGAGAGCTAGTAGAGCAAGGACACGTTTATATAGCTCAGCCTCCTCTATACAAAGTTAAAAAGGGTAAAAATGAGTACTATACTTATAGTGATGAAGAATTAGAAGAAATTCTAAATCAAGTAGGTGGAAAAGATAGTAATACAGATATTCAAAGATATAAAGGTCTTGGAGAGATGAATCCAGAACAGCTTTGGGATACAACTATGAATCCTGAAAAAAGGACGTTATTAAAAGTTACAGTAGAAGATGCTATGGCTGCAGATGAAATTTTCACTATTCTTATGGGAGATAAGGTAGAACCTCGTAGGGAATTTATACAAGAAAACGCTAAGAAAGTTAGCAATTTAGATATATAGTATTTTAGAAAAATAAGGTGAGGTGAAACATATGAATAGGGAAGAAAATATATTACCCATAGATATAAGACACGAAATGAAAAATTCCTATATTAGTTATGCCATGAGTGTTATTGTTGGTCGTGCTCTTCCTGATGTAAGAGATGGATTAAAACCAGTGCATAGAAGAATACTTTACTCTATGCATGAACTTGGTATAACACCAGAAAAAGGATATAGAAAATGTGCAAGAATTGTTGGAGATGTTTTAGGTAAATATCACCCACACGGTGACTCTTCTGTTTATGATGCTTTAGTTAGAATGGCGCAAGACTTCTCTATTAGGTATACATTAGTTGATGGACACGGTAACTTTGGTTCTGTTGATGGTGATAGAGCTGCTGCAATGAGATATACAGAGGCAAAGATGAGTAAAATTACTCTTCAAATGCTTAGAGATATTAACAAGAATACCGTTGATTTTGTTCCAAACTTCGATGGTGAGGAGTTAGAGCCATCTGTACTTCCATCAAGATTTCCTAATCTTTTAGTTAATGGTTCATCAGGTATAGCTGTTGGTATGGCAACTAATATACCTCCTCATAATCTAAAAGAGGTTATAGATGGAGTTATAATGATAATAGACAATGAAGATGTTACTATTACTGAGCTTATGAGCAGTATAAAAGGACCGGATTTCCCTACAGCAGGTATAATTTTAGGAAGAGCTGGAATTAAAAATGCCTATGAAACAGGTAGAGGAAAAGTAATAGTTAGATCAAAATCAGAGATAGAGGAGCATAATGGACGTAATAGAATTATAGTTTCAGAGCTTCCTTATCAAGTAAATAAAGCAAACCTAATAGAAAGTATAGCAGAATTAGTTAAGGACAAAAAAATAGATGGTATCTCAGACCTTAGAGATGAGTCAGATAGAGAAGGTATGAGAATCGTTATAGAATTAAAAAGAGATGCTAATGCTAATATTGTTTTAAATAGACTTTATAAGCATACTAAGATGCAAGATACTTTTGGTATCATAATGCTTGCTTTAGTAGATGGCCAGCCTCAAGTATTAAATTTAAAACAAATTTTAGTTCATTATTTAGAACATCAAAAAATGGTGGTAAGAAGAAGAACTGAATTTGACTTAGATAAAGCTCAAGCTAGAGCTCATATCTTAGAAGGTTTAAAAATTGCACTAGATCACATAGATGAAGTAATTTCTCTAATTAGATCATCTAAAACTGGTCAGGAAGCTAAAGAAGGTCTTATGGCCAAATTTGGTCTTTCCGAGAAGCAATCTCAAGCTATATTAGATATGAGACTTCAAAGGCTTACAGGATTAGAACGTGAAAAGATTGAAGAAGAATATAATGAGCTTATAAAAACAATACAGTACTTAAAATCTATACTTGAAAATGAAGAGGTTCTTTTAGGAATAATAAAAGAAGAACTTATAGAACTTAAGAATAAATATGGAGATGAAAGAAGAACAGCTATTGAAAAAAATCCATATAGTATAGATGAAGAGGATTTAATAGCAGAAGAAGATGTTGTAATAACATTAACTCATGCAGGATATATTAAGAGACTTCCTATAGACACCTATAATGCTCAAAAAAGAGGTGGAAGAGGAATTCAAGGGGTTACTACAAAAGAGGATGATTTCGTAGAACATATCTTTATAACTCCAACTCATAATAACCTGATATTCTTCACTAATAGAGGTAAGGCTTATAAATTAAAAGCTTATGAAATACCAGAGGGTAGTAGAACAGCAAAAGGTACTAACCTTATAAATATACTTCCATTAGAAAATAATGAAACAATTCAAGCAGTTATATCATTAAAAACCTTTGAAGCCGATAATTATCTTGTTATGGGAACTAAGGAAGGTTTAGTAAAGAAAACTTCTCTTGATAAGTACGCGTCCATAAGAAAAAATGGATTAATTGCTATAAACTTAAGAGAAGAAGATGAACTTATAGGTGCTACTATCACAACTGGAGATAGTGAAATAATTTTTGTTACTAAACAAGGTTATTCTATAAGATTTAATGAAAAAGATGCTAGAGAAATGGGAAGAACAACTACAGGGGTTAAGGCAATAACTTTAAGAGATGAAGATATTGCAGTTTCAATGGTAGTTGTTAAAGAAAATGAAGAGCTTTTAGTTATAAGTGAAAAAGGTTTTGGTAAGAGAACAGATATATCAGAGTACACACTGCAACGTAGAGGTGGAAAAGGTATAAAAACTTATAGAGTAACTGAAAAAACAGGTTATGTAGTAGGCGCAAGAATAGTCAAAGACGGAGATGAATTAATGTTAATTAATAGTGACGGTATAATAATAAGATTAAACGTTGCAGATATATCTACTACAAGCAGAAATACTATGGGTGTAACTCTTATGAAGACAGGTGAAGATGTAAATATTGTTGCTATGGCAAAAATAAATTATACTGATTCAAATGATGAAGATATTGCTAATGAAGAATCAGAAGAAAGCTTAGAAGAAGTGAATGAGAGTCTAGAGCAAACAGAAAATGAAGAATAATAAAAAGACTGAGGTTTTATGCCTTAGTCTTTTTCTATTAAAGCATCTTAAGAAATAACTTAAGAATATCTAAATAATTATTTTTAGATTTATAAGTAGCTAATTCATGAATCTTTTATAAAATAATTTATGCTACACCTTAAAATCAACGGATTGACAGCTTTTATATGTAATAAAAAATATTGATAAAATCATATTATTGGCCTTAAATCCTTAATTATTTAAGTATACTTTTCCTGGTGTATCAATAAAAGAAATACAGCAAAATAAGAAGAATAAAGAAGAATAGTTAATATGATTTGATTAAACAATGTATTTTAACTTTAACGGATCATTTTAATTTAGATATAATAATCCTTGTCCCTAAGAACTGCAAAAACAAATCTTAGTGATGAGGTTTAGTTTCTACTAAAAACAGTTAAACAAGTTAAAAAAAACTTTTAAAAAACTGTTGACAAGAAAAAATAAACCTGATAGAATAGTAAGAGTCGTCAGGTGATGACGGTAAAAATTACTAAAAAATTTGGTCTTTGAAAATTAAACAGAGAAATAGGTAAAACCAGTTAATTCATTGAGTTTCGAAAGAAACTTAATAATGACTATTATAGTCAGCAAACTTTACTTGAGCAATCAAGATACAAACTTTTAAATTGAGAGTTTGATCCTGGCTCAGGACGAACGCTGGCGGCGTGCCTAACACATGCAAGTCGAGCGATGAAGCTCCTTCGGGAGTGGATTAGCGGCGGACGGGTGAGTAACACGTGGGTAACCTGCCTCATAGAGGGGAATAGCCTCCCGAAAGGGAGATTAATACCGCATAAAGTATGAAGGTCGCATGACTTTTATACCAAAGGAGTAATCCGCTATGAGATGGACCCGCGGCGCATTAGCTAGTTGGTGAGGTAAGGGCTCACCAAGGCAACGATGCGTAGCCGACCTGAGAGGGTGATCGGCCACATTGGAACTGAGACACGGTCCAGACTCCTACGGGAGGCAGCAGTGGGGAATATTGCGCAATGGGGGAAACCCTGACGCAGCAACGCCGCGTGAATGAAGAAGGCCTTAGGGTTGTAAAGTTCTGTCATATGGGAAGATAATGACGGTACCATATGAGGAAGCCACGGCTAACTACGTGCCAGCAGCCGCGGTAATACGTAGGTGGCAAGCGTTGTCCGGATTTACTGGGCGTAAAGGATGCGTAGGCGGACATTTAAGTCAGATGTGAAATACCCGGGCTCAACTTGGGTGCTGCATTTGAAACTGGGTGTCTAGAGTGCAGGAGAGGAAAGCGGAATTCCTAGTGTAGCGGTGAAATGCGTAGAGATTAAGAAAAACACCAGTGGCGAAGGCGGCTTTCTGGACTGTAACTGACGCTGAGGCATGAAAGCGTGGGGAGCAAATAGGATTAGATACCCTGGTAGTCCGCCTACGCATCCTTTACGCCCAGTAAATCCGGACAACGCTTGCCACCTACGTATTACCGCGGCTGCTGGCACGTAGTTAGCCGTGGCTTCCTCATATGGTACCGTCATTATCTTCCCATATGACAGAACTTTACAACCCTAAGGCCTTCTTCATTCACGCGGCGTTGCTGCGTCAGGGTTTCCCCCATTGCGCAATATTCCCCACTGCTGCCTCCCGTAGGAGTCTGGACCGTGTCTCAGTTCCAATGTGGCCGATCACCCTCTCAGGTCGGCTACGCATCGTTGCCTTGGTGAGCCCTTACCTCACCAACTAGCTAATGCGCCGCGGGTCCATCTCATAGCGGATTGCTCCTTTGGTATAAAAGTCATGCGACCTTCATACTTTATGCGGTATTAATCTCCCTTTCGGGAGGCTATTCCCCTCTATGAGGCAGGTTACCCACGTGTTACTCACCCGTCCGCCGCTAATTCACTCCCGAAGGAGCTTCATCGCTCGACTTGCATGTGTTAGGCACGCCGCCAGCGTTCGTCCTGAGCCAGGATCAAACTCTCAATTTAAAAGTTTGTATCTTGATTGCTCAAGTAAAGTTTGCTGACTATAATAGTCATTATTAAGTTTCTTTCGAAACTCAATGAATTAACTGGTTTTACCTATTTCTCTGTTTAATTTTCAAAGACCAATTTCTTACTATTTTGCCGCCGTTTTCCGACTGCTTTTTTATCTTATCACTTTGTTTTCTTGTTGTCAACATATTTTTTAAAACTTTTTAAAGTTTTTTGTAGGAAGCTTAAATTTTCTTAAGTCCTATTAAATATGTTGATTTAAAAACTCAGTATGTCGCTTTAGCACTTGGCGTTGGCGACTTATTCATAATAACATGATATAAAGAAAAGTAAAATTTTATTCTTATTATTTTACTAAAATTATTTTATAAATTCTTAATAATACTCTTTTTCTCTTTATTTTTCATATAAAGATACACTAGGATAAGTTTCTTTTTGCTTTTTTCTAGCTAGACTAGAAAGCATGAATAATTGCTACTTTTTAGTATTATAATTAAGGCTATTGAATTCATAATTTACGATGTAAAATCCATAATTAATGGATATTTCTCAGGTTTTGATGAGAAATTTAAATAAAATTGATTTATTCTGAAATAATACAGTTAATTTTTATAATGATTTAAAGGATTTGGTTTGTTTAAAACTAATTTCAAGCTTAATTTTGAATTATACATTATTTTAAGTTGTTAATTGAAATATTTAATAGCATAGTTATTATTTATAAATTGACTTTTTTTCTATAAATAAAATACTGCCTTAAGCATTTTATTATACTTAAGACAGTATTTTACTAATTATAAATTATTAATTATTTCTTTAAATTTATTTCCTCTAGCTTCAAAATTTACAAACATATCAAAACTAGCACATGCAGGAGATAACGTTACTATATCATCTTTTTCAGAAATTTCTTTTGCCTTATCTACCGCTTCTTCTAAAGTATCAACTATATATATTGCAGTTTCTATTCCTTCTTTTTCTTTTAACTCATCAAAAACGGTCTTTATTTTATACTTTGTTGCGCCTAGTAATATTAATGATTTAATATATTTATATCCTTCAAAAGCTAAAGGCTCAAATGGTAAGTTTTTATCATATCCTCCTGCTATTAATACAACGGGCTTTTCAAAAGCTTTAATACTTGCTAAGGTTCTTGTAGGACTAGATGCTATAGAATCATTATAGAACTCCACTCCATTTATAGATCTTATAAATTCGCTTCTATGTTCCACTCCTCCGAAAGATATAGCTATATTCTTCATAGCTTCAATATTTACTTCATCGCAAGTTGCAGAAAACGCAGCTAATAAATTCTCAACATTATGCATACCTTTTAATTTTATATCTTTCTTATCGCAAACTTCCTTACCCCTAATATATAGCTTTTCATTTTCATAGTATGCACCTTTTTCTACTTTTTTCTTTCTACTAAAGGTATAAACTCTTCCTTTAGCTTCTCCTATCATTGAGCTAGTTATGTCATTATCTTCATTTAATATTAATAGAGAGTTTTCATCTTGATATTTGTATATATTCTTCTTACTTTCAACATATTCATTCATATCCTTATGCATATCTAAATGATTAGGAGATAAATTTGTTATTACTGCTATATCTGTAGAATCCTTCATTGTCATAAGCTGAAAACTTGATAACTCTAATACCACTCTATCATCCTTTTTTATTCTTTCTATATTGGTAAAGAGAGGCGTTCCTATATTTCCACCTACCCAAGTATTATATCCCGCTTCTTTTAATATATTATATACAAGTGTTGTAGTTGTAGTTTTCCCATCACTTCCTGTAATACCGTAAATCTTAGCAGGGCAATATCTTACAAACTCCTCCATTTCAGATGTTATATAAGCTCCCTCATTTCTAGTTCTAACTAAAGCTTCACTATCTATCCTCATAGATGGAGTTTTAAAAATCACTTCAAATCCTTTTAAATTATTTAAATAGTTGTCTCCTAATTCAAATTTTATTCCTAAGCTTTCATACTTATCTATATCTTTAAATTGGTCTCTATTTTTCTTATCAAAAGCAGTTACCTTAGCTCCAAGTTTAACTAAAAACTCTATAAGAGGTATATTACTGACTCCTATACCCACTACTGCTACATTTTTATTCAATATATATTTCTTAAAATCATTAAAATCTCTTTTCATTCTATTTTTAATCCTCCAACATTGACTGTTATCATTAATAATATGTATATTATAGCACTTTTTATTTGTTATTTAAATTACTGTAGAATATAATATAATCAAAAACGAGAATTTTGTCGAAATTGTTCGAATTGAATTAATATATAAACTTATCTTTGTCGTATTGATTTGCACTTTTCTACATGCTATACTTCTCTTGTGCCGTAAGGAATATGTTAAGATGATTCCCCAAAGTTTTAACATAACACATAACATATCCCCATGATTAAACCCTATTTTTTACCGGATGACAATCCGGTTATTTTTTTACCCAAAAACCCTTTTAACTTTAAAATCCTCCTCGACATTATTGAGTATTTTTAGAATATATTTCTTTTATTTTTTAAATTATTTAAATAAATTCTAAAAATATAATTTATCTATAAGCTATTACTATTAATTCCAAAAGAAAACTCCCTACAAATATATTAGACTTGTAGAGAGTTTTTCATTCAATTTAGGCATCTAAAATAAAATAATAAGCCAAAGATGTTAGTATGTTTTATATCAGACAAGGCGTCAGGTTCTACTCATAGTGGTGCTATGGGTAGGTTCTATGAGCGTAGTATGATGAAAAATAGGCTAACATACTGGTCTATTATTTTTTTGAAGATGCTTAAGTTATTAAAATTCCATTTTTTCTTCTATATATTTAGTAAGTTCATCTATATGAAGTCTTATTTGCTCCATTGTATCTCTATCTCTTACTGTTACAGTATTATCTTCCATAGTATCAAAATCCACTGTTATACAGAAAGGTGTTCCTATTTCATCTTCTCTTCTATATCTTTTTCCTATGCTTCCTGCTTCGTCATAGTCCACATTAAATTTTTTAGCAAGTATTGAATAAACTTCTAAAGATTTTTCACTTAATTTCTTGCTTAACGGTAATACTGCTGCTTTAAAAGGTGCTAGTGCCGGATGTAAATGTAATACAGTTCTAACATCGCCACCTTCAAGTTCTTCCTCATCATAAGCATTTACCAAGAATGCAAGAGCAACTCTATCTGCACCTAATGATGGTTCAATACAATATGGCACATATTTTTCATTTGTTACTGGATCTAAGTAAGATAAATCTTCTCCTGAATGCTCCATATGCTTTTTAAGGTCGTAGTCTGTTCTATCAGCTATTCCCCATAGTTCGCCCCAACCAAATGGGAATAAAAATTCTATATCACAAGTTGCATTACTATAGAAAGATAATTCCTCTTCACCATGATCTCTAAATCTTAAATTTTCTTCTTTCATACCTAGATCAAATAAGAATTTTTTACAGTAATCTTTCCAATATCCAAACCATTCTAAGTCTGTTCCTGGCTTACAGAAAAACTCTAGCTCCATTTGCTCAAATTCTCTAGTTCTAAATACAAAATTTCCTGGTGTAATTTCATTTCTAAAAGATTTACCAACCTGAGCTATACCAAAAGGCACTTTTTTTCTTGAAGTTCTCTGCGCATTTTTAAAGTTAACAAATATACCTTGAGCTGTTTCTGGTCTTAGGTATATTTCTGATTTACTATCATCAGTTATTCCTTGAAATGTTTTAAACATAAGGTTAAATTTTCTTATGTCTGTAAAGTTTTTCTTTCCACATTTAGGGCAAACTATTTGATGCTTTTCAATATACTCTTTATACTCTTCATTAGTCCATCCATCAGCAACTGCAACTTCTGCTCCTTCTGAAGTCATATGATCTTCCACTAATTTATCTGCTCTAAACCTAGCCTTACAATCTTTACAATCCATTAATGGATCTGAGAATCCTCCAACGTGTCCTGAAGCCACCCAAACTTCTGGGTTCATAAGTATAGCACAGTCAAGTCCTACATTATAGGGACTCTCTTGAACAAACTTTTTCCACCATGCTTTTTTTACATTGTTTTTAAATTCTACCCCTAATGGGCCATAATCCCAAGAGTTAGCAAGTCCTCCATAAATCTCTGAGCCTGAAAATATAAATCCTCTATTCTTACATAAGCCAACAACTTTATCCATAGTAACTTCTTTCATAAATAATACCTCCGTTTTTTTATTTATAAACACTCCAATTGAAGTAAATTTATTCTAATAAAAATAAAAAAACTATTACTAGTTAAGGGACGAAATAACATTCCGCGGTTCCACCCTTATTAGCAATAGCTCAGCTCTACTAAAATATACTCAAAAGCTCCCTTCACTATAAGTTCTTAATGATTTGCACCATCCATCATCTCTCTTTATAAAGTACTTAAAGCTACTCTTCTTTATCAATGTATAATATTAAATTGTATTGATATATGCTATCATAAAATTTCAGAATTGTCAAGCATTAATTATTAAAAAGTTAGTATTAAGTTATTCTATCTTTATATCTATAACTTATATTCATTTTTTCTAATACAAAAGATAAATATTTTATCCTTTACAAAGTTATTCAACAACTTCTTAATAATAAACAAAAGTCTAATATTTTTTAAACTTATTGCAAAAATTAATGTCTTAAAAATTAGTTAAGTATTGTAAATTAGATTCTAATATACTATAACTTATGTATAAACTTAATTTTTATAAATTCATCACAATAAAAAAAGTAATACCATAAAGTATTACTTATATTTATCAAAAATAAAAAATGGCTCCGCGAAGAGGATTCGAACCTCCAACCTATCGGTTAACAGCCGAGTGCTCCACCGTTGAGCTATCGCGGAATATTGTCATTACTGACTATATATATTATTATATCAAAAATCAAAAACAAATGCAATAGTATTTTTAAAATTTTTTATACTTTTTTTATTTAACTTTATATCCTTATATTAACTGTGATAAATAACCTATATTCATTGATATTTTTGTTCATATTCAACAATATTAAACTCTGAAATTTTTATAGTAAGTGGATATTTCACTTTATTTAAGACATCCTTCTTTATAGATATTATGAAATCTTCATTTTCATAAATCATAGAAAGCCATAATGCATTCTTCTCTACTAGATTATTATCCTTATCATATAAGGTAATGGTTTTACCACTATCGCTAATAAAACTATAATCTTTATTAGTATCATACTCAACATTTCCTATAGATAAAAATTCTCCCCTATCTTTCTCTATGTTTTCCTGTTTATTAAAATATAATCTTAAAAAACTATTATCATTCCCCTGTATTCTATCTAAATATATCATTGAATTATTCCCTTCATAAACAAGTTCTTTTACTTCAATAGGCTCATTAAAATAACTTAATAATTTATCATCTTTAGGCATATAACTTCCGTTAACTTGTATTGTAACTTCTATAGGTTTAACTTCCGTAATTCTGTATCCTACTTGGTAAAGGATATTTTTTCTCATACTTTCTTTTGGATCTTCTTTATTAATGAAATCTAATCCTACTTTAACAATCAAGATTAGAGCAGTTAAACTTAGAACTATTTTAGAGCTGCGCTTCATTTTAATCTCCCTTACAAATTATTCTTATAAAAATTTTTGACATAATTATTGTTAAATGTTGATATTCAATAATTTAAAGTAGCGTTATAAGGATTATATATTACCAATAAGAGTGCCCTTAGGGAAATTATACCATATAAAAAGAGATATAAAGTCTTCATAGACAATATATCTCTTAATTTTTGTATTATTGTAACGGCTTCATAGTTGGGAATAAGATTACGTCTCTTATTGATGTAGAATCAGTTAAGAACATAACTATTCTATCTATACCTATTCCTAATCCTCCAGTTGGTGGCATGCCTACTTCTAATGCACTCATAAACTCTTCATCTATAACATAAGCTTCATCATCACCAAGTTCTCTTTCTTTTGCTTGCTGTTCAAATCTTTCTCTTTGTACTATTGGATCATTAAGCTCTGAATAGGCATTACATACTTCTCTACCATATATAAATCCTTCAAATCTCTCAGTAAATTCAGAATTTCCACGTTTTTTCTTAGTAAGTGGTGAAATTTCTACTGGATAATCACATAGGAATGTTGGCTGTATTAAATGTTCTTCCGCAAACTCTTCAAACAACGCATTTAATACATCTGCTTTTGTACAATCTTTTAATTCTTTCTTAAACTCTAAATGCTTTTCTTTAGCAATAGCTTGAGCTTCTTCATCCGTTTTAATAGTCTCAAAATCTATTCCTGCATATTCTTTAACTGCATCCACCATTGTAAGTCTTCTCCAAGGTGGTGTTAAATCTATTTCCGTTCCTTGATAATTTATTTTAGTAGTTCCATGTACTTTCTCACAAGCATAAGCAACCATTTGTTCTGTAATTTCCATCATATCATTATAATCTGCATAAGCTTCATATAATTCAATCATAGTAAATTCCGGATTATGTCTTACACTCATACCTTCATTTCTGAAATTCTTGCCCATGTCATAAACTTTTTCGAAGCCACCAACAATACATCTTTTTAGATATAATTCGGTAGCTATTCTTAAATACATATCTATATCTAATGCATTATGATGAGTAGAGAATGGTCTTGCAGCTGCACCACCTGCTATCGGTGATAAAATTGGAGTTTCAACTTCTAAGAAACCTCTATTATCTAAGAATTCTCTTATACTTCTTATTATTTGAACCCTCTTCATGAAAGTATCTCTAACATCCTTGTTCATGACAAGGTCAACTTCTCTTTGTCTATATTTTAAATCTGGATTTTTAAGTCCATGCCATTTCTCTGGTAATGGCTTTAATGATTTAGATATAAGTGTAACTTCTGTTGCACGTACAGAAATTTCTCCTGTTCTAGTTCTGAATGAAGTCCCTGTTACACTTAAGAAATCTCCTATATCAAATGTTTTAGCATCTTTAAAAGCTTCTTCGCCTACTGCATCTAATCTTATATATACTTGAATTTTTCCATATCTATCATGAAGATCGCAAAATCCAGCTTTACCTTGAATTCTCTTAGACATAAGTCTTCCTGCTACAGTAACCGGAATTTCTCCGCCTTCTTCAAACCCATCAACAACTTCTTGTGATGTATGGGTTCTATTCACTTTATAAACGTCAAATGGATCTTTTCCTTCAGCTTTAAGTTCAGCTAATTTTTGTCTTCTAATTCCCACTTGCTCATTATACTCAGCTTCTTTTGCTTGAATATCTTCCGCTTCAAGCTCTGGCGTATTTAAATTATTTTCTTCCATATAAATTCCTCCTATGCTCTTTTTATTTCAAGTACTTCATATTTACTTACTCCATCTGGAATAGAAACCTCAATTACATCTCCTACTCTTTTACCTACAAGTGCACTTCCAACCGGTGATTCATTTGAAATCTTATTTTCCATTGGATCTGCCTCTGCCGAGCCAACAATATGAAATTCTACTTCTTCATCAAAGTCATAATCCTTAACTTTCGCTATTGAACCTATACTAATTATATCCTTATCTAATTCACTTTCATCAACTACTGATGCATTTCTCAGCATGTTTTCAAGTTGTATTATTCTTCCCTCTACAAAAGCTTGCTCATTTTTAGCTTCATCATATTCAGAGTTCTCACTTAAATCTCCATATCCTAAAGCTACTTTAATTTTCTCAGTGATTTCTTTTCTCTTAACTGTTTTAAGGTACTCTAACTCTTCTTCGAGCTTCTTTATTCCCTCATAGGTCATCACATATTTTTTAGAATCACTCATTTTTTTCTCCCCTTTAAACAATATATATATTTACTCTATTCTTCAATAAAACACTTTATTAATTTAACATGATTGTACCACAAAACTTCTTTAAAGTCTTAAATCCACAAAACTTCTTTAGAATCTGTGGATTTAAGACTTTAAGTTATTATAAATCAGTGGCTACAATATGTCAATAAAAGGATGCCTAATACATCCTTTATTAATATTTATGTAATATTATATTACTGTATATTATCCACAAATACTGATTTATATTCAAGTAAAATACTTAGCACATCTTCATATTTAGTCATTGAATTAATTCTATCTTTGACTTCAGTACAATATTTAAGTCCTTTAATATACCAAGCTATATGCTTTCTCATTTCCCTTACAGCCTTTATTTCTTCAAAATACTTAATAGCCAAATTTAAATGATTAATACACATATCTACCTTTTCTATAGATGTAGCTTTTGTTATGCTTTCACCTTTCAAAGCTTGGGTTATCTCTCTAAAAATCCAGGGGTTACCCATAGCCCCTCTTGCAATCATTATACCATCACAATTAGTTTGTTTTTTTATTTCTATAGCATTTTCAACTGAAAATACGTCTCCATTTCCTATTACAGGTATTTTAACTGCTTCTTTAACCTGCCTTATAATATCCCAATCTGCCTTTCCTTCATACATCTGTTCCCTGGTTCTCCCATGAACCGATATAGCATCTGCACCTGCATCTTCTATATATTTGCCAAACTCAACAGCATTTATATTATTTTCATCAAAACCTTTTCTAAATTTAACAGTTATAGGTTTTTTACTTACCTTTTTCATTTCCTTTATTATTTCTGCCGCTAATTTAGGATTTTTCATAAGTGCTGATCCTTCACCATTTTTGACAATTTTAGGCACAGGGCATCCCATATTTACGTCTACTATACAGATATCATTATTTTCATTAAACACTTCACAAGCATAAGCCATTATTTTAGGTTCATTCCCAAAAATTTGAATACCTACAGGTTTCTCTTCATCTGCTATTCTCATTAATCCTTCTGTGTTTTTACTTTTGTAAAATAGTCCTTTAGCACTTATCATTTCAGTATATACAAGTCCACAGCCCATACTTTTACAAATACCTCTGTAAGCTATGTCTGTAACACCTGCCATAGGCGCTAAAAACACTTCATTATCAAAATGAAGATTTGATATATACATACTATCACCTAGTCTCTATTTTTTTCGTATATAATTCTAAGTCCATCTAAAGTTAAAAACGATTCCACTTTATCTATTGTAGAAGATTCCTCTGCTATTAACTTAGCAAGTCCTCCTGTGGCGATAACTATAGGCTCATCTTCACCTTTAGCCATCATTTCTTCTTTCATTTTACGTACTATGTAATCAACTTGACCTATGTATCCATAAACTATACCTGCTTGCATACTTGCTACTGTATTTTTGCAAATTACAGTTTCAGGCTTTGAAAGTTCAACTCTCGGAAGTTTAGCTGCTTTTTCAAATAATGCATCCGAAGATATCTTTACTCCTGGACAAATTGTTCCTCCTAGATAATCTCCATTTTTAGTTATAGCACAAAAAGTAGTAGCTGTACCAAAGTCTATTATTATCATTGAACTTTTATAAATATCGAAAGCTGATACTGCATTTACTATTCTGTCAGCACCTACTTCTTTTGGATTATCATATTTTATATTTATACCGGTTTTAACTCCTGGTCCAACTACTATTGGTGTCTTATCAAAATATTTTCTTATCATATGTTCTAAAGAGTACATAATATTCGGAACCACAGATGATATTATTACTCCCTCTATATCGGATATTTTTATATTGTTTTGCTCAAAAAGTTGCCTCACTTGTATACCATATTCATCGGAACTTCTCTTGTGATCAGTAGATAATCTCCAATCAACTAATAATTCTTTTCCTTTGTATATTCCTAATACAATGTTGGTATTCCCTACGTCTAAAACAAAAATCATTTAAATTCACCTCTATATAATTAAAAGCAGCTTTAAAAGCTGCTTTTATCCTGTATGTTTGACTAAAAAATCTCATTACAATTAATAATTTAATTTTAACAAGTTAATCTATTTTGTCAAGGTGTTTAAATCATTTTTAAAACTTGTAATTTATGTATATATAATTTAAATGTAAGGATTATTTATATTACGCTCTTACTACTATTTTGCATTATATTTAATATTTCTTTTTCATCCTTAGCAAACTCATATAATATTCTTTTTAAGTTTCCCTCTTTTTCACTAGTCATTAAGTTCATGTACATATTCATTAAGCTTTTCTCTACATTTGTAATATGACGACTTCTCATTAATTGTTCCTTTGTTAAATGATAATTATATTTCATGATAATTACCTCCCTAAGAGTTGTTGTAATACTTCAATGTGATTATTATGCTTTTGTATTAATTCCTCAATTGAACTTCTCATAGAGCTGTTATTTACAGCTTTTAGATAACTTTTGTACTTACTTATAAGTATTTCCTCTTTTTCTATAATGTTAGTAATAGTAGCTTGATTTGGGCATATCATAAATAATCTCCTCCTTTTTCATATATTATTATCAATATAAAAAGGTATATACTTCTTTTTAGGAAGTATATACCTAATTTATAAATTGTTCACACTTCAATTTAGGCATGTGAAAGAAAATAACACCCCAAATATATTAGTCTATTATTTTTTAAATATGCCTCACTAACCAAACATAGAAAGTAACACACCAGCTGCTACAGCACTACCTATAACCCCTGCAACGTTTGGTCCCATAGCATTCATAAGCAAGAAATTAGAAGGATCTTCCTTTTGACCTACAACTTGTGAAACTCTAGCAGCCATAGGTACTGCTGAAACTCCTGCTGAACCTATTAATGGGTTTATTTTACCCTTAGTAATTTTACACATTATCTTACCTATAATTACGCCTGAAGCAGTAGCTACTGCAAAAGCAACAACCCCTAAAATTATTATTCCTATAGTTTTTGGAGTTAAGAATATCTCCGCTTTAGCTGTTGCTCCAACAGAAAGTCCTAAGAATATTGTTATTATATTTATAAGAGCATTTTGTGCTGTATCACTTAATCTTCCAACAACTCCGGATTCTTTAAATAAGTTTCCAAGCATCAACATACCAACAAGTGATTTAAGTGATGGAAGGAATAATATAACTAAAATAGCAACAACTATTGGGAATATAACTTTTTCCACCTTCTTAACTTGTCTTAGTTGTCCCATTTTTATTTTCCTTTCTTCCTTAGTAGTTAATGCCTTCATGATTGGAGGTTGAATTAAGGGTACTAGCGCCATATATGAGTAAGCTGCAACCGCTATTGGTCCAAGTAAATGTGGAGCTAACTTATTTGTTAAAAATATTGCTGTAGGGCCATCCGCTCCTCCAATTATACCTATTGATGCCGCTTCTTGTGGAGTAAACCCAAGTAATATTGCCGCCATAAATGCAAAGAACACTCCAAATTGTGCCCCCGCCCCCATTAGAACACTAGAAGGATTAGCTAGTAGTGGCCCAAAATCTGTCATAGCACCAACCCCTAGGAATATAAGCGGTGGGAATATTTCTAGTTTAACACCTCTTGATAAATAATATAATAATCCTCCAGCTTCACCTGCAACAGGCTCTGCCATTATATCTGCTAATGGTAAATTTGTAAGCAGCATACCAAAAGCTATAGGTAACAATAATAATGGCTCAAACTCCTTTGCAATTGCTAAATATATTAATAAACAAGAAACACCTATCATTAAAAGTTCTTTCCAAGTTATTGCAGCAAAACCGGAGGTACTTAATAATTCTTGTAATACTTCAATTATATTCATTTAGCTTACCTCCTTTTTATTATGCGATAACAGCTAAAACGTCTCCTGTATTAACAGCTGCTCCTTTTGCCGCATTTATTTCAGCAATAGTACCATCTACCGGTGACATTATTTCATTCTCCATCTTCATAGCTTCTAAGACAAATAATACATCACCTTTTTTAACTGTAGCCCCCTCAGCTATATTTATTTTAACTATTGTTCCTGGCATTGGACAATCAATCTTTTCTCCAGAAGCATTTGATTTTTTAACTGCTGGTGCTGGAGGTGCTGGCTTTTGCACTGGTGCTGAAGATGTTGGTTTCTCCGGAACCACATTAGGTGTAGAAGTAAATTCTCCTTTAACCTCTTCAACCTCTACTTGATATATATTTCCATTAACAGTAACGTTATATCTCTTCATAGTAATTTTCCTCCCTATACATTTTAGCGATTAAATTTAGTAGTATTATCTTGCCAATTTGCATTTACACTATTTATTCTCTTTATACTCCTTATATTTAAACCTGAAGTTGGTACATTAAGATGAGCTGATAACGATGCCATTATAACTGCAACCAATTCTAAATCATCTTCAGGGTTTTCTATAGTTTCTATTTCTTGCACTACTGGTTCAAATATTTCTTCTTTAGCTGGTTCTATTTTTTTCTTTTTATCTCTTAATAAAAAACTTTGAAATTTAATTATATACATTAAGATAACTAATACAGCAAAAACTATAATCATAGCTACTGCAGAAACTCCCAATGCATCTATTAAACTTAATTTTCCGCTCATATTATATCCCCCCCTAAATTAATATGCTTCCATGCTTTTTAGGGTAGCTTAACTCTCTTTTGCTTTGCAACATATCTAACATTGCAAATACTCTTTGTTTAGTTTCGCTTGGTTTTATAATATCATCTAACAAACCTATTTCTGCACAAGCATATGGATTTGTGACTTCATCCATATATTTTTTAATAATTTCTTCTTCTTTTACTTTTGGATTATCCGAACTTAATATTTCATCTCTATATTTAGAAGTTATTATAGACTTAGGTGAAGTTAATGAAATTTTAGCGGTTGGCCATGCTAATGTTATATCAAAAGATGCTTCCTTACTTGCAAGTGCTAAATAACCAGCTCCATAAGCTTCTCCAATTATAAGCGAAACCTTCGGAACTACAGCATCACCTAAAGCATATACCATTTTTGATACGCTTTTAGCGAGTCCCATCCTTTCCTCCTCAAGACCAATAACAACTCCCTTTGTGTCTACAATACTAAGTATTGGAATGTTGAAACTATCACACATCCTTACAAAGCTAGCTACTTTATTTGAAAGCTTTATATTAATCTCACTCTTCTTACTAGAATTGTTTGCTATAACACCAACTGTTAATCCATTTATTTTTATTAAGTAAGTGTTTATGCTCTCTTCCATAGCTTTATTTATTTCTAAAACAGAATTTTCATCACTAATTGCATTTACTACTGCTTCTCCACTATAGTTTTCATTAATAGCAGCTTCATTTAATGTTTCTTTAGCTTCATTTAAATCCATAGATTCAGCAGTTAAATATGGCATTTCTAAATTATTAGATGGTATATAATTAAATAATTTCTTAGTTAACATTACTGCTTCCATTTCATCACTAACAACAAAATGAGCATTTCCATTTTTAATGGAAGATATTCCATCACTATACATAGAACTACTTACATATCGTTCTTCTTTATCTATCAGTTTATCACTTGTATTTATACTAAATTGTCCATTTTCTTCCACTACTATAATAAAATCACTCATAGTGGCATTTAATGCCATAGTTCCATTACATGGTCCTGAAACAATAGAAATTTGAGGTATTACACCACTATTCTTAATAGTTTTTCTTAAAACTTCTCCATAGGAAGCTAAAAGCTCAATTCCATCGTCAACTTTTCCGCCTATAGAATCAAATATTTTAACTATTGGTGCTCCCATTTTTACTGCAGCATCCATTATATTGCATATTTTTCTACTTGATTGTTTATTAAATGTTCCCCCATTTACAGTGTAATCTTCACTATAAATGTATACTAATCTTCCATCTATAGTTCCATGTCCTGTTACAACTCCTGCACCATTTCTATCAATCAGTGCCCCTACTTCTACAAAAGAACCTTCATCTAAAATGTTTAAAATTCTTTCTCTTGCAGTTATTTTGTTTAAGTTGTGTTGCATTTCAACTTTTTCTGATCCACCACCTTGGTGTGCCTTATGTCTAATTTCATCAAAGACATCAAGTTTATCCATATTATTGCCTCCTGACTTTAGATTACTCTTTGTTACCCCGCCATAATAATAACATAAAAAGTCCCATTTGTACATGAAATTTGCAAGTTTTAATTCATTTTTCTGTGTATTGAAAAAAAACAATTATAAATTGACATATAATCATTCTTTTCCTTTAATATTCTTTCTATTTTCTTTATTTAAAAAATATATAACTAATTATTTTTTAAAATATCTTATATGAATAAAACCACCATAAGCATATACCTATGGTGGTTTTATCAATTCTTATTTATTCTTTTATACTAGAATAATCCTTCTATTGTTCCATCTTCTTTTATATCTATTTTAGCCGCTGCTGGAATTTTTGGAAGTCCTGGCATAGTCATTATTGTTCCTGTTAATATAACAATAAATCCTGCACCATTAGAAACCTTAACTTCTTTTACAGAAACTTTGAATCCTGTTGGTCTTCCAAGAAGACTTGGATTATCTGATAATGAATTTTGTGTTTTAGCTACACATATAGGTAATTTATCTAAACCTATTTTTTCTATGTCAGATATTTGCTTTTTAGCTGCTGGTAGTATTTCAATTCCATCAGCTCCATATATCTCTCTAGCTATTGTTTCCATCTTCTCTTTTATAGTTAATTTTTCATCATACAATACGTGGAAATTACTTTCTTTTTCTTCAATAGTTTTTATCACTTTTTCAGCAAGTTCTAATCCGCCTTCTGCACCTTTTCCCCAAACTTCAGTCAATGCAACTTCTACACCTTTATTTTTACAGAATTCTTCTATATATTTAATTTCTTCTTCACTATCACTTATAAATCTATTTATAGCTACAACTGCTGGCACACCAAATTTTTCAACATTTTCTATTTGCTTTTCAAGATTTTCTATACCTTTTGCAAGAGCTTCTACATTTGGAGTGTTTAAACTATCTTTTTTAACTCCACCGTGATGTTTAAGCGCACGAATAGTTGCTACTATCACTACTGCACTTGGTTTTAAATTTCCATATCTACACTTAATATCAAAGAATTTTTCTGCTCCTAAGTCTGCACCAAATCCAGCTTCTGTTATAGTATAATCACCTAATTTTAAAGCCATCTTAGTAGCTAAAATACTATTACATCCATGTGCTATATTTGCAAATGGTCCACCATGAATTATTGCTGGTGTATTGTCTAAAGTTTGAACTAAATTAGGCTTAACAGCATCTTTCATAAGCATAGCCATGGCACCATGAACATTTAAATCTTTACAATATATAGGTTGTCCATCTGCGCTGTAAGCTATAAGGATTTTTCCGAACCTCTCCTTCAAATCCATTAAGTCTGTTGAAAGACAAAGTATTGCCATTATTTCAGAAGCAACTGTTATTGTAAATCCATCTTCTCTTGTAAACCCATTTGGAGTTCCACCAAGTCCGACTACTACTTGCCTTAATGCTCTATCATTCATGTCTAGAACTCTTTTAAATACTATTCTTCTTGAATCTATTTTTAATTCATTTCCTTGATGAATATGATTATCTATAGCTGCACTTAAAAGATTATTTGCTGTTGTAATTGCATGCATATCTCCAGTAAAGTGTAGGTTTATATCTTCCATAGGAATTACTTGAGCATATCCTCCACCAGCAGCTCCTCCTTTTACTCCAAAAACAGGACCTAAAGAAGGCTCTCTTAATGCTATTACTGCATTTTTCCCCATACTGCAAAGAGCTTGACCTAATCCTATAGTAACAGTAGATTTTCCTTCACCAGCTGGAGTAGGATTTATAGCTGTTACTAGTATAAGTTTTCCATCTTCTTTATCTTTGTTATTTTCTAATACATTGAGAGATATTTTTCCTTTATATTTTCCGTATAGTTCAATATCGTCCTCAGTTAACCCTATTTTTTCTGCAACTTTAAGTATAGGTAACATTTTTGCACTTTGAGCTATTTCTATATCTGTTTTCATATCAATATCCTCCAATCTACATATATAAAATTTTGTGTACAATTATATTTTATGTACAACAATCTTATTTATTATCAAGTTTTCCTATGAAATTATCTATATTAACTATATATCTCGAATGAGTACCTTCTCCAATTAAACCATTTTCATCATAAGCTTTTACTAAAAAAGTTATTTTCTTTCCCTGAATATCTTTAACTACAGCTTCACATTTTACTTTCATCCCAATTGGTGTAGCCTTAATATGCTTCGCATTGACCTCTATTCCTACAGTTGTATCTCCTGGTTCTAAATATAAATCAATAGCATTTTTAGCTGCATTTTCCATTAAGGCTATCATTGCAGGCGTTGCATACACTTTTAGAGTACCTGAACCATGATGAAGCGCTGTATCATCTTCTGTTACAATCTTTTCAATAATTGCATTTAGCCCTATCTTTAATTTACTCTCCATTTACCTACCCCCTAGCATAAATTTGGTAATATAATTATATCATAACTCTAAAGTTAGTCCTATAATTCTTTTTAAAAATTACGTATATTTTTTTATTTTTACATAATAATGTACGTATTTCTTTATTATTCTTTATATTAGCTATGAAAAAGACAAAAGAGTGCACGAACTCATCATACACTCTTTTGTTTACACTATATTTCTTCTTTTTTTATGTCTTCAATATTTGCTTCTTCTACTTGTAATTTAACTTCTCCTGGATTAAAACCTTCATTTAAAGTATTTTCTTCTTTTGGAGTCTCTTCTTTAATAATATCAGCAGAAATCTCTTTCAAGCCTTTTCCATCCATAATTGCGTTAAATTCTTCAGCAGTAAGCTTTTCTTTTTCAAGAAGTGCTTTAGCAACTTCATGAAGTTTATCTTCATTTTCACTCAGTATAGTTTCAGCTCTTTTATAAGCTTCATCTACTAGAGATCTTATTTCCGTATCTATCATAGAAGCTACTTCTTCTGAAAAATCTCTTGAATGTCCGATATCTCTTCCTAAGAATACTTCTCCTTGTTCTTTTCCAAAGGAAATAGGTCCTAATTTTTCACTCATACCATATTCCATAACCATTTTTTTAGCTATAGAACTAGTTCTATCTATATCATTTTTAGCTCCTGTACTTATTTCTTTAAGTATTAAAGCTTCTGCAACTCTTCCACCTAAAAGTCCAACCATTTCATCCTTAAGCTTAGAACGTGAAGTATATGTGGTATCTTCATCTGGAAGATGTAGTGTATATCCTCCTGCCATACCTCTAGGGATTATACTTATTTCATGAACGGCATAAGAATTTGGTAAGTATTTAGATACTACTGCGTGACCTGCCTCATGATATGCAGTTAATCTCTTATCTTTTTCACTTATAACTCTAGATTTTTTTTCTGGTCCAGCTATAACTCTTGTAATTGCCTCTTCAATTACATCCATAGTTATAACTTTCTTTTTACCTCTAACAGTTAATAATGCTGCTTCATTCATTAAGTTTTCAATATCTGCTCCAGTAAATCCTGGAGTTCTCTTTGCTAATATTTCTAGCTTAACATCTGATCCTAAGGGCTTATTTCTTGAGTGAACTTTTAATATTTCTTCTCTTCCCTTAACGTCAGGTGCTCCAACAACTATTTGTCTATCAAATCTACCTGGTCTTAAAAGTGCAGGGTCTAGTATATCTGGTCTATTTGTAGCAGCTACCATGATAATTCCTTCATTTACTCCGAAACCATCCATTTCAACAAGTAATTGGTTAAGAGTTTGCTCTCTTTCATCATGACCTCCGCCAAGTCCTGCTCCTCTTTGTCTACCTACAGCGTCAATCTCATCTATAAATATAATACATGGAGAGTTTTTCTTTGCTTGCTCAAATAAATCTCTTACTCTTGAAGCTCCCACTCCCACGAACATTTCAACGAAGTCAGAACCAGAAATGCTAAAGAATGGTACTCCTGCTTCTCCAGCTACAGCTTTTGCAAGTAATGTTTTACCTGTTCCTGGAGGTCCTACCAGAAGAACTCCTTTAGGTATCCTTGCACCTACTTCTATATATCTCTTAGGATTTTTTAAGAAATCAACAATTTCTTCTAATTCTTCTTTTTCTTCATCTTCACCAGCTACATCTTTAAATGTAACTTTCTTTTTATCTGGTGTAGCCATTTTGGCTCTACTCTTACCAAAATTCATAACTCCACGGTTTCCACCGCCACCTCCACCAGACTGCTGCATAAACATTCCCCAAAATGCTACAAGCATTATTATAATTAAGAATGTTGGAAGCATTTGAATCCAAAATGGAATACTTGTTGGTGGTGTAAAATCAACCACTGCAGTTTTATTTGGATTTTCTTTTCTTAAATCTTTAAAGTCATCTCTTGGTAAAGCTGTATGATATTGTGTTCCATCATCTAATTCCCCTACTATTGTTACATTATCCTCACCCATAGTAGCGGTTTTAACTTTATCTTCTTTCCAATATTTTTCAAATTTATCAGCACTAATCTTAGCTACATTTCCACCACCTTCAAATAGTGTTAATGCCGAAAAGATTACAAGAACTAAAACTAACAACCAGGCCGTTGCACTTGAAAATTTTTTCACTAAAGGCCCCCCTCTCTTTCTAGTTATGATTTTCTAAAATTCTAACATATGAAATATTATATCATAAAGAATATAATATTAAATCTTATTATGAATAATACCTCATTATAATCATTCTACTTTATAATTATTCTACTTTTTATATACACTTTCCTTTAAAATAGCTACATATGGTAAATTTCTGTATTTTTCAGCATAATCTAATCCATATCCAACTAAAAAATAATCTGGAACGTCAAATCCTAAGTATTTAACTTCCATTTCTTCTTTTCTTCTATCAGGTTTATTTAATAAACATGCTATTTCAAGACTTTCAGGATTTCTAGCACCTAAATATTTCATTAAATATTTTAATGTAATTCCTGAGTCAATTATGTCCTCAACTATTAATACATGCTTTCCTTTAACCTCAAAATCTAAATCTTTCAGTATTTTAACTATACCTGAGCTTTCTGATGAAGCCCCATAGCTAGATACTGCCATAAAATCCATCATACAAGGTATTTTTATTTCTTTTAAAAGATCTGACATAAATATTACAGAACCTTTTAATATTCCTAGCACTAATAAATCTTTCCCCTTATAGTCTTCACTTATTCTAGTTGCTAATTCTTTTACTTTTTCTTTAATTTGTTCTTCTGTTAACAATACTTCCTTTATATCATTATACATAAACTTCCTACCTTTCTATACATATCTGTAAAATTCTTTCTGTATTATTGTCAACTTTAAATTTCTCACTTATTCTATAACCTACTATCCATCCAATTTCATTTCCAAAGCAAATCAATGGAATAATATCTCTTTCATGCCTAGGTACTTTGAGGTCAATAAATAAATCTTTTAGTTTTTTACTCCCCTTCATCCCTAGAGATGTAAATCTATCTCCATCTTTTCTATATCTTAATATTATATTATCTTTAACTTTATCAAAATCAAAATACTTTATCATATCAGAGTCTTTTAGATTAACATCATTATTCTTATGAAGAACTTTAGTTATAATTTTCGTATGTAACTTTTCACAATAAAACTCATCATTAAATGGTATCACTTCATAAATATTAGTATTATGATTTTTTATTTCCTTATATATATGTATATCTTTATAAACATTATCAACCATTAAGCTGTCAGGTAACATAATAGTCTTTCCAGTGTTTTGATTATAAAGCTTAATTATGTCAATAATGTGACTATTTTCGATATTATATAAATCACCTTTAATCTGAAGAATTGCCTTTCTTAATACTCTTGTAATAATAGCTTTATGTTCCTTAAAAGCATCTTTATATATTATAACTCTATCGTCTTTTCTATAACAGTATTTTTTAAATATTTCATCAGATATTTCTTCAAGATAATCATTATCTTCTCTAATCATATTTGACATTCTATTTAAGGTATGAATTATATCTTTATTAAAATTATTTTCCATATATGGAATAAGTTCAAGTCTAATTTTGTTTCTAGCATAAATATTTTCAAAATTAGTTTTATCTATCGCTGCAGGAAGTTCATTTTCCTCACAGTATTTTTCAATTTCATTTCTTGTTATCTCAATAAGCGGCCTTATAAATATATTATTCCTAACTGGTCTAATCCCCACTAACCCCTCTATACCTGTACCTCTCATCATGCGCATTAATACAGTTTCTGCTTGATCATTCAAATTATGGGCAATAGCAATTTTATTACAATTATATTTTTTCATAAGTTCATCAAAAAACTCATATCTAGCTTCTCTACCAGCTAACTCATGAGATATATTTTTTATTTTTGCTAATTGATTAATATCAACCCTTTTAACAAAGCATAAAATTCCTAATTCATCACAATACTTTTTGCAAAGTTCCTCATCTTTATATGCATCTTTTCCTCTTAAAAGATGATTTACATGAGCTGCATAAATGGTTATATTTAGTTTATTCTTTAAAGTATGTAAAATATGCAATAATGTTATAGAATCTGGCCCACCAGATAATGCAATTATTATTCTATCACCATCATTAATCATATTATTTTCGGCTATAGTTTTTAAAACTTTATTTTTCAACTTTTTACCACTTCCTAGAATATGATATTCATTACCTCATATTATCATATATTACCCTTTAATAAAAGAAAAATATCATTAAATATTTTTAATTTGTTAAATTTAATAGCTATAAAAAAATGAAGAAATGTAAAAATAGTCCACTTTACAATTCTTCATTTTTATAATCTAACTATACAGGTTGTACACTTTTGATACCAGTACAGTCATATCATCCTTAACCTTATTTTTACTTATTTTCTTCGCCTCCTCTATTATTCCTTCTGCTAAATCGCCTATATTTGCATCATCATTTCTTATCATGTAATCTAAAATCCAATCTACTCTTCCTGAAGGTTCTACATCAAGCACACCATCACTTACCATTACTACTAAATCACCATGGGATACAGATTTTTTATGTCTTTCTATATCAGCTTTATCAAGCACGCCTATTGGTAAACTTTTAGATTTTATTATATCAATGGTATCATCAGATTTTATGAAACTAGCAACTGCTCCTACTTTCATAAAATCTACTTCTCCTGTATATAAATCTATGCTACTTAAATCTACTGTTGAAAATTTCTCCTCCTCACAAAATTTTAAAGTCATAATAGAATTCACCGTGTTTATAGCCGTAGTTTTACTAAATCCTGCATGAGTAAATTTTTCTATTAACTCTACTGCTGCTTCACTCTCTCGTCCAGCTTGCGGCCCTGAGCCCATACCATCGCTAATAAGCATCATATAATTACCATTAGCATATTTACCAAAACTAAAACTATCTCCATGTATATTAAATCCTTCTTTACTTGCCTTAGCTACATGAGTTACCACTTTAAACCTAGGTGCTTCTTCTAAAACAATAGTGCACTTATTATTTTCAGGATTTATATAACATGCGTCATCATTAATAACCATGTTTTTTCCCACAGCTTCATTAATTATAGGAAGAACTTTTTTTCCATACATATCAATTGAAGCATATTCTGATGATGAAATCCTAATTATTAACCTCCCTTTTTTATCTTCAATGGAAAATACATCATCATATTCTATATCATTTTTATCAAATAATTTTATTATGTCTCTTTCCACTTCTCCGTCTACTTTAATGTCTTCATTAAAATCTTTTACTAATTCTTGAACAGATTGAGCCATATTGTTTATTTGACTTGCTAAAAGTTCCCTGCCTTCACTTAATCTAGTTCTCCACATTTCACTTATAATATGTTTGTTTACCACATCTTCAACATTTCTTATTAATGCACCCTTTCTAAGACACTTCCTTTCTAATTCAAATGGGAATTTATTTATTTTTTTCTGTTCATTTTCTATAAGTTCAGCAAATGCACTATAAGTTACATGATGTTCTCTAGCCCAGCATATACAATTAGTATTACAATCATTACATACCCTACTTGCTAAATTTTCTACCAAGGCGCTACTTTTACTTTGAAGCGCAAGCTTATCATTATCTACTAAATTAATTAATATTTTTGACATATTTGTAAGTACATCTGAAAAATTATCAAGTCTTCCTAAATACATATTTCTTATATTATTTAAATAATTTCTATCTAAACTTTGCTTTTTCTTTTCAGAATTTATCTCTGCTGATATACGTTCATACATATTATTAGGTACTATTAAAAATATACCTACTGACAAAATTCCTTCTATTATAATAAAGCTATTTAGCATTGCCATATTAGAAGTTGACATATAAACTTTAACTATAGCAAAGGTTACTAAAAATGCTAATGAAACAAATATCCTTCCAGCATCCTTAAAAGCTCCTGCTACAAGCCCACAAATTCCTAGTACAGTTACATATAATAATAAATATTCATTGCTCATTCCTATAATAGCACCCATAGCTATCCCTGAAGTAGCACCTATTGCGCTTCCACTTATGTAGCTAAACATTATTACTACCGCCAATGCTAATATATTTGTAAGAGAAATGTTAAATATTTTAATTCCCCAAGTTCCTGCTACAACTGCTGAAAATAATAAGGACATACAAATTATTTCTTCATTACTAAATAAATGTTTTGTTTTTAATTCTTCAAAGCATGAATTACTTATATGAAGAATAAAATATATTGGGAAGATACAAAAAATATTTGTAAACGTTGAAATTAAAGATACTGAAAAACCATATTGATTTATTAAAATGCTATAGGCAAAAATTGATATAGTAACAGTAATAGCTAGTACAGCTTTTTTCAACTTACTTTCCACAGTATCTCCTAAAACCATAGAAACAAAAGTTAGTAATGGAACCAATACAAAATACATATTTATATCTTTAACTTGGTTCTGCATAGTAATATACCCTAGCAAACTGCCAAAAGCAGATAATAAAGATATTTTATTGTCCTCTTTCATTAGTATGACTAATAAAAATGCAATCCCAAATGGTGCTGTATTGTTTATAATCATTGTTCTGCTAATGAAAAAACATAAAAAAAACAATGTCCCTGCCTTTATAATCAATTTTCTACTACTTTGTTCTTCTTTAATTTGTTTTTCCTTTGTATTTTTAATTCTTTTATATGGAATTATCTCTGCACCATATTGCATTTTATAACCACCTACCCCTTAAATTTGTAAGTTAATTATAACAAAGGCGTCTGGAAATAAATGTCATTTAATGGAATGAAGTTATAAAATCTTTATGACATCAAATTGTATATTTTTACCATTTTATAACAACAAGTTTTTCTTCTATGCAATTACCATTTTATACCATAATTTACTATTTTCAAAGTATTACTATATTTTTTTATCCACAATTCTTATATTTTTATTTCTTAATATGTTGATAATTTTTATAGTTAAAGTTGTCGTTATGGATAACTTTATAATAAAATTTGAAAGAATTTTTATTATAATAAATGGAATATTTTATTGAATTAATAATAGAGTGCTGATAATTCTATTTTCGAATCATTTAAATTTCTACCTTATACAATAGAGAATGGGAAATTATTAGAACTTCTCTTATAAAAGAAAAGTTCTAATTTTATTTCTTTTCAAAGTGACGCAGTCACTTTTATTGAAAAACCTATTTAAGGAAATTAATTTGTAAAAATTAATTTCCACCATAATTGTTAATTGTCCATTGTAGAACTCTATAGTTTTGCTAATTAAAATTATATAATCAAAATCTTAAAGTTATCACTGGATAGAGTCTCTAACTTCTAGTCATATTTTAAAAGCATTACTAACTAAATATAATAATCAATTATTATATTTAGTTTTTCACATAATAAAAAAGGCCTACAACTTAGTTGTAAGCCTTTATGGTAGCGGAAATAGGACTTGAACCTACGACACTTCGGGTATGAACCGAATGCTCTAGCCAGCTGAGCTATTCCGCCATGTTGGTTGCGGGGATAGGACTTGAACCTACGACCTTCGGGTTATGAGCCCGACGAGCTACCAGCTGCTCCACCCCGCGATATTTTGGTGCTGAAAATTGGAATCGAATTGGTACGGTGTTTAACCACCCCAGGATTTTAAATCCTATCCATCTACTCGTTCCGCCACCTCAGCAGATTATTTAATTTAAATTGACCTTATATAATACTTAACTCTTGTCATCCATAAATTAATGGTTGCGGGGGCAGGACTTGAACCTACGACCTTCGGGTTATGAGCCCGACGAGCTACCAGCTGCTCCACCCCGCGATATTGGTGCTGAAGACCGGAATCGAACCGGTACGGTGTTTAACCACCGCAGGATTTTAAGTCCTGTGCGTCTGCCTGTTCCGCCACTTCAGCAAATTATTTAATTTAAATTGACCTTACATAATATTAATTTTTGTCAGCCATAAATTAATGGTTGCGGGGATAGGACTTGAACCTACGACCTTCGGGTTATGAGCCCGACGAGCTACCAGCTGCTCCACCCCGCGATATTGGTGCTGAAGACCGGAATCGAACCGGTACGGTGTTTAACCACCGCAGGATTTTAAGTCCTGTGCGTCTGCCTGTTCCGCCACTTCAGCATTCCTGACTATAGTATATGTAATATAAAATATTTTAACCTTAAATTAATTATAAGATTATGGTAGCGGAAATAGGACTTGAACCTACGACACTTCGGGTATGAACCGAATGCTCTAGCCAGCTGAGCTATTCCGCCATGTTGGTTGCGGGGATAGGACTTGAACCTACGACCTTCGGGTTATGAGCCCGACGAGCTACCAGCTGCTCCACCCCGCGATATTTGGTGCTGAAGACCGGAATCGAACCGGTACGGTGTTTAACCACCGCAGGATTTTAAGTCCTGTGCGTCTGCCTGTTCCGCCACTTCAGCAGGTTATACATTATTGTGCGCATCTTTCAGCGACAATATTTATTATAGTTTAAGGTCTATATATTGTCAACACTTTTTTTATAACAATTTTATATATTTTTGCAGTTTTATTAAAACTTAACTATATAAATCTCTTAATATAATTAAAAGAGTGCCAAAAATTTAGCACTCTCTAAATTTATATTAATAATTTGAACTTTTTCTACTATATCCGCGTCCTTTATTATCTTGATGCCTTTTTAGATCCTGAAATCTTTCTTCACTGTCTTTTAGGAACTTAGACATTCTATCTTCAAATGAAGAACCACCAGTTTTTCCTTTCTCTTTTTCCCAGTCTATTTCCACAGGTTTTACTGATTTTTTTGGCACTCCTGCTTGTTTTATAGATAAGCTCATTTTTCCGTTGTCATCAACTGAAATAACCTTCACCTTAACAACGTCTTCTTCTTTTAGATGATCTCTTACGTCTTTTACAAAGACGTCTGATACTTCTGAAATGTGAACAAGTCCTGTTTTTCCCTCCACTTCAACAAAAGCACCAAAATTAGTGATATTAACCACTTTACCTTCTACAATACTTCCAGCCTTTAAGGTCATATTAAAAAGATTCCTCCTTAAATAATGTTTTAATTATTATGTTATATATCATGTTATGTAAACATAACATAGATTACTTATCTTCTTTTACACTGTTATTGATTACAGGAGTCTCACCCTCTTTAATAAGACCTAATTTTTCTCTTGCAAGTTTCTCAATATACTTATCAGTCTTTGATAACTGCACTTCATCCTGTAATTTTTTGTTTTCTTCTTGCGCTTTTTCTAACTCCACAGTGTAGGTTTCAAATTCAACTTTTTGTCTATGCATTATCTTCTGTTGATTTATGAAAATATAAGAAACATAAACAATTAATAGAGATAATAATAAGTTTTTAATTTTTCTATTTTTCATTATACAACTCACCCTCCACATAGAATGAGTATAACAACTTATTATTCAATAGTTATTATATTAAAATATAACTACTTATGTTAAACTCATAAGTATATTTTAATTTGAATTTATCATTTGTTCAAGGTATTTTACATTAATTTTTAACTTTTTCCTATTATTTTGTATAAACAAAATCTTACAGGATAAGACAATGTATTAAAGATTACTCTTAATACCTTGCCAATAGCCACTAATACGTTGTGAAGTACATTTATAAATATCTTACTAATTAGCTTAATATATACAAATAATCCTATACTTACATATACAAAAACATTAAAGCTCATATATGCATAACTTGTGTACATCATAAATATAAACACAATAAAGCCTGTAGCAATCCAAAATAAAATATCTTGAATTATAGTTATAATTGCACCAACATCTTCAACTCCTCTTATAATTCTATAAATATCAAAGAGAACACCTATTAAAACTCCACTCAATAAACTAAATACAAATAATATTATTTGTTGCTCCATTGTAAACAGCATGATACTTACCTAAAAAGCCTTGAAAGAATGCCTTTTCCCTTTCTAGATTTTTTTTCATCACTGGTATATACAATATAGCTTATTTTCCCACTTATCATTACATCTCCATTTTGTACATCTAGTTTATTCATTTTTAAATTTTCTCCTCTTATATCCATAGAACCAAGAACTGTATTTAAAAGGATTTGTTCATCATTAAAGCTTACAATCTCCTCAACTCCGTCAATTGTCATCTTTTTCCTTGAATCTAAAGTTAAATAACTTTTTCTATCTTCTATCTTGGTTTCTTTGTTATCCATAAAACCCTCCTTGCATATATTAAAAGTATTCCTAATAAATAATATTTCTTTAAGAAAAATATATGCAAAGAAAAGCAATTTAAGAAGAACTAATTATTCCTTATCTTCTTCACCTGATATTATTTCATACATATTTTTAGCATTTTCTTTAGTTACATGATTTACTATATTCACTATTTTTGCTGTTAATACTTGAGTTGCAAATTGAATTTCAATAATATCTCCTTCTTTTACTACAGTTCCTGCCTTAGCAACTTTACCATTTATTGAAACCCTACCACTTTCACAAACTTCCTTTGCAACTGTTCTTCTCTTAATTATTCTTGACACCTTTAAATACTTATCAAGTCTCATAGCCATCACCCCAAATATATTTTATTCAAATTTGTATTTTAAATTTACAATTATAAATAATTCCAAAACAATTAAAATTCCTTAAAATGTTATATAAACTTTATTATTCAAATATAATTATAATCTTAAGTGACCTTTAATACACTATTAGGCTCTCAAACAAAATAACTATTCAAATATTTTGATGATATTTTATATTACATAAATAGCTGACTCTTAAAAAATAGCGATACTCTTTTTGTAATCTTATAGTAAAGTATGACATAACATATACTTAAATACTAGTTAGCTATTTTTAAATATGTAATTAATAAAAAAAACCTAGAATAAATCCAGGCTTTTTAATAAGTAAAATAAGACTATTTATTAACTATGTCTTTAAATTCTTTTCCTGCTTTGAAAACAGGTGCTTTTGAAGCAGGAATTTCTATTTCTTCTTTAGTTCTTGGATTTCTTCCCATTCTAGCAGCTCTTTCTCTAGTTTCGAAAGTTCCAAATCCAACTAATTGAACTTTTTCTCCCTTTTCTAGAGCTTCCTCAACGCTCTCTATGAACGCTTTTAAAGCAACCTCTGATTCCTTTTTAGTTAAACCTGATTTCTCAGCCATGCTTGTGATTAATTCTGATTTATTCACTATTGTACCTCCTTAATCTTTTAAAAACGCTTCTACATTCATAAATTCTATTAGATATATTGAATATAAGATAGCATATTCTTCAATGTTTTTTAAATTCCTTCTAATCAATTATAGTTTTAACATAAAAGTAATAAATTATTTCTTCTTTGCTTCATTCCATAACTGATCCATTTCATCAAGCGTCATGGTCATGAGATCCACTCCCTTAATTTGAGCAGAATCTTCTATAAACTTAAAACGCTTAATAAATTTATCTATAGTATAATTTAATGCAATTTCTGGGTCTATGTCAAGAAGTCTTGCAACATTTACTGAAGCAAATATTAAATCTCCTACTTCTTCTAGTATTTTTGCCTCATTTTTTCCATTATATACATCTTTAATTTCATTTAACTCTTCTATCACTTTTTCCATAGCAGGTTCAGGATCTTTCCAGTCAAAACCTACCTTCGCAGCTTTAGCTTGAACTTTATCTGCTCTTAAAAGTGCAGGTAAATTTTTAGGTATATGTTTTAATTCATCAGTATAAGTTTTAAAATCATTTTCTTTTTTCTTAATTTTGTCCCAACTATCTAAAACTTCGTTAGTATTATTAATTTTAATATCCCTAAAAATATGAGGATGACGTCTTATCATCTTCTCTGTTATAATTTTAACTATGTCATTTATATTGAAATACCCTTCTTCTTTACCCAGTTGTGCATGAAAAACTATTTGGAATAATACATCTCCTAGCTCTTCTGTAAGCTTAAAATCATCTTCTTCATCAATTGCCTCTAGAACCTCATAACATTCTTCAACTAAATTTCTCTTCAGTGATTTATGAGTTTGTTCTAAATCCCAGGGACAGCCATCTTCTCCTCTTAAAGTTTCCATAACTTTAAGTAAGTCAAAGAAATCTTTTGTTTCTTCTAAATTTTTGGGAATATAAATTGAAGTTAGATAGTCTATATCTTGCTGTCTATCAAGCTCAAAAAGTTTTATTTTTCTAACATTCTCTATTTCCTTAACTCCTGCTGCTCTTATAAAATATATTTCCGTTTCATCGTTATAATATTCAAGTAATGATAATTTCGTTTCTGAAGCTATAAGTTGATTATAAACTTGAGTTATTATAAGTCCTACTCTTTTATCTAATATTTGATTTTTAATATCAAATGCATCTATTATTTTTATTCCATCAATAGGATCTAATTTTAAAGTTTCCATAACAGCATCTATAAAGCTTACTGCCGGAATTATTTCATATGGAATATTCTTCTCATCACAATATTTTATAAGCAGCGTAACTGATTTTTCAGCTACTAGTGGATGTCCTGGTACAGCATAAACTATATTATTACACTGACTATATTCTTCTATTATATCCACAGCTATAGAATTATAAACATCATCAAAGCTATTAAATTTTTCATACATGTAATCATAGCTTTCAAATGTTATTCCTAGAGATTTTAAATATTCAACATTGGGATGCTTTTCTGTTCTAAACAATACCTTGCAATCACTTTTTAAAAGTTCTAGTGTTCCAATTGTAAGTGCTTCTTTAGCACCTGGTCCTAAGCCTACTATTTTAATCATTCGCTTCACACTCCCTACTCTTCTCATTTTTCTATAATTAGTTCTTTACAATCTTTCCTCTGATATCTTCTACAGTAAATATCCTAAGTACTACAAGTAATATTGTATATATTAACGCTCCTACAAATATAGCTAATAAGCAAGATATTCCATTACTTATTGTATAATTATAGACATTATTATACGTAAACACAACTGCAATTATCATAATTAATGATGCTATTGCTGGCTTCAATAAAATTTCATATAAACTAAGCTTAACAGAAAATATTTTCTTAATTTGAAACATATTTAAAACTACCGTAACTATATAACCACATAACGTCCCTATAACTGCACCATATATATTTATAACGGTCATAGGAATCAATACATAGCTTATTATTACTTTTACTATACAGCCTATAGCGAGGTTATAAACCGGCTTTAAATAGTCTCCTACGCTTTGTAATAACGCTGTAGTAGTCTGTGTTATTACTATGAAAGGTATTGTAGTAGCTACTAGTCTTAATATATTATAACCACCTACATCTTTCATAAATACTAAATGCATTATTGGCGCTGCTAGAGAGTATAATCCAACAGTACAAGGTAATGCGATGACAAAGGATAACTTAAAAGCCATTTCTATTCTTCTATTTAACTCAAAGGTTCTATTCGTGCTATAGGCCTCAGAAATAATAGGTACTAAAGATGCACATAATGCCACTGAGAGTGCTAAAGGTACATTTGAAAGAGTTACCGCCTTTCCTGTTAATTGACCATATAAAACCGCACTTTCTGATACAGAAAAACCTGCTTTTAACATTCTTTCAGGAACTATTATAGAATCTATTAATGACATTATTGTACCTACTGCTGCTCCTAATGAAATAGGTAATGCTGCTTTTCCTATTTCTGAAATCATGCTCTTACTCTCGATATTTTTAACTTTATACATAGATTTACTCTTTCTATAGTAGATTATGATTAAATATATACTGCCTAATATGCCACCTATAACTGTACCTAGAGCCGCTCCCCCTGCCGCAAATTCTATCCCTTTAGGTAGTAATAAATATGCAAATAATACACCTCCACCAACTCTACCTATTTGTTCAATTATCTGAGATATTCCTGTATATGACATGTTTTGAAGTCCTTGAAAAAAGCCTCTAAAAGTACACATAATGCATACGAATATAGGAGCAATAGAAATTATTATAAAAGACATGTATGAATTTTCATGCCATTTTAATCCGTGAATTATAGATTTTGAAAAGAAAATCATAAGAAAAGAAGCTAAAAGTCCTATAGGCAGCATAACCAAAAGAGTATCCTTTAACACCTTTCTAATACCATAAAAATCATTTTTTGCATTTAATTCTGAAATTATTTTAGACATTGCAATAGGTACTCCTGATGCTAATGCTACAAATGTCATGTATAAAGGATATGACATTTGATAATATCCCATACCTTCATCGCCTATAAGTGTCTGAATTGGTATTCTAAAAAATAGACCTAAAAATCTAGTAAAAATCCCAGCAATTCCCAAAATAATTGTTCCTTTTATTAATGAATGTTTTTTCATATAATCCCCCTAAAAAAACCTTTTTTATTTTAATACTTATTGCGATTTTTCTAGCATTATTACTTGTACAGAATATATTTTTAATTAATTTTTAGATTATATGTTTTTAATTATTGAAATTTTTTATTATAATCGCGCTAATAACTTTTTAATAGAGGTTTTATGAAATATATAAACGTACTGATTCTAAAATTAATATATTTGAAAGTAGTTTATATTTCTTAACATTATAATTAGAACCATTAAGTTCGCAACTTTCTTTCAACTCACAATTTTGGATATTTATCAGTAATAACTAAGAAATTTAAAGTAATTTCAAAGTAAAAAATCTAGCAATTGTATTGCTAGAAAAAATAATTAAAGAAATTAGTTCAATCAAAACTAATTTCAACCATAATTGTCAATTGTCCATTTTCAATTCTCCATTGATTAAGGTAGTCTATCCATATTTAAATTTATAATAAACTGTCTTTGCTTTAGTAATTTCTAAGATCTATAAATAACAAAAACATTTGTTAAAATTTCGTAAATGTGATTAAAAAGAATATATTTGTTAATAGTATAGATGGTAGTAGAATAGTGGAAAGCAAAAAATAAAAAATAATGGCAGAATCCTGCCATTATTGCTCCATTTGTTTTCCTAAGAAAGCAGATGCTGTTTCAGCTAGTTTTAGTTCTAAATCCCCAAATTTTACATTTTCCTCTTTAGAAAGTATTACAACAGCTCCAATAGCATCTCCTTCTGCTACTATAGGGCTAACAACTTGAGAACTATAAACAGTCTCATCTTCATCTTCATATAATGGTATAGTCTTCTCTGCTCCTGTTCCGTATATAACAGCTCTACGACCTTCCATTATTTTTTCAAGTTGCATACTAACTTTTTTATCCATATAGTCCTTTTTAGGTCCACCACTAACAGATATTATGCTATCTTTATCAGCTACAACTACAATATGTCCAATTGTCTGTTGAAGTGCCTCTGCATATTCCTTAGAGAATTCGCTTAATTCTTCAATTGGAGAGTATTTTTTAAGTATTACTCCACCTTCTCTATCAGTAAATATCTCTAGCGGATCTCCTTCTCTAATTCTAAGAGTTCTTCTAATTTCTTTTGGAATTACTACACGACCTAAATCATCTATACGTCTTACTATACCGGTTGCCTTCATAACTAATTCCTCCTCAAATAACTTTAATTATGTACTTGTGCTATTATTATCCTTCTAAATTTGAAATTTTATACACATTTGCATAAAGATTAATTTATAACAAAATTTGAGCAAAGATACCTTTTTAAATTTATAGCTTATAATACATAATTTTTAATAATTTTTAAAATAAGCAAGAAATTCCTAACTATTTTTTGTATATAAATCACAAATTCCCAAGTTTAACCTAAATAAAAAGTTTCTAAATTTTAATAATAATTTCGAAGTTAGAATTTTATAGCTTTCTACAAGAACTCTTTATAATAGATGTATAATTATAAACTATTTATTGTTAAAAATTCATACTTTGTTTTCAAAAATTTTAACTTTTATTAATATTTTCCTTAGCTTAAGGCTATAAATTATAAACCATTTACCACGTTTTACTCTATTTTTTGAATTTATTCTTTTACTATTTTTAAAAATGTTAAACATAAAAGGAGTTATGATTTAAATCATAACTCCTTTTATGTTTAAGAATTGTTATTTTCTTTCACACATCTTAAATTATTTTAAATTATCTTCATAAATTTTAATTTTAGCTTCTTCTTGCCATTTGTTAGCCGTTTCATTCCATTGTGTATTTTTCTTCTCATCTAGTAAACTCTTTTTAATATCTTCTTTTACAGTATCAAATTTCTTAACTGGATACTCTTCCTTATCTATACATTTTATTACATGATAACCATGTTGAGTCTTAACTGGCGCTTTTGTATAAGCTCCTTTTTGTAGAGCAATTGCAAACTGCATAAAAGTTTTATCATAACCTGTATCATTATAATCTATCCAGCCTAACTCTCCACCTTTATCTTTAGTTCCATCTGTTCCTTTTTCCTTTGCAAGCTTTGCAAAATCCTCGCCGGCATCTAATCTTTTAATTATATTCTTAGCATCTTCTTCCTTTTCAACTAAAATATGAGCTGCATTAATTTTATTTGGCTTTTCAGTATAATAAGTCATATTAGAGTCATAATGAGTTTTTGCCTCTTCATCGGTTACTTTAACATCTTTAACTACTTCTTCAAAAACTTTATTATATATAAGTTGATTTTTTATATTTGCTTTTATGCTTTCTTCAGTTTCACCAGATTGCTCTAATCCTTCTTTAAATTTTTCTTCACTTTCAAAAGCATCTTTTATTGTTTTGTATTCTTGATCTATATATTTTTTAACCTCATCATCATTCGGCATCACTTTAAGTTCAACAGCTTTCTCTTCTAGAATTCCTTCTCCAATCATTCTATTTAGCATGTTAATTCTCTGTTCTTTTAACATGTTCTTACCTTCTTCAGTTTTATCAAAGCTTTCACCTTGCATCTTTTTGATATAAGTTATAACTGGTCCCATTCTTTCATCAAGTTCAGCTCTTGTTATCTTCTTATCACTATATTTTGCAACCTTTGATTTTGCGATGCCTTCTGGAGTTTTTTCAATTAAACTACACCCAACTAAAGAAGTCGCCATCACAGCCACTAGGGATGCTACTATTAATTTTTTTATGTTTTTCACTTTAAATCCCCCGTTCTATTTTTTTAATAGCTATATTTTAAACTATATAAAAGTTTAAATAATTAGAATCTATATTCTAGTTCATAAATAATTTCTCCTACTTCTAAACTATTAATTATTTAATTCTATAAATTTATAAAAATAAATAAATCTAAAATTTAGTAATATTTTAAAATATAGCTTTTGCAATACAGTCCTATTTTAATATGATAATATTTCATCTTTGTGACATTCAAAAATAATTTTATCATAAACTCCTAATTATTGAAAGTTTTTAGTAAATTATTGAAAATCAATTAAAGAATTATTTATTATTAGTTTTGCCATTAAATTCTTTCATATACTTAATTAAATCAATTAGATTATCAAGAAGCTCTTCTTTCTTAGCCTCCTTTATCTTGTAAGCAATAACCGGTACTTCTCCCATTTTAAATGTTATTTTGCTTATATAATTATCTAATAGTCCAGTAATTAAATTTTTGCTAACATTTTGTTTACTTTCAAAAGTAATTAGTATTTCATTTTTAACTTCTTTAATCTCAATAATACCTATTTCCTTTGCCATACTTCTTAAGTAAGCAATATTCATTAAATTATAAACAGTAGGCGGTATATCAGAAAATCTATCTTCTATCTCATCTTGTAATTCCATCATATATTCATAAGAGTCGATAGATGCAATCTTTTTGTAAACCTCAATTTTTTGTGTTTCATCCTTCACATAGCTGCTTGGAATATAAGCATCAATTTTAATTTCAACAGTAGTTTCAATAGGCTCTTTTTCAATATCACCTTTAATAAGTTTTATCATATCTTCGAGCATTCTACAATATAAATCATATCCTACAGTAGCCATATGTCCATGCTGTGCAGAACCCATAATATTTCCTGCACCTCTTATTTCTAAATCTCTCATAGCAATTTTAAAACCTGAACCTAATTCAGTAAAATCTTTAATGGCTTTAAGACGTTTTTCTGCTACCTCTGTTAAAATCTTATCCTTCATATAAGTAAAATAAGCATATGCTATTCTATTAGTCCTACCTACTCTACCCCTTAGTTGATATAGCTGAGATAAGCCCATTTTATCCGCATCATAAATTATCATAGTATTAGTATTTTGAATATCTATACCTGTTTCTATAATAGTTGTACATACTAGAATGTCGTATTTATAATCTATAAAATCTAATATTATTTTTTCTAGCTCTCTTTCAGTCATTTGACCATGAGCTACTGCTATTCTAGCTTCAGGTATAAGTTTTCCTAAATAACTTGCCATTTCTTTTATAGTTTCAACCCTGTTATATACAAAAAATACTTGGCCATTTCTATTTAATTCTCTCATTATACCATCTCTAATAAGCTGATCATTAAATTCAACTACATATGTCTGGACTGGATATCTTTCTTCTGGAGGAGTTTCAATTACACTTATATCTCTTACTCCTGTTAAAGACATATGCAATGTTCTTGGAATAGGAGTTGCAGTTAAAGTTAAAACATCTATATTCTTTTTAATAGACTTAATCTTTTCTTTATGAGTGACTCCAAACCTTTGCTCCTCGTCTACTATTAATAGCCCTAAGTCCTTAAATGAAACATCCTTTTGTAATATCCTATGGGTACCTACCAGTATATCCACATTTCCTTCCTTAACAGATTTTAATATTGCCTTAGTTTGCGAAGCTGTTCTAAATCTGCTTATCATATCCACTTTTAAAGGAAAATCAGAATACCTTTTTAACATATTCTTATAATGCTGCTCTGCAAGTATAGTTGTAGGAACTAAAAATGCAACCTGTTTTCCATCCATCACGCATTTAAAAGCAGCCCTCAAGGCTACTTCTGTCTTGCCATAACCAACATCTCCACATAAAAGTCTATCCATAGGCTTATGGCTTTCCATATCCTTTTTAATTTCCTCTATAGCTGTTAATTGATCTGGTGTTTCATCATAAGGGAATTCATCTTCAAATTGTTTTTGCCATATTGTATCAGTACCATATTTATGCCCTTTAATTTGTGCTCTAGTAGCATAAAGCTTAACTAAATCTTCTGCAATGTCTTCTATAGACTTTTTAACTTTATTTTTAGCTTTAACCCATTCACTTCCACCCAGTTTATTCACTTTAGGTGATTTGCCCTCGCTACCTATATATTTTTGCACCAAATCTAACTGTTCTACAGGAACATATAAAGTATCTCCATTGTTATAAGTAAGTTCTAAAAAATCCTTTTTATGACCTTGTACTTCAAGCTGATTTATTCCTTTGTATACGCCTATACCATGATTTGCATGTACTACATAATCTCCTAATTTAAGCTCAGTAAAGCTTTTAATCTTTCCTGCACCTTTTTTATTTCCTTTTCTTCCTGTTTTTCTCTTGGATTGTCCAAATACTTCCTTATCAGAGATTACGCATACTTTAAGCTCTGGATATTCAAATCCCTTTAATGCATTTCCAAAGGTTACAACAACTTGACCAAGTTCTATATTATCAATAATATCTTTATAACTTGCTTCAATTCCTCTATCTCTGAGCGTATCTATTAGTCGCTCTCCCCTAGTTCTTGTTCCCGATAATATTACTGTTCTATAATTATTATCTTTTTTATCTTTAATGTCATCAATTAAGTAATCTAACTGGCCATGATAATCATGTATAGTTATTTGTGAGAAAGAAGAAATAGTTCTTGGCTTTAATATTTTAGTTGATTTAGCAATAGCATCTATAGTTAATACTCTTTTATTCTCAAGTAGCTGCAAAGTTTCTTCCTTTGAAATTAAAAGTTCTCCTTGTCTTGGAAGTATGTTTCCCCTTCTCAAAAAATTTTCATAGTTTTCTTTAAACTCAAAGTAAACACTTTCTAGCTTACCGTTACACCTTTGAACATCATCCACTATAATGAAACTGTCTTTTAAATAATCAAAAAATGTGGAAGTACTTTCATAAAGATATGGTATATAACTATCTATAGTTTCAAAACTCCAAGTCTCTTTAAGTGCTTCAATATTACTATTAACTATAGATGTCAATCTTTCTATAGCTTCTTTTTCTTTTTTCTTATTAAAATTTAAAAGTGAGTTATTAAAGTCTTTGCTAATGTTATCATAAGCCTTCTTTAAACTCTCACTAGTCATAATTATTTCTTTTCCCGGAAATATTTCTATAGCGCTTACCTTTTCAATACTTCTTTGAGTATCAGTATTAAAAGTTCTAATAGAGTCTACTTCATCGTCAAAAAATTCTACTCTATAAGGAAGTGCATCTATAGGAGGAAAGATATCTAATATACCCCCTCTTATTGAAAATTGGCCTTTCGTTTCAACTGCTTCACTTCTCTCATAACCACATTGGATAAGCTTTTCACTCAATTCTCTAATATCTACTATATCTCCTACCTTTAAAGAAAATATATAATTTTTAAATAAATCTACTGGAGTATACACAGCCAATAACGACTCTATAGATGCTACTATTATTTTAGGACCATCCTCTAACATCTTCTTAAATATTTTAAGACGTTCCCATCTTAAATCTCCAGAAATAGCATCAATATTATAAAAAACTACTTCTCTAGTTGGAAAATAATAAACATCATTTAAATAAAAACTTAAATCCTCACAAATATTTTTTGCTTCTACATCATTATGAGTAACTATAAGGATTTTTTTATTTACTTCTTCATAAATTCCATTTATTAAATAGCTTTTTGCAGATTCAGAAACTCCGTAAATACCTATAGGAAAATTATTTCCTTTAATACTTTTTGAGATTTCTCTAAATTCTTCACTATGTCTTAATGGCATCATAAGTCCATTTAGTCTCAAAATTATCACCTCTATACAAATAAAATGGAAATATACTGAACTTTCCTGTAAATGGTTATAAACCTAGCAATAGCTAGGCTTTAATACCATTAAACTTATTCATAGCTTCAGCAATTCCATTAGTTATTATAGTTTCTATAGCTTGAACACTTGGTTCAAAGGTTTTTTCCAATAGTTCTCTTTCTTCTTTTGAAAACTTTCCTAAAACATGATCTACTAGATCATATTTTGGTTGTCCAACCCCTATTTTAATTCTAGGAAAAGCTTCTGTTGAAAGATGTGAAATTATATTTTTAATTCCATTATGTCCCCCTGCACTACCTTTTGGCCTAATTCTTACAATGCCGATATCAAGACTTATATCATCATAAACAACTATGACATTATCATTAGGAATTTTATAAAAATCACATACTTCTCTGACACTTTCCCCACTTAAATTCATAAAAGTTTGAGGTTTTAACACTATTACCTTTTCTCCGTTTATTGTTGTCTCACCATATATACCTTTAAATTTTATCCTATTAATAGAAATATTATACTTTTGTGCAAATAAGTCTATTATATCAAAGCCTACATTATGTCTTGTCTTATCATATTTCTCCCCTGGATTACCTAGTCCTACTATTAAATACATTTGATACCTCCAAAATTCATCCGCCAGTTATACAGTATTTATATTATACTAAACTAAAGATATAAAAATCAAAGTACAAAATACTGTTCTATATTATAACACTACAAAAATATATTACTACAAAAAAACTGGAAATCCTATAAGAATATATTAAAATATATTCTTGTATAATTTTACATTATATATATTTACCTTATATGTAAATACTATGCAAGAATTAAGTTTAAAATTTAATCTATCTAGAAATAACTTAAATTCTTATCTCTAATAATTTTTTGTGATTTTAATTATTAATTTTCTTACAAGCTATATATAAATTGAACTTTAGATAACTTTTTATTATATTAAAAATATTGTATATATTTTATATTATTAATTTAATCTTTTAAGATAACATTCTATAGTAATCCAATTTTACATTTATGGATTCATATTCTCCATTTCTCCATACCTTACAAACTGCGATATGGCCTTCTTGTGAGGTTCTCAGAACTCTACTTATATCCTCAACCTCCGTAATATTTATATCGTTTATGGAAGTAATTATGTCTGTAGGCCTTATTCCAGCTTTATAAGCCTCACTATCCTTTAATACATCTCTAACATATACTCCTGACACTCCATCTACACCATTTTTAGGAATTGCCTTATCACCATATATTCCTAATCCAAGCTTTAATGTATTTCCTCTTTTCATCAAGATATCTATTATAGGCTTAGCGTCCTCTATAGCTATTGCAAAACCTGATTTTGTAGCTTTCTCTGTATAACTCAATATATTATTGTTTATTCCTATCATTTCACCATTTAAATTGCAAAGTGGTCCTCCAGTGTTTCCTGCAAATATTTCAATGTCAGTCCTTATGGCATTGTATGAAACAGGCTGCCTTATTTGTCTATCTGTAGCTGAAATTCTTTGATTCGCATTTTCCACTACTCCATAAGATATAGCCCCTTGAAAAGCATTAGCATTAGGATTACCAATAGAAATCACTTCATCATCCATTTTAACTTTTGAACTGTCTCCTATAATAACCGCTGGTAGTCCAACTTCATCTATTTTGATTACTGCAATATCTAAAACTGGATCTGATCCTACAACTTGTCCAACATACACCTTATTATTGGACAGTTTAACCTTAATTTCATCAGCTTTATACACTATACGTTGATTTGTTACTATGTATCCGTCTTCTCTTATTATGGTGCCTGCTCCACTTTCTATTTCTACGTTCTTACCATAAACTATTTTACTTATCGATACCACAGAAGCTGAGACCTTATTGGCAATTTCAGACATAGCCTCTCTTTTTTCTTTTGTATTTAAAAACACAGATTTTCCGTTGCCATCAATAGTAATTTTAGCTAGCTCTTTGTCAACTAAAATTTTTGCAGTAATAGCTCCTGAAAGTGAAGCTATTATTATATAAAAAATTATATTAAGAAAAATTTTGTATCTAGGCTTTTTCTTATTTTTAGTCTTTTTAAAAACTATGTCCCCTCCAATATTTATTGGGGAAGTTTCCTTTATAATAGGTTGATTATCCACATAGCTTCACCTCCCTTAGCTAATTGACAATTGTCAATTAAGGTTGAAATTATTTTTAGACAAAATAATTTCTTTGAATAATTTTTTGACTAGCAATATAATTGCTAGTTATATGGCGAACACTGTTCGCCACTACAGAATAAATTCTAAATTTCTCAGTGATAACTGAGAAATTTCCACAATTGTCAATAGTCAATTATATAAATATTAGGCTAATGTTAAAGTAAAAGTGAATTTAACTCCATCTTCCGTATTTTCAGCCCAAATTTCTTCATCCAGCATAGTTAATATCTTTTTAACTATTGAAAGACCTAATCCAGAACTTACTCTATTAGTTCTAGATTTATCACCTTTATAAAACCTTTCCCAAATAGTTTTCAAGCTTTCTTCGTCGATATGTGAACCTGTATTAGAAACAGAAATATATGCTTTCTTTCCTCTCTCATTAGAAGATAAGGTAATTAATGCACCTTCATTTGAATATTTTATAGCGTTGTCTAACAGATTCATCACAACTTGAAAAATTCTATCTGGATCTCCGTAGACTAAAAGTTCATCTGAGTCAAAATATACTTCAACTTTTACTCTCTTTTCTTTTATTTTAGCTTCATTCTTTAAAATACTTAATCTTATAATTTCATTGATGTCAATTTTTCTAAGTGCTAATCTTATTCTTCCTTCTTCTATAGCAGACATATCCAGAAGATCATTAACTAATCTTGTTAATCTTTGAGTTTCTTCATAAGCAACAGTTAAATATTCTTTTTCTTTTTCTTTCGGTACTACTCCATCTAGAATTCCTCTTATAAATCCGTTTATTGAAGTAATTGGAGATCTAATATCATGAGAAACATTAGAAATAAATTCTTTTCTATTTTTCTCTACCTTTTCTAAGGAATCTGCCATAGAATTAAAAGCCTTTGCAAACTGTCCTATTTCATCATTAGTATTTATTTCTACTCTTTTTGCTACATCACCATTAGCTATTTTTCTTGCCACTAAACTCATTTTTTGAAGTGGTTTTATCACTATTTTATCTGTAAAAAGATAAATAATAGACATAGATAATATCATTATAAGTGCAGTTGACAGCCATATAATTCTATATATTTTCCCAAGGGATTCTTTCACATAGGACATAGAAAGTTCTACTATTATTCCTCCCTTTATATCTCCATTAACATCTTTTATTTGTTGTCCCAAAACATAAGTATCTTTGCTAAATAAATCACTTTTTTTATCTATTTTTTTTAAATATCCATCTTCTGAAAGATCCTCAATGCTATTTAATTCATCAACAAATATTTGTTTTCCTATTAAAACGTCCTTATTATCAGAAGTAGCTGCAAAAACATATCCTCGCCTATTAATTAAATATATGTTCTCATAGAAGTATTCACCAACAAATTTTAATGAATTGTCCAACTCTTCATAGGTTAATTTTCCATCTATGTAATTAGATGCTAACCCTTGAATAAACTCTGTCTGTGTTAATACTTGATTTTTCTTACCATTAACAAAATAATCATTAAACCACACTGATAAAAATGTGGCAATTATAGTTAAGCTCAAAAATATTATAACAGTATATATAAGCACCATTTTTGAAAATAGGTTGCTTTTTATCATTATTTCACCTCAAACTTATATCCTACACCCCAAACTGTTTCTATTTGCCAATTTATCCCACCTTCTATTTTTTCCCTTAATCTTTTAATGTGTACGTCAACAGTTCTTGAATCACCAGGATAATCATATCCCCATACCTCACATAATAATTGTTCTCTTGTAAAAACCCTATTCTTATTGCTAGCAAGATAGTATAATAATTCAAATTCCTTCGGTGGCATTTTCACTTCTTCATTTCTATAAACCACACTATAAGAATTAGCATCTATAACTAAACTATCATAACTAATAGTTTCTTTATTTTCTGTTTCCATAGTATATCTTCTTAAAACTGCTTTAACTCTAGCTATTAACTCCTTAGGCTCAAAAGGCTTTACAATATAGTCATCTGCTCCAAGCTCTAATCCTAAAACTTTATCAAAGGTTTCCCCTTTAGCAGTAACCATAATAACAGGAGTTTCACTGTCTTTCCTTATCCATTTTAAAACGTCAATACCGTCAACATATGGTAGCATAACATCTAAAATAACCAAATCAGGTTTAAAATTTAAAAATACTTCTTGAGCCTCTTTACCATCATTAGCTATTTTTATAGAATATCCCGAACTTTCTAAGTACATTTTTATTACTTCGCAGATGTTTTTGTCATCATCTACCACTAGAACTTTTGCAATAGAGCCTTCCATAAATATCCCTCCTAAAAAGTTAATCTTGACCTTTACTTAAGGCATCTTCAAAAATAGTTAATCAATACTCTATGCTATTTGACTAGCTATTTTATTTTAGAAACCTAAACTACTTATAATTAAATATAAGTATACCTCCATTATAATGCTTAGTTAGTATAAAATTAAGATTTGTTACAAATTATTTAAAAATTATTTTGATAATTCTTATTTTTTACAACTTATGACAGTAATTATCTTAATTTTCTTCATAATTTTACATAAATATTACATAAAATATATATTAAAATTCTCAAATTAAAAAAAATGCGTTGTCGAATAAATGACAACGCTTTTTTATTATATTAATCAAACAACTTACTAACTGATATATCTTCGTATATTCTTTTAATAGCTTCCGCAAATATTGGAGCTACTGATAATATTTTTATCTTTTCTATTTGTTTTTCTTCCTGTAGTTGAATTGTATCTAGCATTACTAATTCTTTTATAGCAGAAGCTTGTATTCTCTCTATAGCAGGACCTGATAAAACTGCATGTGAACAACAAGCGTAAACTTGTTTAGCTCCCCTTTCAACTAAAGCATTAGCACCATTACAAATTGTTCCTGCTGTGTCTATCATATCGTCTATTAATATAACTTTTTTATCTTTAATCTCTCCTATTATGTTCATAACTTCTGAAACATTAGCTTTAGGTCTTCTTTTATCAATTATAGCTATTGGAGCATTTAATCTGTCGGCAAATTTTCTAGCACGACTTACGCTTCCTAAGTCCGGAGAAACTACAACTACATCGTCAACATCCTTAAATCCATTTTCTATAAAGTACTTTGCAAGTATTGGAGCTCCCATTAAGTTATCAACTGGAATATTAAAATATCCTTGAATTTGAGCTGCATGTAAATCCATAGTTAGTACTCTATCAGCACCTGCAGCTGTAATTAAGTCTGCAACTAATTTTGCTGTGATTGGATCTCTAGCCTTTGCTTTTCTATCTTGTCTAGCATAACCATAATAAGGCATAACCGCTGTTATTCTTCCAGCCGAAGCTCTCTTTAATGCATCTATCATTATTAAAAGCTCCATTAGGTTATCATTTACTGGTGCGCTTGTTGGTTGAATTACAAACACATCTATCCCTCTAACAGTTTCAGCTATGTTTACAGAAATTTCTCCATCACTAAAGCTTCCAACTTGTGAGTCTCCAACTTTAAGTCCTAATACATTAGCTATATCTTCTGCTAACTCAGGATAGGAATTACCTGTAAAAATTTTAATGTTTTTTCCATGTGGTATCATTATGTAGTCCTCCTATATTTTATTATTTCTTATGTATTCTATTTATAACCCAATTTTCTTTATTTTCTTGTTTTGCTCTAGCTATTGCTAATGAGTTTTTTGGTACCTTTTTAGTGATAGTTGAACCTGCAGCAATGTATGTGTTTTCTTCAACTTCAACCGGTGCAATTAAATTAGAGTTGCACCCTATAAAGGAGTTATTACCCACTATGGTTTTATGTTTATTAACACCATCATAGTTAACAACTACTGTTCCGCAACCAAAATTACACTTTTCTCCTACTTCTGCATCCCCTATATATGTTAAGTGAGATATTTTTGTTCCATCTCCTATAGTTGACTTTTTAAGTTCTACAAAGTCTCCTACTTTAACTTTATTTCCTACTGTAGTTTGAGGACGAATATATGCAAAAGGTCCTACTGTGGTTTCTTCTCCTACTGTACTTTCTAAAATTACAGAACTTTGAATAGTAACATTAGACTTTATGATACTATCTTTAATTCTACATCCTGGATATATTGTACAGTTATCTTTAATAATAGTTTTTCCCTCTATTACATTGTTAGGATATATAATAGTATCTATACCTATTTCCACATCACAATTTATATATGTATTAGTTGGATCAATTAATATAACTCCATTTTCCATGTGCTTTTTATTAATTCTATTTTTCATTATATTCTCTACTATTGAAAGCTCAAATTTAGAATTTACTGCTGTAATTTCTTCTGTTGGTACATTAATAGCTCCAACCTTCTTATTCTCTTTTTTAAGTATCTCAATAACATCGGTTAAATAATATTCACCTTGATTATTATTATTATTTAATTTTGAAAGCGTGCAAAGTAATGCCTGTATATCAAAACAATACATGCCTGAGTTTATTTCTTGGACTTTAACTTCGTCTTCATTGCAATCTTTAAATTCAACGATTTTTTCTACTTGTCCTTTTTCATCTCTTATTATTCTACCATATTTAGCTGGATCATTCATGATAGATGTTAATATAGTCGCACTAAATTCACCTTGCTCATGATAATTTATTAAACTATTAACTGTATTTTCCGTAATTAGCGGACCATCTCCAACAAATATAGCCACTGTTCCAGTTTTATCTTTTAGAAATTCTTCAGCACACATTACAGCGTGTCCCGTCCCAAGTTGTACCTCTTGTACTGAGTAAGAAATATTTCTTGATTCTGTGCCTTTTTTAACTTTTTCTGCACCTTTACCAATTACCACATTTACATTTTCTATATTACAATTTCTTAATGTATCGATAACATGATTTATCATTTCTTTTCCGCAAACCTTATGAAGCACCTTTGGAATATGAGAATTCATTCTTTTCCCTTCTCCAGCGGCTAATATGATAGCACATTTATACAAATCTAACACCTCTTTATATGAAAGTCATATTTATTTTACTACAAATACACTTTTATTGATACACTTATTAATTATATTTCATATGGTAATGATTTGCAATAAAAGTAATTCTTATTTAAATTTTCACACAAAAATAAAAAGGAGTATAATCTCCTTTTTATTTAATAAAAAAGCTTAAGCTTTTTCGCTACTCTGCTATTTCATCAACTACAGGCTCTTCATTCTTAACCTTTTCATACTCATCAAGAATAGCCTTTTGTATTTTTTCTCTAGTTTCCGTATTAATTGGGTGTGCTATATCCTTGAATTCACCATCTGGTGTTCTTCTGCTAGGCATAGCAATAAAATGACCATTTTGGCCCTCTATAACTTTTATATCATGAACAACAAATTCATTATCTAGAGTTATAGAAACTATAGCTTTCATTTTACCCTCTGTAGCGATTTTTCTAATTCTAACATCTGTAATTTGCATGAACTCCACCTCCAAGATGTGCTATAGGTCTTATTATTCTCCATATTTTTTATTTTTCCTTCTAAAATTCTAATAATTTTGTATATTACAACTTATTTAACAATTAATTCAAAAAAATTTTTAGCAATTATAACTACTATTTTTTAAAATTCATTCTTGAAGAAGGTTTAACTATAGCCCTTCCGTCTTCACCAATGCCGTCAAAATCTACTATAGCTATATAATCACCAACAAGCTTTTCTTTTGTTTCAAAAGTATTATCTACTAATATGCCACAACCTAAAAGCTCACTATTAAATTCTGCTAAAAGTTCTTGTATCCCCTTAGCTGTTCCTCCACCTCTCATGAAATCATCTATAAATAAACATTTACTATTTCTTCTCATAGATTTACGAGATAATGACATAGTTTGAATTCTATTGCTTGAACCAGAAATATAATTAATATTAACTGTGGCACCTTCCGTAACCTTATTTCTATGTCTTACAGTAACAAGTTGGACACCTAAGGCTTTTGCAACTTCATAAGCTAAAGGAATTCCTTTAGTTTCTATAGTAACAACATAATCAATATCTAAATTACTAAAAGTTGAAGCTAAAATTCTTCCTGCTTTACTTATAATGCTAGGATTATACATAAGATCTGTTACATATAAAAAGTCTCCTATCATTACTCTATCTTCTTCTCTTATGACTTCGCAAAGTTCTTCACTAAACTTCAGGCTATCTTCATCAGATATATCTGTTATAAATTTTATTCCTCCTGCTGCTCCTGAAACAGTTTCAACTCTCCCCATAGATAATTGCTCTAATGTTTCCCTTACAATAACTATATCTTCGCTTACTGTCGATTTAGCAGCGTTAAAAATCTCTGTAAATTTATTTAAATTTATTACCTTATTCGGTGATTCAGTTAATGTTTTAGTTATAGCTACAACTCTTTGATTTCTACTAAACTTGTCTGCACTCTTTCCCATATTAAACTTACCTTCCTACGAATTATTTTATATATTTATTCGCAAATATTCATAATTATAATTTTAAATGTTTTTTGTATATATTACAATTACTGATTTACATTTAAAATATTCATTTCTATTTTGTTCAATATTCATTACTTTTATTATAATTATTAATACTATACTATTTTATTAAATCCCTGGGAAAGTAAATAGCAATTTCATTGTATAAAAAATTATAGAATAACTTAAAATATACATTTTTTCTCTAGTAACAGATAAAAATAACATAATTTTAAGAAAATAAATCAATTATTAATCTCTTAATTTATAGTGATGAATATATATAATCATGAATTTTTCATGTGTATTACAAATTAAAATGTCACGTTATAAATCATATTAATTTATAATTTGAATTTACTTATATACTACTCTGACTTTTTAAATTTGTTTAAATAAAATAGAAATAAGTTCTTTAACTCTCTCATCACAAATATAGTAACTAACCTCAAGGCCTTCTCTATTTCCTTTAATTATTCCCGCTGATCTTAATTTTTGAAGATGTTGAGAGACCGTAGACTGAGGAAGTTCTAAGCAATTTTGCATACAAGTTACATTACGCTCACCATTTTCTAATAGTCCTTTAACAATACAAAGTCTAACAGGATGTGCTAATGCTTTTAATAACTCTGCATTTTCAGTAAATAGTTCTATTTCTTGCTTATTCATTAAATCAACGACCTTTCCAAAATCCATTTATTTTAGCCTATATGAGGATATTACGATATAGTAATATGATTGTCAATAATTCTAGATTTTAAACAACTTATAGATATATCAATTCTAAAATTATTCTATTTATAAAAGTGATTGTTTCTTACTTCTCTAATTACAAATATCTAATTCACAATACACAGTCCACAATTCACGATTATGGTCAAAACTCCACATCAAAACCTTTGGAGTTTTTTAGAATAAATTCTATTTTAGAAATTCACCAACAGTGAATTCCATCCTCAATTTTTCATTCTTAATTGTTAGTCTTTATATAATATATACTATACTAAATCACAAGTTTTATTGACTTATTAATCACAATATTGTAATATTTGAATATATAAATATTATGAATTATAAATATAGCTAAAAACTGTCAGTAATTTTTAAAATTTCCATTCTAAATTATTAATTAATCGGAGGTTTGTTAAATGAAAAAAAGAAAATCCTATCAGAAGTGGTCATGGATATTTATGGTGTTGTTCATAGTTCTATCAATCTATGACATAAGATTCGGCCTTTTGGGTTTTATTTGTATGGGGCTGCCACTTTTCTTTGTTCTTAGAAAACAAGGGAAGGTTCATTGTTCCCATTATTGTCCTAGAGGATCATTACTTCAAAATTTTTTAAGTCATATATCTTTGCAAAACAATTTACCTAATAAATTTAAAACAAAAACTGTAAAAAATATTATTTTAAGCTTTATGTTAATAATGTTTGGTATCACCATGATTAAATCTGGTGGAAATATAAGGGCAATAGGATTTGGATTATTTAGGCTTATGATGTCTTCATTAGCTTTAGGTATTATTTTAGGAATAATATATAAGCCTAGAAGCTGGTGCCAGGTTTGCCCTATGGGATATGGTTCTGGTCTTATAGATAAAATAATAAAAAAACCTACGCCTTCTAATCACAAGTAATAATCATAATATCTAATCTTTTTATTACTTATTGCATATAAACAAAAAACTTCTCAGTATTTCTGAGAAGTTTTTTTCAATAATTTTATTGTAAATTATTGATATATAAAATATGGAAGATAAGCTCAAGAGCATGTGAACGAAAGGATTGATGATTGTTTTATAATTATTTTTATGAACAAATGTTATCTCATATCTTCCATATTTATTAACATTTAAACTTACTAATCATTTTATTCTTTTGTAAAAATTCATTTGTCTCATCTATGTTTCTCATTTTAAAAATTATTTTAGAGTTTTTTTTATTTAATATCCCCCTACAAAGTATATATTTATTATTATATACATCATTTTTAAAGCTAATTTCTAAAGGTAGTTCTTCTCCATTTTCATAATTTAACTCTATAAACATTTGATTACTACTCATTTTTTTCCCCCTAAATTTAACATAGATCCTTCATACACCTATTATATCGAACATTTGTTCGTAATGCAATATTTTTCTAAATTTTTTTTATTTTTTACTAAGAAAAACTCCTAAATCTAAGATTTAAGAGTTTTTAAATAAAATTTTCGCTTAATTATCTATTTTATCCTAATTCCACCTTTTTTTAGGTGAATTTAGGTTTTTAATTATTTCTTTTATAATATTCCTTAATAATAAATGGCTAGATATTAATCCTAAATATCCTATCACAATAGCTTTTAAATTATATTTATTTAACATTTTTATTGTATCATTAATTTCTGCAAGCTCTTTTACTGTTAAAGCCCCACTTTTAACTCCTTCATTATATATATCTAAATTGGTGATACGTGCATTGCTGTAAATTACAACCATTATTGAACAGTATAATGATAGTGCTATACATAATATAAGTACCACATTCTTTATTCCTTTTTCACTGAGGGTATTATCAATAAATATTTTCTTAATCGCCAAATAGCCATTAATTACAGCTAATATTATCCCAGCAATATATACTACTGTAGGATTCATAAATTTTCCCCCTTTTCAAAATTTTCTTTATATTCCAATTGTACCACTTTATGTAGTTTTTACAACTACTATTCTTACCATATGTTTTCCAATGGATTTTAATATTAATTAATTTTTCTGCTTACTTATATATTTTTTCAAATTAAAATGAAGATTTTTACTTAAATAATTATATTAATTATGTTATATTTTATTTCGATAACATAACATACCTTAGGAGGAAAAATATGAATAATAAAAATAAAATAATTCCTATAATCTCTGGAATTATATATTCGACCCTATTTGGGCTTACTTTTATGTTCAGTTCCATTGGTCTTAGATTCACTTCTCCTTTTGCACTTCTATCTATGAGATTTGGAATTGCTTTTATCGTAATGTCTATACTTGTATTTTTAAAAATTATAAAAATAAATTTTAAGAATAAAGATCTAAAAACCTTATTTTTATTAGGACTTATGCAACCAATTTTATATTTTATTTTTGAAACTTACGCCATAAAAAATACAGCTACTTCAGTAGCTGGTACACTAATTGCACTAATTCCTATATCGGTAGCCATAAGTTCAAGTTATTTTTTAAAAGAAAAACCTACTAAAGCTCAGTATGGCTTTATATTAGCCTCAATAGTGGGAGTTATTATTATAGTAGTTTTAGGTGGACAAAATAATGCTAGTGGAAATTTTATGGGTATAATTCTTTTATTTGGAGCTGTTATTTCCGCAACCATATTTAACTTATTATCTCGAAAGCTCTCCACCACCTTTACACCTGCCGAAACTACATATTTTATGATGGGAATTGCTTTTTTTGCTTTTACTCTAATTGCCTTAGTAGAAGGATTATCTCAAGGTACGTTAAATAAATTTTTCTTACCTTTTTATAATTTGGACTTTCTATTATCATTACTGTTTTTAGGAGTAATAGCTTCAATAATTGGTTTCTTTTTAGTTAACTTTACACTATCTAAAATGGAAGCTACTAAGGCATCAGTTTTTTCTAATTTATCTACTGTAGTATCAATAATTGCGGGAGTTATTTTTCTAGGCGAAAGCTTTAAATTTTTTCAAATAATAGGTGCTATATTAATACTCATAGGAGTATGGGGAACAAATAAATTTGGACAAAACAATAATAATCAAGAATAAAATTATAATTCTTATGAAAGAATAAATAAGTTTTAATTCATTAATAATTTTCATAAAATTATTCACTACCAAAGATCATCAATACAGTTATTGGTTAAAGCTCTTAAAGAAATTAATCCTCAAAGAATTAATTTCTTTAAATATTAATAGTTATGTTTCATTGTCCCTCTTTAATACTATGATTTTAAATGATAAAATTAAGTAGTAAAGGGGGATGGTATTATGATTAATAAGGAAAAAGCCATGCCAATATTTGCTGGCATGGCTTATGCACTATTATTTGGACTAACTTTTATGTTTATATCTATAGCTTTAAGGTATACTTCACCCTTTCTTCTTTTATCTATTAGATTTTCTATAGCATTTATTGTAATGTCTATATTAGTAATTTTTAAGATATTAAAAGTAAATTTTAAAAATAAAAATTTATTACCTTTAATATTGGTAGGATTTATGCAGCCAATTCTATATTTTGCTCTTGAAACCTACGCATTAAAAAGTATTCCTAGCTCTATAGCAGGAACAATTTCTTCCTTAATTCCTATATCTGTTGCTTTAAGTTCAGCTTATTTTTTAAAAGAAAAGCCTACTAAAGCACAGTATGGATTTATAATGACATCTATAGTAGGAGTTGTTATAATAGTAATTTTTGGTGCAACAGATAGTGGAAGTGGTAGCTTGGTCGGAATATTACTTTTAATTGGCGCTATATTATCGCAAACAGCTTTTACTATACTTTCAAGGAAATTTTCAGTAAGATATACTCCTACAGAAACTACATATTTTATGATGGGAATAGGTGGATTCGTATTCACTATAATTGCTTTTATAGAATGTCTAATTAAGGGGGATTTAACTGCATTTATAACCCCTTTTCTACATAAAGAGTTTATATTTACAATAATTTTCCTATCCATTTTTGCATCAATAATGGGTTTCTTCTTAATAAATTACACATTGTCTAAGATGGAAGCTGCAAGGGTTGCCGTATTTGAAAACCTTTGTACTATAGTATCCATAATAGCTGGAGTTGTATTCTTAGGAGAGAATTTCAAAGTATATCATGTAATTGGTGCTATATTAATAATTTTAGGAGTATGGGGAACAAATCGTTTTACAGCATCTAACCATAAGATAATTGAAGAAAAAGCTATAAATAGTACTATAAGAGAAAAAAATCGTGATTAAAAATCGCGATTTTTTATTTTCTAATTTATTACCATACTTATAAGAAATTTAAATTACCAAAGTAAAAAAAGTAGGGCTATTCGCCCCAAAAATTTAACTTTCAACATCCCTAACATTTTGAAAATTATTTATATTATTTAAAACAAGATTTGGCTAATAAATAGTAGATTAAATTTAAAAATTATTGCTTTATTTATATATATTTATACAAAAGGTTTACTAATTATTATTGGGTATCAAATTGCCAATATGCATACTCTAAATCTACACCTTCTGCAATTCTGTCACAATCATCAATTGCCTTCCTATCATCTCTTTTCTTACTCTTTAATTGCCATATAAGATATTCAGAATTGATTTTTGTTAACATATTAACACACCTCTCCACGCCTTAACCAAATGGTTATATTTTTTATATGCTTTTATAATTAATAAAAATTTGTACTATGTCTAAAAAACCTAAATAAGATTCCAATACTATGCATATATATTACATTCTATGCATCTGGTTAAATAATTAACACTTTATGTTTAAAGTTTAACATACTTTTTCTATTAATGGAAGTAATTTTTTAGAATATTTTAAATTTTCTATCGATCTTTTTTGTCATAGAAAGTCATACTTTAGTATTTGTTATTACCATTTTATTATTATATTTTAATCATCTACAAATTGTATAAATAATTTATAAATTTTGTGAATAAAGTATTGATTTCCAACTCATTATATTGTATATTATACTATATAAATAGTTAGCTCTTATTATTTAAAAAGTATGTTATGTTTATGTATGAATCTAAGTTTGTGAAAATTGACTTAAAAGCAGGTTTGTTATCTCGAGATTCAGCAGAAGATTATAATAAAATAATTGAAAATTATCTAAAAGAAAATTGGAAATTCATTCAAATATTTGCACCTTCTACAGGAAGGTATGAATTTTTACCTTATTTCGAGCTAATTTTTGAAAGAAAAATAAAAAATTTTAATTAAACAGCAATTATACTTAATATTTGGAAAAAGCAGAGAAGCAAAATAGTTAATTTAACATCAACCCCTGATAAGTTATATCAAACTTCTTCACTGCTTTTTATTTATTATTTATTATTTATTATATTTAGACAAGTATATCGTTTATTTAACTATATATCCTTTTTTTCTAAACATATCTTTTAATTTTTTTATAGCTACTTCTCTTCTTTTAACTATTGTCATATATTTCATATCTTTATACTCTGAATATTCCTTTAAATTTCCTTTTTTGTCTAGATAAACATAATATATAAGTTCTTTATGTTCAGTTGTAAGCATATCAACAAATTCATAAAGGTATCTCCTAGTTTCATCATTGATATAGTTGTCAATAAATCTATCTTCATAAGTTAATTTATCTTGAAGAATTATGCCTTCTCCTATAGGAGTATTTAAACTGACTTCATAATTTGATTTAATTTTACTCCTTATTAAATAATTAAAATTATTTTTTATGCTTCTCATAGCGTATGGAATAAACTCTCCTTTGCCTACCTCATATTTATCTATAGCTTTCAATATGCTAATCCTTCCTAATTGCAGCAAATCATCTTTATCGTATCCATTAATATATACAGCATTACAACATTTATGTAAAAATGGATTTAGTTTGTTTATTATATATTCAATTTCTTTAGCCTCTCCGTTTTTAGCTATTAATACTAAATCATTTATCTCATTGCACATATTTTATCCCACCTTAAAATATTTTCTTCTAATTAATTAGGTATGCATTTTAAGGTAATATTTATAATATTATTGCAAGATTTCTAAATATCTTTACATATATTCTGCATTAGTATTAATTTAAATCTAAAATATGCTTTTTATAAATAATAATTAGCACCCATATTATTTCTTGTATTTTTTTAGTGTTTTTTTGTATATAATTAAAGATAAGAATATTTTATATAGTGAGCCTAACTCGAAAACATGTATGTCATTCTTATTAGTTAAAAATTGGAATATTTAAGTACGTAGCTATATTGAGCTATATATTAATTTTTAATATAGTTTATCTATACATAAGGGGTTGCCTATTAAAATATTTATAATAATCTATAGTATGTATGCATTAATATTAAGGAGTTGTTAATATGTCTTTTGATTTTTTAAGAGATAAAAATAAAAAAATACACTTTATAGGTATAGGTGGAATAAGCATGAGTGGTCTTGCAGAAATACTTATAAAGAATGGATATAAAGTCTCTGGTTCAGATATGAAATCTTCTACTATTACTGAAAAGTTGAAAAAAGATGGAGCAGAGGTGTATATAGAACATAATGAAAATAATATAAAAGATGTAGATTTAGTCGTTTATACTGCTGCTATATCTCCTGAAAATTCTGAGCTTGTGAAAGCAAAGCAGGATAAAATTCAAGTAATGGATAGGGCAGAATTTTTAGGCTACCTTATGAAAGGTCATAAGTATGGTATAGCTGTTTCAGGTACCCATGGAAAAACTACGACTACATCAATGGTTTCTCATGTTATATTAGAGGAAAATTTAGATCCTACTATATTAGTAGGGGGAGAGCTTGACGTAATAGGTGGAAATGTACTTGCAGGAAGTAGTGACTATTTCATCACAGAAGCCTGTGAATATAAAGCTTCATTTTTAAAGTTTTTCCCTCATATAGGAGTAATTTTAAATATAGATGAGGATCATTTAGATTACTATAAAGATTTAAATCACATAAAGGATACTTTTAAAAAATTTGTAAATATCATTCCTAATGATGGTTATGCAATAATTAATGCTGATGATGCTGATTGTTTAGATGTTATTGAAGGTGCTAAGTGTAATATACTTACCTTTGGTATACACAATGGACAATATAGGGCTAAAAATATTACTTATAATGATTTAGGCTGTGGCAGTTTTGATTTTTATAAGGATGATAAAATGCTATTTAAAATTAGTTTAAATGTACCGGGTAAACATAATGTTTTAAATGCATTATCTGCTATATGCACTGGGTTAGCACTTAATATTTGTGAGAAATCTATAGTAGAAGGATTATTTAACTTTAAAGGCACTCATAGAAGATTTGAATTTAAGGGTAAGAAAAATAATATAACTGTTATTGATGATTACGCACATCATCCAACAGAAATAAGAGCAACATTAGAAGCATCTAAAAATTATCCTCATAATAAATTATTTGCTATATTTCAGCCTCATACCTACACTAGAACAATTGCACTATTTAATGATTTTGTAGAATGCTTCGATGGTGTTAATGAATTACTACTTGCAGATATATATGCTGCTCGTGAAAAAGATACTGGAGTAGTTAGTTCATTAAAGCTAGGAGATGCCCTTAGAGATAAAGGTGTCGATGCTAAAAACTTTCATAACTTTGATGAAATAGTTAGCTATTTAGAAAATAATGCACATGATGGAGATCTTATTTTAACTGTTGGTGCAGGAGATGTATATAAAATAGGGGAAATGTTTCTTGAGGCATCTTCAAAAAGTAACTAGTTATTTTATTTCAGATGTCTAAATAAACTTAGGAGGAATTTAAACATGGGAATATCAGTTTATATAGTAAATGCTTTTACTAAAGATAATAAAGGTGGCAATGGCGCAGGTGTGGTTGTGGATGCTTCTATGCTTAATACCTCAGAAATGCAAATTATTGCAAAAGAAGTAGGACTATCTGAAACAGCTTTTATGATTCCTAATGCTAATAAGAAAGAACATAATAATTCTAATAATCTAGAAGATTATGATTTTGAAGTTAGATTCTTTACACCAACTCAGGAAGTTGAGCTTTGTGGTCATGCTACCATCGCCAGTTTCTATACCTTAGCAAAGCTAGGAATGATAACTTGCGATGAAGGAAAAAATCAAAAAATTATAAGGCAAAAAACTAAAGCAGGTATATTAGATGTAGAGCTTAATTTTAATTATGGTAACATATCTAACGTTCTAATGACTCAAGCAGAGCCTAAATTTTTATTTGAAATAGATGATAGTAAAGAACTTTGTGATATTCTAGGTATTTCAAGCGAAGATATTTTTATAGAATCTTTTAAGACAAAACCTCAGGCAGTATCTACTGGGCTTGCAGATATAATGCTTCCTGTTAAAAATCTTAAAGTATTAAAATCAATTAATCCTGATTTTAAGAAATTAGCAGACTATAGTAACTCCTTAGGTGTGATTGGGGTTCATGCTTTTACTTTAGAAACAGAAAATGATACTTCTACTGTTTCTACAAGGAACTTCGGCCCTGCAGCAGGAATTGATGAAGAAAGTGCAACAGGTACTTCTAATGGAGCATTAGGAGCTTATCTTATAAAGAATGAAATTATAAAAGTTAATGAAGATGAAAGCATAACTATTTATTGTGAACAAGGATACTATATGGATAATCCTAGCGAGATAATAGTTAAAGCAGAAAAAAGTTTTGAAAGAATTGGTATTAAAGTAGGCGGAAAAGCCTCAATAGTAAATAAAACTAAAATAGAACTAGGTGTATTTTAAAGGGCTTCTGCCCTTTTATTTATATGAAAAATTTAGTTTATTTATAACTTATAATGTTTTAATTAACTCTTAATATTATAAGATATATAAAATAAAATACACCATAATCTCTATTAATTATTTTTTAAAGTATCTAAATTCACATCAATATAAAATTCCATATATCTAATTTCTATAATTAAGTCACTATAATCAACCTCGAAATTACAAATTGTTGAATGTATTCCCCTATCTTTTAGTAAATGTATAGTTGCAATATTGTTATTATCTTTGCATGCCCTTATAAGTATCCCCTGTACCCCTGTAAATTGTATTCTTGATCTTATGTGGTAACTATCCATATTAAGATTTAAAGTTCTATCATCTATCGAAATAAGCAAATCTATATCATTTTCATCTTCTCTAAAAATTTTTATTTCAAAATCACTATTTATATTTAAATTATAATTAGCGAAGCATTTCATAAACATCACCTCTAATTATTATTTTTAACTATATTCTAATATAATTTTAAATAAATAAAGTAATGCATAGATGAACGAGGAAGGATTTAACCTTAACTTACATCTATGCCTAATATTTATTTAAATATCTTCTTTATATATTTAATTTTGTCATTATATGGTGGATACCTTAAAGGAACATCAATTGAAAATCCTTTTTTAACCACTGACTTATGATGAGTAAAAGTATCAAAGCTAGCTCTTCCATGATATTTTCCCATTCCACTGTCTCCTACTCCTCCAAAAGGAAGATATAGCGATGCTACATGCATTATAGTCTCATTTATACAAACTCCACCGGATGAGGTATAAGTTAATACTTTTTCGATACTCTTTTCATTTTTTGAAAAGAAATATAATGCTAATGGCTTAGGACGACTATTAACCATATCTATTGCTTCATCTAAACTATTAAATTCCAATATAGGCATTATAGGTCCAAAAATTTCATCTTTCATAACGCTATCATCAAAAGTAACATTATTTAATATTGTAGGAGAAATATATAATTCTTCTCTCTCAAATCTTCCGCCAATTTCAATGTTTCCCTCATCTAAATATCCTATTAATCTATCAAATTGTCCAGTATCTATAATTCTTGGATAATCATTTGATTCTTTAGGATTTTCTCCATAAAATTTCTTAACATAGTAAATCATAGAATCAATTAATGCATCTTTTACATCCTTGTGAACATATATATAATCTGGTGCTACACAGGTTTGACCTGCATTTAAAAACTTTCCCCAAACTATTCTTCTAGCTGTTACTTTTATGTCTGCATCATAATCTACTATGCAAGGACTTTTCCCACCTAACTCTAAAGTTGTAGGAGTTAGGTTCTTTGCTGCCGCCTCCATTACTATACGTCCTACAGGTACACTTCCTGTAAAAAAAATATAATCAAATTTTTGATTTAAAAGTTCTGTATTTTCCTCTCTACCACCATTTACTACTGCTATATATTCTTCTTTAAAATTCTGTTCTATTAATTCTGTTAAAATTTTAGATACATGAACACTTTTATTAGATGGTTTTAATATTACTGTATTTCCTCCTGCTATAGCCCCTATCATAGGTGCTATAGATAATTGAAAAGGATAATTCCATGGGGAAATAACAAGTGTTACTCCATATGGCTCAGGATAAGAAAAACAACTTGCAGGAAAATGAGCTATTTGTGATTTAACTTTTGTGGGCTGTGACCATTTTTTTAAATTTTTTATTGTATAATTAATTTCTTCTAATACTATGCCCAACTCTGTTGCATATCCTTCAAAATTTGCCTTATTTAAGTCCTTATTTAATGCTTCTAATATCTTTTCTTCGTTTTTAGTTATTATATCTTTTAAAAGTGTCAATTGCTTAAATCTAAAGTCTATACTTAAGGTTTCTCCGGTATAGAAATATTTCCTTTGAATATCTACAAGGTCTTTTATATCTCTCATAAGTTTCACCTCGAAATCTTTTATTTCTACTTATATTATTAACTAAATAATACCACTTATTGCATGTTTTCTATAGTGCTTTATATAATAAAATTATGACTAAAAATTTAAATTAGTATTTATTTTAATATTTATTATATAAAGTTATAAAAATTTAATTATTAAAATTATATAACTATGTTAATCTATAAATTAATATGTACATTACTTATCTAATTAATAGTTGAAAGCTAATGATAAATAATAGCTAAAGTTCTTCTATATTTTAGACTTAGCAAATAATACTCTATCCTTTAATCCCAGTACTGATATAAATTTTAAAGCTCTATACGTAAAATTTATACTCTTTATGAAATTTTTATTTAAAAGTGTTGACAAGCGTTCAGGTATGTAATATAATAATTTTTGTCGGCGGGGTGTGGCGCAGATGGGAGCGCGCGTGGTTTGGGACCATGAGGTCGCAGGTTCAATCCCTGTCACCCCGACCAAGAGAGTTGCATAGGCAACTCTCTTTTTTTATTCAAATTAAAGAGGTAAAATTATATTAAAAACAAAAGGTTATGAAGAGTAGACATTCCTTCTACTTTTCACAACCTTTTTATTTTTATGTTAAGTTAATTGTTTTGCATTAAATTCTTTTTTTAGTTCATCTAATTTTTTGTTATCTATAGCTCTTTTTTCTCTTATTTCATCTTGTATTTGTTTAGTTTCAGTTATTCCATTTACAATAGTATGCCATGTTTTTTCAAGGGTTTGTACATCAACAAAGCTACCGCTTGCTAATCTTGCAGTTACCTTAGATTGGTTTGCTAAATTTTCTGCATTTCTCATAAGTAGTTCATTTGTTTTTTCATCTAGTGCTGTTAATGCTTTAGCTTGTACATCTTGCCTTTTTAACATTATTGATTGAATAAGACATTGCTTAAATATTGGTAATGTTATGATGAAGGCTGAGTTTATTTTTCTAATAAGGTTATAGTTGTTGTACTGTAACATTTTTATAGAAGGCATTGTTTGCAATGCAATATTCTCTGCAAGTTTTAGATCATGAACTCTTTGCTCCATCATCTCTCTAACTTGCATTATGTTACTCAATTCCATCTTCTCTACATTTCCACCTATTTCAGCTTTTCTTTCTAACTCTGGTATTATGTTAGTGCTAAGCTCTTCAACTGCAAATTCTCCAGCATGTATATACTGTTCTAATTTTTCATAATGTTTAAGATTTTCTTCAAACATCTCATTAAGGCTTATGTTTAAGCCGTTTATTTCATTTTCATATTCTTTTAAAGATATGTATACCTTCTCTACTTCATCGCCCATAGTATGATATTTTTTAAATAATTGCTCTATAGAGTTTTTAGTTTTATTAAATACTTTTTCAAAAAATCCAACTTTCTTTTCTTCAAAATCTTTTATATCAAACTTCTCCATTATTTTATTCAAATTATTTAATAATGTTCCAGTGTCTTCTATCTTAGCCATTTCCATATTGTTAAGTATTCTATCAGAAAATTTAGATATACTTTCCACTGTTTCATTTCCGAATTTCACTACTGTTTGCATATTATCTGTATCTATTTGAGCAAGTATATTGTTTATCTCTGGTGAATTTTCAACTCTTTTTGCTATTTCTTCTTTCTGCTTTTGTAAACTAAATTCTTTAACTTCAATTATCTCAGTATTTTCTGAAGCCGTATTTCCATTTAATTTCATATTTATCTTCCCTCCCTATATGTTTTCCCTTTTTTAAAATCGAAATAACTTACTGATAAAGGAATCCCTCTTCTTCTCCAAATTAGGCATAGATAAATTAATCCTAACAGAAGGTAAGTTATGACTTTTAAAAACATTTTCTTTTAATAATATTTCTATATTTTTATAATTAGTAGGTGTGAATACTGCTATATCCATCCCTATAATATTTAAATATGCTAAAGTTATAATATCTTCTTCACTTAAGAAATTCTTAGTATTATCATATATTATCACCTTAGGAATATATGATGTATAGTCAAAAGTTTCTATTAATTTTAAAATATCATCGCTAATGTTGAGAGCAGTCATTATTATATTTAATTTGAATTCCTTCTCCATTTCTCTATTAAAAGGATTCAATAATATCAATTCATTTATTTTAGACAAAATTAAATTTTGTAATTTATCACTTAAATATTTAAACCTATATAAATCACTATTTTGTACTTTATTAAAATCTAATAATCCATCTCTATCTAAAAAATAAGCAATTGAGTATTTATCTTGCCTAGAATATTTCATTTCTGTAAAAGGAACAGTATTTATTGTTAAAGTGTTACTATTGGAAGACAATTCTTTAAAATCTCTCCAATACTCCTCTAAATCTTCATGAGTACCATTTATTTTAGCAAATATATTAGGTATATAAACTGTATTATTTTCTACTTTAAAATGAGGTCTTATCTTACCAGTTTCTTTCCACAATATTTTCATTTCATCATAAGTAGTCTTTAACAAAACTGATTTTGTCAAACTTTCATTTAATTGTCTTGGCTTATAATAACCAACATCTGTTCCTAACAGTTCTTCAAGTTCCTTAGAAGCCTTATATGCTACTGTCTCCTTTACTATGGCTCTTTCTATTACTGGAAAATTCTCAAGTGTAGCAAAGCTATCTAGCTTAGTTAAAAAAGTATATTTTCCCTGCTTGTCCAAAACATTATAAAGTGAATCATCTTCTTCTCTAGGACTGATATAAACAATATCGCAACCCACAAGAGATGCATATATTAAAAAATATATTTCATGAGCTTTTATTTCTCCATAATATATAATTTTTCCGTTATGCTCTTCATTAAAATTATTATGTAAATTAAAAGGATACCTATTAATCCAGCATATAAGCTTCATTATAAAGTTTTGAAGTTTAGATATATTTAAATTTTCCTCTACATCAAGATATAAATATAGTACCTCTATAAAGCTAGCTTTTATCGTTAAATTAATTTCTTCTTTATTGCTCCTAGGTAAAATATTAAGAGATATTATTTCTGTAATAACTTTATTCTTATCTTTTATATCTAGTAAATTTATCTTTTCCTTTATCTTTCCGATATATTTAGCTGCTTCTTCGTTAGATGGTACTATAATTTTATTTTCAAATTTTAAATAATTGTATTTTCCTTCTTTTAATTTTTTATCCAATTTGTATAGATTATTGTAATACATACCACTATTTTCATTTTCTATACCAATGTATCTTTCAAAATATATTGGATAAACTTGACTTTGTAAGTAGCCTTCTCTTACTTTTAAAGCAGTAAAAATATCTTTAAATATATCTTTACTTTTCATTAATAATATCCTTGATGATTTCCCTTCATCACATAAATCACTACTTATATCAGTTCCATGTTCTAATGTAATTTCTTTTACTTTAGTTCTATTTTTATTATTAATAGCTAATATAAATTGATTATGATAGTCTATTGAGGAAAATACATCATCGTTATCACTATTAATATATAAAACGTCATATCCAATTAAAGAGAGCAATATTAAAAAATATGCTTCGTGTTTTTTTATGTTTCCATAATATACAGCTTTAGGATTATGGTCTTTTATATCGTAGCTAAAACTCTTTGGTATATACTCATAAAGCCAAAAAATAATTTTACTTATAAAACTAACTATTAAACTTAAATTAACTTTACCTTCATTTTTCACATATAAGTTAATTAATTTTATTAGAGCTTCTTTTAGACTTTTATTTATAAAATTATTAATCTTAAGCATACCTTCCTGATACAGAGCTTCTACAATACTATCTACAAAAAAGCCATTCAAGGAAGCATTATTTATACAATTTTTTATTTTATTTGTTCTCTCTAAATCATATGGAATATCAATTTTATCCTCAAAAAACATATATATATTTCCTAATTTTAAAAGATTACTGTTTAGCTTAATAATTTCATTGTAATATTCACTCTCATTATTTAAACCAATATATCTATATGCATATATATGCTCATTACTGTCACTATCAGAAATCTTTCTTTCTTTTCTTGTTAATAGTATGTCTTTAAAAATATTATTTGATTTCTTTATTAAAAAACCTTTATCCCCCATATACATTACCTCTCTTAGCTTAACATCCTTAGATAATTTATGTAACTTTATTATAGTTTAAAAAAATCTTTAGTTCAATTAAAGAAAAGAATAAGTACTCTGTAAAACACTTTGATGATTAAGTTTATAAATATTTAGATTTAATTTTAAATATAATTCGAAATTATATTTAAATATTTTTACATTTTGCTGTTTTTCTCATTTGTATTCTTCCTTATATAATCGTATAAATACTTTCCTTATGTGGAAAAATAGCTACTAAATACTATTTATTTTAGGAAGTGAATTATTTGAAAGCAGAATATAGTGATTTATTTAAAGAACTTATAGAATCATATTCGGAAGGTAACTTTGAAGAAAAAGTTACTAAACTATTAAACAATGATAATACTGAAAAAGAACATATTGCAGCAATAATTTCTAGCCTCTGTGGCGTAGAAATTCCTTTTAGCGATAATTATATAGATGATATTAAAAATGCAATACTTAAATACACCCCTGATCATAAAGTTGTAGATAAAGTAAAAAAATGCAACATGGATTGTACGGATAAAGATGGAAAAACTTTCTGCCAAAGATCATGCCCTTTTGATGCTATTTTAGTAGACGAAAAATCACGAACTACTTATATAGACAATAAAAAATGTACAGATTGTGGATTCTGTGTTGAAGGTTGTCCTACAGGAAGTATATTAGATAGAGTTGAATTTTTACCTCTAACAAATCTTTTGAAGAGTAATAGTATAGTAATTGCAGCAGTTGCGCCTGCCATTACTAACCAATTTAATAATGCTAATATAAATCAGCTGAGAACTTCTTTTATGAAAATAGGCTTTACAGATATGGTAGAAGTAGCATTCTTTGCTGATATGCTGACATTGAAAGAAGCAGTAGAGTTCGATTCAAAGGTTAAGACTAAAGATGATTTTATGATAACTTCCTGCTGTTGTCCTATGTGGGTTGCTATGCTTAAAAGAGTATATGAAGATTTAGTAAAACATGTTTCTCCTTCTATATCACCTATGATTGCTGCTGGTAGGATTATAAAAGCTTTAAATCCTAATGTGAAGGTAGTTTTTATAGGCCCTTGTGTTGCTAAAAAGGCAGAAGCTAAGGAAAAAGACTTGTTAGGAGACATAGACTTCGTATTAACCTTCTCTGAAATGCAAGAAATATTTAATGTCTTCGGTATTAAACCTGAAAAACTATCTGAAACACCTTCAATTGAATATACTTCTCGCGGCGGAAGATTATATGCTAGAACTGGTGGAGTATCTATAGCTATAACCGAATGTATAGAAAGATTATTTCCTCAAAAATTTGAAAATTTAATAGCAATTCAAGCTAATGGAATTAAAGAATGTAAAGAATTATTAAATAGTGCTATGAATGGAGAAATTGCAGGAAACTTTATAGAAGGTATGGGATGTATAGGTGGATGTGTTGGTGGACCTAAAGTCATACTTGATAGAGAGCTAGGTAAAATTAAAGTTAATGAATTTGCAAATAGCTCAGAAATTAAAGTATCTGTAGATAGTGAAACAATGAATATGATTTTAGAAAAAATTAATATAAATAGTTTAAATGATTTCCTAAATCATGATAAAACCAATATATTTCATAGAGATTTTTATTAAATTATACATTTAATAATAAAATTACCTTTTAGTTATGATAAAACTTTGATATACTACCCTAAGAGGTGATGATATGCTTAAAGATATAAAAGCTGCAATATTTGACATGGATGGAACAATAGTTGATTCTATGTGGGTTTGGGAAAATATTGACATTGACTATCTAAATAGTAATAATTTGTCCTTACCACCAACTTTAAAGTCAGATATAGCCCATCTTAGCTATGATGAAGTAGCTGTTTACTTTAAAAAAGCCTTTAATCTTCCATATACCATAGAGGAAATAAAAGATCATTGGAATGAATTGGCTTATAAAGAATATTGCACAAATGTTAAATTAAAGCCCGGTGTTAAAAGATTTTTAGAACTACTAAAATCTATGAATATAAAAATAGCATTAGCAACAAGTAATAACAGATTATTATTAGAAGCTTGCTTAAAATCAAATGGCATTTATAACTATTTTGATGTTATTACTACTACTGATGAAGTAACACGAGGAAAAGATTGTCCTGATGTTTATTTGTTAACGGCAGAAAGACTAGGAATAGACCCTAAAAATTGTATAGTCTTTGAAGATATACTTCCCGCAGTAAAAGGTGCTAAATTAGCTAACATGAAAGTAGTTGGTGTTTATGATGACCATGCAATTCATCAACATGAAGAAATAATAAAAATTGCAGACAAATTTATAAAAGAATATGATGAATTACTTAAAGAAATAAATTAAAGAGTCGTAATAAAAAGTTACGACTTTTTAATTTACTACAATTTACTATGAATTTTCTTCAAACTATGAGAAAAATTTATACCTTAGCCATTCACATACTTTTCCATGATTTTAACCTCATTGAAGTAAATTTTAATAATGTATAATTTATAAAATTAAATTATTAGTCAAGTTTTTATATCTTCTGAATAAACTTATAACAATAGTATTTATTTTACTTAGGGGGATATATGAAGACTTTTTTTATGTACACTTTCTTTATAATAGCTTGTGTAGCTTGTGGATATGCTTTTTTTCTTTCTTTAAAATATAATAAACAATATACTCAACTTAGAGTACTGTCAAGGCGCAATAGTGAATTGTTATCTAAACTTAAAACTTTTAACACTCCGTTAGAAAATTTAATTATATCCTATTTGCCAGTATATTCTTATCATGGAGAAATAAAAAATAGTACTTTATTATATATTGCTCCACTTTTGAATTCAGCTATAGTGAGAAATCTTTCTCGAGGAGTTAAAGTTCAAATTATAGATTGTTGTGAAGTTTATAATATAATCTGGTATGAGGTTAAAGTAATTATTCAATCACAAAATAAAAACATAAAAGGCTTTGTTATGAAAAGCGATGTTAAAGAATTGGAAATTGTAGAAAGTGGTTTATACACATATAAAAATATTGAATGATTACTATTAATTTATATAATATTCTAACTAATTATGTTTATAATGTTAATAAAGTATCTCCCATCCTTTACAGATGGGAGATTTATTATGGCCTTATATTAAAATTTTAATAGATTTAATTTTCTTATAAAATTCTTGCTATAGTCAATCTAGCACTTATTCCATTAGCGCCTGCAACTATTACTGAAAGAGTTTTGCTAACTCCAGATGTGTTTATTAGTCTTATTACATCAAATTCTTCAAGATTTAATACTACACTACCACTCAATTGATCATTTGCTTGATTAGTTGCCATAGCTTGTGCATTACCATTATTACGTGTAATAGCGAATTGAGCACTTCCTGCGTTATCATTTCCTAAAGCTACATGCCAAGTTATATAATAAACACCTGGAATTACAATAGTAGCAGAAGTTGCGTCAGTAATTATTCCTGTGCTACTGCGTAGATTAAAGTTAACTGGTGCATTATTCGCAACCGTTTGAGTCATATTGCTTGATAAAATTGCTATTGCTGTTGGACCTGGTACTCCGGTTGGACCTGTTGGACCAGTTGGGCCGGTTGGACCTGTTGGGCCTGTCGGACCTGTTGGACCTGTTGGGCCTGTTGGACCGGTTGGACCTGTTGGGCCTGTTGGGCCGGTTGGACCTGTTGGACCTGTTGGGCCGGTTGGACCTGTTGGACTGTGGGCCCGGTCGGACCGGTTGGGCCTGTCGGACCTGTTGGGCCTGTTGGACCTGTTGGGCCTGTTGGGCCTGTTGGGCCGGTTCGGCCGGTTGGACCTGTTGGGCCTGTTGGACCTGTTGGGCCTGTTGGACCTGTTGGACCTGTTGGACCTGTTGGACCGGTTGGGCCGGTCGGACCTGTTGGACCTGTTGCTCCTGTTTGTCCTGTTGCTCCTGTTGCTCCGGTTGGACCTGTTGGACCGGTTGGGCCTGTCGGACCTGTTGGACCTGTTGGGCCGGTTGGACCTGTTGGACCTGTTGGGCCTGTTGGGCCGGTTCGGCCTGTTGGGCCTGTTGGACCTGTTGGGCCTGTCGGACCTGTTGGACCGGTTGGACCAGTCGGACCGGTTGGGCCTGTCGGACCTGTTGGGCCTGTTGGGCCGGTTGGACCTGTTGGGCCTGTCGGACCTGTTGGACCGGTTGGACCTGTTGGACCTGTTTGACCTGTCGGACCACTTGGGCCTGTCGGGCCGGTTGGACCTGTTGGGCCTGTTGGGCCGGTTGCTCCTGTTGCTCCCGTTGCTCCTGTTGCTCCTGTTGCTCCGGTTGCTCCTGTTGCTCCTGTTGCTCCTGTTGCTCCGGTTGCCCCTGTTGCTCCGGTCGCTCCCGTTGCCCCTGTTGCTCCGGTTGCCCCTGTTGCTCCGGTTGCCCCTGTTGCTCCGGTCGCTCCAGTTGCTCCGGTCGCTCCTGTCGCCCCAGTTGCCCCTGTTGCTCCAGTTGGACCGGTTGGACCTGTTGGGCCTGTTGGGCCGATTTGCTCTATCTGAATATCATTATATTGATCCTGAACATTATTATTGGAATCTTCTAATCCTTCCATAATTTCAATCATAGTATCTATCTTTTTTATTGTATCGGCATCTATTGAGTTATTATATTCATCTAACTTAAACATAGTTACCCCCATATATTTTCAACTTATTTGTATTTATTTCAATATCTACAAAAGACATTGAATATACTACGATATAGTATGCTTGTACAATATATTTGGTCCTATTTTTAGTATTGTTATAATTTTATTTACTTGAATTAAATTTGAATTATCAATTATATAGTAATTATTTAAGCTTATTCCATAAAAAATAGAGATAAGATCTATACATCTTATCTCTATCTTTTTTGTTTATTATATTATTCTACTTACTTTTTGAAACCATACAATTTTATTCTTTTTATAAAACTTATATGAATATTATAAAATCATTAAAATAAACATTAGATATTTAATTTTTATAATCTATTTATATCTTTTCTTCCCTAAAGGCTTTCCATAATGATATACAAGCTAATAGCATTACTAATATAAAAGGAAAAGCTGCCACTACCGAAGCTGTTTGAAGCGATTTTAACCCTCCGGATAATAATAATGCTACTGCTAACAATGATTGTACTAGTCCCCATAATATTTTTTTAGTATTAGAAGGATTTAAATCTCCCTTTGAAGTCAGCATACCTAAAACAAAGGTAGCTGAATTTGCAGAAGTAATAAAGAAAGTACAAAGTAATACTATAGTTATTACTGCTATAACTATACCTAATGGATAATTTTGAACTACAGCAAAGTATGCTGTTTCAGGAACTGCCGCTATCTCTTTAAGTTTATCAAGAGGTATCTTTCCTGTAATACCTAGATCAACTCCTAAAGTTCCAAAAATTGAAAACCAAATTAAAGAAGCTATTGTAGGCGCAACTATAACTCCTAATATAAACTCTCTTATTGTTCTTCCCCTTGAAATTCTAGCTATAAATATTCCTACAAATGGAGCCCATGCTATCCACCATGCCCAATAAAATATTGTCCATCCATTTATCCAGCTATTATCTCCAAAAGCCTCTAAATGTAAACTATCTTGTATAAAGTTTCCAATATAAGCTCCTGTTCCACTTGTTAGTGAATTTATCATTTTAATTGAAGGTCCAATTAAAAAACATAATATTAATATGCCAAAGGCAAGTATTAAATTTAAATTTGATATTGCACTTATCCCTTTTTCTATTCCCTTAACTGCTGTATATATAAATATTATTGTAATAACTGCAATTATAATCAATTGAACTAAGTTAGTTGTAGGTATGTCAAACATATAGTTAAGTCCACTATTTATTTGTAATGTACCTAGTCCTAGAGAAGTAGCTACCCCTGCTACTGTAGCAAATACTGCTAATATATCTATTGTTTTTCCTATAGGTCCATTTACTCTTTCTTCTCCTAATAAAGGAATAAATATGCTACTTATAAGACCTGGTTTACCTTTTCTAAATTGAAAATAAGCAAGTGCAAGACCTATTATGCTATAATTTGCCCAAGGATGAAATCCCCAGTGCATTAAAGATGATTTCATAGCAAAATTTGCTGCCTCTATTGAACCTGCTTCAATTCCTGATGGCGGTGATACAAAATGAGAAAGTGGCTCCCCTATTCCCCAGAACACAAGACCAATTCCCATACCAGCTCCAAAGAGCATTGCAAACCATGCTGTAGTACTATAATCCGGTTTAGAGTCCTCTGGTCCAAGTTTAATGCTACCGTACTTACTAAATGCTACCACAATAGCGAAAATTACAAATACAAGCATTGAACTAAGGTATGCCCATCCAAACTTTTCTGTTAAAAAAGCAAATAAGTTATTAGACATATTTGCGAAATTTTCTTGAGCTAATATACCCCAAAGTACAATTGCAAAAGTGATGATTAAAGATATAATAAAAACTTCATCAGTCTTTGATTTTGGTGATAATTTATTATTTACTGATGGCTCAATATTTTTCATAAATAGCCCCCCAAATATTTATTTTATAGAGACTGACATCATTAATAGATTTACTGCATTAAGACTTAATGCATAGCTAAATATAGCTGTTTTTTAGATATTTTAATTCACAACTTAGAACGATTGAAAATTGACAATGGACAATTGACAATTAAGGTGGAAATTAATTCTTGCAAATTAATTTCTTTAATAATTTAGTTAAAAATCATAGCTTTTTAACTATTTTCTGATAATAACTTCTTATTTTTATTAAAACATCAAAATAAAGTCTATTAATTTTACAAAATAACCAGTTGAAAAATTCTCATGCTCTGTTGAGAATTAACTATAATTGTCCATTTTCCATTGTCCATCGTCAATTATCATTTTTATAATCATCTGAATTAAAATAATTCAATGCATAAATTAAATTTAAAAGTAGTAAATCTATAGATACCATTGTCAGCCCTCAAATTCTTATTACATTTTCACCTTAAATACTGTTTGTTCTTTAACATCTTCAGTTAATGCATCTAATGCAATACCTACTCTGTAATATCTTAATCTCCACTGTTCTTCTTTAGTAGTAGCTGGATCTCCTAATGGGTACGGTATAGATATTGTAGGAACTATTTTGTTTGCTCCTGCGGTTTTAGATACAGGTATTAAATTAGCCATCTGGACTATTGGAAATCCTGCTTTTTCTATTTCTTTTACCATCGTTGCACCACAACGCGTACAAGTTCCTCACGTAGAAACCATTATAACTCCATCCACTTTATCCCCTTTAAGGTATTCAACTATTTCTCTTGCCATTCTTGCTGCTTCTGCTTGAGTTGTACCAGTTCCAACAGTTGAATAAAAATACTCATGAAGATATCCAAACTTACCTTCTTTTTCATATTGTCTTAATACATCTAATGGAAGAATTACATTTGGATCATTATCCGCTGCTGCTGGATCAAATCCTGCATGTATTGTCTTATATACTCCACCTTCTAAGCGGTTCATATCTTTAATATTATATCTTCCCCATCTAGTTGCAGATGCAGATTGAATTCTGTCCGGATTGTCAATAGGTACAATTCCTCCTGTTGTCATGATTGCAATTTTAGCCTTAGATAAATCTTTGATTGGAACAGCTATCGGTACTCTATCTGCTTTTGGTATCGGAAGCTCTGTAATAAATTCTTCTCCCCTTAACTTTTTTATAAGCATTTCTACTGCTCTATCAGCACCTGTTTTTCTGTCTTCTCTCCATACTTGATGTCTTATTCCTCTTGGATAATATCCTTCTTTGTCAGCACCTAAATTTTCTTCACCTTTTAATAACTTATTACCAAACTTAGTCATAGCCTTTATATCTGATTTCATCTTAGCTGCACTATGCCCACCTCTAAATATATATATTTCCTTTTTAGACATTTCAACGCCTGGATTTTCAATATGCATTGATGTTATAACAGGTACATTGAATTTATCTTTTACTGCTCTGCATATCTCTCCACAAGCAACTCCATATCTTCCTGCTTGAAAAGCTGGACCTGCAAAAAACATATCGAAATCTATATTTTCAAGTTCTGATAAAATAATACCTATTGCTTCTTCTGTATTAGAACCCATAAAGTTATCTCCACAAATTATTGTATGCGTAACCTCTGCCTCTTCTAAATTCTTATTTAATTCTATAGCTGGTCCTACCAGCTCATTTTTTATAACTGGTTTAAAATCGGCCTTATCTTCTCCTCCAATTTGGCCAAAGAACTGATTTATATATAAAATTGCTTTTTTCATATAATTTATCCCCCTAAAATTTATTGAAGATTATCTTTAATTACTATAACTATTGATTCTTCTTATTGAAAACTAAAAATCTATCACTGTTTTTGGTGACCATCCACAAACTTGATCTCCACAGAACATAGCATTATTTTCCATTATAATTGAACCATCTTCTCTAACTGATGGTCCTAAAATTTCATCATTAGACCATCCGCCTGAAAGCCCATCTCTTCCTAAAGCTTCAAGCTCTCCTAATACAATCTCCATAGGTGGAAGTTCTACAAGTTCAGAAACATTACCACAAGATACAATTGCATTTTCCTTTTCATCCATAGATACTAGTGGTTGTGATTGACCATCTCTACCAGTACATTCATTTGTTAATCCTACAACTTTAACTCCTGCATCTTCTAATGCAACTATACAAGCTGTAAAATCTGCATCAGGATTTCCATATCCTTCTTCAGCAACTATGGCACCATCCGCTCCTAAGTTTTTCGCCATTTGGGATACAAATAAAGCTGCTCTATTTTTTTGTTCTAATGCTACATTAAGATTGGATATTATTACCCCTAGAAAGTTAAGTGTCTTACCATGCTCCTTATATAACCTCTTAATAGTCGGATTATTCTGAAATTCATAAGTAGCCCATTTAGAAGAACAAGGCATAAAGCTTCCTGACACTACTGCTCCATCTAATATTTCATTAGGATGCATGAAAGTAGGTACCATTCTATTCATATCCCAACCATAAAGCAAATCATTATATCCTAATTCCTCCATTTGAGATTGGGGCTGCATTACGAATACCATACTAGGAAGTTTGTTTATATCTTCACTTCTCTTTGTAACAGGTTCAAGTTCATATACTTCCACCTCTTCTGGCTCTTGATTTTTTACGCACTGAGCTATAAATTCAGCAAGTTTATGTCCAGCTTCTCTTAATGCCCTATTCTTTTTTTGTTGCTCTTTTTTTTCAAATTCCTCATTAGTGTCAGCAACTAATACTATATTTTTAAGTTGGGAATAATAGGTATACTTAGCACCTTTCCCACTCATATCTATTAGCCCATCTTGAAATCCACCCCAATGTTTTCCCACTACAAGTAAACTACAATCTTTAAGCGCATGACTTCTTCCCTCTCCGGCTCTAACAAGTTCTCCTGTATATCCAGGGAATAAAGGGTTTCCATTTAATTTAACTCTTGGTTCAATAGCTTCTTTAACAGGAACAAGTCTTACCTTATCTCCTGGTTTTACAATATATAATTCTGCTTCTATAATACGTTCATCTTGTTTAACAAAGTTTAGTACTTCCTCTTTATTTATTATCAATAGTCCATCTTTAAACTCTGTCTTATCTCCAAAAACAATATCTCGCACATGGAAATTTCCTATTTCTAATTTCATAAACCCACCTCATTTTTATAATTTTCTAAATATTCTATACAGTTAAATAATATTATGTTTAACAAATTGTGTAAACACGTTTATAAACATGTTTACAAATTGTTAAACTCTTATCTATTACTTTTTCAAATATTAATATTTCTTTATTTATGATATAATAGTAAATTATGGATATGTGCTTAAGGAGAATACAAATGGCAAAAACTGCTTTAGAAAAAAAACAAGTTATGATTTCTTTTATAGATGCTGCCTCACAAATTATGGATAGTGAAGGTATTGAAAGTATCACAGCAAGGAGAGTGGCTAATTTAGCTGGTCATAATGTTGCTATAATTTACAGGTATTTTAATAACCTAGATCATCTTATATTCTTTGTCTGTGTAAAATACTACAATAAATATGTTCATGATCTATATAACTATGTAAATATAAATGATAATACTATAAAAATTTACTACAATATTTGGAAGTGTTTTTGTGTTCATTCCTTCAATAATCCGCAAATATTTAAAGCTATGTTCTTAAATAACATAAACCAATCTTTTACTCAGGCTATAAATAATTATTATGAATTATTTCCTGAAGAATTAGAAAGCTTGCCTAAGGAATTATCTCATATGCTAGATAAGGAAAATATACATGATAGAGATAAGGCCGTATTATTAAAGGCAGCAGAAGACAATTACATAGATAAAAAAGACTTAAATGAAATAAGTGAAGTGATCATTATTTTTTATGAAGGTATACTTACAAGGCTTATAAGTGATTATCATAAATATACTAAAGAAGATGCTCTAAACTTGACTTTGAAATTCATTAGACAAATATTGAAATCTTATTGTTTAAAAGATATAAATTTAAATTAGCAAATATTTTTAAATAAAGATAGAAAAAGTCTATAACATATATTAGGTTATAGACTTTCTTATATAAGATTTTAATTATTCTATTATCTTTTTTAATACCTTAAATGTTTATTATCAAAACTTCCAAAAATAAATTATTCTTAACCCTTTGAAACTCTATCTCCTGTCCTTGGAATCTTAATTATCTTTTTGGGCTTTACATTTAATGTCCATTCCGAGATTATTTTTTCATCAATCATATGGTGCTCCGGATAATTTGCATTATCTTTAGGACAATCCCACATATAAGGAAAACTTAATATAGCTGCTTTTGAAGTTCTCATAACTTCCTCAAATGCCTCCTTTTGTTTTCTCTCTAAATGCTCCCAAACCTGTAAAGCAATAAACAAATCATAAGCCTTATCATCTATTGGCCAAGGTACAACTGTAGCATCATGTTTAAACTCTTTATTTATATACTTCTCAGGTCTACCCCATACATCAATCTCTGACTTAACCATAATATCACAATTCTTCACGATTGTTTGAAATGCAGGTCCTAACTCTAAGACTTTCTCCAATTCATTCTCTTGCTTTATAATATTTATTACCTCACTAAAATAAGCCCATCTTCCCTCATAATATTTAGACAAAGAACTTTCAATAATACAAAACATGTTAAATATAAAAACAAAAAGAGCCAAAACTAGCTCTTAATACTTAATATTGTTATAAAATTATATTTTTCTCTGTTTATATCTTATCTGCATTTTTATTAGAATTAGCAACTATAATTCCTACAAGCGGGTGTAATTTATATATTTCAATATTGAAATCAAAATTTGAAAAACAATTTCTTAGTTCTTTAACATGAGAAGGAAAATCTACCTCTGGTCCATATCCTACTAAAGCAAATTCTTCTTTGTGTCCTTCAGGATCTTCAAAAAATATTAAGTCACCTATGATAATACTTTGCAGCTCTTCTCCTCCTATATTTATCATATTTTCTATAGCTTTTTCTTTATACTCTGTAGTTAAATGATGCAATGCATAATTTGATATAATTTTTGTAATATGCTTTCTTTTTAAATCTATATTTAAGTTAGGTTCTTCAAAGCTTCCTATATAAAGCTCAATATTATTTATTCCTTCACTTTCTACATTTTCTTTGGCTTGTTTAAGCATCCCTTCACTAATATCTACCCCAATTGTTGATTTCACATTTTTAGATAATTCTATAAGCTGCTTACCAGTGCCGCAGCCCAAGTCTAATATCACATCATTCACATTAGGTTTAACTAATTCATTTATTAATTCTGCAGTTTTTGCTCTCCAATAATAGCTATCAGTAACATATTGTTTGCATGCATTATTAAACCTTTGCTTTGCTTTTATTTCCATGTTAGTTATCCTGATAATATCAATGAGTTCCTGAACTTCCAGGAAACTATTGCTTTGTATTTTCCCTTTTGCTTTATTTAGTGCAGTAATAACTGTTTCAATGTGCTTTTTCTTTTCTTCCAGTGCTTTTGTCTGAACATCAATTATACTTCCTATATCCTGTCCCTTTTCACTTAAAAGATGTTTTATTTCTTCAAGAGACAATCCAACAAATTTTAATGTGGTAATTTGCTGCAGTTTTGTAAAATCATCATCACAATAAATTCTATATCCTGCATCTGTCTTTCTAGAAGGCTTTAACAATCCAATCTTATCATAATGCAGTAATGTCTTCACAGTTACACCTGACTTCTTAGCGAACTCACTAATTTTCAAGAATATCCCCCCTTTAATACTATTCTAAATTCTAACCTTTGGTTAGAGTCAATACCAATTTTAACTACTTTCAAATATATCATAATAATACTTTAATTTACCAAATAAATATAAGACAGCAATAATACCTGCTGATATTATTGCTGTCTTTATACTATTGTTAGTATTAATTTATATTAACAATAGTATATGGAATTATTATACGATTTTAGTCGTCCACTCTTCACAATTCCATACATCTGTTACTATATCTCTATAAAATTCTGGTTCGTGGCAAACTATAAGTATTGAACCCTTATATTCTTTTAGTGCTCTTTTTAATTCTTCTTTTGCATCTACATCTAAGTGATTAGTAGGTTCATCTAGGATAAGTATATTCGTATCATTGTTTATAAGCTTTGCAAGTCTTACCTTTGCAGCCTCCCCTCCTGAAAGCACCATTACCATGCTCTCAATATGCTTTGTAGTTAATCCACACTTAGCAAGTGCTGCACGTACCTCATATTGGGTATAACTAGGAAATTCATTCCAGAATTCTTCTATACAGGTATTTGTATTTCCTTCTCTACTCTCTTGTTCAAAGTATCCTATATATTGATAATCTCCAAGTTCTACCTCTCCACTTAGTGGTTTAATATCTCCCATAAGACTCTTTAAAAGAGTAGTTTTTCCAAGTCCATTAGAACCTACAAGGGCTATTTTTTGCCCTCTTTCCATGTAAAGATTTAATGGTTTTGTAAGAGCACTATCATATCCTATAACTAAATCCTTAGTTTCAAAGATCATTTTTCCTGATGCTCTTGCTGGCTTAAAATTAAAAGTTGGCTTTGGCTTCTCTTTTACAAGTTCTATTTTTTCCATTTTATCTAGTTTCTTTTGTCTAGATTTAGCCATATTTGCAGTAGCCACATTTGCCTTATTTCTTGCAACAAAATCCTCAAGCCTTGCAATTTCTGCTTGTTGTCTTTCAAAAGCCTGCTCTAATTGCTTTTTCTTCGCCTCATAAATTCTTTGAAATTCATCGTAGTCACCAACATATCTTGATAATTCTTTATTTTCCACATGATAAATAAGGTTAATTACTGAGTTTAAAAATGGTATATCGTGAGATATCAGTATAAATGCATTTTCATAATTTTGTAGATATCTTTTTAACCATTCAATATGAGCTTCATCTAGATGGTTAGTAGGCTCATCAAGAAGTAATATATCTGGACATTCAAGTAATAACTTTGCAAGTAAAACCTTTGTCCTTTGGCCACCACTTAAATCAGCCACATCTTTATCAAGTCCTATATCTAAAAGTCCTAATCCCTTAGATACTTCTTCCACCTTAGCATCTATAACATAAAATCCATTATGATCTAACATGTCTTGAATTACAGCTGTTCTCTCCAGCATTTTTTCAAGTTCTTCTGGAGACACTTCTCCCATTCTCCCATAAAGTTCGTTCATTTCTGCTTCTGCATCAAAAAGATATTTAAAAGCATCTCTTAATACATCCCTTATGCTTATTCCCTTTTCCAAAACTGCATGTTGATCCATATATCCAACTCTAACATTGTTAGACCATATAACTTGACCTTCATCCGGCATTAATTTACCTGTAATTATATTCATAAAGGTAGACTTACCTTCTCCATTTGCTCCTATAAGACCTATATGTTCTCCCTTTAAAAGTCTAAAAGAAACATTTTCAAATATAGCTCTATCACCAAAACCATGACTAATATTTTTAACCGTAAGTATGCTCATTTTCTCTCTCCTTAAAATTCAATATAGGCACAGTTTATAGTTTAAAATATAAACCTATATGATGTCAAAAGAAAAAATAATCCTTTATAGCTAAAATTTAAATATGCACAGGCTCATTAAAATTTTAGCTATAAACTAGCATTAGTACTTCTTCAACGCCAAATTTACAATTTTGGATATTTCCTAATTAAATCTTAGTAGAATTAGTTGTAAATCGAGGCACAGTTCATTTCAAATTGATACTTCTCTTTTACAAGAGAAGTTTTAGATTTATTTCACCCTTAATTGTGAACTGTGAATTGTGCATTGTGAGTTAAATCTGGAGGTTATATAAAAATTTACACTGTGATATACTACTAACATCTTATTTTTTAGGAGGACAAAAGATGAACTGTAAATTTTATTTGGATAAAGGTCGTGGTAAAAGAGCCTTGAGTGGCCATCCATGGATCTTTGCTACAGAGATAAATGGCTATGATGGAGAATATACTAATGGTGATATTGTTGAGGTCTATACTTCTGACAATACTTTTATAGGAAAAGGATACATAAACGATGCCTCTCAAATAACTATAAGAATAATGACTAGGGATATAAACGAGGAAATAGATAAGGATTTTTTTAGAAGAAAATTAAAAGACGCCTGGGAATATAGAAAAAAGGTTGTAGATACATCTTCTTGCAGATTTATTTTTGGAGAAGCTGATTTTATGCCTGGAATGGTCATAGATAAGTTTGAAGATATCTATGTAATTCAATCCTTAGCACTAGGAATTGATAAATATAAACAAACTATTGTAGATATATTAGTTGAAGAATATAATGCGAGAGGAGTTTATGAGAGAAGTGATGCTGCTGTTAGGTTAAAAGAAGGCATGGAACAAACTAAAGGATTTTTAAGTGGAACTTTTGATACTATGATAACCATTGAAGAAAACGGCGTTAAATATTATGTGGACATAGAAAATGGTCAAAAGACAGGATTCTTTTTAGACCAAAAAGAAAATAGAAAAGCAATACATAAAATTTGTAAAGACTCAGAAGTTATAGACGTATTTACTCATACAGGTTCTTTTGCCTTAAATGCTGGAATCGCTGGTGCTAAAAGTGTTTTAGGCATAGACATATCTCAACATGCAGTAGATTTTTGCAGAAAAAATTCAGAGCTTAACAATTTGCAGGATACAGTTAAGTTTGAATGTCATGATGCCTTTGATATATTGAAAGAATTTAACTATCAAGGAAAAGAATTTGATGTTGTAATATTAGATCCCCCTGCTTTTACAAAAGCAAGAGAAACTATAAAAAATGCAAAAAAGGGTTATAAAAAAATAAATTATAGGGGAATAAAATTAGTAAGAAAGGGTGGTTATCTTGTAACAGCTTCTTGCTCACACTTTATGGGGCCAGAACTATTTAAGGAAGCTATATATGAGGCTGCGAAAGATGCTGGCAGAATGCTTAGACAAGTAGAATTTAAAACTCAAGCACCAGATCATCCAATACTATGGACAGATAATGAAGAATCTTATTATTTAAAATTCTTTATATTTCAAGTTATATAGGAAAACCGTGACTAAATGTCACGGTTTTTAATATTATTTTCTATCGTCTATTTTAGCTGATGTATGGTCTTTAAGGTTATAATAATTTGGTATTTCACTAGAAAATTCTGAAGAAAATTCATTATGTCTATTATATCCACTATTATTTTGTGATTCTATATATCCTTGTTCTCTTCCTAAATTAAAGGCTCTCTCTAAATCTTCTTGAGTAAAAATTTTTTTCATATTTAACACCTCTTAACTTGTGAATATTAATTAAAAATAGCTTTCCTAAAAATTATCTTTAATATACATTGTATTCCCTTTTGAAATATTTAATATAATTTTCATTATTATTATAAAATTTATCAAAATATTGGAAATATTAATTAAAATAAATTTATAGCTTTTCATAAAACATTCTTATCCAATTTATTTTTAAATTATAAATATATTTAAGCTCTTTATTTGTGCGGTTTTTTCGGTGGTTATTTCTAAATGACAAACATTATCATTTAAAACAGGTAAAATGTTTTGTTGAAAATTGTCGAATTTTATTTTATATTATTTAATGGACTTTACAAGTACATCTATGTTCTCGATCAATTATTTGTATAGAGTCTAAAATTTATATATACGGAGAATGCATTATGGATAAAATTATAGGAATTTTTGGTTTAGCTATTTTTATCTTAATAGCTTATTTATTTTCTACTAATAGAAAAAAAGTTGATTGGAAGCTTGTTACTATTGGAGTAGTTCTTCAAGTAATATTTGCACTATTAGTACTTAAAGTACCTTTAGGACAAAAGTTTTTCCAGTTTGCTAGTAATATAATTGATAAATTATTGCAATTTACTACTGAAGGTACAGCTTTTGTATTTGGAGATTTAGTAAACGTAAATAAAATAGGATTTATATTTGCATTGCAAGTACTGCCTACAATAATTTTCTTTTCAGCACTTATGAGTATACTTTATCATTTAGGTGTTATGCAGTTCTTTATTTCAATTATATCTAAGGGACTTGCAAAAATTTTAGGAACTAGTGGAGCAGAAACATTATCTGCCGTAGCTAATATATTTGTAAGTCAAAATGAAGCACCTCTTATCATAAAGCCTTATATGGAGAAAATGACTAAATCTGAGCTATATTCAGTTATGGTTGGTGGTATGGCTACCGTTGCTGGCAGTGTTATGGCTGGTTATGTAGCCATGGGTGTCAGTGCTGGTCATTTACTTGCAGCTAGTGTTATGTCTGCACCAGCAAGTTTAGTTATAGCAAAGATTATGACTCCAGAAACGGAAGAACCATTAACTAAGAACTCAATTGAATTAAAGAACGAAAAAACTGCTATCAATATAATTGAGGCAGCAGCTAATGGTGCTATGGATGGTATTCAAATTGCTTTTAATGTAGGTGGATTATTAATAGCTTTTATCGCTTTAATAGCTTTATTAAACTTTCTTTTAGGATGGTTAGGTGGATTAGTTGGTGCTGATTATCTAAGCTTAAGCTGGATTTTTGGTAAACTCTTTTCGCCTGTTGCATATATAATGGGTATTCCAGCAAAAGACATAGCAGTAGCAGGAGATCTTCTTGGACAGAAAGTTGTATTAAATGAATTTGTTGCTTATGCTAATCTTTCACCGCTAATTGCTAGTGGTCAATTAACTGAAAAAACAATAGTAATATTAACTTATGCACTTTGTGGATTTGCTAACTTTAGCTCTATAGCAATTCAAATAGCTTCTATAGGCGGGGTTGCACCTGGGAAACGTAGAGATGTTGCAAAGCTAGGATTAAAAGCAGTTTTAGGAGGTTCTCTAGCAGCATTTATGACTGCTGCTATTGCAGGTGTATTACTATAATCTTTATAAAAAATAAAAATCTATTAGAAATATAACTAATCTAAAATAGAGATATCCTGGATGTGATATTACATATAGGGTATCTCTATTTTATTGGATTATATATAGCTATATCCGTAAATATCCTAATTCACAATTAATTTATTAAACTAACTTTTTACTAACAATAGATTACTGATTTCTACCTCTCAGGAACTTAATCAGTTAAAAATTGAGGGCAGGGAATTGATAATTATTAAAAAAGTTATTTACAAACATTTTAAAATTGAATGAGAAACTTTCTTCAATTTCTCATTAATTGTATATTTCGACATGTATTAAAGATATTTATGGACTTATTTGTAAGAATATTTTTATTTACTTTTAGTAATATTAATGTAAAAATATACATATAGTAAATATTTGGAAGTAAAAGAGGTGATTTTTTGAAAAAACTATCCACCTTTAGACTTATTCAAATTTTTATATTTTTCCCCCTTTTAATTGTATTAGCAACTTATAATATGAGCGAAAAAGAACAAATAACATTTATATCCCTTTTTACCCTCTATACAGTAATATATGAAGTTTTACTCCTTAGGAAAAGACATAGCAAAGCCTCAAAATAAACATAACTTTATTTTGAGGCTTGCTTATACAATTAAAAATTAACTATTGAAAATGAACAATTATGGACAATTATTGATACTTCTCTTTTATAAGAGAAGTTTTGAATTTATTTCTTTTTAAAACAATGCATTTACTTTTGTTAAAAAATCTATTTGAAGAAATTAATTTGTAAAATTAATTTCAACTATAATTGTCAATTTTCCATTCTCAATTCTCCATTGATTAACTTCCCCAGAGGTGAAAAATAGCAACATATTGCTAATAAAAAAATTAGCTAAAGAAATTACTTACAAACAGACTGTGCTTCATCCTTCTTCTTAAAATCTAACTCAGCAATTAAAACACTAAGCAATAAAATTACTTTACCTACATATCCCTTTATAGTAAGGATCTCCCCTAAAGATGCATAGGTAAACATAGCTAAAAAGCTGATTCCAATGGTAAAATAAGTCCAGTATGGGTTGCACCTGTGTATTGCTGCACAGCGTTTGCACAATATAACTAGCTACAGCACAAAAACCTCAGAAGAACAGCACTATGATTTTATAGAAGTTCCCTGAGGTATATAATCTACTCCACTTTTTTCATATTATATATTTATTCTACCATCTTTATATTCTGGTACTATATTAACTAAATCCTTGGAAAGGCAATATTTCAAGTCTTCCTCTAGCCCTAGCTCTAATATTCTTTTATAGTGAGAAGCATTCTGTACAAAGGAGAATATATCTTCATTATTGCTATACATATAATTCGAAGTTACTGCTATATCTGTAAGTTCTACCTCTATTTCCTTTTTTATTAATTCTATTATATATCCACTAGTAATAAAGTCATCTATGGAGAACTGGCCATATGTACCAGCATTTATAAATACTATATCTTTATTTAGTTCTATTAGCTTATTTGCAATAGCTTTTCCATTTATCATAGAAGCTATGAATATTCTACTTGCCCCTTTTGCATTCTTTATAGCCTTTGTACCATTAGTTGTAGTCATAACTAATGTTTTACCTTGAATATTTTCTCTTGTATAATCTAGTGGAGAATTAGAATAATCAAAGCCCTCTATTTTAAGGGCATTTCGCTCTCCACCTAATATATATTTTTCTCTATCCTCTTTAACAATTTCCCTAGCTTCTTCTACATGAGATACAGGGATAACTTCTTTACACCCATTATTTAATGCCGTAATCATCACTGAAGTAGCTCTAAGGACATCAATAACTACAACAACTTTATCTTTAATTTTTTCTTCTTTAATGTCACTAGCAGAAATTATTATGTCAATTTTCATAAAATCTCCCCCTTAAAATTCATACCTTGATATAGATTTTCATTTTCTAACTTTTTATCTATGGCATTTAGAACTTCCCATTTCTTTAAGCTCCACATAGGTCCTATTAGTAAATCTCTAGGTGCATCACCGGTTAATCTATGCACTATCATACTTTCAGGAAGTAATGTTATAGCCTCACCTATTAAATCTATATATTCTTCCATCTCCATAAGCTTTAAATCTCCACTTTTATAAAACTTTTCTAAAGGAGTATTTTTCATAAGATGAAGAAGATGTATTTTTATTCCTTGAATATCACTATGTGCTACATAGTTTATTGTGTTTATCATATCTATCTTACTTTCACGAGGTAATCCAAAAATTACATGTGTTACTACATCAATGTTTCTTTTTCTTAAACTTCTAACCCCTTCTTCAAAGACTGAAAGCTCATATCCTCTATTAATAAGTCTTGCAGTTTCATCCTTTGAAGTTTGAAGTCCTAATTCTACCCATGTATAAACTTTATTTGAGTACTCTTCAATTAAGTCTAAAACCTCTTTACTTAAACAATCAGGTCTTGTAGCAATAGCTAACGCCACTACATCTTGTTGATTTATTGCTTCTTCATACTTTTCTCTTAAAATATCAATAGCTGCATAAGTATTGGTATAAGCTTGAAAATAAGCTATGTATTTTCCATCTTTCCATTTTTTATTCATCATCATTCTTATATCTTCAAATTGCTTAGATATAGAAAAGCATCTATCTCCTGCGAAATCTCCTGAACCTCTCTCAGAACAAAATACACATCCACCTTTGCTTATAGTACCATCCCTATTAGGGCAAGAAAAACCTGCATCTAAAGATATTTTAAACACCTTCTGGCCAAATTTTTCTCTTAAAAAATAATTTAAATTATGATATCTCTTTCCCTTCCAGTTCTTTGTCATAGCATATTCCTTTCTAAGCATAATTTATTAATAACAACATCTAAATTATAACGCAAAATATATATAAATAGTATTCTTTTAACATGATAAACTTCTTGAAAATATAAAGATTTATAATTTTATAGTTTTTCTTATTAGAAGCCTAATTTGTAAAATATTTTGATTTCAATAATAAATATCCTTATCTACAAATTTAAAACTAAGAAGAAGTACCCCTTTGTAAAAATTTAACAAATAATATAAAGGATTTTTAGCTCATTATATTTAATATAGTACAGATAAACTTTATGCAAATTTTAATTTGAATATATTTAATATTTAGATTAAACTTTATAAGTCTAAATATTTATAAAAAGGAGTGGATATCATGTGGATCGTTTATTCTTTATTATCAGCAATTTTTGCAGCATTAGTTGCCATATTTGGTAAGATAGGTCTTGCTAAATTAGATGCTAATAGTGCTACCGCTATTCGCGCTATTGTTATGGCTATATTTACGACTTTAGTAGTATTTTTTCAAGGAAAATTTTCTGAGGTTTCTAAAATATTAGAGGATAAGAGAGCACTATTATTTATTGTTTTTAGTGGAATAGCTGGAGCTCTATCTTGGATATTCTATTTTACTGCTATAAAGACAGGAAAAGTAGCAGAAGTATCTGTCTTAGATAAAACTAGTGCAGTTATGGCAGCGATTCTTGCATTTTTAATACTAGGTGAAAAAATAAATAAAACAAGTATATTAGGCCTAGCTCTTATGACTATAGGTGCAATACTTGTAGTTTTAAAATAAGCTTTTATTCTGTATTTATTATGACAACTTTTAAAATTAAAACTACACTAATATAAATACATAATAATTAAAATCCACTTCTGGAGAACTTCAAGTAATTTTACTCTCATTCTCCAAAGGTGGATTTTCATAATACAATTATAAATGAAAAATTAGTATACTTCTCTTATACTTGTTAAGAAGTCAATACGCTATCCACAATTCTTTATTTTTAATTATCTTCCTGCTACTGAAATATTTTTTAATAACATTGCTCTTGGTCCAAAGAAATTTCCATTAGCTTCAACCTCGGATGATAAATACATTTCTCCTTGTACATTTTTTATATTTCCTGATATAGATCCCCCTGTCATAGGAGTTATTGTATCTCCTTCAACATATAAAGCAAGTCTTATCTCTCCTCCAAAATCTCCCGTTAAGCTATTCATTTGAAAATCTGAAAAAGCCTCTACTATAATACATGGTTCACTATTCATTTCTTCTATAGATTTACTTCCACCTTCAACAATATAATTTTTAAGAGTTCCTGTTGGGCTTACATTTAAATAATAACTATTTCTAACATCACCATAATAGTTTATTAACTTTCCATCTTCAATTATTTTTACATTTGATAACTTAAAGCCATCTTCATCATAAGGCGAAGATACTGGAGAATTTTCTAATTCCTTAATTAAAGTGATATTTAATAAATCACCCTTTACATTCTCTCCTTGAATTTTATCCCCAATTTTAAATTTTCCTATTTTATTATACACAGATTTAGCATTAGCTTGTGTATAATAATATGTCATCATTTCTTTTACATTTTCACCTTTTAATATTACGTTATAACTTCCTGTTGACGGTTCCTCTTTCGCTTTTGCCTTATACTCTGAAACTTTTAATGCTTCCTCTACTTTATTTTCTATATAAGCTTCATTATAATCAGAAAAACTCAACAAATTGTAAAGTTCTACTTCTTCTTCACCTTTCCAATTTGTAATAAATTCTATTTCTGATGAATTACTTATATAGCTTACATCCACCCCCTCAGAGTTCACAATTCTCGTAAAAACTTTATTTAAAAATATCTCTGAAGAATTTATACTTCCATCTTCTTTATTATCATTTTTATAAAGAGAATCTTTTAATTTTATCATCCATTTAATGGAATCCTCTTCATTAAATTTAGAAGGTATAGTTATAGTTTCTTCCTTAATTCCACTTACCAATGGATAATACTTATTTTTCACAAATTTTGCTGCATAGCTAGCATCATTTATAGCTTTTCTTATCTCTTCATCGCTCATAGTAGTATATACTTCTATTGATGAATCTCCTTTAAACTTCTCTCCATTTTCTTCAAAGTCTACATAAACTACAATATTAAATTTATGCACTTCTTTATTTCTATTCATATCTAATTGTTTTTTTATAGAAAACATTTCTTCACTAATTACTTTCTTTTCTATTATTTTATATCCACTAATATCAAACTCTTTTAATATAGAAATTATATTATTTAACATTATCCTAACCTCACTCTCGCTTTAATATATGGACCTCCAGAAGATACTTTTACATATTCCTTATATCCTTTGCCACAAGCTCCACTTCCCTCTAGACATATTTCATCAGAAATCATAGATATAGACTTTAGTAAATCTGGTACATACCCAGTTAAAACGATAGGAGAAAAGATTTTCCCTGTAAGTTTTCCATCTTTTATTTCATATGCAAAGTTCACCATACATTGAATTCCCCAGCTTTTAGGATCCTCCATTCCACTCATAGGCACATCTAATAAAAAACCATAATCTATGGATTTAATCATTTCTTCTAATTTACAATAACCTTTTTCGAAAAACGTATTAGTCATCCTTGAATAAGCTTTTCTTTCAAAGGATTCTCTCTTCCCATTACCTGTGGGCCTTTCACCTAATTTTAGTGCTGATAAAGTATCAGATATTCCACATTTTAATACACCTTTGTCAATAATAACTGTATCTTGTCCTAATACTCCTTCATCGTCAAATAAATAAGAAGACATATGCCTTTCAGATGTTGCCCCATCACGCATTGTTACTAATGGTGATGCAATATATTGCCCTATATACTCCTTAGCTTTTGCTCTTTCTTTAAGGAACATGTCCATTTCTACACCATGACCAAAAGCTTCATGAGCAATTAATCCTGACACCTCTGGAGAACATATTACATCATACATTCCTGGAACTATAGGCTTAGCCTCTAATGCCTTTAAAGCGATATCTACAACTTCTTTAATTGAACTTTCCATTTCATCTATAATTTCTATACCTTTTAATCCTGAAAAAACTTTATAATTAAATCTAGTGTCTTCTTCATTAGTGGTTATACATTGAACCATACCTTCACTCCACAAATAACTTTGCTCTAAATCTCTTTTATTTGACATAAAAATTTTATTTACATGAAGATAATTATAAGCTACTCTTACATCTAAAATCTTATCGCTAAGAACCATTGCATTTTTATTTATATTTGTAATTTTATTTAATATTTCTTTATCACTAACAGTTGTTGGATAAATATCTACTTTATCCTTAAAGAACTTTTTTATTTCTTCTTCCTCTAATACTGGATAATGGTTTACTTCATTTTCATCAGATAATGATATATAAGTTTTTATTTTTTCTTTAATTTGTTCTGCAAGATTTTCTACGCTATCATATGATATATAATCAAAGGAAAATTCTGAATAATTGATTCCATTATATACCTTTAAGACAAATCCTCTTTCATTCCAATTAGAATTTTTTATAGAAGTTCCAGTTCTTAAAGAAGTATATTCTTTTCCAAAACAGTCAGTTCCTAACACAGATACATATTTATATTCCGTTGATAAGATTTCTATAAGTTTTTTTATAGATTTCTTTGATTCTATAAGAAAATTTGATAATTTTAATTCCATATATTACACCCCTCTTTGTTTAAAACTATGTATTAAAATATTATGCTAAAATATTTTTACTTATTATTATATCACTAAAATTATCATAATTTTCAATTTAATAAAATATAAAAAATTTCTATTCACTTTTATATTCTTATATAATAAATAATTAATTAGTCTTTCTTCTTCAGTATAAAAGTTTCAGATTAATTTCTTTAATATTTATTACAAATTCCTAACTGTTAAAATAAATTAAAATAAATTAAATTATATAATTAATATTTCCTTCTCCAAAAAGTTCATTTATACTCTTTGTAAAAAACTCTTTATATTCCTTCATTTCATCATCCTTATAAATATATTTTCCATAACCAAACTGACCAAATTTAAACTTTCTTAATTCTTCTTCCATAGGTAAAATACTTTTAGGAAATATACTTAATATATTTTCTTTAGCTCTTTTAGTAAACCTATGAGAAATTACTTCAAAGTTTATTTTTTCATTTGGAATTTTTTCTTTAATCTTATATAAAAGCTCATAATATTTTTCTTGATAGTTATCCTCTAAAAACACTGGCGCAATTATGAATCCCAAAGTATATCCTGCATCACTTACTTTTTTAGCTGCTTCTATTCTTTCTTCGAAACTAGGTGTTCTATGTTCAAACTTACTTATTACTTCATTTATATTTAAACTAAATCTTATAGTAGTTCTGCCGTTATGTTTTGCATCTAAAAGACTATCCACTTCTGTATATTTAGTAACAAATCTAAAAAGTGCTTTTTCATTTTCACCAAAATACTCAATAGCTTTTTTTAATGCTCCTGTATACTGTTCTACTGGTATAGGATCTGAAGTAGCTGCTCCTTCAAATATTGTTATATTTGGTAGTCTTTCATTGATGTATTTTCCTGCTTTTTCTAATATTTCTTTAGTATTTACATGGATTTTTGTATATGGTCTTTTACCCATTTGTGTATTTAAATAACAATACTCACACATTCCCATACATCCACTAACTAATGGAAGCTGATAATGAGCGGATGGTTTACAAGATTCAAATTTTAATGTCTTTCTTACACCTACAACTAAAGTATTTTTTCCTTCTCCATACATTTCCGTAGGACTTTTACCTGGAATTCCAGATATTCTTCCGCTTTTAGAATACTTTATTTCCACATTTTGATCTTTAAAAAATTCTAAAAGCTCTTTTCCTTTGTCATATTTCAATGCATCCTCTTCAAAAACCACTCTTTTTGGATTAAACATCTATATCACCTCAACAATAGTGTTTGTAAAAAATTTAATACTAAACATAAAAAATTATTATTTTATATTATGTCCGCTTTGAAGTCTTTAACTTTATTTGTGGATTTGATTATGAAATTCATACCATAATTTATAATATTTATTTTATTTCACATACTTAAGTATTTTTCTTATGAATAAAATTGTACAACCCTCTATATATTTAAAGTATATATATAAGATTATGGGGGAGATATACTTGAAGAAACAATTAGCTTTAATTTTTCAAGCAGCTACAGTTTTTGTGGGTACTATTGTTGGGGCAGGGTTAGCATCAGGTCAAGAAATAACTCAGTTTTTTACTACATATGGATATAAAAGCTTTATCGGATTATTGATTTGTGCAATATTTTATATCTTTGTTAGTTCTATGATAGTATCCATAAGTTTACGTTACAATTTAAATTCCTACACTGAGCTTATAAACTTAGTAAGTCCTGGCTTTCTAGGAAAAATTACCGATATTTTAACTAGTTTTTTCCTAGTGGCTGGTGCAGCAATCATTTTAGCTGGTGGAGGAGCATTATTAAAACAATATTTTGGGCTTCCAAAATATATTGGAATTATTTTAATGGCAATAGTTTCTCTTATCACTTTACTTCGTGATACAAAAGGCTTAATTGCTATTAATTCTTTTATCGTACCTTCACTTTCTACTATTGTAATTGCTGTATTTACCCTTTATTTAATATATTATAGAGATAACATGTCCTTAGAATTTATGAAAACTGTACCTGTTCATAAAAATATGATAATACCTTATCAATGGATAATCTCCTCATTTTTATATGCAGGTTTCAATATGTTATCCTGTAGTGGAGTTCTTGTTCCTGTAAGTAAGGAAATGAAAAATAAATCTATGATTATTTTGGGCCTTATACTAGGTTCATTGCTATTAACCTTACTAGGTTTTCTAATAAACTCTATGTTACTCGTAAATATTCCTGATATATTTAAATATGAGATACCTTTACTTCATGTAGCAAGCAAGTTTGGACCATTAATGCAGGTTCTTCTTCTACTTGTTATTTGGTGTGAAATGTTCTCAACAGAGGTATCAGATATATATAGCGTAGGAAAAACTCTTGAGCAGAAATTTAATATACCTTATAAAAAAGCTGTAGTCATAATACTTTTTATCGCTCTTCCGGTTTCTCAAATAGGTTTTAAGAATTTAATAACCTATTTGTATCCTGGCTTTGGTATTATAAGCTTAATATTTGTGGTACAAACATTCATATTCTATATGAAAAAATGTAGAAAATAAATAAATGAATTCTCACCTCTAATTCCTATAATGGTTTTCAGAGGTGACTTTTCATAATATATCAAATTTTATTTAAATTGTACATTCTCCATTATATTAGGTTATAATTTTAATATATTAAGGCATTGAAAATGATGGATTAATATATTATTTTCTTTTACATGCCTAAAATCATTTTACCTAGGAGAAGTACTATGGAAAATTTGTATATGCTAAAAAGTTGTAATCTTTGTCCTAGAAATTGCTCTGTTGATAGAACAGTCAGAAAGCTAGGATTTTGTAATTCAAATTCAAATATAAAAGTTTCTAAAGTTTCTAAGCATTATTGGGAAGAACCTTGCATTTCTGGTTCTAAAGGTTCCGGTACTGTTTTCTTTTCTAATTGCAATCTTAAATGCGTTTTTTGCCAAAATCATCAAATTAGTCATAATGGAGTAGGAAAAGAGATTTCTATTGAAAGACTTAGTGAAATATTTCTAGAGCAACAAGGAAGTGGGGTTCATAATATAAATTTAGTTACTCCTACTCACTATATTCCTCAAATTATTGAAGCTATAAAACTAGCTAAAGATAATGGATTAAAGTTACCTATTGTATATAATTCTAATGGATATGAAAATGTAGATGCTATTAGAAAATTAAGAGGATATATTGATATCTACCTTCCAGATCTAAAATATTTTAATGATAAATATGCAATAAAATATTCTAATGCCAAAAACTATTTTAATAGCGCTATCTCTGTTATTGAAGAAATGTTTAATCAAGTAGGTGAACCTACCTTTGATAATGATGGCATGATGAAGAATGGTGTTATAATAAGACATTTAATGCTTCCTGGATTATTATTTGATTCTAAAAAAATTGTAGATTACATATTTAAAACTTATAATCACAAAGTTTATCTAAGTCTTATGAATCAGTACACACCAGTTTATAACTGTAGTAAATTTGAGGAATTGACAAAACCTCTAAATCCTAAACATTACGATGCACTTATTAGTCATTGTCTAGAATTAGGATATAAGAATGCTTTTATACAAGAAGAAGGTACTGCCAAAGAAAGTTTTATACCTAATTTTGATTTAGAAGGAGTTTAGTCAATTGAGGATTGACAATGGACATTGAGAATTATGGTGGAAATTAGTTTTATCAAACTAATTTCTTTAATTATTTTTTTAAGAAGCTAATATGTAGCTTTAAAAATAAATTAATTTTAAACTTCTCAGCTTTTGCTGAGAAATATCCATAATTATGAACTGTGCATTGTGCATTATGAATTGAATAACTCTAGTTATGATACTAAAAAGCCTCAATTATTTTTACATATATTAGTTTTAGAACTGATATATAATAAAAAATCCACTATCCTAAGGATAATGGATTTTTTTATTATATTTTATATTTTCCTAAATCCTCTTCAAAGAATTTAGCAATTTTTTTAAATTCATTTATACTTTCTATAAGATTTTTAATTTCTTCTGTATATAGATTAACATTTGCGCTAACCTCTTGTGATGCTGCTGAGTTTTGTTCCGCTATAGCCGCTAGGGATTCTATATTGTTGTACATATTTGCAATTGACTCTGCTTCTGTATCTAACTCATTTATTGTTTTTATCATTGAAGTAGATACAGTTCTAACGGATGTAGTTGTTTCTTTACTTACATCTCTTATTAAAACTAATCCTTTAGTTGCTTCTTGAAGTACATCATGTTTATTTTCTATATTTTTAACTAATACATCAATATCATCAACAAATTGAACAAGATTTGTGTTTATTTCCTCTACAGCATCTTTAGTTTGCTCAGCAAGTTTTCTAACTTCATCAGCTACTACAGCAAATCCTTTACCCTGTTCTCCTGCCCTTGCTGCTTCAATAGAAGCATTAAGAGCTAATAGGTTAGTCATATCCGAAATTTGAGATACTATATAAACTATATTAGTAATATCTTTAGCTTTATCACCTAATTGAGTTCCTTTGACTTTAACTTCTTGGAAACTTTCTAGTGTCTCTAATATATTTTCGCTTGCTTTATCAACTTGTTTATAGCTATCAGTAATCTTATTAATTGTAACTTCAAGCTCTTCTTTATTATTGTTTTCACTATCAACAATAAGCTTTAAGGCATTGATATTATCATTTAATATATGTGCAGCATTTTCTGTATTTTGTGCTTGTTCAACAGAAGTATCTGCTACTTGATTCACAACTTGAGATATTTCCTCTGAGGTCTTATCCATATTTTCAGAAATAGTACTTATGTTTTTAGCAAAAGTTGCCATCTCGTCAGTGATGCCTTTAAATCCTACAAAATCACTCTTTATATTCTTTATGTGACTATTAAGCTTACTATATAACCTTTCGAATCTATCATTAGTTATAAGAATGCTTTCTTCAACAAATTCCTTATTATTAAGATTATCCAGTATTTTTTCAATATGAGTAAGTGGTCTTATAAGTAATGAAGTTCCTAAAAAGGCACCTGCGCCACTAATTAATGAAATTATTAATCCTTTAAATATACTACTTAACCCTAAAATAGGTAGTGTAGATAAAAATGTTATTATGGATGTAACTATTGCAGCCTTGAAACCTACACTTTTTACAAATCCAAAGGATAATATTTTATTTATGAAGTAAGTCTTTTTATACTTAATATCTTTATTGAAAGTTATTTTAACTTTCAATCCATCTTCTGTTTTTTCAATTACATCAAAATTAGCTTCCTCTTTAAAGTAAGAAAAGCTACCTTCAAGCATTCCTAAAAAATAATCAAACATCTTTCTTTTAGAAGAATAGGTTATAATAGCTTGTCTATCAGAAATAGCTTTAATATCAACTATTGGCGGTTTAGCTCCCGGTATTCTCTTAGTCATTACAGTATGTATATCATAAAGTGACTTAAGAAATGAATAGGTATTATCATGATAAAAAAATGCTTTAAAATCTTTAGAAAAAGAGTATATGTTATCCCTACCTATTTTTCGCCAAAGTTCTCCCTCTGTTATTCCCTTATTATTTGAAATATATTTTATAAACTTTTGAATTTTTAATTCGTCAACATCTTCTGCTGGAGAAAATATCTTACTGCTTTCAAAGCCAGCATTTATCATAGCTTCATCAATAAAGCCATCTCCATAAAAATTTCTACATGTTCTAACCCATGTAGCTACTGTTGTGCCTTTCATATTTTATACCCCCATCTATTTTATGTTTAGGCATCTGAAACAAAATAATTAGTCAAAGATTCTAAGAATATTTTTTGCCACATAAAAAGTAATGCTCCATAGATATAACTAATATCTTTGATCTTTACGATTTAGTATGACATAAATATCCTAGAATAATGACTAGTTTTCTTCAAGATGCCTTGTTTAAATTTAAAATAAGCATTGAATTTAACTTATATAGTTCTAAGTAATATCTTTATGAATAAATAATTCTAAACATATTTATCCTATAATTGTATAAGTTACTTATAGTTTCATATAAAGTTAACATATCCTAAAATTTTCCCTATGTTGTAAGACTATAATACCAAAATTCTAAATATTTTTTCAATAGTTTAATTATACTATATTAATTTTAATAGAATTTTCATAGCTATCTAAAAAAATATTGAGAAATTATATGCTAATTGTTTTTAACATCTTCTACTTCTGTATAAAAGTAAAACTCTACCCCTCTTTCTGTATTTCTTACACCATATTCCATATTATGAAGCTCTAATACATTTTTAACTATAGAAAGCCCTAATCCACTTCCTCCCAAAGTCCTACTTCTTGACTTATCAGCTTTATAAAACTTACTCCATATATTGGTCATCTCTTGATCTGATATAGGATTTGCAGTGTTTTCAACAGATACCCTAAGCCTATTGTCTTCAAAATTCATAGATACCCATATAAATCCCAAAGGCTCAGTATGTCTTATAGCATTAGTTAAAAAATTAGTTATAACTTGTTCCATTCTAAATTTGTCTGCTTTTATATAAACATCAGAAATATAATTTCTATCAACGGTTATATCTTTATCATTTATTTCATTGTTTAAACTTTTTATATTTTTTTCTATCATTTCACTAAGGTTAAATATTTCCTTCTTAAGTCCTGTAGCATGGCTTTCTAATGCAGATAAATCTAACATATCTTTTACAAGCTTACCCATTTTATTAGTTTCTTCTAAAATTATATCTAAGGATTCATTTTTTTCTTCCTCTGAAAATACATCATCCTTAATACCTTCTATATAGCCTTTAATTATAGTTATAGGAGTTTTAAGCTCATGTGATACTGCTGCTACGAATTCTTTTCTAACCTCTTCTACTTTTCTTTCTCTTTCTATATCTTTTTGAAGCTGGATATTTGCTCTTTGCAATGAAGATAACGCACGATACAAGTTTTCTGAAAGGAAGTTTAATGTTATTGCTAAGTTTCCTATTTCATCTTCGGATACTACTTCACATTTTTCACTAAAATCTAAATTACTCATTTTCTTTGCAGTTGAATTTATTCTTCTTAAAGGATTAGTGATCATTATAGAATATATAAAAGATAGTACTAGGATTATAAATATTGCTACTACATAGAAGTATTTATAAAACTCCTCTATAACGCTAATACCTTCATCAATAGGCTGAAGTGATGTAGTTCCTATTATAAGTTTATTATCGTCTAGCTTTATACAAACTAAATCTTTATTCTCGCTATAGGTAGTCTCTACAGAAAAGACTATTATCTTCTCCTTTAAAAGCTTATTTCTTAATAATTCATTTGTGTTTAACTCAGCTAAAATTTGATTTACATATTTGCCTCTTTTATTACTTTCTCCTGCTATTTCAATATTAAATGTAATAGTAAACTCATATTTATATTCTACTATTGCTAAATATGTATTATATTTCTCCTCATATTCTTTCATAAGTGCTGTCAGCTCTTCATAATTCTTTAATTTATCGTATCTTTGAGAAAACTTAACAGTATTAGTTCTTATTTCTTGCTTCTTCTTATTAGAATACATACTTTGAAAAAATATTCTTTGTATTAAAAGGCTAAAGCTTAAAAATAATGTAAAAATTAGTGTAGTAATTATAAATAGCTTTGTTGATATACTCTCCTTATATCTTATCTTATATTTCATTCTTAACCTCAAATTTATATCCAAAGCCTCTAACTGTTTGAATTAATTTAGATTTATCTTTTAACTTTTCTCTTAGTCTTTTAACACTGGTATCTACTACCCTAAAATCTCCATCAAAATCATAACCCCAAACTCCATCTAAAATTTGTTCCCTAGTTAGTACAATATTTTTATTTTTTACAAAGTACATAAGTAAAGAAAATTCTGTAGGGGTTAAAGAAATTTCTGATTTATCCACAGTTACTATATGTGATTTCTCATTTATACACAAACCATCAAAATCATACATATCTTCGCTTTTAACTTCACTGCCATAGGTTCTCTTAATCAATGCATTAACTTTTGCTATTAATATTTTAGGACTGAAAGGCTTAGTTTCATAGTTGTCTACCCCAAATCCAAAAGCTAAAAGTTTATCTTGTTCTTCTTCCTTTGCACTGAGCATTATAATAGGAATATCATAACTTTGTCTTATAAGTTGTAATGCTTCAAATCCTCCCATGATAGGCATCATTATATCTAATATTATAAGGTGAACCTCATCATTCTTTAATTTATTTAGAGCATCCACGCCATTTACTGCATAAATAACATTATATTTTTCTTTTGATAAATAAGCCCCTAATAATCTTCTTATACTTTCTTCATCATCAACAACTAGAATTGTCTTCTCCATTAATTTTCACCTCTTATATATCTTTATTTATTATATTATAAATCAATATTAACATATTTTCAGAAGGATTTTATTATAAGCAATAGGAGTCTATTGTAACCAATTTTTCCAAAAGGTTATTATCACGCTAAAAATTTAAAAGAATATTCAACTGCTAGTCTTTAGATTCTTTCTCAGCTACCTTACATGCTCACTTTTAAATCATCTATCTTAAATATATTCTTTACATTATTCCTTGGACTTATAGCTGTGCATTTTATGGTATGTTTAGTATATTTACTTGCTTTTGAATATGTGAATCTAAAGAAGAAGTAGCTAAATTGATCGATACTTTAAACTTAGAATAAATGCTAAAAATATTATATCTTAATGTCATAATCATAATTAACTGTCAGGGTTTTGTTTTATTTTATTATTCCTATACACTATGAATATATTTAAAATATTAACAATATATAAAAGGATTTTTTTCTTTATTAGGGAATATACATTACATCATAAAAATAATAGGCTCTAGAAAACAAATAAATTAAAAAATTTCCATACTCCGCTGATAATTAACTATAATCTTCCATTTTCAATTCTCCATTAATTAAGATTGTGAATTCTATGTTTTACTAGGCAACTTATTATAGGGTTCCTTAATGAAAATTTAACTTATACATGATTTTAATTTCCATAATAAAATTTTTACAATATATTAAAAATTAAGAATGAATAATGAAGAATTATGGTTAAAACTCCACCGTCAAAGCCTTTGGAGTTTTTTAAAATAAATTTCATCCTGAATTTTTTATTTTTAATTATTAATCCTTAATTTTAAAGGGGTTAATCTGTTTTTATAGAAAATTTATCTTCCAGAGTATATATTAATTTTTCGCATTGTATCCCTATACCTTCAGCCTTATAATAGTGTTATTCTAATTTGGATTTAAAAATTTATAAATGAGGTGATATTTATGAACAGTTTTCACTTAAAGCTACTTGCTTGTATTTGTATGCTTATAGATCACATAGGCTCTGTTCTATTTCCACAATATTTGCTTTTGAGAGTTATAGGAAGAATTGCTTTTCCTATATTCGCTTATTTAATTACAGAAGGCTATATACATACCCATAGCATTAAAAAATATTCAATAAGACTTTTTATTTTTGCTTTAGTCTCCCAAGTACCTTATATGCTAGCCTTTCACATGACTTATTTAAATATATTTTTTACATTATTCATTGGACTTATGGCACTATATGCTACTGACTATAAATTTTCTGAAAATCAACTATTAAATAATATATTAAAATTTATAGTTGTATCAGCTATAGTTATATCTTCTTATGTATTTCGTGCTGAATATGGAATATATGGAGTTTTAACTATATTAGCATTTAAATTGTTCAAAAATAATTTTACAAGGCTAATTATAGCACAGATTATTGTGAATATAATTTACGTTGTACCTATTTATAAATATACATTTATAAATGGTAATTTAAATTTGGGTGTTTTCTTGCAATGTGCCTCTCTCCTTTCCTTAATATTTATTAAAAAATATAATGGTGAAAAGGGCAAAAGTTTTAAATACGCTTTTTATGCTTTCTATCCAGTTCATATTTTATTGTTATATATTATAAGTAACTTTTTACTTATTTAAGTAGGAGGATATATATGAAAAAGAAAATTATAAGTGTAGTTATTATCATATCCAGCTTCTTTATATTACTTATAGGCTTAAACAAATATATGTATATGAACTCTGGAAGAAGCTTTATAAAATGCAACGGAATTAAAATTGAAAGAGGATTAAATATTTTGAACGAAGAACTTCAAACCTTTACTTATAAAATTCAATCGAGATTGTATAATCAAAGATAACTTTTATGACTTATTCATCAAATTTTAATCTTCTTATAAGAATTATATAATAAAATCTTATTAAAATAATATTATTGAAATGTTTTTAATTGTAACTATTATACATTGGATAAAATTCTGTAAGTATTTTTTAATCACTTCCCCAAGTATTATTTTATAGATTTTATTCTATAGAGAAATAATTTGAATTAGAAACTTATATAAATATTCTAAGATTTTCTCTTAAATATCTTTGCAATTAAGCCAGTTTGAGCCTTAGCTGTAAAGATATAAATGATAGTTACTATGATAAACTTTAATAAATCAATCCCAATAATCCCGAAAAAATAAGGCATGATAAAAATCATGCCTTATTTTGCATTTACACTATATTAATAATTGTTTTTAACCTAATTTATTTAAATTAATACTATAAAATACTCATTTTATAGTAAAATATGAATAATAATGTTTGCATTTTTCGCAAACATTCTCATTTATTTTAATCTACTGGATATTCCACTCTTGGTACATTCCATATTCCTTTATATGGTGTAGGTGGAATAAATATTGATGTGCTACTTCTATTTAATTCTTCTTCTAAGGTTCTAGCTTCCCTAGAGTCTATACCCATACTACTTCTCAATTCAGCAATTCTACTAACACCTACATATATATTTGATATTTGATACCAAGTTGCATAATCTACCGTTCCTGTTTGTGGAAGATTGAATATACTTTGAAATACTCTAACACTTTCTGCAGTGGTAGGTCCATATACTCCATCTACTGCTACTTTAGGTATTAAAGGATAATTTTGTGCTATTCTATTTAACTGAGTTTGAATTACTCTTACTGGTTCTCCAGTAGTGCCAATTCCTAATGTATAACCTGGATAAGATTGTGGACTTCCTGCTACTCTTTCAGCCCTAACCAAGTCAATATCACTTCCATAAAAATTAGTTAAGATTTCATACGGCACTTTTCCTTGATCTCCTAAATATTTGCTTCCCCACTGAGTCAGCCATCCTGGACATTTAACTCTTTGACCGTCACAATATTGAGCTAATAGTGGCTGTTTTGCTCCTCTTCTTCTAATATAAGTTGTAAATACCTCATCAACAACCCTATCAAAACTGTCAAAGATATTCCTTCCATAAGTAAATGCATGGTCAAAAGCAGTGGAATTTGTAATATCAAAATTATATCCTTTGCCTCTATACCATTCAGTATAAATTCTATTTAATGTAAAAGATATTATACAATATATATTAGCTCTTATTGTGCTTTCTGGCCAAGTAGCATATATTTCGCAACTTGCAACATTCTTAATGTAATCTTTAAATGGCACCCTATAGTTTGGTGCTGCTGGATTAGTTGGTGCACCTGCATGAACTATTATATATTCAGGTATTATTGGTTCAGGTAATACAACAAATCCGGCTGGTGGAGGTGGTAAAGCTTTCTCAGGATCTTCAGGAATTTTAGGTGGAAAATTTCCAAACAAAGTTATATCAGGTACGATTATTACTCTTCCTATTTGTATTTCTCTATTGCTTCTAGATAAATTTGCTAGGTTAAAATTTTGTATAGATGTAGTTTCAGATAATACTTGACACCCTTCCACAGTTACTGGCTCATATCCTTCTGCTTCAACGTTTATATTCCAAAGACTATAAGGCATTTCAGCTTGTTGTGGGTCCATTGTGAGTTCTATAGGTGGTGCACTTACTTCAACAGCTTCTGTTTGTCCGGAACTATTAGTTGATAGTACGATCTCTTGTCTTGTTTCCCCTCCTACTGGAGCTATCGTCACCTTGGCATCAGTAATTGGAACATAACTATTTTGTCTATAGACATTAACCATTATTTTGCCTGTATCAGCCATATAAATACTCCTTAATTAAAATGCTTCAATTATATTTTATTCTAATATATGTAAATATATGAGTAAATTGTTTTTTTATTTTGTATTATTAATAGTTTAATTTAATCTATAAAACTTGCTTTTATAGAAAGTTATAAATATTAGTTACAATAATTATTACATTGTAATTACTTAATTATATCCTAAAGATATTATCTAACTTTTATATTTAATCATTAGATATATTCAAAAAATAACTAGTCAGTATACGTATATATTTTATGTCATACTGAATCGTCAGAACCCCATGATAGCTGAGCTATCATGGAAACCTGTTGACATGTTTAACACAAGATATACTTTGCATCTTTAACTAGTTATTTTTTTCATATACATTATAGAGTTCTTTAGGTATACGAACAATTACATTCTTAGTAAATGTTGCTACATTATTCTTTTTATCTATATTTCTATTTAAATCTTCATCAAAAGAGCGAATATTTTGAAATACTTTATTCAAATCTAATATACCATACCCCCAACTTGGATTAGGATAAATATCTCCTGGTCTTGTTCTAGTACCAGATATAAGAAGAGTATTTATCTTAGGTGGATATAACGCTGGTCTATTACCTTCTACTACACCCCATTGCAATATTAATGCTACTGCTCCAGTTAAAACTGCAGTAGCTGCACTAGATCCAGTAATAACAGTTGTTCCACCTCCTGCTCTAGTGGTAAGCACATTGATTCCTCCAGTAGTAACTGCCGGTTTTACTCGTCCATCCCTTGTAAATCCCCTTCCAGAGGTTGGTACAACTGTGCCAGTATTTTGATCATAATAAGAAGTAACAATTATAGTTCTGCTTGTTGAAGGGATAGTTAAAGTAACTTCTGGATCTGGTTCTAAAAATTTTGTTCCCGGTCTTAAAAAATTCTTTTGATAAGTCCATGCATCATACCTTCCATTTACTATATATTCACCTAATAAAACTATCTGCCATATTCCACCTCTAACATTTGTAAAACCAATAGATATACGTCCATCCCCAGTTACATTTTCTGGATAATCATATAATAATGTGGCAATAGTTCCTTCTAGTGTAAACTTTAAAGTCACTACTCCTTTTAGTTTCTCTGGAATTTTTTGTAGTATTTCTCCACTTGGAGAAATGATTGCTACAGAAATTCTATCTGGTCGATTAAACCATATATTTACTTCTATTCCAAGTTGGTCATCAGCTACTTGTAGCTCAATTATCCTAGTCTCTCCACTTTGTGTAAATACACCACTAGTGTGATTTGCAGCATCTCCTTCATTTCCAGTTCCACCGACTACTGCTATTCCACTTCTAACTGAAAAATAATCTATATATCTCTCTACTCGAGAACTTCCATCATGTGCTCCATAATTTGCACCTAAAGCTATACATATAGCCATAGGTTTATTTAGTTTTCTTTGAGTATCATATAAATATTTTAGTGCTAAAAGTATATCGGTACTTTGATATTCTGGTATTGTTACAGCAACTTGCGGAAATTGTTCTGTAAGACTTTTACTAGCTTCTTTAAGCTTAACAATTAAAAATTCACAATCTGGTGCTGCTCCTGTCACTCCTGCGCGACCTCCTGCACCAATAATTCCTGCTATTTCAGTTCCATGACCATTATCATCCCTTTGAGGAACAATAGTGTAGGGATCTTCTCCTCTAGCTTGAGCCGCGATAGCTTCATTTATCTGTTCTCTAGAATATTCAGTTCCATAAGGAAATCCTTCTGGATATGGTCCTTCTTGTATGGTTTGATCCCATATTCCTATTATTCTAGTTTTGTTGTCTTCTGTCATAAACTCTCTATTTAAGTAGTCGATTCCTGTGTCTAACATTCCTATAACTACTCCTGTCCCTCGTAGACTTAAAAAAGAATTTCCATGAAAAATAGAAATATTAGCTGTATTGATAGGCGATAATTGAGTAAGAGAATATAATTCATCTCTCTCTAAGTTTATTATAGCTGGTACATCACGTAATAAATCACTTACTCTTCCACTTTTAACGATTACTATTACTGTAAATTCGCCAACTACTAGTGCACAAGCATAATCTATCTTATTAAGTTGGCCTGCCACATCTCCAATATATTCTCCAATGTAGCTTTCATATTCAGGATCTAAATATAATTTACCACACTGTGGCAAACTAATTATTAATTCTTGTTGAACTTCACTCACACTTTCTCTATGCTCTTTCATAAATAAAACCTCCTTTATCTTATCTCCATAAGGTTATCTAGAGAGCATTATTCTAACCTTGTATAAATTTCTTTTGGGATTTTTATAAGTATATTTTTACTAAATTCTACTACCTCATTTTTATTCTCATGAATTCTATTTAAACTATTATCAAGAGAACGAACATTTTTAAATACTTCTACTAAATCCAATATACCATACCCCCATACAGGATTAGGATATATGTCCCCTGGTCTCTTTCTAGTTCCAGATATAAGAAGAGTATTTATTTTAACTGGATATAATGCCGGACTATTACCTTCAACTATACCCCATTGTACTATTAATGCTACTGCTCCTGTTAAAACTGCAGTAGCTGCACTAGAACCAGTAACAGTAGTTGTTCCTCCTCCAGGTTTAGTTGTAAGTACGTCAATTCCTCCAGTAGCAACTGATGGCTTTACGCGACCATCTCTTGTAAATCCTCTTCCAGAAGTGGCCACTGCTGTATTATTATCTTGATTATAATAAGATGTAACAATTATTTCTCTACTTGTTGAAGGATTAGTTAAAGTAGTATACGGATTAGGTTTTAAAAACTTTGTTCCTGGCTTTAAAAAAAGCTTTTGATAAGTCCATGCATTATATCTTCCATCAACTATATAATCTCCTATTAATACTATTTGCCATATTCCCCCTCTAATATTGCTAAACTCAATGGATACATGCTCATCTCCCGAAATATCAAATTGATAATCATATAATATAGAAACAGTAGTTCCTTCTAATGTAAATTTTAAATCTGTAATTTGCGTTATTTCCTCCGGAACTCTTTCTAAAGCTTCGCCACTTGGAGAAATTATTCCTACAGATATCTTATCTGGCCTATTAAACCATAAGTTTACCTCTATTCCTCCTTGATCATCAGCCACCTCTAATTCAACTATTATAGTTTCACCAGTTTGTGTAAATCTTCCACTAGTATGATTGGCTGCATCCCCTTCATTTCCAGTTCCGCCAACTATTGCAATTTCACTTCTATATGAAAAATAATCTATATATCTTTCTACACGAGCAGTTCCATCATGTCCTCCATAATTTGACCCTATAGCTACACACACAACCATAGGTTTACTTAATCTTCTTTGAGTTTCATATAGATATTTTAATGCCATAAGTACATCACTAGTTTGATATTGTGGAGCAGTTGTCTCTATTTTAGGGAATTGTGCTAAAACAGCTGGATTAACTTCTTTAAGCTTTACAACTACAAACTCACAATCTGGCGCCGCTCCAGTTACTCCTGCCCGCCCTCCTGCACCAATAATACCTGCAATCTCTGTTCCATGACCAATGATATCTTGTTCAGGTACAATAGTATAAGGATCTTCTCCTCTACTTTGTGCATTAATAGCTTCATTAATTTGATCTCTAGTATATCTTGTTCCATAAGGAAATCCCTGTGGTGCTGGTCCATCTTGTACTGTCTGATCCCACATTTCTATTATTCTCGTTTTATTACCTTCTGTAATGAATTCTTTATTTAAATAATCAATTCCTGTATCTAACATTCCTATAACTACACCTGTACCTCGTAATCTCAGATAAGGATTTTCATGAAAATTAGAAATATTAGAAGTATCAATAGGAGATAATTCAGTAAGAGAATATAGATTATTTCTTTCCAAATACACTATAGTCTTAGATACACTTCTTAAATCATTTACTCTTCCTTTTTCAACAACAACTACTGCCATATTAAATCCTACAATAAAAACACAAGCATATTCTATATTGTTAAGCTCGCTTACAACATCACCAACATAACTAGCAACATAACTCTCATAGTTATCATTTAAATACAACTTTCCACATTGTAATAAATTAGCATTTGGAGTTTCTTGAGCTTGATTTACATTTTCTCTATGCTCTTTCATCAGCTAAGCCCTCCTATCTTATATATAAGGTTATTAAAGAGCATTATTCTAACCTTGTATAAATTTCTTTCGGGATTTTTATAAGTATATTTTTACTAAACTCCACTATCTCATTTTTATTCTTATGAATTTTATTTAAACTATTATCAAGAGAGCGAATATTTGCAAATACCCCCACTAAATCTAATATACCATACCCCCATACGGGATTAGGATACATATCTCCTGGTCTCTTTCTAGTTCCCGATATAAGAACAGTATTTAGTTTAGGTGAATATATTGTTGGACTATTACCTTCAACTATACCCCATTGTCCAATTAATGCTACTGCTCCTGCTAAAACTGCAGTAGCTGCACTAGAACCAGTAACAATAGTTGTTCCTCCTCCGGGCTTAGTTGTAAGCACGTCAATTCCTCCAGTGGCAACTGATGGTTTTACTCGACCATCTCTTGTAAATCCTCTTCCAGAAGTGGCTACTGCTGTATTATTATCTTGATTATAATAAGATGTAACAATTATCTCTCTGCTTGTTGAAGGATTAGTTAAAGTAGTATATGGATTTGGCCTTAAGAACTTTGTTCCCGGCTTTAAAAAAAGTTTTTGATAAGTCCATGCATTATATCTTCCATCAACTATATAATCTCCTATTAATACTATTTGCCATATTCCTCCTCTAATATTGCTAAACTCAATGGATACACGCTCATCTCCTGTAATATCAAATTGATAATCGTATAATACAGAAATACTAGTTCCTTCTAATGTAAATTTAAAACCTGTGATTACTGTTATTTGCTGTGGAACTCTTTCTAAAGCCTCGCCACTTGGAGAAATTATTCCTACAGATATCTTATCTGGCCTATTAAACCATAAATTTACTTCTATTCCTATTTGATCATCAGCTACCTGTAATTCAACTATTATAGTTTCACCAGTTTGTGTAAACCTTCCACTAGTATGATTTGCTGCATCTCCTTCATTTCCAGTTCCACCTACTACTGCAATTTCACTTCTGAACGCGAAAGAATCTATATATCTTTCTACACGGCCACTTCCGTCATGCCCTCCATAATTTGATCCTATAGCTACGCATACAACCATAGGCTTATTTAAGCTTAGTTGAGATTCATATAAATATTTTAATGCCATAAGTATATCGCTGGTTTGATATTGTGGAGCAGTTGTCTCTATTTTAGGAAATTGTGCTAAAACAGCTGGATTAACTTCTCTAAGCTTTACAACTACAAACTCACAATCTGGCGCTGCTCCTGTTACACCTGCATGACCTCCTGCACCAGCAATTCCTGCCACTCCTGTTCCATGACCAATAGTATCTTGTTCAGGTACGATATCATAAGGATCTTCCCCTCTACTTTGTGCACTAATAGCTTCATTAATTTGTTCTCTAGTATATCTTGTTCCATAAGGAAACCCCTGTGGAGGCGGCCCATCTTGTACTGTTTGATCCCACATTTCTATTATTCTTGTTTTATTATCCTCTGTAATGAACTCTTTATTTAAATAATCAATTCCTGTATCTAACATTCCTATAACTACACCTGTACCCCGTAATGTTAAATAAGCATTTTCATGAAAGTTAGAAATGTTAGAAGTATCAATAGGCGACAATTCAGTAAGAGAAAATAGATTATTTCTTTCCAAATACACTATAGTCTTAGATATATTTCTTAAATCATTTACTCTTCCTTTTTCGACAACAACTACTGCCATATTAAGCCCTACAATAAAAGCACAAGCATATTCTATATTGTTAAGCTCGCCTACAATATCACCAACATAACTAGCAACATAACTCTCATAGTTATCATTTAAATATAACTTTCCACATTCCAGCAAGTTATTATTTAGAGTTTGCTGAGTTTGATTTATAATTTCTCTATACTCTTTCATAAATAGAACCTCCTTATCTTAATCCATAAGGTTATCCAGAGAACATTATTCTAACCTTGTATAAATTTCTTTTGGAATTTTTATAAGTATATTTTTACTAAATTCCACTACCTCATTTTTGTTCTCATGAATTCTATTTAAACTATTATCAAGAGAGCGAACATTTTTAAATACTTCTACTAAATCTAATATGCCATACCCCCATACAGGATTAGGGTATATATCTCCCGGTCTCTTTCTAGTTCCAGATATAAGAAGAGTATTTATTTTGACTGGATATAATGCTGGACTATTACCTTCAACTATACCCCATTGTACTATTAATGCTACTGCTCCTGCTAAAACTGCAGTAGCTGCACTAGAACCAGTAACAGTAGTTGTTCCTCCTCCAGGCTTAGTTGTAAGTACGTCAATTCCTCCAGTAGCAACTGATGGCTTTACGCGACCATCTCTTGTAAATCCTCTTCCTGAAAGTGCTACTGCTGTATTATTCTCTTGATTATAATAAGATGTAACAATTATTTCTCTGCTTGTTGAAGGATTAGTTAAAGTAGTATATGGGTTTGGTTTTAAGAACTTTGTTCCTGGTTTTAAAAAAAACTTTTGATAAGTCCAGGCATTATATGTTCCATCAACTATATAATCTCCTATTAATACTATTTGCCATATTCCTCCTTTAACGTTATTGAATTCAATGGATACACGCTCATCCCCTGTAATATCAAATTGATAATCGTATAGGATGTTAACACTAGTTCCTTCTAATGTAAATTTTAAACCTGTGATTTCTGTTATTTGTTCTGGAACTCTTTCTAAAGCTTCGCCGCTTGGTGAAATTATTCCTACAGATATCTTATCTGGCCTATTAAACCATAAGTTTACCTCTATTCCTATTTGATCATCAGCTACCTGTAGTTCAATTACTATAGTTTCACCAGTTTGTGTAAATCTTCCACTAGTATGATTTGCTGCATCTCCTTCATTTCCAGTTCCGCCAACTATCGCAATTTCACTTCTGTATGTGAAGTAATCTATATATCTTTCTACTCGGCTAGTTCCATCGTGGCCTCCATAATTTGACCCTATAGCTACACACACAACCATAGGTTTACTTAATCTTCTTTGCGTTTCATATAGATATTTTAATGCCATAAGTACATCACTAGTTTGATATTGTGGAGCAGTTGCCGCTATAGGAGGAAATAATTGTAAAACAGCTTTATTGGGTTGCTTAAGTTTTACAATTACAAACTCACAATCCGGTGCTGCTCCAGTTACTCCTGCCCGCCCTCCTGCACCAATAATACCTGCAACCCCTGTTCCATGACCAATGATATCTTGTTCAGGTACAATAGTATAAGGATCTTCTCCTCTGCTTTGTGCATTAATAGCTTCATTAATTTGTTCTCTAGTATATCTTGTTCCATAGGGAAATCCCTGTGGTGGTGGTCCATCTTGTACTGTCTGATCCCACATTTCTATTATTCTTGTTTTATTATCCTCGGTCATAAATTCCTTATTTAAATAATCAATTCCTGTATCTAACATTCCTATAACTACCCCTGTACCCCGTAATGTCAAATAAGGGTTTTCATGAAAATTAGAAATATTAGAAGTGTCAATGGGAGATAATTCAGTAAGAGAATATAATTCATCTCTCTCTAAACGCACTATGGTCTTAGATATACTTCTTAATTCATTTAATCTTCCTCTTTCAACAACAACTACCGCCATATTAAATCCTACAATAAAAGCACAAGCATATTCTATATTGTTAAGCTCACTTACAATATCACCAGCATAACTAGCAACATAGCTTTCATAATTATCGTTTAAGTATAATTTTCCGCATTGTAATAAATTAGCATTTGGAGTTTCTTGAGCTTGATTTACATTTTCTCTATGCTCTTTCATCAGCTAAACCCTCCTATCTTATATAAGGTTATTAAAGAGCATTAGTCTAACCTTGTATAAATATTTTCAGGTATATTTATAAATATATTTTTAGTAAATTCCACTAAATTTTCTTTATTTTTATTAGAGCGCATTGAGGGAATGTCAAGAGATCGAATATTTTGGAATACTGCGGTTAAATCCAACATTCCATAGCCCCATACTGGATTAGGATAAATATCTCCTGGTCTTTTTCTAGTTCCAGCTATAAGGAATGTGTTTATTTTAGGTGGATATAATGCTGGATTATTACCTTCTACTACACCCCATTGTAATATTAGTGCCACTGCTCCAGTTAGAGCTGCCGTGGCTGCACTTGATCCAGTAACTATAGTTGTTCCTCCTCCAACTTTAGTAGTAACTACATTAACTCCTCCAGTAGCAACTGATGGCTTTATGCGGCCATCTCTTGTAAATCCCCTACCTGATGTTGCCACTACTGTATTATTAAATTGATTATAATAAGCAGTGACAATTATAGTTCTACTTGTTGATGGAATAGTTAAGGTAGTATACGGGTCTGGCTCCAAAAATTTTGTTCCTGGCATTAAAAAGTTTTTTTGGTAAGTCCACGCATTGTATCTTCCATCAGCTATATACTCTCCTGTTAAAACTATTTGCCATATTCCACCTCTAACATTCGTAAACGCAATAGATATATGTCCATCCCCTGTAATGCTTTCTGGATAATCATATAATAATGAAACAGTAGTTCCCTCTAATGTAAATTTTACAGTTACTACTCCTTTCACCTTCTCTGGAATTTTTTCTAAAATCTCTCCACTTGGAGAAATGATTGCTACAGAAATTCTATCTGGACGATTAAACCATATATTTACTTCTATTCCAATTTGGTTATCAGCTACCTGTAGTTCTATTATCCTAACTTCTCCACTTTCAGTGAATACTCCACTAGTATGATTTGCTGCATCTCCTTCATTTCCGGTACCTCCTACCACTGCTATTCCACTTCTAACTGAAAAATAATCTATATATCTTTCTATCCTAGCACTTCCATCATGTCCACCATAGTTTGAACCTAAGGCTATACATATAGCCATAGGTTTATTTAGTTTTCTCTGAGTATCATATAAATATTTTAACGCTAAAAGTATATCACTAGTTTGATATTCCGGTATTGTCACATTAACTTGTGGGAATTCTTGTAAAACAGCTGGACTAGCCTCTTTAAGTTTTACAATTAAGAATTCACAATCTGGCGCTGCTCCTGTCACTCCTGCATGACCTCCTGCACCAATAATCCCTGCAACTTCAGTTCCATGACCAATTTCATCTCTTGAAGGAACAATAGCATAGGGATCTTCTCCTCTACTTTGTGCATTAATAGCTTCATCAATCTGTTCTCTAGAATATTCTGTTCCATAAGCAAAGTCCTCTGGAGGTGGTCCTTCTTGTACTGTCTGATCCCATATGCCTATTATCCTAGTTTTATTATCTTCTGTCATAAACTCTCTATTTAAATAATCAATTCCTGTATCCAACATCCCTACGACTACACCTGTACCTCGCAGTATTAAATATGAGTTTGCATGAAAAATTGAAATATTAGCAGCATCAATAGGTGATAGTTGAGTAAGAGAATATAAATCATTCCTTTCTACATATACTATGGCTGGTACATCTCTTAATAAATCATTTAATCTCTCATTTTCAACAATTAATATTATAATCTGATTGCCTACAATAAATGCACAGGCATAATCTATTTGATTGAGCTGATTTATAACATCTCCATTATATTCCGCAATATAGCTTTCATAATTTTCACTTAAATATCTTTGTCCGCATTCTGGTATATTTACATTTAAACTTTCTTGCATTTCCTCTACATTTTCTCTATACTCTTCCATAAACAAATACCTCCCGCTTCTATGTCTATAAAGATATTTAAAGAGCGTTGGTATTTAACCTTGCGTAGATATCTTTTGGTATCTCTACAATTACATTTTTAGTAAATTCAATCATATTATACTTTGATTCAATATTTCTATCTGACCAAGTATTAATGCAGCGTATATTTTGAAATACCCCATTTAAATCTAACATACCATATCCCCATATTGGATTTGGATAAATTTCCCCGCTTCTTCTTCTCGTTCCTGAAATAAGATATGTTATTACTGTAGGTGCATACAGAGTAGGTTTATTTCCTTCAACTATACCCCATTGTAATATTAATGCTACTGCTCCAGTTAAAACTGCTGTGGCTGCACTAGATCCAGTAACTATAGTTGTTCCTCCTCCAACCTTAGTGGTAATTACATTAATTCCTCCGGTAGAAACCACTGGTTTTATGCGACCATCCCTTGTATATCCTCTGCCTGATTCTGCTACAACTGTGTTATTATTTTGATTGTAATATGAAGTAACAACTATACTTTTACTTGTAGAAGGAGGTGTTAGTGTACAGTATGGATCAGATTTTAAAAATTTTGTTCCTAGTTTTAAAAATTTTTTTTGATATATCCAAGCATTATATGTTCCATGAACTATATAATCTCCTATAAGTCTTATTTGCCATATACCACCTTTAATATTTCTAAAAGAAATTGATATATGTTCATCCCCTACAATATCTTCTGGTAAATTATATGTTACTGTAACTAGCGTTTGTTCAAGTACAAATTTCACTCCTTGTGCCTCTTTTAGTTTATGCGGAACTCTTTCTAGTGCCTCTCCACTCGGCGAAACTATTCCAACTGCTACTCTATCTGGTTTATTAAACCAGATATTCATCTCCATCCCTAGTTGATCCTCCCCTATACTAAGTTCTATAACTTGTATCTCACCATTTCCAGATATATTTCCGCTGGCATGATTTGCTGCATCTCCTTCATTTCCAGTACCACCAACTACTATAACTCCTCTTCTAAGAGAAAAATAATCTATAAATCTTTCTACTACAGAGCTGCCATCATGCCCTCCGTAATTAGTTCCTAAAGCTATACATATTACCATGGGTTTATCTAATTTAGCTTGAATATCATATAAATATTTTAATGCTAAAACTATATCTGAACTTTGATATTCTGGTATATCTACATTAACTTCGGGGTAATCAACTATAAGACTCCTATTAGCTTGCTTAAGCTTTACTACTGCAAACTCACACTCTGGTGCAGCTCCTCTTACCCCTTGCCTCCCAGCGCCTCCAATAATCCCTGCTATTTCTGTACCATGCCCAATATCATCTTTCTGCGGCACAATATTATAAGGATCTTCTCCTCTAATCTGTGCACTAATAGCTTCATTAATTTGTTCAATAGAATATTCTGTTCCATAAGCAAAATTCTTTGGTGGATTTCCTGTTTGAATCGTCTGATCCCATATGCTTAATATTCTTGTTTTATTATCTTCTGTCATGAATTCCTTATTTAAATAATCAATACCTGTATCAAGTATTCCTACAATCACTCCAGTTCCTCTAAGGGTTAAATAAGGATTCTTATAAAAATCTGAAACATTAGAAGTATCAATAGGAGACATTGAATTAAGCGTATATAACTTATCTATATCTATACTTACAATAGATTTTACATCCTTTAATAAATCCCATATTCTTCCTTTTTCTACGGATAGTATTGCATAAAAAGGCTCTGCTAAGAATGCACAAGCATAATCTATTTTGTTCATTTCTTCTAATATATTTCCATTATAGTCAGCTATATAGTTTTCATATTCATCACTTAAATATAATTTTCCACACTCATTAATATCAAACTTTGACTCTCTAATGTTTTCTTTTTGATTTTTCAATATACCCCCTCCCACTATAAATACTACTATTACTTTAATTATAATAAATATTTTCTGGTATATTTATTGATACCTCTTTCGAAAATTTAACTATTTCTTTATTTGAAAAATTTTTGGGTAGTCCAAGTGATCTTATATTCCTAAATACTCCAGCTAAATCTAACATGCCATATCCCCAGGATTTATTAGGGTAAATATCTCCCGGTCTTTTTCTAGTTCCAGTGATAAGATAAGTTGTAATTTCAGAAGCATATAAGGTAGTATTGTTTCCTTCTACTATTCCCCATTGTAGTATCAATGCCACTGCACCAGATAGTACTGCTGTTGCTGCACTTGATCCTGTCACTGTAGTAGTACCCCCACCTGGTCTAGTAGTTAATACATCAACTCCACCTGTAGCAACATAAGGCTTAATTCTACCATCTCTTGTGTAACCCCTTCCTGAAGAAGTCACTATAGTATTATCATCTTGATTATAATAAGCTGTTACAATTGCACTTCTACTAGTGGAAGGTATGGTTAGTGTAATATCCGCATCAGGACTTAAAAATCTAGTATTTGGCTTTAAGAGAGCTCTTTGATACATCCATGCATTATACCTGCCATCAACTATAGAATCACCTATTAAATTTATTTGCCATACCCCTCCTGTAACATTTCTCAGCACTATACTAATAAGTTCATCACCAGTAATATCCTCTGGTAAATAGTAGGTTATAGAAGCGGTAGTCCCTTCAAGTATAAATCTTATATCTTCTACTCCTTGTAGCTTTTCTGGAACCCTTTCTAGAACTTCTCCACTTGGAGATACCATTCCTACAGATACTTTGTCTGGCTGGTTACACCATATATTTATTTCTAATCCTACTTGATTTGGATCAACACTAAATTCTATTGTCTGTGTTTCTCCTGTATTTTTAAATTTACCACTAACATGAGTTTCACTAGCTCCTTGATTTCCTGTACCTGCAACAACTACAATTCCTCTTGTTATTGAAAAATAATCAATAAATCTTTCCGAAATAGCACTTCCGTCATGTCCACCATAATTTGTTTCTATAGGTACGCAAATCACCATAGGCCTATTTAGCCTTCTTTGAATAGAAGTTAAGTAACTTAATCCTAATACTACATCTGGAGTTTCATATATCGGAGTATCAACGGGAAAAATAACTCCTCGACTTTCTAATGTAAGCTTTTTAGCCTGTTTTAATTTAACTATTGCAAATTGACAATCTGGTGCTGCACCAGTTACACCAGCTCTCCCTCTTCCACCTGCAATACCAGCAACTGCTGTTCCATGGCCATTTTCATCTCTTGAAGGTACAATAGCATATGGATCCTCTCCTCTAAAACTAGCAGCAATTGCTTCATTTATCTGGGTATCTAAATACTCTGTACCATAAGCAAATCCTTCTGGCGGCGTCCCTGTCTGTATTGTTTGATCCCATATACTCACTATTCTAGTTCTATCATCTTCAGTCATAAACTCGATATTTAAATAATCAATTCCTGTATCAATTATCCCAACTATTACTCCTCTACCTCTTAAATTTAAATAAGGATTTTCATGAAACTGAGAAATATTAGCAGTGTCAACAGGGGATAATACTGATAGCGTATAGAGCTTTGTTCTCTCTACATTTATAATAGATCTAACATTTCTTAAAAGTTCTGCTCTTCTTCCTCTTTGAACAGATATAACTGCATAAAAAGGTTCTGCAAGAAAAGCACAAGCATAATCAAATTTTTCAAGTTCACTTATTATATCTCCGTTATATTCAACCATAAAAGTTTCATAGTTTTCGTCTAAATATAAATCTCTACAAGTACGTTCAGGTGGAGTTAGTATAGGTATTTCTCTATTCATACTTCTACTCCTTACAGGTGCTTCTTCTAGCCAAGTTTCTAATGCATTACTTATACATAAAGTTCCGTATCCCCAAGTTTCATTTGGATAAACTATAAGCGGTCTATCTCTAGTAGCACTTTTAAGTAAGAAATACTTTAACCTCTCTCCATACATATATGAGTCTCTTCCTTGTATTAATCCCCATTGCATAAGTAGTGCAGCAGCACCTGCTACATGTGGAGCAGCCATAGATGTTCCTGATAGTGAATCATAACCACCTCCTGGTACTGGTGCTTCTATATTTTCTCCTGGTGCAACTATCTCTGGTCTAATTACACACCTATCCGCTGGTCCTCTCCCTGAGAAACTAGATATAGTTCCAGTGATATGATTATAGCTACCTACTGTAATGACGTTTTGTACAGTGCCAGGAATTCCTACTGTGTTAAAAACTGATGGCTCTAAAAATCTAGTAGCTACATTTAATCCTTCAGTTATTGGAAGCCACATATCAAAAGTAGTAATCTCATTAATCTCTCTAGAATATATAATAATAGACCAAGTACCTGGAGAAATAAATTGATTAAACCCTACTAAACTTATAACTATTTCGCCAGATATATTAAAAGGAGTTGGTCCAGAATTAAAAATATAATAATAATCATTTCTTATATTTCCTTCTACATAGTTTCTTATCAGTGGTATAACTCCACTTCTTGAAGCATTAGGCGCTATTAATTCTATACTAATATCTTTTACAAAAGATTTATATAATTGAAATATTACTGCTGTCTCATTGGCACCAATACTTACATCTACTCTATTCTCTAAGGCTAAAATTCCAGATACGTGATGTGCCTTATCCCCCTCATTTCCTGCTGCTACAATAAAACTTATTCTTTCAAGAGAACATACTGTTGATATATATCTTTCAAGCAAACTATTTCCATCATGAGCTCCATCATTAGTGCTAAAACTTAAGTTTATAACTAAAGGTTTCATAAGTTCTCTGCCTCTATCTAATAAAAATCTTACTCCTCTCATAAGCTGAGTACTCTTTGTATATCCTCCCATTATCTCTCTTGTGAGCTTAACCATAGCTATGGAGCTTTCAGGCGCTACACCATAATATCGTGAAGGTATATTACCACCAGCACAGGCTATACCAGCTACATGAGTACCATGCCTTGCTGTATCAACATGAGGAACTATATTAAAGGGATCTGGAGATTTTAATGCATTATTAATATCTGTACTATTGTATACTACATTATCAACAGCCAAATCATAAATATAATCAATTCTTGTATTGCCATCTGCATCTATAAAAGCAGGATGAGTATAATCTATACCAGAGTCTATAAATCCTATTAAAACGCCTTTACCAGTAAGTCCATAAACTAATCGAGCCGCAGGCTGACAAATGGCTCTATTGCTAGCTTCTGAATTAATAAATAGACTTTTAGGAATTTCCATATAATCTATTTGTTGTATATTTCCCACATCCAAAACTTTATCAAAACTTACGGTTATAATTCCAAAGCCATAGCCTAGATCTTCAAAAATACCTCCTAAGGCTTCCACTTGTTCTCTAACAATTGGTGCATCCTCACCATATAAAACTACTAATTCAATTCTATCTTCTTCTATCTCAAGTTCTCTATAAACCTGTGCTACTCTATTTCTAATTCCTCTAGGTAGGTTCAAAAATAAATTCAATCTTCCACTAACTTTTTCCGTAATAATCCCTCCCTAAAAACACTCCTTCACTTAATATGTTATGAGAGAGAAATTTAAATCATGACTTATTTATAAATGTAATATATTAAAGTTCAATACATATACAAATATAATTCCTTTATTAAATATTACAATTTAAAACATTTAATAAACAAAAAAACTAGCAATGCGTTGCTAGTTTTTTTATTTATTAAAGTATAATTTCCACTCTATTTAATTTTGCAATAACTTTTATATCTTTTACTCCTAATGTTTCCGTTCTAAGACTTCCCTTATTACTTATTAATAAAACCTTATTACTATCTAATTTTTTAATTTGTCTTAAAACTCTCTCGCCATTGTAGTCAATTAAACATATAGCATTATTTTCTATTTCTGTAGTTAAATTTGCAAAAGCTATATCTCCTTTGCATATTCTAAAGCCCATTAAGTCATCATTTTCTATTTCAATAAATAAAACTTTATCCGAATTATATCCCTCTATTTTATTGGATACTATAGGCATTTGACGATTTGCTATAGGCTTATCTAAATCATATCTGTATATTCCTATAGTTTTTAAAATTGAGCCAAAAGCATCATTCCATACATCCTTAACAGTCTCAGGAGCTTTATTCTTTGGAGCAACACTTTCACTCTTACTCTCTTCATAGGCAATATTTTGGAACATAGAAGTCATATTCTGAATATCTCCTCCTAATACTTTACCTATTCTTTCAATTAGCTTTTCATTTATTACCTTTCTTCCACTTTCTACTTCATTAATAAAACTTTCAGAAACTCCAAGCTTTTTCGCTAATTGTTTTTGACTCATACCTTTTTCGTTTCTAGCTCTTTTAATGTTTTCTCCTACTTTGCTCATGTTATATACCTCTCTTAAACTTGAAATTTAGCTATAGATATATTCTATCATAAATAAAAAAATCCTCTACAATTAACATAGAGGATTTTTTTGCTATTTTCTGTTTGTAGAGTTTTTAATTTGTTCTCTTTCTTCTACTAAATGTTCTAATAACTTATGAAATCTCCAATTTATTGATATTGGAGTTACTGTTGCAAGTATAGGTCTAGATTCTAAAATAGCCCTAACTTTCTTAACTGAAGCTTGAAGCTGTTGTGGAGGAAAATTATTAAATATTATTGTTTTCTCTAAAGGCATTGTGAATTCATCGTCTTCTTTAGATTCTCCACTTAAAATATCTTTAATTTTTGAGTTACCCATAGCTTCTTTTATCACTATACAGCTACAATCAACTTTACCTTCAAACTCTTTATTAAGTATTTCTACTTCATCATCAGATAATGCATAAGTTAAAATTACTTTATCATTTAAACTGCTCATACCCACTCTCCATTCTAGCCATATTTAAAAATAACCAGTTAGGATGTTTATATCATACTATGTTCACTAATATTACTAGTATTACAAATATCAATGTCTTTATTTGATATGAAATATCCTAAATATTTGTAACTAGTTATTTTATTTCACATGACTTATTATAATTTTTCAGGTTCATCATATTCTATACCAAAGGTTTCAACTGTAACCTCTTCCATAACTTGATCTTCTAATGGCTTATCTCTAAAATCTCTATCTACATTAACAATTTCATCTGCTACCTCTTGGCCTTCTATAAGCTTACCAAAAGCAGCATATTGTCTATCCAGATGAGGTGAATCAGCTACCATTACGAAGAATTGACATCCAGCTGAATCTAGTACTGCAGTTCTAGCCATTGATAATACTCCTGGTGTATGTTTTAAATCATTTTGAAAACCATTAGCTGAAAATTCTCCTTTTATTCTGTAGCCTGGATTGCCCATTCCACTTTTATCAGGACATCCGCCTTGAATCATAAATCCTGGTATTACTCTATGAAATATAAGTCCATTATAAAAACCTTTCTTAACAAGACTTATAAAATTTTTAACTGTATTAGGTGCTGTTTCTGGATATAATTCAGCTTTCATTGTTTTCCCATTTGCCATTTTAAACGTAACTATTGGATTTCCCATTCTTATCTCTCCTTTTAGGCAGTTAAAATAAAATAATAAATTAAAGATGTTAGTATATGACTAGGCATATGAAATAAAATAGCTAGTTAAAGATGCGAAATATATTTTGCATCAGACAAGACGTCAGGTTTTCATGATAGTATAAGCTATCATGGAGTTCTGACAACGCAGTATGATACAAAATAGATAAGCATACTGACTAGTTATTTTTTTGAAGATGCCTTATCTTAGGCAAGGCGTCAGATTCTGCTCATAGTGGAGCTATGTGCTGTTTCTGTGAGCGTAGTATGATGAAAAATAGACTAACATACTGATTTATTATTTTTTGAAGATGCCTTATATAATTTATTAATCAGATTATATCATAGAAATATTATAATAAATTATATAATATTAAAACTTTATGATTTACAACCTTTGTATTTAAATTATATCCATAATTATTAACTCTATAAGTCTTAAATATATTGTTTTAAATTTTTTTCTAAAAAAGCTATATGATTTGGTAAAATATTTATTATACTCCCAAATAATCATACAGCTTCTAAATTTCTATATAGTCATACTCTTCTTTATTCTATCACATATAATTTTTATAATTATATTTAATTTATAGCTAGATCTATATTTCCTCTTCTTCTACGGTTACTTTTACTGATAAATCTTTATCATAATTAGAAAATTCAATTGATAATGTACCCCCAGGTAAAACAATAAAATAATCCTCGCCAAGTAAGCTTAGATTATTATGGTTGTAAATTTTTGACTTATATAATAATAACTTGTCCTTATTATCTCCTTCATGAATTTTCGATTTTATATCTAAAGCTCCTTGTTTACTACTGCCTTCTAACCCCTTATTACTCTCATATCCATAAAAGTATAATTCATTATTCTTATTAATATTATTTAACATTATATTGCTTATTATATATAATCTATTACTATCTATAGGATTGGTTATTGTAATATACCTAAATTCCTTTTCCTTATCCAAATCAAGCTCTATTACTTTATCATGAGCTTTGTAATTTTTCTCCTTGCGAAATTTAAATATTTTCATCTTTAATCACCTTATTTCTATAAGTCATCTTCAAAAATAATTGGTCATTATGATAACCTATTTTCTGCTATATATTGCCCACAGAAACCTCTAGTAACACCATTATTTAATATATTCCACTAATCGTCTAATACTAAATAGGATATCATCTTTAACTAGTTATTTTATTTCAGATACCTAAGTTTTATTTTATAATATATGGTATGAATAACTACTAAATATTGTTAAGGATATTTAGTAAAATAAATGAAAGAAAGTCTCTTTATACAAAACTTTATTTTATATAAACAGACTTCCTTTCTAAACCTCTAATAATTCATAGCTCAAATCAATTATTTTTTGTGACTGTAATGAGTTATAAATTTCAACATTACCTTTAGAATTACTTGTGTTTAATATTTTTTTTGAAGATAACATTCTTTCTAACTGCTTTGAAGTTCCTAAGCTTCCATCAATTACTGGAATTTCATTTCCTATAATCTTTATAATTTCTTCCTTTATTAAAGGATAATGAGTACAACCTAAAACAATAGAACTTATTTTCATATTTTCTATGTCTTTTAACTTATTTACAAGATAATTATGAATTTCTTGCCCTGTTATTTTTCCTTTATCAATAATCTCTGCTAGTCCTGCACAAGGAAGTGGTTCAATATTAGCTATTTCCTTATACTTTCCTTGAAGCTTAGCAAATTTGCTTTCTGCTAATGTCATAGGTGTTGCCATAATGACTATACTACCTTCTCTGTTTAGCTCTACTGCTGGTTTAACCGCTGGTTCTATTCCAATTATAGGTATATGAGCATATTGCGTTCTTAGCTCTTCTATAGCCGCACTAGTTGCAGTATTACATGCTATTACTATTGCTTTTACATTTTTACTTAATAAAAACTTTACTGCATTAAAGGTTAATCTTTTAACTTCACTAACATCTTTTATTCCATAAGGAGCATTTATTGAATCTCCAAAATATATGTAATTCTCATTAGGTAATACTTTCATTGTTTCTTTTAATACACTTAGCCCTCCTATGCCTGAATCAAAAAATCCAATACTACTTTCACTATTGAAATTCAATATTGTCACCACCCTATAATAAGCCTATATAGTAAATTATATAACAATTAATTTATATATTAATTTATTATATTTAAAAATAATCATTATTAAAATATATCATACTAATAAAAATTAATAAAGGATAACAATATGAACATTCTATATAAAAACTTAAAGTATACCTTTAAAATAAAATTCCTATAAAATAAATTAATTCTCTTAAAATTAAAAATTAATAGTTAAGAATGAAGAATTTAGGAAGAAATTCACCTTTAGTGAATTTCTTAAATTAAAACTTTTTCTAAAAAACTCCGAAAGCTTTAGCCGCGGAGTTTTAACTATAATTCTTCATTTTTCATTCTTAATTTTTAATTCCTATAAAAGAGTTTTTATTTATAAAAATTAAACTATTGTATAAATTAAATTTCTAATTAAAAAATATCTATATTGCTACCCTTTTAATTATTAACATATATTATTAACTATATTCCTCTAAAATACTACTCTATATTATCTACAGCTACTTCAGCATCCATTTCATAAGATGTAACTTTTTCTTTACTCAATTTGTTAATATGTTTCATTTCTCTCATCAAAAATATTGCTGTTATAAGCGAAGATATAAAATCTGATATTGGTCCACAATACCATACTCCATTTAATTCAAATATAGGTGGAATTATCAATAATAATGGAATTAAAGTTATAACTTGTCTACATAAACTTAAGAACATTGCAACCTTTGCTTTTCCAACAGCTTGAAAATAATTTGTACTAACTATTTGGAATCCAATAACAGGAAGCATAAACATAAAAGTTTTTAAACCTTTGGTACCTATCGATACAAGTTGTGGATTTTTATTAAATAGTTTTATTATTTGTGGTGCAAATAATTGTATTGACAAAAATCCTATTATTGTTATAGTAGTAGCAGCTATTATCGCATATTTTAAAGCTTTTTTAACCCTATCATAGCTTTTAGCTCCATAATTGTATCCTATTATAGGTTGGGAGCCTTGATTTATACCAAAAATAGGCATAAGTATTACCATTGATACACTAGATATAACCCCCATAGCACCGACTGCAACATCTCCACCGTAAGTTGCTAATACATTATTTGAAATCACTGTAACTAAACTTGCAGCTAGTTGCATAAAAAATGGTGCCATTCCTATTGAAAATGTTTCTTTTATTACTTTCATATCTAACTTCATATTACTTATTTTTAACTTTAATACGCTTTTTCCTTTAGTGAAATAGAATACTACCCAAACTGCACTTAACCCTTGACCTATAACAGTAGCAATTGCAGCTCCTTTAACTCCTAATCCAAAAGTAAATATAAAAATAGGATCTAATACCATGTTAGTTATAGCACCTATTAACATAGTAAGCATTGCAACTTTAGGATTTCCTTCTGATCTAATTATTCCATTTAAGCCAAATCCAAGATTTTGAAGAATACCTCCTAATAATATAATATAACCATAATCTTTAGCATAAGGTAATGTTACATCACTTGCACCAAAAATTTTAAGCATAGGTTCTAAGAATATTAGTGATACTACTATAAGCAAAATCATTATAATTACTATTAAAGTAAAAGCATTTCCTAATATCTTTTCTGCTTCATCCTTCTTTTGTTGTCCAAGTCTTATGGATATTAATGCTGCAGCACCTATACCTATAAGCATACCAAAAGCCATAATAATCGTTGAAACTGGAAATGTAATTGTAACTCCAGAAAGAGCTATTTCTCCAACTCCCCGCCCTATAAATATTCTATCTACTATATTATAAAATGCATTAACAAGCATACCTATTATTGCTGGTATAGAAAATTTTAATAATAATTTTCCTATGCTTTCTTTTCCTAATTGTGTTGATTTATCCATTGTATTCCTCCTTAGCTCTTTTCTAGGTTTCTTTTAGTCATCTAACCAATAAAATTATTTCTTCTATAAAAAAAAATTCTACATAAATCATCCTTAGACTTTTCTAATATATATTAACCTTCCTTTTTTTCACGACAAATAAATAGAGTCTATTAATTATTGAATATTTTTATTCCATAATCTAAATAGGTCTCCTTTATATTCTAATGAAGATTAAACTTCAGCAAAAGCGCTTGCTTCAACTTCTATTTTATTGAATTTATTCTTAAACCTGCTAGTACTTTCTGGATAATTGATATAACATTGAGGATTGAGAAGAACCTAAATATATTCCTGAGGTGTTGAATCATACATGTTTGTCATTTTGTCAGTAGTTAGCTAATCCAACATTCTACTCTTAAGCCCAATTCTTGCTGAATTTATTTAACCCCTTAACTAACCTTCTAAATTCTACAACATTTGATGCTAATTATCAATCCTTAATTATCTTCTATTAATATTTTTTAAGCAATAAAAATAAGAGTTATAAATAATAAAATTTATAACTCTTATTTCATATCAAAAATTTTACATTATTGTATATAAAGTGTGTAAGATTGTAATAAATAATTTAGCAAATTATTGAAGTATAAATTTAATAGTTATAAGAGAAACTTAGTATTATGTCCATAAACAGTAGGAATTTCTTATATATTATGGACGGTAAGATAATATAGGCAAAACTATTTATTAAACGAAATAAGAGGTGATTTTCGTAATCTTACACACTACGACTGGTCCTAATTATCACTTCAATCTTTATCACTTACTTCTAACTGAATTTTTAATAAATTATTACAGCTTAAAATTCTATAATTGACAACACTAATAAATAACTTTCTATTTCTATTGAAAATCTAAGTAATAGCTACTCTATTCTTTCTTCTAGCTATACCGGTTCATCCATTATAAACCTTTATAAAATATTGCTTTAAAAAAACTTTAGGTATTATATATTATATTTATAAACAATTAGTATAATTACATTTTTCTCTAAAATCATAACATTAGTTAAAAGTATCTCTTTCTATGTAAAATAAACAAGCTAAATTCAATTCCTCAAATTTAGCTTGTTTATTTAAAATTAATAATAAAAATTACTTACTTAATAATTCTTTTATTTTATCTGCTATATAATTTATTAATTCAACATCACCTATAAATGCTCTATCATCTATGTCACTAGGCTTCACCCTAAAGAAGTTAATTATTAATTTATTATTAAAGATTATATATTCATCTGAATGTAGTGGTGAAAATATTACCTCTATTTCTTCATACCTATCTGCACCGTTACAATTCTTAAGTTCTGCTACTAATGAGTCTAAATTTAATTTTTTTAATGGAGTGGCCATTGCTTTAGTATATTCCAAATCCTCCATCATCCACATATTATTATTCCAAAATTTCTTTTCCTTCTTATTTCCGTCAAAAGGTTCCCTATTTTTTATAGCACTTAATGCACGTCTTACTGACTCACCATTAAAATCCTCGTCATAAGCTGCACTTAATGCAGGCATATCTGATACGTCATAGAAAAATTTTTCTGCTATGTTATCCTTTTCACTAGCTGCTTGCCAATAATAAAGCATAGCCTCAACTGCTTCAAGATTTAACTTAATCCTTTGTAACATAATATTCTCCCCTTATCATTTATAAATAGTATAATATAGTTCAATTATACAATAAATATAATATATAAGTAATAATTTAAAAATGAAATTATTGCTTCAATTCTACCACCATCTTAAGAATAGTATATTGCCTAGTAAAAATACTCACCAAATATAAAAAAAATTATAATATATTACCATAGAAATACAAAGGATGTGACACATTGAATATGGTTCACAATTTTACATCACTTCTATTAGTATTATTATCTGTAGTAATTTTATATATAATTTTTAAATTAAATTCTACAAATAATAAAATATATACTTTTTTACTAATAGTATTACTAATTTTCATAGGTTCTTTTTCCTTTAGTTTCGGAATATGTGGAATTTTCTTGGGGTACTGTGATAAGCAATCTATAGCCTCTCTTTCTTTAGCATACGGAGTACCAGTTTTATACATTTATATGAAAAATAAGCTCAAGAAACTTATCTATAAAATAATAAGTCATAATTAAATACACTATAATAAGGTTTTTCAACATTTTTTAGTATAAATAAAAAGCATTTATTGCATCTATTTATAAAAAGTAGCAGTGAAATACTGCTACTTTTTAATTCCTTTTTATTATTGCTATGGCGATTCCTATTATCATAGTATTCTCATTGTTTACTACAATTGGTGTATATTTATCATTTTCTGGCATTAAAAATATACCTTCTTTTTTAATACTTAATCTTTTTAAAGTAGCACTTCCATCTAAGTCTACTGCGATAATATCATTATTATTTGCATTATATTGTTTTCTTATAACAACATAATCTCCATCATTAATATTAGCATTTATCATACTATCGCCCTTTACTTTTAATAAAAAAGCATCTTTAATACCTTTCAGCCAATATTTAGGAAGATAAAAACTACCTTCAATTCCCTCATTAATCATTATAGGTTCTCCAGCCGCTATATCATTATACATAGGTACAGGTAGAAGGTCATCTGCTTGTAAATTTTCACCCTTACCCTTAGGGTTTAATATAAAATCTGCTTCACTGCTTGTGTCTATAGCAAAATCAAATTTTCTATTATGCCTTATATCAAAAAACTCATAACTTTCCATAAATATATTTTCTTGCTTTTTATAATCTTTTAATACATCAAAAGAAGCTATTTTATTTTCATTTTTAAAATTTTCTTTCAATACCATGGTTTTAATCTTCATGTCATAAAATAAATCTTTAATTTTAATGCCATGATTTCCAAGGGAGTTTTTTTCTGACATATCTTTTATATCCCAGGTTACAATAAAATTTGTATAATCTTTTTTATTATTTAATATCCTTATGATCTCTAATTGTAATTTACTGTATTTATGAAGTTTATCTACAATTATATGAGTGTATGATTTTATGTCATTTATCTTTAAACTTTTTAATATCAAAGTTTCTCTTCCAATACAATCAATTAAATTTCTCTCTTCTAAAACTTCATCATAAAGTTCCATAAGTTTAAATATTACTTCTCTTGTAGAAGAATTTTTAGGTACTGACTTAGGCCCATTGTGAATAGTATCTTTTCTTCCTTTTCTTATAAATATCTGATAATCATCTATACTAAAAATCATATTAGATTTCATATAATCAAACTCTTCTAAAAAGTAAGATACATACTCTTCTCTTAGTATCTTTGATCTTTTCTTCTGTTTTTTCAGTTCTATAATACACTCTTTTAAAATTTCAGCTCTGATACTATCATCTATTAATGACTTATTATTTTTAATTTGTTGAAACTTTAATTCTATTATTTCATTAATTGTAAACACCTTAAGACTTTGATTATTATAAGAAAATAAAGTTAATATACCAGATTCTTGTTCTTTCTCGTAAATATTTAATATATTTTCCTTTTCTTCATCATTAGGAATAATCATTATTATATTATCATCATTGTATAAGCAATAGTTATTTTTTAAATGTATTGCTCTATGTATTGCAGTAAGAGTTTTACCTCTATGCTCCTCACCTTTTATTATCAAGCATCCATTAAACTTGCTATTAACTATTTGTTGTTGTTTCTTAGAAAGCTCCATACCCTCACCCCCTAATTATATCTTTCTTATATTATAACATTATCTAAAGTTTAACCAATGCATATATTGTACAAATTAAAGAACTCATTATTTATTATGATAATTAGAAAAAAGCACAGAAGTGGTTCAAAACTTCTTAAAAGAATAATAAAATAAAAAACGATGAATTTGCACTATTAAAAACTCATAAGACCAAAATAAAATAATTACAAGCCTAGACTATGTAAAATACAAATTATCTAAACCTGTAATTGTAAATCACTTGAATATTATCTTTGTGACATAAGCACCCGTCTCTCTAAAAAGTAATAGTTTTATGCCTTAGTCTTACATTTAAAACTAAGCCTATTGCTATAAAATTGGTAATAAGAGATGAACCACCATAACTAATAAATGGTAATGGGATACCTGTAACAGGCATAATACCAATACACATACCAATGTTCACAAATATCTGAAATATAATCATACTAGCAACCCCAACACAAACATAAGAACCAAAATAATCTTTAGCGGATTTTGCTATTGAAATACATCTTAAAACTATTACTAATAAAAGTAATAATATAATTGCACTTCCTATAAAGCCTAATTCTTCAGCAATAATAGTAAATATAAAGTCTGTATGTTTTTCAGGTACAAAATTTTGCGCGTAAGCCCCTTTAAATAGGCCTTTTCCAAACAAACCACCAGAACCTACTGATATTTTAGACTGAAGAACGTGATAGCCTGCACCCATAGGGTCTAAATCAGGATTAATAAAAACTAAAAGTCTATTTTTTTGATATTCTTTAAGTAGATACTGCCAAGCAAGAGGTATAAAAATAGCACATGATAAAACCCCTGCTAATATATATCTATAGTCGATACCACAAATATATAACATTGCAATAGAAATAAAAACAAATGCCAGAGCAGTACCTAAATCAGGTTGAGCCATCACAAGTACAATAGGTACTCCAATATAAGCCAGAGTTGCCAATAGATATTTTACTTGATTCACATTATCTTTTATTAACTCAAGAAATTTTGCAAGAATAATAATAAACCCTATTTTTACAATTTCCGATGGTTGTATTCCAATACTTCCAATTTGTATCCACCTTTGTGCACCCCATTGTTCTTTTCCTGTTCCAAAAAGACTTACAGCTGCCAATAATAAAAAATTAAATACATAAATAAATTTATAGGCACGTCCAATATTACGGTAATCTATACAAATTGTCATAAACATAAGAACCAGTCCAATTATAATTGAAAGACTTTGAGTAGTAATGTATCTTCTGCTATTAGTAAAATTAGATGTTGCGCTACTAATCATAACAATTCCACAAATTGATACAATAATTACCAGAATAAATAAAAAAATATCGAAATTTTTCATGTATTTCTTCAAGTCAAAATATTCGTTCAATTCAAAGTATTTCTTTAAAATAATATTATTCTTTATAGCCAATAATGCACCAACTCTCTAAATTTTATTAAATATGATAGAATTATTAACCCTAAAATTTTTATCTTACTAAGCTGTCTACAATATAAATTCAATTTTAAGTTTAGGAAAAATTTTTAGAAACTTAACTATGAGGCCTTGTAAAATAACACTCATTATAACATTAAGCTTACTAAAATTGAATTAAAACAAATTATATTTACAATTTATTTACATCTCCTAAATAAATAATTCTATATACAAAATAAGTCTATTAATACATGCTGCTATCTATTCCCATAGGTCTTTCAATACCATTTTAAAAATTTCTGAACTTATACACTATAAATTAATTGAATATTAGCTTGATGACCTTATTCTCAAAATTCTTTAGAATAATGTTTATCTTGTCATTTTACGAACTAAAGTCGAGGTCCAAATTCCTATCATTAGTACACCTAATATTATTTCAATACTAGATATTATTGTACTCATAATACCATAAGGCACTAAATCTCCATAGCCTACTGTTGAAAAAGTTACTAAACTAAAATGAAAACAGTAAATAAAATCTCTAATTAAAACCCTTATACCTTTAGCTCCTACATTAAATCCATATAAAATTAATTCATCTTTTCCCTGTAAGCCTGTAAACATATATAATATAGCACAAAAGATTACTATTATTAATGAAAAACTAAAAGTTCGATAGGGTTTCTCTCCATATCCACAAACATAATAGGATAAAAAAGAGGTTATTTTTCTTGGTCCTTTTAAAGTTCTATAGAGTGCCTTCTTACTCTCATAAAAGCATTCTCCTTGTTTTTCCCTAATGTCATTTTTCAAATATTGGCTTCCAAAACATAAATAAGTATTACATATATCCTTATATCTTTTTTCACTATCATAGTATTTATCATCCTTACAATAATACTTATTATCATAGTTGAACTTTCCAACATAGGAGTTTAAATTAAATTTTGTATATGATTTTTTATTAATAAAACATATATCAAACCTGCAATTGCTATCTCTTATAACACAATCCATTAAATTACAATCATCAATAAATTTTACTTTACTATAGCAATTACCTATAAAATTACACCCTTTAAGAAAGGCATCCTTAAAAGTTACGTCTTTAAATCTACTCTTTTTAATAGATATCCCTTTAAGATTGCATTTCTCAAAACTGCATTTAAAAATTTCACTAGAAAAGAATTGTAATAAGCTTTTATTTCTTATATTACAATGAGAAAAGCTACAAAACTCAAAAGTACAATCTTCAAATATCATATTATAAAAATTTATATCCTCAAAAATTATATGAGAAAAGTTGCAAGAAACATACTTAGTATTAGAGAAAAATATTTTATCTATATCGTCACTCTTATAATTTTCTAGTTCTATTATTCTATTTGCAATTTTGTATTCTTCATCATAATTATAACTTTTATTTTTCATAACACACCAACCAATATAGAGTTTTAAATATTTTTCCCTAAAAAAAGAGTATTTATCAAAAATTGATAAATACTCTTAATAAATAATTTTAAATTTACTATATTAAAGTTTTTCATTAACTATATTATTATAAGATATTACCGTCAATACATAGAATATAGAATAGATTATGACATAAACTACTATTGTTATCATTATTGGTGTCATTAATCCACCCATCATTGCATCTAATATTCTTAAAGCAAATAAACTGTGCATTATTCCCATTAAAAGTGGTAATAAGAATACTACTAAAACTTGCTTACTAATTGATTTTTTAATTTCTTTTTGATTAACTCCTATTTTCTTCAGTATAATATATCTTGGTTTTTCTTCACTAGCTTCTGAAAGCTGTTTAAAGAATATTATGCTTCCTGTGCAAATTAGGAATACTAATCCTAAGAAGCTTCCTATAAATATGAACAGCCCTCCAAATTCCATTGATTGCTTATACACAGAATAAAATGAAGTAAATTCACGAAGATAAGATTCATTATCTACACTCTTAGAATCAATGAAGCTTTCAAGTTCATTAGTAAGTCCTTCTGCTTTTAAATAATTTTCCACATTAAATAAACTAATAGTTGTTAAATTGTCTTCTGAATATAATTTATTATATAACTCATCTTTAACTACCACTATTTCATTAGTCATATATATAGGTATTAATGGCTTTTCACTAAATTTTGCTACTGTAAGTTCTTTAGATTGTCCATTTAAATTAATTATAGCTTTTTCTCCTTCAAACTTTCTCATAAGTGCTGGTGAGAAGAATTGAGGGAAATATGCCATTTCATCCTCTTTTAATTCAAAGCTAAATTTGTTATTTAAGGCTTTATCTATTTCTTTAAAGCTGCTTTCGGAAATTATACTTACAGAAGCTTCTTGCATTTCATCTGATTTATCAGCCATTTTAATTACATTAGGTAATTTAATATCTTTTTCTATAAATTTTACTTGTATTTTATTCTTCAATTTATTATCTTCATATTTGTTAATTATTGATTCAATTTCACTATCTATATCTTTATATTCATTATGGCTATAAGCATAATCAAAAGGAACTTGGTCTCTTGTCTTGATTACAGATTGATAGTAAAAACTTGCTGCTGTTCCCATAGTAGTTATAGTTGTAGCACTAAGTATAGCTATGGTAGCTAATGTTCTTGCATTTCCTTTTATTCTATATAAAAGTTGTGATGTAGATATTATGTTCATACCCTTATAATATTTTCTTTTATTCTTCTTTGATTTTTTAATTAAAAATACTATAAAAGATGAGAAAAGTATGTATGTAGCTATAATAGATCCAAATAATACAAACATCATTCTTAGTAAGAAATTACCTTCGAAAATATGGAAAGATACAGTATATGCAACTGATAATAATATTACTGAAAATACTGCAAGTATTATTGATGCCTTGGGTTCTCCTTCTGCTTTGCTTTCAGCTTTAAAAAGTTCTATAAGCTTAAATCTATATATTAATGAGTATCCATGTATTGAGGTTATAAGGAATAATATAAAGAACACTATAAATGTTTGAATTATAGCCTTCATAGATATTGCGAATTTAACAACTATAGCTGATCCCATTAAATTAACAAGTATCATTATAAAGAACTTAGAAAGTAATGCACCCATCGCTATTCCTACAGCTAATGCCAAAACTCCCATTGCTATTGTTTCATAAAATAACATTCTTCCTATTTGTTTTTTCTTAACCCCAAGCATTGAATATAGCCCTATTTCTTTCTTTCTTTTTTTTGTAAAGAAAGAATTTGAGTACCATATAAATACAGTAGAAAATAATAATATTATTACTGCCGAAGCATTAAATGCTCCCATAATTTTTGCTCTTTTATTTACTAATTCCACAATTTGCTCATTATATTGTATTGATGTAAATGTAAAGTATATCATTACACTAAATACCATCGATACAAAGTAAAGGAAATAATTTTTAAAATTACTTTTAATATTTTTTATAGCAATACTAAATAAGTTCATTCTTGTCTCCACCTCCAAGAGTCGCAAGCACATCTATTATTTTTTGGAAGAACTCTTTACGTGAACCTCCTCTTACAAGTTCTGTAAACAAAACACCATCTTTTATAAATAATATTCTTTGACAATAACTTGCTGAAAAAGCATCATGAGTAACCATCATTATTGTTGCGTTGCTTTTTTCATTTAGATCTGATAAACATTGTAATAGTTCTGTAGCAGATTTTGAATCAAGTGCTCCTGTAGGTTCATCTGCAAGTACAAGCTTTGGACTTGTTATAATCGCTCTTGCTGCTGCCGCTCTTTGTTTTTGACCACCAGATATTTCATAAGGATATTTTTTCAATATATCTGATATTCCTAATGTTTGCGCTATACTCTTTAATCTACTTTCTATTTCTCTTATATTAACTTTTGAAAGTGCTAATGGTAATATTATGTTTTCTTTTACAGTTAATGTATCTAGAAGATTAAAATCTTGGAATATGAATCCTAATTTATCCCTTCTAAATGAAGATAGCTTATCTTCATTCATCTTTGTTATATCGTCTCCATCTACACTAACTATACCGGAAGAAGGTTTATCAATAGTTGAAATAATATTAAGTAATGTACTTTTACCTGCACCAGATGGTCCCATTACTCCAACAAATTCTCCTTCTCCTACTTCTAAACTTATATCATTAAGAGCAGTGTATACATTTCCTCTTGAACCATAAACTTTTTTAACATTTTTTACTGTTAATACATTTTTCATAATTTATCCTCCTAAAACTTTTATAAAATATATATGAACTAGCTTCCAACTTTTTAAATACAGAACCAATAGTATATAATTTATAGGGATACAATGCGAAAATTTAATATATACTCTAGAAAATAAATTTTCTATAAAAGCAGTTTAATCCCTTAAAAATTAAGGATTAATAATGAAGAATGAAGAATTTAGGATGAAATTCACCCTTAGTGAATTTCTTAAAATAAAATTTATTCTCAAAAAACTTCAAAGGTCTTAACCGTGAAGTTTTAACCATAATTCGTATCTTTCATTCTTAATTTTTCATTCATAGAAAAGAATTTTTATTATGGAAATTAAAATCATACATAAGTTAAATTTTCATTGTGGAACCCTATATAGGGTTCTGTTAAACTAAAAATAAATAATTAAAAACTACTTATTCTTATAAGCCATTCGCCGTTAATTTTCTTATAAATCATCTACAAATTTAATTTTTTATTTTTATAATCTCCTTAATATGCAAAAATAAGCTTGCATTTATTATCTACAAGCTTATTTTATAAAACTTATTCGTTATAAACAATTTTTTAAACTTACAAAAGCATGTTATGAGCTTACAGTTTTGTAACATTTAAATAATTAGTGATTTTAGGAAAATAAATTTTAATTCTAGTATATTTCTCATACTCTGATTCTATGGTTATTTCATGTCCTAGTTTATTACTCATTTTTTTAGCAAGATATAACCCCATTCCAGTAGATTTATAATTTTGCCTTCCATTATATCCTGTAAAACCTTTTTCAAAAATTCTACCTATATCTTCATTTTTTATACCTATCCCATTATCTTCTATTATAAGAACTTTATCTCCATCTTTTTCTTTCCCAGTTATGACTATTTCGCCATCCTCTTTTGTATACTTTAAGGAATTAGCTAATATTTGTTCAATTATGTAGCTAAGCCACTTTCTATCACTTAATACATCAAAGTTAACATCTTTTATCTCTATTGATATTTTCTTATTTATAAACATTTTAGCATGCTTTTTTAGAAGCTCTTTTATTATTTTTATCAAACTAATTTCATTAATAAAATAGTCTTTGGAAAAATCATCTATTCTAGAATAATATAATGCTTGCTCTACATAATTATCTATTCTATCAAGTTCATCCTCTAGCATATCTGTAACATCATCAATGTCTTTCCCTAAATCATTTTCCATAATAAGTCTACTTGCTGCAATAGGAACCTTAACCTCATGAACCCATGATGTTATAAACTCTTGATTTTCTTTTTTATCATGACGAAGCTTATATATTTTTTCATTTTGTTCTTCATACATCTTTTTTAATAATTCAACATAAATTTTCTGCTCATAGTTATTTGGCTCTGGTAAAGTATTTGAAATATCTTGGACATAGTTATCTACAATGACTTTTAGCTCACTATAGTATTTTCTAGTACTCATATATTTATATACTTGATATATAAAGGTAAAAGAAAAAGTTACTATGTTTATATAAATTAAATTATTCACTGTTATGCTCTTATTAGGATCTATATATAAGGAAATAGTAATAAAACTCATTAATCCCATATAGTAAACCATAAAACTTATATTATCATACAAATAATGCCTAAATTTCATTCATTTTACCACCTTTTATAATATTACATACCCTTGACCCTTCTTTGTTTCTATGAAGTTTTCAAGGTCTATGTCTGATAACTTCTTCCTAAGTCTGTTTATGTTTACTGTTAACGTATTATCATCAACAAAACTTTCATCTTCCCAAAGCTTCCTCATTATTTTTTCCCTGCTAACTATGGTTCCGTTATTTTTCATAAGTATATAAAGTATTTTAAATTCATTTTTTGTAAGCTCTACTTTTTTATCATTATATATTAAATTATTATCCTTTAAATTTAACACTACAGTTCTATGTTCGATAATGCTTGATTCTACATTAGTATAATCATATGTTCTTCTAAGTAATGCATTAACTTTCGCCATTAAAACTTCCATAGAAAACGGCTTTTGAACAAAATCATCACCTCCCATATTCATTGCCATAACTATATCCATATTACTATTCCTTGAAGAAATAAATACAATAGGAACTTTTGATACTGTTCTTATTTTGTTACACCAATAAAAACCATCATAAGATGGAAGATTTATATCCAGTAAAACTAAGTGTGGTTCTTCCTTAACAAAAGTATTAAAGACTTCGCCATAATCATCTATGTCAATAGGAGTAAATCCCCATCTAACTATGTTTTCTAATATTATATTCTTTATGGTTTTATCATCTTCCACAACCATTATTTTAAACATACAATCACCTCATATTTCTATAAATGTACTACTTTCAAATTTAATCTATACTTTATATAATTACGTTATTGTTATTTGAATCTCTACCTTATATAATTGAAAATTGACTATTGATAATGGAAAATTATTGATACTTCTCTTTTACAAGAGAAGTTTTAAATTAATTTCCACCATAATTGTCAATTGTCCATTCTATATTAGTGTAAGCTAAAATAATTTAATAACACAACTTTATTGATGGATAGATTAAAATCTATTTATTTATATATTATCCTATATAATTTAAAGATTATGAATGGTTTTTTCACAATTATCCAAAATTAAAACAAATTTTTTAATATAAGATAATTTGTTGAATAATTCCCAATTTTACGAATATTTAATACTTTAAAAGAACAAAAGTGGTATAATTATTGTATTGTGAACTGATGGGGGATAGTCTTATGAAGTGTTTTAGATTTAGTAAATTAAAAATATCTATTTTTTTCTTTATTATAATGTTTTATATAATAAATACCTCTTCCTATGCCTATTGTGATACTGGGCAATTAAATCAAGTTAAATCTATTCTTATACTTCAATCTTATTATAAAGAAAACTATAAATTTATTAAAATTTCTGATGTAATAAAACGTACTTTAGACGAAAGATATACTAAAATAACATATAATTTTGAGTATTTAGAACTAGATGGTTCTAAAGATCTCTCCTATATAAACACAAAAGCTAATTATTTGAAATCTAAATATCAAAATCACAAATTTGATTTAATAATTGTACTCAATGATGAATCTCTAGACTTTGTTGCTAATTATTATGACGATTTATTTAAGGACATACCTGTAGTTTTCGGGGTTGTAAACGATATTACTAAATTAAAATCTTATCCTTATAATTCATTCTCAGGTATTGCTAAAGAAAGTCAACTAGATGATACATTACATTTAATTTCTAACTTGCATCCTGAAACAAAACAAATAAACATATTGCTAAATGCCAATATATATTCTCAATTGCTACTAGATGAAGTATTACTACTAGATGAGCATTTTAGCAATATTAAACTAAATTATATTTGTTCCGATTATATAGAAGATGTGATATCACAGATTCATCCTTCCAGTTCTAATGAGGTAAATTTAATAGCTGGACATTTTAAAAATAAGAAGAACATATATTTATCACCAAAAGAAACAGTTGAAAACTTAAAACAAATTAGTACTCTTCCTATGTATAGTCTCAAGAACAGATATATAGGCATTAAGGGCGTAATAGGCGGAAAAGTTTATAATCCTGAGGAACAAGGAGTACAAATCGGAAATCTTGCTTTAAAAATACTAATGAATGAAAATTTATATGGCATGCCTTTACTTTATGATAGCTCATCTAAATATACTTTTAATTATGATGAGTTAATAAAATTTGATATAAGTATGAAAGACTTGCCAGAGGATAGTATTATATTAAACAAGCCACTAATTCCCTTCGATATGCCTAATGAAATTAAACCATTAATCTTAGGATTAATTGGTATATTCCTTCTTATTACTATGTTTCAATCTATTAATTCTACTAGACTTAGAAAAAAATCTTTAGAAGACCAACAAGAACTAAATGAAATAATTAAATACGATAGAATTAAAACTGAATTTTTAGCTAATATATCTCATGAGTTACGAACTCCTCTTAATGTTATGCTTGCTGGACTTCAATTATTAGAGCTCTATGAAAAGTCAGGAGATATAGTATATAAGAATGAAAAGGCTAAGGATAAAATCTCTTACATTAATCAAAATGGACTAAGACTACTTAGAATTATAAATAACCTTATAGATATAACTAAACTAGATGCAGGTTTTCTAAATTTGAAACTTGAAAATATTAATATTGTTGAAGTAGTTGAAAATATAGTTTTAAGTACAGTAGATTATGTTGAAAATAAAAACATATCCCTTATATTTGATACTGAGGAAGAGGAAATATACACTGCAATAGATTATGATAAAATTGAAAGAGTTGTATTAAATTTATTATCTAACGCAATAAAATTTACAAAACCTGGCGGCTCAATAGCTGTTAATGTAAAATTAAAGGAAGATAACGTTTTAATAATAGTACAAGATACTGGAATAGGTATTCCTAAAGATAAACAAACTTCTATCTTCGAAAGATTTACTCAAATAGATAATTCATTATCTAGAAATGCCGATGGAAGTGGTATTGGACTGTCTATTGTAAAATCAATAGTTGAACTTCATAATGGAAAGATTTATCTTGATAGTGAAGTGAATAAAGGCTCTACTTTTACAGTTGAATTACCTATAACAATATTAGAAAACAATACTATTGAAGTTAATAAAGATTTATCTTCAAATATTGCTACTAAAGTTAACTTAGAATTTTCGGACTTATATAATAAAGAATAATAATATATAATTTCTTTAAAAAGTTAATGTATAGCTATAGGAATGCAATGCGAAAACTTAAAATATACTCTGGAAAATAAAATTTATTCTAAAAAACTCCAAAGGCTTTGACAGTGGAGTTTTAACCATAATTCTTCATTTTGCATTCTTAATTTTTAATTCATGATAAAAATTTTATTATGGAAATTAAAATCATGTATAAGCTAAATTCTTATTATGAAACCCTATAATACAGTTATGCCCTTAAGCATTTCAATTCACAACTTTAGCCAATAGACAATTGACAATAATTGTTTTTTGAAAGCAACCTAGCTAAATATCTAGGCTGCTTTTTATATGATATCTTAATTACATATCGATGTTAACTAACCCTTCCTTTGAAAAAATGAATATAAATCCAATAGTAGCACCAATTATGGCTGGGACAATCCATCCAAGCCCCATTGAATAAAGTGGTAGGTGCTTAAATAAATTAGTTATAGCATCCACCTTAAATCCTGATTGTTTAAGAGCTTCAGTAATACTAACTGTGGATACAAAAATCATACTGCATATATATACACTAGATTTTCCTTTAAAAAAATCATGAATAAAGGAAAGTAGAATAAGGGTAATTGCCATTGGATAAATAGCAGTTAAAACTGGTACTGATATTATAAGAATTTTTGTTAATCCCATGTTTGCAAGAATCATACTTGATATACTCAATATTGTGACCCAATACTTATAAGAAATTTTTGGTGTTAATGAAGCAAAATATTGGCTACAGGACGTAATAAGTCCAACAGATGTAGTTAAGCAAGCTAATGAAAATATTAGTCCCAATAATATAACACCTGGTTTACCAAATAAGTATAATACTACATTACTTAGTATCACTGCTCCATTTGCTGTAGTTTCTAAGCTTCCTTGATTTGAGGCACCTAAAACTGCCAATATTATATATATAATAGTCAAGAAAAAGCCAGCTATTAACCCTGCACGTATTGAATTTGAAACAAGAGACTTTTCTTTCTCAATACCCATCTGCTTAAGAGTTAATGAAATTACAACTCCAAAATTTAAAGCAGCTATAGTATCCATAGTCATATATCCATCTAAAAACCCTTTAAAGAAAGGAAATTTTGCATAATCTCCGCTTGGTGCACCAAAACTACCTAGTGGTTTAAATATACTATAAATAAATATAGTTGAAATAAGAATTAATAATAAAGGAGTTAAAACTTTACCAAAACGCTCTACTAATTTAGAGGGTGTTAAGCTAAGCCATAAGGCTATTGAAAAATAAACTAAAGTATATAAAAGAAGAATCCATCCACTTAAGTTTATAGGATTTGGTAAGAAAGGCGCTACTCCCATTTCAAATGCCAAACTTCCTGCACGAGGAATCCCTAAAAAAGGTCCAATGGCTACATAAATCAATACTGTGAAAACAGATGCAAAAAAGGGATGTACTCGACTAGCTAAATTATGTAATCCTCCAGCTTTAGAAACGATAATTACTCCTAATATTGGTAGCCCTACCGCTGAAAGAATAAATCCTAAAATAGCACTTCCCATAGAAGTACCTGCTGCTTGTCCTAAAAAAGGTGGAATTATTAAATTTCCTGCCCCAAAAAACATTGAAAAAAGCATTAAGCTAATAAGCATCATATCTTTTCTTGATAATTTTTCCATAGTTCTGCCTCCAAACATATATAAACTCATTAATTTTATAATAGTTTTTAATATCTATGTCATATTCCATTAATACCACCTCCGAAATTATCTTTTAATTATTACTGTCTCATGAACTGGATTGTAAAATTTAATTAGTTTTTACAACGTGCTCACGTTAAAAATTAATATATATTAATAGCGCTATTATTTATAAGTTTTAATGTTTAATCATACATAGACAAGTAATTTATAGTGTAAAATCACTTATTTATTTTTATAAGTTCTTCACTGTTAATACCCTTATAAAATCCATAATTTTCTAGTACGTAAAAATAAAAAAACTCGTCCCATAAAAGGGACGAGTTGTACTCGCGTTACCACCCTAATTCTATAAACCAAAAAACACTATATTAGTTTATAGCACTCAGCTACGTACACATGATACGCGTTCCTTTTAACGGTGGAACTCCGGTAAAACTTACCTAAAGTGAGCTTCAGTTTTACTTCTCAGAGATGATTTTCAGATATGTTCTGAACATTGGCTTTCAGCATAACGCCAACTCTCTGTAGGACAGATATCATAACTTACTTGTTCTCTTCATCAAATTTAGTTCGTAAATAAATTAAAGTTATAATATCATGGTCTAATTGCTATGTCAAATATTTTTTTTGATATGATTTATAAATTTTAATAAAAATATAATTAAAATAATTGTCGAAATAATACATAAATGCTGATTTTACATTCTTTTTTATGATTTATGATTTTAAATATTTTTATATAATTAAATTTTATATTAAACTTAATTATATAAAGTTATTTCTTGCTACGTAAAATCAAATAAATTCTTAAAAATTAAATTTTTTTCAACTTAATTATACAAATAATTTGCTATCAAAATGGTATAATATGTTTAAAATTTAGAGGAGGTATGTTTATGAAAGAAAAATATTCTTCTATTATTAAAATTCTAATTTTAATTTTTATAATATTTATCATTTTTCCTGCCTCTACTAAAGCTAATACGGCTACTTATCAAAATAAATTTTCAAAAAATTCTTTTATATTAAATTTATACGCTAAAACCTCAACCTCCAAATACAGAACTTATAGAGATATGAACCATGAAAAATATAAAAATCATAGAAGTTACCGTAAAAAATGTATAAATAAAACTAAAAGAAAAATTGAATTATCTAAAACTATACTAATAATAATATTTATAGTTATAATTACTATTCTTATATTTAAACTAATGAAATTTAATAAATTAAAACATCAAGCTAAGAAAGAAAAAATTAAGCTTGAAGAAGAACTTAAATATAATCAACTAAAAAATCACTTTATGAATAATATTTCACATGAATTTAGAACTCCATTAAATGTTATATTATCTGGAACTCAATTATTACAACTTTACTCTAAAAGTAAAAACACTACCTTAGACGACTTAAAGGTATCTGGTAGAATCTCTGACATACATCAAAATAGTTTAAGGTTATTAAGATTAATAAACAATATCTTAGATATCTCCGCTTTAGATGATAATTCTTTAATATTAGATTTACAAAATTATAATGTAGTTAATGTAACCGAGAATTTATGCACCTACGCTAATGAGTATATAAAATTTAAAGATATATCTATAATATTTGATACTGATAATGAAGAATTATTTGCTTTGATTGATTACAATAAGTTTGAAAAAATAATATTGAATTTATTATCTAATGCTATTAAATTTACACCTAATAAAATGAATATTTTTGTAAATATAACTTATGATACAGACTATGTTTATATAAGTATTTCTGACAATGGAATAGGAATATCTAAAGAGAATCAAGTCCATATATTTGACAAATTTAGTCAAGTAGATACTTCTCTTTCTAGGAATGTAGAGGGAAGTGGACTCGGATTATTTTTAGTAAAAGGTCTTATAACCCTTCACGGTGGCACTATATCTTTAGTAAGTCGATTAAATATGGGATCCGCCTTTACTATCTCCTTACCTATTAACAACTCAAAAGAAAATGCTATTTATACTATTGATGAAATTACTAAATCAAATATTCTAAATAGTATAAACATTGAATTTTCTGATATATATGATTTATAATCTTATTCTTATTTCAAAATTTTAAAATCCCTATGCTAGTACTAGCATAGGGATCTCTTTATATAGTGGCTTTATTTTTCATATATATTCTAAATATAATCTCTTCAATAACTGAAAAAATGCTATTTGTAATAAAGTATATTATTAGAGCAACAGGCATTTTAAAAGATATTAAAAGACTAACAATTGCTGTACTAATTATAGAGACTTTATTTATTGCTACCTTTGACGACAACTTAAAGTATCCTACATAATTTAATAGTTGAGGCATTAGCGAAATTAAAACATATATTATTGGTGCTATATAATAGCTGTCTACTGCTTTTATACTATATACCCATGGAATTATTATAGTACCTACCTCAATTGGCATAGATATTATCACCCTATATAATCCCATAATTATTGGAAGTTGAATTAAAGTTGTTAAACATCCTTTCATACTTTTCGAAGCTTCCTTATAGTGTACCTGTAATTCCTTATCTAGCTGTTCTTTATTGTCCTTATATTTTTCCTTTAATTTTGCAATATTTTCACTAAGTTTTTTTTGTTCCTCCATATTAACTTTCTGTTTTATAGACATTGGAAGTAATATAAGCTTAACTAATACAGTTACAATAATTATAGCTATGCCAAAATCTCCTACTAAATTAAATATAGAATTTAATAACTCAGTTAATACATTATAAATAATACTCATAAAATCACTCCTAATAATATATTTCATAAATATTATTTATAATTAAAACTTCGTAACAAACCTCCATACACCATATTTCTCAAAGACCTCATAATGAATTATCCAAAGATTTTTGCTATAGGATAGAATTTTATTAGTTATAACATTAATAAAACTTTTAGATAACTCCTTTATTTGTGTTGTATATCCCTTTAAATATAGAAATATAGTTGTTATGGAGAGTACTAATAACATGAGCTGTAAAGCTCCTATATAATCTATGTTCATAGCTCTCCCCTTTATTTTATACTAATATGAATTTAATAATTTAAGAATATAATTACATAGACCATATATTAAATTCAGAATCAGTATATTAATATAGGTATCCAATATAAAAATTTAAAATATATTGTGAAAAATAAATTTTCTATAAAAACAGCTTAACTCCTTGAAAATTAAGAATGAATAATTTAGAAAGAAATTCACCTTTAGTGAATTTCTAAAATAAAATTTATTCTAAAAAACTCCAAAAACTTTGACGATGGAGTTTTAACCATAATTCTTCATTTTTCATTCTTAATTTTTAATTCATAGAAAAGAATTTTTGTTATGGAAATTAAAATTATGTATAAGTTAAATTTTTATTGTAAAACCCTATATATATTATTATATTTATATACATTATAATACTTTCTAAATTATAATTCATTAATCTAATATAAAAAACCAACATCAAATTAAAATGTACCCTTTGTCAAGGACAGTTTAAAAAAAGTCTAAGCAGTACTAAGAAGATGATTTCTGTATTTTACGGGAGTCATCTTTTTTAGATTCCATTGACCTCGATAATTATTATAATAATCCATATAGTTACTAACTTCTTTTAAAAGCTCTTCAAATGTATTACAATTTTTAATATTTGTTTCATCCTTAAAATGTCCAAAGAATGATTCCTGCGGAGCATTATCCCAACAGTTGCCTCTCCTAGACATTGATTGTCCTATACTATAGTTTTTTAATATCTTTTGAAATATAGGGCTAGTATAATGAACCCCTTGATCTGAATGAATAAATGTATCTGACGAAATTAAAAACTTGTTTGAGGATATTAGTTTTTCAATAGTATCTGTTACAATATCTATTTTTAAGCTTTTAGATAAGTTATAGGCTAACACTTCATTAGTAGATGCATCTAGAACGGTCGACAAATAAGCCTTATGACCATTTTTATAAAATAGATATGTTATATCAGTAAGTAATACCTTTCCAGGTACTTCTTGTTTAAATTCTCTATTTAATAAATTCGGCAAGATCGAATGTTCTTTGGTAGCCTTCATCC
>NZ_AYSO01000017.1 GCF_000816675.1 Clostridium argentinense CDC 2741 | reverse complement strand
ATATTGCTAGTGATTAACTAGCACAACGAGTTAATTTAAATTACTTAATATAAATATGCCAATAAACAAGATTATATTACCGTTATGCTCATCATTCATTACGAATTATACATATTTGATGAATACATTAATATTCGTTTAGTAATAATACTATCATGGAGGTGATTAATTATGGAAAATAATCCAAAACTAGCTCCTCATGAAACATTAGAACTTCATGAGTTATTATCAACTAGTATTCTTGGTGTAAAAAAAGCTACTGCAACTTTAAATATGGTAAATGACCAAGAATTAAAAAATTTCTTAACTTCTTCATTAGATGGTAAGAAAACTAAGCTTCAAGAATTGCAAACATTCGCAAAAGAAAATTTACAATATTAGGAGGCAAAAAATGGGACTATTTGATACGAATGATACAAATATGAATATTATGGATGATAAAGATATAGCTTTAAGTGCCTTAACAGCTTCAAAAGCAGATATATCTTCATTAAGTAAAGCTATACCTGAAGCAACTAATCCTCAACTTAGACAAATGTTAACTAGTCAACTTAACTCTTGCATTAATGATCATTTTAAATTGTCTGATATGGCAATAAGCAAAGGATGGTATCCTGCTTATGCTACTCCAGAAGAACAACTTAAAAATGATTTAACTAAAGCTGATAAAGTTATTAAAGAAGGTTAATACATAAAAGTTTACGTTTTAAAAATATTAAAATTTGCCTTACAGTTTAATAAAAAGCCATGGGTTAATCTACTATAGCCCATGGCTTTAAACTATTTCTTATAATTAAGCACTAATTACATTGTAGCAAATCTATCATTTCCACTTAATAATATTACATCATTAATAGGTTTCCACATTCCATCTACTGCATATATATTTTTGACATCTACTTTATTATTAACACTCGATGTTAATAATAAAGTTGTAGCAGAACTAATGGGACATAAGTACCGTAATTATGACACTAAATACTTATAGTCATGTATTACCTTCGCTAAAAGAAAATGCTATTTCTAAATTAGAGAATTTATTATCCCCTCAAAATTATATTTTCTTAGTTTTTTCGTAAATAAAAAAGCTAGGAAATCATTGATTTCTCTAGCTTTATCTATGGTGCACCTAGCGAGATTCGAACTCACGGCCTTTGGATTCGAAGTCCACCACTCTATCCAGCTGAGCTATAGGTGCATAATTTTTAGTTTATATAAAAAAATACTAAATATATTTGTGCTTCTTATGAACACTATTTAGTAATTGGTATACTTTAAAATTTATCTTCAGTACAAAAAATAATTGGAGCGGGTGAAGGGAATCGAACCCTCGTAACTAGCTTGGAAGGCTAGCACTCTACCATTGAGTTACACCCGCATATTAGGTTTTAAAACTAGTGGTCGGGGTGACAGGGATTGAACCTGCGACCTCATGGTCCCAAACCACGCGCGCTCCCATCTGCGCCACACCCCGAAGATTTCACTTCATTTTATTGGCTTGTCAGTTTATTGTTTTATCCTGACGACAATGATTATTTTACATCATTTATTTTTATAAGTCAACATCTTTTTAAAACTTTTTATAAAAATTTAGGTAATTTTTTTAGTAAATCTTGCTAACATTTGAAAAGTAATGCATTAAATTATCTTATATTTCAACAATTTGTGGGTTAATCTCATTACTATTTATATCAATAATACATACAGTTTTAATTTTATTTCTAGGCTGTGATGGGCTTCCAGGATTTATAAACCATATTCCATCTTCATATTCTATCTTTGATATATGAGAATGACCATATAGTACAATATTAGCCCCTATCTCCATAGCTTTATATCTTAGCTTAAAAATATTTATTTTAACACCGTATTTGTCACCATGTGTTAAAAATATGGTATTATTACCTATCTGCTCTATTCTTTCTTCGCAAATATTACTATAAAAGTCACAATTACCTCTTACAGCTATAATCTTTCCGTCATATATTTCTTCAATATAATTTATATCGTTAGCATAATCACCTAAATGAAATATTACATCACAATCTTTTAAGACCTTCATAGCTTTTTCTATACTTTTTAGACTCCCATGAGTGTCACTTATTATGCCTATTTTCAATATACATTCCTCCTACTGAAATATTAAAATTAAAATAACAGTATAATATTATCACCATAAAAAATCAAGTTTTTAATAAAATCAATATATTTAATTGAAAATTAACGATTGACAATAGGCAATTTTATTTAATTCATAATGCACAATTAGTTGAAGAAATTAGTTTTAATCAAACTAATTTCTTCAACTAATTTTTTACTTTCAATATAATTGCTAGCTTTTTTCACCTTAGTGGAACCCTTATACAATTGAGGATTGACGATTGACAATGGAGAATTATCGATACTTCCCTTTTATAAGAGAAGTTCTAAATTTATTTCTTGTCAAAGTGGCGTAGTCACCTTTATTCAAAAATCCATTTAAAGAAATTAATTTTTAAGAATTAATTTCAACCATAATTGTCAATTGTTCGTTGTCTAATCTATATATTTAACTAATTCCACTTTTAAACTTTCTAGTGCCCTTCCTCTATGGCTCATAGAGTTCTTCACTTGTGAACTTACTTCTGCAAAGGTTTTCCCTAAACTCTCTACATAAAATAATGGATCATATCCAAAAGCATCTTTTATTTCTATGTACTGTTCTTTGATTTTTCCTTCTACCTTGCCTTCAACCTTTATTATGTTTTCTTCATTTACAATTAAAGCCATAGCACAAACAAAAGCAGCCTCTCTTTTTTCAAAACATACTCCTTCAAGTTCTTTTATAAGCTTTTTATTATTAGCTACGTCATTACCATGTTCTCCACTATATCTTGCTGAATAAACTCCCGGTGCCCCATTTAATGCATCTACCATTAATCCTGAGTCATCTGCCAATACCATATTTTCTTTTGATATATTATGTATAGCTTTAGCCTTTATTAGTGCATTTTCCATAAACGTAGTACCATTTTCTTCAACATCAATATCTATTCCTGATTCTTTTAATCCTAAAACTTCTAATGGAAACTCTTTAAGCATCTCTTTTATCTCTTGTATTTTATGATTATTATTACTTGCTATTATTAATTTTTTCATATTTTCCTCCGTACAACTACAATATTTTGTTTTAATTTAAAATATTTTAAAAAGTTCATCTCTTTCTGGTGGTGCTACTTCAATTTCTATTTGTTTATCAACTAATATACCTTTTTCTTCTGTAATACACCCTATAATAGTAGCTTCTATACCACTTTCAATCATTTTTTTTACTAACTCTTCTCCATTTTCAGCTGTTATTACCATGCTTCCTGAAGAAATAAATTTTAATGGGTCTATGCCAAACTCATCACAAAGTTTTTTAGTAATATTAGAAATAGGCATTTTTTCTTTGTAGACTTTAAAGCCTACATTACTAGCTTTTGCCATCTCCCATAATGCACCTAATGCTCCTCCCTCTGTAATATCATGCATAGAATTTGCTCTATGATTCCCAGCAATTTTTCCTTCCTTCACAACACTTATACTCTCAACATATGATTTTGCTATATTTATTTCTTCTTCTGTAAGAACTTTTTTACATTTGTCATAAAAATCATTAACTAAAATCGAAGTACCTTCTAAGCATAATTTCTTAGTTATTATGATAGAATCTCCAACTTTAGCTCCTGAAGTGGATATAGCACTATTCTTTTTCCCTTTACCTATAGCAGTACAAGATACTACAATTTTATTTACTGCTTCCGTAATCTCCGTATGTCCTCCTAATATTTCAACGTTTAATTTTTTTGTTTCCTCATCGATTTCATTCATTATTTTTTTTATATCCTCTAAGTTAGAAGTAGGTGGTGCTAAGATTGTTACAAGTATACCTATAGGTTCAACTCCACAGGAAGCAATATCATTACAATTTATATGTACCGCAATTTTTCCTATATTTTCATCTGCTCCTGTCACTGGATCAGTAGAAACAACACATTCAAAGTCCCCGTATTCTATAACTGCACAATCTTCACCAATCCCGTTTCTAACTCTAACCTCATCTCTTTTTACACTTTTGTTTTTATCAATAATATATTTTAAATCATCCCAATTTAGCTTTCCAACTTCCATTTTAATTCTCCTTTAATTTCTTCTAATGTAAATAGTTAGCACATTTTCCCATTTACCATCATATTATTAAATATAATCAATATTATGGTGGTGTTACGTTGAAATATATAGGACCGTTCTTACGAATTAATATTTTAGATAACGAAAACATAAAAAGTCAACTTTTTTACTTATCTAAAGAATCTATAGCACACATAGTCTTAAGCTCCAATTGTGGCATTGTTTCGCCAAGTGAACATTTGAGGAATAAAATATTACCTACAAATGATGATAGCATAAACGGTGGAAATTCTCCACTATTAAGCCTGTATAAAAAAGCTGATGGAAAACTAATAAATAATAATGATAAACTTAGATGGAATGATAGAAAATTTAAAAAAGAAATAAACATTGCTTCTAATGCTTATATGACTTTAAGCCTCTTAGAACTAGCAGATTATTATAGTGATTTTATAGATATTGATAATGATAAATACTCACTAAAAAATTATTATCTAGATTTAGCAAGAGAACAACTTGAGTTTTATGCTCTAAACTGTAGGAATAACGAAGGAGTTTTTGTTGATAAGGTAGATGATTCTGAACCATTATTAGATCAATATAACCTTCGTGATAAAGATAATAAATTTAAATTTTCTAATCAAGCATTACTAATGGCTGCTTACTATAAATATTCTACTTATGATAAAATTAGTGAAAATAACCAATTCAAAAATTTTGCTTTAGATATACTTAATATGTTTGAACAATTTAAAGAAGAGATCTATAATATTTCTCATGATGAACTAGTAAAAATCTGTTTTGCTTTTAATATTTTTTATAAATATTCTCAATTAGATGAAGCATTAGTTCTACTTTTAGATTTTTCCGAACTTATGCTTGAAAATCTAAGACATATTCCTATATCATCCCTGAGAGATAATTTAGATATTACTTGTTTACTTTATATAAATTGCATGATTTTATATAAAACTACAAATATAAAGAAATTTAAAGATGAAAGTCAAAAAGCATACTCTATACTGGAAAGTCTTTATCAAGGGGATAATGGGATTTTAATAAAAAATTTTCAAGAAAAAGAAAATAAATTTACTGCAGATGAGATAATGCTATATTTATATGCAATGATGCTTCATTATGATATAGAAAAAGATGAAGGAGAAAATCCTGATAATTCATTAGTTCATAATATATATAAAAATCAGGTAGTTGGCTCAGGATTGATTTTAAGTTGGCCTGAAGCTCCTACTTTAGATGATGTAGAAAGATATAGGAATTTTTCATCCAAAACAGACGATCTACTTCAGGATGAATTTTTTAGAATGTCATCAATGTCTACACCAGAAAATAATGAGCTGGCACCAATTTTTACAAAATATGTAACTTATAACAATAAAAAAGAGACATTTAAACCTAGTAAGCCAAGCTTTGATGCCTATAGAAATATGCTTATTTTCTATGTTATTTTATTTATTAAAACTATATAAGATTTTATAGCTTTGCAAGTTTAAATTTCTATGTTAAACTTGCAAAGCTATTTTAAATTCATTATACTTACCTAATTATTTAGTTTTAGTTGTCTTTAAAAATAACTATTCAATATTGCACTTATCGTTAGAATCTATAAATGATAGTATTTTTGTGATTTTGACCCTTTGTTTTAAGAATATATCTTAAATTTTCAACTACTTATTTCGTTCAGGAATCTTATGTTCTAACATAATATTATCAAATATTATATTTCCATCTCTTGTCATCTGCATTCCTCGAATATATGGTTTTTTACAAATTACTGTGTTTAAATTGTATATAGGTATAGATGGTAAATGCTGCCTTAAAATCTTTTCACAACTTAAATATATCTTTTTTCTTTCTTCTAAATTTGATTCATTTTTTGCTTTGTTTAAAAGCATATCATACTCATTGTTGGAGAATCCGTAATTATTTTCTTCGGAAAAGCTACTCCATAGTTCAAGATAAGATAACTCATCGCTGTCTTTAAAAGAATGAACTTGTAACATCATATCGTATTTGCCTTCTTTTATTACTTTTTCTCTCTCTGATTTTTCATAGGGTATTATTTCTATATTTATTGATAAGTCATCTTTAATATCCTTTACTAAATCCTCTGCAACTCTTTTCTCAAGGGAATTGTTTTCATAAAATAATTTTAAAATATCTTCCTCAGAATAATTGCTTGCAGATAAAAATTTTTCTCCTAAGGATTTATTGCCATAAGTATTAAAAATTTGCTCTTTACTTGTAGTATAAGCTGAAGCTGCTACTGCAAAATCCTTTGACATTTGTTGTGCAAAATAGTCTTTTGATATAGAGCTATTTATAGCATTTCTAAAATTTATATCCTTTGATATTCTTTTTTCTTTTAAGTTAAAGTTAAGATAAATACTTGTGTGTCCTGGAAATCCTTCTAATTTATTTTCATCTGTCAATCTTAAGTATTCATTAATGGGAGGGTTTATTAATATATCTATATTATTTTTATTTTCTTCTACTTCAAAACAAGCTAGTGCTTTTTCACTATCCTCTATAAATGTGAACAGTATCTTCTCATCAGTGATTTTTTTATTATCATAATAATTAACATTTTTACTTATAATAATATCTTCATTTTCCTTTATATCTTCAATAATAAAAGCACCACTATATAAGATATCCTTATAGTTATTTTTATAATCATTTTTTAAATCATTATAATCTCTAAGTCCCATGACAGGACTAGCTAAAATACTTAGTAAATCATTAGAAGGTTTATTTAATCTAATGGACAGTATATTATCACTCTTAGAGATTATAGCTACTTTAGAGAAAGGTATTTTTCCTTCTCTAAAATCTTTAACACCAAAAACTATATCAAATTTTTCACTATAGATATTATTTTTATCTTGAAGAAATTCCTCAAAAAATTTTACAAATTCTTCAGCATCTATAGGTTTTCCATTGTTATATCTAGCATCATTTCTTATCTTAAAATTGTACTCTATTTTATCTTCACTTATTTCATAGCTTTCTGCTAAAGCTGGTTCTATATTTCCATTGCTGTCTTTTTTAATCAACCCCTGAAATAACGCTAATAATAAATCTTTTTCTCTTACATCTGTAGAAGATGTCATAATTAAATTGTTAGGTCTTTTCTCTATATTATAAACTATATAATCTTTTTCTGTATTTTTTACAAACATATTATCTGGATCCTCAATGGAAATAGAAAATATACAGATTATAACTAAAAATATTGCAAATATTACTTTTTTCATTAACTCTCATTCCTCAATACCATATTTCATTTATTAATTATTTACAAATTATATATATTAATTCAATTCATATAATAAAAATTTATAACATAAAAATACTAAATAGGGTAAATATATGATATAATACTAAATAATAAAAATTATAGTCTGTATAAAATCCTGTTTATATAAATGGTTAGTTTACTGGAGGTAAGATAATGTTAACATTATTACTTAAAATTTTGGGAATAATTGCTCTTTTCACTTTTTTACTTTTAGGGATATGGAGTTTTGTAATTTTCAATCAATTTTTCCATCAAACAAGATATAGAAATTATCTTTTAGAAAAACTTTCTCATAATATTTATAGATTAACAAAAGCTATTGAAAATAATGATGTGGTTGTTAATTATAACCAAGGGGATGAAACTTCAGAAGATGAAATCTTAGAGAAAAAAAATTTATGTGAGAATATATCTAAAGAGAGCATATAATAAAAAAAGAGTTCGTTGAACTCTTTTTTTCTAATTCACAGTTCACAATGCACAATTCACAATTATGGACATTTCTCAGTTGTCACTGAGAAATTTAGAATTGATTTTGTAGCGGTGAACAGTGTTCGCCATATATTATTGAATTATTAGATATCTAAAAAACTAGCAATTGCATTGCTAGTCAAAAAGTACATTAAAGAAAAATTATTTTTCAAAAATAATTTCATCCTTAATTGTGAATTGTGCATTGTGCATTATTTAAGGTTGTGCATTGTTTAAAGTTATTCACAAATTTAACTTTTTATAATTTCCTATAGAAATAAACAAAGTGTTAATCCTTTGATTAACGCTTTATTTATCTTTATTTCTTCATTTATTTTTACTGCTTTGCATATAAATTTTTATTAAATTAAAACATAAAAGTTCATAATAAAGTTTTAACTAAACTTATATGCTATAATCCATCTATCATATCTTCAAATTCTTCTTCATTTAATACTTTAACTTCTAATTCTAATGCCTTAGCATATTTAGAACCTGGTTCTTTACCTACTAAAACGTAATCAGTTTTTTTGCTTACGCTACTAGATATTTTTACTCCTAAAGCTTCTAATTTTTCTTTAATTTCATTTCTCGAATAATTTTCCAAAGTTCCTGTAACTACCATAGTTTTTCCTGCAAAAGGATTTTCTTTTATCTCTAGTTCCTCAAAATAAGGTTTTACCCCTAATTGAAATAATTGTTGAATATTTTCTACAACTTGCTCTAATTTAAAGAAATCTATAATACTTTTAGCTACAATTTCTCCAATTTCCGGAATACTAATTAAAGATTCAAAAGAAGAACTCATTAAATTTTCCATTGTTTTATACTCATTAGCTAAATCTTTTGCAGTCTTTTTCCCTACATTGGGAATACCTAAAGCATATATAAATGAAGCTAATTCACAGTTCTTGCTTTTTTCTAATGCATTAATTAAATTTTGAGATTTTTTTTCTCCAAATTTTTCTAAGTGTAAAAGTTCTTCTTTTTTAATTTTATATAAGTCCGGAATAGATTTTATATTTAGCTTCTCGAATAATGCCTCTGCAGTCTTCTCACTGAATCCTTCTATATTCATAGCCTCTCTACCAGCATAATGAACTATACTTTTTACCATTTGAGGTTTACATGATAGTGTATTTTCACAAAAATAGTGAACTCCATTTTGAATTAACTCAGTTCCACAACTTGGGCAAACTTTAGGTGGTTCTATTTCAAAGGAATTTTCTATAGTACTTTCTACTACACCCATAATCTCAGGAATAACATCATTTGAACGGCGTACAAAAACATCGCAGCCTAACTTAACACCCTTTCTATTAATATCATCCATATTATTAAGCGTGGCTCTTTTTACTGTAACACCACCTAATTCTATAGGCTCTAGTATAGCTGTAGGTGTAACTCTTCCACTTCTTCCAACATTCCATTCTATAGATAATACTTTGGAAGTTGCCTCCTCTGCTTCAAACTTATAAGCAATTGCCCATTTGGGAAATTTTACTGTATAACCTAAAAGCTCACGAGTCTTCATATCATTTATGGCGATAACTGCTCCATCTATATCATAATTTAATTCATTACGTACGCTTTCTATATAAGATATTTCACTTTCCAGCTCCTCAATAGTAGTACATACTTTAAAGTAAGAATCCACTGGAAGACCTTTTTCTATAATAAAATTTATCATTTCTTCATAGGTTTTAAACGGATTTCCTTCATTATATGGTATATCATAAAAGAAAGCAGATAAATTTCTCTTTGCTGTTTCCTTTACATTTAAATTTCTTAAGGCTCCTGCCGCACCATTTCTCAGATTTTTAAGTGGTACTTCTGCAGCAGCATTATAGCTTTCAAAGGCTTCCTTTGTCATTATAGCCTCTCCACGTACTTCAATTACACTATTATTATTAATCTTAAGTGGTACAGACTTTATAGTCTTAACCTGTGCAGTGATATCCTCTCCTATTTCTCCAGTACCTCTAGAAGCTGCAGTGATCAATACACCATCTTCATTATAGGTTAGGTTTATAGAAAGTCCATCGAATTTTTTAGTTACTATATAACTAGGACTAGGTAATTTATCTTCATGATTATTGTTATATTCTCTTATTGCTTTTAAGTTTCTATTATGAAAATCTATAATTCCCTGCAAATTTTGAGCCTTGTCTAAGCTCCATAACCTTCCTTTATGAACATACTTTTTAAATTCAGGCAATATTATATCTCCAACTCTTTGAGTTGGAGAATGTGGTAGTATTTCTCCTAATTCCCTTTCCAAAGCAACTAATTCATCATATAATTTATCATACTCTTTATCTGGAATTGAAGGCTTATCTAAAACATAATATTCATATGCATGCTTATTAAGCTCTTCAATTAATGAAATCATTCTATCTCTATTATTCATCATAAAACTTCCTTTCGAATGTTAGTCATCTTAAAAATAACTAGTCAATATGGTTTCTAATTAGATTATATTTTCTCCACAAAATCTAATGATAAAATCACTATTAATAAATTTTATCAATCTCTATGGAAGAAAATATTCATTCCACCTTTGACTAGTTATTTTATTTCAGAGACCTTAAAGAAATTCCATTGGTGATTTAGTCAGCATTAACTTTTTAATTCCCATCTGGTCAAAAGCAATAGTTAAAAGCATATCTTCTCCAGTTCCTGAAACAGAAATTATTGTTCCCACACCAAATTTAGTGTGCTTAACTTTTCTTCCTGGAGTAGCTTCAGTTGTATCTATGGTTTTACTATCTTCATCTCCATTTATAATAAAAGTTGCTGATTTTGTTATAGAATTTGTAATTCTCTGCATTTCCATTCCCCTTAAAGAATGTGGATTTACTGCTGAAGAAGCCCTAGCTTTACTTTTAAATGTATTTACTCCTCTTGCTTTTTCTCCACCTACTACCTCTTTAAGACTTTGAGGAATTTCCGATACAAAATCTGATACAGGATAATTTACTGTTCTTCCAAAAACCATACGAGTTTCTGCAGAAGATATATATAAATTCTCTTTAGCACGAGTTATAGCAACATAACAAAGTCTTCTTGACTCTTCCATTTCATGAAAACTATTTAGGGAACTCATACCTGGGAAAATTCCATTTTCCATACCAACTAAAAATACAACAGGGAATTCAAGTCCTTTTGCACTATGCACAGTCATCATTACAGTAGTTTCTTCTTTTTCTTCTAAATTATCTATGTCTGAAACAAGGGTAACTTTTTCTAAAAATGCTGCTACTGACTTATCATCACTGGTTTTCTCAAATTCTACTGCATCGGAAACTAATTCTTTTAAGTTTTCAATCCTACTTTCATCCTCTGTAGTATTAGAATTTTTAAGCATAGCCATATAACCACTTTCATCTAAAATTGTCATAATAAGCTCTGAAATAGGCATGTCATCAGCTCTTGCTATAAAGCTATTAATAAGACTGGTAAATTTGTTTATAGATGTCACTGCTCTTGCAGTTAAATTAGGTATCATATCTGCATCTAAAAGAGTATTATAAAGGCAGTCTTCCTGCTCATTTGCTACCTCTTGAATTTTACCTACAGTGGTATCCCCTATACTTCTTTTAGGTTCATTTATAATTCTTCTTAAGCTTATGTCATCTAATGGATTATTTATAAGCTTCAAATATGCCATTATGTCTTTAATTTCTTTTCTATCGTAGAACTTTAATCCTCCTACAATTTTATATGGAATATCTTGTTTTCTAAAAGCTTCCTCTAAAATACGAGATTGAGAGTTCATTCTATAAAGTATAGCAAAATCTTTAAAATCTTTACTTTGCTCTTTCATAAGCCTCTTAATTTCACTAGCAACAAAATTTCCTTCATCTATGTCGCTAAAAGCTCTATACACTTTAAGCTTTTCTCCTAATTCGCTCTCTGTTCTTAATACTTTTTCTTTTCTTTGAGCGTTATTTTTAATAACCATATTAGCCGCATTTAAAATATTGCCTTTAGAACGATAGTTTTGTTCTAGTTTAATAATCTTCGTATTAGGATAGTCCTTTTCAAAATCTAAAATATTTCTGATATCTGCACCTCTCCATTGGTAAATACATTGATCATCATCTCCAACAACGCAGATATTTTCCATTTCATTTACTAGAAGCTTCACAAGTTCATATTGTGCTCTATTGGTATCTTGATATTCGTCAACCATTATATATTTGAACTTCTTTTGATAGAACTCTTTTACATCGGGATAGTTTCTTAAAACTTCTACAGTCTTAAATATTAAGTCATCAAAATCTAATGAGTTACTAGCCTTGAGCTTCTTTTGATATAAAAGATAAACATCTGCTATTTTATTCTTTCTAAAATCGCTTTCATTTTCTTTTTTAAACTTTTCTGCTGAAACTAAATCATTTTTAGCTGAAGAAATCTTACCTAAAATTTCTCCATCAGTTATATCTTTTTCATTTATACTTAGCTCTTTCATACATTGTTTAACTAAAGTCTTAGCATCATAGCTATCATATATAGTAAAATTTTTATTATAGCCTAATTTATCAATTTCTCTTCTAAGTATTCTTACGCAACTAGAGTGAAAAGTAGAAATCCACATGTTTTCTGCTTTTTCTCCTACTAAAGTCATAACTCTTTCCTTCATTTCTCCCGCTGCTTTATTAGTAAAAGTTATGGCAAGGATTTGAGAAGGATATATATGTAAGTCCTCTATCATATGGGCTATTCTATAAGTTAAAACTCTAGTTTTTCCTGAACCTGCACCTGCTAATATTAGTAATGGTCCATCAACACATACTGCTGCTTCATATTGTTCTTTGTTTAATAATTGTTTTAAGTCCATTAAATCACTCCTAAACTAAATATAGGTTACGAACATACTATCTTATTATTATAACACAGATACATTTCTAATAAACCTAAAAAACAAAATCGTGACCTAAGGCCACGATTTCTTACTCTATAATTAACTATTTATCTTCTATCCACTTTACTCTTTCAAAAATAATTTTATATCCATCACTACCATAATTTAAAGCTCTATTTACTCTACTAATAGTTGCAGTACTTGCTCCAGTACTACTAGCAATATCAAGATATGTTCTCTTTTCCATAAGCATTCTTGCAACTTGCAACCTTTGCTCAATTGCTTTTATCTCATAAACTGTACATATGTCTTCAAAAAATCTATAGAATTCCTCCTTAGTTTTTAAACTTGCTATTCCCTCAAATAAGAAGTCCATTTCCTTGCTTTCTAGCTTTGATTTATACTCCCCCATGAGTTCTCCCCCTTGTTATAAACCTATTCTTTACCATACTTTAATTATATACTTTAATGATTTAACATGTAAATATGAATTTATAAAGGAAAATACATTTTAGTTTATAAATGTTAATTAATTATTATTTTTACAAATAAGTTAAATTATATTTTATTTTCATTATAATTATTAGAAATTTTAAGGAATATTTATAACAAAAGAAAGGTAATAATTTTAGCTAATCACTAAGTAAATTAAATAAAATTCATATTCAATCTAATCTTATTCAATAACATCTTATAAAAGTTAAGCACTTTATATTTAATCTTCTAATTTACCTGTTTAAAAAGTTATAACAATTAAAAAAAAGCTAAAGCAGCCTGCGCTACTTTAGCTTTTATAAATTCATATTTATTAATGTTATAGAAATAACAAATATTACTGCAGAAACTATAGTAAGTTTCATTAGAAAAGATTCTTTAGTTTTAGTTTTATTTTTAGAATAAAATGTATCTGAAGATCCTGATACTAATCCTTGTATTCCATTTCCTTTGCTTGGTTGTAATAATATAGACACTATCACTACAATTGCAGAAATTATTTGAACTATTAAAAGTGCATTTTTCACTTGTACACCCCTCCTGTACCTAACCATTAATGTACTTATTTTAACATATTAATTTATAATTTACAATGTAAAGTCATTATATGTATATAAAAATTTAACTATAGGGCTTCATAATGAAAATTTGACTTATACATGATTTTAATTTCCATAACAAAAATTCTTTTCTAAGAATTAAAAATTAGCACAGGGGACTTAAATCTCCTGTGCTATAATAAATTATTTTCTTTTAATATTATAGAATGCTTTTATTCCTCTATATTCAGCCATGTCACCTAGTTCTTCTTCAATTCTTAACAATTGATTATACTTAGCAACTCTTTCACTTCTAGCTGGAGCACCAGTTTTAATTTGTCCTGCATTCATTGCTACAACTAAATCAGCTATTGTTGTATCTTCAGTTTCTCCACTTCTATGAGAAACAACAGCAGTATATCCAGCTCTAGAAGCCATCTCCATAGCATTTATTGTTTCAGTTAATGTACCTATTTGGTTTAATTTTATAAGAATTGAGTTAGCAACTTCTTTTTCAATTCCCATTTCTAATCTCTTAGTATTTGTAACAAATAAATCGTCTCCAACTAATTGAACTTTTTTACCAAGTTTTTCAGTTAGATGCTTCCATCCTTCCCAATCTTCTTCTGCCATACCATCCTCGATTGAAATTATAGGATACTTTTCACAAAGTTCAACATAGTAATTAGCCATTTCTTCTGGAGTTAGAACTCTACCTTCTCCTGCTAAATTATATTTTCCATCTTCATAGAACTCAGATGAAGCAGGGTCAAGTGCTATAAATATCTCTTCACCAGCTTTGTATCCAACTTTTTCTATAGCTTCCATGATAACTTTTATAGCGTCTTCATTTGAAGCTAGGTTTGGTGCAAATCCACCTTCATCACCAACACCAGTTGATAATCCTTTAGCTTTTAATATAGCTTTTAATCCATGATAAACTTCTGAACACATTCTTAGTGCTTCACTAAAAGACTTAGCTCCTACAGGCATTATCATGAATTCTTGTAAGTCTACATTATTGTCAGCATGGCTTCCACCATTTAATATATTCATCATTGGCACTGGTAAAACCTTTGCATTTACTCCACCAATATATTGATAAATTCCAAGTCCTAAATATTCAGCAGCAGCTCTTGCACATGCTAAAGATACTCCAAGCATTGCATTAGCCCCTAATTTACCTTTATTTTCTGTTCCATCAATTTCAATCATAGCTTTATCTATTGCAACTTGATCAAATACGTTCATTCCTATTAATTCTTCAGCTATTATGTCATTTACATTATCAACAGCTTTTAGAACACCTTTTCCATTGTATATTGACTTATCTCCATCTCTTAATTCAACAGCTTCATATATTCCTGTTGAAGCTCCAGATGGTACTGCAGCTCTTCCTACTGTTCCATCCTCTAGAGTTACTTCAACCTCTACAGTTGGGAATGCTCTTGAGTCTAATATTTGTCTTGCGTATACGTCAATAATTTCAACGTGTTGTTTCATATAAGTTCTCCTCCTCATAAGGTAAATATTTAGAAATATATATTAAGATATTTACTATTTGATTAATGATTTTCCAGTAATTTCACTTGGAATCTCTAAATTCATAACTTTTAACATAGTTGGTGCAATATCTGCTAATATTCCACCATCTCTTAATTCTGTAGCTTTTTTAGAAACATAAATAAATGGTACTTCATTAGTTGTATGCGCAGTCATTGGTTTTCCTGTTGAGAAATCTATCATTTGCTCTGCGTTTCCATGGTCAGCAGTTATAAATAGTGTTCCATCCATTTCTAATATCTTATTTACTACCTTGCCTAAACAAATATCTACTGTTTCTATGGCTTTAATTGCCGCTTCTATAACCCCACTATGACCTACCATATCTGGATTAGCATAATTTAGTATTATCATATCATACTCATTGCTATTTAATCTATTTAAAACTTCTTCTGTTACTTCATAAGCACTCATTTCAGGTTTTAAATCATAAGTAGCAACCTTAGGTGAAGGGATTAATACTCTATCTTCATTAGGGTTTGGAGCTTCTACTCCTCCATTAAAGAAAAATGTAACATGGGCATATTTTTCTGTTTCTGCTATTCTAAGCTGTTTTAAACCTTTAGAACTTACATATTGTCCAAGAGTATTATTATAACTCTCAGGATCATAAGCTACTATTACATTTTCTAAAGTTTTGTCATACTGAGTCATGGTTACATAGGTTAAATCTAAAACTTCTCTTTCAAAATGAGTAAATACTTTATCATTTATGGCTCTAGTTATCTCTCTTGCTCTATCTGGTCTAAAATTAAAGAATATCACAGAATCTTTATTAGATATTTTAGCTATAGGGCTTCCATCTTCTAATATCACTGTAGGAATAACAAATTCATCGGTTTTATTATCATGATAAGCCATCTCAATAGCTTCTATAGGATTATTTGCTTTAATACCTTCACCTTTGACCAAAGCATTATAGGCAAGTTGTATCCTCTCCCATCTATTATCTCTATCCATGGCATAATATCTTCCAGATATAGTTGCAATTTTTCCTGTATTCTCAGCTTTCATATGAGCTTCTAATTCTTCTATAAAAGTCTTTGCTGAAGAAGGCAATACATCTCTTCCATCTAGAAAACAATGTACATACACTTTTTTAAGGCCTTTATCTTTGCATAATGTAATTAGTGCTTTAAGATGATCTATATGGGAATGCACTCCTCCATTTGATAAAAGTCCCATTAAATGCATAGAAGAATTATTCACTTTAGCATTATCTATAGCCTTATTAAAAGTTTCATTTTTAAAGAATGAACCTTCATTTATATCTTTACTTATTCTTGTTAATTCTTGATAAATTATTCTTCCAGCACCAATGTTTAAATGCCCAACTTCTGAGTTTCCCATTTGGCCTTTTGGAAGACCTACACTTATACCACTAGCTTTTAATGTAGTGTGTGGATATTGATTAACTAACTTATCAAAATTAGGCTTATATGAATTTCTTATTGCATTGCCATCTAAATTATCACTTAAGCCAAATCCATCTAAAATCATTAGCATCACTGGTTTTTTAGCCATTATTTATCCCACCTTTTAAATTAATAATTTACAATGGCACTAAAATCCTGTGCTTTTAGACTAGCACCTCCAATTAACCCTCCATCTATATGTTCTTTTTCCATTTGTTCTTTAATAGTAGAAGGTTTTACAGAACCACCATATTGAATTCTTACAGCTTCACTTACTTCATTGCCATATAATTTCTCTATTACTTTTCTTATAAAACCAATTGTTTCATTAGCATCATCTGCTGTAGCTGTCTTTCCAGTTCCTATAGCCCAAATTGGCTCATAAGCTACAATCATTCCCTTAACATTCTCTGATGTAATTCCATTTAAATCTAATTTAACTTGTTTAGCTAATACCTCTTCTGTGATATTACCTTCTCTTTCTTCTAATGATTCACCAATGCATAATATTGGAATCAACCCATGAGCAAAAGCAGATTTTAACTTTTTATTAACAGTTTCATCAGTTTCATTAAAATACTGTCTTCTTTCACTATGACCTATAATTACATATTCAACACCTAAATCCTTAAGCATTATTGGTGAAATTTCTCCTGTAAAAGCACCGCTTTCTTCAAAATGCATATTTTGCGCCCCTACTTTTATATTAGTTCCCTTAACTGCTTCTACTACTGCTGGTAAACATATAGAAGTTGGACACACAACTACGTCACAAGCTGCTCCCTTAACTAATGGTTTTAATTCTTCTACTAAAGCTGTAGCTTCACTTACAGTTTTATGCATTTTCCAGTTACCTGCAATTATTGCTTTTCTCATAACTATCCCTCCGAAGCTAATATTTTTTATTTATCATTTAGAGCAACTATTCCTGGAAGCTCTATTCCTTCTAAAAATTCTAGTGATGCACCACCACCAGTAGATATATGAGTCATTTTATCTCCAAATCCAAATATATTTACTGCTGCTGCACTATCTCCTCCGCCTATTATAGTAGCAGCTTCACTATTATTTGCCATTGCCTCTCCAACAGCTTTAGTACCTTCCTCAAAGTTACTAAACTCAAATACACCCATAGGTCCATTCCATATTATAGTCTTAGATACCGCTATTGCCTCCTTATAAAGCTCTCTTGTCTTCGGTCCAATATCTAATCCCATATATCCATCACTAATATTTTCATTTTCTGTTATTATAGGTTTAGCATCTTTTGAAAATTTATCAGCCACTACATGATCTAGAGGAATTAAAAGTTTAATTCCCTTTTCTTCTGCTTTTTTCATCATGTTAAGTGCATATTCTACTTTATCTTCTTCTACTAATGAATTCCCTACTTGGTGTCCATTTGCTTTTAAAAATGTATAAGCCATTCCTCCACCAATTATTAAGGTATCAACTTTTTCTAATAAATTATTTATAACATTTATTTTGTCAGATACCTTAGCTCCTCCTAAGATTGCTGTGAAAGGTCTAACTGGATTTTCAACTGCTTCGCCTAAAAATTTAAGTTCTTTTTGTATTAGATAACCACAAACAGCTACATCTACAAATTTAGTAACGCCTACTGTAGATGAATGAGCTCTATGCGCAGTACCAAATGCATCATTAACAAAAACATCGCAAAGTGATGCCAGCTCTTTAGAAAATGTGTCTTCGTTCTTAGTTTCTTCACTTCTAAATCTGGTATTTTGAAGTAATACCACTTCGCCTTCATTCATTTCCTTTACTAGTCTTATAGCATTTTCACCAACTACATTATTATCATCTGCAAATTTAACTTCTATACTTAAAAGCTCTGATAATCTCTTTGCTATTGGTTCTAAAGATAACTCTTTTTTAGGCTCTCCTTTTGGTTTTCCAAGATGTGAACATAAGATTACTTTTCCACCATTATCAATTAAATATTTTATTGTAGGAAGAGCACCCAATAATCTATTTTCATCTGTTATTGATCCATCTACAATTGGAACGTTAAAATCACATCTAACTAATACTTTTTTCCCTTTAACAATTACATCTTCTATAGTTTTTTTGTTGAATACCATTGTTAATCCCCTTTCATTCTTCTAGATACTTCTCTTAAAATTCTACAATAATTTGGATTTTATTGCAATTAACTAAAACAACATATTTAATTCTTTATAAATTTTTTAAAGATGATTTAGGTATATGAAAGAAAATAACTAATCAAAGATGGGTGTATATTTTGTATCAGACAAAGCGACAGGTTTTCGCGATAGCCTTAGCTATAGGGTTCCACACCGAAAATTTAACTTATGCATGATTTTAGCTTCAATAACAAAAATTCTTTTCTATGAATGAAAGATGAAGAATTATGGTTAAAACTCCAATGCCAAAGCCTTTGGAGTTTTTTAAATAAATTTTATTTTAAGAAATTCATCTTTAGTGAATTTTTTCCTAAATCCTTCATTCTTCATTATTAATCCTTAATTTCTAAGGATTTAAGCTGTTTTTATAGAAAACTTATTTTCCAAAGTATATATTAAATTTTTACATTGTATCCCTATATCATGAAGTTCTGACGACGCAGTATGATGAAAAATAGGCAAGCATACTGATTAGTTATTTTCTTGAATATGCCTTATGTTTTATAACAAAAAATCTAGTCCCGCATATGTTACAGAACTAGATTTTTATTTTTACTTACACTATAATCAATTTTAAAATTATAGTCTGTCAGCAACATATTTTGTTAAGTCAGCTAATCTATTTGAGTATCCCCATTCATTATCGTACCAAGAAACAACTTTAACTAAATTGCCTTCAATTACCATTGTTGATAATCCGTCAACTATTGATGAATGTTCATTTCCTCTATAATCAATTGATACTAATGGCTCCTCACTATATTCTAATACTCCTTTTAATTCACCTTCTGCGGCATTTCTAAATGCTGCATTTATTTCTTCTGCTGTAGCTGTTTTTTCCAATTCACAAACTAAATCTGTCATTGAAACTGTTGGTGTTGGTACTCTTACAGCCATACCATTTAATTTTCCTTTTAATTGAGGTAAAACTAATGATACTGCCTTAGCAGCTCCTGTAGTAGTTGGAATCATAGCTTCTGCTGCTGCTCTTGCTCTTCTTAAATCACTATGAGGAGCATCTAATATTTTTTGGTCATTTGTATAAGAGTGAACAGTAGTCATAAGACCTTTTACTATTCCAAACTCTTTATCTAATACTTTAGCAAATGGTGCTAGGCAGTTAGTTGTACAAGAAGCATTTGATATTATGCTATGTTTTGAACTATCATATTCTTCTTCATTAACACCTAAAACTACTGTTATGTCTTCATTTTTAGCTGGTGCAGAAATTAACACTTTTTTAGCTCCTGCTTCTATATGTGCTTTAGCTTTAGTTGCATCAGTGAATAATCCTGTTGATTCTATAACAATATCTACTCCTGAAATGCCCCAAGGAATATTTTTAGGTTCTCTTTCCGCAAATATTCTTATTTCTTTTCCATTAACTACTATAGAATTCTCTTTAGCTTCTACTGTTCCGTCAAATTTGCCATATAATGCATCATACTTTAATAAGTGAGCTAGTGTCTTTGGATTAGTTAAATCGTTAATAGCTACAACCTCTAATTCACTTCCATATTTCTTAATTAATACTTTAAAAACATTTCTTCCTATTCTTCCAAATCCATTAATTCCAACTTTTATCATTTAAGTTCTCCTCCTAAAAAATAATTATATATTTTAAGTGTCTGTTTAACTTAATAAAGTTTAGTACCATCAGTTAATAATGTGTTATAAATTTCTTTAGCAGTAGCTTCATCCGTAATTAAAACTTCATTACTTCTACCTCTTATAGCTGATATAATTGCTTTAGCTTTATATTTTCCTGCTGCTACAGCAATCATATTTTCTACAGAAGAAATTTTATCAATTTTTATACCTATAGTAGGCATTGAATAAACAATCTCTCCATTATAATTAAAATAATGTCCATAAGCTTCTCCTACTGCATTAAGTTTTTTTATGTTTTCAATAACTTCTTTGCTTAAATCTCTTTTTTGAGACATTTCATTAGCATCGCCTACTCCATGAATAACTATATAAGAATTTTCTATCTTACTGAATATTTCTCTTATTCCCTTCTCATTTATTAATGCCTCGAAGGTATCCTCACTGATATTATCGGGAATATGTAATATTTCATAGTTGGCATTTAATTTTGATGCTAATCTGCCAGCTAGTGTATTTGATTGAGCTTCTATGTCTTTTCCTATACCACCTCTAGCAGGAAGTACTGTTATATTATTAAAATTGTTTATTTTCGGAAAATTATCTACAATCTCCTTTACAGTATTTCCTCCTGTTAAAGAAATTATTATGCCATCCTTTAAAATATTTTTCACATAATTAGAAGCAATTTTGCCTAATTCATTTAATACCGCTTTATCCTCATCTACATCTCCAGGAACTATAATAACTTCTCTTAAGTTTAATATTTCTTTAATATAACACTCTATAGATTGAAATCCTCTTAATTCTCCAATAAAGTTTTTCAATCCCTGTAATATTTCCTCCCCTTCTTTGGTAATAGTCATTCCTAAGCTATTAACATCTATAAGTTTTTGTTCCTTTAAGAAGTTTATTTCACTCCTTACTACTCTTTCACTTAAATTAACATTTGCCGCTAAAAGCCTTCTCCCAATAGGTTGATTATAGTAAATATTTTTTAGAATGTTATATCGTTCCTCCATAATTTCCAATAATTCTGGTACTAACTTTAATTGTAGTTTTAAAATTTCTTGCATCATTGCACTCCTCTGGAACATTTAACGCCCATAGGTCATTTTTTGTCCCTCTTATATTATACTATAAAAAGCTATTTTTGTGAATAGCTTTTATAATATTTTAGTGTATTTTTTCAATAATAGAAATTATAACCTTTTTCTCTGAGAAGAGCTGAAAATCCCCAGCTGTTCTCTATATTTCGCTACAGTTCTTCTTGAAATCATTATTCCTTCATTATTTAACATATTACATATAGCTGAATCTGAAAAAGGTTTTTTCTTATTTTCACCATCAATTATTTCTTTAATTTTTTTCTTTATATTATTAGTAGAAATATCATCATTCATAGTATTTAATGAATTTGTAAACATATCCTTTATTTTAATTACTCTTCCAGTATGAAGGGCAATATATTTATCCTTTATAGCTCTACTTATTGTAGATTCATGGAAATTTATATTATCTGCTATATTTTTAATAGTCATGGGTTTTAAATAATCTTCTCCATACATAAAATAAAGTTTTTGTAGTGAAATTATTTCTTCTATAACTTTATATAATGTATTTCTTCTCTCATCTATACTTTTAATTAAAAACATTGCCTTATTCATCTTTCCTTTTACATAATCTACAACTTCTTTTTCTTCGCTATTATTTAATATCTCTTTATATACAGTGTTTACGTTTAACTTAGGAAGAATAGAGTCATTCATAATAATTATAAAGTCATCTTCTATCCTTCTTATAGTAGCATCAGGAATTATATAGCTTATTTCTTCACCTGTAAAATACCCTCTTGCAGGTTTAGGTTCTAAAGTTTTAATTATGTCCACGTAATCTTGAACAGTTTTACTATCTATTTTCAGTTTTTTAGCTATATCATTATATTTATTTTTAGAAACTAACTCTAAGTATTCATTCACAATTTCATATATATATGAATTCCCTAGTTTTTTTCTTTTTAATTGAATTTTTAGGCATTCTTTTAAATCTCTAGCCCCTACTCCTACAGGTTCTAAATCTTGGATTACCTCTAAGGCTTTTTCACAATATTCTAATGATTGTTTTTTAATTTTTGCTATCTGTTCTAATGAAGTATCTAAATATCCTCTTTCATCTATACACTCCACCATATATCTACATAAATCTATCATTGGTCTTTCTAGATTTATTTCTATTAACTGTTCTTTTAAGAAATCTTTTAAGCTTTTTTTTGCAGAAACAAAGTTTAAAGGAGAAACTTCTTCATCTTTATATCCATATTCAAAAGTTTTGTTATCGTTTTCTAAATGTTTTATCAACTTGGAATAATCAACTTCTTCTTTTCTTACTTCATCATTCTCTTGCGATTTTGCTTCTAAAACTATATTTTCTTCTAATTCATTATTTATATGCTTCAATAAATCATATGAAGACATTTGCAGAAGCTTTACTGATAGTTGCATTTCCATAGTCATAATTAATTTTTGTTCCATTGTAAGCTTTAAATCAAAATTTAAACTCACTTCATCACCACCAAAATCGTAAAACTTTTATGACTCTTCACTTAATTATAACACAGTTAGAGTTTTTTTTGCTATCTGCATATGGTAATAGTGCTTACAAAACTAAGCTATAGTTTACATTTATCCTTACTAAATTAAAATAGCGAACTTAAAAATAAGTTCGCTATTTTAATTTAAAACTATATTTATTATCTCTTTTCTATATTTAAAACTTATAATATTTTCTTTATCGGTCTTTATTTTAAAGACAAAATTTTTTCTTTTTACTTTATAGGAATCCATATTAAAGTTAAGCTCTATAGGGCTTAAATAATAGGTATCTATCAAATCTATTCCATTTTCATTTCCTATGTCGTAAAGTTCTGCTTCTCCTAAAAAAGATACTATAATTTTTTCTTCATCTTTAGTAATTATATTGACAGCATTTTCTTTTTCTATTTTATATTTCTCAATACTAGCTAAAGGCTTATTTAATCTAATTACGCATATATAATCACTTTTATCATAAATTTCTTCATATTTATAATGAATTAATGAAAATTTTCCTTCATCTATATAAAATTTTATACTTAGATTATAAAGCACCATATAAAATATAATAATTAAAACCAAAGTTTTAGCAATAAATTTTCTTTTCTTCACATAAACACACCTCTGACACTTATTTATTATATTTTACGTAATTATTTTTCATTGGACACTAATTCATTAATTATCAATTCTCCAGTGATTAAAGTTGTTAATTGAAATATTTAATTAAATAGTTATTGGCTATAAATTAATTTTAAAAGTAATCTTTTTATAGATAGCTGGATTATTTTTCTTCTTTATTTATATTATTATAATATTTTAAATTTTTTCACAGATTATATTACATGTAATTGTAAAAACAAATGGGAAAATGTATAATAATGTATAAATAATTAAAGTTTAACTTGGGGGAAATACTTATGAAAATCAATATTTCTTGTAAATTACTACTTATACCTTTATTCCTATTCACCTTTTCCAATCTAAATAAAGTACAAGCTAAAAACATACCTATTGAATATTATCTTTATCAGGGTAGTAATAGATATGAAACCTCTGCTATTATTTCTAATCACAACTTTGATCTTACGGATAATATAGTAATAGCTAGTGGCGAAAATTTTCAAGATGCTCTTATGGCAATTAGCCTTGCTAAATCAAAAAATGCACCTATTTTGCTTGTTTCAAAAAATGAAATTAATAATAAGGTAAGAGATGAAATAATTGACCTTAAGGCTAAAAATGCTTATATTGTGGGAGATTATAGTAATATATCTCAAACTGTAGAAGATACATTAAGAGGAATTAACTTGAATATTGAAAGGGTTTATGGAAAAGATTATTTTGAAACTTCTATAAAAATAGCCTCTATGATAGAAAACGCAGATGAGGTATTTATAGTATCAGTGGATAGTTTTGCGGATTCACTTTCTATTTCAACGATTTCGGCAATGAAAAACATACCTATTTTATTTACCAATAAAAATAATATACCAACTGATATTACTAATTATATATCAGAAAATAACATAAAAAAATCTTATATAATAGGTGGTAATGGAGTTATATCGGATAAAATTAAAAACCTCCTACCTAATGCAGTAAGAATTGGTGGTAAAAATAGATATGAAACCAACTTTAATATAATAAAACACTTTGAAGGAGAGCTAGACTTCACTAATCTATATATAACAAAAGGTTATAAATTTCCTGATGCACTTTCTATAGGTATCGTAGCAGGAAATAATAAAGCTCCTATACTACTTCTTGGTGATAATATAAATGAAGACGTAGTACCTAAAATAGATAGTTTATTAGAAAATAAAACTATAATTAATAAGTTTTTGGTTGGAGAAGATATAGATAATCACCTTTTAAAGTTTATATATGAAAAAAATAGTCATATCTCAGAATCACCTAAAATTTTACCTAACAAATATAACGTAGAATATATATCTTCCTTTGATAAAGAAATTTTTAACTTAACTAATGAACTTAGAAAAAAGCACGGCATTGAGCCATTAATTTGGGATGAAAAAATTTATCCTATAGCTAAATACAAATCTAATTCTATGATACAACTAAACTATTTTAGTCATGGGAATCCTAATTATAATAATAATGGTCCTGAGGCACTAGCAGAAGCTTTCAATTATAAATATAGTGGATATGGTGAAAATATACTTATGGCTGCATCAGATAACACTTCAAAATATAATGCTAAAAATTTATTTACCTTATGGTTAAATTCACCTTCACATAAGGCAAATATGTTAGATTCCAAGCATAAAAAAATGTCTGTAAGCATAGTAAGAGTACAAAACCTAAAAGGATTTAAGTATATTTATTATGGAACCCAGCATTTTTCCAGCTAAAGATGAACTCATTACAAAAATAAAATTTTAAATGCATTTTAATACAATGTTAAAACTAATATATAAATAGTTAAAGAAGGAATATCCCTCCTTTAACTATTTATATATTAACACTATAATTTACCTCAAGTTTATCTTATCCTTTTTTCTACTTCATACGCCATTCTTTTTTTAATAATCCATATAAATACATATCATATCTATTGTTGTCTCTATAGATTGCTTCTCTATAGATTCCTTCTTTTTTAAATCCTAATTTTTCATAAGTTTTAATAGCTGAAGTATTATAGCTAAATACCGTTAGCTGAAGTCTATGAAGATTCAGCTCCCTAAAACTATAATCTATTAGCAGTTTTAAAGCTTCACTGCCATATCCCTTCTTTCTATTCTCTTCATCACCTATACATATAGATATCCACGAAGAACCGTTGTTCCACATTATACTTGAAAGAACTAAGAACCCTATCATATTTTTTTCTTCTAATGTTATAATGCTAAAGCAGAAATTTTCTTTACTGTTTATAGTTTCTTCATACCATTTTTCTATAGACTCTTTAGTTTCTGGATATGCTATCTTACCATCATAATTTCTTAAAAAATCTACATCCTCATACCACATTGTAATTTTATCTACATCCTCTTTTTTTAACGGAGATAACTTAACTCTATCTCCTTTTAATAAATTAGGTATTAACATTTTTTCACCTTCCTTGCATAAATATATAAGAAGCACTTTTTAAACTTTTTCTCTATTTTTTAAATCAATAATCTATTATTTTAGTTTTCTACAAAATAATATTCTAGTTTTTAATTTTAAATCCTTTTTATAAATATAAGATAAAAAGCCCTTTCTAATTTAAGAAAGGGCTTTTATTATGCAGCATTTAGAACCGATAAGGCTATATAATTAAGTACCACTATAGTTACAAAGATTATTGTTGTAACTATAAATGGCCAATTTACAGGTTTTTCAGCTAAAGTATCTTCATCAAGTTCTACACTATCTAACTTATGATTTTTCTTTAATTTATTCATTATTAATTTAATTAATAATATCCCAACTGCTATCATGATAATTAATGTTATGATTGTAGTTATTTGTTCTGATCCTGGTAAATCTTTGATAGATTGAGAAGCAGAATCCATGTGTTCATTTTTGCCCATCATTACTTTTAAAAATGCCATCTGTATAGAATTTACAAGAAAATGACAAAGCATTGAAGAATATATAGATTTAGTTATTCTTACAAGATATCCAAATAATATTCCTAAAGCTAGAGTATATAATAGTCTTTGAATATCTAAATGCATATACGCAAAATATAATCCTGAAAATATTGCTGCTGTTTTAATACTAACATTATCATACCCTGATAGTATTATTCCTCTATAAACTAGCTCTTCAAATACGGCAGGAACAACTCCTACAAAAAATATAGTTAAGAGCATAGAAGTTTCAGATACAGGATTCATCATTACACTACTAAAGCTATTAGGTGATATTGTAGAAGATATGCCACTTAATCCCATTACTAGAGGTTGGCATGCTATTGCTAATAAAATTATTAGTATAATATCTTTTAATGGAAGTTTGTTTAACTTTAAAGTATCTCTTACATTTTCTTTAGTTATTAAAAGGTAAATAACTACTGGAAGAAAAAATCCTAATACCTGCGTTATTGCTACATTGCTAAAAATTGAAAAATTTGCCTCCATAAGTTTTAATTGAACAGTAAATGATAATAAAATCATTAAAATAATAACAATCATTCCAAATAAATTAGCTTTTAATGTTTTTTTCATAAAATCCCCCTTAGCTAAAAATAATAAATTTTTATAATACCTACTATAGACATCCAATATGAAAACTTAAAATAAACTGTGAAAAATAAATTTTCTATAAAAATAGCTTAACCCTTTAGAAATTAAGAATTAATAGTTAATAATGAAGAATTTAAGTTAAATTTTCATTAAAAAGCCTACATTTAATACTATACTATATTTTTACTGATGTAACAAAAATTTTTATAAGTATTTCCAATATTAAAGTTAAATTTTATAATTAAATAGATCCTTTTAAAATGTCTTAAAAAATCTTCATAACTATATAAATATATTATATAGCCCCACCTTTTATCCAATATCTAACATATTGCAAGTTAAATATAATTTATATTTTAAAATTCAATTTCCAGGGCAATAACACATATATCTATCAGTTCTAAAACTAATATATGCGAAAGTAATTTATGCTTTTTAGAACTATTGAATTTACAACTTTAATCGATGGAGAATTGAAAGTTGAAATTAATTCTTTATGAATTAATTTCTTAAATACATTTTTTACTAGCAATAAATCGCTAGTTTTTTATTATAAGAAATCTCCAAAATCCTGTATTATGAATTGAATGGCTTTAAGTTAAAATAACAAAAATAAAAAGGGATATATCATTATCAAGAGTAAATTTTGAAAAAACTTTAAAAAACTTAATCTTTACATCCTATATATGTGTAGTATGTGATATTAACAAAGTCCAGCAATAACTTTGCTGGACTTTGATTCGTAATATATTAAATCTATCCCCTAAATTTATAATATGTAAAAATTATTCTTTTAATAGTGACTATAAACTCAACTCCAAACTGGAATTTATATATTTCGGCTTATCTTCAAACTGAGCACAATAAAAATCAAAACTAATCAAAAAACTTCCCCTTATAAAAATTCTCATTGTCAAGTTTCTTTGCCGTCAGCCTGAACATGACGCAGCCATCTGGACATACAATGTCCTTGCTATATTTGTCATTGCCGCCAATGTTCTCTAAATCTCCGCCACTTCTGACCGACTCCATGATTGGGAACATAATCATCATGACCTTGGAACAGATACCTTGTCCATCCGCATTTATGGGACAGCCATAGGTGCAGATATACTTATCCCCGACTTCCTCGCCGTTTCGGCAGTACCGCTCTGTATGGTCACTGCGAAGAAACCCAGTTACCTCAATTTCAAATTCGTACTCCTCATCATACCATTTTTTCATGATTAACCCCCAAATTGTAATTTATGAAGCTCAATTTAGTGAAATGTAACTTAATTTATATATTTAATTGTACCATAATTTTCAATGATTTATAATTGTTTATATATCTCAGCATAATTAACTTTGAGTTGTTCTTTAAGTTCTTTATTTTCTTCTTAAAGTCTTTTGATTTTTCTTTTTAAACTGGCTATAATAGCATCTTTATTATTATCATTTATCTCTCTTTTAATTTGTGATGAAGTGAGCACTTGCGACTGCTGGTGTCTAAGTGTTTCAATACGCTCCCTAATATTCTTATTATCATATAAAGTTTTTTTGCAACTCTACCTTCATTTGCAACACTATTAAAATTAATAGGCTTTTGAACCTTTATAAGCCTTTGTATTGCTTTATCTACCTTTCCTTGAGTTATAATATATTCTACTAACTATACTAACTTAATAATCTATGTTTAATTAATATAGTATATAAAAAGATATGGAATTAGTGCTTATATTACACTATCTATTCCATATCTATATTACTCTATTTAAAGTCATATCCCTTTTTGTTTTTACTATTTCTTTTTAGCTTTTATAAAAAACCTATGGCATATAAAATCTATATACCTTTCTCTTTGAATTTTATTGTGTATTTCTATTAATTTATCATAATATTTTTCAATTGAAAAATCAGGAATTTGCCATGGTATTACTTTTAAATAATAGATAATAGCTCCTACATCATAAAATCTAGTTTTAGTTATATCTTCTATTTGATCTAAGATATGAAAGCCACCATCCTCTAGATCTTTTGAAGCTTTTTTTAAGTCCCAATGATAAAATTCGCTTTGTTCACATCCTAAAGCTACATTTATATCACTATCATTTAATCCCCCTACTTGCTGGGTAATGAATATTCCTTCTGGTTTCAATATTCTTTGTATTTCCCTTATAGAATAAGATTCATGTCTATTTATAATTAAGTTAAAAAATTCACTGTTAAAAGGTAATTTTTCATCATCTAAAACTTCATAAACCTCAATTCCTAAAGTAGTCAATCTTTCTCTAGCTATAACAATATTAGGCTCATATCCTTCTGTTGCAAAGGTATTTACTGGTAAATTTTTAAAAGAAGCTAAATACTCTCCTCCACCGGTTCCCATATCCAATAAAAATATATTATCTTTTATTTCTTTTAACACCTCATTGGTATAGCTATAACTTAATGGAAATTCCTCCATTCTTCCATTGATATAAGAGAAATCCCATCCAGAGAAATCTTTATTTATATCCTCTATTAATGAGTAGAATAACTTTTCATTTAATATCTTCATATCTTTTCCTCCAATATTTATAATATTCCAAATCCAATTATTATAATGGAGGTCCCCGTATAAGTTGTCACAGTACACTATATATATCAAATAAAATCATAGTATCCTCTCCCCTATAGTTCTACTGCTGCCTTAGTCTCATAGCTGCTTCCAATTTCACAGAGTAAATCTAACAGCTCACAAAACAAATTATATAAATCTTTTAATTTTTCTCCATCTTTTATAATACCTAAAGTATGAAAATAAATCTCATCAACATTTTGAGGAAATTCAACACCGAATTTCCCTTCATCATCTCTTATCTCAAGATTTATCTTCTTTTGCCTTGCTATAATATCAAAAATTTTCTCCTTTGATAAAATAATCTTCATTTTTTCTATATTAGTAGTTTTAATTATATAATTATTATCGAACTCTTCATTTCCTGTTTCCATTTCTTCCATATCAACTTCTTCGCCAATAGTATTTAAAATATTTTTGTTATACACTTTAAATCTAAAACCATCTACATTGATAAAAGGAACTCTAATTCTTGTATAAGTCATAGGTGTTTGACCTGCCATAATAGTATAGCAATCTAATATAATCGTCCAACATTTATATTTACCTTCAATTCTCTTATCTTTCCATATTCCTTTACTTACTATCTCTCCGTTGATTTGGTCACATAGTTTCTCCCAAACTTCATCAACTGTTGGTCCAAAAATACTTTTAAGCCTATTCATAGTTTTTCCCCCTAATTACTTTAATTGTAAAAGTCGTTCAAATTCAAACTCATATAGCATTATAAAATAATTTTCAGAGTGAAGATTTTTCACCTCTACAACTATCCTTATGCGCAGCTTACATACCTGTCTTAAATAAAATTTAAGGGTATTAGCATTATTATTAGTGACTGTAAGTATCAATTTTTTATCTAGCATTCTAAATAAAAAATTATTAAAGTTTAATTTTCATTTTTAACTAACTTTATAGATAAATTTAAATCCAAACAATAATAAGAATAGCATAATCTCAGATTTTTATATTCCTCCAATTTAATATTATTAATATTCTAAATATATTAAATTTTATAAAAACATACTATAATTATACTATTAAAGCAATAATTTTTGCAAATATTTATCCAATGATAGTTTATCAATTATTAAACTTATAAATACACTGTGTTCTTATTCAATAATATTCTTAATAAACTAATATGGTTTTTTATAATTTATATAAATAAAAAAACATCTTTATAAAATAACTAGCTAATATGTTAGCTTTTCATAAAGATGCTAAAAGTCTAAATTCATATAATTTTCTTTTTCTACTAAAAAAACCACAGAAAAATCTGTGGTTTTAAATATTATCTTGAACCTTTTTCATATGGCTGTCCTGAAGCAGCTGGACCTTGAGTCTTTCCAACAAATCCTGCTAACGCAAGCATTGTCAATACATATGGTATTGATGAATAAAACTCTGTTGGCAATGACCATGAGAAGCCTTGTGCTACAATTTGGAATGATTCACCAAAGGCAAACAATAAACATGCTCCTAGTAATCCAAATGGCTTCCAGTTACCAAATATCATTGCTGCTAAAGCTATAAATCCTCTACCTGCAACCATATTATCTCTAAATAATGGTGTAATACCAAGAGACAATGCAGCTCCACCAAGACCTGCCAGTACACCTGATAGTATTACACATAAATATCTCATCTTATATACATTTATTCCCAATGTGTCTGCTGCTTTTGGATGTTCTCCTACAGCTCTAATTCTTAATCCTAGTGGAGTTTTATACATAACATAGTGTGAAACAAAAACTAATACTATAGAAAGTATTACAAACCAGTTAATTCCACCAATTATTTCTCCTATTATAGGTATATTTAGTATAAAATCTGGTACATTAAATGGTAAACTCTTAACTATATCTGTTTGACCACCTCTTCCTTCAAACAATCTTGAAATCAAGAAGCTGGCAAGAGCAGTAGAGAAAAGGTTAATTGCTGTACCCGAAATAACTTGATCAGCTTTTAAATTTATACTTAAAACTGCATGAATTAACGCTAGAACTCCTCCAGCTATCATAGCGCAAACTATACCAATAAAAGGACTTCCAGATGCATAAGTTCCATAAACTGCAAAAAATGCACCTATAGTCATCATACCATCTAATCCTATATTTACTACTCCAGCTCTTTCTGAGAACATTCCACCAAGAGCTGCAAAAATTAGAGGCGTTGCTATTCTAAGTGTAGCTGTTAATAATGCAATTGCATTTAAATTACTCATTTACAATCGCCCCTTTCTTTTTCTTTTCTTCAAAGTATTTAACAATATAATCCGTTGCAACAAATATAATAATTATTGCTTGTATTAAATATACTATTTGTTTTGGAATTCCATTTAATTGTAATGCTCTAGCACTATTATTTAGTGCACCAAATAGTATTGCAGAACCTATACATGCTATTGGATTATTCTTTGCAAGTAATGCAACAGCAATTCCATCAAATCCATAGCTTGGCACAGCCATAAAATCTTGAAGAGTATGCATAACTCCTGATATATGAGTTGCACCACCAAGTCCAGCAATAGCTCCAGAAATAACCATAGCTAAAATCATATTTTTAGGTATATTTACTCCACCATATTCCGCACCATGTGGATTTATACCAACAGCTCTAATTTCATATCCAACTGTAGTTTTCCATAATAACCAAAAGATAAATGCTGCTACTAATATAGCTAAGAATATGCTTGTATTTGCTGGCGCACCCTTCATAAATCTAGTAAATTGAGCACTTTCTTCAATTATTTGAGTACTTGCTTTACCAGGCACTCCAAAACGTGTTTTTAATATAATATAATTACAAAGAAATACTGATATATAGTTCATCATTATTGTATTAATAACTTCACTAGTTCCAAATTTAGCTTTTAAATAACCTGGTATTCCAGCCCATATACTACCTGCTATTATACCTGAAACTATCATTAATGGAATGTGAATTGCTGGACTTAATCCTGGAATTGTTCCAACAATTGCAGCTGCAAGCATTCCAAGGGCAAATTGTCCTGCAACTCCTATATTAAATAATCCGCATCTAAATGCTAATGCATGAGCAACCCCCGCAAATATCAATGGAGTTACTTCTGCTAATGTAGTCATTATATTTCTCTTTGTACCAAAACTTCCTTTCCAAACAATAGATATTAATTCACCTAATGCTGTAAAGTATTTAGTTATTGGATAATCCTTAGCCCACATTATGAAAAATACTGATATAAATAGTGAAAGTATTATAGCAATGAATGGAAAAGCTATAGATTTTAAATTTTGCTTGAATTTACTTTTCATTTGAGTTAGCTCCTTTCTCAGCTTGTTCTAAGGTTCCACCAGCCATCAAAATACCAAGTTTTTGCTCTGTAGCTTCACTTCTATCAAGTATTGCAACTATCTTCCCATCGTACATAACAGCAATTCTATCTGATAGTGCCATAATTTCATCAAGTTCTAAGGATACTAAAAGTACAGCTTTACCCTTATCTCTTTCTTCTACTAATCTTTTATGTATATACTCAATAGCACCAACATCTAGTCCTCTTGTTGGTTGAGCTGCAATTAATAAATCTGGATTCTTTGAAATTTCTCTTGCTGCAATTAATTTTTGCTGATTACCACCTGATAATGCTGAAGCGGCCACTTCGTTATTTGGTGTTCTAACATCAAATTCTTCTATAAGTTTATCACAATGAGATTTAATTTCACTATAATTCATTACAATACCCTTGCTAAAAGGTTTATTTCTATGAATTCCAAGTATGGAGTTTTCAAATAGTGAATACTTAAGAATTAACCCTCTTTTATGTCTATCTTCTGGAATATGTCCTACTCCTGAATCAGTAATTTCTCTTGGTGTTTTACCATATATGTCCTTATCTTTTAATGCAATTTTTCCATTTTTAGCTTTTCTAAGACCAGTTAATACTTCTAAAAATTCACTTTGACCATTCCCATCAACTCCTGCAATACCAAGAATTTCTCCACCATTAACAACTAAATTAAGATCTTTAATAGCTTCAATTCCTCTATGATCATTTGCAGATAAGTTCTCTATTCTTAAAACTTCATCTTTTAGTTCACATTCTTTTTTATCAACTACTAAATTTACCTTTCTTCCTACCATTAGCTCTGCTAATTGATCAATATTAGTTTCATTAGTAGCAACGGTACCAGTTACTTTACCTCTTCTAATTATAGTAACTCTATCACTCATACTCATAACTTCTTTAAGTTTATGAGTGATTAATATTACAGATTTTCCTTCCTTCTTTAAATTCTTAATAATGTTTCCTAGCTCTTCAATTTCTTGAGGTGTTAAGACCGCTGTAGGCTCATCAAGTATTAATATTTCAGCTCCTCTATATAATGCTTTTAATATTTCAACCTTTTGTTGTTGCCCTACAGATATATCCTCAATTACAGCCTTTGGGTCAATTGCAAAGCCATATTTTTTTGAAAGCTCTTCAACATTTTTAATAGCGGTTTTCATATCAAGCTTAACACCTTTTTTAGGTTCTGTGCCTAATACTATATTTTCAGCTACAGTAAAATTGTGAACAAGCATAAAATGCTGATGCACCATACCTATTCCCAAGCCAATAGCATCATTAGGATTAGCTATTTTACTTAATTTACCGTTTATATAAATATCACCCTTATCCTGTTGATATAATCCATATAGAATATTCATTAGTGTGGTTTTACCTGCACCATTTTCTCCAAGTAAAACATGAGTTTCGCCTTTTAAAAGTTCAAAATCCACATTGTCATTGGCAATAGTTCCAGGGAAAACTTTGGTTATACCTTTCATTTCTATTACCTTGTTCATCCCGCTTCCTCCTTATACTAACAACCTTCACTACCATTCTCAACAAATTTGAGATAATTACTAATATTATACTACATTTTTTCTATACCACTAGCATGTATTTTTTGGATAAAGAAAGGAAAAATTTAATTTTTAAAAATCTAGCCCATGAGTAACAAAAGCTAGATGTAAACGGACATCTAGCTTTTATTATACTATTTTTTTATTTACCAGTAAAGTAACAATTATTTATAATTTTTAGCTTCTTCTCTTGTTGCTGGAGCCTTTATTTCTCCCTTAATCATTTTTTGTTCATAATCTTTAGCAAGATCTATAACTTCTTTTGGAGTATTTTTTTCTGTTGTTTCAGCAATACCAACTCCGCCATCTTTTAGGCCTAACTCTATATGACCAGCTTTAAACTCATTATTAACTACAGCTTTTGTAGCATCGTAAGTTCCAACGTCAACTCTCTTAATCATAGAAGAAAGTATTATATCAGCATATTCTGGCACTGAAACAGCTTGGTCTTTATCAACACCAATAGCCCAAACTTCTTTTCCTGCATCTTTTAACTCTTTAGCAGCTTTAAACATTCCTATTCCAACTCCACCAGCTGAATGATATATAACATCGCATCCTGAGTCGTATAATGATTTAGCTAATTCATATCCTTTATTTGTATCGTCAAATGAGTCTGCATATTTAACGTTTTTACCAGCTTTTTCTCCATCAGGGCTTTCTAATAATTTTCCTGCTTCTGGGTTAACAGCCTTAACACCAGCTACAAATCCTGATTCAAATTTTTGAATTGTATCAAAGTCTTTTCCACCTATAAATCCAATTTTATTTGTTTTTGTCATCTTACCAGCTATAACTCCCATTAAGAAAGAGCCTTCTTCTTCCTTAAATGTTATAGACATAACATTTGGTGCATCTACTGTAGCATCTATTATAGCAAATTTGTTATCCGGGTTATTTTTTGCTGCACTTTCAGTTGCTTTATCTAATTGGAATCCTATAGCAAATGTTAAATCTGAACCTGCATCTACTAATGCTTGTAGATTTGGTTCATAATCTTCTTTCTTCTTAGATTCTATTGGTTTATATTCTACACCAAATTCTTCTACTGCTTTTTTAACACCTTCATCTGCTGATTGGTTAAATGATTTATCATTTAATCCACCTTCGTCTGTTGCAAGACCTATCATGATCTCACTTTTCTTTCCTTCTCCTGCACTTGCTCCGCCTTCATTTTCTTTAGTTGCAGATGATCCGCAGCCAACTAATACTCCAGCAGTTAATATAGCTGATGTCAGAACTGCCACCAATCTTTTCATTTTCATAAAACTAACCTCCTAAGATTACACTGTGTATTATGTAAGTATGGTGTTATTATATAATAATAATCCCCCTTACTATATTTAACACTATGTTACTATTATAATTAAAAAGTACTTACATATTCAACTGTTTTATAAATTTTTTTAATTTAGTTAATAAACTTTTTTTTATTTTTTAATCAATTTTATATATTTTATAATTATTTATACAGCATTTCTAATTAATGGTTTCTTTTTATTCTTAGTTACATTTTTTTCGATAAAAGGGAAATAGAGACTGAGCAATATCTGCTCAGTCAATATTATCCTAAATATTCAGCTTTCTTTAATATTTCAGTTGCCTTTTCTGAATCTTCCTCAGCAACTAAAACTATTGGTCCAGTACAACCCATTCCACTTTCAGAATAAATATTTTCCTTCCACAATGCTTTACATGCATTTTCAAGTTCAAGTATATCTATTCCTGCTATTGAAAAAGTTACAACCTTCTTTTCCGGCATTTTTATATCTTCATCAGAACTTTCAGCTTTAGCTACTTTTTTAGCTGTTTTATCTATAAATTGTTGAAGTCCAACCTTATTTGCTTTTTTAAATTCTTCTCTAGCTATATCTAAAACCTTATTTTCTGCACAGGTTGCACAATATCTTAAGGCTTCAGTTATAAGCGGTGCACCAGAAGCTCTTGAAACTATGTTAACCAGTTTATCATAGTCTTCTCCTATTCCAGGACCATAACCAGCACCAACAGTCTCATAATTTCCACCGGTTGTAAATGAAGAGAATATTTTTACAAGTAAATTTCCTGTTAATGAGTCACATACCATAACATCTGGAGTTCCAGCTAATAGGTCATTTCCTCTCATAACAGCTCCACCATCTGCTCTTAATGATCCAGTAAATTCAAAATTGTATCCTGCTTCTTTTACTTCATTTAATATTCTCTCAACTTGTCTAGCTCCATCTAGGTTTAATATACCAACTTTTGGATTTTTTATTCCATTTGATTTAGCAACTGCTATACCAGATATAGCGTTTTTAACCATTCCTTCAACTCTATTTGTTGAGGTTGTTCCTGTAGTAGTTGCTATTATCATTTCTTTTCCTTTACCAGGAGTTAAAACTTTACCTACAGTAGATACCCCTATTGGAAAATCAAAATGCTGAGTAACGCATCCATCTAATTTACCATTTTCAAGCATTTCAGTCATTTTGCTATGGCCTTCTTCTGCAGTTTCTGCTTCTATTATTTCAAAATCAGCATCAACTTTTGGACCTATTAATACTATATCAAAGTCACCATATTTAGATTTAGCAAGTTCGGCAGCTTTAACCATTTCTTCTATGCCATGCTCAGAGCCTAATATAGTTAATCCTATTCTTACTCTTTTCCTAAATTGACCGCTTTTTATTCCATTTGCTATATCATTAAACACCTCAGCTATCATTGCTTTAGTTGCATTTTGGCTCATAGTTACACCCCTTTTCTTAAGTGTAGTTCCTCAAGTTTAGAGGAACTACTTATTTATTTTCACTTAATTACTCCATGTTTTTTGCTAAAAATTCTGCAAAGTCCTTCATTGCATCCGCAACCATTGATTTTACTTCCTCTTTGCTTATTCCAGCACTTTCTTCAATCTTTCCTGGATTTTTTTCAACTAATATTGAAACCCCGTCGAATAAGTTAGTCATTCTTCCTAAGAATAAACTTCCTTTACCAACTATCATGAAGTTATTTAATACACCATTTTTAATGTGCTCTATTCCATGCCCTATTATTGGTGCACCTGATGGGATGTGTCCTTGAGTTGGAGCATATCCTGGATATCCATGTTGTTTAACAAAGTTTGGTAGTTCTTTCTTTTCTAGTTGTCCCTTTTTAACAGCTAATGCAGCTATCATTTTGTAGTTTTGTGTTGGAACGTCTCCAGCTCCTGCTGGCTCAGTTATATCTGGTGTTTGCATTTCTGGAGCATATTTATCTACATCTGTTATCTTAATTCCATTTTCTATTAACGGGTCAAGTACTAATGCTTCTAAAACTGCTTGTGGTGAAGCTCCATGTCCTATTGTATGTGTTCCTACAACATCAGTTCTTAATATTGGACTAATTCCATCATTTTGAGAAACAAGTACTGCAAATCCACCTAAACAATCTTCTAATACTGGTATACCTTTTTTAACATGATCTCTACCATTCATTCCAAGTTTAGCTGTAGCTCCTCCTGCTATCACTAAAACATTTTTGTATATTCCACTCTTAACAAGTGATGCTGCTGTTATTAATGAGTGTGATGGTCCTGCACAGAATCCTCTCATGTCTGCACCAGTTGCGCCAGTTAGTCCTACAACTTCTCCAATAGCTTTAGCAATGTTTCCCCCGCCTCTTTGGTTCATATCACCAATAGCTTCTTCTGAGCATTCAATTATATATTCAATTTCATTAATTGGTATATCTAAATTGTCTACTAAATGCATTCCTGCTAAAACTCCTGAAGCCTTAACAGCTAAGTTTTCAAGCATATAGTGAGCTGATAGGTTAGGGTCAAACTCATGTGCTCTTCTCACGCATCCTACTAGTTTTCCACCTTCATATAATCCCTCTGCTCCTGAATTGTTAACTAAGTTTTCTATTTTTTCTAAACTATCTCCTATAACCTTTTCAACTTTTGAAGCAATTAGTGGATGTTTTGACAATTTTTCTTTTATATTATTTGCAAATTCTTCTTCTAATATTACCAAGTCAAAAACATCTGATATTTTCATTAATCCGTAAAACTCATCTTGAGGCATAACTTCACCAAATTTACCAAATCTATTAGCATTAAGAGTATTCTTTCCATACCAAGGTCTTGGCATCTCTCCTAATTCCTCTGGAGTTATATTTCCTATATAAGTTTGATTTGGTGCATAAGCCATAACTTCTTCGTATGGTCTCAAATGGCTATTTAGTTCCTTTAGATATTCTGAATCAGGATGTGTTTCTCTTTCTAATGTTTGAGTTGTTCCATTATGTATTACCATATCTGGAGTATTAACTAAAATATACGCTGCTTTCTTTAATACTGGAAAATTCATATTCTTCCAACCTCCCCTTATAAATAGTGAAATAAATTCACATCAATTTTGGAATTTGCTAATTTTACTCTGAACAATTAGATTATCTAAGTTTTATCATTAATACTATGGATAATCTATAGCACATAATTTATAAAATTATTATGCACTATACATTCCCCATATCACTTAGAAATAATTAGGGAACTTAATGTTCCCTAATTATTATTTACTTATCAAGATAGAAAATTACTCAAATATCTTTTGTCCATCAACTGGAGTTTGTAATGCTTCTAGAGCTTTTTCAACTAACTTTCTTCTTAATGCATACTCATCTGCTTTGCTTAATGCAGGATTTCCAAGTGGGTGAGGAATAGCTACTGTTGGTATTATTCTATTAGCTCCAACAGTTAAAGATACTGGAGTTATTGTACACATGTGTACTACTGGTAATCCAGCTCTTTCTATTTCTTTAACTAACGTTGCTCCGCAACGTGTACAAGTTCCTCACGTAGAAGTTAGTATAACTGCATCAACACCGTCTGCAATTAATTCTTTAGCAGCGAACTCACCATATTTTTTAGAAGAAGCAACAGCTGTTCCATTTCCTACTGTCGAATAGAAGTATCTGTGTAGAGCTCCTATTTTTCCTTCTTTTTCTAAATCTCTTAATACATCTACAGGAATTACTCTATCTGGGTCATCATTAGCATATACAGGATCATGACCACCATGAGCTGTCTCATAAGTTTCGCTTGTTAAGTCCATTACTCCCTCTATATCATATTTGCCAATTTTAGAAGCACTTGAAGATTCAATATGATCTGGGTTTCCTTTTGGTACTATACCTCCAGATGTAACTATAGCTATTTTAGCTTTAGTGATGTCAGCTATAGGTGGTAATGGATCAACTCTATCAAAGTCAGGCATTTTAAATTCAGTTACAAATTCTTCACCTTTTAACTTCTTAACTAACATATCGACAGCTCTTTTAGAGCCTCTTTCTGCAGCAAAGTAGTTTTTTCTAATACCTCTTTCAATGTAGTTATCTTCAGCTGGTGATCCAATTTCTTCACCCTTAGCTAATTTTAAAGCTAATTTAGCCATTTTAGGAAGAGCATCTCTCATTCCAACTGCACTATTTCTAGTTGATACAATATGCACAAACTTTTTGTACATATCAGCACCTGGATTTTCAATATACATAGCTGATAATACCGGTATATTTAATTCTTCTTTAACTGTTGCAGCTATATCTCCACAAGCAACTCCATATCTTCCAGCGTTGAATGCAGGTCCAGCTATAAATAAATCTGGTTCATACTTCTTAACCATTTCTAATATTTCTTTTTTTGCTTCTTTAGTATTTTCAGCGAAATAAGAGTCTCCGCAGACTACAGTTGCAACTATCTCTGCCCCCTCTTTTTTAAGCAATCCATTTAATCCCATTCCCGGTCCTACAAAACCGTCACGTACCTCTGGCTTAATGTCTGCTTTTTCTTCTCCGCCTATTCCAGCGTAAAACTGGTTTATATAATGAACTATCTTAATCATGCATTTTCCCCCTTTCATTGGGAATTGACCCTTAAAAGCATAAAACTTTTAAGGTCAATTATCAATTTCAGTTTTACTACTAATTTCTTAACTTTTAATCATAAATCTATTATAAAATTAAACGTATTTGCTATATTGATCTCTTACAGATTTAACTTCACCTATTATTTCATCAACTTCCAAAACCATTTCCATCATTCCACATTGTTCATCATAGATAGCTTCATCGCATTCACCTTTAATCTCTGGCTCTACTACGTGATAAACTGCTAATCCTAGTTCTACTCCTGCTAATGGTCCTGCAAAAGTTGGGTCTCCTGCTGTAACTGTTTCAGCTGATAATCCAGATGCTTCAGCTTCAGCTCCCCCAATTACTACTACCACATTTTCTGCACCATGTTTATCAGTTAGGTCTTTTACTCTTTGTTGGATCTCCAGATCCATTGCACCTGCAGCCGTTCAGACAAAGCACTCTGTTGATGCAAATACTACTTCTGCTCCTGCTGATTTTAAACAAGCTTCTATAGCTGGTCCTGGTATTCCGTCTCTATCCCCTATACAGATAGCCTTTTTTCCTTGTAACATAATTTCATCTTCCTTTCATATTAAAAACTTAACATTCGTGAAACTTATAATATTCTAAATAATTTGGTTATATTAATATCCTTTTGCTGTTAGATAATTAAATCCTACCTCACTTGTAGCTCCTGTTATAACTTGTATTTCTGCTTCTATTGAACCGTCTTCTCTTAAGCTTCCAACGTGTCCTCCAGCTATTATATCAGCAGCTTCAATATGTCCTATTATTTTTTTCATTTTTGGTAGTATAACAACCTCATTAGCATTTCCTCCAGTAACTACTGCATCTCCTTTTGGAGTTGAGTCAGCTAGTGATTGTGAGCTACCATCTTGTCCTGCATATTCATCTGTTAAAAGCACTGTTTTAATACCTTTAGCTGTAATTTTATTGCAATTCATAACTAAGTCAGCATCTGGATTACCAAAGCCTTCTTCTGAAACTATAGCAGCATCTGCTCCTAAGAATTCTACTAATTTAGCAACCATATTGGAAGATCTTTCTTTATCAGCTAAGTATACGTTCTCATTTGTGATTACGCATCCGATAAAGTTAAAATCTTTTCCATGTCTTTCATATAAATCTTCTATTATTGGATGATTCATATGAACATATGATGGGTTTTTATCACAAGCAGATACACAGTTTCCACTTACTATAGCTCCATCAAACACTTCTGTTGGGTATATAAATGTTGGAATTATCTTCTTAGCATCTACACCATAAACATAAGTATCATGTAATAATCCTTGAGTTTGAAGCATGTAAACATATACAACCTTTGGCAAATCTGGGTATTGTTTAACTTGTTCTAATAGTGGCAATGTTTCGAATGTTTTAACTTCATCTGGTTCAACATTCTTACCAGCTTTACCTAAGTACACAGCTGTTTTGAAGCCTATTGTTCTTACAGCTTCTTCATGTTCATGTTGTCCTATACCTTCTTTTGGTTCACATATAACAACTAAGTTATTTGTTTTAGAGAAAGGTGTATATTTAGCTCCTTCTCCACACATGTCAACAATACCTTCTTGGAATCCTACAATTTTACCAGTGGTAACAACCGCAGCTCCTTTTAATACATGAGTTCTTCCTGAACCTACTGTATCAACTTTACTTATAAAGCCTGGGAAAATTCCTCCATTTCCCTCCACTTTAACCCTTGGTTCAATTACGTCCTTAACAGGAATTATTCTAACTTCTTCACCTGGTTTTGCAATATCAAAATCGATACTACTTATTCTTTCATCTCCAGATACTTCTTTAAGTAATTCCTCTTTATTTACATAAAGAACTCCATTATCAACTTTTGTTTCTGCTCCGAATTGAAGATCTTTTATAATGATGTTTCCAATCTCTAGACGCAAAACATTCACCTCCTATGAATATATGAGTTTAACCTACTTTTGTTTTTTTATTTGAAGGTAAGCAGCAATTTACTGCTTACCTTAACAACATCTTAATTAAAGAATAAATTATAATTTTTCATAGTAAGCTTTTATGAAATTTTCTATATCATCTAATGTAGATATTTTATCTGGAGTAATTGTTTCAACACATTCTCCACCATTATATATTTTCATTGTTGGTAATCCTAAAACTTTTTGTCCTATAGCAACTCTTCTAGCTCCGCCTATGTTTAAACTAGCAAATTTAATTTTATCATTATATTTTGGCTCTAATCCATGAACTCCTGGCATTAACTCTATACAGATTTCACATTTATCTCCCCAAAAATCTACAAATACCGGCTTATCACTCTTAAGTACCTCTGCCTCAAAATTATCTTTGTTTAATTCTAACATTAAAATTCCCTCTCTTTCTTCAATAAAAGTAAGCATATTACCTTCATGAATATATTTTCCTATTTCATATTCTTTTAGTCAATGATCCTTAAATTTTCACAATATAAATGTATTATAAAAATTTTTGAACTTAATTAACTTTTCAAACAATTCTGTTTAAAAAAATAATTTTATTGATATTTAACTATTAGTTAAATTTTTCCTCTATATAATGTTCACAGTTTGTAGCTGCTATAGCTCCATCCGCTGCTGCTGTAATAACTTGTCTTAAAGATTTTTCTCTAACATCTCCAGCTGCAAATACTCCTGGAATATTAGTTCTCATCTCTTCATCAGTGATGATATCTCCTCTATCATTCATAGTTATCTTTCCTTTAAATAGCTCAGATATCGGTAAGTATCCTACAAAGACAAAGCAACCATTTACTGCTAATTCACTAAGCTCGCCAGTTTTTACATTTTTTATTACTAGACTTTCAAGGATCTCTTCACCTTTAGCTTCTTCAACAACACTATCCCAAATAAATTTAATTTTTGGATTTTTGAAAGCTTTTTCTTGTAATGACTTAGCAGCTCTTAGTTGGTCTCTTCTATGAATTATTGTTACAGTCTCTCCAAATTTAGCTAAGTATATTGCTTCTGTTATAGCTGAATCTCCTCCGCCTATAACTGCGATATCTAAATCTGTAAAGAAGTCGGCATCACAAGTTGCACAGTAGGAAACTCCTCTTCCTCTTAATTCAATTTCATTTTTAAATCCACCTAATCTTGGATATGCACCAGTAGCTATTATTATTGTTTTACCTTCATAGGTAGCTTTTCTTGTTTTAACTACTTTAATATCTCCCTCAAGCTGAACTTCTATAACTTCATCTTTAGCAAATTCAGTTCCAAATTCTTCTGCTTGTTTTCTCATCCTTTGGCTAAGACTTGTTCCTGTACAATCTTCAATAGATCCTGGATAGTTCTCTAATTCATCAGTAGTGGCTGTCTGTCCACCAAACTTTGCTCTTTCTATTAATAATGTTTTCATTCTTGATCTAGCAGCGTACAATCCAGCTGATAATCCTGCAGGACCTCCACCTAAAATGATAGTATCATAAATAATATGTTCCATGGGTAACCCTCCTTAATTGATTGCATGATCTATTAAATCGCAATCTATCAATTGAAAATCTTGTAATATTTTATCACTCCAATTTGGAGTATTGAAATCTCTTAAAAACTTTTCTGTAGTCATTATTGTACTTTCAATTATTTCTAATGACTGAATATCTAAGGACTCCCTATTTAACGATAAACATACGGTTCTATATGGTGTTTCGTTAGGTTTAACACTACTCATTAGTGGATGAGTTAGAAGCTTATGGCCTAAATGTATGTTATCTCTAACATTTTTTAGCACTTCCATTGCTGAACCATCTATATAGACTATTTTATACTTTGTTTCAAAGGTTCTCTTTGACAATGGATTATTAGTTATTATAAATAACGGTTCAATCACCTAGCTTCCCTCCTTTTTTACATATAAAAAAGACATATGCAAAAGTAATAATTAACTTTGCCTATGCCTCTGTCCCTTAAACCTGAGAGTTTTACTCCTTCGGTGCTTACCGCTTTCCAGAGTTATGTCCATTTTCGGTCCTTTTGCCTGAGAGTTTCAAATTTATTGGCAAAATAAATTTTTGCTTCTTCGGCTACCCATTGTTATAAAAATAATTATTAATAATTACTTTTAATAGATCATCTCCCGAAAATTTCATCCATATTTCTATTAAATTGTTTTTAATTTGTTTTAACTTACAACCTAAGTATACAACATTCGTCAATAAATTTCTATATTTTTTAGTATTTTCCCTTATTTAATTTCTCTATAATCAATTTAAAAAGTTCAAATGATTCATATTTTTCAGAAATTCTGTTAATTGTTTATCAATTATTAATATTATATCTTAGAATACCAGTTTTATAAATTATTTATATCTTTATTCGAAATTTAAATTATTAAAATATTAAACTATAATAGCTAATTTTTATTCCTCTATAAAAAATGCTGCACAAGCATCTCTTCCTGAGTGAGTGCCAACTACACATCCCACTTCACATTCAATATATTCTATGTTTTTATTTTCCATATGTGACTTTAAGCTATTGTATATACCCATATTCTCCTCTTCTGGAGCTGCTTGCATTAATATCACAGGGGTCATCTTCTCAACTCCATAGGATTCTATATACTCCAGCATATTTCTCAGTGCTTTTTTACTTCCTCTTACCTTATCTTTAACTGTCATTTCACCATCTTCAATAGATAGTAAAAGTTTAATTCCTAAAAAACTTCCAATAACACCGGCTGTTTTAGATAACCTTCCACCTTTAACCAAATTATCTAAGGATTCAAAACAGGTTATACTTCTTATCTTTGGTATTGATTTTAATATTCCTTCATTAATTGATATAAAATCTAACCCTTGCTCTTTTAACAAGCATGCTTTTACCACTAAAGCTCCAAGGGCACCACATACACATTGAGAATCAACTACCATTATATCTTCACTATTTAACATCTCTTTTGCCACTAGAGCTGATTGATAAGTTCCACTCATTCTAGATGATATATGTATTGATATTATTTTATATCCTTCTTTTAAATATTTATCATATATCTCATAAAATCTATGAGGATTTATTTGTCCAGTCTTGGGTAGTTCACTAGAATTATTCATTTTCTCTAGAAATTCTGGTAGTTTAATATCCACTCTATCAAGATAAGTTTCACCATCTATTGTGAACACTAATGGTATCATCTCTATATTATATTTATTAATTATATGATCTGGCAAGTCACAGGTACTATCCGTTATGATTTTAATTTTCTTATCTTCCATAAATTAACTCCTCCTATTTCATTTCAGGGAATCCAAGTTGTCTTAACCCCTCATAAGCTATAATTGCTACAGTATTAGATAAATTTAATGACCTAGTAGTAGTGTTTATCATAGGAACTCTTATTAAAGTATCTATATTATCATTTCTTATATAATCTGGTAACCCCTTAGATTCACGACCAAATACTAAAAAGTCACCCTCTTTAAAACTTACATCACTATAGAACTTTTCTCCTTTTGTAGTACAAAAATAAAAAGTTCCTTCTTTATATTTTTCTCTTAAAGCTTCATAGGATTCGTGAACTTCTATATCTAATAATGGCCAATAATCTAGTCCAGCTCTTTTAATTTCCTTTTCTTCAAGACTAAATCCTAATGGCTTTATAAGATGAAGCTTACAGTTTGTAAGCACACAAGTTCTTCCTATATTTCCTGTATTCTGAGGAATTTCTGGTTGAAATAATACTATATTTAAATTCATAGCTATACCTCCATATTATGTCATTAATCACTATCATACTCTAATTAGCTAAATTCGTAAAGTTAGCATACTTTAATACAATTACTTGAAATCATATTTTTTATTAATTATAAAATAGTCCTCAATGATGAGAAAGAGTATTGTTCCCAATTACTAATTCTATTAAATTAAATTTATCTTCATATAGATATACAAAATATTATACTTTAAAATTTCTTTTATTTATAGTACCTAAATTTCATTTATACATTACATATATATTACATACATTTAAAATTATAAGCTATGAAAAGAAGAAATCCTAATTTGCATTAGGATTTCTTCTTTTAAATTTATAATATTAATATTATATATGGTAAGAATACTGTATAAGTATTTCTTATGAGGCAAGTTTTTATTCTTTATTGAAGATTTCTTTTATCCAATTTTTAAAGCCTTTTTTCTCTTCTACCTTTTCCTCTACTTTTTCCTTTGATTCCGCTTTTTTAAGCTCAGGAGTTTTCATTATAAATTTAACTTTACCTTCCATATTTTCTCCTAGTCCGGTAAATGTTCCGTAATCTTTTGAAAGCTTAACTATTTCATCCTTTACTTCAATTATTTCACTTAAGTCACCCATCTTATTATTAGCTTCACTTTTCATTTTTTCAATTCCTTCATTATGGAATTTGCTCATATTCTTAAATAATTCATCAGCACCTGAAGCTAATTTTTCTGACCCATCTTGAAGTGTTTTTCCGCCATCAATTAGTTGCTTTTGTCCTTCATTTAAGGAAGTCTTAGCATCACTTAGTTTAGAAGTTCCTTCCTTTAATGCTGTTGCACCATTTGACACTTCATTTGCGCCAGCAGCTAAAGCTTTAGCTCCTTGTGAAATCTGACTTCCTCCATTTTTAAGCGCTGCGCCGCCTTCTTTTAATTGAGACATTCCAGAAAGTACTTTTTCTGATCCTGCCTTAGTTTGTGATAATCCTCCTTCTAGTTTTTCAAGTCCTCCTAAAAATTCATTTCCACCATTTTTAAGAGAAGCTATACCTTGTTTTTGTCCTTGGATTATCATATTTAATTGTGCAACCATTGCCTCATTTCCTGGAACTTGAGATAAAGCTTTTGCTACTTTTTCTAACTCTACAGTGCTATCATTTAACTCATCTAATCCTTGAAGCTCTAAATTCTTCTTTTCCTTTAATGTAGTTGCACCTTGCAGGTTTTGTTCTATTCCACCTTTTACTTGATTTTGACCATCTATAAGTGCATCAGTACTTGAAGTTATTTTCTCAATACCATTAGTAAATTCATTTACTTTAGAACCAAACTCTTCTAGTCCTAATGACAGCTTAGAAGTGCCCTCAGATAGCTTGCCTAGATTGTCAGCTGCTTTACCTATTCCATCAATTGCTTCTCCTGCACCAGATGTAAATCTACTTACCCCTTCATAATAAGTTTTAAAACCATTACTAAATTCAGCCTGTTTCTTTGAGAAGGTTTCTGTACCTTCAACAAGTTTACTGCTAGCATCTTGAAGTTTGTCTATGCTTTCAATTAATTCATCTACTGATTTTATACCTTCTATATCTTCTATTAACAACTCTGGGGTAGCAGTAATCATCATAGGTGACATAGAAAAATCTTCAACCTTAGCTGTAATTTCTAGGTTTTCTGGTATATTTAAAACTCCATCCTTTAAAGATAAACTTTCTTTTAATCCCGGCATATTAATAAAAGTAATTATTTGGTTATTCCCATCATTTATCACTTTACCACCATTCACTTTTACATTAGTAAAATTTTCTACAGGTAATGTTGCTAATGTAGCTACTGTAAGTGGTGTGTATACTACTTTATTCTTTCCTTTTACAGTTACTTTATGGTTTTCATTGTTTTTATAATCAACTTTTATTTTTAATTCACCAGACTTTCCTATTAACTCTTCTGGTTTAATTGACTTACCATCTAGTTCATAAGAAATTTTAATTTCTAGTGGAAGTTTTTTATCAATTGTACCTTGATAAAATATATCTTTTCCGTCCATTTTCCATATAACATTTTTGTTTGATATCTCTGGTTTTTCACTACCTTTTAAATTTTTAATGTTTGCTAACTCACTTTTATCTTTTATCTCAGAATTTTTATTATCAGAACTTAACCAATCACTTACTATTCTCTCTTCTACATTTCCTTGAGAATCTAAAGTAACATATACTGTTTCATCTTTTTTAACTAATTCTACTCCATAAACCATATTTCCACTTAGTAATGTTCCTACCATTACTAAAGCTAATACTCTTTTAGACATACATTTCTTCATCTTTTTTTGCCCCACTTTCACCTTTAAAATTTTTACTAGTCTTTTCAATCACTTTTTCACAAACCAAAAGTATTGATGGAAGTATAAATAATATTATTAACATACTTATAATTGCTCCTCTAGCCATTAATGTACATAAGGAGCTAATCATTTCAAGTTTTGAAATGATTCCAACGCCTGCAGTTGCAGCAAAGAAACTTAAAGCACTTGTTACAATCGATTTAGCTGAACTCTGAACTGCGATAGTCATAGCAGAATATTTGTCTAGTCCATTTCTCATCTCTTCTCTAAATCTTGAAGTTAGAAGTATTGCATAATCAACTGTTGCCCCTAATTGTATAGTTCCTATTACTATGGATGCAACGAAAGGTATGGTTGTCCCTAAATAATAAGAAATACCTAAGTTAATTAATATAGCAAGTTCTATAGATAGAACTAATAATATTGGAAGTGAGAATGACATAAATACTCCCATTATTATAACAAATATAGCTAAATTTGACGCTGTGCTAACCTTCTTAAAATCAGTATCTGATATTTCAATTAAGTCTTTTGTAAGTGGAGCTTCTCCTCCTACTACACCTTCACTATCATAAGATTTAACTATTTTATTCATCTCTTCTATTTGTTTATTTGCTTCTTCTGTAGCTGCTTTATAAGAAGAATTAACAATTATTTGCTTATAACCTTCCTTTTGAAAATTATCTTTTATTGTATCTGGTAAAAAGTTCTCTGGTAAAGTTGGTCCAATAAATTTTTCAGGAGCTAAAACAGCTTCTATACCATCTACATTTTCAATTTCTTTTACCATCTTGTTAATATCATTATTAGAAACTGTATCTTTAACAATTATCATATTTGTTGTAGTCATGTTATAATCATTTTTTAGTTTATTAGTAGCCACAATTGAAGGTAAATCCTTTGGCAATGACTCATCAAGATTATAATAAACCTTAGTATTCACCTTTCCATATATAGCAGGTATAAATGCAACTACAAATATTACTAAAAATAATTTATATTTTTCTGTAACTAATGATGCAGTTTTCTCAAATTCAGGTAATATTGTTTTGTGATTAAATTTATGGATAGCATTATCAAAAGTCAATATTAATGCTGGAAGTAATGTAACTGTACATATTAGTCCAATGAATACTCCTTTAGCCATAACAAAACCTATATCTTTACCTAATCCTAATTCCATAACACATAGTGCTAGGAATCCAGCAATTGTAGTTAATGAACTTCCTGCTACTGCCCCCATAGTATTAGATATAGCCTCCGACATTGCTTCCACTCTATCTTCTGTATATCCTCTTTCTTCGTCATATCTGTGTAATAAGAATATTGAGTAGTCCATAGTAACTCCTAGTTGTAAAACTGCTGCTAAAGCTTTAGTTACATAAGATATTTCCCCAAAGAATATATTTGTTCCAAAATTATATAATACTGCCATACCTATACTTGTCAAAAATATGATTGGAATAATATAAGAATTCATTGTCAAAGCTAAAACTATTGCAGATAATACTGTTGCAATTAGTACAAAAAATGGTGTTTCCTTATCTGCTAATTCTTTTGTATCTTTTACTATTCCTGCCATACCACTTAAAAAACATTTATCATTAGCAATTTTTCTTATTTCACCAATACCATTTTGAGTAGATTCTGATGAAGAACCATCCTCAAATTTTATAATTAGCATAGTTGAATCATCACTATAAAATACTTTACTAAAGCTTTCAGGTAAAATTTCCTTTGGTACTGATGTATCTAAAACATCATTAACCCATAATACCTTTTGAACCCCTTCAACTTTACTAACCTTTTCTTTTAAATCAACTATATCTTTAGTTTCCATATTTTCAATGATTAACATGGACATTGATCCATTATCAAATTTTTCATTCAATATTTTCTGTGCTTTCATTGTATCCAATTCTTCTGGTAAATAAGTAAGCAAATCATAATTGACTCTTGTACTCACAAAACCATATAAAGATGGAAATATAAGTAGCACTGATAGTATTAAAATTAATACCCTATTTTTAGCAATTGCTCTACTGATTTTCTTCATTTTAACTCCCCACCCTCTAAATATTTTAATTAAGTAATTTTTTTATTGATTCAAATAGTATTGGTTTCATTGATTCAATAGGTGCAGGTTCTTCTAAAATTATTGAACTATAGCAAACCCCACCAGTTAATTCAATAATTAAGAATAATAATTTTTCTGCATCCATTGTTATATTCTGTTTTTTCTTTAGCTTTTTTACAAAGTGATAATATATCTCATTCATCTCTTGGTACTCATTTTCATCGAGTAAAGCTTTTTTATAAAGTCCCCAAGTTAGATTTTTATATATTAGCTTTAGAAGTTTTTTATCTCCCTTTAAATAATTGATTATATAATCTATAAAAAATATTACTTCATCAGATAAATCATCAAAACATTTTTTATTTGAAGCTTCTATTGCTTCTTTTAGCACTAAACTACTTTTATTTAATATAATTAAATGTTTTAAATGATATTTATCATTAAAATAAAGATAAAAAGTTCCTTTCGCTACTCCAGCTTTCTTAGTTATTTCACTGATATAAGTATCATTTATACCCTTTGTTGTAAAAAGTTCATAAGCTACATCCATTAGATTTTTCTTTTTCTCAAGTTTATTAGCTTCTGACTTTTTCATTGGCTCTTTGCCCTTTGTTTCCAACCTCACTTCACTCCTTAAGTAAAAATGACTCTAGGTCATTTTTTGCTCTAGATATATTCTATTACTATTTTAGAAGAAAATCAATAGTTTTTTTGACCCCTGGTCATTTTTTATTTAAAACACCAATTTGCACTATAATTAGTATAACAAAATTAAAAGCTTTTAATTTGTAAAAATAAAAATGCCATTGTAAAATAACAATGACATTTTTGTTAGAATTATTTAAATATTTTCATTTAATATAAATTTCTCTATAACTTCTTTAACCCCATCTTCATCATTAGTTGAAGTTATGTATTTAGCTTTATTCTTTACTATTTCTTCACCATTTTTCATAGCTACTCCTAGTCCTGCATACTCTATCATCGACAAATCATTTTCATTATCACCAATTGTTATTATCTCATCTTTAGATAAGTTGTAATAATTAGCTAACATTTCTACTGCCCTTCCCTTAGAAACATTTTTATTCATAACTTCAAAATTATTAACTAATGAACTCACTACCTCATATTTTCCTAAAGATTTAATCTCTTGCTTTGCTCTTTTTATTTTTTCTATATCGTCATCAAAAGCAACTGCTTTCAAAATATCAAGTTCATTTACATTAAAAATTTTATTCCAATCCTCTACTTCTTTAATTTTTATTTGAAAACCATTTGGTAATGTTTTATTTGATTTAGAATAAAATCTCAATGCATAACTTGTTTCTCCTGCATATATACTATCTGCAGTATAAAAGTGAGGAACTAAATCATGCTTTTTAAATATTTCTAATAATTCAAAACAATCCTTTTTTTCCAATATACATTTATATATAACTTCTTCTCTATCTTTTTCTCTTATATATGCACCATTAGAAGCTATTATAGGAGCTTTAACACCTATAAGTTCTCCATAATACTTGGCAGAAGTAAATATTCTTCCTGTACATATGGCAATTTTCACACCTTTATCATGAGCTTTTTTTATGGCGTCTAGATTTTCTTTGCTTATTTCCTTTACGCTATTTAAAAGAGTTCCATCCATATCTGTACATATTAACTTATATTTCATTTCTATTCTCCTTTGCTATAAATAACCTTAGGGTAATAAGATGCTATTTATATTTTATCTTTAAATCAGACATTTTGTCCTAATCTTGTATTTCTATTATTATAACTCTATTTAAGAAGGCCAAGTTTACCCTATTAGCAAATTTGTAGTGGTAAACTTGGTCCTACTCATATTTAATAAACCTCAATATCATTACTTATTATAATCCAAAATACTTCTTCATTATATAGTTTATCCTATTATCCTTATTCTTAATATACTCTTCTATAAAATTAAAGTATTCTGTTCTTTCTATTGAGGTATTTTCAATTTTGTTACCGTAAAATTCCTCATAAGAAAGATTCACTAGATTATTTAACTTATCCTTTAAGTTAGGATCCTTTATACTATTTACAAATTCTAAATCCCCTATTTCTTTATTCTTGATAATTCTTATAGCTTCTAATCTTCTTAAATAATATTGATAAAGCGGAATTACACTTTTACTAGATATTATTTTATTTCTTTTTCTATAAAAACTAGCTATTCTAATTAATATATATAACACTATTGTAACTATTAAAGATAAATATTTAAATATGTTATCATCTTTAGAGTTTAATTCTAAGTCCCAGTTTTCCTCCTCTTCTTCTCTATTAAATCTATTCCTATTAGGTGCTGTATTTTTATTTTTTCTATTGTCATTTTCTAAAGATTTTTCTTCTTTCTCCTTATCCTCAGCTACATTTTCCTCTTCAAACTCAGTAGGTGTAGGAGAAGGATCTACCACTGCCCATATATCTCTACTAGGATCTATTAATACTTCACACCAAGCATGTGCTTCACCATTAGTTACAATATACTCACCATTTTCATCAATATTATTAGGAGTTTTAAACCCTTCTACATATCGTGCTGGTATTCCGGCAATTCTACACATAATAGCGGTTGCACTAGCAAAATAAGTACAGTATCCTTTCTTCTCTTCAAATAAAAAATAATTAACAAAGTCTGAATTCATAGGTACATTAGAAACTTTTAAAGTATAAGGGTAGTTCTCACTTAAATAATTTCTTATACTTCTTGCTTTTTCAATAACCGTATTATTCTCTCCAACTATTTGATTAGTTAAATCATAGACTTTTGAAGGCACACTACTTGGAATTCGCATATATTTTATATAATCGTCATACATGGCTCTTTGCATTTCATAACTTAATTTAGAAATTTCATCAACGATATGAAGTCTTTCATCTGCTTCAAAATCTCTTATAGAAAAATTATAATAATTAAATTCATTGGCATATCTAGTATCCCCTTTATCATTTATCATACTTTCTACAGTTTCTACCACATCACCATAAGGTCCATTGTATATGTAATAAACAGCATCATAGGGTTTAGTTACATCTGTTCTTGATAAAAATGTCGGAATTTTATTATAATAAATGTCATTGTAATCACCTTTTATATCAATTCCCATATTAGGAGTAAAAAAACTTGTGGTATTAAATTTTTTTGTAGGAGTAATTCTAACACTTCCTAAAGAAGCTCCAACTCCCATGTCTCGTCTTTTTATATATGAATTTTCAAATTTAAAATTTTTATCCTTTTTACCAAGATTCTTATCTGTTGTACTCCAAGAACTTCCAGTATAATTTTCCTTTACACTCCCCTTTAAATAATATGGCTTTGGAGATTTTACTCTAAATACCTCCTGTTTATTTAAAGTAATAGGACCACCTAGCTTTTTTTCACTATTACTATACCCAGAAGAATTTATAGTGAATTCACCATTTAATGCACTTTCTCTACCATCACTTGTTTTTGCAAAGGTATTATTAAAAAATTCTCCATAATTACTTAAATTCATGCCACTATAATGTTGTGGTAATGTTGATATAATCTTTATGATTAAAAAAGTTATGATTAGTGCATATGGAATTATTTTTTTTATATCTAAATTAATTTTTAATTTCATATTTTTATATCTTTTTGCTAATTTTAAATAATTGGCTACAATAAAAGTTATTATGGTTACAAATAAATAATAATAAAGATTGTTTATTATTATTTGGCTGTAATGTAAATACCAAAAACTTACTACAAATATAAAATTTAATAATATTATACTTTTATTTTTTTTATAAGTTATATAAACTAATAATGCGATTAAAATAGGTAGAATTATCAAAAATATCTCTACATATTGAGAAAAATAAGTTGTACTGTTTTCTAAAAGTTGTTTATTTATCTGTAACGCATTTTTAATAATAACATTTTGAAAAAAGTTAATTACTAACTCCTTATTTTTATATCCGTAAATTACTCCAAATGCTAACACAATAAAGGTAAATACTATTTTATACCTAACTTTATTTAATACTTTGGAATAGAATTCATATAAAATTACACCTATTAAAAATAGCATTAATATAAATTTATAATTAAATCCAACTATTTTAAAACTTTCTATTAATATTTTTATAGTCACTACTAGATTAATAAATACTAATAGTATTGCTATTAATTCTTCCTTTATCCTACTCATAAGCTCACCTGATCTCTTAATTAGCTATAAGCTATTTTTTATAATTTCTTTAAAATCATAGCAGTTAATTCCTGTACCTATAAGAAATTTAATATCTTCCATTACTCCTAAAGAATTATTGCAATAAAATAAATTAACATTATAACCTATGCTTTTTAAATGTAAAAGCTCATCTTTTAATCTAGAAGTTAAATTACAGGTAATTACACCTAAAAAACTTTTTCCTCCTAAGGAGTTTAAACTGCTATTTATAAAGTCTACAAAATCTCCTTCTCCATCACTATTGTGAAATAAAAAATACTCCATAACTCCACTAAAATCCATGGAGTTTTCCACTTCAAATCTTTTATTCTCAAAATTATTTATATATATCTTTGATTTTACCCCTAAGTTTATAAATCTTTTTAATAGAGAGGCAGTGAAATCAATCATAAGTTCTTCTTTCAATTCCTCCTCTTTATTGGTAAAATCTATTTTTTTCATATTTAAAAACAAATTACATTGAGTGCCTGAAATATAATCATAATTTTTTACATATAATTCTCCTTGTTTAGCACTAATCTTCCAATGAACTCTTTTAAGACTATCTCCTATTCTATATTGTCTTATATCTTTAATTAATGTTAAATCTTCTACTTTACTATCATTACTCAATAAGTTTTCTAACTTTTCGCTACCGCTAAGTTGAAAAAACTTTATATTATAAATTTTAGGATATACCTTTATCCCTAGCTTATGATTTATATTCTTATTAAAAGTTATTATATTAAATAAATCCGTTATCCTAATTGTTGTTACTCCAAAATCATATATTCCTCTTTTATTAAAAGTAATGTTTTTTTTAATCCATTTATCACTATTTAGTTGAAGAAAAAACACATCTCCTTTATATATCTTAAGTAAATTAGAAAATGTATCATTTATTGTTTCAATATATGGTATAGGAATGAAACTTCTATTGCTAATAATTAGTGAGAATTCATCTTCATCCCCAACACTATAATCTAATTCATTATGTTTTATTCTACATTGAACATATTGTAATGATAAATACATATATAATATAGATATTAGAAGCATTATAAATAAGGAGTAAAAAACACTATAAGGAAGATTTCCCCCTGAAACTTTAGCAAAAATAAAAGAAATAATTGTAAGTAATATAAATTTAATATTAACTTTAATCATATTTTTTCACCTTTGGTACTGGTATAGTTCTTAATATCTCAGAAACAATTTGTTCAGCATCAACCCTGCTAGCTCTTGTACTAGGACTTAATAGAATTCTATGACATAAAACTAATTTAGCATTTTCCTTTATATCTTCAGGGATTACGTAGTTTCTACCCTTAATTAATGCAGTAGCTTGTGCAATTCTTTGCAGACTTAATGATGCTCTTATACTTGCCCCTAAAATCAAGCTTTTGTTATGCCTAGTTGCATTTACAATGCTTACTATATACTCATTTAATTCCTCGTTTATATAAACATCCTTAACTCTATCTTGAAGCATCAAAATTTCTTCTCGAGTTATAATGGATTCTAAAGTTTCCAGCGGGTTTTCTTTTCTATATATACTCAATATAGACGCTTCATCTAGCTCATTTGGATATCCCATTTTAACTTTAATCATAAATCTATCAAGCTGCGCCTCTGGTAATGGGAAAGTACCTTCATACTCTATAGGATTTTGAGTTGCCATAACAATGAATGGTTTTTCTAAAATATAAGTTGTTGTTCCTTCTGAAACCTGCTTTTCCTCCATAACCTCTAATAGTGCTGATTGAGTTTTAGGCGAAGTTCTGTTTATTTCATCTCCTAATATAATGTTGGCAAATACAGGTCCTTTCTTAAACTCAAATTCATAGTTTTTAGGATTATATATAGACACACCTATAATATCCGATGGTAATAAATCTGGTGTGAATTGAATTCTGCTATAAGTTAAATTTAAAGTTTTTGTCAATGCTTTTACTAATGTTGTTTTCCCTACCCCTGGTACATCTTCAATTAGTATATGACCATCAGCCAAAATACCTTTCATTATATTATAAATTTCATTCTTCTTTCCTATAATCACTTTTTCAATATTATTTACTATACCTTCAATTAGCTCAACTTCTCTATTCATAATCATACCCCCAACAATCAAAAAATTCTGATTTATGTAAATCATATCATATTCTTATTCATTCTTGTGTTCAAACTACTTGAACTATTACATAATTATACTACAAAAATTAAACTTGCCATATGGTTATTTAAGTTATTTTTGCATAATATAAACTATTTATTGATAGCTTAAATTTAATTTGAATATTTTTAATATAATCATTCTTTTTTGTAGGAATATGAGCATTTTCTTAATTAATTCTTTCGAATTACTAAAAAAAGAAAAGTGAATTTCCACTTTTCTTAAAAATTACTTAACTTTATTTTAAAACTTCTCCTAATGAATTACTTTTAAGAGTATAATAACAATCTTTTTTATTGTGTTCATTAATATTTATATTATAAAGCTTTATTAAATCTTTTGAAGTTTCAAATTCTTCTATTTTATATATAGTAATACTTTTTAACAAAATACTATTATCATTATATTTTGCCAAGTCTTTCACTCCTTATAAGACAATTATAATAATTGTTTATTTATATATTATGTATTATGAAACATTAAATCCTTTGCTACTTTACATATTTACAAAAATACACTAAAATGCTTACTAATTATTTTTAAAAGATCTTTTAATGCTTTTTAACTAAAAAATACTCTAAATTTTTTAAAAAATTTAGAGTATTTTTTAGTTAATTTTTTATTTTATTTTCCACAACCTTTTATCCAAATGTTAACAGTTTTAGTGTAAATCTTTGTTACTCCACAATTTGAACTACATTCGTGTTTATGTGAGGATTCATGATTTTCTCCACGTAATTCCTCTTCTAATAATTCTTCTTCACCTAATATTTCTTTATTTATATCACTCATATTATGCACCTCTTATACACATTTTTTAATTCAACTTCAATACAGTGTGTAAATCTTAGTAATATATTGATAGTATTTTTATGATAACATGTAGTCATATCAATATTCACGTTGGTTACCTACTCCATTGAAGATTAAGTATTTAAGGGTATTTATACTTTAAAGATATTAACCTTATTTGAATATATAATTATATTTCCACAATCATTTTCGTCATCATTACATTTATTACAAGATTTACACTCACCATTATTTATTTTAATTTTATGCCTTGGTCTACAGCAATCTTCATCATCTAGTAATATTAATAATAAAATTAATAAAAGTAACTCATTACAACACCACATTTATAACACCAACTTTTATAAACATAAGTTTCTTTTTATATTCTAATATCAATATATTTTTTAAAAAAGAAAATGTTCTTAAATTTGTATATAAATGTGCATTCTTTCTAAAAAATTGTATAAAATTACATAATATTTTATTTTTTTAAACTATACTTAATTTTTTGTATAATGTTGCTATATAGATATTATTTGCTATTTATATATTAAATTTCTTCTTCCATAACCCCATGTATTGCACTAACAATAAATTCAGGATAACTAGCAGTAAATATTATTGTAGTTTTCTCTTCTTTTTCTTCTATATTAAATAATATATATCTATTTTCTATTAACTTATCACAATCAATTTTATTTAATAAAGTTATTTGTTTTTTATCTAAAGCTTCTATTAATTCATCTTTTTTTATTATTTTACATTCTTTAATATCTACAAGATCATAAACCTTTTCAATATTTTCATCTATACTAAGACATAATTTATTGCAGTAAACTACAAAATTACAATCTTTATCTTGATCTATTCCATCGTATCCTCCAATATATATGATATCACTTTTAAATATTACACTCTCATTTCTCTTCTTTTTAATAGATAACTTTAAATATAATACTGTTGATATTAAAGTAATTAAAACTATTACAATTAATATGGCTATTTTCATCATATATGCATCGCCCCCTTCCTTCTTGGCTTTTGCGCTATGTAATTATAACATAGTTATAGTTACAACAAAATTAAAAATCTCTAAGAAATTCCTTAGAGATTTATTACATTCCTACTCTAACCATATTATCTGTTGCCTTATATTTATCCTTTGAGACAAGCTTTTTCTCCACTAATTTCCCTTCCTCATAAATATATTTATAAACATTAACTATATATCCATTTTTACCTACCTTTTCTACATATCTTCTTCCTTTTTGAAGATTGCTATCATATTTTATTTTATCCATAGGCTTTAAAACTTCCGAAATTTCACTTTCAATTTTATAACTTTTCTTTTTCATCTTACTATTAGAATATATATCAAAAGACAAAGTATTATTTTTAGTGTATCCATGAATATATATAGGATAAGGTAGATTATTTTTAAATTTTAAGTCTGTAGTACCATAATTCACAGTAGCATCTTGTCCTAAAGGTACATAGGTGATATAAAGACTATGTGGTCTTCTTTCTACTACTTCTAATTCAGACCTTAGAACTGCATTATAAAGTGTAGTAGAAACTTGACAAATCCCTCCACCCAGGCCATTTATAAACTCATCTCCCATAATTACAGAAGCTTTCTCATACCCCTTACTATAGGTTCTTTCACCTACAACATTATTAAAACTGAAAATTTCATCTGGCATTATTACTGTACCATCAATTGCATTAGTAGCTAGCCTTATATTGTTTGATCTCTCACTAGAAGAACTATTAAAATTAGTACTGCAACTAGTTATGCTAGCATTAATTTTCGAGAGTTCTTCTCTCGTACGCTTTGGATTAATCTCATTAATGGTAGCATGAATAATTATATTTTCTATATCTATACTGGTATTTATATTTTTAATTATCTCTTTTTTTAATAAATCTCTATCTAATTTTTTACCTTTTATTTCATCCGATATTTGAAACTCTCCGTTATTAATTAGTTTAATTTTACTATCAACAGCTTTTACATCTGTTTGGCTCTCAATTTTAGCTATAATGCCATCTATAGCTTGTTCATTAAATGTCAACTCAACTTTAATATTTATATAGTTTGGTTTAGTAATAATGGACATCTTCTTAAATATATTAAAATCTCTACCATAGTCAAAAGCTTCATTTAGTGCCTTATCAACATTGAACTTAACCCCTAACTCCATATAATCCGTCCTATATATTTCATCTTCTACTAATATTTCTAATGTTTTATTATATATTTTTTCTTCTAAATCTCTATGTAAAACTACCTTACTTTCTTCTATTTCTAAATCATATACAGGAATATTTTCAACATGTACATTAGGATATATTAATTTATCATATTTTCTTATAATAAAAAAACTAAAAGATAAAATTCCACAAAATATAAAAAGAATTATAATTAGTGTTGTTGATAGTATTTTATTTTTCACATAATACACCTCCACATTTAATTATATGAATGTATTTATAGATTAAGCATAAAGAAAATAGAAAAATAGTTTTTTATATATAACAAAACATAGATTTTTTTACTTCCTTATGATAATATTAAAAACAATGATACTATTAATAAATGGCATTAAATACATATATTACAATTAAGGGGTGTTATTATGTACAATATAGAAGAAATTAAAAATTATCTAAAAAATATATTATTAATACCAAGTCCTTCTGGATATTCTACAAAAATAATGAATTATATAAAAAGCGAACTAGATAAACTAAATATAGAATATAAAACCACAAATAAAGGTGCACTTATTGCTACAATAAAAGGTAAAAACAATGAATATCAAAAAACCTTATCTGCTCATGTAGATACTTTAGGCGCTATGGTTAGCGGCATAAAAAGCAATGGAAAACTATCTCTAACCCCACTAGGTGGATATATGATGACATCAATTGAAGGTGAGAATTGTACTATTGAAACTGTTTATGGTAAAACCTTTGAGGGTACAATTCAAACTATAAAACCCTCTGTTCACATTAGTGGTTCAGAAGCTAGAGATTTAAAAAGATCTGCTGAAAATATGGAAGTAATTTTGGATGAGAAGGTATTCTCTAAAGAAGATGTTGAAAGTTTAGGAATTGAAATTGGAGATTTTATATGCTTTGATACAAGAACTAGGTTTACTGAAAGTGGATTTATAAAATCAAGACACTTAGATGACAAAGCTAGCGTAGGAATATTATTATACACATTAAAATATATTGTAGAAAATAAAATAGAGCTTCCTCATACAATAAACATATTTATAAGTAACTACGAAGAAATAGGCCATGGAGCTTCTTCTTCAATACCTGAAAATACAAAAGAATTTATTGCTGTTGATATGGGTTGCCCTGGACTTGAACAAAATTCTACAGAATATGCTTGCTGTATAGCTGCTAAAGATTCTTCTGGCCCTTATGATGTAGGATTAAGAGTAAGATTAACTGAGCTTTGCAAAGCTCATAATATAGATTATAGAATTGATGTGTACCCTAACTATGGCTCTGATGCTTCTGCAGCCTTAAGAGCAGGGTACGATATTAAAACTGCATTAATTGGAGCTGGAATATTTGCTTCTCATGGATATGAAAGAACCCATATTGATTCTATTTTAGCTACAGTTGATTTAATAGTTAAATATATTCAAGAAGAAGTTAAATAGTGAAAGCCGTGGTAATACCACGGCTTATTTTTTAATTAATAGATAATTGAGACTTATGGTGAAAATTAGTTTTAATCAAACTAATTTCTTTGATAGATTTTCTAATAAAATAAAAGTGACTGTATTACGCCTTATAAAAGAGAAGTATCAGTAATTCTCCATTGTCAATTTTCAATTATATAAGGTAAAATTTCAGATAATTAAATAACATAATTCTAATAAATGCATAGATTAAATGTGAAAGCAATATAGGGTTCCACAATAAAAATTCAACTTATACATAGTTTGAATTTCCATAACAAAAATTCCTTTCTATGAATGAAAAATTAAGAATGAAGAATGAAAAATTATGGTGGAAATTAGTTTTAATCAAACTAATTTCTTTAATAGATTTTTTAATACAAGTGACTGTGTCACATGAAAAGAAATCAATTGAAAACTTCTCTTATAAAAGAGAAGTATCAATAATTGTCCATTGTCAATCGTCAATTCTCAATTTCATATTAATGTAAACTTAAATAATTTAATAGCACAATTTTATAAATTCATAGATTAAATTTGGAACTTGTATAAATATATATATATATTTTTTTTACTTTGATATTTTTAAAACAAATGATGAATATTATATATTTTTTGTTAATAAGCTTTACATCTGCAGCATTTTAAATTATGATAATACAATTAAAGGGGGTGTTTCTATGATTAGCTTAAGCAAAACTCCTTACATTCCATCAATGACTATTAAGGAAACTCAAAAGGCAATCAAGGAAATAAAAGTATTTTATGAAAAAAATCTAGCCAAAACTCTTAATCTTTCTAGAGTTTCAGCACCACTATTTGTGAGAAAATCATCAGGACTTAATGATACCTTAAATGGAGTTGAAAGACCTGTTTCTTTTGACATACTTCATACTGGTGAAGAATTAGAAATCGTCCAGTCTCTTGCAAAGTGGAAACGACTTGCTCTTCATGAATATGATTTTCAAGTTGAAGAAGGTCTTTATACTAATATGAATGCAATTAGGAGAGATGAGCATCTAGACAATATTCATTCTATTTATGTAGATCAATGGGATTGGGAAAAAATTATAGATAAATCTTCAAGAAATTTAGACTATCTAAAAAATACTGTAGCAAGTATTTACTCCGTGTTTCAAGATACAGAAGACTACCTTTTTGAAAAATATCCTCATTTAGGTAAAAAGCTTCCGTCTAAAATAACCTTTATTACTTCTCAAGAATTAGAAGATGAATATCCTAATTTGTCATCTAAGGAAAGAGAAAATCTTGCTTCTAAAGAGTATGGTGCAATTTTTATCATTGGAATAGGAAAAGAGTTGGCTTCAGGGAAAAAACATGATAATCGTGCAGCAGACTATGATGATTGGGAATTAAATGGTGATATAATCTTTTGGAATCCATTACTTGAGGAAGGTTTAGAGCTTTCTTCTATGGGTATAAGAGTAGATAGTGCTGCTTTAGATCATCAACTTAGAGTTACGAACTCAGACTTTAAAAGAAATTTTCAATTTCATAGTTCAATACTTAAGGATGAACTTCCTTATACCATCGGCGGAGGTATCGGTCAATCTAGAATGTGTATGTATTTTTTAAATAGGATACATATTGGTGAAGTACAATCCTCAATTTGGCCTTTGGATATGATAGATGAATGTAAAAAACATAACATACATTTATTATAAAAAGCATTTATTATTAATAATAAAAAATATATTTTATAGAACAATAAATTGTCCTTTCAAAACTATCCTATAGTAATATTTACACAATGATAGTTTTGAATTATTTTTATGTCTGTTTTCTATAGTTATTATTATAATTCTAATTTTTATACTCTTCTGTGAAGTAAAAAATCGTGACTAAAAGTCACGATTTTCCATAACGCATATCTTCATATTATGAAACTATATATTAACTTGATTTCTTAAGTTTTCTCTTCCAACTAGGTGTTAATAATTCTTCAATAATGTCATTCATCACTGCCACACCACATAATTTCTCTTCCTCATCTATTACTGGTAATGAATAGAGTTCATATTTTACTGAAAGTTGGACAGCTTTTTCTATATCATCACTATCTTTTACTAGTAGAACTTTTGTATTCATTATAGATTTTAATTTTGAATTAGGATCTGCTAAAATTAAATCTCTTAAAGATATAAAACCTTGAAGCCTTTCATTCTGATCTACTATATAAATATAATGTGAAACCTCGTCATCTGGCTTTAGTGCTCTTAAAATGTCAATGGTTTCACTAGCAGTTATATCAATATTTAAAGAAATGAAGTCAGTGTTCATTATGCTACCTACCATTTCATCTTCATATTCCATAAGATCCCTTATCTCTAGCTCATCTTCATCATCAATATTTATTAATAAATTTTCTTTAGTTTCGTCATCCATATCTTCTAAAATATCAGCAATTTCATCATTAGGCATAACATCTAATATTTCCTTTGCCTTTCCACTACTAAGATTTTTTAAAATATCTATTTGGATTTCCGTTTCTAATTCCTCTAATGTATCTGCTGCAAAATCATTTCTTAAGCTCTCAAATATCTTTCTTCTATCCTCTGAAGATAATCCCTCAACAATTTCTGCAAGCTCTACAGGATGAAGTTCTGTAAGTTTCTTATATGGTTCACTAAGTCTTAATCTATCATCAATCATTTCTATAGATTGAACACTTTCCCAAGTTATAGAATCATCTTTTACTTCCTTATTTATAAATCTATAAAATCCTTTGACTAGACTTTCCACTCCAAATCTTCGTGATAAAGATAGTAATCCAGACTCTACTTCTAAAACTCTTATTTCTCCAGCTGTCTTTATCATCTTTAAATCATTAACTTTAATAATCTTTTTCCCATTAATATCAACAATTTGTTTATCTAAAAGATTCTTAGATAAGAGATAAGAGTACCTTCTAGGGATAATATCTTTTGCTCCTATAATCTTTACCACATAATTTGATTTTTCTTTATAGATATCTATATTTCTAAATTCAAAGTCTAATAATTCCTTGCCTTTTTTAATCTTGTAACCTATAGCTCTTGGATATCCTGATTCTGTAGTCACATATATATCTATCAATTTACCTATATTATCATCTAATTCATCATAAATATAGGCATTTAAAATATTACTTAAAAAGAATTCATTTAGCTTTTTCATAGATATTCCTCCTTTTACCAGAGAAATATCTAATTATCTTTTTGAACAGAAAGTTATTAAATCATAAATATTTCTCTGGAACTTATTTAGTTTTAACTTTGACTCTCTAATTCGAGGGCCACTTTCCATTCAAACTCACCACCTAAAATAAATTTAAATTAAAATTTTTCTTATAGAAAATATATTTATACACAATAAAAAGCTCACTTAAATAAAGTGAGATCTCTAGCTATAAAACTATGTTTGAGCTTTAGCACTATATAGCTTTGGATATTATGCCAGCTACATTAAGTAAAACCTTGATTCGGTAGTACCTGTTAACCCATTGGCATCTCTCGATGTTTCGGGGCAGTAGCATATATCTATATAGGAGCCTCACCTAACGTTAATTATTTAAATTGTTTAACTTAATTAAATCATATAAAATACCTTCTACTATATTATACAATAAATAACTTTAAATGTAACCCTATCAGTAGCTAATTTAATAATATTTTGACGAAAAATTATTAATATTGTTAATTGCTCAATGCAAAATTCACAATTCAAAATCCACAATGCACAATTATGGATATTTCTCATCAAAAGCTGAGAAATTTAAAATTATTTATTTTTGAAGCTACTCAGTAGCTTATTATAAAGAGACTAGCAACTGTAGCCTCTCCATAGTATTAGTTAATTGCTCCAAGCTATGCTGCACCTCAGGGGAACCCTAAAGGGCTTCACTACTGTTCCCCAGAGGTGGAAAACTAGCAATACATTGCTAGCAAAAATTATTTTATTTTTCTATCTCTTTATGGCCTACTCTTTCATCTTTATTTTGCATTTCCTCAGCTTTACTCTTAAATAAATCATTTATATTTACTCCAGTTAATGCATTAACAGTTTCTGGGAGAGAACCCATTATGTCAGTTACATACTTAGTAATTTTTGAAGCTCCTTTTCCACTGCCCTCTCCACTATCTATAATAACGATTTTCTCAGTTTTTGATAATGGATCCGCAACTGCTTTTGCTATATCTGGTAGCTTATCTATTATCATTTGGGTAACTGCAGCATCATTATACATTTTAAAAGCTTCTGCTTTTTTCATCATGGCTTCTGCTTCAGCACGTCCTTTTTCTCGTATAATATCTACTTCTGCCATACCTTGAAGTTTTAATGCTTCTGCTTTAGCTTTACCTTCAAGCTCTATTGCTCTTGCTCTAGCCTCAGCATCAGCAATTTCTTTAAATTTAACTGCTTCTGCCTCTTTCTCTTGTTTGTATTTATTAGCATCTGCTTGTTTTTTAATCGTTGCTTCAAGCTCTCTTTCCTTTCTTAAAGATTCTTGAGTGGCAATTTCTATTTCTCTTTCCTTCTTAACAAGCTCTATCTTCATATTTTCATCAGCAAGTTCTCTTTCTTTTTGTTTTCTTAATATTTCAACTTGCATTTGTGTTTCTGTAACTTCTTTTTGAACCTTGTTACTTTCAATTTGATATGCAAGGTCTGAAACAGCCTTTGCACTTTCTTGCTCTTTTCTATAAGCTTGAACTTTTAATTCTTTTTCTTTGTTAGATTCGGCAATTTGAGTTTCTGCAAGTATTTTAGCGGCCTCTCCTTCCCTATAAGCTTGAGAAGTTTTTACGTGAGTTTCTTTTTGTGCCTCTGCCTGAGCTATATCCGCATCTCTTTTAACTTGAGCAACTCTTGGGCGGCCTAAGTTAACTAAATAGTTATCATTGTCAGATAGATCCTTAATAGTAAAAGCTTTAATTTCTAATCCTAACTCTGCCAAATCTACCGCTGCAACTTCTTGAACTCGAGAAACAAATTTTTCTCTATCTTTATATATTTCTTCAACTGTTAGTTTTGAAATAATTTCTCTTAACTTACCTTCAAGTACATCCTTTGCAGTATCCTTAATATTTATTATAGTATTAGTTTCATTGCCAGTATTAAATTGCTCTATTGCAGATAAAATAGATTCTGTTGTAGACTTAACTTTAACAATAGCTACTCCATCTGCTATTATTCCAACACCCTGCTCTGTTAAAGCTCCATCAGTTCGTACATCAATTTTCATATTCTCTAAAGATATAACATCAGTTCTTTCTAGTAGAGGAAAAACAAATCCTCCTGCTCCGCTAATTACTCTCTTCTTAAGACCAGTTACTACCAATGCCTTATCTTGAGGCACTCTTTTCCATAGTGAAAATAATAATAAGATTAGTAATAATAATACCCCTAAAATTATAAGAGGAATAAAAAAAGGTGAATTCATAATTATTGCTCCTTTATATTAATAATTCTACAATTTTTCCACATAAAATACCTGGTTTTCAATTTTTTTTATACATACTAGAGTATTTACATCTAATTGCTTTAAGTTTATTTCTTTAGCTGGCGAAGTCATTTTAACTCCATTATATACATAAGATATTCGCCCAAAACCATTTTCATATATTGTTGTAGTAACCACTGCCTTTTCACCAATTAAGCTTTCTGTCTTCATATCAAAGCTTTCTTCTATTTTCTTAAGTGGCTTTATTATAAATTTATTAATAATTTTAGATGTTGCTAATCCTAAAGCTATAGATATTGCTAATATATAATACCATTTGAAATCCTTTCCGCTTAAATACATGCCACAGCCAGTAAAAACTGTTAAAAAAGCCATTATACAAGTTCCATTAATATGCATAACATTTGCTAATAAATCGTTGGGTAAATCTGCTCCATCTAAATTTAGCCCATCGAAAACTCCTCCTAATATAAACATAAGACCTACATATAAAATACAAAATATAAATCCTTTTTTATATATTTCAAATGCCATTCACATCACCCTTCTAAAGTATTACATAATAATATCAATTTGACTTTATAACATATCTATACATAATTTTCTCAATACATCTCATACTAAAATAAGAAATCAAAATCTTAAAATAAAGGAGTGATATATAATGAATAAAGAAAGAGAAAACTTTGATGTAAGTAATCCTAAAGGTACACCTTATGTTAAAATGAAAATTGATGATTATGTAGATCCTAATTTAACTAATCTTAATGAAGATAAGGACTTAAAGGATGAAATTTCTAATAATGGTCTTCCAACTAAAGGTCAAGTTAATAATGCCAATACTTCTATTCAAGATTTAGTTGAAGGATTAAATTATGAGTACGATGATCCTAGAAAATAGTTAAATTTTTATCTTCCATAATAACTGCAACTTTAAGAACAAACAATTCATCTCCTAAAGATAACTAGTCATTATGACATAAATATCCCTTTCATATTTGACTAGTTATTTTATTTCACATTTGAAAACAATTAATTCTAAACTATATAGGATGTTTTTTATTTTATTATTTTATTTTAAAATCATATTTTAAAACTTAAGCTCATGCATTTAAATAAAAAATCCATGCTTATACGTAGCTATCTATTGTATATTATATAATTAAGCCTGTTATAAAAAATTAATTCTACCTTTAAATTAAAAATCCTTCATATTTGTAGTATATTTCCATTATATGATTGTTTTTCCTATAGTTATCCTCATTTTAAATAATTTCTAAGAATATATTGTTATTCATATTTTTTAATACTTGTGTTAATATTAGGCTATGTTTTAAATCTCACTTAAAATTAAAATATTTTTTATATTTTATAATAAATTATAAACGAAAGATAATTATTAATAGATTATACTATCTCTATGGAGGAATTTATATGAAATTAAATACAGAATTTTTACCTATAAATAAAGAAGATATGAAAAAACGAAATATAGAGCAGTTAGATTTCATTATTATTACTGGTGATGCTTACATAGACCATCCTTCTTTTGGTACAGCCATTATAGGAAGAGTTTTAGAAAGCGAAGGATATACTGTTGGAATAATAGCTCAACCTAATTGGAATAATGTTGATGATTTTAAAAGGTTAGGAGAACCTAAATATGGCTTTTTAATAAACTCTGGTAATATTGATTCTATGGTTAATCATTACACCGCTTTTAAAAAAAGAAGAAGTGACGATCTATACTCTCCTGGTGGTAAATCAGGATATAGACCAAATAGGGCAGTTATTGTTTACAGTAATAGAGCTAGAGAAGCTTATAAAAATGTTCCAATAATTATTGGTGGTATTGAAGCCAGCCTTAGGAGATTTGCTCACTATGACTATTGGGATGATAAGGTTAGAAAAAGTATTCTTATGGATTCTAAGGCCGATTTACTAATATATGGTATGGGTGAAAGACCTATATTAGAAGTGGCTAAATTTTTAAGCTATGGAAGTTCTATAGAAAGATTACATCATGTAAGAGGCACATCTTATATAACTAAAGATATTTCCAATATTAAAGATTACATTCTACTTCCTTCCTTTGAAGAAGTCTCTACAAATAAAAAAGCCTATGCTAAAAGCTATAAGCTTTATTCAAAAGAACAGGATTCTATATGGGGAAAGACTTTAATTGAACCTTACGGTGATAGATACGTAGTACAAACTCCTCCTCAGCACCCATTAACAGAAGAAGAAATGGATAAAGTTTATAATCTTCCGTATACAAGAGCTTATCATCCAATCTATGAGCCTATGGGAGGAATTCCAGCGTTACAAGAGGTTAAATTTTCGATTACAAGTCATAGAGGTTGCTTTGGAAGTTGCTCTTTTTGTGCCCTAACATATCATCAAGGAAGAGTAATACAAAATAGAAGCCAGCAATCTATAATAGATGAAGCTAAACTTCTGATTGAAGATAGTAATTTTAAAGGATATATTCATGATATTGGTGGACCTACTGCTAATTTTAGACATAGAGCTTGCAAAAAACAACTGAAACATGGAGTATGTAAAGACAGGCAATGCATGTTCCCTACTCCTTGCAAAAATTTAATTGTAGATCACAGCGAATATTTAAGTCTTTTAAGAAAAGTAAGAGCTCTCCCTAAGATAAAAAAAGTATTTATTCGTTCTGGTATACGTTATGATTACTTAATGGAAGATAAAAATATAAAATTTTTTCATGAGCTTTGTGAACATCATATCAGTGGACAACTTAAAGTTGCCCCAGAACATATAAGTGATAAAGTATTATCACAAATGGGTAAACCTAAAAAGCAGGTTTATGATAATTTTAAAAAGAAGTATGCAGACATAAATAAAAAATTAGGAAAAAATCAATTTGTAGTTCCATATTTAATGTCTAGTCATCCTGGTAGTGATCTCGAGGCAGCTATTGAACTTGCAGAATATATTAAAACTATGGGACATATGCCAGAACAAGTACAGGATTTCTATCCAACCCCTGGAAGTCTTTCAACTACTATATATTACACTGGTATAAACCCTATAACTGAAAAAGAAGTCTATGTACCTAAAGAGCATAAAGAAAAAAGTATGCAAAGGGCACTTTTACAGTTTCAAAATCCTGAGAATCATACCTTAGTTAAAAATGCACTAATTAAAGCAAACAGAAGTGATCTAATTGGATTTGGGCCAAATTGTTTGATTGCGCCTAGACCTATAAAGAAGCAAGGTTATCAAGGAAAAAATAAAGTCAAAAATCAAGATGTAAATAAAAAATCTTATAAAAATAAAAAAAGCTTAAAATCATCAAAAGGATCAAAGAAATTGTAATAATTTTTTAGGTGATTTTAAAAGACTAGATATTTATAGGAATACAATATGAAAAGTTAAAATATGCTTTGAAAAATAAGTTTTCTATAAAAATAGCTTAAATACTTAGAAATTAAGGATTAATAATGAAGAAAGTAAAAATCATACATAAATTAAACTTTTATTAAAGAGTCTTAAAAGCTATCTCTATTTTGCTGCACAAAAACAAAAACATTAAATTTTCATTGCTGATAGCAATGAAAATTTAATGTTTTTCCTAATTCAAAGAGAAAAGGAGCTACCTTTTCATATGATTTTTAAAATTATTTTGAGAAAACTCCTTTTTTATGATTCTGTTTAAATTTTCGTAACCCATAGATCATAGTTATTACCCATAATATCTCACCAACTAATTTTGCTCCAAAAAATCTCATATCTACTATTGCTAAGAGTACTGAAGCCAGCGTCAATAAGGAAGATATTATTATTAATAATGAGCCTAATTTATTTGAATATTTATACCCATAAGCTCTAATTCCCATAACAAAACATATTGTATTTATTATGCATAACATTAAGTACATATTATAATCTTTTTCAAGTATTATAGTATATCCATAAAATTCCGATAAAGTTGTTTTTATTGGAGCCTTTACTGCTATAAATAAATAAACTATTAAAAATATTGTACTTATAAAGTAAAAATAGTTAAGTTTAATCTTATCATTTCTTGAAAAAATATAAATACATATAAATCCTATTACTGGTAAATAAACTATTTCTAAAAACATTATTGGCTTTAACAAATATACATATAGGACTCTTTGATTCAAATATAGAAGTAAAAGTGAAATATACCTTAACAATACTAAAATTAAGGCTATCACTGTTATATGCTTTATTTTCCCAGGTGCATAGCTTATAGAAGTAGTAATCCCTTCATAGATTAGCATTATCATTCCTAATATACATGCCAAATAAATATATCCTACCAAGTTATCGACTCCATTTCACTTATTCTTAGTAATATATATTTATTATTTTAGCTAATTATGATAAATAATTACATTCTCTAAGATATCCTAATACTTTAAGTGCTCTTCTTTCACATTTTATATAAAGCGGGAAATCTGGTCCTTTCTCTCCATCAATATCTGTTACTATGTCTTCATCACATTCAATAATTAACTCATCTGTTTTAAAGCATAACACACCATCCATATCATAAATATCTCTTTTAGTAGCCATTATAAATAAATTATTTAGAGCATTTTTTATTACATCACTTTTTATAACAATTACATCTAAAAGTCCATCATCAGCTTCAGATTTTTGTGCTAATTTTATATTACCTGCAGTCTTACCATTAAAAACTAATAGTGCATACATGAGCCCATCATAGTTAACTTTAGGAGAAGTTATTTTTACTTTAAGTTTTCTTATATTGGGAATTTGTTCTAAGCCCTTAATATAATATGCCAATTTACCCATTGTATTCTTCATACTAGTATCAGTTTTCTGAGACACATCGGTGAAAATACCTGTACTTGCCACATTTACAAAGTATTTATCATTTATTTTTCCTAAATCTAAGTATTTAACTTTGCTTTCTAATATTTGTCTTAATGCCTTTTCTATATCCTGAGGCATTCCCATAATATTTTTCGCAAAATCATTAGCTGTTCCTACTGGTAATACTGCTATTGGTAAATCTATATTTCTTTTTTTCATATGATTTACTACAGAGTCAATAGTACCATCTCCACCGGCAATTAATATATATTTAAAATTATCATCTATACCTATAAATCCATCTTCTATACTTTTATTTCTCTCTATCCTATAAGGTTCTACAAAAAAGCCATATTCTTGGTGTATTTTTATAACCTTGTCTAAATCATCTATAATTGCATTTTCACCTGAATAAGGATTGTATATAAACTTAACCTTTTTCATGACTTTCCTCCTAACTAAAAAATAACACATTATTTAATAATTGTAACCTCTATAGTATTTTTAGACAAGGTATTTTCAATGGATTTATATTTCATAATTTATTATATTGAGTCTTTGAAAAAACAATACTTGAAAGATATTAGTATATTTTATTCATGTAAAATAAAATAACTAGTTATATATTTTGCATTAGATAAGGAGTATAGCTATGATGAAATTCTAACAGCACAGTATACTAAAAAATATACAAACATACTGACTAGTTATTTTTTAAATATGTATTATACTAGACAGGAATTTACGTTCCATAATAGTATATTTCAACAAAGCAATATATACAAAATAGGATAATACACTCATTTGTTTTTAGATATTTAGATATTTTATTTGGTATAAATTTGTGAAGCTCATATGACTAAAGCCATGTGCTTCTAAGATTACTCTTAGATTTTCCCATATCATCCACCTCGTAACCTACTATGTATATGGGCGTTAGTTCGGATACTTCCTACCCTACTTTATTTCAATTTAGTAGAACAGTTATTGATTGTTCTAAGCCTTTTAAAGAGAAGGGCTACATGGAATAGATATTTCTTTTAAAGTTTCACCAATCTCTTCTTTTGGAATCTTTTCAACTGCTAAATCTCCTAATGATACTATTCCTTTTACTTCTTCATTATCTTTTACTATTATTCTTCTAATTTGTCTTTCACTCATAACTCGAGCAGCTTCTGTTACAGCTTCATCACTATTCAAGCATACAGGATTGGATGTCATGACTTCTCTAATAGTGGTGCTTTGCGAATTTTTTTCATCTGCTATTGCTCTAACTACAATATCCCTATCAGTAATTATTCCTATTACCTTGTCATTATCATAAACTGGAACTGCACCAATATCATGTTCTTTCATCATTTTTGCAGCCTTATTTATTGACTCATTGCTGTTTATTTTTACAACTTCTTTAGTCATAATGTCATTAATTTTCATAATATCACCTCTATCATATCTTACCCACTTATTAATCTGAATATTTACACTTTCATGTTTTATTAGGGAAAACTTATAAAATTATTATAATTTCATTAAGAAAGCGTTTAATACTCTTATATTAATTATCAAACTATAGTATAATAATCATTGTCTTTATAGTTTATTTATACTAAATTCATAGCAATATTAATAGAAATTTGTTGATGACGAGAGGTGATATCATGCAAAAATCATCTATACCAAATTCACTTACATTTGGTAATTTAATTTGTGGAGTTTTATCAATTCAGTTTACAATGCAACAAAATTTTAAAGTAGCAGCTGCATTAATACTTCTTGCAGGTGTATTAGATCGATATGATGGTACTGTTGCAAGACTTCTAGGTGTTTCAAGTCCTCTTGGTAAAGAACTTGACTCACTAGCAGACTTAGTATCTTTCGGTGTTGCACCTTCAATGTTAATATTTACCCTTTATAGATTATCAAATCTAGGATTTATTGGATATAGTACACTTATAATATTCCCTGTAGCTGGAGCTTTTAGATTAGCGCGTTATAATAGTTCAGAATTTAATAATGTATTCACAGGAATTCCTATAACTATTGCAGGCAGCATTATGGCTATATATGCCATTTTTACAGAAAATATGCAGCCTAGAGTTACTGTAACTGTTATACTTATGTTAGTTTTTTCTTACCTTATGGTTAGTAAACTGCAAATTAAAAAAAGATAATTAAGAAAAGTGGTGACTAAATGTTACCACTTTTCCATTTATAGTATATAACTCACCAATATTTGTGAATCTTTATTTTTCAATTCCTCTGATATTTGCCCTTAATTTCTTAACAATAAATAATTAATTCTCTCTAACTATCCATTAAACTTTAAATCTTCCTCAATTTCTGCTTGGATGTATTGGGTGTTAAGTGTATTTTTAACTACATTAGTTTTTATCTTAGTATAACAAGTACAATCACGAGTTGCACAATCTAATGCCTCTATGACCTCATCTATTATTTTACCTAAATCATCTGCTCTTTTTAATGCATGCTTAACATCACTTTTCTTAGCAAGTGCTATTTTATTAAGTTCATCCGCTCCCCCTACTAATAATCTATATGATCCTACTAATTTCTCCAATAAAAATACTAAGTTATTTACATCTTTATAGTAAGTTTCAATTACTCTTCTATGTCCCACTTTATCACCATAATTTATTGATTATAATTTAATATATTAATTCTAAAAGGTTTTTATGCACTTAACTTTAACCTAGATAATAATAAGCTATTGTTATTATTAGATAGGTTACAGTTAGTACTCCTCCCTCAAGCCAATAGGTTTTACCATCTTGAAATACGAAATAAGACATAGCTACAGCAATAATAAGCATTATAATTTGAAAAGTGGAAAATACTAGAGTCATATTTAAACCCATAATCGCAGAAAAAATTATTAATAATGGAGTTACAAACAATGCTATTTGTATACTTGACCCTATTGCTGTTTCAAGACTACAATCTATCTTATTATCTACAGCGCAGACTATACTTGCAGCACTTTCTCCGAAACTACCTAAAAGTGGAATCAATATGATTCCTATGAATTCTTGTGAAATATTATAATTTTCAACTATATTATTCACGTTAAAAATTAGTTTTTCGCTTACAAAATATAATAAACTGGAAACTATAGCCATACTAATCAATATTGTAAAAGCTTCTTTCCCGAATTTTTTACAATCACTATTTTCTCTTTCCTTAGTAATTACAAATAAATTTCTATGAGTATATAAAGAGAAAACAAGCCCCAATATATATATTCCAACTAATAAGCAAGAAACAATTACACTGACTGATACCATTTTAGGACCATTTATTACTCCATATTTATTTAATGATGATATTATTATAATTGATGATATAGCTAAAAGTAGCAAATGAAAATTTGTTCTAGCTATCATTTTACTAAATTTTTGTTCTTTAAACTGTATCCCTCCAAAAAAAACAGCAAGTCCAAGTCCTAAAAGCATGTTAGTTATAACAGCACCCATGAGCCCTGCTTTAGCCATGCCTATCATTCCATATCTAATTGACCATAACCCCATCATAAGTTCAGGAATATTTCCTACTGTAGCTGCTAATAATCCCCCTTTTTTCTCACCTATATACTCAGTTATATTCGAAGTTTGATTTCCTAACATTATTGCTAAAGGGATCATTGCTATTGAATAAAGTATTGAATTTAAAATACTAGAGGAGGTATTTATAAATAATAATATTAAAGAAAATATTATAGGTAATACAAATTTAAAGAATATTGTCATGTTTATTGTTCTCCCATGTTTCGCTTCCATTTTATCCTCCTTAGACTTTTTCCTATTTCTACTTTATTCAAATATTGACAAAAGGTGACTTGTAAAATTGGTTCTCAATTTTACAATTGAGAATTGACGATTAACAATTGGCAATTGTGGATATTTCTCAGCTATCACTGAGAAATTTGAGATTTATTCTGTAGCGGCGAACAGTGTTCGCCACATATTATTGCAATATTTAAATATTATATATTAAAAAAACTAGCAATTATATTGCTAGCCAAAATAATTTTCACCTTAATTGTGAATTGTGAACTGTTCATTGTGCATTATTTAAGGTTGTGCATTGTGCACTGTGAATTGTGAATTAAAATAGCCTGTTGGAGACCAACAGGCATTATGTACTAAATTAATTATTCTCTTTTAATACTTGTTTTCTTAATCTTAATCCACAAGGAGTTGTTGCAAGACCTCCCATAGCTGTTTCTCTTAAAGAACTTGGCAATTCACGACCAACTTTATACATTGCAGCTATACAATCATCGAAAGGAATTTTGCTTTTAACGCCTGCCATAACTAATTCTGCAGTAGTTAATGCACTAACTGCCCCAGCTATATTTCTTTTAGCACAAGGAATTTCAACTAGCCCAGCAATTGGATCGCAAACTAACCCCTCCACATTTTTAATTACTATTGCTGCAGCATCAAAAGCCATATTAGGAGTTCCCCCCATCATCTCCACTACTGCTGCTGCTCCCATTGCAGCGGCACTTCCACATTCTGCTTGACATCCACCTTCTGCTCCTGATAGTGTAGCATTCTTAGCTATAAGAATTCCAACTCCTGCTGCAGTATACAATGCCATTATTAACTCTTCTTCTGTTTTATTGAGCTTATCTCCTGCGGTTGTTATAACTCCTGGAATTATACCACAACTCCCAGCAGTAGGTGCAGCAACTACTTTTCCCATAGCTGCATTTACTTCTGAAGTAGAAAGTGCTCTTGCCATAGCAGTTATCATTGTTTCTCCACATAGTGTATTATCTTTATTCTTCTCTAAATACTTCCTTATTTTAATAGCATCTCCACCGATTAATCCACTTACAGAAATAACTTCTTTTTCCATACCTTCTCTAGAAGATTTTTTTATAACTTCTAGATTTTTTCTCATTTTTTCAATTACCTCCTGGCGAGTTAATCCAGTTGTCTCTATCTCTTCTCTTATTGTGTATTCAGCTATACTTATATTTTCTTTTTCACAAATCTCTATTAGTTCAACTGCATTATTAACAAACATTGTCTATTCTCCTTCCTTAGGTGGTACTATCTGATCTACAGTTTTTATATTTTCTACACCTTCTAACTTATGTATAATATCATCATTTACAATACTATCTATTTCAACTACCATTGAGGCTTCTGATCCTTTACCTTTTCTGTATACATTCATAGAGGCTATATTAACTTCTTCTTTATAAAGTACAGTTGTAACTTTATAAATTACTCCTGGTGTATCTAAATGGGTTATGATAAGTGTTGGATATTCTCCTGTAAATTTTAATCTTTGACCATCAACTTCAAAGATTTCTATGTTTCCCCCACCTATTGATGATCCTACAACATTAACTTCTAATCCCTCATTTGTAGTTAAAATAAATTTTACTGTATTGGGGTGAACATTGTCACCTAAATCTGCCTCTTCAAAAGAAAAATCTAATCCTTTTTCTCTCGCTATATCCATAGAATCCCTCAATCTTTCATCCATAGGATCCATTCCTAAAACTCCTGCCACTAGCGCTCTATCCGTTCCATGTCCTTTATAAGTTTTTGCAAAAGAACCATGTAATAAAAACTTTACTTTAATAATTTTTTCTCCTGCTATCTTAGCTGCTATTTTTGCTAGTCTAGCTGCTCCTGCAGTGTGCGAACTTGATGGACCAATCATAATAGGCCCTAAAATATCAAAAGCACTGTAATTCTTCATATATTTCCTCCTACATAATTCTGTAGTAATAAATTTTAAAAATTTACCTACTTTAAAGTTTTGTTGTAATATTTTATAAAGTACTTAATACTCAAAATAATTAATCAATTTAAAACATGATTTAACTTAAAAATATTTTAAACTATAAAATTCAAAGGATATGCTAGGACAAACCTAGCATTCATTTCTATATACTAATATTGATAAAAGCAGCTACCTCCTATAAACTCCCTCATAAGTGAATTACTAGGCACTAACTCCTTATCAACTTCCTTGAAGAAGTTTAAAAAACTTATAAGCCTTCTCGCCTCATCATAAACTATGCTGTCTGGATGTACTTTGCGAAGCTCTGTTAAAGCATACTTCTTTAGTATAGCAAGTTCATAAATCAAAGCAGAATTGAACATAACATCCGCATCTTCTTGAAATACAAAAATATTTTTTTCTTCGCCACGTCTAATTGAAGGCCACATTTTTAGGGTATCTTCCACTCCATAACCTCTTGAAAGGAAATCTCTTACAATCCTTCTTATCATCCTTACATCAGTGGTCGCTATTCTATTATGATCATCTAAATTAAGTTGTGTCAATGGGCTAATATAAATTTTAAATTTTCTATCTTTTATTATGGAAGAAGTTAACATTTCATTAAGACCATGAATTCCTTCTACAATTAACACTCCCTTATGAGGAAGCTTCATTTTATGACCATTCCACTCTCTTTCACCTGTTTTAAAATTATAGGTAGGAACCTCTACTTCTCCACCAGATAATAGTATTTGTAGATGATTATTAAACAGTTCTAGATCTAAGGCATGTATGGATTCAAAATCGTATGCGCCAAACTCATCCATTGGTGTATCTTCTCTATTTACAAAGTAATCATCTAGTGAAATAGGTATCGGTATTAGGCCATTAACAGATAACTGAACACCTAATCTCTTAGAAAAAGTTGTTTTACCTGAGGAAGATGGTCCTGCAACTAACACAAGATTTACACTTTTATTTTCACTTATTTTATCTGCAATATATGCAATTTTCTTTTCTTGCTGAGCTTCTGCTACTCTAATTAAATTAACAATATCTCCATTATCAATAATTTTATTTAATGCTCCAACATCTTCAATATTAATAGTTTCTCCCCACTTTTCAGCTTCATAAAATACTTTTGCAAGCTTTTTATGTTCTTCAAATTTAGGAATTTTAAAAGTTTCTTCTAATGTTGGAAATCTTAAAATATATCCTGGATCGTAATAAATTAAATCAAAGATTTTTAAAACACCTGTAGAATATGCCATTGGACCATAAAAGTAATCGTGTTGTCCATCTAATTCATATAAATTTACTTTTTCTAAATCTATTGAACTTAAAAGTCTTACTTTATCATTCATTCCATAGTTTTTAAAGATTTTAATTGCCTCTTCCTTCTGAAAACACTTCTTATTTATTTTAATATCTTTTTCTATAATTTCTTTCATCTTTTCTTTTATTAAATATATATCATCTATATCAAGTTTAGATTTTTTATAAATCTCTCCAAATAATCCTTTACTTAAGGAATGTCCAATAGTGATTTGAGCATCTTTAAATAATTCTAAGGTTGACTTAATAAGAACAAATTGAAGAGTTCTAATATAAGTCATCATTCCAAATTTATCTTTAATATCTACAATACTAAATGTGGAATCTTCTTCTATAATTGAAGATAATTCGCATAGTTTTCCATTAACCCTTGCAAGTACTACCGGTATATCTTTTTCTAAACTATAGTTTTTTACAACTTCATGGCAATTAATTCCACTATTAACTTCGATAACATAATCTTTCTCAAATTGTAGTTTAATTTTTTTCATCTCAACACCTCAAAAATTGATTAATATTATTATATTTGCACTCCTATGAATTGTATCCTTTATTTTAATAATATTTTATTGAAAAATTGGAAGACTAAAACTATTAGGAGGTGAAATTATGTTCATATTAGTAATAAGAACAATTATATTATATAGTTTTTTATTAATAATAATGCGACTTATGGGTAAACGTCAACTAGGACAATTGGAACCTTTTGATTTAGTAACTGCATTAATGATTTCAGAGTTAGCAGCTCTTCCAATGGAAGACAATAGAATGCCACTTATTAGCTCTATGATTCCTATAACTACATTAGTTGTTCTTCAAATAATTACTTCAATAATTCAACTTAAGAGTGAAAAAGCGCGTACTTTATTAAACGGAGAACCTAGTATATTAATTAAAGATGGCGAAGTTGACTTAAAAGAACTTAGAAATCAAAGATTTAACTTAGATGACTTATTAGAAGAATTAAGATTAAATGGCTATTTTAACCTATCTGATATTCATTACGCTGTATTGGAAACCAATGGAAATATATCCATAATGCCTAAAGAAGAAAATACTCCTATAACTCCAAAAGTTTTAAATCTAAGTGTACAAGAAAAACCTATGCCTATGATAATTATAAATGATGGAAGCATAAATAAGCAAAACTTAGAAAAAGTAGGTAAAAATATGAAATGGGTTAAGAAACAACTTAGAAAAAACAATATCGAATCTTACGAAGATGTATTTATAGGAATAGTTTATAATGATGACAAATTCTTTTATCAGCTTAAAGAAAATAATGAAAAATAAACTTATAAAGAGGTAGAAAAATGAAAAAAGTTATATTACCTTTTGCGCTTTTTTTAGCCATGTTAGTAGGGCTTTATTATTCTACTAAATATACAAATAATACCTGTGACAAACTTTTAGAAATTGCTTATGAAACTGAATCATCCATTGCTTTTGAACAATGGGATAATGCATATATAAATTCTATGGTATTACTTACTAGTTATGAAAAAGATATGTCTATAGTAACACTATTCTTAAATCATGAAGAATTAGATATTATATATAATGAGACTTTAAAATTAACTCAGTACACTAAGGAAGAAGATAAAACCCATTCACTATCTTCAATTCACCTTGTAAAATCTCTAATTGAAGGAATTAAAGAAGGTCAAAAGATAACTCTGCGTAACGTATTGTAATATATAATCTTTGTATATTCATTCTGTAAATTTATAAATAATCCTAAATTATATGGAAAATACTAATAGCATACATTATAATAAAGATAGTTATATTATTAAAAGGATTACGCTGAAAGGAAAGGTGAATTATTATGGCACTTGTTACCACTAAAGAAATGTTTGATAAAGCCTTTAAGGGAAATTATGCTATTGGTGCTTTCAATATCAATAACATGGAGATTATACAAGGAATAGTAGACGGATGTAAAGCGCAAAACTCTGCTGTTATTCTTCAAGTTTCTTCAGGCGCTATGAAATATATGAGACCTTCTTATTTAAAAGCAATGATTGATGCTGCAGTAGAAGACTCTGGAATAGACATAGCTCTACATTTAGACCACGGTGATTCTTTAGAATTAGTAAAAAAATGTATAGATGTTGGATTTACTTCTGTTATGTTTGATGGTTCTCATTATGAATATGAAGAGAATGTTAAACTCACAAAAGAAGTAGTTGAATATGCTCATGAAAGAGGCGTAGTTGTTGAAGCAGAACTAGGAAAACTTGCTGGAGTTGAAGATGAAGTTAAAGTTGCTGCTCATGAAGCCACTTATACTGATCCAGATCAAGCAGTTGATTTTGTAAAAAGAACTGGTGTTGATTCCTTAGCTATTGCTATAGGAACAAGTCATGGTGCTTATAAATTCAAGGGTGAAGCAAAATTAGACTTTGATAGACTAGAAACAATAACAAGAAATTTAGAAGAAGCTGGGATAAATAACTTCCCAATAGTCCTTCATGGTGCTTCAGCTGTAGACCAAAATTTTGTTGCTATGTGTAATGAAAATGGCGGAGATATAAAAGGAGCTAAAGGAGTTCCTGCTGAAATGTTAAGAAAAGCTTCATCAATGGCTGTTTGCAAAATTAATATGGATACAGATTTAAGACTTGCTATGACTGGTACAATAAGAAAAGTTATGGGTGATAAGCCAAGTGAGTTTGACCCAAGAAAATATCTTGGAGAAGCTAGAAAAAATATTCAAACACTAGTTGAAGATAAGATAACAAATGTTTTAGGTTGTCAAAATTCTATGAATAAATAAAAAAGCGTGGCTCATAGTAGCCACGTTTTTTAACGTACATATTAAAAATTAATTACAATTTACATAAGTAACACAAGCTAGTTACCATTACTAATATTCCTGCAAAAGTACCTCTCGTGACATATTTATGCTCTCCATATTTTTCTGCAGTAGGTATTATTTGATTTAAAGATATATAGAGCATAATTCCTGCTACTACTCCAAATATAATTCCATAAGTATTAGTTACATTTTATTTCACAGGATATACTTTATCAATATTCTTTTAATTTTATATTTTAATGTAATATAAGTATTTCTCTATCAATATATTATAATGTATTTTTATTACGATTTAAGAGGTATTGATATGGGTGAAATATACGATAACATTCTCAGTATTAGACCAATTGGTATATTAGAAAAAGATGGATTAGTTTATGATGCTTCGCTTTTTGGTAATGTTGTTGGAAGAATAGATGAAGAAGGATTTATTTATAATCATACTATAAATACTCCTATTGGTAAGGTAGATACTAACGGATTAGTTTATGATTATAGCAAAGGGAATTTCCCTATAGGATATGTAGACAAAAATGGTTTTATTTACGATAGTGCTTTTGGAGTAGAGCCTATAGGAAAGATACATGGTAATGATATATTTAAATCTGGAGCCGCCTATTTATTATTATTACGAAAATAAGTTATCGGCATCTAATATAAAAAATTAAAATATGCGCTTATATGCTAAAAGATAAATTTTCTTTAAAAGTGGTTTAATTCCTCAAAAATTGAAAATTAATAGTTAAGAATACGAATTTAGGATGAGATTCACTAAATGTTGATTTCTTAGAATAAAATTTGTTTAAGAAACTCCAAAGGCTTTGCCATTGGAGTTTCAACTATAATTTTTCATCCTTAATCTTTAATTCACAGAAAAAATTTTTGTTTATTATGGAAATCAAAATATTGTATAAATTAAATTTTCATCAACATTAAGACAAGACTACCGTACATATTGATATTACTCAGCCTCTATTGTCCAATATTCCCCACTTTCTAAAACTCCTTTTTCAATAACATTTGCATTAGCGCTTATATTTTCCTTTGAAAGTTTAAAAGTAGCATATTTATCACCTTTGATATTAATTTCATAAATCATGTATTGTTCTTCTTGTATTATGGGAAAAAGTACAAATTTATCACTTTTCATTATAGAGCAAACTATGCTTTTTATTTCATTGTCATTATAGCTTGACATTATGCCCCTCCTTAGTCAAAATAATTAAAATATTCTTAACAATTTAATTAGACATGATTATAATATTATCCTTTAAATCAATTATTATTTATTCATATAGCTTTTATAAGTAAAGTTAATAAGTCATAGCCTAATTAACTTAAAAACTTTAATTAATCTAAAGTTTTTACTAAATAATTGATAAATATTATTTTTTTGTAAACACATCCATATAAAGCTATATATTTATCCTGTATATATGATATTCTTAAATGGAAACTAAATTTAGAGGAGTGATAACTATGTCCATAAGACATCTAGAATTAATAATTATTATAAAAAATACGCATAATTCTAGCTAATTTATTTTTTTATATACCTAATGTAATTTTAGGGTTTATTATTTTATATTTTGTTGATAAAATATTAACATAATGTATACTTTAATTTTACATTTAGACATTATCCAAATTTATATTTAAGTCAAGTTCAACGGTTTAGAGTCGCTAGAATTTTTTCTAGCGACTCTTGTATTTAGATCTATTTATAATTGTTGTTAGTAAATTTGTAATTATTATGTTCATTTATTACTTTTCTACGTAATTCATTATATGTTTTATTATCATATTAATACTGCCATCACCATTACGCTTAATTTCAAATCTTTCAGAGTCATGATAAGCTTCTTCTGATAAATATAAATCTATATCTTTATCAATTTTTAATCTTATTCTTTTAAGCTTTTTATCAACCCATTCTTTATCAATAGAAACCTTCTCTGCCACTCCTTGATCAGCAATAAAAGTTTTAAAGCTTTCTTTTCTTTCTTCATTATCATTGAAAATTTCCTCAGTTAACTCATTAACATCAATATTTTCTTCTTCTCTTAGCTTTTTCTTAATATGAGTTCTAATTTTCTCCTGTTCAGAAGCATTTTCAACTAGTGCATTTTGAGTCCATTTTTCTGCTGCTTTTACAAAGGTTTTAGTCATGTCTCTTTCATTATCAATTATAGTGCATCCTAAATAACTATCTATAAAATAATTTGATCCATAATCTTCATTGTTTTTATTCTTACTTTGTTTATCAATTACCATAAGATCATATTCATTATCATCTCTAATTGCTCTTATAAAAGCACATTTTTGAATTCGAGAACTTGAAGAAGGTAACCCTGTAAATTGAGGAATTATATCAATTCCTACCTTATCATCTATATATTCAATAGTATGCATATAATTTTTTATATAATCCATTTTAAATATACCTAAAAACATTCCGTATTCTGTGGAAAAACTAACAGTAATTAAATCACAGGAAGGAATATTACCTTTTGATCTCATAAGTACAAACATCTGTCTTGCTAATTCTTTAGATACTCCTAAAATATTATTTTCTCCATTTAAAAATTCTTGAGACAAATCTTTGACTATGTTCCTTTCTTCATTAAAAATAGCATATTTTAATTCTTCATCTTTTAAACATCTCTGAATATGCTTTAAAAGGAAAGTATATATCTCCTCATTTAATTCTAGTGCAAATTCATTTAATACAGCTCCATCAGCATTGTTATCTAATATATGAATCACTGCTTCAATTATATTTATTTCTTTAATGTAATCCAATGTTAAACCTCCTCTAAGCACTGACTAATTATTTAAATTAACTAAAAATTTTTAAGATCAATTCATCACTTATAAGATGAATTGAGCTTAATTGACAATTGTCAATTGATCAATATAATTATATAACAATATATGATTTTTCTCCAAAGTAATTATTAAATATAAAGCATCTTCAAAAAATAATAGACCAGTATGCTCGCCTATTTTCCATCATACTGCGTTGTCAGAACCTGCCCATAGAACCACTATAAGCAGAACTTGACACTTTGTCTAATATGAAGCATATGAAATAAAGTATGCTAACATCTTTAGTTTATTATTTTCTTTTAGATGCTAATTGGGTTAAAAATAAATTATAAACAAATTAAAATAAAGCTTAGAAAAAAAAATTATGATATAATTACCTAAAAGGAGTGAGGACCTTGAAAGAAATGGAAACTAGAATATTAGATATTAACGTAGAAGATATACGAAAAAAAATGAAAGATATTAATGCATTAAAGGTTAAAGAAGAAAGCCAAATTAATAATATATACGATTTTTCAGATAGAAGGCTATTAAATGCCAAAGGCTATGCTAGAATTAGAGTAGTGGATGATCATTTACATAATAAAACAATAAATTATATGACTACTAAAAAGCTTATAAGCCAAGAAAAATATAAAGTTATGGAAGAACATGAAATTGAAATATTAGACTCCATTGAAGGTGCTAATATTTTTAAAGCATTAGGCCTAGAATTAGTAGAATCTATTAAGAAATATAGAGAAAGTTATAAGTATAAAAATACCCTAATTGAAATAGACATTAATGATAAAAGCTTCTGCCCTTTTCCTTATATAGAAATTGAATCTAGTAATGAGGATGAAATCGTGGATGTAGTGGAGCTATTAGGGTACACTATGAAAGATACTACTTCTAAAACTATTCATGAAATCTTAGAAGATAAAAATAAAGGAGCTTTAAAAGGACTATAATGTTTGGATATGTTACTCCCTGCAAGATGGAACTTAAAGTAAAAGACTATGAAAAATTTAAAGCTTATTACTGTGGATTATGTTTAGCTATAAAAGAAACTTTTGGTCACATACCTAGATTTACTTTAAATTATGATATGACTTTTTTAGCTATACTTTTAGATGGACTTAATGAAGATAAAATTCAATATGAAAAATCTATTTGTATTGCACATCCACTAAATAAAAAACCTAAAGTAATTGATAATGATGCTTTAAAGTATGCAGCTTTTTGTAATGTAGCTTTAACTTACTTTAAATTATTAGATAATTACAATGATAATAATTCTAAAATCAGTAAATTATTATCTAAATTTTTGAAAAAGTATATAAAAATTAGTGATGAACATAAAAAAGAAATAATTAATTATATGAAAACTAAACTAGATTTATTAAGTAAAATGGAGAACTCTAAAGAATCTATAAATATAGATGAAATTTCTGATATATTTGCAGATTTAACTGGTTATATAATTTCTCAATATTATAAGCAAGAGGATAACACTAACCTTTATTGGCTTGGATATAATTTAGGAAGATTTATATATTTAATTGATGCCTATGATGACTTAAAGGAAGATATGGAAAACCATAAATTTAACGCTATTGAAAAAGCTTTTAATAGCGAAAAGCTTACCTTTAAAGAATTTATAGAAACCATTAGAGAAAGAATTGAATTTAATCTAATATTAAGTGCTGAAAGCTGTGCTGCTTCCTTAGAGAATCTTCCACTAAAGAAAAATAAGGAGCTTTTAACTAATATTCTTCAGCTTGGCTTAATGGAAAAAATTGAAAGTATAAAGATTAAGGAGTGTAAAAAACATGAGAAATCCATATGAGGTACTTGGTGTAAGACAAGGTGCATCACAAGATGAAATAAAAAAAGCATATAGAGAACTAGCAAAACAATATCACCCAGATCAATATGGTGATAATCCTTTAAAAAATTTAGCTGAAGAAAAAATGAGAGAAATAAATGATGCTTATGATGCTCTTACTAAGAATAATGGAAGTTCTAGTAACTATCAAAGTTATAGTGGAGGAGATAATAATTTTAACATTTATCAAAGCGTAAGAATGGATTTAAATAGAGGAAATATAGCGGGTGCAGAAGCAAAACTTAATTCTATATCAGATAGAACTGCAGAATGGTACTTTTTAATGGGTATGGTTAATTATAGAAAAGGTTGGTTTGATAATGCCTATAATTTGATTAATCAAGCTTGTAATATGGATCCAAATAATTTTGAATATAGACAGACTTTAAATAGTTTAAATCAAAGACAAAACTCTTATAGACAAACTTATCATGGAACACGAAGAGGTAGTGATGGAGAGTGCTGTGATCTTTGTTGTAAACTTTGGTGTGCAGATACTTGCTGTGAATGTATGGGTGGAGATTTAATTAGTTGCTTTTAGTCAAATAATTTATACTATGAAAAATTATTTTCTAAGAGTATGAATGACTTTAGATTCATTTGAAAACATAACTAAATTTACAACAGATAATTAAAATAATAATTTATTGTGAGGTTTTTAATATGGGAAAACATAATATAAACAATAAAGCAAGTTTTGTTGCCAGAGGTGGAATATATGTAGCACTTAGCCTATTTCTTCTTTATTCCACTTCCTTTTTGCCATTTAATACAATATTTCTTTTAGGAGTGGCTTCAGCTATAATTCCTCTATCAATATTAACTACTAACATACAAAACTCTATTATAGTATATGTAAGTGTTTCCTTATTATCTTACTTTTTACTTCCGTTGAAATCTATGTGGCTATCTTATACTGTATTTTTTGGACTTTATGGCTTTATAAAACTTTATATAGAAAAATTAAGAAAAATATCCTTAGAATTTATATTAAAAATTGTATATTTTAATATATCTATGGGAATATTTTATTTAATTTATAAATTTTTATTTGTATCCTCATTATCAATACCAGGAAACTTTTTATTTTTAATATTAGCTTATCAATTTATGTTTATAATTTATGATTATGCACTAACTATATTTATAACTTATGTAGATAGTAACTTTATTCATAAATTAAATAATTAACACCGTATATAAAAAATTAGTAAACTATTGACAATAAAAAGATTTTAATTTATAATTTAAAATTATTAACTTAATATACTATTGCACTGATTAGGAGTAGTAATATTCATCTTAATTTTCAGAGAGCTGCAGTTTGGTGTAATGCAGTAGTTAAGAACTATGAACTTGCCTAGGAGCTTACTTGTTAGAAGCAAGTACGGATTAAACCGTTATATTTTAAAGTGAGGCAATATGCCTAATTAGAGTGGTACCGCGGAATTATAAGTTTTCGTCTCTTTACGAGATGAAGGCTTTTTTTATTTAAAATAATAAAAATTCACTATAGATTAGGAGGAACTAATATGGCTAGATATAGCACAGAAATTGATAAAAAATGGCAACAAAAATGGGAAGAAACAGAACTATATAAATTTGATAAAAACAATTTAGATAAAAAACTTTATGTTTTAGAAATGTTCTCTTATCCATCTGGAAGCCAACTTCATGCAGGTCATTGGTTTAACTTTGCACCTGTTGATTCATGGGCTAGAATGAAAAGAATGCAAGGATATAATGTATTTCAACCAATGGGTTTTGATGCTTTTGGATTACCTGCTGAAAACTTTGCAATAAAAACTGGAATTCATCCAATGGATTCAACTGAAAAGAATATTGAAACTATGGAAAGACAATTAAGAGATATGGGAGCTATGTTTAACTGGGAAAATTCAGTAGTAACCTGTCGTCCTGATTATTATAAATGGACCCAATGGCTATTCCTAAAATTATATGAAAAAGGCCTTGCATATAGAAAAAATGCACCAGTAAACTGGTGTCCTGATTGTAATACCGTTTTAGCTAATGAACAGGTAGTTGATGGTGTTTGTGAAAGATGTTCTAGCGAAGTTACTAAAAAGAATTTAACTCAATGGTTCTTAAAAATTACAGATTACGCTGAAGAACTTCTTAATGAAATCGATAATCTTGATTGGCCTGAAAAAACTAAGTCAATGCAAAAACATTGGATAGGTAAATCTACAGGTTCAGAAGCTACTTTTAAAGTAGATGGCAAAGATATTTCCTTCAACGTATTCACTACAAGAGTTGATACATTATTTGGAGTAACTTATGTGGTTTTGGCTCCTGAAAATGAGCTAGTAGATCAGTTGACTACTGAGGAGTATAAAACTTCTGTAGAAGAATATAAAGAAAATGCTAGAAAGCAATCTGATATAGAAAGACAATCCATAACAAGAGAAAAAACTGGTGTATTTACTGGTTCTTATGCTATAAATCCAATTAACGGAAGAAAGATTCCTATTTGGATTGGAGATTACGTACTAAATACTTATGGAACTGGTGCAGTTATGGCTGTTCCAGCTCATGATGAAAGAGATTTTGCCTTCGCAACTAAATATAATCTTCCAATAGAAAGAGTTATTGAAGGCGGAGAAAATCTTCCGTATACTGAATCTGGAAAACTTGTAAACAGTGGAGAATTTGATGAACTTTCTAGTAAAGATGCTAAAGAAGCTATAGTTAATAAGCTTCAGGAACTAAGTTTAGGAGAAAAGAAAATAAACTATAGATTAAGAGATTGGTTAGTATCAAGACAAAGATATTGGGGAGCACCAATTCCAATAGTATACTGCGAAAAATGCGGAACAGTACCAGTGCCTGAAAGTAATTTACCTGTAGAGCTTCCATACGACGTGGAATTTACACCAGATGGAAAGTCTCCACTAGCTAAATGTGAAAGCTTTATAAATACCACATGCCCATGTTGTGGTGGACCTGCTAAAAGAGAAGCAGATACTTTAGATACCTTTGTTTGTTCTTCTTTCTACTATTTAAGATACGTAGATAACAAGAATAGTGAAATTTGTTTTGATAGTGAATTAGCAAATAAAATGCTTCCAGTAGATAAATATGTTGGAGGACCAGAACATGCTTGCATGCATCTATTATATGCAAGATTTATAACTAAAGCATTAAGAGATCTTGGCTATATAAATTTTGGAGAGCCATTTAAATCTCTAACTCACCAAGGATTAATCTTAGGGCCAGATGGGCTTAAAATGAGCAAATCTAAAGGAAACACTATATCTCCTGATGGCTATATTAAAGAATATGGTTCAGACGTATTTAGAATGTATCTAATGTTTGGATTTGGATATACTGAAGGTGGAGCTTGGAGCGATGATGGAATAAAATCTATAGGTAGATTTGTAGAAAGAATAGAAAGAGTTCTAGAACATTCTATAGCTGAACTTAGAAACAAGGATAATAATAAAGAAGTTATGGAAGCTGCCGAAAAAGAACTTAATTATTGGAGACACTTTGCTATAAAAGGTGTATCTGAAGATGCTGAAAAACTTCAATTTAATACTGCAATAGCAAGAATGATGGAGTTTACTAATGCTCTATCTAAATACATTAATGAAAGCATTAAAAATCCTGCTTTTCTAAAGGAAACATTAGTAGATTATATTAAGCTTCTTGCGCCATTTGCACCTCACTTCTCTGAAGAACAATGGGAAGCTTTAGGTATGGATTATTCAGTATTTAACGAAAATTGGCCTGCTTTCAATCCATCTGCTTTAATTAAAGATGAAGTTGAAATAGCGATACAAATCAATGGTAAAATTAAAGCTAAAATTGATGTTCCAACAAGTCTTGATGAAGCTGGAATAAAAGAAGCATCATTAAACAATGAAAATATAAAAGCTGCCCTTGAAGGAAAAACTGTGAGAAAAGTTATAGTAATTAAAGGTAGGCTTGTAAATATAGTAGCTAACTAACAAAAAGTCGTGATTAACCATCACGACTTTTTAAATTAATAATTAACTATATATGTTTACTACAGCAAAGAAATTAAAGATAAATTTTAATTATCTAAGAATTCAAATGCATAGTCACAATATTTTTTAAATCCTATACCTTCATATATAGCTTTTGCACTTAAATTTCTTACATTTACTTGAGTTATTGCTGTCTTTCCCATTTCTATCAATCTCTCTACCATTTTACTCATAAGAATTTTTCCTAATCCCCTGCCTCTATATTCACTTTTTATATAAACAGTAGTAATCTCTCCAAAATGTCTACTAAACTCGCTAAATTTAGCTAACCCAACTGGAGTATCTTCTCTCCATAATAGATATATCCCATTTTTTAAATCATATTTTATTTTTTCATCATTAGTTAGAGATTCTATGTCCTCTTTAGAAATTGCTCCAAAAAAATCTATATATGCTTCTTTAATAAAATCTTTATCTTTAAAAGTTGCTTTTTTAAAATTAAATTCTTCTATATGTAAATTTAGCTTTTTCTCATTATCAAAAATATAATAAAAATTTTTATCTATATTTCTAGTTATATTTAATTTTTTTAACGCCACTGCTACATCTTCTTCTTTAGCTGCCAATAACATTCGCGGACTCTTTAATCTTTCAATTTCTTTTATAATAGTTTCAAAATTCTTTTTGTTATCATAATAAAAATTGGTAAAAAGCGAGTTTCCATCATCTTTTATATGTAATATAGCTCCTATATTATCTTTCTTATCTATATATAAATCTCCTATATTACCATTTTCAATAAAATGTATTATAAAAAGATTTATCGCCTCTTCTTTATATAAAAATTTTAATATTGCACCTTTTATTTCATCTGTTAATTTCTCTATCTTTACCATAATTATCTTCCCCCATTTATGCAATTGAGAATTGAGTATTGGCAATGGACAATTTAGGTTGAAATTATTTTTATAAAAAATAATTTCTTTAAACATGTTTTTTCACTAGCAATATAAAATTGCTAGTTATTATGGCGAACACTGTTCGCCGCTACAGAATAAATTTTCCATCTCTGTGGAACAGTAGCGAAGCCCGTAAGGGTTCCCCTGAGGTGCAGTATAATTTGGAACAATCTTATTGATTTTGCAATAATACTATGAAAATAAGAAATAAAATTAAGATGTTAGCTAATGTTGCAAATATAGTGCCATATCATACTGCACCCCAGTGGTGAAAAATTAATGTAAATTGATTTTTACTCTAGATATTTCTCATAATTAGAGTAAACTATAACCTTCCAAATTTAATTCTCTTTCTCTAACTCTAAGTGCTTCTATTATCTCTGTTATGAGTTCAGAAGATTCTAATCCTAGTTCTTCACTGCTTTCCTTAATTATTTCTCTATTTACTCCTTTTGCAAATCCCTTATCTTTTAATTTTTTCTTTACTGACTTTAACTCTAAATCTTCAAAACTCTTTGAAGGTCTAACTAAAGCACATGCTACAATAAAACTTGAAAGCTCGTCTACTGCAAAAAGTGCTTTTGCCATAAGACCTTCTCTGTATGATTTTGATTCCTTTGCATGACCATAAATAGCCACTCTTATTTCTTCCTCTATATTTTCTTCTTTTAAAATGTTCTGTCCTTCCTCTGGATGAGTATCAGGATATTTTTCATAGTCTATATCATGCAATAGTCCTACTATAGACCACTTTTCTACATCTTCATTGTATTTTCTTGCAAGTCCTCTCATTGATCCTTCTACTGCAAAGGAATGTTTAAGTAAACTTTCACTACTCATATATTTTTTTAAAATCTCAAACGCTTCTTCTCTTTTCATCTCTTTGCCTCCCTAAAAAATTTATCTATATTATAAGCAGAATTTTTCTTTTAGCTAACTAGTTTATTTTTACTATTATAAAATAACTTAAAGAAACTCTGAATATAGTTGTTTTTTATAAATATTCCCTTATTTAAATTTACATTTTAATAAAACTACTCTATCATAGTTTTTTATAGCTCTATCTACTTCATCTTTTCCATCAAAAATAAAACTTATAGGACCTATTCCTTCATTTCGCCCTAGTTGTGCAAATAAAATATGCTCTACATCTTTTTCTATTTTTACTTCATTGTTATAAAATCTCCTAGTTCCATTTAAATTATTACTAAAGTCTATGTTAATCTTAGCTGAATTACTAAACTCATCGCCTATAGCAGCAAATTTGAATTCCCCTTTATCACTATATTTATCAGAGTATTGATATAAGCTCATAGTTATATATTTTAAAGTCTCTTCTCTATCTAAAAATATAGCTGTCGTATTATCTTTACCTATAAGCTTTCCTTTTTCATAGACACATACGCTTATCTCAATATCATCATACTCTTTTAAACTTCCAATTACCTTAAAAACCTTAAAATCAGTATCAATAGTACCTTGTAATAGTTCTTTTTGGTCTTCTGAAAAATCACTAAGAACAATTTTAGGTTCTGTTTTTTCACAGCCTAATAATAAAATACAACTTATTGTTAAAAAAGCCATAAGCAAAATTTTACTAGTTTTCCCCATATACTTTACCCCCATAAATTTTTATTAATGTACCATGAAGCTTGTTCAACATCTTTAATTACTAAACAGGATTAATTTATTTATATTATATAGAAAGTAAATTTAATATTATTCTTTTTGTAGTTATTAAAATTCTTACACTAATAATTCGTTAACATATTATTGTAAAATATGTTAATATAATAACAGTATACTCTTTAATTAGATAATACTTTGAAAAGATTTATAATATTTTAAATACTTTATCTAATATATAAAAGAAAGTCAAGTAAAAAATCATTTATTAGGAGGTGATACTATGAAATTCAAAAAGTTAATTCCTATGCTTCTAATAGTATTTATTATTCCAATATTCTTAATAGGATGCAGTAAAACAAATGCTGAAGAAAAATTAACAGAAGATTTCCTTCATGCTTTATATGACATAGAAGATTACACTAAAGTTAATCTTAATGAGTATATTGACAGATATCCTAATGATCAATATACCCTTAGATATAAAGAACTATTATCAGATGATGCCTTTAAAGCAATTACATCTGATAGAGTTAATTATATGCATCTAAGCCACCTAGTTGCCAATAAAACTAATTCTAAGTTCGTAGAATTGAAAGAATTTAAAAGAAGTGATACAGATAAAGTTTATAATTTTAAGGCTATAATAAATTTAAATAATGTAGAAAAAAATACTAAAGATGATGTAGAGCTTATAGGACAAGTTACTATAGATAAAGTTGATGACAAACTGATAATATCCCAAGTGAACAAATTAACTGATGTAGATTTATATTCAAAACTACCAATTCGTCCTTAATTTTTGAATATAGTAAAAATATTTTTAGATTTTTATAAATAACTGATTATTCTATTTTATTTTTTATATTTAAAACCTATTAAAAAAGATACTATAAGGCAATATACTCCGCTTTAATAAAAATGTCTATTTATTAGAATGGAGTATATTCCTCACTTTTTTTACTTACATGACATCAATTTTACTTTCAACTAATAATTATACCGAATTTATAAATTACTTACCTTATGATTATTTTATTACATAATACCACTAATTCATTCATAGCATTGATGATTGATAGAAGTAATGATTTCTTCAAAATAAAAAAGAACTTATTGCAACTCACATTTATGAATCGATAATAAGTTCTCTCTAAATATACTGTTTTATTTGAGTTAACAGCCAAAAAAGTATAGGCACTTCCTATTCTTATTATCAGCTTTTTGCTATTAATCTAAAAATTTTCTTAATTCTTCTGCGATTTCTTTAGATTGCGTGTGGTGAAGATAGTGTGTTCCTGGCAATTCAACCACCTTACCCTTAGATGAGTTTTCAATTTGCTGTTCATGAAGCTCAAGCCATCCTTTTATAGACATTTCGCTTGCTTCAGCTACGAATAGTAATAAAGGGACTTCCTTTGGAAACGACAGACTTTTTGCCGAATTAAAACTCCGTCCTAGTGATTTTAGTTCATTTCGCACGGTCTCATTTCCCATATTTTTCATGGTAATCATGCGCAATTGATCAGAAGACTCTTCATTCATATTTTCATCCATGAAGCTTTCAGGATTCAATTTTACTATCAATCTGAATATTCCTGATTTTTGCACGAAGTTGATTAATCTATCATCAAAACCTGGCCAAGGTTGGTTCGGGACACTTGAATCAATCCCAACAAAAGCTTTTACACCCTCAGGAAAAGTATTGACATAGTTCAACCCATAAATGCCTGCAATTGAGTGACCCATCAAAATAAAGGAGTCTATATTTAATTGTTTAACAACATCATGAATCTCCTCAACCATATTTTCTGCTGTTCGCTCACGCTCCGTTTGCCCGCTTAATCCATAGCCAAAGGGCTCGATAACAACCACACGATAATCACTTTTAAGTTCATCAATCAACGGCTTGAAATCAATGCTTGGACTTGCCGTGCCATAGCCTGTTAAAAGAACAATTGTTTCTTCTCCCTTACCTTCAATAAGTACGTTCATCGTGCCATCGAAAACCTCTAATTTCTGTCCATAATCCACAATTTTCTTAGCCTCACTTCGTAAACTTAAACGGTGAGCTGTAAAGATTCCACCCAATGCTAAGGCTATTATCAGTACAAGTACAAGAGCACTTATCTTTAGGATATGCAGAACTTGTTTAATACCACTTTTTTTATTTTCCTTCATTTTCTGCCTCCGCTTTCTTTATTTCACTAATAATTTTTTCTATAATTTCATCGCTTAGTACGTCAACTCCTATACCATCGAACACATATTTCGCTGCATGAACTTTATCCCAAAAAGTATCTATAGTGTTTGGAAATAAAGATACCATAAACCAAGTATTTAATAATAGGACAATAATCTCTGAAATCTGCTTTGGGAACTTCACATCAAGTGATCCATCCCTGTTTCCTTCGTCTATGTATAATTCAATCTGGGGTGATAGGACCTCGTTGCTATTAATCATACGCATCATGAAAAATTTTGGATTATTAAATAAAGGAAATGCCATCCCAAATGAAGCTCTAACATCTTTGTTGATTAACGTTTCTATTAGTAAATGTTGAATTTTTTCTAAGCCATTTAGATCTTGGCGCTTACTAATCGCCTCTATATACTCTGAGCTTGGAACAAGTCGCTTTATAACTGCATCAATAATCTCTTCTTTTGATCTAAAGTGGTGGTAAATCGCTCCACGCGACAAGCCATCTAATTCGTTGACAATATCTTGGATGGTCGTTTTCTCATAACCTTTTTCTATAAACAGCCGCGTCGATGCATCTAAAATATCTCTAATTGTGTCTTCAGTACTATACCTTTTACTCATTACTCAGCTCTCCTTTTAACAAACATTTAGTCGGTATGTTCTAGACTACATTTCATTTCAATTTATGTAAACAAACTTAATCACTTATCATAAATTTCTAGTTTCTTCTGGGTTAAAAGCTAATTTCCTTAATGCTTCTATTCTCTAACCCTGTTTTTAGTGCTGTCTCCTAAGACATTCTTTAATCTTCCTTTAATCTTTTTCCGAAAAAACATTCATTCGGTATGTTTTATGTTACACTCTATTTTACTTTATGTCAACAAATTAAATCACTTATTTTAAAGTTCCTTCTCGCTTAAAAGATAGTTGCTTAATAGTTCTATTTTCTAATCGGCATTCACACTATTTTTAGACTTCAATTTTTTTACCCCACAGATCTTCTATACTATTAATTTATTTTATTATTAACTCAGGATTTTAATTGTGTTCTATTATATACAATGTAAACTTACAATATATTTATATATTACATATAATTAAAAGATATGTTAATATAAAGCTAATCCTTTTAAATAATTAAAAGATGTGGAGGTATTTTCAATGTTTAAAGAAATGATAAAGATTAACAAGGCAATGGACGATAAAGATATATTTGCACTATTAGAAAGAGGACAAGAAGGTACTTTAGCTACTATAGGTGAAAATGGCTATCCTTACTGTACAACTTTAAATTATGTATACTACAATGATGCTATTTATTTTCATTGCGCTCCTGTAGGACACAAACTTGATAATATAAATTTTAATAATAAAGTATGTTTTTCAATTGTTGATAATATTGAAGTTTTATCTAAAATATTCACTACTAAGTTTGAAAGTGTAGTAATCTTTGGAAAGGCTGAAAATATTGAAGAAGAAAAAGAAAAAAAGGCTGTATTACTAAAGTTTATTGAAAAATATTCTTCTGATTTTATGGAAGAAGGAAAAAATTATATAGATAAAGCTTTTTCTAAGGCTAACATTATAAAAATTAGTATAGATCATATAACAGGAAAATGTAAAAAGTAAATTACTTCTTAAAGACAAATATAGATTTCTAATCTGAATATTTCATCTATTCAGATTAGAAATCTCTTTAACAAAAACTATTAGGACGTCGTATGAATTCAAGTTTTATTTTAATCTTTTATAAGACATTGACACCAGCAATGCTTTATTTAGGCGTCTTCAAAAAATAGCAGACTAGATATTATCCTATTATTTTCTTTCACATTTCTTATTCCAAATATCTTTTAGGTAAAGCTATTTTTTTAAGCCTAACTATAATAAAAAATATTATTCTATCTATAAAAATAATCGTAAGGATAAATAAAAAGCTTATATTATATTTTTGATAAAAATAAGCAACAGCAATGCAATATATTGCAGTTATAAGCTTCCATAAGAATTGAATTCTTAAAAAGCTCTTCATATCTTTAATATGATACCAATTATTCCTATTATCTACTCTTTTATTATTTATAAAACCATAAATTATTAAAAATATAGCATAAATAATACAAATTATAGATAGTATCTTCATAGAATACGCCTCCGAAATTATTGATTCTATGATTATTATATGTAGATGCTAAATAAGCTTCTACTTTAATAAATTCCTATGGCCCCTATTTCTCTTAAACCATTCTGTTGCAAAATCTACTGATGTTTTTTGATGAAATAGTCTACTCTCAGCTTGTCCTACTAACCCTCTACTCACATTGCAATTTTTCTCAAATTCTATACCTATAGAGTTAAAATCCTCACTATCTAAATCAATATCCCTAAAAGTCTTCCAAACCCTCTTACCATTTTCTAAAATAGGCGCGGCTAATTCTGTATACATTCTTACATTAGATTTATATTCACTTAAGTGGAAAGATGTATTATTCTCATAAGGTACTCCTAGTAGTAGTACATATCCATTTATATTATAAACTTTTCCTAGAGGTGATGTTTCCCCTAATGAATCCTCCAAGTTATGAACCTTTATAATATACTCTGAATCCTTACCCCAGGCAGTAAAAGAAGCTTGCGGATGATCACTCCTTAACACATTAGGAAAACTTCTAAAAACTTCTGCAATTCTTCCCATTCCTCTTGTAGGAGTTACATGTTTATCAAAAACAGGCATAGTTTCTCTAATTATTTCATACCATTGTTCAGGTACAGGAGGATTTCCCCAATAACAAGGTTCTGAGTAATCTCCTGTTTGAGCTGGCATAATAATGTTTCCTTCCTCCGTAATTATATCCATAAGTGATTTTATTACTGATACAGCTCCTCCACAAACCCAACCTATAGAACTTAAAGAGGAATGTACAATAACAGTCATTCCTTTTTTAAGCCCCAATGTGGCTAAATCTTTTTTTAAGCTTTCTATAGTGTTTATAGTATTTGTATTTTCTATTATAATTCCCTCTCTCATTTCCTCTACCTTCCCCTATTTAAAATCCTCTGGAAAGTCTACAGTAAAATCAAAAACTGTACCACAATCAGTACAAACATTAGCATAAAGCTTTGATCCTAATGCAAAAATTTTATCCATAGGCTCTAATAATATGGTCTTACTTGCAGCTCTCTTGATTTCAGTAGAATTACATTTAGGACACTTTAATTCCTCCACGATATATTCCTCCTTTAATCCATTACCTACTTATTCTTTTAATATTCATTAAATCCTTTTAATATAACAGTATATTTATTAATGTATTGAGTCGGTTCTTATGAATAGAAAAAATAATGCTTATGGCTTTATATAGATATCCAATCTAAAAACTTAAAATGCACCCTTAGTGAATTTCTTAAAATAAAATTTGGTTTAAAAACTCTAAAGACTTTGGCAGTATGGTTTTAACTATAATTCGTATCTTTCATTTTTAATTTTTAATTTATAAATAAGAATTTTTATTATAAAAACGAAAATGGTATACAAGCTAAATTTCATTAAGGAAACCTATATTTTCTTGCCTAATTTATTATTAATCTTTTAATATTTAATTCTTATATGTGTATTTAATATGTCTTCAAATTTTAAAAAATATATCCTAACTATATATATTCAATTGTTTATGATAGTATCCAGCATTTGTATAATAATAGCTTCTAATAATTTAAAGAAAATACTTTTTAAATAATATAATTCAGATAAACTCTCTAGATATAAAAATAGATATTTAAAGATGTTAATTACTTATTCAAATTTTTTTAAATAAAATTTTCATATTATTTAAGAATAAAAAAACCAGAGGTCACTCTCTGGTTCCACTTAACTTAATTAACATATAGTAGTTTCATATATTATAATAACTTTTATTTTAATTAAAATGCATATATGCAAAATAATCTATGTTATAGCAATCTACTTTATTTTTGTTGTAAAAAACTATCTATTAGCTCAATATCCCTTAAATCTTTTTCTCTTCCCAGCTTTATCTTATGTTTTCTTATGCTTTCTAAGCTTCCTACAGGAAGATTATTAATTAACTCTACGTTATCTACGTTCCATTCCTCAAAAATTTCTAATCCTTCATTTACCCTTATTACTCTTGAACTATTTTTTAAAACTATTGGTTTATATCCATTTTTAATTAAACTTTCAAATAAAAACTTACTACAGCCTAAGTCAATATCTCTAGTTTCATTTTTCACCCCATGCATAACTAGTGACGCGCCTGCTAAAACCCAATAATGCTCCTTAGGAAAATTTAATTCTTCTAATATCTCCATAATATCTTCTCTTTTTAACATATAGCCTCCTTATATTAAAAATGTATTACATTTAAATTTAATCTATATATTTATATAATCTTATTATTGAATTATTCGAATTTTGCCTTATACAATACGAATTGACAATAGGAAATTATTGATACTGCTCTTCTATAAGAGAAGTTTTTAATTGATTTCTTTTTGAAGTGACCTAGTCACTTCTTATAAAGTACTAGAAATTATATTTCTAGTAAAAAATAGTTTTTATTAAACTATTTTTCACCATAATTGTCAATCCTCTATTAAATAAAGCTCTTCATTGATTAAAGTCATCAATTAAAATATCTAAGAACGTAATTATATATGGGTATAAATTAACTTTTCAAGTAATACATCTATATATACTATAATTATATACAATTATTACAAATTTTTTACATTTTTATTAAGAATAACTGTTATATGCTAGTTAATAATTATTAAGTCGTTCTATTATATAAAGTATCTTGTACATAAATATAAAGCATAAGACCAAGGTATCGGTCTTATGCTTTGTATTTATCTAACGTCTTTTTTGTAGCTTCTAATAAACTACTAAGTTCGAATACTTCACCTTCTTCTAAAAGCCTGTTTAACTGTTCCGTATATCTTGAAGCCTCTAGAAGCTTTCCTAAAGATGAAAGTGTTAAGATATTTTCAACTATGTCCGTAACCAGACTAGATTTCACCTCGAATAATTTTTGAGCATCTTTAATTTCATCTTTTATCTCAAGCATTTGCTCATCTAATTGAAAGGCTGCATCTGCTGCAGTTTTTAATTTCATTCTTACATCTTTAGGTATATCGTGTTTATATTTATAATTTAAAGAATGCTCCACTGTAGCCCAGAAATTCATAGCTAAAGTTCTAATTTGAAACTCTGCTAAAATTTCTGTTTGCCCATCAGCCATATTTACTGGATATTTTATAATCATATGATAACTTCTATAACCACTTACCTTAACATTCGTTACATAATCCTTCTCATAGATTATTTGCATATCCTTTCTTTGTCTAATTAAATTAACAACCTTTTCTATATCATCAACAAACTGGCACATAATTCTTACACCAGCTATATCTTCCATTTCATATTCTATTCTATCTAATGGTATATTAAATTTATTTGCCTTTTCTAAAATGCTAGATACTTCCTTAACTCTTGCAGTTACAAATTCTATTGGGGAATATTCATTTTTTCTTCTAAGTTCTCTTCTAATACTTTTAAATTTAACTTTAAGTTCTTCTACTGCCTGTTCATAAGGAATTAAAAATTTTTTCCATTCTCTTATTGCCATATGTAAGTCACCCTTCACAAATATTAAATTGTTACGAAATATATATTAGATTATATATATAATATAATGTTATTATAGAAAAATATCAATGATTTAGATATAATATTGTATTTATTGTTTATTTAGCGGTTTATGGAGGATTTTATTATGAAAAATATTTTTTCTGGATTAGAAGATCTAGGATTTGAAGAGATAGATAATCTTCAAATATATACAGTAAAAAAAAGCACAGACAAAAAAGAAAAAGTTGAAAATAATTTATATGAATCTTTACTTTATCATAAGACTATAGATTGTCCTGTATGTAATTATAAATTTAAACAACTTGCACTTAAAAGTACTTCTTATAGAATGATTTCAAAAGACTCAGATTTTTTTATAAGATATGATCTTATAAATCCTTATTTTTATGATGTTTATATTTGTGAAAGCTGTGGATATTCAGCTTTAAAATCTGATTTTTATAAAATAATGGCTGTTCAAAAAGATTTAATACTTAAAAATGTAACTTCAAAATTTAAACCAAGAACTTATCCTGATAAATATACATTAGAAATTGCTATAGAAAGATATAAAATGGCACTATTAAATGCAGTTTTTATGAATGCTAAACCTAGTCAAAAGGCTATGATTTGTTTGAAATTATCATGGATGTATCGATTAGGTAATTCAGATTATCATAATGAAATGGAACGAACCTTTTTAAATTTCGCATTAGAAGGGTTTAACGATGCCTATTACAATGAAACCTTACCTTTATATGGTATGGATAAATTTGTTATGATGTATTTTATAGGTGAACTAAATAGAAGACTTTTAAATTATAATACAGCTCTTGTATGGTTTAGCCAAGTACTAACTGCCCCTAATGTAAAACAAAGTCTAAAAGAATTGGTTAGAACTCAAAGAGATCTAATTAGGGAAGCAGAGCTTATTAAGGCTAAACTTGAAAAAACTAGTGATATCATTGATGATAATTTTAACTTTGATGGCAAAGATGAAAAAGGTCATATTCAAGAAGTTGATACTAAAGAAGATAAATCTAAAGGAATCTTTTCAAAGATCTTTAATTCTAAAAATCGTGACTAGCTAATCACCACTTTTAAAATTAAAGATGTGAATGAAAAATTGATGTTATTATTCACAATTTTTCATTCACAATTTATAACCTGTATGTTATAAATATATAAATTTTTATGGTAGTATTAATTTGGGTGAAAAATCTATATAATCACAAGAAGTTAATATATACTCCACACCATTTTTAATTCCTTCAAAGGCATAATTTAGAGCATTACCATGGATATGTCCATAAATAACCTTCTCTACCTCATATTCATTTAATATTTCAGTAAATCCATTTTCTTCTTCAATATTATTTACCGGTGGGTAATGAAGCATAACTATAAATTTCTCATAACCAGCCTTTTTAGCACTATCTAAAGACAATCTAAGCCTTATAAGTTCCCTTTCATAAATTTTTTTGTCATGAGCGGTAAATTTAGAACTTATTGGAGTAATCCACCCTCTACTACCACAAATTCCATAATTCTCATAAGTAAAAAAATTATTTTGTATGAAATCCATATTATCATAAAGAGAATTAAGCTTTGTTATACTAGTCCACCAATAATCATGGTTTCCTCTTACTAATATTTTTCTTCCTGGAAGTCTATTTATAAAGTCTAAATCTTCCTTACCTTCTTCCATCTTCATAGACCAAGAAATATCTCCTGCAATTAAAATCGTATCTTCTACCTTAATGGTTTCTAGCCAATTATTTTTTATTTTTTCATCATGTTTATACCACTTATCTCCAAAAATATCCATAGGCTTATCTCCAGTAGATGCTAAATGGAAATCAGATATAGCATATAATGCCAATATTTATCACCTGCTCTTCATCCTATTGTCAATATCCATAACATATGCAATGACCTTTGCTACCACGTCATAAAGCTCTAAAGGGATTTCATCTCCTACGTCTACATTAGTAAGAAGATTTGCTAACTCTTCATTTTCAACTATAGGAACTTCATTTTCCTCTGCTTTTTCTAGAATTTTATCTGCAATATGCCCCATGCCTGCCGCAGTAACCTTAGGTGCAGTAGCTCCATAATCATATTTTACTGCAGCAGCTTTTTTTACATTTTTCATTTTACCACACCTTTATAAAATAGTTAATGTAATATAGATAAAATACCTAAGAATTAATGTATAGCTGATATAACTATGCTCTTGAACATTTCAATTCACAACTTTAATCAATGGAAAATTGAAAATGGACAATTATAGCGAAAATTAATTCTGAAAATTAATTTCTTCAAATAAATTTTTTAATAGAAGTGACTGTGTCATATGAAAAGAAATCAATTCAAAATTTCTCTTATAAAAGAGAAGTATCAATAATTCTCCATTGTCAATAGTCAATTCCATACTAGTTATACTCTTACATTAATTATACTTAAATCATTATCATCAAAAAATTCCCTACAATTAGATAATGTAAATTTTTCTATTTTTTCTTTTATGTTAACATTAAAAACATATGAATTACAACTTAAATCTTCAATAAGCTTATATCTATAAATCTCTAATACATTCATAAAATCTTTTTGTGAATGTATATCTATATTTATATAATCGTTATTTACGTTAATAAAAGCATCCACTACTTCCATATTTAAAGTTCTTATGCTTGTAGCAATTTTAATATTTCTAGAATCTATCTTTTTCCCCTTACCTCTTTCATCTTTAATTACAAGCTTACAGTCATAATCCTGCTCTTTAACATTCATAGGTACATTTAAATAATAGTAATCATTGCTCAAAGTGTTAAAAACTTTAAAATCATGAATTTTATTTTCAATAAGTTGCATTACCTTATTGAATGTAGCTGGGCTATCCTCATTAGTCTTTATAAGTTGCATAATTCCATCTTTCATCATAGATACTTTTTCTTTTATTTCACTTTTAACTATATCAGAAGTAGGAATTTTAAATTTTAAGTCTATATCTTTTTCTATAATTTTATTTTCCTTTATATCTTTAGATAAATTATTATCTTTAGTAGCTTTATCATCTATAATCTTATCTTCTTTTGAAGTAATAATTTCCTTTTCTCTCACTTCATTACTATTAATATTTTCTTCCTCATTTTTAACTAAAAGATTTTTTTCATTAATAGTAACCTTGTTATTTATTTCATTATTTGATATCTCTTGTCCTTGTAAAGCAGTGTCTTTTACAGTATTATCAAAACTCTCATTTTTTATTACCTTGTTTTCCCTATCTAATGTTGTTAATGTTTTATCCTCAATAGCTTTATCCTTAGAAACTTTATTATCTATAATCATATCTTTATTCTCAATATCTAATGCTTCTAATACTTCTTGAATATTTTTAACTACTACCAAGTCTTCTTTATTAATATTATTAAAACTTTTTATATTTTCTTCTGTAATTGGTATGTTCTCTTCCTTCATCATTAGTAACGAGTTTAAATCTAAAGTCTTTAGAGAAGAAAAAAAGTCCTTTAAAGTATTTTTAACCATAGCTCCCTTTTCACTATTAGGCTCCATATTTTTTGCTATTAAATACTTTTCTATAAAATTATCTTCTTCTCTAGGCTCCATATTTATTTTATTAGTGAAGTCAACTATAGTTTTAACCTCATCAAAATTTTCTTGAGTTAGCGGAATATTAAATTTAAGCATTTCCTTTAATATATACTCATCGCCTTTTGAAATTTTTAATCCTAAGTTTTTTATTACTTCTTCTAATATGCTTTTGCTTTCTAAAGGTATTAAGGCTTCTAGAGGTTTACTATCCCCACCTAATACTAAAGTTAATTTTCCTTCGCTAAAATCATCTACTACAAATTTTAATAAATAATTTTCTAACAGGGTATCTTCAATAAAACCATCTATTTTAGCAGGAAATTGTCTTCCATCCAAAAGTCTTATTACAATTTCGCCACTTTCTTTATTGATATTTAATATCCTTGCACTAAAGCTATCTCCCTTTCTGAAAGTAGTTTTATTAAAATCTTGCTGAGTAGCCTGATTTTGAACCATATTGATTTTCCAAATACCAGACATAATATCTCTCCTTAAAGGTTCTATATTTACTTTAATTATCGTAAAGAATCTATATTTATTGATAACATAAAGGAAAGCTTTTATAATATTTCTGTTTCTATTTCCTCAATATTAGCCTCGCAATTTTTTTCTATGTAATCTATAACCTTTTGTAATACACTGTCACCATGGCTGCTACTACTGCTTACTGCTGCAATTCCAACTACTATAGTTTGATGTATATCTTGATTTTCTACTTCTGCAATGGACACATTAAACTTATGTTTTACCTTATCTATTATACTTTTAACAATCATCCTTTTTTCTTTTAATGAGTGTACCCAAGGTGCACTTAATTTTATTTTAGCTATAGCTATAATCATAATACCATCTCCTATAAATAAATTTTGTTAAGCCATTTAAAATAACATTTAAAGATAAAATAAACATTTTCTTTAAGATATTACTAACGATGATATTATTAGTTAAATCTAAAGAAGAAATATAATATCATATTCACTAACTAATTCTTTAAAATATCTAAATATATTATTTATGTTTTAGTAATTACTATTCCTTATTATTATAATATATAAAAAGGTCTCCTGATTTTCATCAGTGAGACCTTATCCAATTCTTTTTATTTATTTCGCTTGCTTTAAAGCTTCATTTACAGCTTCTACAACTCCATTACTTGATCCTGTTGCTCCTGAAATTGCTTCTATTTTCTCAGTCGTTTGTTTTTCTTTAATTGTTTTAATTGTCTCTTCTATAGCTTTATCTCCAAGACCTTCAGTTTCTTTTTGCTCAACAACTTTAATGTCTTCTATTTTTCCATCCTTAACTTCTACAGATACCTTTATATCACCTTTAAATCCTTTTCCAACACCTTCATAGCTTCCGTCTTTGTAAGCTGCTTCTTTACTTCCACACCCTACTAATATCCCCATTGTTAATATTGCTGATAATAATACGCTTGCTACTTTTTTCATTTTAAATTCCTCCTTAGTGATATTAAATGTTTAATGCAAATAATTACCAATATCACATATTAAAATTATTCTTTGATAATTCATCTCAATAAATATACCATAATTTTTCTATATTGTATACAGTTTGTTTTCAACTCATTTTACTCATAGTTTCCTATAATGTTCCATTATAAAATTAATACATATCTATAATTCTTCCGTATTTTATAGTATTATTTTAAATTTTTTACTGCAGTTTGTCCTGCTCTTCTTCCATAAACTATTATATCTGCTAGTGCATTTCCACCAAGTCTATTCCGCCATGAACTCCTCCTGTAACCTCTCCTGCCGCATAAAATCCTGGTATAACTTGTTCATCTTTTCCTACTACCTCTCCATCAGTGTTGATTTTAACTCCACCCATAGTATGATGAACTGCTGGTGTAACTTCAATTGCATAGAATTTTGGACTTTCTAAGCTAATTGCCATATCAGTTCTTTGGAATTCTGTATCATTATTTAAAATACTTATATATATGCATTTCTAAAAATTCTATTAAAATACATAAGCAAAAGAAAAACTGCTAACATTGTTAGCAGTATTCTTTCTATTTAACTTCTAATTTATAGAATTTTTTCTTTCCTCTTTTTACTAATGCATACCCATCTTTTATAAAATCTATAGAAAATTTAGCATTAACATCCTCTATCTTAGTTTCATTTATAGTTAATCCACCTTGTTGTATAAGTCTTCTTCCTTCTGCTTTAGATGGCACTATTTCTGTTTGAACTAGTATATCTAATATATTACCTTCTAACATATCATTACCTATAGCTACTGTAGGTACATTAGACATATCAACTCCACCGCCAAATAAGCTTTCCGCAGCAGTCTTAGCTTTTTCTGCTTCTTCTTCTCCATGGACAAGCTTTGTAACTTCATAAGCAAGTACTGTTTTAGCTTTATTTATTTCTGATCCTTCTAATGCAGAAAGTCTCCTAACCTCATCCATAGGTACAAAAGTTAATAATGATAAACATTTTTCAACGTCAGCATCATCAATATTTCTCCAGTATTGATAAAAATCAAAAGGAGAAGTTTTTTCTGGATCTAACCATACAGCACCATTTGCAGTCTTACCCATTTTATTTCCTTCACTATTAGTTAATAGTGAGCATGTCATACCATATGCTGCTTTACTTTCTTTTCTTCTTATAAGCTCCATACCCGCTAAGATATTGGACCATTGATCGTCTCCACCTAGCTGCATAGTACAATTGTACTTTTGGTTTAATACTAAGAAGTCATATCCTTGCATTAACATATAGTTAAATTCTAAGAAAGATAATCCTTTCTCCATTCTTTGTTTAAAGCATTCTGCAGTAAGCATTCTATTAACAGAAAAATGAACTCCTACTTCCCTTAAAAATTCAACATAGTTAAGATCTAATAACCAATTAGCATTATTTTCAAGTATAGCTTTGTCATCACTAAAATCTATTAATCTCGATAATTGTTTTTTAATACCTCTAATATTCTCTTCTATGTCTTCTGTTGTAAGCATTTTTCTCATGTCAGTTCTTCCTGATGGGTCTCCTACCATTGCAGTACCTCCACCAACTAGTGCTATTGGTCTATGACCTGCTTGTTGCATGTGGGACATAAACATCATTGCTATAAAATGTCCAACATGAAGACTATTTGCTGTTGGGTCAAATCCTATATAAAAAGTAACTTTCTCTTTTCCTAATATTTCTTTCATTTCTTCTTCGTGTGTTAACTGCTTTAAAAATCCACGTTCTTTTAAAACGTCATATACATTTGTATTACTCATTTTAATTCCTCCTTTTGTAGTACGATATTAGTTTTAATAATAAAAATTAACTATATATATTTTTGAATTCAAATTTAAAATTATCATTAAAATTTCTATAAAAATATTTTTTAAAATTTTTATAGTTTTTAAATAAAATAAAAGTCCCTAGTTAAAAAACTAGGGACGAAATTTTCCGTGGTACCACCCAAATTGATTTTGTAAAAAATCCACTCATATCTTGTAACGTAAGAAGTGCCGTATCAGCCTACTATTAAAATTTAAGTTCAGCCTAAAGCTCAAGAATGTATTTCATTATGTTCCTCAACTGATTTACACCAACCATCAGCTCTCTTTATGATTTTCATAACTACTTATTTCTATCATCGCCTTTAAATATAAAATTTATTATTACTATAATACTATTATTCTTTAGTAAATACAAGTATAAATTATATAAAATAACTGGGTTTAACTAATATATCTCTTTATCTCATCTGGTAACTGTCTAGGATCTCCACTAATATTTATAAAAAACTCAACCTTAAACTCTTGAGTCAAATATTCAATTTTATAAAATAACTTCTTCATTTCTTCTAAAGATGAAATTACTCCATTCATAACTCCGTCTATCATAATAGCTTCAATATCATAGTCTTGTGCTATCATTCCACATAAAAAACCATAGAAATCTTTTGCATTATCTACTTTAAAGTCCTCTGCGCATATAAACCTTATCTTTCTATCTAGTTCAAAAACCATTCTTCTGTCATCATCAACATAAACTAAGTTACCCTTTGCCTTCGAAACTTTGTCATTTGCTAAGCTAACAAGAGCCTTTGTTTTTCCTGAGCCTTTTTTGTTACAGAATACATGAATCATTTTTAACGCCCCCAGACTTATTTTATTATTTAATTATTACTATGAGTTACTATGTTTGAGTTATATTCATTATATATTATTCAGAATATTTTTACAATAAACTATTAGGAAATTTTTCAATTAATGTAAAATCCATTTATAAATTCCTCACTTTTATAATAGCTAAATTTTATATAATTATTCATTTTAAACTATATTTTATAAAATAATTTCTGTTCTTTGAAATATTTTCTTATATCGGTTTTGTAATTATTTTTGAATATTTTGAATTTTAAATTATGTACTATTTTTTGTAAATAACCTAATCTTCTCATATGTCATGTAATCCTCTTCATAACTAGCTTTTATATTATTTTATGCAGATAATAATTTTAATTTACTCATATACATAAATTGTTACTTTCATAAAAAAATTTCCACTTATTTTAAAAAACTCTATTGTATTATATAATAATTATGCTATAATAATATTAGGGTTTTATTCAACTCTAATAGATTGAACAAGGTTAATTAGAACAAGGCAATTATCCCCTCCTTTAATCGAGGAAAAGAAAGTGATAGTATCCATTGTTTAATTAGTCCTTAGATTAAAAGGAGGTCATTAATAATGGCAGATAGAAATATTACTTGTAAAGACTGTGGAAAAGAATTTATATTCACTGAGGGAGAGCAAGCTTTCTACAAAGAAAAAGGATTCGAAAATGATCCAGTAAGATGCCCAGAGTGCAGAAAAGCTAGAAAAAATTCTAGAAATAGCTACAGCAAATAATAACTAGAGTACTAAGAGAGCAATTGCTCTCTTTTTTAATTTTTTAGGTCGTAAGGATAATATTCTTAACATATAAAGGTCTATATAAAAAATAGAGGGTATGCTTCCCTCTACATTATTAAAACTTTATATGTTTTTTTAATTGTGTTGCTAGCGGCAAAGCTATAACCATACCAGCTGCAATCTGCAATGTATTACTTGGAATAGCTGCTATTGCATTAGGTAAATCATATATTATACAACCTGCAAAAAAATACCCTATTATCATAACAACTCCTGAAATAATAAAAGCAAAGAAGTTGTTCATAAAATTTTTCCCCTCATAACCATTTCTATAAGCTAAAGCACCCGCAATATAAGCCATTAAACCTTTTATTATAAAAGTAAATGGAGCCCAAACAATATATGGTGAAAGTATATCAAATAAAGTCATTCCTATCGCTCCTGCTACAGCTCCCTTTTTTCTACCTAACAATACTGCTGCAACGAAAATTGCACTATCACCTAAGTGAAGTACACCTTCTCCAGAAATAAATGGTACATGTATTATACTAGTTGCAATATAAATTATTGCAGCCATTATAGCAACTTGTACTAATGATAATGCTGTATTATTTACACTACCCTTAGTAGTTACCTTGTTATTTCCCATACTAAACACTCCTCCATAAAGTTTTCCCATATTAATTATACATATAAACGAAAAAATTACAATCTTTTGTTAATAATATTTTAAAAGTTTTGTATATTTTATTCCTCTTTAGAAGAAACTAATTTTAATTACAAATTTATAAGTGAATAGATTTATTAAATTTATAAATTTGTTTTAGAAGAAAAAAGCTTATATGTAATAAATAAAATTTTATTTATTATTCTGTTTTTCTCTATACTGACTAACAGCTAAAGCATTTTTATAAAAATATTCGAAATTTTTTTGAAGAAAGGTAGGTGAAAACCGTTATTGTTGCTTATAAAAATTTATTATAAAACTATTTCTCTATAAATAAAAATAATATTTTTATTAAATTTTATAAGTTTTACATAACGGATGATAACTAAATGACATATTTACGGTGGTTTGGCGGATTTATGTTACTACTATTATTAATATGTCTCTTCTTTTTAATTGGTGGAAATTTAATAAATGTGCTATTAATAATCAGCTTATTTACTATAATTCAAGATATATTTCATAAATATTTACGTCCATAAAACATCTCTAAAGGCCTAAGTGAAAAACGGCTTTTAATTTTTAAATTCCTTTTTCTAATCTATCTATAATTAGTTTTTTAAAAGCAAGAAAGCGTGAATTCATCACGCTTTCTTTGTTAAACATCTTCAAAATAACCCTAATCATCATTCTTAGCTATATCTGATAATACTAGGCCATTATTATGCTCTAATGCCCAACTTATTCCCCAATCATTTTGGAAAATCAATAAATCTCTATCTTTAAAGTCTTTTACTACTTTAGTATCACTAGTAATATTTAATTTCTCTGCTGGTATATCAGATTTTTCAATCCATCTTATATTTCTAAAAGAAAGCATATCCATCTTAATATCAACATTATACTCATTTTTAAGTCTAAATTCTAAAACTTCAAACTGAAGTACCCCTACAACCCCTACAATAATTTGTTCGGTACCTATATGAAGTTCTTTAAATACTTGAATAGCACCCTCTTGAGAAATTTGAGTTATTCCTTTTATAAATTGTTTTCTTTTCATTGTATCTACTGTTCTAACTCTAGCAAAATGCTCTGGTGCAAAAGTTGGTATTCCTTCAAATTTAAACTTATTGTTTGGAGAACATAGTGTATCACCTATACTAAAGATACCTGGATCAAACACTCCTATTATATCTCCAGCATAAGCATTTTCTACTATTTCTCTATCCTGTGCTAAGAATTGCTGAGGCTGTGAAAGTTTAACTTTACCATTTCCTTGAATATGAAAAACTTCCATACCCTTTTCAAATTTTCCTGAACAAATTCTCATAAATGCTATTCTATCTCTATGCGCTTTATTCATATTAGCTTGTATCTTAAATACAAAGGCAGAAAAATCTTCTGAAAATACATCTATTTTGCCTTTATCTGATACTCTAGGTAATGGTACTGTAGTTAAATTTAAGAAGTGTCCTAAAAATGGTTCCACTCCAAAATTTGTTAATGCACTTCCAAAAAATACAGGAGTTAATTCTCCTTTTTTAACTTTTTCATAATCAAAATCGTCTCCTGCTACATCTAAAAGCTCTATATCTTCTAATAGCTTTTCATATAATGAATCTCCAATAGCTTCTTTTACTGCATCTTCATCTTCCATAGAAATTATATTTGTTTCAACTTCAGTTTGCCCATGGTTCCCTGCATTAAATATTTCTATTTCTTTTTTCTCTCTATCATAAACCCCTTTAAAGTGCATTCCTGTACCTATTGGCCAATTTATTGGATAAGATTTAATTCCAAGTTCATTTTCAAGTTCTTCCATAAGCTCAAAAGGATCTCTTGTTTCTCTATCCATTTTATTTATAAAAGTAAATATAGGAATTTCTCTTATACTACAAACATGAAATAATTTTCTTGTTTGTTCCTCAACCCCTTTAGCACCGTCAAGTACCATAACCGCACTGTCAGCTGCCATAAGAGTTCTATATGTATCTTCACTAAAATCCTGATGGCCTGGAGTATCTAATATATTTATGCAAAATCCATTGTAATTAAACTCCATTACTGAAGAAGTAACGGAAATTCCTCTCTTTTTTTCTATTTCCATCCAATCCGAAACAGCATGTTTAGCTGTTTTTCTAGCCTTAACAGACCCTGCAAGTCTAATAGCTCCTCCATATAAAAGTAATTTTTCTGTAAGTGTAGTCTTACCAGCGTCAGGGTGAGAAATTATAGCAAAGGTTCTTCTTTTTTCAATTTCTTTTATGTAATCGCTCAAAAGTACCGCTCCTTTATTTAAATATATTAACTATTTTATCCTAAATCTTCATAAAATATATAAATTTAAAGTTTTATAAATATCCATATAACTATTATTGTAAAGAAAAATTTAACTATAATAAATATTTTAAAACTAAATTACAATTTATTGTATATTATCCTACCTTTAATTTTTATCAAAATTAACTAGATTAATAAATTTTTATGAGATTTAAGCTACGTCCTGTAAATAAACCTACCTTATATAATATCATATTGATTTATATAAAACAATTTTAAAAAATATTTTTATTTAGAATAATAAAAATAAAAAATTATGATATTGTCTATTAAAATTAATTATTTATGATTATGACTTTTATAATTTTTTTACAAACCAAAAAGCATTTAGTGACTAAAATACAGTCTCTAAATGCTTTCTCCAGCAACTTCTAAAGTTGCATCTTTTATACCAATTATGTCTAATATTTGTTTCGCTCTTTCTCTAGTATTTCCTGTTAATTTAATATATGGTACAGATTCTACATCTAAAAACTGCTTAATAGCTTCATCTACTTTGCTGGCAGTTTCTTCATCTTGCCATCTCACCCCATCTTTAGAGTATCCAAATTCTCTTCCTACATAAAATATATAATCGTATTTTGAAATATCTCTAATTGCAAGGCCATAAAGATCCTTTAATATCTCTATTTCTTTTACAGTGCGTTTTTTATCACCTAGCATAAACCTTGCATATATGTATGGAACAAAAGTAGCATAATCAGTAATAGCATAATCAAAAATTTCTAACTCTTCTTCTAACTTAGCTTGGCCTAGATATATACCATATTGTTCAGAGATAGTTTCAATCATGCCTTTTTCTCTTAAATACTCTGTACTGTATTCTGCTGCACATCCTGCATCTAATCCTAATATTTTCATATCAACGTATAATTGTTGTATAAGTGTAGTCTTCCCACATCTTGGTCCACCCAAAACTGCTATTCTAGTAGTCATTGCTTATGACCTCCAAATATTTTAATTGCATAGTAAATTATAGCAATTTACTATGCAATTTTCAACATTTTACTTAAATATGAAGCAAAATATCTTAAATAAATCTAATTATCTTGGTATAAGCCCAATCTTCTTCTGCATTTTTCTTAATGTCTTTGTAGCTACGTAATTTGCTTTTTCTGAACCCTTTTTATAGATTTCTTCAAGATAATCTTTGTTCTCTAAAAGTTCTTTAACCTTTTTTTGAACTGGCTCAAGCTCAGAAACTATTGCTTCTCCTACATCCTTTTTAAATTCTGCATATCCTAAACCTTCATATTTTTCCTCTATTTCTTCTATTGTCATTCCTGTTATAGTACTTAGTATAGTCATTAAATTTTTAACCCCCAATTGGTCATCATTATATTTAACCACTCCTAAGCTATCTGTAACAGCTCTAGAAACTTTCTTCCTTATAACCTCAGGTGGGTCCATAATTAATATATATCCATTTGGGTTATTTTCAGATTTGGACATTTTCTTCTCCGGATTTTGCAAATCCATTATTTTAGCTCCAGTTTTTCCTACATAAGCTTCTGGTATTACAAAAGTAGGACTGTATAGTCTATTAAATCTTTCAGCTAAATCTCTAGCAAGCTCTAAATGTTGTACTTGATCAACTCCTACAGGTACTACATCTGTTTGATATAAAAGTACATCTGCGGCCATAAGCACTGGGTAGTTAAATAATCCTGCACCTATACTTTCTCCACTATTCTTAGATTTATCTTTATATTGGGTCATTCTGCTAAGCTCTCCCATATAACTATTACAAGTTAAAAGCCAAGATGCCTCACAATGAGCTGGTACGTGTGACTGAATAAACAATGTATTAGTATCTGGATTTATACCTGCCGCTATATAAATTGCTAAAATTTCTAAAGTTCTTCTTCTAAGCTCTGCTGGACTTTGTGATACAGTAATTGCATGTAAGTTAACTACACAAAAATAACATTCATATTCTTCTTGAAGCTTAGTCCAATTCTTAATAGCTCCTAAATAATTGCCTAATGTTAAATCTCCTGAAGGTTTTATTCCACTAAATATAACTTTTTTTTTATCTTCCATAAAACTTCCTCCTTTATCTTTTACAATTATTCCCTAAATTAAATAAAAAAGCCCTATGGAAAAATTCCATAGGGCGCTATCATACGCGTTGCCACCTAAATTCAAAACTAATTAATTTAGTCTCCTTTATCAGATACATTATAATACCTTACCTCTATAACGGGAGGTTCACGTCAAAGACTACTTTAAGTTCATCCTGAATCTCAAAGACCCATTCAGCTTAAGCATAATTATGATAATTCCACCATCTATCACTCTCTTTAAATCTGTTTTTAAGCTTACTTGCTTCTTCTCAACGATTTTATTGTTTTTCTTTTATATATGATATGGCATTAAGCATATAATGTCAATAGTTTTTATGATTTCCATAATCCGTGCAAATTACAATATTCTCTTGCGTATAAAACTTTATCTAGAGTTATATTAAAAACAGCTTCTGGTTTTTCATCAACGGTTAAATATTTTCTGTAAACTCTATCTTCCGTATGAAGTTCTATCCACTCGATATGATGTTCTGGTGTCATTGGATGCTCTACTGAACCTATTCTAACAACAACTTTTCCATCCACTTCTTCTAACACAGGAACATGCTTCTCATTAGCTGCATCAGTAGTATTTTCTTTTTTAAGAGTCATAGGTTTACCGCAGCAAACTAAGCTACCTCCAGCAGCATGTACAACCTCTATCATATTTCCGCAAATATCACATTTATAAACTTGTCTTAATTCTGTCATATTAATTCCTCCTTATTTAATAAAAACTGTAAATATATAAAAAAATAACTATTCAAAGATGCCAAGTATATTTTCCGTCATGCAAATATATATTCCAATAGTAGTTAGATTATTATCCATTCTAAAGACATAACATACCATGAAATAAATGTGCATACTGATCAGTTATTTTTTATATGCTAAAATACTAGTACTTACTATACTGCAATTTGTATTAAAGCCATATTTATAAAAATTGTTATAAATATGGATATAATTACAAATTCTCTAATTTTACTATCATTAATTATCTTATTCTACAAAAAGAAATATTCTCCTTTTAATTCTATAATTTATCCAAAATATATTTAGTATTATTTTTTATATTGTACGCAAAATAACTGTAAGAGTCTGAAATGAAATAACTAGTTAAAAATGATGGTAATATTTTATATCAGGTTAAAAGTTAACTTACATTGATAAGTTCTATCACGCGATAGGTGGTGTAACAGAAAATAAATTAATATAATGACTAGCTTTTTTTGAAAAATACTTAAATTAAATCATATTTATATAAGGGAGTGATTTTTATGGCAAAGAGGGAGAAAAACTCTTATGGACCAAATGAACGGGAATTTTTAGAAGCACCATTAAAAGAAGTTAGAGCTTATTCATTAAAGGATTATACAAATCTTCCTGATAATGTAAGAGATAATATTGTATCAAATAATATCTCCAATCAAGAATTCGACTATACTTATAATAGTGGTTCAGATATACCTGGCTTTAAATCTGAAAAAACTTTAAAGAAAAAATAATTTATTTTAAATGCCTTAACCTAGCTTTTAAAGCTAGGTATTTTTATATGGTGAAAAATTCAAAAAATTGTTATAATCAAAATATGAGAAAGCTAGAAGTTATACCATAAAATTTAAAATATTTGGTTTTAGGAGGAAAGTACATGATAAAATCTATTTATCCAACAATTTTTGTAAAAGATATGGAAATGTCCACAAATTTCTACAAAAAACTTTTAAATCTTAAAGAAAAAAGAAATTTCATTCCTCAACCTAATGTACACATAATAATATTAGGTGATGAAAATAATAATCTTATTGAATTTATAAAAAATAATAATATAAACTCTGAAAACCCATCTAAGTGTAATATGTCTGTAATAGTTCATGTTGAAAACATAGATAAAATGTTAGATATTATTAAAAGTGAAAATATTGAAATTCTACAAGGACCTATAACTACAGATTTAGGAGCTAAAATCATATTTGTAAAAGATATGGATGGAATCACCATTGAACTTATAGAAGAAGACTTTAACTAAAAAAACGTGGTTAAACACCACGTTTTTTAGTTTATAGTTAGCATTTAAATGCTAACTTATTATTTTTAAAAAAGACATATTAATTATAAGTTACTTCTATATTATATTGTCCTTCATCAAAATAAGGGATAAAATTATCTTCAATTTTTTTATTATTAAGATAAATACTCTTTTCCTCACCTTTTTTAATCCTAATATTATAAATAGCTTTGTTAAACCTATATTGTATTTCATATTGCTGCCAAGGTAAGGAGCTACATGGATTTATGGTGAATCCTTTCCCATCTTTAAGAGAAAATCCTAAGATTCCCTCTATAGCTACTTTATACATCCATGAGGAAGTTCCTGTGTACCAACTCCAACCACCTCTACCTACATGAGGCTCAACAGAATAAACATCTGCCGTCATTACATAAGGCTCTGTTTTATAAATTTCTGTGGATAAATAATCACTACTATGATTTATAGGATTAATCATGTTAAAGAGTTTTACTGCAATATCACATTTACCCATTTTAGCAAAGGCCAGTATTGCCCAAGTAGCAGCATGAGTATATTGACCTCCGTTCTCCCTAACTCCTGGTATATATCCTTTAATATATCCTGGTTCAAGTTTTGACTTGTTAAAAGGAGGCGTTAATAATAGTATCATTCCCTTATCTTCTCTTACCAAATATTTATAAAGATTGTTCATAGCTTCTTCTGATCTTTCTTTATCTCCAGCTCCAGAAATAACAGACCATGATTGACTTAGTGAATCTATCCTACATTCTTCATTATAAGATGATCCCAATGGAGTACCATCGTCGAAGTAAGCTCTTCTATACCACTGTCCGTCCCAGCCGTTTTCCTCTAGAGATTTCTTTATAAACTGCTGCATTTCATTGTATTTTTCATAAGATTTATCATCATTTTTAAAGCTGCAAATATCTTTAAAGTTATTTAAGATACTATATAAAAACCATGCAAGCCAAACACTTTCGCCTCTTCCTTTATTACCTACAGTGCTCATTCCGTCATTCCAGTCGCCACTACCCATTAATGGTATATTATGTTCTCCAAATTTTAATGATTTTTCTATAGCCCTTAAGCAATGTTTATATAAACTTTCTTTTAACTCTGATCTAGGTGAAATTCTATATCTTTCATCTTCACCTTCTCTAAGTTCTTCATCTTTTAAATAGTATATTTCTTCATCTAAAATACTATAATCTCCTGTTTTATCAATATAATCGCTAACTACATAAGGAAGCCACAATAAATCATCACTAAATCTAGTTCTAATTCCACTATCTATAATTGGATGCCACCAATGTTGTACATCTCCTTCTTCAAATTGTCTCGAAGCAGCATAAAGGATTTGATTTTTAGTAATCTTAGGATCCAAATAACATGTTGCCATAACATCTTGAAGTTGGTCTCTAAATCCAAATGCTCCTCCACATTGATAAAATGCAGTTCTAGCCCATAGTCTACAACATATGGTTTGATACATTAACCACCCATTTATCATTATATCAAAGCTTTTATCTGGAGTATTAACCTGAACTGTACTTAGACGTATATTCCAATAATCTTTTACTTCTTTTAATGCAGTGTCTACATTTTCTATACTTCTATACTTTTCTATGGTTTTCTCCAAAGCTTCTCTATTTTCTTCAGCCCCAAAAATAATGACAACTTCTTTTTCTTCATTTTCTTTAAGTTTAATAGTGGCCATTGAAGCCAAACAAGGATCTAATCCTCCTCCATTAGTACCTCTTAGCTCTTTACATTTCATAGCTCTAGGATTTGAAACTTTACCTTCTTCTCCTAAAAACTCAATTCTATCTCCACTAAAAGAAATTTCTTCTTCTCCATTAATAGTTAAATAACATATAGTATCTTTAAATGGAGTATTATAAGGGCTCTTACTAGATATATATGACTTCTCATTATCTATTTCAGTAAAGATTTTTTTATAAGTATTTTCTCTAACAACACCCATAGTTAATTCTGCATAATATGCTATACGTAATTCTCGTTCATAATTTTCATTATTCTTAAGTTTTAATTTTATTAACTTTACATTTTTATCTATAGGTACAAACATTGTAGTTTCGGAGGTTATTCCAAAATTATAATGAGTAAATTTGGAGTAACCAAAACCATGTTCAATTATATAAGTTTTATTATCTCTTATAGGTTTTGGTGTTGGGCTCCAAACTTCCTCTCCATCACTAATATATATACATTCACTGCAATAATCCACAATATAATCATTGTTCCATATGGTTAACTTATTTTCTCTACTATTTTTAAACCAAGTATAAGATGTTCCACTTTCAGACACTAAGAATCCAAAATTCGGATTACTTATTACATTTATCCACGGTGCAGGAGTGTTTTGACTATCTTTAAGTATAATAGTATAATTTTTCCCATTATCTCCAAAGCCACCATACTGATTAAAATATTCTAGTTGCGGAATTTTAATATCTATGTCTTCCTTATAATTATAGCTTTTCTTATCTTTTTTTGTATCCTCCTCTAAAAAGTCTATTTTATTTTCCTTTTCCATATAATTTATTTGTGAAGCCAAAGTTCCTTTATCTCCCTCAATAACTACAGAAGATATTGCTTTAAATAAGTTTATATCTTCTTCAGGTATAGTTGATGAAAGTAAGAAGACTCCACCTTTTTTATTCTCTAAATACTTCAAGTTACTTGAAGATATTAGATCTCTTATACTTTTTTGAAGAGGAAGTTTATAACTTATAGGTTCTAAATTCAATACTACTAAATCAAAAAATATGTGTTTTCTTCTTAAATAACTATGAGCATCGATAACTTGCCTTACAATATCTATGTGTTTTTCTTGTTCTACCATTACTAAAACTATAGGTATATCGCCAGATATTCCATATCCCCATAAATCCCTTTGCCCTTTATTGAGTTTTATAATATGTTCTTCTCTTTCTCTATAGCTAGAATTTAAAAATAATATTTTTGATGCTAATTGCTGATATAAATTTCCTTGAGTAGATTTTATATTTAAGCTTTTCATTTCTTTTTGACAATATTCAAAACTTAAACTATATAATTTATTTATTGTTTCTACTTCATTATATTTCCTTGAAACTTCTATCAGCTCTTCCCTATCATAGCTAAAAGAGGTTAGAAAATGAATTTTACAACTACTTTTAGGCTTTACTTTAACTCTCTTTCTTAGGCTTATAATAGGATCTAGAACAGCACCTACTGTATTAGTGAGCATTATATTATTTTTTATAGCTTGAGGAGCATTCTTATCGTTACCTCTTCCTATAAATTTTGCTCTTGAAGTTTCATATTCTAAAGCACCTATTACCTCTCCTTCTACTATTGCATATTGCATCATATAAGGGGTTTTATCATTTTTATGTCTAGGATTTCTATTAGCTATTATTAAGTCATCTTCCCCTATAAATTCTGTTTTTATAAACAAGTTTCCAAAGGCAGGATGAACTAAGTCTCCATCATATTCTTGAAGCACAACCTCACAATAGCTCGTGATCTCTAATATTTTCTCTTCTTCACTATTATTTTTTAATTCTAAAGTTCTGAGCTCTAAATTTTCATCTTTAGATAGCACTATAGAAGTTTTAGTCAAAAGTTCACTATCATTTCTTATATACTCAATTTTATCTAAATAAAAATTAGCAGTATATTTTTCTCTATTTTCTCTACAAGGTTCATAGGTTGAAGAAAAATATTCTCCATTATTAATATCTTTCACATAGAAGAACATGCCCGTATTATTATTTGTATTTTTTTCTCTATATCTATAAAGTAGTAATTTATCTATCTTTGAATATCCACTACCACTATTTGTTAGCATTATACTATAATTATTATTAGATAAAAGACCAACTATAGGGTATTTACTAACTGGAGATTCAATTTTTCTAGGTATAATCTTTTGCACATCATGCATACTTTTTTGAATTGCATATTTCTTTTCTCTATCATAGATTACTCTTTTAGAAATCTTTTCTTGCAGTAATAATTCTGTAGCTCGAACCATTGCCATTGAATGAAAATATTTTTGTAATATATTATGATTTAATATATTATCTATAGCCATTATGCTCATACCTAGATGATGTATCATATAGCATTTTACAACTTGCTTATTCACATCTTTTGAAACTCTATCTGGAGTATAATCTATAGCTTCATAAAAACCATATAATCCTTCCGATCCTTCCTGAATAAGTTTGCTTATATTTTTAAATCCCTTTTCCTCATCTTCCATAAGTGACATTATAGTTGAGTAAGGTGACACAACTAATTCATTTTCAAGACCTCTTTGTAATCCTAATGTTGGTATCCCAAAGGCCTTATATTGATAATTCGAATCCATGTCAAAGTTGTAATAGGCACTTTCTGATATACCAAATGGAACTTTTTTATTCTTTCCATATTGTATTTGCGAATTTAAGGAAAACTCATAACTTTCCTCTAATAGAGTATTAGGATAATTTTTCATTATAAGTCTAGGCATATAATATTCAAACATAGTACCACTCCAAGATACTAATCCTTTTCCTACACCATCAGTAGTCATAGATCTTCCAAGTTTAAACCAATGATCTGTTGGTACTTCATTTTTAGCAATAGCTATAAAACTTGCCTGTCTTGCCTCTGAGGCTAAAAGATCATAATGACTCTTTCCTCTACTATTACTTTCTAAATCATAACCAATGGAAAATAACTCTCTATCCTTATCAAATAGTATAGAGAAATCCATTGCATAAGCCATATTTAATATTTTTTCTTTTATGCCATCTATAGAATTTATTAATGTGCTTATTTCATTTATACTATTTTTTAGAAAAGACTTTCCTTCATTTGATTTTACTTTTTCCATTAATACATTAATCTTACTTTCATATTCTTTTAATGTATTACAAGTAGCAATATTATCTATTTCTTTTAGAATATCATTATCATAGCATTCTAAATGAGTAATCCAAGGAAATATACTATCTATTTCTTTAATGTAACCTTGTAAGTCCTCTATAAGTTTGTTAGTCCAATAAGTTGATTTCAAGTCTTGAATTTCTAATATTTCTTTTACCCTTAACAACAAATTACAGCAATTGTGCCTAAAAGAAATTAAATCATTAGTATTGTTATCAAATTCATCTTGAAGCATCATATATATATATTGTTTAGATGGAAGACTTTCAATTTCTCCTGCCGCTAAGCTAATTGTATCTTGAATTCCTTTAGTGATAGAAGTAATAAAAGGCCTTTCTTCATAGGCATTTAAAGCTTCATAAGTAGTAAACAAATAACTTGCTAAATTTCCGCTATCTACTGTGGAAACATATCTTGGATATAATGGTTCTTTAGTTTCACTATTATACCAATTTAAAAAATGTCCTCTATGTTTTTCTAATTCTTCCATGCTATTTATAGACTTTTCTATTCTTTTTACAGCTTTTAAAATACTGATATAGCCTAAATCTACAGCGGTTATATTGGAAATAACACTCATTCCCATATTAGTAGGAGACGTTCTTAAGGCTGCACCTTTGTATGGCTCTTCTTGATAATTGTCCACTCCTAAGTAATTACATTCTTCAGTTATAAAATCTTCAAAATATGCCCAAGTTTTTCTAGCTATCCTTCTTATGGTGGCCTTTTCATTTTCTCCCATAGTATATGTCTCTTTTTCATTCTCAATACTAATTAACCACGCTATCATAGGGCTTAAAAACCATAAAATGCAACTTGGTAATAAAGATAATCCTACATTTATGTTGTTATACAAAGCTGCAATCAGTATAACTAAAGAAATTATACTACCATACCACATAGAGTATATATATGCTTTTAGACTTTTTTCTGAAGTTCTCTCTACGTCTGCTGCTGTTTGCCATTGCAATAGATTTTTCTTAGATATAGTCATTCTATAAATAGTTCTAATTATAGCATCCAGCATTAAATATCCTTGATAAGGTAAAAATACATATATAAAAAACACTTGTTTAAATGCCATTTTTCCATCTTGTATTCTTCCGCTTAGGCTAATACCTTTTAGTGGTGATACAACATATTCAGTAACATCAAATAGTATAGGAGTAATGAGAGATATAAATGCAACCATATACCACTTATCAGTTCCATCAGGCAACAATTTTATTAAAGTAAAAAATAGTAGTATTATCATAGAAGGCGAAATTAAACTTCTCCTAAGATTATCAAAGATCTTCCATTTAGATAATCTATTTATTGGGCTTTTCTTAAATAACCAAGGGATAAGCTGCCAATCTCCTCTGACCCATCTATGAAGTCTTTTTGAACTTGAATTATAATAAGCAGGATAATCGTCTATTAATTCTACATCTGTTATAAGGCCAGCTCTAACATAGGAACCTTCCAATAAATCGTGGCTTAATACTCTATTTTCTGGTATTTCATTTTTCAACATATATTCAAATACGTCCACATCATAAATACCTTTACCAGTAAAAATACCTTCTCCAAAAAGATCTTGATATACATCTGACACTGCCATAGTGTAAATATCTATCCCTGTTTCTCCAGAGAATATATTGGAAAAATAAGTCTTATTGGAACTTAAAAGACTTATACTAATTCTAGGTTGCATTAGCCCATAGCCTCTTAATACAGCCTTCTTTTCTTTGGCTACATAGGCAGCATTAAGAGGATGTGCCATTGCACCTATAAGCTTTTTAGCTGTTTCTCTAGGAAGTACTGTATCAGCATCTAAAGTTATTACATATTTTATCTTTCTTAACTCATCGATACTACTACTAAAAATATTATAAGTTGTATTTTCTTCTCCTCTTAATAGAGCATTAAACTCCATTATTTTTCCTCTTTTTCTTTCATAACCTATATAAAGATTCTCTCCCTCATTATATACTCTGTGTCTACATAAAAAGAAAAACTTATCATCTTTATTTTTACAGTACTTTTCATTTAACTCTCTTATATAACTAATGGTATCTTCACCAATTTTTTTATCATCCTCTAATACTTCTCTATCACTATCTCTGAAATCTCCTAATAATACAAAAAACAGATTTTCATCTTTATTAGCTAGATAATAAACTTCTAAATTATCCACTAATTCTTTAGCTCTTTTACTATCATTTATAATAGTTGGTACTACTACCGCAGTCTTACACTCATCTGGTATATTGTTAAATTCAATTCTAGGCATTATAGTTGGAATACATAAGTGAGTAATACTCCAATTCAATATAGAAATTACAACATCACTAAGAGGTATCGCTGTTATCAATACCGCTAATATATACTTCCATAATCTAAAATTGTAATCATTTATATAGCTCCAATATACAAAGGTTGCAGATAAAATAATGGTTAATAAAATAATAGTTGTTACATAAAACGTAACTGCTTTTCCTTTTATATAGCTTTTTAATCTTTCAAAGCCTTTATAATTAATGTTTAACTTTTTATTTAATTTTTTTCTTCCATCATCAAATAAATAGTACCCAATATGATCTTCATAAGGCTTCTCTGTGTTTTCATCTGAACACTCTAAAGCTTTTTTTGCAATATAAGACTCTGGAATATTACTCTGCTTTGATATTTTTTCTACTACATGTCTATAATAATCCTTAGATTGAAAATCCATATCATCGTAAACTTTTAATTTGTCTTCTTTTAATATTTGCTCAACTATAGATATTTCTTCAAAAAGTCTTTTGTAATTTAAACTTTCCACATCTCTTAAAGATGTAATACTATTACCTAATATGGTTTCAAATTTACTTTCTCTTTTATAAGAAGTAGCTATTACGGTATCTATATTAATTTCTTTAAGTTCTAATTTATCTTCTATCACTTTATTTATTTCATTATTTTCGATTCCATTATCTCTTAAAAGTTTTAATAAATGATCCGCAAAAGTAGTGGTTATTTTTTGTTTTTTTAGTGTTTCATGAAAATCATCTTTTAAACTTCCATCTAATTGACTGTTAATTATATTTTGTGCCAAAATTTCTGCTCTCTTTTTTTCTCTCACTGTAAAAGAAATTTCTTCACAAGTTTTTCCTATGTTTTGAATTAAAGCAGCTCTAATCATAATTGGTAACGCCCATAGTTCACCCATGGTCAATATAGTTTCTTTTTGATAACTGTTAATAAACTCTTTAATTATATTTTCATTTAAGTTTCCTTCACTATTACTTACAAATTCTACCGCAATTTGATAAACTCTAGGATATCCCTTAAATATGCCTCTTTTAGCTACAGGTAAATGTTTATAATATTTATGTGGCATATTAAGTTTTATATCATGATATTCTTTCTCTAGAATATACATATTATCTAATATCCATTCTCCACCTTGTATAATATCGCAATTTTTTTTATACTCCTCATTTATTTCATCATGACAAGCAATAATCTTTTTATAGCACTTTTGAATATTATAGATTAGAGACTTTTTACAGCTCTTATTAGTTATATCACTGTATTTTTGTGAAAGTTCCATAGCTAAGCTATTTAAATCCTCTTTATTATGTTCACCTATCTTAATATAATCTAATAAATCATCATCACTACATTTTCTTAATGTAACAACTCTCAGTGCTATTAAGAAAACTATCGATAATATAACTATATACTCCATAAAAATCCTCACTTTCAATATATATTGTCACCTGTATATTATTTCCTAGGTAATCATAATTTATTACTGCATATTAAGTTTTCTGAAATAAAGTTTATTATGGATTAATTCTAAAATAGTTTTTCTATAATGCTATTTAGTGTACAATGTAATTAATACTGAATTAGAAAATTAAATTATATTATAGTTCTTTAAATTGTAGGGAGGATTTAACTTGAAAAATTTTATTATTATAATATTGATTGCTGCAGGAATTTTACAACTCTTACTGGCGTTATTAATGCCTTGGAAAAAAATCCTTGCAATGTACGAAGAAAATGGAAAAGTTATTTCAAATAAAGGAAAATTTATATTCTGTCAAAGATTTTTATATTTACTTATTAGTGGATATATGATTTTAGTAGCTTTTCTTATAAATAAAGGCATAATAAAATCAACAGGTGAAATATTAATTATGGGGGTATCCCTAATGATATTAACTTTTTTACCAACACTTAATAAATATAAATACTTTAAATAAAAGTTATATTTTAAAATAATGTTTAATTTAAACATAAATAATGAGACTATATCAAAAGATATAGTCTCATTATTTATATTCCAATATTTATATTCCAATATTTGAAGGACAATCTCTCCATTCATTTATACAGCTAGCCATTCACAATTAATGTAATTTATCTATGGATATGCTTTTTCTTTACTTTGATAAAATTTATGAGTTATAATTAATTAAAAATAAAAAAAGTTTAGGAGTGGGATTATTTGTAACTTAGTTAAACTCTCAAGAAAAGATTTAAAAAAGGCTTCAAGGATTTTTGCAAAGGAATTTTTAGATGATCCCTTATATGAGCACATACTTCCTCATACCTCTAATAGGCTAGATGCATTGAACATATTCTTTGAGAATTATATTGAATTACTTTACGATTATAGTAGTTTATATAGCACCTCTGAAGATATGGAAGCCATTGCTCTTATATTTCATTCAGAAAAATTTACTTCATCATTTCAATATATCTCTAAAGTTTTTATAGCTACATTAAAATCTTTTAAAATATGTAGATATGTAAATGTAAAAACATTTATAAAAGGATTTTTTACTCTCCAGAAAATGAGTTCTGCCTGGATAACAGATATAGTAAAAAATGAATATATTCATTTAGATCTAATTGTTGTTCAAAAAAATTTTAGAGGTAAAAAATATATGAGCAAGATTATGAATGAAATTTTAAAAGAAGCTGATGAAAGAAAAGTCCATTGTACTTTAGAAACTCAAAATATAAAAAATGTAAATCTATATACACATTTTGGCTTTAAACCTGTAAAGAATATCAACTTAGCCAATAGTGATATAATTCAATATTGCATGGTATATAAAAAGTCGTGATAAATCACGACTTTGCAAATAATATTTATATGAATTTTCTTAATTCTTCCTTCATCTCTTCACTAACAAAGGCGGCATTAATGCTATTATAATAAAGTTCTTTATAATTTTCATAGGTTAAACTAAATTCTTTAAATATAGCATTATATTCATTAGTTAATGTTGTATCTGACACAGTTCTATTATCCGTATTCATTGTCACTTTTATTCCATCAGTATAAAAATTAAAAATAGGATGATCTCCATAAGAATTTACTGCCTTGGTTTGAATATTACTGGTTGGACACATTTCAAGTGTAATTGCGTTATTCTTTACAATATCATAAGCTTCAGAACAATCTTTTATAAAAACTCCATGGCCTATTCTTTCAGCTTTAAGCATTTCTGCAGCATCTAAAACATTCTTCCCAATTCCTGTTTCACCAGCATGAATAGTAACTCTATATCCATATTCTCTAGCTAATGCAATAGGCTCTATGTATCTTTTAGAAAATTCCGCTTCTTCATTACCACATAAATCTATAGCTACTACACCTTTTCCTAAAAACTTTCTTCCCGCTTCTACCACATCATAAACAGTATCTACAGGAACATTTCTTAAACAAGATAATATCAAATTACCTTTGATATCGTAATCATTTTCTCCATCTTTAATTCCTTCTAATACACTTGATATTATTTCTTCAATTGTTAATCCTTTTTTAGTATGAAGTAATGGTGCAAATCTAATCTCAATATATTTTGTATTTTCCTTTGATGCATCTTCCATAAGTTCATAAGCGATTCTTCTTAAGCTTTCCTTAGACTGCATAATATCTATAGGCAATGCAAATCTTTCTAAGTATTCAGAAAGAGAGGTACATTCTAAAGGCGCAATCATCATATTTCTAATAATATTAATATCTGAACTAGGAATATTTATATTTTCTTTCTGTGCTATATCAACAATTGTTTCAGGCCTAACACTACCATCTAAGTGGCAATGTAGTTCGATTTTAGGTAACTTTATCAATTCCATATTACTCCTCTTTTCTATAATAAATGCTAAAGAATAAAAAATCCTGATTACGAAGAAAATACCCATAAGGTATCTTCTTCGTAATCAGGAATTTTGGATTCCTGGTAGAGACCCCCAAACCATATTATTGGGGTTATACGAAGATATTATAAATATTTTGCATTATTAAAGTATAATATAAAATATTTATATAAAATTTATACTATTATATCATAATAAAAGTTATAGTCAAGAGTTATATAATTGAAAATCGACGATTGACAATGGACAATTGGGGATACCTTTCCTTGCAGAAGAAGTTTTAAATGATTTTTTTGAAGTGACAAAGTCACTTATGCAATTTATAATTCTTTAATTTAAAAATAGACCAGTATGCTGGTCTATTTTATTAATTGAAAATTATAGGTTATAAAATTTTATAAAAGATTTCATTACATAAGTATGATCTTCTACTCCAGCTAGTTCTCTTATTGAGTGCATAGCTAAAGTAGGATTTCCTATATCTACTGAACGAATGTTAATATGTGTTGAGTTTATAGGCCCTATAGTGCTGCCACCTCTTAAGTCTGAACGATTAACAAACTTTTGTACAGGTACTCCCGCACTTTTACAAATCTCCTCATAAACTGCATCAGAATCACTATCAGTAGTATATGCTTGATTTGCATTTATTTTTATAACTGGTCCTTTATTCATAAGTGGTCTGTTTGTTGGATCATGTTTCTCTGGTGCAGCAGGATGAACGGCATGAGCATTGTCTGCAGAAATTATGAAAGATTTAGCTAATGCTCTAAAGAATTCTTCTCTACCTTTTCCTTGAGATAGTACTATTCTTTCTAATATGTTAGATAGCATATCAGAATCCGCACCTTGTTTAGTTGAACTTCCCACTTCTTCATTATCATAACAAACCATAACATTAGTTCCTTTAGTAATATCAGCTTTTATTAATGCCTCAATTCCTGCATGAACCATTTGAAGGTCATCTAATCTTCCGCTAGATATAAATTCATTATTTAGTCCTATTATACTTCCTTTTTCATATTCATAAAGATATAAGTCAAAGTCAATAATCTCTTCCTTAGATACTTTTAATTCCTCAGCCAATGCATTTAATAAATAATTGCCATTCTCTAAACTTTCATTTACTAATGATAAAACTGGCAATGTATCCTTTTGAGCATTTATATCAAAACCTTTATTTACCTCTCTATTCATATGTATAGCTATATTAGGTATAATTAATAATGGTTTATTTATATTGATAAGTGTTGTTTTTGGATAAAGTATACTTTCACCTTTTAAAACCACTCTTCCTGCTATAGCTAAAGGTCTATCAAACCAAGTACTTAATATAGGACCACCATAAACTTCTGTATTTAGTCTTACATAAGAGTTTTCTACAGTCATTTCAGCATTTGGCTTTACTCTAAATCCTGGTGAATCTGTATGAGCACCTACTAGTTTAAATCCCTGTTCTTCTATTTCTCCATTACCTACAACAAAAGCAACTAATGCTGAATTATTTTTAGTTGTATAGTATTTTCCGCCTTTTTCCAACTTCCATTTATCTTCTTCTTTAACTTCCATAAATCCAGCTTTATTTAATCTTTCCTTAACTGATTTAACCGCGTGAAAAGCAGTTGGACTTTCATATAAAAAATCAATAAGGTCTCTCGCAAAATCTAATTGTTGTGACATTTTATACACCTCCAAAATATCTGTTATCTTTAGTATAACAAATTTCTCCATAATATTTCTATGAATTTTTGAAATAATAAGATATAGCATAAATTATTAAAAGTACTCTTTGAATTATAATCTATCTAGAAAACCCTTTAAGCAAATTCTAAATTCAATTTTATCTTTTACAGTTAATTATATTGTTAAAACATATTTATTATATTATGGTATAATTTAGTGATAATAAATATGCTTCATTGAGGTGATTAGATGATTTCTAAATTAATTGTAAGAAAATTTATAAAGAATTATGATGATGTAAAAAATAAGGATGTAAGAGAAAAGTATGGATATCTAGGCGGAATTATAGGTATATTGATAAATCTATTATTATTCGGAATAAAAGTTACAATAGGTATTTTTAGTAATAGTATTGCTGTAATAGCTGATGCCTTTAACAACTTATCAGATGTAGGTTCATCGGTAATAACTATTTTTGGATTTAAACTTGCTAGTAAACCTGCAGATAGAGAGCATCCTTTTGGACATGGGCGTATTGAATATATTTCTGGACTTATTGTAGCATTCATTGTAATGATTGTAGGATTTCAATTTGTTTTAAGTTCAATTGAAAGAATTAAGAACCCAACACCAGTAAATTTTTCTCTAATACCATTTTTATTAATTTTAGTATCTATTTTATTTAAAGTATGGCTTAGTAGTTTTTATGGATATGTTGGAAAAACTATAGACTCTTCTGCACTTAAAGCTTCATCTGTAGATGCCTTAAGTGATGTTATATCTTCAAGTACTGTAGCATTATCTTTGTTACTTTCTAATTTTTTTTCATTTCCACTAGATGGATACATGGGGATTGTAGTATCATTGATAATCCTTTATGCAGGTTATAATTTAGTAAAAGATACTCTAAATCCATTATTAGGTATGGCACCGGATAAAGAATTAGTAGAGAGTATTCAAAAATCAGTATTGAGTTATGACAATATATGCGGTGTACATGATTTAATGATTCATAATTATGGCCCCGGAAGAATAATAGCTTCAATACATGCTGAAGTACCTTGTAATATTTCTATAGTAAAAATTCATGAAATTATAGATAAAGCAGAAAAAGAAGTTTCTAAAGAACTTGATATTTATTTAGTTATTCACATGGATCCTATTAATACAAATAGTGAAGATGTTTTAAAGGATAGAAATATACTAGATGAGGTTTTAAAAAATTTCCCTATAATAAAATCTATACATGACTTTAGAGTTGTAGGTGAAGGTGAGATTAAAAACTTAATTTTTGATGCAGTTATAGATGTAAGCCATCATCTATCAAAAGATGAGGAACATAAGCTGATTAAAGATATAGATAATTCAATAAAGAAAATTCACTCCAAATATAATGTTATTATAACTATAGATAAAGATTATCTTGGAGTGGAATAAGAAAAGACTGTAGTACTTCATTAAAATTTATATTAACTACAAACCCCATGTACAAAATTTGTACATGGGGTTATTTTATAAATTAAATATATATCTTTTTATAATCTTATTAACTATATTAATTTCTCAAATTTTAATTTTATATTACATCATAATAAATTTTTAAAATAATATTTTTATTTTAAACAAAGAATATATATTATTATATAAAACTTAATATCTTATAAGTTGCAACAAAGTTAAAATTTAATACAAATATAAATGTAATTGCTATATATAGATGTATCAATTATTAAATTCACAATTACTGATACTTCTCTCTTATAAGAGAAGTTTTAAACTTATTTCTTTTTAAAATCACCATATAAAACTCATTGACTTTGTTAATATTGCACATAAATGTTAACCATTTCTTTGATTTATAGTATAATATAAGTTGCATACATTTAAAGTATTACATGTTAACTTTTTGCAAATAAATGAATATCATATACTGATATGAAATTATGGAGTGTGATCTTATATGTTAAAAAGGCAACGACACTATTTTTTAGGTGGAAATACATCTAAAGGATTTTATTCACTTTACAGATATATTCTTTCTCAAGATGAAGCTAGAAGAATTATATGTATAAAGGGTGGCCCTGGTACTGGAAAATCTTCATTAATGAAAAAAGTTGGCAATTTATTTTTAGAAAAAGGATATACTGTAGAATATCATCATTGTTCCTCTGATAGCAATTCTTTAGATGGAGTTGTAATTAAAGGACTTAATGTTGCACTACTAGATGCAACATCACCTCATGTGGTTGATCCTATAAATCCTGGTGCAGTAGATGAAATATTAAACATGGGTGAATGTTGGAGAGAAGATGATTTTAAAGATTCTAAAGATCTAATTATTGATAGTAATAAAAAAATAGGTAAAACATTCAAAAGAGCTTACAGATTTTTAGCTGCTGCAAAAGATATTTATGAAGACTGGTATACTTTCAATAATGATGCTTTGAATATGAATAAAATAAACGTATTTAAAGAGGAATTAAAAAATACCATATTTAAAAAAGATATTTCTAAATTAGGCTATGACAGACATTTATTCGCTACTGCCTTTACTCCTGCTGGAGTCATAAGTTTTATAACAAATTTAATTGAAGACTATGAAAATATATATATTTTAAAAGGTCCTCCTGGTACAGGAAAGACTGATGTTCTTCAGTACTTATATGAAGAAGGTGTTAGAAGAGGATATTATGTAGAAGTACTTCATACTCCACTAATGCCGGATAAGATTGAACATGTTTTAATCCCTGAATTAAATACAGCTATTATTACTTCAAATGAAATCAATAAACTTACTTTTGATGGAAGAATATTCGACATGAGCAATTTCCTTAATTCATCTTCTATAGAAAAAAATAAGGATGAAATTGAACAGGTAAAAAACACATTTTATATACTATTAAATAAAGCTTTATCTTGTATAGAAAATGCTAAGGCATTACATGATGAACTTGAAAAATTATATATACCAAATATGGATTTTGAAAAAGTCAATGCTGTAACAAATGAAGTTATAAATAAATTATTAAAATATGAAGAAGAATATTTAAAAGAAAACAATACTAAATAAATTTATTTAAATATACCTAGTTTTAAAATAACCGCACCTCCAAATTCAATGGTTGTGCGGTTATTTTAAAAAATTTAAGACTTATTTTGTTTCAATGTCTAAAATATAAATTATATTTGCCTCTACCTAATTTATATTTATCATCGTTTTATAAAAAATTTAATTTCCTCTTTTTTAACTGCTCCTAATACATATACTAAAAAGCCATAGATTCCAATACCCAAAAGTACTGAAATTAATACAGATAGTACATTAGCTATATAATTACTACTTACTATTTTATTAAATATACTTAATAAATTACCTTGAAAAATATAACAGCCTATTCCCATAATTAAAGATGAAATTACCACCTTCAAACTAAAATTATATAATCTTAATTTTATATTTAACTCCTTATTTATATAATATTGATTTAAAATAGCTGGAATTAAAAAACTAATACCTATTCCCACTATTGCACCTTTGATATTTATAGATGGTATTCCTACTAGAATATAATTTAAAACTATTCTAAACACATCTCCTATAAATATGTGTAAAAACAATCTATATGTTTTAGACATACTTTGAAGTATTGTAACTTGAATTTGCATTATAGACCATAATAATATAATAATGGCGCCATATCTCATAAGAATATGACCTTCTGCCGCAGTAGGATATAGCATTTTATATATAGGGGAACTTAGAACTGTAAGTCCTGCAAATGCTGGTATTGAAATTAATATACAAAGTTTAAATCCATAGGATATTTTATTTTGTAAATTTATATTATCGTTTAACGCTAAAGAAGAAGTTATAGATGGAAGTAATGCTGTAGATAACGAAGATATTACAGTCATAGGTACATTAATTAAAGTATTAAAGTTCCCTAATATACCAGAGAGCTCCTTTGCTTTAGATTCATCGAATCCAATATACAATAGCCTCCCCTGTATCTGCGCCGTATCCACCACACTAACAAATTGCTGTAATCCTAAAATTAATACTATAGGAATGGCATACTTCAATATTTCCTTTACTATATTTGGTAAAAAACTATAGCTATATTTCTCTTTTTCTGATTTTATAAAAAGGATCCTTAAATAAATTAATGCTATTAGAGCTCCCATAAAAGATCCTATAGTAGTTCCTGCACATCCTTTTATTATACCACCTTCAATCCATTTTGAAGCAAAATATAAACTCACTGGTACATTTATAATTTGCTCAACTATTTCTGAAATAGCTGTAGGAATCATGTTTCTTTTTCCTTGAAAATATCCCCTATAAGCCGCTAGTATACCTGATATCAAAACTGTAGGCGAAAGCATCTTTATTGTTAAATATGCCTCAGGATAATTCAATAAGTTTGCTAAAGGCTTTGAAAAGAAAAACATAATTAATCCTATTCCAATACCGAATATATAAATAATTATTTTTGCGTTTTCAAAACACTGCCTAGAAGATTTTTCATTATCTATAGATGTATAATGAGATACTACCTTAGATATTGCTACAGATACACCTAAATTAATGGTGTATATAAAAGCAAAAACCATATAGGCAATATTATAGACACCATAACCTTCTGTGGTAATAATTATGTTTAGTATAGGTACATTCAATAATCCGATCAATTTTACAATTAATGAAGATATAGATAATACTAAAAAACCTTTGCCTGTAGATTGTGCCTTCATAACCAATCCTCTCTTTATATCAAATATTTTAAATTCATAATAATCATTTTATATTAAATAGTATTATTTAACAACTCTATTAAATAAAAGGTCTTGAAACTATATTTAAAGTATTTTTCTATTACCGGTGTTTATGGCTATGATTACCTCCCCCAATAAAACTTTTAATATTTTTCTTTCCATCATTCACCACAAAATAGCTTGACACTTTCAAAAATATGGTATATCATCTTTATAGACCGTCGGTCAGTCTATAAAAGTGGAGGTATTACATATGAGAATTATAAAAGAACCACAAGAGCGGCGAAATGAAATTTTGGATGTCGCTGAAATGCTTTTTACTACGAAAGGCTATGCTAAAACAACTATTATTGACATATTGAATGAAATTGGTATTGCAAAGGGAACCTTTTATTATTATTTCAAATCCAAAGAAGAAGTAATGGATGCTATTATTATGCGGATTGTAAGTACAGACGTAGCCGTAGCAAAAAAAATTGTATCTGATCCAAGTATCCCTACTATTGATAAATTGTTTCAAATCTTAATTGCACAAAGACCGAAAAATGGAGATAGCAAAGAGCAAATGATTGAACAATTCCATCAGAAAGGTAATGCAGAAATGCACCAAAAAAGCTTAGTTCAGACCATTCGTCATCTAACACCTGTCTTAGCAGAAGTTATCCGTCAAGGAATTCAGGAGAATATATTTGCCACAGATTATCCAGAAGAAACCATAGAATTTTTAATTGCATCATCTGCTTTTTTATTTGACGAGGATTTGTTTACTTGGAAACCTGATGAAATGCTGCGAAAAATGAAAGCTTTTATATTCATCATGGAAACCACATTAGGAGCCAAAAAAGGCAGTTTTGATAATATCTTACAACTACTTGCATCCCAAACATAAAAAAGAGATTGCTCTTTTTTTGAAATTTTATAGACTGACGGTCAGTCTAAATATGAAAGGTGTGTATTCATAATGAAAGACAACTATTCTTTTCAGACATTCTCTAAAAATTTTAATCTTATGGTGTTAGGACAAATCGTATCCATCCTTGGTTCTGCTTTATTGCGATTTGGATTATCCCTCTATGTACTTGATATCACTGGTCGTGCAGATATCTATGCCACTCTATATGCTATATCGAATATCCCCCTACTACTTTCACCTATTGGCGGAGCTATCGCTGATAGATTCAATCGTCGTAATCTAATGGTCATTTTTGATTTTACAAGCAGCACCCTTGTTTTGTGTTTCTTCTGCCTTATGATATCAGGAAATGCAACTGTCCTTGCTATTGGTATGATTATGCTGCTTCTAGCGTTCATCAGCTCAATGTACCAGCCCGCTGTACAGGCAAGTATCCCTTTGCTAGTACAAGAAAACAAGCTTGAGCAGGCAAATGGTATTGTAAGTGGTGTTGGCGCTTTGTCTAACGTTGCCTCTCCTATATTAGGCGGTGTGCTATATGGTATGTTAGGCTTAAAGATTTTGACTGTGATAAGTTGTATTGCCTTTTTCCTATCTGCGGTGATGGAAATTTTTATAAAGATTCCTTTTGTAAAAAGAGAACCTGAGGGACATATTATTCCTACAATCGCAAAGGATCTGAAAGACGGATTTGTTTATATTGTAAAGCAGCCTTATATTCTCAAAGCCATGGCTCTTGCAGCCCTGCTAAACCTGATTTTGACTCCTTTTCTTGTTGTAGGTGGTCCAATCATTTTGCGTGTCACTATGCAGAGCAATGAAGCACTATATGGAATTGGAATGGGAATTATTCAGTTCAGTACTATTTTAGGTGCACTATCCATTGGTGTTTTTGCTGAAAGAATGAAGATGAGAACTCTATACCAATGGCTACTTATGATTACTCTTTTAGCTCTGCCAATGGCACTCTCTCTTTCTCCTATGTTTCTTAAGTTTGGATATTATCCTGCATTTATTCTCTTTTTTATCTGTGTAATTCCTATTGCAATGTCAATGACAATTCTATCTATTTTTGTACTTACCCGTGTACAAAAACAAACTCCCAACAATCTATTGGGAAAGGTTATGGCAATTATTACTGCAGTTGCACAATGTGCAGCTCCGGTGGGACAGATACTATATGGTATTCTATTTGAAACATTTAGTCTGAAGGTGTACCTTCCTACATTATTTATGAGCGCAGCCATGCTACTTACGACTATATTGGCAAAGATCTTGTACCAAAGAGAAGATGAAGCTGCTTAGATAATTAGGCGAATTTTAAAAAACAAACTTATTGATGTAACATTGCTGATCTACAGAAATGGACTAACACACCAGGGAAGGAAAAATTTCACTCTATAAACAAAGACAGAAGGATATTGTTGCTAACTAATTTCATCAAGGAATGCTGCTGAAACTGATTGGTCATATTTACATTTATTTAAGCTACAAGGGAAAAGTACAATATAGAAGTTTTCTATCACTCTATGAAGAGATTTCATTAGATTATCTTTATAGAGAGTATTTTCACATTTATTTTATTTACTAAACTTTTATCTATGAAACTCATCTTTCCTCCCACCATAATAGCGACTTAAACACTTCTCTTATAATGAAAAGATGAGTTTTCTATATGACTTATCACCACCTATAATATACTAGATAATTTAATGTTTTGTTTACTCACCTCTTTAGAATATTAAAATCTATATAAAAAACATGGTTTCTAAACCATGTTTTAAAAATATAAAAGTATCTCTAACTTTTCTTTAATATCCATCTATCTTTAATAGCTTCCAGTAAAAATTCTCTTTTTCCTATATATTCTCTTAATACATCTCTTAAGTATTCTTTATTATATATTTCATTTCTATTATTTTTTAGTGATTCATATCCTGTTCCTCTTTGAAGATAGTCTGATGATGCCACCTTATACCATTTATCATCTTGAAGTTTTTCTCCATTAATAAAGATATCTTTTATCTTTCTGCCATCATGCTCTATTAATGCTTTAGAAACATGAATTCTACCTAAATACTTTCCTCTAAAACCTGGTCCACTTCCATCCATAAAACAAACATCGCTGTCTAAGGAAGATTGGAAAGCTTCTCTTAGATATTTTCCTTGTATTTCAAAGTAAGTTGGATTTAAAGATGATGTACATATCTCAAAAATCTTTTTACTTGAAACTTCATCCTTTCTAATCCCTCCATTAATTACTCCACTATTTATAATGCCTATATCACAGTTAAATATATGAGCTAAGGCATCTGCAAGTAAGTTTGTGATAGGATTTTCTTCCGCCACATCATGCCATAAATCAATAGGAATGCTATATAATGGCTTCATTAAATTATCTAATGCTTTTTCTTTATTCTCTTTTAATATGTTTATTACATTTTCACATAAATCACAAGTATTTACATTTATATTTTTACCTTCTAATACTTCTACATTATTTTTATGGATTTTAATTTTTAGTAAACCTAAATTTTCTCCATAACATCCAGAAGTATGTATAATAGTGTTATTAACTATTTTGGGCTCGTCCATTAATATGTGAAAATGGCCTCCTATTATTACATTAACATCATCTATCTCTTCTGCAATTTCTCTGTCCTTATCCATTCCCAAATGAGATAACACTAGGCATAAATCATACTTCCCATTATTTAACTTCATTTCTTCCTTTATAGACTCTATAGGATCTTTGGTTTCTATACCACTTAATGTATTAAATACTCCTAAGTCAGGAGATGCCCCTATAACTAAAATTCTTACACCATTTTTATTTATTATTGTACTTTTTTTAATCCCTTTAATATTCTTAAATCCTAACTTATAAAGATTACAGCCTAAAAATGGAACCTTTGATGCAGTTGCCATATTCGTTAGTATATCAAGTCCATTAAAAGTCTCATTATTTCCTATAGCTATTGCATCATAACAACTATACTCTAATAAATCTACTGCAGCAATTCCATCAGTTCCCTGCAACTCCATTCTCTTAAAGTCAGCAAAATCTCCTCCATCAAGAATTATAGTATTTTCATCTTTTAATTCCTCTATTTTAGATACTATTTTAGAAAAGTTCTCATAATTACTATGAATATCATTGGTATGAAGTATAGTTAATTCCATTCTCCCAACCTCCATAATATGTTGAAATTTTAAGCTTTAATCAACTTTATTTTATATATTCTTTCATAAATTTATAGCTTTGTTATTCACTTTTTAACGCCATAGTTACTCTCTCGTTAGCCCCTTCTATTATTTCTTCAGGATATCCTATAAATTTTAAGAGCTTAATTGCATTTCTTGTTGGAGATACTCCTTTTTTCATTAAATAGTCAAATTTTAGTCCTTCTTTTTCATCTACTAATTCTGAGAAATAGTAACATTCATATTTATCTTTAGCAACTTCTGTAAGCTCTAAATCATGAGTTGCTATAAGTGCTAAAGCATTTCTATCCATAATATATCTAATAATCTCTGTTGATGAGGCAACCCTTTCAATAGGATTTGTGCCTCTAAATATCTCATCTATCATGCAAAAGGTAGTTATATTTCCTTCTAAAGAATTTAAAATTCTAAGTAGTGCTTCTGCCTCTCCTAAATAATAGCTTTTACCACTATTTACATCATCCGTAATACTAAGAGAAGTTAATAACTTAAAATAGCTTCCTTTATATTCTTTAGCGCATACAGTATATATTGTTTGAGCTAATAATATGTTAATTCCTACAGTTCTTAAAAATGTAGATTTGCCAGACATATTTGATCCAGTAAGTATAATACCTTTTTTATCAAGGGCCATGCTATTGGCTATTGGTTCATCAATAAGAGGATGTATTCCATCAACTATTGATATGTATTGATCATTGTCTACAAAATTTGGTTTACAATATCTCTTTACCCTTTCTCTATACGCCGCTACAGCAATTAAAGCATCTAATTCGCCTAAAGTACTATACACTTCTATTAAATGCTCTCTATTTTTTTGTATTATTTCAATTATGCTATAATAAGCTCTAATCTTTGTTAAAAATATACTATTTACATAATCCATTAAAATATCTACACCTTCGGTCGAAGATAAAAATATAGCTTTTTTATCTATTGTATTGCAATATTTTAAATTATCATTTATATTTTTAATTTTATCTTCTAATTGTTGATTTTTAATTTTACATAAATTTTTACTTATAGATATTAGGTTCCCTAGATAAGCTATAGAATCTACTTCATCTACTATTTCGCTAGTGGATTTATGGTGAATAAAAGTATTAACAGTAAATGATATAATTATATATAAAATAGCTTTACTACCTATAATAAAATAACTGGCTCCTGCCACTATTGGTAATAGAGCTAAAAAACTATAAACATATTTCTTCATTTTATCTACTTTAGTTGTACTATTAAATAAATTTATTATATCTCCATTTCCTTGTTTACCTAAATTAGTCAAATTAACTTGAATTTCTTCTCTTATGCTATTATCACTTTGAAATAATTCTATAATCTCGTCTCTACTTTTAAGTTCCTCCCTTTTTAGTTTAGGAGTTCTCAAAATATGATAAAGCATATGCTCACCTGCTGTTGTGATTGTGCTATCAATTTTTTTATAAACATCATTTAAATCTAAATCATTAGCAGTTTGATCATCGATAGTATACCCTATCTTTTCATCATAAAAATCAATACTTATCTCTTTAAAAAACTTAACAACTTTATTAAAATCTCTTTTGGTTTCTACTTCATTAGGCCAATTTTCTTTTAAATAAATTATTTTTTTGTATCTCTTTTCTTTGCTATAAAAGTAAAACGCAATTGCTGCTAATAATATACATAGTGGAATTCCTATTTGATAATATAGTACACCTTTTTCTCTTCCTAGTATTAATGTTCCTAGTATACCTCCGCCCATTAATCCTAGAAAAAACATAAAAGCTACTTTACACATAACCATTTTTTGTTTCATCTTTCTATCTCCCTTAAGTCTTATAAAATTCTATAAATATGGTATCACACTTTTAAATAATAAGAAACTTTCATACTACAGAATTCAAAGCTTCTTTTGAGAGAAATATTCATAATTGACAATTGAGGTTGAAATTATTTTTAACCAAAATAATTTTTTAATCTATATTGGCTAGTAATGCAATTGCTAGTTTTTCTATGGTAAACACTATTCGCCGCTACAATTAATCAATTCAAAACTTCTTCCGTAAGGAAAAGTATCCCTAATTGTCCATTGTCAATCGTCGATTCTCAATTGCATAAATATAGGGCTTTTATAATAAATTAAAATGATATATACTATTTAGTTGTATAAAAATTATGAAAGGATGACTTAATTTATGGATTTTAAAAATGAAAACTCTTTAATATATAAAATAACTACTTTGGGATTTCCTTTTATAGCTATTGTAGTTAGTATTTTTTCTATATTTTATAAAAGTCTTAATGAAGAGCAAAAAATTATATCAATTTTAGTTGCTAATGGATTTTTAATAGTAGGTTTTATATTTATTGGAATAAAAACCATATATGCTAGAAATAAGAAAAAAGAAGGAAGGTTATTTTTCTTTACTGCTGGTATTCTTGCTTTATTCTGGATTGAAAGATTAATTACTATAATAAGATAAAAAATCGTGATTGAATCACGATTTTTTTATTTATTAATTGTGAATTTTCCATTCTCAAATCTCCATTGATTAAACTATTCCCCAGAGATAGAAAACTCACAATTGTATTGCTAATAAAAAATAGTTAAAGAAATTAGTTTAATCAAAACTAATTTCTCTACATTGTAAATTATGAATTTTAAATTGTACATTGATTTAAGCTATAAAGCTATTTATTTATTACATATAGTTGATGCAGTGCTCTTGTCGCCATTACATACATCAATTTGTTAGCATTACTATATCCTTCTTCTATAAAATTATTTTCTTTAACTATTATTACTCCATCAAACTCTAGTCCTTTTGCAAAATAAGAAGGTATTACTACAACACCATGAGAGTATTGTATATAATCTTTATCTATTAATTTAAAATTCAATTTATGTTTTAATCCTTCATTTAGTTCTCGTGCCTCTTCATTGTTGTAAGTAATAATAGCAATATTTTCTAATTTTTCACTTCTCATATCATCAACTATTTCAACTATTTTATCATTTAATTCATCGCTATTTTCTAAATTTATTTCTTTAACTTCACTGCCACTTCTAACTAATGGTACTATGTTGCTATTGGTTAAAAAATTATTAGCATATTCCATTATTTCTCTAGTAGAACGATAACTCTTATGAAGGTCAAAATGTTCTACATCGAAATCTTCAATATAATCTTCCATATTTGACATGGCCACTTTACCTTGAATAGGAAGTATTCTTTGATTACTATCTCCTACAATAGTAAAGGATTTACATCTAGTTAATTCTTTAATTGCAATAATTTGTAGAAGTGAATAATCTTGAGCTTCATCAATTACTATATGCTTAATTTCTTCTTTTAATTTTAGCCCTTCCAATTTAACCTTTAAATAAAGTATTGCACCTAAATCACCTTCATGTAACTCTTTATTATTATTAATTTTATTATATAACTTGAGAATATCTGGTGAGTTTAAATAAGTTAAATTCTTCTTTAAATCTATTAAATCTTGGATAAGCTCTCTTATTCTAAGCTTTCTTTGAAAATCTAGGTTATTTATGTTAAGTAGTAATTCCTCTTTAGGAATAGCCTCTTTCTCTTCTTTATATTTCTTTTCAATTTCTCTAAACTCTTCATCTCTAGCATCTTTTAGTTTAGAGTATATAATTCTTTTTATTTTTTTACTACGTCTAAATAAAGGTAAACTATTAAAGTAGACATTAAACATCTTTTCCATTTCATCTTTAGATATAACTATCTTATCTCTAAAGATAATGTCTTTATATTCAAAATGACATTTATTAAGATTTTCTATATAATTGTCTAAATAATTTTTATAATCTAAAGAGGCTTTATAGGCTATATCCTTACTAAATTCTTCGTCACCTTTTAATATTTTTTCCATGACTTCTTTTAATGTTAACACCTCATCAATATCTAAAAGATCTAATGCAAAATCTAAAAAAGTATTTTGTTTTGCTCCACTTTCTCCAAGACTAGGTAATACCTCGGAAATATAATCCATAAATATACTATTAGGTCCTAAAATTAGTACTTTATCTTCTAAAAGATTTCTATAATTATATAAAAGATATGCCACTCTATGAAGAGCTATAGTTGTTTTTCCACTTCCTGCTACTCCATCAACCACAACTACTTTATTTTTTTCTTCTCTTATAATATCATCCTGTTCTTTCTGTATGGTCATAATTATATCTTTTAGCTTTTCAGAAGAATTTTTACTTAATACCATTTGAAGTATTTCATCATTAATGTTTATATCTGAATCAAACATTCCTTCTAAAATACTCTTTTTAATTATAAACTGTCTTCTTGCTAATATATTTACTTTTACTATTCCCATAGGTGCTTCATAATGTGCTTCATTTAAGGTTCCATTATAAAAAAGTGATGCTATAGGTGCTCTCCAATCTATAATGAGAGGTTCAAAACTGTCCTCTGGCGTCACCCCAAAACGTCCTATATAAATTTTCTCAATTCCAAAATCTTCTTCTCTAAAATCCACCCTTCCAAAATAGGGAGAACTTTTAAGTATGTTAAATTCTTTGAGCTTTCTATCTATAGTTTTAAATGCTTCTTCTTTAACAAATCTTTCATGGTCGAAGTATTCTATTATTTTATCTTCATCATCTTTATATTCATCAAGAATATCTTTTCTATAGTCTAATATATATTTAGTAACTTCTTTACGTTTTTCTAAGTTCTGTAATATCTCTTGATTTAATATTTCTATAACTGTTTTTAGCTTCTCTTCTTCTAATGAAAATTCTAATTCTTTTCTAAGCTTTTCTTCCATTTCCTTCTTATGCAAGATATCATTTCCTTTCTTAAATAAAATAATATAGATTTTAAGACTACTCTAATTGTGTAAGATTAAATAATATTAGACACCTAAATGAAAATAATAAGTCAAAGATGCGAAGTATATTTTGCATCAAATAAATAGATAGGCTTCCATGCTAGTTCAAGTTATGACAACTCAGTATGATAAAGAAATAGACGAGTATGCCGACTAGCTATTTTTTTAATATACTTTATTAATCTTTAAAAAATATAAAGGTTTATATTAAATAATATTAACATAAACCTTTGCATATAAATCTAGTGAATTTTATATTATCTTCATTTCACTCTACCAAATTACATAAAATATTTCTAGTACTACTTTATTATAAAATGAATTTTTCACATAAATTCCAATGTGATTATATATTTATTAAAAATATTTTATATAAATAAATGCTAAATCTTAATATCACATTATTCTTCTATATTTAAGTTAAGCAAGTTAATACATTTAGCACTATAATAAAAGCTAACGCGAACATACTCATAATAATAATTACTGAACATAAATTTATCGTTACCTTAGCTAATTTATTATTAACTCCTTTTGCAGTAGAAGCGTATTTAATGGATATAATGGAGCTAACTACACTTATGAAAATAAATCCTAAGGCTATTAATGTAGAATTAACTATAGGTGTAAATAACACCATTATTATAATAATTAATGATATTATTGGCAATATAACCATTTTTCTTCTCCTATTTTACATAAAACTTGTTAATTATAATATTGTATATTTATTTTTAGCTTAGGCTATGTTCTTTTCACAATATTTCTCTAATTGCCTCTATTAACTTTGCTTTTATTTATTAACAAGAATTTATTATTCAAGATTTCTAAGCTTAATTTTTTAGTAAATTATGAACTCTTTCCTTTTTAATTTTTCAACAATTTTTATAATGTTAATATTGCTAAAATTTTATATGTAAACTTAATTATAAATTTTGTTTATAATTTTAATATCTTTAATATGAATGTTAATAATACTACAATAATTGCTTTGCCCTACATTTATTTCACCTAAATCTATGTATTTAATAAAAAATTTTAAGTATCTTAAAAAGTAATTAATTATTTGTTAATATATCTTATTCTAGATACCTTATATGATTTTAAATATAATTATACCACACTAAACAAATATTTAATTGATTAAAGCATAATAATTAAAAGTCATAAAAATTCGGTGAAATACTTAACAAATTAACTTTTAATAAATTAATTAACAATATGTACATATTATACCACTTTATTCCTAACTTATCTATAAAACATTTATAAGACATTTAAAAGAAACTAACTAGCCGAAAACAAGTCACATATTTTGCATTAGATATGTCAATGAGTTTTCATGAAATCTAATCTATCATGAAGCTCAAAAGGCACAATCTGGTGAAAAATAGACTATCATTCTGACTAGTTAATTTTTGAACATGTCTTATTAATTGTAACTATATTGACTATTTTGCCAGCTCATATAGTGAATGTGCATATATTTTTGTTATATTTATTAAATCTTCTACTTCTATATATTCGTTAGGTTGATGTATTGTATTTGCCCCTCCTGGGAATATTGGTCCAAAGGCAACTGTATTTGGCATTTCTTTAGCATAAGTACCTCCACCTATTGAAATTAATTCTGCCTCTTTGCCAGTTTGCTCATTATAAACTTTAGCTAAAGTTTGAATTAATGGATGATCTGGCGAAAAGTATAATGGTGCTTGATGCGAAAAGTCTTCTATAGTTATTCCTGTTCCCTCTAACGTTTTATTTACTGGTTTCATCATATCATCTAATGTTTTTGTTACAGGATATCTTAAATTTAAAGTAATTACTCCTTTATTTTTGTTTAGAGCTATCTTACCTACATTAAAAGATAGTTTTCCAGAATCTTTATCTTCAAGATATATACCAAAACCTTCCCCATTAAAATCCATTCCTATTTTTTCTCCTAAGAATTTAACGTAATTAGATAATTCGTCATTTCCTAAATCCAATGTTGCTAAGAATGTTATAAGCTGCATTATAGCATTTTTCCCTAGCTCAGGAGTACTTCCATGTCCTGAAATTCCTATAGATTTAATTTTAATTTCAGAGCCATTTACTTCTGAGGTCATATTATATTCATTATCTAAGACGAATCTTTTTAATTTCTCAACAACTTCTGTAGTATTTTTACAAATCAATAATGCTTCTGCATAATCTGGTACCATGTTAGCAGCATTCCCACCTGTCATGTTTTCTATAACTATGTCTCCAGTAGGTGCTGATGTAAAATTTTTAACTAAATCAAATATAGTTATTCCTTTTTCTCCATTTATTATTGGAAAATCTGCATCTGGAGTAAATGCTGCTACTGGTGCTGACTCTTTTTGTAAATAGTAAGGTATATCTTCTCCACCAGTTTCCTCATTTGTTCCAAATATTATTCTTATTTTTTTAGATAATGGGAGTCCTGCATCTTTTATAGCTTTTAGACCATAAAGGCATGCAATGATAGGTCCTTTATCATCTGTTGTTCCTCTTCCATACATCTTTCCATCATGAATTTCAGCTCCATATGGAGGATGTATCCATCCATCTCCTTCTGGTACTAAATCTATGTGACCTAGTGCAGCAACATATTCCTCTCCTTCTCCATATTCTGCATATCCTGCATATCCGTCAACATTTACTGTCTTAAATCCTAATTTTTTAGAAATTTCAAGAGCACATTGAAGTGCCTTATCTACTTCTTCTCCAAAAGGCATCCCAGGCTTTGCCTCTCCTTCAAGGCTTCTTATTTTAACTATTTCTTTTACTGAGTTTATTATATCATTACTCATTTCATCAATTCTTTTATTAATTTCCATAATTACTCATTCCCTTCATAAAAATTATATATTAATATCTTCCATTAAATTATTTTCTCTTATTTATGAATTTCTATTAATTATTTATTAACTAATTATATAAATATAGTGTTATTATGACATATTTTAGAAATAAACTCAACAATGATATCAAGTATTATTCTAATATTTAAACTATTTTTAATTTATATTTAAATAGTAACTTTTTATTTTTAGGCAATTTATATTGATTTCTAAAATAAAATTATAATTAATGCTTTCGCTTTTTAATTTGCATCTCCTAATTATTTATTAAAATATCACTCCTCTATTCAATATGTAACCACAAGAACGGATTTAAATTTTTAGGAGAACACTGTTCTCCCTACAGTTAATTAATATATAGTTTTCATGGACTTAATAAAAAACACTAGTAGCTTAAGCTACTAGTGTTTTACGCTATTGTAGTTTTCCAAATCTAGAAAATGGCTTTATTATAAATCTTGCTTTTCCCATTATATCATCATATGATATGTAGGGATTTTCCCAATATCTTGCATCAAATGAATTTGCTCTATTATCCCCTATAAATACATAGGAATTTTCAGGCACCTGTAATGTAACTTCTTTATCACTATTATATATTACATACGGTTCATCTAATTTTTCACCATTTATATATACCGTTCCATCGCTTTTTACATTAATGGTCTCCCCTGGAAGCCCAATTAACCTTTTTATCAAATCCTCACCTAACTCTTTAGAATGAAAAACTAAAATATCCCCTCTTTTCAGAGATTTTTCGCTATAATTCCTAGTTACAAAAATTTTATCTCCTGGCTGTATTGTAGGATACATAGACTCTGTAGGCACACTAACATTAAAAAAAATAAATTTATTAACTAAAAGTGCTAATCCTACAGCACATAGTATAGGTATACCCCATTCCTTAACAAACTTTTTAAATAAATTCAAATCTATCAACTCCTAAATTCTGCCTAATTCCTTATTACACAGATAATATTATATCATAGAATTTTTCATTATTCAGTATTTTATACATCTTCAAAAATAATCATTCAAAAATTCTTATTTAAATAATACAAATTCTATATTTATTTTTAACTTTTCGTATCCTCTAACAATACTTCTCGGCTATCTTTTAAATAAAAATAACCATATCTCCTTTTATTTTAAGGACAATATGGCTACCTTTTGTTAAATTTATAATTTTCCTATATCACTTCTATAATATATTCCATTAAAATTTATATTTTTTATATCCACATAAGCTTTTTCTCTTGCTTCTTCTATACTTTCTCCTAAAGCTGTAATTCCTAAAACTCTTCCACCGGAAGTTAAAAGTTGACTACTTGTTCTTGTTGCTCCTGCTAGGAAAACCTTGCTATCTATATTATCTAATCCTGTTATTTCAAATCCACTTTTATATTCTAATGGATATCCCTCTGATGAGGCTATCACACAACATGCATGAGCTTTTCTAAATAGCACCTTATTTCTATTTAATCTTTTGTCTAATGCTTCTATCATAAGATGAACTAAATCACTTTCCATTAGTGGAAGTACAACTTGAGTTTCAGGATCGCCCATTCTTACGTTATACTCTAATAAATAAATGCCTTTTTTGGTAATCATTAATCCAAAAAATATTATTCCTACATAATCTATATTTTCTGATTTTATTCCTTTTAATGTAGGAGACATGATATTTTCATAAAATTCCTTTAAAACTTCTTCATTACAGTGAGGGTTAGGTGCTAAAGCGCCCATTCCCCCTGTATTAGGTCCTTTATTTTCATCATATATAGCTTTATGATCTTTTGAAGATATAAAAGGTATAATAGTTTCTCCGTCAGTTATAGATAGTATTGATGCCTCCACACCTTCCAAAAACTCCTCTATAATTATAGATTTCCCTGCTCCAGAAAATATATCCTTCTCCATAAATTCTTTTATTGTATTATTAGCTTCTTCTCTACTATTAGCTATAACAACACCTTTTCCTGCCGCTAATCCATCTGCTTTAATAACTGCTGGGAAACTACAATGTTCTATATACTTTAAAGCCTCTGTTACATCATTAAAGCTTTCATATTCTGCAGTTTTTACCCCATACTTTTTCATAAAAGCCTTAGAAAAACTCTTACTGCCTTCTAACTTTGCTCCTTCTTTACTTGGTCCAAAGATCTTTAAATCATGAGCTTTAAAGATATCTACTATCCCCTCGCAAAGAGGTGTCTCTGGCCCAACTACAGTTAGGTCTATCTTATTCTCATACGCAAAAGTTAAATATTCATTAATGCTTTTTAAATTTACATTTTCGCATTTATTTTCAAAAGCTGTACCGCCATTGCCTGGTGCGCAATAAATCTTTTTAACTAAACTGCTTTGTGACATTTTCCATGCTAATGCATGCTCTCTTCCACCATTACCAATTAATAATATCTTCATAGTTATACCACCTTTTATCCAATTGAAAATTGATGATTGACAATGAACAATTTTTAATGTTTAAAGTGTCTTAATCCAGTAAATACCATAGCTATTCCTTGTTCATCACAAGCTTTTATTGATTCTTCATCTCTCACAGAACCACCAGGTTGGATTATAGCTTTAATTCCGGATTTTGCAGCTTCATCTACGCAATCTCTAAATGGGAAGAATGCATCTGAAGCTAATACAAATCCACCTTTTCCTCTTTCTAATGCCTGTGTAGTAGCCCAAATTCTATTCACTTGCCCACCTGCTATACCTGTAGCTTTTCCCTCTTTAACTACTACAATAGCATTAGATTTAACATATTTAGCTACCTTCATGCCTATAATTAAATCTTTCATTTCTTCTTCACTAGGTAACTTTTTAGTTACAACCTTTATTTCATCTATTAATTTATTATCAACACTTTGTACTAATACTCCTCCATCAACAGTTACCATTTCTCTATTGTTCATTGGTTTTGAGCTACATTTTATTATTCTCAAGTTTTTCTTTCTTTTTAATATGTCTAAAGCTTCCTCTGTAAAGCTTGGAGCAATTACTATTTCTAAAAAGGTTTTTACCATCTCTTCTGCTGTATCCTTATCTACAGTATTATTTATTGCTACTATTCCACCAAAAATTGATATAGGATCACATTCGTATGCTTTAATGTACGCCTCTTTAACAGTTTCTCCAATTGCTACTCCGCAAGGACTATTATGTTTCAATCCACAACAAGCTATTTCTTCAAATTCATTAACTACTTTCCATGCAATGTCCATATCTTTAATATTATTATAGGAAAGTTCCTTACCATTTAACTCTATTATATTATTCATCATTCCACTACCATCTGAATTTTTATAAACTGCTGCACTTTGGTGTGGATTTTCCCCATATCTTAAAGTTTTACTTTTTATATAGGAAGCAGAAAGATATTCTTCATATGTTTCATCATTTTCTAGTAAAAATTTTGAAATAGCTGCATCATAAGCAGAGGTTAAATTAAAAACTTTAGCTGCAAATTTTTTACGAGTAGCATAATCTACCTCTCCACGTTCATCTATTTGCTTCATAATTTCACCGTAATCATTTATATCACTTACAACAAGTACATCCTTGAAATTTTTAGCCGCACTTCTTATCATGCTTGGTCCACCAATATCTATAAATTCAACTTTTTCTTCAAAAGTTAAATCTTCTTTGACCTTTTCAAAGAATGGATATAGATTAACACAAACTAAATCTATTGTGTTAATTTGTCTTTCCTTTATAGTTTTCATATGACTTTCATTATCTCTAAGTGCTAATATACCACCATGAATAGCTGGATGAAGTGTTTTAACTCTACCATCTAGCATTTCTTCTGACTTTGTAACTTCTGATACCTCTATTACATCAATACCATTTTCTTTTAAATATTTATAAGTACCACCACTAGATATTATTTCTACATCCTTGCTTACCAAAAATTTAGCAAAATCTAATACATTGGTTTTATCAAAAACACTTATTAATGCTCTTTTTATCATATCAACTACTCCTTTATGTAAACTAATCTTCCTTTAATCTTAATCTTATCTTCGCTTATAAGCTTTATAGCTTCTGGTAATGCTTTATGTTCTTCTATCAAAACTCTCTTTTGTAACCCTTCCGGGGAATCTTCTCCATATACACTTACTGTTTTTTGAAGTATTATAGCCCCTGTATCTGTTCCTTCATCTACAAAATGAACAGTACACCCACTAACCTTAACTCCATAATTAATAGCTGCTTCATGAACTTTTATACCATACATACCATTTCCACAAAAATTAGGTATTAATGAAGGATGAATATTTATTATCTTATTTTTGAAGCTCTCAATAAAGCTTTTATTTAGTATGGAGGTAAAACCAGCTAAAACTATTAAATTAACTTTATCCTTTAACACCTTTAGAATCTCATCACTTAAAGCTTTACTATATTTTTTTCTATCAAAAACCATAGTTTTTATATTATTTTCTTTTGCCCTCTTTATCCCATAGGCATTTTCTCTATCACTAATAACATATTCAATAGTACAGTTTTTTAAATATCCAGAGTTTATATTGTCAATTATACTTTGAAGATTTGAACCACCACCTGATATTAAAACTGCTATTTTAAGCACACTCCTTCACCTCCAGCAGTTACAGTACCAATTTTATATGCCTTTTCTCCCATTTCTTCTAATACCTTTATTATATTTTCACTGTCTCTTTCATTTACACATAAAACCATTCCAATTCCCATATTGTAAGTATTAAACATATGAGACTCCTCTACGCCTTTTTTCATTAAATACTTAAAAATTTTAGGAATTTCAAAGGAACTTTTATCAATAATAGCAGTAAAGTTTCCTTTAAACATTCTTGGAATATTTTCATAAAAGCCACCACCGGTTATATGTGCCATTCCTTTTATATTAAATTTATCTATTAAATTAAGCACAGATTTAACATATATTTTAGTAGGCTCAAGTAAAATCTCTCCTATTGTTTTCTCATCTAAAACTTCATCATAATTTTCAACTAATTTTCTAACTAATGAATATCCATTACTATGGACTCCCGAAGAAGCAATACCTATTAGCGCATCCCCTTCTTCTATAGTGCTTCCATCTATTATATTTTTCTTATCTACTATTCCTACTGCAAAGCCTGCCACATCATAATCCCCATCTTTATACATACCAGGCATCTCTGCTGTTTCTCCACCAATTAATGCTGCATTACTTTCAATACAGCCTTTAGAAACTCCTTTCACTATATCTGCTGCTATATTAGAATCTAATTTCCCGCAAGCTATATAGTCAAGGAAAAATAATGGTTTTGCGCCATGACACAAAATATCATTGACACACATTGCTACACAATCAATTCCAATAGTATCAAATTTATTTAATTTTATTGCAATTTCAAGTTTAGTTCCTACACCATCAGTACCAGAAATCAACACAGGATTTTCATAACCGCTTCCTATTTCAAACATTCCTGCAAAACTTCCAAGCCCATTTAAAACTCCACTAGTAAAAGTTTTTGAAGTGTAATTTTTCATAAGCTGTACTGCTTTATATCCTTCTTCAATGTTAACTCCAGCATCCTTGTATGTTATCATTATTTTACCCTTCTTTCCAAAATATTTTTTAAAGAAGAAAGCTTAATCCTTATGGCTTAATTCAATAAAATGCTAGTTAAATATAATAACTCCCCAATTTACACTTAAAATTACATACATAATAATCAAATATTATTGATTATTATAAGCCTTTAGTTACAAAATTTTATAATTACTAAAGCCTCTTTAAGTTTTTAATCTTCACTTGATTTAATTGGAGCGGAAATTGGATATTCTCCGTCAAAACATCCTAAACAAAAGCCTTCACCTTCTCCTAAACATTCTAAAAGGCCTTTTTGAGTTAAATAACCTAAAGTATCTGCACCTATTATTTGTCTTATTTCTTCTACTTTCATATTAGCTCCTATAAGACCTTTTCTATAAGGAGTATCTATTCCAAAATAGCAAGGAAATTTAACTACAGGTGAACAAACTCTAAAGTGTACTTCTTTTGCTCCAGCTTTTCTTAGAAGTTCAACTAACCTTTTACTTGTAGTTCCTCTAACTATTGAATCATCTATTAAAACTACTTTTTTGCCCTCTACATTTTCTTTTAACACATTTAACTTAACATTAACAGCATTTTCTCTTTCTTCTTGGCAAGGAGTAATGAAGGTTCTTCCTATATACTTATTTTTTATCAGCCCTATTTCATAAGGTATTCCTGAAGCTTTTGCATATCCCATAGCTGCTGATACCCCCGAATCTGGAACTGCAACTACTATATCTGCCTCTACTGGATACTCTTCATAAAGCTTCTTACCTGCTTTAACTCTAGATGAATGTACACTTATGCCATCAATTATTGTATCCGGCCTTGCAAAATATATATATTCAAAGGAACAAATTGCTTTTTTACTTTTTTCCGCAAAATTAATACTTTTTATTCCTTCATTATTTATAACTACAATTTCTCCTGGCTCAATATCTCTAATATATTCTGCTCCTGTAGCATCTAATGCACAACTTTCTGAAGCTATAACATAACTCTCTCCAATTTTTCCAAGGCATAATGGTCTAATACCATGTGGATCTCTAACACCTATCAATTCATTTTCTGTTAAAATTACAATGCCAAAAGATCCTTTTATTGCTTGCACTGTATCTACTACTGCATTTAAAATACCCTTTTTAGCTCCTCTAGCTATAAGATTTAAAATAACTTCTGAATCTATAGAAGTTTGAAAAATACATCCTGAATCTTCAAGTAATTCTCTTATAATATCCGCATTTATTAAGTTTCCATTATGAGCTATGGCAATATTCCCCAACTTAAACTCCCCAAGTACAGGTTGTGCATTTTTTACAGAACTATCTCCAGCAGTAGAATATCTAACATGTCCAACTGCTGAATATCCTGTAAGTTGATTTAGTATTTCATTATTAAATACTTCTGAAACTAAACCCATATTTTTATGACACTTCATCTTCTTACCATTATAAGTAACTATGCCTGCACTTTCTTGTCCTCTATGTTGAAGAGCATATAACCCATAATAAGTTCTTCTTGCCACATCTAAATTATCACCTAAACTAAAAATTCCATATACACCACATTCATCATGAAATTTATCTGGATCGTAGTTATTATAAACATATCCGTCTTTTAAAGGTAATTTCATTATCTCTATATCCTCCATCTTCATAGCCTTATGATTATCTCTCAAATCTTATAACTATTTCATCATTCTATTTAACACTTCAGTGTATCCTTCAACCAGATCCCCAATGTCTCTTCTAAATCTATCTTTATCAAGTTTTTCTCCTGTAGTCATATCCCAAAGTCTACAAGTATCAGGTGAAATTTCATCTGCTAATAGAATTTCTCCGTTTAATCTACCAAATTCTAATTTAAAATCTATTAATTTTATATTTTGAGCTTTAAAGAATTCTGTTAAAAGTTCATTTACTTCTGCAGCTACTCCATAAATATAATATAATTCATCAAAAGTCGTAATCTCCATAGCTACTGCATGATAATCATTCATTAATGGGTCCCCTAGATTATCGTTTTTATAACTTAATTCAAATACCGTAGTTTTAAGCTCTGTTCCTTCCTCTAATCCATATCTTTTAGCCATACTACCTGCTGCCACATTTCTTACTATAACTTCAAGAGGTATTATTTCTACCTTTTTACAAATTTGTTCTCTATCACTTACTTTTTTGATAAAATGAGTTTTTACACCTTTTTCATTCAGCATTTCAAATAATAATGAAGTGATACTGTTATTTAATATTCCCTTTGAAGCTATGGAAGCTTTTTTCTCTCCATTAAAAGCTGTTGCATCATCCTTGTAGTAAACTAAAACTTCATCTGAGTTATCTGTTGAAAATATCTTTTTAGCTTTTCCTTCATACATTAATACTTTATTTTCCATTATAATTCAACTCCTTCTCCATTTTCTTTTATAAAGTTTTCTTTCATAACCTTTCTATACTCTACTAATTTTTCTTTAATATCTGGATATTTATTTGCTAATATTTGTACCGCTAACATTCCTGCATTATAGCTATTATTAATTCCAACTGTTGCTACTGGTATTGATTTTGGCATTTGAACTATAGAGTACAATGCATCTAATCCCTCAATAGCTCCCTTTATAGGAACTCCTATTACAGGAATTAAAGTTTTTGATGCTATAACTCCCGGAAGATGGGCAGCAAGCCCTGCCCCTGCAATTATGCATTCACATCCTTTGTTTTCAAGTTCAGCAAGTACTTCTCCTAATCTTTCTGGTACTCTATGAGCAGATAAAATATGTGCTTCAAACTCTATATCAAACTCCCTTAAACATTTTGCTGCATTTCTCATTACTTCTGTATCTGATTTACTACCAAAAATTATTGCTACTCTCATAAGAACCTCCAAAATATTATTTTTTAAATGTACAAATTTCCATTATCAATTTTTAAGTTAAGAATCTTAAAATAACTAGAAAATATCCTTGAATTTTTATATCCTTTTGTCTAGTTATTTCATTCTAAACCTCTTATTTAAAATAATTAACTCCACTTTTAAATATTTTTTGCTCATGATTTCCTATAACATTTTTAATTACGTTCTTTCCTACTCTTTCACTATGACCCATTTTCCCAAGAACTCTTCCATCTGGACTTGTTATTCCTTCTATAGCATAACAAGAACCATTAGGATTAAATTTTATATCATAGGTTGGATTACCTTCAAAATCTACATATTGAGTGGCAACTTGATTATTCTCAAATAACTTCTTAATATTTTCCTCATCTGCATAAAATCTTCCCTCACCATGAGAAACCGGTATAGTATGAATTTCTCCTACCTTCATTGAATTGAACCATGGTGAAGAATTTGAAACTACTTTAGTATTAACCATACAGGATATATGCCTTCCTATAGCATTATAAGTTAGGGTTGGACTATCCTCTTTAATATCTATAATTTCTCCATAAGTAACTAGCCCTAACTTTATAAGTGCTTGGAAGCCATTACATATGCCTAATATCAATCCATCTCTGTTTTTAAGTAAATTCATAATTTCATATTTAATCTTTTCATTCCTAAAAATTGTAGCTATAAATTTTCCAGATCCATCCGGCTCATCACCAGCACTAAATCCTCCTGGAAGCATAACTATTTGTGATTTAGAAATTTGATTTGCTAATTCATCAATAGAATTTTCGATATGTCTTGAACTTAAATTATTAAATACTAAGGTATTTACTGATGCACCTGCCTTTACAAATGCTCTTTCACAATCATATTCACAGTTTGTACCTGGAAATATTGGTATTAACACCTTAGGTTTTGATACCTTTATTAATGGAGATTTAATTGAATCATTTATTTTTGAACTATATTTTTTTATTTTCTCACTTGCAAATCTATTATCTGAATAATCTGTTGGGAATATCTCTTCCAATGTATCCTCAAAATCATTTTGAAGTTCTTCTAATGAAATTGTTTCTCCATTAATATTAATTTCATATTTTTCTATAGTACTTCCTAAAAGAATATATTCCACATCATTTAATTCTTCCTCAATATTTATGTGATTTTCTAATTCTAAAACAATGCTACCGTATCTTGGCTCACTCAATTCCCCTAAAGAAATGTTATTATTAAAGCTAAATCCAATTTTATTTCCAAAACACATTTTACTTATAACTTCGACTACTCCACCTGACTTTACAGTATGCGATGCAAGTACTTTTCCTCTATTTATTAAAGAATGAACTATCTCATAATTTTTCTTTAAATTATCAAAATCTATAACTTCTCTTTTATCTCTTCTTGAATTTATGGCTACCACTTTACTATTTAAAGCTTTAAATTCTTGTGAAATCACTTTATTTACATCCACAGCTGAAACCCCAAAGGATATTAATGTAGGTGGTACATTTAAATCTTTAAAAGTACCAGACATACTATCTTTTCCACCTATAGCTGGTATTTGAAGTTGATCTTCAGCATACAGTGCACCTAATAATGCAGAAAAAGGTTTACCCCATTTTCTTTTATCTGTACCTAACTTTTCAAAATATTCTTGAAGAGATAATCTAATATTCTTATAATCTCCTCCTAATGCAACAATCTTTGTAACACTTTCTACTACAGCATATACCCCTCCGTGGAAAGGACTCCATTCTGATATATATGGATTAAAGCCATGTGCCATTATGGTTCCTGTTGTAGTTTCCCCATTTAAAACAGGAATTTTCCCCACCATACCTTCACTTGGAGTACTTTGACTTTTTCCTCCAAAAGGCATAAATACTGTGTTTCCCCCTATTGAACTATCAAACATTTCTACAAGTCCTTTTTGGGAGCATATATTTAAATCCTTTAATGTACTTTTAAAACATTCTCTTACAGACTCACTTTTAAACTTACTTTTACTAAAATAATTTTCATCTTTCAAAGGCTCTTTCACTTCAATGTTTATATAACTCTTAGCACCATTAGTATCTAAAAACTTTCTTGAAAGACTTACTATCTCCTTTTCTCTCCAAGTCATAGTAACTCGCTTATCATTAGTAACCACTGCTACTGCTACTGCTTCTAAGTTTTCTTCTTCTGCAAGTTTAATAAATCTTTCTGAATGATTTTTGCCAACTACTACTGCCATTCTTTCCTGAGACTCTGATATGGCAATTTCTGTTCCATCTAATCCTTCATATTTTTTGGTTACTAAATCCAAATTTATATTTATTCCTTCTGCAAGTTCTCCTATGGCAACAGAAACTCCTCCGGCACCAAAATCATTACATTTTTTAATTAAAGTTGTAACTTCCTTTTTCCTAAATAACCTTTGAATTTTTCTTTCTATTGGAGCATTTCCTTTTTGAACTTCTGCTCCACAACTTTCAAGTGAGTTTTCACTATGTTCTTTAGAGGAACCAGATGCTCCACCTATTCCATCCCTGCCTGTTCTTCCTCCAAGTAAAATTATCACATCGCCACTTTCTGGAGCTTTTCTTATTACATTTTCATAAGGTGCTGCAGCTATTACCGCTCCAACTTCCATTCTTTTAGCTAAATAGCCTTCATGATAGATTTCCGCTACATGACCGGTAGCAAGGCCTATTTGATTTCCATAGCTACTATAACCTTTAGCTGCCTCTTTTGTTATCTTTCTTTGTGGCAATTTTCCTTTTAAAGTCTTTTCAATTAGCGTTCTAGGATCTCCACTTCCAGTAACCCGCATTGCTTGATAAACATAACTTCTACCAGATAGCGGATCTCTTATAGCACCACCTAAGCATGTAGATGCGCCACCAAAAGGTTCAATTTCTGTAGGATGATTATGTGTTTCATTTTTAAACATTATTAAATATTTTTCTAATTTTTCATCTACATTTACATCAACCACTGTGCTACAAGCATTAATTTCATCAGATATATCTAAATCATCTAATTTACCTGTAGCCCTTAGCTTCTTCATTCCTATAACAGCTATATCCATTAGTGTCATAGGTTTCTCCTTATCTTCATATAACTCTTTTCTATATTTCTTATAAATATCAAAACCTTCTTTTATAGCTTCTGTGTATTTTCCATCTTCAAAACTTATATCCTCTAAAATAGTCTGGAAGGTTGTATGTCTACAGTGATCTGACCAATAAGTATCTATTACTTTTATTTCTGTAACTGTAGGATCTCTCTGTTCTTCTTCTCTAAAATATTTTTGAATAAGTTCTAAATCTCCTATATTCATTGCTAGTGAATGATATCCTAAAAATTCATTCAGTTCTTTTTCATCTAAATTAATGAAATTCTTTAGTATTTCTATATCCTTTGGATCTTTACTTTCTACTTCAAGACTTCTACATTCTCCCATAGAAGCTTCTCTTGAATCTACAGTATTTATGTAGTATTTTTTTATTTTTTCAAAATCTTCATCACTAATATTTCCATTTAAAACTATAATCTTTGAGCTTTTAACTTTAGGCATTTCTTTTTGGGTTATTATTTGTATACATTGTGCAGCAGAGTCTGCTCTCTGATCATATTGTCCTGGTACATACTCTACTGAAAATGCCCTTCTACCACCAAATTTTAAATCTCCATCATAAACTTTATCTATATTGGATTCACTTAAAATATTATTTTTTATTTCTTTATATTCACTTTCATTAATTCCTTCTATGTCATATCTGTTGATTACTCTAACGTCCTTTAAGTCATCTATCCTTAAGAGGTGTCTAAAATCCCTTAATAAATTTTCACTCTCTAAGTTAAAATTCGGTTTTTTCTCTACAAACACTGTAAAAATATCTTTTCTCATCTTTTCCCCCTTGAGTAATCCTTTAATATTACGAACTTTATTTTATATTTTATAATTATTGTTCGATAATTATATTATAGTATATTATTAAAATTTTTAAAAGTACTTTTTTAAAAATTTTAATAAAAACATTCGTTTGATAACAAACTATAATGTATATTTTTTATTTATTGTATGGTTAACTTCTCATATTATCTCTAAATTATTTTTATTTAATAATAGACCTTTTAGTATTCCTATAAGTATTTTTATATGTCTTATTTTAGTATAACTCCATTTATATCCTACCGTTAATTTTAAAATAATAAATATAAAGTATTCCTAAATAAATTACATTTCTAATTTAGTGAAATAAGTTTTTGATTAATTAACTTTAAAGTTTTAGAGGAATTTTTATGATTTTATAGAATATTTATAAGAATGTAGAGAGTTTTACAAAAAATAATTATATTTGAGGTCATAATTTGGAGAAAAAATTGCAAGTATAAACTTTTTTAAAAATCATCTATATAAATTTATATGATGATTAATATATGTACCTATGAAAACATAAAGATACTTTGATAGCATTATAATTTTAAGGAGGGATTCCAATGAAAGGAAAAAATTTAGTTATAGCAATGCTAATTATTATCTTAATACCAGTTATCGGTTATGCTATTAACTTAAATGTGAAATATTCAAAGCAACTTTCAGAAGCTAAAGAAGAAAATGTAAAATTGACCACTCAAGTTTCTTCTTTGGATTCAAAAAATGCAACTTTAAATAAAGAAGTATCTTCTTTAAAAGAACAACTTAATAAAGATAATGGTTCAAAACCTAATAAAACTCCAGAAACCTCTAAAGGTACAGACAATCCAAGCACTGGAGATAATACTAATAATCTTTATGCTATATATACTGCTAACATTGATAGTTATGAAAAAGAACTATTATGTTATCTTCCAATAAATAGCGGTACATTAACAGAGAAATTAGATATATTAGCTAAAAATTTATCTAAAATTGAATTTAATTCTTTACCAATAGAAGTAACAAAAATAGAAGACAAAGATGGTAAAAAAATAGCTGTAATAAATCTTAAAGAATCTGAAATAAATGCTGGAATTAATGAAGCTATCGATTTTAAAGGTCCAAGTTGGTCAAAAAATTATTTTCAAGGTTCAGCAGGTGGAACCATTACATCTACTGTTTTAATTGAAAGCTTTCTACAACGTTCATACCCTGGTCAATGGATTGATGGTGTTAGATTCTTATATGAAAATAAAGAAATAAATTTTCAACATGTATCAAAACTATCAGAAATCAATTATAAATAATTAATTATAAAAAGCGTGACTAAATCACGCTTTTTTAGACTTTAAATATAACTGTATAGGTAAACTACCTTAAAAACTAATATATAGATCAATATAGCTATGGCACTTAAACATTTCAATTCAAAATTTATAATAATGCACAATTCACAATTATCGTTAGTTATTTATAAGAAATGACTGTGTCACTTTAACAACAAATCAATTTTAAATTTCTTAGCTTTTGCTGAGAAATTTCCACAATTGTGAATTTAATAGTTTTAATTATATTTTTAAAAAGTGATTAAAGATATAATTTATTATTAAATTGATTAGGAGGCTATTTATGAAAGAACAGGATATTAATATGTTTAATGAGCTATCATCACAATGGAAAGAGAATATCCCAGAAAAGAATTATATTATTGCTAAAGAAGTTATTAAAACTTTAAATATAGTTAAGGGAGAATCTCTTTTAGATGTGGCCTGTGGTACAGGTATTTTATATCCTATATTAAAAAATACCTGTCTTTTAAAATATACAGCTATGGATATAGCTGAAAAAATGGTAAGTGAGTTTTTAAAATTTCACCCTAATACAGATGTAAGATTAATGGATTTTGAAGAGGAAGTAACCTTTAAAGAAGGTTTTGATTACATAATAATTTTCAACTCTATTCCTCATTTTTACGACTTAAATCCCGTATTTAAAAATGCTTATAATAACTTAAATCCTGGTGGAAAATTTATTATTGTTCATTGTAGAACCAGAGAAGAATTAAAAGAACGTCGTAAATTACTTGGCTATACCTCTATTAATGAACCCATTCCTATAGATAGTACTTTAGTAGAACTTTGTAATAGATACGATTTTAAAGAAATGAAAATAAAAGATACAGATTATTTCTATTTTTGTTGCGAAAAATAATCTACTTAAGAAACTATCTATTACCATTTATAATTTTAAAATAGTAAAAAAATTACAAAATATAAGGAGGTAATTATGGAGATAAACTTTTACAGTTTAGACACTGTGGCTAATAAAAGCTTAAAATTTGCAGTAATTGCAGCTGAATATAATAATAAATGGCTATTTGTAAGACATAAAGAAAGAACTACTCTTGAAATTCCTGGTGGCCATAGAGAAGAGGGAGAAGATATAAATAAGACTGCATCTAGGGAGCTTTTTGAAGAAACTGGAGCTACAGATTTCCACATTGAAGCTATTTGTGATTATTCTGTTACTAGAGATGATATACCTTCTTATGGAAGATTATTCTATGCCAAAGTTTACAAATTAGATGAATTACCACCACTAGAAATCGCCGAAGTAATTTTTAGGGGAAATTTACCAGAAAATTTAACCTATAAGGAAATACAGCCCTACTTATTTAGAAAAGTTAAAGAATTTAAAAATAAATAAAATTAAATATTAAAGAGCAGGAATTACAAATGCTTTTAAGCTAATGAAAACTTTTTTGCTATTTAATTAATATAAAAAGGAAAAATAACTCCGTTACTTTTCCTAAAACTCATTAGTAAAGCTAATTCTTTATTTTTTATTTATCTTCTATGAAAATATTCTTTCCACTGATTCCTTTGCTCTTTTCATTACTTCATTTTCATCTATAGTTTTCATCTTATAATTTTCCATTACTATTTTCCCGTCTATAATAACAGTTTCTACGTCTGACCCTTGAGCAGAATAAACTAACAATGATATTATGTCATGTCTTGGATATAGATGAGGTTTATTTAAATCAATTAGTATCATATCCGCTTTCTTTCCTACTTCTAAAGATCCTATCTCATCTTCTAAAAATAATGCTTTAGCTCCATTTTTTGTTGCCATTTCTAGTGCCTTTATAGCTGGTATGGAAAGAGGATTTTCATTTATTCCTTTATTTATAAGTGCAGCTGTATGAATTTCTTCAAACATGTTTAAATTATTGTTACTTGAAGAACTATCTGTAGCTAAAGCTACATTCACCCCTCTATTTAACATTTTTTCTACTGGTGCAAATCCATTAGCTAACTTTAAATTACTACAAGGATTATTTGCTACTGATACTTTATATTTGTTTAAGATTTCTATATCATCATCAGAAATGTGGACACAGTGAGCTGCTATCGTTGGAATTTTAAATAATCCTAAATTCTCTAAATATTTTACTGGTGAAACTCCATGCTCTTCAAAGCTATCTTTTACTTCTTTTCTGCTTTCAGATACATGTATATGAATTGGGAGCTCTAGTTCTTTGGCAAGATCTATTGTTTTTTCTAAATAGGCTTTAGAAGAAGTGTATGGCGAGTGAGGAGCTACCATCATTTTTATTCTTCCATCTCCTCTATTTTCCCAGTTCTTTTTAAACTCTCTAACCTCATCAAATTTATTCTCATCTTTATTAATTTCTCCATTTAAACTCTTTGATAGTACAGCTCTCATACCAGAAATCTCTACGGCCTTTGCAGTTTGTTCTAAGGAAAAATACATGTCTAAGAAGCAAGTAGTACCACTTTTAATCATCTCAACTATACTAAGCATGTCTCCATTATATATATCTTCCTCTGTATACTTTTTCTCTATAGGCCAAATTCTTTCATTTAACCATTCCCAAAGTGGTAGATCATCTGCGTAGCTTCTAATTAAGGACATTCCTATATGGGTATGTGCATTTATAATTCCTGGCATAACGACTTTATTACTGCCATCAATAATTTTCCCAGCTATAAATCCTCTTGGTACTTCCCCTATATATTTAATTCTATTCTTTTCAATAGCTATATCACCTTTATATATTACTTCATTATCATTATTCATAGTTACAATTGTTGCATTTTTAATTAAAATATTCATAATCAACATCCTTTCTGAATAATTACTTTTACACTTAATTAGCAAATACTGCTTAAAAAATTAATCTGTAACTCAATATAGTTATATCCTTAAATATTTTAATTCACAACTTAAAATAATTCACAATTTAGGAATGGATTTAGGCTTTCTAGAGAGTACTGTTCTCCTCTAGGGTTTAATTAATTCTAAATTTCTTAGCTTTTGCTGAGAAATATCCATAATTTTGAATTGTGAATTGAAAAAGTTGTTAACACACAGAACTTATATATTTTAACATATGTTACTCTAATAATGGCTTAAATGCAAGAATATTTCAAAGTTAATATACAATAAAATTTAAAAATATTTCTTTTTTCATAAATTTATGGTGACTTTTGTAAAATTATCCATTATAATGTATTTATCTTATATTTTCTTAGAGGTATGTTATGTTTTTTGTGGGAGCTTTATTTATTATTTTATCTATAATAACTTTATTATTAGCAGTATCTAAAGAGAATAAAGCGCTAATAATTACAGCTATAACATTAATATTTATATGCAGTCATATTTCATTATTATATTTTTCAGATAATAAAAACCAATTAAATTCCATTAATAAAGAAGAGGTAAATATTTCTATGGGACATTTTCCAATCCCTCAATTAAATAGCTTTGGTTATACTATAACTTCTGTCAAATTTAATTGCAAAGATTTTGAATATCCCATGACAGAAGTACATTATAAAAGTCCTGATAATGAACTACAACTTTTTATATCTTTCAAGGATGAAATGGAAAGCACTGGTGAAAGATTAAACTTAAAAGGATTTAAAGAGATATATTTACTTTCAGAAGATATTAATAGTAATAAATCCTATTATACTTTTAATGCAATAAACACTGATGATGAAAATCTTTTATATATTTTTATAAGTAACAAGAATGATAAAAGTCATATATTAAATATAATAGAAAGTTTTAATAATCATTGATAAATATGGATATGAAAAGAAAATTGTAATTAGAAAACATTAATTACAATTTTCTTTGACATACTTTTTTATATTTCCAAAAAATGAATCCTTAGTAACATTTAATTCTAAGTCTCTAATATATTCATTTAATAAAATGTATATTTAAAATTTTCTTACTTCATTGAGGTTAAGTTAAGCTTTAATATATTTTCCTTAAATGGTTTATATATAATACCCTTTTCTGTAATAATTCCCGTTATATTTTCATTAGGTGTAACATCAAAGGCTGGATTATAAATTTCAATTCCTTCTGCTAATATTCTTTTACCATCTATATGAGTGACTTCTTCGCTATTTCTTTCTTCTATTTCTATAAGCTCTCCATGTTCTGTATTAATATCAATAGTTGAGGTTGGTGCTACAATATAAAATGGAATATTATAAATTTTAGCTATTGCTGATAACATAAAAGTTCCTATTTTATTTGCTGTATCTCCATTTAATGCAATTCGATCTGCGCCTACTAATATTAAATCAATTTTTTTGTCTCTTATGAGAGTAGCTGCTGCAGAATCTGGAATTAACTTTGATGGAATTTTTTCTTGAACAAGTTCCCATGCTGTAAGCTTTCCTCCTTGAAATCTTGGCCTAGTCTCATCTGCATATACAAAGATATTTTTTCCACTATAGTGAGCTTCTCTTATTACTCCTAACGCTGTACCATAAGCAGCAGTAGCTAATGCACCTGCATTACAGTGAGTAAGTATCGTTGCATTTTCTGGTACTATTTTATTTCCATGCTTGGCCATAGTCATGTTAATTTCTACATCTTCTTTTAAAATTGTATGTGCTTCTTTTTCAATAAATTTATAGATCTCTTCTATAGATTTACCTTCATTTCTTTTTATAGCCTTTTTCATTCTATTAACCGCCCACATAAGATTTACTGCTGTAGGTCTAGAATTATATATAACCTCACAGGCTTTCTCTAGATTAGCCAAGAAATCATTTTTAGATAATTTATAAAATTCCTTAGCTGCTAAAAGTATTCCATAACCAGCTGCTACCCCTATAGCTGGTGCTCCTCTAACTACCATATCTTTAATAGCAAAATCTACATCTTTATAGGTTGTACAAATAAAAATTTCATAACTATTAGGTAATTTTCTTTGATCAATTAAAAATAATTTATTCTCTTTAAATTCAATTGTAGCAATATTAGTCATGAAAATTCCCCCTTTAAATTTACTTAAATATACTTCTTATCATTTTAGTATAATGCAAACTTCTTAAGTTAATCTATGGTTAATTTATATGATTAATAACTAAAACTCAAAAATCTATTTTATAAATTATTTATAGAATTTCTATTAATATTTAAATACTACTATTACAGATATATAATATAAAAATTTAGAATATAATCTTAAAAATAAATTTTCTACGAAAACAACTTAGCATCTTAAAAATTAATGATTAATAATAAAGAATTTAGTATGAAATTCACTAAGTGTAAATTTCTTAAAATAAAGCTAATGTTGATTTTTCAAACTATTGAGCCTTTCAATTCTAGTTTGATTTTTCTCTGTTCTAAAATTATAGTATAAACAGCATGATTAATTTCTGTTAAAATTATAAAATAACTCTTAACAAAAAAACTAGCAATTGTATTGCTAGTTTTTTATTAAGAAGCTATTTTAATTAAAACTAATTTCATCTATAATTATTAATCATTTTAAATTTTGCTAAACTTCTAACTTTTTATCAATTATATAGCCAGCTGCAAATATAGCTATAACTAAAGCTATTATTTCCATTATTAATACTACCAGGTTTATAGTAGCAGTTCCAGTAGTAATAGCTATACTTGGAAATATATCACTATTTAATAATGAAGTATCTACATTAAAAATAATATTAGCAAATGTCATTTTATTTTCAGTAAATTTTATTATAACTCCATATATTTTATCAATGACCAAATAAAATATTATTCCAAATCCCCAATGTATAGATTTATTAGCAATTTTCATGGTACATACTGTTATAGATAAAAGTATTCCAGCCAAAAATAATGATATTTGAATTAATATATTTATTAAAAATATCAAACCCATAGGAGTCAATAATAATTTTAATAGAGGTATAATCTGATTAAATCCCATAGTTCTACTAGCAGTACTAGCAATAAAAGTAAGGAATATTAGATTTATTAGCCCTATAATTACTAAGCAAATTGTCCAGTAAATTAAATTAGATAGTGGATAATTTACACCTTTTTGCGGAGTCAACATCAAATTATAATTTTCCATCATCTTTCCATAAGAAATGCAATTTTGAATAAACAGTATCAATGGAATAACACTAGTAGCTATTACGCCTAATATTACTACCATATCTATTAATCCTGTAATATTATTCACACCAACATCAAAACTACTAGAGCTCATTTGTACTGCATTTACTAAAGAGTCTAGTCTTAAAAGAAATAGTATTTGAAATACTAATGTAGTTACTAAAAATATCATCAAGTTTTTAAAATTAGATTTAAATTGGTATTTAACTAATTTTAGCATTCACCATATACCTCCTTAAATTTATCATGAATAGAAACTTTCTCTTTAAGTCTTATATCTTCAACATTATCATGTAGAATTATATTTCCTTCTTTAATAAATATAACTTCATCAAATATTCTTTCTACATCTCTAATTAAATGAGTTGAAAATAAAATTGTACTTTCCTCATCATAAAAATTTATAATTGCATCTAAAATTTTATCTCTTCCTACAGGATCTACTCCACCTATAGGCTCATCTAATAAATAAAGTTTAGCTTTTCTTGATAAAACTAAGCTTAAATGAAGCTTTTCAGTCATTCCTTTAGATAAGGTGCTAACTTTTTGATCAGCATTTAAATTCATAAATTCTAACATTTTCAATGCTTTTCCTTCATCAAAATCCTTATAGAAATCTTTATAAAAATTTATGGTATCACTTATTTTCATCCACTTTTCAAAGAAATGTTTATCTGACATAAATGATACAATTTCTTTTGTCCCTATACCTATTTCCTTATCCATAACAGTAATATTTCCTGAATTACATCTTGAAAGCCCAGCAATTAATTTTAATAAAGTAGTTTTACCACTACCATTACTTCCTAATAATCCTACAATTTTTCCTTTTCCTATATTTAAAGTAACGTTATTTAATGCGATAGTAGAGGAATATTTCTTAGTTACATTATCAATTTTTAATAAATCTCCCATTATATTCACCTCTAAATTAATTTTCTTTTTTAATTTCTCTTAATACAATTTTTAAAATTTCTTCTTCCTCAAACCCTAAAGACTTCATTCCATTTAAAAAATTAGTAATTATTTCTTTTGACATTTCCTGCTTAACTTCCATAATTTTCTCACTATCCTCCGTTACATATCTTCCCATACCTCTTTTGGTTATCACTATTCCTTCTCTTTCAAGTTCTTGAAAGGTTCTCTGAACAGTATTGGGATTGATTTGAAGCATTTCTGCAAACTCTCTTACAGAAGGAATTTTATCTCCTTCTTTTATTTCACCCCTAATTATCTGCTTTTTTACTATATTCATTATCTGCAAATATATAGGTATGTTGTTATCAAACTCAACTTTCATACGCAACCTCCATATCATATTAGTGTTCTACTTAAATAGTACACTAGTAGTTCACTAAAGTCAATACATAAAAATAAACTTCTAGATAAGGTCTCCGAAAGAAAATAATAGAGCAAAGATATTAGTTATTTTCATATCAGAAAAAGTTTCAAATTATACTCATACTCTCTGCAAGAAAGTTCTAGCAATACATTATGGTGAAAAATATTCCAGCATATTGGTATATTTTTTAAAAAGTTGTCTAACATTGATAATGCTGACTTTTATAAATTAAGAAAAATATGGCACTAATTTAATTTATAAAAATACAAACAATATGATTGTGAAGTTAAATATCAATTTTAAATTTTTAAGGGAGAGTAAAATATGTTTAAGAAAAAAACATTAACTGAAATGGGATCAAGCGATCACTGTTGGCTATCTAGCATACATCATTTTTCATTTGAAGATTATTGTAATCCCTTAAATGATAACTTTGGTGTACTTAGAGTTTTAAATGATGATATTATTAAACCTCGTAGTGGTTTTCATAATCATCCTCATAAAGATATGGAAATCATATCTTATGTTATTAAAGGTGATCTAATTCATGGCGATAGCATGGGAAATAAGAAAACAGTAAAAAAAGATGGTATACAATATATGAGTGCAGGTACAGGCATAATTCATGAGGAACATAATTTAGCTAATAATGATTTAAGAATTATGCAAATATGGATATATCCTAATAAATTAGGATGTAATCCAAACTATGGTGACTATATCTTTAACACAGAAGAAAAAAAGAATAAATGGCTCTACATGGTAAGTAGTAAGAAAGGTTTCGCCCCTGTCAAAATTAATCAAGATGCTAACATATATAGCTTAAAATTAGATATTAATAAAAAAATCGAATTTAAAATAAATAAAAATCGTCAAGGATATTTAGTACAAATAGAAGGAAACTCCATTATAGAAAATATAGTCTTTGAGCCAAGATATAAAAATACTATAGAACTTAATGAAAAAGAAGCTCTAGAAATATATGAAGAGGAATTTAAAATAAAAGCAACTCAAAACTCTCATTTTATATTAATAGAAATGGAAAAGGCCTAATTTATAAATTTGTGAAATATATTTTTGAGAAATATACAATACAGGCTTTAAATATTAAATTTATTTTCAAATTTAAAAAAGTCGTGATTATAAAACACGACTTTCTTATATTAAATTATTTTTTTAAATTTTGTTTTATTTCTTCTCCTATCAACTCTAGTATTCTATCTAATAATTCCACAATCTCCTCATCATCTTCTGGCTTCACACCTGTTTCCAATATTGTCATAGGCGTAGAACTGCAACATTTTCTTGTAAGAAGTATAACTTTTGTATGAACTTGATGATTTACTATATCTTCAAAAGTTATATCTTCTTTATCTATAGAAGTAATAAGTCCCATTAATCCATTATGTACTTTTACATCTATACCGTTTTTTCTAATTGCTTTTAATTCCGCTTTTACTACTTTCATTTATTTTCCCTCTCCTATTATATATAGATAGACTTTCTCAAAAGTTATGGATTTTTTAACTAGCAATACAATTACTAGTGCTTTATTATAGATGCGAATAGTGTTCGCCAGTTCTTTTTAATACGTCTTATAATTTACTATTTAATAATATGCGACGAACATTTTTCGCCTCTACGGTTAATCAATTATAAATTTCTCAGTTGCCACTGAGAAATGCCCATAATTATGAACTGTAAATTGTGAGTTCAATAGTTTCAACTATGATACTAAAAAATACTAATTATTTTCACATATATATTAATTTTAGAATTGACATATATATAATGTTTTCTTACCTTTTAATAACTTTTATTTAAATAGGTTGCTTTTACTCTTTCCACCTTTTTCTTTTGTAAAAGCAATAAAATTACAATTCCTATTAAATATATTATTGTTATTACAAGTCCTCCTTCTGGCCCAAAGGCTCCACCATTTACCATAGTATCTGTTTTATTTGTAAAAGTAAAAATACTTCCACCCATATTGCCTCCTCCACTTACTAAAAAACCGAAAACATTTCCTTGAGCCCAGTTCCATGATGAATGTAATGCACATACACCCCATAAGCTATCCTCATACATCGCATAAAAAGCTGCAAATACTCCAAATAATATTAGATTTATAATAGCTAACGGACTAATTCCACTATTTAATAAATGTAAAAATCCAAATATAGATGAAGATATTAAAACTCCTACAGGAATATTAATTTTCGTCCCTAACACTGGTAAGGCATATCCCCTCATCATTATTTCTTCTGTAGCACCTTGTATTATCCATCCAATAATCATAAATAAAAATCCAAATACCATTGAAATATCATTGAAAATTAAATCTCCCTTTGATACTTCTACTTCTCCTAAGAGCATTAACATTATAGCAGACAGTGCTATCATTAAAAAACCAAATAAAAAACCTCGTATATATTTTTTAAAGGCTCCATCAAGATGAAAACCCATAGTAACAATAGATCTTCTTTCCACAAACTTAACCCATAAAAAATAAATCAAAACAGTACTTCCAAAAGATAATATAAGCTGCAATCCCCCACCAAAGCCGCCGCCAATTTTACCAATAAACTCATTAATACTTTCTCCTGGATTATTCATAAGATATATTCTATAAGCTATTCTAATTATTGGTACTGTAATAAAACGAGAAAGGAACATAACGATTATAGGCATAAATATTACTAAAATTGGATTAGTAATCCTTTCTCCTTCTCTAATTTCTTTAAATAATCTTTGTTCTTTTGAATATAGTTTTATTCCCATAAAATCCCCCTCTAAATTTTTTTAAAATTAATTGTCTACTATGCAATAGTCAATTGATTGAAACACTTTTATCTTTCTTATAAAGTAAAACATTTTTAATTTTAGTCATACATCTGCATATTTTAATCTTACATAATTATTCCATATGTTTTAAGTTTTTTCCTTCTAATTCTTATTTTTTGTATAAGTTTTACATATGCTATTATTAAATAAATCTAGCTATACAGGAAAGTATAAATATTCAATATAGTGTTTTGTTCTATATTAAAATACTTATAAAATTAAAAAAGTAGAAGCTATATATCTTCTACTTTTTTAAGATCTATATTTAAAGCTATCTAAATATTGATTAAAATTCTTTTTTCTTGTAAATATTTAAAGATACAGTTAAAGATAATATATATATAAACAGTACTATACATATAATAACTATTCCAATTTGAGTATCTGATAATGATAATATCTTTTCTTTTATAGATAATATAAAAGGATTATTAAAGTTAATATTATCATTTATTAATTTAATTATTATAGGAGCAACTAGAAATAACATAAATATCCCCATATTTAAATACCTTAGTTTAGCATAACCATATTTAAAGTATAGTGGAAAATTTATTGCCATGAAAATTGTAAGTGCGGATATAAAGCCAACAATATGCTCTATCTTCATGTTACCTTGCACTTTACTTAATCCTATAGAATACATTATAAATGCACCACCCATGGTTAATATAATTGCTATTATACCAAAAATTATCACAGATAGATATTTAGCATATACTATACTCTCTCTAGATACAGGTAATGAATTTAATAAAAATTCACTATTATTTTTATCATCTTGTCCTAGTCCACCTAGTAAATACATATATGAAAGCATCATTGGTATCATAACATATGCACCTTCACCTAATGTACCAAAGAATAAAACTCCTGCTAATGCATATATCAATATAAATTTTATATTAGTTTTTTGTACTACAAAATCTTTAATCACCAAATTCCACATGGTTTAATTCCCCCTTACATTGTAAACCATAATATCATCTATAGTTGGTCTTTCTATAATAACTTTATTTCCAAAGATTTTTTTTGTTTTTTCTTTATTTGAGGTTAGTGCTTCAAATCCAAATTTATTTTTTTTAACACCAATAAATTCTTTCTCTATGTCTCTATCTAAAAGATCATTATCTCCTTTAACTATTCCATAGCTTTCAATTATACTGTCCTTTTCCTCTGAAAAAACTATCTTTCCATTATTTATAAAAGTTATATAATCTGCTATTTTCTCTAAATCCATAGTTATATGGGAAGAAAAAATAAGAGATTTATTTTCATCTTGGATTATATCTCTAAATATATCTAAAATTTCTGCTCTTACTACTGGATCTAATCCTGAAGTAGGCTCATCCATTATAATAAGCTCTGCATTATGAGATAATGCTAATATAATAGAATATTTCATCCTCATACCTTTAGATAATTCTTTAATTTTTTTATCTCTAGGTAGTGAAAATTCATCCATATATTTTTTATAAAGTTTTTCATCCCATTTTTTATAAAAGGGAGCTATTATTTTTTTCATACTTTCACAAGTTAGCTCCTCGTAAAAGTAGCTATTATCATAAACAAAACCTATTCTTTCCTTAATTTCTTTTTCATCTTTTACAGAATCCAATCCGAAAACCTTAATATATCCACTATCTTTTCTAATCAAATTCATTATAAGCTTTATAGTTGTGCTTTTTCCTGCACCATTAGGACCTATAAAACCCATAACATATCCTCTATCTAAATTAAAACTTACATTATCAAGTGCAAAATCATTATATTTTTTGGATATATCTTTAATCTCTAAAATTTTTTTCATATTTATTCCTCCTCGTAAACTAAATCTATCATTTCTTTTAGCTCAACAACTGAAATATTTAACGCTTTTCCTTCTTGAACTACTTCTGTTATCTTTTCTTCTAGCTCTTTAAGTCTCTTTTCTCTAATGAATTCACTATTTTGTCCAGATACAAAAGTTCCTTTTCCTCCAACGGTTTCAACAAAGCCTTCTTTTTCTAGTTCTTCATAAGCCCTTTTTGTGGTTATTACACTAATTTGAAGCTCTTTTGCTAAATTTCTTATAGAAGGAAGAACTTCACCTGGTTGTAAAATCCCATTAATTATATGAGCCTTCACTTGGCTCGCTATTTGTTCATAAATCGGCTGCGATGATGAATTAGATATTATTATATTCATAGGTTCCTCCATTATTTAAGAGTATATAAAGTATATACTGTACATATTCACTATACACAGTATATACTTTCTTAATATATACTGTCAATATGTTTTTTATAAAAAATACAATAAAAAAACAGAGTTATTAAACTCTGTTGCGAAATAATTTCTTATAACAAAATATTAAAATTTATATATAATATACATTCCACCTAATAATAAAAGTAATGCAATAAAAATTATAATAAAAAATTTTCCTTTAAACTGTTTATTAGGAGTACGCCCATAAAATCTGCCGTTTTGTCCATTAATTAAGCAGTAATATGTCTCATATTTATAAGAATATTTGCAGACCCATACTGGAACTAGTACTTCATGGCTAGATGTCTTAATTATTTCATGTGAATTTATATTATTAAATTTCTTTTTCATCTCTTTAGTATTGACTTTAGCAAGTCCACTATTTATAAACATCTCTAATTTTTTTAGTATTGCACCTCTATAGTGTTGAAGGCATTCTTCATAATTTTGAGAAAAATTCTCTTTAGTTCCTTGTTTTTTTTCATATCCGCTAATTGACATTCTTGAAAAATCAAAAGGTGCTATTTGATCCATATCATATCTATGAAGTATTTTAGATGCAAACATAGTATAATCTTTTGTTGCGAATTCTTCATTCTTTGAAATTAAAGTACTAACTCCTCTTCTAAGTCCATGTCTTTTTTGGACTTTTATATTATAATCTGCACTAACATTTAAATCACAAACATAGCAAGGTGCATAATGGGCATTTATCTCCATTAACTTAACATCCTCTTTAAAACCTAAAGGTGTATTTTTTCTACTATTAACCCATTTATAAAATATTTCTTCTATATTTTTTTCTTCTAATATCTCAAAATCAATGATGTATATCTTTTCATCCATATATTTTTACCCCTATAAAATTATCATCTCCCCCAATAATTATCGTTAAAATCTCATATTTCTTTAATGTGCCTTTTCCTCTTTACGATTCTTTATATAAAAAATCCTTCTAGGTAAAACCTAGAAGGATTTGTAATTATATTAAATCTTATATTTCTTCCTTTGTCATAAATCTATATTTATGTCCAACAGGATTTTCTTTTCCTTCTTGTACTTCTTCCATAAACATATCATAAAGTCTTACGAAAAGCTTATATTCTTCATATAGTGTATAAGCTATTTTTCCTTATCTCCCCTACATAATATCATAAATTATATTAGTGCAGCGAACTTCTCCTTTATTTAAGTTCCAATAAATTCTTACATTAGGATTTCTAGCTGAAAATTTCTTTATTAAATTAACTATTTCATATATATGCACCTGTTCAATTTCCCCATCAATTTCTTCAATTTTAGAATATTCAAATTGTCTAGTTTCTATATTTAATATATATATGTGATCATAGTTATGAATTTGCTTAACTAAAACTTTTCCATTATTATCTACCAAATACCATGATACTGGAAGATCATCATTTACATACTCTCCTGGAATAGTTTCTATATATATATTTCCACTTTCTAAATTATGTGCGACTCCACATCTATACTGTAATAGGTTCTTATCATATTGATTTTCTACATTACAATCAATCCTTTTTAACACAATACCACGCCTTTTATTTATATTTATAAAATTAATATTCTATATGTTTACATAGAGTTCTACAATGAAAATTCAACTTATACATGGTTTTGATTTCCATAAAAAAATTCTTTTCTATGAATGCAAATTAAGAATTAAAGATACGAATTATGGCTAAAACTTCAAAGTCTTTGGAGTTTTTTAAAATAAATTTTATTTTAAGCTTTTACATTGTATCTATATATATTTGCCCTACTAAAAACTATTTATACAATCATTAAAAAAGAACAAAACTTACTAAAAATTGTCCATTAGTAAACTTTGTTCTATATTTTAATATTTGATTTCACTATCCATATCAAATTCATCTTTTAAAATTCCCATAATTATATAATCAGTGTACTTACCATTAATATAAAAAGCTTGTCTTCTTCTTCCTTCTTCTTTAAAACCACATTTTAAATAGCATTTATATGCTCTAATATTATAATCATGAACAGATAATTCTAGTTTATTTAAATTCAATCTATTAAAAGCATAATTTTGAAGCAATTTTATAGCCTCATAGCCATAACCTCTACTCAAAAAGTCTGTTCTTCCTATAACTATGCCCATATTTGCTATCCTATTCTTCCAATCTATTTTTAACAAATCTATTTGTCCTATATATTCTTCAGTTTCTTTTAAAGCTATAATAAAATTAGCAGTATTACTAGAAGTATTCTCAAGAATGGAATTCAAATAATTTTCAGTAAAATTTAATGTATGAGGGGACAAAAATATATCTGATAACATATCTATTATCTCATGATCATTTACCCATTTTCTTATACAAGGTAAATCTTCTCTTTTATATTCCCTAAGCATAATATTTTTTCCATATAATCTTGACATAAATAATCCCCCTTAAAAGTAGAGTTATAATTTATATCATAGTTTCTATAAAACTATATATATTCCTTTGTTTATTTTTATAAATTTACAAAAATAAAAGAACCCTAAAAAGAGTTCTAATTATTTTTTTTGTTTTTTATGTATTCAAGTATATCATTAAACTTTCTAGATGTAACATTAGGATAAGCTTTTAAAAGAGATTTATGTTTAAGCTTTAATCTACTCATAACTTTTTCGCTATACTGCTTAAAATTAGTATTTCTAAAATCAAATTTGGAATTGATTTCTTCTTTTCTCTCTCCTATATTGTCTCTCATATCATTAATATTATCAAATAATCCATTTTTCATCTCTATTAGATTTTCTCTAAATTCATCAGCAATATTATTTAATTCCTTTAATATATTATTAAATTCTATTAAATTGTTAATAGTTAAAGTAAAATCTACTACAAACAGGATTAATATAAATGTATATAATGATTCTGATAAAAATGGAGGTATAGAATAAACTAAAGCTTCTATCCTTGGATGTATTATTCTCATTACAAAAATACTTATAACTCCCCAAAAAAGAGAAAATTTTAAACAAACATATCCTTTTATATTAAATTTCTCATCGGTATAATCCCACCATCTAGCTCCAAATAATTTTTCTAATAAATATCCTGTAACATATTCTATAATACTAGCTAATATAAATCCTCCTAAAAATAAATAAAATGGATTATTCACTACAGGAGTTAGAAACCAAGCCATTAGAGCTCCACAACTTCCGTATATTGGACATATAGGTCCATGTAAGAAGCCCCTGTTTACAAATTTTCTACTTGAATATAAATGATATAATACCTCTAAACACCAACCTAAAAAGCTATAAATTATAAAATAAGAAAAAAGATAATAAAAATTAAAACCTTCCATAGATTACCTCCTGATTTCTTCCTAACTAGCTCCGTTGTATTTTAACATATGTGAACCTCTAATTCAATAATAGTAAAAATAATAGGTATATATAATATTATCATACCTAAATAAATTTATTATTAAATTGTTATCTTCTATGTTGGAACTTACTTCAAATAATAATTTTTCTTTTATCTTCGCATTAATAAAAGAAAAAGATGGTTACTAAAAGCTAGCACCATCTTCCTTATTATTTAAGTTTTGATTCTATTATTTCTTCTATTTGATCAGCTTCTTTATCTATAATTAATATTACATAATTTCCAATAGCTTTTATTTTTCTATTTTTAACAAGTTCATATTGATCTAGCAAGTAACTTGACCACTGTTTATCTAAATCTTCTCCACGTTTTTCAACTGACTTTTTAATATCTTCAACTTTAGAGCTATCTTTAACTTTTATTATAGCTAATTCATTAGACTTAACATTCATCATTGCAGTTTTAATTTCCGCTTCTGCTACATCTTCTGGATTTATATAATAATTTTTCTCTAAGGTCTCATCTTTAGGCAGATTTACTATATTTAAATCAACTTTTTCTTCTATTGCAGCTATTATATCAGCTACAGGAATATCTTTAATTGCACCTTCGTCTCCTTTTTTTACACATCCACCAAAAGTAAACACTATCAATAGTGCTGATATTAAGGTAATTAATCTTTTCATATATTCTCCTCCTTATAAATAAAATTTAGCCATCTTAAAAATAACTAATTAAAAATATAAAATAGATAATTATACTTATTAGTTATTGTTTTAAATATGTCTTATTTATACACCTAAAACATATACGAAGATAAATTTAATAAAGTTCATTTCTATGATATATTTTTTTAATCTTATAAAAGATAATAGACTTAAATTTCTTGACTTTAAATTAACTTATGCTGTTTTCTTTATAACTTCTTCAGTATCAAGAAATTTATTGGAAGAGATTTTTACTCCTATAGCTCCAAGTGGAGCTGTTATTAATATAGATAAAAATGCTATTGCTAACATAATATCTCCAGATGCTACTCCCGCTGATAAAGGCACTGCTCCAATAGCTGCCTGCACTGTAGCTTTCGGAATATATGCTATTACACAGAAGAGTCTTTCCTTTAGATTCAAATTTGTACCAATAGTACAAATAAATACTCCTATACTTCTTCCTAAAAGCCCAAATAATATTATCAGTATACCTAAAAGTCCAGCATCTATAGCTACTGATATATTAACCTGAGCTCCTACCAATACAAATAAAAATATTTCTGCAAATATCCACATTTTATTAAATTTATCTGAAAGCACTTTCCCTATAGCACTATTCTTTTCCGTTATTACAAATCCAATAGTCATAACCCCTAATAAAGTAGCAATCTCTATTTTATCTTTTAATATTCCTTCTAAAGAATTTAATAATATTGCTGAAGCTAATACCAATAAAACCTTTTTAGTATCTCTAATTTCAAAAATTTTAAATACTTGAAGGAGTACTATTGAAACAATTATACCAAGTAAAATTCCGAGTAGTATTGATAGTGGTATTTCTAGTACCTTCAATCCTAAATTCACTTTGTTTCCCCCATACATACTTAAAAAAGAAGTAAATATAGTTATAGCAAAGACATCATCTATAGATGCTCCTGCTAATATTATTGTTGGTATTCCCTTATTAGTACCAATTTTATTTTCAATAAGTTCTAACATAGATGGTACAATTACTGCTGGTGAAACAGCGGCTATTATAAATCCTAATATCCCTCCTTCTATAAAAGTAAAACCTAATAATTTTGTACATATAATTGCAATGAATAATCCCTCTATTATCCCAGGAATACAGCTAAATTTTATAGCAGTAATCCCAACCTCCTTAAGCTCTCTTTTATTAATTCCAAGTCCTGCCCTCAGTAATATAATAATAAGTGCAATTTTTCTTATATCAGGAGAAATTGTTAAAATACTATTACTTAATAAATTTAATTCATAAGGTCCAATTATTACTCCCAAAATCAACATTCCTAATAATCCTGGCAATTTGATTTTATTAAAAATACCATTTACTATAAAACCTAACAATAAAATTAGTGCTATACTTGTAGCCATATAAAACCCTCCTTAAAAATCTTTAAATATCTAAACTTTAAAATTTATCATATTTAAATGATATTTTTATAAGTTATTATGTGAATAATAGGTACAAAATAAAAAACTCCTACAAGATAGACCTTTGTCATCTTGTAGGAGTCATTAGCATTTCTGCGATTATGGTGAACTCCATCATCTTGTGATATTATTGAATATATGAGATGCACATAAAGTTACATCATTATCAGTATATAATTTAGCAATTTATATGTCAATAATAAAATTATAAAATATTAATCATATATATCTGAAAATTCTAAATTTACTCTATCCTCGTGGCTATTTATAAAGCTCTTATCAGAATCATCTTCAATAGCACAAGCTCCACAAGGAATTTCAAAAATAAAAGAACTCCCTATATTCACTTCACTTTCAATATAGATTTTTCCACCATGCATCTCTACTAATGATTTTGTTAATGAAAGCCCTATTCCACTACCTTCTTGATTTCTTGTAAGAAGATTATCTACCTGTCTAAAACGTTCAAATATTATTTCCTGTTTATCCTTAGGAATTCCCACTCCTGTATCTCTTACTATAATTTTAACTTTATCTTTTTCATCACGTATATCTACATAAATAGTTCCACCTTTAGGTGTAAATTTGACAGCATTAGAAAGTAAATTTAATATGATTCTCTCCATTTTATTTGGATCAAAACAAGCTATCTTTTCCTCTATTTCTGTATCAAAGATAAGGCTTATATTTTTTCTCTCTATGTAATTAGCTACAGACATTGTAATATCTTCTATAAATTCTATTATATTTAGACTTTGACATTGAAGATTAAAATACCCAGCATCTATTTTTGTAATATCAATTAAATTATTTATAAGTCTTAATAATCTCATACTATTTTGTTTTAGTGCACTCATTCTTTTATATGTAGTTTCATTCTTATATATTATGCTTCCATTTTCTACATACATATCATGAAGTTGAAGTGTACTTAAAATAATATTTAAAGGCGTTCTAAGTTCATGAGATATATTAGCAAAAAACTCTGTTCTTAAATTTTCATATTCTATGGCTTTTTTATATAACTCATTTTTATATTCCATTTTAACAAATAATAAAATTACAATTAAACTCAATATAGCAATGATTAAAATTATCGCCGCTTTAATCTCTGTAGGAATTTGCTTAAACACAGAAGGATGATTCATTATGACTGCATTACTTGGTAATTCTTTAGTTTTTATAGAGCATTTTTTCATAATATCATAATTAAATATATATTTAAAATCTTTATCCATTACAGGTTTAATTGTCTTTACTTCTTCCCCATTTAGTATTCTATAACATATGGCTCCGGTAGCTTGTCCTATTTCAACTCCATCTAATACTATTCCTCCCAATACTGCCTCACTAAAATAAGGTTCAACCCACGTATATAATGGTGCTTTTGTATAATTAACTATAATATTAGCACTATTTCTTCTATTTAATATTTGATTATTTCTATCCTTATAAACTCCATAAATGAAATTTATACTATTTCTCTCAGTTCCCTGTAATTTATTAATAACTTGTTCTATATTATCAGTTTGAATTATGTTAAACTTAAAATCCTTGTATTTTTTTTCTATATTTTTAACTTCATTTATATAAACTGTAGATGTTTTACTATTATCAAATAAAAAGTTTAATATTTTTGCATCACTATGAAGCTTTAAAGCAAGTTCAACGGTGTTGGTTATCGGCTGTTCTTCTTTTACACCTGTAGAAAAGTTTTTTAATGTGTCATTTATTTCTATGTTAGGATTATTAATACTAGTATACACAACGGGAGTCCCATAAAATATTTCCTCGTAACATTGATTAAAAGCTTCAAAAGCTTCATCATCACATACAACTATTAAATCATATTTTTGATTTTTAAATTTTATAGCGTAATTTTTTATCATTTGTTCTGTATCAATAGCATTTTGCTTGCTATCCAAATATTCAAAATTATATTCTATTTTTTTAAACCCTTTATCTAATATATTTTTTATTCCTGAAAAAATACTAGCTTCCCAAGGTTCATCAAAGTGATAGGAGTTAATTATCAATATCTTCTTATTATCAGAATCAGAATTAGAATCTAATGAATATGCTTTAGTTGAAAAATTTGTACATATTATTAATAAGACTATAAAACATATAACTAATTGTTTTATTTGATTTTTCATATTGCCTCCATACTTTCACTAAGTTTCTTACAATAAATTGGTATTATGTATTTTTTATACTATCTTAGTTACTATTATACTACAAAACTAATGGCATGAAAATGTTAACATACAATTAAATAAATGAAAATATCTGTTTACAATTAAAAAAAATTTAAAATTTACTTTTTTTAAATTTTTTCATGGGTTTTTATGATTATCTTATGTCTAAGTTAGTGTGACTATGTAATTCAAATTTTTATAAGCTAGCTTAAATTTTAATATTTTAAATTTATATATAAATACGTTTTAAGATAAATATTAGGAGGATTATCATGAAAAAACTAGGAAGTACTACAGTTATATTAGGCTTTATAGCCTTTTTCATAATTATGCTATTAATATATTTAGATTTTCAAATTGGGAAATCTCTTATAAATTATTGGCCTATATTATTTATTTGCCTTGGTGGTGAATTGTTATATGAAAGTAAGGATACAGAGGATTTACATAATATAAAATACAATAAAGGTATTTTTTTAATCATACTTTTATTTCTATGTGCTCAAGGATATTACAACATTAATGGCAATGTAAAAAATAATATCTCTAAAAATAAGTATGGTATAACTGTAGATAATATATTTACATATAGTAATACTTTATCAATTTAAAGCAATAGAAACTCATAAAATTTTATATAAAATAAATTTTTTAAATTTGTCCGTGGGTTTTTCTAAATTATGTTGTCTAAATATATGAAAGGAAATATAGGAGGAGTGTTATGAAAAAACTTGGAAGCAATACCGTTGCAATAGGATTTATAGCTTTTGGTATAATTATGTTATTAATACAGCTAGACTTTCAGATCGGAAAATCTCTTATAAATTATTGGCCAGTATTATTTATATGCTTTGGCGGAGAATTGCTATATGAAAGCAGAAAAAGAGATAATTTTGGTACTATGAAATATAATAAAGGAATTTTTTTAATTATTCTTTTATTTTTATGTGCTCAGGGATATTATAATATTAAGTGGCATGTAGAAGCTAACCTTCCTGAATATAGACATTTTATAAATGCAAATGATATGTTTTTTAATTCTATGGGTATAAAAGCAGATACCATTATTGAAGGAGAAAATACAAAATTAATATTTAATGCACATAATGCAGATTTGCAAGTAGTAAAAAGTGATGATAAAGTAGTAAAATTTAATGGGCTTATATTTAAAGACTCTCATAATGGTGAAAGTGTTACTACTTTAAAATCTCAAGTAGATAAAGGAGTTATTACAATAAATGCTAATACTGATGATGTATATAACGTGGTTGGAGTTTTGTATGTGCCTAAGAACCTTGAAATCACTTTTAATGTTGATAGGTTAAAAGTAAATGCAGAGGAAGGTGTAGTAATTAAATAATTTGGAGTGATTAATTTTGGAGGAAAAAGAATTAATAGATAGAATACGAGATGGAGATAAGGATGCATTTGTAGTATTTGTAGACAAATATAAGAAAAAAATTGTTTCCCTATGTTACTCCTATACCTCTGATTACGGTGAAGCCGAAGATCTATCTCAAGAAGTTTTTATAGCATTTTATAAAAATATAAGTAATTTTAGAGGAGATAGCTTGGTATCAACTTATTTATATAGAATAACTATTAATATATGTTTAAACTTTAAAAAGAAAAATAACTTAAAGAGTTTTTTAGGAGGACTTTTTAACGTTCATAAAGAGCATAGTTTAAATTTAGACGATAAAACCTATGTAAGACAATGCATTAGAGAACTTCCTGAAGATTTAAAAAATGTTATAGTGCTTTATTATTATATAGGTCTTAGTTATAAAGAAATTGGTGACATTTTAGGAATTTCTGAAAGAGCAGTTGAAGGTAGGTTGTATAGAGCCAAGCAAAAACTTAAGGTTAACTTAGAAAAAGGAGAGGTAGTACTATGGAGCAACAAAGGGACTATATGAGTGAATTATTTAAACGCTGTGATAATGATTTTACAATAAGCGATAATTATAATAATAACTTATTAAACAAACTTGAAGAAAGCAATAAACCTGTAGAGGTTAAAATAAAAAATAAATTTTTAAATTTCTTTTATAAGAAAAAAGAAGGCTTTAGTCTTATATTTAGTGGAGTTTTAATGCTTTTAATAAACTCTTTAGGATTATCTTCAAAAATAGCAGAATTTTTTATGAGACTAAAAGTATTATTTTTCTTAGGATAATGAATAATATAGGAGGATTATTATGATATATAAAAGAAGAAGCAATTTCTTAAACTTTATGTTTGCATGTATACCTGGTGCAGGATATATGTATAATGGACTTTTAAAAAGAGGATTAGAAGTGTTATTAGGATTTGGATTTATAATTTTACTAGGTGATTTTTTACATTTAGGTGTTTTAGTACCAGCAGTACTTATCCCCTTTTGGTTTTATACTTTCTTTGATACCTTTAATGTAAAAACAAGATTAGATCATGGTGAATATATTGAAGATAAATTTATACTTTTAGATGATCCTTCAAACTTTAAAATTTCTTTTAACAAATTAAATCTTAAAGTAATAGGAACTATTTTTGTAGTTATCGGATTTTTCTCTGTATTCAATTTGATAATAAGTGATATTACTAGATATTTGAATTTAGATATAGATTTATATAGGCTTTATTACACAATAAGATCCTATTTTTTACCGATTTTATTTATAGGCTTTGGATTATATCTTTTAAGAAAAAACAAAAGTAGTAAAGATTATAAAAAACTATTAATTAATCCTGAAAGTATAGATGAAGAAAATCGTGGTTAATCACCACGATTTTTTTTAATTATTAATTGTTTTTTTAAATAGAGCTTGTAGAGTTTTACTTTTATTATTTCATTTACAAATATTTTTCTCCTTTTAATACCTTTGCAAAAAATTCCTTCCCTCATCATTATACAATCACCTATACTAATAAATATATTATATTTATTAGTTAAAATTTAAATTTCAGATATTATATTTCTATTTAATAATAATACTATGAGCTTGGAAAAAGCTCTCTATACTTTCCTTTGATGCTAATTTATTTTTTAAAACTTCCTTTTCCCATAATAATTTATCCTCAGCATATTTTCTTAAATCTTTTCCATAAAAATCTTCAACTTCTTTTCTTGAAATATTAAATGATAATTGATTTTCCGTATACAAGTTTAACTCTATATTTTCTACATTTTTAATTAATATAAACAATGTAGTAATATTATTTAAAAATATTTTTTTAGTATTTTCGTCATTAAAATATTTTTGTAAATCCTCTTCTTTTATATTTGACTGTCCTTTATATTCATAATCTACCTTTATACTATCATTCGTCAATGAAAATTCCTTTATGAACATATTCCCGGGTAAAATTGAAAGAATTCCTCCTACTTTACTATTATCACCAACATAAGAATTTTTGTATTTTAATAACTTATCTATATCTAACCCATCTACGCTGTATATATCTCTTTTATAATTATTATCTTTAATTTCATTACTTTTGCATCCCATCATAAATAGCAGTGTAAAAAGTAAAGTAAAAACTAAAAGAACCTTCTTCTTCATTTTTATATCACCTCATTTATTAATTGTATTTGAAAGAAAATAACAAGCCAAAAATATTAATGTATTTTATATAAGACAAAACATCGGTTTTAGTAAATCAATCTGCTATAAAATAAATTACCATATTGGCTTATTATTTTTCTTTATTTTTATCATCTTTACTTTATGCCTAAAAACATAAGATAATTAAACTTTTCTATAACTTAACTGAATTTATTTTAGTTCTATATCAAAACCTTCATAAATTTCTATTACTTCGTCAAAATTCAAAGTTCCTATATTATATATTTTATTTTTATCTAAAGATTCAGTTTCCCAAATAAAACTATAAGCTTTTTCATCTATCTGCTTAATCTTATCAAATTCTCCCCATATTTCATTTCCTTTATCATCAATAAAGAATATATTAGAATATTGGTATAGTGGTGCAGTACCTTCTACTTTATAATGTACTAAGGTTTTTTCTTTTAAAAATTCTATCTTATCTATAGTAAGTTTTCCTATTTTTCCTTGAGACAATTGTATAGGATATTTACCATTAATCTTTTCTGATACTACAGTTCTAGTAGCATCTTCCGAATTTATATATCTATATGGTACCACTTTAAGCTTTTTAGGTATCTTTCTAACTGGATCAAAAATTAGCTCTCTTTCAAAATTTTCTCCAGATCTTGATCCTCCTGCACTCTTACTTTGTATTTGCATATTGCTATCGTCAAATAAAAACCACTCATTATCTTCGCCCTTATTATTACTTAAATTTTTATAAACTCCTCTAATTGATATATTAGTATTTATAGGTGTAAGTGATATTTTCTCTATCACTATGTCTTCATTAGATAGATTTACAGATTTTAGCGGAGTAAATGTGTTATACTCTTTAGCTCTATTTTCTTTTCCTACCCCTGAAACGTCAAATTTAAAATCCCAACTTCCTTTTATATCACCTATTTCAGATATTTCTAAATCTAACTTAAAACTTTCTGGTATATTTTCATCTTCCATAAAATGAAAGCTTTGATAAACTATATAGGTCTTTTCATCAATAAATTCACCCTTTTGACTCATACCGCTACCATATTTTCTATCATTTATTTTAAAATTGCCTATCTTTATATGTGGATATTTAACTTTTTCTTCAAATTTTTTATCACTTTTTATGATATAGGATATTGTTATGCTACTATTATCAGTAACTACCTCATTGACGGTTACTTCTATTCCTTTATGGATTTTAGATATATTTATATTTTCACTATACTTAACATAGTTCTCTCCTATATTAAATACTTGATTTAACTTTTCAAAAACAGAATTTAAAATAGGTATATCCTTTGCCAATATAGGATTCATTGTAAATATTCCTGTTCCTACTGCCATAACAACACTTGCTGCTACTATACCTTTGATATTTTTCTTTCTTTTTCTTTCTGGTAAATTCTTCAAAGTTCTATCTATAGAATTTATTATATTTTCAGGAAGGCTAACAACTTCTTCGTTAATTTCATCTCTTAATAATTTATCAAATAATTCTTCATTCATTACACTATCCCCCTATACTCTAAATGTTCTTGAAGTTTTGATCTAGCCCTAGACAATCTAGATTTCACTGTTCCCTCAGGTATATCCATTATCCTACTTATATCTTTAACAGATATATCTTCATAATAAAAAAGTATAGTTGGAACTTTTAATTCCTCCGGAAGCTTATTTACAGCTTCTCTAACCTCTAATTTACCATGATTATCTTCTACCCCATCTTCTTTTAATTTATCAATAGGAACAATTCTTTTTTGAGAATTATAAATCTTCCTACATTCGTTAATTAATATTTTTATAATCCAAGTTTTGAAATATTGATCTTTCTTAAGATTTATTATACTTTCATAAGCCTTAATTATAGTTTCTTGTATGGCATCTTCACAATCCTCATCCTTAGATAATATTCCCTTAGCTACTCTATAAAGGCTTTTTTCACAGCTTTTAATAAGAGATATAAAAGCTTTTTTATCACCCTTTTTAGCCAGTTTTACTTCATATTCTAAGGATTTATTTATATTGTCTTTCATTACTAATTCCACCTTGCTTCCTCCCTCCACAACTATTAGATAAACTATATAGGAGTTTGGTTCACTGAAATATAAAAAAATTATTATTTATAGTTTTTTCTTATTGTAAAAAATGAGACTGTTTTAGAATTAACTTAAAAAGTTAATTCTAAAACAGTCTCTAATTACATTTTACTATATTGAAGATAAATCTTCCGATTCATCAAATTCTTACTTTTGTTTATATTTCTTAATAGTGAGTCTCTTTCCTTAAAGTATTCATATATACTTTCTATAACAAATAAAATAACAATTGCATTTATACCTGTAACAATAGTAGAAATAGCTCTACTCTTTACTCCATAACATATAGTAAATACAACTATTGAAACAATAATTGCTATTAAAAATTTTAAAGTAGAATCTTTTAGTACATATTGTTTTTTTGTAAAAGTTTTTGAACTGTTATTTAAAAAGATATCTTGAATTAACTCTTGACTTTGAAGAACATTTTTCTTGCTTCTATCACATTCACCATATTGCTTAATAGAATTTATATCTTCAAAGCGATCTGCCAAAAAATTATAAATTTTAGCAGCTCTTATTTCATCTGTTGTAGAGTTGTGGTTTATTAAAGCTTCCTGGTAATTATTAAGCCTTACTTCTGCTATATACTTACCAGTTGATAAACTTTTTCTATACATATTATCTAAATATGCCTCATTAAATTTTGAATTTTCATATAAAAACATCAAATTAGTACATCCCTTCAACTCTACATCCTCCTATCTATAAAAGAAATAAAATGACCTATTAAGAATACACTGTAAATAAATAAAATTCAATAGTTTTTTATATATTTATCTATAATATTTTTAAATAGCGTTTTTAGTGCAATCTCTCTTTAAATAAATAGAATATTTTACAGCTTATTAAAGGTTAGTTTACATTGAAAAATCTGGCTTTCTGACTGTTTTTCAATTCCTTCAATGTAACAAGTATTTTCGTCCTCTAAATCATTATATTTATAGAAGAAAATCTTTTCTCCACATTTTGCTTCTTTAATAAAATTTAATTGGAGAGTCTCTATTCTCATATCTTTATACATCTCTAAAGGAAAACAATCCTCAACCCATTCTATATACTTAGCATTATTAACGTGAAGATTTAAATCTATATCATTGTATCTAACTTTCTTCTTCGCAACTAGAACTTTATCATCTTTAGGAAACTTAATCTTTTCTAGTCTCTCATAAGGTTCAAAACGATTTTCTATAGTTGGAATATTTATAGGTAGTTTACTTATTCTCTGAGGAAACATAGAATCTTCAGCCACTAATAAGTAAGCTGCATTAATGTCACCTATATGATTTTCCTCTCTATCATAAATTCTAAAAGAACGAGTAAAAAACATTTTATCTACACCACTAGGCCATGTCTCCACAATTACTTCATCGTTCCAATTAACATATTTCTTCATATTTATTTTTAATCTTGAAACTACCCAAAATAAGTTATGTTTTTTTAACTCTTCATATCCTGCTCCTAAAAGTTCTGCATGTATGCTTGAGGTTTCCTGCATATAATTGATTAATGAGTGCATTTTTATCTTTGTACTATAGTCTGTTTCATTAAACTTAACCTTATAATTTTCTCTATGTATGTTCTTCATATCCATCACCTCTTGATTTATTCATAATTAAAAATATCATCTATTTTAAAATTATATCTAACATATAAATATTTCTTTAAGAAGAAATGTTAATAAATTATTTGTTATTAATTTTATTTCATTATAATTTTAGAATGTTATAGTATATTTCTACAATAACATTATATTTAAATATAAACAATGAAAAATCCTTAAATAGTTATGGCTTTCTACAAAAAATAATTTTATACTTAAAACATTTCCTGTATGCTATAAACTATATGTATTTTACAGATTTGGATACTCAAAGATATTATTATGGATATAATTCTAAAGAGGCAATGCAAATAGAAAAGTGTGGTTAAACCACACTTTTTAACATCTACTTATTGGTCCGTATTTATGTTTATCAAGTCTTAATAATACTTGTGTCAGCTCTTCTACATGTTCCTTCTCATCCATAATAATCTCATATATAATTACAATTCACAATTTCAGATATTTCTCAACATTAATCTTCCACCCCTGGGGTTTACAACAAAATTATAGGTTTTAAATAAAATCAAAGTAATCACAAAATTTTAATCTATAACTACTTTCTATTTAAACCCCTGGGGTGCAGTAGGATATGGCACTGCATCTGCAACATCAACTAATATTTTAATTATATTGCTTCTCTCCATACCCTTAGTGTAAAATCCCTAAGATTGTTCCGAACTATGCTGCACCTCAGGGGAACCCTAAAGGGTTTCACTACTGTTCCCCAGAGGTGGGAGAACTGACGAACACTGTTCGCCCCTACAATAAAACATTAGCAATTGTATTGCTAGTTAAAAAATCATTAAAGAAATTATTTTGATCAAAAATAATTTCCACCTTAATTGTGAATTGTGAATTGAAATACTTGAGAGTGTAGTTATATTTGGCCATATACTAATTTTTAAGATAGTTTATCTATATGCTATTTAATAAACTCTTATATAGTTTGATAATGTGTCCATAAGCTTTTCCTCATTTCTTAATGTAAGTTTTTTGAGATTAATATTAATCTCATCCTCACTATCTTTAATCATTATTATCATCCTGTTATCTTTGATTTTAATTTTTTCAATTTTATCCATGTCTATACTCTTGCTAAATATATTTCCATTATTAACTATTATCTTTTTATTTTTTATACTTACATAGTTTATTTTACTTATATTTAAAAAATAGATAGCAAATATTAATGTTAGTATTACAAAAATAAGTATCAATAAACTAAAACCTTTAAATACTTCTAATAATGAGCTACAATTAAAAACTAAAAATCCAAATACAAAGCTACTTATAACTGCTAAAAATAAAAAAATAATTGCAGTAATTGAATATGCACTTCTCTTCTTATACTTTAAATTATACTCGTTGATTTTTTCCATATATAATCCCTCCCATTAAACATTATACCATATTGTTCCATAATTTTTAAGTAATTGTTAGAATATTTTTACTATTTAACTTAATTTATGCAGTTATATAGATTAAAATTATTTTTATAGTATATTCTTCTTAGGTATATATGCTACTAAAAGTCATAACCATCCAAATAGTAGATAATTTTATATTCCCCACCCTTACCTGTTCAGCAGACTAAAATTCATAATAAAAATACCGTAAAATTCATTTCTAAATAATACGATATTTTAAAATATTATTCAGTTTTATAATTGTTAAATCTCATTATTTAGCCACTTTTCTAATTCAGAAATCATATCTGCATAACGTCTAATGTGGTTTATTGTCCCTATTACCTCAGTAGTTCCCATCTGCTGTTCTTCGACTCCTGTATATTCAATACACAAAGACCGTTTTAAATTGTATTCTAGCCAATTTAATTTTCCTAAAAAAATACTCACTAAGACTGTTCTCCAATTTTCTTGTAGTTTTCCATATTTCTTTTTATATCCATTTATAAAAGCTAAAAATTTTTCTTTATCAATGCTCCCCATTTCATCTTCAGACCAATAAATAGCTGTCTCAATCAGCTCCTGCATAGGATTTATATAACCAGCTGCCTCCCAATCAATAATAATGGGATTATCTTTATTCCACATAACATTTTTAGGATCCAAATCTCTATGGCTAATAATCATATCTGATGCAAGTAATTTTGCTGATTTACTTGCCTGAGCATTCCAACCGTAAAGCTTATCAATGATTTCAAGCAATAGATTAGTCCATACTGCATTGCTTTTCTGTCCTTTTTGCAGATAATTACTCCAATCTATTGTATATGTAGTATCATCTGACCAATCATTAACTGTACCCAACTTTGAAAAATCCGTTCTATGTATATCCGCAAGAATAGCACCTATTTTTTCACAATGAATTATATTAATTTCATCAAATCTTATACTTTTACCATCTACCCAATCGAAGACAAGATAAAATTGATTGTCTATTTCTTGCATGAAAACTCCATTAAATCTTTTAGCTGGAAGAGCAGATATACTATTTGAGACAATATTGGCAATGTGTTCTGAATTGATAAAGTTCTGCATTGCCATAGGTCTATGCATTATCTGAGGGTTTAATGCTTTAATTGCATATTTCCCCCTCGCAGTCTCAATAGCATAAATTTTGTGTAAAAGTCCACCAGATATAGCTTTAGGCATGCCTACTATCTTGCCTAGTTGTAAAACATTACACAACTTTTCAAATTGCAAATTATACTGCATATAATTCACCTTCTCCTATCCTTAACCTCTTAAATATTGTAATATTCTCCTAAAAAATTATTAACATCATAATCCAGCTTTCTTGTTTCAGCTCTTACATGAATTAAAGGTTGTAAACTAAGATATTTACCTCGCTCAAGAAATTCATGGTGAAAGGTCATTTCTTATAATCATCTCCTACGAAATTAATTGATAACAAGTAATTATATCTTTACTTCATAGCATAAGAAAACATTTCATTAAATTAAGTTTTACAGTATCTTATTCATACTTTAATAAATATAGCTTAAAAATTCACTTTTAATTATTTAAAAAAGCTTTTATTATTGTTAAATCTTTGTATTGGACCGTTCCAACTTTCTATACCCTTTGGTAATTCTTCGAAGTTATTTAAAGTGTATTCTTTTATTACTTCATGCCAAAAAACATGTGAAATCTTGTTATCTGGCAATTGTTTTACTTCCCACACTCCATGAAATCTATCAAAAACATTAAAAACAACAGTCTTTCCTACTCCTTTTTTTCTATATTTCTTTAATATAAAAAATTCTGCAATACTATAATCAATTGAAAATGAGGTATCAACTCCATGTTTATTAACAAGAACAAATCCTGCTAATTTATCATCAACTCTAATTATAAATGGATACCTATCTTTTTCTGTCCAATAATTATCTAGATAACTATAATCATATAAACCATGCTCATTTAAATCAACATCTTCATATTCTGATAAATCATAATTATATAACTCCATCATATTTTTTATTACCAATTTATCATTAATGCTTGCCTCTATTATTTCTATTTTCATTATAAATCCCCTCCCTAAAATTTTCTAAAATGAAATAAAAATCATTACTTAACACTTTGAGGTAACTCCACAATAAATGAAGTATATTCGTTAATATTACTCTTCACATATATATTTCCATTATGCTCATTTACAATTGATTTAGCAATTGAAAGTCCAAGTCCATATCCTCCACTCTCTCTATTTCGTGAGTCATCAACTCGGTAAAATCGTTCAAATATTTTATCAATATGTTCTTTTGGAATACCATCACCAGTATTTTTTATTTCAATTTCTATTTTGCTCTTATCACAACTTAGATTTACAGAAACTTTTCCCTTTGGTAGAGTATTCTTTATTGCATTATCCATAAGAATATTGAAAAGTTTTTTAATACTTTCTTTTTCACCATTTACAAATATATTCTTATTTATGTTAAAATCTAACTCTATATTATTTTCATAAAGTACTGCTTCAAAGGACAAAAGAATATTTTCAAGAGTTTTACTAATATCAAAACTTGAAAAATATATCTTCTGCTGAGGATTGTCTAGTTTAGCTAATGATAGCATATCATCAATAAGTTTTGACATTCTATCTATTTGAGAATTTATGTATCCGATCCATTTACTTTGGCTTTTTACAGTTTCTTCACTATTAGATAAAACTAGAGCTGCATTGGTTTTTATTATTGTAAGTGGCGTTTTAAGTTCATGAGATGCATCTGTTATAAATTGTTTTTGCTTTTCAAAAACTTCTTTAATAGGTTTTATTGTTCTATTAGCAAAATACATACTAATCAACAACAAAACAATAAGACTAATACTTCCTACCAAAAAGAATATTTTAAGCAAATTAATAGCCATTGCCTGTTGAGGACTCCTATCAGCAAAAACAATTTTCATCCCTCTCGGAGTCTCCTGCTTTAAAAAAGCATAACTACTCCCTTCTATCTTTAAATTATTAGAAGGCTCTTTACTTTTTATAGCTTGCGATATAGCTTCTTCAATTGATTCTTTTTCAATGTCAAATAAAGAAAAAACATCTACTATATTATGTTTCTTATCCAGCTCTACAATAATACTAGTTGCAATTGCTGGATTATTAGGGGATGGCTTAGGCGGTGCATGCATTAAAGTATTAAGAGTAAATTCTGTTTGTCTTGCTGCACTAATCATAGTCATAATATATATGGTTGAAAATATTGCAATAAAAACTACTGTTAAGAGGGTCATATTTATTATAATAAATTTTCTTTTAAGTTTATCGAACATATTTTAATCCTCCAGTTTATATCCAATTCCTCTTAATGTAGTTATGGCTATCTCAGATCCAATATGTAATAACTTTTTACGTAAAAAAGATATATAAACTTCAATATTATTATACTCTGCTTCTGAATCAAAGCCCCAAAATTTAATAATAAGGTCATCTTTACTAACCACATTTCTAGGTCTTTGCATAAAATATCTAATTATTTCAAATTCCTTTAATGATAATTTTACACTATTTTCTTTGCCTTCTAATTCATAGGTAGATAAATTAAGCCTAATATCAGCAAAATCTAATATATTTTCATTAATAAATTCACCTTTTCTTCTACAAAGTGCTCTAAGCCTTGCTAACAATTCTTCTGGTGAAAAAGGCTTTACTAAATAGTCGTCAGCTCCATAATCAAGACCTGTAACCTTATCACAAATTTGCCCTTTTGCTGTTAAAAGAATTACTGGAGTAGATATTCCCTCTGAACGTAATTTCTTAAGAAGTTCTAGTCCATTTAGTTTTGGTAGCATTATATCTAAAATTATAACATCATATATTTCTGTCATTGCATAGTCAAGACCTGCTTCACCATCATATACCGCATCAACAAAATATTTATTCTTCATAAGAAGTTGTGTCAATGCCTCTGACAGTTGCTTTTCATCTTCTACCAATAATAGTTTCAAGATAATCACCCTCTAATTTTATAGATTTTTACTTTCTTTTTTTGTTTTTAAGATATGTTAAATAAATTCTATCATACAAATCTTAAAATAACTTTAAGTTTAAGACTAATTTAAGGTTTATATTTTATGATTTACTTGTAAATTTCCTAATAGAGGGAGGTGACATAATGAAAGAAATAAAACCAAGGCATGAAATAAAACATTTTATAAACCTTTGTGATTATTATGAAATAAAAAATAGACTTAAGCATATTGCCAAATTAGATGTAAATGCTGGAATTGATGGCACATATAAAATTAGAAGTTTATATTTTGATAATTTTAATGATAAGGCATTGATGGAAAAAATAAATGGTGTAAATAACCGTGAAAAATTTAGAATTCGATTTTATAATGATGTACCATCCGTCATAAAGCTTGAAAAGAAAAGTAAAATCAATGGTCTATGCTTAAAGGATTCTGCAATGTTAACAAAGGATCAATGTGATTTATTACTAGAAAATCATACTTCATGGCTTTTGAAATCCAATAGTGATCTTCTTAAGGAGCTCTATGCAAAAATGAAATATCAATTTCTAAAGCCTAAAACTATTGTGGATTATACTAGAGAAGCATATATTTACGAATCTGGTAATGTAAGAATTACCATAGATAGTAACCTTAGAACTGGCTTATTCGCTAAAAACTTTTTTAACTCTGAGGTTCCCACTTTAGGAATGCCTGTAGATACTACAATGATTTTAGAAGTTAAATACGATGAATTTTTACCGGAAATTATACGAGATATGATTCAAACAAAGGAAAGACAAAGTACATCAGTTTCAAAATACGCAGCCTGTAGAATATATGGCTAGAACAAATTAATGGAGGTAATAAAAATGAATGGAAATAGCCAATTAAGCTTCAATGATATTTTTAAATCAAGCTTTTTAGAAAAAGCAACAACGTTTTCCTTATTAGATACTGTTATAGCACTAGGATTAGCCTTTGCTATTGGTCTTTTTATATTCTTAGTATATAAAAAGACTTTTAAGGGAGTAATGTACTCAGAAAGTTTTGGTACTTCACTTCTTTCAATGACCCTTATAACTACACTAATAATTTTAGCAATAACTTCAAATGTAGTCCTATCTCTTGGTATGGTTGGTGCATTATCTATTGTAAGATTTCGTACAGCTATTAAAGAACCTATGGATATAGCTTTTCTATTTTGGTCAATCAGTGCCGGTATTGTTTTAGGTGCTGGACTCATACCACTTGCTATATTTGGTTCAGCATTTATTGGTGTAATTATGATAATATTTGTAAATAAAAAAAGTACAGACAATCCTTATATATTAGTAATAAACTGTAATAGCGATGAAAGTGAAAATGCTGCTGTAGAATATATAAAAAAATCCGTAAAAAAGCATGTTGTTAAATCAAAAACTGTTTCTTCTAGTAATGGTATTGAACTAACCGTTGAAATTAGACTAAAAGAAATGTCAACAAAGTTCGTAAATGAACTTAGCCATATACAAGGTATAAATAATGCTATTCTTGTAAGTTATAATGGCGAATATATGTCCTAATATTAGGTGGTGTTAAAATGATTTCCAATAAATTTATTAATATCATAATATCAATTATTATGGTATTATCTCTTTTGTTTGCATCTTTAATTGTGATTTTATTCAATAATACAAATTACACCTCTTCTATTACAGAAACAGAATATATCAGCAAGGTATTTGATAAAAATAAAGTAATGGAAATTGATATAAATATTTCTCAAGAAGATTGGGATTGGACTATTGAAAATGCAACAGAAGAAGAATATAAAAATGCAAATATCTCAATTAATGGTGAAACATATTATAATGTAGGCATAAGACCTAAAGGTAACTCTAGCTTATCAATGATTGCAAGCGACGACACCACTGATAGATATAGCTTTAAAATTAAGTTTGATGAGTACGTAGATGGACAAACTTTACATGGTCTTAATAAATTAGTTATAAATAATATTATGTCAGATACCACTTATATGAAAGAATATCTTTCATACGATTTATATACTGCCATGGGAATTCCAACACCAGCTTATGCTTATGCAAATATAAAAATAAATGGTGAAGACTGGGGTCTTTACTTAGCTGTAGAAGTTATAGAGGAAAGTTTTCTAGAAAGAAACTATGGCTATGGCGCTTTAGAAGGAAATCTTTATAAGCCTGAAAGCACAAAAATAGGTGGTGCTATGCCTAATGGTAAGCAAGGACAAAATCCAAATAATGCTCCAGATGCTGATCCTGGTCAAAGGCCTAATTTAAATGAACAGCCTAACTTAAATGGACAGCCCAACTTAAATGAACAAGCTAATTTAAATGAAGGACCTAATAGAAAAGGCAATGAACAAAATCCAATGGGTGGCGGTAAAGGTATGGGATCAGGTGGTGGTACAAACCTTGTATGGAATGGTGATGACCCTTCAAATTACTCAAGTGTTTTAGATAGCGCTGTACTTAAAAAAACTAATTTCTCAGATCACGAAAAGGTTATCGATATGATAAAAAATCTCAATGAAGGCACTGATTTAGAAAAATATCTTGATGTAGATGAAATACTAAGATATTTTGCTGTTAATACCTTTTTAGTTAATTTAGACAGCTATGCTGGAAGTATGAAACATAACTATTATCTTTATGAGGAAAATGGTATTTTTCAAATATTACCATGGGACTTTAACCTTTCTTTCGCAGGATTTCAAATGAACGATGCTGAAAAAGCCGTTAATTTTCCTATCGATTCTCCTGTTACAGATACTCTAGAAAATAGTCCACTTATAGCCAAGCTTCTTGAAGTATCCGAATACAAAGAATTATACCATAAGTATCTAAATGAAATAGTGACGAACTACATTGATAATGGAGTTTTCAAATCTACAATAAATAATCTAGATAACCTCATTGGAAACTATGTTAAAAATGATGCTACTGCCTTTTATACCTATGAAGAATATAAAACTTCTCTTCCAATACTTATTTCTTTCGGAAAGGATAGAGCTTCAAGCATAACTGCTCAGCTTGCAGGTGCTCAACCATCAACTACTTACGGTAATATTCCTACAAATGTTGATTTAAGCGCTCTTGGAACTATGGGTGGTGGTAATGGTGGTTTCCCTGGTGAAAAATTACCTGGAAATAATTCTCCAACTCAAGATAATGACCTTCCAAATGGCTTTGGCGATGGTAATATGCCTGATATGAGTACAATGGAAAAAGCTATGGAAATAATTCAGGCTTCTGAAGATGGTATTCTTACAGATGAACAAATTGAAGAGCTTAAAGATTTGGGTATTGATGAGTCAGTAATTGAAATTATTAAAAACTCTCCTTTTGGCATGAAGGGAGAAAATAGGAAAGATAATCAATTGGATAGAGGACCAAAGGATATAATTCACGGAGCTCAGACTCCTCAGAATACCTCTTATTTAGTTACTATTCTTATATTCTCATTATTATCTATAATTATTACATCTATATTTGCTCTCAAATTTAAAAGAAAAAAATATCAAAGTTCATAATATAAAAGAAAAAGCTGGTTAAGGTAAACTTTATATTAACCAGCTTTTTCTTTTATTAATCGTATAAATTTATAATTTTATATCTTCCAAGATATAATTGCAACTTTAGAATTATTAGTATATACATACTTATTCTCTTCTTTTACAAAGTTTTTTTCTATAAAACTATCTATTATATTATTATTAGCTTTTCTCCCTATATCTTCTTCTATTTTTCTATATATATCTTCTATATTATTAAAATATATATTATTTTTTACATCTATATATTGCATACTTGCATAAATGCCTAAAGAATGTATTATATTTTCAAGGTATATGTAGTCTAAAACCGTTTGATCCTCTATGCCTAATTCCATATATAATTGGTTAAACATAGGTTTTTGTATGGTTCGTACTATTATAACTGCTTTTCTAGCTAAAGCATTCATCTTTCTTAGAGCATCTTTGATATTCCATACCCTATAAAGAGAATTTACTGATAGTATGTAATCCATCTTATCAATATTAGCATCTTCCCATTTTCCCTCTAAAGCTCTTATATTATTTATATTGTTATTTTCTATTTTTTCTTTTAGTACCTTTAACATATCCTTTGAGAAGTCAACAGCTAATATATCTTTACACTTATTTGACAACGGTATTGTAAACTTCCCTGTTCCACATCCAATTTCTATTAAACTACTACCTTTTTCAATTAAACTTTCTACTATCTTAAATACTTCTTTAGAATAATCATATAGTGTAGTATTTTTATCATAATTAGGAGCTAATTTCTCCCAAAATTCTCTTTCAACTTCATCATCAAAAACTCGCTGTTTCTCATGCCCATTTTTACTTCTAATTCTATTTTGCCATATTTCCTCAAAATCTATATCTTTATAATCTAAGTACATATTTCTAGCTCTCCTTTAAAAATTTACAAAGCTTTCTGTAAGTCTTTTAGTATATTCATTTTTAGCATTTTTGTAAATTTCCTCAGCTTTTATAATTTCTACTATTTTACCATCTAGCATTACAGCTATATCATCACTTACTGCCTTAACTAAATCTATGTCATGTGATATAAATAAATATGTTATACCAAATTCCTTTTGAGCTTTTTTTAATAGTTGTATAACTTGAGCTTGTACAGATACATCCAACATTGATGTAGGTTCATCTAGTATGATAAATTTGGGTTTTAAAAGTAACACTCTAGCTAATGCTACTCTTTGAGCTTGACCTCCACTTACTTGGTAAGGGTATCTTAATAAAACTTCATCACTTAGTCCAACAAAATCTAAATAATTTTTAATGTATTTTTGTGAAGCATTTTTATTATAAATTTTATGTAATTTCAGTGGTTCTATTAAACTTTCTTCTATGGTTTTTTTAGGGTTTAGCGCTGAATCAGGATGTTGAAATATTATTTGCATTTCTCGTCTTAAATCTCTCATTTTTGAAAAACTATAGTTTGTAATATCTTCTTCGTTGTAAATTATTCTACCACTATCTGGTTTTATAAGTTTTAATATTATTCTTGATAAAGTAGACTTTCCACATCCACTTTCTCCAACTAACCCTAAGGTCTTTCCCTTTTCAATTTTAAAAGATACTCCATCTACCGCCGTAACTACATTTCTATTTACTATTCCGTTTTTAAACCGCTTACGTAGATTTATTATCTCTATCATATAAAAAACACCTCACTTCACAGCTATCTACTTTATAAAGCTTGGCCTCTTTTTCCATACATAATTTTTTCTTATATTTACATCTAGGATGAAATCTACATCCATCCGGCAGATTTGTTAAACTTGGTACAACTCCATCTAAAGGAATAAGTTTTTTATTAGGTTGAGCATCTATTAATCCCTTAGTATAAGGATGCTTAGGATTTTCAAAAATATCATCTTTGCTACCTTTTTCTAATATCTTCCCTGCATACATTACTATAACTTCATCACAAAGCTTCTTTGCTAGCATTAAATCATGGGTTATTAGTATCATACTTACTCCCATATTTTCTTTAAGGTTTTTGAAAACATCATATACTTGATTTCTTATTATTGCATCTAAACCTTTAGTTGGCTCATCTGCAATCATCCATTTTGGCTCTAATGCCATCCCCATTGCTGACAATACTCTTTGTTTCATTCCCCCACTTAATTGAAACCCATAAGAACTATACACTTTATTGGTGTTTTTAAATGAGAATTTCTCCAAGATTTTTATAGTCTTTTCCTTGCTTTTACTCTTTTTTTCTTTGTTATGATAATAAAATAATTCACTTATTTGAGAACCTACATTGTATATAGGATTAAATGCCGTTTCTGGATTCTGAGGTATTAATGCTATTTCCTTTCCCCTTATTTTTCTTAATTCCTGATTTTTTAAAGTTAATAAATTTTTATTGTTATAAAGTATATTTCCTTCTACTTTAGAATTTCGAGCTAATAATCCTAAGATTGAGAGACCTAATACAGATTTTCCGCTGCCTGTTTCCCCTACTATTCCTATAATATTTCCTCTTTTCAATGTTAAGTCAATTCCATCTACTGCCTTAACATCACCTTCTTTAGTATTAAAATACACTTTTAAATTCTCTATTTTTATATCTTCTTCCATACTAAAACATCCTTTTAAAGATATTGATTAAAGAAATCCTTTTTCTCATCAAATAGATCTCTTAATCCATCGCCAATTAGATTTATACTGCAACACAGTAACATTATGCAACTTCCTGGAGCTAATAATAAATGTGGGTAGGATCTAAAGTAAGTTTTAGCGTCATTTACCATTACACCCCAATCCGCCTGTGGTGGTTGGATGCCAAGTCCTAAAAAGCTCAGTGATGCCATTGATAGTACAACTTTTCCGATCCTTACAGTAAAAAGTACTATGAAAGGTGCAAAAATATTGGGTAGTATATGATGAATTATTATATAAAAATTACTAGCGCCTAAAGCCCTAGCACCTTCTATGTAATTCTCTTCTTTTATTTTTAAAACTTCTCCTCTTACTACCCTAGAGAATCCTGCCCAGGAAGTTACTACTATAGCAATTATTAAGCTTTTAATACCTGGTCCTAAAACTCCTGCAATAGCTATCATAAAACTAAGCCCTGGAAGTCCTTGAAATATACTAACTAGCACCTGTATTATGCTATCTAAAATACCGCCAAAATATCCTGCTATAACTCCTATAGTTGTTCCTAAAAACATTGTACATATAGTTGCAAGTGTTGCTAAAAATATTGAAATCCTTGCACCATATAATATTCTACTAAAAACATCTCTCCCTAATGCATCTGTTCCTAAAAAATGTTCTTTAGATATGCTCTGAAGTCTTTTTGTCATATCTACAGCATTTGGATCATAAGGTGCTAATACTGGTGCAAATATACCTATTAAAATCATAGCAATAAGTGCTATAAATGCTATCTTATAAATAAGAGGTATACTTTTAATTTTGTTAAACTTCTTCACCATTATTTACCTCCAAGCCTTATTTTAGGATTTAGTGCTAAGTAGCATAAATCTACTATAAGGTTAAATATAACAAAAATTACTCCTGTAAAAACAACATATCCCTGAACAACAGGATAATCTCTGCTCATTATACCTTGAATAACATAACTTCCCATACCTGGAAGTCCAAAAATAACCTCTACAACTGTCGCTCCTCCAAGTATTGCTCCAAAATAATTTCCTAAAACAGTAATTATAGGCATAATTGAATTCATAAGCCCATATTTTAATAAAATCACTTTTTCTGGAAGTCCTTTGCCCTCAGCAGTCACTATATAATTTTGTCCAAGAGATTCTATTAATGTAGCTCTATTTAATCTCATAATTGTTCCTATTGTTCCTGCTGCTAAAACAAAGGCAGGCATTATTAAATGCTTCAATGTACCATATCCACTAGTAGGTAATATTTTTAATCTTTCACAAAATATGTTCATCATAACTATAGCAAGCCAAAATCCTGGTATAGATGTTAAAAGTAATGATATAGTTCTTCCTATATTATCAATTAAAGAATCCTTTTTTAATGCCATAATTATAGCTAGCGGTATTGAAAAAATTACTACAAATATCATTGCTACTAATGATACTGAGAAGGTTATCGGTAACCTTCTCAGTATTTCTTCTGACACAGAAGTCTTCTTTATATAAGAAACTCCTAAATCTCCTTTAATAGCTTTTTTAGTCCAATTAACATACTGAACTAATATATTATCATTTAATCCTAATTCTTCTCTTACCTCTTGTATTTCTTCTTCTGTAGGGGTACTTATTCCGTCCATACTTAAAACTTCAACTGCTGGATCCCCCGGTGCAATAACTCCAAGGATAAATGCTAATAAGGTTATGCCTATTAAAACTGGTATAGTGGATAATACTCTTTTAAATATATATTTGAAGATATTTTCCACTATTTACTCCACTCCATTTTGTTTAAGGTAGTTCCATAACTTGTTGCCTCAAAACCCTTTATTTTTTTATTAAAGGCTATTAAATTAACATCTTGAAATAGTGGTATACTTGCTGGATCTTTAGCTGATATATCTTGAAGCTCATTGTATATTTCTTCTCTTTTAGCTATGTCATTAGTTTCTTCTAACTTATCAATAAGCTCATCTACTCTTTGGTTTTTATATCCTAAACTATATGATTTATTACTTGATCCTTTACTATGCATATATCCCTCAAATATAGTAAAAGGTTCTGCATTTGGTAATCCTTGTGGATGTATAGCTAAATCATATTCTCCTTTTTTCATAGCCTCTTTAAATGCAGCCCCATCTAAAATTGTTATTGTTGCATTTAATCCTATATCTTTTATCGATGATTGAATATATTCTGCTTCAGGCTTATAAGGGTAACGATCTACTCCATAAGAAGGTACTATAAATTTTACTTCTTTTGTTTCTCCTTTTAACACTTCTTTTGCAATTTCTTTAGCTCCCTCTCTATCATGAACTGGCTTTATTTCCTTTGCAAAAGGAGATGTATGGTTTAATATATTAATAGTTGAAGTTCCATATCCTCCAAAGAATTCATCAACTATAAGATCTCTATCAACTACTAAACTTAATGCCTCTTTCATTTTTGCATTGCTGAATGGTCCTTTAACACCATTAGTGGAAATAAAGTGGGTTATACTTGATTTTCCAGTAGATACATCAAAATTTTCATCTTTTAACAATTCTTTAGATAATTCTGGAGTTATTGCTCCTAAATCCATTACTCCCATAATTTCCTCAGATTTTAAAGCTGAAAATCTTGTTTCTGCATCTGGAATAACCTTCACTCTTACTTTCTTAGTCTTTGCTTTATCATCATAATATTCTTCATTTCTTTCTAATAATGTATACTGATCTTTTTCATGTTCTACAATTTTAAATGGTCCTGTACCCTTTGCTATATCTGTAAAATCTCCCGTATTTATATCAAAACACTGTGGACTATATATAGCACTACCAAATCTAGCCATATTATATATTAATGTTGATATAGGTTTATTAAATATTAATTTTACTTCATAATCAGATACTTTAACCACTTCTTTTAAATTAGGATATGTCTTTTCTAAGTCAAAAGAATAGAATGGTGATCCTTTTGTTTTCATGTTCATATAACGCTCAAAATTTTTAATTACGGCATCAGCATCTAATTGAACTCCATCATGAAACTTTACTCCCTCTTTTATCTTAAAAGTCCATTCTTTAAAATCTTCAGAGTTTGTCCATTTTTCTGCTAACTCAGCACAAGGATTTCCTTTATCATCTAGTCCAATTAAAGGCTCCCAAACAAATAATATAGAAGTAGCATAATATGCATCCTTTGATCCTGGCGATAAATCTCTTGCAGCTGCTAGTACAATTTCCTCATCCTCATTTATACTAGTGTCTTTAGTTGTACATCCAGCGAAAGTTCCTAGCACCATTGTTAATACTAAAAATATTAGTAATATCTTATTTTTAAATAACTTTTTCATAACTCCATTCCTTCTCTTTTAAATTTTTACAATAAAAAAAAGCCATAGTCAATGCCATAGCTTACCCATCTTTGCTATAAAATTAGATTTAGTTGCTCCCCCCTCAATCTATTTCTCTTTAAGTTTAGGTATCCTGACTTACGATTCACCCTTAACCTAGCCTTCCCAGAATTAATCCAGTGGCATTTTAGGCATCGTCATCGCTTACAGTGATGGGTTCGTGTTGGAATTTCACCAAACTTCCCTAAATTCTTAAATTTATTAATTTTTCAACAAAATTATACATCGTATTTAAAAACATGTCAAATATTTTATTGTCTTACAAAAGTTTTTAAAACTTATTAATTATTTTATTTAATCTATTATTTGTATTGTTAATAAAATTTGTAAATTAAAGGATTCTTATAGTAAAATTTCATTTTATATTTTTAACTATTTCATCATTAATATATATCCCCCATAAATATTTTCTTAAATATCTAAGAAAAATGCTTATGGGGTATAATAAGTTATCCTTTATTCTTCAATTATTGTAAAAAAGCTGTGATATTTAAGCTTTTTAGAATCTTCTTCTTTATGATTTTTAAAAAAATCTTTCATTAATTCTATTATTTCATCTGCCTCTTCTTCTGTAAGATAAATATTCTTATTCATAATAGTTCCACCGGCTCCTTGTAAGTCTTTATTCATAGAATTTAAAAATACCTCTTTACTATTATCATAAAAATTTGAAATCATTCTTTGTTCTAATGCTAAGTGCATTATTTTATAAGGTTCGTCTATTTCTTTTGAACATCTTATTTCAAATTTTCTAGCCAAGAGTTTATAATATTTAGTTTCATTTCCCTTAATCTGTTTATTATCAACTGTCTGTATTATCCCTACACTTTCTAATTTTTTTATATGATAATATATTTTTGATGGCATTTCATTCATTCTATCTGCTATCTGCCTCACGGAAGCTGGTTCATTCATATCTATAAGTATAATTATAATTCTGTATCTAAAAGGATCAGAAATAGCTTTTACTTCTTCTAAAGTAGTCAATACTTTTCTATCTTCCATTGCTTTATCCCCTCCCCTTTTGTTATATAGTAATTTTCATTATTTAAATGAAATTTTTAGCCTTTAAGTTTTTTTAAAGCTTCTTCTATAATTTAAAGATAAAACAACTACAGAAATTATTACACCTATAATTAAAAATATAAAATAAACAGGTAAATATTCTATTATAATCTCTCTTAGAGCATTATCTAAAAGTCTCATACATCAACTTATAACTCTCATAAAAAATCTAGCTATGCCTAATATTTCTTTATATGATTTATTCATTATATAAGCATTAATTGCTAAAGTTGCCATGGTATTAAAAGCCCAAATCCAAATAATTCAAGTATAGTTAGTTATATAGAAGCTAAATTCATTCATATTATTATATTCATCAAAAATAATAATGTACAAAATTTATATTTAATAAGAAAATTCAATTTTAATCAGATTATTTATTTTTAAACTTTAATTCACAGCATACAGCACATACTCTAAAATGAGATGCACCAAAATATAGTTTAAGTTAAACTTTTTATAAATATCTCATAGAATCTAATAATTAAAGTAAAAAGGTATGAAACTTAGAATAATAAATCTAAATTTCATACCTTTTTATGCTAAGATATTGAAACTTTTATATTTTACCCTTTATTCCTTTAGCATTATAGGCTGCCTAATCGTATTGCACCATTTCCACATATTTTTAAAATCATTTGTATTATCAGTCCACCATAGACTTTCCAGAGGCATTACTCCATAATCTATCTTTAAATCACTATTTTAAATTATAAATTTTATAGTGTAGGATAAACTGAATAATGCTTAAACTACCTCCTTGTATTCCATTGATGTATTTGGATCGCCACAGCCATTTACCATTAAATATTTAAACTTTGGTATCTTTAAAATTGATACTTTTTTTGCAGACTTACTATAGAACTCCTCAAATACTTTTTTATAATCAAATTTATGAATGACGATTCTCCTCCTTAAAACTCAATTTTAAAAACACAGTTATCTGCTCCCTCTAAAATAGTATGGAGCTTTGTAACCTTTACTGTTTTATTAAATACTGAGCTAAATAATTTTTCAAACCATCCTGCAGAGCAATTACAATATGAAGCTGGCATATCTTCTACATTTTTAGCCATTCCACAATAACATTTATTATAAATTCCAATTATGTTTCCATTATCCATGTGAAGTTCCCCACCACCTATATGTTTCTCATTCATTAAATCTAAAAATTTTTCAACATTTTCAGCTCTTTCAAATAATTTTTTTGTTTCCACAATTGTTCTATTCGAAATACATAAATGTCCACAGGGTTTCATTACTTTTTCTACTATATTTTCTACCATATTATTTCCAAGTTTATTTAATATACTTTTAACGTATTTTGCTTGTTTAGCAGGTGATGATTTTAGAGGTAATTGACCATATACCTCCACTATATTTTTGTAGGCATCTTCCCCTGCATTTAATCTAATGCTATTAAGAATGCGTTCACACTTACTAGACATAATTTTTTCCCCCTTATACCTTAATATATATGTGTTCCTTAATTATAAATAATCTTATATGACGTCATCATGTCATATTAAAAAAATTATTAATTAAGATATATTCAAAAAATAACTAAAATCCACCTTTATGGACTTTAATTTGCTATTATTCTTCAAAAGTGAACTTACTTGATTTTTCATTTCAATTTTTCATATATCTTATATATTTTATAACAAATTATTAGTACAAAAATAACCTGTCAAACCACATAACAAATTAAGGTTTCTTTTATCTTTCTTTGATTATAAATAAAGATAAATAAAGATAAATATTTTTTAAATTAGTATTGACCATAGTAAATTTATAGTATATTATAGTTTGCATACGAACTATTTTTTTAAATCTTTCTACTTATTGATTGACTAAATATAGTCATAGGGTATAGAATTGTTTTTATATACAATTTGAGGTGATTTTATGAGTTCAAGCTTTGATAGTTTTAAAATAGCCATGTTAATAAAAGAAATATATTCTAAGTCTATGCATATTGTTGAAAGAAATCTAAAGGATAGTAATCTAACTCATCAACAGATTATTGTAATTAAACTTATAGCCCATAATAAAGAAATGACTATTTCTGAGATATGTGATGAAATGTCCTTGGCTAAAGGTACTGTATCTGGTATTGTAACTAGATTAGAAGAATACGGTTATTTAGAAAAGGTAAAATATCCTGATGATAAGAGAAATACTTATGTAAGATTTTCTTCAGAAGGATTAGAGTTTGCTAAAAATTTTAGAGCCATCATACAGGAAAGCTTTGATAACATATTTAAAGATTGCAGTAAAGAAGAGCTAGATGAATTAGTAAAGAACTTAAGAAATGTTTTATCAAAAATTAAGGAGTGATTTAATATATGTAGCCAGCACTCTTTATTTTATCCATATATCTTTAAGAAGAAATAAAAATTATAATTTTTAAACTGTTAATTTTTTTTATAACTATGGTATACAAATAAGAAGTTTTTCTATAAAATTAGCATTTTCTTAAGTATATTTTATCAATTCTTTATTTCGTAGAAAGGATTTAGTAAAATTAATACTGAATAGTTCGCATGAAAACCATATATTAAAGGAGGATTATTTATGCAAGCTATAATGGAACCAATTTTTCATGTTGTATATCTTACAACAGTAATTACTCTTGGAAGTATCATGATAAAAAATAGTAAAGATAATAAATATTTTAAGCTATTTGGTTATATGTCATTAATACTTGGAATAGGGGATTCTTTTCATCTTATACCAAGAATATATGCACTATTAACTACAGGTCTTGAGGCTAATGCTGCTAGTTTAGGATTCGGTAAATTTGTAACTTCTATTACAATGACCATTTTTTATGTAATTCTGTATAGGATTTGGAAACTAAGATTTAATATTAAAGAAGTAAAGGCCTTAGATATTTCAATTTATTTACTTGCTTTAATTAGAATAGCACTATGCTTATTTCCTCAAAATGATTGGTTAAATTATTATGCTCCTGTAAGTTGGGGTATTTACAGAAATATACCTTTTACAATTATGGGAATAATAATGATTTATATTATTTATAAGGAAGCCACTAAAGTTAATGATAAAGATTATAAATATATGGCTTTAGCTGTATTATTATCTTTTGCTCTATATACTCCAGTAGTTCTTTGGGCAACTACTAATAGATTAATTGGAATGTTGATGATACCTAAAACATTGGCTTATGTTTGGATAGTACTTATAGGATATAAACAATTTAAAAAATATTTGTTCAAAAGTAAATAATATATACTTTAATTAGTGATCTAAAATAAATTAACTAATTAAAAATAGAATAGATATTTAAGAGAATGTACGTTAATTAACATTGAACTATATAAAACTGTAAATAAGTTTTTATAAACTTATTTACAGTTCTTTTTCTTTTGATGATATTTAAAATAATAACTATAAACTAAAAGGCAAGTTATTCCTTGTAATCTTCTTTTAGAATGCTATATATCTCCAAATCTACTATACCTTTGCCAGACCATAAAGTAGCCTGTCTTAGTAATCCTTCTTTTATAAAGCCATTTTTTAAAAGCACTTTCTTTGAGGCTTCATTTTCTGGCATAACTTCTGCTTGAATTCTATTAATATTAACCTTCTCAAATAAGAATTTTATTAGTGTTCTAAGAGCTTCTGATGCAATACCATTTCCCCAATGAGGCTCTGATAAAAAATATCCTATTGTTACCATATCTACCTTTGGCTTAAAATCCATGGCTTCAATAATTCCAACTAATATATCACTCTCATTTTTTAAAAATATACCCCATTTAATTCTATCTTTTTTATTATAATCTCTTTCAAAATGAGTAATCATATTACTTATAGTTTTGATATTCTTCTTTGGTATAATTCCACAATATTTAAATACCTTTTCATTACTGTAAATTGTATATAATTCTTCTAGATTACTGCCCTCAATTTTTTTTAATATTAAATTTTCCGATTCCAAAACTGGAAACTCATTAAAAGCTATTTCTATATTCATCTTATCCACCTGACCTGTCTACAAAATAAATTTAAAAGTAAAATTTCTACTTAATAGGTATATATATTTTCATATTCATCCTATTTGGAAATGTTGAGTTACAGACATCTGTAACCTCAAAATCAGGTCCTTCTCTTCTCTCGTAATTAGAATTTGGTAACCAATTACTATAAATATATCTTCTTGTATTTTGAACTAAATCAATCGCTCCACATATTTTAAATTCTGCATATTTCCCCTCAGGAATTTCAAAATTAACAAAGTTATCATCTATATCTTTAGAAAAAGCATCTACTTCTTCACCAATAATAAATGAAAATTCACCGTTATCTTGAAAATTACATGCTATGCCATAGCAAATGCTTAGTTTAGATCTTTGCGGAATTCGTAGATAATATTCATTTTTCCCAAAATCATCATAAAATTCAGGGATATCTTTAAAATACTCACAATCACTTAAATTTGTCTTATATTCATATCCCATAATATTTATCTTGGTTAAAATAATAATATCAGGCTTATTCATATTTATTTCTCCTTTAATATTTTTTCTATAATCAAGAAAATTAATTTTGTTTTGCTTATTAACATTTATATTAGTCTTTCGATATGCAGCCGGCGTTATATCAAAATAACCTTTAAATGCCCGAGTAAATGCTTCCTGAGAATTATATTGATAAGAAATAGCTATGCTCAATATATTTTTATTTGTTTTCTTCAGTAAAACTGCCGCTTCAGATAATCTTCGTTTTCTTATATACTCCTGTACGGAAAATCCTGAAATTGCCTGAAAAAGTCTTTGAAAATGAAAAGTTGAAAAAAAAGCTTTTGATGCAACCTCATTAATTTGTATTTCTTCTTGAAGATTCTCCTCTATAAATTCAATAGCATTTTGTATTCTTTCAAAGTAATCCATCAATTCACATCCTTACTATAGCTATATTTTATCTATAATTCAAACTGATTTTTTGATAATTTATGCTATTCTTGATTTAAAATAAATAAGCCTTAATTAGTTTTAATTATATATTTAAATCAATAAATAAAAAAGATTAAGGAAACTTAATACCAAATTTTCTTAATCCCATTTAAGCTCTTTATTTAATTAGTTTTTCTTCAAGATAATTAATCTAAAAAGTTTTAAAATTATATAAAGTGGATTTAAATGGTAGTAACCTAACTCTTATTGAATAAAATAATTGTTTCTTATAAAAATAAAGCTATATCATTGATTTTACTCAAGATATAGCTTATCTTCTATATGTAATAGCCCCCAATTTCTTCTAAATCATTTTGTAAATTTGTTTTATTCTTCTACAAATTCAATTAAATCCTTATCTAATTTCTTAATTCTAGCAAGAGAATAAACATCATATCCCTTTTCTACTAGCATGTCTCTTCCTGGTTGGAAAGATTTTTCTATAACTATTCCTATTCCACCAACCTTAGCTCCACTAGCTTCAACTAATCTTGCTGCACCTAAAGCAGCTTCTCCATTTGCTAGAAAGTCATCTATTATAAGTATGTTGTCATTCTCATTTATATACTTCTTAGAAAGTGTTAATTCATAATCTAGTCCTTTAGTAAAAGAGTGAACTGTAGTTTGATAAACTTCACCTTTTAAGATCTTAGAAGTTTGCTTTTTTAAAGTTACCATTTGCAAATCCATCTGCATAGCAGTCATTACTGCTGGTGCAATCCCTGAACTTTCTATAGTAAACACCTTAGTTATTCCTTTATCTTTATAGTAGTTTTTAAAATAAGTTCCTATCTCATACATAAGCTTTGGATCTACACCATGGTTTAAAAATGAGTCTACTTTTAAAACAGTTTTATTTAATGCCATACCTTCTTCTAATATTTTCTTACGCAGCTTTTCCATTTTCAATACTTCCTTCATTTGTTTTTTCTTCCCTTAATATTTTATTTAAAATAAGCGCTACAATTGTACCAGTTGATATTCCTGATGAAAAAATCATCTTTACCGCTTCTGGCAATTGAGCAATAAACTCAGGTCGGAAAGTAACCCCTAATCCTAATCCTATTGATGTTGCTATTATCAATAAATTTCTATTATTTATCTCAACTCTACTTAAAGTTTTAATTCCTGCTGCAGCTATAGTACCAAACATAACTATTCCAACACCGCCAAGTACTGGCTGTGGCATAATATTAATTAATGCTGCAAATTTTGGAAAAAATCCTAATGCTACTAAAAGTATTCCTGCCATTGTTGCTACCGAACGGCTTGCATTTCTTGTCAATGGAATTAATCCAACATTTTGGCTAAAAACTGTATTGGGGAAAGCACCAACAACTCCCGCTAATGAGCTACCAATAGCATCTGCTAATACACCTCGTCCAATAATTTTCTCATCTGCTTTAACTTTTGAAACTTCACAAATAGAAACTAGACATCCAACACTTCCTATAGTCGCAACAAAATAAGCTGGAATAAAAGGTAATACATATTTCAAATTAAAATCTACGCCGTATTTAAATATGTTAGGTAGTGCAAACCAGCTTGCTTCTTTTACTAAAGTAAAATCTACCATATTTAATGGAATACATATAATATAACCTATAACCATTCCTATTAATATTGATGCACTGCTCACTATAGCATTACCATATCTGTTTAAGAGTAAAGTTATAAACATTACAAACATAGCTATTGAAACATTAATTAAACTTCCATAATCAGCAGCACCTACTCCACCTGCTGCCCAGTCAACGGATACTGGTAATAATGTTAAGCCTATTAAACATACTACTGTTCCTGTAACTAGTGGTGGAAATAGTTTCATTAGTGGTTTAATAAAATAACTTAAAATAACTTCTACTATGGCTCCCAAAATAGTTGCTCCAATTATAGCCGGTAGTCCTGCAACTGATCCAATAGCAATTGCTGGAGCAACAAATGTAAAATCAGTTCCCATTATGCAAGGCATTTTTGAACCTATAGGGCCTATTCCCTTAGATTGTATTATTGTAGCTATACCAGCTGCTAAAATAGATGCACTTAAAACTGCAGTAGCAACTGCCCCATCAAAACCTAATGCACTTGATATTACTAACGGCACTGCTATAATTCCTCCAAAGGCAGCAAATATATTTTGAAATCCTAATAATATTTGCGTACTTATGCTAGGAGTATCATTAATTCCATAAAGTAACTCATCATTACAAAGATTTTGTATATTTTCTTCCACTCTTATAATCCCCCTAAAAATATATTTATCATATGTTCTCGTACATCTATGTATCTTTACTAAAATAATATTGAAAATTATGTCATAGAATATTTAATAATTTTTAAAATTTCTCATTATATTTAGGGAAAAATAAAAACACCTCAAATATATATTTGAGGTGCGTCAATTTTAATAATAGAAATTAATATCCTTACTAAAACAACTTAACCCCGTAGTCTGCTAATTTTCGGCTAGCAGGTAGAAACTTTCGGACCTTATCTCCGATGATATACGAGAAAATTTTATGATATAAAGAGATTATATCACAGAATAAAGTTTTAGTATATTATTAAATAAAACTATTATTAGCATTAATTACAATAGTATTTTATTTTAAAAAATATAAGTATAGTATTAATTTTTTATTTTTTAGCTAAAGACCTAACTTCTAAACCCTTTAAATTTGTTAATATATCAATAAACTCTTCACACTCTTTAATTGGATCAAAAATTGAGTCTTCAAGCATTTTAAAAATATTTTCATATAAGTTCATTGTTAATGATTTTTCTCCACATCCAATTTCATTAAAACACCAAATATTATTTAGATTTCCAAAGCCATTAATATCATTTTCCTTTATACAACCTAACATTGTTTTTAATGCTTCTATAGCTTTACTATTTTTATTGATTTGCAAATATACTCTTGCCAAATTAAAATATTCTGTCCATAATTTTAAAGCCCCATCTCCATCAGGTGATAATACTTTTTTAAAATCTATTGCCAACTTATAATATCTTTCTACCATATCAAAATCTTTTTCATATCTTCCATATGAGGTGGCCAAATTCATGCAAATAAGAGATATTTCATAAACATATTTATATAATTTGCTTTGAAGCAAGTTTCTAGCTTCTCTAAATTTCTTTTGTTTAATATATATGGTTGCAAGTATATCATTGGGATCGCATTGGCTTTTATGGATTTTATTTAAAGAATCTATTGCCTTATCATCTTCACCAACTTGTGAATACATAGCACCTAATGCAAATAATGCACATTCTACAAGCTCAATATCTGTACAATTTGACGCTACATCTTCAAATAATTTAATGGCATATGTAAGCATATTCATAGATTTTTCTTCGTCATTAGCTTTCCATGAATAAGCAAAAAATAAATGAGCTATTTTATCTTTTAGATAATAACTACTTGGATATTCTAAAATATAATTTTTACTTTTCTCAATAGCTAAATTAAAATCATCTGCACTATTAAAAAGCTTCTCACATTCACTATATATTTTTTTAACTTCTTTATCAGATAGTTCAATTTCAAAATTTAATAGCTTATCTATAGTTACATTAAAAAATTTTGCTAATACTGGTAATAACGTTATATCTGGATATGAAACCCCATTTTCCCATTTTGAAACAGCAGCCATAGAAACTCCTATAAAGTTAGCTAGTTGCTCTTGTGTAATAGCTCTTTCTTTTCTTAATTTACATATTACTTCACCAATTTGTAATCTTTCCATATTCATACGCTCCATTAGATGTATTATAAAATCTTACATATTAAGTATACATTGTAGTATTTAAAATACCAATGGAAGCATAGTTGAATATAATAAATAAAACTTAACCATAGGTTAAGTTTTAATAAAGTTCTATTATTCTATATTTTTTGTTTAATATTTAAATGCTATTTATATTTCAAAACCACATTTTTTATACAAATTAAATTTTCATACTATATTAACAAACTTTCTATCCATTTATAACATTCTTCTAACTCTTCATCAGTTATCTTATCTGAGTAATGTTCAAATACAAATTTACATGTATTATTACACTCCTTAATTATTTTCATATATTTTTCTATATCTGCCCATCCTTCCTCAGGTTTTTGACAAGGTAAAATAGGAAAATGGCTATGTTCTAGATTAGCTGAAACTTTTACATTCCATAAGTGTATTACTTCTGCATATTTTACAAATCTTTTCACGAATCCATAGGAATCAAAATTATCATCAAGCTTCTCTTGGAGATGAAGTCTACCTATATCTAGACAGAGCTTTATATTGCTATACTCTTCCAATAATTCTTCTAATAAATTTTTATTATAAATATATGAATTTACAGCATCTAACTCTAATATCACTGAAATATTTAATTCCTTAGCTTTATTTGATATCCATTTAAAAAAATCTCTGCTTCTTTCTTCAAATTCATTATAAGAATATTCTGACTCATAGTAGTACTCTGATTTATCTGTAAATCTCCACTTTGTCCAATCTACCCTATCATCTAAAATTACTGGCTTAGGATAATGTAAAAGTACATAATTTGGATTAAACTTACTTACAAATTCAAACTCTTTAGCAATAAATTCAAATGATTCCATACGTTGTTTTTCATCTTTTGATAAATATTGAGGATCTCTAAATTTCCATTGATTTAGTCTTAGTGGAAAATGTATTCCTAATTTAAGATTATCTCTTTGAAGTGCTTCAAGTAAATTAAATATTTCTTTTTCTTCTTTATATTGACAGGCTTGTACACCAAAGAAGTTTTCTCTTAAATCACGATTATATCTACCCTTATCAAAGCTTTCAAATAGAGCAATCATAAATCTATTAATTATTGTAGACATCTATACAGCCCGCCTTCATTTAATAAATTCTGTATAATTCATCACTTTTTATATGCTAGATTTAATAAATGTCCTTGAATTATTTAATTATACTTGTTCCTACAATTTATTACAATATTTTAAATAATTTACTCCTGTTCTCTTCTTACTTCAAAATAAAAAACCACTATATTGTTTAGTGATTTTCTATAAATATTATTCCTCTAAGGGACGGTTCATTTAAAATGCTTGTATTATATATTATCCTTAATGCTTAAGGGACGGTTCATAATAAGTATTTAAATACTTATCTCATATTTTTAATGAACCGTCCCCAATTCTATGCAAAAAGTAAACTATTTTAAATATCAATCTTAAAAATTTTCTTCGTGTTTTTACTTGTTTGAATCTCTACTTTTTCAAAAGGTATTTTTCTTAGTTGTGCAATTGTTCCTGCAACATACCTTACATAAGAAGGTTGATTTCTTCTTCGACCAAGATCTGAAGGTGTTAAATAAGGTGAATCTGTTTCAATTAACAAATATTCAAGAGGTATCTCTTTTGCTACCTCTTGAAGTTTTTTAGCACTTCTATAGGTAACTGGACCTGCTATAGATATATAAAATCCCATATCAATATATTTTTTTGCAAGTTCTAAATCTCCAGAATAACAGTGTAGTACTCCAGTTAAATTACCGTCCTGTTCCTTCTTTAAAATGTTATAGGTGTCAATATTTGCATCACGATCATGAACTACTACAGGTAATTCTAATTCTTTTGCTAACCTTATTTGTTCTATAAACCATTTCTTTTGAACTTCTTTCTGATAATTTTCATAATGATAATCTAATCCACATTCCCCTATAGCTACTACTTTGCTATGCCCTGCTAAATTTCTTAGAGCTTTTATTGAATCACAATCCATCTCATCTGAATTATTTGGATGAACACCAATAGTAGCATATAAATTATCATATTCAGCTGCCAGTGAAACCGCCTCAATTGAACTTTCAATGCATGCTCCTGGTAATATTACTAGTTCAATACCATCACCCTTCAACTCTCTAATGATTTTATCTCTATCTCTATCAAACCTTTCTGAATATAAATGTGCATGGCTATCTATAAGCATTCTTATTCCTCCTTATATTTTTTATCTAACCTAATCCTAAGAAACTTTTAAAAAATAATCAATAAATATATCCCACTAAATTCATTATAAATAACAATGGCTGACACCACTATGTCATCCATTATTTTTTAAATTAAGGGACGGTTCATTTTTATTCTTATAAAATGCTATAATACCATTTAATTTGTGAAATCTCTAGGAAATATAAAAAAGTATGTTAAAAATAATATTTTTACATAACTTCTTATATTTTTATTAACCTTGCATGAAATTTACTATGCAAATTAATACTAATAATAATATAATTTTTATTAGTATTAACTCTAGTAATATGATACTATTAATTGATTTAAATAAATAAAAATATAATTTAATGATGAAAGGTAAAAAATAATGAGTTTTAAAAATTTAGGAATTAGTGAAGATATAATAACTGTATTAAAAAATTCAGGTATTACTAGGCCAACGGCAATTCAAGAAGAAAGCATTACATTTATTAAAGAAGGTAGAGATGTTATAGCAGAAGCGCAAACTGGTACAGGGAAAACCCTTGCTTTTTTACTTCCTATCTTTGAAAATATATCACCTAATATAGATGCAGTTCAAGCATTGATTGTGTCTCCTACAAGAGAATTAGCTATTCAAATAACTGAGGAAGCTATGAAGCTTAAAGCTGCTAAAGATATAAATATTTTAGCAGCATATGGTGGAAAGGATATAGGAGCACAACTTAAGAAACTAAAAGGAAATATCCATCTGATCATTGCAACTCCTGGTAGACTTTTAGACCATCTTCAAAGAAAAACAGTAGATCTTAGCAAATTAAAAACTTTGGTATTAGATGAAGCAGATCAGATGCTATTTATGGGATTCAAAAATGAAGTTGAAGCTATTATAAAAGAAACCCCTAAAAAACGTCAAACCCTTTGTTTTTCTGCAACTATGGATTCTCAAGTTAAAAAATTGGCCTATAGGTATATGAATGATCCTTTAATGGTTACTATAAAAAAAGAAGCAGTTACACTTAATAACATTAAACAGTTTGTGGTGGAAACCACAGATAGAAAAAAACAAGATGCACTATGTGCAGTTTTAGAAGAAGATAATCCATTTATGGCTATCATATTTTGCAGAACTAAAAGAAGGGCTGATGATCTTGAAATAGCACTTCATAGACGTGGATTTAAATGTGAAAAGTTACATGGCGATTTAATTCAATCAAAACGTGAAAGAATAATGAAATCTTTTAGAAATGCAGATATTCAGTACTTAATAGCTACAGATGTTGCAGCTAGAGGATTAGATGTGAGTGGAGTTACTCATATATATAATTATGATATCCCAGAAAATGCTGAAGGTTATATACACCGTATTGGTAGAACTGGAAGAGCTGGTGAAGAAGGATATACTTGTCTATTTATAGATCCAAAAAATCAAAAAACCTTAGAGGAAATAGAAAGAGCAATAAAATTTAAGATACCTAGAAGAGAAATAAACATATAAATTTATTCATATAAAGAGCCCTTATAAAATTAGGGCTCTAACTGTGTTTGATATTTATTTAATCTTATCTATAATCTAATAAAAAGATTTTTTCTTATACTTATCACTAAAGCTTTTCAGAACTCATCTTCTTATTAGATTATTTTATTATACAAAAATTTGTGAACCATATTAGCTCAAAATGAATGCATAGTAGCTATCTTTCTATATACATTTTTATTTTGCCTATACGTTTATCAAGAATTTCCTCTACTTTAAAAGATAAATTTTCATACTCAACTAATTTTTCTTCATCTGTTTCAGGTATACCACCTATTATATTTAATAAAAATCCACCAATTGTATCAAAGTCCTCACATTCAAGATCTACATCAAAATAACTATTAAAATCATTTAGAGAAATAAGACCATTGATAAGAAAAGTATTATCATCTATTTTTTCAATAAGTAATTCTAATTCATCATACTCATCATTGATTTCTCCCATAACTTCCTCAATTAAATCTTCTATTGTTACTATACCTGAAAATCCACCATATTCATCAATTAAAACAGCCATATGAATTTTTTTTGATTGTAATTCCTTAAACAAATCATCAATAGGTTTATTTTCTATTACAAAATATGGTTTATGAAGTATCTGTCTTATTTCTATATTTTCAAATCCTTTTATTTTTGCTTCAGCTAGCATATCTCTCATGTATAAAATACCTATAATATTATCTGGATTTTCTTCATATACAGGTACTCTTGAATAATTCTCTTCTAATAACTTGTCTAAAGCTTCCATTATAGGGGTATTTATATTAAGCAAGAATGTTTCTGTTCTAGGTTTCATTACCTCTTTAGCTAACTTGTCATCAAATTCAATGATGCTATTTATCATTTCACTTTCTGTTTCATTAAAAACACCATGCTCTCTCCCTACATGAACTAATGATTTTATTTCCTCTCTGGATATCTTTTCATCCAAATTTTCTGTATTCAATCCTGATAGTTTTACAAGCGCATTTGTTGATAAAGATAGTAGTTTTACAAATGGTCCAGTGATTTTTGAAACAATTAATATAGGTTTTATAGAAAGCATTGCAATTGCTTCTGACTTTTGTAATGCAATTCTTTTGGGATACAATTCTCCAAAAACCAAAGTTAAATATGCTATTATTATTGTAATTGATATTAATGATATTTGATTAACATAGGGAATATTAAATTGTGATAAATACCTACTTAAATAGCTGGATATTCCTGTAGCAGCAGAAGCACTTGAGAAAAATCCTGCTAATGTAATGCCCACCTGTATTGTTGCTAATAATTTACTGGGCTCTTCATTTAATTTTTCTAGCAATTGTGCTTTCTTATTCCCTTCTTCTGCTAATATTTTAATTCTATTTTTATTCATAGATATTATTGCCATTTCTGCAGAAGAAAAAAATGCATTTATTAAAGTTAATATTACCACAAGAATAATTTGAAAAATAATATTACTAGATCCAAAACCACCTTCCAATTATAATCTCTCCTCTATTTATGTAATATAAAGCATTATATAAATGTTTATATACCTCTATTTTAATTCTTCTTATTATAAAATAAATACTATATAAACTATAATATACCCACTATCACTATATGAAATACAAACTATCACTTATCTATTTATTCACATCATCTAATTCTTATACATTGGATATTAACTATAAATAAAATAAAAGCTCACTATTAAAAGTAAGCCTTTATTTTATCCCCATAATTTCAATTGTATAAATCTATTTAATATAAGAAAATTTAATATTAATTTTTCTAAAAAGCTATAAATTTCTGCTCATAGCTTTTTTGTGCCAAATCATAATTATAAAATAAAGTTATTATTTTATAGCTATAATAGTTGTTAATATTTCATCTTCATGAGGCACTGATACTATTTTTGAAGTCACATCAAAATATTTTTTAATATTTTCTTCTGTGATTATATTTTTTGTTTCTCCTACTAAGTAGTCATTTTTTCCTAAAAATAATGTTTTATCAGATATTTTTAAAGCATTTTCAGGATTATGTGTATTAATAATACATGAAATGCTCTTTTCATCTGCCAAATGTTTTATCAGCTTTAATACATAAAGCTGATTTTTAAAATCTAAATGAGATTCAGGTTCGTCCAAAATCAATACCTTAGGCTCAGCTGCTAATGCCCTTGCAATATATACTAATTGAAGCTGTCCTCCGCTGAGCTGATTACAAGGAACATCTGCTAAATGCGCTATTCCTATATCTTCTAAAGTATCTTCTATTTTTTTATATCTGCTTTAGAAGGTACTGAGAACATTTTTACATATCTTGCTCTTCCCATAGATGTCATCTCTTTAACTGTATACGGAAAAGCAAGCCCTCTAGCTTGAGGTACATAACCAATTTCGCAAAAGTCGTTAATAGATGTAATTTTTCTACCCTGCACAATGGTTTCTCCTGACCTCCATTTTAATAAGCCTGATATACATTTTAATAAAGTTGTTTTCCCTACACCATTTTGACCCAAAATAGTCATTACACTTCCCTCTTCAAGAGAAAAATTTATATTATTTAATACTGCTTTTCCTTTTATATACCAATAAGTTCCGTTTTTTACTTCTATAATCATTACCAATCACCTGTTACTTTCCTATTGCGCTTTAATAAATATCCAAAGAATGGAGCTCCTATTAAAGCAGTTAATATACCAATAGGTATTTCAACTGAAGTAGCTGTTCTTGCGACAATATCTACTATAGTTAAAAATATTGCACCAATTATTCCTGAAGCCGGTAATAAATTTTTATGGTCAACTCCTACTATTCTTCTAGCTATATGAGGTATTACTAATCCAACCCATCCTATAACTCCAACTACCGTTACAGATGATGCAGTAATTATAGTAGCACAAATTATTGCAATTAATCTAATTTTAACTGGATTAACACCAAGAGAATTAGCCTCCTCATCTCCAAGAGAAAGTATATTAATCCTCCACCTCAATAGTAACAGTATAATAATTCCTGCCATTATTGAAACTATAACTAATTTAATATCTTTAAAAGATGTTTTCGCAAAGCTTCCCATTAACCAATAGGTTATAGCTGGAAGTTTATCATATGGATCTGCAACATATTTTACTAAGGATATTAAAGAAGAAAAAATAGATGAAACTACAATTCCGGATAAAACAAGTGACAATACGGAAACTTTATTTTTATTTTTCGCAAGTAAAAATGTTAAAGCAACACTTATTATACCAAAAATAAATGCACTTAATGAAGTAAATGTAGAGTTATTAAATATTAATATCCCTAAAGCTACATCAAAACCTGCTCCACTACTAACTCCTAATACATCTGGACTAACTAATGGATTTTTAAACAAACCTTGAAAGGTAGTTCCAGAAATAGCTAAACCTGCTCCAATAAGTAGACTAAGTATAGTTCTTGGGAGTCTTATCCCAAGAACTACTGATCTTTCAACTTCATACATATTTAAATTAATTTTAAAAATATGGCTATGCAATATTTCTAATACCACTTTAGGCGAAACAATATATCTTCCCATAAATAATGATACAAAAAAGGTAATCATAAGCATGACTATCATTATAGACCATTTAATTTGTTTTTTTCTTTTCTGTTCATGCAACTTATTCATTATCAACTACCACTACTTTATATTTAATATTCTATTTATTTCATCTTCTTTTAAATTATAATTTAAAAATTTTGTATAGAAATCTTTTAATTCTTTTTTAATATCTAATTTATTAAATATTTCTGGTTGCTGAACAGTAGCCATCCACTTAATCATAATTGGAGTCTCAGCACAAGGAGCATCCCATCTATAAATCCCCATTGGAGTCTTATATACTTTATTATTTTTTACTGCATCAATTTTGCTCCAATCCTGTCCTTCAATCTTATTTTCTAAAATATCTTTTGGTTTAAAATCAGAAAAATTACTTAAATAGATTATTTCTGGATTCCATTCAATTATTTGCTCCATGGTTACATTTACCCATTGGCCTGGAGTATCTTTAGATACATTATCTCCTCCAGACATTTCTATAAAGACATTATTAGCAGATTTACTACCTGCAACTTTAAGCTCTTCATCTCTTAAGTACAATACCCTTGGCTTCTTACTTTGTTCATATTTATCTTTTACTGAAGCAAAATATTCTTCTGTTTCCTTATGATATTCTATTAATTTTGATGCTTGATCTTGTTTATCTAATACATCTCCTATAACTTTTATTCCATTTTGAAGATCTTTAAGGGTCCCATATTTTAATGCAATACCAGGTATCCCAACATTTTTTAGCTGTTCAATTTCAGCTTCTTGGTAATCCCATATTATCATAGCATCAGGATTAAGCTTTTTTGCTTCTTCCATATGTATTGTGAAATCATTATCTACAAAATTAGTACTTGCGCTTTTAAGCTCTGGAGCCATATCATTTAAAATAGATTTTTCATAAGATTTTTTCGCTGAAGGATGCATTCCACTAATTCTTTATCCATTACCATCAACTGCATAAATTATAGAAGCCCATGGAATTGGTACTGCTGCAATAGATTTAACCTCCGAAGGCATTTTAACTTCTTTACCTGTAGTATCTACAATAGTCTTAGTTCCATCTGTTTTTTCTTTTTCTGTTTGCTTAGTGCTTTCCTTTTCAGTAGACTCATTATTTTTATTATTTGAACATCCCCCTATAATAAAAATTGATATTAACAGTACTGACATAACTATTAATTTTAAACTTCTTGTTTTTTTATTCATAAAAATTCCTCCTAAACTCTATTAATTTTCTAAGTATTTTTTAAAATAGTTGAATCCTTTTCCCCCAATGTATTCATAATCAATATGAGAAAACTCCCTTCCACTAAATCCTAAATAAGGGAGTGGAATAAACTTCACGTTATTTTCATATGAGATAAAATTTTGAAAAATAGGATCAGCTATAATAATATCTGCACTACTTATTTCCTCTAAAATTTTCTTTTCTTCTTCAAAAAATTTCACTTCGGAATGTCCATTACTTACATAAAATTTCTCAGAATTTGTCCCCTTTTTTATTATTGATAAAATAGATATATTCTTCATTGTAAAATCTTTTTTAAGACATTTCTCTATGGTGGTGGCAATGAAAGGCTCTCCTATTATTAAAACTTTTTTATCATCTAATTTGTAGTTATTACCTATATCTATATTTGAGTATCTTAAACGTATATCTTTATCAATAGAAATATTAAACTCTTCTAAGACATCTATATAATTTCTCATCCCTGTCACTCCGACTGGTAATTCTAGAATATATGGGATATTGAATTTTTCTTTCATGTATTTAGCCAATTTTAGTCCTTCCAAAGAAATAACTATATTAATCTTCGCTTTGGATAAGAGCTTTATATCATTTAAACTGTATCCATCTTTTCCAAATGTATTAATTTTATATGAAGAGCTATGTAAAACTTCAAATAGCTCGTCCAAATGTACTCTATTCCCTAATACAAAGGGAGTATATCCAATTACATTAATATAATCTTCTTTTAAGTCTACATTAGATTCTTTTAAAAATTTTTCTCCTAATTTAAACAATCCTTCAGAAATTCCTATTGGATAACTTTCAAAGCCACTAGTATTAAAAACTACAACTGGTATTTTTAATTCCTTTTCAATTTTTAAGGCAATACTATTAAAATCAACTCCAGTAAGAGCAGATATAGGTGTTCCTATAAGTGAAATAAAATCAAAGGTACTTACATCAATTTTTTTCAAGCTCTCCATAAACTCATTTTCAGCCCCAGTTATTACATGAATTTCATTAAGACTTGTACTTAAAAATGAAGTTTCAAAAAAATTTCTTGTTTCATCTATCTCTATAATAGAGTGATCACATCCCCCTGGTGAATATAATATATTCAATGAATTCATTTCAAAAACTATTGAAGATACTCCTGAATAATCACTAGCTATTGGAGGTAAATATTTGCATAAGTTCATCATATTAAATCTCCTATTAAATTCTTAATATTTTCAAAGGATATATCATAAGATTCTTTATAGTTTACAGGCTTAGCATTAGGACATTTATTTATTGCATATTCTCCTATAGCAATTTCAATATGTTTAAATTCATTGTTATTTTTCTCTTTTAAAAAAGAATTTGTGTAAATCTTTATTTCATTTGTATTTTCAAAAGATTTTATTTTTTCAAATTGTTCCATAGAGATATTCTCTATAAATACTGCCCTTACATCAAATCCACATTGTAAAAGTGAAATAGCAATTTCTAATGAATTATCTTTTAAACCAACTGCAAGTCTTTTATGAAAAATGTCCTCTGGAATACTCATTAAATATTTCTTGAAGCCTTTTTCGATATTTTCAAAATCATCCTTCACTGCTAAAAATTCAGATAACTTTAGATAATTAATTTTCAAATCATCTAATATATACTTTTGAGGAATGAAACAGTATGGAATATTATATTTTTTTTCTAAGTTTTTAGCCAAATTTATTCCAAATTTATGAGTAACTATATTTATATTACTTCTAAAAAATTTCATAAAATCTTCAAAATCATTTAAATTACAGAAATCATTGATCTTATCATATCCACTTTTATTTATTATTTTATATAAACTGCTATCTTTTGAAATTCTCTCTTCTCCTAAAATATTTACAGCTCTTTTATTAAGATCATTACTTGATTTGTTATGAAATTCTAAAATTTCAGCAAATATATTACTTAATCTTTCCTTTGGAAGCATTCTTCTTTTTGAAAGCGGACCTCTTTGAAATATTTTTACAGGAACTTTATACTTTTCTTCAATATATTGAATGCCACTGGTAAAATCTGTTCCCATAACAATATCACTACAGGAAATATATACGATAATCCCTTTTGATGTATAATTTGAATCTAAGACAATAGATTCAAGAGCACTCTTTAATGACTCCATATGACTGTTAGTAATTAGATCAATATTTGTAACATTAAGCATGTAAAATCTATCTAGGAGTTCTTTTCTAAAAGCTCTAAAATAAAGTACCCTTAAGCAAGATTCTGGTCCAAGAACTAATACATGTATGTCTGGAATCTTTAAGGCAAGGTCTATAACTTCATTACAACTATCTTTATGTATGGCTCTTTTTAATACTGATTTTTCCCTAATTCTTTTTAAATCATCATCTTTTTTTAATTCCTCCATAATATTCCCCTTCTAGTTAGTTCCTATATTTAAATTTATTTGTGCAACTTCTTTTGAAAATAATTCTAATTCTTCTTCACTTAAGGGATTTGGAATACTATAATCAGCCTTATCTAATATTTTCTTTGCTAAATCAATAAATACATTGGTAATTTCAGATTCAGAAAACTTTTCTAAAACTGTTTTTCCTTCAAGCTCTGCAATGGCTATTTCTTTACTATATGGCACTTGTGAAACCATTTGTGTAAAGCATTTATCTGCAAATTTTTTTATTACATAATCATTAGAGGCATAATTTCTATGGTTATGAATAAGTCCACCAAAAATAGGGTCTTGATTTTCTGAAAATCTTTTTACACTTTTCATAATATTATTAGCTGCATACATAGACATAAACTCTGAAGAAGACACTATATATATTGCATCTACATATTTTTCCCTCATTGGAACAGAGAACCCACCGCAAACAACATCACCTAGCACATCATATATAATTACATCCCAAGACTTCTGAAAGATATTAAGATGTTCAAGTTCTTCCACCATAGTTATTATGCCTCTCCCTGCACAACCAACTCCAGCTTCAGGTCCACCTGCTTCAACACAAGAAATCCCATTAAAGCCTATCTTTATGATATCTTCTTCTACGATATTGTTTCCTTTCTCCTTAAGACTTTTAATAACAGATGGTATCTTTTTGCCTATTAAATTTCTACTAGAATCACTTTTAGGATCACAACCTATAAAAAGAACTTTAAGTCCAATACTAGAAAAAGCCGCTGCAACATTTGATGCTATTGTAGATTTCCCTATACCACCTTTTCCATAAAAGGCTATTTTCAAAGGTTTATTTTTATTCATTTAATTTCCTCCCATAGAATATCTTTTAAAAATCTCCATATAAAAAACCTCTCAATTCAAAAATCAAGAGGTTTTACTATTCCTTGTGTAAAATAAGAAATATCTAAACACCCTCTATCACTCGTAGAGTTCCGGCGAAAAAATAGGCAGGTCTTCTGACTCAAGTATTATCATCTTTTCTACCTTCCCAGTTTCCCAGTGGTTTATTTGAAAAGACTACACTCTTACAGCGGCGGGACCGTGTGGGATTTTCACCCAACTTCCCTTTTAATTAATACAGATAATTATCTGCACTAAACCTATTTCTTTATTATTCAATTTTGTTACGCTATTCCGATTATACAATAACATACTAGTTAACACAAGTAGACAAAAAACTACATAGATATATATTTTTTTTAATATTTCTTAAAAGTTTAAACATGTTTTTAATATGTCTCGATTCTCTAATATGTTTAAAATTCTAAGGGACGGTTCATTTTTATTCCTAAAATTAAAAGTTTAATTTAGAATATAATTATGAACCGTCCCTTAAAACATCAATTACCTTATATAGCTACTAAAATTCTCTTTTCACATATAGATTCAAGTGGGCATTCTCTACAATTAGGTGACTTTTTACAATAACGTTTAGCATGTTCTACAATAAGACCATGAAATTCATTATATATGTATAAATCCTTTGGTATACTCTCCTCAATTTTAATTCTTAACTCATCATAATTTTTAGGTATATCATATCCAATTCTATATAATATGCGCTTAGTATAAGTATCTACAATAAAAAAAGGAATATTTAAAGCATACGTTAAAATTGAGTCAGCAGTCTCCCTTCCAACTCCTTTAATTTCTAATAATTCATCACGTAGAACTTGTCCATTTATACCCTCTGTATTTTTAATATCATATGAGTATTTTTTAAACCATGAAGTAAGGGCCTTTAGTCTAATCGCCTTTTGATTATAGTATCCACTAGATCGTATAATTTCTCCAAGTTCTTTATTTGAAACAGTTTCTATAAATTCTGGTGATAAATTATCTCCTAAATTGCTTATTGCTTTCTCAACATTAGTCCATGATGTATTTTGTGTAAGTATTGCTCCAACCATCATCTCAAAATCTGTCTTTGCAGACCACCAACTTCTTTTTCCATAAGCCGTTAATAATAAATTATAAATTTGTATTAAGCCCTTCATTGCTTTGCCTCCAATAATAATAATCGTTCTTTAATATCTATTCCTCCAAGATATCCATTAAGCTTACCATTACTACCTACAACACGATGGCATGGAATAAAAATTGGTATAGGATTACGATTGCATGCAAGCCCAATTGCACGTGCAGCTTTAGGTCTGCCAACCTTTTCTGCTAATTCCTTATAAGTAAAAGTTTTTCCGTAAGGGATTTCACATATCAATTGCCATACTTCTTGCATAAATCCTGTTCCACTAGGGACTAAAGGTAATGAGAAAGTTTTAAGCTTTCCGGAAAGATATTTATTAAGTTGATATGATGCTTCTTTTAATATTTCTGTCTCATAAATATCTACTTCTTGCGGTAACCTTTTATCTTTAAAGTATACACCACATATCTCTCCCTTCTTTTCTTCTATTCCAATTCTCCCCATATCTGTATCATAAAAAAATAAAGGCATTATCTTATACTCACCTCATTTATATTATTTCTTTTTCTATATTCCTTTGGTGTATATCCAACTTGTTCTTTAAAATATTTGTAGAAATTAGACAAACTTTTAAATCCAACTTCATAAGCTATTTCAACTATGTCTAAATCAGTTTTTGATAATAAGTCCATAGACCTATTAATCCTTATCTTAAAAATATATTCATTGGGTGTTAAACTATAATATTGCTTAAATAGTCTTCTAAAATAACTTTCACTTATACCAATTTCTTGAGATATACACTTTAAGTTAAATTCACTATTATAATTTAAAGTTAGCATATCTTTTGCTTTTTCAATTAATATTTTATTAGGTTCATAAATATGTTCATTTATATCTGGTCTACATATTTTGCACGGTCTAAAGCCTGCATTTATAGCTTCATCTACACTATTGAAAAACAAAATGTTCTTTTTTAGTGGTGTCTTAGCTTTACAGGATGGTCTACAGAAAATACCTGTTGATTTAACAGCATAATAAAATAATCCATCATACTGCTTATTGCAACCTATTACAGCATCCCATTTTTCTATAGTTGTAATCTTACCCATACTAAACTCACCCCTAAAATTATATATTAATAACAATTATATACGTATATTTTTAAGCTTTCTTCCTCATTTTTATTAACCTATTCTTACCAATTAATTAATCCTTTAAGTATAAGGGACGGTTCATTTTTATTCTTATATTTTAATCCTATTTAGAATATATTTATGGACCGTCCCTTAGATAAAAAATAAAAATTCAATATTCTTACTTAATTTTAATTAATTATATCTATTTAAATTTTTTATTACCTTAAGTTTTATTACGATATTTTAAGCTTGTCCTATTCCTTACAATCATAATAACATAATATATAAAAATAATTTTTTATATTAACATGCTATTTTTTGAAGATTAACTTGTACTAATTCATCTAACATAGTTTGATAAAATCTCTCTTTAATTATTAGTTCTACTCCGTATTTACAAAGCATAGATACATTAGATTGTGTTATATTCTTTAATGTTTTGCATATCTCTTTTTGACTTTTACCACTAAACTGAGTTAAAAACACTATATACATAGCTTTTGCTTTCCTACTTTTTCTTCTATGTTTTAATTTTAATTCTATATGTTCAGTTCCTGTCTTCTCACAGACAAAATTGCTTATTTCCTTTTCTGAACAATTTCTAAGCAAAATAACTTTCTCGCTTCTATATTCTGACTTATCATTTTCAAATTCCATTTCTTTAAGTTTTTCTTCTTCTATATTAAACATAGTTTTATAGTAATTTTCTCTTGCTCTTCTTTTTCTCCTACCAAAAAAACTCATTATATATTCTTCATTACAAAGATTAAATTTATTTTTTTCTAATCCTAGATATAATGATAGACTTGAATACGTATATTCTTCTGGCTTTTCTTTGTATTCTTTTATATCCACTGGATTTCTATGTATATATTTAGAAACTTCTATTAAGTATGCATCACTATTTATGGGCTTGCTTTTATATCTATCTCTAAATACCGGTCCTTTATGATTTTTACACTTTCTAAGATACCCTCCATATCTTAAGTTAAATTTTTTCATCATTTTACTTAAATCTCCACCATTAATGTCTATTAAAAAATGGGTATGGGTATCCATTAAACAATATGCATAAACCTTAAAATTTTCTTCAATCTGCAATTTTCTTAAGATTTGAAGCATTCTTTCTTTATCTTTATCATCATAAAATAAAAGCTTATCAGGAAAGCTTCTAGTCATAACATGGTATATTCCACTTTCACTTAATACTCTAGCTGTTCTAGCCACCTTAACTCCTCCAATTATCATAGTTTTTTATAATTATTGCCATTGCATAAAACCTTAAACAAAAATTTCATATGATAATTAGGAAGTTTAGGTATTTTTAATGAACCGTCCCTTAGTCGAAACTTAACTGAGTAGATGTTTTTTATTCTCTACTATTATGTGTTACTAAGTCTTCAGTATATGGAAAATAGTTAAGAAAGGATTCTACAATTTCATCATGCTTTGATATGAGCAAAACAAGCGATGAATCCCAAGGTACTATTTCTATTTCAGCAAGAGGATGTTGCATATTAATATTTTTAACCCAAAAATTAGGGTTTCCATCTGCATATGGTAAAGAGTATTTCAAAACATCATTTAAGGTAATATCCTTAGAGAAGGCAGAAAAAACTCCCCATATAAATTGTATTTCATTTTCACATACAATTCTCCATAAATCCCTTCCAGAAATCCAAACATACTCTTTATTATAAGGTATCATTTCATCTGGATAATCATTGCATTCATAATCTGTAATTAGCCAATTATAATTCAATTGCATATTATTAAATGCTAAAAAAACTTCGTCCATATAAGCACATTCTCCAAGTATCGCCCCTCTTATTTTAATCTCCTCCTATTCTAAAATATAAAATAGCTATATTGATTTCTGCAGCTATAACATAAAAATATATTATTAATATTGAATGGAGAGCTGATTTTTGCTCTTATATAAAATATTATAATATAATTATGAACCGTCCCTTAGTATAAATCTTTAATAAGTCTAATAAATTTTTCTGATGCGGTGGATATTGGAATGCCTTTTTTAGTTGCTATTCCTAGATTCCTTTCAGGAATTTTTTCTTTAATAGGCACTTCATATAATTGTTTTTCTTCTAATTCATTTTGAATATAATCCTTTATAACACAAGAAACACCTAAGCCTCTCCTTGCAAATTCAATCAATAATTCCATATTACTTAACTCTATCTCTGGTGATACAACTAAAGAATTTGAGCTAAAATATTTATCAATATAATCTCTTGAATTGCCACCAGTTTCTAGCAAAATAATAGGGTAATTATTCGTAAGTTCCTTTAAAGTTATTTGTTTTTTACAAATATGCTTATATTTTTCACCTACTACGAAACAATCTTGTGTTTTAAATGTTTTTATAATATTAAGTGAATCTTTTTTATTAATATTCATATTTATAACTCCAATATCTATTTCTCCTGACTCTAGTAATTCAACTATTTTACTTGTAGATTTATCTGTAATATAAATTTTTATATTAGAAAACTCTTTTTTATATTTTTCAAGATAATTCATTAAGTAATATTTACATACTGTACTGCAGACTGCTATTCTTAATTGACCTAAATTAAGATTTTTAAGCTCCATAAATTTTCTTTCTGCCGTCTGCATAAACCCATAGCCCTGCTCTATATACTTGAATAAAACTTCACCTTCTATTGTAAGAGAAACTCCTTTTGGAGTTCTGTAAAATACCTGTCCTCCTAATTTTTCTTCTAACAATTTTATAGAATGGCTAACAGCTGGTTGGGATGTAAAAAGTTCTTTTGCTGCCTTAGATATACTACCTAATTTAGCTGTGACGTAAAAAATTCTATAAAGTTCAAGATTAATATACATATAAATTTTTAGTATACCTCCTATATTAAATATCAATTTTATTTATATCTATAAACTAATTATAATTAATTTATAAAATTAATCAAATAATAAAGATATGGAGGTTATGCTGTGAGATTTATATATTACTTTCTAGCGCTAATATCAGGTTTCGCCTTAACATTACAGGTAGGTATAAATGGAGAACTTCGCTCAAAAATAGGAAGTCCTATACTTTCATCCCTTATTAGCTTCGCTGTAGGAACTATAGTACTTACTATGACATTCTTCTTTACTGTATTAAGTGGCTCTAGTTCACCACAAAATTTTATTAATATTAAAAATACAAATTGGTGGATGTTTACAGGAGGATTATTAGGAGCATTTTATATATTTACTACCATATTTACTTCTCCTAAAATTGGATTTGCTAATATGTTTAGTCTTGTTATATGTGGTCAAATAATTCTTGCTGTTATATTCGACCATTTTGGATTGCTTGGTAATCAAATTCACACAATAAATTCATTAAGAGTTTTAGGAATTATTTTATTAATTTTAGGTGTTTATATTATTCAAACTCATTAATTATAATTAATATCTAAATCTTAACTAATAACCTATGAGCAATAGTTAAGATAATCTTTTAACTTTATAAATTATAACTAAAAATATTGGAGGTAATATCAATGAAAAAAATATGTGTTTATTCTGGTTCTAACTTAGGCTCACGCCCTGAATACAAAGAAAGTGCTAGATTATTAGGAAAAATATTAGTAGAAAATGAAATTGAATTAGTATATGGTGGTTCAAAGATAGGACTTATGGGTGAAGTATCAAGTGAAGTTTTAAAAAATAATGGAAAAGTTATAGGCGTTATGCCTAAAGCTCTTTTCTCTGGCGAAATAGTTCATCGAAATTTAACCAAACTTATTGAAGTTGAAAATATGCATCAAAGAAAGCAAACTATGTCTGATCTTTCTGATGGTTTTATAGCTCTTCCAGGTGGTCTTGGCACCTTCGAAGAATTTTTTGAAATACTAAGTTGGGCCCAACTTGGTATTCACAAAAAGCCTATTGGTATATTAAATATTTCAAATTTCTTTGACCCTCTTTTAAATATGCTTGAAAAGACATGTAATGAAGGCTTTATGAATAAGTCAAATATGAAGCTTATTTTAGTTTCAGATAACCCTGAATCATTAATAGATAAGATGAAAGCTTATACTCCACCTATAATGGAAAATAAATGGTATCAATTATGTCCTAAATAGTATTATAAATTAAAGAGACGGTTCATTTTTATTCTTATAAAATAATATAATTTATAGAATATATTATGAACCGCCCCTATTAAGGGAAGTTAGTTAACAATTTATATACATATTTCTTTTATCTACAAATAATCTAAATGTTTCACTTTTAAGCTAATGCTGGGTTAATTCCACCATTATTTTTTATACCACCTATTGATTCATTAATTTCATTTTTGCAATCTGTATAACCTTCTTTTACTGCCTGCGTTACTTCATTAACACCTTTAGTAACTGTATCTTTAATATCAGATGCAGAGTGTTTCAAAGTATTAGATATACTTATACTTGCCTCTTTTACTTCAGTTGCTATAGTTTTTGCAGTAGAAATTACTTCTTTGCTAACTGATACTATATCTTTTTTAATTGCGTTAATAGTAGACATTGAGTCTTTAATAGTATTTACAGTATTTTTATAATTTTTTTCAATATCTTTATACGCTGTTGAAATAGTATTTGGTATTCTCTTTATAGGCTCTTTTACAGAGTCTATTCCATTCTTTATAATACCTGCAGTTTCTACTGCTTTTTTTATAATTCCACTATTAGGATCATTTGTTACAGCTTTGATACCAGCTACTGCAAGTCCAACTTTACCTGCTACATTCACAACGTCTTCACTTACAGATACTGCTGTTTTTACGGTTGTGCTAATGATAGCTGTAACAGAATTTTTAACCTCTTCAGCTGCTTGTTTTAATCCCGACGCAGTAGTTGTAACTTGTTTAACGGTACTAGCTATTTGTGAAGCAGTTTTTGTTATTTTATTAGTTACTGATTCAGAAACCTTTTTTATATTTTCACTTACTGCATTTGATGTTTCTCTAACAATTTTTGAAACTGAAGTCACTGTATTTTTAACACTTTCACTTATAGACACTGCTGTTTTCTTAACATTATTTGATATTGATGTTGTTACATTTTTTACAGTATTTGCAGCTACAGAAAGTGATTCTGACATTGATTTAAAGAACTTACCTACAGAACTTTTAGTTGTTTTTTTCTCTGTAGACACAATTTCTGTAGTATTACTAAAGTCTTTAATAACTGATGTTTTATAATCATTATCAGTTACTTTTACATTAGTACTTTCTGTATTTGTTTTGCAATCACTATTGTCCATTTTCTTAATTGTTGATTTACATGTGTTTATATTATTAATAAGATTTAAATTTGGATTAGGATTATTAGCTATATGAGAAGATTTCATCATTCTCTTCACTCCTTTACTTATTTTATTTATTTAAACACATTATTTTAATGTGTTTATAACTTTAATTTTACATTTTAACTCTTTAGCCATTGGTGTCAGTATAATATTATAAATAACTCACTCTATATTAAATCTAACTAATAGGTCAGTTGCCCTTGTGATGAATATGAATTTGCCTCTAGTAAATTAAATTGATCTTCTAAAATAAACTCTCCATCTATGAATAGTTTCATTGTCCAAGTTCCATGAGGATACTTGCATGTATCATCTTCTAAATCCATCCAAAACCACATCATTATCGGATCATTATTTTCTTGTGGTGTAAATAAGTTATTTTCTGTGGTTTGAAATAGCTCTCCTTTTGGTGTATACCATGCTGTTGTTACCGCATGTAGCCCTGTGACATTAGTAAATTGGAATCTTGTCACTATTTTTTTATCTAGTATCATATTAAAATTCTTCTTATTAGTAACAAATTCTTCTTCATTAATGTTAGAAGTTATATTGTATTTTTCTATATGGGTTGTGTACTGAGTGTTATTATAAAGTCGTTGATCTTGTTCATTAATCATAATTACTGACCAAAGTTCCTCATTATCATCTGGTAAATATACATTAGCTGTTGAATCATTAAGCCTTAATTCTCCATTGATAAGGAATTTATAATAATGTTCACCTGGTGGAAGAACACATTTAAAACTCCATTTATTATTTTCCTTTAACATCTGCCCTTTAATAGGATCATAATTATTAAAATTTCCTATTACGGATATTGTACTAATAGCTAAGTATTCCTTTTCCTCATATTCAAAAATTATTTCCATAATACCCTCCTAAATAAATTTCATTAATTAGACTTAGAGTTTATAAGTAAATGCAAAATCTTTTAAAATCGGGCTTTTTTATCATGAATTATGGTCTATTATAACTAATATAAAATGGTTTTATATACAACTTATCCAGGAAAAGAGTAACCCTTATAATAAATATTTCGATGTTTATGGTTACAACTTTAAATCTTTCAGTAAATAACATGGATATCTATTGTTTTATATAAATAATTAAGTTCCTTTAAACAATAAAAAATTCACCACAAATTTATGGCGAATTTTTTATTTAAACTTGTTATTTTATATTATGTTTCTATACTAACTATATTGAGTGACTGTAATTAAAACTTATTTGACTAATATTATTTTCATATAACCTTTTTTATACTACATATTCATTACTTTTTTGATTACTAATATCTTGAGCAGTGATATTTCTATGAGTATACTGCGTTTTGTCGTTTACATTAAGTTTTCCAATGGAATTGCTTTCTTTGGACACCATTGAGCACAGGCAAAACAATTTTCACAGTGATTTCCTATGATAAAATTCTCTCCTTCTTTATAAATATTAGAAAGCGGACAAACTTTTTCACAAATTCCACATTTTACACATTTTGATTTATCTATAGTCTTATTATCAATTTTATAAATAAATTTAAATCCTTTTTTTAGCACTTTGCTCATGATCAAATTCTTAATCGTTTCTTTGAGCTCATTTGAGTTATCAGCTCTTTCTTTTACAGCTAATGTAATACTATTTATATAATTCTCTTCATCTTTAAGAAATTCTATTTTCTTTTCTTCTTTTGTAGGTAAAGCTATACTATTATCTGGAAGAATGGCTGTAAAGCCATAGGATAGCTTTAAACCTTTTTGCTCAAGTATTTTCTTTGTAGTATTAAAACCTATGCCTTCCACACCGCCACAGGTAACCACCTGAAAGATATAACTTCCCTTTGAGAATTTAACTTTTTCTAGGAATTCTTTTACAATATTAGGAATATCCATGCAGTAAATAGGTGCTACAATACCTATAACCTCGTCATTAAATTCCTCAATATCCATTGCCTTTACTATAGGCATTAACTTTCCATCCAATTTCTCTGCAATTTTCCTCGCCATGTTTAATGAGTTTCCAGTACCTGAAAAATAAAAAATTATCGCCATAATACTCCTCCTTAATGGCATAGTGCGCACATATGCACATATTTAACAAAAAAATTACCCACTGAAGTTCTATGGGTTACAATCTCCTATTAACAACCTAATTTTTTCAGTGGTTAATTCAAACTTATTTAAAAGCTCCAAAGCATTTAAATTATAAATTGTCCTTCTCTCCTCTTTTCTCATAGTAAGTAAATTCAACTTGTATATTTGATTTAAATGTCTAGATATTACTGAACGATCTTGAACAAAATTACCAGCAATAGTGCTTATGTCACTTTCTCCATTAATAGCTAAATATTTGATTATCTCACACCTAATAGGCTCTGATAATACTTTAAATAGTTCATTATCAAAGATTTCTTCAATGCCTTTTATACAATCCATATTACATTTTAAATTTTTATTATTCATCATGTTCTTATTATATATGCACTAAGATGCACAAGTCAATATTATTATACTAGCCTCACTGTATTCTCATGGTATAATAGTTATGTATATTTTAGGAAGTACATATCTTTAAGTTTAGTAGTATTAAATTTGATACTATTAGCAATCTGCCATAGATAGGGGTGTTTATTATGGTTAAAATAAAAAATAAAGAATATCAATGTTCAATGGAATTAACAATTGATTTAATCGGCGGAAAGTGGAAATCATTAATTTTATGGCATTTATCAAAAGAAACATTAAGATTTAGTGAGCTTAAAAGGCTTTTACCTAAAGTTACACAAAAAATGTTAACGCAACAATTAAGAGACTTAGAAAATGATGGTTTTATAATAAGAAAAGTATATGCACAAGTTCCTCCTAAAGTAGAATATTCTCTTTCTGATTTAGGAAAAAGTGTAGTCCCAATATTACAGTTAATGTGTGATTGGGCAAATGAGTATATTGACCACTTATGTGAAAATGTTAAAGATGACAAATCCCCACAGTAATTAGCGGGGATTTCAAACTTTTTTAAAGATTAAATATACATCTATTTCCTACTGTTTTAAAGCATTTATTACAAGATATACATTTAGGCATTTTATTAATATCCTCTTGCCAAATATTCACTAATTCTGGCTGCCTAATTAAAGGACGAGAAATTGCAAAATATTCAATTTCAGTTTTATTTAATATTTCATTCATAATAGCAGGTCTTCTATTTAATCCCACAAGAATAATTGGAACTTCAACCTCTTCAGCAATTTTGGTAGCATAATCTCTAAATATAGATTCGGTATATGGTGAAAGTTTTTTATTGATTTCACCACTGATTTCAATTCCATCTATCCCCTTCTTTGAAAGCTGAATACATGTGTATTTACAGGCTTCAAAGGTTTTTTCGTAATTTATTGAATCAATACAGTTTATTTTAACAAAAATATTAAAATTCTCCCCTATTCTTTCACGTATCTCATTATATAAATCTAAAATAATTCTAGAATTATTCTCTAAACTGCCTCCATACTCGTCCATTCTTTTATTATCTTCTGGGCTTAAAAATTGACTTAGAAAAAATCCATGAGCAGCGTGAATTTGAATTCCATCAAAACCTGCTTTTTCTGCTCTTACTGCTGTATCTCCAAAGGATTTTATAATTGCTCTAATCTCTTCTTGGGTTAGTTCTATTGGCTTTAACATTTGCTCATCCTTACCAGCATAATTAGCTTGAAGAATTATTCTACAATCATGACTATGAACTATATCAGTCAACTTTTTATAATCCTTGATAAATCTATCGTTATTAATTCCCATATGACCACTTAAAGTTTTTGTATCTTCAGTCACATATGCAGTTCCAGTAATAATAAGCCCAACTCCGCCTTTTGCTAAGTCTTCATATATTTTAATTAATTCATTATTTAATTTTCCACTTTCATCAATCATGTTTTCCCAAGTTGCCGAACGGATAATTCTATTTTTAATTTTCATTTTATTAATCATGGTTTCATCAAATAAGGTTTTCAATATAATTGTTCACTCCTATATTAAGATTTAGCTATATTATTTATAAACAACAATATCTTCTATAGACTTTCTTACCTTTTTAAAGGTTGTTTCCTTAGCATATCCTATAGGTGTAAATGCTATAGGTTCCCACGAAGGATCAAGTTCTAATATATCTCTTGCAGCTTTGGAGTTAAATGCACCAATCCAGCAAGTTCCAAGTTCCAAGTCTGTAGCAGCTAGTATTATATGATCCATTACAATAGCAGCATCTACGTCACTATAACTTTTTCCATCTCTTCTTGACCAACATTTTTCAGGAATTGAGCAAACACCAAGAATTAATGGTGCTTCAACAAACCAATCTGTTTTATATATTTTTTTCAATTCTTCTTCTCTTCCTTTGGTAGATATAACAATAATTTTAAATGCCTGCCAATTCACAGCAGTAGGCGCCAATCTTGCAGCTTCCAAGATCATGTCCAGCTTTTCCTGCTCAATCTCATTAGATTTATAAGACCTTACACTGTGTCTTTTTTTAATGACTTCAAAATATTCCATTATATAAACCTCCCATTATAAATATCCTTATATAATTAGATTAACAGTTATATATTTTTTATCAAGTAGACACTATTATGTAATATAGTACCTATTTGGATACCATAAATACTACCATATAGCCACACTTTTAATATATAAGGGACGGTTCATTTTTATTCTTATAAAATATAATAATATCATTTAGAATATAATCATGAACCGTCCCTTATATGATTTTTTAACCAAAGAAATCTTATCTATTTCTCTAATAATAATTCTTTTAAAAATTATTTTGGGCTTTGTACCTTATTATCAATAAGCTGTAAATCATTTTCTTTTATTACATTAATCAATAAATTAGAATATATATTATTTCCATTCTCATCTTGCTTAGTACTATATCCAGCATTCTCAAGGGCTTTAGCTTGTCCCATGTATTGAGTGGCCTCAAAAAGCCCATTTTTCTTATATCTATCATTTTCAACAAGAAACTTGCCATAGTCATCTAAAGAATCTGTTTTATTTTTATATCTTCTAAATTTATCTTGTATAACATCATTATAATATTCTGATGTAGTCATACTTACACTTTCACCCTTCCAGCTGCTATCAGCTTTTATTCCAAATAAGTTATTTGCTTTAACACTTAAATCTGATTTTCCCCAACCAGATTCTAATATAGCTTGACCTATTGTTATAGAGGGAAGAATTCCGTGCTTATTATATAATTCAATGGCTTTAGGAGAAAGTTCCTCAATAAAAGCCCTATATGGAGAATCTTTTCTTAAATTATCACTTGCTAATCCTATAAGTTCTAACTCAGTTAAATATTTATGCACTTTTTCTTTTTCTTTTTCATTGAAAGATAACTTATTTAGCATATCTTCTAAATTTATAAGTTTATAGGCATCTTTTTTACTACTTGTACCGTCTTTCTTTAAAAAATTTTCACCTAATTCTTTTAAATTTTCAGTATTAACTTTTGAAAAATCTTTTTTATATCTAACTCCATCAATAGCAGCTAAGTATTTCCAGTTAACTTGAAGTTTCCCCTTACTTACATCATCAGCTGCATTTATATAAAGATTTATTTCTGAATCACTTAAAATAATATTATCTTCTTTAATAAAATAATTTATTGATATATATAAAATGCATATCAGCATCACTAAAAAAAGTATTTTTCCAAACATGTTAGTTTTCTTTCTTCTTTTTCGTCTGCCTATATTTATCGTATCAATCATTCTGCTTCTTTGTCTTACTATGTTACCCCACATACAAATCCTCCATATTGTTATCCTTATAAGTTATTGATTCTAATAAACACAATTATTTAATTATATTTATTAGCTCTAAATGTTCAGTATATAGACCATAAAAATATATCAAAACTTTGTTAAGCCTTAAAAATTCTTATATTAATATAACTGTAATCTGTTAGTTTAAATTATAAATAAGTTATGTATTGTATTATAAGATTTATATACAAGCCATTTTAATCCTTGAATGTATTTTTTCTATATATTAATATTAACGACCTATTTATCATTTACAAATACTATAACATATTTTTTAAAATTTGGTGAAGGCAATACTTCTTGTTATTTTAAATACTTCTTAACACTTTTTCTCCTTAACCTTTTCATAGTTTAGCCATTTAATATATATAACATATTATTTTTTTGTAATGAAGTTGTAAATTTTTTTCAGAATAAAGAATAAATTGATTATAATTATGAACCGTCCCTTATATACTCATAAATATAGTTTGATTTCATATATGTATCCCACAAAAAAAGAACCGATGTTTATCGATTCTCTTGATTTTATAAATAAAACTAATTCATATATTATATTCATATTTAATTATTTATTTTAACTGGTTAATAACCCATATATATTTTTATAAGCTTTTCATTTAATTATATCAACAATAGCATCATTACTAATCAAATTTTCGACGCTTATTATACTAAAAAATATTATACATAAAGATATTATCTTCATTACACTTAAAGCCATGCTTTTCATAAAATTCACGAGCTGGAATATCTTTTTTTGTAATCAGCGCAATGCAGTAAATACTTTTTGATGCCAAATATTCTTTAATATAGTTCATTAATTTTGACTCCACACCATCATTTTGTAAATTATTATCTATAAGTATTCATCTATATAATATTCTTTACCCTCATAACAACTTCTTATATGTCCAAAACAAGCCTCTACTATATTGTCATTTTTCCTAATCACAAATCCAATAAACACAGGATTATCCATAAATTATTTTAAATAATTAGCTGCATGTTCTATTGACTTCCACTTGTCAAACCATGGTTCGCCGCTAAAAACTTTCACCATCAAATTAGCGCACTCTTTAAGTTCAGATTTATTCATAATACTTGCTTCTAACTTAAAATTCATATTATTCATCCTTTCACTATAGATCTCTTTTTCTATAATCTTTATTCTATTAACTACTGATTTTATTCTAACTAATTATTATGAAAAAATCACTTTATGGAGATAACATTAATTAATTTGTGTTATTTATGAATTCAATGTTAATCCCTAGTAAATACTAGTAAAGAATGTGAGTTATTTAAGTTATAATAAGGAGGAATTCGATATGCCAAAGCAAATGAAAACCATGGATGGAAATCAAGCTGCTGCTGAAGCTTCTTATGCTTTTACTGAAGTTGCAGCTATTTATCCAATAACACCTTCTACACCCATGGCTGAAGGAGTAGATGAGTGGTCTGCTCATGGTAAGAAAAATATCTTTGGGCAACCAGTTAAGATTGTTGAAATGCAATCAGAAGCTGGTGCTGCTGGTGCTGTTCACGGCTCTTTAGTGGCTGGTGCACTGACAACTACATATACTGCTTCTCAAGGATTACTTTTAATGGTCCCTAATATGTATAAAATTGCAGGAGAATTATTACCTGGAGTATTTCATGTAAGTGCTCGTGCAATTGCTACTCATGCTCTATCAATTTTTGGAGATCATCAAGATGTTATGGCTACAAGACAAACAGGATTTGCTCTTCTAGCTTCATCAAATGTTCAAGAGGTTATGGATTTAGCCAATGTTGCTCATTTATCTGCTATTAAAGCAAGAATACCTTTCTTACACTTCTTTGATGGCTTTAGAACATCTCATGAATATCAAAAGATTGAAGTTATAGATTATGATGATATTGCAAAAATTGTAGACTATGATGCAATACAAAGTTTTAGAGATAGTTCTTTAAATCCTGAGCACCCTTCCATTAAAGGAACAGCTCAAAATCCTGATATCTACTTTCAACAAAGAGAAGCTGCAAATAAATTTTATGATGCAACACCTGATATAGTGGAGAACTATATGAGGGAAATTGAAAAAATTACTGGAAGAATATATCACCCTTTCAATTACTATGGAGACCCTAATGCAGAGCATATAATTATTGCAATGGGTTCCGTTTGCGATACTGCAGAAGAAACTATAGATTATTTAATGAAAAAAGGTGAGAAAGTAGGTGTTCTTAAAGTACATCTATATAGGCCATTTTCTCCTGATTATTTCTTTAAAGTTCTTCCTAAATCAGTTAAAAAAATTGCTGTGCTAGATCGTACTAAAGAACCTGGTTCTGTAGGCGAGCCATTATATTTAGATGTATTGAAAGTATTTTATAATCATCCAAACAAACCTATTATAGTTGGTGGAAGATATGGTTTAGCTTCTAAGGACACCAGACCATCACAGATCTTTGCTGTATTTAATAATCTTAAAAATGCTGAGCCAAAAGATAGATTTACTATAGGAATTGTAGATGATGTTACTAATACTTCTTTACCTGAAGAAGATATAATTGAAACTACTCCAGAAGGAACTATAAGATGTAAATTTTATGGTTTAGGATCTGATGGAACAGTTGGTGCTAATAAGACTGCAATTAAAATTATTGGTGATAATACAGATCTCTATTCACAAGCTTACTTCTCTTATGATAGCAAAAAATCTGGTGGAAGTACTGTATCTCACTTAAGATTCGGTAGTAAACCAATAAAATCTCCATATCTAGTCTATGAGGCAGACTATGTGGCTTGTCATAATAAGTCCTTCTTATACAACATAGATGTATTAAAAGGTTTAAAGAAAAATGGAACTTTTGTATTAAACTGTCCTTGGAATGAAACTGAATTAGATGATGAACTTCCTGCTTCAGTAAAAAAATATATTGCAGAAAACAACATCCAATTCTATATAATCGATGCTATCTCTATAGCGCAAGAATTAGGATTAGGCTCTAGAATTAATATGATAATGCAATCTGCATTTTTTAAATTGGCTAATATTATACCTATAGAACAAGCACTAGAATATTTAAAAGAGTCTGTTGAAAGTGTTTATGGTAAAAAAGGTCAAGATATAGTAGAAGCAAATAAAGCAGCTATTAATAGTGGTGTAACAGCAATTCATAAAGTCAATGTTCCTACAAATTGGGCAAACTCAGAGGATACAAATGTAGCTACAAAAGAAGTACCTGAATTTATTGAAAAGATTGAAAGACCTATGGCAAGGCATGAAGGTGATGAACTTCCTGTCAGTGCTTTTAATGGTATGGAAGATGGATCTTATCCTCCAGGTGTAACAGCTTATGAAAAACGTGGTATTGCTGTTATGATTCCTGAATGGCAAATTGATAAATGTATTCAATGTAATCAATGCTCTTACGTTTGTCCTCATGCTGTAATAAGAGCTTGTTTACTAAATGATGAAGAAAAAGAAAAAGCACCAGATACCTTTGTAACTAAAAAACCACTAGGTAAAGGCTTTGAAGATTTACACTATCGTATTCAAATAAGCCCACTTGATTGTACTGGCTGTAGTAACTGTGCAGATATATGTCCTGCTCCAGGTAAAGCTTTAATAATGAAATCTGCAGAAGAACAAATTAAAGAACAAAGTGAAAACTTTGAATTTGCTATTAATAATATTACCACTAAAGAGGGCTTAATGAGCTTACATACATTAAAAGGAAGTCAATTTGCAAAACCATTATTAGAATTCCATGGTGCTTGCCCTGGCTGTGGTGAAACACCTTACATAAAACTATTAACTCAGCTTTACGGGGATAGAATGATGATTGCTAATGCTACAGGTTGTTCTTCTATTTGGGGAGCTAGTGCGCCATCTATGGCTTATACTACAAACGCTCTTGGCAAAGGACCGTCTTGGGGTAATTCATTATTTGAAGACAATGCTGAATATGGATATGGTATGTTCCTAGCTGTTAAACAAATGAGAGAAAAATTGGCTGACTTAATGAAAGAAGCCTTAACACTGGAAATTAACACTGAACTGAAGGAAGCTTTTAAGGAATGGTTAGAGGGAATTGATGATGCTGATATTTCAAAAGCAGCTACTACAAAAATATTAGAAGCTATAAATAAAGAAAACTTTAAAGAAATTAATGTATTAAAAGAAATAATGAATAAAAAAGACTACCTAATTAAGAAATCTCACTGGTTGATTGGTGGAGATGGCTGGGCATATGATATAGGATATGGTGGATTAGATCATGTATTGTCTTTAGGCGGTGACGTAAATATATTTGTAATGGATACAGAAATATATTCAAACACTGGAGGACAGTCCTCAAAAGCAACTCCTACTAGCGCAGTGGCTAAATTTGCTGCAGCAGGTAAGAAGTTAAGAAAGAAAGACCTTGGATTAATGGCTATGAGCTATGGAGATATTTATGTAACTCAAATATCTATGGGTGCTAATATGAATCATACTATTAAAGCTATTACAGAAGCTGAAGCTTATAAGGGTCCATCATTAATTATCGCTTATGCGCCTTGTATAAGCCATGGAATTAAAACTGGAATGGGAACTAGTATAGCAGAAGAAAGAAAAGCAGTGGAATCAGGTTATTGGCATCTGTACAGATATAATCCTTTATTAAAAAATGAAGGTAAAAATCCATTTGTATTAGATTCTAAAGAGCCTAAAGAATCCTATAGAGACTTTATCACTGGTGAAATACGTTACTCTTCTTTAATGAAAACTTTCCCTGATAATGCTGAAGAACTGTTTAAACTATCAGAAATTCATGCTCGTGAGAGATATGATATCTATAGAAGATTAGCAGAAATGCAATATTAAAAACTTAGAATTTTAAAAAAGTCTAACCTTGTGTACTGCGACATAAAAGTTAGACTTTTTTATTACTTCGTTATAACTTAACTTTTAATTTAAAGTAATTAATTTATTTACTTCTCATTTCCATCTACATATTCTTTAGCATTTTTTACACTTATTTCGCTAGGTACAGTGACTCTAGAAACTGGTTTAGTTTTATGAATATTAGCCCAAGCAGCTGTTTCATGTTTTTCAATAGGTACTTCCATACAACTATCTTTAACTTTATCTTTTTCCATAATAATACCTCCTCTCCTAAAATAACATCTTAATTTTTAGAAATATATTCTTATATAGAATCTCATTTTTTCACATTTTATATTTCTTCAATATGAAAAACATTATACATTTTAGTCAACCCTACTAAATAATTTGATTTTTATTCAATTATTGCTGTATCTTTAATCTTTTATTTGCTTTCTTTTTAATAAATCTTATTCTTTATTTATTAAAAGGAAATAAAGATACCCATGCTACACTATCTTTAGAGATTATCATAAATTAATTCATATAAACGCCTACAACCTCAGCTACATAATCATCTTTTCCTGATCTTGCTAAAACCACAATAGATTCTTTATTTCCACCAATTTGTACACTATAGGCTTCTGCGCCAATACTATCTAACTCTTCATTTCTATTTACAGTTATTTCTTTTTTATTTGCCACTCCATAATCCTCAAGTATTCCTGCAACCCTATTTTCTACATCACCTGTTGGACATTGAAGTATTTTTATTCTCTCAATGGCATCTTTAAACTTTTCCATATAACTATCCTCCCCAAATATTTTTTCTTTTTTATTATTTCCTTTTAGCTACTTTTAATTCTATTGATAACTCTACTTTTTTATCCTAGTACATTTTTTATATGAAACTAAAAACACATCTTCTTGAAAATTTTCAGCGTCGCAGCCATTACTATAAATTTCTTTTATAACTTTTACCGTAAAAAAGCGACTGGTTTTAACCAATCGCTTTTCCTTTATATTTCAAATACTATTTTTTCATACCTGTATAAATAAAAATTGCATCTCTTAAAAATGCTGCTGTTCCTGGTTGATCTTTATCGTAATATGCTGTGAATCTTTCATCATCAACATACATTTGCGCAAGGCCTGCATGTGCCTCTTTAGTATAATGATCCCAAGAATAATTTAGCCATTGACGATGCAAATCCGCTGCTTTTTGTGCAAGCTCACCTGCTGAATCCCCAGTTGCAAAGGCTGCTTTCAGTGTATCGATTACAGTTTCACCTAGTTCTTCCAACTGTTTATATTGTTCCTCAGTCATGCCTTTGATCATTTTATTGGATTTATTGATTACGTCATTTCCATATTTTTTTCGAATTTCTTTACCATACTTTTTTTCATTATCATCAATCATTTTTTGCTTAAACCCTTCAAATTTTTCTTGATCACTCATTTTAATCCCCCCTTCTGTTAAATTTATGGTTTTATCCACATTGGCTATTAACATATCTAATTGTTTTCTTTTTTCTAGGAGTTTTTCCCGATGTTCTCTAAGTGCCTCTACTCCATCAAAGGAAGGTGAAGTGATTATATTCTTTATACTGTCTAAACTTACACCTAATTCTCTATAGAACAGTATTTGTTGTAATCTATCAACTTCTTCTTTACCATAAATTCTATATCCTGATGAATTAATTCTTGCCGGCTTAAGAATTCCTATTTCATCATAATACCTAAGTGTTCTAGTACTAATACCTGCTAATCTACCTAATTTTTGCACTGTATATTCCATACCTTCACCTCCTTACAACATTACTTTACACCTTTACGTAACGTTAATGTCAATAATAATTTTAAATCATTTTACTTTTTATAGATTATGGAAGAGTCTTTAAAATGTCTAATAAATAAAAAGGTTATTATTCTTAAATTGGAGAATAATAACCTTTTTATTATAATTTACTCATTAAAAAACCTGATTAAATCGATGTTACTTATATTTTTTTAAGGTTAAGAAATGCAAATAATTTTTAGCTAAGCTTATAATAAAGAGTTGATAAAGATATTCCTAAGCACTTTGCTGCTTCTTTTTTACCATCAACAGTATCACCAAAATACTCAATTGCCTTACTAATTTCTTCTCTTTCAATTTTTTTAATTTTATCAGGAAGATTACAAATTCTTAGCTCTATTTCCTCTGAGTTTTCAATAATAGCCTTTGGTAAATTCTCTTCTCTTATAACTCCGTCTTTAGCAATTATAGATGTAAATTCAAGAATATTTTTCATTTCTCTTACATTACCAGGCCAATCATAATTATAAAGTAAAGCTTTCACCTTATCCGTTAAGGATATTTTTCTTTTAAGTCTATTACTTAATTTTTGTAAATAAAATTCTAATAAATATGGTATATCCTCTCGTCTTTCTCTCAAAGGTACTATATGAATAGGAAAAGCTGCAATTCTATAATATAAATCTTTTCTAAATTTTCCTTCTTCAGTATATTTCATTAAATCTACATTACAAGCACAAATTATTCTAACATCTATATCAATTTCCTTAATTCCTCCAACTTTCCTAATACTACCTTCTTGTAATACCCGTAATAATTTTGTTTGTAACGAATAGTCCATTTCATATATGTTATCTAGAAATATAGTCCCTTGATTTGCCCTTTCAAGCAAGCCAATTTTTCTACCCTTTTTACCTGCAGTAAAAACTCCATCTTCATATCCAAATAATTCACCTTCTAACATTGTAGGTGTCAAAGTTGAGCAATTTACAACTATAAAAGGATACTTACTTCTTTCACTTGCATTATGTATGGATTGAGCATATACTTCCTTACCACTTCCACACTCACCCTCAATAAGCACAGGAACATCTGAATGTGCAATTTTTTGTGCTATATTTTTAGTAAGCATTGAAGCATCATTTACAGCAATAATATTTTCAAAAGTATATTTAGTTCCATTTGTACAATGAATCTTCTCCATTAAATACTTATTCTCTCTCTCTAGCTTTTTAACCCTTTTGTTCAAATAAATATCATCACTTAAAAATGTAACTATAAATATACCTTCAAATGCTTCTTTACCTGCATTAATAGGAAATATGTTACAGAAGTACTCCTCATTACTTTCTTCACATAAAACTCCTATTTTAGGTACTCCTGTTTCTATTACATCTTGTATCACCGGCTCTGGGCAAATATTCTTTATATGTAATCTTTTAATATCATCAAGATTTTCACCTAACAATCTTACATAAGCTTTATTAAAAAATAATATATTTTCATCTTTATCTATAATTAATATTCCTTCACTTAAAGAATTAAATATTTTCTTCATCCATTCTGTAATTTTCATTGGTATCTCCTTCTTAATACAATCATATAACATTAATACATATTCATATTTTCATATGAATAAAAATAATTACTTAATGTATTAATTATTAATTTATTGTTGATATTCAGTAATAGAACCAAACACATCCTTTCTGATTATTTGTTTAAACTATAATTAGTTTCTATAGGATTTAGTGTTTGGTTCATTATATTTTTGATTATTTATAAAGTAATGTAACTTTAAAACATACTTTATTAAAATTAATATTAGCTATCTTTGTCTAATTTTCTTTTCTTTTAAATATAAATCCAATTCCCATAAGAATTGATATACTTCCTATCAACATTAAAATTCTATTGCTTATTCTACCTCCAGTTTGAGGAAGTCCTCCAGTTTGAGGGAAATTTGAAGTACCTTCTATAAAAACAGCTTCATGTTCATTTTGTACAACAAATCTCTGTATTTTTGAAGAATCAACTGAAATCTTTAAAATTTCATCATTTAAGTTATAACCCTTAGGTGCCTTTGTTTCCTTAATGCTATAAACTCCATAGCTGACATTCTTAAACATTGCAATTCCGTTCTTATCACTTACTGTTACAGCTACCTCTTTTCCTGCCTTGTCATATAATGCGAACTCTGCTCCTTGCAATGCATCGCCATTTATGTCAGTCTTTTTAATTTCAATTGTTCCTCTGATTTTACTATTTTTAAACTCATAAGCATAAGTTGAACCATTCTTATCGACAAATACTTCTATTTTATCCTGTGATGCTATATATCCTTTAGGAGCCTTTGTCTCTCTAACTTTATAGTTTCCATATATAACATCTTTAAATAGTACAACTCCATCTGCTCCTGATAGGGAAGTCTTTACTGCCTTGCCTTTAGAATCATATAGTGTGAACTCTGCTCCCTGAAGGGCTCTTCCTTGCTGATCCAGCTTTTTGATCTTAATAAATGCTTTGATCCTATCATTTTTAATATTCCCTAATTCATAGGTTTTTCCATACTCAGCTACATCAACAAAAATTTCCTTATCTGAAATAATGTATCCTTTTGGTGCTTTTGTTTCCTTTATTGTATAACTTCCATAGTCTACATTATTAAATTGAACACGTCCTTTTACATCACTAGTTGCAGTATCTAAAGGATTTTTAAACTCTCTATCAGTATCCTTATACAGTTTAAACTCTGCACCCTCAATCGCATTTCCATCTTCTCCAACTTTATGAAGCCCTATCGTTCCTTTAATCTTTGTATTTAGAACTGTATATGGAGATGCCTGTACTGTGACTCCATCTTTATTGATAGTTGCAGTAATAACTTGAATAGAAAGGCTATATCCAGCAGGTGCCTTTGTTTCTCTTATCTTATAATCACCATACTCTATCCCCCTAAATTGAACACGTCCGCTTTCATCACTGATTGCAGTATCTAAAGGAGTTTTAAAGTCTCTATCACTATCCTTATAAAGCTTAAATTCTGCACCTTTAAGCATATTTCCATGCTCTCCTGCTTTATAAAATTCTATTGTTCCTCTAATTTTTGTATCATCCTTTGTTATCGGGTCATCAACATTTCCTGGATTGTTTGGAATCTTTGTATTGGAGAATTTATATGGTTCTGCATGAACTATAACTCCATCTTCATGAATAGTTGCAGTAATAACTTTAGTTGAAGTATTATATCCAGAAGGTGCTTTTGTTTCTTTTACATTATAATCTCCATATTCTACATTCTTAAATTGAACATGACCTTTTTCATCACTAACCACAGTGTCTAAAGGATTTTCAAACTTTTTATCCGTACTATTATAAAGTTTGAATTCCGCACCTTTAAGTGGAGACCCAGATTCTCCTACTTTATAAAACTCGATACTTCCTCTAATCTTTCTATTAGAAATTTCATATGGATTCCCCTGTATTGTAGATCCATCTTTATCAATAGTTGCAGTTATAATTTCAGTAGAAACATTATAACCAGTAGGCGCTTTTGTTTCCTTTATATTGTAGCTTCCATACTCTACATTTTTAAATTGAACACATCCATTTTCATCACTGGTCACCATATCTAAAGGATTTTCAAAATTTTTATCAGTATCCTTATAGAGTTTGAATTCTGCATCTTTAAGTGGATTTTTTTCTTCCCCTATCTTGTAGAATTCTATTATGCCAGTAATCTTATCATTCTTATAATTATAGGTTATTTCCTTTTTGTCATTACTATTTTTAAGTTGGAATTTATATAATTCATTACTTAACTTATATCCTGTTGAAGGAGTTTTTTCCCTCACATAGTAGTCAATATCAAATTTAAGCTTATCAAATACAATTTCACCATTTTCTCCTGTTATGGCTGAAGTCCTTATGACATTCTGATATAAATCGAGTAATTCAAAAACTGCACCTTGAAGTTTTTTCGTTGAATCTTTGCCATCTACCTTTATAACATTAATACTTCCAGTTGTTCCAGTACCACCACCGCCGGATCCTTGGAATGAAACAACTACTCCTAATGAAGTTGAAGATTGAGTTATGCCTGTTCCTGAAAGAGAAACAGAATTTGTAAATGGTGATTTTGATTTATCTGTAACGTCCGTTCTGAAAGTTAATAGATATGCTTCACTAGTTAAATTAGGTAATGTAAAGATAAATTCTCTTGTTGCAAAATCATACTTTACACTATTTTCACTCAGTGCAACTTCATCACCTTTTATAAGAGTTCCATCTGGTTTCAAAATTTGTTTATATAGTTTTACTGAGGTAGTATCTAATTCTAATCCTTCTTGAAGTATATCTATTATAGAAACATCCTTCATTACAATCTTATTTGAATTGATGATTACTTCCCAATCAATGTAAGACTTTCCTAACGTGTAATTCGCATTTTTTCCAATTATGGTGTTTTTAATCTTTGCAGTTCCAGTACTTTCTACACCTCCTGGTACTAAATCATCGATCAAAGTTGCAGTATTTTGGTACTGCTTTTCACCATTGGTTGCAAAATCTGAAAGATCTTTAATTTTTGTCTTAAAAGTAATTATCTGCTGTGAATCAATCTTAGGAGGAAAATTGTATCTTAATGTATTAGTCTTCTTGTCATAACTATAGTTTGCCTTATCAGCAGTTCCATTTATCGTAACGGAATCATCAATAAATTCTTGACCCTCACTTATGACATCTATAACATGAGCATTTGAAAGAATCATTTTGTTCTTGTTAACTACAATTCTCCAAGTTATTTCTCTAGTTGCATAATCAAAATCTGCACTTGCTTTGTTAATTACTTGACTTTGAACCCTTTGAGTTCCTTGATGATTTGAAGGTGGTATATTATCACCAGTCAATATAGCAACATTGTAATAGTCCTTATTTGTATTTCCTGCAAATACTTTAGGATCAGTTACTTTTGTTCTAAAAGTAATTGTATAGGTATCATTAATTTGTTTATTAAACTTATATGTGAGAGTTCCAGTCTTTTCTTTATCATTTTGATCTGCTTTTATATAGTTGAAGCCATTTACATCTGCTCCATTATCAATTTTTGCCGATCCTTCCACATATTCCTGACCTAATCTGATCTCATCTTTAACTATTGCATTGTCAATTATGGTCTTATTGCTATTTATAATAATTCTCCAAGTAATTTCTCCTGTAGCAGCATTATATCCTAGTCCGTCTTTTCTTATAACACTACTTGGAACACCTACTCCTTTACTATCTGAAGCATTACTTGGAACTCCAGTCCCTGTCAAAGTAGCTGTATTTCTATATTGTTGTGAGTTGTTAGAATTATATGCTCCTGGGTCAGTTACATCTGTTGAAAATGTGATTTGGTGTGGTTCATTAATTGCTGTTTGAAAACTATATGTGAATTTTTGACCTTCCATTGTATAATTAGTGATTTCAACTCCGTCTAACTTTACGGACCCTTTAGTTAATGTAAGTCCTTCAGGTATATCATCTGTAACCACTGCATTTGGAATGTATTGAGCATTATTATTCACATAAATAATCCAATTTATCTTTTTTGTTGTTGCATCATAGTTTCCATTTTTTCTTATATAATCTGTATAAATTTCCACTGAAGCTTCATTTGACTCTATACTAACTCCATCGTGATTCAAAGTTGCTTTATTATATTGGTAGGTTCTGTTTCCTTCAGATTCAAAGGCCTTTGGATCTATAACCTTAGTTTTGAATGTTATTATCTGCTCAGTATTAATAACATCAGGGAAATTGTATACTAATCTCCTGCTTCCTGTATCATAGCTATAATTTTCACTATATGCATCCCTACCGTTAACTTTAACAGAATTTGCTACAAATTCTTGACCTTCTTGTATATCATCAATAATCTGTGCATTATTGATTTTTACATTTTCTAGGTTAACTATCACTTTCCATGTGATTTCATTTTTAGATGCATCATAGTATCCTTCTTTATAAATAGAAGCCTCTGGAGTTTCAGGTTGTTCAAAATTCACCTCTATAGTAACAGGATCACCAGTTCCTCCAAGATCAAAAGTAATTGTTACAGGATTTCCATCTCCTATTTCTTTCTCATCAAAATGGGTTTCTACATAAAAATATCCTGATACATTTGAATGACGCTCTGCATAATCGGTAAAAACAATAGTAACTTTTCTATCAGTACCTATACTACATGTACCAATGGATTCACCATTTTCATCATTAAGCGGAAAAGACATTTCATATAATATCTCTATTTCCTTTGGTATCTCCATGGTATAGATGTCACCTTTTTTTACCTGTGCTTCATTTGGTATTACAAAAGTATAATTTAATTTAACTACTGAATTTTTGTTAATTGGCTTAGAATCCTTATCAATGGGATTTCCCTTTTCATCTGTAAGACTTATACCAGTAATAAACTGAAATTCCTTTGCAGCCCCTTCTTCTTTAATATTAGTTTCAGGTATAATAGGTGAATTATTAGTTCCTTCTTTATCAACAGGAATATCTGGATTTACAGGTTGCTCAAAATTCACCTCTATAATAACAGAATCGTCAGGCCCTCCAAGATGAAAAGTAATTGGTACAGGATTTTTATCTCCTATTTGCTCCTCATTAAAACGAGCTTGCACATAAAAATCTCCTGAAATATCTGAGTGTTCTTCTGGGCAATCATTAAAAACAATATTAACTTTTCCATCAGTACCTATAGTGCATGTTCCTATAGATTCACCGTTTTCCTCATTAAGCGAAAAAGACATTTCATCTAATATCTGTATTTCCTTTGGTATCTGCATGGTATAAGTGTCATCTTGTTTTACTGATACTCCATTTGGAATTGCAAAAGTATAATTCAATTTAATCTCTGAATTTTTACTAATTGGATTAGACTGGCTGTCAATAGGTTCTCCTTTTGCATCTGTGAGGCTTATACCTGTAATAAATTGAAATGTGTTTGTAATTTCTGCTGCTTTAATCTCAATTGCAGGTGCAATAATTGAAAGTTGAAAAAACAAGGTAATCACCATTGCAATTATAGAAAATTTTTTCTGTTTCATCTTCCTCCTCCTTGTAAATTAGATCATGCATTGATGCTTTAATTCCCTAAACCTCTCTAAAAGTAATTAAGGCATTAACAGTAATTAATATGAATCAAATCATCTTAATATGAAGTAAATCTTCATGTTGCTAAATTTCAACTCATTATTTTTATGGTAATATTTGAGCCTCACAAATTTATCACACAAAAAAAGCAGAGAATTTTAATTCTCCGCTATAAATTCATTAATAAAGTTTTATAAAGTTTCTTAGTTGACTCTTTTGGCTCTATATCAAGTTCTTCTTTTAATAATTTATTTAAATTGTTGTAATAGCTAACCAATCTAATTTTTTGTCTCACATGAGAATATACTTGCATTATCAATTCATGAGCTTCTTCATCAAAAGGATCTTTTTTAACTGCCTTTTTCAAATATTCTTCCGCTTTATTATAAGATTTATTTTTAATATAATATTTAGCTATATTCTTCACACCATTTACATAATATCTATCAAACTTCTCATTTAATTCTATAGTCCACAGATAGTCCTCACTTCCAAATAATACTCCTTTATATAAATCTATGATTTTTTCATAATTAACTATATTTTTTTCATTAACTAAAGGATTATTTCTAATAAAAGTTTCAAACTCCCAAGCATCACAATAGAAATCATTAAGGTCTATTCTATACTTTCCCTTTTCGTAGCTTACTATCTCTTCTATACCTCCATCTCTAAAAGCAGTTTTTAATCTATATATAGCACTATGTAGATTATGTTCTGCTTTTTTAGGTGGTGAATCTGTCCAAAGTATATCGCAAAGATGCCACTTATCTATTTCTTCTCCTTCACTATAGATAAAATATGCAACTAATTCTTGAACCTTTATAGTAGGCCATTTAATTTCTTTCTCTAAATCTCCATAAACTTTAAAACGACCTAAAGAATATATTTTATTTTTTTTATTTGACGTTAATAAACTTTTCCTTGCATTATAATTTTTTAATAGTCTATTTACCGTTACATTTAACTCTTCTTCCGTAATAGGTTTTAATATATAGTTTACTGCATTAACTTGAAAAGCACCTAAAGCATATTTCTCATAAGCACTTACAAATACTATTTGTATATTTTCATCAATACGCATTACTTCTTTAGCTAACTCTATTCCATTCATACATGGCATTTCTACATCTATAAAAATCACATCTGGTAAAAGTTGCTCTATACTCTCCAATGCTTCATTAGGATCAGTAAATTCTCCTATTATATCTAAATGTTTGTTTTTATTAATAATTATTTTCATTAACTCTAAAATTGGTCTTTCATCTTCTATAATCACAGCTCTTATCACTTCTATCCCCCACAGCCATATTATATTAGGCCTCTGAAAGAAAATAATAGACTACAAATATCATCCATTTTTGTTATACAAAAAATCTGCTCCCACACACAATTCACCTACATTAAATCTGATGATATAGGTGAACATTAAATATCCATCACTATGATTTATTATTTTCTTTAAAATGCCTTAATTATAAATTTTTAATAGATATAGCTACAGTAGTTCCTTCCCCTTCAATACTGTAAATATCTATATCTGCTTTAGTCAATCTTCTAATTCTTCTACCTATGTTTGAAAACCCTATCCCATTATTTTTATCTTCAATATTTTTTAAACTTTCAACTTTATCAGCTGACATTCCCACCCCTGTATCTTTTACTACAATATAAATTAATTCTTTTCTCCTTTTAACAGATAGATATATAGTTCCACCTTCCTTTTTTTTGCATATACCATGCTTTACTGCATTTTCTATCAACGGTTGAATAGATAGCGATGGAATTTTCTCATCCATAAGCTCTTCTTCAATGTCGTATTCAATTTTAATTTTATCTCCAAAACGAGCCTTTTCTATCTGTACATATGCATCCACCAATTGTAGCTCCCGACTTAATGGTATAATCATTAATTTATTATCTATATCAAAAGCAAGTCTTAGGTATCTACTAAAGTCTGTAAGAAGCTCAGCTGCTTTTTTACTATCTGTATAGCAAAAATAAATTATAGTACTTATTACGTTATATAAAAAATGCGGCTTTATTTGTGCTTGCAAAAAAGCTAGCTCATTTTTTAATACATCTTCCATAGATTTTTTTAGTGTAATTAAAGTTCTTACTCTTGCTCTTATTTCTTTTTCTTCAAAAGGTTTAGTTATAAAATCATTTGCACCTGCTTCAAAACCTAAAAACAAATCATAATTGGTGTTTCCTAAAGTTGATATTAATATTGGTAATTCAATAACTGAGTATTTCTCCCTAATTTTTCTGCATACATCTATACCAGAAATTCTTGGCATCATTATATCTAATAATATTAAATCAACTTTATTATCTTGAATTTTTTCTAAGACTTCTTCTCCTGATAAAGCAACTAATACATTATATCTTTCTCTCCCCAATATATTTAAAGCTGTTTGAATATTAAATATTTCATCATCTACTATTAAAATTGTGCTCTCATATGCCTTTTCATTATCTGCTTCTGAATAATCTATTGAAGCTGGTGTATGGAAATATTCCAATTCCTCTCTATTAGCTACTCTACATAAATTACTTTTTCCCTCCCAGTAAGGTATTGAAAATACAAACCTACTTCCTTTATTGGCCTCTGACCAATCTAAATATATTTGCCCTTCCATCAATTCAACTAACTGACGGCTTATATATAGTCCTAAGCTAGCTCCTTCTGAATCTAAAAACTCGTAAGGTTCAAATATTCTTTTTTGTTTATCTCTAAGTATTCCACACCCTGTATCCTCCACTGATATATAGATCATATGATTAACTCTATTACTGCCTATTTTTATAATGCCTTCATCCATACTTTCAATAGAATTATTAATAAGATTAAATAAAATCTGTCTTACTCTATTTTCATCAGCTTTTACCATTATTGATTCTTTTATGTTATTAATAATTTCTATATTTTTATTTTGCATCATATATTTAAAGGCTTCTATTACTATATTGGTACAAACCTTAATGTCTACTAAGGATATATTAATCTTTAATTGGCCATTCTTTAATAAAGTTACATCTAAGATATCATCTACAATATTAGATAGCCTTAAAGCTATGTTTTTTATTATTATTATATCTTTAATATTTTTTTCTTTTAAATGATTACTATTTTCCTTAATTATAGTTTCAGCAATATTAATTATCCCGTACAAGGGAGCTTTTAATTCATAAGATGTCTTAGTAATAAATTCATCTTTAGTCTTGTCCATTTTTATAAGTTCTTCTGACATCTTTTCCATAGTTTCATATGTCTTAACGAAATTATATGCCAATGTATCAGCTGTAAATATTATGAATCCGAAAACCCCTATTGACCCTGCTATATTTGAATGTATTATATTAAAAGAATATAAATAATTATTTCCTAAACAAATACCTAGACAGATTATAGATTTTGACAGCAAAAGTATTCCTTTTCTATCTAAAACTCCATAGGAATTTTCTAAGTACATAATTATCAACCTAAAAATTATCATCATTATAAAAACTATGTTTAAAATAGACATACTCAAATTTAAATGTGAATATATTGAATATGGAGCTATTAAAGGTATTACTATATATGGGATACTGACAATATTAGCTACTTTGACTATTGAATTAGGTAATATTTTCTCATCTATACCTTTTATAATCCCTGCTAATGGTATTATAGTTAAGGCATTTACAGTTTGCTGAACCCTACAAATTAAGTTAAAAGGTATACTCGGGAAAAATTGTAATATCGCCCTTTCTCCATTTACAAGAAATGTTACCGAAAATATTAAGAAATATATACCCGAGTATAGAAAACTTTTATCCTCATTTCTCATAAAATATATACTTAAATGATAAATACCAAATAAGAGTACTAGCATAGCTCCTGTTAACTCAGCAGATAATATTGCTATAGTTATAAAATTGATATCCTTTTGTAGTCCAAAATGTATTTTATATAGTATTCCTCCATAGAGATAATCAAAATTAGCTGTTTGCAAAATTATTTCAATTTTATCTCCGCTAATGTTAAAATAGGTACTATAAGGGGTATTTCCAGGGTAATATCCCTTATCTTTTTCAGCTGGATTACCGCTGGCGCCTTTAAGTATCCCATTAATATATACTCTATTGCTCATTCTAATATTACCTATCTTCATCCCAAATATCTGATCAGAAGGATTAATTTTTATAGTTAATCTATAAGTGCCAGTACCTTTTGCTGTTATATTTTGTCCATTTATTTTTCTTTTTCCAGTCGATGAGAGTTTAGCGTATCCAGTTAGCTCAGTTTTTTTATTACTTCCTTCCCTAAAATCTTCTGGCATAAGTATCTGATTATCATAATATTCCCATTCTCCATTTAATCTTATGGCCCCATTTTTTACAAAATCCCATTGTGAAAGATCTATCTTTCCTTTTTCTTCAACAGGCACATTTCTAGAAAAGATTTTTTTTCTAAAATAACTTGGATCTAATATAAAAAATTGAATTGTTATCATTACTAGGACTATAATTACTTTTAATATTTTTTTCATTAAATCTTATTACTCCTTTTATATGATTAATAATAGCTACCACAGTAGATTATAACAATATATGGTTATTATATAAATATTTACCACAACTTTTTTAATTATATTACCAAATTACTTTTATGAAACTTATATCTTATAACCATATTCTCTCAAAGCTCTCACAAATTTCTCACAAAACACCCACAAAAAATTTAATATTTAGAATGTAGTTCCTAATTTTAAATTTATTTTTAAAATACTTATGGACATCCTACAAACTAAACATTCGCTCAATTACTATATTTATTACTTACTTAATCCTTTTATTTTAGTAACTTATTTACCATAGTTAATTTATATTTCTTAAAAATATTTATATTCTACTTTAAATATAAATCTATAAGTTTTATCTTAAAATAATAACATCCCCCATTTCCATAATTTTCTATGACAAATTGTAATCAATTTAAAATTATATTAGAATATCACTAAGACTTAAAGAAATAGTTATTAAATTAATTAGACTTTTATGGCGTAACTGAAAGTAATTTTTAAAGGTGATAATATGAGAATAGGTAAATTTTCAAATATTAATAATATAAGTATTGATACTATAAGGCATTATATGGATTTAAGGCTAATAATTCCTGAAAATATAGGTGTCCAATATTTTTTTGATGAGAGGTGTGAAAAATCTTTAAAAGATATTTTTTACATTAAAAATATGAAGTTTTTTCTTAGAAATATCTATGAACATTTACTAGAGGGTTGACTATGCACTGTGGTGGATTACAGTATAGGTAAACTTAGATTTTTATAAAACGTGCTTAAAGTCCAATAAGAAAAGATAGGGCTAACCCTATCTTTCCTTAATTTTAGATAATAAAAACATGGTATTAACATATTGATCTAGTGTAAAAACTATATCTTAAGATTAAATAAAACATCTTTTAAAAAATAATAAGTCAGTATGTTAGATTATCTTGAATCGTATTACGTTATCAGCACCAATCCATGATATTCTATTATTGTTTTCAGTAGGAAAACTTATTTCCATATTTTGAACTTTAATATATACATTTGATATGGAATTATATGCTTTAAAAATTACAGAATCAGCATTAAACTTTGCTACTACATTTATACTATTTTTATTTAATATATGGATTTATATTAAAAGAAAATAACTCCTTCTGTAAGAATACTTTCTTTTATACATTGGTTATGTTTTAAAAGAATATTGATGCTATATAATTTTAAGGGAAGCTATTTTTCTAGCTCCCCTTAACTCTCATTTTTAAAAAATATTGCAGTAATTAAATCTTAAAAGTTTACTCATTTTTTTATGTAAAAATTACAGTCAACGTCTACTAATTCATTAGGTAACTTTTCATTTAGAAATTCTACTATTTTATCATAGTCTTTAATTTCAAAGTAAAGGCTATGATGAAATCCATCTCCAGAGTAGGAAACTTTTATATTTTTCCCCTTATTTATATGAACTTCCTGTATCTTATTCCAAGAGATAAATTGTAAACCACGATATACAGATGCAAATCCATTTGAAGTTATACCAGATTTGAAATAATCAATTACATATAAAATTATACCTAATATCCCCAATAAATAATGCATCCATGTCCTTGCATATGCATAGGTAATGTATATGATAGCCCCACTACCTATTAAAAAAAATATTTTTTCAACAAGATTTTTCTTTGTAGTTATCACTAACTCTTTTAAAATCTTAAATTCTTTAAAAATAATACTAATAAATAAAACAATTAAAACACAATTTATCATATAAATCATTTCCCCTTAAATTAGTATAAATGATCTTTATTGCACACATTAAAATATAAGATTGTAGTTAGCCTATCTCTCAAATTTTTAATTGAAATTTTCCATTTTATCTAATTCTTTTATAAAGACCTTTACATCTTCAATGTTTTCAGAAGGAATTATATTATACATCACATCCCCTTCTGACCAACCAATAATAGATATGCCAGCCTTAAGTATAAATCCTTTCTCCCCTCTTATAGTAATCTCCTCACTACCAGGAACTTTTTCATCTTTTGAATAAATTTTATTGTTTTTACTAAGTGACATTTTAAAGTAAGGCTTATTATCTTTTTCATATTGTATAGTTATTTCATCATTTACCGACTCACTTCCATACTGAAGAAGTTTAATATCCTTAATTTTATAAGATGATGACTCAGAAAAATATATAAATGATTTTCCCAAAAAATCTTTTGATTCTTTTAAAGTCATAGCTTTTGTCTTTGGTCCAGTGGTATCAAAATTTTCTATTTTTACGTCTTCTGGAGTTTTTTGCGCAAACATTTCATCTTCAATTTTAGGTGAGAAATCAATTTTAGTATATTCGCTCTCAACTTTTAAATCTCCATCATAGGAAGTACTCTTAATTACAAACCAATTTTTCTTGTCTATCCACATGTCCTGTTCTGGAAATATGCTATTCTTTTCTTTAGGTACTGCTTTTATATGATAAGTATCCATACCATTTATCTTTTCTTCTCCAACAGTACTTATATTGTGGCTTTCCTTTATATTTTCTAAAAATATTTTAGTTTGTTCTCTTTGAGATCTTATAGGCATTCCTAAATTATCTAAACTTTTCATAGTTAAGACTTTTTTATCACCAATATTATATATCATGATAATATTTCCATCATTTGTAGATACTATTTCAAGTTCATTCTTATCAGAATATGATTCAATTCTAACCCTCATTTTATCTTTAGAAATATCTTGCCATTCCTTTGCAATCTTATCTACAACAATCTTATTATCTTTATCATACATACGAGTTCTTGACTCCCCATAATAAGATCTCACATTAGTCTCTGATTCCATTGCATAGGATACTATTGTTTCTGGTAAAATACTATTTTTTGTCCCACAACTAGAAAATATAATTAAACTTAACAAGGCCCCCATAATTGTAGAAACAGCTCTTTTTTTCTTCATTATAATTCTCCTCTTTCTCTAATTATAAAACAAGCTATTAATGTACCACTCTCCTTACTTGATGAAATAATCATTCTTCCATTATGCTTATTAATAATTAACTTTACTATACTTAATCCAAGACCAGTTCCAACCTTTTTATTTCTTGAATTATCAACCTTATAAAAAGGTTCTAAAATTCTATCTATATCTTCTTTTGCTATTTCTTCTCCTTGGTTTTTAATTAATATAACTGCTGTATTTTTTCTAAATTCTTTAAGCTTCTTTTCTTCCTCTTCACATATCCAATCTGGAAGTGAAAACTCCTCTGAAAAAGCTCCCATATGAATTGATTTTCCTTCGCCTGTATATTTAATTGCATTACTCATTAAATTATCAACTATTCTTATCATCTGCTTAACATCAACCTTATAGTTTCCCTTAACATTTATCTCTGCATTATAATTTATATTACTTTTTTCACAAACTTCCTCATAACCTGAAAGAAGCATCTGAAAAAACTCTTCTCCATCTACATTAACAAAATCCATAATATAATTTGAAGAAAGTATTGTATACATCAATAAATCTTCTAACATATTACTCATATAGTCACATTTATTCAATATGCTAAGAGCATATCTTTTGCTGGTTTCTTCCGCCTTAGAAATGATTAATTCACTATAAGCTCTTATTGATGTTAATGGCGTTTTTAAATCATGAGAAATTGCTGCTATCATATATTCCTTTGATTTTTGCTCTCTTTCTATTTCATAATCCTTTTCTTTAATTTTCTTCTTCATATCATTAAAATGATTTATAAGTTCCCCAATTTCATCCTTTGACATATAATTTATACAAGTTTCTTCTCCTTTTGCAAAATCCTTTATGGAATCTATTAGCAAAAGAAGTGGTTTATTAAACTTCCTGTCCATTAATTTAATCATCCATATTAAAACTGCTATAAATACAATGATAAATATGCTGATTACTACAATAGTACCACTATTCACCCCTTGAATTATCTTGGTTCTTAATATTGTTACTTCATAGAATCCAATTATATTTCCTCTATCAAAAACAGGCTTTTTCAAGGTATCTGCTCTAAATCCATGTTTTATTTCATAGAGGTTTGAATAAAGCTGTTCTTTAGAAATTGAATATAATACACTCTCATTAATAGATGAATATAATCTAATTCCATTTTTATCATATATAACTATCTTAGTGCTATTTCTATCCTCTTCATCAATGAAATCTACTTCCTTAAAAGGATAAGCATAAAATTCTTTGCTGCTTAATAGCTTATCGTATTTTTCAAACTTTTTTATACTATTGATATAATCATCTATTTCTGTCTGTTCGTTGTAACTTTTCATCCAAAGAAAAAGCATCATACCAGTTAATATAGGGATAAGCGCCACCGTTATATATGATAGTGTAAGCCACTTTTTTATCCTCATATTAATTTTTCTCCTACAAATCTATACCCAGTTCCCCATACAGTCTCAATAAACTTTGGCTTTTTAAGATTATCCTTTAATTTATCTCTAATTTGCTTTACATGGACAGTTACAGTATTATTTCCATCTATCTCTTCTTCTCCCCATATAATTTCATAAAGTTCCTTTTTACTAAAAGATCTCTTTGGATTTTGTGCCATTAAAATAAATAATTCAAATTCTTTAGAAGTTAAATGTACATTAATGCCTTCAATTTCTACGTATTTATCTTCTTTATTTATACTAAGTCCATTTTTATATTTTAAAAGATTATTATCTTCATTTATGCCATTGTATCTCTTATATCTTCTTAAATTAGATTCTATTCTTGCTTGAAGTTCAATCAAACTAAAAGGCTTGGTTACATAATCATCAGCACCTAAATTTAATCCCTTTACCTTATCATAATCTTCACTTTTTGCACTAAGAATAATTATAGGTATATCACTGGTGAGTCTTATATTCTTACAAAGAGTTAGTCCATCCATTTCAGGCATCATAATATCTATTATCAGTAGTTGAAATTTACCTCTTTTAAATTCTTCATAACCCTCTCTTCCTGTAGATGCCCAAAGAGTGCTATAACCATTATTTTCAACATACTCTTTTATACATAAAGCTATTTCCTCATCATCTTCAACAATCAATATTTTTTCTTTCATAGAAAGATCCCTCCTATGTTTTCAATTATAAACTATATTTAGATAAACTTTATAAAACTTTATAATCCCCTTATAAATTATATTTTTAATGGCATTTACCTTACAATAATAAAATGAAATTTTTTTATAAAACTTTTCATATTTTAAAAGTTAATAAATAAATTAGAGCATTAGATTTCTCCAATGCTCTAATTTGTTTCTACTTTATTTAAGTTTCTCTGCCCACTGTTCTTCTTTGAATCCTACTAAAACAAAATCTTCTCCTATAACTATTAGTCTCTTTACAATCATTCCATTGGAAGATAATATATTTAAAAGCTCTTCTTCACTAGAAGTTTTGACTTTGTCTTTAAGATTCATCTCTTTATATAACTTTCCACTACCATTGAATATTAATGATGCATAGTGTATCAAGTCCATAATACCTTAGAGAATGCTTATCTATAGACTATATTTTTAAAATTTATGTTCGATAATACCTTTAAGGGTAAATATACGAAATATGTAAAGAAATTTGTTCTTAGCATATTTAAAAAGACAATGTTGTCAGGAGTGCAATTAGACATACGCTTACCCTTTGGAATAAATCGACATATCAACCGGTTATGCCTTTCATTGGTTCATTTTTCAAATGATGAAATCGGTAAGTATAATACACTATGGATTTTTTATTTATTAATACAATTTCATTTTACAATGAGTTACCTAAATAAAACATAAACATCACCTACAATTAAAATATTTTTTAGATAGATTCCACTGTACTGATAAACGTTACTACCTTATTGTATATTCGAGGTACTCAAGTTGAGCTGACATCCAACTTATTCGCAAACTCCTTATCAGACAGAGGTGCTAGTCTTTCAATAACGAGATCCATGCCTCAAGGAGGGGTCAACATCACTGTATCTAATATAGTTGTTATACAGAAATCACCTGTATAAATATACAGTTAATAAAGGGTTATAGGTTACCTTTATCAACCTAAATTTATTATATAAGGAGTATGAATATATGAAAAAAAATTTTAGTATAAAAAACAAGCTTATAATTTCTTTTCTGTCTTTAATTTTAGTGTTTTTAGGTTTACTAGGTTCTATAATCTACAACAAAGTACAAAATCAAACCAAAGAGGATTATATCCAATCTATAGAAAAGCAAATAACTCAGGTGGATAGTAGCTTTAATAATTATATTGTGTCTTTTGAAGAAAATATAAATATGTTTTCTAAAGAACTAAATAATTTAGAGAATCAGATAACTTCGTATGTTAATAAAAAGTATGAATCTGATGAAATACCTATGACTCCTCTTAAAAATGGAAGTTTTGAAGCTTCTGCCTATAAAAAATTTGAAAACTTTACAAAAACTCATGATGGAGTAGAAACTGTTTCTATATCTTCAGAGGATAATGGCGGATATATGCAGTATCCAGCGATACCAAGAAAAAAAGGATATGACCCTAGAACTAGAGATTGGTACAATGAAGGTAAAAAAAATAAGGATGATATTTCATTTACAGATGTATATAAAACATCATCTGGTTCTATGGTAATGTCGGTTATAAGCCCAATTAAGGATACAAATTCAAAATTTAAAGGGGTTATAACCTTGGACATAAATTTAAAAAAATTATCTGAAATGAGTAAGAATATAAGAATAGGTCAAGATGGCTATCTTATTGTAACAGATAAAGAAGGTACAATAATAGCTGATGGCGAGGATGAAGGTCTTGTTTCTAAAAGTATAAAAGAACTTAATGTGAAAAAACTGGATGACCTGTCAGCATATACTAATAATAATTTTACTACAAAAATGGATGATGGTAAGGAATACTTAATAAATGTAAAAAAATCATCCAATGAAAAGTTAGGATGGTACTATATATCCTTTGTAGGAAAAGCAGAACTTGTAAAATCTGCAAATAGCATAGGGATTATGATCTTAATTTCTACTATTATATTTGCTATAGTTGCAGCATTCGTATGCATACTTATAGCAAACAAAATATCAAATCCTATTAAATATGCAGCTGAACATATAAAAGAAATGGGAAGAGGAAATTTTACAATTCCAATAGAAGAAAAATATTTTAAATTGGAAGATGAAATTGGAGATATTATAAAATCATTAGATAAGATGCAGGGTTCTATAAAATCTATGCTATCAAAGGTAAAGGAAAGCTCTGAAGTGGTTTCACAAGAGGGAGAAAAGTTATTATCAGCTTCAGAAGAAATGACAGGATCCTCAAATGAGGTATCAAATGCCATACAGGCAGTGGCTATAGGAATTTCAAACCAAGCAGGAGAGCTTGTAAAAGCAACTTCGATTTTATCAAGTTTTGGAGAAAGTCTTGATGTAGTTGTAAATGAGTTATCCTCAATAAATGAAAATTCCGTCAACATAAATTTGATGGCTAATGATAGCAATAAAAAGATGGCAAACATGATGGTATCAGTGAAAAATGTAGGAGAATTTTTTAAAGACTCTTTAGATTTAATATCTAAACTTGACTATAACATAGACCAAATAAGTGATATGACAGATTTAATAAATAGTGTTTCAGATCAAACTAATCTCTTAGCACTAAATGCAGCAATTGAAGCAGCAAGAGCAGGAGAATCTGGAAAAGGATTTGCTGTGGTAGCAGATGAAATAAGAAAGTTAGCAGAAAAAAGTAGGGATTCTTCTGAAAGTATAAATAAATTGGTAGAAAATATAGCTAAAGATAAAAAAGATATTATGGACAACACTGGAAAGATGAAAGGAGAATTAGATAGCCAATCTGAAACAATAAAAGAAACAATACATATATTTAAGGAGATAATAGACGCAATTGAAAATGTTGTTCCTAAAATACAAAATGTTAATAATTCAGCATATTCTATAAATGAAGAAAAAGATGATGTTTTATCTAAGATGGAAGGAAGTTCAGCTATTTCAGAAGAAATAAGTGCATCTTCAGAAGAGATAGGTGCATCATCAGAGGAAATGCATAATTGTTCAAAAGATGTATCTGTAACTGCGGAGAGATTAAGCGAAATGACTAAAGTGATGAATGAAGAAGTAAATAAATTTAAAATATAAAGTACTATTGAAATAAAAAAGCTCCATTTTATCAGAAAATAGAAATATTAATCATTATAATAAGTACAATAATTTTATAAAATAATCAAATTATTAGGTTTAATTACCTATGACTTACATGCATTATAATGCTAATGTATAAAAAGATGAACTGGAGCGTAACTAATGAAAAGTTGGTCAGTTAATTGAGATGTTATAAACTCTACATTTAACTTTCCTGCTGATGTACGCAAGTTTATATACACAACTAATACTATTGAAAGCCTTAATAGTATTTATTGTAGATTGAATCGTCAGTGAAGTGTATTTTCAAGTGACACTTCTTTGCTTGAAGCATTGTACTTAGCAAATTTTGAAGCCACAAAAAGTGGAGTTTGCCACTTAGAAATTGGGGTAAAGTTTATGGAGAACTATCCATAATGTATGAATGAAGACTTCCTTAAAGCTTGCGGCTAATATAAAGAACATACCCTTATTAAGGGTGTAAAATGTATCCTATAGAGTAGACAATTTTAAAAAAGTCTACCCTATAGGTTTTTTTATGTATAATTAAACAAATAAATTATGTGAGGGGTTAGTTTAATGAGTAATAGATAAACTTTATAATCCTCTTATAAATTATATTTTTAATGGCATTTACCTTACAATAATAAAATGAAATCTTTTTATAAAACTTTTCATATTTTAAAAGTTAATAAATAAATTAGAGCATTAGATTTCTCCAATGCTCTAATTTGTTTCTGCTTTATTTAAGTTTCTCTGCCCACTGTTCTTCTTTGAATCCTACTAAAACAAAATCTTCTCCTACAACTATTGGCCTTTTTACAATCATTCCATTGGAAGATAATATATCTAAAAGCTCTTCTTCACTAGAAGTTTTGACTTTATCTTTAAGATTCATCTCTTTATATAACTTTCCGCTACTATTGAAAAACTTATTTATAGGCAATCCACTTTTATGTAGCCATGCCTTTAACTCTTCTTTTGTGGGATTATTTTCAACTATATGTCTATCTTCAAAATCCACATTATTTTCAACTAACCATTTTTTAGCTTTAATACAAGTAGTGCATTTTGGGTACTGTACAAATAATATTTTCATAATAAACACCTCCATTAAATGTTTTTACATTCTTATATTCTTATAATATCAGATAGTCAGGCATCTGAAAAATAATAATATCCCAAAGATGTTAGTATATTTTATATCAGAGCAATGCGCCAGGTTCTGTTCATAGTGGTACTATGGGTGGGTTCGATGATACAAACGGAAACTTAATAATAAAACACTATCAATTTAAATTTTTTATAAATTGATAGTGCCTTATTTGTATATTTTTATTGAATCTCTGTTATATTAATTCGGTTTATAGCCCTTTTCAAAGCTACTTCCGCCCTTTCAACATCAATGCCCTCAGGACTTTTTAGTCGTTCTTCAGCTCTTTCTTTTGCTTTTTTAACTCTTTCTATATCTATCTCATTCGGCCATTCAACAGCATCGCAAACTATTAATACATTTTCTTTATTTACTTCTACATACCCGCCAGCAATGGCTGCTTCTGTAAATTTTCCATTCTGCTTAATCCTTAGCTTTCCGATACCTATAAGAGATATTAATGGAGCATGACCTTTTAATATTCCAAGATCTCCATTTACACATCTTAATATAACCATATTTACATCTTCGTCAAAAAAAATCCCATTAGAAGTTACTACTTTTAGTGAAAATAAAGCCATTTAAATCCTCCTAATTTTTTATTTTTTTAGCCTTTTCTACAGCTTGGTCTATGGTACCTACAAATAAAAATGCTGCTTCTGGAAGATCATCATGCTTTCCTTCAAGTATCTCCTTAAATCCTCTTATTGTTTCCTTTAAAGGTACATATTCTCCAGGTATTCCTGTAAATTGCTCTGCTACGCTAAATGGTTGAGATAGGAAACGTTGAATTCTCCTAGCTCGAGCTATGGTTTGCTTGTCCGCTTCTGATAATTCATCCATACCCAATACTGCTATAACATACTGCAACTCCTTGTACCTTTGAAGAACTCTTTGTACTTCACGAGCTACATGATAGTGTTCTTCTCCAACAATTAAAGGATCTAAAATTCTAGATGTTGAATCTAAAGGGTCTACCGCTGGATATATTCCTAGCCCCGAAATCGTACGTGAGAGAACAGTAGTTGCATCTAAATGAGAAAATGTTGTTGCTGGAGCTGGGTCTGTTAAGTCATCCGCTGGTACATAAACTGCTTGAACAGAAGTAATGGAACCTGTTTTTGTAGATGCAATTCTTTCTTGTAGTTGTCCCATTTCTGTTGCTAGAGTAGGTTGATAACCAACAGCACTTGGAATACGTCCAAGAAGTGCTGATACCTCAGATCCCGCTTGAGTAAATCTAAAGATATTATCTATAAATAGTAGAACATCTTGCCCTTTACTATCTCTAAAATATTCTGCCATAGTAAGTCCTGTTAGTGCAACTCTCATTCTTGCTCCCGGTGGTTCATTCATCTGACCAAATACCAAGGCAGTTTTATCTATAACTCCTGAATCTTTCATCTCATGGTAAAGATCATTACCTTCTCTAGTTCTCTCTCCAACACCAGTAAATACTGACAATCCTCCATGCTCTTTTGCAATGTTGTTAATAAGTTCTTGAATTAGAACTGTCTTTCCAACTCCTGCTCCACCGAAAAGACCAATTTTACCACCTTTTGCATAAGGTGTCATTAAATCGATAACTTTTATTCCAGTTTCAAATATTTCAGTAGCTGTTTGTTGTTCTTCAAGTAGCGGTGCCCCTCTATGGATAGGCATATATTCATCAGTAATTAATTCACCGCTCTTATCGATGGTTTCTCCAAGTACATTAAAAAGTCTTCCTAAAGTTACATCACCCACTGGAACTTTGATTGGTGCCTCTGTATCTATTGCTTCCATACCTCTTATAAGCCCATCTGTCGAGGACATGGCAATGCACCTTACTGTATCTTCACCTATATGTTGAGCTACTTCTGCTAATACTTTATTATTATCATCTTTTATTTCAATAATATTTAAAAGCTTAGGCATATTATCCTTATTAAATCTTATATCTAACACAGGTCCAATAACTTGAACTACTTTGCCCGTGTTCTTTTCTAACATCCGATTTCCTCCTCTGCTTATTTATTTAAGAGCTTCTGCACCACCTACAATTTCTGTTATTTCTCTAGTTATTGAGGTTTGTCGAGCTCGATTATATCCTAATTCAAGATTAGCTATCATTTCTTCAGCATTATTAGTTGCTGATTCCATAGATACCCTTCTTGCTCCTTGTTCGCTAACAGAAGATTCAACCAAAGCACCATATATAGAAATATGAATAAATTTAGAAATTAAATAATCTAGCACTGCTTCTGGTGATGGTTCGCATTCTAACTGAATATTTTTATTAATATTTTCAGATTCCACAGTCTCTACTGGAAGAAGTCTTACTAAAGTAGGTATTTGAGATAATGCATTTTTAAAAGTAGTATATACTAGATTTATCTCGTATACTTGGTGCTTTTTATATAAATCTATAGCAAGATTGCCTATATTAACTGCATCTTCAAATTGTGGATTCTCTGATATAAGGTCAAAACTTTCTACTATTTCATAGTTATTTCTAGTAAAATAGTCTATACCTTTTTGGCCTATAGGTATAACTAATGCCTGTTCCTTATCTTCAATAATATTTTCAGTAAGTTTTAATACATTATTGTTATATCCACCTGCCAAACCTTTATCAGAAGTTATTACAATAAATAGCTTGCATTTTGCTTCTCTTTTTTCATCCTCAGGATAAGCTAACTTAGCTACGGAGGCCAGAAGTCCATTAATACTTTTAAGTACGATTTTTTGATATGACTCCAATCTTTCTAAGCGCTTTCTAGCCTGTCTGAGTTTAGATGATGAAACAAGCTCCATTGCTCTGGTTATTTCTTTTGTGCTATTCACACTTTTTATCATTCTTTTAATTTCTTTCATCCCTTGAGCCATACTTCCACCTCTCTTCTTACATCATTTTCATTTGAAGAGCCCCAAAAATTCCTCTATAGCTTTTATAAGCTCAGATTCTATTTCTTCAGTAAGCTTTTTAGCACTAGCTATTTCTTTCTCTACATGTGAATAATTATTTTTCATAAATTCTAAGAATTCCTTTTCAAAAACCTTAATTTTTTCTATAGGAATATCATTAATATATTTATTACATACCACATATAGAAGCATTACTTGTCTTTCCATTGACATAGGACAATATTGAGGTTGCTTTAATATTTCCATTATCCTCTCCCCATATGACAATGTTTTTTGGGTTTCCTTATCAAGCTCCGATCCAAACTGTGCAAAGGATAGAAGTTCCCTGTATTGCGCAAGTTCAAGTTTTAGTCCACTAGATACCTCTTTCATAGCCTTAGTTTGAGCAGCACCACCTACTCTTGATACTGACAAGCCAGAATTCACTGCTGGTCTTTGTCCTGAGGAAAATAATTCTTGCTCTAAAAATATTTGACCATCCGTTATAGATATTATATTTGTTGGAATATAGGCTGAGATATCTCCTGCAAGAGTTTCTACTATTGGTAACGCCGTTATAGATCCTCCACCATTTTCATCATTAAGCCTTGCCGCTCTTTCTAGCAATCTGGAATGCAAATAAAATACGTCCCCTGGATATGCTTCACGTCCCGGTGGTCTCCTCAAAAGGAGGGACATGGTACGATAGGCAACTGCATGTTTTGATAAATCATCATATACAATCAACACGTCCTTCCCATTGTACATGAATTCTTCTGCTATAGACACGCCCGAATAAGGGGCTATATATTGCATTGCATCTACCTCACTTGCTGTAGCAGATACTATAATTGTATATTCCATAGCTCCATTCTTTTCCAAAGTATCTATTAATTGAGCTACTGTAGATCTCTTTTGTCCAATGGCCACATAAATACATATAACATCTTGATCTTTTTGATTTATAATTGTATCTATTGCCAATGCGGTTTTCCCAGTTTGCCTGTCACCTATAATAAGTTCCCTTTGACCCCTACCAATGGGAATTATGGAATCAATAGCCTTTATTCCTGTTTGCAAAGGTACAGCTACAGATTTTCTTTCAATAACTCCAGATGCCTCCGCTTCAATAGGTCTAAACTTGTCCGTATTAATAGTTCCTTTACCATCTATTGGTTCGCCAAGAGCATTAACTACTCTTCCCACCAATGCGTCTCCTACTGGGATTTCTACAATTCTTCCCGTTCTTTTTACTATATCTCCTTCTCTTATATCTTCACTAGGTCCTAATAGTACACAGCCTACATTATCTTCTTCAAGATTGAGAACCATACCATATACTTTATTTGGAAATTCTAATAATTCTGAAGCCATACATTTTTCTAATCCATGAATTCTTGCAATACCGTCTCCAATTTGAATAACAGTACCTGCGTCTAACACATTAAGTTGCTTTTCATATTTTTTAAGTTGCTCTTTTATTATTGAATTTATTTTTAATGCATTTATTCCATTAGATTGAAAATCATAGTCTGCTTCAGTTAAATTTAGTTTTTTTTCATACTTCTCAATTTGCTCCTTTATGATAGAGCTAATTTCATCTTTTCTAGAATTCATTAAGTTTACTCTCCTATCATAATTTAATAATTGAATTATTTATAGACGTATGAATATCATCTAGTCTTCCTTTAATACTTACGTCAATGAGTTTATCTCCTACTTTAAGAACAACTCCACCAACTATAGACTTATCAACTTTATTGGAGAGAATAACTCTTTTTTGAAGCTTTTTAGTTAAAATTTCTTTAAGTTTTTTCATACTATCAGCATTTATGGGAAGTACAGTATAAACCACTGCTTCAATAACTCCATATTTGTCATTTATCTTATCATCAAAATCCTTACCAATTCTATTAAAATAGTTTTCCATACTATTGTCTATTAAATTGTAACAAAAGGTTAGCACTGATTTTGACACATTCTCCTCAAAAACAGAAGTTAACATATCTTTTTTATCCTCTTTTGAAAGCTCTGGATGTTCAAGTATAATTTGAAATTGTGGTTCTTTTTTTATCTCATCTGATATAAATTTAAGTTCATCTCTAAATTCATCAAGTTTATCTTCATCAAACATTAACTCATTTAAAACTTCATTATATTTTTTATAAGTTACTCTATCCATTCCACTTCACCTACCTCATCGATAAACTTGTTTATCATTTCTTGGTGAGTATCTTCGTCTAAATTTTTGTCAATGGCTGCTGAGGCTACTAACATGGCCATTTCCACTATGTCATGTTTTAAACCTGCCATAGTTTTTTCTTTCTCCCTTTCAATACTTTCTTTAGCCTTTATAAACATACCATCTACTTCAGTCTTTGCCTCTGCAAGAACCTCCTGCTTTATTTTATCTTCCCTTTGTTTAGCTAAAGCTATAATTGTTCTTGCTTCATTTTTCGATCCTTCTATTTTTTGCTCATATTGATTTTTTAAAACATTAGCTTCCTTAGCTTGAATTTCAGCTTCAAAAATATCATTTTCAATTTTGTTTTTTCTAGCATTAACCATATCGGAAACTGGCTTAAATAAAAAATGCTTAACTACAAGAAATAGAACCGTGGTTGAAATCAACTGAGATATGAAAATAGGCCAGTCTGGCATAATATTTATTTGAAAATTCATGACTTAAATACTCCTTTCTATGCAGTAAACATGGATGAAATCACATATCCATACATGAGCATTACTAAAATATACTACACGCTATTCTATATTTTATAATGCTTGCATTAAAGGACGTACAACTATTAAAATAAGAGCTATAATTAACCCATAAATTCCACTTGTTTCTGAAACTGCTTGTCCTAATATCATAGTTTGAATAATATCTGACTTTGCTTCAGGTTGTCTTGCAACCGCTTCTGCTGCTTTACCTGCCGCATACCCCTGTCCTAATCCTGGTCCGAAAGCTGCCAATACAGCTATACCTGCTCCTATCGCTGAGCAACCTAATACAAATGCTTCACTTGAAATTCCTTGCATATTTATATTCCTCCTTAAATAATCAATTCTTCATTTTAATATTAATTAGTTTTTTTCGTTTTATTGCTTATAAACACCATGGTAAGCATTACAAATATAAAGGTCTGAACAATGCCTACAAAAACATCAAAATATGCGTTTAAAAATGGTGCTATAAAAGGTATAGTAATCATAGATATACTATTTAACGCACTAAAAACTAGAGCTATTATTATAGTTCCGCTTATCATGTTTCCAAATAATCTAAAAGATAATGCAATTGGTATTACCATTTCACTTATTAAATTAATAGGCAACATTATTGGCGTAGGCTCCGTAAAGCTTTTTAAATAATCTTTTATACCATTACTATTTATACTGTTTAAATGTATCAACATAAAAGTAATCATTGCCAATGCTAAAACTATACTGTAATCAGCTGTGGGAGCCTCTAAGCCTAAAAGTCCAAGCAAATTAGCGAATATTAAAAATAAGCTTATCGTTCCTATATAAGGGGCAAAACCCACTTTATTTTCACCCATAGTATTTTTTACTAATGATTCAACCGCCTCTACAAAAAACTCTGCAATAGTAACTATGGAACTTGGCTTCTCATCAATTTTTGTATTTTTTATCTTTCTACCAACAATAATTGAAAATATAGATAATAGTATAACTATTATCCAAGAATTTATAGCATTACCATTTAAACATATTTCCTTGCCGAACAATAGAAAATTTATGTTCATATTCACGCTATTCACCTCCTATATTACGGTGAATCTATATCATTTTGACAATACCGCTCAAAATATTTAATTATATAAACTTTATTGTTTTTTTATAAATTTAAACAAGCCCTTTTTATAAAAGACACCAAAAATTATAGTTATCTTCACAGAAAATAAACCCAGTATAGCAGTATAAAAATTTAAATAATCTGCTATATACGAAATAAATATGACAATACCATAAATAAAAGTTCTCATGGCATAATTTCCTAATATAAAAAATTTTATTTTTTTCTGTGCCATATCTAAAGATCTTTCTATGCTAATGCACATAAGTCTAAAGTTTAAAACTGTAATGCATGTACTAAAAAGTAAGCCATATATATATTCCTTTGGATTTGAAACTATAATAAGAATTAACATGGATAGTATTAAGGCAATCGATAATGTTCTTTTTATTATCCACAGTTGATAATTTTCTTCTGTAATAATCATTGGATTAATACCTCCCACTTACTTTTATAGTTTAAATTAGATAAATTTCTTTATAACTACTCCCGTTAAATTTACTTTTTAATAGATTTCTAATTTTATTCCTATAATCTAAAAATAGAATAAGTGGACTAAATAGTTGGGTAATATTGTATTTATTTAAATGATTCTGAAAAAATGTTAAATGACTATATAACAATTCAGAATTTTCTCCGAAATGATTTTCTTCCTTAATAATAAATTCTATATTTTTATATCTATATGGGATATTGTTCCTTTTAAGCTTTGATAAGTTAATTTTTAAATTGTTATGTTTATACGGAATAACTTTACTCTTAGATAGTAGGTAGGAAAATTCTCTATAATTTTCTCTATATAAATTGATTACATTTCTAATATTCAAGGAAGAAATTTTGTGTTTAATTTCAAATAAACCTAAATTTAAGATTTTTATCGATATTAAAAGAATTATATTAATTATTACTAAATATTTCTTTGCTTTTCTCAAAATCTCTCCCTCCTTTTCATGATAATTTATTATAACATAAATTAAGTAATTAATATAAACTTAATTTACTCTTTAAAATCAATTATTAATTTTTTAACTAGTTTTATTATAATTTTAGAAATATATTACTTAGATTTTAAATTAATTTTTTGTATTATTATAAATAATGATAGCATATAATGCAACTTTATGCTATTATCAAACAAATATTGGTGATATTTTTTCATTTACAAGTAGTTTTTCTTTAATTCTTTGTTAAATTTTATTATACAATACAATATTTCTAAATAATCATTCCCCTTGGATTTAACTATAATTGAATTTAATGTCATAATTATAAAAATTTTCACCAAACCAAATAAGCATTTTACCAATTATCTAAAATATGAAAATTAATTTTCATCATAGCTGCTAAGAAAACAAAACATCATAAGGAATCTTTAGGATAAGTTATCAATTGAGGAGATTAATTATGGTGAAATTTACATGATAAATTTGAGAACAGTTAAGTAATGAATCTAAAATTTAAATAGTTAATTAATATTAAATACAAAAAAAGCGACAGGCTTCATGTCCCATCGCTTTTTCTGTACTTATTTCTTAATATTTTTAAATGCTTCAGTTTGATTTTTTATACCAACCTCAGTAGCAAATCTTTCTATACTTGATGCTCCAAAGAAACCTTCAACACCATGAGTTTTTGATATTATATATTGAGCATCCTCTGGTTCTGCTATTGGGCCACCATGGCATAAGATTATGATATCTGGATTTACTGACTTACCAGCATCACATATCTCTTGTACTTTTACAACACAATCATCTAATGTAAGTGCTGTTTTAGCACCAATAGTTCCTTTTGTAGTTAATCCCATATGAGCTACTAATATATCTGCTCCTGCCTTTGCCATTTCAATAGCTTGTTCTTTATCAAATACATATGGTGAAGTTACTAGATCTAATTCATGAGCTTTTCTAATCATCTCTACTTCTAAACCATATCCCATTCCTGTTTCCTCAAGATTTTGTCTAAAAACCCCATCAATAAGCCCAACAGTTGGGAAGTTTTGTACTCCTGCAAAGCCCTGTTCTTTAAGTTGTTTTAGAAATGGTTCCATTACTCTAAATGGATCTGTTCCACAAACCCCTGCTAATACAGGAGTATCTTTAACAACAGGTAGCACTTCACTTCCCATTTCAACTACGATTTGGTTAGCATCACCATAGGATAATAACCCAGCAAGAGATCCTCTTCCTGCCATTCTATATTTTCCTGAGTTGTATATTATAATTAAATCAACTCCACCAGCTTCAGCACTTTTAGCAGAAATGCCTGCTCCAGCACCTGCTCCTAAAATTATCTTTCCTGATTTAATTTCATCTTTTAATTTATTTAGAATTTCACTACGTGATTTTGACATTTTAAATTCCTCCTAACTATTTTTCATTTAATAATTGAACTAATTTTTGTGCTGCAGTGATAGAAAATTCTTCATCATTAATGTTTGAATTTATTTCTATAATCTCTACTAATGGATTAGTTATATTTTCTTTCAATGTTTTAAATAACATGGCATCTTCTTCAACTCCATAGAATTGTTGGCCTTCTGAATCTAAAAGAGAAACTCCTTTTAATGGAAGTAATAGTGCTGTTTTTATTTGAGCCATATTCAACTTCTCAGCAATGATTAAACCCAATTGTCTATTTTCTTCCACTGTGGTACGCATTAATGTAACCATTGGATTATGTTTATAAAAATTACGTCCTACATATTTACTTGGAACAGATGATATGGGACCAAAATTAACCATATCTAATGCTCCAACTGAAACAATTTGAGGTATTTTATTAAGTACAGCTGCTTCAAGTCTATCTTCTCCTGCTGCCATATTTCCCCCAAACAATTGATCACACCATTCCGTTGTTGTAATATCTAAAACACCTTCTATATAACCATCCCTTATTAAGCTTTCCATAGCTTTTCCGCCAGTTCCTGTGGCATGGAATATTAAAACCTCATATCCAAGCTTTTCTAAATATTCTCTAGATTTATTTATACAAGGAGTGGTAACGCCAAACATAGTTGCAGCAATTAAAGGTTTTTTATTTAAATCAATTTTGCTTTCAAATTTTACCATGCCTGCTATAGCAAAAGCAGCATTGGTAAAAATTTTTGTTGAAATAGAATTTAACCCTGCTACGTCAACAATAGATGGATACATAACTATATCACTAGTTCCTACATACATAGATATATCTCCAGCTGCAACGGTAGATACCATAACCTTTGGTACCCCTATTGGAAGTGCTCTCATTCCAGGAGTAACGATTGAAGTACCACCACTTCCCCCAAAGGAAAGAATTCCATCAAATTTTCCTTCTGAATAAAGCTTTGGTAATAGCTTTTCCATTCCTCTTGACAAAATATCTGTAGCTAATGCTCTATCTTTTTTTGCTACAATTTCTTTAATGTCACCACCTACAGCTTTTACCACTTCATCATTAGATACATCTGGTGTAAACTTAGGTTCAAAAACCCCTGTGTGAATCATAAAAGTTTTTAACCCTAAACCTTCAATTATCTCTTTAACATAGCTGAATTCTTCACCTTTAGAATCAAAAGTTCCTGCGATTGCAATTGTCTTCATAGTTAACCTCCTTAATAATTTTTTTCTTTACTTTAACTTGATAATACAACTAACAAATTAAAATATACATGTTATCTTGTAATATGTTCATGTGATTTTGTAATACTTGTAACCGTTTTATTCTTTTCCCTATACTCTTTGGGAGATAAACCTGTTTGTTTTTTAAAGGATTTGCTAAAATGAGCATAATCACTATATCCTACAATATGAGCAATTTCGCTTATTTGAATATTTTCTTTTTCTAAAATTTCCTTTGCTCTATTTAGCCTAAACTGAGATAAGTATTCTGGGAAAGTGCAACCTACTTCATTTTTAAAAAGTGTACTTAAATATGGCCTCGATACATGTAACACTGATGCCAAATCACTTAAAAGTATTTTATGCATATAATTATTTGAAATATATTCTTTAACAAAATCAACATAGCTGTAATGCTTTTTTATTCCTTCAATCATTTTTATTAGCAGCTCATCTTTTTCATGAATTCCAGCAAACTTAAAAGATTTTGTAGTATTTGTTATTGTTGACTCAGAGGGAGTCCTTTCAAAAGCTGATCCTCCAATATACCCTATTGTTTGAGTATTTTGGTACATATAATCAATATCTATTGGTGTTTTAACAGGTCCTCCATAAATCATTTTAAATACATCTGGTCTAATGTCATCACAGACCTTAAATATTTTCGATGTAACATTCTTTGCCGATTCCAAAGATATCATTTTCTTAGCCCCTATTTCTCCTCCACCTGTTAATCCTAGATGCACACATATAATATCCGCCCCTGCCCTTAGCATTTCCACAGCTTGTTTTTCATCAAAAACAAAAGCTATGGTAAACAAATTCTTTTCATGGGCAATTTTAATAGCTTTAACCTCTTTATCAAAGCTAATCCCTTCATTTTCTAGAGCCTCACGGAACCTCCCTTCCAGCATTCCTACCGTTGGAAAGTTATTAATTCCAGAAAAACCATTGCTTTTTATTAAATCAATATATTCTTCCAAGTTTATTGTGGGGTCAGTTGCATTAATACCAAAAATAACTGGTATATTTTTTATTATTGGTATAATTTCACGGGAGCCAAATTCCATAACTAATTCATTTGAATTTGAGAAAGGCATCCATCCAGCAAGAGAGCCTATTCCCATTTGTCTAAATCTTCCAGAACTTAAAGCTAGTATAATATCTGCTCCCCCTTTTTCTGCATATTTGGCAGATAATCCAGACCCAACAGCAACTCCAATTATATGTTTATTAATCAGTATTTGATTTTTCAAATTATTGATTATATACTCTTTTTTAAACATAAAATTAACCCCTTTATCTATTGTGTATCATTTTTTATATTATACCCCTTATAAGTGGTATCTTATAATAAATTTTTATTACAATTTGAATCATCCTAATCTTTTAATTATAGAATATCAGATTCCTTGTGCATAAAAGGACGGTTCACTTTTATTATAAATAATGTAATTTTATTTATAATAAAATTATGAACCGTCCCCAATTAAGAACTGATATCTCTTAATGATTCTTTAATATTTTTAGTATATATACCACCATGATAGCAAATGATTCTGTCTATTTCATAATTTAATAATTTCTTTATAGAATTTTTTGCCTGAGCAATAGCTAAAGTGTAATTTGGATTTGCAATACTTAATTTATCGTCTTCTATTACTAATGCATCTCCAGAAATTAATGTTTTACTATCTTTTACATAAATTGAAATATGACCTGGCATATGTCCTGGAGTCGAAACTATTTCAACTCCTCCACACCATGGAAATGAATCTTTATCTTTTAAACATATATCAACATCTGTAGTTTCTATTGACTCAAGCAGCTGATGGAATTTTTTTGAATTTTCTTTTTCATCTTCTGAAAGAGTATTATATATACTTTCTGCTTGCTGTAATCTTAAAGATTTTTCTTTACCACTAATATATTTTTCTTCATCAATTGATGAAAGAATTTCTATCTGTGGATACTCCCTTTTAAATTCAGCTAAAGCTCCCATATGATCAAAATCATGATGTGTTATAATTATTTTTGTTAATTTATCAAGATTAATGCCATTTGCTTCAGCAGCATTTTTTATTAAAGGTAAAAAATTTGGATATCCGCAATCAATTAAAACAACTTCCTTTTCATCACACAATATAACTGGAAAAATAATATTTTCAACGCCATCAATATCAAATTTTATTTCTAAAACTGTTACTTTATTCATTAGTTTACTCCTTCATAATTAATTTGTATAATATATTATTAAAAATATCTTTTAGCCATTCTATATAATTTTCATAAATATAGATTATAGGTTCATTTATTAATAGTATGCCTAATTCTTCTAAAAGAAATTTATCTAATCAATTAAATATTCCACTATATTAATATAGTGTTCCATAGAATAGTAACATTCTTTTCAATCACTTCTCAAGTTCATAAATGATTCTGTATTAAAGTTGCTTATATAGGATACAAAAAAAGAACCTTGATTTCTCAAAGTTCTAAATAGAAAACATTTAATACATTCATCCTTTTTATGCTTTTCTAAATTAGCTTCTATTGCATTATATATGAAGTAAAGATTATATATTCTACATATGTAGCTGTATAAATCTTTTCTTAAACCAATCTATTTATAATTTCCGCATGTTTCTTCATATCGTGTAATTTTGAACTATTTATCCTTAACTTTTCATAATGCTCACATTTTTTATTTAGAATCATCATTTATTATTGATAATACTTCAAATTTTAGAATTAATATATGCATAAATTATTTAACATATAATTTATGAACCGTCCCCTAATGTAAAATAAGCTTAGCAATAGCTGGTTATGTTTGTTCATAGTTAACTTCTTAAAAATTCTAAATAGCCATTCTTCCTTAACTTACAAGCAGGACATTCTCCGCATCCGTCCCCTTTTATTCCATTATAGCAAGTTAAGGTTTCTTCTTTAATAATATTAAGAACATCTAAATCCTTAGCCATTTTCCAAACTTCTGCTTTATTAATCCACATTAAAGGTGTAAGAATTTCAAATTGATAATCCATAGCTAAGTTTAAGGTTACATTTAAAGATTTAATAAATACGTCCCTACAATCTGGATATCCGCTAAAATCACTTTGTGACACCCCAGTTATAATTGTGTTTATTCCTCTTTGCTTTGCAAATACAGCCACAAAGCTTAAAAATAGCATGTTTCTTCCGTCTACAAAGCTATTTGGAACTCCCTCCTCTGGTGCCTCTTTGTCAACTTCCATATCTACTCTTGTTAATGAGTTTGGTGCAAGTTGGTTTAATAAATTCAAATCTAAAATATGGTGCTCTACATTATATTTTTTACATATATTCTTTGCACACTCTAACTCTAATATATGTTTTTGATTATAGTCAAAGGATACTGCTATAACTTCTTTAAACTTCTTTTTCGCCCAAAATAAACATGTCGTACTATCTTGTCCACCACTAAATACCACTACTGCTTTTTCTTTGTTCATTACCATCCACTCCTATTATTATTGATAAAGCATCATCAATTTGTTATTTAAAATTGGGTCTGTGTTAAATCTTCCCTCCAAGGTAGTTGATATGGTTTTTGTCCCCGGCTTTTGTATTCCCCTAGAAGTCATGCATCCATGTTCCCCTTCTATAATAACTGCCACATCTTCTGAACCGGTTACCTTTTGTATAATTTCTGCTATGTCACTTCCAATTCTTTCTTGAAGCTGTAGTCTTCGCCCTACCATATCGGCTATTCTAGCTATTTTACTTAATCCAACAACCTTTTTATTAGGAATGTAAGCCACTGAAACCTTCATGTTATACATCAGTGCTAAATGATGTTCACAGTAGCTAAATATTTCTATACCCTTCATAAAAACCATATCCTTATTATTTTCTTTTATATCTAAGTCATTTTCGAAGGTAGTGTTAAACATTGATGCAATTTCATCATTGGTATAGTTCATTCCTTCAAATACTTCTTTATACATTTTAGCTACTCTCTTTGGTGTATCCTTTAACCCTTCTCTATCAGGATTATCTCCTAGTGCTATTAAAATCCCTCTTACATGCCCCTCAATTGCCTTTGTATCAATTGCCATAATTTATACACCTCTCTTATTTGCGTCCCATATAACTTTATGAAGTTGTACCTGTAGTGTAACTCCATTCATATTGTTTTCCTTCATAAATTCTACAATACTATCTAAGGAAATCCCCCCAAAAACAGGACTCACATATACATTAGTTTTATCTATAAGTTTAAATTTATCTATTATATATTTTGCTTTCTCTAGATCATCAACGCTACCAGATACAAATTTAACTGTATCTTTCTTTGTTAAATATTTAAAATTATTTAGCTCCATGTTTCTCTCCATATTACTTGAAGGAAGCTTATAATCCATAGTAAAGCTTGGAGGCTTTTCTGTTTTTAAAAACTCTTGAAGCAATACACTACCGTTAGTCTCTATTTCTACATGAAGTTCACTATCCTTAGAAAGCCTTTCTATTAATTCTATTGTCCCTTGCTGCAAGAGAGGCTCTCCTCCAGTTAAAGTAACATTTTTCACCTTTGTGGATTTTATATATGAATATATATCCTCTATAGACATATATTCATAAGCTACATTTTTTTCATTAGCCCAAGAAGTATCGCAATAACTACAATTCAAGTTACATCCTGGAAATCTTATAAAAACTGCTAATTGACCACAAAGAAGCCCCTCTCCATTTATACTAACAAACTTTTCTACAACCTTAAGTTTCACTTTAGCTCTCCTCTCTTTCTTCATAGGTAGCGCTATTGGTGGGAGTCTCAAAAACTGTAGCTCTTAATACATTGAATCCTTGAGCTTTCATAGTTTTAAAGAAAAAGGCTGCAAAATTTTCTGCTGTTGGTCTAAAATCTACTTCTATTATTTTAAATCCATCTAATAAAAGACAATTTAAAGTTTCTTCTCTCATGGTTTCTTTTTGAATAATTAATCCGTGATCATAATAATCTACCATATCTTTTACAGCTTTTTTTAAATCCCCAAAATCTATTACCATGCCATCTAGTTGTCCATCTTTTATTAAGCTTTGAGATTTTATTTCAATTTCAACCTTCCACCTATGTCCATGAATATTGCTGCATTTACCCTCATATCCTGCAAGAAAATGAGCACTATCAAAACTCTGTTCCGCTTTTAATATATACATAGATTTTTCCTCCTCACTTTAAAATCTTACTCCCATAATAGCAACATCCTATTGCTCCATTAAATTGTGGTTCCTCTATACACACTATTTCTTCGTAATCCTTTTGTAGATATTTTTTTATAGCAGTATTATTAGCCACGCCCCCTGTTAAAACTAACCGTTTCCCTCTAAACTTATTGAGTAGTGGATGAAGTCTTTTATATAATGAATAGTTAACTCCTGCACAAAGTCTATCCATCTCCACGCCTTCAGCTATTTTCCCTATTAACTCTGACTCAGAAAACACGGCGCAGGTTGAGTTTAACTCCACAGGGTTTTCACAGTACTTGCTCATTTCATCAAGAGATATTTCAAGCACATTTGCCATATTCTCTAAATATCTACCACAGGATGCAGCACATTTTTCATTAAGTTCTAAATCTGTAATAATTCCCTTTTCTACTTTAACCACCTTTACATCTTGTCCACCTACGTCTAAGAGAATAAAGTCTTTTAATCCAGTTTGATAAATTCCTCCATAAACATGAGCTTTTATCTCATTTATTGGGGTAAAAAGCAATAAATCAGTATTGTTTTTTCCATAACCAGTAGATATTGCTTTATCAACTTGCCCCAATCCTAATCTTTCTAAATTTACAATAATTTTGCCCTTATAGCTACAATAATCTCTATAAAAACTCATGGTACTTATTTTTTTCTTTGCTACTATATTATTATCTTCCATGGAAACTATTTTAACTTCTCTACTTCCAAGGTCTATGCCTAGCACTCTCATACTCTACTCTCCTTTAAATCCACTAGCATATCAAGGAAAGCTTCTAACCTTAGCTTTGTCCTTGCATCCAATGTATTTAACTTATCCCCTTCAATATTAAGTATTGGAATATCTAATTTTTCCTTTAGTATAATATCTTCCACAGCCCTGTAGCAAAACGCTTGAGTGTAGTGAATTATACCATCTAATTTTCTTTCTTTTATTTGGTTTTTTAATTCTATAATTCTATAATTAACATCATATGGATAAGTGTAATCATAATACTGCTGAAATATATTTCTTGCTTTATCTCCTCTAGGAAAAGCAAATTCCCTTTGCACTTCATTGTATACAAAGTGGGCATTAAATTCTTCAACAAATTCATATATATCACAGGTCATAGGCGGAACCCCTATGTATCCTAACCTTAACTTTTTATTTAGCGGTTCTCTTTTCTTAATTTCTTCAATAGCTTTTTTAAGGCTCTCTTCCAAGCTATCAATATCTCCATTTAAATCACTTAAGCTTACGGAATATAAATGATTTTCAAAGCCTGTGGTCTTATTTTCCTTATATGTTAACTCATCAATTTCCTTAGATAATTTTCTAATCTTTGCTAATCTTTTTCTAACCTCTTCTGCTGCATCTTCAGTAACATTAAAACTTTTCATAAATTTTCTTATTTCATCTTCTACATCCTCTATTTTATGACTCTGCGGATATGAAAAAGGATGTATTTTTACTCCTCTTAAACTGAGCACTTCTATAAGAGCTTTTGTATTGGAGCAGTCCCCTTCTACAACACCAACTATTTCTCTAATATTTTCCTCTATGCATACTCCATAAATCCCCTTTATCCAAGCACACAAGCTTTTCGGAAAACCATCTCTCTCGGCTATATCTATGTATTTTAAATAATTCTTTGAAGTTATAAAAATATTATTTAAATCTATTGGAGTATATCCTGCTGCAATAAGAACTTCCACTGGTACTGTAGTGGTTAATCCTATTTTCTTCATTATCCTTCCTCCTCACTCTTAAAGGTTTTTTGAAAATAAAAAAGGGCGCAAAGCGCCCATAAACAAAAAACTACCTAAGCCGGTAGTTACGTCCTAGTTTTGTTTATAGACAGGATGGTTACGAACTGTCTTTATTCACTTTTATATTTATATATTTTACTATTACTCATTTACAATGTCAAATATAGACAGTAACTTTGTTATTCATGTAGTTAAGTTAAATTAAACTATTGTTTCTTTTAAAAGTACACATTCCCAACCGTCCCTTTAATATAATTCTATAATTTACTGCAATTTTTGCATATTCCGTAAAATTTAAGACTATAGTCAATTATCTTAAGATTAAAGTTCTTATCAATTTTATTTTTTATTTGTTCTAAGTTAATATCTTTTACAGGATATACTTTATTACAGTTTTTACATATAAGATGAGGATGCTGATATTTATCATTTGGTTCCATTAATTCATACCTAATACCCTCTTCATCAGAATCAAATTTGCATACTATATTGATTCTCTCTAATAATTGCATGGTTCTATAAACCGTTGAAATACCTATTTTAGGATAATCTTTTTTTATAAGCACGTAAATTTCATCAGAAGTTAAATGTTTATATTGATTTTTAATAATAATATCTAATACCTTTTCTCTTGGTTGCGTTATTTTATAGCCTTTTTCTTTTAAACTATTTCTTATTTCTTCCAATAACTCCTGCATAAATATCACTCCTATCTATGATGACATTTATAATAGTGTTTATGATCACAATTATGATTTTTATGACAATGAAATTTTGAATTTTCTCTTTTGCAGACTTCTTCGGAATATCTTTGAAGTTTTATTTCTGCACTCTTTATTTTTTCAACTGCTATTTCTCTTTCTGATATATTGTAATAATCTCTCATAACTATTTTTTTAAACCAACGTTTAATTTTTTCTAATTCTTCCTCATTTTCTTCTAGCTCTGAAAATTTAAACTTTTTATTTTCAATCTCTCTATTTATTTCCCGAATAATTTTCTCACACTCTTTTGATAATTCTTCATACTCTTCCTTTCGTGATTTTTCAAACTCAAGCACGATATCATTTTTATCATCTTCATTTATAAATGAAATTTCACTAACAGTAGCCTTACCTTTTAATTTTATAACTTCATATCTTAATTCTTGTAATTTATTAAGTATCTCCTCATTTTTAGGAAGCAATATTATTCCATGTTGAAGATACACTGCACCTAGCTCTTTAATTGCTCTCCAAAAATACACCCTATTTTTAGATGGTTCACTTGGTATTTTATAGCTAAAAGCTAGAAATTTTGTTTTCAATTTAATCGCCTCTCTCCTACAGTAATAAAAAATCATCAACATATTTAAATTCAACTTAACATTGCATTTAAACTTTTATATTTCTTCTATAATAAGCTGTTTATTATTAGGAAACATACATTTTTATCCTACTACGTACGTAATTATAAGCTCATTTTTGCTCAGTTAAATCCACATGTATATTAATATTCAAATTTAATTTTTTCACAATATCATTCTGTATGTTATCCATTAATTCATCGATTTTTGATAAATTTCTATCTGAGACTATCTCTACATGTACAGAACCCCATCTTTTATCTGGCCCATAATCATGAATAACTAAATTATGAATACCACTTATATCCTTATAAGAAAATAGTATGTTTTTTATCTCATCCATAAGTTCAAATGTAATATTTCTTCCAAGTAATAAATCTATACTATTAGCTACTGATTTAAATCCTGTATATAATATAAATATAGATACAATAATTCCTATAAATCCATCTATAGGAAACTCTGTAAAACTTGATAAAGTTAATGATATAATTGTCGCTCCTGTTGAAAGAATATCAGTTAAACAGTCTAATACATTCAATTTCATTAAAGGTGATTTTATTTTTTCTCCTATTCTTCTATTAAATTTAACCAAAAATACTTTTATTAAGATTGAAATTATTAACGAAATCAGTGCAATATTACTGTATTTTATTGGTTTCGGGCTCAATATCTGCATTAAGGAGTTTTTAATAAATAAAGCCCCAAATAACAAAATAAAAATAGAAACTAATAAAGTAAAAATATATTCAATTCTTCCATAGCCAAAAGGATGTTTTTCATCAGCTGGTTTATTGGCAACCTTAAACCCTAAAATTATTACTATCGATAAAAGTGAATCAACTAAGTTATCAAATCCATCAGCCATAATAGATATACTCTGAGATAAAAGGCCAATCATAAGTTTTAAAGTGAATAGGAAAATATTCAAAAGTATATTTACAATGCAAGCAATAATGCCATATTCTTCTCTACCCTTTATATTCTCAAATTCGTTCTTTCCGAAAAATTTTCTCAATGTTATCCTCCCCTAATATTTCTAATTATCATCATGAAATATATATTAATTGTAACAGTTGTTACATACAATACATGCTAATTGTAACACTCGTTACATGTAACGTCAATAACATTTTATAATATAAAAAAATAGAAATTCCTTATAATCTTAATTTTATAAAGAATTTCTACTTAACTTTTTCTTATATATTATTTTATTATTATTCCTCATGCCTTTTATAAACTTCATCAGAATATTCTTGTAATCTTACTTTTGCTTTTTCAAACACTTCTTCTGCTTTATCTTTACCTTCCGAATTAAAATAATCTCTTTTAGTAATTTTATCATACCATCGTTGGAGCTTTTTTAGCTCTTCCTCATTTTCTTCAAGTTCAGAAAATTTAAATTTTCCATTTTCAGTTTCACGGTCAAGTTCGTATATAAGTCGTTGACAGTTCTCTTGAAATTCATTATATTCTTCATTTACTTGTTGTTTGAACTCCAATATAATATTTTTTTCATCTTCTTCATTTATAAAATTAAGTTGACCTAATGTTGATTTTCCACCTAATAAATTAACTTCTTCACGAAGATTCTGTAAAATTTCATATAGGTTTTCTTGATATGGAAATAAAGCTACACCATGTTGCAGATAAATTCCTCCTAGATCTTTAATTATTCTCCAAACATAGACTCTATTCTTAGAGGGTTCACTTGGAATTTTATATGTAAAAGTTAAAAAATTTGTACTCATAAATTATATACTTCCTCTCTATTTTCTAAAAAATCTCTTTTTAAAGAGTATATCATAGAAATAAAGAAATTCTGTTTAATATTTTCCACATTATTAACATCTTTAGCTTTAATTACAGTTACTTCATCAGCTCTAATATTTGTAGAAGCTATATAGAAAATAAAACTCTCGACTTCTTTATCATTGAAGTTATATAGTTTTTCAAGTCTATTAATATCCTCCTTCTTTCATTTCATTCACCTTAACAACCTGCTTGGTTTCTTCTTTAACCTCCATAGCTGAAATATTTTTAACTCATCCTTCTTTGACAGAACCTCCAATTAAAGTTGTGAAAATAACAGTGCATACAATCATCATAATAAAAAGCTTTTTATTAATTTTTTGAATATTAAAGGGACAGTTCATTTTTATTATATTATAAATAATATAATCTATTTATAATATAATTATGAACCGTCCCCTTATTATGAACTAATCTCTTGCACTGTGATATATCTTCAATAATATTTAACCAATCGTAAATACTACAACCCATTCCTACCATAATAGCTACTGTTTTTTCTCCATTCCCTTTAATTAAATATTCTACTTTCCTTCCTTCAATCTCAGTTAACCTTATCATATTTTTTCCCTCTCCCTTATTTAGTAGTATTTTAAATTATGTTGTTACAAAATTATTATGTATCTCTATCCCCTGAAGACCATAATATTTCCTAGATTATTAATAATATATATTTTTCATGCATTATATATTTCCTTTTAAATTTTAATAAAAGAAAACGTCAGACTCTTGTATCTAATACTTTATTACATTTATAATTTCATCTCATTAAATATATTTCTAAACTTCTGTATTTTTCTAAAAATAATTTACTTCATAGGAATAATCCTTTTTCCGTTATTTTTAATCCTTATATAAGTAGATAATGCATAGTACATTCTCTTATAATTGATAAAGATAATCATTCTTAAAATTCTCAGAGCGTTTAACTATTGATTTGAAAGGAGGGTAAGGATGAATTGAATATCACTACAAATAATCAATTAGAATTTAAAGCTTCAAACCTAAATCTAAGGTTATAGATACTAAGCCATATTCTGAAGCTTTGCTTTATATAATGAATAAAAACTTCATAGAATTAAAATCGCAATTATTATATATAAATTAATTTAAGAAAAGGAATGATACTTATGAATAAAAATCGTGAAGAATTAATTAATGGTAATATGTTTAAATTACTTTTAAAACTTTCTGTTCCAGGAATTATAGGAATGTTAGTCATAGGTTTATATAGTCTATGTGATGCTATCTTTGTTGGAAAGTTAGTAGGAGAAACTGCACTAGCTGCTGTAAGTATATCTTCTCCCTATACTTTTATAAACAATTGTATTGCTGTACTTGTAGGAGTTGGTTCATCTTCAATTTTATCTCGTGCTATTGGAGCTAAAGATGATAAAGTAGTAAATAAAATTTTAGGTAATTTAGTAATATGTGTATTAGTATTATCACTGTCTGTTACTATATTAGGATGTATATTTGCAGAAAACCTGCTTAGATTTTCAGGTGCCAAAGGGGAAATATTAAAGCTTGGAGTAAACTATTTAAGAATATCATATATAGGCTCATTCTTCGTTAACTTTTCACAAAGTGCTAACATGCTCATAAGAGGCGAAGGAAAGATGAAAGAAGCCATGAGTATTATGGCATTAGGTGCAATATTAAATATTATTTTAGACCCAATATTTATAAAACCTCTAGGCCTAGGTGTTGAAGGTGCAGCTATAGCTACAGTAATAGCTCAAATGATTCAAGCTCTAACTACATTTATATACTTTAAGCGTAATAAATCAATAATTCCACTCAATAAATTGAAATTTGCCTCTGACTTAGCACCAGAGATACTATCTGTAGGAGGTTCAGCAGCTATGATGCAGCTTATGTACCTAGTACAACAAACTGCATTATATAAACTTGTATCAATATATGGTGGAGATGAACAAGTAGTATTGATGGGCGTAGCCCTTAGAATTTTAATGTTTACATTTATACCAATATGGGGAATAGGACAAGGACTTCAGCCTATAGTGGGCATGAACTTTGGTGCAAAAAAATATGATCGTGTTAAAGAAGCGGTTAAAATCTTTAGTATAGCTTCTGTAATATTCATCGGAATATTATGGAGTTTTTATATGATTAAACCTAAGATTGTTTTAAGTTTGTTCCTTAATGATAAAGCTTTAATAGAAAGTGGCTACAATTTATTTAGACTTATGTTTTTAGCTTTCCCAGTATCAGGCGTTATAGTTATGTGCATGACATTCTTCCAATCAATAGGCAAAGGTGGAAAATCTGCAATAATAACTCTTTTAAAACAAGTAGTGCTCTTCATGCCTATAGCTATAGTTCTTACTAGAGTTGTTGGAATTAAAGGCACATGGATAGCTTCTACAGTTACAGACGTAATAGTATTCTTATACTGCCTTGTTCTTTTAGCTGTAGAATTTAAAAAGTTAGATAGAGTAGATTTAAAAGAATTGAATATTTCAAAATAAAATAAAATTTAATATAACTTTTTATGAAACTCCCATCAAACTTAATAGTAGCAAATAAAAAAGGTATGAAATTTAAATAAGTAAATTTCATACCTTTTAATATATAAACCATCCTAAAATTTTAAATTACATCAGTAGCATTTTTAAATTGGCTTTTATAAAGCTTGGTATAAAAACCTTCTCTATTTATTAGTTCTTCATGGTTTCCTCTTTCGATTATCTCGCCATCTTTCATTACTAAAATTAAATCTGCATCACGAATAGTGGAAAGCCTGTGAGCTATAACAAAGCTTGTTCTGCCTTTCATCATAGAAAGAAATGCATTTTGTATTTTTATTTCAGTTCTTGTATCAACACTACTAGTTGCCTCGTCAAGTATAAGCATTGGAGGATCTATAAGCATAACTCTTGCTATAGTCAATAGCTGCTTTTGGCCTTCTGAAAGATTTGCTCCCGCCTCTGTAATAACTGTATCATACCCCTCAGGAAGTCTTTTTATAAAACCGTGAATATGTGCTGCCTTAGCTGCATTTTCAATTTCACTTTCAGTTGCCTCCTGCTTTCCATAGGCAATATTCTCCCTTATTGTTCCTTCAAAAAGCCAAGTATCTTGAAGAACCATTCCAAATAAAGATCTAAGATTATTTCTTTTAATTTCATATATATCTGTTCCATCAATTAATATCTTACCCTTATTTATATCGTAAAATCTCATAAGCAAATTAACCATAGTAGTTTTTCCTGCACCTGTAGGTCCAACAATAGCAATAGTGTTCCCTTTTCTTATTTCTGCATCAAAACCATTAATTAAAGGTACCTCTTTTACGTAAGAAAAGGATACATTATCAAAAGTTATATTTCCCTCACAATTTGTAATCTTTTTAGTATTTTCTAAATCTGTTGGTTCTGGTGTTTCATCTATTATTGAAAATACCCTCTCACAAGATGCAAGTGCTGCTTGAAGCTGTGTTGCAACACTAGTTATATTGTTTATAGGTTGTGAAAATTGTGTTGAATAGGTTAAAAAACTTGATATTGTTCCTACGCTGAGCCCACCTAAAACTGACAGTAATCCACCAACTACTCCAACTAATACATAGGTAATATTATTAACAAATCTAGTTGATGGATTTGTAAGTGATGAATAGAATTGTGCCTGTTGACCACATTTATAAAGTCTTCTATTAATCTCCTTAAATTTTTCTTCTGAGCGCTTTTCATAACCAAAAACTTTAACTACCTTTTGATTGCCTATGATTTCTTCAATATATCCATTTAATTCTCCTACAGTTTTTTGTTGCTCTTTAAACATTTTATTTGATCTACTTGTAATGAAAGAAGCTATTATAAAACATAATGGAGTCATAAGTAATATAACTAAAGTTATTTTTACACTTAAAGCAAACATCAATACAAGAGAACTTATTATAGTTACAATTCCAGGATAGAATTGAGTTATACCTTGAAGTAATCCATCGGAAATAGCATCAATGTCATTTGTAAGTCTACTCATTATATCTCCATGTGGATTTGTATCAAAGTATTTAAGTGGAAGAGTACTAATTTTATCAAAAGCTTCATTTCTTATATCTTTAACAGTTTTAAAAGCTATGATATTTGCTATAACTGTAAATATCCACATAAATAATGAACTAATTAAATATACCACTGCTAAAATAATTATTATTTTTAGCAAATTATTAAAATCTACTGCTCCTTTTCCTACAATTTTATCTATTCCCTTTCCTACAATAAAAGGAATAAATGCTATTAAAATATTACTAATAAGTGCACATATAAGAGATATACCCATGTATATTTTATGATTTCCAATATACTTAAATAATCTAAATAAACTATTCTTTTTCAACTTCATCACTCTCCTTTGAAAGCTGAGAATTACATATCTCTTTATATACACTACAATTACTAATCAATTCTTCATGAGTTCCAACACCTGAAACTAATCCATCATCTAAAACTATTATTCTATCTGCAGCTTTTATTGTGCTCACTCTTTGACTAACCATAATAACAGTCATACCTTTTGTATTCTTTTTAAGATCACTTCTAAGTGCTGCATCGGTGGCATAATCTAGTGCACTTAAACTATCATCCATAATTAATATTTGGGGATTACCTACAAGAGCCCTTGCTATGGTAAGTCTTTGCTTTTGCCCCCCTGAAAGATTAACTCCTCCTTGAGATATATTGGTTTCATATTTTAGTGGAAGCTTTTCAATAAATTCTTCAGCCTTACTAATTTCAGCTGCTTTTTTAACTTCCCTTATACTTGCATTTTCTTTTCCCCATCTTATATTTTCCGAAACCGTTCCTGAAAATAAAATTGCCTTCTGTGGTACCACCCCTATTTTCTCTCCAAGTTCTTCTTTAGAATATTCCCTAACGTCAATTCCATTAATTAAAACTTTTCCTTCGCTAACGTCATAAAGTCTTGGAATTAAATTTATAAGCGTTGTTTTACCAGAACCAGTACCTCCAATTATTCCAACTGTTTGTCCTGATTCTATTTCAAAGGAAGCATTATTTATAGAATATTCCTTTGAATTTTTATATGCAAAAGATACATTTTCAAATTTTATTAAACTAACATTTTCATCTGACTTTCTATCCCTTAATAAAACGTCATTATATTCTATACTTGGATTTGTATCGAATATTTCATTTACACGTGAAGCACTTGCGGCAGCTTTAGTAAATATTATGATGAGATTAGCAACAATAATAAGTGCTGATAAAATTAAAGTTGTATAATTTATATAAGCTATAATCTTTCCTGTTGTAATGGCACCATTATTTACTCTAATTCCTCCAAACCATAATATAAATAAAATTGAAAAATTCATTATTATACTTGTAATTGGACTCGTTAAGGCTGAGATCTTACCTACTTTAATTGAAGTATTTGCTTGATCTTCATTTGCACTTTCAAATCTTACCTTTTCATATTCCATTCTTGAAAATGCTCTTACAACTCTTACTCCAGATAAATTTTCTCTTAATATCAATGCTAATTTATCTAATTTCTTCTGAACTGTTTTATATAGTGGAAGGGATCTACTCATTATCACATATAAAACAAGTGCAAATATAGGAATAGATAAATACATTATTGTTGAAAGCTTAACATCTAAAAACATTACCATTATAATTCCACCAATACATAAAAAAGGAACCCTTATAGCAAGACGAATAAACATTGCTAAAGCTAATTGAAGCTGATTTACATCGTTTATTACACGATTAATTAGTGAAGCTGTACCAAATTTATCTATTTCATTATAAGATAATGTGCCTATTTTCTTAAATAGTTTATCTCTTAAAATCGTTCCAAAGCCTTGGGATGCTATAGACGCAAAATATTGACAAGTAAAAGAAGATATAACTCCCAATGTAGCCATGAGAAACATTATACCTCCTATTTTCAGGATATACGATGTACTTCCAATTTTTATTCCCTTGTCTACAATTAAAATCATAATTGTAGGTATTGATATTTCGAATATAGCTTCTAACAATTTAAAAATCGGCCCTAAAATAACTTGTTTTTTATAGGGTTTAATAAATCTAAATAATTTAAACAAATTTTGACCTCCTTATAAAGCATCTAAAAAAATTTATATTATATAATTCATTAGATTTTGCTCACAGTGAATTATAGGTAGATTGTAGTAAATGAGTAAAATAGAAAATACACTAGCATACTAACTTATTGCTTTTCAAGATACCTAATATAATTTATATTGAATTATTTTTATATTTCACCTATCATTATATCAAGCATGGATATATATTAAAAATACATAATATATATAGGCTATATACAATTTTTATATGGGAAGTGGATATTATGGATATAAAGCAATTAAAATACTTTTATACAATTGCAGAAGAAGGGCAAATAACTAGTGCTGCAAAAAAGCTTAATATTGCCCAGCCCCCTTTAAGTTATCAGTTAAAAAATCTTGAAAATGAATTGGGAGTAAAACTTGTTGAAAGAGGAAGTCGTAATATTAAATTAACAGATGCAGGACTTATGCTTTATAATCGTGCAAAACAAATATTAGATTTAACAGAAACAACTATAGATGAGTTAAAAGATTTTAAAAAAGGGATTCAAGGAACTTTATCTATAGGAACAGTGTCTTCTTCTGGTGCTTCATTATTAACTAATAGATTAACTGCCTTCCACGATAAATATCCATTTATAAATTTCGAGATTTATGAAGGGAATACTTATGAATTATTAGAAATACTAAATAGAGGCATAATTGAAATTGCAATTGTTCGTACCCCTTTTAACACCTCAGATATAAGCCATGTTTATTTATCTTCAGAACCAATGGTTGCTGCCATGGTAGAAAACTTAAATTGGGATAATAATAAAATTATTGATATAAAAGCCTTAATGGATAAACCTTTAATAATATATAGACGATTTGAGAAATTAATCTTAGAGGAATGTCATAAATTAGGTTTTGAACCTAAAGTTTTTTGTAAAAATGATGATGCACGAACCACTTTATTGTGGGCAAATGCTGGCCTTGGTATAGCTATTGTTCCAAAATCAGCACTTAAGCTTATAGGTTCCTCAAATTTATTATATAAAGAAATTGATAACAGTTCTTTATGTACTCAAATAGCTGCAATATGGATGAAAAATGGCTATCTTTCATCTGCTGCGAAGAATTTCTTAAGTACTTTTGGTAATAAATAATTATAAAAAATAGAGAGTGTTTTTATAATAAACACTCTCTATTTTTTATTCTGACTTTCTTATAAGTTAAATGTATGTTCCTGTTACAACTTCTTCCTCAGCATACCATTTACTTTGAACTTTATATATTTGTACATATTTACCCTTTGGCATCTCAGCGAACTTTTTATACATTCTAGTTTTCTCTACAATTTTAAAATATAATTATGAACCGTCCCCATTTAATTCTTAGAACTTTTTATCAACGACTGCTAAAGTATAATTTACGTTTTCAAATGCATGATAATAATCATCTCGCCCTTTAAAATATCTCTCTTCTATATCCTTCGGAGTAAGATGCTCATAAATCAATAATCCTGCTTTATCTAAATCACTTTCCAGTTCTAAATATTCATATGCTGTTTTCATAGGTTCACCAGCTGCTTCAGCCATTTTAACCATTGCTTGGACACGACTTGTGGTTCTTTCATTATTGAAAATATCCTTATCTGGATAATCAAATACTAACGAACTGCCTTTACATGCAATACTAGAAATACTTTTAAACATATTAATTATTTCTTCTCTACTTAAATAATATGTGACTCCTAACCAACTGAAAAAGCTAAGGCTATTTGAATCAAATCCTGAATTCAGCAATGCTTCTTTAAGATCATCTTTTGAAAAATCTACAGGAACAAATTTAAGTGAAGGACTTATCTCCCAATCTAAATCTTTAATTCTTTTTAATTTTAATTCTTGAGTGGCAGGGTGGTCAATTTCAAAGACTTTTATTTTCTTTAATAATTCAGGTTTTCTAAATGCAAAAGTATCAAAACCTGCTCCAAGAATAACATATTGCTTTACACCCATTTTAATAGCATTTTCTAACATATCCTCTGTGTATCTGCTCCTTGCTAAAGGTGTTGGTGATATTTGTGTCTGTATAATCCATTTAAGCATAGACTCTTCATTCTTATATATATCTTCATCTTCAGGATTAAAAAACTTAATTCCTTCTATCATGTTCTTAGAAATATTTTTAAACTCCTCATCTGTAATCATTTTTTCAGCCAAGCAATCATTAAATATTTTGGGCTCATCATTTAATGAATGATATGCTCGTCCAAATGCTGATACAATAGCCGTAAGGCTTGCTTTATTAACCTCCATAAAATACACTCCTTTAAATTTAAAGTATTTCTAAATAACTATTGACAAATACATTATTATATGATATAATAATGTATTATGGCTTATTTATAAGAATATATCATTTAAAGTTAAAGTTGTCAATATTGGAAATATAAAAGCTATGAAGCTTAATTATCTTAAGTCTTCTTCATAGCTTTTTTTATATTTTATATTAAATTATATGAATCACTATCATAAAAAAAGATATTATATTATCTTCTAAAGTTTATATACTACCTTATGCCCTTATTAAAAGTTAAAGTTATTCTCATTAATTTGTAGCACTTTACTCTTTATATAATTTACCTCTATGCACAAAGAATTTTGCTATTTCAACTATTATTAAAGGAGCTATAGATAATACTGTTACAAATATCCAATGATTCCAATATAAGGGAACTACGCTAAATAAATTTGCTAGTGGTGGTATGAAGCAAATCATGAACATAATTGCCATAGACCCTGCAACTCCTTTTAAAACTGCCATATTAGAGCTAAATTTAATTTTAAATAGTGAGTATTTACTTCTACAGTTGAATACATGAACTATTGATGAGAAAGCCATAACCAAGAAGCACATTGTAATACCAACTTCTTTTGATGGTAATATTGTATCTGAAATTTTTACAAAGTCTCCAATGTAATAAGCATATAGGGTTAATATAGCAAACATTATAGCCTGCAGAATTATTTTAATTCCAACTTTATCTGCTAGTATGCTTTTATTTCTATCTATAGGCTTTCTAGTCATTATATCATTATCAGCTTTTTCTTTGCTTAAACCAAATGCAGGAAGTGCATCAGCCACTACATTTATTAATAATAATTGTATTGCTAAAATAGGTGAGCCCCATCCCACTAAGAATGAAAGGAATACTATAATAACCTCAGCCACATTACAGCTTAAAAAGAATTCTACAGTTTTTCTAATATTATCATAAATGCTTCTTCCTTCTTCTACTGCATCTATTATAGTTGAAAAATTATCATCAGTTAAAATCATATCTGAAGCATCTTTAGCTACATCTGTACCTGTTATGCCCATTGCACAACCTATATCAGCAGCTTTTAATGCTGGTGAATCATTAACACCGTCACCAGTCATTACAACAACTTCACCGTGACTTTGCCATGCCTTTACAATTCTTATTTTATCCTCAGGACTTACCCTAGCATAAACTGAATATTTTCTAATTTTTTTTGAAAATTCGTCATCACTTAGAGTGCTTAACATTTCACCAGTTATTGCTTCATCATTATTCTCTAATATTCCAAGTTCTTTAGCTATTGCCTTTGCAGTTAAGATGTGGTCTCCTGTTATCATAATAGTTCTTATTCCAGCTTCTTTAGCTTTTTCTACAGAAGATTTCGCCTCTTCTCTAGGTGGATCAATCATTCCAATGAGGCCTAATAAGGATAAGTTATTTTCTAGAATCTCATTAGTTAATTCCTCTGGTAACTCAGTATAAAATTTGTAAGCTATTGCAATTACTCTTAATGCAGATTTGGCAAATTTATCATTTGCAGTTTTAGCATGCTCAAAATCTCCTTCTATACATTTTGGAATTAGTACATCGAAGGCACCTTTAACTATTACGCAATAATTGCCTTTATCACTCAGGCTACTCTTTCGAATATCGTGAACTGTTGTCATTAACTTTCTTTCAGAATCAAAAGGAAGCTCATGAATTCTTGGAATTTCATTATCTAATTCATCTTTAAATAATCCATTTTTTTGAAAAGCTGCAATTATAGCAGTTTCTGTAGGATCACCAATGTGCTTTTCTGCCCCATTTACTATATCTACTTTTCCATTACAGCATAACGTGCCAAGCTTTAATACATCTAAAGCTTCTTTAGTTATAGAGTTTGCTGTATTTACAATTTCATTTCCATGATGCCATACACTTTTTACTGTCATTTTATTTTGAGTTAATGTTCCCGTTTTATCAGAGCAAATTATTGACGCACTTCCCAAAGTCTCAACTGCAGGCAATCTACGTATAATAGCATGTTTTTCTACCATTTTAGTTACACCAAGGGCTAAAGATACTGTTACAACACCTGTTAGCGACTCTGGTATAGCTGCTACAGCTAATGAAATAGCAGAAATAAACATTTCTGATGGACTCTCTCCGTGAGATAGCCCAATGAAAAACAAGATGGTGCAGGCGATAATTGCGCCAATAGTAATAGTTTTACCTAAACGTAAAAATTTTTCTTGTAAGGGAGTTCTTTTAGTTTTTTCATTATTTAAAAGAGATGCTACTTTACCCATTTCAGTATCCATACCTGTTTCAGTAACAACAACTCTACCTCTTCCATAGGTAACAACGCAACCTGAATAGACCATATTAAATCTATCTCCAATAGGAGCATTTTCTTTTACTATAGCAGTAGCACTTTTTTCTACTGGTATACTTTCTCCAGTTAAAGGTGATTCTTCAACTTTTAAGTTAGTACTTTCAATAATTCGTCCATCAGCTGATATGGAATCACCAGCTTCAAGGACGACAATATCACCTGGAACTATAAGTTCTGATTTTATTTCAACTATATTGCCATTTCTAATAACTTTGGAATAGTGAGCATTTATGTCCTTTAAGGAATCAAGCGCTGCTTCAGCATTTTTTTCTTGTACAGCACCTAATAGAGCGTTGATTAATACTATTATTAAAATTAAAGCGCCTTCTACATAGCTACCATCACCCTTTGAAGCTAAGAAAAATGACAGTGCTGATGCAAAAATTAGCATTATTATCATAAAATCCTTTAGATGCAAAATGACTCTTGTTATAAATCTTATAGGTTTTTTTTCTGTAAATTTATTATATCCATATTCCTCTTTAGCAATTTCTACTTGATTATCATCTAATCCTCTTTTCGGATTAGTATTAAGATTTTCATAGATTTTATCTAAATCTTTTGTGTAATTCATCGGAAATGCTCCTTTCTTTTGCGGCTTGGAAATAGTTTTCTACTTGTAAAAATAGTTTTATTGATAAAAATCTAGATTTTAATATACTATATATAATTGTTAAATAAATTTAACATTTTTGATATTTTTAATAGTATTATAATTAATTATTCTGTTCAATATACAAAATTTTAAATCTGTAAAAAATTTTACAAGAAGGTGAAAAATGTACAATTATTTTGATAAACTTAGTGATGTAAAAGTAACCAAATCCCACCTTAGATTACATAAAGCTCTAATTACTTTAGTGGAAGAAAAAGAATTAGATAAGATTACTGTAAATGATCTTTGCAATAAAGCCATGGTAAGTAGAGCAACTTTTTATAATCATTTTGAAGATAAATATCATCTTTTATGCTTTACTATATACTACATGAAAAAAGAAATAATAGCTTCGGAGCAGTTAATCTCCGACTTTAGTAAAGGCGAAGCTATACATGTAATCCTATCTTATATCAATAAAAATAGAAATTTTTTCAAAGGTCTTCTTTCATCAGACGATACTAGATTAATGCTAGGTACATTACATGACCTCACTGTACCGCAGTATTTATTGATGTTAAATGCTTGCGAAAAAAACGGAAATAAATTTATTGTTAGTGCAGACTTTTTATCAGAATTTTTTTCTGGTGCCTTCATTTCAATTGTAATTAGATGGCTTAGGGATGATAACCCTAAAACCATAAACGAACTAACTTTTGAAATCGACAAGGTTACTGATTTACATTTATACTTTGACAAGTCTAATTAACCTATCAATGTTAGCATATCTAAATTCCTTGTGTTTTATTAACATTTATTAAAAATATAGCTCCATTTTTAAAATTGTTTTATTTTCAACTAAAAAATCCTATAAAATAGAGTTTTTAGTTCTATTTTATAGGATTTATATTATTAATTCTCCTATAATAACAAAATATAATGTCCTAAAAGCTTCATTTCTAGAAGCTAATGCATGAGCAATTAAAATACCTACCCCCAAATTTGTCTAAATCTTGTCTCACTTATCTTCACTTTTACTTTATATAAATCAAATAAAAATTCTTTTATATATTGTTAAATAAACAAAAGCACCTCGTACTATAGTGTTTAAGCCCATTGCAGAACTTAAAGAAGTATCTTTAATAAAAATATAGCCTAAGAAATATGATTGTAGAGATACAATGCAAAAACTTAATATATACTTTGGAAAATAAATTTTCTATAAAAACAGATTAGCCCTTAGAGATTAAGGATTAACAATTAAGAATAAAAAATTTAGGATGAAATTCACCCTTAGTGAATTTCTTAAAATAAAATTTATTCTCAAAAAACTTCAAAGGTCTTAACCGTGAAGTTTCAACCATAATTCTTCATCTTTCATTCTTAATTTTTCATTCATAGAAAAGAATTTCTGTTATGGAAATTAAAATCATGCATAAGTTAAATTTTCATTATGGAACCCTATAGCCATTAAAATATTATTTATATTCGATATAACTATGCTTTTCATCGTAATAATAAATTATGATTTTATTTAGAAATTAGTATAAACTTTAAAATTTATTTAAACTTACTTACAGAAATTATGATTAATAGAAATATAAAAAAGGTATACATAAAGATGGTATCTATATGGAAATATACATAACAAGAAATAATTTAACATTTTATATAATTTTTCATAAAATGAATGATAACCACTATACAAATTTCAATTTTGTATGTTATAATGATATTCAGTTAGTTAAATTGCAAGAAATATGAAATTTACATTGCACATTTGGAGGTAGCAGAATGAAAAAAGAATTTTCTCTAAGCACAGGAAAAGTTATGATAAATTTTACAGCAAAATATTGTGATACTGCTGAAGCATTGTTTAGTAGTTACGGCTTTAGAAGAATTTTATCAGCCTATATGGAAAAAATAAAAAGAAAAGAAACTAATATATATAAGTATATAGACAGTACTATGAATGTAGATGATAATGATATATTGCTAGAAGATATTACTAATGTATTTAAATTGCTTATGGTTTTAAATGCAGAAGAAGTAAAAAAGATGGAAGATAAATATGAAAAGCTGTTAGAAAACAAAGATAAGTTTACTTTATTAATAGAGGATTTATATAATTTTTGGAGAAAACTTGAAAGATATACTATAGTTCAAAATAGTAAAATCGGAGATGGACTTCAAAATGTTAGTTTTATAGATGCAAATAATAATTTTTCTAATCTTATATTAAAGACTTATAGAAAAATTGAAGAAAATGTTTTAGGTGAAAAACCAAGAATATATAGACAATTACCTGCAGGAGGTAATGCAGGTTTAATATTAAATAATTCTAATTGGAATATACCAAACAACTATGAAATTTTAAAAAATATTCCTTTTATAGAATCTATATTATTAGATCCACCTTTTATAACTTATCCTAAAAAGAATACACGAGATGGTATGTTTGAAGAAACTTTTGAAAATCCATTACAAAATTGCAGAATAAATTTAGATCACTGGTTTTGTTATCCTGCAAAAGTGGGAACACTTTTAGCTTATATATACTTCCATAGAGATTTTATGGCTCATGGAGTAACTTTATGCAACTTGTTTGAAATAGCTACAGAGGAAGAATATAGAGATAAAAAACCAGATATAGTATATGTGTTCGGTGCGAGAGATGACAATGAAGAAATACAAACAGTTTTCTATGATGACAAAGAAAATGATATTATGCTAGGATATATAAACTATAATGAAGCCATAGATTACTTTGGTTATATGAAAAAAATGACATTGACTCTTCATAATTTAATAATGATAAAAAGAGGATATCTACCAATACACGGTGCTATGGTTAATATAGTAACTAAAAATAATAAAACTGCTAATGTAATAATAATGGGAGATAGCGGTGCAGGAAAATCTGAAAGTTTAGAGGCCTTTAGAGAATTGAGTGAAGATTATATAAGCGATATGACTATAATCTTTGATGATATGGGCGTAGTTAAATTAAACAAAGATGAAAAACCAGTAGGATCAGGAACTGAAATAGGAGCCTTTGTAAGATTAGATGATTTAGATACTGGATATGCTTTTAAACAAATAGATAGAAGTATTTTTATGAATCCAGATAAGGTAAACGCTAGATTAGTTATACCCGTTGCAAGCTATAAAGAAATTACTACAGAATATCCAATAGACTTGTTCTTATATGCTAATAACTATGAGTCAGAAGGAGAAAATCTAGAGTTCTTTAAAGATATAAATGAAGCTTTAGATACCTTTAGAGATGGAGCAAGAATGGCTAAAGGAACTACTACAGAAAAAGGATTAGTAAAAACTTACTTTGCAAATCCATTTGGACCAGCGCAAAAGATGGAAGACACAGAAAAATTATTAGTAGAATATTTCAATAAATTCTATCAATCAGGAGTTAAAGTAGGACAATTAAGAACTAGATTAGGTATAACTGGTATGGAAAAAGACGGTCCTAAAAAAGCAGCTATAAGCTTATTAGAAGAAATAAAAAATATATAGTTTATTAAAGTAACTAATAAAAAAAGTTGTTATTTAAAATTTTTAATTTAAATAACAACTTTTTTATAGTATTTATACCCTAACCCTATATCCAACTCCCCACAACGTTTCAATATATTGCGGTTCTGATGGATTTGATTCGATTTTTTCTCGTATTTTTCTAATATGTACTGTAACCGTAGCATTGTCTCCAAGAGAATCAAGACCCCAAATTCTTTCGAAGAGTTCATCTTTTCCAAATACCCTGTTAGGATTTTCAGCCATATACAATAATAATTCAAATTCCTTTTGAGCTAAATTAACTTCTTTTCCATTTATAAATACCTGTCTTGAATCTTTAAGTATTTCAAGACCTCTTATTATAATACTATTATTATTTATCTTATTGCTAAATTTATTTCTCATTCTCTCGTAATTTTGAAGATGAGATTTAACTCTAGCAACTAACTCACCTGGACTAAAAGGTTTTGTTATATAATCATCTGCTCCAAGGGTTAACCCCTTTATTTTATCAATTTCTTCTTTTTTAGCAGAAACCATTAAAACAGGTATATCCTTGTTTTCTTGAATAATTCTTAATATATCAAAACCATCAATTTTAGGAAGCATAACATCTAAGATTATTAAATCGTATTTATTTTCTTTTATTGCATTTAAGCCACTTACTCCATCAGTACAAATATTCACTTCAAAACCAGATATTTCTAAATAATCTTTTTGAAGTTCAGCAATGCTTAAGTCATCTTCTACTATTAATATTTTTTTCATATAACTTGAAACCCTCCAAATATTAATCTTGCTATGTTATATTATTTTTCCTAGAGATATCATAATGCTTGTACCTTCATTGCCATGACTAATTGCCCATATCCTGCCTTTATGTCCTTCTACAATTTGTTTTGCAATAGCAAGGCCTAATCCACTTCCACTTGCTTCACTTCTTGCAGAATCTGCTCTATAAAATCTATAAAATATTTTATTTATATCATTATTATCTATTCCAGCACCATTATCTCTTATCTCTATTATAATACTTGAATTTGTTTCTCTAAGATTTAAATTTATTTCTCCCTGTTCTTTATCCATATATTTACGAGAATTCTCTATAATATTTAAAATAACCCTTTTCATTCTTTCCCTGTCCATCATAACATACTGGGAAGTCTTTAGGTCATTATTTAAACTTATTTTTATATTATTTTTTATAAGTTCAGGTTCACTTTCATATATACAAAAACTTAAATACTCAACAATATCTATTTTTTCAAAATTAAAGGGAAGTTGTTTTAAATCTAATTTTGAATATAAAAGCAAGTCATCAATCATATGATCAATATGTTCCGCCTTTGAATAGATGGTTTTTAAGTATTTTTCTCTTTTTTCAGGCGTGTTAGCAACTCCATCTAATATTCCCTCTACATAGCCTTTTATTGATGTTATTGGCGTTTTTAAATCATGAGAAATACTAGATATAAGTACTTTACGATTATCATCATATTTCATTCTCATAACTATAGAATCTTTAAGTTGCACCCTCATAGATTCAAAGCCATGGCATAATTCTCTTATCTCCTCATCCCCATCTTCAATAATTTCATAATTTAAATTTCCCTTACTAATTTCAGATGTAGCTTCTTTTAAAAACTTGATAGGCTTTATTATTCGCTCTGAAAAAAGATAAGACATAATTATGTTAATTACTATAAAAGATACTACATAAACCACAATAGCAATAATTATAAGTTCATTAAATATATTTCTTTCTTCTATAGGTGCTAATAATATTATGTTTTCAGTAATTTCTCCTTCTAAGTCCAACTTTATAGCTTCGACCATATAACAAATATCATTGATTACAATTCTTTTGTCTATGATATTTTCTTCTAATACTTCCATAGTCTTTTCTATATCTATTTTGCTAATATCCTTGGGGCTAGATATAATTTTATGTCCCTCAACAATTATAAATTTACCGCCTAAATCTGAAAGCCTTTGTGATAAATCATCTTGAAGTTTAGTTTTTTCAATATCTTTTATGTTATGCTTTAATATATCATTTCTAATATTGACCAATTTTGTCCTTACAACCATTCCATCTTTAAATCCATCATAATCAAGTTTCCTATTAAAAATTCTTGAAGAAATAAATAAGAAACTAAATATAATTATAATCGTTATAATAAGTGGAGCTATAGCTGTTATGGTATTAGATATTATTAGCCGCTTCTTTATATCCATTTTTTCACCTTAAAATTCTTTTTTATCAAATAAATAATATCCCAGTGTAAAAAGTAGTATTCCATAGCTGCTCATCATCATAAGTTGACGGAAAATCTTTAGAAATGGAAAACTGCTCATTATCCATAAATTATACCACTTAAACATTGATGTGAAAAATAGTCCTGAGTATTGCGAAAATACAATCTCCATTATTTTAAAAACAATAAAAACAAACACTGATAAAAAAAACACCCCTGTTCCATTTCCTATTATGTTGGTAAAGACTACAATTAACAGTACTAAAACTGCCATAGGCAGTACAGTAACTATATAAGATATAAGTATTCTAATTATTCCTTGTAAAGTAAAAGAACTTGAATTAAAAATTACTCCTACAATAGTTGAAAATATCATTACAAATAAGAGATTAACTAATGCAAAAAACATTATAGCCACTATTTTAGCAGTAAAAAATTTTAATCTTGTAATTGGTCTTGTAAGTGCAATTTTCATAGTGTTTTGAGAAAATTCTCCTGAAAAACTATCTATAGTAACAAGCGCAGTAAAAAGTGGTAATATGGTATTAACTACTATAGAAAGCACTAATATTGGAAACTCCATGCTAGAAGTGCCCCTTAATCCAAATCCACTTCTCAATCCAGTAATAGTAAGTTGTCCTATTACGATAAAAATTAATGATATTATTGCTGCAACTAAAATCTTTTTCTTTTTATATAGCTTTTCAAACTCATTAATTACAGCAACCTTAAATTCTACCATTTCGTTCCACCTCGCTTATAAAATAGTTTTCTAGTGAAGCATAATTATTTAATATATTTTTAGTTGTGTCTATATTAAGCATTTTTCCATTATAAAGTACCCCTATCTTAGTACAGGTAAGCTCAACATCATGAATAAGATGACTTGATATAAAGAATGTTGTCTTTTCTTCTTCTGAAAGTTTTTTTATAAGATTTCTCATATCAATCATCCCTTCAACATCTAATCCATTCAAAGGCTCGTCCAAAATAACCACTTCAGGTCTAGATATAATCGCCGCTGCAATTCCAAGTCTCTGCTTCATTCCAAGAGAAAATCTTCTTGTTTTTTCATCTTTAAATCTTTGTATTCCTGTAAGCTCTAAAACTTCTTCAATTCTCTTATCATCAACATTTTTATAATATCTCGAAAACTGCTTAAGGTTTTCATAAGCAGTTAAATATTGATAGGACTCTGCTGTTTCAATGATACATCCTACCTTAGCCATAGCTTTTTCAAATTGTTCTAATACACTATATCCTAGAATCTTAACATCACCGCTATCTGGTTTTATAAGTCCTGTCATAACTTTCATAGCGGTAGTTTTCCCAGCTCCATTAGGCCCTAAAAAGCCAAAAATATCACCTCTATTTATTTCAAGGTTAATATCAGTTATACCTCTGCCATTCTTATAAACTTTACTTAAATTATTTATCTCAATAACCTTCTCCAATTGTAACCCTCCTTTAAAAATTGCGTAGCAATTTTTTTAGCTAAAATAAGAATGGAGAGTGGAGAATTATTGAAATAATTTTACTGTTCAAAGCTACAGATATGTTTTCATAAATTTTAGATATCTAAAATTTCATTCATAACTCTCAACTCTCAATTTTTAAACTCAAACTTAAATATAAACTATAAATTATCGATTATTTGCTATTCAAATACTCTGGTAAACTCACCATTATACCAATCTCTGTCACCTACTGGCATTCCAAAGTGAAATTTAGCTTCTCCTATATTAAGATTTATATAACCTTTATCTGAAGATCCTTCAATATCAAATTCTGCATCATAATAGCCTTCTTCTCTATATTTAGCATCAAAACTGATATCTGATTTATTTCCTGCGTAGTCCTTATATCCTTCTCCATACTCTTCATGATATGTTCCACCAATAGATTTATGGTCAGAATGTGTGATATCTATAATTCTTTCTCCAATCTTTTGAAACTTACCATCTTCTTTTATAACAATATCATTCTTGTATTTACCTACATACATTTCAGGATTTTTTAATACATTCATATTCTCTTGTATATACTTTTCTACTTTCTTTCCAGAAAGATCTGGTTTATTTACAGCAGTAGAGTTAATATTAGATACTTTACCAAGTAATTCAAAGGTTAAAGTGTGTTCATTACCTTTATCATCTTTCCCAGAAAGTACTCCTGTGCCAAAAATATTTTGTATTAATCCATCTTTATCTACAACCATATTACCTTTAACTTCTTTTACATATACATCTTTAGTGATCATCGGCATAACCTTTTCCTCTTGAGTATCTATATTAAAGAAAGATGTACTTTTTATCATGTAAGATGTAACTGCATTTACCAATGCAGGTATTTGCGCTTCACTTATAGAACCAGATAATTCTTTACTTCCGTTAGTTTTTTCATCTACTACAACATAATCTTTTAAGCTACCTACAATTGCATCCCCTATCTTTTCAATATCTCCTGCACTTTTCTCTTCAAATGGGTTTCTTAAAATCCTTCCTTCATCTGAACCTTCATATTCAGTTACGAAATAAATGTCTTGATTTTCACTGGTGTTAACCATAATGTCTTTATCTCTATAGAAATATCCTTCTGATTTTTTACTTCCATTAATTCTTGTATAAAAATTTTCACAAGAATTTTTAGTTATATCATATTTATTTACTGTATTCTCAGAGATAATAACCTTTCCATTATCCTTTATATTCATAGAAATATCTATGGTATAATTTGAAAGCTTACTTGTAAAGCTTTCTGCAGAATACTTTAATGCATCTTTAGCTTGATCATACCCACTCTTAGATGATATTTCTGCCATAGCAGTTGTTGCAAACATTAATAACCCCAAAGTAAAGCTTGTAATCATAGCAGTCTTCTTTTTAATTTTCACTTCATAACATCTCCCTTATATCAAATTAGAAAAGCTTTCCTCTTATTCATTTTAAATGAAGCATCTATAGTTTTTCTAAATTAATTCTAAAGAAATTCTAAACTTTTAAGATGTATACTATAAAAATTTAGAATAACTCTAGAAAATAGAACTTATTCTACAAACTTCAAAGACTTTAACTATAAGGATACAATGTAAAAACTTAAAGTATACTCTGGAGAATAAGTTTTCTATAAAAATAGCCTAAACCCTTGGAAATTAAGGATTAATAATGAAGAATGAAGAATTTAGGAAAAAATTCACTAAAGGTGAATTTCTTAAAATAAAATTTATTTTTAAAAAACTCCAAAGGCTTTGACCGTGGAGTTTTAACCATAATTATTCATCCTTAATTCTTAATTTTTAATCTACAAATGAGAATTTTTGTTATGAGAATTAAAATCATGTATAAGTTAAATTTCCATTATGAAATCCTATATAATTCCTATCTTTCATTCTTAATTTTAAATTCTAGGAGATATAATGTGAAGATTAAAATTAAATAATATATAAAAAACTTTCAAAGAAAAACAGGTAAGGTTCATATTCGCTTACCTGTTTTTTATATTATAAAATTATGATTACTTGATTTTTTTAGATAAATTACATGAAATATTTATCAATTTTTTTATTTTTCCAGAAAAACTACAAGCTAAGATTTCTTTAGTTTTTTATTTTTTTATCTCTTCTCTTTATTTATCTTTGCCATTTGTCTCATCTTTTTTATTCTTATTATTTCCCTTCTCTTTTTTATCCTTACTGTTTTCATTCTCTTTTTTATTCTTATTATTTTCCTTTTTTTCTTTATTCTTATTGTTTTCCTTATCTTTTTTATCCTTACTATTTTCGTTTCCTTTTTTATTCTTATTATTTTCCTTCTCTTCTTTTATAGGATTATTTTTATTACCGTTATTCTCATTATTGTTTTTTTTAACTTTTTCACTTTTTTCAACTTCTTTTATAGACTCCTCTGATTTTTTATCTTTTAATTCCATTATCTCATTCTTATCCTGATTTTTATTTTCATCTTCCATTTCTTTATAAATCTCCATCTTACCCACTGAAATGTTTTCTTCTTTCGCTTTATTTAATGTCTCTCTATCTGATTTTATTGTAACAACTTCAACCTGCTGCCCTCTCTCATTAGAGACTTCCTCTATCTTTTTCTTTCCTTCCATTATAAGATTATCTAAATTTTTATCACCTTCATTATTACTCTTTAGTTCTACTGACGTTACCAATACGCGGTTTGATTCATCTTTCTTAATATATCCTGCCGTTTCCACCATTTCTACAATCTCTTCTAAAGCGTCTATTAATGGATAATTCTTCAAATCTTCAAGAGGAAGTTTTGAAGCTTCTTCATTAAGTGCTGAAATTTTTATTACACGATAATTTTTATTAATTTCCATCTCAACACTTGGATTTATATCTACAGCTAATAGAGCTACTGATTTATAATTTTCATTCCAAAACCCTAAAACATATAAAGAAGTAACTGCAAAAATTAAAACAGCAGCTACTCCCTTAGAAATATTTTTAATAGTAAAGTTTGAGTTTTTAATAATGTCTCTATCTTCAAAATATATCTCCATTCCTTCCTCTAAACCGTCACTTTTCTTTATCCTTTTAAAAGTACAATCTTCAGCCATCACAACTATACTATCATAATAAATCTCTATCACAGTGCCTTTGTAAATCACTCATTTCACACCCTTCGCTATAGAAAATATATTCCTTTAATGTATCTAAGTCACTGTTCAAAATTAATACTATTGCTATAATAAATTTTCTACTCCTTTGTATGACTTTCTTAGATACACATAATTCTCTCATCAAATCACTAACTGGTAAATTCTTAGTTTTCAAAAATTTTTCTTTTAAATAATCCTTTTCAAATATGTATTTTCCAATACTGATAGCTACAATTCTAGTATCCTTATGTTTTGGAGATTCCTTTATCAATTCATCTAAAGAAACCCCATATCCTTTCATCTCCTTAACTAGAAGAGCGATGTCAAACCTAATTTCAACTCTCTTTTCAAAACTATCTATTGCTATAATATTTTCATTATAACCATAACTCTCATCATCACATTTTAACTCACTAATACAAACTTCCTTTGGTTTTCTCGCCTCACTTCGGCGATGATCTATTAATCTACTTTTTATTACCATAGAAGCAAAGGTTAAAAAATTGCCTCTTTTTTCATCATACTTTTCGATAGCCTCATTAAATGCTATTAATCCTACACTAAAGGCGTCATTATTTTCTATCTCAACATATTGTCCTAATTCATTACTAAGCACTTTTTTTATAAAAGGAATATATTCTTCAATTAGACTATTTTTATCCCCTTCATTACCCTTTTGTATATCTTTCACTCGCTCCTCTAATGTCTGTTCTCTGTTAAAAATATTGAGAAGTCTGACCATCACTTCACCTCCTCTTTATATATTACGATATTATATAAATTTTTTAGTACCCACTTTGATTATCTATTTACCTTAAATATAAATACGTATTATCATATTCTAAAGTTAATGCATTTGCAGGATTCTTTAACGAAAATTCAACTTATACATGATTTTAATTTTCATAATAAAAATTTTACCATGAATTAAAAATTAAGAATGAAGAATGAAGAATTGTGGTTAAAACTCCACTGTCAAAGCCTTTGGAGTTTTTAAAATAAATTTTGCTTTAAGAAATTCACATTTAGTGAATTTCATCATTAATTTTTCATTTTTAACTATTAATCCTTAATTTCCAAGGGTTTAAGCTATTTTTATAGAAAACTTATTTTCCAAAGTATACTTTAAATTTTCACATTGCATCCCTATATCTTACTTACATTAATAAAAATGCGTTAGTTCAAGATATTAATTCTTTCTACTAACGCATTTTTATATTTACATTATGAAATTAAATCTCTGTGTTTTAATAAATTTTGATATCTATAGTAATTTTGTACCATTTATAACTAATTCAAATTTAGCACCTAAAAAGTCTGCTGCCTTTCTACACATCATCATACGATTTAGAAATATCTCAAAATACTCCATTAAAGAAGAAATAGTAATATCAATCTTCATCTCCAATAAAACAATTCTTTTTTCAGAATTAATTTTAACTTTTGCTTCCTCAACTGCATAATTTACACGATCGTGAATGTCAAAAGTAGCAAAATCTCTGTTTCTCACTCTGCTTCTTCTAACATCAGTTTTATCTGCTAATATTAATGCTGCAGATACTGTATTTACAGGTTGACCTGTACCTTCATCATGATTTCCAATAGCAGAAACTATGGTAGCAATTTCTTCAGGTGGCATTTCCATTCTAGTTAAAATATTAAAAGCTAATATAGCACCTGTTTGAGCATGATCAATTCTATTTATCATGTTGCCAATATCATGAGTATATCCAGCTATTTTCCCAAGTTCTCTTTCTCTTTCGCTATATCCTAAACTATTCAATATGCTATCTGCAGTATAGGCAACCTTTCCTGCATGAACGAAAGAATGTTCAGTATATCCCAAGACTCCAAGTAATTCATCACCTTTTTGGATATAGGTTTGAAATTCTTTATTCTTTTTTACATCTTCAAAAGTTATATGTTTCATATATATCTCCTCATTAATATTTCATATATGCCAATACGCCTTTTATAAATAAGCTTATATTATATTGTACCATCTATTTCAATTAATAATCCACTATAAATATAGGAATCGGCCTTGGTAAATTTTACAAAACAACCCCATTTTTATTTTCTTCATCTATATCTATTACAGATGGAATTATACTAATATGTTAACTAAAAAATAAAATAACATCCAAATTTAAATTTGAATGTTATTTATTTTATCAGCTTTAATTTTGTGCTGTATGCTTAACTTTATTTATTTTTGATAAATTCTCTAAAAATTTTAAGATTTAATCTTTTTCTACCTTGCTAAGTCTAATTCCTATTACCCTTTCTTTTGCACATCTTCAGTATTATTTTCCAAAATACTTTCAGTGATATCTTCAGTAATATTTTTCCCAATTTCAGCAACCATTTGAGCATACTCTTTATAAAATATATCTAGTTCTCCAAAGTAGTTATTCTTCCAAGGCTTATTTTTTCCACAGTAATGCATAATAACACTATTTTCTCGTACCCAATCTAGGTCTATTCTTTTATCAAGATTTCTAAAGTTCATATTATGTACTTTTAAATATCGATCACTAAGATTATAAATAAGAGACTCCACTACTTTAGTTTTTCCTCCATATAAAGCACTTAATACGTCTTGATCAGGAAGTAATAGAAGATTCTTATTCTTTTCAATATATTCAAAAACACTGTCTATGTTTTGCTTTTCTCGAAGAAGTTTTAAATTCATCAGCATTACACCTGAGTTAATATAATAAGCATTCTCATCCATATCTAAGCGAAATCTATTTAACTTTTGCATTGTCTTACGAACGTGAGAAGCAGCAATATAATAATTGTCTTCAAAATCCATATAATAAAGTTCGTTAAGAGGATTAATAACCACTAAATCTGGATCTAGATACAAAATTCTATCTAAATCCTTTGGAAGAAATTGCGCTGCAAATATTCTAAAATACATTTCTCTTGGATAGCGTTTAGTAACAGGTGCATCTTTTAACACTTTATCAGTAACTTTTACAGATATAATTTTACATCTCTTTTTATCTAAATATCTTTCTATATAACTAAAATCATCCTCTGTTAATTCTTTATGGGCAATATATACATTAAAGTTCACATTTGGATTAGATTTTAATATAGAATAAATCATAATAATCAATTGCTCAATATAATTAGAGTTTAATGTAACAAGAATATTCATAAATACTCCTTTCTTTTTATATAATTCCCTTATAAAACATAAATAAATAAAAATATAAAAAAGTAGCTATAAATTTCTCCTTAAATTCTTTACTAAAAAATTGATAACCTTACTTTATTTATTTCCTAAACATTCAAAATTTATTTATAAAAATTCCTATTACAATAGTTAACCCATATATATTTTTTTAAAATTAATATATACGAAAATATATTAATTTTTAAAGTTGTTTAACGGGTCTTATTCAAAAATTCAATAACTTTTTTAAAAGTCTCTTCTCCATATTTATCTCCTAGATTAAACTGGTATTCATGACCTAGCTCTTGAGATTCTTGAGGATAAAATACACTTTCTGTATAAACACCTACATCTTTTAATACTTTTTCTAACATCTTTCCATGATATTCAAAGGATCCTTTATTACCATCGGTAATAAAGGTTGGAGGATAATTAGAAGTTAATTCATCTATGATGGATGCCTCTTTAGTTCTTTCTTCACTTTTCCAATTTCTACTTCCTAAATAAGCCCAACCAACTCGATCAAATATCCAACTTAACATAGGAGAATCTATTTGCGTTAATTTGGCTAAATCGAAGGGCCCGCAAAATAGTAAAACACCTTTAATAGTATTTTCATTCACAACCGGTTCTAAATTTACTTGCTGAGAATATTTAGGATTGGTTTGAATATTGACAAACTGAGATACCATTTGAGCCCCAGCAGAATCTCCAGCAAAATAAGTACGATTCATATCAATATGATATTCAGCAAAATGCTTTTTAATATAGGAGTAAGCTTCCCCAATCTGTCTTAACGGCATTGGATATCTTCCTTTTGGTGCAAGTGCATAATTAATATTAACTACGATAAATCCTCTGTTAGCAAGAGAGATAGCGTATGGTGTTATATCTTTTTTATCTCCAGCAACATAGGCTCCCCCATGAACCCAAAAAATTACAGGAAGCTTTCCAGTTACTTGTTCAGGCATAATAATATCAAGTTTCCCATGAGGAAAATCAGACTCATAATCAATATCTTCATAAATCGTTGTTTCTTCTTTAAGTTTCTCATAGCTATCCAATTTGGTATATTCAGTGCCTGAAAATAACTTCCTTAAATACCAAACTGTTGGCATAGGAGATATAATACAATATATTAAAACTAAGCCGAGAATTGCTATCAAACTTATGCCCACCATTAATATCATTTCAAGCCAATTCATAATTAATAATCTCCTTCCTAAAAAACATAATTTTTTCTAATAATACACTATTAAATACTACCACTAGATTTATGTTTGGTTTATTATTTTATTATGAGGTTAAAAGTATTCCCTACAGATTTAAATAAATCAGTATCATTTAAAATATTAATTATGAACTGTCTGATATAAACTAAGGTTACCTAAGTATATATTTAAAATATTTTTGGTAACCTTTTTTAATTATTAAAATGTATATATTTTTTAATATTAATTTTTAGCAATTAAAATGAACCGTCCCTTAAAATATATTCCCTTTATCAAGTCTTTTTTTACTTCTCTTAGAACGGACTTTTGTAATAAACTTAACGAAAGTAGCAGATAACATAATACCAAAACCGATAGCACCACCTATTCCTAGTGTTAACATACCTTTATCCAAGGCAGAAGTAAAATTTTTTTCAACAAGATATGTTATTGTACTATATGCTGCCATACCTGGAACTAGAGGGAAAATTCCTGGAACATAAAACATAGAAGCAGGTGTTTTCATTATTCGTGCCATTAATTCACTATATAAATTAACTATAAAGGCACCAAAGAAAGAACCTATTACAGAACTCCCTGTTCTTTCGAGAAAAATGCTATAAACTACCCATCCAATAGCTCCACCTAATCCTGCATATAGAGCTTTTTTTCTATCAATATTAAATAATATTACAGGAAATACGCTTCCTAAAAATGCTAATATAGTCATTTTTATTAGCATTTCATCACGCCCCTTTCATTCCAATAAACAGAGCAGTTCCCACCCCTATACTAACTGCTATAATAACAATCAAAGCTTCACAAAATTTTGATATGCCAGATGAAAAATTCCCATAAATTACATCCTTTATTCCATTTGTTAATACCACACCTGGAAGTAAAATCATAATGCCACCTGTAATAACATTATGTGCGTTAATAGAAGGAATTAGCATATGAGATAAAATGCTTGTTCCGCCTATAATAAGACCTGCTAAGTAGTACTCTAAAAATTGAAAAAATCCAAATTCAGAAATCTTTTCAAGCACCATATATGTAATGAGACATATGATTATTGATGCAATACCATCTATGAGAGAGCCATTTAAAAAAAGCGTGTAAATAAATCCTGTTATACAGGCAGCTATTGTTCGTACAGGCAAGGTGAAATTGGGAGATTTTTTAATTTCATCAAGAGCTTTTTTCGCTTCATCATATGATAAAGGATTTTCTTTAAGTTGTCTTGAAAAAGAATTAATTAATTCTATCTTATATAAATCTACGTGTTTTTGCCCAACTTTTTTCATTGAGGTAATCTTATCAAATTGGGAACCTTCCACCAATAATAAGATTCCGTTTGACATTGCTAAACATTCTGCTGTAAAACCATAAGATTCGCAAATTCTTGAAACAGTTTCTTCAATTCTATAAGTTTCAGCACCGTTCCCTAATAATATTTCACCAGCTGTAAGAGCAAGCTCACTCACATTTTTTATATCCATAAGAATCTCCTTTAGCATCATTGTTTCTATTGGTTATATTTTATAAATATAATTTTCTCTTTAACTCTTTAAGATTTGTTCTAATCTCCATATTATCTTAAAAATTAATGCCTCTGGCTATATTTGTGATTATTATATCATATAATTAATTTTTTCAATAGAAATTAATTATATTTAAAATTTAAACAAAAACAAGATTATTATGAGCTTTATTTATAAAAAAGTCTATTTACTATTTATATTTCATAATAAAATTTGCTTGTAAGAAAATTGATATTATTAAAAGAAACTGACTAGAATTAGTCTACTACATACTAGTAAGAATCAATGATGTTATATCTAGCTACAATAAAATATTAAAGCGTAACATGCTTTCTTAAGACAGTAAACGCCATTATATTATATTTAACTTCTTTTTCAAATATGACATGTAATTTCATATCTGTATGCTATACTGATTTTGGGTGATGAATATGCAAATTGATAGGTTATTAGAAATTGTCTTGATACTTCTAAATAGAGAACATATAACAGCAAAAGAATTAGCTGAACGATTCCATGTATCCACACGAACAATCTACCGAGATATCGATACTTTAAGCTTAGCAGGAATTCCAATATATTCTTTAAAAGGGAATGGTGGTGGAATTGGTTTATTAAAAAATTATACCATTGATAAATCCTTATTATCAGAAAAAGAACAGAAAGATATTATTTTTGCTCTACAAAGTATCAATGCTTTAAAATTTCCTGATGTTGATGGCGTTCTTAATAAAATAAGCGCCTTATTCAAAAATGTTTCAAATACAAATTGGATAGAAGTTGATTTTGCTTATTGGGGAAGTCATCTAAAGGAAAAGACAAAATTTACATATTTAAAAGAAGCAATATTAACAAAAACAGTGATTTCTTTTGAATATGTAAGTTCTTATGGTGAAAAGACAAATCGTAATATTGAGCCACTTCGTCTTGTTTTTAAAGGACATTCTTGGTATGTTCAGGGTTATTGCAGAAATAAACAAGATTTTCGCACCTTTCGCATATCACGAATGAAAAACATTCAATTATGTAATGAAACTTTCACTAGAGAAATCCCAAATGATTTGCAAATTGAATCTCATAATTCAAAGCAAAATCAAATGGTATCGTTAAAATTAAAATTTGCTTCAGAAATAGCCTATAGGGTATATGATGATTTTGAAGAAGACCAAATTGAATATGGTGATGATAATACATTTATTGTTACCATTGATTATCCTTTTGATGAATGGGTTATTGGTTATATTCTCTCTTTTGGAAGTTTTGTTGAGGTTTTAGAACCAGATTTTGTTAAGGACATTATAAAAAAACGAGCTCGGAATATAATAGAAATATATAAATGATTGCCAAATGTGACGTACTGCTGTCATATTAAAATTGTTATAATCAATTCATAAAAGAATAATTTTGAGAGGAGATTTTAATATGGAAAATATGATTTTTTGTCAAAGCTGTGCAATGCCTCTTATAAAGAGTGAAGATTTTGGAACAAATGCAGATGGAAATAAAAATGAGGATTATTGCCTTTACTGCTATAAAGAAGGTGCATTTACCACTGAGGAAACAATGGAAGAAATGATTGAATCATGTATACCTCACGTTTCTTCTGGCAATCCCTATGCAAACGAGAATGAAGCTCGAACTTCAATGAAAGAGTTCTTCCCAACTTTAAAAAGGTGGAAGTAATATGAATATTATATCAGTAAATGAAAGTAATATAGATAAGGAACATATTTGCTGTGTTATTTCAGATAAAAAAGGTGAAAATTGTGTGTCGTCAAAAAAAGCATGGATGAAAGAACGCTTCAGAGACGGATTAATTTTTAAAAAAGCTGATGTTAGAGGCAAGGTTTTTATTGAATATATCCCTGCTGAAAAGGCTTGGAGTCCTGTAAATGCTGAAAATTATATGTTTATCAATTGTCTTTGGGTTTCAGGACAATATAAGGAGCAAGGCATATCAAACCTGTTATTACAAGAATGTATTGATGATACAAAAAGACAAAATAAAGATGGAATTATTATTGTTACATCAAAGAAAAAAATGCCTTTTCTTTCTGATCCCAAGTATTTGAAGTATAAAGGCTTTGAGACTTGTGATACAGCACATCCTTATTTTGAATTGTTATGCTTAAATTTTAATAACAACAGTAAATTACCCACATTCAAGGATTGTGCCAAAGATGGTAAAATAGCTAATAAAGAAGGCATAACCTTATATTATACAAACCAATGTCCATATACTGAAAAATATACTTCACTACTGAAAGATATCGCAGATAAAAAAGCTATTCCTTTTAGTCTCATTAAAATTAATACCCTAGAGAAAGCTCAAAATGCACCTACAGTTTGGACAACATATAGCATTTTTATAAATGGTAATTTTGTTACAAACGAAATTTTAACTGAGAAGAAATTTTTGAAATTAATAGATGAAAAACTTAAGTAGATATTTTTTATGTAAGAAACTATCTTTACAAATTAAAAATATTCATATACTTATATATTAATCAAAGCACCAAGTCTCTCTCGTCAGGCATGGTGTTTCTTTATTATGCGGACAGTTCAGTTTTACTTTTATAAAGTAATATAATTATGAACCGTCCCTTTGATAAATTAGTAACTACTATGGAAGATAACAATCATTATTAAAACTCTGTAGTTAAAACCTTTGGAACTTTATAGAAAATTTATCTCTCAATAAATTTTATCAATTCCTTATTAAATTTTTCATGTTCTTCCCAGAATAATCCATGACCACTGTTTTCAAATGGCACAAGCTTAGAATTTTTGATTTCTTCCTTTTGTACAATAGCCAATGGAAACATACAGACTTTGTCATGAACACCATGAAGAATTAAAGTAGGAACATGTATTTTTCCGAGATCAGAAAACAAGCTCTCATCTCTAAGGGAAATTGCAAGTTTAGCTGTAGACCATCCTGCTGCCTGCAATCCTAATTGGAAAAACCAATCTGAGAAAGGTCCAGTTATATACTTAAAGAAAAACATATCTCCAAATTCCCGTAACATTTTAGGACGGTCATTATATGTTTCCTCAATTAGTTTAGTTACATCTTCCTTTGGTAATCCATAAGGGAAATTTGGACGTCTAGTAAAGCTTGGAGCTGCCGCAGCAAACAAAGCAAGTTTAGATACCCCATGCCCCTTATGACGAGCCATATATCTAATAGCAATTGCTCCTCCTACAGAATGACCAGCAAGTATAATATCTTGTAACTCAAGTGTTTCAATTACACAATGAACATCGTCAGCTAATCGATTGTAGTCATAGCCTTCCCATGGTTTATCTGAATTACCAAATCCTCTAATATCAATTCCAATACATCTATATCCCATCTCTGGAAGTTTATTAAACTGATATTCAAACAAGTTATGATTTGCAGGCCAACCATGTATAAAGAGGATTATCTTCTCCCCCGTTGGGTTAATATCCTCTACATAAACTCTTACCTCTGATTCTACTCTAATATAGTATCCCACAGGAATTCCTCCATTAATAAAATTATCTCAGTAACATTTTATTCCTTCAATTCAAATAGGTGAATTATTTATCCATTTTCGCCCAATTATTTTGATGACTAAATGAAAAATATATAAAGTCTAACATTCTTTCCTAAAATCATATAGCTCCTTGAAAATTCTATTATACTAGAAAAAAATAGCAACACTGTATAGTAAAAATTAGAGATATAAAAATTAATTTTAAAGCCTTTATTATATTATACGAAGATTTAAAGTAGAGATTAATATGTCAAAAAATATAACCATTATAGACATATAGAGGCAATATTTTCTTTTTTTCTACAAGTTTTACAGGTAATTTTTATGAATTTACCCCTATATTTCAATATTAGGTTATATTTTTATGATATAATTAAATCTTGAATGCATTCATTATTTTTCCAGAGGGGAGATGATAAGAAATTCTTTAAAATTTTAAATTAAAATAAAAAACTTTTAGCAAAGTAACTGAAAAACAAGACAAATTTTAAGAGGACTAACCAATTAATTAGGAAGTCTTACATTTATTAGGGGGGATAAGTTATGAAAAAGATTATATCTATTGTATTAACTTTTACGTTAATGTTTTCAGTAACTCCAGTTGCATATGCTACAAATGATATTAAATCATCTACTAATATCATTTGTGAGGAAATGACTGCTATGAATAACCTTGGTCTAATTCAAGGTGATGAAAAAGGATTAACATCTGAATATGCAAAAAAACAATCTACAAGAATACAAGTTGCAACTATACTTTTAAGGTTAAATGGACTTGAAGATGAAGCTAAAAAATTTAAAGGAACAGAAAACTTTTCAGACTATAAATCAGTAAGTTCCATAGAAGAGAGAAATATACTTGCATATATAAAAGCAAATCCTAAAGCTTGCTTAATACAAGCTGATAAAGATAAATTTAACCCAAACAAATCTGTAAGTGAGGAAGAGTTTTATAAGATTGTTCTTCAGCTGTTAGGATATGAGCAAGGAATCGATTTTACAAATAAAAATATAATAAAATTTGCAAAATCTATTGGCCTTAATCCTTCAGAAAAAATTAGATTCACAAATGATGAATTTGCAAAAGCACTTAACGATTGTTTAAAAGCAAAGACAAAAAGTGGTCGTGAATATTTTGAAGTATTATTAGAATTTGGTTTTATGATGGATTTTAATAAAAATAAAGATGTACCAGAAATACTTGTATTTGACGGAAAGCCTCAACCTATCTTTAAGCATGATGAGGCTATTTATGAAAAAGTTTATGTGGAATCACCACAAGATACAGATCTTGATGGAAAACGTGATTTACTTGAAGTATGGATAAAACGTCCTATTGAAACTGAAAAAGGAATGAAGGTTCCAGCAATATTTGAGGTAAGTCCTTATCGTCCTGGAACAAACGATGACCTTTATATCACTCATAATGTAGATAAAGATTTAACTGTAAGTCCACAAAGCAACATAACTTATGAAGATATAAAGTATAAACCGGTGGAAAAAACAATTCCTGCTCCAAGAAAAGTTTCAGGTAAAGCAGAAAATGGAAGAGTTGCACCTTTTGAATTTGGTGGATGGTATAATTATTTCTTGCCTCGCGGATATGCAATAGTATTTTCTGGTGGTATAGGGACTTTAGGTTCTGATGGTGTTACAAGTACTGGTTCAGTAGATGAAACAATATCAACTATTGCTGTAATAGACTGGCTAAATGGAAGAACTAAAGCATTCACAAATAAAACTGACAATATAGAAGTATCTGCAGACTGGTGTACAGGAAGTATAGGGATGTCAGGTACCTCATACTTAGGTACATTGTCTATAGCTGCAGCAACAACAGGAGTAGAAGGATTAAAAACAGTAGTTCCTGTAGCTGCAATAAGCAACTGGTACGATTATTATAGATCAAATGGTGTAACTTCTCCGGCTTTAGGTTGGCAAGGAGATGATGCTGACTTATTAGCAACATATTGTATGAGTAGAATGTTTGATCCTAAAGATTATTCTACAGTAAAAGAATTATTTGAAAAGAATATAAAGCAAATGCAAATTGATCAAGATCGTGACACAGGAGATTACAATACATTTTGGGACGAGCGTAATTATTTAAATAATGCTGACAAAATAAAGGCAAGTGTATTCTTAGTTCATGGTCTTAGCGACTGGAATGTAAAAACTAAACAATTTGATATGTTATGGAAAGAGCTTGAAAAATATGATGTGCCACGTAAAGTTATATTACATCAAGGGGATCATATGAGCATCAATAATTTAGCGGGAATAGATTACAATGATATAATGGGTAGATGGTTTGCTCATTGGCTTTATGATATAGATAACAATGTAATGGAAGATATTCCTACTGCTACAATACAAAACAATACAGACCTTAAATGGGAAACATTCGATACTTGGCCTGTAAAAGGAGAAAATACTAAATTTTATCTTGATAATGATGGTACAAATGGTAAATTAACATTTAGTCCAGTAAAAAAAGATTTGAAAGAAACTTTCTCTGATGACTTATCATTATCACAATTTGATAGAGAAAATCCTGATTTTACTAAATGGCTAGATACAATAGCTAAAGAACCTGAAGTAAAAAGACCTGATCGTTTATCCTATGTAAGTGAACCTGTTACCGAAGATACAAGAATAAGTGGAACTATAAATGTTTCTATAAAAGCTTCTATAGATAAGCCTACCGCCAATATAAGTGCAATGCTTGTAGATTATGGTCCTGAATATAGACCTACAACAAAAACAGAAGTTGTAGTTCCTAATGGTATAATATACGGTGGTAATGCAGGTTCTGATGATATAATAAACTTTGTTATGGATAGTGAAAAAACAGACTATAAAGTTATTTCTCGTGGTTGGATGGATGCACAAAACCGTGTAGCAAATTATCGTGTAGACACTATACAACCTGGACAAGAATATACATTTAATTTGGACATGCAGCCAATGGATTATACTGTTAAAAAAGGTCACAAGATAGGCTTAATAATACTATCTACAGATGCCGAATTTACTGTAAGACCTTTAAAAACAACAAACTTTACATTTAACACAAGTGAAAGTTTTGTAGAAATTCCAATAGTAAATAATACTAAAAAATAGTAAGACACTTATAAAAATTAGTATATTATAATAAATGCCAGGTGCACAAGATATTAATAATTTAATTACCTTTACACCTGGCATTTTATATTTGTTGATTATAAATGCTTGTCTATACCTTAAACTTAGAAATACTTTCGTTTAATACTTCAGCTTCTCTATTTAAGAATTCAGACATTGCTTTAAATTCTTCTGATGAAGCCATTTGCTCCTCAGTCACTGCTGCTAAATTCATAGCATTTGTATCTATTGTTTTTGATACTTTATCAATTTCATTCATACTTTCATTTATATTTCCAATGTTTGATACTATTTCGCTAGCTGAATTTTTAATCTCAACTATTTTGCTTTCTATATCTGCATTAGAATCTTTTATTACTTCAAAAGTATCACTTACATTATCAGTATATTTCTTACCTTCTTTTGTCATATTTACACTGACAGAAACTGCTTGTAAAACATTATTTGTTTGCTCATTCATAAATCCAATTATATCTACTACTTCACTAGCTGCTGCGTTTGATTCCACAGCAAGTTTTCTAACTTCATCTGCTACAACAGCAAAACCTTTTCCATCTTCACCTGCTCTTGCTGCTTCAATTGCTGCATTCAATGCAAGAAGATTAGTTTGATCAGCAATACTTGATATTGTTGTTAATATACCTTGTATTTTATTAATACTTTGTGCTAATTCTGTAATAACCGAATTTACATTATTGATACTACCTTCAATATTATCAATTTGATTCTTGGTATTTTTAATTACTACTGTTCCATTATTAGTATCTTCTAATGTTTTGTACGCAATTTTATTAGTATGATTTATTTGAGTAAAAATATTTTGAATGTCAGAATCTAATTTATCTAAAACATCCTTTATATTTTGTGTTTTCGTAGCTTGCTCAGTTGATATTGAAGAAATTTCATTTGTAGATATAGTCAGTTCCTCAGAAGCACTTGATGAATCTGATGAACTTTCTAGAATTCCTTGAGCTGCTTCTGTAACCTTTTTAGAAGATACTTGAACTTTTTCTATCATATCTCTTAATGAGTCAACAGTCTTACTTAATGCAATGTTAATTTTACCTATTTCATCCTTTCTAGAAGTGTCAATAGGTAAAGTTAAATCTCCTTCTGCAATAGTATTTATTGATTTCACTAGTGCTCCCATCGGTTTAAGCATAATTTTTGAAGCAATATAGTTAATAATTATAGAAATTCCAATTAAAACAATGGTAACTAAGATTATTATTACAGTTAATTGATGTGTCCTTTCTGAAAGGTCTGATCCCCTATAATCATATTCTACTACTCCAACTACTTTATTAGCAGAATTTAATATTGGAACAAATGCTGATATATAATGATTCTTAAGTGATTCAACATAATACATTTCACTTACCTGTGCTTCACCTGTATCAAAGGCTTTTTTTGCCTCTTTTGAAAAATCAGCTTTTGGTTGCTTATATCCTATTTCTGTATTTGCATCACTTCCATCAATTACATATGTATAATTGTCTGAGTCATTTGATACAAAGGTATATAACATACCTTTCCCGATACTATTATTTAATGCTTGTAGCTTTTTTCTTGTATCAATATAAAATTTATCACTTCCATTTAAAGATTTTGAAAGTTTTTCAAATTCATCTCCGTCGATTACTGTAACAGCTGACTTTGCAATATTTAAAGCATCTCCTTGTAGTTGAGTTACAGTGTGAGAATACATATTACTATAAAATATGTAACCCATAGAAAAACTCGACAACACTATTATCAGTGATGTTATTAATATAATTTTAGATTTCATAGATAAAGAAACATTTGATATTTTTTTAAATTTCAAAATACCCACACCCTTTCATAAATATAGCTTTATAACCTTGAAATACTTTAAGATATCTAAAATAAAATAACTAGTGGAAGATTGGCTAAATATTTTGTACAGCACATGTCAATAGATTCCATTGATAATGGCAATATCAATAGTCTTTGCGAAGCGGCATAGCACAAAACAAATTACCATACTTACAGCTATTTTTAAGATATCTAAATAAATACTCCTATTACTACCTAAGAAGTTAATGCATAGCTAATGTAGCTGCACCCTTGAGTATTTCAATTCATAATGCAAAATTCTTAATTATATTTGAAATTAACTCTTTATGAATTAATTTTTCACTAAGAAATCATACATATAATGCATATTAATATTATCGATAATAATATATAAAACATAAATGGTATTTTTATAATCTGCCTTAAACATAATAAAGACTTTCCTTATCCATATTTTGGATAAGAAAAGTATTCTTAATACAATATCAAATGTGATGAACTTTATTATTCTATTTCCTCTTTTTATTCATTCTTACAGTATTCTCCACATTATGTATATTTTAATATACTAATTGTCTATTGTCAATCTTTTCTGTCAATTTTTTGTGTTTAATGTATTATAATGTCATCTTATAAATATAAGAAAATATATAACTTATCCAATATATCGAAAATAATCACCTAAATTTAATATAATTTTAAATTTCATAAAAAATATTTTTAAAAAAGGATGCGAGACTCATCTCGCATCCTTTCCTTATTTTTATTCATTTGTGAGAATTCATTTTGTTAAAGTAAAATTTCTCATCATGGTAAAATCTATATTAAGGATTTTCCTTTTTTAAATTTAACTTGTCTATTTAAATTTTTTTAATGATTAGCATCAAGATTAAGATAATCCAGTGTTTTCTGTTGCATGTCTCCTAGCCTCCATAATGCAATTTTATTATATCCTAACTGTTTTGAAATGCTAAACCATTCGTCTAATGTTCTGTTATCTGCATACCAAACAGTATGGTTAATATTATTATCATCAAAATAATTAAAATATACACTTCCACTTGATTCATCTCGTTTAAGATTATCAACCGCTTTTTCTGATAGTTTAACTGCTTCACTTTCTGTTAAAGCAGTAACTTTACCATCGTCACTCCAATCAAATCCTCCTGTGGCAAAGGCTATAATTTTATCACCTGGAATTTTCCCCATCTTTAAACCTAAATCACGTATAAAGGATTCATCTGCTTTAGGTCCGGGACCGCTGTGATATCCATAAAGATTATAAGCCATCATCACATAATTAGGTCCTTCTGGCAATGTTAACTTGTCTATAGGACTTTTGGGTTCTAAAACAATTCTAAGAGATTTATCGATACTGCTAAGCCTTTGGTAGAGTTTTGAGCAAAAATCAATATAATTTTCCCATATATCATCATCTATATTTTCATAATCAATTTCTACTCCACTAAATCCCTTTTGTGTAACCATATTGATAATTTCATCTATATGATTATTCCTACTCTCCTCTGTTGCCATTAACCTTTTTAATAATTCCGGATCCTTCTGAACAGCGTTACCCTCTTCATTAAATCTATCATTTACAATTGTGATATATAAATTAACTAGCTTATTATCACTATTAATTTCTATAATTTCAGGTAGAACCTCATTAAACTCATTTGTAAAATACAAATTATCATGATAATCAAAATATGCTGCAAAGACCTGCAAACTAGACAAATTTTTCCTAATCTCTTTAAAATCCTTAATCCCAGCTTCCCATTGCCAGTCAACAATCCATGCTGATATCTTTTCATAAGGTTCTTTAAGTATATCTTCATTATTACTTGAAGCAGGTCCTATTCCACGATATAGGATTAAAATACAAATTATAATGGTGATTATAATTACAAAAAATATCTTTTTATTAGCTTTCTTCCCAAGAAACATCTCTTTATCTCCATTCACATTAGACATCTTCAAAAAATAATAAACCTAAAATGTTGTCCTATTATTTCTTAAAGACACCTTATCTTTAAAAGGTTTCTATTGCCCAGTCAACTAATGAATTGAAAAAGTCTTGTACATCTTTAGCTATTTTTTGAGATTTGGTGTAGCCATTATAAAACAGAATAGGCATTTCACTATCTTCTTCCTTTATAATCTGTTGAATCTTTAAATCATCAAATACCCCATCATATATTGTGTCTTTTTTATTGATTTCACTGTATTTGGATTCTAATGCTACCCCACCCTTTACTATAGTACTGTCTATTTCTATATCTTTTGTTACTAAAATGTTATCTACCCAAATTTCTAATTTATTCCCATTCATAATAATCTCAACATCTCTGCTTCTTTGAATATTAATGGGATATTCCTTTGTTTCTACCATACTATTATTTGGTGCTTCAACTTTAGTAGAGGATTCCTTTATATCTTGAGGCGATATTTCCTCCCCATCCAATTTTATATCTTCAAATTTATAAGAAAATAATTTTTTAAGCTCTTTCATAGGTGCTTTTTCTTCAATAATAATTTGATTATCCTGAAATGCAATGTTTGCAAAAGAGTCCTTTTCTCTATCATAACGAAGAAGTATACTCTGCCTACCTACTACATTTCCTTCAATCCTAGTACTTAACTTAATATTATTATAATCATCACTATCTTTTAAATATAATACCCCACTCTCTTCTACTGGAGATGTAAGAACAATCCTGTTTCCTATAAATTCTGCAGCACCATTAATGAGGTCCCATTGTTTTCCACGGTTTTCGTCTCCGATTACAAAGGCTAGATTCTGTCCTGTGTCCTTATTAATCTTCATCAAAAGATGATTTGTATACCAATATGGGTTAGGTTGTAATCTTTTAAGATTATATAGCTCTTCAGCATCGTTATTGTAACTAACTCCCTCTTGGTTAAAATGAATTTTAAATTTTTGTTGTATATTCTGTGAATTTACATCTTCAACTAATCTATTCATACCATTATAAAGAGAATTAGCATGCATAATCATATATACTTGAGGCATAAAACCAAGTTTCTGATTATAAACTTCTTCCATCTTCATATAATCTTGATTTACCCGTGCCTCCATCTCAGTTCTGTTTTCTATCGGAATCATATCCTTGTCGCGGATAAAATCCACAAGATAATGGTCATAGTATGTTGCATTTTTTTTATCTTTGAATTCAGTTTCACTTTTCATTCCTATATAATTATTGTATCTATCAAATATATTTATATAGGACAATCTGTATCCATTAGTTCCAAGTTCCCAAAACCCATTTTTCATTAATTTTAATAAATCTTTTGATTGAAGAAATTTAGAATCTTTCCCCTCTAACTTATCAGCATAAGAAAGCATTGTTGCTTTGTAATTATACTTTTCAAGTATTGGTTGTGAAAACAAACTAGAGTCATTTCGTCCATCCTCAAAAGTTAAGAAAAGTGCTTTTTCAGGTAATGGCTTTCCTTCATTGTAAAAATCCAATATATCCTGCTGAGATATAGTTCTATAACCTAAATTATAAAGAGTCTCTAGTTGTTTATCTAATTGACTTTTAGCTATTAATTTAGGTGTACCGGAACGTCCCACCCCAAAATATGACAATGTAATAAAGCCATTTTTATTTTCCCACTGTGTCTTATCTGGCTCTTCATATTTTTTAATACCAAATAGTGCTTTAATTAGTAACACTGAGAAAATCAATAAAATAAATACTTGTATTACTGTTCTAATCACTTTAATACGGTTTTTTTTACGATAATTCAGTTCATTACTGCGGGTGTTTTTATTCATGTTTATTCATCCCTCACATATTACTTTACAATCTTTCTATAGATAAGACGTATTAAAAATAACTGTTTAGTATGCTTACCTATCTTATAGGGATACAATGCGAAAACTTAATATATACTCTGGAAAATAAATTTCCTATAAAAACATATTAACCCCTTAAAAATTAAGGATTAATAATTAAGGATGAAAAATTTAGGATGAAATTCACCCTTAGTGAATTTCTTAAAATAAAATTTATTCTCAAAAAACTTCAAAGGTCTTAACCGTGAAGTTTTAACCATAATTCGTATCTTTCATTCTTAATTTTTCATTCATAGAAAAAAATTTTTATTATGGAAATTAAAATCATGTATAAGTTAAATTTTCATTAAGGAACCCTATATTCATACTCCTTTATCAGAACTCCACGACAACCTAAACTATCATGAAGATCTACTTATTTATATGATGCAAAATGTACTTTTAAAAAAGAAATCTTAAAAGTCTAATGCCTCAATAGTACTTTAGAATTAAATGCCGGTTTTAATTTTATCATCCTTTTTATTATTCTTTTTCCTTGCTTTTTTATTTTTTGCTTTTATATCCTCTGGCGTTTCTCTCGTTCCCCAAGTAGATTTCCAAAATGTCACCCAAGCAACTGGCATCTGCCATAAAAGCACCACTTCATAAAAAAGACAAAATACTATTCCAAAAATCCATAACTTGCTCTTTCGGAATAATAAATGTGCAAAGCTCATCAGTAATGCCATAAGTAAAATTCCTAAAATAAAAGTAGTTGGAAATACGTTATGAACAATAGGAACATAAATAAAGTTGTATAGCACTACTATTGGCGCAGCAATAGGTACTATAAGGCCTATGTAAAAAAACAATGCCATAAAAGGTTCCTTCCTCCATATAAAAGAACCAGCTCTTAAAGATTCCCTTAACCATGATCGTTTCCATCGCATCTGTTGTTTCAAGAAAACCTTTGTATCTGAGGGAACAATAGTGGAACATATAGCACTATCTTGATATCCAGTACGATGATTTTTCATAATAAAATTGGTCATGCTACGGTCATCTCCAAAAGTAGCGGGTTGTCCAAGAAATTTCTGATTCAGCCAAGCATCTCTATGCTCAACTACTAACTCCTTGCGATAACAGGATAGTGGACCGGAAAGGCAGGTTACACTATCAAAATATGATTCCGCCGCTTTCATAATACGAAAGGCAATATAATAACGAACGGTCTGCATCTTTGTAACTGAGTTAGTATATTTATTTTCAACATCTGTACGTCCAGTAACACCACCCATTTTAGGATCTTGAAAAGGTTGAACAAGATTTTTTATTGCCTCAGGCTCTAAAAAACTATCAGAATCCACAAAGACAACTAAATCATGTTTTGCCTTTTCAACACCTTTACTCAGTGCTACACGCTTACCTCCATTTTGAGATAATTTTAATACTTTTAAACGCTCCTTGAGCTTATAGCGTTCTGCCTCATTATAAAGTTTTTCTGCTATCTCTTCTATTTGTTTCACAGATCTATCTGTGGAACAGTCATCAACAATAATTACTTCTAATTTATCTATAGGATAATCCTGATTAATGCAACTTAAAATAGTTCTTTGAATCCATTGTTCTTCATTGAAACAAGGCACAATTATTGATACTCCTGGAGTGTAGTTAGGATTTATAGGCACATTCCTATATAACGCTCCAAAAAAATATCGGGATAGTAAGAATGCTGCTGCAATTATACTATAAAAGTATAAGAATATATTGTATTTGAAATATATAACACTTTCAACGCGCATAAGCATGATGATTGATACTACTACAAGTAGAATAGTACTTGCAGTATATACAGAATAACCCCATCGTTTTTTTTGAAAATAGTCAAAAAGGTTTTTCTCAAATTCAAAAGCTACATGAAGTTTATCCACATCTCCATTCTGCTTAGTAAAATGCCTCACCACCTTGCCACTAGTATTAACTTTAGACTCAAATCCCTCTGGCATAGTGCCCGGTGGAAGATCAAATTTAATCTTATATTTATCTCCTGCATTAAATTCAACATCTGTAGTTTCCAATTCAACTAGAATGCCTGTTGAAGAAATATCAAGAGCTTTAGCTTTTATTTTGCTTCTATTTTTTTCATTATGATTAACTAACATAACATCAAAATCTGCTATATACCTCAGACTTAACATATGTAGTTTTTGTATGTCATCTGCCTCGTGCCCTCTATCTTCTAATTCAACATTTTTTAACCCTCTACGATCTTTTAATTTTCGTATATTTTCTGGATCTGGTGCATTTGAAATGATACGTCTGTCTGGCTTTGGAGCAGGCAGCACCTCAATTACGTTTTTTTTCTTTTTATTATTTTTTCTAAACAAGAATATATCTCCAATCTACATTATAAATTTAATTACTTGTACAACATTAAAATACCTTATATATAAGATAAACTACTTTAAAAATTAATCTGCAGCTGAGTATAGCTACATCCTTGAGTGTTTTAATCCACAATTCAAAATTCAAAATTATGGTTGAAATTATTTTTAATCAAAATAATTTCTTTAATAGATTTTTTAACTAGCAATACAATGGTTAGTTTTCCCACCTCTGGGGAACTTAATCAATTGAGAATTGAAAATGGAAAATTGACAATTGTAGTAGAAATTAATTCTTACAAATTAATTTCTTTAAATAGATTTTTCAATAAAATTGACTGAGTCACTTTGAAAAGAAATAAACTAAGAACTTCTCTTATAAAAGAGAAGTATCAATAATTCTCCATTATCAATTGTCAATTTTCAATTGTATAAGGGTTCCCCTGAGGTGCAGCATAATTTGGAACAACATCAATAAATTTAACCAATACTATGGAGAAACTACAGCTACTAGTTTTTATAAGAAATTACCTCGTAACTTCAAAAATAAATCAATTTTAAATTTCTCAGCTTTTGCTGAGAAATATCCACAATTGTGAATTATAAATTCAATAGGTTCAGCCATGATATTAAAAAATATTGATTATCTTCATATATATTAGTTTTAGAAATACTATATATATATCAACTTAATCTAATTTTATATCTTATTTGTTCATAAGTTCAGATATTGTAGCAAAAGAGTACCCCATACTTTTCAAATTCTCAATTATAACTGGTAATGCTTCCACAGTACTAATCTCATCTTGAAGATGAAGTAAGATGACGCTTCCCTTACCTGTGTTTTCAAGAATGAAGTTTACAATATCTTCTGCACTATTCTTTACGTCCCAATCATGTGGACTTACATCAAATAGAGAAATTGTTTTATATCCACAATCTGCTATTATTTTAGCTGTTGCCTCATTAATCTCTCCAGTAGGCGGTCTAAAGAACATCTTTGGCTGCTGTTGAATTGCTTCAGTAAGTACTTGATGACACTTTACAACCTCATATTGTAATTTTTCAGGTGTTATATTTGTTATTACTGGATGGCTATAAGTATGATTAGCAACATCATGTCCTGCTTCAGCAATAGCTTTTGCTAAATTCGGGTTCTTTTCAACTCCATTGCCTCTTAAGAAAAATGAAGCTTTAATATTATATTTATCTAAAATATCTAATATTTTTGTTATTGTAATATCTCTACCCCAATCATCAAAGGTAAGGGCAATTTCTTTTTTATCTGTATTTACCTTATATACAATGTCATATTGACTTTCTACAATCTTTTCATTTATTTTAGCTGCATCATATCCTTTTATAGACTGAAGTGGTTTTCTCTCATAGCTACCTTCAATTAATTTACCTAAAGGCACTAGTTTATATCCTACATCATCAACGGCTTTTGCAATTAATGGAATTGACTGAATAACAGCTGGATTTTTATCAGCGTTTAAAGCTATTATTCCTCCACGAGTAATATATTTTGCTATATAATCACCAATCTCTTTTGCACTTTTCATATCCCAGTCCTTAGGATTAACACTGTAGGTAATAATAGCCTCCAATCCACTCTGTGCAGCAGCTAGACACACATCATCATTATAGCTTCCAGACTTAGTTCTCAGATACTTTGGACTTACTCCTGTTTCTTTTTTAATTATTTCATTAGTTTTCTGTATTTCCTTATATATATTTTGATAACTCAACTCAGTTAAATCCACTCTATTTAGGGTATTATTTTCAATCTCATGTCCTCTTTTTAATATGTCTTTTGCAATTTCTGGTTCTTCTGCTACTCTCATTCCTGGAAGAAAAAACACTGCCTTTATTTGAAACTTGTCCAGTTCATCAAGAAGCTGCTTCATCATATTTTCATCCCCCATACCACTAAAAGTAAGAGTTAACTCTCTCTTTGTGGTATATACATAAGAAATAGCTTTACTTTTTTCCCCGTCATATTTAGGTATATCCTCATTTGCCTCTATCTTAGGTGGAGCATCCTTTTCTTTGGAGTCTTTCTTCCATAAATCGATACCACATCCAGCTAAATATGCTAAAAATAATATAATTATGGCACTAAGGGTGACTAATTTCACTTTGTTTTTTTTACCTTTTATATCTTCCATTATTATCTCACCTTTTATAAAGAGTTTTAGCTAATAGCAATAGTTATTACTATATATAACCCTATTCTCTTTTATTTAAATTCATTACTTTATATATAATTATTTTTTCTCACTTAAATAATTACATAAAAATGATATGTACTAGAGCATCACTAAATTTAATGACTATAATTACAGTCAATGTTTCTAATTGGATAAATACTTTGTAACCTTTTATTATTAAACCTAGAAAATTATCTTAACAAGCTTTTACTAAGTTAAAATAAGTGTTTATATGTATAATGATCTATTTTGTTAGTCAATTTAGTTCATATTATTTACAATTAAAAAAACTCTAACATAATATAGTAACCTTTCATTGAGAACAGCTAAATAATCAATGCAGATAACATATATGCTAAAGCTTTCCAAAACAAATACTACCACAACAATTAAAAATTTTAAAGACTTTTTTCCTGTAAATTTCACTATAATTTATATTTTTTACAATTAAATGGAATGGGACTTTTTAGAACTCTATTATATCAGCGGTTTTATAATGTCTTATAGTAAAATACTTAACATTAATAAATAATTAGGATCTTAGTATAAAAATATTAAGCTAAGCTTCTCTATTAGAATATATATATATATAAACTAACTTAAAACTTAATATAACATAATATTTTAGTAAAAAACCTTACAATAATAGCTGTATAAAATCCTTGATACAATTATGAAAAAGGATACATCTTAATTTAAGATATATCCTTTAAATTTTGAAGGTAATTAGTCCTTTTCTTTTTTACTTCTGTATATGTTAAAAATACTATATGTAAACAGTATTAGAGTCCATTCATCAAAGCCTATAGTGATGCTTAAATTTCTCTTAATAGTGTCCACTGCAAAAGAGAAAATAACTATTGTACCTTCTTTTTTTAATTAGCGAATATAATTTTTAATCTCTAAGTTATCTTCTAATAATTCTTTTATTTTTTGCTTCAGACAACCAACTTGGAAATTCCTTTAACAGGCGATCATACAACTCACTATCTGAAACCTTGTTAAAGTCATCTAGAGCAAAGAAACTAGCATTATCTACAACTCTACCTTTAATTGTATCTAAATGCTTTAATATTCCATACCCAAAGCCACTTACTCCAACAAACTGCCAAAATATAGGGTATTGTGATGATTCCACCACTAAACGTTCAATTTCTGTTTTAGCTCCTACTCCCCCATCAGTAATAAATATAACATAGGCCGGTATAGAACTGTTACGGTATTCTTCAATAATTTCTCTCATAACAGCAGGTTCATAATTCCCACCTCCAAGAGCTCTCATTAAAGGTTTATAATCTACTGGAACCGCATTATAATAGTTAAACATAGTAACGTTGTCCATCCTCTTTGGAGTAGTTCCATAATACCAAAAATCCAACTCTTCGTTATCATCAAATTGTATGGCTAAAGGTAATATTTTATTAACAATTGACTGAACTGTTCTATTTTTATATATTCTGCTCATTGATCCAGATATATCAAGTATAAGTGCTACCTTTGCAACTATATCGGGAACTTTATTTTTTTCTAATGCTAATTTTAACGGTTTAGCCAAATTTACAAGTTGTGGAGCATTTTTCTCTAACTTTTTCTCTAATGAAATTTTTGAAGTTTGGATAACTGGCGCTGGTTGCGATACTATAGGCTGTGTAGGCTCATCATCTTCCTCCTCTACCCCGCCATATTCTTTTAATAGTTGAGAAAGACCACCATTAAAACCATTTGCCACAGCATTCATTCTCCATTCATTTTTATTGTATATCTCAATAGCAATAATTGCTTTTTGATCTTTAAAATTACTATCTGTTAAATTTAACTCTAAATCTTCCTGATGAAGTTGTGATAGTTTAATATTAGCTTGATGAATCATCCCCATAGTCCCATCACCATCAATGCTAATTGTAAACACAAGTTTAACAACCTCAGAAGGTAATTTAGCCAAATTTACATTAAATGTAGTTCCATTCATGCAAATTGCATCATCTGGTGACTTTAATTGATTATAAAAAATCATGTACATATCATCATATAGCTGATCATTTTTATCCACGGCAAAACAACTAATATCATATTCTGATGGTCCAGTTATATTGAAATCAATCTTGATAGGTATGTGAATATCTCCTAGTTTTGTGCGATAACCTCTTTGTATAAACATTGTAATCAAATCCTTCCACTCTCGTTAGTTTTACTTATGTATCTTTTCTTATTAATAATATTAATTAATGTATACGCAATACAAATAACACCATCATTCATCTGATAAATTCTTTCATCCTCTTGGTTCATAGCTTCATCATTGGAAAAATGATTATATTTTTCATCTAAGTTTTTAATAATATCATTAGATTTTTTTATAGCTTTCTTTAACCATTTTTTGGCTCCACTTATATCTATATTATCTGTGTTTTTAAGAAAACTCACAAAATAACTCATTAATTCTTTATGTCCATCATTATGATCAAGCATCCACTTGTTATTTAATTCATCCTCTTCTTTCAATTTATTACTTTCTTCTTGATGTATAACCTCAAGCCTTCTGCATTGTTCAATTATAAAATTCTTATTCAAGCTATCATCGTCTTTTCCATTAAATTTACTCTAGCTATTTGCATTATTAAATAATTGAAGAAAATAATCCATATCATTCTCTAACTCTACTTACAATTGCTCATCATACATAAAAACATCCTTATTATATATGCAATGAATTTGTTTTCTACTAAATCTATCAATATCATTTAATTGATATGCTGTCACAACAGCTTTAATATTCCTTTTATATTTAGTTATAACAACTCTATAATTATTATTTTCTAGCTACTTTTCAAAGTAATATTTCAATATATTCTCTACTTTTTTAACCATCAAGAGTGAACATTTCTCAGCAAATTAGGTTGTTAACAGAATGATTTATTTTCAAATTCTTATAAAATAATATAATTATAAACCGTTTCTTAGGATATACTTCTACATATTACTTATATTTCCTTTTAAGTTTTGACAAAATAAAACACCAGATACTAATATACCTAGTACCTTATTGCATTTATAAATTCATATAATTAAATGTCCTTTAAAGCCTGTTCAACTCTTATGTATATAAAGTATATGCTTCCATCATGGATTCTAAAAAATTTTAAAGAGATTCGTTATTCAATTTTAATTCTCCCTTAGCCCTTTTAGTAAAAAACTGATAATCTCAATCTTCAATCATAAGGCAACTTATTATTGAAGGTTTCAAAACATAAAAGACCATGAAATTCATTTGCTTAAATGATATTCATGGTCTTTTTCTATTTTAATTATACTCTTTACTATAAGCAAACTAACTTAGAATTTTATCTAATTCTTCAAAATTAGTATATCCTTGTGAGATTATTCTCCCATTGTCTCCTTCTACTGCAATAACTGTTGGAAAACTTGCTACACCCATTTCGGAAACCATATTAAAGTATTTAAATGTTTCCTCTGCTAAATTTTCTGATAGAAATTCTTTTTCAAATTCCTCTTTAGAAATTCCAAAGCTCTCAGCTATTTCAGTATATGTCTCTAAATTATTAGTATCCTTTCCTTCTATAAAAAGTGCTTCTTGGATTTTTTTAAGGAAATTAAAAGCTATATCTTTTTTTAATCTTTGGATTAAAACCACTGCTTTAGCTCCTGGAAAACTGTCTAAAACTATATTATTATTTTCTAATATATTTTTATTAAACCCTTCTCCAAATTTTCTACCAGTTAATTCTTCTATTCTCCTATTATGACCTTTTATATAATCACCTAAGCTATGATTCATAGTTTTAACATTATCACCTATCCACATACCTCCGGGTAAAATGTTAAAATCATAAACTTCTTTGTACTTTTCATGTATCTTAGTTATAACATCGCTAAAACCATAGCACCATCCACACATAATATCCATAACGTAATATATTTTTGTTTTCATATATTTATCCCTCACAATTAAATTAATATCCTACTGTAAATCTTCTGCGTGAGAACTTAGGCTCTTCAACTTCGTCCAGCATAGCAAAAGCAAAATCCTCAAATGAAATACGACTATCACCTTTTTCATCTACTACTAAGTAATCTTCACTAGTACGATAAACTCCTGTTCTTTTTCCTGGTTCTATAAATGCAGCAGGACTTAAATTTGTCCAATTAAGATTCTTTTCTTGTTTGTACTGTTCTAATGCCTCACCATGAGCTAATGCAATTGGCTTCCAGTCTGAAGGAAAATCTTTTGTTTCAACCAGCTTAATGCCCCCTTCTACAAGAAGACTTCCAGCTCCACCCATTGATAAAAGACGAGGTACACCTGCTTTCTTTACTGCATTTATTAAACTCTTAGTAGCATCTACTAAACTTTTTTCTTCCCCATGTTTTGGTCCAAAAGCACTAATAACTATATCATTTCCTTCGATAGCCTTTGATAACCTTTCTTCATCAAATATATCTCCTTCAATAAACTTTAAGTTATCCTGTATACTTTCGACTTTTGATATATTATGGACTATTCCTGTAACTTGATGTCCTCTTAATAATGCTTCTTTTAAAATAACTTTTCCCACATTCCCGTTTGCTCCAATTAATGCTATTTTCATAAATAATCATCCTTTCAATATAATTTTATTATTTTTTAGTTGTAACCAATTCAGTTACAACAAGCATAAAAAAATAGTAGTATATTCGATGTAACTCCAGTAGTTACATCGATGTTAAACTCTTTAGCTAAACTCTACTTAATCTTTTCTAACAACCCTTCAACAATATCTTTCATTGTAACATTTCTTAATACATCTTCCATTGCCCCTTGAGCTTTAAGTAATATAATTTCTAGCACAAGCTGAATATTAGCACCTATAGGGCATTTTGGATTGGGATTTTCATGTATTTGAAAAAGCTGCCCTTCCTCAACTACCTCTACTGCCTTATATATATCGAGCAAAGTAATGCTTTCTATAGGTCTTAAAAGATATGCTCCTCCGCTACCTGGATTTACGTTAACAATACCAGCTTTTTTTAACATTCCAGTAACTCTTCTAATAATTACTGGATTTGTATTTACACTGCCAGCAATCCATTCTGAGGTACATAAATTATCTTTTTCCATAGATAACATGGATAGTATATGGACTGCTACAGAGAATCTACTACTAATTTTCATGCTTAACTCCTCCTGTTGTAACCATTATAGTTACAACTAAAAGAGTTGTCAATAGAATGTTAAAAACTTTTTTTAAAAATCTGTTTTTAATATTCTATCTCTTATTTAAAACAAATATACAAAATAATATATTTATTTAAGCTCTCAATATCTTATTTTGTAAAAGGTCTAATCTGCCCTTTTTTCTGTGTCGACAACACACTAATGCAATACTTAATATTTATAATTCCATAGGTGCAACTTAATATAAGAGAAATTATATCTTAATAATATTCTTTATTAATTCCAATTTAGAGTTTACTTTTAAAAATGGTATATCTTCTTTAAAGATTATTCCATACAATTATTAATAAAATAGCTAGTCAAAATTAGTGCTTCTAACTTTGACTAGCCATAACTATCATTTATAAAAATTCTTATCAATTATATATCTAAGCTCAATTTCATCAATTAAACTTATATTTATTGTTTTTCTTAGCCTAAAAATTTACTATGCTGGTTAGTTTATTCGCTTGCTACTTCATCCATTGGTGTACTTTTCTCAAAATTCCAAGAGTTTTTTATTAAATATCTATTTCCAAAAGGAGTGAATATTGATAGAATCGCAAACACAGCTAATATCATACAATACCATATATAAGGCACTATTTGAACAGGGCTTATCAAGCCATTAGTAAAGCTTGCTGCTATCAATAATTGAGCGCCATAAGGTATTAAGCCTTGCATTATGCACGAAAAAGTATCTAGAAGAGATGCTGTTTTTCTTGGGTCTACTTCATACTCTTTAGATATTTCCTTTGCTAATTGGCCATTAACAATTATAGAAACTGTATTATTGGCTGTAGCTATATCTGTAAGAGCCACTAACGCACTTATACCTAATTGAGCGGATTTTTTGCCCTTTATTTTTCTTTTTACTTTATATAATAACCAATCAAGTCCTCCAGCATTTGATACCATATTAGCTAAGCCACCAGTTAATAAAGATAATAAGAAAATATCAAACATTCCTGTAAAACCTGAGTATATCTCTTGAGATAATCCTAGTAATGTAAAGCTTCCATAATAGATTCCAATTAATCCTGATAGTACAATTCCACCAGTTAGTACTACTAATACATTCATTCCTGTTAAAGCTGTAACCAATACAAATGCATATGGAACTATTTTAATTATGTTGAAAGAGTATTCTTGAATTTCTGGGGTGTTAACTGGTTTTCCAAATATCAACAAAAGCACTATTGTAACTAAAGCTGCTGGTAATGCAAAGCCCATGTTAGCTTTAAATTTATCCCTCATAGATATCCCTTGAGTTTTAGTTGCAGCTATAGTTGTATCAGATATTATAGATAAGTTATCCCCAAATATAGCTCCTCCTACTAATGCACCTAATGCTAGAGGTAAACTTAATCCTGCCTTTTCCACTAACTCAACAGCTATAGGAGCTACAGCTACAACAGTACCAACAGAAGTCCCAGTTGAAATGGAAATAAATGCAGATACTATAAATATTCCCACAGTAATAAAATTAGCTGGTATTAAAGTAAGCCCTAGATTTACTGTAGATTCAACACCACCCATGGTGCTAGAAACTGTAGAAAAAGCTCCTGCTAATAAGTATATAATACACATGGTAATTATATTTTCATCACCACATCCTTTAATGAATATGTTAAATTTATCATCTAAAGAGCCTTTTGTTAAAATAAAAGCAAATATTATTCCTATAAGTGCTGCTATTGGAGCTGGAAATTGATAAAATGCCATTTCAACCCCTTGAGCTTGTAATATAATACCCGAAGATAAATATACAAATATAAAAATACCAAAAGGTAATAAAGCTAATCCATTACCTTTTTTTTCATTGAGATTCTTCATTTTAATATCCCCCTTGTTTTTTTAATCTTTCATCAATAAATTCAAATCTATTGGATATTTACCATAGGTTTTAGCTGCTTCCATGAACATATCAATTTTTTCAATTGGAGTATTCATAGGAATTTGACAGCCTGTACTTAAAATATAACCTTTCTTAGAATCATATCCCTTTTTAATACACTCTTTTACCGATTTAAAAATATCTTCTCTAGTCCCTTTATGAATTACATCAACCGGTGGAACATTTCCTGTGATTATAACTCTATCTCCCATTACTTCCTTAGCCTCTTCTAAATCCTCTATATTATCTATACTGAAATTAGAAATTCCTGTGGAAACAACATCTTCCCAAATTTCCTTACTCTTTCCACATATATGTATACTAGGGGCACTACCAGTCTTCTCCTTTATCTTATTTACATTTTTTTGAAGATAAGGTAAAGAGAACTCCCTAAATTGTTTTGGACTTATAAGACTATTAGATGAAACTGGATCAGCAAACCCAATGGATAAACCTAATTTAGCTACTTCTTCTATATATCTGTTGTTAGATTCTGATACTATTTCCATTAAAGTATGAACTTTTTTAGGACATCTGATCATCCATTTTAACAGATTTTCTGTTCCTACTACAGAAGCTGCTACACTAAAAGGACCAGACATTGCCGCACCAACATCTACTTCTTTTATAAGTGCATCTCTAGTAAGCCTTAATGCCTCAATTAAAATTGGTAATTTTCCGTCCTTTAGCGGGTTGACAACTTTAAGAGATTCTATTTGGTCTACAGATTTAATAGCTGGTTCCAATAAATATGAAATACCATAATCAGGATAGCCTACCTTAGAACCCATAGCCTCAGCAACTCCTCTAAGACTAGTGGAAATTCCCACACTATCATGACCAAGCCTTGTAAATAAAGCTATTTCTAAATTTGCCATAAGTTCAGCTGAATGATAATACTCTCTAGCTGTGACTCCAATAAAAGGTGCCATAGTAACTCCCATATCAGGAATACAAATTACACGATCTATCTCTTCCCCTTTAGCAAAAGCATCCATCCTTTCCCTAGGAGTCATTTCTTCCTTTCTCAATTAAAGCACTTCCCTTCTAAATATAAAGAATAAACCTTGATAATTAACTAACATATCTAACACTAACTGATTATATACAATTTAATGGAATAAGTATAATAGATTTATTTTATAGACGGCACACCTTTAATTGAATTATTAAATGATTAAGCTTCATTATAAAACATACTACTTAAAAACTTAGCGTGTATCTTCTTTATATTTTTAAGATTAATATAGAAAATATTTTTGTATATAACTTTAATTTTAAATACAAATATATAAACTTACTACATTATTCGTTCTTTTTATGCATATATTTTATTATAATAAGTTACTAATTGCAAAGATTTTAAATAATATTAAATTTATTTGTATAATAATTGCAATTTTATGTGTGAAACTAATTAGCTCTAAAAAACCTTATAATTATCTTCAATCCAAGTAGCTTATAATATAAAAGGACTAAATGTAAGTATATATTTCGTTGATTCCATAGTTGATGATAACATGGTACTAATGAAGTTAATAATTGATTTTTCAACTATAATTTAAGAAGAAGTTATAGCTGAGAAAATATTTTAAATGATAAATCACAAAAATATCTTGAATATGAGACATAGTTATAAGATTTTAATGAAAAATAAGCTAAGTGTACACTTAGCTTGACAGTTTCTCTTTTATAAAATATATGCTCATTAAGTATTATGATTCTCCAGATTTATTATTCAAAATATAATTTTGTATTAATAGGTAAATATTCACTTATAAAAAAGGTATAAAATATCCCCTATAGAAAATGGCGCTTTTTGCTGCATGCTAATCATCACCTAATATAAATTATATTGCCCAGTTTTTAGCTTTTTCCATTTCATTATACATATTATAATATCTTTTTTTATTTTCCATTAACTGTTTATGATTCCCTCTTTCCTCTAAAGAACCTTCATTTAAAACTATAATCTGATCAGCATCCTTTATAGTATTTAATCTATGAGCTATTACTATAACTGTTTTATTCGTTGTAAGTTTCTTTATGGCTTTTCTTATTTCTAATTCATTATCTGCATCTAAAGATGCTGTAGCTTCATCTAATAATATTATAGGTGCATCCTTTAGTATGGCTCTAGCTATTGATATTCTTTGTTTTTCTCCTCCTGATAGAGTAGATCCACCTTCTCCAATTAAGCTATCATATTTATTATCCAGTTTTTCTATAAACTCATGACAATTTGCAATTTTAGCTGCTCTTATTACCTCTTCTTTAGTAGCTTTTAGATTCCCTAATTTTATATTATTGTATATTGTATCATTTAAAAGATAGACCTCTTGAAAAACCATACTTATATGCTTTAATAATAAATCTGGTTTTATATCCTTTATATCTCTTCCGCCAATTCTTATACTTCCATTATTAACATCCCAAAACCTAGCTATAAGGCTTATAACTGTAGTTTTTCCTGAGCCAGAAGGTCCAATTAAAGCTGTCATAGTCCCTTCCTTCGCTTTAAAACTTAAATTGTCTATAGTATTTTCTCCTTTTTCATATTTAAAGTCTACATTTTCAAATTCAATATCATAATTATCAAAATCTAAATTTTCATATTTATAGCTCATTTCAGGTTGATTATATGTATCTATCAACTTTTGTGATGCTAATTTAAAATATCTAAATACTCCATATTGTGCTCCAAACCCTCGTAATACGTTTGTAAGCGCTATATTTATTATAATAAATGTTAAAAATTCTATTTTTCCAATACTTCCTGCTCCAAATTTTGTTGTTACCATAAGCAGTAATATTGGAAAGCTTAAATCAACTATGATTTGAAAGATTAGTACAAAAGGTACAATTGCTACCTCTGTTCTTATACTTTCTTTCTTAAAGTCACTAAAAGATTTCTCTAATCTCTGAAATTTTTCTCCTACTAAATTATAGGATTTAAATACTTGTATCCCATTAATATATTCGACTAATCTTGATATGACTTCATTCATTACCTTTTTCTTTTGATTTCCTATAGTTGTAACTTTCTTTCCTCCCACGTAAATAATCGGCATAGCAATAAATACTACTATTAATTGAATAAGCCCTAATTGTAAATCGATAAAGAAAGTCATTATAAGAAGATATACACTAAGAAATACTGTTTTTATTAGGTCACTAGTACTGTGGGTTATTACATTCTCAAAGTCTTGTAAATCATTGGTCATTATATTAGATAAGCTTCCTATACTATTTTTATTAAAAAATCCTAAATTTATATTTCTAATATGATCCCCCAGTGAAATACGCATATTTTCTATAGCACGAGCTCCTTTAGCTTGTATGCCAGTATATCCTTTTGCATTAACTAAAGCTCTAGTAATAAAAGCAACCACCATCATTATTGAATATTTTTTAATTTTTAAGAAGTTTAAATCCTCTTTGATTAAATCAAGCAATACAAAATATAACATTGAATAAAAAAACATATGAAATAAAGTATCTATAGTCAATAGAATTATAGGCTTTCTAAGTTTTTTACTCTCTTCACCTAATAATTTCTTTATATCAGTAAGCATATCAAGCTCCCCTTTCTGATTCTATAGCTTCATAGTCATACATATCCCAGAGATACCTGTATAGTCCATTTTTCTTCATAAGAGAACTATGAGTTCCTTGCTCTAAAATTTTTCCTTCTTTTAAAACTATAATTTTATCTGCATTCTTTATTGTATATAATCTATGAGCTATTATTATAGCTGTTTTATTTTTTAATAATGTTCTAAGAGCTTCTTGTATTTTCCCCTCATTCTCTACATCTGAATATGAAGTTACTTCATCAAGAACTACAATAGGGCTATCTTTTAGTATTGCCCTAGCAATAGATATTCTTTGTTTTTCGCCTCCGCTAAGTTTAACTCCATCTTCTCCAAGGGACGTGTTATATCCTTTGGGTAATGTCATTATAAAATCATGAATTTGTGCCTTTTTAGCAGCTTCAACAACTTCTTCATCACTTTTATTTAGCCCCATCTTAATATTTTCTAATATAGTATCTTGTAACATAAAGATATTTTGAAATACAAAAGATATTTTATCCATCAGCTCTTCCATCTTAACTTCTCTTATGTCTATACCATCAATTGTAATACTCCCTTTTTGTATATCCCAAAATCTTCCTAATAATTGAGCTAATGTAGTCTTTCCTGAACCGGAAGGTCCCACCAGTGCAACTACATTTTTAGGTTCTATAGTTAAAGATAAGTTCTTTATAATCTCTTTTTTATCATATTTAAATGTAACATTATTAAATTCTATCTTTCCCTTAGAATTTTTATCTATAATCTTACTTCCTGACATCTGAGGTTCTTGTTCAATAATACTTCTTACCCTTCCTGCTCCCTCTAAAAGCATTGAAAAAGTTCCTCCAAATTCTAGTAACTGCTTAAAAGAAGCAAGAAAGTTTGCACTTAAAATTAAGAATAATATATAGGTAGAAGCATTTATACTTCTATTTAAGAACATAATTCCACCTATAGGTATCATAAATAAGAGTCCTGAATCTATAAGAACTAAAAATATTCCGTAGAGTGGAGCACTTTTCATGGTTACATCAATCCAATAATCTGCATATTCCTCTATAACATCTTTATAATTTTTAAAAGACTTTGCAGATAGATTAAATGCTTTCATTATATTTATTCCATTTATATATTGTATTATGGTAGAATTGAGTCTTTGAAGTAAATGATGATACTTCACCATTCTTTTCTTCATACCTTTAAACATAGCCATTTGACTTATAAAAGCTAGGATAATTGGAATAAATAAAACCAATGCTAATCTCCAATTTAAATACATAAGATAAGAGATGACTATAATTGGCGTAACAATTGCTGAAGCTAAATCTGGAATTTGATGTGCTATGAAATTTTCTAGCTTCTCTATATCTTCATTTATAATTTTTTTTACTTCTCCAATAGTATGTTCTGTAAAGAATCCCATGTTTAATTTTGATATATGATTTACAGCTTTCATTCTAAGTTCGTAAAGTATTGTAAATGCTGCTACATGAGAAAATACTCCTGATGCTAAAAATATTATCATTCTAACCACTACAACAATTCCCACAACTATAGCTAAATATCTAATTTTTTCATAATTCATTTCTACTTTAAAAAATTCTAGTATTATATTATACATTAGAATATACGGTGCTATTGCAAGAAGAGAACTTATTACACTAAATATAGCAGATATATATAATTTATTTTTTTCTTTGCCAGATACCTCAAGAAGAAATGCAAAGTTTGATTTCTTTCTCATTTTTCTCCTCCTAAAATATAATTTTATTTTAAATCTTATTTTAAACTTAGCTAAATAATCTCATATATATCCCTTCTTTCTATAAAGTTTTAAAACATATCCAACATATTTACAATATAATTATAATTGATAATCATTATCAATATCTGCTCCAAAAAAATAAAAAATGCTCCAAAAACAAAAATCAAACATATGATTTTTGTTAAACTTGAAACATTTCTACTATATTATTTAAGAAAGTGCTAGAACCACTTATATAACGTTTTTATTATAATTTTCTATATTTTAATGGAGTTATATTATTATAGCGTTTAAATAGATTTGCAAATTTACTTGGATTTTCATATCCTACTTCGTTTGCAATTTCTATAATGGACATATTGGTATTCTTTAATAAATGCTTTGCTTTTTCAATTTTTAATTTTTGTATATATTCATAAACAGTATACCCTGTAGCATTTTTAAATCCTTCTTGCAATTTATATAAGCTTATGTTTAAACTATCAGCTAATTCTTTAACAGATGGTGAATTTTGAAGGTTTTTATTTATTATATCTTTAGCCATAGTTACAATCTCTGTTCTTCGATCTTTTGAATTCTCTAAAACTCTTTTATTAGATTTCTCTTCAAGAACAGTAGCTAAAAACTCTATTGTTTTCAATTTAAGATTCATATAGCTCATTATATCTTTAATTGAAATAAATTCTATTTGTTCTGCTATTTTTTTTATATCATAGCTAGCTTCTTCAATTACTAATATATTTTCTTTAAATATATTATTTATATTCTCTTCCCAATCTATTATTACTTTATCTTCCCATATTGGATTTATAGCACTTTTAATGGTGTTAAAATTCATTTGAATAGATATAATCTTGCACTTATTATGTCTAAACTTAAAATAGTCCACATCATTTAATGTCTTATAAATAAACATATTTCCTGCTTCCAGTGTATACTTTTTATTGTCAGGCATTGAAAAAATTTTCATGTTACCATTATAACAATATCCCAATTCTAAAATATCTCCATCAAATTCCCTGTTATTAAAAGCCATCTCCATTTTATAGTCAATGTCGATTTTTGATATTTCCAATCCATCTTCTATTCTCATCCTTGAAAAATTTCCTACACCAAATTGCTTTCCTATAACATATTTCTTTCCTAATAATTCATCTGAAGTTTTACAACAATATTTTGCTTCAACATGTTTGTAATATATGTCTACTATATCTTTTTTAATCTCCAAAATTATCACCTCCTATTCTCATAAAATATATTCCTATAAAGAAATCTAACAATTAATTAACATTCCTTATAAAATTTCTAAAATACTCAAATTAATTATATATTTTTAAGAATATCTTGTTATTTATAATAAAATTAAGATTTTTTAATAATGATATTGCAATTCATTTTCATTTATTTAAATTATATTTCTTTTTATTTTTAGAATCAATTCATTTTAATGAATTCTTTATCTAAAACAATATATTATTTAGTTTAATGTAAACTTAATAATATATATCAAGTTCCCGTTTTTAAATAATTTATTAACAAATCCATAGAAAAATTAAGATTGAAACAAATAAAAACCTAAAATCTATACAGATTTTAGGTTTTTATTTGTTTATTTTTCGGAATCAATTATAAATAAGCATTACATGCTTTTTGCCTATATCATTATTTTACATATATTATTTGTAAATTCTACAGGATCAGCTATAGTTAATCCTTCTATAAGTAATGCTTGATTATATAATAAATCTGTATATAATTTAAGCTTGTCTTTATCACTCTCATAAGCTTCTTTTAATGACTTAAACACATCATGATTTGTATTTATTTCTAAAATTTTATCTGCTTTTATATTTTCATTGTTAGGCATAGCATTTAAAATTTTCTCCATTTCAATTGAAAGCTCACCATCGTTTGATAGACATACTGGATGGTTCTTTAATCTTTTTGATTCTCTAACATCTTTCACTTTATCTGATAAAATATCTTTCATATGTTCAAAGAGTTCTTTATTGTCCTTATCATCTGAACTAGCTGATTTTTCGTTTTCTTCCATTTCTATACCTAAATCACCACTTGATACAGATTTGAATTCTTTATCATTATATTTCATCAGCATTCTTATAGCAAACTCGTCTACATCCTCTGTAAAGTATAATATTTCATATCCTTTATCTAATACAATTTCCGTTTGTGGTAATTTCTCAATTCTTTCATTTGATTCACCAGCAGCATAGTAAATATATTTCTGATCTTCTGGCATTCTAGAAACATATTCAGCTAAAGTTACCATCTTTTTCTCTTTTGAAGAATAGAACATTAATAGGTCTTGCAGGATATCTTTATTGCTTCCAAAATCACTATAAACACCATATTTTAATTGTGTTCCAAAAGATTTATAGAATTCTTCATATTTATCTCTCTCATTTTTTAATATGTTTTCTAACTCATTTTTTATTTTAGTTTTTATATTTTTAGCAATAAGTTTTAATTGTCTATCATGTTGTAGTATCTCTCTAGATATGTTAAGAGATAAATCTTCTGAATCTACTATACCTTTAACAAATCCAAAATAATCAGGTAATAAATCTCCACACTTATTCATGATTAGAACACCATTTGAATATAGCTCTAAACCTTTTTCATATTCTTTTGTATAGAAATCATATGGTGTTTTTTCTGGAATAAACAAAATTGCATTATAGCTTACAGCACCATCAACACTGGTATGAATATGTTTTATTGGTTTATCAAACCCGTAGTGCTTTTCAGAATAAAAGTTATCATAATCTTCTTTAGTAAGCTCGTTTTTATTCTTTCTCCATATAGGAACCATACTATTTACAATCTGTTCCTCTAGATACTCTTCATATTCATTCTCAGTACCTTCTTTAAGTTTTTCTCTAGTTATGTCCATTTTTATTGGATATCTAATAAAATCAGAATACTTCTTAATTATAGACTGTAGTTTATATTCCTCTAAATACTCATCAAAGTTCTCATCTTCTGTGTTTTCTTTTATTCTAAGTATGATTTCTGTACCAATAGAATCTTTTTCACATGGTTCAATGGTATATCCATCGATACCTTTAGATTCCCATTTGTAAGCTTCATCACTACCAAAAGCTTTACTTATAACAGTAACAGTATCAGCTACTAAAAATGCAGAATAGAATCCTACTCCAAACTGCCCGATTATGTCATATCCATCTTTTAATTCATTTTCTTTTTTAAATTGTAAAGACCCACTTTTTGCTATAACCCCAAGATTATCATCAAGTTCTTCTTTTGTCATTCCAATACCAGTATCAGAAATTCTTACTGTTCTAGTTGTTTTATCAGAAGCTACCTTAATATAATAATCATCTTTTTCAAAAGTCAAAGACTCGTCCATTAATGCCTTATAATAAATTTTATCAATTGCATCGCTGGCGTTAGAAATAAGTTCTCTTAAAAAAATTTCCCTATGAGTATAAATTGAGTTAATCATAAGATCTAGAAGTCTCTTAGACTCTGCCTTAAATTGTTTTGTTTCCAAATTTAATCTCTCCCTTCACAATAAAAAATATATACAAATAAAAGTCTTTCATCCTGTTTTTAAGGAATGTGACCTTTCAGCTAATTATTATAAAATTTTGAAAACAAGTTATATTATCAGTTAAATTACTTTTTAAAAATTAATTTAACTATTATTAAGCACTCTGCTGTTTTCATATAGCATGATTATTAGCACTCTTTTCCCTTGAGTGCTAACAGCTATTATTTTTATAACATATTTTACATGTTATGTCAATATTACTTATAAAACTAATAAATACTTTTCATATAACTAACATCAAATTAATTTATCTAGCCTATCACTACTTATTTAAGTTTTAAAAATCTATATTACATATTCATTTATTTTAAACTAATAGCTATCACTATGCTCCATGCCAGCAATACTAAAAAAAGCGTCACTAATTAGTGACGCTTTTTAAATTTATTTTTGTTAATGATATTTATATTTAATAGCTATAAAAGTTTTGCTTTATTATTTTATATCAGTTCCTTTTATAGATAGTTTACCATACTTTGTGTCTACAATAGCATTTAATATATCTCCTTCAACAGAACCTTTTGCTATATATGGTATTTTTCAACAAGTTTTTTTGATTTTTCCTGAGAATTCAAATTCATTTCCATTTAATTTTCTATTGGAAAAATCCTTTTTCACCCATAATGTTTAATTAGCCGCTTAATACGTCACCATCAACCACAAAAGTAATTGTACCTTTTTCTATTCCCATTGGAGTTTGCATTGTGATGTTATATTTTTCATTCATAAAATAATATAAATATATCTTCTTTAGTTGTTATTTAGTGACAAATGTTAGCTATGATGGCTAAATGAAAAACATAAAGTCATTATCTTCTCTTTGTTTTTCGTATTCATTTGCTAATTCATATAATGTAATTTTTTTTAAACTTGTTTCAATTGCATTATCAAGTGGTTCAAAGACGAATGACTGCATAGCAGATTCTAGTGCTGATACTTTGTTCTCAACAGTTTCTTCTGTTTTTTCAAATAAAGAAGTTTCGATCGCTGATAAAACCTCAAATACGGTTATATATCTAGGCATTCGTGTCAATCTATATCCTCCTTGTGCACCCTTGATAGATGTAACTATTTCTGCTCTTTTTAATAATGAAAATGTCTGCTCTAAATAAATTTTTGATAAACCGAGTGCTTCCGATATTTTCACAATTGTAATGTACTCTCCATTTTGATGAAGTTGTGCCATATAAATCACTGCTGCCAAACCATAACGTCCTTTTGCTGATATTCTCACTATATTCACCCATTTCATAGTTGTTTAATATTATTTATATGTTACCTATAAATAATATTAAAGTCAATATCATACTAATCATATATGTATTATAAAAATGAATTTTGAAAACCTATTGACTTTTCATCTTTACAGAGCTACAATCTTATTCATACTAAACATATATGTATTATACATTTTAACCTTAGGAGGTGAGTTATATGGATATTGATTTTATTTTAAAAAACATTCCCCTTTACATAAAAGCTACACAACTAACCCTTACTCTAGCTTTTTGGGGTGTTGTGTTATCAGTACTTATCGGATTTATCTGTAGTTTAATCATTTATTATAAAGTAAAAGTTTTAAGGCATATTGTTAGCGGTTATATTGAACTTTCACGAAATACCCCTCTTTTAATCCAACTGTTCTTCCTTTATTATGGATTGCCTAAGATGGGTATAAAACTTGAAGCCTATACCTGTGCTGTCATTAGCCTTGCCTTTCTAGGGGGAAGCTATATGGCTGAGGCATTTCGCAGTGGATTTGAAGCAGTAAACACAATTCAAATTGAATCTGGTCTTAGTATTGGACTTACTAAGGGGCAACTGATTAGATATGTAATATTGCCACAAGCTTTTACAGTTGCAATACCTGCCCTAGGTGCTAATGCAATCTTTATATTAAAAGAAACATCAATTGTCAGTGCTATTGCCCTTGCCGATTTAATGTTTGTAACTAAAGATCTAATTGGAATGTATTATAAAACAACGGAAGCCCTAGTTATGCTTGTAGTAGCTTATTTGATTATTTTATTGCCATTATCACTCCTACTTACCCTAATTGAAAGGAGAGTACGTTATGCAGAGCTTGGGAATTAATGTTTTCTTTCAGGGAACTAATTTATCTAGACTTTTTGGAGGACTATGGGTAACTGCACGAATTGCACTTATTTCTATTTCTATTTCCTTAATACTTGGTGTTATTTTGGGTATTCTTATGACATCTAATAATAAACTCATAAGATTTATACTAAGAATTTATCTAGAAGCAGTAAGAATTATTCCTATACTAGTATGGTTGTTTCTTTTTTACTTTGGACTTACTAAGGCATTGAACATCCATTTAGATGGTGAGCTTGTTTCTATACTTGTGTTCACCCTATGGGGAAGTGCTGAGATGGGCGATATTGTACGTGGGGCCATTACCTCACTTCCAAAACATCAAAAAGAAAGTGGTAAAGCAATTGGACTTACTGATGTTCAAATTTACTTTTATATTATTATTCCACAAGCATTACGTCGTCTAATTCCTGCGGCTATCAATCTTGCTACCCGTATGATAAAGACAACATCTTTAGTGGTGCTTATTGGAGTTGTTGAAGTCCTAAAAGTAGGTCAGCAAATAATAGAAGCATCAATTATTAAAAATCCATCAGCATCATTTTGGGTTTATGGATTTATATTTTTTCTATATTTTATAATTTGCTATCCTATATCTCTTTTCTCAAAAACATTAGAAAAAAAGTGGCAGAACTAAGGAGGTGATGTTATGACATCCCAAAATAAGTTATTGGAAATCCAAAATTTAAATAAACAATATGATGGTACAAAGGCATTATCTGACATTTCTTTTGATGTTCATAAAGGAGAAGTTGTTGTTATTTTAGGCCCATCTGGTTGTGGTAAAAGTACCCTATTACGATGCATTAATGGACTAGAAGAAATTCAATCAGGTCAAATCAAATTAGATGGTCAAGTAATTAATAAAGATAGTACAAAATGGCATTCAATTAGAGAGAGAATTGGAATGGTCTTTCAAAACTACGACTTATTCCCTCATATGACTATAATGGAGAATATTTTACTTGGACCCTTAAAGGTACAAAAAAGGGACAAGTCTGAGGTAACTAATCAAGCATTAAAATTATTAAAGAGAGTTGGATTACTAGATAAAAAAGATGCATACCCAAGGCAGCTTTCAGGTGGACAAAAACAAAGAATAGCTATTGTAAGATCTCTTTGTATGAATCCAGAAATCATGCTATTTGATGAAGTAACTGCATCATTAGATCCAGAAATGGTTCGCGAGATACTTGATGTCATGCTAGAACTTGCTGAAGAAGGCATGACAATGATTATCGTTACCCATGAAATGGAGTTTGCAAAAGCTGTAGCTAATCGAATTATATTTATCGATAAAGGAAAAATTACAGAAGAATCCACTGCAGAAGAATTCTTTAATAATCCTAAAACAGAACGTGCAAAAGGATTCTTAAATATATTTAATTTTGAAAGAGGTGCTTTATAATGAAAAAATCTAATAAAATATTATACATATTATCTACTCTTATTCTTGTAATGGGTATATTAGCTGGCTGCTCAAACTCTAATACTGCAACTGGAATTGAGCAAATTAAGAAAAATGACAAAGTCAGAATTGGTGTGTTTAGTGACAAACCACCCTTTGGTTATGTAGATTCCAATGGAAAAAATCAAGGTTTTGATGTTTACATTGCAAAACAATTTGCAAAAGATTTACTTGGTGATGAAAATAAAGTTGAATTTGTATTAGTTGAAGCTGCAAGCAGAGTTGAATATCTTGAATCTAATAAGGTTGATATTCTTCTTGCTAACTTTACTGTAACTGATGAAAGAAAAGAAAAAGTTGATTTTGCTAATCCTTACATGAAAGTATCACTAGGTGTTGTTTCTCCTGATGGAGCACCTATAACTAATGTAGATCAATTAAAGGGTAAAAAACTTATTGTAAATAAAGGTACAACTGCTGAAGCATATTTCACAAAAAATTACCCAGATATTGAATTATTAAAATATGAACAAAATACTGAAGCATTTCAAGCCTTAAAAGATGGTCGTGGTGCTGCACTTGCTCATGACAACACACTACTATTTTCTTGGGCAAAAGAAAACAAAGGCTATACAACAGGAATTACTAGTCTTGGAAATCAAGATACAATTGCACCTGCTGTAAAAAAAGGAAATACAGAACTTCTTAATTGGATTAACGATGAATTAGCAAAGCTTGGTAAAGAAAACTTTATTCAAAAAGCTTATGACGAAACTTTACTTCCTGCCTATGGAAAAGACATTGATCCTAAAGAAGTTATTATTGAAGGCGGTAAACTTCAATAATTTCTCTAATGCATAAGATGCTCCCTACTTCTAAGGAGCATCTTTTTTTATTTTACTTTATTTTATAATATGCTATATATAGCTATGTAAGTTCTAAAATTAATATATATGTAAAAATATTGAATTCACAATTATGGATATTTCTCAGCAAAAGCTGAGAAATTTAAAATTGATTATTTTGAAGTTACGCAGTAGCTTGTTATAAAGAGAATAGCAAATGTAGCCTCTCCATAGTGTTAGTTAAATTTATTGGTATTGATCGAATCTATACTGCACCTCAGGGGAACCCTAAAGGGCTTCACTACTGTTCCCCTGAGGTGGAAAACTAGCAATTGTATTGCTAGTGAAAAAATTAGTTAAAGAAATTAATTTGTAAAATTAATTTCAACCTTAATTGTGAATTTTGCATTGTGAATTGTGAATTGAAATCTCTAAAAATTTAACTATATTCAGCTATGCATTAGTTTTCAAGGCGCTTATTTATATAACATTATGCCTCCCACGAAATCCCTTTGTGAATATTCCATTTATCATTTTCATATAAGATTATACTATTATTGTATCCAGTTGCCCCTTTTGGACCATGCCATCTAATAATAGAATATTTAAATCCCCTACCACTTGGTTCATTGCTCACTTTATCAATTTTAATTAAAACTCCATCTTTAAATCCTTCTTCTTTTATATATCCCTCTTCTTTTAATTGTTTCTTATTTTTTAACTTTATTTCACTTGGATAATCTTTTGAAAGTCGTTCCAATAATATCTTCTTATCTTCTTCATTGAGATTTGCAGCTTGTTCTAAATCTATGGCAATTATATTCAAGACATCGTCTTTCGGTGAATAAATATCATGAATAATTGTAGTATATCCTTCTACAATATCTCCTTCTATAGTATCACTCTCTGAGTGTTTTGAGGTACATGAAATTAAAAATAATATAGAAAATATGCAAACTAGCAGTAAAAAAGAAGTCCCTCTTCTTTGGCATGTTTTATTTTTCCTTATAGCACTTTTTAACCATTCTTTCATCACCTACACCTCTTTCACATCTTCTATAAGGGACAGTTCATAATTATATTTTATAAGATTATATTGTTTAATGAAAATAAAAATGAACCGTCACTTAGCTTTAAATGAAATAAATAGATAAATTATTTGTCGAATTTTTTTCAAGATTTATTCATTAAAATTGTACCATCCTCCTTACAAACGAATACTATGATATTAGAAAGGGGTTGGTAGAAAATGGTACCAGAAAACAATAATTATTACAGAGACATGCAAAGTTTACGCGATAGATGTAACATGTATTCAGGCTTTCACGTTATTATAACACTGACAGATGGAAGTATGTTTGACGGAATTATTGACGACGTAGATATGGATGGCGTTACTATGTTGGTTGGTGAAGATATGATGGAAGACAGTCCAGATTCAGATCAAGATCAATATCGACAATTCAGACCTCGCCGTCGTAGAAGGATGTTCAGACGATTTAGACGTAGAAGATTTCCATTTGCTTCTATAGTTGCATTATCTTTATTACCATTTCCATTCTTTTTTTAATTAGTAAGAAATACTTAAACAAATGGAAATATCAGAAAACTAAAAAACTGTTCCTTAAAATTTAAGATACATTCTAAAAAATAAGATTGATTTACATATTCGTAAGTCAATCTTATCTTAAAAGCTTTTAAATTCTATTTTATATAGGTAATAGTATTTTCCCTTCTTGCAGGTGCATTAGTTAAAGTATTTCTCTTATAGCCAAATGATACTGCATGTATCTGCCTAAATCCTTCTGGTATTTTAAGTTCATTAATAAAATCTTTTCCTTCATCACTATTTAATAAGTATTCAATGAATCCAATCCAACATGAACCAATTCCTAAAGACTCTCCAGCTATTAACATATTCTCTACTGCTGCTGCAGAGTCAATTGAAGCATATCTATTATCTATTTCTCCAGAAACTAAGATTACCGTTGGCGAGTTATAAAACACATGAAATTTCTCATTTTCCCCAAACTTTCTCATATAATCATTATCAGATTTTTTAGCAAATTCTTTAAAGCTATAACTTAATCTATCTATCAGATCTTTATTTTGAATTACTGTAAAATGCCAAGGCTGCTTATTTGTAGCACTAGGTGCATAAATCCCAGCTTCTAATATAGCATTTAGTTCTGATTCTTTTATTTGCTCTGGTAAAAAAACTCTAGTACTTCTTCTATTTCTTATAGTTTTTAAAATTTCGTTCATAATTAAGCCTCCCTACTTAATATACTTTTATTTAATTCCATTTTTAGTATATGTTATACTATATATTTATTATAATTAATATGATACAAACTTTAAAGTATGCACTTTTAAGTAAGATACTATACAAAAGGAGAGAAATAGGATCTATGCCTGTTCAAGATAAAAATAATCATATATGTCCAATAGAATATACTCTAAGTACCATTGGAGGTAAGTGGAAAATACTTATACTATATCATATAAGTATAGGTAAAGTTATGAGATATGGAGAGTTTTAAAAAAGGCTTAATAGAATTACACATAAAATGCTAAGTCAACAGTTAAAAGATTTAGAAAAGGATGGTTTAATTAATCGTAAAGAATATCATGAAATTCCTCCTAGAGTTGAATATTCCTTAACAAAGAAAGGTGAAACCTTATTCCCTGTTTTAGAAGTTATGAATAAATGGGGAGAAAAAAACTTATAGACAATTATAAAATCCTTTAACTTAATATTATATTATAATTTCTATACCCTTTAATGCTTCCCTAATAGACCTTTAATAACCAAATATCTCAACAGTTAATATATACATATGTTTAAGGGACAGTTCATAATTATATTTATATATCTATAAACTGCATTGTTTAATAGGAATAAAATGAATCGTCCCTTAAATTTAACATATTTACTTACATGTATTCTTATATTAAAGTACAAATATTTTTATTGCTCTTTAAAATAACAAATGGCATTTTAAGCATATGGAAACATTCTACTAAGCTCTTTTTTCTATAGACTTGAGTTAAAATAAAAATGTTTATTACATATCTTTTATATGGTAAAAAAGTACTGAAAAATACTAACGAGTTCTCAGCTTTTATCTTTACTCCTTATAAACTAATTTATTTTAGATTTTTACTTTTCTTTAGAGGTAAATAAATATCAAATTGCAGTTTATCCCCAAAAGAATTTATTGTACTGTGTTCATTTTTATATATCTCTAAACTTAAGGCATGATAATCTTGCTCACATCCATGTTCCTTCATCCATGAGAACATTTGTAAATAGGTATTTTCAACTTCACTAGGGCTCCCATTATGAGTAGCAAAGATATATTTTTTGCTAGGAATAACGAAACCTATCATTCCATTAGGAATATTTTCAATTTTTTCTACTGGTACTGTCACATAATAAGTAAATTCTGTTTCTCTACTATGAAAAGGAGCAATAAAAATAGATTCCTTTGTTTTGTGCAATATTTCTCCCATTCGTTCCTCCATCTGATCAAATAAAATAGAAATATTGCTTATTTGAGAATAAGAACTATTCACTGCAAGACCAATAACTTTTATCTCTTCTTTTTTAACTACTTGAATATTCATAATCTTCACTCCCTTAAAGTTAATTTAATTCTTCATTATATCTTTACCCTTCTGTTAGTCATATTATTGTCCACTTTTTTATCTGATTTAGTATTTATTCTTTCAATTCTTTTGTGTAGTTTGTACTTTTTATAAATTATTCTAATTACTTTTTTCATTATATCTAATTTTAAAGCAATTATTCAAGCATTATTAGCAGCTTAGGATAATCACTAAATTTATCTACTAAAAATTTAATCTTACTATAATTTTCTTTCATATATCTCAGTCATCTATACTTAAACTCTTTTAGTACTGCCACTAAAACTACTAAATTCATAGTTCACAGTTCACAATTCACAATTTAGGAAACATATAATCCTATAACATATATAATGCTATCTAACAAATTATACTGTAGCTCAAATAAAAGTCCTTTTACTAAATATTTTGTTTCATTAGCAAATTGTATAGCACTGCAATATTTTCTTACATTAAATATAATTATGAACCTTCCCCAAATAAAGTTAAATTTGACGCAAAGTAATATTTTTAATAAAATGTAAAATATATGTATAAATTGCTTATATTCTAAGCAAAATATTTTATTATTTATGGGGGAGAATTATGAGAAAATTAGAAGGTAAAGTTGCACTTATAACTGGTGCTTCTAAAGGAATTGGTGAAGGAATTGCAAAGGTATATACAAAACATGGTGCAAAAGTTGTTTTAATTGCAAGGTCTTCTTCAATAGAAACCTTAGCAGAAACATTAAATAAAGAAGGCTTTGAAGCATTAGCCATAAAAGCTGACGTATCTGATATGGACAGCATTAATAAGGCAGTAAAAGAAGCTACTGATAAGTTTGGAAAAATAGATATACTTGTAAATAATGCTGGTGTATGTAAACTCGGTAAATTTTTAGATATGTCAGATGAAGACAGAGATTTTCATATAGACATAAATATTAAAGGAGTGTGGAATGTTACAAAGGCTGTTCTACCATTAATGATAAAAGAAAAATATGGCAAGATAGTCATACTGTCCTCTGTTACAGGAGATATAGTAGCTGATCCTTTAGAAACTGCTTATGCTACTACCAAAGCAGCCTTAATTGGATTCACTAAATCTTTAGCAAGAGAAGTGGCAGAGCATAATATAACCGTTAATGCCATTTGTCCAGGATATGTTAACACTCCAATGGCTCAAAGTATCGCAGTTCAATCTAATTCTGAAAATCCTGATGCTGTTATTAATGGAATTGCAGATGCTGTTCCATTAAAAAGATTAGCAGAGCCTGAAGAAGTAGGAGAACTTGCTGCCTTTTTAGGATCTGATGAATCTTCTTACATTACAGGAACACAGATAGTTATAGATGGTGGAAGCACTCTTCCTGAGACAGTTAGTGTTGGAGTATAAAAATTTTAATTTCATTATAGAAAGTTTTGGAAGAAAAATTTAAGATTTAATAGTTTAAAACTAAATTCCTATATTTTTATATAATATTAAATATCAAACACTAAAATATGTGCTTGACCTTTATAAGCATGTTATTAAAATTAGCATTTAAATAGTACTTAATTTTAATATATTGTAACTTTTTACGTCAAGCACATATTTTTATAGCATTTGCAATTTGTAATTTATATAAAAGTTAGTTTTAAAAATATCTCCAAAATGGATTATTTAACTTTAAAATCTCTATACCAGTTTCAAATTATGAATTATAGCTTTACCATTATCCATATTAACTAATAAATATTTTTACTGAAATACCGATCTCCTCTATCAGGGAGAACAGTAATTATATTACCTCTATCAATTTGATTAGCCAGTTTTAAGGAAGCAGCAACAGCAGCCCCAGAAGAACTTCCAACAATAAGCCCTTCTTTTAGAGCTAGAACCTTAACCATTTCATAAGCTTCCTCATCAGTAACTTTTATAACCTGATTCACTAAACTCATATCCATAGTGTTAGGTATGAAGTTATTACCAATACCTTCAATATCGTAGCAACCTTCCCTTCCACCACCCATAGTAGATCCCTGAGGGTCAGCTAAAATTCCTTTAATATTTAAATTTTTTTCCTTAAGAAATTTAGTAACTCCTGTAAAAGTTCCTCCACTACCAGCTCCACAGACAAAATAATCTATTTTCCCGTCCATAGCTTCATATATTTCTGGACCAGTGGTTCCATAATGAGCAAATGGATTCGATTTATTTTCAAATTGCCTTAAACTTATTGAATTTTCTATAGTCTTCAGCAATTCCTCGGCTTTTTCAACGGCACCTAGCATACCAGCTTTTCTAGGTGTATTTATTATGGTAGCTCCTAATGCTCTCATCAATGCTTGCTTCTCAACTGAAAATTTTTCTGGAACTACAAAGATTATATTATAGCCCTTATTTATTGCAGCAAGAGCCACACCGATTCCAGTGTTGCCAGCAGTAGCTTCAACTATTGTATACCCTGGTCTTAGCCTTCCTTCTTTTTCAGCCTGCTTAATCATGTACACTCCTATTCTGTCCTTAACACTTCCACCTGGATTATAATTTTCAAGCTTTGCAAAAATATTAACTCTAGGCTTAATGTCTAAATTGTTAAGTTTTATAATAGGGGTATTACCTATAAGCTCTTTAACGCTATCTAAATATTTCACTGCTAATACCCTTCTTTAAAACATGTTTTGCATACTCTTTTGCTGAAAATAGAGAGTGATCTCTATAATTTCCACATTGTACTGCATTAGTTGCAGGAACCTCTTCTGTTTCTATAACTTTATTTAATGCATAATTTAATGCTTCAATAACAGTATTAACTTCAACTTCTCCCCAAGCTATCATATAAAATCCTGTCCTGCATCCCATTGGAGAAATGTCAATGATATTATCAATCTTTTCTCTCATATATCCTGCTAGTAGATGCTCTAAGGTATGGACTGCTGCTGTTGGCAGTTCTTCCTCATTAGGTTGTAAAAATCTTAAATCAAACTTAGAGATTGTATCTCCCTTTTGTCCTTGTTGAGTTCCACATTTTCTTACAAAAGGTGCCTTAACTTTTGTGTGATCTAATAAAAAGCTTTCTACTTTAACCATTTTATCTACTCTCCTTTAATGCATTTTCTAAATCTTTTATTAAATCTTCAGGATTTTCTATTCCTATAGATAATCTTATTAAATTATCTACAATACCAATCTTTTGTCTTAGTTCATAAGGTATGGAACCATGAGTCATAGAAGCAGGGTGGCAAACTAAAGACTCAACCCCTCCTAGACTTTCTCCAAAGGTTATCATTTCAAGACTTTCAAGGAATTTTTTATAATCATAACCTTCTTTAAGAACAAAGGATAACATTCCGCCATAACCTTTAGCCTGTCTTGATTGAATTTCATAACCTGGATGATCCTCAAAACCAGGATAATATATCTTTTCTATTTCTTCTCTATTTCTTAGGAATTCAGCAACAAACTTTGCATTTAAGTTATGCCTATCCATTCTTACTGCCAAGGTTTTAATTCCTCTTATTAAAAGGAAAGAATCAAAAGGAGCTAGAACTCCGCCAGTAGAATTCTGAACGAAATGAAGCCTTTCTGCTAGTTCCTTGCTATTTACAACAACAATACCTGAGACTATGTCGCTGTGACCTCCAAGATATTTAGTTGCACTGTGAATAACTATATCTACTCCAAGAGTTATTGGCTTTTGTAGATATGGAGTCATGAAAGTGTTATCAACGATTGTATATATGCCCTTTTCCTTAGCTATCTTTGATACTGCTTCTATATCAGTTACATCCATAAGAGGATTTGTAGGACTTTCTATATATATGGCCTTTACCTTTTCATCAATGCTGTTTCTTACCTCATCTAAATCTGAAGTATTAACTATAGAGTATTCAATACCAAAGTTGCTAAATACCTTATCTAAGACTCTAAAGGTTCCACCATATACATTGCTTGAAATTGCTATCTTATCTCCTGATTTAAATAGTGAAAGTACTGCAGTTGTAGCGGCCATTCCTGAAGCAAAGGCAAAACCTGCATATCCTTCTTCAAGGTCTGCAACAAGCTTTTCTAATGCTTCTCTTGTTGGATTGTCTGTTCTTGAATATTCATATCCTTTATTTACACCAAATTGAGATTGTTTATAAGTTGAAGTTTGATAAATAGGCACATTTACCGCTCCTGTATGCTCATCTCCATCTATTCCACCGTGAATTAATAATGATTCAAATTTCATTTTTTATTCCTCCTAAATTAAATATAATTATAATTTTACTGCGCTAGCTAAGAAAATTCCTGTTTCAGTGTATTCACCTTTACTTGAATATCCTTTGCAGCTTAAATCTGTATTTTCTATTTTTATATTCTTAAAGCCAGCCTCTTCTAGCCATTTTGTCATTTGCTCATTTGAAAAGCCAAGCCATTCATCGAACATTTCTTCTCTTGCCCATTCTCCTTCATGCTCCATGACATCTGAAATAACAACTACTCCATCTTTTTTTAGAACCCTGTACATCTCCTCAATTGCCTTTTTAACATCTTTTATATGATGAAGTACCATATTTATAAACACTGTGTTTAGTGACTCATCAAATAGCGCTAAATTATCAAGTGAGGATTTTATAGGGTAGACATTTTTATAACCTTTTTTTGAAATAGTAGTTGATAATTCCTTAAGCATGTTTCTAGAACTATCAACAGAAAATATTATGCCTGCTTCATTAGCCAATGCTAGAGAAACAAACCCTGTGCCGCAGCCTAAGTCAGCCACAACTTTGTCTTTTACATTTGTTATTGATAAAATTTTATACTTTAATCTTTCTTCAAAGTATTCGCTTCGTATCACGTTCCAGCTTTCAGCTATGGAATCAAAGTATTGTAAAGAATTCATAATAATCCTCCTATATATTATTTTTTTAAAATAAAAAAACCCCTGCCTCTAAAAATTTAGAGGCAGAAGTTATCTTCCGCGGTTCCACTCTAATTATCATGTGTATAACAAAAATATACAATGACATCTCATTTTTGGTACAATCATACCTCAACGCTGTAACGGGCGTACACGCTGTCGTCTACTATATTTCGAGACAGTGCTCAAAGATGCATTCACACAAGTTACACTTAAAATCCCTTTCAGCTAGGAGGACTTCTCTCTGTTAGTTTACCTTATGCTACTATTTCTTATCATAGCATTTATTAATTCGTAGTATTTTACTCTGAATAACAATTTAGTATCATGATATGTCATTATAATAATTTTGTCAACCCAAATATTATAAAATTTTTAATATTATTTTTAGTATCAATCAATTATCTGTTGAAATTATATTATGTTTATTTAGGAAATATGGTGCTTATAAAGCTAAAATTAGTATCTATTAAGTGCTATTATGAAGAATATAAAGAATCAAAAGAAAAAGTATAAAAATAAACTCATTATAATTAACTTATGTTAAAATATAACCACTACAGAAAAATTAAATAATTATAAAATAACAGGAAGTGATGAATATATTGAAAAAACATCGTTTTATTTTAGTTTATCTACTGCTAATTTTTTCTCTTTTATTTACCAGCTGCATAAATTCTACTCCTCAACATCCAGCTTCCGAAAAAGGCCTGTCAGCCACATTTTATCCAGTAGGCAAAGGTGACTGTATTCTCTTACAATGTGAAGGCGAAGCTATGCTAATTGATGCAGGTTATTCTAAAAATACTGATGATATACTTTCTTATCTTTCCGAGCAAAATATAAAAAGCCTTTCTGCTATTATCACAACTCATCCTGATAAAGATCATATCGGTGGGATACCAGGGATTATTTCCAGCGGAATGGATATAGGCGTTCTATATAAGACGGACGTAGTCAAAAATAATTCTGATGACTATTCTGCAATGCTTTCAACTATAGAAAATTACAATATTCATGTGGAAAATCCTAAACCAGGAAGCCATTTTTTACTGGGCAGCGCCACAGTTACCTTTCTTGCACCTTTATCAAATGATTATAATGATGTAAACAATACGTCAATTGTAGTAAAGGTAGACTATGCCGGAAAATCAATGCTGTTTACTGGTGATATTTTAAATGATGCAGAGAATGATTTATTAGATACAGCAACAGATTTATCATCCGACATACTAAAAGTAGCGTATCATGGCCGTTCCGCTTCTTCATCTAAAAAGTTTCTTGAAATGGCACATCCTAAGTATGCTGTTATTACCTGTGATGAAAATAATGACAATGCTCCTTCAACAAAAGTTCTAGATAGGCTAAAAAAATTAAATGCAACTGTCTTACGAACCGATAAGGATGGCATCATTATTATTACTGTTAATCCTAATGGTGAAATTACTCTAGTAAAGGATATGTAAAAATATACTATAGATATACCAGCGCTAATATTAACATATAAGTAAAAATAATTGCTATTTTACTAGCATAGTTGAAACTTTAAATTCACAATTTTAGAAAATAAAAGGCATAAAATTAAGATATAAATCTAAATTTCACGCCTTTTTTATTTTCTATTTATCTATCCTCTAGCAGGAATATCCTCTTTTAGTGTGAAGTTCTGCACTTAATATTTCTTCTTTTCTATCAAGAATCTCATTCTCTAATATAGCCTTTGAAACTTCTTCAAAGCCAATTCTATCCACCATGTCTCCAAATCTTTCTCCAGTTTTACCCTTTTCTCTATAATATAAAACTGCTTTTTCTATTATGTTCATAGCTTCATCATAGGAGTAAATTTTTTCAATCATTTGTCCTCTTCTTGGAACCTTTCCCCATTTTCCACCTATAAATAATTTAACTCCTTCTTTTCCACATTCTATTGAATCAAAGTGGCATTTATCTATACATAATCCACAGTTATTACATTTTTCTATGTCTATATGAAGCTTTCCATCAATAACTTTAGCTGCACCTTTTCTACAGGCTTCTTCCACTGAACATTTTTTGCATCCTGAGCATAAATCTTCATCATATGCTGGAACTCTTTGTCCCATTATACCAAAGTCATTTAAGTCAGGTTTTATACAATTATTTGGACATCCTCCTATACCTATTTTAAATTTATGTGGTAAAAGTACATTATAATATCCTTTGTAGAATCGCTCATGTATTTTTCTTGCTAACTCTTGCGTATCCAAAAGTCCAAATACACATACGGTCCCTTTACAAGAAACTACTGGTCTAACTCTTGGTCCTGTTCCTCCTGCTTCAAGCCCAGCATCTTTCAATTCACCCTTTATCTTTGGAATATTTTCATAGGTTAACCATGGTATCTCTACTGTAAGCCTTGTAGTATAGCTCATATATCCTCTTCCATATTTCTCAGCTATATCAGAAAGAACCCTTGTTTTATTAGAATTTAAATTCCCATCTTCTGTGATTACTCTACAAGCAAAATGTTTTCCATCCCTTTGAGGAATAAATCCCTGTCCCTTTAATTTTGATTTTTCTTCTGCTGAAACTTTTATTGCCATTCTCTTCACTACCCTTCCCTATATTTGTGGTATTGTCATTCCACCTTCTAATATTTTTACATCTTTATATCCTAAAGCCTTAAGCTTTTTATAAGCTATATACGCTATTTTACCAACCCTACAAACTAAAATTAAATTTTCATTCTTTTCAATATGGTTTATGTGCTCATTAATATTATCAAAAGGAATATTGATTGCACCTTCAATATGTTTTTCTTCAAACTCATCTTCACTTCTCAAATCAATTACCCTGTACTTATCTTTATCTCGCCAGAATTCTACAGGAGTTACTGTATCAACTTTTCCATTCATTTTATTTAAAAGTACATTTGCAGCCACTATAGTTGATGCCATTGCCATGGAAAATGGTGGTGCATATGCAAGGTCTAAATTTTCTATATCTTCAACTTTTGCTTTAAAGGTTATGGCAGTAGCCAATATATCAATAGGTTTATCTATCACTCCTGGACCTATAATTTGTGCTCCTAATATTCTTCTAGAATCTTTATCTGCAATAAGCTTTGTAACAATATTTTTAACTCCTGGATAATAATGAGCCCTATCATTAGTTGGAACTAATATACTTATGGGATTGAATCCTGAAGATTTTGCATCCTGTTCTGATAATCCAGTTTTGCCTGTATTTATATCAAATATTTTTACTACAGTAGTACCTAAAACCCCATCCAAGGCTGCTCTCTCTCCTGATATATTAAGAGCTGCAATACGTCCCATCTTATTTGAGGTTGAACCCATTGGATACCATACTTTGCTTTCTGTAATAATATTTATATTCTCTGCACAGTCTCCTACTGCATATATATCCTTCTCACTGGTTTCCATATATTCATTGACCCTTATGGCATTTCTTTCTCCAAGGGTTATTCCTGCTCTTTGTGCAATCTCCGTATTAGCCCTTACTCCTATTGCCATAACTACCATATCTGCCTTTATTTTTCTTTTATCTGTTATTACTTTCTCTACTCTATTTGTTCCTTCAATGGAAATTACTTGTTCTTCCATAAGAGGCATCATTCCTTTATCTAAAAGATGTTCCTGTGCAATATGAGCTATCTCCATATCAAATCCTGGTAATATTTGTGATGCCATTTCTATTAATGTAACTTTTACTCCTTGTTCTATAAGATTTTCTGCTACCTCTATTCCAATAAAGCCTCCACCTATTACAACTACTCTTTTCACATCACCTTGTTCTACAGCTTCTCTTATCTTCACTGCATCTTCAGGAGTCCTAATAGTAAAAACTCCCTCTAAATCTTTTCCTTCCATTGCTGGCACAAAGGGAGATGCTCCAGTAGCAATAACTAATTTATCATAGTTTAACTTTTTTATTTCTCCACTGCTTAAATCCTGTACTTCTACCTCTTTTGAATTCTTTGATATTTCCTTCGCTTCCAATTGTGTAAATACCTGAACTCCGGTAAATTTCTCAAATTCTTCAGGTGTTTTAACTATAAGATCTTTTTTATCTTCAATGACTCCACCAATATAATAAGGAAGTCCACATCCTGCATAGGATATATGCTTGTCTCTTGTTATTAAAGTTACATCGTAATTTTCATCTTCTCTCTTAAGCTTTGCAGCAGTCTTGGTTCCTGCGGCAACCCCTCCTATAACTAGTATTTTCACATTACCCCCACCTTTAACTTAATTTGTTAATTTATAAACATAATAGGTTAAATTGAATTTTTTGTAACATCATCATATTTATTATATCGCTGCTATGATGTAAACTGAACTTAAGAATAGTTATAGTAGAATAAAAATTCTTTATATTAAAATTAATTAAAGCGGCATAAAATCTCTATAAGAAAAGGCTGAACTAGAGGGTTTCTTTCCCTAGTTCAGCCTTATTACATTCCTTTTTACAAAAATCAATAAAATTATTTATGAATTCCATATTTGAATTCTTTAAATATATAAAATTAAATTCTCTTTTTATTGTTAAATTTTTAATTGGTAATATCTTAATCTTTCTACTTATCACTGAAGGCTTTAAGGCTTCACAAGATACTACCGTAGCGCCTAATCCCGATTCTACAAGAGATATGATTGCAGTTATATCCCCAATTTCCATGTAGGGAATAATTTTCTTAGGATCATATCCCTGCTCATCTATATAATCTTCAAAAACCTTTCTCGTACCAGATCCTCTTTCTCTCAATATAAGCTTTTCCATAAGAACCTCTTCAATAGTTATACTTCTTCTTTTAGCCAATTGATGTTTTCTTGAAATTGCAAATACAAGTTCATCATCTTTGAGCTTTTCATAAATAACTTTATTCTTATCAAAAGGTCCTTCGATAACTCCTAAAATAATCTCTCCACTAAAAAGCTTTTGAATTATAGTTTCCGTATTTTCCACTTGAAGTATTATATCTATATTTTTATTACTCATTTTATAATTGCCTATAATAGGAGGTAGTACGTATCCTCCAATGGTAAGAGTAGCACCTACATCATATCTTTTTATAGTACAAGCCTCATTAGTTATTTGATTTTTAACCAGCTTACTTATTTTATCCACCTCTAAGGCATATTTATACAATATATTCCCTGCCCTAGTAAGTTCCATAGTCTTATGCTTTTTTTCTATTAACTTTACATTGTAATATTCCTCTAAAAGCTTTATATGGTGAGAAATTGCAGGCTGAGTCATATTTAATATATTAGCAGCTCTTGTAAAGTTTTTTGTATTAGCCACAGTTATAAATGTTTCAAGTTTTATATCAATCACAACTTACATTCATTCCTTCCTATTTCATATAAGTAAGCATTAAGAACCCCTAATTTTTCTAATTTCATATTTCTTCTTTGACATTACATTGAAAGTATATAAAATAATTTTAGGTACATGAAACTAAATAATAAGTCAAAGATGCAAAATAAACTAGTACACTGACTTATTTATTTTTTCATGTGCCTTATATCTACTATAACGTTAAGCAATTCTCCTGCTTTCTTTTGAATTTATATAAAAATAATCATATTTTCCATTACTTATTTAACATAAAAATGTTTATATAAAATCAAAACTATAGTAGAGTTATTTTTCATTCTCTCCCTTCATTATGGTGTATGCACCACTAAATGCTCCGAAAAGCACACCGGTAATAGGAAATACAATCCAGCAAATTCTCCATGCACCAAACGCCAACCCCCAGATAAGGAATATTGCAGTAGCAAGCGGCCATACAACTGCTGCAACAGCACCAATTACTCTATTATTCTCCTTACTTTTCTTAGAATATTCTTCAATTTGTAAAAGTATGCTATAACTACCGTTTATATTCCCAACCCTTACAAACATAAATACAGCAATTGCTACCATTACTAATAATATAACTACTCCATAACTGGATAATTTATCTTCATTTCCTGTTATTGAAGATAAAATAATTAATGACACAGGCGATAACACGCAAAGAATAACACCAGCAATGATATTCGTAGTGAAAGTCGATGAGAATTCTTCTTTTTTCTGTTGAACTCTATTTTTTACATGGTATGGAATACTAAAATCCCCTTCTAAATACTTGTACTTTTCAAGCTTAGTACCAGAATAGATAAACAAACCAACAGCAATGGCAATTAAAAGAAGTAGTGGTATAATACTAATTGCATTGAAAATTCCCTCATAAATGCTTATTCCAGATATATTATTTGCTACAAGCTGTTCAATAAATATTAATGCTGCTGGTGCTAAAATACATAAAAATACTCCAATAGCAATCATATTTCCATACTTCTCTTTGTCAACCATATATCTTTCTGCTTCTTCCATAGAAATTGTTCTAATATTATTTGCTTCCTTTGTAGTATCAATGCCAAACTCCTCAATCAGTTCATCAATATTACCGAATTCTGAGATAACAATACCAATGGCTTCATTTTCTGTCTTTCCACTTTTTTTGAGCTCATTATATTTATCTTCCATATTGTATAACAGCTCTTTTTTTAGCTTCATAGTTTCAGCATTCTTCGGCAAACTTGCAAAGATATTATCTAAATAATTTTTAATTGTCTCCACTTTCATTCATCTCCTTAATAAATTTACTCATTACTTCTTTTATAACTTTCCACTCTTCACATTTATCCTTATAATACTCACGACCTTTTGAAGTGATTCTGTAATAGGTTCTCCTCTTTCCAAAAGTCTCATCTCCATAAAAAGACTCTATATATCCATTGTTTTCTAATCTAGTAAATGCAGAGTATAATGTTGTCTCCTTGATGATATACTTTTCTTCTGAAAGCTTTTTTATTGTTTTAGATATCTCATATCCATAGGATTCTTTATCTAAGAGTGTAAAAAGAATAATTGTATCATTATAACCTCTGATGACATCACTACTTATCAAATGTTATTCTCCCTTCTATTCAATAACTATGCTAATTTGTTTTATTAGATAGCTATTATTCCTACTATATTAAGGCACATTCAATAAAATAACCAACTAGTATAGGTCATATATTTTCTTCATATGCTTTGTGCTATTACTACGTCTAACGTACTTCATCTGTCGTAGTAATTATACTATACCATAATTACTACGACAGATAAAGTACTTTTTTTCATATTTTCTAAATTTATTTGTTTTATAATATCCTTTGTATACTTTTACTTTAAAAATAAAAAAACTAAGAGTTTCCCCTTAGTTATATTATGATTTAAATATATTTGCTATTTTTATCAAATAATAAACTTACTTTATTTAATTATTCCATATTGGCCTGTTATACCATCTCTAAAAATCGGTAAATGAGGTGGATAAAATGTAAATACCATAAAAATTAAAATTAAAAATATAAAAATATACATAGAAATATGTGAATTTATACCTTTAGAATATTTATAAAAATGAAATGCTAGTAATTGACCAAATAAAATACTTACAAATAATATAATAATATCCACAATTAATACCTCAACTCCAAATGCCTGAGTGTAAAAATAATATAGCATTGGAGTTGTTATAATGGATGTTACTAAAGCTATCAAAGTACTAGTAAACCATTTGTTTTTATCAATATTATGTTTTTTACCCTTTATTAGATAATAAATTCCCCACCAACAGATTACAGGTAAAAGTATCATTTTTAAGTGTTCCCAAATACTTTCATTTATAGGAGAGATGAGGCCAATTATTACATTTTTCCCACTAAAATCATAAAAAAAGTGCATAAAGCTACCAATTAAGAAAAGAATGGGGATACCTTTTAGAATCCATTTTTGTGCTGCTGATAATGACTTATATTCCATAAAATACCTCTATATACAATAATATTTCATTAATTTATATGATAGAAGTATTTTATTTATTCCTTTATTTCCTTAAAATTCATATAATATTTGCTTACATCCATTTAAAATAATTACATAAATAGTGAAAATAGATATAAAACAATAATATTAAGCTTTAATTAATATTTATTTACAATTTGAGTATTTTATAGACTTAAAGAAAACCCAAAGGATATCTAATATAGCTATTATTATTATAATGATAATACATGCATTTAACAGATTACTCCAGTTTGTTATAGGAAAATTGTGTATATTTGATAATCTTGATATTTCAGTTATAAAATTTGTGTTCCAAATCTTTGGATTTAATAAGAATGTAATTAATAGTGCTGTAGATACTCCACTTAGAATTGAATAAATTACAGCTGATTTTATGGTCCATTTACCAGCAATAAGTTTTGTGAGCTCCTTAGATATTCCTAATATAAATAGGATGATTATAACAAAACTTAAACTTTTTATTGCATCTAAATTAAAAATAGGAATTATTCTTATCTCATCATTAATAGTTATATATGCTCCTAAATGTTGTGGCATAAAATAAACTACAATAAAAAATATAGTTGTTGCTACAATACCAATTATAGATTCTGATGGTTTAATTCTACTTTTCTTGTTTGGTATTTCTGGTAAATTTGAAGGATCCCATGTGTTTTTCCCTTTGCCATTTCCATCTATATCCACACCGTTATATTCAATAATTGCAAAAATTCCTGTTACCCAGACCGCACCTTGAATAGCTCCAGAGAAAAGTGAGCTAATATACACTGTAAATACTGTAACTATCTGGAGTGTATTTTTAGGTCCATTAAATATTTGTTCAACTATGGTTGCTACTGTTATGCCTAAAAACACTGCTAACAATACTATTTTTAAAACATAGATATATCTATGAAAATATTTTGGCCCAATTAAATATCGTTTCTCTCCTCTATAATTATCTGCAAGTATCTCAGGGTCTCCCAATTCTTTAAGAGCTTTATATACCTTTTCTTCATAGGTTAAATTTTCTTCATAACTATTAATTATATCATCGATAAGTCCTTTAATTTCTTCTTCTACTTCTTTTCTTTCCTTTTCTGGTAGTTTGCAAACTACTGCATATACATATCTATCAATAACATCCATAAAACCCCTCCTACTATTCAATAAAACTATTGGTTGTTTTCACAATATCTTTCCATACATCGCAAAGTCTTTTAAAAACAATTTCCCCTATTTTACTCATAACATAATATTTTCTAGGTTTCGTTCCATCAGTATCCCATGAACTTTCCAAAATTCCTTGTCTTTCTAATCTTCTAAGTAGAGGATAAAGCGTACTTGCATCTATAGTCATTCCTTTATCTTGAAGGCTTGTAACAAGAGAATATCCATATTGTGGTGTCTTTAATTGACTTAATACACTTAAGACCAACGTTCCTCTTCTAAGCTCTAGAGTTAAACCTTCTATTAAGTCATCTTCTGTAACCTTATCCACAATATCACCTCCTATTATAATTATACTGTATGCCATACACTATTGTAAATAATATATTATATGTTATTTCATAATATTTTGTTCATACAAAAAAAGCCCTGATTAATCAAGGCTTTAAAAATTTATTTGTTCTTTTCATAAAAAATATAAACTTATCATAAGGCTCACCTTTTCTAATGTATTCAATCTATTTCCCTTGTTGTGCAGTCACCTTAAATGGTTGCGTAAAGCTTACTCCGCCTTCTCCTACTATTACTGCACGAACATATGGAGTAGGTGATGTAACTTCATTTAAATTTAGAGAATTTCCTCTTCCTAACTGTCTGCTATTTGAGCCTATCCATTCAATATATTGGACATTCTCCCCTTCTATTGTTATAGTATCTTTATCATTATCAACTATAATATTAGTAATAGTTGGGGCTGGAATATCAGGATTATTTTTTCTATTATTCTCTGCACTTATATTAGCTGTAAAATAAAATTCTCCATTTTCCATAGCTCTTCTAAATTTTTCTGCAGTATACTCTCCATCTATTAACATTCTATTATAACTTGTATCAATCTGATTAAGACGATGTGAATCAGGATTTGCAAATCCCCATACATTTCTCTCATCTATTATATCTGTTAATATATCGTCCCATAGCTTCCTATCATTGGGATATCTATCATCTCTATTTATAACTTCTAATCCAACTAAATTTGGAAATTGTTTATATAAATTTATATACCATGTATGTGGCTTATCATACCTTCCTGGATGATTTAAATGTGCTAAAGCATTTTGACTTTCTATATACTTTAACGCTTCTTCTTCTGTTGACAACTTCTCAATTTCTTTTAAGAAAAAACCATTTATATGATGATGTTTAGATGAAAACTCGGCTGCTGGTATACCATTTAATCCTTTTGGTATGATTACATCTTCATCACCTTTTTTAGGATCATTCCAAGGATAGGTTAGACGATCATGATCAGTTATTGCTAATACCTCATATCCAAGTTCCGAGTATTTATCTAATACTTCTTGTATTGTATCTTTTCCATCACTTTTTTCTGTATGAGCATGAAGACTAGATTTTAATTGATTTGCTGTACGCCAATCTATATTCTTATAAGGATTATCTATTGTATAATCTACGTTCTCTACAACAGAAGATTGAATCTCTCCATCTTTAGATTGAGGTATTAACATGGTTCTACCAATATCCTTACCAGTTATAAATCTACTACCTTTTGAAGGCAACCTTTCTATTACTTTTCCTTCTTTTAATCCTATTAATCCCCCCTCATAATTTGTGGCTTTTATGGTTTCACTGGACATTGAGCATAATCTAGATATACTTGTATCTTCTTCATTTACTATTCCTAAAGCCTTTGATCCAATAGTTGACGCTACTATAGTTGCCATTAAAATACATTCCATTATTTTCTTATGCTTCATATTAATCACCTATACTTTCATGTAAATTTAATATTTTATCTTATTGTTAAGGTTAAAATTATTATAAAACTTCAAAGAGATATCCACTTAAAAATATTGGAAATTCTTAAAGCTACAAAATCTATATATAATTATTTTGTCCAAAAAATTAAAATATATTTTTTAGTTTTAAAAATAAAAGTAGCCACCTAAAAATAAAATTTTAAGATGGCCACTTTTTAAAGTTACTTAATCTTATAAAAACTATAGCATCTAAATTAATATTAGTTATTCAGCTTTTCTTGCATGCAACCTAGCTTCTGTAATACCACTTTAGTACTATTTTTTATGCTACTGTTTTTTGCCTAGATAGAACAATAGATGCTCCAACAATGAGTATTCCACCTATAATAGAATACATAGATAGAGCTTCTCCAAATAAAAGAAATCCCCAAGCTGTATTAAAAAATATTCCTATATATCTTACTACTTCTACAATTACAGCATTGGCATTTCCAAATGCACCTGTTAAGAATATTTGTGCTAATAATGACACAGCACCTAAAATGAATAACAAAATAAATTCTCTTACTGTTGGTACTACAAAATTATTTCTCATTAGTATAGCCGCTACTATGGTGGATGCTGCTAAGAAATAAAACACAATTTCATAATGATGATGTTTTTTAGATTTTGCCAATTTTCTTATAGTAATTGAAGCACTTGCTGATAAAATTGCACTCAATAATCCAAAGATAGCATAAAAAGAATAAGTAGAATATCTAAAGGGATTTATAATAAGTGCCGCACCAAATAGAATAATAATTATAAATATCCATGCATTTTTCGGTAATTTTTCTTTTAGAAAAATAGATGCAAATATCATTACAAAAAATCCAGATAAGTGGGCAAGTATTGCTGCATCTCCTAACTTCATTGTGGAAATAGCAAAGAAGTAAGTTACCATATAAAGCCCTCCAAGCATACCTCTAAGTAACAATAATGGTTTTTGCTCTTTAGAAAACTTTACATTAGAAGTCTTCATTAAAATTAATATTAATATTGTTCCAATTATGCCTCTAAAAAATGCTATTTCATTAGATGGTATTCTAGAACTTACAGATTTGACTAAAACATTCATTATACTAAATGTAAAAGAAGACAGTATTGCTAACATAACACCTTTATTTATTTTCATTAAATCGCTCCTCAACTATAATTTTTGCATTATTTAAGATATCATCTTTAAACATATGATTGTTCATATTTTCTTTACCTTTATCATTAATAAATTTATTCAAATGAGTATCAAATACATCTATTAAATCTTTTGTATTTTTCATCTCTATATCTAGCATAGCTCCAATATTATATAAGAGTTTAATCTTTCTATAGTCCTCAAAAGGCATTCTAGGTATATTCCATTTTCCTAAGTTATCTTTGTAAACTTTAGGATAAGGTACCTTTGAAAATTCAAAATATTTACCCTCTTTATCAGGAATAGAAAAAGGGTCTATTAATATTGAACAATATCTAACATAGAGTAAATACTCCTGTTTGATTTTACTGTATTGAGTAAAGTTATCTATATCCTCTCTGGATATAGATTCTTCCATCACAGGATAATTATCATCATTTAAAAACTTAAGAAGATTCATAGGTTTAATTTTTAATTGACTATATACATTAGATATTTCTTTCCATAGAGAACACATGGTGGCAATAGTTTTCATTGTTATTGGTCCCTCAGGATATAGCTTGTACACATATTTATTTGTTTTATCATAATCAAATACTTGATTTAAACTAATATCATTAATCAAGAAAGCTGGATGCACAAATACAGTTATGTTCTTACTTTCTACTTCTAATGGTTCATCTAATATTTCATAAATAACTCCGATTTCTTTTAAAAAGCTTTTAAGAACTAGTATTTTAGAACTCTTTTTAAAAGTTGAACCTATATATATCTTTTTCTTCAAAGCTTTTGTTGTTATTTCTAATAAAGCTTCCTTAGAAGTATACTTTGTAGCTCCAAAATAATTTGATAAACTAATTATTTCAATATCTCTTTCATACAATTTTAAATAATTAGAAACCAAGATGCTTGACCCAAATTCTGGTGACATTAAAATAATAGTTTTGATTTTTTTTAGTTTATTAAAATCTAATTTTTCTAACACTTCTATATAACAGTCACAAGGCACACACAATATAATAGTTTCCCAGATATCTTCTATGTTAGAATAATCTATATATAAGTTTTGTAATCTATAACTTCCTTCCATCATAGCTAATTCTTTTTTAGCTACATTTCCTTTTAATGTGAAATCGTTGTTTTTTAATTCTTCTACAAAACATATAGACTTACTACTATTTCTAATAACTATTCCAATTTCATCTGAAAATCCCTTAGATAAATTAATTATCATGTTAATTGCTACTGGTCCAGAACCTATTATTAGTGTGTTTTTTAAACTGTTACTCATATTTTTATTCATCATAAAGTTTTCTCCAAAACTACACTTTCATAAATATATTTATTATCTTTTATTATTGTTTTTTGGCAGTTCTTTATTTCTTTTATATCCAAAGGATAATTAAATATACTTTTTAATTTATTTCCATATCTCAAAATAACCTTTGTATCACCATTAATATTTTCCAATAAATATTTAGCCATATCTAATTTAAGTTCAACTAAAGAAGCTATTATAATATGACTAAAACTATTTAAATCAAAGTCACTTATATTCTCTGATGAAAATGATATATTTTTAATGCCATATTTATCAGATAATTTCTCTGATAGCTCCAGTGCTTCATTATCAACATCTAGACAAACTACTTCAGAGTTAACTTCATCATTTATAGTGAATGCCGTTATAGGCATAGCCCCAGAACCTATAAATAAAATTTTTGATTTATTGTTTATATCAAATTCTAATATCTCATTTTCTACTGCAAGCCTTAATTCATCAGAATACTTAAATGAATCTAAGTTATTATTTAATATACTGCGTGCTTGACATTTTTCGACCCATCCTAAGGCCTTTGAATTGGACTCTCTCACTTCTTTTACCAAAGTATCATAGTCTTCCTTTGATACATACTTGTTCCATTTTAAATCATTAGAGCTATCTAATATAAAATCACATACGTAGTCAAGCTTATCTTTCAAAACTACAAAACATTCATTATGTTTCTTACATAAATTCATAATTTCATTAATATCCACATTTATTAATTTTAAATCTAATAAAAATTTGTGTTTTTCCATATACATTAACCTCTCAACCTTTTATACTTTTAATATTTAAACATTAATAAAATAATGTTATATTAACACTAACTACAATTAATTGGTGTAACACTAAGATAACCTTTCTTTGTGCAACAAACCTCTACTTCTACTTTATATACCTCTTTTAATAGTAATGGATCTAATACTTCTTCTGGCTTTCCCTCTTTCGCTACGTATCCTTCACTAAGTAGTATGAATTTATCGCTGTATCTCGTGGATAATGCTAAATCATGAATTACTATAATAGTAATAGCATTGTTTTCTGTAGTGTATTCTCTTGCTAAATCTAAAACCTGTAATTGATGCCTTATATCTAACGCACTGGTTGGTTCATCTAGTAGTAATATCTTTGGTTTTGAAACCAAAGCTTGTGCCATAATCACAAGTTGTTTTTCTCCACCACTTAGACTAGAAAACTTATTATAGCTTAAATGGCTCAAATTTATTTTTTTTAATATTTTATTTGTTTCTTCTAACTTATCTTTAGAAATTTTCCATCTTAAATCCTTCATATGTCCAAGCAGCACCATTTCAAATACAGTTAAGTTAGAGTTACTATTACTCATTTGTGGAACATAGGCCATTTTCTCTATAGGAATTTTTTCCTTTGGATTTCTGTCCATATGTATATTTCCTTCATAATTGATCATTTTTGACATAGCTTTTATAAATGTAGTCTTTCCTGTACCATTTGGACCGATGATAGAAGTTATTTCTCCCTCATGAAAGGTAGCGGTAATATCTTTTAACACTTCTTTATTCTTAAACTTAACTGAAACTTTTTCCGCTGTAATAAAACTCATTATTCTGCTCCTTTCGATAGTAATAAAAATAATAAGAATGGTACCCCAACAATAGATGTAACAATTCCTATTGGTATTAATGCACCTGGTTTTATTATTTTAGATATTATAGAAGCAACAACCATAATAAGAGCTCCAAACATGGCAGAAACAGGAGATAAATATCTTTGATCTTCTCCAACTGATAACCTAGCAAAGTGAGGAGAAATCAATCCTATAAATCCAATAGGCCCTATAAAAGAAACTGCCCCAGTTGTTAGCAAGGTTGCAATTGTAAATACTTTTAATTTTAGCTTGTCTACATCTATCCCAAGGCTTCTTGCTCTTTCTTCACCAGCAGATAATGCTGTTATTTTCCACACTACTGTTGTGGTTAATAAAAGACATATAATAAAAATTGACATTGTAACAAAAACACCAACCCAAGTAGATTTTAGTAAACTTCCAAACATCCAAAATACAATTTGTTGAGATACTTCTGGTGCAGACATATATTGAACTAAGGATTGGAGTGCCTGAAATAAAAAGTGAATAACAATCCCTGTTAATATCATTGTTATAGATTTCATCCCTTTATTTTTTCCTATAAAGTAAATACACATACTAGATATAAATGAAAATAAAAATGCCATCAGCGGTATAGAAAGCCAACCTATATTTCCAATAGTAACCCCTGTTAAGATAGCAAGTGAAGCTCCAAACCCTGCTGCTGAAGAAATGCCAAGAGTATATGGACTTGCTAAAGGATTATTAAGTATTGTCTGCATATGAGACCCTGCAAGCCCTAATGAAGCTCCAACAAATACACATGTGAGAGTCATTGGCAGTCTTATAGACCACATCACAGCTGAATGTACACTTTTGTTCTTTGGTCCTTGTAACAATGTACTTATTACATCAGATAATGACATACCAGATGGTCCAACAGCTAAATCTATGATACAAAATACAACTAATAATGAAATTACAATAACAAATAAAAGAAGTCTTTTTTGATTGATATTTTTGTATATATGCTCTCCATTATTAAAATCTTCTAGTGCTTCTTTTTTATTTGTCATTATCTATTCCTCCTTTATCATAAAAGTACCCTCTGGTTTTACAGGTAAATACTTTGTATAGAACTCATTTAGGTTCGCTAATGGATCTACATCTGCAAACTTTTCTGGATGAATAACTTTTGCAATATATTGAAGATATACGTAGTCATAAAGTGTTCTAAGTCCACTGTGGTCAACACCATATATTTCTTTATCCTTCACTGCATTTAAATTCTCCCAACCTGGTCTTTTCAAATACATATTCATTGTTTCTAAAGCTCTTTCTTTTTTAACATCAAATCCCATTTCAAATCTTTGTTTGCCTTGATCTTTAGAATTAGTTTGTCCAGAAAAAATTATAAGTTGTGGATTACTAGAAATAACGTATTCAGGATTCAATGGACCATAGTCTGTAATTTTTCCCTGTGCTATGTTGTTACATTTTGCAGTTTTAAGTATATTTCCCCATAGAGAATCTCCATAAGAGTTTCCATAGGTTTCTGGTCCTTGGCTTGCAAGCTCAAAATAAACAGATTTAAATTCACTTTCTGGTATTTCTTTTAACTTATTTTCAACATCTTCTGTCTGTTTTTTATAGTTTTCTATAAGTTCCTTTGCTCTTTCTTCTGTGCCAAGAAGCTTACCAAGTATTTCTGTGCTCTTTATATGCTTTTCTAAAGTGAATGAATTGTAATCAACTACTGCTATAGGAATTCCAAGACTTTTGATTGTGTTAATACCATCTCCTAATTTTTTTGCTTGATAAGGTGCAAGAATTACTAAATCTGGTTTGGCATCAATTAGCTTTTCCATACTGAAACTATCTAAATAAATTGAACCTGTGTCTATACAGCCTTCTAAGTTTGGAATTACTTCTGCATATTTAGTCCACATTGCATTCATTAAATCCTTTGTTTCCCCTTTTGATATGGCAACGATTCTCTCTAACTTAAAATCTCCAGATACAGCAAGATAATTTTCTATATAAAACCCTAAAAATATTTTTTCTGCTGGTTTTTCTAAAACAATTTTATCTCCGTTAATATCTTCTACCTCAATAACCTTACTTTCTGCAGAATCACTTTTCCCATCTCCTTGTGAACACCCCCCTAAACTTATAACCATTACTAAAATTAATATAATATTAAATACTTTTTTCATAAGTATTCCTCCTAAAATAGTTTGGTAATTTCAAATTTTTCTATAATTGTAATGTGATTAAAACTATTTCTCAAAACTCTATCATTCTTATATAATTTTAAAGCTAATGTAATTAATTGATACCGCATATTATTTGCATTATATAAGCACTTTTCTCTAAGAAAATCTTTTACCTCCTATAAAATAAATTATTTTTTCATAAATAATAGCCCTTTAACAACAGTTAAAGGGCTATTTATCCAAAAAATATTTTTCAAACATTTATACCCCCCTATCGCTCGTAGAGTTATTAGTATACTAAAACAGGCAGGTCTTCTGGCTTAAGTATCAACATTCCTACAGCCTTCCCAGTTTCCCAGTGGCATAATTGCAGGAACTCATCTATTACAGTGGCGGGACCGCGTGGGATTCAAACCCACTTCCCTTTTAATTAATAGATATTACAATATCTATTAAACCTATTTTTAATATATTCAATTTTCCAAAATCATTTTAGCACATTATGGTTATATTTAGCAAATACTTTTTAATATTCTATGATAAAAACCATACAATTTAAATTCTCAACAATCTAAATTGTATGGTTTTTCCTCTATTTAACTACACTTTTCAGAGTAATCCAATTAAATGGGTAAACTAATTACTACTTAATTTAAATATTTTTAATCAAATTAACCATTTCAATTGCTGTACAAGCAGCATCATATCCTTTATTTCCAGCCTTTGTACCTGCTCTTTCAATAGCTTGTTCAATATTGTCTGTTGTAAGAATTCCAAAAATCGTAGGAACTCCTGTTGATAAACCTATAGAAGCAACTCCTTTTGATACCTCTGCACATACGTAATCATAATGAGTAGTAGAACCTTTAATAACTGCTCCAAGACAAATAACTGCATCATATTTTCCAGATGATGCCATTTTTTGTGCCACTAATGGAATTTCAAAGGCTCCTGGAGCCCATGCAATGGTAATGTCATCATCATTAACTCCATGACGTATTAATGCATCTTGAGCCCCAGATACTAATTTTGATACAATAAATTCATTGAATCTTGCTGCTACAACTCCTACTTTTATATCACTTGCTACTACATTACCTTCCAATTTTCTCATTTCTTTTCCTCCAATTATTCTTTATAATTTTCTTCCTCTAATTAATGAATATTTTCACCATATCACACTAATAAGTGGTCATATGCTCCATCTTTCTCTGTTTAGTCATAAGGTAAAATTTATCATCTTTGTTAGGATTAATTTGAATAGGAACGCGTTTTTTTATATTAATACCATAATCAGCTAGTCCTGTTATCTTTTTAGGGTTATTTGTTAAAAGTAAAAGTTCTGTTGCTCCTAAATCATATAATATTTGAGCACTAACTCCATAATCCCTTAAATCTTCTGGAAAACCAAGCTTGATATTAGCTTCTACCGTATCATATCCCTGTTCTTGAAGTTCATAAGCCTTTAACTTATTGATAAGTCCTATTCCTCTTCCCTCTTGACGCATATACAGAATAATCCCTCTTCCTTCTTTCGCAATAGCTTTCATAGCAGCATCAAGTTGTTCACCACAGTCACAGCGACGGGATCCTAATATGTCACCAGTTAAACATTCAGAATGGATACGACATAAAACAGGTTCTCCATCATCAACATCTCCCATTACTAAAGCTACATGCTCCTCTCCATTTAATGTGTTTTCATAACCATAAATAGTAAATTCACCATACTTGGTAGGTAACTTTGCTTTTGCACTCTTCTTTATAACACTTTCTTCTTTTAATCGGTAAGATACTAAATCCGCAATAGTTATCACTGTTAATTTATGTACTTTTGCAAATTCCAAGAGTTCTGTGGTACGCATCATCATTCCATCTTCTCTCATAATCTCACAGCATAATCCACATTCTTTAAGTCCTGCAAGCTTTACCAAATCAACAGTTGCTTCCGTGTGTCCCCTTCTTTCTAGTACACCGCCTTCTTTTGACTCTAAAGGAAACATATGACCAGGACGTCTAAAATCTTCCGGCTTAGCATCATCTTCTACTGCTTTTATAGCAGTAATAGATCTTTCATAAGCAGAAATCCCTGTAGTGGTATCTACATGATCGATGGAAACAGTAAACGCTGTAGAATGATTATCTGTATTATTGTTTACCATCTGCTCTAATCCAAGCTTCTTAGTTAGCTTGGCACTCATAGGCATACATATTAACCCTTTCCCATAACATGCCATAAAATTTACATTTTCCTGTGTTGCAAATTCTGCTGCACATACTAAATCTCCTTCATTCTCTCTGTCAGGATCATCAATAATTAGAACGATTTTCCCATTTTTGATATCTTCTATTGCTTCTTCTATTGTGTTTATTTTTTTCATAATACCACCCTCCTAAAAGCCATTTTCCATTAAAAACTGTTCCGTAATCTTGCTATTATTTTCTGATTCCTTTGATTTCAAAAGCTTTTCAATATATTTTCCTACCATATCGCATTCCAAATTTACCTTATCACCAATTTTCTTATAAGATAAAATAGTTTCTTTTTGCGTATGAGGTATAATTGATACTTTAAATTCCTCTTCATCTACATAGGCAATGGTCAGACTGATTCCATCTATTGCAATAGATCCCTTTTCCACAATATAGGAAAGCTGTTTTTTATCTGTAGCAATGGTGTACCAAACAGCATTGTCATCTTTTATTATGTGCGATATGCATCCTATCCCATCAATATGTCCAGATACCATATGTCCTCCAAATCTTCCATTGGCAAGCATAGCCCTTTCTAGATTTACTTTTGAACCTCTTACAATGTTCCCAAGGGTGCTTCTGTTCATTGTTTCAGACATGACATCTGCAGTAAATCCGCCCTTTCCCATATCAGTTACTGTAAGACATACGCCATTAACTGATATGCTATCTCCGATTTTTGTATCCTCTAGAATTTCCTTGCATTCAATAGTTAGACTAGAGGATTTACTTCCATTTCTAACTGACTTTACAGTTCCTATCTCCTCAATAATTCCAGTAAACATAATTTCAACTCCTCAAATATCCTTCTATGCAAAAATCATTCTTAAACTTTATTATTGTGGTATCTTCTAGTTGAAAGGCATCACTCATCTGTTCCCGTCCTTTACCTTCAATAGGCGTAAGTGCCTCTTTTCCTCCAATTATCTTAGGTGCTATGTAAGCATACGCCTTTTTTATAATTCCTGCCTCTAGAACTGCCTCGTTTAAGGTTCCTCCTCCTTCAAGCAGAATACTATCAATGCCTTTTTTACCAAGCCTTTCCATGAGATTTTTTAAATCAATTCTTTCATTATCACGAAATTCCATAAGAGTTACCCCTGCCTTGCTAAGCTCATACTTTTTCTCCCTATCGCCTTTGCAGAAGGCAATAATTGTCTCAATTTCATGAGATGATTTTACAATTTTGCTCTCTAGTGGAATTCTTAAGTTGGAATCACATATGATTCGAATAGGATTTACTCCATGGTCTATTCTGCAGTCTAACATTGGATCGTCTACTAATACTGTTCCTATTCCTACCATAATTCCTGTATATTTTTTTCGTAGATAATGCACATGTTCTCTAGAATCTTCTCCTGTTATCCATTTGGAATCCCCTGCAAGAGATGCAATCTTTCCATCTAGGGTCATTGCATATTTTAATACGACAAAAGGTTTTTTCGTGGAAATATAATGAAAGAATACTTCATTTAGTTTCCTACATTCCTCTTCCAATACTCCAACAGTTACTTCAATGCCATGTTCTCTTAAAAATTCAATTCCTTTTCCGCCAACTAGAGGATTAGGATCAGTACAACCTACAATCACCCTCTTTATCCCATGTTCCACAATGGCTTCCGTACAGGGTGGTGTCTTCCCATAGTGGCAGCATGGTTCCAAAGTCACATACAGTTCTGCTCCTTCCATATCCTCTATGCAGCTTAAAAATGCATTTCTTTCTGCATGGAGACCACCATATTTCATATGCCATCCTTCACCTATGATACGTCCATCCTTTACAATGACGCATCCTACCATTGGGTTTGGAGATGTGTATCCAGTTCCCAGTTTTGCAAGTTCTAAAGCTCTTGCCATATAATTTCCATCCAAGCAATCCTCTCCTTTTTACTTCAGGCAATAGTTAGGAGAATTTTTCTTTTTTTAAAACACAAAAAGCCCTGAATATAAAAATATTCAGGGCGTAAAATTCGATAGCTAATTAAATTTAAATTGCATAATAAAAACATCCGCAAAATAAATATAACAACTGCATCAAAATAAGTAGAGATATTCTCTCTGCTTCTTCTCCCATCCAGACTTTACTGTCGGCTTTGGAATTGCTAGATAATCAATTATCAGCTTCACCAAATCTGCAATCCATATACATGAACTGCTCGCGGGCTTTACCGCCGGTAGGGAATTTCACCCTGCCCTGAAGAACTTATTTTTTTTATTAACTTTTACATTATTTAATATAACATTAAAAATATAATTTGTACAGTACTTTTCTTAATTTTCTGAAAGAGAACTTTCCTCTCAATCATTAAAGTAAGCAGCTGTTATACTAAAAAATTGTTAAATTAATTATTCAAAAAAACCTTTATGAGAAATTTTTATATCATTTTTTGTATTTATTTTTATATTAAAATTACCACTTGCATTTTTTCCAACAATTCTAATAATATATTTCCCACTTTTAGGTGTAGTAAAATTTATATCTCCACTTTCATTTGATTCATCTTTTTTAGCTATTATATTATAATCTGAATCTAACACTACAATATAAAACTTACCTTTGTTAATTTTTGTATTATCATTTATAGTTATTTTATTATCTTTGTCTGAAGTAAACTCTATTATTGACCATTTACCTGTAAATTTATTAAAATCAAAGCTTTTGCCATCTTCAGTATCTTTTTCATTTTTCGTAGAATAAACACTTTTTTTTGCTTCTTCACTTGATAGATAGCTATCTGAACTAATATAAAGTGAGCTATTTTTATATAACATACTCCCTATTAGTAAGATTGCTATTATAAATGTTAGACAAATATTTAATAATCTGCTTCTATTTTTCATTTTGTCTCTCTCCCATTCTTATGTTATTAAATCAAACTGTTATATATACATGAGTTAATTGGATAATATACTTATATTATCCAATATATGCTTAATTCCATTGTATATAATACCCCGTATATTTTCAATCTAGGAAATCTATGAGGTTCCTTAATGAGAATTTAACTTATTCATGATTTTAATTTCATAATAAAATTTTTATATGGTTAAAACTCCACCATCAAAGCCTTTGGAGTTTTTTAGAATAACTTTTATTTTAAGAAATTCACTCTTAATCATTAATCCTTAATTTTCAAGAGATTACACTGTTTTATAGAAATTTAATTTTCTAAATTATATTTTAAATTCTCATATCTGATATCTATAATATTAATAATAAAAATATACCCCTTAGTTAAAAGAGGTATATTTTTATTATTAATATTATTTAACTTAGCTTTCTTTTTAACCATTTAGCAACAATCGCTATTAAAATTAAAACAATACTACCGCCCAGCAGCCAATATTTTTCATCAAAACTGTCATTCTTCATAGACAATATATAAAAATTGCCTACATACTTATTTTTTGTGGCCATATTTAATATTAAATAACCAATAGAAGCCATATAACCAAGTATAGTACTACCTGATATAGCAGATGAGCAAAGCCCAACACTTCCTAAAAATACAGCAGATAAAAAAGCACCTAGCATATATTTTATAAGTGGAAAATCACAGCCCTTATACTTTAGTATCAATGTAAAAGAACCCACTAAAACAAAAATAATTACTAAGTTTAGAATTATTCTAACTGCGTAAGGTATAAATTGTGACATTGGTTTTGATGCAACTATTTCATCAATTTCTCTTTCTTCCTCAGGAGCAAATATTGGCACAAGAAGTATGATGCCAATGATAGACACATAGTTTTCGAGACAAATTGCACTGGACACTGCATTAAGGTTTGATGTTCCTTGAATGAAGGGTAGAGCAAATAAAAATGCAACTGAAAATGCTAAATTAGCTAGTGTACTTAACTTTAGATTTATTTTTATTAAAGCTAAACCATTTTCCCATTTTCCTCCTAATGTCAAGCTTCCCCCTCCTCTTCTGTTCATATATAAATACAGTCACTATAACTATTAGAAGTGCAAGCCCTGCTATTACAAGTCGATTTGTCATAATTTTACTAAAATTTTCTACAATCAACATACCCTTGCCACGATTATTGTGACGAATAAACAATCCTAAAAGTGGATAGTCACCTGTAAGTTGTATATTGTTTATGCTGAAAAACCATATAAATAACTCCACCGCAATAGCCACTGGTGTATCTGTCAGTGTAGTTAGAAACATTCCTATAGCTGTAACAATCATAAGTGTAGGCAATATCCACCACACTATATATTTTACAAAGGCAAATAAATCAATACTCAAATTCTCACTGTTTGCAAATGAGGTAAAAGTTATAGTTTCTTTAATTCCTAATATTATAATTGGCAACATCATCATAAAAACAAGTGAAAAATACCGTGATAAAACAAGCTTTAAGGAAGAAGTTTCCCTAAAATAAACAAGCTCCTCCATCTTACTACGTCTATCCTTAATTGATGTAAATACCACTACAAATATAGGAAATATCCCCATAACAATGCCCATATAGTCACAGAATAATCGTGCATATCCGTTGGTTAATTTATCATTTTGTATCATATATTCATATTCTTCAACTGCTTCCTCATAGGTAACAGGTATACGAGTGAACCTATCGATAAAATCTTCTCCATAGGCAGATCCTCCTCCTAAAAGCTTATCAATACTTGCCATTAACTCATTAAACCTATCAAAGGTCATATCTTTACTAACTGGCAAATAACCAGAGCTACTTTTTTCCCATAGTAAGTTTAATTCTTCTATAGATTTTCCAGTTATCTCTTCCAAAAAAAGTTCTATTTTTTTTTCTTCGTCATTATTTAGCTTAACAACTTTATAAAATCCTAGAGGATAAGTACCATATGAATTTTCTTTATATTCACGATATAAGTTACATACTACATTTGGTATCATTTCCTTTGACGGTATAGACTCTTTTTCACCATAAGGAGCATAATGTGTTTCCATATCTATTTTAGGTGGTGGAGAAAGTAATGTTTTTAAATCCTCCGAAGTAGTAATTCCCATTTGTGAAATATAAAATAATACTGCAACTACAATAAAAATATAATATATATATGTTTTTAATATATTTCTGCACTCTTTAAAAAATAAACTCATTTTGATTGTCCTCCCATCAGTAGCATATAACCATCTTCAATGGTAGAGTCGCATGGTATAGCAGTATCAAAAGGCTTACTATCTGCTAGAATTCTAAGAGTGACATTGCTACCTTGTGAAAGCATAGAGGTTATCATATGTTTATCTTTAATATTGTTTAAATCCTTTTGCGGTACAGTAATTGTATAAACTTTGCCACTTGCAGACTCAGCAAGTTTTCCAGTTGTATCTTTGTAAATAACTTTGCCATTATTTAAAACTGCAATATTTTCGCAAGTTGCTTCAATATCTCCTACAATATGAGTAGAGAGTATAACAATTCGGTCCTTTGCAATTTCACAAAGTAAATTTCTAAAACGTATTCGTTCCTCAGGATCAAGCCCTGCTGTTGGCTCGTCAACAATTAAAATCTTTGGTGCATGCATAATGGCTTGAGCAATTCCCAGTCGTCGTTTCATACCTCCTGATAGTGCCTTTACTCGTACCTTTTGACAATCATATAAATTAACCTTATCCAGTAACTTTAAGATAATTTTTTTCCGCTGTTGTTTTGGTATTTCAGAAAGTACACCTAAATAATCCATAGCTTCATATACTGTCATATTAGGATACATAGAGAAATCTTGTGGTAAATATCCTACCATTTTACGAATATCTTTTGTATTTTCAATAGGAATACCACATATCGTTACACTTCCTTCATTTTTAATTAGAAGTGTGGTAAGTATGCGCATTAATGTGGTTTTTCCTGCACCATTTCTACCAAGTAGACCAAACATGCCACTTGGTATTTCAAGATTTATATTATCAAGTACTGTTTTTGTGCCAAACTTTTTAGTAAGATTAGATATTATGATTTCCATAAGTTTTATCCTCCAATGTATTAGTTGATAAATATTCAATAATAAATGCAATAGACAATCCCCCAATGGTTAGAGGATATATTGAATCAACAACAAATTGTGGACACAATATAACAAATAAAAAAGCTATTATAGTGAAAATTGCAGTGCCTATGGATTTCATAGTAAGCCTACGATTAATTGCTTTTACACGAGTTTTTTCAAGTTCTTCATACTCTAAAATATTGACTTTGCACCACATACCATTTAAAAATTCTCGTTCATTTTTCATTTTGCATATCCCCCTCAACATATTTTTGAAGTTTGCTTCTTGCCCTATACAGGATGATTTTTATTTGTGGTAATGACTTGTCCATAATTTCTGCAATTTCCTTGTAGCTAAATCCATAAATCTCGTAAAGACAAAATGCAGTACGGTAATCAGTCTTTAGGCTATTAAGTAGCTTTGCTGAATATTTTAACCTTTCTTGCTGTTCCATTAACTCATATAAGGTTGGTTCTGTACTTACTAAGTTTATATCTTCTAGACTTACAATATTAGAATCTTTATTTTTGCGTATAAAATCTATACACTTGTTTCTTATCACTGCAAACAGAAATGTTTTAAATGTATTTTTAGCCTTGTATCTATGACGATTTATGTATATAGCTGCAAAACTTTCTTGTACAATATCTTCTGCCATATATGCATCTGTCAAAAAGCTAAATGCAAAGCCAATTGCTTTTTCCCTATGTCTTAGAACAAGCTGTTCAAAAGCTTTTGTATCACCATTTTTAGTTTGCTCCATTAGCATGTTATCATCACAAATATAAATCACCACCATTCAATAAAAAAGTTAATCCCTAACTCTTCCTTCATAGGCTTACACGAAAAAAACTTAAAGAAGTTACACTTAAATTGAAAATGATGAAATTAATTTAAAACAAATTAATTTCTTTAAATATTTACTAAAAAAGCCAGTAAAGATTTCAAATTGAAATCCCTGCTGACTTATATATTCAACTTATTATTTAATTCTACATTCAACTTCATTTTACTCTTACAGCAAATAGTTTATCTTCAGTTTTTTAATATATTCTTTTATCTATACTTCTTTCCATGTAAAAGTAAAAGAACTATAAAATAAAAATCTTGCAAAATAACTACGTATTTATAAGATTTTTACTTATTATTTCATCATGAATATATGCAATACTTAAATGCTAATCTCCAGCTTTTGCAAAAATTTCTTTCTCTTCATTTCAGCGCCCTTAGAAACATCCCCACAATGAATCCACTTAGCATTTTTAATTCCAACACCTTTTAATGTAGCATTGATAAATGTTTTCTGAATCATATTACCAGCAAAATATTTTACATACCAACGTTGAGCTTGACCTGTTGTTATCACTTTGGCAGATTTAATATGGGTTAATTTACCCTTTAAACCTGTACTTGATTCTGTATATGAGAAATTTTTCAACATAACTTTATCAATGAAACCTTTAAGGATAGCAGGGGTATTGTACCACCAAAGGGGAAATAGAAAAATAATTTCATCTGTTTTTTTTAGCATATTTTGATATTTTGTTACCAAAGGGTCCTTATGTTGTCCTTTTGAATACAAAGCCAATTCCCCTTCGGTCATAACAGGGTTAAAGTTATCTTTATTTAAGTCAATTACCTGATATTCCTTTTTCTTTTTTTCTAAAGCAGTTGTTATTGTATCCAGTATAGCCTTATTAAAACTTCCATGCCATGGATGTGAAAATATAATTGTTACCATCTTAAATCACCTCTTAATAAATATTATAAATATTTTAAAATGTCTGCTCCCAATGCATAGGCAGCCTTTTTATATTGATCATTTTCATAAACCTGCACTTCATATGTGCTTACATTAAGGTTTTGTATAAACTTCATACCAAGATAAGTGGAAAGCATATCGATAGATTTAACGATGTTTTGAACCCCTGCATTGGCTTCATCGATATCACCATAGGTAGTTAATAATACAATTTTTTTATTTAATAAAATATTATGATTCACTGCATATAACCGATCTAAAAAAGTTTTTAACTGTCCACTCATATTAAAAACATAGACAGGAGTGGCAAAAACCAAAACATCTGCTTTTTCTACAGTTTTATAAATATCCTGCATATCATCCTTTAATACACATTGACTTTGACTGCTTTTTTGACAGGTGTTGCAGCCTGTACAATATTGTATATTTTTTGACTGAAGATAAATTTTTTCTATTTGAGCTGATGGTGTTAAATCTTCTACACCTTTTAAATACTCTTTTAATAAAATAGCTGTATTTCCTTGCTTTCGTGGACTTGCTAAAACAGATAATATATTCATATTTATTCTTTCCTTTCAATTAATTCGGTAATTGAATACTCTTATGCACATATATGCATATTATAATGTTTTTAAAAAGGCATACCTGCCTTTTTAAATTTTACTGCTGTATTAATTTTTTTAAATTGATTGCTGTTAGCTCAAATTTTTCAAGAATATATTTATCGTTCAATTCATAAAAAACACTTCTATTTTCTTTTGTTTTATTAACTATTCCATATCTATGCATTAATTCTAAATGTCTTGAAATAACTGAACGGTCCTGTGTAAAATTTTCAGAAATATCTTTGATATTCTTAATGCCGTTAACAGCAAGATATTTCATAATATCACATCGTACTGGATCAAATAAAGTCTTAAAAAATTCAAAATCAATACTTTCTTCTATTTCTTTGGCGCAGTCTAAAATTAAATCATTTTCATTCATATCTATCACCTAATTAAGATTATATATGCACATTCATGCACATGTCAATAATAATTTATAAATATTATTATGAACCGTCCCTTAAATATATATAATCATATAGAGTTGACAAGATGTAAATATCATGTTACGATATCAAAAATTAAAATTTCATAAAAATCCTCATCCTTAAGGGTGGGGTAGAGGCGCGATTGCTAATATTAACTATATCGAGGTCGGAAACCTATGACATATAGTGAAAGGAGCCGTCGCCGAAGTTTCAGATACCAAAATCTGATGCTGGGTCTGTATTTAATAGGTACAGGACTGTCATCATCGTATTTGCTCGATACTTTGATGTTGCGCTATCTCACATTGAGCCAGAAAGGAGAGGAATGTCTTTAGCTTTGCTATACGCATATAAGCACCTGACAAACCTGTTAGGTGTTTTTATTTTTCGTATTGTTTTTAATTTTTTACAATATTGTAAATTTAATGAACTAACATTGATAATTAATTACTTAAAAAGGAGGATGAATATATGACTAATAATAATTTAAATGATTTAACTCAAGTAAAGGATTCAGGTTTTAAAAAAGAAATTAGTCTATTTGGTGGGGTCAGCATTTTAGGAGGTATAATGGTAGGGTCAGGTATTTTTTATCTAGGCTCATATGTATTAATGAGAACTGGAATGAGTCTTGGCTTAGCTTTATTAAGCTGGATTATTGGAGGCTTAGTTTCTCTATTAGGTGGTATTTGTTATGCTGAGCTAGGCGCTTCAGATCCCCGTGCTGGTGGACTAACTGTATATTTAAGTGAGGCCTATTCACCTATGATTGGTTTTTTAGGTGGTTTTAATAGTTGGTTAATCGCTGGTCCTGGCTCTATTGCTGCTATAGCAATTGCACTACCAAGTGCTTTAACCATTATTATGCCTCTTGGAGAATGGACGATTAAAATTCTTGCTATCTTTTTAATCATAGCATTGACCATTGTCAATTATTTTGGTGTTAAATTTGGTTCTAAACTACAAAGTCTATCTATGATTGCAAAATTAATTCCTATTGGAATCATAATGATCTTAGGACTTTTATTTGGAAAAGTATCACCTGATTTAAGCCTAGTTCCCAAGACAGTGGATGCAAGCTTTGGCTCAATTATTAGTATAGTAGCCTTTGCTGTTGTAGCAAGCTTGTGGGCATACGAAGGCTGGACTAATTTAAATACCGTAGCTGAAGAAGTAAAAAATCCTAAGAAAAATTTACCCCTTGCCATCATTATTTCTATCCTTTCCATAACAGCACTGTATACATTATTTAATTATTCTATATATAAGGTTATACCCCTTGATGAAATTGAAAGTTTAATATCTAATAATCAATATTATTTAGGAACTTATGCAGCAGAAAAATTGCTAGGAAACACTGGTAGTATTTTAGTTGTAATAGGAATGGTAGTTGCTATGTTTGGAGCTTTAAATGGTTGTATACTAGCCTTCCCAAGAATGTATTATGCAATGAGTGAGCAAGGTCATTTCTTTGAAAGCTTTAAAAAATTGCATCCAGTGCATAAAGTTCCCTATGCTCCTTTAATAGTACAATGTGTAATATCTGTTCTATTGGTACTACTAAGAAACTTAAATCAGTTAACTTCTTTAGTTGTATTCTCAGGAATGATGTTTAATACTTTAGGTGTATATGCAGTTATAATTTACAGGAAAAAACGTCCTAATGTAGAAAGACCTTATAAAGTAATTGGTTATCCTATTACAGTAATCTTAACAACTTTTATCTTTATAGGATTAATGGTAAATACCTTTGTTGAAGATCCTCAAACCTCAATTATTGGTTTAGTGGTGCCAGCTATTGGTACATTATTCTACTTCTATTTTGATAGAAAAAATAAAACTGCACAAGAAAATATAAGGGGATGATATTTTGAAAACAATTTTAAAAAACTGTAAAATTTATGTTGAAAAAAATAATTTTCAGGAGGCAATCTTTATTGATAATGGTGTTATTCAGCAGGTTGGTACCAATGAGGAAATCTTAAAAAATATTGCTGATAATATAATAGACCTTCAAGAGAAAACTGTTTTACCAGGTTTTAACGACAGCCATCTTCATATGTCACATATGGGAGATGCTATGAGTTCCTGTAATTTAACATCCGCTAAATCAATTGATGAAATTATTCAGTTGGGTAAAAAATTTATAGAAGAAAATAAAGATATAACAGTTTTAAGTGGTAGAGGATGGAATCAAGATTACTTCACTTCTGGTGAAAAACGTCTATTAAATCGCTTTGACTTAGATAAAATATCTACAGAAATTCCAATTGTCTTTGATAGAGTATGTGGACATGTTTCAGTAGGAAATACCAAAACTTTAGAAGTACTAGGTGTAGATGAAAATACTGTTGTAGATGGTGGTGTAATTGAAGTTGGAAACGACGGAAAGCCAAACGGTATATTCAATGAAAATGCTGTCCGTGTTATTCAATCAGTTATCCCAAAAAAAGATGATAAAGAGAAAGAAAATGAATTTATAAAAGCTGTAAATTATGCGTTAAGTGTTGGAATAACCTCTGTTCAGTCATGTGATATCATGGGCAATGATTTTAAAAGAATGTTCAATATAATTCATAATATTTATGACAATAAAAAATTAAAATTAAGATATAGTCACCAATACAATTTTCAAAATATAAATGATTTCAAAGCTTATCTTGAAACTGAGCATAAGACAGGACAATATGATGAAAAATTCTTATCAAAAGGTGTGTTAAAACTATTTAAAGATGGTTCTTTAGGTGCTAGGACTGCTTTAATGTTAAAGAATTATGAGGATGCTCCAGGTACTAAAGGTGTAGCAGCATTAAGCGATAAACAGCTACAAGATTTATGCGATTTAGCAACAGAACATGGAATTACTGTAGCAACTCACGCAATTGGTGATGGCGCCATAGAAAGTGTTATTAATGCCTATGAAAAAACTATGAAGAATGAGAAAAATCCTCTTCGTCACGGCATTGTTCATTGTCAAATCACAAGTCAGGAACAATTAAAGAGAATTGCTAAATTGAATATCCCTGTTATGTACCAACCTATTTTCTTAGACTACGATATTAAAATTGTAGAGGCACGTGTTGGAAAGGAATTATCAAGTACTTCTTATGCTTTTAACACTTTATATAAATTAGGAACTCCAATAAGTTTAGGAACAGATTCTCCAGTAGAAGACTGTAATCCATTCCCAAATATTTATTGTGCAATAACAAGACTAAGATTAGATGGTAATCCAGTGGGAGGTTTTTATCCAAATGAAAAGATGGATCTTGAAGATGTTATTGATGCCTACACAATTGGTAGTGCTTTTAATGAGTTTAAAGAAGATTTTAAAGGAAGATTAAAACCAGGTTATGTTGCTGATTTAATCGTATTGGATAGGGACATATTCACCATAGATGAATTTGAAATCAAAGACATTAAGGTTGAAAAGACCATGATAGATGGAGAATTTGTATATGAGAAACAAGATTAAAAGTTAAGTTAAATTAGATCTATAAATTATAATATAAAATACCCTAGTAGGTAGTTCACCTACTAGGGTTCACATATAAAAACTACTTTAAAGATAAGGGTTCCACAAAATTCATTAATAGAAGTAATTTTCTATTTTTTTCTAACGTCCTAAGTTTTTAATCTTAATGCCTATTTTCCCTTTCTCCGCATATTTTTTTAGATATTCCGCTGCTGTCTGAGTATTGCAGCTATTTTTAGCTAGAATAGGGTCAATTTTCCCAATTCTTTCGGCAATTTCTAATGCAAATTCATGTAAGGGCTTTATATAAATACCTGCCATTATTACAAAATTATTCATAGAGTTTTGTAATCGAATTTTTTCATTATGTATATTATTTGCTATTTTATTTAAAATGTTTTTAACTTCTTCTAAATCTATTTCACTATCATCTAATATAGTAAATAAAGTACAATAAATGGCATAGCCTGCACATACTATTAGTTCCTCACTACTATTGAGCCACTTTCGTGCAATTTCAAATCCAAAGGGAGTTTTTGCTGCAACTACAGCCACACAGCGGTCACTAAGCATATCCCAATTAGCAGCTTTTATCCATTCATCCATTTGCTCAATAGAAACTTCTTTAGGATCTTCTATGAGTCCAGCAAGGTACATTGCATCACTATTGCCAGTGTTATACAATTCTAAGGCTAAATTATGATTAGTCTTAATTTTCTTTTTTAGTAATTTTAAATCACCAAGCTTTACGCCATATAGAGGTTCTTTTGCTCCATGGCTTAAATAGATTTTTTTGGTTTGTTCATTGCCATGTTCTTTTAAATATATCATTACTTCATCTTTAGTCATTTTATTCTCACCCTACCTTTTCTTAATTTTTTATTTCGATTTTGCCTAATTTGCTTTTTTTCTCCTTTTTCTTTATTAAAGTTTTTATTGATTCTAGGTACTAATCTATGTTAGCTCTGCTAAATTTAATAGGTAGAATAATCAATTACTGTAGCATCTCTAAATACTACCTTATTCATATTTTTATCAATTAACATTTTCTAAAGTTTGTTATAGATAAATACCCTCTTAACCTTTTCCACATTCCTCTAATGCATGCAACAACTATTAATTATTGTACACCCTAAAGTTTATCTTAAATAATTATACCTTTCTTAATATAATGTAACAATATTTTCAATATGCATTTATGAACTTGTATTATATTTATGTATAAAAGTTTATAAGAGAAGCTACAATAGCTCCTCTTATCTTTGTATTTATGCAGTACAAATATTTTTAAATACTCCATCCTTCCGCTGTCTTTCTTATGTCTAAAAATCTTTTATAAACACCTTTCTGATTTATTAATTCTTTATGAGTTCCTCTCTGTACAATTTGTCCCTCATCCACTACAAGTATTTGATCTGCGTTTTCAATAGTAGCAAGACGATGTGCAATTATTATAATGGTTTTTCCATGGACTAAAGTACTAATAGCCTTCTGTATTGCATGCTCATTTTCTGGATCTATGCTGGCAGTTGCCTCATCTAGAATAACAATAGGAGCATTTTTTAACATTGCCCTAGCTATAGATATCCGTTGTTTTTCCCCTCCAGAAAGAGTGGAACCACCGTCGCCAATCACTGTTTCATATCCATTAGGAAGACTCATAATGAAGTCATGACAGCAAGCTTTCTTAGCTGTTTCCACTACCTCTTCAAAGGTTGCCTCTGGTTTTCCAAATCGAATATTATTAAGTACAGTATCATGAAATAAATATACCTTTTGAAATACCATACTGATATTTTTAAGAAGGCTATCACAAGTCATTTCCTTTACATTGATACCTCCTACTGATACACTTCCTTTATCAACGTCATAGAATCTAGCAATTAAATTACATATAGTTGATTTTCCACTTCCTGAAGGACCAACAATTGCTGTAGCAGTATTTTCTGGTATAGTGAATGATATATTCTTTAATATTTCTCGCTTTTCATAGGCAAAGGTAACATCTTTAAATTGAATATCATATGCTGATAATTCCATGTCCTTGCTGTTTTTATCAATAAATTCTACATTTCCTATACTATCTAATTTATCTAGTGTTGCATCAATAATTTCCAATACATGAGCTGCATTATTTATAGCTTCAATATGCCCAAAGATGACAAAAGAGAAAATAGCCATCATAAGCATGGTAGGGATATCCATCGCTCCATTTGTCGCCATTATTGCTGATGCAAGAACAATGCCAACAGATGCTGCCTTAAGGACAAATAAATGGAGACAGTTATAAGGAACATAATTCTTTTCAATTTTCATATTTATATCTTTACTCATCTTGTAGGCATTGTTAATACCTTCTATGGAAACTCCATCACGTTTAAATGCCTTAACTACAGGCATTCCTCTGATATATTCAATAGTAGCTGTAACCATGCTATCTTGTACCTTTTGATGTATCGGTGCATTTTCACTACTCTTATTACCAAGCAATTTTAAGAATAGTGCAGATAACAATATACCTGCTACTGCAATTAAAGCAATCCACAAATTATAAAATGCCAGACAAAGCACCATTGTAAATGCACTGATATATCCGTTTACTACAACATCAATCATCTTCATTCCATACATCTCAATAAAGGACAAATCTGTTGTTACTGCTGAAGCAATTTCTCCAGCACTTTTTTTACTAAAAAAGCCCAAAGATACTCTTTTTAATATGTCACCAATTCTAATTCTTTGTTCTGCTGCTACTTCATGTCCAATACTTTCTTGAGTAGATGCGCGAAGATAAGCAAACAAAAATCTACCCATTACAGTAAAAATCATAAATCCTAACATATATAATACCCAATCTATTGTTAGCTTGCTGTTCCCCTGCATGTCCTCTATAATTAGATTCAATCCATATGCAGCTCCCATAATTGGCATAGCTATAAACATAGTATTAAAGAAGGAGTATATAAACCCTATATATAAACGTTTTTTTCGCTGTCCAGACCACTCAATAATTCTTTTTATTGATTTAAACATCTTACTTCACTACTCCTTTCTCATTGTTAGCTGCCCATTTCTTTGCACCAATATGAGCTTCCCACATTCCCTTATAAAGTTCACACTCCTTAAGAAGTTCGTCATGAGTACCTGTATTTATAATACATCCTTTTTCCATAACGATAATTTTATCTGCATTTTTGATGGTAGATAGTCTATGAGCAATCACTAATAATGTTTTACCTTTGGTAAGGGCAACAATAGATTTTTGAAGTTTATCTTCATTTTCTGGATCAGTAAAAGCTGTTGCTTCATCCATGATAACAATAGGTGCATTTTTTAATATAGCTCTTGCTATAGCAATTCTTTGTTTTTCTCCCCCAGATAATTTTCCTCCTGCCTCTCCAGCATTGGTATCATATCCCTTATCAAGATTTTGAATAAACTCATCACAACAAGCTGCTTTTGCCGCATTAATTACTTCCTTATCTGATGCCTTAGGATTGCCAAGTCGTATATTCTCCATAATTGAACAGTTGAACAAGAAATTATCCTGAGTTACAAAGCTCACTGTATCAGGAAGTTGTGACAGTGGAAGTTTTTTTATATTAATACCTCCAATTTTCACTTCTCCACTACTCACATCCCAAAACCTTGCAATCAATCTTGCAACAGTGGACTTTCCTCCTCCTGAAGGGCCAACCAACGCTGCAAAGTTTCCTTGTGGAAGTTTTAAATTAATATTATTAAGTACATCATTTTCTTCACTATTTAAATTATCATTTTTATTAGTATCATAGGAAAAAGATACATTTTTTAGCTCGATATCATATTGACGAAGGGTCACTGGTTCTAATGAATTTTCAAGTTCTTTCAAATTTAAAAATTCATATGCATCTTTTACAGCATATTCTATAGCTTTAATCTCATTTACAAATACAGTAAAACTAGTCAATGGTGCTACAATTCCCAAGGACAATATTAAACACATTATAAGGTCCGCTGGACTTAAAGAGCCATTTATATAAAGATACATACCAATGGGCATAGTACCAAGTAGAGTTGATGGTAAAACTGATCCACCAAAATTCATAAGCTTCCAAGTACTTTCAAACCAGTTTAGTGTATATGCTTTAAAAGACTCTACTGCTTTTTCAAATTTTTCATAAGAGGATGAAGAACGATTAAATGCCTTAATAACTTCAATTCCCTCTACATATTCTACAACCACGCTATTTACATAGTTGCTGGACTCCATGTAATCCGCATACTGTTTATTAAATGTCTTCATCATAAATGCATACGCTACAACTGCAATTGGCACTGTAATCAATGCTGCAAGTGCCATGCGCCAGTCTATCATAATAATGTAGATAAACACTCCTATAGGCAAAAGTAGATTAGAGATTCCTTCTGGAATCAGATGAGCTAATGGAAGCTCAATAGTTTCAACACGATCTACAATAACATTCTTAAGCTTTCCTACTGACTGATTCAGCACAGTACCAAGCGGGGCTTTCATTAACCTGTCAGCAATCTTAAGCCGCATGTTTTCTAATATGGTATATGCAGAAAAATGAGCTAACATAGTGGATATGGCATAAAAACTAAGCTTCACAACATACCCCGTAAGACATATTCCCGACCAAAATAATATACTCTTTATTGTTTGACTTCCATCGAAAAATGAAACTATGATTTGATAAACTCCTACATAAGGTACAATTCCACCTGCAACACTGATTATGGCACATATTACTGAAAAGACCATTTTCACCCTGCACTCTGATGCAAAAGCCAAAACTGTTCCTAACCAATTTTTTTCTTTCATTTTACACTCTCACCTCTCACAGATTTTTTAGTTTTAAAGACTATACCTTTTTCTTGTCTTTCTATTGCGGTATGAATGCATAGATTTCTATGTCTATAATTAGTCTTTTAAAACAATTATAGGGATTAGTTATAACTAACTAATCCCTATTTTAATCATTCATAAATATGCCTGCCACTCCGCAAGGGTTAAATATGCTCCAATTGGACATTAGAGTTAGGATACCCTAACTTTAATGTCCAATAAAAGCGCCTTTCGGCACTTATAAACACATATATGATAATATTATAACAATATAAAGTAGAAGACCACTCCATTTATATAAAGGTTTTTCTATATTCAGAAGGTGAAATACTCATAAGTTTTTTAAATGCAGATGCAAATTTACTTGAATTCTCGTAACCAACCTTCCCTGCAATGGTAATAATACTTTCATTAGTTTCACGGAGCATTAACGCCGCTACTTGCATGCGATAAGATCGCATATATGCAGACATTGATGTGCCATAAACACCTTTGAAGCAATTCTTCATAGAAGTAAGTGGTATATCAAATTGAGTGGACAATTTCTCTAAGGTAATATTTTTTTCTATATTATCAGTCATATATTTCATAATTAATTTTACTTTTTCAACTTGCTTTTTAGAAAAATATGGTCGTTCTTCAGCTTTTTCCGATACATTTACCACTGTTAAAAACAGTAGTAGTTCTAAAACCTTAATCTTAAAATAATTTATACGAATTTTATCAGGCACAGTATATAGTTCAGAAAAGATATGTTGAATGGAGTCCTTTGCACGCATAATAAAAGGTAATTTTCCTAAACAAAATTTGCTATATAATTCTTGTAAATCAATGGAAAGGCTACCAAAAATATTTGATAATGTTTTCGATGCTTCTTCAATATATATTGCTACTGTAATTCCATGATAATGTTTTAGAGGAAGTCCAAATCCTATAGCGTGATGATTTCTTGAATTAATCTGTAAATCTCCCTCCTGTAAATACATATATAAACCACCCTCGAGTTCCCATTCGATACGGCCCTCTCGACAATGATCAATTCCCATCATCTTAACTTTTGGTAAAAACTCTGAGAAACAATTTTGCATATGAAAATCATTATACATCAAATCAATGCCAGGAAATACATTGTAGCAGGTCATGGTACCTTCTCCAGTGATATCTTTCATTTTATATACAGTACAATTTTCATCTCTTTTTATTACAGTAATATTATTGCCATAAAAAGCCTTCTCTTCTGATAACTTCTCCAATTTGACCCATCTCCTCTTTTAGCTTAATAAGAAACCTACTAATAGAAAGCTTGAAAATATAAAATCCTGTACCTTCTAAAGTTTATCTTAAACAATTATATCTCTATAAAAATTATGACTTAATCCATTCCTCTTTTAAAATCCCCATAATAATTTTGTCATGAAAGTTACCATCTCTATAAAATGCTTGTCTCATAATACCTTCTGTTTTGAAATTAGCTTTAGTATAAGTTTTAAGTGCTCCTACATTTTTTTCGAAAGCAGTAAGCATTATTCTATTAAGACCTAAATCTTCAAATCCATATTTAACAATTTCTTTTGTTACAAATGTACCAACACCTTTTCCATGGTAAGATTTATCTCCAATAAATATAAAATATTCACCAGACAAATTTATTTCACTGATTTGAACTATGCCAGCATATCCAATTAGCTTTGCATTACAGTTATCTACAATAGCTTGATTATAAGATGATTTATCTAATAAAAGTTTATCAAACTAATTTGATATTTCATCATTACTTTTCATTTTTTGAAATGTAGATAAAGAATATCTTATTACCTCCTTATCCTTTATCCAAGAAAAGAAATATTCTTTATCAGATGGCTGTAAATCTCTTAATTTAATATCCATACAACATCTCTCCTATCGGTATCATCCAATATTTATTTGAATATTATCTATTTCTTACGTGCATTTATATAATAATATTTAGAATCGTATTTTTTGCCATTTAAATAACAATAGTCTATATGGCGCATTTTTTCTATATCAAAGTTATGAAATAAATTTAAAATATCTTCGCGATTTGCATAAAAGTGTGGTACATCTTTTTCTGGGCCATCTTCTTTATTTATTACTGTATTTTCATCTATTTTAGGAAACCCAGCTTTCTCAAACTCCCAAGCTTCCTTAGAACACATTGATGTGTATATTTCTCCACCTTGTTTTAGCACTCGCTCTATTTCACTTATAACCTTTTTTGCCCCTAATGTGTCTGTATGTGAAATAACATGATATGCAAATACACAATCAAAAGAATTGTCCACATAAGGTAAAGCATTCATATCTCCAACTCTGATATCAATATTTAAGTTTTCTTTTTTAGCCCATTCTTCTAAGTTATTCATCCCGTAATCTGATAAATCTATAGCTGACACACTAAAACCTTGTTTTGCAAAAAATATAGAATGCCGTCCTAATCCAGCACCTAAATCTAAAATATTTTTAAAATCTAATTCTAACCATTTATTAGATAGATAATAACTATCTTCAGTTGGCTTCAACCAAGGTGACTGATTTGCTTTTTCCCATTCCCATCCTTTTGAATTTGCCATTTCTATCTCCTCAATTATTTAAATTATTATTATATACCTTAATAAGATTATCCTATTCAAGCATCTCAGAAATTTCTAATATTAAACCTTTTAATCTAATATTTTTTCAAAGTTTATACTATCGCACCACTTTCCATTTTTATAAATATACTGATTGCTTCTCCCTGTGAATTGAAAGCCATTTTTAATTAAGACAATTTGTGAACCTATATTGTCAAGTGATGTCCCTGCTTCTATTCTGTGAAGCTTGTACCTATTAATTGCTTCATTTAAAACAAGACTTATAGCCTTAGTTGCATATCCCTTACCAATATGCTTTTTACCTATTCTATACCCCAATTCAGCTTTATTGAAGCTTCCTCTCACTATGGATACTAGATTTATTCTTCCAACAATCCTATTACAATCATCCTTTATCAAGTACATATATAGAAGCCCCTTTTCTTGTTCATCCATAATATCCTTTAATATGCTTTTAAAATTATTATAGTTATAATAACTATCTCCTCTAGGTAACACCATAGTTTCAAAAAACTCTCTATTTTCACATTCAAATTTAAAGAGTTCTTCTCTATCGAATTCTTTAAGTAAATCTATAAAGATACTTGACATAATTCCCTCCCAAATAGTACGCTAAATTTATTTTATATAAACTTTCAATAATTATACCATTTATTTCACAGATATTACATTATTTTGTAGTAGCTAGCTAAATTCCATATACTGTATTTTTTATCAGAAGTATAGCAATATATGAAATCTTTCTTTTCCTATTGAATTTAAAATGATAGAATAAAATTGTTAATATATTTAAGGAGGTAGAAGTCAATGCTTTCATATCCTGCTTCAACTTCTAGGGATGAGAAATTAGAAATCATTAATCTTATAAAAAATAAATTACTATCTATTTATAAAGCAGATATAATCGCTATTGGAGTTTATGGTTCCTTAGCCTTTGGAAATGATGGACCATTTTCAGATATTGAAATGCACGTTGTAACTAAAGACGGAATTGAAATAAAAAGTTATGAATTTATTTATAAAAAATTCAAGATTGAGATTAATGCAAAACAAAAAAATGAATTCTTAAATGAAGCTATGATGGTTGATGACTCTTGGGCAATACGGGTAGGTATGTTCATAAACATTTTATCCATTTATGACCCAAATAATTTTTTCAATGACGTAAGAAAACTTCCTTTTCATGTTCCAGATGCAGCTATTAGAGAAACAATGAGAGAATTTATGATTTGGGAGCCTTATGAAACAATGGCTAAAATAAGAAATAATTACAATTGCAAAAATTTTAATTACCTACCTCTTGGTGCCAAAGATCTGATTTGGCAAACCTCAAAACTTATTGGACTTGCTAATAAGCAATATTATAGTACAAGAGCAAGAACCTTCGAAGAATCTTTAAAAATGAACAGTAAACCTTCTGGATACGAAGAATTGGTTTTTTGTGTAATGGATGGGAAGTTGAATGATAAAGAATATATTTATAAGCTCTGTGAAGGTCTATGGCTTGGACTAAATGATTGGTATGCAGAACTCGGAATTGATTATAAAGTTACCAAACTTCCCTTTTAGATTTTATTGAATAACAAGATTTTACTTTAACAGCAAAAGAGCTTAATTATTTAGCTAAGCTCTTCGTATAATTCTACTATTATTTTGTCTATATCTACTTAAAGAAGCTTTTAAATCTTCTAATGTAGATGTAGCGCATTTATATTTTTCTAAAAACTTTTCTTTTTTATATTTATAATATACACTCATCGATAATACCTCCAAAGTAAGTATACTGTTCATCAATTTTAAGTTTCTTTTCAAAACTTTTATTATTTTTTGCATATTTTAGTAGATAGTGATGAAAATCATGCCAAAAATCATAATCAATTATATATACTTCTTTACTCACTATTTATCTTTAGATTTAAAGATTATATATATGCGATATTTTTTCTATGATATAAATTTTATGCATTAAGTTCAAGAAAACATAATATAATAGAAAAAACAAATTGCATTCACAATTTGTTTTTTCATACTATTTTTTTAAAAACTTCTTAATTCCTTGAAAAGTTTCATCACTGATTATATGTTCAACTCTACAGGCATCTTTCTCAGCTATTTCTTCACATACATTTGCTGTTTGAACAAAGAATTCAGTCAATATCTGATGACGTTCATATATACTTTCTGCTTTCTCACGGCCCATCTCAGTCAAAGTTATATATCCTTTACTATCTACATTAATATATTTTGATTTTTTCAACAATCCCACTGCATGGCTTACGCTTGGTTTGCTAAAACTAAGCGCCTTTGCAATGTCAATGGATCTTACACTACCGTTATTGTTTTCTAATATCAAAATTGTTTCTAGATAATTTTCTCCTGATTCATACATTGCTACCCTCCATAATATAAAATATAATATTATATTGCTAGTGAACATAATTTTCTACTAATTAATGATTGTATTCACTATAATATAATACTTAGGTAGTTTTTTCAATAAATTCAGTTATTTCTCTTGTATTCTTATAGTAGCTAAAAACTAAAAAAATGCCTAAACAATTGTTATAGATAAATGTTTAAGTTTACTAAATATTATATAAACGTATTACAGAGTCATCTAATATTTTGTCTTATCTAGAATCCATATTGAATATAATTTTCTTCAATTATTTCTTATACAATTCCTGCTTTTTCAAAATGCTTATGAAGAAGTTTTTTGCCCCATAAGCTTCCTACATATGTAGCAATAATTGTTATAATGCTTAGGATAATCATAGTTTGAACATTTACTATATTTAAACATCTTTTTAATATTTCTATGGATTGTGAACCATTTGCGGATTCTTGAGCAATATATGCCTCCTTCATAAAAACAAAAGGAATATATTCTCCTAGAGCAAATCCAAGCATATATGTAGCAAAACCTGTAGCTGCTGCTAAGAATTTTTTTCTGCCCATAATGCTAAATATAACTTCTCCAAGTACTCCTCCAAAAAAAGTACAAATCCCCATAACACCACCAGGTGCCATAGTTAAAAAGCATAATCCAAGAAGTGTGCCGCTTATAATAAATATTCCACGCATATCAGCTTTTGCAATCATAAGCATAAAGATAATCCCCCCAACAAGTGCCAAAATAATTGGCAATACTACTAAAATTGGTGGAAACAGACCTATAGTAAATCCTAAAAGAAAAAATATTGCAATTATCAATGCATTAAATATCCCAATTGTTATCAGCTTCCTTACAGCATTACTATTGTCTTTCTTTTTAGCCATAATAACATCTCCTTTATTATAAAGTTATTTCATAGTTCTTGAATAAATTAATTCATTTGAATATTCATGAAAGGGTAAATTGCTGAACCTTCCATTATCATCAAAATATAATAAACGGTTAAATGTATTCAATGCAAACTCATAATCATGGGTAATTACAAAAATACACTTTCCCTCTTTTGCTATATCTTTTAAAACATCACTAACTATTTTCATATTTTTTGCATCTAATCCACTAGTAGGCTCGTCCAAAAACAAAAACTTGCTTTCCTGCATACATGCAAGAGCAATTACTAAACGTTGTTTTTGCCCACCAGAAAGTGAGGCAGGATGAGAATTCTTATAGTTTTCTAAGTTAAATAACTTAAGATATTTTTCTACTTTTTCTTCTATATCTTTAGTAGTTTTTTTACCAATAAGCATTTCATCCCATACACTTGGAGCAAATAATTGATAATCTACATCCTGCATGACATAGAAAGAATTTCTAATACGACATCTCTTTCCTGCAGGCTTTCCATTTATGTATATCTTTCCACACTTTTGTCTTACAAGCCCCATAAGTACTCTTACTAAGGTACTTTTCCCAGCACCATTTCTCCCCATAATTCCTATAATTTCTCCTCCATTGGCATCAAAAGATATATTAGACCATAGTGTTTTTCCCATCTTATAGCCAAAGCTAAGATTATTTACTTGAAGTAATGGATAAATTTCTTCTTTTGCTAAAGAATTTTTAACCTGCGGAGATAGAAGTGTATCTAATGCAATGTGACGAAGCCCCATATCATCAAACCATTGATTTGATTTTTGTTTAAAAACTTTTCCTTCAAGGATTTTTTCTATTTTTCCTTTCTTCATTATAATTACCCTATCTACTAAATCCTTTAAATAATATAGTTTGTGTTCAGAAACTATAATTGTATGTCCTTTAGACTTTAATATTTTTAAAATCTCAAAAAGTTGTTTAGTTCCTTCCACATCCATATTTGCTGATGGCTCATCTAAAACATATATTTTAGGTTTTAGTGCATAAACAGATGCAACGGCAATCTTTTGCTTTTCACCACTTGATAAGTTTAAAATTTGTCTGTCCATTAAAGAATCTAATTTTAAATCCTCTATGGATTTCCTTACATTACTCTGTATCTCTTCTCTGTTAATTCCATAGTTCTCACCTGGAAATGGAATTTCGGTTTTTACATGTAAGGTAAAAAATTGTGACCGCGGATCTTGAAATACAGAACCTACCTCTCTTGAAATTTCTCTAAGTGGAGAAGTACTGATATCCATACCACAAATAATAGCTTGTCCCTCTAGGTCACCATCATAAAATTCTGGTATCAGACCATTAATACATCGATTTACTGTTGTCTTCCCACATCCACTCTCCCCTGTCAGTACGATAAATTCTCCCTGCTTTATTCTTAAGCTAAAATCTAGTAGAGTTTTTTCTTTACTACCTTTATATGTAAAATTAACATTATTAAATTCAATTACATTTTCATTAATGTTATTCTTTTTTTCTTTCCTTTGATTTTCATACAAATAAATCTCCTCATTTCTTTCTATTAATTAAATGAAAATATTACTGTTATGAATTACTATAAATAAGCTGGAAATAACTATGCATCCAAGGCAATAAATAGCATCTCTTATTTGAAAATTCACTTCAGCACATGATGTTCTCTTATGTTCTGTATCAAGCCCTTTGCATAGTGATGCAGCTGATAACTCCTCAGATATTTTCCCACTTCGTATTAGCAGCGGTATCATAAAATTTTCTACAGCACTTATAGGATGTGTTATCATTCCAATAAAAGAAGTATTTATTCCTCTCATCTTTAAACTTTCTCTTACTTGTTTTATTTCATCCTTGATGGTTGGAATATAACGATAAACTACAGCTAATGGAAGAATTACTACTTTCGGAATATGCATCTTTTCTAATGCATACAAAAGCTCATCCATATAGACTTTTTCAAGTAGTATAATACATGCCATGTAAACTGGAAATAAACGAAGACACAAGAATATTAATGTTGTGAACATCATTGTAATCAGCGGCACTTCTAGATATATAAGCAAAGTGTTACCTATATATAAAAATATATAAGTAACTGTAGATCTAATAGCCATTGAAGTCATGCCTTGAAATATCATCAAAATATCCATTACAATAAATAAAAATAATAGCTCTATAGGACGATTTATTACAAAATTGAGACTTGATACAACAATCACTTGAAATATCAACACTCTAGGATCAGGTTTAGATGCTTTAAACTCTACTTTATTATTCAACATTCTCACCTCCTAGGTTTCAATAGTTAGTATATGCTAACCAAATATGATGATACATTAGCTTTTTTCACTTTTCAATTATTTTTATAATCTTCGTCTAATCATAGTATATTTTCGTCTAATCGTGTCATAACAAATATTTTTATCTACAACCATAAAAAAGCTAGAGGATGATGCATATCTTCTAGTTATAATTTTTTATATTTACCTATCCCAATAGATTATTCCTAGGAAATACTCTCCGTTTTTCTTTTAAAAGTTCTTTTCTAAATGATTCACATGACAGCTTATTTTCAATTTTCATTCTCATCTTCTTGTCTATTTACTGATTAGACGATATAATGATTTAAAGTTAGTTATCACTAACCTTGATATGAAATTGAGAATTGACGATTGACAGTGGACAATTATGGTAAATTCTCAGCAAAGCATGAGAATTTTTAAACTGATTATTTTACAAAACTAATTAAGTTCATTTTCATATATTAATAAAAATAATAAGCTTTTATTAGAAAACAGTTAAAAAGCATAGCTTTTTAACTAAATTTTAAAGAAATTAATTTGTAAGAATTAATTCCAACCACAATTGTGAATTGTCCATTTTCAATTCTCCATTAATTAAAGTTGTGACTTGAACTATTTAATGATGTAGTTATTAGTTGCACATTAACTTTTTAGTGGTTTATCCTTAAGTAGTCAATTTAATTTTAATATATATTTATTTGAGGTGTTTATTCATCTAATTATGGTATAAGGAGGTAATGAGATGGAGGATATTCTAAAAGAAATACATGATCCCTGTCTAATGAAGTATGGTTTTTATTTAGATAAGGAATATAAAAGTTTTAACAGTGAAGGTATAACATATTCTATTCTCTCTGAAAAAAGTTCTGGCCATTATTGGGTTTATACTCATAAAAACTTATTTTCTATTTCTATTCATGATTTTGTATTTTCCGAAGATATATTTCTTGAATATAAAATACCAGAATATTTAAGCATTAGTTACTTTGAATCAGGGTCAGGAGAAGAATTTAAACCATATAAACGAATAAACTGCGGCTGTATCAGAGGTTTTATTGGGAATCACAATTTATATCAAGCTCTATTTCATAAAAATATTCCTATTCGTTCTATTGGCATTGAAATTATGCCGGAATACTACAACGATTATTTAAAAACAAAGTACCCTGGAGAATATAAAAATCCATGTTCCGCTTTTTTAAGTATAGATGGTGCTACTAATTTTCCTGAATTAGTCCATTTATTAAAACAGATCAAGAACTATCGTGGAACTGGTATGTCAGCAAAACTATTTTATGAAAGTAAAGTAGCTGAAGCCATCTCTCTAATAGTTGATAAATCAAAAACTATGTCTTCTACATCTCCAGCTAAAAAAATATCCAATCAGGATATGGAAAGTATAAGAACTGTAGCTTCATATATTGATGATCACTACGCTTTTAATATTCATCTAGAACAACTTGCCAAAATTGCCTGTATGGGTACAACTAAGCTCAAATATACATTTAAAAGTGTTTACAAATGTACAATTACCCAATATATACAAAATAAAAGAATGCATGAAGCAGAACATATATTTTTAAATACAGATTTAAATATCAATCAAGTAGCACAAATTGTAGGTTATAAAAATGCAAGTCGTTTTTCTGAATTATTTTATAAAAATACAGGCTTACTTCCAAATGAATTTCGTAGAAATTTAAATCTTTAACTATATTTACTATAGATTCCCCTATGGTATTGTAATATATAAAAATAGCCCAATGCTATTAATCTGAATCTATAAACCTTTAATTTATTTATTGCTAAAAATTTAAAAGAGAAGTCTAATTGACTTCTCTCATTTTAGTCTTTATTTAATTTTATTTAGCTCATCTACAAAACTAGCCTTTTATATTTTTGAATAGTTATAATATCCTATACTATTACATTTAAGAAATTATTTTTTAATTGTCATTGCTTGGGAGCCCATTTGCTTCCATGCCTCTTCAAAATTTATACGATTTATCTTTTGGTTAGCTTCTGGATAAAGTGGATCATTAATATAGATAAAATTATCATCATAACCTGTAATAATCACACTATGCTGATTATATGTAACTTGCATCTCACCTATTTTTGTATTCCAAGTTTCAAATTCATCTGAAGATAATACTTGAAAACTAGAGTTGTTTATCACCCAGACTGGATGACCTTGATCAATTTGATTATATAAATCTTTCATACTTTTTCCTGTAAGATTTATAATTCTTTCAGGCGAAACATATTTTTCTGCTAAATCAATGATTGGCTCCACATAAACACCTAAACCATCATTATCAAAAGTCTCCATATCACCAACAAAACCTTCATGCATATTTCCACGTTGCCCATCTTCATCTATAAATGGAACATATTTCATCCTTTTTGAAAGCTCCATTTTATCCACATCTATGTTCATATACTGCAAAAGCATTGCAAGACTAGTTACTTCACATCCTCGTGCTAGCTCTGGTTCTTGCATAATTAGCGGAACTTCTAAACATTGCTTTACTTTAGAAACATTATCTTTAGAATTAATAACTGTTTTGCTTTCTTTTCTTCCGGCAGCTTTAGCAATATATTGATTGTCTATTACTTTCCAAAGAATAAAAAACGCAGTAATTAATAATAAAAAACTTACTATCTTCACAAAGTTTACTTTATATTGCAATTTTTCACTTTTCATTTTAAATTTTCTCCTTTGTATTATGTTCTATATGTAAAAATGAACTCTTATCTGCCTACATCTAAATTTGTTTAATCTTTTAATCATTTTCTTTAGCACTACATCACTAAAGAAAAACTGCTTGTCCATAACTTTATTATAAACTTTGAAAGAAATTTATTAAATATTAATCTATAAAAATTAAATTTTCCATTGCATCTTTTTATCAAATTACTGTTTATTTAGATTATTATTTTTCAAATTTCCTTACTATTCACTGACCTTTAGTAGCCTACCTTCATTAATACCTAAAACTACGTCAGCAACAGAAGTAACCTTCTTAGAGTGAGTAACAATAATAACACATTTATTCTGCTCATGAGCAAGGGTAGTGAAAATTTTGAGGATTTCCATTTCAGTATCTTTATCCAAATTTCCTGTAGGTTCGTCTGCAATTATAATCCCTGGACTATGAGATAAGGCTCTTGCAATACCCACACGCTGCTGCTCTCCACCAGAAAGCCTTAGTATTTTACGATCTGCAGTTTCTCTATCAATACCTACATTTTTCAAAAGCATATATGCAAAAGTTTTTTTATTCTTTTCATCACTACCGCTGATATTCATGGACAGGACAATGTTCTCCATCGCAGTTGCATTTGTTAAAAGATTAAAACCTTGAAATACTACTCCAATATCCTTTGACCTGTATTTGTCACGATCAATATTTTTAAGATTTCCCTGTCTATACAATATCTCACCGCCTGTACAAACGTCAAGACCTGAAATAAGGGAAAGCAGTGTGGATTTGCCAGAACCGGATTTTCCTACAATTGTGTAAACCTTTCCTGCTTCAAACTCTGCACTCACTCCATTTAAAACTATCTTTTTTCCACCTTCATATTTATAGGTTACATCTTTTAATGTCAATACACTCATATATCTCACCTAATTCCTTTCCATCAGTATTTTAATAGGTTCATATTTTGTGATTTTCCCTATGGAAACAATTCCTGAAACCGAAGCAAGAAGTAATGAAATGGCAATAATTTCTCCTATTGTATCAAGTCCAAGGGAAACGTCCATATTATCTAGCGGCTCTGCATTTGTAGTTTTTGCCGGTTTTCCACCTACTATTACCATTTTAGGCCCCCCTGCGTTTGCCTTACTTTCTGCTAACTCTGCTGCTACAATTTGATTATCAAGTAAAATATTTGCTACAGGTTGTGCTGCAACTGTTCCTGAACTTATTCCAACCACTAAACAGATACATGTTATGATGAGCATTTCTGCCCAAAGTCCTAAAGCTACCTTTCCTTTTTTCATACCCATAGCTCTTAGAACGCCAACCTCATATTTCCTTTCACGAATAGAAATTGAAGAAAGAAGTGCAAGGATGATTCCACCAAGAATCAAAACTATAATCATAAAAGTAACAGAAATGCTCTTTAGACCTTCAACTGGGCCCACAACTTTATGATAACTTGCTTCATCTGTTGCAACATCATATATTTCGTTTAGACCTTTTTCGTATACCTCATTTCTAAAATTTTCTATCATATCTGGATTTTTTAAATAATAGGTAGCAGTAATCTCTATACCTCTTTGTCCTGAATTCATAGGAGCTAAAACTGTGTCAAAATCAGCTAAGATTTCATTACGTCTATTCATATAAGGATTTTTGAACATTGAGTTAGAATATTCTTCTGTTGTATCATAAAAAGTACCAACAACAGTTAATGCATACGTAATATTATGGGTATTACCTTCTTCATCAGTAAGCATTCCATCTAAAGTAATTATATCTCCAACTGAAATATTGTTAAGCTCAGCAAGATCTGTGCTTATAACACATTCATCTTTATTTTCTACCATCCTGCCCTCTGCAATTTCACGATCTCCAGCTTCAAAATCCTCCCAAAGATTTCCGTAAAGGCGCATTTCTGGCTGAAAGCCGTTTGCTCCTTCCCGTCCCATCATGACAGGTTTATCTTCTGCGGCATCTGCATCCATTGGGGTAATATTTTCTCCCTTAACACCAGCAGCTGCCGTATAAGTACTATTTAAAATATATTCTGAATCACCAAAGGCAATATATTGATCTGGTGATATAGGTGGACGCTGCATTCTAACAGTGTTTTTACCACCATCCATCTGTGTTTGAGCCTGCTGTCTCATTTTTTCCATATTGGGAGTAATAGTAACCTCTGAACCAAAACGAGTCTTATAATCATCAATAATTCCACTTGCAGTATTATTGATAATCAGGGCAACTACTGTTGTAACAATAATGGCAAAAATTATAATACCCATCAAAATATTTCTTCCACGATTTCGCACTATATTTTTTAATGCATTTTGAAAAACATACATATTGATTTTCTCTCCTTTAACGTCTTATATTTTGTGAATAACCACTCCATATTTACCATTATAATTTCTCAACCTTTAACGAACCTTAAATGAAAGCTTAACCTGCTAGAAATTAATAATTAATAATGAAGAATTAATGATGAAATTCACCTCTAGTGAATTTCTTAAAATAAAATTTATTTTAAAAAACTCCAAAGGCTTTGCCAGTGGAGTTTTAACCATAATTCTTCATTTTTCATTCTTCATTTTTAATTCATTAATAAGAATTTTTATTATAGAAATTAAAATCATGTATAAGTTAAATTCCCATTAAGGAAACCTGTATTATAATCCAAGTATAAAAGTAAAGGTCGTACTTTCATCTTTCACGCTATCAGCGTAAATTTTACCATCCAGTCTATCTATAATTGCTTTAGCGATAGACAATCCTAAACCATAACCACCATTTTCCTGTGTTCTTGCAGAATCAGCCCTATAAAAACGATCAAACAGCTTTGTTATATTTTCTTTTGGTATACCCTTACCACTGTTTTTAATAGAAAACACTAATTGATGTCTTGTTTTTTTTAGCCTAATATCAATATGACCTTTCTCGTCTGTATATTTTATTGCATTATCAACTAGTATAGTAACTACCTGTTTAATTTTTTCACAGTCACTTTTAATAATGATATTTGCTTCTATATCTTGCAAAAGTCTAATGTCTTTCTCAAAAGCCACAGCCTCCATTGATAATATGACATCACTTACTACATCACTAATATTAAAAGGTATATAAAGTATTTTGCTGTTTGTATCTTCTGTCTTAGCCAAGTATAAAAGATCATTTACAAGTTTACTCATTCTATCAATTTGATTTTTTATATAATCAAGCCATTTCTTCTGACTTTTAATGGTTTCCTCTTGATTTGCAAGAAGGGCATCAGAATTGGCATTTATTATAGCAAGAGGTGTTTTTAATTCATGTGAAGCATCAGCAATAAATTGTTTTTGCTTCTCCCATGCCTCTGAAATAGGCTTAATAGATCTGTTTGCGAAAAAAAGACTGATTGCAAATATAACAAAAAGCATAATAATACCAACAAAAAATAATGTAGTAAAGAGCTCCATCAATGTTTTATGAGAATCTGTGACATCTAAAAATGTAATTTGATAATTGCCATCATTAAAGTTTATTATAGTTTTGCTTCCATTTTCACGAGTTATAAAATTTCTTCCAATAGGAGATACTTTATATTGCCATCGCTTGTTTTCAAGAGAAATGATGTTATAATCTTTTTTCTCATTCCAAGCAAGTTCTGCTGCCTTAAAATATATTTCCTCAGACATGTCAATATGTGAAATTATTTTAACAATGTTACCATCTGAATTTACAAGTATACGAAAAGAAGAAGAAGAGTCGGAAGGAATCATACTAATGATTATATTATCTTTTTTTGTACCGTCTGGTAAACCAAGAGCCCCTGTGTTTACTCTTGAAGATAACATTTCAAGTTTATCTCTATTCTCTGTTTGTGTGTTATTGTAGGTTGTAAAATAAATAACTATAAAGGCACTAATCATCACCACAGAGATAATTGACATATTTAGTATAATGAACCTATTACGTAACTTTTTAAACATATCAATCTCCATCCTTTGTAGTGCTTAAGACATATCCAGCGCCTCGCACTGTTTGAATTATAACTTGAGATTTTATACGATTTAATTTTTTACGTAAAAAAGATATGTACACTTCCACATTATTATCCTCTGCACAGGTTTCGTAACCCCATAACTTCTCAATGATGGAGTCCTTTGAAATAATAATATCTTTTCGCTTGATTAAAAGCTCCAACAGTTGACATTCCTTTAAAGTCAATTTAAATTCTTTGCTGCCACAGCTAAGGTTTAAAGTAAGTGGATTCAATTCAATATCTACATATTGTAAAATGTTATCTTTTATCAGTTCATTTTTTCTCCGACTTAAAGCACGTAAACGTGCCATTAGTTCTTCTGTTTTGAAGGGCTTTGCCAAATAGTCGTCAGCTCCACTATCAAGACCTATAACCTTATCCTCAGTTTCCCCCTTTGCTGTCAGCAGGATAACAGGTGCCTCAATATCATTTTTGCGCAATTCTTTTAATACGCCTATTCCGTCTATTTTAGGAAGCATGATGTCGAGAATAATAATGTCGTATATACCAGAAAGCCCACAATCTAATCCATATTCACCATCAAAAGCTAAGTCAACGCTATAATTATTTTTCTTTAGAACCTGTTCTATAGCTTCCGCCATATATTTTTCATCTTCTACCATTAAAACTCGCACATACATCTCTCCTTTTTACTACGTCAAAAGCATAAATTATTGATTGATATAATAGGTAATCTGCAACTTTATCCTAAGAAGTTATATTATATCATAATAGCATCCGCATCAAAAAGGCTATTATACCAATTTGTTGCGGATACTCTTTGATTTCTTCTTTATTAAATTCTTATTTAATTTCTATAGACATACCTTCTGGAAGATCTTCACTCCAAGTCTGACCGCCATCTTCAGAATAAAGTCTTGTTCCATTTTCATTTTTCACCATAAAACTATTACCATCCTTAGATAAAACGCCATCTTCAGACTTTACCTGTCCGCCTATAAAAAGCCCTCCTTCTATTTGGCCAGAATTTTTAATTCCTATTTTTCCATCTTCTTCAGCGAATACATCCATGCCTTCTGGAGCATTTTCACTCCACGTTTGGCCTTCATCTGTAGAATATAATTTAACACCATCTTCTAACTTTACTTTTACATTAATTCCGATATCATCTCTTGATATATTAGCGTTTTTAATTTTTATTTTCCCATCTTCGTCCTCAAATTCTGTGAAACCTTCAGGGGCATATTCACTCCATGTTTGTCCTCCATCTGTAGAATATAGCTTAATACCATCTTCTAACTTTACTTGTATACCAATACCAATACCGTCTTCTGACATCTTAGTGCTTTTAATTGTTATTTTCCCATCTTCGCTCTCAAATCCTGTCAAACCTTCAGGAGCATCTTCACTCCATGTTTGTCCTCCATCTATAGAATACGTTATAACTCCATTTTCATTTTTTACTTGAACAGAATCATTAACATCACTAGCAAAGGCTTTTCCTGTTCCTAATGTTAGAACAAGTGCACCACAAAGGATAGACGCACCTGCTTTCTTTTTTGTTATATTCATAATGTTTTTCATACTATCTATACCTCCATTAGATTGTTTATAAGTAGCTACCTTATGACTCAATTATAAATGTCATACCTTTAATGAACCTTAAATAAAAAATCTTTTAAAAGAATTTTTAAGAATTTTACTTCATTGACATTTTATAAAACATTATTAAAGTGTAGATATATTACTTCTAAATTTAATCTATTTCTGAAAATAATCATCACTTATTGGTATTGTCATTAAAACTACTAAATTCAAAATTCACTGTTCGCCGCTACAATAAAACACTAGCAATTATATTGTTAGTTAAAAAATCCATTAAAGAAATTATTTTGATTAAAAATAACTTTCACCTTAATTGTGCATTTTGCATTTTGCATTTTGAATTGTGAATTGAAATACTTAAGTATGTAGTCATATTGGGATATATATTAATTTTTAAGGTAGTTTGTATATAGTAGATTTATTTCTAAAATCCAAATGTACTTCTTAGCTTTTATACAGTAAGGTATTTTAAATGATATATGTACTTTATTCAGAGCAAATAAATGAGATAGTTTTACAAACTATCTCCCTTCTTTTTTCTCTTTATCTTAATGTATTGACCTTTATCATTAAATAATCAAGTCTATTTTTATATTATCTTTAACTTGTAGTATATATTATTTGCTATAACGATCTAAAAGCTCCTTAACTCTTTCTGGTCTCACAGGATAACCCACTTCACGGACAGTGTTCATCATAGTTTCAATATTTTCAAATGGTGTTTCTACCGGTAAGCTACATCCCGACATGACAACATAACCCTTTGGAGAGTCGTAAGCATCCAAAATCCCCTCTAATGTTTTAATACGAACGTCTTTAGGAGTTCCAGAATACATAATTCCAGCTGGGTCAACATTGCCTAGAATCTTGGTCTGACTGCCGATTGCATTTTTACAATCTTTTAAACTTGCAATATTATCTATGCTCATGCCCCCGACACCCAAATCCCCAATATCCTTCCAAATCTTATCAGTCTGTCCACAGATATGTACCACTACATTACTGCCATATCCCTTAATATAATCAATAAGCTCCTTTAAGTAGGGCAAAGAAAATTCTCTGAAATCTTTAGGACTTATAACTGTACAAGAAGACATAGGCTCAGATATTGTAGGGCTAAGTCCAATATCAATTGCTGCCTTTGCATAAGCTTTACAAGTTTCAAGCGAAACACGACAAAGCTTATGCAGTGCTTCAGGATTTTTGTGGATAAGCTTTAGTGTTTCATTGATACCAAACAAAAAAAATGCGTTGGTAAAGGGCCCCACAATACCAGCAGAACATTTTATTTCATCCTTAGCAAGTTCCTGAAGATATTTCATTGCATCAAGGTGTACTGGCAATCGTCCATCTTTATAAGGATTGGCAGGACGCAAAGTATCAATATCCTTTACACTAAAAATTGCTGATTTTGCCAAATCAGCAGTATCATCATCAGGGAAAATAACAGTTGCCCCCATCGCTTCCGCCCATGTGAACAAATCAGTAAAAATACGAAGACTGTCGCAGCCAAACTTACGATAGGTTGCCATTTGTGCCTCCGCAATAGCTTTAGGATTATAATTAAACTCAGAAATCTTACAGCCATATATCCTGGCAACTCCATTTGCAATATTAGGGTTACATGGCAGTCTGTCCACTTCCATTCCCTTGGCAATAGCGGCTCCTCTTTCAACTGGAGTCATAGAATCTTTATTAAACATAACTAATCTCTCCTCACAGATTTATTTACATCTAAGCAACTATTTTTATACAGCATTTACAAACATAGTAATTACATGAAAATTATCTTTCCGTTAATAGTTTAACTTTTGGTTTTACTTCAATAACTAAAATTATATAGTACACCAGAAATGTTGTCGAATAGCCAATATTTATAGCAAATTTCTAACTATTTGTTTTTTAAATAATTGATGTATTTCTATTAACTTCATCTATTTCCATATCAACCTTTCCCTTTTAAAAATATAAAAAACCTATACTTTTATACTTAGTATAGGTTTTAGTTATAATTATTTATATGGTTTACCTAAACATTCATTCTACCAATAATTATAGTAATCATTTGTCCATTTGCTTCCATCATAGTATGCAACATCTCTAGCACAAGCAATTATTTCTTCTATAGTTCCATAATTTGTATATAAGTTCCATACATTGTTATAGACTAATGTTTCATTTTCAGATTCTTCCTCACCCTTTAGTACTTACTCTTTATACTCTTTTTCATTATTTTAAATCTGTTCTTTAACCTATTCTACCAAGTAAAAAAGCCTTTGAAGCCACCATCCCAAATTCAAAAATGGTAAATCTTCAAAAGCCCATATTTGCTGGTTTTCACCGTACTACTCCTTAAAAAATGCATCTTTAAGTAACCTTAGCGCTTTTTCAAAATCCTCCTCAGAAACTCCTGAACAAGATAACAACAATGTTGGATATTTGCTTTTCTCTATAGAATCAAAGGCTTTTACTAAAACCCCAACCTCCTCAGCACGCCTTGCCAGTTCCTTAGATGATAGATTACTTTTCACCTCAACTTGAATTAAAAATCCTCCAGAACCTGATGTTGCTTTGGCTTTGTCTTTAAAAATCTTATTTATAGCAAGACAAAGCTGATTACTTTTATCCATATAGAGTTTCCTTACCTTTTTTATCTGTTTCTCTAAATGGCCATCTCGTATAAATTGACATAGAGCAATTTGTTCAGTTTTTGAAGCTGTCTGATTATAATTATCTCCACACTTACTATAGGCATCCATTAATTCCATAGGCAATACCATGAAGCTAATTCTTAAAGAAGGTAGTAAGAGTCTCGAAAAAGTCCCCATGTACACCACTTTATGTCCTCCATCTAGCCCTTGTAGAGATGGAACAGGACGACTATAATATCTAAATTCACTATCATAATCATCCTCTATAATCAAGCAATCTTGAGCCTTAGCAAAGGATAACAACGAAAGTCTAGTCTGTATAGGCATAACATCTCCCCATGGTGTGCTATTGGAGGGAAATGTGTATATTATTTTTGCCTTTGCTTTCCCAAACTCAGATAGATCATTAGTCAATGGACCATATATAAATGTCTCAAATCCTCTATCTTGAAAAATTGATCTCCCTTGTTCAAATTCCCCTCCTGTAAAGAAAACTGGTGACCGTACCCCTGTTAAGGAGCATAAAATGTGTAACAAACTCTGTACTCCAGCACCAACAACAATTTGCTCTGGAGTACATATAACTCCTCTGCGTTCAGCTACATAACGTGTTATAGCCACTCTAAGATCATACTCTCCTTGGGCATCACCATAAGATAAAAGCCTGTCTCCACTTCGAAGTGCACTCTTAATATATCTACTCCATAAATCAAAGTTAAAGCTTTTATGATCGACAGTGGAGCTTACGAAATCATATAATGGCTCTTCCTTTACTATTGACTTTGTATAGTTTGAAAGGGATGGAGTTTGTATATCCGTATAATTTAGATCACTCACATAGAAGCCACTACCTGCTCTAGATGTAATATAACCTTCAGCGGCAAGTTGTAAGTATGCCGCTTCAACTGTTGTGCGACTTATCATTCGCTCTGATGCACAGCGCCTTATAGATGGAAGTTTGCTACCTGATTTAAGGCTTCCTGAAGAAATAAGTGATTTATAGTGATTGTAAAGCTGAATATATAACGGTATTCCCAATGAATTCTCAGTATTAATAGTAATTTTACTAATCTTACCCATATAAAAAAAACCCCTCTCCCTAAACTGTACTTGTTAAAATTCTAATATTTGTACATTTTAATAATGACAAATATTATGTATAGTATATCAAGGGATATAAATTATTCAAGTGAGGGGGGAAAATTAATATTGGAAAAATTAAAAAGAGTTGCTGCAATACATGATTTATCAGGTTTTGGAAAATGCTCATTAACTATTGCCTTACCTGTAATTTCTGCTGCTGGAGTAGAGTGTACCTGCATGCCTACAGCAGTGCTATCAACTCATACTGGTGGATTCACTGGGTATACCTTTCGTGATTTAAGTTCAGATATGTATAACATGGCAAAACATTGGCATTCTTTAAACTTAAAATTTGATGCTATATATGCAGGTTATTTAGGAAGTCCTCATCAAGCAGAGATACTAGAAGATATTGTAGCCTTAATTAAAAACGAAAAAACTATAGTTATAATTGATCCTGTAATGGCTGATAACGGAAAATACTACAGCAAATTAGATGACAAAATGTGTAAAGGTTTTAAAAAACTTTGCAAAATTGCAGATGTTATAACACCTAATTTTACAGAAGCTGCTTTACTCCTAGGAGAAAAATATGTAAAGCCGCCATATACCCATGAGTACGTGGAGAGTTTATTAAAGAAACTTTCTACCCTTGGCCCATCAAAAATTGTACTTACTGGAGTATCTTTTAATGATGATCAGATTGGTGCTGCTTGCTATGATTCAGTAAGTGGAGAAGTTCACTATTCTTTAACAACAAAGATACCAAACAGTTATCACGGTACTGGTGACCTTTTTACTAGTGCTCTTTCAGCTGCAGTAGTAAGAGGGATTAGTCTTCATGAGGCTATAAAGATTGCCGTTAATTTAGTTAAGAATTCAATTGAACGTACATATTTACAAGGAACTCCATCTAATTACGGAGTTAATTTTGAAGGAGTATTATACTCATTCATTGAAGAAATTCAGAAAAATTGTGCTGATCGTACTGTATAAAATTAAATAGAAGCGAACAATACTAGCAAACAAGTGAGTGAGGAGGGTCGTTTACTTAGGTAAATGAGCACCACAGCGAACGCAGTTGACGATGTAGTGTGAAGCTTATATTGATTTTGGAAAAGTTAATATAAGCGAACAGAACAAGGAAGTGAAGGAACGAAGAGCAGAGTTTACTAAAGTAAATGAGCACTGGAGTGACTGAAACTGACGCAGTAATGTGAAGCTTATATTAATCTTTTAGGTCAAGCTACTTAAATTATTAATAATGGAGGGTAAATACATTGGATACAAAACAACATAAATTTTCTATACACACTATGGTTTTAATTGGACTTTTTTCTGCTCTTTGCTATGTAGCCTTACTTTTTAAAATACCAATACCATCTCCTGTTGGTAAACCATTTTTACACATGGGAAACATGTTCGTAATCTTAGCTGCACTACTTTTTTCAGGCACCATAGGAGGACTTTCTGGTTCTATTGGTATGGGTCTATTTGACCTAATGAATGGATATGCCTCTAGTGTTCCAAAAACTTTTTTACTAAAATTCGGTATAGGAGCAATTGTAGGAATAGTAGCCTCGAAAGGAGATAAAGAAGATGCAAAATCACCTATAAAATTGATATCCATTGCTTCAGTCATACTTATTTGCATAGGTATTACACTTTTTATTATTTCAATGACTCTTGGTAATGAAATTACTGTAACTGGAATTGAGAAAAAACTAGTAGTAAACCCTGTGTTATATATATTTTCTCTTATCCTTGGCATAGGATTAGGTAGTGTATGTATCTCAGCTAAAAAACTATCTATTAAAGTTCAGTATGCAATTTTAGGTGCTGTAGCAGGCATAGCCTTCAATCTTGTAGGAGAATTTTTATTTGGAATCATAACACTTTTATTCGCCGGAAGTGGATTTACAGCAGCTCTATTAAGTTCAGCTGTAAGCTTACCTGCAACACTAATTAATGGTTCCTTCTCTATATTTGTAGCTGTAGTACTTTACATTCCACTTTCTAAATCTATAAAGAATTAATGTCATACCTTTAATGAACCTTAAATAAAAAATCTTTTAAAAGAATTTTACTTTGCTGACATTTTATAAAGCATTATTAAGTAGTATATCTATTTGTAAAATCCAAATGTACTTCTTAGCTTTTACACAGTAAAGTATTTTAAATGATATATTTACTTTATTCAGAGCAAAATAAAGAGGATAGTTTTACAAACTATCTCTCTTCTTTTTCCTCTTTATCTTAACCTATTAACCCTTACCATTAAATAATCAAGTCTCTTTTTATTAATAGTTTAAATCAGTAATTACATAAAAGTCGATTTTTCTTTTATTTCAATAATTAAACATATTCATTATTGAAATATTAACCTCCCTTTTCAAAAATGCAAAAAACCTGTACTTTTATATTTAGTACAGGTTTTAGTTATAATTATTTATATGGTTTACCTAAATGTTCATCTTGCCAATAATTATAGTAATCATTTGTCCATTTGCTTCCATCATAGTATTCAACATCTTTAACACAAGCAATTATTTCTTTTATAGTTCCATAATCTGTATATAAATTCCATGAACTATTATAACCAAATGTTTCACCTGCTTGTATATTTACAGACTCGGCTTTACCTTTAAATAATTGATTTTCTCCAGCAAGTATTCCTGACCTAAGAGGATATCCATTACCATCATACATAAGAATACCTACTGTAAAATTCTTAACAACTTTATTTGTATTATTTTTCACTATAACTTGAGCTTCATCGTCAATATTAAAATAGCCTGAAACTACACTAGTACTAACTACAACTAACTCTTGCACTCCTTTTAATTCTTCAATTTTTTGTTTCCTTTCAGCTTCTAATTTTTCTTGCTGTAATTTTTTATATGTTTCATTTTTTGCAGTTAAGTCCGCATCATCTGAAAAAATTGATATTGCTTCAGACAATGTTGTTATTGCTTTATCATAGTCTTTTTTATTTGCAAATTCTTCAGCACTTTTTAATATTTGATCTTTATACTTTTTTTCATTATTTTTAATCTGTTCTTTAGCCTTTTCATAGTTATTATCATCAGATATTACATTTTTATATTCTTCTATAGCATTTTTTAAATCATTGTTTTTAAAAAACTCCTCTGCTTTCTTAAATGCAATTCTTGAATCATTAAGATTATTAATTTTAATGATTGAATTAGTAACATCAGTTGGCACTAATCGTATATTTTTTATTGTTTCAAGCCTACTTTTGGCTTTATCATAATCTATTTTTTCATCCACAAATGATTTTTCAATTTCAACAATTTTATCCTTTAAAAATGAAATTACTTTCTCTTCTTTGTCTGAATCTCCTTTAATTTTATTATGGTAAAGTTTAACCGCTTCTGTCTGTTTATTATTTATAATTTCACTTTTAAATTTTGATACAGGATTATTAAAATAAATAATTCCAGATACTGCACAGATTATTATTATTAAAACTGTACATAACATAATAAGATTTCTTTTGTTATTAAGCAATTTTATTTTGTCCTTAATTAATCTTTTGCTTTACTTTTCATTATTTGATGATAACCTTATACCACATTTGTTACAAAACAAACTATCCTTTTGATTTTCAGCTCTACATTTTGTGCATATCATTCCCAATCTCCCCTTTTATTAACATACAATTAAATTATAGTATATTTATGTATAAATTCAATAATTTTGTTAAATTATTGTAAACATTTCTTCTCTATGCACCTTAAATAGTTACGCTACTCCATAAAACTATCACGAGTATCATAATAATTTCAGTCAGTATAATGATTTTTAAAATTAATTATTATATCAAGTATTATTTAAGTTAAATATAAAAATATTAGTATATAAACAATTTAAAATTTTGTTTTATATTTGACATTAAAGTTACTTTAAATCTTATTGCTTCAAGCGATATAAATTTTTGTAATATGAGATAATAAGTATTCTCTTTCTTTAAAATATATCTTAAAAAAGTATGATATTTTTTATTGATGATTCTACTACCACATCTGCTTTAATTACACTTTTTATTAACTTTGATGCTTTCTTCTCTGATTCTCCAATTATTAATCTTATATTAATTACTCTGCGTTCTTTAAAATTTTAATTCTTATAAAATAATATAGCCTTACTTAAATATAATTATGAACCGTCCCTTAAACAAAATACTTTTCCATTACCTTCTAATTAGCTATCATTACAGTTTAACTCTAATACAAGAAACATTTTTAAATTTAAATTATTTAATATATTGTTCAAATATTATCAATTTATTACATTTTCTTCTCTATATTGATGTTATGGAATAATTATATAAATATGAATTTTTGTGAATATTTTATAAAATTATAATTTTTCAAATAACATTATTGTTTTATATAAATAGTTCATGCTATAATTTACATAACATGAATTATTTATGCAGTAAATGTAATTTTAAGGATTTTAGGGTTAAAATACCATGAAAATATATTGATATTATTTAATCAATAAGATAAGAAAGTTTATGAGGCAATATTTTAATTTTTTTTCGTATTAACAAGCATAAAGGGTACTCTACTAAAGCATAAAATATATTGAGCTTCTCTGAAGATTGTAAATATACATTATTTATAAGAAGTTAATATATTAAACTTTCTATAAAAAATCCGCACATACTATTGACTAAAGAATTTTATTGTAAAATTTAGAAAATAAATATCTTAAATTTTTCTAAAAAATCCACTGATGCTTTTTCAAAATCTATAGCAATAAATTTATCTACAATAGTATTAATAATTATTTAAATATAAGTCATTATAAAAGTGATGATAATTCTACATTTTTAATTTAAATCCATATCATTTCCTGGTAAATATTATAAGTTATACTAACCCTTACAATAAAAATCCTTTAAATCTTTACGTTAGTTGTTGTATTAGTGTTCATGTTAAAGTGAATTTATTGGTTTAACTATTACAATAGTTAAAATTGATAAACTCAATTGACATCATATACAAGAGGGGGATAAATATTATGAGGCTAAAAAAACATTTTAAAACACAAAAATTATTAGTATGCTTATTTCTTAATTTATGTGTTATTTCCTATCCATTTGTTACCTTTGGTAAAACACTTACAGTTAACTCACCCGTTACAACAAACAATTCAAGTGCTATCGATTCTGGTATAGCAAACTTAAATTATGACCGAAATGCAATTCTAGCAGTAAATGGTGATAATATAGAAAGCTTTGTTCCAAAAGAAGGTTTTGAATCAAAAGGAAAATTTATAGTAGTTGAACGTAATAAAAAATCACTTACAACATCACCAGTAGATATTTCAATTATCGATTCTGTAACTGATCGCACATTCCCAGGAGCATTACAACTTGCAAATGATGCTTTTGTTGAAAATCGACCTAATATATTAATGTGCAAAAGGAAGCTTTTAAACATCTCTATAGATTTACCAGGCATGAAAAATGAAAACACAATAGCAGTTCAAAATCCAACATATGGTAATGTATCTGGAGCAATAGATGCATTAGTATCTACTTGGAATGAAAAATACTCAGCAACACATACTTTGCCTGCAAGAACACAGTATTCAGAATCTATGGTTTATAGTAAAAATCAAATATCAAGTGCTTTAAATGTTAATTATAAAGTTCTTGATAATTCACTTGGAGTAGATTTTAATGCTATATCTAGTGGAGAAAAAAAAGTAATGATTGCTGCATATAAACAAATATTTTACACTGTAAGTGCAGAACTTCCTAATAATCCATCTGATCTTTTTGATGATAGTGTTACTTTTGAAGAATTAACTCGTAAAGGAGTAAGTAATGAAGCTCCACCAGTTATGGTATCAAATGTAGCCTACGGTAGAACAATTTATGTAAAATTAGAAACATCATCTAAGAATAAAGATGTACAAGCTGCCTTTAAGGCACTACTTAATGGTGTTAATGTAGAAAGCAATCAGCAATATAAAGATATTTTTGAGGAAAGTTCATTTACTGTTGTAGTATTAGGTGGTGATGCACAAGAGCATAACAAAATTATCACAAAAGATTTTGATGAAATAAGAAATGTAATTAAAAGCAATGCTGAATTTAGCACTAAAAATCCTGCATACCCTATTTCATATACAAGTATTTTCTTAAAAGATAATTCAGTTGCTGCTGTTCATAATAAAACAGATTATATTGAAACTACATCTACAGAATATTCTAAAGGTAAAATAATTCTTGACCATAGTGGTGCATATGTTGCTCAATTTGAAGTATCATGGGATGAGTTTTCATATGATGAGAATGGAAATGAAATATTAAATCATAAAACATGGGATGGAAACTATAAAGACAAAACAGCTCATTACTCTACAGTAATACCACTTCCAGCTAACTCAAAAAATATAAGAATTTTGGCAAGAGAGTGTACAGGCCTTGCATGGGAATGGTGGAGAACAATTATTAATGAATATAATGTTCCATTAACAAATGAAATAAAAGTTTCAATTTGGGGAACTACATTATATCCATATACTAGTATTAGTCATTAATAAATAAAGATTTTAATACCATAGTAATCTTTCTTAAAAAAAGTTACTATGGTATTTTTCTATTTAACTATTTCATTTTCATTGCATATATTGGTTGTATGCTTAAATTTCTTTATAAAAAATGATTAGGTTATTCTTTATTCATTTAAAAGAGATTTATCTGGAGTTACAAGAATCTTTACATGTTTTTTCTTTTCAGGACCTGTTAGAGCTCCAAAACCTTCTTCTACTATATCCTCAAGAGCTATCTTCTTAGTTATATATCCTTCTGCTTTAATTCTCCCATCGTTCATTTGTGCAATTGTTGCCGGAAATTCATGTCTATAAGCTAAGGTACCTACTATTTTCTTTTCAGAAAAAACTAAGGCATTAGGATTAAAACTTACATCCTCTTCCCAAATACTTGTCACTACAAGAGTTCCTTCATACTTTAAGCTATTTAATCCTACATCAAAGCCTATCTTCGCTCCTGTAGTTTCAAATGCTGCATCTACACCTATTCCATTAGTAAGTTTTTTAACTTCCTCAGCTATATCAACTTCATTTGGATCAAGTACAACATCTGCTCCTGCTCTCTTTGCATATTCTTGTCTAATTGATTTTCTTTGTAACACTACTACTAATTTTGTTCCTGCTGCTTTTAAACATTCAATGGTTGCAAGCCCTATTGGTCCTGAACCAAGTACAATAGCAGTATCTCCTGTTTTAAAATTAGAAATTCTAATAGAATGAAGCGCTACAGCCATTGGTTCTATTAATGCTGCCTGTTCATAAGACATACTATCAGGTATTTTATGTATAAATTCTTCTGGAAATACAGTATATTCTGCAAGTCCTCCACCACTACCACAAAGTCCATGGAATCCTAGTGAAGAGCATAGATTATATTTACTTTCTCTACAAGCTGGGCATTTTCCACACGCTACTATAGGCTCTACAGTAACTCTATCTCCAGCTTTAAACTTAGTTACACCTTCTCCAACTTCTACAACCTCTCCTGAAAATTCATGGCCTAGAACTACTGGTGCCACATTACCACTTAAAGGATGTGGTTGTCCAACTGGTATAAAAATAGGTCCTCCTAAATATTCATGTAAATCTGAACCACATATTCCACACCATTTAACTTTAATCTTTACATTTCCTTTAGTAACCTTTGGTTCCTTTATTTCTTCAACCCTAATATCTTTTTTATTGTACCATAACGCTGCCTTCATAATAAAATACCTCCTAAAGATAATCATCACATATTGTTAATATTCTCACATACCTATAAAGCAATTATTATACCAATGCATCAAATTGTGGTACTTTTTTAAATATTATTTTATTTCTCTTATTCACTTTGTTACAAACAGCTGTATCAAGCTATTTTCTTATAATTTAAATCTCTATAATTAAAATTTAATTTAACATAAAAAATAATTATTAAAATAAATAATCTCAAAATGATACATATTTTACTGTTTCATTTTGAGACTACCTTTATTTTATTCTCATTTTGATACACATACAATACCATTTATTGATAGTTAAAAAACAAACAAACCTACATATTTTTTATATTATATTTCTTTATCTTTCTATAAATAGTAGCCCTACTTATTCCTAACATTTCTGCAGATTTTACTATATTACCTTCACAAAGATTAATAGCTTTTATTATACTTTCTTTTTCTAAAATATCTATAGGAAGTATCTTATCTAACTCCTTTGATTCTTCATTATTAAAATTATTTTCTACTATTGAATCATTTTCTGAATACTGCATATAAATCATATCATTTTCACTAGAGTAATAATCCCTCTCTATTACATTCCTAAGTTCTCTTATATTACCAGGCCAATCATGCTTTTTTAATTGATTTATATAATCTTTTTTTATAAGCTTACATTTATCCATATTTTTTATATTAAGATTATTAACAAAATATTCTGATAGTATTTCTATATCTTCTTTTCTTTCTTTTAAGGGGATTGTTTTTATGTTCATTACATTTAACCTATAATATAAATCTTCTCTAAAGGTTTTTCTATTTATTTCTTCTCTTAATTCTTTATTGGTTGCTCCTATTATTCTCACATCTAATTTCTTTTCATAATTTCCGCCAACTCTAACAATTGTATTGTTATCTAAAACTCTTAATAGCTTAGATTGCATATCTAGTGGAAGTTCTCCTAATTCATCTAAAAAAATAGTTCCCCCATCAGCTAATTCAAACTTTCCTGGATGCCCTTCTTTAGCAGCTCCAGTAAAAGCACCTTTATCATATCCAAAAAGTTCACTTTCCATTAACTCTCTAGGTATTGAAGCACAATTTACAGCTACAAAAGGACCATTATTTCTTTCACTGTAATTATGTATAGCTTGAGCTATCAACTCTTTTCCAGTACCACTAGACCCTTCTATTAATATATTACAATCACTTTTTGAAGCTTTCTTTGCAAAATTTATCATGTTTATCATTTTCTCGTTACTAGTTACAATATCTTTAAATGTATAAGTTGCATTATAACCTACTACTTTATTTACAAACTTATGTACAAATTTACTTTCCCTAAAAGTTATAACTACTCCCATAAACTTATTATTAACACTCATTGGTACTACATTCAATATGCACTTTATTCTTCTATTTTTAATATGAAAATCACATTCTATATTATTGTAAGACTCATCATAGTTTTCTATAATGTAATTAAAATTTAAATTTCCCAAGGCTTTCTTTATATCTATTTTAAATATTTCATTTCTATCTATACCTAATATATTTTCCGCTCTATGATTTACTTTCTTAATATTAAAATTTTCATCTATAACTATCATACCTTCCACAATGGAATCAAAAGTTATATTTAATAAGTTATAGGATAATATAAGTTCTAATTGTTTCTTTATAGATTCAGCTGCTGCAATAACTATTCCTAAAGTATGCAGATGAGCATCTTTGCATATACCAGACATATTAATGCATCCTAATATTTTGCCGTCACTATCATGAATAGGTGCTGAAGAGCATGTCCAAGAATGTTGTTCTATTCCATAATGTTCAGCACCTATAGTTTGTATTGGTTTATCTAAATATAAACAGGTTCCTATAGCATTAGTTCCTACTACTTTTTCCGACCACAATGCTCCCTTTATAAACCTTAATTCCTCAGCTTTCTCTAAAATGCTCTCATCGCCAATAACATCTAATATATATCCATCTTTATCTGAAAGAAATAGTGCAAAGCCTGAGCCTGATATTGTGTTATATAAATTCTCCATTATAGAATGTGCCACTGAAACTAACTCCACATTCTCTCTTAATTTAATTTCTACAGGAACTTTATATTCCTCAATACCTCTTCCATCCATATAGTCTACATTATATTCTTTGCACCTTATCCATGAATCTCTTATATCCTTTTTAATTTCTTTATTAACCTTATTATGTTTTACAAATTCATTCCAAGCTTTTGTAACAAAATTCATATAATCATTCATATTATCACCCCTTCACCCTATATAAATAGACTATCTTAAGATTAATATAACTCAATATATCTATACCCTTAAATATTCAAATTCACAACTTTAATAAATGGGGAATTGAAAATGAACAATTGGCAATTGTAGTGGAAATTAGTTTTAATCAAACTAATTTCTTTAAATAATTTCTTTACTAGCAATACAATTGCTAGTTTTTTAGTAGTGGTGAACAGTGTCCGCCAACTTTTTGTATATCTAGTATCTCTAAATTCTATCTCATAGTTATATGAATATAATTTAGTTTTTCTGGAGAACACTGTTCTTCCCTACAATTAGTAAATTCTAAATTTCTCAGTCTCTGCTGAGAAATGTCCACAATTCTTCATCCTTCATTATTAATTCTTAATTCTTAATTAATAAGATGTGGATTGTGAATTAAAGTCACCAAGGTGTAGTTATATTAGCTCTAATCTTGAATATTGCAATTCACACCTTAATTTTAACAAACTATTCAATGTTAATAAATAGAGATAGCTTCAAAATAGATTTTATAAGTATTATCATCCTTTAATTTAAAGAGGGTGCTAATTTTGCACCCTCTAAATCATTTAAATTTATTAAAATTTTTATATATTAATTATTAAAATTATTCCACTATATCTTTAGCCATAACTACTTTGTATTCTTTTAAATCTGTATATATTTCATCTTTAAACGGATTTCGCTTATATTTTATTATCTTTCTAAAATGACATACAAATACTACAATATTAGATGCAAGAGCTAATCCACTAACCACCCATAATGCAGCCTCATTATGCGATGAATACACAGCAAATTTAGAGGTATCTGCAAATGTTGGAAAGGTTAAAGAGAACATTGTCCAAAGTGCTAAAGTTTGAGCACGATGTTGTAACCAAGCACCTTTCTTTATAAAGAATGCTGGAATTGTGCATGATAATAATAATATTGCACCTGCATAAAAGGAATGATCAGCAATACAGTTATAAACATAAGCAAAATTCCAAAGATCATAGGCAATTATCCAAAACCAAAGTTGATCTGGCCAAATCATATCTTTGCTTTTGTCCTTTGACACATAAATTCCAAACCAGCCCGAAATAGTAATAATATTTAAAATACCTGCTATTCCATTCATTATATTCCAAGGTCCACCAGAGATAAATATATTATCTACAATACCATTAAAATTATAACATTGAAATTCGCGAAAAACTGCTTCTAAAATATTAATTGAAAGGATAAGCGGTGGAAATGCCAACATCCATTTCTTAGTATCTAAATTTTTAACATATCTTAATGCCATAAAACCAAGTACTCCTGCTAATGCAGAATAGGTTTTCACCCATGGAAACCAATAACCTACTGTTGTTCCTTTGCCTGCTGTTTTAGGCCACACAGCAATAGTCATTACAATAGGTAATACAAAATACATTAATATAGCAAGCCATTTACTTCTTCTTGTTATTTCATTAATAAATATTAGACCTACTAATATTGCAAGTCCTACTAATGCAGAATACCATGGTATATTTTCGAATAAAAACATATTCTCTCCCTCACAATTCTTAAAATTTAAAATCCTAAAACTGTATTTCTACATTATCCACAGTATATAATTTACAATAATATCTATAATGTGCTTCTCTATTAATATTACTTCATATGTTTTTTTGTCATACCTCAATTAAATATTAACATATATTCAATAATTTTTAAACAATTTATGTAATTTATTACATTTTATACATTTCATTAATTCCTATATAATTAATAGTTATCTTTTCTTAAAAGCACAAATCTGCGCTCTCTTAATTTATATAGGAATAATTATATTCTTCTTACAGAGTTTACGCAGATTATTTTCACTTTAAGTATTTTGTTAAATTATTTTATATTTGCACTGATATACTCAATATTAGGTGTTCCATTTTTCCCATCATAACTAAAAATATATTCACTAGTTAAATTTTCTGAAGTAATCTCAACCTTATATTGTGGTATTCCTTCTGGACTAATAAGTTTAGTACTTAACACAAAATTCTCTGGAGTTTTTTCACATTCATATATCTTTTTATTAGGAACAAGGTTATTATCTGTAAATTTAAGAGACCATATTGAAATGGTTGAATTAGTATTTCTCGGAATAAGTAATATCTGCTCGCTTGTTTCATCTAACTCAAGATTTTCACTAATGGTAACTAACTTTAATTGATCACTGCTAGGATTGTTAACAATTAATAAAACTGTATCCTCTGGCGTATCTTTTCCAAGGACTTCAAAAGATGACGATGCCTTAGCTGTGTTAGATTTTGAGCTAATTTCTCTATTCTCTTTGCAACCTACTAATATAATACTACTAAAAATAGTAATAACAATAAGGATTATTATAAATGAAAAATTTTTTCTTTCATAAATATTCATTTTGAATACCTCCGTTGAACATTGTATATAGTATAGTAGTCTATTATTTGTAAAATTGTTCTATATAGAGCATCTCTGAAAAATAATTACTTACTATAACATTTCTAAGATAATTGTTATATCCCTTAAACTCTTTATAGTAAGAGGTACAAAGAAATAAATAAAATTACCATCTTATGTAATATTAATTATACTCAACTAAAAAGATTTAAACAACTATAGTTAGTTCATAACTTTTTCAATTCACAATTATGGATATTTCTCAGCAAAAACTTAGAAATTTAAAATTAATTAACTCTAGTGGAGAACAGTGTTTTCCAGAAAACTCGAATCCATTCCCGCTATCATATATTGAACATATAAAAAATGGCGAACAATGTTCACCGCTACAAAAATCCATTAAAGAAATTAGTTTGATTAAAACTAACCTCCATCATAATTATCCCTTGTCCATTTTCACTTCTCAATTTCTATATAATATTTACTCCTCTAAAAATAGTTAAAAGGAGATTCAAATATTTCATAGAATATACATATATATACTTATTTGTAATTTGCTAATTTAGGAGGGATATTTTTGAAAGAACTAATTAAAGAAGCATTAGATTTTTTGAAATCTAATGGTGCTAGTTACTCAGACATACGTATTGTAGACAGAACTAAAGAATATATTTCTACTGAAAATCTTAAAGTTAATAATTTAGAAAACTCTAGAAGTAAAGGAATAGGCATTCGGGTCATATATGATGGTTCCCTTGGATTTGCCAGCTCTCAAAATATAGAGGATATAAAAAAAGTGGCAGAAAAAGCACTAAGAATTGCTAAAGCTAGCAGAACTATTCAAAAAGAAAAAATAAACCTTAGCCCTAAGGAAGTAATAGTAGATCATTACTCTACACCTATAAAAATTGATCCTTTTACTGTATCAAAAAAAGAAAAGATAGACTTATTATTTAAAGCAGAAGAAGCTATGAGAAGCAGCGGAAATCTCTTTAAGACCAATGGTTCTATGCAGTTTCAAAAAGAAGAAAAAATATTTGCTGATACTGAAGGCAGCTATATAACTCAAACTCTCTATGAATCTGGTGCCGGTATAGAAGCAATAGCTGCTAATGACCATGATAGACAAGTCAGAGGTTATCCTGCTTCTTTTGGTGGGAATCATGGCACAGCTGGATACGAGTTTGTAACTTCCTTAAATCTTGTTGAAAATGGAAACCTTATAGGTAAAGAAGCTATAATGCTGCTAGATGCTGAAGAATGCCCTAGCGGAGTTTATGACCTTGTAATAGACAGCTCTCAAATGGTACTACAAATTCATGAAAGTGTTGGACATCCTTTAGAGCTTGATAGAATTTTTGGTTCTGAAGCAGCCTATGCTGGGATGAGTTTTGTCACCACTGATAAAAGAGAAAAATCTTTTAAATATGGCTCAGAACATGTAACCATAGTGGCTGATGGTACATTAGAACAAGGTCTTGGCACTTTTGGTTATGATGATGATGGTGTAAAAGCCCAAAAAACAGTATTGATAGATAAAGGAATATTAAAAAATTTCCTCACTTCAAGAGATACTGCATATAAAATTGGTGAAAATTCTAATGGAACTAATAGGGCTGATGGATGGAACAATATTCCTATCGTTAGAATGACTAATATAAGCCTTATGCCTGGAAAATATGAATTTGATGAGCTTTTATCTGAAATAGATTATGGATTTTATTTATCTACTAACAGCAGCTGGAGTATAGATGATAAAAGAATTAATTTCCAATTTGGAACTGAAATAGCTTATGAAATTAAAAATGGTAAACTTACAGGAAAGATTTTTAAAAATCCTATATATACAGGTATTACTCCTGAATTCTGGGGAAGTTGCGACGGAGTATGCAATGAAAAGTACTGGAAACTTTATGGACTACCTAATTGTGGAAAAGGCCAGCCTGGTCAATCTGCCCATGTAGGTCATGGCTCATCTCCTGCTAGATTTAGAAATGTAAAGGTAGGTGTAAAAGATGTTAAATAAATCAGAAATCTATAACCTAATGGATAGTGTTTTATCACAAGGTAAATATTTTACTTCTATTACATTAAAATATGAAGAAAATGGCTTAACTCGTTTTGCTAATTCTGAAATTCATCAAAATGTATATTCTGAAAATTGTGAAATAGATATATGTGTATTTAACAATAAAAAGATATCTAAACTTTCTACTAATGTTTTAGATGAAACTTCACTAATAAAAACTTTAAGGGATGCAGAAGAAAATTTAGAATTTCTTCCAGAAGGAGATTATGAATATTCTCATACTGATAGTCCGAATTTTTTAGAATATGAAGATTCGCATATCAATAGTTCAAAGAACCTAGATATTGAGGACAGAGCTGTTATATTAGAAAAATCTCTTAAATCATTACCTACAGATTATTTAGCTGCCGGTGCACTTTCAAGAAGTGTTAATATTTTGGCTTTCGGAAACTCTAATAAAATTAAAAGGTTCTACTCAAGAAACTCCCAAGATTTCAATGTAGTAGTAATGCATAAAGATGGTTCTTCTGGCTATGGCCAAATTACTGCTAATGATCCTGAAGATTTTTTAGTTGAGGAAACCTTTAAAAAAGCTTATGAAAAAGCTGTTCTTGCACTTAACCCTATTTCATTAGAACCTGGAGCTTATGACGTTATCCTTGAACCACTAGCAGCATCTGAGTATGTATCCATGGCAGCTTATATTGGAACAACAGCAGATAGTATTAAAGATGGAACATCTTTTTTAGAAGGTAAAAAAGGAGAAAAAGTTTTTGATTCTAAAATAACTATAAAAGATGATTGGAAAAACAAAGATAGTTTTCAACTTCCTTTTGACTTTGAAGGCTATGAAAGAAAATGCATGACTATATTTAAAAATGGAGTATTTAAAAATATAATTAGTGATAGCAAAAATGCTTCTATATTAAAAGAAGAAAACACGGGGCATTCATTAGGATATGGTTCATGTTCAGTTCCTGTAAATCTAGTTATGGACGGCGGAAATAGAACTTTAGAAGAGATTATTAAATCTACTAAGAAAGCTCTTTTAATAACTAGATTCCACTATATGAATGTAGTAAATCCTAGAGAATCTTTACTTACCGGCTTAACTAGAGATGGAGTATTCTTAGTTGAAGATGGTAAAATTAAATGCGCCGTTAAAGATATGAGATTTACTGAATCTATATTAAATGCCTTCAATAATGTAGAAGAAATAAGCTCAGATAGACAAAAAATAGACTTCTTCTTCGGTCCTATAATAATTCCAGCAATGAAAATAAGAAATTTTCATTTCACTGGAAAAACAGAATAATAAATATTCCCACAGTTGTAGATTGCTGTGGGAAAGTTTATTTATTGCAATATATTTTATAAATAAACCCTATATTAAGTTTATTCTCTCAATAATAAACATATATTTTTTAAATTCTATTATTTAAACCTAGTAATAATATTTAATAAATCTAAGCACTTACCATATTTATACCCGCTTGAAAAGCAAGTAAATTTTTATCTATACTGCTTTCAAGTACATTTTTACAGGCAGCTTGCCTAAACGCTTCATAGCTTACCATTTTAGTAGTTTCAGCTAAAATACCTAAGCATAACATATTTATAGACTGAGAGTTTTTTAAAATTTCTTCAGAATATTTTACTATACCATATTTTCTACACCTTTTGTTTCCTTCTATTCAATTTTTTTCAGTATTTGAAAAAGAAAAACTCAACACACATTTACTTATATACTGATTCCTCTTGCAACTACGGTTTTTATGACAGTCAAGGCTTTGTGCGACTAGGTGAAGAAACTGTGCAAATCACAAGCGAACACAAAGCAAGCACACTTGATGTATTTTTATATGACTACACATTAAAATAATTAAAAGGACACTAGGCCAAAACTATTGGCTAATGTCCCTTTTTTATTTACAACGCTACTTTATATAGATTTCACTGTTCAGCTAGCAATAATGAGATTTGTCCTCCCTTGAAAAAAGATTCAAATATCAGTTTCTGCATTTTCTGTGAATGTATCTACAGCTGTCCTTATATGCACTTAATTCATCTTTACACTTTAAGGTTCTTCCGAAATAATATCAATACTTTGGAATCTGCTTTTCAATACTAGCTTACGTAAAAAAGAATTGTACATAAAGGGACATTTAAATAGTTTCAAAAATATTTTTAAACGAATATTAAGAGTTTTTAATTTATATTTTTTGTTTGCATTTTTACTATGAGCATTTAGAACTTCACTCAAAGCTCGTGCACTGTTGATAGCTGAGCTGATTCCCTCTAGTGAACTTGGACTAATAAAGCCTGCAGATTCCCCAATCAAAAAAGCGTTGTCCTTGCCGCAGCAAAAATCATGAAATGCTGACGGTCGCAGTACCATACAGGCCTCGGTTTTTATAGGTTCTCCAAATCGAAATCCAACTTTCTCAAGCTTTTTTTTCTGATTTTCAAACCGTTGCCGAGAATTATCCATAGGAAATGCACCACCAAAAATAAACTGATTATCCTTGGAGATGGACCAAGAGCAGCAGTCGGTATTCTCCATATCGAAGATACAGGAATAAAATGGATTGGCATGTGTTTCAGGAAACCATTGCTGGATTGACATATAAGTTCGTATTTTCTTTTTAGGATAAAGTGTTCGACGTACCAAGGAATTGGCACCGTCTGCCCCAACCAGATATTTTGCAATGATAACTTGTTCCATACCATTTTCATAAAAAGTTACTCGGTAACCTTCCTGTACTTTTTCAATAGCAGAACAACGAGAATTGTTGTGAACTTCTACATGATTCGGAATAAGTGATTTCAGCCATAAATCAAATTTATGACGATCAATATTAATATAAAATCGCTGGTAATGGCGGATGAGGTCATTTTTTAAATCTATAGTTTTAACAGCAAAAATCTGGGGGTCTACCATCACATCTTTTGGAATGGTCATGTCTAACTCTGCCAATGCTTTCTGTGCGTCGGAAGATAGCAATCCGCCGCAGGGTTTCTGAAATCCATTTTTGTTAGAGTCCTTTTTATCGATGGCAATAATTTTATATTTTTTAGAAAGCAGTCGTGCCAGTGTGGAACCAGAAGGTCCTAACCCAATAATTGCAATATCATATGTCATAATCATTACCTTTTCCTCTTTATTTTTCATTCTCTAAATCATTATCTTCTCTATATTCTAAAATATCTCCCGGTTGACATTGGAGTATTTTGCACAAAGCATCAAGAGTAGTAAAACGAAAAGCTTTTGCTCTCTGATTTTTAAAGTTTGATACATTTGCCATTGTCATCCCTAATTGTTCTGATAACTCCGTTAAAGATATTTTACGTTTTGCCATCATAACATCCAAGTTAACTATAATCATATTTGACTCCCCCCTTTAGAATGTCAGATCATTTTCTTCTTTGATTTCGGCAGCTCTTTTAAATATGTTAGACATTACCAAACATAAGAATCCGATTGTCACCGCAAGAAAAATTACAATTATCAAAGGTATTATAGTTACTGCATATAGATAAAAATCAAATACTATATATAAAAATAGATTACTCAGAATGTAGATAATAGCTTCCACAAATGCACAGATGGAAATTACTTGAAACTCTTTTGATATAATTGGTGGAAATGAATTTTCACCTGTAAGCAATTTACAAATTTTTTTCAACTTAAATAAAGCTATCACATAAGGAACTGCACATAGATAAATACACACTGTCAATATCCACTTTATATTTGAAGCTGATAGTTTCATACTTGAACTCTTTAAAAATGCTGTCAGCACAAGTGGAGTGCCTATAAGAGCAAGAATTGTTAAAATAATTCCTACAATAACTAATCCATTCAATATTTTTGAACTTGTTCTCTCTTTCATAAAAATTACCTCTCTTTGAAATAGTTTTTCTTCATTATTTACAACTTTATTATATATTATAGTTTTAACTATTACAATAATTATTTATCGTTATTCTTTATGTTTTTATCGTTTTAGTTATCTTTCTCCTTTTATTTAGGTATTAGAATGATGTACTATAACACAAACTTCATATTTGTAATCTCCCATAGTCTTTTGCTTAATCAATTTGTAGTTATTAATAACACTTGTACTTATCACTGAGAATAAATTCATCCTTGAACTCCTGAACATGAGCTATCAAATATAAATATTTTCTTATGATTATTTACATAGAGTGCAATATATGCTATATTAAAAATAATAGACCGGTCGGTATATTAACTGATGCTTTAGTTAATTTCTGTAATTAGTGAATATGTATACTATTGCTTTTCTAAAACATTATTTAAGTAAGAAAGGAAAAATGCTTTTATGATAAATATTCAAAATGAAAATTATATAAAAAGAAAATTTACTAAGTTTATAGAAAACGATCCTCGAAATGTACTTCATGATTATAACAATATGAAAATTTATGATGCTCCTCTTATTGGTATTGCTTCAGCTAATGACCCATACTTTGAAGAGTTTCGCAAGCCAAATATTATTGGGCCAAAATTTATTTTACCCAATGAATGGTTACCAGGAGCAAACTCAATCATCTCTTTCTTTTTGCCTCTTACAAAAGAATTGAGAGATACTAATCGAAATATCGGCCTCCCCTCTGAAGAATGGGTTTCGGAAAGGATTGAAGGTCAGGTTTTCATTGACGCTGCACATGCTTTTCTTATTGAATTACTAAAGGGGTTAGACTCGGAAGCTGTAGCACCAAGTATAGATTTACGATTCCAGGTTGAGGACAGAATATCCAACTGGTCTGAACGTCATATTGCTTTTGCAGCGGGACTTGGTACCTTTGGACTACATCGAGCACTTATCACAGCCAAAGGAACGGCAGGTGAAATTGGCAGTGTAATCACTACACTTTCATTGACACCAACACTACGTCCTTATACCCGATATGATGAATACTGTCCTTTTCTGACAAGTGGAAAATGTGGAGCATGTATACGAAGGTGTCCGCCGGTTTCAATCAATGAAAAAGGTAAGGATAATCAACTTTGCAGTGAGTATATCGACAGAGAGATATTATCTAGATTCTTTCCACGGTATGGCTGCGGAAAATGTAATATAAATGTACCCTGTGAAAATAAAATTCCAGTAATTTAAAGACATTTTACATCTCAACAAATAAATAAGAATACTTAAAAAGCCGCCTATTCAGACGGCTTTCCTATTCTATACAAGAAATTAAATATATTTATAAATCATTTTTAAGTCTCTTAGAAGCTTTTCTAATTCATTGATATCTTTACTCATTCTATAAAATAATAAATATCCCTCATACATAGCAAAAGCACGTTCTGCAATTATTGCTGCTTTATCTTCAGATATACCGGATCTTTCAAGAACGTCAACAAATATATTTACTTGATTTTTAATTGTAGTATAATATCTTTCTGCAATATCTGGCTCTAAAAAAGAAACTTCCATACCTAATACAGCGTTTGGACAACCATAGCTATTTTGTTGCTTTGCTTTTTCTATCTCATCACCCACAATTTTTTTAACAAATGACTCCCATGTTCTTCCTTCTGCAGCTCTCGAAATCTCATTTACTTTAATTCTATTATAGTACTCAGCAACCTCCATAGCTAAGTCTTTCTTACTGGCAAAATAAAAGTAGAAGGACCCTTTTGATAACCCTGCACTATTTAAAATATCATTTATGCCAGTTGCATTATATCCTTTTTCCAAGAATAATTTGGCTGCACATTCAATTAAATTTTCCTTAGACTTTTCTCCTTTAGTATTCTGACTCATAAAAGATTCCTCCAGTCTTATTTATTTCATCATAGTAATTTATCAACACTGTTTAAAATAAAAGTCAAGTAATCATATGTTTAACTTTTGATTACACCTCATAAATATTCATTTCTATAAAATAAACACACCAGTCTATTTTCAGATTGTAACATATCTATTAGCTATGTCAAGAAGTTGAATAAACACTTCTTTTAATAAAAGGATGTCTTTTTTTGCATATTACTGGCTAAAGCTTTTCAGAATTTACTGGCATAGCAGGTGGTTTTAAATATGCAAAAAAGTTTCGTATATTTTACAATAGTGTAATCATCCCCACATGTATCATCTATAACAACATATCTACTGACTGCAATTTTAAGATATGATTATAAACTTCCCTTTAAGTATTAGAGTGGTTAATTTCTTTTAGTATAAATTTATAAAACTTTTTAAACATAAAAATAAGGGCACATATCTGTATGCCCTTATTTTTATATAAAATTATTAACAATAAACATTAATTGAAACCTCTATACATCTTAAATTCTTTTACTTTCAATTCTATTCTTGTAATATCCATGGTAATCCCTTAAATCTTTGTCCTGTATTACAAATTTTTCCCATACACATAACATATCATATTATTCTCTTTTCTATGGCTTTAAAATTACTTTTATACACTCATCATCTTTTTCGTCAAAAATTTTATATCCATATTCAGCTTTGTCTAATGATAATCTATGAGTTATAATATCCTTTGCATCAAATTTATTCTCTTTTATAAGATTTAATATAGGGTCAATATAGGAGTGAACTGGACACTGTCCCATCTTAAGCGTAATATTTCTTGAGAAAAAGTCCCCAAGAGGAAAAGCATTATACCTTGCTCCATAAACTCCTACTAATGATACAGTTCCACCTTTTCTTACTGCTTGAGTAGCTATTTCAATTGCGGACTTTGAACCACCCTGCAGTTTTAAAAGCGTTTCTACTTTTTCAACCATAGTCATTTTACCATCCATACCAACACAATCAACTACAACATCAGCACCACCATTGGTTATCTCTTTAATATACTCACCTACATTATCATGATCTTTTAGGTTAACTGTTTCTACTCCGTTAAATTTGGCTGCATGTTTAAGTCTATAATCTACGTGGTCTACAGCTATTATCCTTTTAGCTCCCATATAAGCCGCCCATTTTTGTGATAGAAGCCCTACAGGACCACAGCCTAATATTACAGCAGTATCTCCATGCTTAACATTGCTATTTTCAACTCCCCAATATGAGGTAGGAAGTATATCTGTTAAAAAAAGAACATCTTCATCTGTAAGCTCTTCTGGCACAATTACAGGTCCTACATTTGCATATGGTACTCTTAAAAATTCTGCTTGACCTCCATTATATCCGCCTAAAGTATTGCTATATCCAAATATAGCTCCAATTTCTCCATTAGGATTTGAATTATCACATTGACTCCATAAATCATGTTCACAATACCAGCAGTGACCACAGGATATAGGAAAAGGAACTATTATCCTATCACCTTTTTTCAATTTAGTTACTCCTTTTCCTACTTCCTCTACAATTCCCATAGTTTCATGACCTAAAACATAATCTTTAGGAGTATTTGGTATCATTCCATGTATTAAATGTAGGTCAGAACCGCAAATTGCTGTTGAGGTAACCTTCACTATTATATCGTCTTCTTTCTCAATAGTAGGATCTTTTACATTTTTAACTTTAACATCCTTTATACCTTGATATGTTAATGCTTTCATTACAAACCTCCTCAGATATACTTTATTTTATCTTTCCCTAAATTTTTTAAAATAACATATGAGAAGTTTATCTGTAAAGTATTTTAAAATTACTACTTGTAAATACTAAGTAAACTTACAAATCCCTTTTGGTTCTGCATATCTGTTAACTCCACTAGAAAGAAAGAATATTGAAGTTTTCTATGTTAAATAGTAACATAAATTCCCAATAATCAATAATATGTTATATAGAAGTTAAAATAGGAGTGGAAGAGTAAAATGAAAAATTTCAAATCCTTTCATGGCACCATTATCATGATTGATGATTTTGCGATAACCCCAAGTGGAGAAGGGTTAGGATGTTATAAATTAATGTCTGTAGAAGACCAATTGGGAACTTTAATAAATTTCGTCGTGTCGCCATCTACTTACTTTGTAGATCATGTAATGGTAGCAGTAGGAGATATGGTAACTGGATTTTATGATGCAAATGCACCTGCTCCCCTAATTTTTCCACCACAATTTAGAGCAATTGTTATGGCAAAAGATACAGAACATCAAAATGTGAAAGTAGATTATTTTAACAGTGAGTTAGTAAGTAATGATAACCAGCTAAAATTAAATATTGATGAAAATACTCCGATAGTATTAGAAAATAATCAAAGATTTACTAGAAACCCTGCAAACCGAAACCTAATTGTTGCATATGGTGCAACCACAAAGAGTATACCAGCGCAAACAACGCCATATAAGGTTATCGTTATGTGCTTATAGTTTGAAAAAAGAAGCTATTTCCTTTTTATTTCATAAAATTACTTATTTTTTCATATTTAGCTTTTGCCATTTTTGAAAGGAATTAGTTCAGGCTGTAGAGAAATTCTCTGACATCTAAAACCTGAAAAACATGAAAAGGCTTTTAACATGTCATTTTATACATGTTAAAAGCCTTCTTAAATCATAACACTTTAAAATAATAAAATCTTTTATTATTCTGTTACTATTGTTTAAACTAAAAAATAAGTAACTAGTTTAATTTTAAAGGAACTTTTGCAAATTCACTTTCATCTTCAGAAATTAAATATAAATTAAATTCATTTAAATTTTCTATTTCTGAAGTTGGTATGGAAAATTCAATGTTTTGTACTCCATTGGCATCACTTATTCTACAATCTAGTATTCTGTTTGAAATGTCAGCATAAGCATAGGATACCTTTTCTCCTTCTATAGGAATGGAGAAATTCGTCAAATTAGTATCTGATTTTTTAAAAGTATTATCTTTTGTATATGCAAACTTACTTTCTAAAAGATTAGAATAATCTTTAAAGTCCTTATTATAAGTAGAATTTTTCATTTGCTCTACAGGAAAATAGTAGTTTGTATGAGTATATTCTGTAGACTCAAATAAAACTATATCTGGATTAAAAATATTTATATAATAATCATAATCAATTACGTTATGATAATTATGTATCATAACTAATTCTGAAAAATTCTCTTTAAGAAATTTTTCTCTCTCTTGAAAGTAACTTCCACCAAAAATAAGTATTTTAGGTGCATCTTTATTATCTGGATTTTTATAATGAGAAAAAGCTCTAAATTGTTCAGATTTTTTAATTTCATCATTGAAATCAGTAATATATTCAGATTTTCTCTCTTTTAAATTATAATGTGTAGTTTTTTCATCTATAGAAAAATGTGAAGCTGGAAGAGTTGTATTAGTATACTCTACCGGTTCAAATTTATTGATATCAAATTTATCCACTGTTGAATCTAAATCATGTAATCTATCTAATATAGATGAAATTCCAATGATAGCTCCAGTTTCATTCCAATGCCCAGCATCATATTTTTTATCAAAAACTTGCTTAGAATCTTTAGCATCTACCAAAGCTTGTCCAGTATATAAGTAATTAATATCTTTATTTTCAAGAAGACTTAAAAAGTAATCAAGATTTTTATTGTCATAATTATATCCCTCTGGTAAAAACTCAGAGTATACAGTTGCTTTACTAGGCTCAAGGGAATATAAAAATTTTATATCTCTATCTATACAATATTTTTGAAAATTTAATATAAAGTCAGAATAGACTTCTTGGAACTCTTTATCAAGTGGGTTCTCGTGTAATTTGGAAAAAATATATCCATCTTTTCCGTACTGATAATTTGGATGTATCATTTCATCAAATAACAAATCCATCCCTTTAGTGTACATATTAACTATTTCAGTTCTAAACCCTATACGATCTTCTATATAACTTTCTACATTTTCAGTAACATTACCTTGTGAAAATATCTCTGAAGAATCCATAAGTTCTCTATTATCTATATCTGAAACTTGATTAGACTTTAAATTTATATTAAATATAGGCAATACTATAATAAAAAGAAATATACCTATTCTAAAAAGATGTATCTTTTTCATACACTAACACCTCCTTTAAAATTGAAAGTAAATAAATGGACTATATGTTGAATTAACTATAAATATTATTGCAATAATTAATAAAACTCCAATAAATATTGTTTTCACTATCTGGAACACTTTTTTATCTTCATATAATTTAAATATATTATGAATTATCGGAAGTGAACCTATAATTGATATAAACATCCAAAAAACTAATGATTTATTAACAAAGTAACTAAACTCAAAGGTAACTGTTGCAGCTTTATTTATCCCAAACATTATTGATAAATAATCTATAGCCTCCATTAAACCATTGGCTCTAAATAATACCCATCCTAATATAACAATAAACATAGTAATTGTTCTTTTTATAAAAGATGGAATTTTTACATACCATGTTTTTTTATTTATAAGCTTTTCAATGATTATAAATACACCATGCCATATTCCCCATACAACAAAATTCCATGAAGCTCCATGCCATAATCCTGTAACTAAAAAGACAATAAAAAGATTTAAATATGTATTGCCTGTCCTATTTCCACCTAATGGTATGTAAAGATACTCTCTAAACCAAGTAGATAAAGATATATGCCATCTTCTCCAAAATTCAGTTATAGATTTTGATATATATGGATAATTAAAGTTTTCCATAAATTTAAAACCAAATAAATGTCCTAATCCAATGGCCATATCGGAATATCCTGAAAAATCAAAGTATATTTGAAAAGTATAACAAATAGCCCCTAACCATGCTGTGGGTAAATCAATTCCAGTACTTGAAAGTGAAAATATTGTATCAGCTATCATAGCTACAGTATCAGCAATAATTACCTTTTTTGCTAGTCCTATAACAAATCTTTCAATACCATAACTAAACTCTTCAATAGTTTCTTTTCTTTCTCTTATTTGATTATCTATATCTTTGTATTTTACAATAGGACCCGCTATTAATTGCGGGAAAAATGATACATATAAGGCAACAGAAAAAATATTTTTATTAACATTTGCATCATTTCTATATATATCAATTATGTATGACATACCTTGGAATGTAAAAAATGAGATGCCTATAGGTAATATAATTTCCTTGTATTGAAAACCGGCATTGAAGATACTATTAATATTTTCTATTGCAAATCCATAATATTTATAATAAAAAAGTAAACTTAAATTTAATATTATGCCTATTATTAGAACAATCTTTTTTAATTTTTTCTCATCTTTTAACTTATCAATAAGTACCCCAAATATATAATTTATTAAAATACATACACCTAATAATGGTAGATTCTCTATACCTCCCCAAGCATAAAATAATAAACTCGCAAAAAGAGATATAAAGTTTTTTAAAAGTTTGCTAGGAAAAAGATTCCCTAGGGTATAATAAATTAACAAAGTTATTGGTAAAAATACAAAAATGAATATTTGAGAACTAAATACCATGCCTTTCCTCCTTGTATTAAAATAATATAAGTTGTAACCAAGTTGTAACCATTTCGTTTATTATACCATGTATGTCAATACCAAAATTTTGTTTTTAAGTACTTGAAAATATTGTTTTTAGTCCAATACAATTCTTATTTAAGAGCTTTATCTTTAGTTTCTTTGTTATGTAAAAGAATGCATAAATATTCACAATTTCTTAATATTTTTCATGTAGAAAATTTACAATAGATATTCTCATTCTAGATACTCTTGTTTGTTTGAACTATAGTTCTATATCTACTAAATTATTTATAACTTCTAATGATGTTATATCTTTATTCCCTCCTAAATAATCAATTTTCAATAATGTAATATTATATTAATTTTCTCTATCTCTCTCATGTTTGCAATTCAATTTGCTGTATGCTAAACTTTGATTATACGTTTTCATACCTTTAAATAAGCTCTTCTATTATAATATAGTTGACTAATAATAAAAGAAGGATTTCTTTTTTATACTTATATCTATAGACCTTTGTATAGAAATAAAAAATCAAATTCAATTTATTGCAGAGGGTAATGATTTTACCCAAAATTTCTTTATATATTCTGCAAAGAACTGGGTCATTTTGAAACAAATTGAGAATCTAAAAATTTAATAAAAAGTGAGAAAATACAAAACATAGAGTTTTCAAATATTCCCATTCTTGATATGGAGGTATTCTTTTGCATTTTACAAATTTAAACAAAATATCATCGAAGACATTCTCCTATAAAAAAACAAATATTGAATTATATGCTACACTATATCGAAGTACGCAAAAAACAACTCGTGCAACACTTTTATATTTTCATGGTGGAGGCTTGCTATATGGAAAAAGAACAGACCTTCCAGAATATCATATTAATGCATTTTGTAATGCAGGATACTCTATCCTTGCCTTTGACTATCGCTTAGCTCCAGCAACTAAGCTACCTGATATCATAGGTGACCTCAAAGATGCTATTCTATGGTATTTAAATAACCGTACAAATTTATTTTATTCTAAATGCCCATATTTCTTGTGGGGAAGATCTGCTGGTGCATACTTATGTCTTCTTGCTCCAAGAATGGATTTACCTGAGAAGCCAATTGGAATTCTTTCTTATTATGGCTATACCTTTGCTCACGATTTCTGGTACAATCAGCCAAATACGTATTATTCACAATTTCCTGCTGTAGATGAGAAGACAATCATCTCTATATGCAAAGAAGGTGAAACATCAGAGGGCTTACTGGATACACGATACAGCTTATATGTATACGCCCGTCAAACAGGAAAGTGGATACACATGCTCACTGATGATTCCATAGAGGACTTTTATAATTTATACTCATTAAAAAAATCAACAGATTTTAATTGTTATCCTCCCGTCTTCCTTGCTCATAGTTTTCATGATACAGATGTACCTTTTGCAGAATCTCAAATTTTATCTTCTTTGCTACCTAAATCTCATCTATTTGTAGCTTCTGCCAAGGCACATGACTTTGACAAGGACACTACCTGTGAGGATACCGTATCTCTAATAGAGGAATCCTTATACTTTATAAATGAAATAAATTCTTAAATAAATTAAACACTATATAATAGTTACAAATTCACATACTATGTATTAAATTACTATTATCCATTTTGAATATACCTCCTTTGCTGGTTATGATGGACAAACCTGCTTCCTTATATGGGAGGTATTATTTTTATGCTAATAGCTAAAAGCCTTTTAAAGCCACAGGTATATCTTGTGGTTTTCTATGTATAATAAAGTAATCTCTTACTTGTCTTCTGTTAAAATCAGACTCAATTGTAATTGAAAGATAAAATCAGAATCATCTATTTTTCGTTCTAGAATATCTTCACATTTTTTTATTCTATATTTTACTGTATTTCTATGAATAAACATCTTATTTGAAGTTTCTGTAATATTACATTTCAATTCTAGATAAGTCTTTAAGGTATTTCTAAGTTCTAAGGTTCTCATATTCTCCGGATATGCTAATGTTCTTAGATTATAAAGACAAAATCCTTCTATCTGATCTCTAGGAAGTGTTTTTAGTAATTCAGCAGCATTTTTAGTTTTATAATATTTAATATAAGAAATATTGTTTCTTTCTTCTCCCATCTTATAACTTTCTAAGGCTTCAAAATAAGAGTATTTTATTGCTTCTATTTCTGACATTCTATTACCATATGAAAAACTAACCTTCACCTGTAACATTGACTTAAGCTTATCATGATAATATCTAAGCTTTTCTGTTAAGTCATCTGTATTACCTTGGATTAAAAATACATATCTGTAACTTTTAACTTCTGGCAGCAAAATCACACTATTACGATACTCCTTAGATAGCTCTTTTTCTAACCATTCATAAATAAAAATATACTTTTGTTCACGATGTGAGAACTTATTAACATGAAATTTATTATTTTTAAAAGACTCCAATGTTACTAAAATAACATAATAAAACTTACTAAGCCTTAACCCATGTGCTTTTCCAATGGTTAATAACTGCTGTGACGTCAAATTATCACTTTTATGTTTATTTAATATAGATAGTAACAATTTTTCATCATCTTTTAATTTGTTATATGAAATACACAGGTTTTTATATAATAAAAATTCAAATGCAAGCAATACCTGCTCTATCACTAAAGCCGATGTATCAGCAGACAATGACTCTGAATCAAAAATAAAAAGATAACAAGAATTTTCATCAAAAGCACGATAAGGATAAATGGATATTCTCTCTTTTTTATGCTTTGTATCAATATAATGTTGCACTGTACTCGATTTTTTTTTATATAGTGGAAGAGAAAAAAATAATTCTTTTGCTGTTTCTATATCTTCTTCTTTAAAATTGCAATCAGTACCAATAACATTTCCAAGGGGATCTATAAGTAAAACTGGCTTTTTTAAGATGTTACTCAAATTATTCAACAACATTTCTGCAGATTCACCCTGAAAAAGAAGATTAGAGAACTTTTTCTGAGTATTCAATGCATGAAGTATTTCCTTGTTTTGAACGTTCCATAAATAAGAAAGCACCTGTTGATACACTTCTCCCAGCGTAAGCTCCATAGGAATTTGTAAAAGAGGAAATCCCAACTTATCTGCCGTCATGATAACTTTTTTATCTAATTCATCAATAAAACGACCTAATTTGATTGCCAATGCTGCACAGGGTAAATCATTTAATTTATAAATAAGTTCACAAAGCTCATCTTGGTTGTCCTTATATACCATGGCTGTTGTAATAAGTAACGTATTTTGAGGTAGATAGGTAGCTACATCTGGAGTTTCTGTTGACTCTATTGTTTCTACTTCTCTGTATAAATCAGCTTTTGTATTAATTACCTTTAATTTGGTCAAGTTTAATAATTCAAAAACAGTCATCTAATCCCTCCTATTGAGTTCCTATAAATTATTATAAATATCTATCTATTTCGCATGATAATGCCGCAATTTCTAAATCTTAGACGGATTTTAAATCATACAATTATTAGGTATATTATAGCATACACTGTCAATTTTCGAGCTAAATCATCCATATTATTCAAATTTTTTAAAATAAAGATTTGAAATAAGTAAAAGCACCACAGCTCCTAAGAGTGTGATGCCTAAATTATATTATTGAAACTTGAAATTGAAACAGTATTCTTTCAAAAGCACTGTAAAACTTATATTTTTTAATTAACTTCATTATAAATTTACTAGTATTAATCTAAGGTTATAATAGTTCCACTTTCTCCTCTTAATGCTAACTTTGCCTTGTCCAGTGAAGCAATAATTGCTTTTCTACCTTTTTTAGATTCAGCAAATTTTAAAGCTGCTTCAACCTTAGGAAGCATACTTCCATTAGCAAAGTATCCTTCCTCAATATATCTTTTAGCATCTTCTACTGTCAATTTATCTAAATTTATTTGATTTGGCTTACCGTAATTTATTGCAACCCTATCAACACCTGTTAATATAATAAGTTCATCTGCATCAATATCCTCTGCTAATTTTTCTGATGCAAAATCCTTATCTATTACTGCAGCTACTCCCTTAAGGCTTTTATCTTCCAGCTCAACTACAGGTATTCCACCGCCGCCTACTGTAATTACTACAGTATCGTTATTTATCAATGTTTTTATTGATTCTACTTCTATTATTTTTTCAGGTTTAGGTGATGCAACTACTCTCCTATACCCACGGCCTGAATCTTCTACCATCACATAATCTTTTTCCTTCTGAAGACCTTCTGCTTTGTCTTTTTCATAAAATGGTCCAATCGGTTTTGTTGGATTTTTAAATGCAGGATCATCTTTATCAACCACAACTTGAGTTATAAGACTTACTACTGGTTTATTAATTTTCTTTTTCATAAGTTCTTCTCTTACCCCTTGTTGTATATGATAGCCAATCATCCCTTGACTCATTGCACCACAGACATCAAAGGGCATAGCAGGGGTTACTTCACTTGCATATTCATTTTGTATTACAATTCTTCCTACCTGTGGCCCATTACCATGAGCTATTACTATCTCATATCCTTCTTCTATTAAATCAGCAAGATGAACAGCTGTTTCTTTTACAACTTCTAATTGAGACTCTGCCGTTGCTTCCTTGCCCTCTGCTTGAAGCGCATTGCCACCTAAGGCTACAACAATTCTTTTCATAATATTCCTCCAAAAATTTAATATATTGTAAGTTCATATTAAAAACTTTTTATTTTTTTATTCACAAAAAGTTGCAATCATAACTGCATTCCAGCAAAATATTAAATCTTCTAACTATTTAATATTTGATAATCCAGTTCTTTTTCATCTTTTGCAATTATCATTGCAATTAGTGCATCAATATCTACATTTAATACAGTTCGAAACATACCAGAAAACCAGTCTATCCCAGAAAGTAATGCAATACTTTCTAGCGGTAGTCCAAGACTTGGTACTACCATTGTCAATGCTATAAGTCCTCCTCCAGGTACTGCCACTGTACCTAGGCATGCTAATGTTGACAATATGACTATTTTAATCATATTCATCGCAGATATTTCAATTCCGTAAAATTGTGCAATCATAATGCAAGAGAGAGCTAAATACATTGCTAACCCATTGCTGTTTAAAGTCATTCCAAGTGGATTTACTAGTCTAGACACTTTTTGGCTAACTCCTAGTTTCTTTTCGCTATCCTCCATTTTGATAGGAAGTGAAATTGCTGAAGATGTAGTTGCAAATGCAAATAATGTCATTCTTGACAACTTATTTGCAATACGAATAGGATTAACTTTACAATAAAAAGAAACAAAAAGGATTACAAAAATAAGATGAAGACATGAACCTACAGCAAAAATCAACAAGAATTTCATTAATGGTATTATTACTTTAATCCCAGTACTTCCAGTTGTATAGGCTACTAGAGCACATATCCCTATTGGAGCTATTTTCATGATAATAGTAATCATTTTTAAAATAATTCCATTAAACTCTTTCAACATTCCTAAGAACTTACAATTTTTGTGTTCTGCATTCCAAGCGCTTAAGGTAACTCCGAAAATAATGGAAAAAACTATTATCTGTATCATATTTGAATCCACCATGGATGAAAATATATTACTTGGAAAAAAGTTTAAGATAATATCATATATACTCTGATCTACTGTCTCCACTATGTACGTGCCTTGGATAACACTCGCTATTTCACCTGACATAAAAATCTTTCCTAGAATCATGCCTAATGCTGCTGCTAAAAAAGTGCTAAGCATAAACCAAAAAAACATTTTTCCTCCAATTCTCCCCAGTTCATGGTAGTCTAAATTCCCTACAGCTTCAATAACAGCTCCCATAACTAATAGTACTACAGGCATCATGAGCATCCTTAAAAAGATATCTCCTATAATCTTAATTCCGATTACTTTCTCCTTAAAAATAATCCCTATTAAAATTCCCAGAAAAGCACCAATAAGAATTTGTTTTGTCATAGAAATAGTCTTTATTTTTTTCATAGGTTCCCTCCTATATCAATTACCTAAACCAGTTTGTAACTTTTTAATCCATAAATTTAGTCCTACAAGAATGCCCGCCATCATATCACGTCCTGAGGTATGTCCAAATTCAAGAATTTTATCTATACTTTTTCTCATCATTTTTTTATCAACTGTAATCAACGCCTGATACATATCAAGCAAAGCATCATTATAACAATTTTCAAAGGCACTGATGTAATAATGTGCACTAATATCTGTTGTATATTTTTCTTCTTTAATAATTTCTTCTAGTTCTTCTAAAAATTCCTCACTTAATATATTGCATATTCTATGGGCAAATAAAATACCTAATAAAAAATCATCTCCTGCTGGAGTTAACCCTAATCCATATCCTACCCATTTTAATAAAACTAACTTTATAAAATCTTTTTCTTTGCTTTGGAAACTGGAATATAGTGTCTCTCTTGCCCTATTATCTTCATTTATTAATTGCCCTAAGGATACTCCCAGTCCCGTCTTCATATTCATATCAATATTATCTTTAAGCAAATCAAAACAACATCTTGATATCTTGCAGGGCTTCTGGTCTAAAAAACTGCTAAAAGATTTGCATCCTTTAAGCTCTATTGTGATTTCTTCCGTTACCAATTGACTCATTTCTTTATTCCAAAGAAAACTAATCTTTCTGCCATTCATTAATTCTAATAATGGGGATATATGCTGTTCTTTAAGTAAAATACCATATGGTAATTTCGTATTTTGTCTGTTTCCAACAAAACATAAAAATTTATTTACTTTTATATTAAATCCACTTTCAAAACAGCTATGAACAGCATATTCCTCTTTATCACTTAGTAGCTTCATTAACTCAGCAGAAATATTTTGGGCTTGTACCTTCATCTCTATTCACCTCGTTATACATATGAAGCTTTATATAAATGTAATTACTCTGTATATCCTAATTTTCTTGCATATGCTAGAACTGCTTTTTCAAAGCACTCAATAGGTGGATGCACTGTTCCTGCTCCAATTTGGCCTAATCCTGCTTTTTTATGAGCAATTCCTGTATTAATAACTGGAGTGATCCCTTTTTCTACCACTTTTCCAGCATCAATTCCAAGGCATATTCCTTTGAAATTCCATGTTGGGATAATGAAATTAGGATTTTCATCAATAACAATCTCTCTCATTTCATTACTAATTTCAAGTGCATCTTCAAAGCCTCCAGTTCCTACAAACCTGGTAACTGCCGGTGCCGCAATCATTGCCATTCCACCAACACCAAATGTTTCTGTAATAGCACTATCACCCATATCAGGACTTGCCATATCTCCGTCATATCCGGCAAAATACAATCCCTGTGGAGTATTTACAGGTGCTGTAAACCATTCATCTCCCATTCCTGCTATCCTAATACCAAAGTTTTCTCCATTCCTACACATAGCTGTAACAATGGTTCCCTGCTGAATTTTTCTCGCACCGTCCATAATCGCTTTAGACGAAGCCATAATGATATTAAGGAAAAATTGATCTGTATCTGCAAGAAATTTGATAACTTGGCTTTTATAATCCTCTTCTATATCAAGCTTAACGATAACAGGACTTATCTCTTTCAAGAATATTAAAGAAGCTGCAATGTTTCTTTGATGAAATTCGTCTCCCATGGCAATGGCTTTTGCAACCATAGGATTAACTGCTAATCCACTTGGAAAAGTTCTAAGGGCTTTTCCTAAAATCGATCCTAATACATCTTTCATCCATCTAAGTCTCTCAATTACTTCTTCAGAATAAGCTCCAAATCTTAATACTTTACCGATTCCTTCATTTAAAGTGCAATATGCCCTGTTACCCTCTGTTGTATTTTCTACAACTAGCACTGGCATATTACCGGAAGTAATTCCACCCATAGGACCAACTGCCTGTACATGGTGACATGGAATAAATTTGACTTTACCTTCATTGAGGAGATCTCTTGCTTCTTCTTCTGTATCTGCCCACTCTTCAAAAAGTACTGCCCCAATACATGAGCCCTGCATAGGTTCTGGCATATTGCCCCATTTAATAGGTGGACCTGCGTGTAATAAAACTTTTCCCTCATTGAGCTCCTGAATTACTGTATTTGCCAGTACCACATCTAGAAGAACGGGAGATGAAGCTACTATTTTACCAATAACTGCCCTATTGGCAGCATCTATTGTTTTATAAACCATTTTAAAAGCCTCCTATCCTAAGAAAATTTATAATTTCTCAAATAATTTAATGCTCCAATCATCTGCATATCCCCGCCTGCTGGTGGAGTCCAATTATACTGAACCACTTCACAGGAAAATTCTTTTAGAACCTTAGAAAAGCTTTCTAATCCCACATTAATGATTTTTGGTTTTTCCTGAAGTAATCTACGAAGGGCTTCTGATATACTATATTCTGGCTGCTCTGTTGTTTTTTTCTTAGGCAAAACAGGCTTTTCTCTTTCATTAAAATCATAGCCAATCAAAGCAAGGGATGTTTCTACAGCCTGTTTATTGCTTTCACAAACAATAACTCCTGCATCCTCCATAATTTTCTTTTGTTTATCATAATTTTGATAGTCTTTTCTTGTTCCACATATTGTTGTGACGAAATACAAGTCTCTATTTTCCTTTTTTGCCTTCTCCTTTAATTCTCTAATAGCTGGTAATAAAGATCCTGCCATATCCTCATGAGAACCATATCCTAATACAATATCAAACAATATAACTCCGGTGGATTCATCTTTAGCTGCTTCTTTCATACATTCTACTCTCTTAGTGGGATCAATCATCGGATGCGGTTTTCCTTGAGTATATGCGTCATCCCCTAAATCCACCACAGTATGTCCTGATGTATTTAGCATATATCCTGCCTGTTTTCCTAAAGGTACAGATAAATCCAATATATCACGAATCATCATTGCAGCTTCTGCTGCCAATGTTCCTCCTGAGTAGTATCCTTTAATTGTCTTATTTTCTTTAGCAGAAAAGTTTTTATCTACATTAACTTTAAACTTATCTCCCTGTACTTTTTCATTCCTTAGTAATCGTACTGCAATTCTAGCTGCTTCATCTAGTGTGTATGCATGATAAAAGTTTTCTTCATGGACTTCAGGTTTTTCACCAAGAAATAATGTAACTACAGGCTTTTTAAAATGTCTTAGACGTTCTACTACATTGTTACGAACTTTCTCAGCAGGTGGTTTTGAGATAACAATAACTACCTCTGTATCCTTATCCTCTTCCATTGCATTAATGGAATCTATCATAGTAATTGCTCCTACCTGTTCAGATAAATCTCTTCCCCCTGTTCCAATTGCATTGGTTACTCCTTCTCCTAAACGGTCAATAATCGTTGTCAACTCTTGTATGCCTGTCCCTGAAGCTCCTACAATTCCTATTTTTCCAGGTGTAACATTATTGGTAAATGCTATAGGTACGCCTTTAATAATTCCTGTTCCACAGTCCGGTCCCATGACAAGTAATCCTTTTTTATGAGCTTTTTCTTTTAACCTTTTTTCATCTTCTAATGTAACATTGTCACTAAACATAAACACATTTAAGTTCTCATCAAGCGCTCTGTCAGCTTCTGAAGCTGCATAAATTCCAGGAATTGATATAACTGCTAAATTGGCATCCGGAAGTTTCTCCAAAGCTTTATCCCATGAAATTACAGTATCAGATTCTCCTTTTTTATTGGATTTTGCTGACTGACTTTTAAAAAACTCATCTACTTCCTTTAATACCTCATCTATGATATCATCTTGTGTTTCCACTACAATTGCCATATCATTGGACCCTGCTTCTAATAATTCAGGTGTAGCCATTCCACTTTCTCTATAAATATCTTTATTTGAGGGTGTTGCCATCATGATAGAAACTTTACTAACACCCTCCATTGTTGAAATCTTGTTAGTTAATAACATAAGTACAACGGAATCGTGATAATTTCCCTTCTTTATGATTGTTTTTAACATAAAATCACCCCATTCCTGTTTTATTCTGCAAATTTATTCTTATGATCGTAGTTATCAAAGTGAATAGCATCACCGATAAGATAATTATAGATGTCATCTACAATCTCAACGCCCTCTTTATCATATTTTTCTTTTCTAATTAATGCTCTCTCTCCTGGATAATTAACTCTATCAAAACCTTCCGCTGGTTTTATTTCTCCTAATTCATCTAATACGGTTGACATGTTCTTTTTAAAGCTTTCAATATCCGTAAATCTGCTTGGATCAATTACAATATGAAGCTGTCCTAAATCTCTACCTTTGGATAGATCTTCGTACATTGAACTTACATGTTTTCCAAATGGCAGACCTAATAATACTCCAGATAATACGTCAACCATCATCATAAGTCCATATCCCTTTGGTCCCGCAATAGGAACTAGCGCATTTACCTTAGTTGAGTCAGTAGTAGGATTTCCATCTTCATCTACTGCCCAAGTATCTGGAATTGGTTCTTTTTTAGAACGTGCAACTAAAATTTTACCCCAAGCTTGAACTGTTGTAGCCATATCAAATATTACTGCTCTGTCATCTGCAGTAGGAACTCCAAAGGCAATCGGGTTTGTTCCATAATAAGGCTCTGAACCTCCATATGGTACGGCCATCGGATCTGACTGACACATTGAAATTGCAACTAAGTCTTCTTTTGTAGCCATCTCTACATAGTAACCTATACTTCCGCTATGAGATATATTTTTTACTCCTACAACTGCAACTCCTGTTTCTTTTGCCATCTTAATGGCTTCCTCCATAGAAAAAGTTGCTGCTACATATCCACATCCGTTATCTCCGCTATATATTCCGCTGGCAGGACCAGTTTTCTCAAATGAAAACTTTGGATTTGTATTAATACCACCTTTAAAAATTCTCTCTGCGTAATACTCTACTCTTACCGCTCCGTGTGAATGATATCCTCTTTCATCAGACCATGTTAAAATTTCAGCTATTATATCTGCATGTTCATCACTAAGTCCAGCCTTATGTAACTTATCCTTCATCAACTGTTTTAATTTTTTTCTTTCAACTTTCATTTTTATAATTCCTCCCTCAGTAATTAAATATTAATTTTGCTAAAATGTACCTCTATTTTCATTTGTTATTACGAAAATCCCTGTGTAAATCTCATTTAAAGTCAAGTCTTTTTTCTCTTAAATCAAGAATACATTACAGAGATTTTCGTACTATAAATTTTTTATCTGTATTATAGTTTTATATCTCTATTACAGTCTTTTGAATAAATGTATTCAAGGTTCTCATCTCTACCAACTCCATAAGCTGCTTGCAAACTGTATGCACCCATAAAGATGTAATCTCCTTTTTGTACTGGAATCCAATTATTATCTAAGTTATACATACCTTGTCCTGAATAGATATATGCTCCATGCTCTTGTACATGTGTTTCTATATATCCGTGACATGCTCCTGGCTTAAAAGAAAGTATATGAAAATTCATATCAAATCCAATATCTGTAGCAGACGGTAGAAAATCTTTTATTAATACATCCTTCATTCCTTCATATTCCACCCACTGAATATTATTTATATTATCAATTACAGTATAGGCACTATGTCCTTCTATACGGTCATATCTTCTTTTATATAAGAATGCCCTTACTTTTTTATCTCCAGCGTTCTCAAAATATAATTTTCTATTTTCCGGACAGAAGATAAATCCTCCATCTGTAAGTTGTGCCTCTTTTTCTTCATTCCATACTTTTAAATCACCTTCAAATACATAAAGGAAAGTTTCTATTCCATCTCCACCAAAACCTGAATGGTTGTATCCACCTTTCTCAATGTTCAATAGATAATCTACAAATGAAGCTCCTAGCTTTGGAGAGGATAATATGGTAACCTCACAACTTTCAAAGTTAGGAATTACATTTTTCACAATACCATCCGGTTCAATCAGTGCAAAATTCCCACGTTTTACAATAGATCTATTAGTCAAAATATCCTCTCTATAACCTGTAACTTTATTTAAATAACTCATAATACTTCCTCCTAGTTTTTTTAATTAAGCTGTATGTTTTACATTTTTGAAATTTTTAGCATTAAATATTGCAAATAACAAAACCCCAATAACTAATAAAAATGCTCCAATATAAAATCCTAATACTCCAGAACCTGTTTTATCCATGATAATTCCTGTTGCTGCTGGAGCAACAATTGATGATGACATTCCAAAGAAATTAAAGGTTCCTAAAGTTGTGGCAAGGTTCTTTTTATCTGCTTTATCTGAAACATAAGAAATCAATACTGGGTCAACTGCCATTTTTCCTAAAAATCCATAAAGTAATAAAATTATAGCTAAACTACTTGTATTAGGTGCCATCATAGATATTGCAACTAAAACAAATGCTGCAACTTCAAGTCCAATAATTATATATGATTTTTTATCTCTCTTTTTATCTGATAAGTGTGCAAAGAATAGTGCTCCTGGAACTGCAGTTACTGAAATCATAGATACTATTAATCCAATTAACCCTCCTGTAATTCCTCTTTCAGTCTCTAAGAATTTTGGAAGCCATGTAACAATTAAATAATAAGCATAACATGTACAAAAATACAGAATGTAGCAAGAAACCATATTTAAGCTAAATAATGAAGATTTCTTTTCTGATGAATCTATTTCTTCAACAGTATTTGCTTTGACCTGATTGTCTTTTTTTACAGTGTCTGTATTTTTTATCATAAAGAAGAACCATAACACCATAAAAAAGATTAATGCTGCGGAAATATATACCATTGACTGCCATGGCATTTCCAAGGTTTTTACAACATAACTAGATCCAGTCATACCTATGATGAAACCTAAAGCAGAACCACTATTTACTATTGCTGTTGCTATTCCCTTTTTGCTTGGCGGCACATGCTGAGTTGTCAATGAGAAAGCTGCTCCATAATAAGTTCCACAACCAATCCCTGCAAGCACACTACCCATATAAATAGTTCCTATAGTTTTTGATAATGCAATACTTACTGCACCTAAAGTAAATATAATAAACCCTGGTATTAATACTTTTTTCTGACCAAACTTATCTACCAAAAATCCTGAAGGAATTTGCATAGATGTATAGCCAAAGAAATAACAACTTGCAATCAATCCCATTGCTGCATTTGTTTGCGGCCCTATTGTTCCCTGAATTTCTGAGTAAATAGGGGATAACATTGCCCTATATATCCAAATAATTGTCCAACCTAGACAAAAGGTAAATACAATAGTCTTCCAATAGTTCTCTGAAAATGACTTTGATGAATTTCCTCTCATTTTCTATCTCCTCCATTTTTATATGCTATTTATATGCTAATTGATATAAAGTTGCCTTTAAGGTATCAATACCTTTACTTATATCTTCTACCTTTGTATTTTCAGCTGGATTATGACTGATTCCCTTTATACTAGGTACAAATATCATACCTGTCGAAATTCTAGGTGCAATTATCTGAGAATCATGTCCTGCGCCACTATGCATAATTTTATAATTTATATTTTCACTCTTACATACGTTCTCAATTACATTTATAATATTGCTATCCATAGGAACTGGATCTTCATTCATCCAATTATCAATTTCTATCTCTACATCAGCTTCTTTTGCAATACGTCTCATATCCTCTTCTATTTCTTTTGTAAAGCTATGTAAAAACTCTTTATCTGTATGTCTACAGTCCATTGTAAAGAGTGCCTCACCTGGAACAACATTTACTGTATTCGGTTTCACTGAAACCTTGCCAAAGGTTAAGACTAATGGATCTCCCTCTTTTTTTGCTTTTTCAATAGATTCTGTTACAATTTTTCCAAAAACCTGCATAACATCTCTTCTATATTTCATCAATGTTGTGCCAGCATGATTGGCCTCTCCTTTTAAAGTAATGTTATATCTCTTCTGTCCTACGATACTAGAAATAACACCTACAGATTTTCCTTCCATCTCTAATGTGTTTCCCTGTTCAATATGAAGTTCTACAAAGGCTTTTACATCTGGAATTGAACATGTATTATCTTTTTTAAAGCCAAATCCGCATTGATGCATCGCATCCACAAATTTAATTCCATTCGCATCTGTGATATTCTCTACATCTCTTTTATCTGCTATTCCGAAAATATTTTTACTTCCCCAAAAAACATATGGGAATCTGCTTCCTTCTTCCTCTGCTAAGGATATTACTTCTAGATTTTTCTTAGGTCTACCGTATGTTTCTAGTAATTGTTTTATTGCTAAATATCCACCTACAATTCCCAATTGGCCATCTAGTTTGCCACCGTTTACAACGGTATCAACATGTGAACCTGTTGCAATTGTTTCATTTCCATTGTCTGTTCCTATAACCTTTCCATACAAGTTACCAATTTCATCAAATCTTACTTCCATGCCCAATTCTTCAAATTTTTTCTGTAACCCCTTTTGTACTTCTAACCAGCTTTCTGAATATAACAATCTGCTCGTTCCACCTAAATCGTCTAATCCAAAAGAAGAAATCCAACTTATCATATCCTCAATTTCTTTCAATAATTTACTCATTAGTTTATCCCCCTTTACCTAATCTTGATATTATCTTACTTTTTAGAAAATAAGAAAACAATATCTAAAGTAGACAAGTTATCTTCTGTTTTTTGTTTATTGTGAACATTCAGAAATCCATAATTTAGGTAATTGTGTGAATATTAAGTGAAATTTTTATTTATAAATAGATAATTTTACTATATTTTTTAAAGAATAAATGCTAGTAACTAGGATGTCTTCAACTTCATCTTAATTTGAAAATGACCTAGTTACTAGCTTCAAAACCTGTGTGGAAATTTAGTTATAAAAAAAGAACTCCATTTCTAGAGTTCTTAGTACTTTAGGATAAAACATATTTAAATTTTCTGATTAGTGGCTTTATAGATAAACTAGCTTAAAGATTAATATATAGCCAAATATAACTCCACACTTGAGCATCTCAATTCACAGTTCACAATGCAAAATTCACAATTAAGGTGAAAATTATTTTGATCAAAATAATTTCTTTAAATAGATTTTTCAACAAAAGTGACTGCGTCACTTTAAAAAGAAATAAATTTAGAACTTCTCTTATAAAAGAGAAGTATCAATAATTCTCCATTGTCAATCGTTAATTCTCAATTGTATAAGGGCTTCCCTGAGGTGTAGTATAGCTCTGAACAATACTAATAAATTTAACTAATACTATGCAGAGGCTACATTTGCTAGTGTTTTATTGTAGATGTGAACAGTGTTCGCCAGTTTTTTTTAATAGATCTTCTAGTTTAATATTTATTCAATAATATATGGCGAACACTGTTCGCCGCTACGGTTAATCAATTCTAAATTTCTCAGTTGCTACTGAGAAATCCACTGAAGTAAATACTATTAATTTAGCTTTTCTTGAAAGTGGAATTTTCATTTCAGTTCTTATATTTCTAACAGCCTTAATGGCTTCTATAACATAGCTCATTTTTTCTTCTGCATCTTTAACTGAGTCTTCTTCACTATATTCTAGCCACTTAGATATTGTACTTGACTCATATTCTCCATCTAAATAAGAGAATTTTTTCTAAAACACTAATGGAGAAAATTTCTCCTTTTTTATAATTTATTATTTTAAAATAATAAATTATACTTCTTTTAAATCTGAAACATTTACCATAAATTCGTTATTATTGTTTAAATCTTTTACTAACACTTTATTATTAGCCTTATTTACTGTTTCCAACCAAACTAAATTTCCATTATAGCTTACATTTATTACACCTAAAGATTGTTTTATTTCCATAACCCTATGTAAATCCATAATTATTTCTCCTTTTTTCATTGTATTTATTAACTATATTATTCCCTTCAAAACAATATAGTATGTTTATTAATTTGATACTTTTTATACTTTTTACTTCAATGTAATAAGAGGAACTAAAAAATATAAATAAACTATTAATTGACAAATATAATAATATATTTATTTTAGATACGTATAAGGAAGTGTTTTTAATAGATGAAAAAAGCAAAAACATTTTAGAAGGTTTTTATAAAATAAAAAATGAAGTAAATTCTAATAGAAAATAATAGATTAATTAAATATGTCACTTTGCCTATTTCATACCATATATGGTGTTTATATTCACATATATTTTATTATAAAAAGGTTAAACTACAAATGTGTTTGAATATAGTATATATTTTTGAAGGGAGTAATATTTATGAATAACAAAAATTTAGAAGAAACAAAAACATTAAACGCTCAATCAAGAGCTAACAAAAGCATGACTAGTACTGTAAGTAGCAGCATGACTAATAGTGGAAATACTGGTATGACTAGTAGCACTAACAATTATGAGTTAGAGGAAGCTAAACAAGCAAACGCTCAGTCAAGAGCTAATAGTGGCATGACTAATAGTGGAAATACTGGTATGACTAGTAGCACTAATAACTATGAGTTAGAGGAAGCTAAACAAGCAAATGCTCAGTCAAGAGCTAACAGCGGCATGACTAATAGTGGAAATACTGGTATGACTAGTAGCACTAATAACTCTGAGTTAGAAGAAGCTAAACGAGCAAATGCTCAGTCAGGAAATCCTATGAAGTAACTTAAAATAGGCAGAATAAAGTCTGCCTATTTTAATTTATATTATTAAGAGTCTGTCAAGAATTTTATGTAAACTTCCATAAATATTTTAAAATACTCAATATTTTTACAACAAGGTAGCATATTAATTTATTATTACGTATCAACATTTTTTTAAAATGACTGATTGTAAAATGAAGTTGAACTAAAAAAATCTATAGTGAATTATTCTGTATTATGATTTAATCAGAAAACAAAATCTAAACAGGAGATAATCACTATGGACTACACAAATAATAACACAGAATCGCGTAAAAATAAACATTTGAATTTCGAGGAACGTAAGACTAGGAATGCTCTTGTACGTAAAATCCCTTCTAAAACATCTGAAGCTGTTATGAATGAACTTATGAGTATTCACAGCTGTTTGGTGATAAATTTAGTCAAGTTTTTAAAACTATAACTGGCGATAATGGTTCTGAATTTGCAGAACTATCATCTCTTAAAACTGATACAGAGACTATGGTGTATTATACCCATCCATATTCATCATTTGAAAAAGGAACCAATGAAAGGCATAATGGGTTGATACTCCGATTCATCCTAAAAGGTAAGAGTATAGATGGCTATACTTCTGATAACATTGCTTTTATAGAAGACTAGATGAATACATTTCCTCGAAAGATACTAGGTTATAAAACCCCAGAAGAACTTTTTGAGGAATAACTGGATATAATATATGCTATCTGGAGAGCATCTGGAAAATTAAGTCATAATAAGAAATAGTTCAATTTGTTATTACAATTTATCTCTTAATATTCCTTAACCTTTACTCATCTTTATCAAAGCTTTTACATGTTATTGATTAATTATCAATATCATACATTAATTTATACTTTTTATGCTATTCTAATAACTCCTGCTAATGTTGCAGAATTCAGATACGGATGTCCGTAATGAAATGTGGTTTTCTTAGTTTCTTCTTCAAATACTTCTTTAAATTTATCCCTATCATATAGAATCTTTAACTCCTTATCCCTGTCTTCGATCATTGTAATTTATATTAGTACTTATTAAATAACTCTCATCTAAACCTTTTTATAGTAATTGCTATTATATTCTACATTTAGTTCAGTAATGCCTGACTTCAATAATTTCTCTTCGATTACACGTTTTTTTTCATTACTTTCCATGATGTTGATGGTATTGAATACTCCATCTGCAATTGTATCAAATTGATGCATCGGTATGCCTACTGCTAATTCATGATCTTTCCATCCAGATCTATGCCTAGTTCCAATACATAATAAGGATACTTGCATATCTTGTGTCACATAAGGTTTAGCACTACATTCATAGCATATAGCTTGATTGCCCAAGAACCCAATATCCTTTCTTACTCCATAGTGATATGAATATCCTTGTACTATTCTCATTAAATTATAGGGGTTAGTTACTATTAGTGCGATGTCAGGAGAGTCCTCGAACATACTTAAAGGCTGGACTAAAACACCATATGGCTCCTCTTTAGAATATGAGAGGCTATCCCTAACTTCTTTTGCAACTTCAGCATCTTTATACAGTCCTAGCCGTACCCAATTTTGGCCTCTTTCATTTACAGTATCTTCTTGAAATCCAAGAGTTCGAGCAGCACTAGTACACGCTAACATATCTCCAGTTGCTTTCAATGAGTGTCCACATGTAGCACTTTTAACCATTCCACAATAGTTTATTTTTTTTATAGGACATTGACCACTTAATAGTTCATATTCTTTTTTAGAAAAAGCAAACTTAATTCCAACTATTTGTCTTTCTAAATCTAAAGCACAGTTGAGTTTCAATAAAGCTTGTTTCCAACTTGGTTCCATATCATTTCTCCTCTCCGTGTATATATCTAATATTATATAAAACAGCACTGCTATTATATAAATTGCTGTGCTGTTTTAGTAAATTGTATTAATTAAATTTTTACTACAACTATAGGGATACAAGCTCGAATTTTAAATTATTCATGAACCTTAAAAATATTTCCATGCAAAATAAAGCATTGATTTTTAAGTGGTCACGAGCATGCATTACTATTTTAGGTTCCAAAATTTTAAATGTATAAGTTAAATTGTGATTTTGGAACCCTATATTTACTTTTCATTTTATTTATAATGAGTATATACCCCTGGGAATTTAGCGTCTATTTCATCTTTTACTGATTGTATTTTTAGACATTTTGCATAGTCAATAGCCCATTGCTTGTCTTTGTTTTCTGCTTTAACTACAGGTCCAATTGGGTAGTCTACAGATTGTTTATCACGAACTAAATATGTAGAAGGATTTTTTCCTGCATTGAACATATGAGTGAAGAATACTAGTGATCCATCCATATCTTCTAGGCTTCTTACAGTTTGAGCTTGTTCCATATCAATGATTTGAATATTTTTAGGGTTTTTAGCTACATCAGCTACAGTATATGGACCTTTATGGTCTTTAGTTAATTCAATGAGACCTGCGTCTTCAAGTACATGCATACCTATATCCATGTTCATAGCATCATTCATAATTGCTATTTTAGCACCTTCAGGAAACTCAGATACAGATTTATATTTTTCTGAATATAGACCTATTCCTGTATAATAACCATATGGTTCTAACATATGTAAGTCTCCTTTTTGACCTTGATTAAATGTTTCAATAAATTTCTTATGCTGACCTATAGAAATATCTACTTCTCCATCATTAGCAGCAGTTACCACCAAAACATTTGAATCAAATAGAACAAATTCTGTCTTATATCCTAATTTAGCATATTCTTTTTCTATAGCATCATAGGTTACTTTAGAGATTTCAGTACCTCCTACTCTAATTACATTCTTTTCATCTTCTTTTTTATTGCCACAACCTACCAACAATGATGATATCATTATTGCCAAGGCAATAAACTTTAATAATTTACTTGCTCTAAATTTCATTTTTTTCTTCCTTTCTACTTTAAAATTTTATAAATAAATCTACCTAATCCTTGAATTAGAAGAACCATAATAAGTAAAATAGCCACAATGAAATACATGATTAAATCGTCAAACCTTTGATATCCGTATGCAAGAGCTACAGCGCCTAATCCACCAGCTCCTACTGCACCAGCAATAGTTGTAGTATTTAGCATATTTATAATCATCATAGTAAGATTAGATACTAAATTTGGCAAGGCAACTACATACATAACTTTAAATACAATTTGTAGCGTTGAAGCGCCCACAGATTTTGCAGCCTCTATCAATTGTTTATCTACTGTTCTCAACGAATTTTCAACTATTCTAATTGCGTAGGGTACACCTGCTATAGAAATTGAAAAAATTGCTGAATTTGCTCCAACAGTAGTTCCTATAATCAATCTTGTCAAAGGCATTAATGCCACTATGAGAATTAAAGTTGGGAAAGACCTTAATATATCGGCACATTTATCAATTATGATAAATACAAATTTATTTGGTATTAATCCATCTTCGTCAACAAGTACTAATATAGTACCTAAAACAAGTCCTATAATAATAGAAAACAGAGAAGAAAAAAACAATATTTTCACTGTCACCCATATAGCAGGAATAATCACAGTAGGTAAGTACTCAAGCAAGCGGGTATTACTTGCATCCATCAATAACACCGCCTTTACTTACTATCCTAAATTCAACACTCTTCTTCTGTAAAAATTCTATTGTTTTATCGAAATCATTTTCGTCAATATTTATAAGTAGATTGTTGTAGCGAATGGAATCATTATTATAAAAATCACTATCTAATAAATTAAAATCTCCTGAGATATATTTAGCTAGTTGAGAAACTACACCATAATCTCTATTTAAATTAACATTCAGTCGAATATTAACACCACTTTGAGGTAAAGTGACCTCCTTTTCTCCTAATAAGTTTAGAAGAGACTTAGGTTTATCCGAAAATAAATCAATAACATTTCCTGATTCCGTTATTTTACCTTGTTCTAAAATAGATAGTTCATCACAAATACCTTGTACAACATCCATTTCATGTGTTACAACCAAAACAGTTATATTCATATCTCTACTAATTTTTTTAATGAGACTAAGAATAGATTTTGTAGTATTAGGATCTAAAGCTGATGTAGATTCATCAGATAAGATGTATTTAGGTTTTAAAGCCAAGGCTCTTGCAATTGCAACTCTTTGTTTTTGTCCTCCGCTTAATTCAGTTGGGTAAGCATATATTTTATCTTCCAAACCTACCATTTCAACTAACTCTTTTACACGATTATGTATATCATCTTTTTTATATCCCCAACATTCTAAAGGAAATGCAATATTTTTATATACAGTCTTCCTATCTATCAATGAAAACTGCTGGAAAATCATCCCCATATCTTTTCTAAAATTGCGCATTTCATATCTATTTAAATCTTCTACTTTTATACCATCTACAACAATTGATCCTTTATTATACTTCTCCAAACCATTGATGCACCGTAATAGAGTGGACTTTCCAGCACCGCTTTGCCCTACAAGTCCATATATCATTCCAGTATCTATTTTTAAATTGACATTGTCTAGCACTTTGCGAGTATGAAATGACTTTTCTAAATTGACAATTTCTATCATATTTCCTCCTTTATATGCATAAATATAAATAAAAATTAACTTAAAGTAAAATTATTACTTCTTATTTTTTAAAATTTCTTATTGTATACTAATTATTTGAGAAATTATAATAATCATTAATAAAGTATACAACTTTGTATAACATTTTAAAAATTTAAAAATCCAATAGATATATAACTATCTATTGGATTTAACTATCAGAAAAATATATTTTTATAATATAACAAATTCTCATAATATTTACCTGAATTATAAATTCATTTGAATCCTTGAACTACTTTATATTTAAATATACAATTTATATGGTACTACTCTCTTAGTATAGAAGAGATATATTATAGTTTTTATCATTAATCCTTCTACTTAAGTCTTGTAAATTTATTAATTTCTAGCTCATCTTTATCTAAATATTATACTTGTACTAATAACTTTTGAATTTCATCTTCTTTTAACATTCTATACTGCCCTTTTTTAAGTGTTTCATCTAACATTAACTCTCCGATGGAGATCCTCTTTAAATATACCACATAACAACCTACTGCTTTTAGCATACGTTTTACCTGATGTTTACGTCCTTCTGAAATTGTGAGATATCCAGATACAACTGGCTGGTCATAGCGATTTGAGTCTATATTATAAAATCTTCTAATATCTGTGTCCTGTTCAAACTCTTTATATGTTCCAAATCTTAACCCATCTATTTTTGCACGCTTTGTTAATGCTTCACCTTCTCCTATAGAAATGCCTTCTTCTAACTTTTTTATCTCCACTTCATTTAGGGAACCTAATGCAATAAAAAAATATTTCTTTTCAATATGCTTTTCTGGATACATCAATTTATGATTAAAGTCTCCATCATTGGTAAACAATAACAATCCTTCCGTATCCTTGTCTAATCTTCCAACATGAAATATTCCACTAGTGTTAACTCCCTGTAAAAAATCAAAAACTGTTTTATTTACTGCATCTTTTCTTGCAGTAATGCATCCCTCTGGTTTATGAAACATATAATACACTTTTCCTGTGTAGGCAACCACCTTATCAAGATACTCAATAATATCAGTACTTTCACTAATTTCCATTATAGGTTCTGTTATAACTTGTCCATTAACTTTAACAGCCCCTTCTTTAATATAATTTCGAACATTTTTTCGTGTTCCAACTGCTGATTCTGCTAAAAATTTATCTAATCTCATGTTTCCTCACTTCTAATCATCTGTAAAATAAATTTAACTATATTAATATATAATATTTTTATTTTGGAGTAAAGATTATAACTCTAAAATTAATAAAAAAAGAGCTAGGTGATTTTAAAATGTACCCTTTGTCAAGGACAGTTTAAAAAAAGTCTAAGCAGTACTAAGAAGATGATTTCTGTATTTTACGGGAGTCATCTTTTTTAGATTCCATTGACCTCGATAATTATTATAATAATCCATATAGTTACTAACTTCTTTTAAAAGCTCTTCAAATGTATTACAATTTTTAATATTTGTTTCATCCTTAAAATGTCCAAAGAATGATTCCTGCGGAGCATTATCCCAACAGTTGCCTCTCCTAGACATTGATTGTCCTATATTATAGTTCTTTAATATCTTTTGAAATATAGGGCTAGTATAATGAACCCCTTGATCTGAATGAATAAATGTATCTGACGAAATTAAAAACTTGTTTGAGGATATTAGTTTTTCAATAGTATCTGTTACAATATCTATTTTTAAGCTTTTAGATAAGTTATAGGCTAACACTTCATTAGTAGATGCATCTAGAACGGTCGACAAATAAGCCTTATGACCATTTTTATAAAATAGATATGTTATATCAGTAAGTAATACCTTTCCAGGTACTTCTTGTTTAAATTCTCTATTTAATAAATTCGGCAAGATCGAATGTTCTTTGGTAGCCTTCATCATTCTTCTATAAGGGATTAGCTTTTCTATGTGGACATATAATATCATATTTATTCATTATTCTTCCAATACGCTTTTAGATTGTATTTAATATTAAATTGATTTTCTAAAGTCATTTTTAATTTGTCTAGCACCCCTTTTTACGATTTTTGAAGTTGTATGCAATTAATATATTATTATAGCTTTCTAAATCACGCTCTTTTGCGTGACATACGATTAGTATGAGATTTTATAGAAAAGTAATTATAATACCCTGAACGTGAAATATTAGATAATTTACATAAGTAACTAACCAAAATTTTTAAGTTTATATTTATCTATAACTGATTTTATAAGGATATATTTTTGTTGCGTTAGCAATTTTACTTTTTCTTTTTCGCACTCCTTTCCAACATTTCCAACTTTTTTAGTAGTTCATTTTCCGCTTCTAAGAGTTTTATTTTAGCCTGAAGTTTTTCATACTTTTCTTCAATAGACAAATTTTTTTCGATAGGTCTTCCAGTATTGAATTTTCTAGTATCCTGAAGTTGAGTTACTCCATTTTTTCGAAATGCTGCACGCCACCTTTTACCACATGACTGAATGCGATTTAAACCTAAAATATCTATATTAAATCCACATTCTTCGAATATTTGTCGTGGAAATTTTCCATCTTCATTTTCCGCAATAAATAATCTTTTAAATTCATCAGTATATGTAATTCCTTTACTACTAACATTTTTTACAAATTTATTTTTAGATAATATTGCTATTTCATTTTCAGTAAATATTTTTTTACTCATTACAGTTCTCCTAATATCAATTATTCTTTATTTAATTATACATAAAAGTACCCTATAGGATAGACTTTTTTATAGTGTCCATCCTATAGGGTACATTTTATGATTTGCTGGTTTTTTACTTTTTTATAGTTTCTTCGTAGTTAAAATTTAAAGAATATATAGCTTTAGAGAATAATTTTAAAGCTTGGACATAACTATGAATTAAAAATTTTCGTATAGTATATAAGGAATCAATAAATAAGCAAATAGTCAGCATAATAGTCTATTTTGTGCTATGATAGGGCATTAGAAATTATCACTTTATTTGAAATAAAATATTCTATTATTTTTGATTAGTTATCTTATTTAAGAAACCTAAATAAATTATGGAAGGTGAATTTTATGAGAAATCCTATAAGAAATTTTTTAAGCATTTTTTTAGCTATATTTATTAGCTTATCTACATTTATTGGTTGTGGAACTGATAAAAAATCAGAAATAGTAGAAGAAAGTTTCCAATGTGAAAGTTCTGCTAAAGACTATGCAATAAACGATGGTGAGCAAAATAGCAAGGCAATGGAAGACAGTGAAGTAAAAGAAAATAAAGTGGAAGAAAATAAACTTATTAATTCCTCATCTAAAAAAATAATAAAAAATGTAGATATTACGTTACAAACTACTGAGTTTGAAAAATCTATTGAAACAATTAATAAAAGTATAGATGAATTTAAAGGATTTATACAGAGCTCTTATATGAATGGTAATGGGATAGACAATAAGGGAAATACTTATAATAGAAATGGTAATATAACAGCAAGAATTCCAAGCAAAGATTTAGAGAAATACCTTACTAAATTAAAATCTATAGCTCATGTAACCCAAGAAGGGCAACATGGTGAAGACGTAACTTTGACGTATGTTGATAATGAAGCTAGACTTAAGGTTTTAAAAGTAAAAGAAGAAAGATTATTAGAAATCCTTAAAGAAAGCAAGAATGTTACTGATATAATTGCAGTAGAATCAGAACTTTCTAAAGTTAGATATGATATTGAATCAGTAGAAGGTTATTTAAAGAATTTAGATAATTTAATAGAGTATTCAACAGTATATATCAATGTAGAAGAAGTTGAACAAATTAAGAATGAAATTGATGTAAAAGGAAGTATATTTGAAAAAATGATTAATTCTTTTATAAACTCTATAAAAGATGTTGGATATTTAATGAAAAATTCTATTATTTATATTGCTGCATCCATTCCATATATAGTTGTAATAGGATTAATAGTGTTCTTATTTAGATTTATAATAAAAAAATTTAATATAAAAGATAAGTTTATTAAGCCATTTTCAAAAAAATAGGTAGTTACCTAAATTTCGTACAAATATAAAGCTTTATATTTGTACGAAATTGCCAATATTATTGTACATAATATTCCTTTAGCTTCTAATAATTTATGAAAAACTCATTGGCATAATATAATTATGCTCTATACAAAGCTATAGATTTAAAGAAACCTATAAGATCATGTATTCTAAATACTAACCATAAGATAAAATAGATACCATAAAACTTTGGAGCTATAAGTAAGCTTATATCAGTTTTGACTTAAAAAAAACTGAACAACTTCCTCTTTTTTTCATTTCTACATCATAACATCATATATAGATATACCACTCCTAAAATTAATCTATCTCTGAAAATAATTTCCACCTTAATTGTGTATTTTGTATTGTGAATTAAAAATATCATAGAGATATACATTAAGTTTTAAGGTAGTTTATCTATAAATAAACCACTTAAAAAGTTAATTTATAACTAATAGCTATTTCATTAAATATTTTTATTTATGTATTTACAAATGGAAAGGATGAATATATACTAGTGTATATACACTAAGTGAATATAGTACTTTTACAGTTGAGAAGATTAAAGTTAAGAATTGAAATATTTAGCTATATTGATCTATACATTAATCTTTAAGGTATTATATCTATAAATGGGGGAGATTATTATGAAAATGAATATTAAAAAAATGGTAATATCAGCATTATTGATGGCTATATCTATAATCATACCGTTAGTCTTTGGTTCAACTTTGAGAATATATATACCACCATTTTCTGCAACTTTGGCATCACATGTACCAATGTTTTTATCTATGTTTTTAGGACCTTTTGAGGCAGCAGTTGTTGGTATTGGATCTGCAATTGGATTTTTATTTGCATTTCCTGATCCAGTAATTGCAGCTAGGGCAGCAATGCACATAATAGTAGGATTTGTAGGAGCAAAATTAATACTTAAAAATGTAAGTTTTACTAAGACTATTTTTATAACTGCACCACTGCATGGATTTTTAGAAGCTTTAGTTGTAATGCCTTTTGGTTTTGATTTATATAAAGCATTAATTGTAGTAGGCATTGGTGGAGTATTACATCATATTGTTGATGGTTTTATCACTTTGCCTTTAATAGCATCTATAAATAAGGCTACAGGAAATTTACTTTATAGTAATAATAAAAGAAAAGATATGGCAGCTTAAATTTAAATTTTTATGATATTCAAATAAAAGATAGGAGCTCTAGCAAAAGTCGTGATTAAAAATCACGACTTTTGCTATTTCTTTTTACCTTTATTATTCTTAGTGTCTGATTTCTTTTTACTATTTGACTTATCTGTAGATTTCTTAGATTTGTTTGCCATAAAGCTCCTCCTTTTATTTGATATTATATTATATTTAAATATGGCTAAAAAAATAACTAATAAGTATTGTGATATATTTTATTAATTCACGAAGAATCAACTTCGACCATAATTATGAATTAGAATATTCACGGCTGTAGCCATATTAGCTATATGTTAACTTCTTAGGGGTGTTATCTATATTGAGTCATTTCCTTTGTATATTGAAAAATATCCCCAGAATTTTTTACTAGTTATTCTATTTTAGGCACCTAGTATTAATTAATAGTGAAATTGTTATAGTATTTCTGTATAATTATATAGAAGCAAGATAAAATTTGAGTTTATATAAAGAATTAAATTTCTATATAAAACAGGTTTATGAAAATTAACTAAAAGGATGGAGTTCTATGAATTTAATAACTTTAGAAAATATATGCAAAAGCTATAGTGATAAAATACTATTAGAAAATATAAAATTGACTATTACTGATGAAGACAAGATAGGAGTAATAGGTGTAAATGGAGCAGGAAAGTCTACTCTTTTAAAAATAATTGCAGGAATGGAGACTTCTGATAGTGGTGACATCATAAAAATGAATGGACTTAGAATAGAGTATTTACCTCAAGAAGTTATTTATGAGGCAGAGGATACTGTATTAGAACAGATTTTTAAAGGATCTTCAGAGGTTATGAAAGTATTAAGAGAATACGAAAGTATACTTCATAAACTTTCATTAGATGGTGAAAATACTACTCTTCAAAAAAGCTTAATATCTCTTCAAAGTAAAATGGATGCTTTAAATGGATGGCAGTTAGAAAGTGAAGCAAAAAGAATATTAACAAAATTAGGCATAAATAATTTTAATGATAAAATGAAAGTTCTATCTGGAGGGCAAAGGAAAAGAGTAGCATTAGCTTCCTCTCTGATATCTCCTTGTGATTTATTAATTTTAGATGAGCCAACTAATCATATGGATAATAATATCATAGAGTGGTTGGAGACTGAACTTAGAAATAGAAAATCTGCATTGTTGATGATTACTCATGATAGATATTTCTTAGATAGAGTAGCTAACAAAATAATCGAAATTGATAATGGGAACATTTATGGATATGCGGGAAACTATTCAACTTTCATAGAGAAGAAACTTGAAAGAATTGAACTTATGCAAAGCTTAGAAAGAAAAAGACAAAACTTATATAGAAAAGAACTATCATGGGTAAAAAGAGGAGCTAAAGCTAGAAGTACTAAGCAAAAAGCGAGATTGGAAAGATTTGAAGAAATTAAAAATAGTAAAATTGAAATAAAAGACAATAAAATAGACATATCCACAGGCAGTAGTAGACTTGGCAAAAAAATAATTAATGTGGAGAATATTTATAAATCCTTTGGAGAAAAGCAGTTAATTAAGGACTTTAGTTATATTGCAACAAAAGAGGATAGAATAGGAATAATAGGACCAAATGGGGTAGGAAAGTCTACACTTTTAAATATATTAAGCGGTAGATTAGAAGTAGATAATGGAGTAATTGAATTTGGTGACACTGTAAAACTTGGTTATTTTACTCAAGAAAATGGTGAGATGAATGAGAAACTTAGAGTTATTGATTATATAAAGGAGATAGCAGAATTTATAACCACAAAGGACGGAACTACAATTTCTGCTTCTCAAATGCTAGAAAGATTTATGTTTGAAGGGGCAATGCAATATACGCCTATATCAAAGCTATCTGGTGGAGAGAAAAGAAGATTATATTTACTTAGAATATTGATGGAGAGTCCTAATGTATTATTCTTGGATGAGCCTACTAATGATTTAGATATAGATACCCTTACTATATTAGAAGAGTATCTTGAAGAATTTAATGGTTCAGTAATTACTGTATCCCATGATAGATACTTTTTAGACAAAATTACTAATAAAATTTTTACTTTTGAAGGTAATGGGAAAATATTAGAAATTACAGGTAATTATAGTGATTATAAAGAATATAATGAACTTTATCTATCTAATGAGAAAAAAGATGAAAATATAAGTAAAACTAAAGAAATTAAAAATAAAGAATCTAAAAAAGAAAAACCATTAAAGTTTTCTTATAAAGAGATGAAAGAGTATGAAGAGATCGATGAGAAAGTTGAAGAGAAAGAGAATGAATTAAATGAAGTTGAAGAAAATATAAGTAATGCAGGAAGCGATTTTGTATTACTTCAAGAACTACTAGAAAAGCAAAGTAAGATTGAAGAAGAGTTGGAATATTTAATGGAAAGATGGACTTATCTTAATGAGCTATCTGAAAAAATTAAAGAGAATAAAGAAAATAATATATAAGACATATACTTTGTTTTAAATTCTATAAATAAAAACTCTTATCTATAAATTAAAAATTAAGAATTAAGGTTAAAACTCCAAGGTCAAAGGCTTTGGAGTTTTTTAGAATTAAATTTATTCTAAAAGTCTTCATCTTTAATCTTTAGTTTTCAATAATGTAAGTTTTTTTATAGAGAATGTATTTCTTAGTGTATATTTTAGGTTCTTATATACAATTACTATAGATAATATAGATATTGCAAATTTATAAAAGATAAGGCACCTTCAAAAAATAATAGATTAGTATATCGACTTATTTTCAATTATATTAAATTACTTTATTTTTTATCTTTTAAACGTGCAAAAAAATTGAGATTAAAGAATAAGCTTATTTTACAAATTATGCATAATTTTTTATGCTTTTTACTATTATATTTAATATTATGATTTATAATATAAAAAATAAATAATACTATAAAAAATATTTAATAAATATTTAATAATTTTGTAACATAGTGTATAATGTTCCTGTGACAAATTTTTAGAATATTTTCATAATAAGGGAGGATAAAAATGAGTAACAAAAAAAAGAAAAAAGGTTTTCCAACGGCCTTTACAGTTACATTTATTGTATTAATTCTTGTTGCCGCATTAACTTACTTAATACCAGCTGGAAGCTATGCTAAATTAAAATTTGACACTGAAACTAATATGTTTACGATTACAAAGCCATCTGGTGAAATAGAAGAGCTTCCTGCTACACAAGAAGTATTAGATAAATTAAACATGAAAGTTGATGTATCTAAATTCACTAGTGGAAGTATTAGTAAGCCCATTGCTATACCTAATACCTATGAAAAAATAGAAAGCAATCCGCAAGGACCTTTCGAAATATTAACTGCACCAATTCAAGGTGTGTATGAATCAATTGATATTATAATGTTTGTATTTATTCTTGGAGGTATAATTGGGGTTATTAATTATACAGGAGCTTTTGATGCTGGAATAGCTAGTTTATCAAAGGCGACAAAAGGAAAAGAAATGATGCTAATAATTGTAGTAACTGTATTGATTGCAATAGGAGGTACTACTTTTGGATTAGCAGAGGAAACTATAGCATTTTATCCAATATTGATGCCAATATTTTTAGTTGCAGGATATGATGCATTAGTATGTATAGCTGCAATATATATGGGTTCATCATTAGGAACAATGTTTGCAACTACGAACCCTTTTTCATCTGTTACAGCATCTAATGCTGCTGGTATAAGCTTTACAGAGGGATTAACATTTAGAGGAATTGGTTTAGTGCTATCATTAGTAATTTCTTTAATTTACATAATTCGTTATGCAAAGAAAGTTCAGGCTGATTCTAAAAACTCATTAATTCATGCAGACAAACAACATATTGAAGATAAATTTTTAAGTAATTATGACCCTAATAACATTCCAAATTTTGATTCTAGAAGAAAGATTATGTTACTGATTTTTGCATTAGCTTTTGGAGTCATGATTTGGGGAGTATCATCAAAGGGTTGGTGGTTTACTGAAATGACTGCATTATTCTTAGCAGTAGCAATAATAATAGGATTTATTTCTGGAATAGGAGAAAAAGCATTTGTTGACAAATTTGTTACTGGTGCTGGAGATCTTATAGGAGTTGCATTAATTGTAGGTGTTGCTAGAGGAGTTAACATCATTATGGAAAAAGGCTTAATTAGTGACTCCATATTATATTTCTCATCAGGAGTAGTTGAAGGTATGAACTCTATGTTATTTATAGTTGTTATCTTAATACTATTTAGTTTATTAGGATTCTTCATATCATCATCATCAGGACTTGCAACTTTATCAATGCCTATTATGGCTCCACTAGCAGATGCAGTTGGACTGTCAAGAGATGTTATTGTTAGTGCATATCAGTATGGACAAGGATTGATGTCATTTATTACTCCAACAGGATTGATATTGGCTAGTTTAGAAATGGTTGACGTAACCTATGATAAATGGCTAAAATTTATTTTACCGCTAATGGCATTAATGGGTGGACTATCTATAGCAATGCTATTTATTCAAGTAATTCTATAATATTTTTTATAAAGTGCAGAGTCTATCATTAAAAATTATTTTAATGATAGACTTTATTTTTATATGTTTTATAAATTTGCCTTAATTAGTTACTTTTTAATGTGAATAAATAAATTTTAGATTTTTTATATATTATTTTGATTTTAAATATATATTTTTTCTCTTTGGAAATACTAACATTAAAAGAGGAGGTGAAAAAATGGAGCTTTCTACTAGAGAAGTTATCAAATTAAAACTTGTTGATCTTCAAGAAAATGTTCGTGATTTTCAAAGTTATGCTGATAAGGTAGATGACAAGAATGTTAAAGATGAGTTTAAGGCATTAGCCAAAGAGTGTGGATACCAAGCACAAAGGCTTCAAGGATTACTAGGGGAATTTGAAGATTAATTTTAAGAGTTTTCATTTTGAAAACTCTTTTTTTATAGATAAAATTATATCATCTAAAAACACATTCATATAAATAAATTAAGAATTGTAACTTAATTTATTTATATGGGTTTAAAATTAGGTGCCATATCTCAATTTTTATATGTAGTTATAGGGTTAATAGAAATTCCTGTTTTTACTGAAAGGAGAGGATTAGAGTATATATTCAGACTTACATTTGGATACTTAATAGGATTCATAGTTGCTTCCTATATTATTGGAAAATTAACAGAGAATATGAGTAAAGTTTAGTTCTAAAAAAATTTTAGGCTAGGACTAAACTTTTTATTTTTATAACGCGTTTATTATCATACTTTCTATATATAATAATTTATATTGCTATATAGGTTTTTGAATACTGCTTTATAAAGTTTATATTGCATTTTGTTGAAATATAAGGTATTATTATATTAAAGATAATTACTAATAATTCATTAGAAGTAATATATAATATTATTATAGTATAAAATGAGGTGAGTGGGATGGAAATTAATTGGATTTGGCTTCTATTAACAGCTTTTGTTATAGTCATTGACTTTCTTACAAGTGACTTTGTTTATTCCTGGCTTATTATAGGCTTTATACCAGCTTTTTTATTAGGCTTCTTCGTAGTATTTCCTGTACAAGTTTTTATCGCTGTAATGATAGGCGGAATTTCAATTGTACTAGGATTAAAATACTCTAGAAAATATATTAAAAAGAATATAAAGCAAGAAAAGCTAATGATGGGAAAATATTTAGGACAAGAATTTGTAGCAAATATAGATATTATAAAAGAAGAACAAATGAAGGTGAACGGTGTATATTGGAGAGTAAAAAATATAGGTTCACCAATAATTAGCGGTGAAAGTTTTATTGTTGTTAATATAGAGAACAATAAACTTATTATTAAAAAGGGAGATGAATAGCAATGATTCTTTTTGGTTTTTTAACTGTACTGGTAATAGTATTATTACTTATAATATTATCAGTAAAAGTTGTAAACACAGGCTATGTTTACATTTTAGAAAGATTTGGCCAATTCTACAAGGTCTTAGAACCAGGATGGCATATAACAATTCCATTTGCTGACTTTGTAAGAGCAAAAATATCAATGAAACAACAGATTCTTGATATACCACCTCAAAACGTTATAACAAAAGATAACGTTAAAATATCAGTAGATAATGTAATATTCTATCAAGTATTAAATGCTAAGGATGCAGTTTATAACATTGAAAACTACACTTCAGGTATAATGTATTCAACAGTAACTAATATGAGAAATATAATAGGAGATATGACACTTGATGAAGTATTAGCAGGTAGAGATACTATAAACTTCAAGCTATTAACTATTGTAGATACTATTACAGATGCTTATGGAATAAAAATATTATCTGTAGAAATTAAGAATATAGTTCCACCAGCTGAAATTCAAGAAGCGATGGAAAAACAAATGAAAGCTGAAAGAAATAAGAGAGCGGCAATACTTAATGCAGAAGGAGATAGACAAAGTGCTATAGCTAGAGCAGAAGGTGAAAAGCAATCTAAAATTCTTCAAGCAGAAGCAGAAAAAGAGGCTAATATCAGAAGAGCAGAAGGTTTACGTGAATCTCAATTATTAGAAGCAGAAGGTAAAGCAAGTGCAATTGAATTAATTGCTAAAGCTGATGCTGAAGCTATAGAAAAAGTTAATAAGGCTATACTTGATTCAGGTACAGATGCAACTGTAATAGCTCTAAAACAAGTAGAAGCATTAAAAGAATTATCTAAAAACCCAGCTAATAAGCTAATATTACCTGTAGACACATTATCTTCATTAGGTAGTATATCTGCTATAGCTGAAACAATAAAGATGACAAAAGATAAATAATAAGAAATAAAAGCTAGCTCAATTTTGAGCTAGCTTTTATTTTTTATTATAAATGATAGATTTGATACAATATAGCTTAGTATTTAATTATAAGAAATACATTAGAGGCAGCTCTTGGAAATTTAAATTATCTTATTTTTTACTTTATAAAAGGAAAAGGTAGCTAAATGTAGAATAATGTTAAGTCGAGGTGATTTTATGATAAAGAATAAAAAAACGCAATTTATATACTGTTTTATTGCATTAACTTTAATAATTACTAATTTATTTACTTTAAATGTTAATGCAGAAACTCAAATAAAAAGATTAGCTGGTGAAGGAAGATATGAAACTGCAAAAGCAATGTCATCACATGGGTGGACAAGTAGTGAATATGCAGTTTTAGTTACAGGAGCAGATTATCCAGATGCACTTAGTGCTACTCCATTAGCTAAAAAATATGAGGCTCCAATACTATTAACGGAAAAAAATAAGCTAAATGATAATACTTTAGGTGAAATAAAAAGATTAGGTGTAAAAAAAGTATTTATAGTAGGTGGTACTGGAGTGGTAGGCACTGAAGTTGAAAATGAAATTAAGAATTTAAACATTGAAATTGAAAGAATCTTTGGTCAAGGTAGATATGAAACATCAGTTGCAGTTGCAAAAAAGGTAGGAGTAGAAAATGGTATTTTTGTTGCCTATGGCTTAAATTATGCAGATGCATTATCAATAGGACCAATTGCAGCTAAACTTCAAATGCCAATATTATTAAATCCAACTCATAGTTTAGATCCATCATTAGAGAATTTACTAGAAAGTAATTTTATTGCAAAGACATATGTAGTTGGAGGAACATCACTTATATCTGATAATGTACTTAATAAATTTCCTAATGCTGAAAGATTATATGGAAGTAATAGATATGAAACTAATAAAATATTATTAGATAAATTTAAAGATCAATTAGATTTTTCTAATTTATTTATTGCAACAGGAACAAATTTTCCTGATGCTTTATCAGGAGGCGCATTAGCATCTAAGAATGGTAATCCTATGGTGCTTATTTCAAATAATCCAGATAATGCAACCTTAAGTATTAAAAAATATAATACACAAGCTAACTTAATTGTTTTAGGAGGGGAAGGTGTTGTTTCTACAGCGGCAATACAGAAATTTAAATCAGGAGTTAAAATGTTTAACTTAAATGCAGGACATACACTTACCGGAGCAGATACAGGCGCTAGTGGCGTAAATGGTTTAAAAGAAGAAGTTTTAACTAGACAACTTGTTAAAGAATTGGATAGTCAGTTTAAATCAAAAGGACAACAGACGAATTTAGTTATTGTAGATCATGCTGCTACTTTAGATGAAAGTCTTAATAAACAAGTTATATTATGTAATAGTGTAAATGCTGACATGAATATTGTTATACATTTTAATAGTTATTTAGGCAAAGGATATGGCACAGAGATATTTACATATCAGGGTAAGTATGTACCAGAAGCAGATAGAGTATTAAAAAATATGAGCAAATTAGGATTTATAAATAGAGGCATTAAGAATTCAGAACTAGCCTTAATAAATGGAACAGATGCAGAAACTATTTATATTGAGGTATGCTTTATTGACAATGTAAAAGATGTTGCTATTATGAATGAATATGGGCTAAATGCTATAGCTAAAGCTATTGCTTGTGGTGTACTAGATATTGAATTCAACGAAGGGAATATAGTTAAATAAAAAAATATTGTAACAATAGATACTATATAGTAAATATGAAGTAAGTAGTATTTATTTTAGTTAAGATTACTTCTTAAAGGTAAAACAATTTTGTATATTAGCAAAATTAGTTTGAGGGAGATTTGAGAAATGAATTTAGAGAGAGTAGAAAAAGAGAAATTGACTAAACAAAAAGGTTTAAAAGGATTTAGACAATATTTATTGAGAGGTTTTACTTTTGTCATTTTCGTTTTATTAATGGGCTGTTTATATGAAAGAATAGGTGGATACAAGGATGAAAAAATTATCTTCCAGTAGGAACGATGGCTGAGGTAAATAATCATAAAATTAATGTTTTTAGCAAAGGTGAAGGAAATTCTACTGTAGTCTTTACTGGAGGATTAAATGAACCAAGCTCTTATGCAGATTTTTATCCTCTTTATAATGAAATTTCCAATTACACTAGAATTGTTACTTATGATAGACCAGGACATGGATGGAGCGAAGTAACAGATGAATCGAGAGATATAGATTCTATAGTAGAAGAAATGCACACTGCACTTATTGAATCAGGAGAAAAATCTCCATATATATTAGTTGGACACTCATATGCATCATTGCAAATGATAAGATTTGCACAGCTTTATAAAGATGAAGTATCTGGGTTAGTATTGATAGATGGTGGCAGTCCTGAGTATTATGAGAAAAATGGCTTGGAAATTGCTAATAGCACAGTAGCTAAGTATAAGTTTCTAAAGTCTACTGGTATAGCAAGAGTAGCCTTTTATCATACAGATTTCTTTTCAAAAAAACTTAAGTTATTACCTGATGATTTAAAGCAATTATATTTAGGAATGTCAATAAAAACTATGTATAACAAAAATATTATAGATGAAGGTAATGGAGCAAAAGCTAACGCAAAGACTGTATTAGAAAATGGCCATTTAGGTAGTTTACCAATTAGAATACTAACTGCTCCTAGTGACCCTGAATGGGATGGCAGCCAAATAGCCTTGAAAGAATGGTCAACAGATAGTAAACAAATAGTTGTTAATGGAGCAGGTCATGCTATACATCAATATAATCCAGATGTTGTGAATAATGAAATAAAAAAACTAATAGAGAAGTATAAGTAGAAGATATTAATGCTAACGAATACAAGTGTTTAAATTTAAATTACGGTTAATACATAATTTTAATATAAAACAAATTAAAATTACATGACTTTTCATAACTTTTATAACATATTTAAAGAGAAAATAACAAATTATATATGCCTTTGGCGAAGTTATAAGTGCTAGCTTATTACAAGATTAATAAGCTAGCACTTAATTTTTATCATATATAGTTTCCTTATTGCAATCATTTTATTAAAGTGATAAAATGATTGCAATAAGGAAACTATTTTATATTAAAGAGGTACTTGTCTATGAATGAAAAATTATATAATTCTAAATTAGAAGAAGGCTTATCAACACTTCAATGCGAACTTGTTGCTGAGAGAAATAGAGTAAACCCAGAAAATATTTCTTGGTTTCAGTACGATTTATTAGAGTTGTTATACCGAGCAAAGGGAAGCTTGCCTTCAGAATTAAGTATTAAACTAGGTGCTTCACGTTCTAAAATATCTAAGGCATTGAAGGGACTTAAGGAGATAGGCTATATTGAACAAAAGAAACAACCTAATGATGATGCACGAGAATTTTGGACAGAATTAACAGATAGTGGATTCAAATTTTTAAAGGATACTAAGAGTGAACATGAATATTTAGCAGAAATTGCTGAAGCTACTTTAACTAAAGATGAGCAAGTATTATTTGCTGAGATGTGTATGAAATTAAGCAAAGTATTTGAAGAAAAGAGGAGTTATTATGACAGAAAAAATGATTGAAATACTTCATGCAAATGAAAATAACCTTAAGGATATATCAGTAAAGATTCCAAAGAAAGAAATTACTATAGTCACAGGATTATCCGGTTCAGGAAAATCTTTGCTAATTTTTGACACATTAGCTGCGGAGTCCCAACGAATGCTAAATGATACTTACTCTGCCTATATTCAACAGCTATTACCTCATTATGGAAGGCCAAATGTTGAAAAGATTAATAATCTTCCTGTATCGATTATTATAGATTAAAAAAAGATAGGTGGAAATGCACGTTCAACGGTTGGAACAATCACCGACATTTACACCTTGTTGCGTCTACTTTTCTCTAGAATTGGAAAACCTTTTGTTGGTTATTCAATGAACTTTTCTTTCAACAACACAAATGGTATGTGTTCTCAGTGTCAAGGATTAGGAGTAGTTAAGGACATTAATATTAATAAACTAATTGACTTTGATAAAAGTTTAGTTGAAGGAGCTATTCAATTTCCTACATTTCAACCAGGGGGATGGAGGTTAACTCGATATACTGAATCTGGATATTTTGATATTCAAAAACCTATTAAAGATTACTCTAACTTAGAGCTCAATACTTTACTTTATGAAAAAGAAAAAATACCAGATAACCCTACAGAAAAATGGCATAAAACAGCTAAGTATATTGGTGTTATACCTCGAATTAGAAGTTCATTTTTAGAAAAAGAACAAAAACAATATAAAGAAGAGATTGAAGAAATTATTAAAGAACAGATTTGTCCTCGTTGTGAAGGAAAAAGATTGAATGATACGATTTTATCTTGTAAGATTAAAGGAAAATCAATTGGTGATTGTGTGAATATGTCAATAAAGGAATTAAAATCTTTTATTCAGACAATCCATGAAAAAGAAGTTCAGACAGTGATTGATGATATTTTTCAGCGTTTAAGTACCTTAGAAGAAGTTGGATTAGATTATTTGACATTAAATCGAACTACTAATACATTATCTGGAGGAGAGTCTCAACGTATTAAAATGTCAAAGCATTTAAACAGTAGTCTTAGTGATATTTTATATATATTTGATGAACCTAGCACTGGATTACATCCTTATGATATCATTGGTATAAACAAGATATTTAAGGGGCTTAAAGATAAAGGGAATACAGTAGTAATAGTGGAGCATGATCCTGATGTGATAAAGATAGCAGATCATATAATTGATATGGGGCCAAAGCCAGGAATTCATGGTGGGGAAATTCTTTTTGAGGGAACATATTTAGAGTTATTAAATAGTCATACTATTACGGGTCTTGCTTTATCTGAAAAACATAAAATAAACATGATAAATAAAGAATTTACTGAGTTTTATGAACTTAATAATGCAAATATGTTTAACTTAAAGAATATATCAGTAAAAATACCTAAAAATGCCTTGACAGTTGTAACAGGAGTAGCTGGTTCAGGGAAAAGTACATTGATTACACGTCTTTTCATAAATAGTTATCCTAATAGCATCCTTTTAGATCAAAAAAGAGTGTATACATCTTCTCGCTCAATATTAGCTACGTACATTGGCTTTTTTGATAAAATTCGAACCCTATTTGGAAAAGCAAATGATCAATCACCTTCATTATTTAGCTATAATGGAAAAGGAGCGTGTCCTTTATGTAAAGGTATGGGAATAATTAAAACAGACCTTGCTTTTTTGGATGATGTAGAGCAAACTTGTGAGTTATGTGGCGGAAGACGATACAGTGAAGAAGCTTTGAGTTATAAATATAAGGGATATACAATTAGTGATATTCTTAACCTTACAGTGGAAGAAGCTTTAACTGTTTTTACAGACAAAGAAATTAAGAAGATATTACATACTATTCAAGAAGTAAATCTAAGCTATATAAAACTTGGTCAGTCACTGGATACATTATCAGGAGGAGAACTTCAGCGATTAAAAATTGCTGTAACACTTTTAAATGATACTGGTGAGATTTATATACTTGATGAACCAAGCACTGGTTTACACGAGGCAGATACTAAAAAGTTAATAGTATTATTAAACAAGTTAATTCAACGAGGAAAAACAATTATTGCACTGGAACATAATTTGAGCATCATGTGTCATGCTGACTGGATTATTGATTTAGGACCTTTTGGAGGGTTTAATGGTGGAGAACTTGTATATATGGGATATCCACAAAATATAACAAACTGTTCTTCATCCTTAACAGGAAAAAGATTATTAGAATATATATCAAAAGAATAGATATCAATTTTGATTGTCGCATGTTATTAAAAATTAAGTAGAAAGTAAGATTATAAATAAAGAATATAAGATTAATGAGTATGAAAAACTTAAAAGAATCAATGAGATTAATATTGAAAAAATAAATAATGCAATAAATATACTAGGAGAATTTGAAATCGCAGTAGTTAAATTAAAGTATTTAAGTTCATCAACTTCAATATGGAAGACTATATTATATAAACCTAATACAGGAGCTATTAATAAGATGATGTCGTTAAAGTGCTGTAAAATAGACACTTTTAAATCAACAAATTGCTAATCAGTTATGTTGATATGTAATTAATAGAAAAAGGCAGTAACTATAGCAGGTATTACAAGTAGTTACTGCTATTAAAATTATATAGAAGAGTATAATGAATATGGAAATCTAAAGAAAAGATCTGGAGATACTTATGGAGACCGATATTATTTTGGAAATACCTCACGTCTTTCTATTAATCCAGATAAATCTCGTGGTGATGTTATGAGATTTAAGTTCAAAGGTACAAAATTTAGAATTTTAACTTATAGCCAATATAGTTTTGGAGATAATATAAAAGTTACAATTGATGGGGAGATTGTAGAACTTTTTAATAGCAGGACAACGTCTTTAAATTCTGGTGCAAATTATATTTGCGTTGCTCTTGCTTATGAAAAATTGGGGTTAGAAGACAAAATTCATTTAGTAGAGATAGAAATGGATCCAGATCATAAAGAAGAGAAGGGAATGTATGCTGATATTGATGCTATAGATATAGGTGAGGATGGAGAATTGAAATCCCCTAAAGAGGTTAAAACAGCATCTATAAGCCTAGACAAAACATCTATGAATTTAATGGAAGGCAGTTCAGAAAAATTAACTGCAACAGTATTACCTGAAGATGCTACAAATAAAAAAGTTCTATGGTCATCAAGTGATGAAAGTATAGCGAAAGTAGATAAAAATGGAAATGTAACAGCTATAAAAGAAGGACAAGTAATAATAACAGCTAAAGTAGAAAATACTGATTTAACAGCTACTTGTGAAGTAAATGTAAGCAAATTAGTAGAAGAAAATAAGAATAATGCAATACTTAGTATATCTCTAGTAAATGGAACTACAAAAGAATATGATGTAAGTATGGAAGAAGTAAATAAATTTATAAACTAGTATGAAGAAAGAGCTAATGGTAAAGGTTCAGCACTATATTCATTTGATAAAAAACTCAATCCATATACATCAGTAAAAGAATATATAGTACATGATAAGATAGTATCTTTTGAAGTAAGAGAATATGAAATAAGCAAATAAATTGCATAAAAAAGCACTTACTCATGTAGGTGCTTTTTTATTTTGATGTGACAGGTAATGTGTGCATTGTTAACCTAATCAAAATAAAAAAGGAGAGATACAAATGTTAAAACCACCTATTTCGTATGGGAGGAAAGAGTAGGTTACAAAATGGAATCAATAAAATTATATATTAATCTAGTTTTTTATTATATATATATATTTTTTATAATAATGTTTTTTAAATCACAATTTTTTATAATATTTATATATTATGATTAGGAGCAATTATAAATGTACAAGCCATTCATATCTTTGACATTGCAGATAATAATTACAAATTAATTGGGGGAATTAATAATGAGTAATCAAGATTTATTTAGCTTTTTTAATTTAGATAATGATTTTGATGACTTCAGTGATGAAGATAGAAGAGACGATTGCAGAAGAGACGATTGTAGAGGAGACCATAGGTGCAGAAAAGAACTAGAAGAGTGTAGAAGAGACCGAGATAGGTGCAGAAGAGAACTAGAAGAGTGTAGAAGAGAACTAGCAAAGTGTAGAAGAGAACTAGAAGAGTGCAGAAGAGAACATTGTATAAGAAAATGTGAAAGAGAGTGCAGAAGAAGGTGTGAAAGAGACCATTGTAGAAGAGATGATTGCTAATACTCTTACTGAGATTAAATAATAAAATTATATATATAGTAATAGATTTAAATAATTTATAATTCTCTAGGATTGGTATTTAAATACCAATCCTTTTAAAGATTCTATTGATTTTTTTAAAATATTTACTTGCAGAAATTTTTAAAGAAAAACTACGAAGTAAGATAATTTAGTTCTGTAAAAGAGTTTTATAGTAAGTAGGTTGCCAACCAAGCAGATTACAATATTAATGCATTAAGCTAGATTCAAGACGCTCATTTATATGAGTGTTTTTTATATACATAAAAGGAGGTGGCATTATGAAGCTAACACCAAAACAAAAAATATTTGTAGATGAATACTTAGTGGATTAAAATGTTATTAGAGCCTATAATGCAAAATTACATATACGATAATGATTAAAAACACTTTCGTAGTTAATACTAACTATGGAGGTGGTAGTATGTCTGAGTTAGAGGACTTATTAAAAGATATAGAGATATTAAGGGTACAATTAGAGTATTTAATAAATAAAAAACAGGGTAACTTAGTTGATCAGGAAGTAGTAGCAGCGAGTAGAATATTAAATGCAGCATTAAATCAGTATAATAAGTTTATTGGCGAAAAATTAAAAAAGAAATGAGCTCTTAACAGTGCTCTTTTTTTAATATATAGAAGAAGATGAGCGCATGACCAAATCAAAATATGAGGCTTATGATAAAGGAATAGCAAAGCTCGCGGAAGAAACAAAAAATTAATAAAGGAAGGTGATAGTAAAGCAAATTATGTTCACTATGCCATCCATAGACTTAAAATCCTCCCTAGCATGAGAAGGCCTTTATATATGCTTCAATAGATGTACATGTGGAAAATGAAAAGAAAACTATGAATAAAGTTAAAGAGCAATAATATCTAATAATTTGCTATTTATAATAGCACTAAAAATAAATAGAGTTATTTATCATAAACATCAAAATAAAATTCATAGATTTGCTCAAAAAGAGCTTAGGAATCTGTTTTGTTGTTTAACTGTAAAATTATTTAGGTAAAAATAACACTATCATAGTATAATTATAAATTTAAATGTACTAATTTAATCATTTTACGAGATAATATAAGTAATTAATAAGATGTCATTGAAACATAGGAAGTAAAATATTTGTGGGCATATTAGGAAAAGTTTTCATATTTGTAGTATAACATATAATATATGTAAAAGTACCAGTGAGGTGAAATAGTTGAGATTACTGTAAATGATAGTACTGAAAATGTTAAGTTGGAGAAAGCCACTGAATAGCCTTAATTTAAGGTTTTCTAAAAATAGTTGAAAGTCAGTAATCTATATTTAATAATATATCTTCATAAAATTATTTTAATTTTAAATTAAATAGGCTCTATAATATTATAATCTTTATACGATAATTGAAATATAAGGATGAATGGAGGAGATATTATGGATATAGGTGCAATGAGTATTGCTTTAAATCAAGGAAAAGTTCAAAATGCAGTGAGTTTAGCATTAATGAAAAAAGTAATGACAACTTCTAATGTAAATATGGATGGAATGATTAAAATGATAGAGGCTGTTGACCCTAATTTAGGCAATAGTTTAGATGTAAAAGCATAGAAAACCATGACATTAGTCATGGTTTTCTATGAACAGTTATAAAAGTGTAATAGATAGACTATCTTATAAAAAGAAGAGTTATTTAAACTTTTCTTTTTTTGTATATGATTCTAATTTCTATTTAAATCACATTTAGCTAATATGCCATGGGAGGATTTTGCATTTATGATAGCATTAATTACTGCTTTCTCCATGACCTCTGTAGCAAGCATTCCTACTACATTCATATCAGCTTCCACTACATTAGTAGCCATAGTAAATATTGTATCTCCATCAAACATAGTATGAGCAGGTCGAATAGTCTTTCCAAAGCCATTATGTGACATAGAAGCAATTTTATTTGCTTCTGACTTTGTCAAAATTGCATTGGTCCCAATTAATCCTATAGTGGTATTTCCATTAAATCTGTTTGCTTTACTTCGATATTGATCTATCATTACATCTACAGTATTTATAAACCCATTTTTGTCAGAGTTTAAGGCACCGGCTATAATTTCACCAGAATTAGGATTAATTATGTCTCCAAGCGCATTAACAGCTACTATAGCACCAACTTTTAAATCACCAACTTGAATAGCGTAAGATCCAAGACCACCTTTCATAGAAAATTCTGGTCCTAATATCTTTCCTATAGTTGCACCAGTGCCAGCACCGATGTTTCCTTGTAAATCATCATTATTGGTTTCTGAATGCAGACAAGCTTCATAACCCATAGTTTTATCAGGCCTAATTTTACTGCTACCAATGACTAAATCAAATAATACAGCACTACAGACAATAGGAACTTTTGTTACTCCTACGTCAAAACCAAGAGATTTTTCTTCTAAATATTCCATTACACCAGAAGAAGCATCTAAACCAAAGGCACTGCCTCCAGCTAAAACCACTGCATTAATTTTTTCAATCATTTCTGTTGGGTTTAATAAATCAGTTTCTCTAGTGCCAGGAGCACCACCTCTAACAGCAACCCCTCCAGTGGCACCTTCTTCACATATTACTACTGTGCATCCAGTAGCTCCTTCAAAGTTTTGAGAATGACCAACTTTAAGTTTATCTATATCTATAAATTTTATTTCTTTCATAACACATTCCGCCTTTTATAAATATTAAAAACTCCTAGTAAAGTAAAAAACTTGACTAGGAGCAACGTATTTATTTTTTTAATTTTCTTACTGATACAACAATAGGTGTTACTATTACTGCTGAAAGTATTGCTTCAGGAATACCATTAGTTATGGCAGTTGTTGCACAAAATATTCCTGCTGCCTTTGTACTTCCTAAATTTAATGCTTGAGATAATTTCTCAGCATAAAATAAGTAAGCAAAACCAAGTACTCCACAAGTATTAATAAGTGAACCACAAATTGCAGTTACTGAAAGCCTTAAAGAATTTTTCTTTACATTAAATAAGTGATAAATGTAATAGCTACCAATACCTATTAAAATTCTAGGTAATACTGCAATAATTGGATTATAGAATAAAAAAGATGTTATTGTTGGATTTGAAAAAGCATCAACCATACTAAAAATACCAAAAATTAAGCCAATTAATGCTCCAACGATTGGACCTTCAATAATGGCACCAATAATTACAGGTACGTGCATAATTGTAGCTTTCATTGTAGGTAACGGTATAAAACCTAATTTAGAAACTCCTAAAAAAATAGAAATTCCTGATAGCATACCAACAATAGCTAATTGCCTCACAGTTAATTTTGATTTTTTTCTTGTTGTTGGATTTAAATTTGTTTCCATGTTAAATTCCTCCCATTCTTATTCCATAAAAGGATATAATTCGGGTCTAATTAAAAAAAATTATTAGACTAGTTCAGTTTCCGAAGAATACCGACAATAGTATTTTATCACTTGATAAAAAAAAATCAATATATAATATTAAATTTCTTCATTCCAATTTTTTAATGCTTCACGAACAGAGCGGGTCATTTCAAGAGAAAAATCTCCACCAGTTTTACGAGCATAGAGTATTTGTCCTGTATTTTCCCCATTGTAAGGATTATTTGCCATAAAGTTTTTATCCCATTCTTTGTAGCACTCTTTAATATCGTCATCACTTAAATCAGCATATTTTTCACTATATACTGTATATTTTTTATCAAATCTTTTATGATATATTTTTTTCATATCTTGGGGATAGTATCCTAAGGTCAACATACATATTGGAAAAGTATAATCTGGGAGATTTAATAGTTCTTTATGAAACTCATAATTCTCCATAATATCACCAATATAACAAGAACCAATTCCTAAAGATTCTGCAGATATAACAGCATTTTGGGCTGCAATAATTGCATCGTTAATTGCTAAAAATAGATCTCCTTCGGAAGGAAGCCTATATTTTTTATTGTTTTTAATATAATAATCTTTAACTTTACTAATATCGAAATATCTGTAGGTCCTATGAAAATCAGCTAAAAAGATAAGAATTAATGGAGCTTTAGCAATAAACGGTTGATTATCACAACTTATACTAAGCTTCTTCTTAGTATCTTCATTTTCGATAGTTAAAATAGAATATAGCATCATATTTCCAGCAGTTGGTGCTCTCATAGAAGAATTTAATATAATATCTAAGTGATCCTTTGATATTTTTTTGTTTTCGTATTTTCTTAATGATACACGTTCATTGATGGTTTTAATAACTTCATTCATAATACAATCCCCCTTAATTTTATTATGTATTATTCTATATATTTATATTTATTCCTTTAAGCATTCTTAGAAAATAAATGGTTAGTGTTATATTCATTTTATTTGATTAGATATTTTATTTTTTTAACTTCAATTATTTTTCTTATACTATATTTTTAATCTATATTCTTGTATGATATAATATGAATTGAAATTAAGATTTCAATAAATTGTTAATATTGGTTTTATACTGAAAAAAGAGGTAATAATGAAAAAATTAAGTATTGATATGGAATTATTATTAGAATTAAGTTCTTTTGATACAAGAGGAACAGGTCAAAGTTTTATAAATATAGAAAATGGTGATATAAGCTATATTCCTAAAGATATTATGGAGTCTATTGAAAAGAATACAGAATTATATCAATTAGAAGAGTGGCAAATAATTTTATTGGAAGAAGCAAGAGAAATACATAATAATAAAGATAAATACATATATATACCATTAATTGAAAGTGAATTTACCAATGAGGTGATGATAGATTTTGCTTCAAATATCAATGATGAAATGCTTAAAATTAAATTGTTATCCTTAATTGGAGAAAGTGAACATAAATTTAATATAGAATTAATTAATCATGATATTATTGAAGAATATTATGATTATAAAGATATGAGATTTACTGAGTACCTAATAAATTGGCTAAATGAAAAGGATATAATATTATACAATTGAGAATTGAAAATGGAGAATTGACAATTATGGTGGAAATTATTTTTAATCAAAATAATTTCTTTAATGAACTTTTTCACTAGTAATGTAATTGCTAGTTTCTTAAAAAAGTCACTTTGTAACTTGAAAAAAGATAAAGCCTAAATTTCTCAACTTCTGCTGAGAAATGTCCATAATTGTGAATTTTGCATTGTGAATTGAGAATTAAAGTAACTTGTCCATTGTCAATAACCAATTCTCGATTATATAAATCTATAATAGGGGGATTTAGATGAAAAGTTTATTTGATAATGTTACTATGGGGAAATTATCTTTAAAAAACAGATTTGTTCGTTCTGCAACTTATGAAAGAAGAGCAAAGGATGATGGTCATTTAAACGATGAAATTTATAATATCTATGAGAACTTAGCTAAAGGGGGAGTAGGCCTTATTATTGGTAGTTATGCTTATGTAACTAAAGATGAACAGCCTTCTCCTAAGATGTTAGGAATTTATGATGACTCCTTTATTGAAGATTACAAAATACTGGGGAAAATAGTTCACAAATATGATTGCAAATATATTCAGCAAATAGTATATGGTGGTTCTCTGAGTAGTTTTGAAGTGGAAAACAGAGAAATACTAGGACCTTCAGCTATAGAAAATAAAATTACTAAAGTTACTCCTAAAGAAATGACTATAGAGGATATAGAACTATTGAAAAAAGCTTTTAGTGAAGCTGCATTAAGAGTTAAGAAGTCTGGTCTTGATGGAGTTCAAATCCATGGAGCTCATGGATATTTATTATCTCAATTTTTAAGTCCTTATTATAATAGAAGAACTGATGAATATGGTGGAAATGTTGAAAATAGAGGCAGAATAATATTAGAAGTATATGATGAGATAAGAAGGGCAGTTGGAAGTGAATTTACAGTTACTATAAAAATAAATTGCAGTGATTTTGATGATGAAGGTGCTACCTTTGAAGAATGTAAATATGTTTGTTATGAGTTAGATAAAAGAGGAATTGATGGGATAGAAATAAGTGGCAGTGGCAATTATAGTAGCGATGAAATAAGTTATAGAGATTCTGTCTTTAGAGATTATGGAGAAATTATAGCAGATAACGTAAATTGTAAAGTAATGATAGTTTGTAAAAATAATAATTTAAATACTATGGAAGAGATACTTAATAATAGTAAAATAGAATGCTTTTCAATGTCTAGACCACTGATTTGTGAACCTGATCTTATAAATATATGGGAATCAGGGGATAGAACTAAACCTAAATGTTTATATTGTGGTAACTGTATGTCTGTAGGAAAGACATGCATACTTCATAAATAAAGCTTTAGAAATATACAATAATTATTTAATAAGTTTAATAAGTTTTATAACTTTTATTACTATATTGTTACTCTTAATATGCTGTATTATTAATAGAAAAAAGTCGTGACTTTAAAGTCACGACTCTTTTTATTTAGTTACTTTATCTAAAGCTATTTCCTTGTGAAAATCATAAGAAGCAGTATTTTCAATGAAAACTCTATGCCATATTAAAAATACAAGAATAGTCCATATTTTTCTACTTCTATCAAATGGTCCTTTTCTGTGTTCTTCAATAAGATCTAGAACTGCTTTTTTATTTATGAATTCATCAGCATTACTTTGTTTTACTATATTAACAGCCCAATCATAAAGCTCATCTTTTAGCCATAGACGAATAGGCACTGGATAACCTAATTTTTTTCTATCTATAGCACTAAGCATAGGAAGCTCTGATTTATAAGCTTCTCTTAGCATATATTTAGTTACATGACCATTAATTTTCTCATCTAAAGTCAATTTTGAAGCAACGTTAAATACTTCTTTATCTAAAAATGGTACTCTTAGCTCTAAAGAGTGAGCCATTGTCATTCTATCGGCTTTAACTAATATATCTCCAGTAAGCCAAGTATTAAAGTCAACATATTGCATTTGAGTTACTTCATCATAGTTTTTAGCTCTTTCATAAATATCCTTCATTGCTCTTGGATAAGTATATTTACTATTATATTTTCTTAATATATCTGGCTTTTCAGAATCTACAAATATTTTAGCGTTTCCAACATAACGTTCTGAGATTGGAGTACATCCTCTTTCTAAAAAGCTCTTTCCTCTTGTGCCTTCTGACATTTTAGAAGACATAGATTTTAATAACTTTTTAGCACCATTAGGAATATAGTCAAACATTTTTAATGATAGTGGTTCATGGTATATAGTATATCCACCAAAAACCTCATCAGAACCTTCACCGGATAATATAACAGTTACATGTTTACTAGCTTCCTTTGCTATAAAGTAAAGAGGAATTGCAGCAGGATCTGCTACTGGAGAGTCCATATGCCATATAATTTTAGGTATTTCATTAGCAAACTCTTCTGCTGTAATAATTTTACTTATATTTTCAACTCCTAGTTTATCAGCAGTTTCTTTAGCTAAATCAATTTCAGTATATCCTTCTCTATCAAAACCTATAGTGAAGGTTTTAATATCAGGCTTGAATTTTTTAGCAAGAGCAGTTACTACAGTAGAATCTATACCACCAGATAAAAAGGTTGCTACAGGTACTTCTGATTGCATATGAAGCTCAACAGATTTCTCTAATACATCTCTTATTTCCTTCATTCTTTCATCTTTTGGCATTGGAGTTGGATTAAATTGCATTGAATAATATTGGTTTATTTCATGTTTTTTTCCTAGTTCTTTTCTTATTGTATGACCTGGCTTTAAAATTTTAACATCCTCTAGCATGGTATTTGGTTCAGGTACGAATTGAAAAGTTAAATAGTTGTGAAGAGATTCTTCATCAATCTTTTTATAGGTAGTATCTTTATTTGAATAGAAGCTTTTAAGTTCAGAGGCAATATATAATCCATTATCATTTTCTATATAATAGAAAGGCTTTATTCCAAACTGATCTCTTGCACCAAAAAATACATTTTTAGTTTTATCCCAAATTATAAATGAAAACATACCTCGTAATTTACTAACAAAGCTTTCACCATAATGTTTATAAAGGGTTGCTATAACTTCAATTTCTGAGTTAGTATTAAATTCATATCCTTCTTTTATCAAGTCTTCTCTTAATTCTAAATAATTATATATTTCACCATTGAACACTAATTCGTATTGGCCATTTTCATGACTATAAGGTTGTCTTCCATTTGCTAAATCAAGAATGCTTAACCTTCTAAAACCTAAATAAACATGGTCATCAACATATTCTCCATCTTGATTTGGTCCTCTATGAATAATAGATGCTGTCATTGGAGTCAACGCATCCTTAGTTTCAACATTCATTGGCGTATTACTAAAAAATGTTACAAATCCACACATGTTACTTCCTCCTTAGTGATGAATTTCATAATATTTTATTCTTATTTTTTCATTTTATCTTAATGAAAAAAACTGGTCAATATATAAAATATCTTCACTATTATGTATTTTAACTTTCATAAATAATTTTATTCACATAAATTATAGTATAACACAATTATTTATAGAATAGTTATAGAAAAAATTAAGATTAGACATATTTTAAGAAAAAATAAATAAAATTACATATGTAGATATATATTAACTTTTACTTACATAAAGTATTAATATAAGAAATTATTTTGTCATATTTTAAAAAAAGAAAAAATATGGAAAAAGAAGGTAATTCCATTAAATGGTAGAATATCTTTATTGTAAAAATATTACAATAATTTAAGGGGAGAGATATAATGAGTAGTGTAAATAAACTAGGTAAAAATATAGCCTTTTATTATTATGGAGATGATCATATGGTTATAAATATATATAAATACATAAAGGGTTGCATTAAGGATAATGTATATGTTTATTTAAATATCGAAGATAGACTCTATAATCTCTTATATAAATTTTTAGATGATACAGAAAAATTGATGATATGTAATGGAACTATGGAAAATATAGTATTAAATAGTGACTTTGAGATAGTAAAAGAGTTTTTAGCACGATATAGAGATAATAAAATTGAAAGTGGATTTTCTGATGTAAGATTTATAATCGATGTAAAAGGCATAATAAATTCAAATAGTAAATTATTATTTAAAGATTTTTCAAATTATTTATATGACATATGCTTGAATAACAATATTATTGCACTATTATTATATGATTTTGGCGATTATATGAACAATGGAAAAATTATAGATAAAGATATTATAAAACTTTCTTATATTAATCATACTCATAGAATGTTTGCTGATGAGATAATACCTATTGAAGAATTTATGAATAATAAAAATTTAGCTTAATTAAAATATTAACATATATACTTACTATATAGATAAACTACCTTAAAATTTAATTTATAGTTAAATGTGGCTATCTTTAAATATTTTAATTTACAACTTTAATCAATGGAGGATTGAGAATGGATAATTGACAATTATGGTGGAAATTAGTTTTAATCAAACTAATTTCTTTAATAGATTTTTAATTAAAGTGACTCCGTCACTTTTAAAAGGAATAAGTTCAAAACTTCTCTTGAGAGAAGTATCCATAATTGTCCATTGTCAATCGTCAATTCTCAATTACATATTAATGTAAACTCAAATAATTTAATGGCACACTTTTATAAGTTCATAGATTAAATTTGGAATTAGTATGTCTATATATGTAACTAAAGACAATTTACCTTCATATTATATAAAAGTATACTACCGCATATATTGACAAAAAAATCAAGTCATTATAGAGGTATACACTTATTTTCTACTAAATTTGCAGAATTAGTATATTGCAAATTTAGAATTAATACCGCTGTGGAGGTAAGTATGATTACTATTAGTTTATGTATGATTGTCAGAGATGAAGAAGATGTTATAGAAAGATGTTTAGATTCCATAAAAGATGCTGTTGATGAAATAATAATTGTTGATACTGGTTCTAAAGATAAAACTATTGAACTTGCTAAAAAGTATACAAATAATATATATAATTTTAAATGGATAGATGATTTTGGAGCTGCTAGAAATTATTCTTTTAGTAAAGCTACAAAGGAATATATATTATGGCTAGATGCAGATGATATTTTTCTTGATGAAGATAAAGAAAAACTTAAGTATCTTAAGGAGACTTTAGATAGTTCAGTAGATTCTGTTACTATGAATTATCAAACTCATTTTGATGAATTTGGGAATCCTATTTTAACTTTTAAAAGAAATAGATTAGTAAAGCGAGAAAAAAATTTTCTATGGATAGGATTTATACATGAATATCTTGCAGTATTTGGAAAGGCCATAGATAGTGATATAAAAGTAGTTCATAGAAAATTAAAAGGCAGTGGAAAGAGAAATTTAGAAATATATCAGAATAAATTAAAAGAAGGATACGTATTTAATGCTAGAGATACCTATTATTATGGAAAAGAGCTTTTTTATAATGGAATGTACCATGAAGCAATTTACAGACTTGAAGAATTTATGGTTATGGATGGATGGGTTGAAGATAAAATAGATGCATTATATAAGATTGCTGATTGTTATGATGGAATAGGAAACTCTAAAAAAGCTAGAGAGAGCTGCTTAAGAGCCTTTGAATATAGTAGCCCTAGAGCAGAAAGTTGCTATAGATTAGGTTATTTATTTCAAAAAGAAGAAAGGTATAATGAAGCAATATATTGGTATGAAACTGCTACTAAGTTAGAAGTTCCTGAAAATTTTTTAGGATTTATAAGTATAGATTATTGGACATGGCGTCCTCATCTTCAATTATGTGTCTGTTATTATAAGATAAATAAAATACAGGAATCCTTTGAGCATAATGAATTAGCAGCAAAATTTAGACCTCAAGATAGTAATGTTATAAATAATAGAGAATTTTTTAAAAGTATTGGTATACAATAATATTAGTTTGAAAAGCCTCCATAGATTTGGAGGTTTTTATATTCTAATTTACAAAAGGTTTTTTATATTTTAATATTATTTTAAAACTAATTTTGAGAGTGAGGTATGATTAATAATGATAATGGTTGATTCGGAATTACCAAAAAATTTAAAAACAGCAACATTAGCGGTTGGATGATTTTGGACTCCAGATGCCAAGTTTGGTATAGTTGATGGAGTTATTAGAACAAGGGTAGGATATTGTGGAGGAACTACAGTGAATCCTACTTATAATAATATTGGTGACTATGCAGAAACCTTTGAGTTCGATTATGATGGAGATAAAATTACATATGAACAAATAATAAATGGTTTTTGGGATAGTCATACACCAGAAAATAAAACTGGTATAGCTCAATATAGGTCTATTATATTTTATAGAACAGATGAAGAGAGAATTATAGCAGAGAATTCTAAAAGAGATTTTGAAAAAGCCTTAGGTATAAGCTTTAATACAGAAATAATATCACTAAGTAAATTTTATTTAGCAGAAAATTATCATCAAAAATACTATCTCCAGAAAGCATCTATTTTGATGAAGGAACTAGCTGATAAATATTTCAGTTTCAAAGAGTTCATGAACTCTACTTTAGCCTGCAAATTAAATGGCTATTGTAAGGGGCATGGAACCATTGCAATGTTAAAGAATGATATTCATAAATTTGAATTAAATGATATATCAAAAAGAGTTTTGTTTGATATAGTAGAAGGATATGGAAAATAATCTATGAATAATATACTATATAAAGGAAAACATAAAAATAAATTATTATTGCATTATATTTATTTTTATATTATTATGTAATTACTTAATTAATAATTGTTCTCAATAAATTTTGACTTTTGTTAATTGGTGATAATAAATTAAAAGAGAGGTATAAACTATGAGCATCGTTAAAATGAGCGAAAATGCTGCTAAAGAATTTAAGCAGTTTTTATTAGACAATGAAGTTACAGCTAATGTTATTAGAATACATTTTGCAGGAATGAGCTGCTGTGGGCCATCATTCAATCTTGTTTTAGATGAGCAAAAACCTGAAGATAATACAGAGGTAATAAATGAAATAACATTTTTAGTTGATAAAGATGTTACAACTCAGTTTGGAGCATTAACAATATTATCTGGAGAAGAAAATGGCATGAGTGGATTTTCTATTGAGCCTGAAAAGAAACCAGAAGGTGGCGGATGCTCAACTTGCTCTAGTTGTGGCTAATACTTAAGGAAGGAGAAATCCTTCCTTTTATTTATTTTTTAAAATAGATTTTATCCAGCATAAAAAATTAATACTTTTATTAGCATAATTAAATAATAACTATATGCAATTTTTAAAAAAACTTAAAAAACTTTATTAACTTAAAGTCATTTATTTTTAAGTTTTTTTATTCGTATTGAAAATACTACGTTTAGTGTATATACTTTGTATATAAGCAAGAAAGGGGAGAGTATGATGGAAAATTCAATGAAAGAGTTTATTAATGAAATAGATAAATCTTTAAATAAAATTTATAAAGGTGACATATTAAAAGGTAAAGTTTTATCTGTAAAAGATAATGATGTATTAGTAAATATAAATTTTATGTACGATGGAATAATATATAAAAATGAAGTATGTAACGAAGATGAAAATTTAAAAGAGTTTATTAATGAAGGAGAAGAAATAGAAGTATATGTTTTAGGAATTAATGAGAGTGAAGGTCATGTACTTTTATCAAAGAAAAAAGCAGATGCAATAAAATCATTAGATAAAATAGAAGAAGCATATAAAAATAATGATGTAATCATTGCAACTACAATGGAAGTTGTTAAAGGTGGAATAATTGCTGATGTTGATGGTATAAGAGCATTTATTCCCGCTTCACAGGTTTCCAATGAGTATGTAAAAGATCTATCCAAATTTATTAATAAAAAGTTTAATGTTAAAGTTATAGAGTTTAATAAAGAAAATAATAAAATTGTATTATCAAGAAGAATTGTCTTAGATGAAGAAAAAGAAAAGAAAAGTAATGATTTATGGAATTCATTGAAAAAGGGAGAAAAAAGAAAAGGTATAGTATCAAGGCTTGTTAATTTTGGCGCTTTTGTTGATCTAGGTGGAGTAGATGGATTAATTCATTTAAACGATTTATCTTGGAAAAGAATTATGAAGCCTAGTGATGTAGTTTCTATAGGTGACGAAGTAGAGGTATATTTATTAGATTTTGATAGAGATAAAAACAGAATATCTTTAGCTTTAAAAGATATAGATTATAATCCATGGAATGATATAGAAAGTAAATTCAGTACTGGTGATATTGTGGAAGGTAAGGTAGTTAAATTTATGAATTTTGGTGCCTTTGTTGAAATAGCTGATGGAGTAGAGGGATTAGTCCACATTTCAGAAATTTCTGAGGAAAATATAACTAAACCACAAGATAAATTATCTCTAGGTGAAATTGTCAAAGTTAAAATTTTAAATGTAGATAAAAATAGAATTTCTTTAAGTATTAAAGAAACTATAGAAGGTCCAAAAGAAGATTATGAAAAATATAATGATGATAGTGATGTTACTCTTGGTGATGTCTTTAAAGATGCTTTAAAGAATTTTAAATTTGATTAACTTGTAGAGTTTTAGATTTATTTCATTTTCAGATATTCATTAAAGGTAAAGTTAATATTAAATTTTATAACATAATACAAATTAAATATTAATTTTGTTTTTTATAAACACATGAAGAAATAATAGTATTCTTTATGTGTTTATTTTTATACTTAATATTTAAACGTAATTAAGCCTTATATTTCTAGTATATTAGAAAAGTAAATAAACAAACTATTATTAGAAAGTTATAAGGAGGAGTTTATTTATGGCAAAAAAAGGAATGAGAAGACCCAATGTTGAAGAGCCACATGGAACAGAAAGTAATCATAAACAAAAGTTTCCTAAAAATGATTTTCATCCAGTGCCAGAGATTCAAGGAAAAGCAAAAAGTAAGCATAATAAAGCAAATCCAATAAATTATGATGGAAAGTGGTAAAAAGGAGATGAAATAGTATGCCAAAAGATAGCCAGCCAGATAATAAAATAGCTAGAATGGAAAAATGTAATTATCAAACGCCTATAACAGAAGAAAACCATAATCAAAATAGAAATGCTAAAAAACATTCTGTGAAAAATTTTAAGAAAAACATATAGCTAGGACTATTCCTAGCTTGTTTTATTATAATATCTTTAAATAATAAATTAATAAAGTAAACTTTTAATTATTATTCTCTTCTATAAATGGAATATAATATAGTAAATGGCAATAATTTTTGTTAAAATTAGAGTTGAAATAAATAATAGGGGGAATAATTATGAAAAAAGGGGATATTATTTGGGGGATTATAGTTGGACTAGTAATATTTTTATTATTTCAATTGCTAAATGGTGAAGATACGAATAGTTTAACTATTTTGGCAAAGTCTCATCCTTATATTATAGGATTCTTAAAAGTATCTATATTAGCTACCTTAGGTGAAATTTTAGCACTTAGAATAATAAAGGGAAATTATGAAAAACCCGTAGGAATAGTATATAAATTTATTGTATGGGGATTTATAGGAATGACATTTACTGTTGTTTTCGATATTTTTGCTAAAGGAGTAGTAGGAGTTATGGATTCAGGGTTACTTCCTTCTGCTAAAAAAGAATCAACTACTTATAAATTTTTGTTTGCATTTTTTACAAGTGCATTTATGAATATAGTTTTTGCACCGACTTTTATGGCATTCCATAGAATTACTGATACTTATATTGAACTAGGTGGGGGTAGACTAAATAAAATAAAAAAAGTAAAATTAAAAGAGGTAGTTAATAATATAGATTGGTATGGATACTTAAATTTTATTGTTTTAAAGACCATTCCAGTTTTTTGGATTCCTGCTCATACTATTACTTTTTTATTGCCACCGCAATACAGAGTATTAACAGCAGCAATTCTTTCTATGGTTTTAGGAGCTATTTTAGCTTTATCTAAAACTAAAAAAAATACTATTTCCCACAAATCTATTGCAAAATGATTTATTAAGAAGGTGAAGAAATTATGGAAAATGAACAAGTATATTGGATAGATTTTAACTATTTGGAAAATTTTATGATAGACGTTTTTAAGGCAGTAGGAGTGCCAGAAGAACATGCGAAAATTTGTGCTGAAGTACTTATTACATCAGATAAAAGAGGAATTGATTCTCATGGTATAGGTAGATTAAAACCAATCTATTATGATCGAATAAAGGATGGAATTTTAGAAGTAAATACTAAAATTGATATTGTTAAAGAAACACCAACTACCGCAGTAATAGATGGTAATAATGGATTTGGGCATGTTATAGGGAAAAAAGCAATGGAAATAGCAATAGAAAAAGCTAAGATCTATGGTATGGGAATGGTGGCTGTTAGAAACTCTTCTCATTATGGAATAGCTGGTTATTATGCAACAATGGCCACAGAGCAAGGTATGATAGGTGTTACGGGAACTAATGCTAGACCATCTATTGCTCCAACTTTTGGAGTGGAAAATATGTTAGGTACTAACCCGTTAACTTTTGGAGTTCCCACAGATGAGCAATTTCCTTTTGTATTAGACTGTGCAACATCTACTAGTCAAAGAGGAAAAATTGAGGTTTATGATAGAGAAAACAGAGAATTGCCTGAAGGATGGGTAATAGATGAAGAGGGTAATAGTCGTGTAGATACTCACCAGATTTTAAAGGATTTAACAATTGGAAAGGCAGCTCTTACTCCATTAGGAGGTATTGGAGAAGAAACTGGAGGATATAAAGGATATGGTTATGCTGCGGTAGTTGAAATATTATCTGCAGCACTTCAAGGAGGAGCTTTTCTAAAAGCATTAAATGGTTTTGAAGATGGCAAGAAAGTTCCTTATAGATTAGGACATTTCTTTATAGCAATAAATGTAGAAGCTTTTACAGAGTTAGATAGTTTCAAATCTACAACAGGAGAAATATTAAGAGCTCTTAGAAACTCTAAAAAAGCTCCTGGAATGGAAAGGATTTATACTGCTGGAGAAAAAGAGTATGAGGCTTGGCTTTATAGAAAAGATAAAGGAGTACCTGTAAATAAAGCATTACAGCAGGATATTTTGGCACTAAAAAAAGAATTAGGATTAAATAATTATAATTTTTCTTTTGAATAAAATTAACATGGAGAAGGATATACTTATTGCATATCCTTCTTTTTGGCTTATATTTACGTAAATTTAAATATAAGCCTATGAAGATTATAATAGTTCAGAATGTATTCGTTGTGGTGAATGTGTAAAAGCATGTCCTACGAATGCCCTTAATGCTGCTTTTAATCTAAAACGTAAGCCAAAATAAATTATTAGCCGTTAATTAAGTTTTAAATTTTTACTTAATTAGCGATTTTTTTATTTAAAATAATATAAAATATTTGAAAAAATGATTAGCCAATAGGATTACCTATTTTGTGTCATAATATATACTTACATGATGTAAAATATTATTTTTTATTTTAAATAGTTGCTTTATTTTAAACTCCAAAATTTTTAGTCACCAATATAATTAAATATACATATTATAGATATACTGCGTATACGTTAATATAATTGTTCTCTTAGGTATTTCAATTCATAATGCAAAATATACAATTATAGTTAAAATTAGTTTTAATCAAATTAATTTTACTAATTGATTTTTACACAATAACTTATATTACTAGCTTATATATAAGTTATTGTGTAAATTCAAAAAAGAAATCAATTAAAAGCTTCCTCCAGATCAACGCTCGATTCTCAATTATATAAGGAGGGAATGTCTTTAATTGTACATCTTTATTGAATAGCCTAATTAAGGAGGTAAAAGAATAGTAATTATCTTAATGTACACATTATTTTGGGGAATTGTTATGTTTATATATTTTTTATTAATTATGGGGATGTGTTTTAATGGAAAAATACGAAATAATATTAAGATTATTAGTAGCTATGTTTGTAGGAGGAGTCATTGGATATGAAAGAGAGTATAAACATAGACCAGCAGGACTCAGGACTCATTCTTTAGTATGTATTGGTGCTGCTATAATTTCTATGATACAGATATTAATCTCCCAGGATGCCATAAATATTATAAATAGCAATATAGTCTTAAAAGAGGTTTTAAAAGTAGATTTAGCTAGATTAGGTGCACAGGTTATTACTGGTGTAGGGTTTTTAGGTGCTGGAACAATAATACATGAAAAAGGATCAGTAAAAGGACTTACAACTGCTGCTTCTATTTGGATTGTAGCTTGCATTGGATTAGCAATAGGCATGGGATATTATTTTTTAAGTATAGTATCATCCATAGTTGTGTTTTTAGTATTAGTAAGTTTCGAAAAAATAGAAAAAAAGTATATTGATAAAACCATAAAAATCAAAATAGAAGTAAAATATGTAGATAGAGAAGCTGCGATGTCAGCGTTGTATAAAGTTTTAGCAGATAAAAATATAGAAATTTTAAATGTGGAATGTAAATATAAGGAAGAGTGTAATAAAAACACAGAATACTGCATATACTATGTCTTAATTCCACCATATATCAATATTCTAAATCTTATAGTTGAACTTAGTGCTTTTAAAGAATTTATAGGAATAAAAATTATATAAGAAATTTTTTAATGGTATTAAGAGTAATAAGGATTAGTTTTGGATAAGGAGAGTTTTTATGAATTATATTATAATTGACAGTATTTCTTTAATTGTACTTATAGTTTCACTGTACATCATAGTTATAACTTTAAAGAGACATGAGGACAAAGAAAGAAAAGTATTAACAATTGAGGAGTGTGAGCGTCTCATAGTATGGCGAAACGACCCATTAAGAAAAGTTAATCCTCCGGAAAAACTAGAAAAAATAGTGGAACGAGTTGCTAAGGGAGAAGTTGTAAAGGTTAATAATGAAAAAGTTTATAAAGATATATTAAAAATTATGAGTAGAACAGTAAAATTTAATAATTTAATACTTGTAAGGCAGGATAAAAAGTGATATACTTTTTATCAAAGTGAATAAATCTTTAATACGGTCCAGAGAGGCTGCAAGATTAAAAGTATAGTTATTTTTACAGGTATATCATGACTTCTTGCAGTAGCAAGAAGTTTTTTTATTATGTATTACCTTTAAATCAGTTCAGAGAGGCTGAAAAGGGAGAAAGTTAATTTCTCCTTGTCAAAATTAAGGAGGTTTTTTTATGTCACAAAATGTTATTACTAAATCAAATGTTAATAGTCAAGAAAACAAATCATTACTTCAGTCAGCACAAAGATTTGTGCTAGCATTTCAACATTTAATAGCTATGTTTGGTGCAACAGTATTAGTTCCTATACTTACAGGATTTGATCCATCTATTGCATTGATTGCAGCAGGGTGTGGAACACTTATATTTCATCTATGTACCAAAGGAAAAGTTCCAGTATTTTTAGGTTCGTCTTTTGCATTTATTCCAGTTATTATATCAGTAACAGAGCTACACAATGGTGACCTTAGATATGCTCAAGGCGGTATAATGATAGCAGGATTTATATATGTAATTCTTTCACTATTTGTTCGTAAAGTAGGAGTAAATAATATAAAGAAATTTTTACCAGCGCAAGTAGTTGGTCCAATGATAATAGCTATAGGATTAAATTTAATACCAACTGCTTATGATATGGCATCAAAAAATTTAATAGTAGCAGCAATTACTTTATCAATAGCACTTATTATAACACTATTTGGTAAAGGATTTATAAAGCAATTATCAATTTTGTTAGCAGTAACTGTAGGATATTTACTAGCACTAAAAATTGGTATGGTAAACACTTCTTTAATATCAGAAGCACCATTGTTTTCAATACCAAACTTTACATTACCTAAATTTGATCTTTCATCAATAGCCGTTATAGCACCAGTAGTTTTGGCGGTATTAATGGAGCATGTTGGAGATATTACTACAAACGGTCAAGTGGTTGGAAAGAATTTTATAGAAGATCCAGGACTAAATAGAACTTTATTAGGTGATGGACTTGCAACAATGTTTTCAGCATTTATAGGAGGACCAGCTAACACAACTTATGGAGAAAATACAGGTGTATTAGCAATAACTAAAAATTATGATCCATCAATAATTAGGTTAACCGCAATATTAGCTATAGTCCTTGGTGTAGTAGCTAAAATAGGAGGATTTCTACAGTCAATACCTGCACCAGTAATGGGTGGAATAAGTTTAATGCTATTTAGTATGATAGCACTAATTGGAGTAAAAACTATTAAAAGTGAAAAAGTTGAATTCAATATTAAAAATGTAATAATTATGACTGTTATATTAATAATAGGTATTGGTACAGGGATAATTGAAAAAAAGTTTGGATTTACTTTAGGCATACCTGTAACGGAAACTGTTAAAATTTCCGGAGTCAGTTTGGCTGCAATTACTGGAGTAATATTAAATGCAATAATAAATAGAAAAGAAATAAAATAAAAGTATATTAAGATGTGCTAAAGATTTAGCACATTTTTTTAATTTCAGCAGAATATAGGAATCAGAAGTTTTCACTGTAATTTTTGATTGTCGATTGTAAGCTTATTCTTGTCAATGAATTTTATGTTATAATAAGGTATTAAATGAAAAAAATAGGGTGATTTTATGAAATAAGCAATTATTTCAAATTTAAATAAGGAAATTGAAAAAGTTATGAATGTATTAAAAGGAGGAAAAGTCTTTTATTTAATAGAAGGAAAAGAGATATTAAATATGGCTTATAGAGGAAATGGAGAAATATATATTAATAAATTATTTTTAAAAATAATTTATTAATAATTGGATAAGAGTACATTACAATTACAACTTTTTAGCTTGTGACAATACTAATGTTACAGAAACTTTACTTATTTTCTTAATATTAAAAGGCTATCATTTACTCTATTTTGTAGTATAATAAGTTATGATAAGTAGCATTAATAGTAAGTTTTAAAATAAAATAAGTATATTTAGGTATTGATGTTTTTGAAATCTTTTAATCAGGAATCATATATTTTTGTAATTTGTTTCTAATATATTTTTAATAAATCTATAAGTGATAACTAATAATGCGATCTTATAATTAAGATATCTTCTAGAGATGGAGGTATTAATTTATGAAGATATTAATAACAACAGATACATTTACACCAGTAGTTAATGGGGTTGTAACATCAACTATAAATTTATATAAAGAATTAAAGTCACAGGGACATGATGTAAAAATAATCACTTTGTCAAATAATAGTGAGACATATATAGATGGAGATGTATATTATTTAAAATCAAAGCCAATATGGGTTTATCCTGAGGCTAGAAGAGCTACATTTTCTATAACTAGTAATAATCTTATAAAAGAAATTATCGATTGGAAACCGGATATTATACATTCACAGTCTGAATTTTCTACAATGATTATTGCTAGAAAAATAACTAAAGCTACAGGTATACCACTAGTTCACACATACCATACAATGTATGAAGACTATCTTTCATATTTCTTGAAAGGAAAGGTAATAAATAGAGATAGAGCAGCTAAAATAACAAAAATGTTATTGGATAAAGTAAATATGGTAATTGCTCCAACAGATAAAACAAAAAATGCTTTAATTAATTATGGAGTAGATGCACCAATTAAAGTTATACCAACAGGAATTGATTTATCTCGCTTTATGGTAGATTTTAGTGAGAATGAAAAGATGAACTTAAGAGAAAGTGTTGGTATAAATAAAGAAGACAAGGTATTAGCTTATATAGGAAGAATAGCTCAAGAAAAAAATATAGAAGAAGTTATTGAAAACTTTAAGTATATAGTTGATGTGGAAAAGAGAGCCAAGCTTTTAATAGTAGGTGGTGGACCTTATCTAGATGTATTAAAAGAAGAAGCTACTAATTTAAACCTTTTAGATAATATAATTTTTACCGGCATGGTAAAACCAGAAGATGTATATAAATATTATAAAATTTCTGATATGTTTGTTACTGCATCTACTAGTGAAACTCAAGGATTGACATATATAGAAGCGTTAAGTTGTGGAACACCTGTAGTATGTAGATATGATCAATGTATAGAGGAAGTAGTTATAGATGGTTATAATGGATATACTTATAATAAAGGGAAAGATTTTGTATCTTCAACTCTTAAGCTTTTAAAAGATGATGATTTAAGGAAAAAGTTTTCTTCAAATGCTTTGAGTAAATCCTATGAATATTCAAGTGAATTATTTGGAATAAGAGTTTATGAACTATATAAAGAGGTTTATGAACACTCAGTAGATATAGATCTATTGGCAGCTAGATAAGACTATGAGAGATTATAATCTCTTATAGTCTTTTATTATGCATATATTTTTGATATGATTTATAGGGAATCTAAAATTTATAAATATATTAAAGCTGTGTTGGTTTATGGAGGAATAATGGTGAAGCAAAAGATTAAAGATTTAAAAGAATGCCCTGGTGTATATTTAATGAAAGATAGCCTAAATATAGTTATATATGTGGGAAAGTCTAAAAATTTGAGAAGAAGAGTATCTAGTTATTTTGGAAATAAGAATCATAAAAGTAGCAAGGTTCAAAAGCTTGTGAAAAATATTCATGATTTTGAATACATAACTACAGATACAGAATTAGAAGCTTTATTATTAGAATGCAAATTAATTAAAACCTATAAGCCAACTTACAATAAATTATTAAAGAATAATGAAAGATATCCTTATATAAAAATAACTATTAAAGAAGAGTTTCCTAGAGTAGTCTTATGTTATGAAAAACATGATGATGGGTCTTTATATTATGGACCTTTTACTAACTTTAATGCAACCTATCAAGCAGTTAATAGCATAATAGATATGGCTAAAATAAGAAAGTGTAGTAGTGTATCTAAATCTGCTTGCTTAAATTATAATTTAAATCTTTGTTTAGGAGTTTGCATAAATAAAAATATTAAAAATGAGTATATGGACGAAGTGAAAATTATAATAGATTACCTATCTCTTAAAGACGATGGATTAATAGAAAGATTTAATGATTTAATGGAAAGTTCAGCACTTGAATTGAACTTTGAACTAGCAGCAAAAATAAGGGATGATTTAGGTAGAGTTAGATATTTAAAACAAGATTTATATAATGTAGAATTGCTAAATAGTAATAGAAGACTAGTTGTCATTGAACATATTGATGAGAATTATATAAAGATATTTTGTATGGATAATAATGATATATTATATAGGGAAAAATATTTAGTGAAGGATATTAACATAAACTTTATGACGAAGATGATCTTTAGTTTATTTAATACTGGAAATAGAGAATTAGACACTGTGGACTTAAAGGAAGTTATAGATGAAGCTATGATAATAAACTCTTATTTAAAAAATAATCATATTGATTATTTTGAAGTAAAGGATGATATCATAGATGAAAAAAAATTTGCAATTGAAATAAAAGAATTTATAGAAAAAACTATTCATAAAAAAGGCAGGGTGATACTATGACCTTTGAAAATATAAGTTTATTTGATATGGATAATAGAAATAATGATTCTTCTGCACCTTTAGCAGAAAGAATGAAGCCTAAAACCTTAGGGGAATACATTGGACAAGAACATATTTTAGCTCCTGGAAAATTACTTTATAGAGCTATTCAATCAGATAGGCTTACCTCTTTAATATTATATGGGCCTCCAGGAACGGGGAAAACAAGTTTAGCTACAGTAATTGCTAGTAGTACAAAAGCTAATTTTAAATCTATAAATGCAGTTACAAGTAATCTTAAAGAACTAAGGGAGATAATAGATTTTGCACTAGATGATCTAAAAATGTACAATAAGAAGACAATACTATTTATTGATGAAATACATAGATTCAATAAAAGTCAGCAAGATGCTCTTCTTCCTCATGTGGAAAAAGGAATAGTAATTTTAATTGGTGCTACTACAGAGAATCCTTTTTTTGAAGTAAATAAAGCCTTACTATCTAGATCTATGGTCTTTCAGTTAAAAACATTAAATGAAAAGCATATAGAAAAATTAATATTAAGAGCATTGGAAGACAAAGACAATGGTTATGGCAGTATAAAGATTAATTTAACTAAAAAAGCAATGGAGTTTTTATGTATTACATCTAATGGCGATGGTAGAAGAGCATTAAATGCATTAGAATTAGCAGTTCTGACTACAAATAAAAATAGTGATGGAATAATAAATATTGATTTAGATATTATTGAAGAATGTATTCAACGAAAACATATTACCTATGATAAAAATAGTGATAATCATTATGATATTATATCTGCTTTTATTAAAAGTATGAGAGGATCTGATCCAGATGCAGCAGTGCATTACCTCGCTAGAATGTTATATGCTGGTGAAGATATAGAGTTTATTGCTCGAAGGATTTTAATAGCTGCTTCAGAAGATGTAGGAAATGCAGATCCTTATGCGCTATTAGTAGCAAAGGCGGCAATGGATTCGGTTAAAGTTATAGGAATGCCAGAAGCTAGAATAATATTATCTCAAGCTGTAACCTATGTAGCTTCTGCACCGAAAAGCAATGCAGCTTATTTGGCGATAAATGAAGCTCTTAAAGATGTAGAATATGGAGAAATTGGAGAAGTACCCTTAGCTTTAAGAGAAAAAGGCTATAGTGGAGCAGAGAGATTATATAATAATTCTGATAAATATCTTTATCCTCATGACTATAATAATCATTACGTTAAGCAACAATATCTACCAGATAAAATAAAGGATAGAAAATATTATAGGCCGACTCAAATGGGATATGAAAGTAAATTAAAAGAGAGACTCATAAGATTAAAATCAATAGAAAATATACAGCATAAGTAAGTTGCTGTATTTTTTTATATGATTAAATTTACAAGTTCATTATAAGTACTACTATACATACATAAAAATTAATAAGTAGTTATTAATTTAGAAGAAAAAATAAGAAGTTAATCTAACTAACTTATAAATATGATAATTAAAATCTTAAATTTGGGCATAAAAAAAATCCTCAATTTTAATAGAGAATTGCTTAGATTTATAAATTGTGAATTGAAAAGTCGTGACTTGAGTCACGATGACTTAAAGTTTTAAGTAAAATATACATTAGGGTTATTTTGTAAATTTAAAATACATAGTATAGTATTTTCCATTTTCAATTCCAATTTAAAAATTATTCTTTGATGTCTATTAATCTATGCTTTCTTCTAAGCATTCTTCAATAACATCTACAGTTATTATAAAAGTTGTATCTTTCATTTAATTTCCTCCTTTTAAATATTATTTTATTGTTACAGCATATTATAACCTCTTATTTTAAAAAAGTCAATAATGAAATGTGAATATATCTATTAAAACTTTTATCATATAAGATGATGTTATGAAAAGAAGCTATCTATATTTTAAAAAGTTTAATAGATTTATAAAATGATATTTAGCCAAAAAAGTCATCCTTTATTTAAAATAAATTCTTTAGAGACTTAAATTATAAGGATATCACATGGGGATTAAAAAATTATATATTAAAATATGAAGTCTATGTAATATAATTTGAATAATTGAACATCTTAATTATATAAGTAAATATTGAGGAGGAGTAAAAATGGCTCATAATGAAATATTTAAAATTCAAGATACTCATGGGAATGATGTAGAAATGGAATTAATTGATGTAATTAAGATGGATAATAAAGAATACATTATTGCAGGACCTAAAAATTCCAATGAAGCATACGCTTATAGAGTGACTAGAATAGGTGAAGAAATACAATATACTTCAGTAGGTACAGGTGACGAATTTAACAGAGTTCTCAAAAAATATAATGAAGGATAATAAGCTTATGGAGGATGCTATGAAAGATAGAAGTGAATTCAAAAAAGAAAATAATAAAGATTATATAAAAAAAGGTGTGAAAACGCAAAATCAAGTTAGCAAAAATCAATTTGTGACCACTATTGAAGAACCAGCATTAAATGAAAGTGCCTTTGATAAACACAAAGTATCACATTAGTATACAAGTGATACATAGATTTTAAACTTGAATATTTATTTTATTTATTTCTAAGAATCTAATGAACATAACCAAGTCTCATTATTAATATATAAATGTAGACTTGGTTTTCTATATCTATAGTTTTACAGTAACTGTGCGTTGTGAATTTAATAGTTCTAATTATAATACTAAAAAGCATCAATTATTTACATATAATATATATTATAGCGAGGGGGCTGATGCATGGGCTTCTATAAAATCCCTCTAAGAAAAATAAAAAAAGGAGAATATTGGAATATGATTGTCATTGATGGAGTAGTAGGAGTAGGGAAGAGTAGCCTTATGAACATTTTAGCTGAACAGGGATATATACCTTTTGAAGAACCTATAATAGACAATCCTCTTTTAGAAAAATTTTATTATGATAGACAAAGATATAGTTTTCCATTACAGATATTCTTTCTTAATAAAAGATTTAAAAACATAAAAGAAGCGTCAAAATTTGATAAAGCAGTAATGGATAGAAGTATATATGGAGATGTTATCTTTGCTAAAATGCTAAAGGATTCTAAGGATATGTCTATAGAAGAATTTAACTTATACATAGAGCTATTTGAGAACATGTTAGAGCACTGTATGCCACCTAAACTATTAATTTATTTAGAGGTAACAGTAGATGAGGCAATAAGAAGAATTAATAAAAGAGGACGAGATTATGAAAAAATAGTTGAAAGAGAATACTGGGAAAGGCTAAATGATAATTACAGGGAATACTTTAATGAATATAATATATCTCCAATTTTAAAGGTTAATGTAGATAATTTGGATTTTGAAAATAATATGGAGGATAGGCAATATCTATTATCATTGATTGATGATAAATTAAAATCCATAAAGTAAAAGGTTTGCCTTGAATGGGAAAACCTTTTATTTATAGAATAAATTATTTTATAATACACAAAATAAAAAAAGAATATTAGAGTTAAAGGAGATAAAATATGAAAAAGAAATTAGATATGAATATATTAGCAGTTTTGTTTATCATAGTTTTTACTCTAATAGCTATAAGTTATAAAAATATTTATACAAACTTTTTAGAAAATAAGAGTAGTAATATTAAAAGAGTTATGAATGAAAAAACATCTGAACTGTTTTATAAAGAAGAAGAAATTAGAAATTTATCAAAGGTAATAAATGATAAAAAAGCTGAAAAGGAAAAGCTAAACAATTTATTAACAGAAAAAGAAAAACAACTAAGAACTTCACAAAAAAATCAATGAGGTATGAATATATTATGAAAAGGAAAATATATATAGTTCTTATGGTGATAGTATTGGTTATAACAGAAATATTTATGGTATCTTATAATATTAAAAATGATAAAAAAATAAATATATTAAATCAAATTATTTCTCAAAATAGTAATAATATAAATACATTGGAGACTAAGATATACTCAGCTAATATAAAAACCGAAGAGTATAGGGGACTAGAGAATAATATTGATAAGGAAATTAAAAAAATAGAAGATCAAATTACTTCTATAGATGAAATGATAAAAGTAGAAAAGAAGAAACAAATTGAAAAAGAAGAAAAGAAAAAACAATTGATAAGCAGCATAGAAAATTATAGTGGCAATAAAATTACTGAGTATTATGTAGCAAATATTCCAGATAAAAAAGTAGCATATTTAACTTTTGATGATGGACCAAGTAAAAATACTATAAAGATACTAGATACATTAAAAAAATATAATATTAAAGCTACATTTTTTGTAAATGGAAGAGAAGATGAATTTTCTTTTAAAGTTTATGAGAGAATTATAAAAGAAGGGCATACATTAGGCAATCATACTTATAGTCATGATTATAGTTATGTTTATAGTAATATGAACAATTTTATAGAAGATTTTGATAAGCTTCAAAAACTAATAAAATCTAATTATAATTATGAAATGAAAATTGCGCGATTTCCTGGTGGAAGCAATAATACCATAAGTGAAAATTATCACTATAATATTATGGCAGATTTAAGTAAGCTTTTAATTGTTAGTGGATATACCTATTTTGATTGGAATATTGATTCTAATGATGCTACAGCCATAGCTCCAAGTAGAGATTACATAATAAATTCTGTATTAGAAAATTCTAAGGATGCAAATTCTGCAATAATATTAATGCATGATAACATAATGAAAACTACTACAGCAGAAGCGTTACCATATATAATTGATGGACTAGTTAGTCAAGGTTATGAATTTAGTTCCTTAGATCCATCACAATATACAATTCAATTTTTGAGAGCTGTTTATTAATAATTTTATACTATGTTTATAGTATAAAATAACAGCATTAGACTATACTTATTATAAATTATTTTTTGAGCTTTATTAATGGATTTTGACTAATAACATTTATTTGCTATTGTATAATAAATATTAAAAGTTTTAGACGGTTATACTTAAATACGCTTGTTCCTCAAACTTCATTAGAGTATACTACAAATAATTGAAGGTTTAAAAGGGGGATAATATATGTCAATCTATATTTATAATGTTCTAAGCAGAAAAAAAGAGTTGTTTGTTCCAATAGAAGAGGGTAAAGTGAAAATGTATGCTTGTGGTATAACTGTGTCTGGAGATGCTCATATTGGGCACGCATATCAATCAGTTATATTTGATGTTATAAAAAAATATTTTGAATATGAGGGATATGAGGTTGTTTATGTAAGAAATTATACAGATGTTGATGATAAGATTATAGGCAAAGGTAAAAAGCTAGGAATTGACCCACAAGAATATGCTAAAAATCAAATATTGAAAATAGATTTGGAATTAGATAAGCTTGGAAATGATAGAGCGACAATTCAGGCAAAAGCCACTGAAAATATTAATGACATGATAGAATTTATTGAAAATTTAATTAAAAAAGATTATGCATATATAACAAAATTTGGAGATGTATTTTTTTCTGTAAATAAATATTCACAGTATGGAAAATTATCAAATAGAGTGATTAAGGATAATATTAGCGGAGTGAGAAAAGAAGTTGAGCCGGGAAAGATAGATGATGAAGACTTTGCACTATGGAAAAGTGCAAAAGTTGATGAGATTTACTGGGAAACTCCATGGGGAAAGGGACGTCCAGGATGGCATATTGAGTGTTCAACTATGAGCATGAAATATTTAGGAGAGACAATTGATATTCATGGTGGAGGAAAAGATCTTATATTTCCGCATCATGAGAATGAAATCGCACAGTCAGAGTCATTAACAGGAAAGAAGTTTTCTAACTATTGGATACATAATGGACTTGTTAAGCTTAATGGTCAAAAAATGAGTAAGTCATTAGGAAATGTAATTTCAATAAAAGAGTTATTAGATAATTATAATTCAGATATAATAAGATTTGTTTTGCTACAAAATAATTACAAATCAGATTTAAATATAGTTGACGGTATATTTGAAGAAGTAGAGAAACATATATATAATTTTTATAAAATATTTAATGAAATTGATAATTTAGAATATGAGAAGACTATAAAGGAAGTTATACTTCCTTATAATATAGAAGATGAATTTAAAGAATCGATGAGAAATGACTTTAACACAGCGGTTGCTATTTCAAACTTATTTAAATACTTCCATAGTATGAATGGCATACTTAATAAGAAGAAAGATATTTCTACATTGAAGCTAATGAAAGAAGTAATAATTAGGACATATGCAGTTTTAGGATTGCTACAGAAAAACCCTAAAGAAGTAGTTGATAAAATACGAAACAAATATTTAGAAAAGCATAAAGTGGCAGAAGATGAAATTAACTTGCTCATTGAAAAGAGAAGTAAATATAAAGAAAATAAAGATTATGAAAATGCAGATTTAATAAAAAAACAGTTATTAGATAAGGGAATAACTATTTTAGATAGAAAAAATAGTACTGAGTGGGATGTTTCTCTATAATTACAGAAGTTTAAATAAAGGGATGATATGGGTGGAAATGAACATAAAATTACCTTTAGAGGTAGAACTAATAATTGATAAGTTATATAAAAATGGATATGAAGGATTTGCAGTAGGAGGATGTATACGAGATAGTATATTAGGATTAGAGCCTAAAGATTGGGATATTACTACGAGCTCTACTCCAGATCAAACTAAAGAATTATTTAGTTCACTCGGGTATAAGGTAATAGAAACAGGAATACAGCATGGTACTGTTACGATAATTATGAATAAAATGCCTTATGAAATTACTACTTATAGAGTAGAAGGGGAGTATACAGACAATAGAAGACCTTCTAAAGTTTATTACACTAGTAATTTAGAAGAAGACTTAAAGAGAAGAGATTTCACTATTAATACATTTGCTTATAACTATAAAGTAGGCTTAGTAGATTGCTTTAATGGCATAAAAGATTTAAATTGTAAAAGAATTAAAGCAGTAGGAGATGGAAATGAAAGATTTCAGGAAGATGCATTGAGGATGTTAAGAGCTATAAGATTTAGTAGTCAGTTAAATTTTTCTATAGATGATCATACAGAAGAGGCCATAATAAATAATAGTAAATTGCTTAAGAATATTAGTGTAGAAAGAATTAGAGAAGAATTTAAGAAAATACTAATTTCTGATATTCCATCAAAAGGAATAAGAAAACTAATAGAATTGAATCTTATGGAGTATATAATACCCGAATTAATAGAGCTAGTAGATTTTAATCAAAGAAGTAAGTATCATGATAAAGATATTTTTAATCATGTAATGGCAGCTCTAGATAATACTAATAATGATTTTAATTTAAGATTAGCTACATTATTACATGATATAGGTAAACCTAGTACATTTACTATTGATAATAATGGTAGGGGACATTTTTATGGTCATGAGTTGGTGGGAGAAAAACTTACAATAGAAATACTTAAAAAATTAAAATTTGATAATAATACAATTAATAGAGTTTCAAAACTAGTAAAAAACCATATGAAAATTCCTCAAATAGATAAGCCAATAAAAATAAAAAAATATATAAATGAAATAGGTGAAGAAAATTTAGATATTTTATTTCAATTAATGATTGCTGATAGAAAAGCTTCTTCTCCTGAATATAGAAAATATGATGATATATTAAAACTTAAAAGAACTTGTGATGAAATAATTAATAGTAAAGAACCTTTAACTCTTAAGGATATAAATATAAATGGAAAGGATTTGATTTCTCTAGGAATAGCTGAAGGAGAGAATATAGGTATATTACTTAAATATTTATTAGAATTAGTTCTTGAGAAGCCTAATTTAAATACTAAAGAAATACTAATACAGGAAGCTAGAATCTACGCAAAGAACCATTTGTAAATAATACTATTATAGTATATAATAGGAATGTATTTTTACTTTGAAAGGAGATAATTATGGAAGATAAAAAAATAATAACAGTATTAGATGCTGAAACTAATGAAAAAATAGAATTAGAATTGGTTGAAGAAATTAATTTAAATGATATGAGATATGTGTTATTAGCACCAACAGATAATGATGAAGATGCCTATATATATAAAATAGTTAATGTTGATGGTAAAGATACTTATGAAATGGTTGAGAATGAAGAAGAATTTAATGCTGTAGTAGAAGAGTATGATAAATTATTTGATGAAACAATGAATGAATAAAAGAAAAACATCTAGTAATCCTAGATGTTTTTTGCTTTATGGTAATAATTTAAATTCGTATCCTTGTGCTTTTATTTCTTTTATAACTTCATCTAATATTTCAGTGTTAGTCTTTGATACAGCATGCACTAGCATAACACAACCATTATGAACACTATTTAACATAGTTTGTTTTGCGGTACTAGGATCAGGTTGTTTATTTACGTCCCAATCATGATAAGCAAAACTCCAAAATATAGTCTTATATCCTAAATTTTTAGTCATAGCTAAGCTTTTTTCTGAATATTCGCCCATAGGTGGTCTAAAAAATTTAGGCATATCTTGGCCAGTAATATCTTTAAACTTATCTTCAACATCTTTAAATTCATTATTAAATTTAGTTTCGTCTCCAGTTACCGTAGGCATAGATGGATGAGTGTTAGAATGATTACCTACAATATGGCCTTCATCTACCATTCTTTTTATTAGTTCAGGATTACCTTTAACATATGGAGAAGTAACAAAGAAAATTGCTTTAACATCATTAGCTTTTAATGTATCTAATATTTTTGATGTATAACCATTTTCATATCCTTCATCAAAAGTTAAATATATAACTTTTTCGTCTGTATTCCCTACATATAATGCATCATACTTGCTTAAGTCAAATTTTATATCCTTGTTTACTTCTGGAGTTGTATGTGTTTTGTTTGGTTTATACCACCAACTGATTTTGGTATTATCTAAATTTGTATCAATTTTATTTATGCTAGTTTCATTTTTTTTCTCAGGAGAAGATGAATTATTTTCAGTAGGATTATTCACCTCTTTTTTTTCAATTTCTGAATCGGACTTGTCATTGTCCTTTTCTGATAAATTCTTATTTTCTTTTTTAAAGTCGTCTTTATTATCTTTTTTCTCTATAGGTTTTGTTGATGCTACTACTGATTCTTCATTAATTTTAGAGGTCTTATCTTGTATATTTTCATTACTTAAACAACCAAATGCTGTTAGTGCAAGAGCTAAACATAAAGTTAAAATCTTTACTTTGTTCATATAATGATCTCCTTTCTCTAAATAAAATTAACCTTACTATTTAGTACGAATATTTATTTAAAAAGTATAGTATTCTATTTAAATAAAATACCTATTATAGTTTTAGCAATAGGTAATAATATATGCAAATAATATTAAGGCAACTTTTGGTTAAATATTATTATAGAAAAATAAACATAATAAAATTGATAGAAAGGAGAGAGAGTATGGATATAAATTTTATTAATAATTTTCCTAAAAAGCTTCAACCTCAACATCAAAATAAACAACCTGGTATTGAATCATTGATGAATCCACTACCTATATATGATGATGAAAGCTACATACCATCAAATAAATTAAAAGATAAAGTGGTATTAATTACAGGAGGAGATAGTGGGATAGGGAGAGCAATTTCTGTGTTATTCGCTAAGGAAGGGGCTAAAATAGCAATTTCTTATTTAGATGAAGAAGAAGATGCTATGGAAACAAAAAACATAATAGAAAAATATAATGGTCAGTGTATTTTGCTTCCAGGAGATATTGGAGATGAAAATGTTTGTAATAATATAGTTGAAGAAACTATAAAATCTTTTCAAAAAATAGACATATTAATAAATAATGCAGGAGAACAGCACGTACAGCAAAAAATCGAGGATATAACTAAGGAACAATTAGAAAGAACATTTAAAACTAATTTATTTAGTATGTTTTATATGACTAAAGCTGCATTAAAATATATACTACCTGGAGGAAATATAATTAACACTACATCTATAACTGCCTATGAAGGTCATAAGACCTTAATTGATTATTCTTGTACAAAAGGAGCAATTGTAACTTTTACTCGTTCTATGGCATTATCTCTTCAAGATAAACAAATTAGAGTAAATGCGGTAGCTCCAGGGCCAATTTGGACTCCGTTAATTCCAGCTAGTTTTAATGAAAGTGAAGTAGGGCAATTTGGAAGCAATTCTCCAAGTAAAAGACCAGGTCAACCAGTAGAATTAGCAGGAGCCTATTTATATTTAGCTAGTGATTTATCATCCTATGTATCTGGAGAGATAATCCATGTTAACGGTGGGACAGTAATAAATGGATAAAATCAATAATTATTTAATTAACAATAAAGAAAAATATTTTATATGTTTTTATAAAATATTATTTAAAATTTAACTAAAATTATGATTTTAAATGTGTTTTTATATTATTAAAAAGTTATTTAATAAATTTTACTAAGTGTTTAAAATAATTATTAATTAAATGCAATAGAACATAAATATAAAAAGCCTTCATTTTCATGAAGGCTTTGAATTTTCAATAAATTAAGCGTGATTAGATTGTTTTTCTACTAATCTTAATTTCCTTGCTTTAAGTCTAACCTCTGGCTCCTTTGGAAGGGCAAATCTTGGAATAAACCTATCTAGACCAGTAAGAGTAAGTATTAATATAGAAAATACAGCTATAAATGCCATAAAGTTGTATTGAATTATTTCTATAGCTTTAAATTCGTGTAACGGATATATAGCAGAAGCTATACCTACATAAAAGGTCATATATACATGCCATGGAAATAATTGAGAACCAAAAACCCCAAGTGCATCAGAGAAGGTAGCATTTCTTAAACGAAGTTTATACATTGACTCTTCATCACCTTCAACATTTTCATCAACTATTTCCTTGATGATTGGTCCAATTGTAACTATTTGAGCCATCTCATCTGCAAGAGCAGCATTTCCTAAAATAGAAAGACAACCGTTCCAGAACATAAGTTGTCTTACATTTCTAGATAATTTAACAACTAACTTTGATATAGGTTGGAAAGCGTTCATTTTTGACATCAGCCCTCCAAAGGCGCCAACCCACATCATCATAACTATAACCCATCCACCAGCTTCAGCAAATCCGCCTTTAACTAATTCTAAAAATGCAGGTACTGATTCTACAGTTCCAGCTAATAAACCAAGCAATAATGAAGAAATTATTCCTATTGCTAAGCAAGCAAGAGTTTGTACACCTTTAACAGCTGCTGCAATAACTAAAATTAGTGGAATAATCATATAATATGGTACTCCAGTTTTAACTTGATTTAACAAGTCGATAGCTACTGGTTTTTCTTTTTCTAGAACGGTCCAAACCTCACTAGGTATTGCATTAATCGCATCAGAGGCATTTGTAACAGTTGTAGGTAAGTCCATAACTAAACTTGCAACATAGAACAATATAGCTGTAATGATTAAACAAATTACTGACCAAACTCCTTGATGTCGTATTCTATCGATGACTTCAACCTTTTGAATCCCAGAACTAACTACCGTAGTATCAGATATAAGACCGATATTATCTCCAAAACATGCACCACCAGCAATTGCAGCTGTAGTTAATACTATGCTTCCATCAACTATATGACATAGCCATAAAAATATTGGAGCACAAGCTGCAAAGGTACCCCAAGAAGTACCGGTAGCAACGGATAATACAGATGTAACTAAGAAACCAGTTACAGCAACTGTACGTGCATTTAATCCTAGATTTAGAGCTAAATTAACGATTGAAGCACCAACTCCAGTAGACATAAATGCTGCTGCCATTGCATAAGCAAGCATTAGTATAAAGAATACTAACTGCATACTTTTAACGTTATCAACAGCACAATCAACTATTTCGCCGAATTTTAGTTTTTCAGTTAACCTTGCAATAAGTGCTGCATAAACCGTTGCTATTGGTGCTGCAAGTAATGCATCCACCTTTAACATCATGAGTCCTGCCATTACTATGACAGGTGAAAGTTTTAATAATGCTAACATAAAAAAATCCCCCCTGATAAACTTTTGTTAAAGCATTAACTTAAAAAAAGTAATTAATTTATTGAATGAAAAATTTCTTTCTTTAAGTTATAGGTAAATTATAAAACCTTTTTGTTAAAAATTCAACATATTTTGAAAATTAAGATAAATAGTTTTTAGAATATTAATTTTATTGTAAAAAAATGAAAAATGATGCACTAATAATTGTTATTTTTTCTACAATTAATAAAAAAATAGTAAAAAAAAGCATTAAAACTAATTTTTAGTCTTAATACTTTTACAAAATTACTAATAGTCAGATGTAATTTTACTATCGTTATTTACTATAGCTATAGATGCGCTAGCACCTATTCTATTTGCACCAGCTTCTATAAACTTCAGCGCATCTTCTGTTGTTCTAACTCCACCAGAAGCTTTAACACCTATTTGCGGGCCAACTACTTTTCTCATTAATTTAATATCTTCTACAGTTGCACCACCAGTACTAAAGCCAGTTGAAGTTTTAACAAAATCTGCACCTGCTTCTACAGAAAGTTCACAAGCTTTAATTTTTTCTTCTTCTGTTAATAAGCATGCTTCTATTATAACTTTAACTATAGCTTTATCTTTAGCAGTTTCTACAACTTCTTTTATATCTTTTAATACTAGGTCATAATTTTTATCTCTTAATGCACCTATATTTATAACCATATCAATTTCATTTGCACCTAATTCAATAGCTCTAGCTGTTTCGAAAGCTTTTGCTTTTGAATCCATAGTACCTAGTGGAAAACCTACCACTGTACAAACTAAAACACCTGAACCTCTTAATTCATCTGATACAAATTTTGTATAACAAGAATTAACACAAACAGATTTAAACTTATATTCTTTAGCTTCATCACATATTTTTTTTACTTGTTCTATAGTAGTATCTGCTTTTAATATTGTGTGATCAATCATTGAAGCAATATTCATTTATAAAACCTCCATTATCTAATAAGACACTAATTTTAGCGCTTTTGAAAAATTTAATATACCCCATAGGGGTATATTAATATAATAAGTTAAATTATAACAATAGTCAATAGTTAGCTTACTCATCTACAAAAGGCAAGTTTCCATAGGTTAAATTATATAAACTTATAATAGTTTATCCATATGATGAAAATATATTAACTATGTATATTAGAGCTTAGAAATTAATATCATCTAATATTCTAAATAACTCACTGTATTTATCTAATTTTGTTTTATCTTCAATCTTAAATCCTGAATTAAAAAAAGTAATATTACCATTACCTTCATCTAAAGAATTCATTTCTTTTAGTGTTCTTTCAAGATTTCTTACAGTGCCAATATTTCCATCAATTATGTTAATATTTGATGGAAATAACTTTTTAAACATGTTTTTATAGAAAGAAAAATGAGTACATCCTAATACAATGGTTTCATAATTATTTAAATCATATTTGTTTAATTGTTCTTTAAGATAAGACAATATTATTTCTTCATTAAACTCAAATTTTTCAGAGAATTGGACTAATCCTGGAAGAGGTAATAAATCAACAATATGCTCATTATTCAATCTAGTGATAAGATGCCTTAGTTTATTTTCTTTTAGAGTTAAAGCAGTACCTGTTACCAAAATTCGTTTATTTGTATTTTTATTTATTTCAACAGCAGGTTTTACAGCTGGTTCCATTCCGATAATTGGAATGTTATATTTAGCTCTTAAGTCTTCTATTGCTATGCTTGTAGCAGTATTACAGGCTATTACTATTGCTTTAACTTCTTGGCTTATAATAAATTCTATGGCATCAAAAATATATTTTTTTACTTCATTTTTAGGTTTTGGTCCATATGGAACATTTGATGTATCAGCGTAATATAGATAATCTTCATGAGGCAACATTTTTAATGCTTCATGTAATACAGTAATACCTCCAATACCAGAATCAAAAAATCCTATCTTCATTTTTATTCCTCCAATAAGTAAAGTTTACATATAAATTTAATATACATGCAATTTTATTATAATATAAAATAAAGTTTATTGCTTTATATAATTAACAACTCCATAGTTAAAAGTATAGTTATACATGGGGGTAAATAGCATAAATATTAAATTTTTGTAGATGTGTAAAATTGCTATTATATGCTATATAATAGTATAAATGAGTGGTCATGCATATGCCAAGAACATATTTTTAAACAAATTGGAATATATAAATCTATATGGTATGACAGAGAGGGGATTAGTCTTGGTGCAGATGGACTAAGAATTACCTCATATGATATGCTCAAATTTGGAAACTTATTCTTGAATAATGGCTGTTTAAATAGTAATCAAATAATATCAAGTGAATGGATAAAAGAATCTATAACTGCCTTATATAAGACTTATGACAATATTGGTTATTATGCATATCATTGGTGGGTATCATCATTCAATAATAAGGCATCCCAATTAATTATTATTTTGCTTTAGGTTATGGTGGTCAGTATATAATAATTGTACCAGAGTTTGATTTAGTTGTTGTTTTCACCAGTAGAATTTATAATAATTCTTTAAGACCGATGCACTATTTCAAAGAGTTTATCTTAAAAGCGATTGAGGGTTGAACCATGTAAAAAATATATAATAAATTTGCTATTTTTTAAAAATATAAATTAAGGGAACTTTTTTAAAAAGTTCCCTTAATTTATATTTAAACGCCATTCTTTAATATGACCCAAATATTAAATTTTCTTTATCATTTCAAAGGTAAAAGGATCCTTATTAGATCTTTTATTTAATCTGCCTGATAAACTGTAGGATAATAACAAGAAAATAAATCCTATAGCACTACCATATAATTCATAATTTTTTATTCCAAAGGATTTAAATAAGGCTATTCCACCTATAAGACCTAATAGGGTCATTACAGTTGGAAAAAAATATGCCCAAAAGGTCATTTTAGAAAATGTTTTATCTTGTATGGAAACTAGTACTTCATCACCAATAGAAGCATTTAAAGTATTTTCTATGCTTATAAGTACCATATCAGAAGGGCAGCCAGATTTACATCCAGAACAATTGCCGCCACAACCTGACTTTTTAACAAAAGCAACTTCTGCAATGTCACCGTTTACTTTTTTTATACGTCCTTTTTGTTCCATGTTATCACCTCAAAAGAATTCATTCTAGTTTTAATAATAAAAGACTTACAATCGTAAGTCTTTTATTATTTATATTATATAACTAATTTGCCACTTCAGCAACTTTAGGTTTACGTAAATTCTCAATTGAATTTTTAGGACATTTGTTTGAACAAATACCACAATTTACGCATTTATCGTAATCAATTACTGGTAAGTTGTTTTCCATAACAATTGCTTCTTTTGGACAATTTTTTGCACATAATGAGCAAGTTATACAACCTACAGAACATACGTCTATAACTTCTTTGCCTTTAGCTTTTGAATTACATTGTACACGAACTTTAGAATTCTTTGGAAGAATTCCGATAATACCTTTAGGGCAAGCGTTTACACAAGCACCACAGGCAACACATTTATCTTCTATAATTCTAGCAACACCATCAACAATTTCTAAGGCATCAAATTGACATACTTTAACACAGCTTCCTAGACCTAAACAACCATCTATACAAGCTTTTGAACCATTACCAGGTACATTCATAGCTTCATTACAATCCCTTATTCCAAAGTATAAGCTTTTTTCTTTGGCAAGACCACAAGTACCTTTACATCTTACATAAGCCACTTTAGGATCACTTTCTTCAAGAGATACACCTAAAATATTAGATATTTTTTCAGCGCAAGCTGAACCACCAGGTGAACATAAATTAGGAGCTACTCCTTCAGATACTACAGCTTCTGCATATGCATCACAACCAGCAAAACCACATCCACCGCAGTTTGCTCCAGGTAAGCAATCTCTTACTAAAGGGATTCTTTCATCAACTTCAACTTTAAATTTATCATTAGCATATCCAAGTAGTAAACCAAATAGAAGTCCAAGACCACCAAGGCTTAATACGGGATATAAAATTGCTTTTAATTCCATTAAAAGACCTCCTTATATAAGACCATTGAATCCAAAGAAAGCAATTGCCATAAGACCAGCAGTTACTAGTGCAATTGGTAATCCTTGGAATACTTCAGGCATATCAGTATTTTCTTCCATACGCTCTCTAAGACCAGCTAAAAGAACTATGGCAAGCATATATCCTAAAGAAGCACCTAAACCATTAACTATAGCTTCAAGTAAGTTATATCCTTTTTCCATGTTTAAAACTGCAATACCAAGTACAGCACAGTTTGTTGTTATAAGTGGTAAGAATATACCAAGAGCTCTATATAATCCAGGGTTAGTCTTCTTTACAACTATTTCAACAAATTGTACTAATGATGCGATAACAAGTACAAAAGCTAAAGTTGATAAATATTCTATGTGTAGTTTTTGTAATATAAATACATTTACAATATAAGTTATGATTGAAGACAACACGGTTACAAAGACAACAGCAAAGCCCATACCCTTAGCAGTTTCTGTCTTTTTTGATACCCCTAAGAATGAACATATTCCTAGGAATTTAGCTAATAATACGTTATTAACAAGTAACGCACTTAAAAATATACTAAAAAGTTCCAAATTTATTCACCTCTCCATTGCCTATTTTATAGCTTCAGCGCTTTTTTCTTTAGATATTTTAACTTTATTTGTTTTAGATATTTTAGCTTGATTCATTATTGCAAGTAAAATTCCTAGAGTTATGAAAGCACCAGGTGCTAATTGCATAATTCCCATTGGTTCGTATGAACTTGGAAGTACTTGAAATCCATATATTGTTCCAGCACCTAATAGTTCTCTTATACATGCTAATACTGTTAATGCTACTGTGAAACCAAGTCCCATACCTATAGCATCAAATATAGAACTTACTACAGAATTTTTAGATGCATAAGCTTCAGCTCTACCTAAGATTATACAGTTAACAACTATAAGAGGTATGAATATACCCAAAGATTTATAAAGTTCTGGTAAGTAAGCTTGAACTAAAAATTGTATCAAAGTAACGAAACTAGCTATTACAACTATAAAAGCTGGTATTCTTATCTTATCTGGAATAAGTTTTCTAAGTAAAGAAATAACTGCATTTGAACCAATTAGAACAGCAGTAGCTGCAAGTCCCATACCTATAGCATTTTCCACGCTACTTGTAACAGCCAAAGTAGGACACATAGCTAGAACTTGTACAAAAACAGGGTTTTCTGTAAATAATCCAGTTTTCAATCTTTCTATAAGTTTCTTCATGATTACTGTGCTCCTTTCAATTGTTCATTAAATGCTTTTGTTGCAATGTTTACGCCATCAGCAACTGCCTTTGATGTAATTGTGGCACCAGAGATAGCAGCAATTTGATCATCTCCTGAAGCATCACCTTTAACAACAGTTAATTCACTATCTGCTTTCTTTTCTTTAAATTTATCAGTAAATTCAGGTTCTTGTGCCTTTGCTCCAAGTCCTGGAGTTTCAGTATGTGATAATATTTTTACCCCTTTTACTGTACCATCAGATGATATTCCTATCATCATATTAATAGGACCACCATATCCGCTAGTAGAAACATTTATACAATATCCTACATTTGCACCACCTTTAACACCGTTTTGTACAGCTACAATTTCAGGTGTTGAACCATTATCAAATTTAAATTCTTCAAAATCTTCTGCATCTGGAAGTATCTCTCTCATTGCAGCATTTTTTTCTTCTTTTTCTTTAGCCATAATCGGCCCCATTGTTACGGAATAGGCAATTCCTAAAATTATCCCAGCAATAGCTGTGATTACAAGAAGTATTCCACCTAGTTTTAAATTCTCTTTCACTTATTTTACCTCCCCGAACGCACGCGGCTTAAAAAATTTATCAATCATAGGTACAAACAAGTTCATGATTAATATTGAATAAGATACACCTTCTGTATATCCTCCAAATATACGTATTACTGCAGTTAAAATACCACAACCAATACCAAAAATTATATGACCTTTTTTAGTCATTGGAGAAGTGGTATAGTCAGTAGCCATGAAACAAGCACCTAAAATTAATCCGCCTGAGAACATTTCTACTAAAGCTTGTTGTGCAACAAATCCGTCTCTTCCAAATTTTCCGAGTATTAGTGTTAGTATAAAAGTAGTTGCTATATAACTTACAGGTATGTGAAGTTTAATGACTCTTCTATAAAGTAAGTAAGCAAATCCTATTAATAATGCTAGTGCCGAAGTTTCACCGATACATCCACCAACATTACCTATAAACACATCCCAAAGTTCAGGCATTGCACCACCGCCATTTTTGAATATTGCTAATGGAGTAACTGTAGCTATGCCATCTAAAGTCCATGTTGTCATATGAACTGGATATGCAGATAATAAAAATGCTCTTGCAGCTAAGGCAGGGTTAACTATATTTTGTCCAATACCCCCAAAGAAGCATTTAACCACTATGATTGCGAATGCACTTCCAACTACAGCTACCCATATAGGTGTTGTTGGTGGCATATTGAATGCTAATAATATTCCGGTAACAACTGCACTCAAGTCATATATTTTAATTGGTCTTTTAGTAATCTTTTGAAATAAATATTCAAATGCTACACATGAAATAACACAGGTAGCAGTAACTATTAAAGCACCAGCTCCAAGGAAATATGTTCCAGCTATTAGAGCAGGTAATAATGCGATAATAACATCTCTCATTATAGTACTAACAGTTTCTTTTGACTTTATATGAGGAGATGATGATACCGTATATAATTTATCTGCCATATTACTTACCTCAATTTCTTTTGACTTTATTTGAGGAGATGATGACGCTGTTTGTAATTTATCTGACATAGTATTCACCTCAATTATTTATTTTTTCTTTCTATTATTTAGTATTACTCTTTTTCCTTCACGACAAGTTTGAGTTAAATGACGTTTAGCAGGACAAACATAAGTACAAGCACCACACTCGATACAAGATAGTCCATTACTACCCTCAAAACTTTCAAAATCTCTTCTAATTACATAACTATTAAGTTTAGATGGTATTAAGAACATTGGGCAAGCTTCTACACATTTTCCACATCTAATACAATTAGATTCTTCTGTAAGTTCTGCTTGTTTTGCAGTTAGAGATAATACCCCAGAAGTTCCTTTTATAACAGGTGTATCTAATGTAATAAGGGTTGTACCCATCATTGGACCACCAGAAATTATCTTAATTGGCTCTTCATTAAAACCATTACAAGCTTCAACTAATTCACTTATTTGAGTTCCTAATTTAACTCTTAAGTTCTTTGGAGTTTTTACTGCTTCACCAGTAACTGTAACTACTCTTTCAGTTAAAGGTTTACCTGTAGATAGAACGTTTCCAATTTCATATGCAGTTGCAACGTTTTGAACTATGCATCCTACATCAGCAGGTAGCTTTCCTGTAGGCACTTCACGTTTAGTAATAGCATAGATTAGTTGCTTTTCAGCGCCTTGAGGATATTTAGTTTTTAAAGGTTTAACCTCTATGTTTTTTAGTTCTGCAACTGCGGATGACATAATTGAAATAGCATCTTTTTTATTATCTTCTATACCTATGTAGCATTTTGCATTTGAGAACATGTGAGATAGTATCTTAACTCCTTCAACAATTTCCTTGTAGTTTTCTACCATTAATCTGTAATCACAAGTTAAATAAGGCTCACACTCTGCCGCATTAATTATAATGCTATCAATTTTCTTGTCACTACCTGGAGATAATTTTACATGAGTAGGGAAGCATGCTCCACCTAATCCAACTACACCAGCTTCATTAATTATAGAGATTATTTCTTCATTACTTAATTTTGTGTAATCATGACGTGTAGCTTCAAATTCCTCATACAATCCATCATTTTCAATAATAACAGACATAATTTTTCTACCATTTGTATGAAGCATTGGAGCAACATTTTTTACAGTTCCAGAAACACTTGAATGTATTGGTGAAGAAACAAATCCTGCAGCCTGTCCAATTTTTTGACCTACAAGAACTCTATCCCCTTTATTTACTATTGGTTTACATTCACCACCAATATGTTGAGACATAGGAAAGATTAAATCTCCCTTTGGAAGTAATCTTTCAATTGCACTATTTTCAGTTAAGTGCTTTCCGTGTGGGGGATGAATTCCACCTTTGAAAGTTAAAAGTCCCATAATGACCCTCCTTTTGTTATAAATAATACAAATTTTCATAATTTATTATACCGCTTAAATATATAAGGTGCAATAATTATAAGCAATATAGAGAAATTTGTAAAAAATATTAGTGGTTTTTTTATATATTTTTAAAATAATTAAATATTTTTTAAAAATATGTGGAAAAATAAAAAAATAATTTAAAAATCTTGTTGATTTTTTTAACAAAGGTATGATAAAATAAAATTAAATCGTAAACAATTGTTTATGAAATAAGCATAAGATTAGGAGGTTTAAATGACAAAGCGGGAAGAAGAAATATTAAATTTAATAAAATCTAACCCTTTAATATCTCAAAATGAACTCAGTGAAGTTCTAGGAATTACCAGATCCTCAGTAGCAGTTCATATTGCAAATCTTATAAAGAAAGGATATATATCGGGTAAGGGATATATAATTAATGATGAAAATTTTGTCACTGTAATTGGTGGGGCCAATGTAGATATTTTGGGATTTTCGTCTAAGGAATTAAGATACAGAGATTCTAATATTGGAAATATAAAAGTCTCATTAGGTGGAGTGGGAAGAAATATAGCAGAAAACCTAGTTAGACTTGGAATTAATACTAGATTGATAACGGCAATTGGTGATGACATCTATGGTATGAAAATATTAAATGAATGTAGAGATATAGGTATTGATTTAGAGCATAGTCTAAAATTAGAAGGATATGATTCATCAGTATACATGTCAATTTTGGACTCAAGTGGAGATATGCATTTAGCCATATCACAAATGGATATTCTAGACAATATGTCTATTGATTTTATAAAACAAAAGAAAAATGTAATTGAAAGTTCAAAGATATGCATTATAGATACTAACCTTCCTAAAGAAATTATTGAATATATAGTAAATAATTTTAAAGATACAAAATTTTTCTTAGATACTGTTTCTACTGAGAAAAGTAAAAAAGTTAAAGATATTATTGGAAGATTTCATACTATTAAGCCAAATAAATATGAAGCAGAAATATTATCTGGCATAAAGATTAATAGTAATGAAGATTTGCCAAAGGTATGTGATTACTTCTTAAATAAAGGAGTAGAAAGAGTATTTATTTCTCTAGGAGCAGAAGGAGTTTACTATAAAGATAAGTTTACATCTAAACATGTACCTAATTCTAAAATAAAAGTAGTTAACTCAAATGGAGCAGGAGATGCTTTTATTTCTGGGCTAGTTTATAGTCACCTAAATAATTTTGATGTTGATAATACTATAAAATTCGCTATGGGGTGTTCTTATTTGGCACTATCCCATGAAAATACAATTAATCCTAATATAAATTTAGACAGTGTTAATGAAAAATTAAAGGAGATGGAATTATGTTAAAAAACTATTTAGAAATAAGTGAAGAAGTATCAAAAGCATTAAGTGAGGGAAAACCAGTAGTAGCGTTAGAGTCTACAATAATATCTCATGGTATGCCTTATCCAAAAAATGTTGAAACTGCATTAAATGTAGAGAAAATAATAAGAGAAAATGGTGCTGTGCCTGCAACTACAGCTGTATTAAATGGAAAGATAAAAGTTGGACTATCTACTGAAGAAGTAGAATACTTAGGAAAAGCTAAAAATGTTATTAAAATGAGTAGAAGAGATATGCCATTTATAGTAGCAAACAAATTAGATGGAGCAACAACAGTAGCAGCTACTATGATAATTGCACAATTAGCAGGAATTAAAGTTTTTGCTACAGGTGGAATAGGTGGAGTTCATAGAGGAGCACAAGAAACTTTTGACATATCTGCAGATTTAGATGAATTAGGAAAAACTAATGTAGCAGTAGTATGTGCTGGAGCAAAATCTATATTAGACATAGGTTTAACATTAGAATACTTAGAAACAAAAGGAGTTCCTGTTTTTGGATTTAAAACAGAAGAATTACCAGCTTTCTTTACTACTAAATCTGGATTCAAAGTAGATTACAGAGTTGATAGTGAATTAGATTTAGCTAAAGCTCTAAAAGCTAAATGGGATCTAGGCTTACAAGGAGGAGTAGTTGTAGCTAATCCAATACCTAGTGAATACGCTATGGATTTTGATAAAATAAATAATGCTATAAATGACGCTGTAAAAGAGGCAGAAGAAAAAGGTATAAAAGGTAAGGAAAGTACACCTTTCTTATTAGGTAAAGTTAAAGAAATTACTGAAGGACAAAGCTTAGAAGCAAATATTCAACTTGTGTACAACAATGCAAAATTAGGTGCAAAATTAGCTGCTGAGCTTAGTAATTTAAAATAGAAGATAATTTATAAAGAACCAGGTTTGTAAATGTAGTAATTTATAAACCTGGTTCTTTATATACCTATATTAATGTAGAGAATTTTCTACTGGAGAAAGAAATAAAATTATGCTATTATGAATATTGGGAAAAGTTACTATATTTTATTTGGGGAGGAAGTGACATATGGAGAATAGCTTAGATAACAAAAGAAGGTTTTATAAGACAATGTTATCTTTAGCACTCCCAATTATGATTCAAAATTTAATATCATCATCATTGAATATGGTTGATACTATGATGATTGGAAAATTAGGAGAAGCACAAATTGCATCTGTAGGTCTTGCAAATCAATTTTATTTTTTATTCTCCTTATTTATTTTTGGATTAAATAGTGGATGTGCTATATTTATAGCTCAATTTTGGGGAAAGAGAGATATTAAGAGCATAAGAAAGGTATTAGGATTATGTATAATATTAGGAAGCATAGGATCAATATTTTTTACAGCAGTAGCATTGATATTTCCTGAAAAAGTTATGAGCTTTTTTACTAAAGATAGTACGGTTATTTCATTAGGGGTAGATTATTTAAAGATTGTAGGATGGAGTTACATAGTAACGGCTATTAGCTTTGCATTTTCCTTTGCATCAAGAAGTATTGGGAGAGCTAAATTGCCTATGATTACGAGTGCAGTTGCATTAATATGTAATACTGTTTTTAATGCAATACTTATATTTGGAAAATTAGGATTTCCTGTTTTGGGAGTTAAAGGCGCAGCTATAGCTACTCTTATAGCAAGAATAATCGAGATGGCATTAATTTTATCTGTTACATATATACGAAAAACTGCCTTAGCTGGTAAGTTAAATGAATTTTGTGATTTAAGTAAAGAATTTATATTTAACATAATTAAGACTATATACCCTGTAGTAATAAATGAAATATTTTGGTCTTTAGGTATAACTATGTATTCTGTAGCTTATGCAAAGATTAGCACTAATGCATTAGCCACTTTTCAAATTGCAGGTACAGTTCAGAATATATTTACTGTAGCAGCTTTTGGTCTTGCTAATGCTTGTGCTGTAATGATAGGAAATGAAATTGGTGCTAATAGAGAAGAAAATGCTATGACTTTTGCTAAAAGATTTATTAAAGTAAGTTTTTCGTTAGGGATAATCATAGGTGTATTATTATTTATTTTCTCATCATCAATAGTTTCAATGTATAATGTATCAACAGAAGTTATTCGTAGTGCTAAGGTAATACTTAGAGTATTCTCCTTTGTTATGCCTTTAAGAATGATAACTTCGCTGTTCATTGTAGGAATACTAAGAAGTGGAGGAGATACAAAATACTCATTAATTCTTGAGATGAGTGGTGTTTGGCTAGTAGGAGTTCCTATTGCATTTTTAGGTGCTTTAGTATTTAAATTGCCTATAGAACTTATAGTTTCCTTAGTGTACCTAGAAGAGATAGTTAAAATATCCTTTTGCTTTCCAAGACTCTTTTCTAAAAAATGGATACGTAATTTAGTAAAAGATATTTAAAAAATTTAAAAATAGTATAAAATAAGAAAGTCTATACATATAATATGCATAGACTTTCTTTAATTATTTATTTGTTTTATAACAGGTCATAAAGAATTTTAATATGTTTACTGCAGCTAGTCCAATTAAAATATATAAAAGTCTACTTAAAAATACAGTAATAGATTCTGATGGAATTAATGAGAAGAACTTAGATATTAGATTGAAATTGAATAATCCAACTAGTCCCCAATTAAAAGCACCAATTATGACTAATATAAAGGAAAGTTTGTCTAATAAATTGACTCTATACATAATATTCCCCCTAAAACTGATATTTATATGTTCAGACATATTCAAAAAATAACTAGCCAGTATGCTCGTCTATTTTTCGTCATACTGCGTCGCCAGAACTCCATGATAGCTGGACTATCATGGGAACCTATTTCCTTGTCTGATGCAAAATATATTTCGTATCTTTGACTAATTATTTTCTTTAATATGCCTTATATAAATATATGTTTCAAATATCCTTTTAGAACAGATAAAACACGAACAAAAGTATTACTTTTTAATATTAAGTATGTTATAATATGAATAATATAACAATAATAATAAATTAAGTACGGAGGAAATCATGAGAAATTTATATAGTTCACCATTTAATAAAAGATATTCTTCAAAAGAAATGTCATACATATTCTCAGATGAAATGAAATTTAAGACTTGGAGGAAACTTTGGATTGCATTAGCAGAAGGGGAGAAGGAACTAGGTCTTAATATTACGGAAGAGCAGATAAATGAGTTAAAAGAAAATATAGATAATATAGATTTTGCAGCAGCAGAAGCAAAAGAAAAGGAAATACGCCATGATATTATGAGCCATGTTTATGCTTATGGCTTAGTAGCACCAAAGGCAAAGGGAATTATACACTTAGGAGCTACTAGCTGTTATGTAGGAGATAATACAGATCTTATAGTTATGCGCGAGGCACTATACTTAATTAGAAAAAAGCTTATTAATGTAATTAATCAATTAAGTATTTTTGCTATGAAGTATAAGAATATGCCTACATTAGGTTTTACACATTTACAACCAGCTCAATTAACTACAGTAGGCAAAAGAGCTACATTATGGATACAAGAATTATTAATGGATTTAGAAAATTTGGATTTTGTTATTGAGAACATGAAATTCAGAGGCGTAAAAGGAACTACAGGAACACAAGCTAGTTTTATGGCTTTATTTAATAATGATGAAGATAAAGTTAAGAAATTAGACAAGATAGTTTGTGAAAAAATGAATTTTAAGACCTCTTACCCAGTAACAGGTCAAACTTATTCAAGGAAATTAGATTCTATAATATTAAATACCTTATCAGAAATTGCACAAAGTGCATATAAGTTTAGCAATGATTTAAGAATACTTCAAAATATGAAAGAAATGGAAGAACCCTTTGAAAAAAATCAAATAGGCTCATCTGCTATGGCTTATAAGAGAAATCCTATGAGAAGTGAAAGAATAAGTGCGCTTTCAAGATATATTATAGTAAATTCATTAAATCCAGCCATAACCGCAGGAACTCAATGGTTTGAACGAACATTAGATGACTCTGCTAATAAGAGAATATCTGTAGCTGAAGGTTTCTTAGCTTTAGATGGAGTTTTAAACTTATACTTGAATATAACAGAAAATATGGTTGTATATCCTAAAGTAATAGCATCTCACGTTAACAACGAACTACCATTTATGGCAACGGAAAATATATTGATGGAGGCTGTAAAACGTGGTGGCGATAGACAAGAATTACATGAAAGAATAAGAATTCATTCCATGGATGCAGCAAGAAAAGTTAAAGAAGAGGGGGAGAGCAACGACTTAATTCAAAGGATTATAGAAGATGAGAGCTTTAACCTTACAAAAGATGAAATTCTTTCAATTATAGATCCAAGTAAATTCACTGGCAGAGCTAGTGGTCAAGTTGATGATTTTATTGAAGAAACTGTTAATCCAATATTAGAATCCAATAGAAAATTGTTAGGAGAAACTATTGAGATAAACGTATAGAGCTTATAATAATAAAAACTTATAGAAATAAAAGAGTATGTAAAAAATAAATTTTCATATAACATTACAAAAGTGGATTCCCAAGAATCCACTTTTTTGTATATAATCTTATTACATAGAAGTTAAGATTATAAAATATAAAAGAGGATATAAAAAAATAAACTAGTAGATTAAGAGGAGTGAGAATAAAAATATATGAAGGATTTAATTGATAAATTATATAAAACAAATAACTTGGAAAAAGAAGAGCTTATCTTTTTGATAGAAAATTTCAATGCTGAAATTAGTGAATACCTTTTTACGAAATCTAGATCTTTGAGTAAGAAACACTTTGGGACAGATATTTACCTTAGAGGATTAATTGAATTTACAAATTACTGCAAAAATGATTGTTATTATTGCGGAATAAGAAGAAGTAATAAACATTGTGATAGATATAGACTAAGTAAAGAAGAAATACTTTCCTGCTGTGAAACAGGATATAAGCTAGGTTTCCGTACATTTGTTTTACAAGGTGGAGAAGATGGTACTTTTACTGATGATATAATAGTTGATATTGTTAGTAATATTAGAAAGAGATATCCTGATTGTGCTATAACACTTTCAATGGGGGAAAAAAATTATGAAAGTTACTTAAAGTATTTTAAAGCAGGAGTGGATCGATATTTACTTAGACATGAAACAGCTAATAAAGAACATTATGGACTGCTCCATCCCGATGAACTTTCTTTAGAGAATAGGAAAAATTGCTTATATAATTTAAAAGAAATTGGATATCAAGTAGGTACTGGATTTATGGTTGGCTCACCTTACCAAACAGCAGAGCACATAGCTAATGACCTGTTATTTATTAAAGAGTTATCTCCTCATATGGTAGGAATAGGCCCTTTTGTTTCGCATAAAGATACGAAATTTGCAAATTTTCCATCAGGTAGTGTAGATTTAACCTTATTTTTAATAGGACTTTTAAGACTAATGCTTCCAAAAGCTCTCATTCCAGCAACAACTGCACTTGGAACCCTTGATAATAAAGGTAGAGAAAAAGGAATATTATCAGGAGCTAATGTATTGATGCCAAATCTATCTCCTGTAAGTGTTAGAAAAAAATATGATTTATATGACAATAAAATATGTACTGGGGAAGAGGCGGCAGAATGTAATGTTTGCCTGAGAAATCGTGTAGCTTCAATAGGTTATAATATTGTAGAGTCACGTGGCGATTATAATGACATTTCTACTATCGTAGATGAAGGAGAAAAACATATCCTAAAACTATTATAATATTATAAATAGAAGTATTTAATAAATAGAAGTATTTAATAAATTTGATATAGAAAAAATTAAAACATTTGTTAAAGATGGGATTGAAATAGAGGATAGGAGATAGAATAGGTGTCAAAGAATTTTTATGTTAATGTGGATTATAGACAGGAAAAGATAAACATTTTAAAATTATAAATAAATTATTATTTAGAAGCTGTTAACAAAGCATATTTGTTAACAGCTTTTTATTTTATCTATTAATAAAAGAAGATAAGAAAAGTTTAGCTTTCGTACTCAGTTTTATTAAACTGTAATCTTAAGAAATCTTAAGGTTTAATTATAATTTTCTTAAAGTTCTTTTTGTAATATTTGTAATATAAGTCATTAAGAAGTATGAAAATACAATATAAAAAATAAAGGGGAATTAATTATGAAAAGAAAAATTTTAACAATTTTAATATCGGCAGTACTTTGTATATCGCTGGTAGGGTGTAATAAGTCTACAGGAGGAGATTCAAAACAAGCTAAAAATGAAATTAAAAAAACAGATGCTATAAAAGAAGATGCAGAAAGAAATTTTGAAGAGTTAGGAGTTAAATTCAAGCTTCCTAATAAGTGGAAAGCAAAAGAAAAAAATATAGATATGTACGGAACTTTACCAGAAGAAAATGTAGAAGGACAGCTAATCATTAGTTTTATACTTGATGAGACTATGGATAAGGCACAAAAATTAAATAAGGATTCAGAAAAAATTCCAGAAACAGACAAAGCAAAAATCAAAGAAATTGCAGCAGAAATTATGGATTTAACTAAAGAATTTAAAGAATTATGTACTGTAGTAAGTATAGATAAGAGTAAAGCAGAAGGTAAGGTTCAAAAAGAATTGTTCTCAAAATATGAAAGTAAGGATCTAATAGGTAAAGAGGGCAACCTTGAGTTTTATTTATTATATAATAATAAGCCTGATACTAATGGTTTATCAGAGAAATCTAAGAAAGACTATGAAGAAATACATGGAGAAATTAAAAATTTTAAAAGTTTAATTAAAGTATTTAAACCAGTATCGGAAAAAGAAAAATTAAGCAAATATAAAAAATTCGAATTTAAAACTAAAACTATAGATGGTAAAGAAATAGATAGTAGTATCTTAAAAGATAGTAAACTTACAATGGTAAATATATGGGCTACCTATTGTGGACCATGTATAGAAGAAATGCCTGACATTCAAGAGCTTTATGAGGAAGTTAAGAGTGAGAAAATTAATGTGATTGGTCTTATTTCAGACACACCAGATGAAGACAATGAAGAATTAGCTAAGAAAATTTTGTCAAAAAAAGCTGTAAAGTATACTAATATTATTCCAGATGAAAGTATTAAAAATAATATATTAAAAGACATTTCAGGAGTTCCTACCACATTTTTTGTTGATAGTAAAGGAAATATTATTGGAGATTTCTTAGTAGGCTCTAATAGTAAAGAAGAATTTAAGAAAGAAATTGGAGATAGATTATTGGAGATAGATTAAAAGATATACAATAAGAAAATACTTACCTCATCTTATAATAGGTGAGGTAAGTAGCACAATTAGAATTCATATATCAGCAAAGGATGTGAAATCTATGAATATAAGTAAATTCAATAAAAGTGAAGTATTTATAAAATATAGTATCTTATTTATGAGTATTTTATTCATTTTTACTGGCATATATAGAAATGAAGTAAGAATTGTATTAAAAAAAGCAATAAACATATGTCTGGAGTGTATAGGAATTGGATAAAAGAAGAATAACACAAATTATTGCAGCTATAACCACAAATGCAAATATAAATGGATTTTTAAAAGGTAATATATTTAAAGGAAATACAAAAAAAATCTGTGTTCCAGGTCTAAACTGTTATTCTTGCCCTGGAGCTTTAGGAGCTTGCCCTATAGGCTCTTTGCAGGCTGTCATTGGAACTTTAAGGTATAATTTCTCATTATATGTAGTTGGACTTATGTCTTTATTTGGTGTTATATTCGGTAGATTTATATGTGGGTGGTTATGTCCCTTTGGTCTTATTCAGGATCTATTATATAAAATACCTTCTAAAAAGGTAAATGTAAGTCAAAAAGTAAATAATATACTTAAATATCTAAAATATATTATATTAGCATTATTTGTTATAATATTACCTATGTTTTTAGTAAATGAATTTGGAATAAGTCCTCCTTATTTTTGTGAATATATATGTCCGGCAGGAACACTAGAAGGTGGGATACCGCTAATTTCATTAAATAAATCTTTAAGGGGAGCTATAGGATACTTATTTGCCTGGAAGATATTTTTGCTAATTATCATTATAATAGCATCAATATTTATATACAGGCCATTTTGTAGATATATATGTCCATTAGGAGCTTTTTACTCATTATTTAATAAAGTGAGTTTTTATAAATATGAAGTAGATAAAAATAAGTGTACAAGCTGTAATGCTTGTGTACATAAGTGTAAAATGAATATAGAAGTTTATAAAAATCCTAATGACTCTGAATGTATTAGATGTGGGGAATGTATTAAAATATGTCCTACAAAATCTATAAAAAAGAATTTAAATTTTAAAATCTCAAATATGAATAAGTTGAGAGCCAATGATATTGATACTGATGTTAAGGAATCTATAGTAAAAAATAGGCATTAAAAAGTAGATAATGAATTAAAGTGAAATCAACATAGTTTAGAACAAGAAATTGAAATTATATCTAAAAAATAAGAATAATAAAGTTTTAATTAATATAAAAGTTATTGTATAGATTAAGTGTCTACCCTAATGAAATCCTGTCTTTCAAAGGTTTTTCGAACGGTAGACGCTCTTTTTTGTCTTGCGTCATGTATTTACCTCATTTTTTGTGCGCATATTATTGTATATGCGCACAAAAAATCAAGGCCTTTTCAACAATATGGAGAAAAAAGTTTATGGATATGCTATAATAGGAAAGCTAATTTTTATTAAGCAAGTTACACTTGTTGTTTATGGGTAACGTAACGAATTTATATAATACATAGTCATACCTTTTTATTGATATAGTTATATATATAAACATTGAGTCGGGGTTTTGAGCTATGCAAAAAAGGAGAGATTAAAAATGAAAAAAATTAAACTTGAAAACCAGGCAGTTGGACCATTTCCAGCTATGATTGTTGGTGCAATGATGAGTGAAAAGCCGACATATACTACTGTTGGCGCAGGAGGGTGTGCTTGTCTTGAACCTGTGCTGTGCGTGTCATTGAAAAATACTCATTATATTACAGAAGGGATTATTCAGACTGGCTATTTCAGCGTCAATATTCCTTCAACGGTATTGGTAAAAGAAATGGATTTCTGCGGCATAGCTTCGGGTAAGAACGTTGATAAATCGAGTTTATTTACACCCTTTTTTGATACGCTAGGTCAGGCACCGATGATAGAAGAGTGCCCGTTGAATTTTCTCTGCAAGGTTTGCGATAGCAAGGAAATAAGGGGCTTTACTATGTTCTTCGGTGAGATTGTTGCTGCGTTTGTCAACGAAGATTGTGTGACACAAGGCCAGCCCGATCCAATCAAAATTGATCCAATCATTATGATGGCTCTAAATTATTGCAACTTAGAAAGTGTTGTTGGTAAACCTTTCTCTGAGGGGAAAAAGTTGAACAATTTTGGTGATTAGTTGTGAATTTCTTTAAATACAGATTGAACTACATTGATTTTGAGCGTATAGTATAAGAATTTGTGGCACAATCAGCAAAGTTGTGTCCACACCCTCATTATCAAAATTAGATACAGACTATTTAATAATTTGCAAATTTTTTCAGATAGGAGAATATTGGAGAACTTATGTCAAGGGATTCTATATTCTTTAAGAAAAAATATAATTTTTTATATTATTGTTCTAATAAAATCGAATTAATAAAATGAATCAATGGAGGAAAATATAATGAACCCATATTTAAGAAGAGCTAAATTTGAAGATTTAACTGAAATAATGGATATAATAGATGATGGTAGAAAGGCTCTTGAGAAAAATGGTATTCCACAATGGAAGGATGGAGATGGTCCTAACCATGACATTTTTCTTGAAGATATAAAAAATCAAGAAGCTTATGTTATGATTTTGAATAAAAAGATTATAGGTATTGCAAGTATTATAAGTAAACCTGAAGCTCCATATAAGACTATAGAAAACGGAAAATGGGATGAAACTCAAAATTCATATGTATCTATTCATCGTGTAGCAATTGATACTTCTATTAAAGGGAAGGGATTATCAAATAAATTGTTAGAATTACTTATAAATACTGCTAGTATTTTAGGTTACATCGATATAAGAATAGACACACACCCTAAAAATTTAATAATGCAACGAGTTATAAAAAATGCTGGATTTGTAGAAAAGGGAGATATTTTACTTCCTGTTAAAAATGGTGAAAGAAAAGCATTCCAATTAATACTAGATTAACATATTATGCTTATAGTAGATAGGAAACTAATAAGGAAACAAAGAGAGAAAAGGTAAGATATAAGATAGAACAAATAAGATACACCTTAGAATGTTTAAAGAAAGTAATATAGTGTATATTATCGTTAGCAATAAATTTACTTGGACAATGTATGAGAATAATTTTTACTTCAAAGTAATTCATTATAATTGATATAATGGATAGTAATAAATCACTTTTTAATATCTTATTATTATATTTTCAAAGAACATTGTTCACAGTTTAAAATTTATAGACTATGTCATCTTTTTCTTATATGCAGCCATGTAAACTAGTATTCATTAATCGCAACTTTACGGAAATAAAGAACAGTAGGATATAACGAATTAAAAGAAATGAATATAGTAATTAAAACTATTTGAAGAGCTAATCAGACAATTATAATATTTTTCGCATATAATCTCTTGACAAATTTGATATTGGAATATTATACTAGTTATAATTCTTAGAGAGGTGACGAAAAATGTTTTTTATATCTTGTGCTATCAAACAACCAAATAGCAACCCCAGTGCAAGTTAAAGCATTTGTGCCTTAGTAAAATTTGGTGCAGGTGCTGTTTGTGCTTGCACCTGTGTTGTAGATACACTATCACTATACAGGTTCTGTATAGTGATTTTTTGTTTTAGAAAGGAAAGGTGATTAAGTTGTTAATGAGTAAACTTTTAGGAGAGAGGTATAAGGAAGCACCTGCAGATGCTACCAGTGACAGCCATATATTTTTATTAAGAGGCGGCTACATAAGGCAAGTTTCAAATGGAATATTTTCAATGCTTATGCCTGCAAAACGAGTAGCTAAGAAAATAGAAAATATAATACGTGAGGAAATGGATAAAATTGAAGGGCAGGAAGTATTATTTCCTGTAGTACTTCCTGCTGAGCTTTGGCAAGAATCAGGAAGGTATGAGAGCGTAGGTAGTGAGCTGTTAAGACTGAAAGACAGGGCAGGTCATCCAATGCTTCTTGGAATGACTCATGAAGAAGCTGCAGTACACTTGGCAAGAACTGAAGCACTTACCTATGCAAAGTATCCTTTTATGATTTATCAGATTCAGACTAAATTCAGAGATGAACCAAGGTCAAGGGGCGGACTCATAAGGGTTAGAGAATTTACCATGAAGGATGCCTACTCTTTCCACACTTCTCAGGAAAGCCTTGAGGAATATTATGAAGAATGTTTAAAAGCATATCATACTATATTTGAGAGAGTAGGACTGCCACAGGTTATTTCAGTAGGCTCAGATACAGGAATGATGGGCGGTAAGATAGCACATGAATTCATGTTGCTTACTGATATAGGCGAAGATACAATAGTTGTATGTGACAACTGCAGCTATAAGGCAAATATGGAGGTTGCTACTTCAACAATTATTCATGAAGAAACAAAGGAAGAAGAACCTTTAAAGGTTTACACACCAAATATAAAAGAGATTAATTTGCTTGCAAAATTCTTTAACGTTTCTGAAAACCGTATATTAAAATCAATTGTATTTGAAGTTGAGAATAGTAATAGACCTCTCATTGTATTTATTAGAGGAGATTTAGAGGTCAATGAATCTAAGGTGAAATCATTAATAAAGGCAAATATACTACCTTACTCAAAATATGAAGACAGCACGCTTGTCTTTGGTTATATAGGGCCTTACGGCCTTCATGAGGATGAGGTTCAGATTATTTTTGATAAATCATTAATTGATGAAAACAACCTAATATGTGGGGCAAACGAAATTGACCATCACATTAAAGGCTTTAGCGTTACACGTGATTTAAGTAAAGTAGAATTTCATGATGTAGCTAAGGTTAATGAAAACGACAATTGTCCAAAATGCGGCGGCAATCTTAAGCTAAAAAGAGGTGTTGAAGTAGGCAACATATTCCAGCTTGGCACTAAGTATACAAAGGCAATGAATATGACCTATATAGATAGAGATGGCCAAAGTAAAAATCCGATTATGGGTTGTTATGGAATAGGTGTTGGAAGACTTCTTGCATGTATTATTGAGGCAAATAGAGATTCTAATGGTCCAATTTGGCCAAAATCTGTTGCACCATGGCAAATTCATATTTGCGTAATTAAGAGCCAAAAAGTGGATATGGATTCTGTAGGCCAAGATATTTACAACAGATTAAAAAATCAATATGAAGTAATTATGGATGATAGAAACGTTGTCGCAGGAGTACAATTTGCTGATGCAGATTTACTTGGTGTACCTTTAAGAATTATTGTAAGCGAGAGAAACATAAAAACTAATCAACTAGAGATAACTACACGAGATAAGAAAATTAAAAAGATTATCAAAGTAGAAGACCTGGAGAGAGAAATAGAGGAAATATTAAATATGTAGTTCAATAGGAAGTACATATTCCACTTACTAAAAGCAGTAAGGACAATTTATCTATTCGGCGAACAATATTCATTTTTTACGTCTTAAAAGCTATAAGGTATTAATGCCTTATAGCTTTTTTATCAATCTATACTATTTAATTCCATTAGTAGATTTTGTTGTTAAATATAATAAAAATAATCAAGAAGCGAATCTGATGGTCTTTAAGATTAAAAATTAAGATTAAAAATTTAATTCAATTTAGATAATAAAAGAATATTAGATGTAGTATCTTTAATATTAATTTTACTGCATCTAATATTTTTTTATTAACAATATTTAGTTATTAACATAATATAAGTATATAAATAGATAATTGTATATGTGTAGAAGTGTTATTCCTTATTTTCAAAGTGTATATTGACAACATATAGATAATAGTCTATATTATATACATAGACAGTCATCTATGTAATGGTCGATTAAAGTTAATTTAAGGTATGAATAATATTTAAAAATAGTTGAAATGTTATACGATTTAGACAAATAAGCATTGTTACTTATACAGATAAAAATACATCTGTAAAAATAAATTTCATTTAATAGAAGGAGTGAATTAATATGAAAAAAATGATTATATTTGACCCAGCTATGTGCTGTTCGACAGGGGTTTGTGGCCCAAGTGTAGATCCAGAATTATTAAGAGTTTCAACTGTATTAAACAATTTGAAAAACAAAGGAATATTAGTTGAGAGGTATAACCTTACTAGCAATCCGCAGATATTTGTTGATAATAAAGTAATAAATGAAATTTTAAACAAACATGGAGTAGAAGTGCTTCCAGTAATAATGGTGGATGGTGAGGTTGTAAAAACAAAAGCTTATCCAACTAATGAGGAATTTTCTAAATTACTAGATATACCAGAGGATTATTTAAAAACTACAATCAAAATAAAATCTAATAATTGTTGTTGTGACGGTGGATGTTGTTAGTATAGAAAAGAGGGATACGAATGTTTAAGAATTTTAATATATCAGATATGAATTTAACTAAATATTTATTTTTTACTGGAAAAGGTGGAGTTGGAAAAACTTCGACAGCTTGTGCAACAGCTGTTTCATTAGCCGATGAAGGCAAGAAAATTATGCTTATAAGTACCGATCCAGCTTCAAATCTTCAAGATGTGTTTAACACTAAACTTACCAATAAAGGTGTTGCTATAAAAGAAATACCAAATCTAGTAGTAGCAAATTTTGATCCTGAGGAAGCGGCAACTGAATATAGAGAAAGTGTAATTGCTCCATATAAAGGTAAATTACCACAAGCTGCTATAAATAATATGGAGGAACAACTTTCAGGATCATGTACTGTTGAAATAGCTGCATTTAATGAGTTCTCAGGTTTTATAACAGATGAAAAAGCAGCAAAAGAATATGATCATATTATATTCGATACAGCCCCAACAGGTCATACACTTAGGATGCTACAACTTCCTTCTGCTTGGAGTAATTTTATTAGCGAAAACGTCCATGGTGCATCATGTCTTGGACAACTTTCAGGCTTAGAAAGTAAAAAAGAGATTTATAAAAATGCTGTTGCTACTTTAGCTGATAAAGATAAAACTACCCTTATTCTTGTATCACGTCCAGAGGTTTCGCCATTAAAAGAAGCCGAAAGAGCATCTATAGAACTTCAGGATATAGGGGTCAATAATCAAATTTTAGTTATAAATGGACTTCTTAAAGAACATGATGACTCCCTTTCAGCCGCTATTTATAATAAACAGCAGGATGCATTAAAGGATATACCAGAAGGAATTAAAAATATCGAAACCCTTGAAATTCCATTAAGGCCTTATAATGTAACAGGTATTGAAAATGTAAGAGCATTTTTAAAAGAAAGCAATGTTAGATTTAACAGTGAAGAGTTAAATGTTACTGATATTTCTAATTTAAATAATGTAATAGAGGACTTATATACTAGTGATAAAAAAGTAATATTTACCATGGGGAAAGGTGGAGTAGGTAAAACTACTATAGCTGCTACAATTGCATTAGGACTTGCTAAAAAAGGTAAAAAAGTTCATTTGACAACTACTGATCCAGCAGCACATCTAAAATTTGTATTAGAAGAAAGTCATGGCATTACATTAAGTAATATTGATGAAAAGGAAGAACTTGAAAAGTATAAGGAAGAAGTGCTAAGTAAAGCTAGGGAAACCATGGGTGAAGATGATCTTGCTTATATAGAAGAAGATTTAAGATCTCCTTGTACTCAAGAGATTGCAGTGTTTAGGGCTTTTGCTGAAATAGTAGAAAGATCAGAAAATGAAGTTGTAGTTATTGATACTGCACCAACTGGTCACACACTATTACTATTAGATTCAACTCAAAGCTACCATAAAGAGATACAACGCTCACAAGGAGATATTCCAGAGTCTGTTAAGAAACTTTTACCTAAGCTAAGAGATGAGAAGGAAACAGAGGTTATTATTGTAACACTTGCTGAAACAACTCCAGTTTATGAAGCTATGAGATTGCAAAAGGATTTAGAAAGAGCTGACATAGATAGTAAATGGTGGGTAATTAATTCAAGTTTCTATGCAGCTAATACAACTAATAATATTTTAAAAGTAAAAGCAAGTAATGAGGTGCAATGGATAAATAAAGTTAATGAAATATCAAAAGGAAACTTTGCACTTATAGAATGGAAACCGGGAGAAATAAAAGGAGATAAACTTTATCAGTTAATCGATTAGAACTAAAATTCCACTACAAAACAATAAAAAATCTTTGTAGTGGAATTTTAAAAATAATAAATCAGATAGGAATTATTTTATAGGAATATAATTATATAAAAAATGAAATGTTTGAGTAAAAGGAGTGATAAGTATGAGTAAAGAGAAAGCATCTGGAATAAGATTTTTTGAAAGATATTTAACAGTATGGGTTATAGCTTGTATGGTTTTAGGTGTGCTTATTGGAAAGTTTATTCCTGCTATTCCAGACTTTTTAAATAAGTTTGAGTATGCTAATGTTTCTATTCCAATAGCAATACTTATTTGGTTAATGATTTATCCTATGATGATGAAAGTAGATTTTAAAAGTATTAAGAACGTGAGAAAAAATCCAAAGGGGTTATTTGTAACATGGGTTACTAATTGGCTTATTAAACCATTTACTATGTTTGGTATAGCATCATTGTTTTTTTATGTAATATTTAAAGGATTAATTCCTGCAAATCTTGCAAAGGATTATCTTGCAGGAGCAGTATTATTAGGAGCAGCACCATGTACTGCTATGGTTTTTGTATGGAGCCACCTTACAAAAGGAGATCCTGCATATACAGTTGTGCAAGTAGCAACTAATGATCTTATTATTCTTATCGCATTTATACCTATTGTTAAATTCTTACTAGGAATAAGCGATATATCAGTACCATGGAATACACTTATTTTATCAGTTGTTCTTTTTGTAGTTATTCCATTATTAGGAGGTATTTTAACAAGAGTATTTATTACTAAAAATAAGGGGCAAGAATACTTTGAAAAGCAATTTATTCCTAAATTCAATAATGTAACAGTGATAGGATTACTTTTAACTTTAATAATTATATTCTCATTCCAAGGGGATGTAATTATTAAAAATCCGCTTCACATTATTTTAATTGCAATACCACTTATTATACAGACTTTTTTAATTTTCTTTATTGCTTATATAGCAGGTAGAATACTAAAGCTACCACATAATGTTGCAGCACCTGCAGGTATGATTGGGGCATCTAACTTTTTTGAATTATCTGTAGCTGTAGCAATTGCATTATTTGGAACAACATCACCAGTAGCACTTGCTACAATTGTGGGAGTTCTTGTAGAAGTACCTGTAATGTTGATACTTGTTAGGATTGCTAATAATACAACTGAATGGTTTCCTAAATAAGTAAGTCATAACAAATAAGATATAAATTATAATTAAAACCCTCTGTTTAATACAGTGGGTTTTTATCCAAGGATTATTGACACAATATATATGAAAGTATATATTGTGGATAGACAAACATCTATATAAGGAGTGATTAAATGAGTTTAAATTATGAAGAAAATTCAAAGATTATCAAGGCTGTGTCTGATCCAAATAGATTAAAAATAATTGATATTCTATCCTGTGGGGAAAAGTGTGCTTGTGATATATTAGAGTATTTCAATTTTACGCAACCAACACTATCTCATCATATGAAAGTATTAATTGATTGTGGTCTCGTAGATTCTAGAAAAGAGGGCATCTGGAATTATTATTCATTAAACAGGTCTAACTGTAATAAATTAGTGTTATTTTTTATGAATCTTATAACAGATACTGATGACTGTATATGTAAAGATAAAGCAAAATGTAAATGTAAATAAAAGGTGGAAATTTTTATGAGGATTTTAGTTATAGGAGCTGTAGCAGCTGGAACTTCAGCAGCAGCAAAAGCCCGTAGAAACAACGATAAAGCTGAGATAATTATATATGAGAAAGATAAAGACATATCTTATTCATGTTGTGGACTTCCTTATTACATAGGTGGGGAGATAGAGGATATTGGAGAGCTTATACCAAGAGACTCTATATTCTTTAAGAAAAAATATAATATTGATATTTTTACTGGACACGAAGTGTTAGATATTAATCCTCAAACTAAGGAAATTACAATTAAAAACTTACATACAAATAAAGTTTTTATAGATAACTATGATAAGTTAATTATTGCTACAGGTGCAGAATTTTTTATACCTAATGTAAAGGGGATAGATAGAGGAAATGTATTTTTCTTAAGAAATGTTCAAAGTGCTAAAAATATTAAGAACTTTATAGAAGAGAAAAAACCACAACATGCAATAATTGCTGGTACAGGTTTTATTGGCTTTGAAATGCTAGAAAATTTAATGTCTGATGGGATAAATGTAACTATTGTAGAAAAGGAAAATAAAATAACACCTAGTCTTGATGAAGATATGGCTGCTTTTTTAGAAAATGCTTTAAAGAAAAGAAACATTACTATTATAAAAAATTCTAGCATTGTGGAAATAAATGAAGGTAAAGTTACTTTAGATAATGGAAAAGAATTAAAATGTGATATGACTATTATGGCTACAGGTGTGAAGCCTAATATTAAATTAGCAAGGGATGCTGGAATTGAAATCGGTATTACTAGCGCCATAAAAGTGACTACTAAAATGGAAACAAACATAAAAGATATATATGCCTGTGGAGACTGTATTGAAACATTTTCAATGGTTACAGGAAAGCCAATTTATAGACCATTAGGTTCAACAGCTAATAAGACAGGAAGAATTGCAGGAGATGTAGTTACAGATGGTACTTTAGAATATAGAGGAAATTTAAGTACAGGGATATTTAAAATTTTTAATATCACAGTTGCAAATACAGGATTATCTGAAAAGGAAGCAATATGTGAAGGATATGATATAGCTATATGTCACAATATTAAGCCTGATAAACCAACATATTTTAATGGTAGAGAAATGATTATTAAAGCCATTGCAGATAAGAAAACAGAGAGAATATTAGGAGTACAAATTATAGGTTATGAGGGTGTTGATAAGAGAATAGATGTATTTGCTACATTAATAACTTATGGAGCGAAAATTGATGAACTTTTTCATTTAGATTTAGCTTATGCACCACCCTTTTCAACAACAAAAGACCCAGTTCACTATACAGGGATGATATTAGATAATGCAATTAATAAGGGTAGACCGATTATTACTAGTAAAGAAATTGAAAGGCTAATAAATAAGGGGGAAAGGGTTCAGATTGTTGATGCAAGAGTAAATAAACAATATGATGAGTCACATGTAGATACAGCAATAAACATACCACATAGTAATCTTAGAAATGAACTTGATACTTTAGATAAGGATATTCTAACTATAACATATTGTAATAAAGGTGTAACTGGAAATGCAGCTCAAAATATATTGATTAATTATGGATTTAAAAAGGTTTATAATCTTTCAGGAGGACATAAATTTTATAATGCAATTAAAAATAAACAGTAACTTATATTAATGTGAGTTAACATATATTATTTTATAATATAGATGTTTATAGAATATAATCTCAGTGATAAATAATGATTTAGGGGGTAAAGTAATGAATAATATTGATTTTGATAAGGTAAGAGAAATTGCTGAAAACTATTATAGAAATGGAGATTTTTACTGCTCAGAGGCAGTAGTTAAAACTATTAGGGATGAATTTGAATTAGAAATTTCCGATGATGCTATAGCTATGGCATCAGGGTTTCCAGTAGGAATGGGAGGATCAGGATGTACTTGTGGGGCTATAACAGGTGGAATAATGGCACTTGGGATGGTATTCGGAAGAAAAGAAGCAAAAGACCCGAGGGTTGGAAAAGCTATGGAACTTAGCAAAGAGCTACATGATGATTTTAAAGGAAAACACAATAGTCTCTGCTGTAGATTTTTAACAAAAGGCATGGAATTAGGGTCAAGAGAACATATGAATCAATGCATAGCATTTACAGGAGAGGTAGCGGAAAAAGTAGCAAGAATAATAGTAGAAAATAGATAAGTGATAAAGAGGATATTATATCTGTAGATGAAGAAGTTATTAATGATAAGAAAAATTAATCACATTAATTTATATCTATGATGAGAATATAGAGAGGGGATAAGTAAAATGGTTGGGGATAAAATTAACTTATATGTTCTAACTGGATTCCTAGGCTCTGGTAAAACTACTGTTCTTTTAAGATTATTGGAGCTTTTAAAAGAAGAGAAGGTTGGAGTTATTCAAAACGAATTTGGAAAGTTAGGTATTGATGGAACCATATTAAAAAGAGATAACATTGAAATAGTAGAAATAAATAGAGGCTCAATATTTTGTTCTTGTTTAAAGGTATCTTTTTCACAGGCATTAGCTGAGATGTCTAAACTAAATCTAAAATATTTATTTGTAGAGAGTTCAGGACTTGCAGATCCTTCTAATGTAGAAGAAATACTTGAAGAGGTTAAGGTTTTAGAAGGGGATGTTTATAATTTTAAAGGTGTACTATGTTTAATTGATGGAATTAACTTTATAGAACAACTTCAAGATTTAGAAACTGTTAATCGTCAATTAAAGCATTGTCATATGGCTGCAATAAACAAAGTAGATTTAATTAACGAAGTTGAACTCCAAAAGGTAATTGAGGAGGTCAGAGAAATAAATCCAATATGTGATATAGCAACATGCTCCTTTGGAGAATTTAGCATGGACTTTTTAGATAAAGATTTATTAAAAAATAAATGGGTTGAAGGAGAAGAAAGTACTAATACTGTAGAGACCAAGCCTAAAAGCTTAACTATGAATTTTACTGGAATAGTTAAGAAGAATGAGCTTGAGAAGTTCTTAAACATTATAAAAACAGATAGTTATAGAATTAAAGGCTTTTTTCACTTAGAGGAAGGATGGCATCAAGTAGATGTAGTTGGGAAAAACATAGATTATAAACCTTGTGAACATAAAGAGATTTCACAATTAGTATTTATATCAAAAATAGGGCCTAATATAATTAAACCTATAATTAGTAGTTGGAATGAGCTTATAGGAGAAAAAATGGAATTAAAGAATTAATAAGATCAAAAAAATTGATGATCTTTTAGAGTTGGTGTGATTGTAATGAAAACAAAGAGATGATATATATAGTTATTGTTAATGGAGTTAAAAATATATTTGCTTATGTAATATTGGGAGGAGTATTTTTCAATAAAAAGTATTTATTTATGTTATCTATAACTATTTAAATATAAATAAAGGATTTTACCTCTCTTTTGTAGAATATTAATGTCGTGAAATGTAAGTTTCACGACATTAATATATATTTTGGAGGAAAACATGAATTATAATAATAAGTATAAACTTAAATATGAATCATCTAATTTTAATAAGCTTCCCCCTTTTGTTAAGGATTACTTAAACTATCTTTTAACTGTTAAAGGTGTATCTAAAAATACTATAACTGCATATACTTCTGATTTGACTCTTTTTTTGAAGTTTTTAAAAATACATAAAAATCTCTTACCTATTAATTTTGATGGCGATTTTGATAATATACCAGTTAATGACATTGACCTTTCTGTCTTAAAAGATCTTACACTGACGGATTTTTATAGTTATCTCTCCTTTTTAGAGAAAGAAAGAAATAATAAATCAAGTGCTAAAGCTAGAAAAGTTGCTTCACTAAAGTCATTTTTCAATTATTTAACTACAAAAGCAAAGTTATTACCCATTAATATAACAGTGGATTTAGAGTCCCCTAAGCTTGGTAAAAGAAGTCCTGTATATTTAACTCTAGATGAAAGTAAAGATATATTACAAGCTGCACAAAATAGAGAAAAAAATTCTGAAAGAGATTATTGTATTATAACCCTATTTTTAAATTGTGGCTTAAGACTTTCTGAACTTTGTAGTATAGATATATCTAAAATTAAAGGAGATACTTTAACCATAATTGGTAAAGGAAATAAAGAAAGAACTATATATTTGAATAAAGCTTCATTAAAGGCAATAAATCGTTATATGCCGCATAGAAATGAAATTAATTTTAGAGTTGATAAAGAAGATAAAGATGCTCTATTTATTAGTGGTAAATATAGAAGAATAAATAAAAGAACTGTTGAACGTATAGTTAAAAAATATGTAGGATTAGCAGGACTTGATAAGGATAAGTATACTCCCCATAAGCTTCGTCACACTTCTGCTACATTAATGCATAAGCATGGCAAGGTAGATGTTAGAACACTTCAGCAAATATTAGGTCATGAAAATATTGCAACCACTCAAATTTATACTCATGTTGATGATGAAAGGCTTAGAACTGCTATAAATAAAAATCCCCTTTCTGATGAGGATTAGAATGATTTAAAACTATAAAATTGGGACTAAAAATGTCATATATTTTTTTGGTCCCAATTTTATATAAATGATTCCTCTACCCTAATATATACTTAGATACCAAAAAACTTAATTGTTTAAATAGCAATGTATGTAGGTATTAATTTATAAAATAAAAGCATACCTATGGATAGCAGTCTCCGAAAAATCTAGAAATGTGAAATCTTACTTCTATCTCCCCTACTATTTGATTTCCTATAGAATGTTGTATAATGGCTACCTTAAGCATGGACATATTTTTCTTCTCTGATATCATCTCTAATAGACTTACACAGAAGGTAATATCATACCACTTATTTTATTATCTCTCACTAAAATGTTACTATCTCCTAAATCCCATGTGAAAATAGCTGATTTACGGCTTTAGATAGATTTTTGGCTAATTTTGAGAAATCAAAGTATGAGGGAACATATCGAAACAACCCTGGACAATAATGCCATTAACAATCAGCCTTTTTCATAATTAACATAATTTGAAAGGTGCTCAGATGTTAAGACAAGACTCTATAGACTTTTTTATATAATTAACGAGTGATGCCACCTCGGTCTCCATTCCTTCCCACTTATCAACACACTCTCCTAAATAAGCCTTTCTCGCTAAGTCGAGTATTGCTGCATGATATTCAGGTAATTGAGGTATTGCCCATTCTGCGGACTGATCTTTTGAGCTAATTTCACTGGTAGAAGCTGTAAACCACATTCTAGCTAAAGTTAAAATGACATTGCGCTCATCACCTTTTATATCCTCAATCAACCCGGGTAAAGATTCTTTAATAGCCCTTTTAATATCTTTTATTGGCACAGGCTCAAGTACTTCTGCTGCATTTATTCCAAAAAGAATAATGCTATTCTCTCTTGCCTGAGCTAAAAGAATTGCTAAATCTGGATCATAAGTTGGTCTAGGAATCTCTCCTTTTTCAAACTGTTCTCTTAGCCACTCCCCATACATAAATTCATATTTAGGCGGAAAATGCCAAGGAAGTATATCATTTTTGTTGATAACTGTAACTTCAAGTGGTCTTATAGCGTTTACGTTTCCTATTTTCCCAGATATAAGCATTAGCCTATTTGTAAGATCTCTTCGAATTTTTTCAGATAAACCATGATTTGTTACCACCAAAATATCTACATCGCTATTAATGTGTAAACCTCCCATTACAGCAGAACCGTATAAATATACCCCAACTAATATACTATCAAGCAGTTCCTCTATTATTTCGATTGCTTGAATTGCTTCCTTTGGTATTTTTTTCATCGAATTGCGCTTCAAATTCTTATCTCCTTTCATCAAAAAATAGAGTATCTTTATGAAATTTTATTGCATCGTTAATTAAATCTTTGTTCCATTTTCTATCTTTGAGACGTATTGATTATATAAGTCTTTCGTGTATCTTATTATATCTTTATCATATTCAGTATAAACAAATCCAAGTACTTCTGCTACCTCTTTAGACACTTTTCGAAATAATTCATGGCATATAAATAATGCCTTACAATATGTAGATAGCAATCTATTCCACAAATCGTCTGGGATATATTTATCTAAAAACTTATAATTCTTATCGACACTCAATGTAAATCCTGTTTCAATTCCAACATTCCATGATATCATTCTAAGTAGTTCATGCCGTAAAATCTGGTTCAAATGATCAATCGCAAATAGTATCTCTTCACGGCACAAGCCTTTAACAACATAAGGTGTTACATTCCAAAATTCATTGCAGCAGTCACCGTATTCTCTCATGGTAGGTTTCTTTACATGGTAATCAACAAGTCGGTACTATATTCTGTTTAATTCTAGTATCTTTATCAATTAGAACTTTTATCAATTTATTCCCATTTAAATAATCATCCAAATCTTCTATCGATAATAATGTAAGATCTATTTTATTATAATCATCAAAAAGCATTAGATAGATAAACACGAAGGATTCTACTTAATGAATTTTTAAGGAAATGCGACAACTATCTTGACAAACAGTGACAGGGCTAGTAGGTTGATATGATATTCCTTTTTTATTAAGATGGATCTATAGTATTAAAAAAAAGGAGGTATTAGGTCGGTATAGATTCGTCGAAGTATCTTTAAAGCAACAATAACAATAATAATTGGAGGTTTTTCATGAGAATATCTAAGAAAATCAGCATACTGATTCATATGTTTCTACTGTGTGGTATTGGATCCGGATGCGCTATAAATTCAACTAAAAACGAAAAAAAAGAAACTGCTGATGCTACTGCACCTAAAGAAGTGCAGCAATTCGACAAGCAATTGACGTCACTTTTTGATTCGCTTAAAGTTCCAGGCATAGCTGTACTTGTATTTACCGAGAATAAAGTATTATACAAGAAAGAAATCGGATATGCCAATATTGAAAAGAAAATTCCTTACACGTTGGACACAGTTACCAATATTGCTTCTATAAGTAAAACCTTTATTGGGGATCATTGGCAAAAGCTCAGGAAGATGGATTGCTTAGCCTGGATGAAGATATCAATGATATACTTCCTTTCAAAGTCGTAAACCCATATTTCCCAAATGAGAGAATTACTTTAAAAAATCTTGCTTCACATACATCCGGAATAAAGGACGACGACACTAAATATATCAATTCATACAGTGCTTACGGCGTCAAGAATATGACCTTGAAAGATTTCTTATATAACTATCTGAATCCTGAGGGCAAATGGTATTCAAAGGATAATTTCTCAAACGATAAACCAGGGACAAGCTTTTCTTACAGCAATATCGGGTCCGCGCTTGCGGGATACTGCATCGAAGCAAGAAGCAAGATGACGTACGCCGATTATGTGAGGAAGAATATATTTGAAAAGCTATCTATGAGCAGCAGCGGATGGGACAGGAGCGAATTCAATCCAGAAAACATAGCTTTAGATTATTCTAAATTGAGGGTTGATTTTGCCAACCATACGGAATCCATGGGTGCCACCCTTGAGCCAATGCCCGCTTATGAATTAATTACATATCCCGATGGCGGGGTTATGACAACGGTAAATGATCTGTCGAAATACCTGCAAGCTGTAATGAAAAGACAAGATACATTTATTACCGCGAAAAGCATCGATTTAATGCTGCAAAAACAATTTAACGACACTAATATTCCTCCGGAATGCAAAGAAACTAATGAAAATATAGGATTATTCTGGAGTTATAACGATGAAAAGACCTGGGGACATACTGGCAGTGATCCAGGAGTAGATACATCTATGTATGTAAATTCAAATAATGTAGGTATAATAACTTTTATAAACACTGACGACTCCAGTTTGGATGAAGAGAAATATGGTGAATTAATGAACCTGCTGATAAATTGCCCAATTAAGTAAAGTTTTATTATTCATAAAAACTACTTTCGCTCATAATATTTCAAGATAAATAGCATCCTTGGCGGTATGCAAACGAGGATGCTATTTTTTTATTGAGGAATTAAGAAGTAATGATCTCAAATCATACAGGCTCGATGCCCGTATGATTTTGATTATAAGAAATTTTATTTAAATGATATTGAACTTTTTTAAATTTCATATCGTATAAAGAGTGTTAAAAATAATAGATAAGAAAGGGTGATATTATGAAAAAAACTATTCTTTTTATTGTAATTAGTATGCTAATCTTTATCATGTTTATTGGATGTGAAAGTAAGAAAACTGAAGTGGTAAATGAAAATCCCCCAGCAGTAAGTACTAAATTAATGGCTCCGACTGTTGTTGGTGATGTATTAGAGGTAAAAGAAGAAGGAAAAAAGATTTTAGTGGATTCTATTGTAGATACTGCAAAGGGAAAAATTTGGGTTACTATAGATGATAAAACTAATTTCTTTGAAAACACAAAAGAAGGAACATCTATACCTTATCATAATGTAAGTCGTAAATTTGCTGTTGGTAACCATGTAGAAATTTATATTGAGGATGGAGTAATGGAATCAGATCCTATGAAAGGAAGAGCTACAGCTGTTTATGTTAATGAAACTAAATAGTTATTTGTACTTTTTACATTGAGTATTTATTTTAATGTATTTATATAGATACTGTAATTTAAATGCTACCTTTAAAATATGATAAATATATATTAAAGGTAGCACAAATACATATTTATTAAATTAAAAATAGCTTCATTCTTAATGCTTCAAAATAATCACTACAAGTAAATTCTATAGTATTATTATCTTTTAATTTTACATTAGGATAAAAGCTTGCTTTATAAGCATCAGTATGACGATTATAGCAAATTTCCACTTTAAATTCTTCTGGCATTTTTCCTAAGAAAAAATTCTTATTATAATCTTTAGTGATACTCTCAACGGTTTCTTTAATTTTCTCTTCTACTAATACGGGATGTAAATGTTTTGCTCCGGCACCTATCCCCTCTTTAACTGCTAAACCTTTTATATTTGGATTAGTATTATTCACGTCTTTAATTAAGTCCTTATCTCCAGATACAAAGATTACTGGAACTCCTAAAGAAAGAGCTGTATAATAATTTAATTTAAATTCACTTGCTAGTTCGTCATTTAACTTTATATATCTGATTTTACTGCCACTTATTGTATGAGCTAATGGGTTGCCATTAAATCCAGCACCGCAATGATATCCAATAAATATAACACCATCAAAACTTTCATCTAAGCCTTCCATCATGCCATAAGGATGATCATACCATCCATTTATTAATTCAGTTTCTTTGGGTAAATGTTCATGAATTATATTTCTAGCTGAATCATGTGCGTCTTTAATTATAATTTCTTTAGCACCAAATTTAAGTGCTCCTTCAGCAGCAGCCTTTACTTCTTTTGTCATTTGCAGCTGAAACGTTCTATAATCACTATGATTCTTATTTGTTTCTGTCCAGTCTACTATACCAGAAACTCCCTCTATATCTGCGCTTATAAATAATTTCAAAATAATCCCTCCTTTTTTAAATATACTTATTCCATTATGGAAGGATATAGTCCTTTATTTATAATGTGGTTTTTATTATGTATTTTTTATAAATAATATATTTCAAATTTATAATTTAATTTATTAGTTGTTTTTAGATTCATACCAATTTCCAAACTTCTTTATACAAGTATCCTCTTTTAAATTGTCATATGCTATAAAATCCTCTTCATTAAGTTCTGCCAGTGTTTTATTAAAATTTTCTGGTTTAAATATGTACCATAAATCAGACCATTTATTTTCATTTTCTTTTCCTTGTATACTTTTTGAAATTGTACCTGGAGACTTGCTTTCAAAAAACTCCATGTCTACTCCATCATAATATGCTAAGCAAGATCTAAATTCACAATATCTATCCTCTACTCCATCCATAAGTTTTAATAATCCCTTTATCCCTATGGTTTCTAACATGTGATTAACAAATGCTTTAGGAAAACCATTTAACTCACTTACAAAAAATCCTGAATCTAATGATATACAAGGTCGTTTTACAATTTTATATGCTTGCAATACCTTTTGTCTTGCTATTTCCTTTATATCATCACTTCTTGGTTCAATTAACTCAGCGTTACAAGCCAAAACTACTATGTTTTTTAATTCCCTTTGTGCAGAGGCAATTTTCCCTCTATTAGTTGTTACAAAAATGATTTCTTTCATTTTATCTCACTCCACCTCTTTAGTTATATCTATCCTATAAAAATAAGTTTAAAATTAATTACAATTATAGCATAGGAGTGTAGATAAAATAAATTTAATTATTATGACGAATTATAAAAGACTATTCTAAAATATGGTAAATAATGATGACATAATCTATAGTAATAATGTAATTATAAAATGTTACAAAGTGAAATAATCTGTAGTTTTTATAGGAGACATTCTTTACTTTTTTAGTTTAAATGGAGGGGAAGAATTTATGAAGGTTATATTTTTAGATATAGATTAAGTTCTTAATTCAGAAGGATTTTTAAAGAATAACCAAGATGAAGTAATTGATAGAAATAATATAAATATTTTTAAAAATATAATTGATAAAACAGGAGCAGTTATTGTTATGTCTTCTGGCTGGAGATTATGCTTTGACGAAAAAAAATACGTCTTATATATTCCTGACAATGTTGTTTAGATTTAGTAACATAAAATAAATCAAACAACTTACGATTAATATATATCGTGTTTTGACATTTCAAGCAAATTGTTTCTAGTCTTCCTCAACCTCTTCCATTCCCTTCAACAGGGTCAGGCAGCCATGTAATCAATAAGTTGCTTTGTAAAGTTTTTTCTTGTTCAATTTTTTCATCGGTAATAAATTTTGTTCAACATGATGTATAATTTTATGTTTAAATGTGAAGAAATATATTGTGAAGAAATACTATTAAAAAAGGGGAGATTTACGTGTTAACTTACCCTCTGACGCTCCATTTCGAGGTCACTGATCACTGTAACAACTCTTGCCCTCATTGCTATGCATCCAGCTGGATTCAGTCGCCAGCCAAGAGGCCAGCCAAGAGAGCGAAACCCAACATAATTGAATTAGCACGACGCATTGTAGATAGCGATGTGTTCGACGTGGTTATTACTGGAGGAGAGCCTCTTATTCTAGGGATTGATCGCTTGAGTGAACTATTCAAGTTCTTCAATGATAACAATGTCCAATATTCTCTCAATACCAACGGACGATTATTAAGTCAAGCCACATGCAAAGAGCTGAAAGACGCTGGTTTGCAGAGCGTGTTGATTAGTCTCCACTCGTGGGTAGATGAATTACATAACGAAATTGTAAACGCTCCGAATGCTGCAGGCGATACCAAGAATGGGATTCAGAATGCACTCAATCAAGGATTACGTGTAGCGGTAAATCAGGTCATCGATAATAGAAACATCGATACGATGTATGCTTCGTCAGCAGAATTAGAAAGGATGGGAGTTCACCAAATTTCTTTTACCCGGGCGCTTTCACCCATGAAAGTCGGTTACAAGGTTGATACAATTAATGCAGCCAGGTTTCTTGATGAGTTCTTAAAATGCAAAGAAAATCTGAACGTCTCCGTCGTAAGCTTACTGCCCATTCCCTTCTGCGCCGATCCCCGGGTCAAAGACCTAGATGTAAAATTGAGCTGCAGCGGCGGAATATCATCGGCAGTTCTTTCTTGCTATGGCGATGTTCGATTTTGCCCGCATGACTCCCATGTGTGGGGCAACGTCTTTGAAGAGGGCTTTGACACCATATGGAAGAGAATTAGCGAGTGGCGTGAGGATCTTGCAGCCCCAGCAGAATGTGATGATTGTTCGTTCGTCGTAGACTGCCGCGGGGCCTGTCGGGTGGCTTCAAAGTTGTACTCCAATGATTATACCGCAATGGATCCTTGGGCGCGTCATTCCGTGAAGAATTATCGACGCAAAGTGCTGTATAGCGAATTTGACCCTGATTGTTCGTATAGATTGTCGTCTGACATCCGTTGGAGGAAAGAGAATGAAGCGTTTTTGCTGTACTTTGGCGCCGACCATCTGCTTGTGAATTTGGATGGAGTTGAGTTCATCCGACGCTTGCCGCAAGAGTTCGTGCCCAGCGAGCTTCTGAGTGCAACCGAAGAAAATAGAGAAGTTCACTTTCAGTTCTTAAACGTCTTGTATTACAACGGGCTGCTAGTAAACAAAGGGAAACTATAACACTTGAAGGCTGTGAAGAGCTAGTCGAGAATATATCATATACGAGGAAAACAATGTCAGAAAAGTTTCAACCCATCGGGAAGCCCAATTTTTTATCTCTTGTGGGGTGCATTCCCTAAGAAAGTCAAATGAAAGGAGGAAAACAATGCCTGAGAAACTTCAATTCATCGAGAAGCCCAATTTTTCATCTCTTGCACCAGCGCAAGTAAGAATTTCAAGTACTGTGGAAATCGGAGCCAAGTATCTCGGTAGATCAGATGAGCTCGTTGACCTGTTTGCCGGGTCGAGCTGCCAAAGATGTGAGAGCTGTGTTACCTGCCAGAGGTGTCAGACCTGCCAGTCCTGTCAGAGGAATCCGTACCGCATGTCATTTGAGGGAGACATTGACATCGACAGTCTATCCGCTGGACCAGTGAAAATTGCCAAGGATGTGATCTATGAGCTCAT